>CAXXTQ010000002.1:0-114244 GCA_963665005.2 Christensenellaceae bacterium | reverse complement strand
TATGAAAATAGAAAAGATTTTAGAAAATAAAAAGCAGTATCTTGACTTGTTGCTTTCAGCAGACGAACAAGAAGATATGATTGATAAATACCTGGAACGCGGTGAAATGTTTGGGCTGTACGATGATGTTTTAAAAAGCATTTGTGTAGTTACATGTGAAGGAACTGGTGTATATGAGTTGAAAAATATAGCGACAGATGAAAAATATCAGAGGCAAGGTTATGGTAAAAAACTGGTTGCTTATATTCTTGAATATTATAAAAACAAGTGCAAAACTATGCTTGTTGGTACCGGAGATATCCCTCGAATAGTTTCATTTTATGAACAGTGTGGATTTTGCTTGTCACATCGTGTAAAAGATTTTTTTTATTGATAATTATGACCATCCGATTTTTGATAGCGGCATACAGCTAGTTGACATGGTTTATCTAAAAAAGAATTTATAAAAGCATAGACATTTAAATGATACAGAAAATCTTTCGAACAATACCCGATTAAGCTAAGGAACAATGTTAGGGGGGAAAATATGCCAGGATATAAATATAAAAAGATAGACGCGTTTACATCTAAAAAGTCTTTGGGAAATCCGGCGGCATGTATTTATCTCAATGAAAATGAGTCGTTATCGGAAAAAGAAATGCTGGCTGTTGCAAGACAGCATAAGGGATTTGTTTCCGAAATGGTATATTGCAGCGATAGTTCACTCGCCGATATTAAGATTACCTATTATTCTTCCGAATGTGAAGTAGATTTTTGCGGTCACGGAACGATTGCCTGTTTGTATGATTTGGCAAAAACAGAGCCGCGTTTTAAAGCAAAGAAAGAAATTCGCATAGAAACCAATAAAAAGGGAATAATATTTGCATATAATGAAATTGAAAATGAAGACACTATCTTTATTACTGCGCCCGACGCTTTAAACATCAGTACGAATTTATCAGCCACTGAAGTCGCTGATATACTAAATCTGCCACAAAACAGTATTTTGCAAAAATATCCGATAGATTTAATTAACGCAGGACTTTCGACGCTTATCGTTCCAATCTCAAATTTGCATGATGAAATTAACGCGTTTCCTGATGAAAAGAGGCTGAAAGATTTTTGCATATCAAATCTTATAGATATTGTTCTTGTTTATTCTTTAGAAGTTGCTGATGAAATGAACATAGCGCATACAAGAGTGTTCGCGCCTAAATTTGGATATCTTGAAGATCCGGCAACAGGCTCGGGCAACAGCTCATTTGGATATTACATGTTGAAAAACAATATATGGAGAGGTAACAATATCTCTATTGAGCAAGGCGGCGCGGAACTGATTTTCAACAAGATAAAGCTGAAAATGAAAAAAGACAAAGTTTTATTTGGGGGAAGCGCAACTGTCAGAATTAAAGGGCAGTTCTTTCTGTAATTCGGATATCGAGAATTATTATAAAACTAACAATACATTTTATTCAGTCTGTTAATCCTCTGCCTGTATATAAATAAGAATCTCTATAAAAAACGGCTGCGAATTTTTTCGCAGCCGTTTACTTATATTGTGTTAATAGTAAGCTTAGTTATCCGCCAGTTTCTTGTAATATTCATAACGTTCCTTTGCTTCCTGCTCGGCCGTTGCGAAAAGCACTTCTGCGGTTTCGGGGAATAGTTTCTGCAAAGACTTGTAACGAATCTCGCTCTTTATAAAGTCCTGATAACTGCACGTGGGCTCTTTGCTGTCAAGCGTGAAAGGATTTTTGCCTTGCTCTTTAAGAACAGGATTATAGCGGTACAGATGCCAGTAACCCGCCTCTACAGCAAGCTTTTCTTCCGCCTGCGATTTGCCCATGTTAATACCATGGTTTATGCACGGAGAGTATGCGATAACTATAGAAGGCCCGTCATATTTTTCCGCTTCGGTAAGCGCCTTTATAAGCTGGTTCTGGTTAGCGCCCATGCAGGTCTGCGCTACATAAATGTAGCCGTATGTCATAGCGATTGCGCCAAGGTCTTTTTTCTTTGTGCGTTTTCCGGCTGCCGCGAATTTTGCTACAGAACCGGTAGGCGTAGCTTTGCTTGCCTGCCCGCCCGTGTTAGAATATACTTCCGTATCAAGCACGAGTATGTTTACATCTTCGCCCATAGCGAGTACGTGGTCAAGTCCGCCGTATCCAATGTCATATGCCCAGCCGTCTCCGCCGACAATCCATATAGATTTTTTGATGAGCAGGTCTTCGTTATCGAGAACGTACTGTAAAAGCTTTTTATCTGCGCCGTTCGATTTTGCTATAGCGTCGGGAAGAAGCTTCATTAGTTTAGCCGCGCATTCCTTGGACTTGTCCGCGTCGTTAGCGTTTTCAAGCCAGCAGGAGAGCGTCTCTTTCATTTCATCGCAGCATACATCGCCCTCGAGAGCTTCTTTAACAGTATCTTTTAGCTTCGCGCGCCTTTGTACCATGGCGAGGTTCATGCCAAATCCGAACTCTGCGTTATCCTCGAACAGCGAGTTTGCCCAAACGGGCCCATGTCCTTCTTCGTTTACCGTATACGGGCAAGTCGGAGCGCTGCCGCCGTATATAGACGAACAGCCCGTAGCGTTGGCAATCATCAT
This sequence comes from Christensenellaceae bacterium, assembly GCA_963665005.2. Classification (GTDB taxonomy): domain Bacteria; phylum Bacillota; class Clostridia; order Christensenellales; family SZUA-584. Next base: position 111,657 of record CAXXTQ010000002.1, on the reverse strand, counting down.
TCTGTCGCCGAAAAGCTGTGTCACAAGCTTTACGTAAGGAGTTTCGCCGCAGCCTGCGCAAGCGCCCGAAAACTCGAACAGCGGCTGTTCAAACTGAGAACCGATAACGCTGTTTTTATTCGTAGGTACGTCTTTGCTGGGCAGGTCGATTGCAAAGTTCCAGTTTGCGCTTTCTTTTTCTTCGATTTGTGAAAGCGGAGTCATTACGAGAGCCTTTTGCTTTGCGGGGCATACATCCGCGCAGTTTCCGCAGCCTGTGCAATCGAGCGGAGAAACCTGCATTTTATACTTCAAGCCCTCGAGGCCTTTGCCTCTGGCGTCTTTTGTTACATAAGTATCGGGAGCGTTTTTCATTTCTTCGCTGTCGGCTAAGAACGGCCTTATTGCCGCATGCGGACAGACAAGCGAACACCGGTTACACATTATACAATTATCGGGTATCCAGCTTGGAATGTTAATGGCTATACCGCGCTTTTCGTATTTTGTCGTTCCGACAGGGAAGAACCCTCTCGGGTCAAACGCAGATACGGGGATATCGTCGCCCTTTTGCGAAACGATCGGGAACACGACGTTGCTGAAAAATTCTCCCGCTTCTGCCGGAGGAACCGCGACGGGCGCGCCGTCTTTGGTATCTGCCCAGCTTGCCGGATATTTAATTTCTTCCATTCCGCTGGCGCCCATATCGATCGCTTTGTAGTTCATGTTAACGATTTTGTCGCCTTTTTTACCGTAAGATTTTTTAACGGCCTGTTTCATATAGTCCATGGCATCCGCTTCGGGGATAACACCCGCAACCTTAAAGAAAGCAGACTGCATGACGGTATTGATTCTTCCGCCCATGCCTGCCTCGGCCGCTATCTTAATGGCGTCAACATTATAGAACTTTAATTTTTTCTTGGCTATTATGTTTTTAAGCACTGCCGGAAGCTCTTTTTCCATATCGGCAAGCGACCACGGAGAATTAAGAAGGAAAGTTCCGCCCTCTTTTATTCCGTCAAGCATATCATAACGCGTTACATACGAAGGATTATGGCATGCTATAAGGTCGGCAGAGTCTATAAGGTATGTAGACTGTATCGGGCTTTTTCCGAAACGCAGATGCGATACAGTGATGCCGCCAGATTTTTTTGAATCGTACTGGAAATAACCTTGCGCATACATATCGGTATGGTCGCCTATTATTTTGATAGAGTTTTTATTTGCGCCGACGGTACCGTCAGAGCCAAGCCCGTAGAATTTGCATCTGAACGTTCCTTTGGGCGCCGCGTCTATCTTCTTTGAATAATCGAGGCTAAGGCCGGTAACATCATCGTTTATGCCTACTGTAAAATGGTTTTTCATTTCACCCGACAGGTTATCGAATACAGCTTTTATCATTGATGGATTAAATTCTTTTGATGAAAGTCCGTATCTTCCGCCAACAATTTTTATACCGCTTCCCTGTTCCGCTAGAACAGTTAAAACGTCTTGGTATAAAGGCTCTCCCGCAGAGCCCGGTTCTTTTGTCCTGTCAAGCACAGCGATTTTTTTCACGCTGTCCGGAATAGCGGCAAGAAAATGTTTCGCGCTGAAAGGACGGTAAAGACGTACTTTTATCGCGCCGACTTTTTCGCCTTTTGAAACGAGATAATTAACCGTTTCTTCAACAGCTTCAGTTCCGCTGCCCATTAAGATAACGATGTTTTCCGCATCAGGAGCGCCGACGTAATCAAAAAGATTATATTTTCTGCCGAACGCTTTATAAAAATCTTTCATTGCCTGCTCAACAATAGCAGGTGTTGCGTCATAATATTTATTTGCTGCTTCTCTGTTTTGGAAATAGATATCCGGATTTTGGGCTGTGCCCTGCTGATGCGGATGGTCTGGGTTCATTGCGCGTTTTCTAAAATCGTCTATTGCTTTTTTGTCTGCCATTTTAGCCAAAGTCTCATAATCGAGAAGTTCTATCTTTTGTACTTCGTGCGATGTGCGGAATCCGTCAAAGAAATGCACAAATGGTATTTTTGATTTTAACGTAGCGAGGTGCGATACCGCCGCTAAGTCCATAACCTCTTGTATACTTCCCGAGGCTATCATTCCAAACCCTGTCTGCCGTGCCGCCATAACGTCGCTGTGGTCGCCGAATATCGACAATGCGTGTGCCGCAAGGCTTCTTGCGCTTACATGGAAAACACAAGGTAAAAGCTCACCTGATATTTTATACATGTTTGGAACCATAAGCAGCAATCCCTGAGACGCGGTAAAGGTTGAAGTAAACGCGCCTGCCGCGAGCGATCCGTGAACGGCACCTGCCGCTCCGCCCTCAGACTGCATTTCCGCAATTCTCATTTTTTGTCCGAACATGTTCTTTCTATCGTGTGCTGCCCATTCGTCGCATACTTCCGCCATGGGCGATGACGGAGTGATGGGATATATAGCGCCGACGTCCGAAAACGCGTATGCCACGTGGGCAGCAGCGGTATTACCATCAATCGTTTGTTTAGTTGCCATTTTTCTCCTCCTAAAATGATTATATAATCTATACTTAAAACCGTAAGCCTTTTTTAAACTATAAGGCATTATGCCAGTTAATATAAAAATATGCTCGCAATCCTATATATTATATAGGTTTTTAAGAAAATGGTCAACCTTATAAAGGGTTATTTATCGCAGTATAAACACAGGGTTTTAATATGAAAAAGCTGCAGGGAAAATCCGCCGAAACGGCATTATTAAATTTCCCCGACAGCTTTTTTTGTTTTATTGAACGGGCTGTGTTGTTAGCTCGCTTTTATACGTTGCGCCCGTAAGCTCTTCGAGTGCGAGCCCCGAGCCTATAGCGACAGCGTCTAAAGGGTGCTCTGCGCGCCGAACGGGCATGCCGGTTGACTTTGCGACAAGGCGGTTTAGTCCAAGCAGCATTGACCCGCCGCCCGTCATTACGATACCTTCATTTATGATATCGGCGGCAAGCTCGGGCGGAGTCTGCTCCAGAACGTTTTTTAATGTATCTATAATGCGTCCGACCGGTTCACGGAGTGCTTCCATTACGGCAGACGAGCTGACGTTTATAGACGTTGGAAGCCCTGTTCTAATATCTCTGCCTCTGACTTCCATGCTTAGCTCTTTGCCTCTGTCGATAACGCCGCCAAGAGTTATCTTAATATGTTCTGCCGTGCTTTCGCCGACAACCATATTATAAGTTTTTTTGATATATTTCGTTATAGCTTCGTCCATATGGTTTCCGCCGATTCGCAGCGATTTTGAAGTTACAATGCCCCCCAGAGAGATTATAGCGACCTCGCTCGTGCCTCCGCCGATGTCGAGTATCATAAACCCTTTTGCCTGATATACATCTAAGCCCACGCCAATAGCCGCCGCCATAGGCTCTTCGAGAAGATACACTTCGCGCGCTCCTGCTGTTTTTGCCGCTTCTTCCACCGCTCTTTTTTCTACCTCTGTGACGCCGCACGGTATACATATAACAACCCTTGGGCTGCGCCTGAACAAAAGCCCCTGAGGGACTGTTTTTTGTATGAAATATTTAAGCATTATCTCGGTGGTGTTAAAGTCTGCGATAACGCCGTCTGTGAGCGGCCTTACGGCGATAATATTGCCGGGCGTTCTGCCTATCATTTTTCGCGCTTCTTCGCCGACCGCCAATACATCTTTTCTGTTGTTTCTCATTGCTACGACAGAAGGCTCGCGAAGTATTATTCCTTTGCCTTTCATATATACAAGAGTATTTGTTGTACCAAGGTCAATTCCAAGGCACGGAGCAAATATTGAAAACATATAAAACCTCCGTGTATTTTTATGTTATAAGTCTTCCTATATAGCTAACATTTTATACATATGTTTTTTTATGATTTTTTAAAAAATAGTAAATATTGAAAGTCAATAATATGCATGGTAATATATACAAGCTGGCTGCCCTATAAAATATGCAGTCCGAATATTACATAACTAAAGGAGCACAAAAAATGAAAAAACTAGTATTAATTGCAGCGCTTGCAGCAATATTCTTGCTTGCGGCTTGCCAATCGCCGCAGGAAGCTCAGGATGCTGATAAGGATCAGGAAAATAAGCCGGCTGAAACAACACAGGCGGTTGCCGAAGACAATGATGAGATCAACGAGAAAGATGACGCGAAAGAGGCGCAGGAAGATGAGCAGCAGTTTCCTGACACCTGGTATGATTTTTCCGGCGAAGAACCAATGCTTGATGATTCGGGCGACGCCGATACAAACGACATAAAAAATGTATACGCGGCAAACGACGATTATTATATCTATGCGGCGTTCGAGGTAGAAACGGACGATTTAGATTGCACAACAATGATACAGGGATTAGGTACTTGTGTATTCATAGGTATAGACGAGCCGGGATTTTTTTCTGTAGCAGATACCGACAAAAACAATTATGCCGACAACGAAGGAAACGGCGACTATTACGGCCAGGCTGCTTATAAATATGAGAACGGCATGCTTCAGATAAGGATACCTCTTGATATATATGACGGCGCTGCTGAGTTTAAGATAAATACTCTTTTCAGAGAAAACACAGAAGGCAGCAAAACCGAAGCTGATGCTGTTGACGATTTTGTATACACAATAAACAGCTGATTAAAAAAAGGCGAAAATGGTTTAACCTAAAATAACGGAGTCGTATGGATAAAAATCAGGCGAATGAGTATATAAACCGCATAAACAAAGTCTATGATCATATAGACGAACATCTCGGCGACGATATGACGCTTGCTGAGCTGTCGGCAGTCGCCGGTTTTTCCGAGTTTCATTTTCATAGGATATTTGCGGCGATGACGGGAGAAACGCTGTTTTGTTTTATACAAAGATTACGGCTTGAGCGCGCGGCAGCTCTTTTGTGTTCGCCGAACGCTTCGCAGACTATTACGCAGATAGCAAGCGATCTTGGGTTTTCATCGTCCGCCGTTTTTTCAAGGACTTTTAAAAAACGTTTCGGCTGTTCTCCTACAGAGTTTAGAAGCAGCAACCATAGTCAAACGAAAAGCAATCTTGGCAAACTGCTCCGCAACGCAGGGAAAGCGGATTTTTATTATAACGGCGATAATATAGCTGACCCCACGGGGAATAAAAAATGGAGGTTTGCTATGAAACCTGTTGTAAAAATTGAAAAAATCGACAAGATGAGAGTGGCGTACATAAGATACGTAGGCCCGTACGCCGGAGACTCAAAGCTATTTGAGAATTTGTACAGCCGGCTTGGTGCGTGGGCGGGGCCGCGGGCAATTGATATGTCCACATCGTACATTATTTATCATGACGACCCGAAAATCACCGACGAGCAAAAACTAAGGCTAAGCGTATGTGTGCCCATAGCCGACGATACAGAGGTCTTGGGCGAAATTGGCGAGATGACCATAGGCGGCGGCGAGTACGCTGTAGGAAGTTTTTTGCTTGGCACGGGCGAGTACGAAGCGGCATGGAGCTATATGTTCTCTGAGTGGTTTCCGACGAGCGGATATCAGCCTGCAGATTCTGTGCCTTTCGAGCGTTATTCGGGTAAAAGCGACGAAAAAGGCAAGACGAAAGTGGACATTTGCGTACCTGTAAAAGTGATGTAGTATAATTTAAATCTCATTAAATAAAAGGGCAAGGCGTATGCGGCTTTGCCTTTTATTCTATGCCATTCTGCTTAGCCCGCATTTTCATTATCATTACAAATACTAAGAACATTCTGCTTTTGCTCCCATGAAAGATAAATATCTTCTGCTTCAATTTGGGCGGTCTGCATTTCATCTATTATATCTGTAATCCTATTAAATAAAACAGTATACATTTCTTTATAATCTTCCATATACAACACCTCCAAAATTAATTATACTGATTATACCGGATTTTCCGGTAAGGCATAATAGTGAGGGGTGATATTTATGTATCAAAGAATAAGAAATTTACGAGAAGACAGAGATTTAAAACAAAAAGATATTGCACAAATGCTTTCAATCGGGCAAACCACATATTCGGATTATGAACTTGGCAAGCTGAATGTACCGATACCGGTATTGATTCGCCTTGCGGAGTATTATGGTACAAGCATTGATTATATTGTTGGGTTAACAGAGGTAATTAAACCATATCCAAGATAGGTAATTATTAAATTACGAGAGATTGCAAACGCTTGTTTTGTCATTCTGAATGAAGTGAAGAATCTTAAAGCGGTTATAAATATTCCAAGATTCTTCAGTCGCTTTGCACCTTCAGAATGACATTCTGGCAAATAAAAAGACTTTGCAATAGCAAAGCCATTCATAATGACAATAGAATTTGTTATACCTCTATCTCTTTTAGCATTTCATAGACTATGCTTTGAGGAAACCCCATTACATTAAAATAGCATCCGTCTATTTTTTTTATGAACTTTCCGCCGTATCCTTGTATGCCGTAAGCGCCCGCTTTGTCCATAGGTTCGCCTGTTTTTATATATTCGTCTATTTCACTAGTGCCAAGGGAATTGAACGTAACTTTTGTTACGGCAGAGCGTATTATGGTTTTTTCATCGCAGACGACCGCAACTCCGGTATAAACTTTATGCGTTTTCCCCGACAGCATTTCCAGCATTCTTGCGGCGTCGGCGGCGTCTCTTGGTTTACCGAGTATCGTTTTGCCTATAACGACAATCGTATCGGCGCCTATGACTATCGCTTCGCTGTGCTTTTCTGCGATATCTTTAGCTTTGTCGGCGGCAAGTTTTTCTACCTGCCGCACGGGAGTTCCGGCCGCGACTTCGGGAATATCGCTTGGTATTACTGTGAAATCGCGGACTAAATTTTTCAGCAGCTCTTTTCTTCTCGGCGAGCCCGACGCTAGTATTACCTGTCGCATAGCTTAATTGCATCTACGGGGCATTTTTCAACGCATATGCCGCAGGCGCTGCATTTTTCCGGTGTGACGACATGCGGTTCGTTTTCCTGCCCTTTTATAGCTTTTGTCGGGCAGGCGGTTTTGCATTCGCCGCAGCCTGTACAAATTTCTTCATTTATTACAGCAGCCTTTGTTACAGGTACCGTTTGGGATATCGTGTTCTTCGGGCAGACGATTACGCAGACTCCGCAGCGCGTGCATTTGTCATAATCTATTACGGGCAGGTTGTTAACCATTGTAATAGCCCCTTGCGGGCATTTCTTTTCGCATAAGCCGCAGCCAATACAGCCCGCCTTGCATACCGTTGTTACAGCTTTTCCCTTGTCGGTGTTTCTGCAGTTTATATAAACAGTTTGTTTTTTTGGTATAGTGACGATAACATTTTTAGGGCATGCGGCAACGCACCTTCCGCAGCCTGTGCATTTATCTTCGTCTATCGTTGCTATGCCCTTTTCGTTAAGGCAGATAGCGCCAAACGGGCATACCTTTGCGCATGTCAAAAGGCCAACGCACCCGAACCTGCATGAAGACGGCCCGCCCGCAAGCGATGCGGCGGCGCGGCAGTCTGATATACCGAAATACTCAAATTTCTCATGGCAGTTTTCAGAATCACCCCTGCACAATACGCGCGCTACCGTCTTTTCTTTTGTTTTTGCTTCAATACCGAGAAGCTCGGCGATTTGCGCCATATTCTCGGAAGGAATAACGCTGCATTGGCTTATATCTGCGGCTCCTGAAGTAAGAGCCTGCGCAAAGCTGTCACAGCCGGGGAAACCGCATCCTCCGCAGTTTGCGCCGGGCAGAAGTTTACGTATTTTTTCCATATTCGGGTCGACTTTTACCGCGAGAAATTTTGACGCGATCGCAAGCCCAAGACCTAGTATCAGCCCAAGGCCGCCGAGTGCGGCTATCGGCCAAATAATATCATTTATCATATGTTAATTCCTTTCGTTATTAAACAAGGCTCTTAAATCCTAGAAAAGCTATTGCCATAAGCCCCGCCGATATAAGCGCGATAGGAAAGCCTTTCATGGGCGCCGGTATATCCGAAAGCTCTAAGCGTTCGCGTATTCCCGCAAAAAGAACTATCGCAAGCGTAAATCCGAGAGCCGCTCCGATACCGTTTACGAGCGTCTGCAAAAGAGTAAACTCTTCTGTGATGTTTATTATCGCAACACCGAGCACGGCGCAGTTCGTAGTTATAAGCGGAAGATATACGCCAAGCGCGGAGTAAAGCGAAGGCACGAGCTTCTGGAGTGTCATTTCTACAAGCTGTACGAGCGCGGCTATAACGAGTATAAACGCTATAGTCTGCAGGTATTCTAAACCTAGCGGTACGAGTATATAGTACTGAACAAGAAAAGATATAACTGAAGCCAGCGCCATAACGAACGTTACGGCAAACCCCATGCCAAGCGCAGTTTCCACCTTTTTTGATACGCCGAGGAACGGGCATATGCCAAGGAAGCGGGACAGCACATAGTTGTTTACCAGTATTGAGCTTAAAAGTATAAGCAGTATTCCTGTAAATCCTTCCATGATTTAGCGCGCTCCTTTCTTTTGTCTTATCAAAGATATTTTATTTATCAGCGCGAGTAAAAGCCCGAGCGTTATAAATCCGCCGGGGGCGGCGACCATTATAAGCGCCGGCGCAAAGTTTTCGCCGAAAAGCACTATGCCAAAGAAAGTGCCGTTTCCTATTATCTCTCTTATAGAAGCTATTATTAAAAGCGCGGCAGTGAAACCGATACCCATGCCCATGCCGTCAAGCAGCGCTGCGCCGACAGTATTCTTAGAAGCAAAAGCTTCCGCTCTTCCGAGTATTATGCAGTTAACGACTATAAGCGGTATAAACAGCCCGAGCGATTTATCGAGCGCGGGCACATACGCTTTGAGCAATAGCTGTACTACCGTCACAAATGATGCTATTACCACGATAAACGCAGGAATACGTATCTTTGCCGGTATGAAATTTCGAAGCAAGGCTATAACTACGTTAGAGCCAACGAGCACGAACGTTGCGGCAAGCCCCATGCCTATTCCGTTGCTTGCGGCTGTTGTTACCGCAAGTGTCGGGCACATTCCGAGCATCAGCCGGAATATAGGGTTTTCATCAAAAATACCATTTTTCAAAATGGACATTGCTTTGGTTTTTGATTTCATTTGGCACCTCCAAACGTCTCTTTGTAAAATAATGCCGCAATGTTTACCGCATCTGTAACGCCTTTGCTGGTTATAGTCGCGCTGGCGATCGCCTCGATATCATTTTCTTTTGACGGCGAAGTTTTTACAACAACAAGAGGATTTTCATAAGACCTACCTTTATATTGATCTATAAACTTGGGTTCGGTCGCTTTCGCGCCAAGCCCGGGAGTTTCTTCATGAGACAATATTGCGACTCCTTTTATAATACCGTCCGCGCCTATGCCGACTGTCATATTAAGCCCCGGGCTGTAACCTTTTGCAACAAGCGCGGCAGTTATGCCGATTACGTTTCCGTTCTCATCAATAGCGTTATATACATCTTTTACAATTTCGAATCTTACATCGTCAGTAGTAAAATCTATTTGTTCAAATTCCGACGCTTCGGGGAATACGGCTTTTCTTGCTTCGTCCGCTTCTTTTGCTGCCTGCATGGCTATCGGCCCTTTTGTTTGATAATTTACAAATCCCAGTATAAGGCCTGCGGCTATCGTTATTGTTAATAATTTTAGCGTCATAATAAGTATTTTTTTCATTTAGCCGCGCCTCCAAACAGTTTTGGTTTAAAAGCTTTATTTATAAGAGGCACTGCGAGGTTCATAAGCAGTATGGAATAAGATACGCCTTCGGGTATGTTTCCCCATATCCTTATAACGCTGGTAAGTATACCGCAGCCGAGCGCAAATATTATCTTTCCCTTTTTCGATATAGGCGATGTAGTATAATCTGTCGCCATATATATAGCGCCTATCATAAGCCCGCCTCCCAGGGTATGGTAAAGGGCATCGCCCGTGAACAATCCGGCAGGGCCTGCTATCCATGATATAAGCGCGACCGAGGCGATATATACGCCGGGTATTCTCCAGTCTATTATGCGCCTTGCGAGAAGATATAATCCGCCGAGAGCCAAAGCAATGGCGCTTGTTTCTCCTATACACCCGCCTATGTTGCCGACCGCCATATCAAGGTACGGGCTCATAGCGCCGCCCATCTTAAGAGCCGTCATAGGTGTGACGGATGAAACGGCGTCGACAGGCATAGTCCATGTCGTCATCGCCGTCGGCCAGGATACCACGAGAAACGCTCTTGCGGCAAGCGCGGGGTTCAAAAAGTTGTGCCCGAGGCCTCCAAAGCACTGTTTGACTATGGCTATCGCAAACGCCGAACCTAAGAAGGGAATCCAAAGCGGCACGGACGGGGGCAAGTTAAGCGCGAGCAGCAGCCCCGTAAGAGCCGCGCTGCCGTCAAACGCCGTAACTTTTCTGCGCATCATCTTTTGCAGCGCGAATTCAACCAATACCGCGCTGAAAACACATACGAGTATTACGAAAAGGGCGTTTAACCCAAAAAAGTATATACCGCAGGCTGTTGCCGGTAAAAGTGCTATTATCACGTCAATCATTATTCGCCGCGTCGATTCTGATGAACGGACATGGGGCGACGATGACATGGTAAACTTATCCATATATACCTCCAAAAATTATATTAAAAATTAATTGATTTCTTTTTTACACAGTATTGCTATCTCTGATTTAGCAAGCCGTATTCTCTGTACGAGATGCCTGTTCGCAGGGCAGATATAAGAACAGCACCCGCATTCTATGCAATCGCGCGCGTTCAGCTTATCCGCCTCGTCAAATCTGCCGTTTGCCGCATTCGCGCTTATCATAAACGGCAGCAGCCCTATGGGGCAGGCGTTTACGCATTTTCCGCAGCGTATGCACGGCGTTTCTTCAATGGGCCGCGACATTTTTTTATTGAGGGCAAGTATGCCCGATGTTCCTTTTATAACGGGGGCGCTAAGATCGTATTGAGTTATACCCATCATGGGGCCGCCCGCGACTACTTTATGTATATCACCCGAGAAACCTCCGACTTCGGATATAACAAATGAAAGCGGTGTTCCGATTCGAACAAGCAGGTTAGAAGGCGTGTTCACGCTTCCCGTGACCGTAACTACACGCTCGTAAAGCGGCATTCCCAGCTCTATAGCCAGGCAGATCTGGTAAGCCGTGCCCGCATTTACCACCAAAGCGCCTACGTCCATGGGAAGCTTTCCCGAAGGAACCTGCCTTTTTGTAAGCGCATATATTAGCTGTTTCTCGGCGCCCTGCGGATATTTAACTTTTAACGTGACAACATCGATATTTTCGTTTTTCGCGGCCTGGTCTACTAAATCAATGGCGTTGCGCTTGTTGTCTTCTATAGCTACATACGCTTTGCTGACATCGAGAACTTTCATTACAGCTTTTAGCCCTCTTACGACTTCGTCCGCGTGCTCCAGCATTATTCTGTGGTCGGCCGTTAAATATGGCTCGCATTCCGCGCCGTTTATAATGATAGTATCTATTTTCTTATCGGGCGGCGGCGAAAGCTTGACGTGTGTCGGGAAAGCCGCGCCCCCCATGCCGACTATGCCGGCGTCCGATATGATTTTTACAATATCTTTGGGAGAGAGGCTTTCAAGAGAACCTTTGCTTTTAATATCGGGGCAAAGCCTGTCCTCAAAATCGTTCTCTATTACAATAGACTCAACATCCTTGCCCGATATATGAGGCCTCGGGCCGATTTCTTTTACCGTACCCGATACGCTAGAGAAGCACGGCGCGCTGACAAACCCGCCCGCCTCTGCTATCATCTGCCCCATATCAACTTTATCGCCCACGCTGACAACTGGCTTGCACGGAGCGCCAATGTGCTGCGATAAAGGTATTACTAATTCTTTTGGCACGCTGCACTTTTGTATTTCTCGTTCTTCTGTAAAATATTTTCCGTGATGAATATTTTTTAACGGATGAACTCCGCCTTTAAATGTTAGTTTGCTCGCCATATTTTCTCCTTAAAGAATATGATAATAAAACAGCTTTGATTTTTACACCCAGTCAAATATTATAACATAACGGTATCGGAATTCAAGTAAACTGTCGCTAATTATCTGCAATTAAAATAAATTATTTAATATTTGCATAATGAGCAAACCAAAAGTACAATAATAAGCATGAAAGGCCGATACGGCTAGTCAATAAGCACTATTTAAGGCGCGGGTGTTTACAAACACAGCCGTGTGTGTTATTATGATTTTTGAAAATTTCGAACCGTCTACAATGATTGGCGACTCTCCAACGCTTTTCACTGTTTACGGGGATAATAAAAAATCAGGAGGAAACAATGGATAAAGAAAAGAAAGCGGGTATAATTTCGCAATTTGCCCAAAACGAAGGGGACACAGGTTCTCCGGAGGTGCAGGTTGCGCTTTTAACAGAGAGAATTAACCATCTGACGGAGCATCTAAAGATTCATAAGAAAGATCATCACAGCAGAAGAGGCCTTTTAAAGATGGTAGGTAAAAGAAGAGGTTTGCTCAATTACCTTAAGAAAAAGGATATCGAGAGGTATAGGGAAGTAATTAAGAGCTTGAACTTAAGAAAATAGCGATTTTTGATAGAGCGGGCAACCGCTCTATTATTGTAAATGCAAATTTTTGCATTGGGTGTGCACAATCTATGATTTATTGCGTGTTCGCAGAATCTTTAGATGGCAGGTGTGTATACTTTGGTAAGGAAGGAAGGAAAGGAAAAAAAGAATGGAACACAGAATTTTTGAGACGGAAATTGCCGGAAAAACTTTGACGGTAGAAACAGGAAAATATGCACAGCAGGCAGGAGGCTCTTGTTTGCTAAGGTGCGGAGACACGGCTGTGCTGGTTACGGCGACAGCTTCGAGCAAGCCAAGAGAGGGAATAGATTTTTTTCCTCTGAGTGTAGAGTATGAAGAGAAGATGTATGCGGTGGGAAAAATACCGGGCGGCTTTATTAAGAGAGAAGGAAGGCCTTCGGAAAAAGCAGTGCTTTCATGCAGGCTTACTGACAGGCCGCTAAGACCTTTATTTCCAAAAGGATATCGCAACGATGTACAGGTAATATGTACAGTGCTTAGTGTAGATACGCAGATTCCGCCCCTCATATACGGAATGATCGGTTCTTCCATAGCTCTGTCAATATCGGATATACCTTTCGCGGGGCCGACGGCTTCTGTTGCCGTAGGTATGGTTGATGGAGAGTATATAATCAATCCGGATTCGGAACAATGCGAAAAAAGCATTTTAGATTTGGTAGTTTCGGGCACAAAAGACGCTGTTATGATGGTTGAAGCGGGCGCGGACGAAGTTACTGAAAAAGAGATGCTCGACGCTATATTATTAGCTCACGAAGAGATAAAGAAAATAGTCTCATTTATAGAGACTATCGTGAAAGAAGTCGGCAAAGAGAAGGCTGAGTTTATTGCACCGCAGATAGACGCTGAGCTTGAGGCAAAGGTAAGAGAATATGCGACACCTAAATATGAGTATAGCCTTGACACTACCGAGAGAAATGTCAGAGACGAACGTTTAAAAGAAGCGAATGAAGATATCATGGCGCATTTCGCAGAAGAGTATCCTGACAACGAAAAAGATATAGGCGATATACTATATTCGATAAAAAAAGAAATCGTAAGAGACAAGATAATAAACAAGGGCATGCGTCCCGACGGAAGAAGCCATACCGACATAAGACCGATATGGTGTGAAACAGGCGTGCTGGCAAGAACACACGGCAGCGCGGTGTTTACAAGAGGCGAAACACAGGCAATGACGATTACAACGCTTGGCGCTATCGGCGACGGGCAGAGAATAGACGGCCTTACGGAGCAAGACTTCAAAAGGTATATGCATCATTATAATATGCCGCCTTATTCTACAGGCGAAGCTAAGATGCTAAGAGGAACAAGCAGACGCGAGATAGGACACGGCGCGCTTGGAGAAAGAGCGCTGCTTCCAATGCTTCCGAGCGAAGAAGAATTTCCGTATGCTATAAGAACGGTATCAGAGTGCATAAGCTCTAATGGTTCTACATCTCAGGCAAGCATATGCGCAAGCTCGCTGTCATTGATGGACGCGGGCGTTCCGATTACCGCACCTGTTGCCGGTGTTGCAATGGGGTTGATAAAAGACGAGGAAAACGGTAACATAGCCATACTTACAGATATTCAGGGGCTGGAAGATTTCCTTGGAGACATGGACTTTAAAGTCGCGGGCACGAAAAAAGGCATTACCGCGATTCAAATGGATATGAAGATAAAAGGAATCGATGAAGAAGTTCTTACAAGAGCGCTTGCACAGGCTAACGACGGCAGAATGTTTATACTCGGAAAAATGAACGAAGTGCTCGATTCTCCCCGCGAAGATCTTTCAAAATACGCACCGAGAATATCCCAGTTTATGATAGACCCCGAGAAGATAAGAGAAGTCATAGGCTCGGGCGGAAAAGTCATAAACAAGATAATCGCGGACACTGGCGTTAAAATTGACCTTGAGGATGATGGAAGAGTATTTATTACTTCTCCCGATAAGGACGCTGCCGATAAAGCAAGAGCGGCAATCGACGCTATCGTAAAAGATATCGAAGTAGGCGCCGTTTATCTCGGAAAAGTCGTGCGTATAATGAACTTCGGGGCTTTTGTTGAACTTGCTCCGGGCAAAGACGGTTTAGTACATATCTCTAAGCTTGCTAATGAGCATGTAAACAAGGTAGAAGACGTTGTCAATATAGGCGACGAGATTCTTGTGCGCGTGCAGGAGATAGACAGGCAGGGCAGAGTTAACCTTACAAGAAAAGGGCTTTTGCCGGACGATAAGAAAAAACCGGAAGGCAAATAGATACAAATTAGAATTACCAAAGCTGCTGACTCAGGTTAGCAGCTTTTTTTATATTATTTTGTTTATTGATGAGTTATAATTTAATTTAAAGGCATAAAAGGAGCGTTTAAATGATTGAGCTGGAAAACATAAATCTAACGTTTGATGACAAGATTATATTCAAAGACTTTTGCTTAACCGTCGGGGAAAAAGAAAAAGTTTACCTCAGCGCTCCGTCCGGGTACGGCAAGACCTGCCTTATAAATATGCTTATGGGATTTTTAAAACCGGACGGCGGAAAAATAAAAATAGAGGGGAAAGAGCTTGGCAAAAGCACTGTACACGAGATCAGGCAGCGCATATGCTATATCGGACAGGAAACAAGTTTGCAGAACGGTTTGATAAAAGACATTTTAACCGAGATTGGTTCGTATAAAAAAAACAGAGACTGCGATTTTGGCGAAGAGCGTATAAAAAAACTTTTTTCGCAGTTCGGTCTTTCCGGTCAAGCGCTTCAAAAAGAAGTATACAGTTTGTCGGGAGGCGAACGCCAGCGTTTGGCGTTTATCATATGCATTATGCTCGACAGAGATATATGGCTGCTTGACGAAATTACATCCGGGCTAGACGCAAAGAGAAGAAAATACATTATGGACTATATAGTAAATTCTAGTAAGACGGCCATAGTTATTTCGCACGACCCGCAGTGGAAACAGTACGATAAGGTAAGAGAGGTGTCGTGGTGAAAAGGCAAATTGATATGCGGAATGGGAAAAAGTTATGAGTACTGCAGATATAAACCCGTTAGCGTTTTTATTTTTTATCGCTTTGCTGGCGCCGGTAATTATCATAAATATATGGCTGCGCCTCGGCATAAACAAAAAACTCATTTTAGCGGTCGGGCGTATGGCAGTCCAGCTTGTTATAGTCGGGCTGTTTCTGCAGTATATTTTCACGCAAAACAATACATTTTTAAATCTCTTGTACATTGCCGTTATGATGGTAGTAGCGTCTTTTTCGGCAATACGTTCATGCAGTATAAAAATCACAAAATATTTTGTGCCTGTATTGTGCGCGTTTATAGTTCCGAATTTTATAGTTATGCTGTTTTTTAATAAGCTGCTGCTTGATTTGCCGAACGTTTTTGATGCGCGTTATATGATTGCCATACAGGGTATGCTTCTCGGCAACAGCCTGCGGGGCATAGTGATAAGCTTAAATCTGTTTTATACTGGTATCAAAGACGACGAAAAAAGATATTTTCAAATGCTGTCGTTTAGCTGCAGCCGGTCTGAAACTCTAAGAGAATATTATAAAAGAGCTGTTGTATCTACGCTTAACCCGGCTATCGCTTCGCTTGAAACGATGGGGCTGGTAACGCTGCCCGGTATGATGACGGGACAGATACTGGGGGGCACGGCGCCAATAGTCGCAATAAAATATCAAATCGCCATAATGCTCGCGGTACTCGCCGCAAGATATTTTTCTGTCATGCTCGCGCTTTGGCTTTCTTCTAAAAAAGCTTTTGACGAGTACGATATTTTGTCGATAAAATAATCTATTCATTATTGAATTGCTAATAGTTAATCTAAAAATAGATTCTTTAAACAAAAGCAGACGTTTTGCCTTCGTGATTTATTCATTATGAAACTTACCGGCAAATGCCTTTATAAGGGCATTTGCTATCTTTTGCTTCTTTTCTTAAAGAAAAGAAGCTTAGAGTCCTCGTCAAAGTCCTTTTTTGTCATGTTGTATTTATTTCAACCACGCATATTTATATCCTTTTCAAAATACTATTTATTATATCATATGTTTATTTAGGCGGTGTTAATATGCGCATATTAGTAGTAAAAAAAGGCACTATCATACGGGCGGCGGTTTTCGTACTGCTCGTTGTCGGCGCGATAGTGTATACACAGATGGCGCTTTCGGGCGCGACTCCCGTTGCAAACCAGGCCGAATCGATGCCCATCTGCAATGTCGCGACAGACGAAAAGGCGGTGGCGCTTTCGTTTGATACTGCATTTGGCGACGAGGATTATACAGAGCAAATATTAGACGTTCTGAAAGATGAGGGAACGAGAGCGACGTTTTTTGTAATGGGGCTTTGGGCAAACGAATACCCCGAAAAGCTCGACAGCATTTTACGGGGCGGGCACGAGATAGCGAGTCATTCGATGAACCATACGAGATACCCCGATCTCTCGGCGGAAGAGGTAATTTATGACGCAAGCGGAGCGGCAGATTTGATATTTGAAAAGACGGGCTATGATACCAGGCTCGTACGCCTGCCGTTTGGCGCGTTTGACTCAGAGTGCATAATGGCGCTGGAGAGCGAAGGGTACGTTCCGTTAAAGTGGAGCCTTGATTCAAAAGACTGGAAGGGGTATGCCGCCGATAAAATTGTCGACGGAGTGCTGGGCGAAGTGCAGCCCGGAGATATCATAATGTTCCAGAATAATATGCCCGCGACGCCCGAAGCTTTGTCGGGAATAATACTTGGGCTGCGCGAACAGGGGTATAAGATTGTCACGGTTTCAGACTTGCTGCTCGACGGCGACTGTATCGTAGACTCTAAAGGAACACAAAGGTATTTTGAAGATTAACAGCGATAATTTTGAGGATGAAATATGAATGAATCGACAAACAATGTAAACGTCGCAGGAAAGCTTTGCCGGCTCGAGTTGTCACATAGAATTTACGGAGAAGCGTTCTATACATTTTTTTTGGAATGCGGAAGGCTGAGTGAAAAAAAAGATGTTTTGCCCGTGACGATATCCGAGCGGCTGCTTTCGCAGCATCCGCTCTGCGATGGGGCGGATATAGGAGTTAAGGGACAGCTTCGGTCTTATAATAAAATGGTTGACGGAAAGGTTAGGCTTTATCTGACGATATTTGCTAGGGATATAGAAGAAGAAGCAGATTCTCGAAACGAGATAGAGCTTACGGGGTATTTATGCAAACCTCCTGTATACAGGATAACACCTTTCGGCAGGGAAATAACAGATATGCTTATCGCAGTGAACCGCGCGTACAATAAATCGGACTATATACCTTGTATTGTATGGGGAAGAAACTCAAGATATGCCGCAGGTTTTGAGGTGGGCGATAAGATAAGCGTCTTTGGCAGAGTGCAGTCGAGGCAGTATGAAAAGGTGCTGGCAAACGGAGAAAAAATATCGCGCACGGCGTATGAAGTATCTATAGCGCGGCTGCAAAAAGAGCAAGAATAACACTTTGTATTCACGTGTTAGTGTGGTAAAATATAGAGAGGCTAAACGGACATTTATTTTTTACGTAAAGGAGTTTATTCATGAAGATTATAAGGGCGAAAAAAGACGGACAAGCTTTTTATGCAGAGCTTCGCGGCGAAGCTGCATTGAGACTGCAAGGCATGCCGTACGACAAAATTATATATACAAAACAAGAATATAAACTAAGCGAGGTTGAAATACTAGCGCCTTGCGAGCCTACAAAAGTAGTGGCGGTCGGCTTAAATTATGCGAAACACGCAGGAGAGCTAAAAGAAAAACTTGTCGGGAATCCGATATTGTTTATAAAACCGCCGACTTCGGTAATAGCTCACCAAAGCAGCATTAATTATCCTGCCGATTCATCGAGAGTAGATTATGAAGCAGAGCTTGCGGCAGTTATAAAGAAAAAGTGCAAAAATATATCGGCAGAGCAGGCGGACGATTATATCTTTGGATATACCGCTTTGAACGATGTTACGGCAAGAGATTTGCAGAAAGCGGACGGGCAGTGGACGCGGGCAAAATCTTATGATACTTTTTGTCCTGTCGGCCCGTGTATTGATACGGATTACGACCCGAAAGGCAGAAGAGTAACAAGCGTTTTAAACGGCGAGATAAAGCAGGACGGAAACACCGACGATATGCTTTTTAATGTGGAGCAGATAATAAGCTTTATAAGCCGATGCATGACGCTTGTGCCGGGCGATATTATAGCGACAGGCACGCCAGAGGGCATAGGCCCTATGCAAAAAGGCGATATCATAGAGATAAAAATAGACGGCCTGCAAACGCTGAAAAACCAGATAGAGTA
The DNA here is from genome assembly GCA_963665005.2 of Christensenellaceae bacterium. Classification (GTDB taxonomy): domain Bacteria; phylum Bacillota; class Clostridia; order Christensenellales; family SZUA-584. The sequence goes on along the minus strand of CAXXTQ010000002.1, from coordinate 92,832 downwards.
AATTACGGGAGGAATAGATATGTATGACTCGAAGCTAAAATCGGAGGATATGGACAGGCTGTTCAAAGCAATACTGACCATGAACACAGTCGAAGAGTGCTATATGTTTTTCGAAGATTTGTGTACCATATCAGAGCTTGTGGCGATATCGCACAGAATGAAAGTCGCGGCTTTATTAATGGACAAGCACACCTGCCACGATATTTCCGAGAGCACAGGGGCAAGCACTGCCACTATAAGCCGAGTAAACCGCTGCCTAAATTACGGAACGGGCGGTTATAAAATGGCGCTGGAGAGAATGAAAGACTAGGGGGACGAATGGATTTAAAGAATTTAAACGATAAACAGCTCGAGGCGGTAAAAGCAACCAAGGGAGCGGTTCTTGTAATCGCGGGCGCGGGCTCGGGGAAAACGCGCGTGCTTACCACAAGAGCTGCGTATTTAATAGAAAACGGCGTGGATGCGTATAATATACTCGCGATCACTTTTACAAACAAAGCGGCGGCAGAAATGAAAGAACGTATAAACAAAGCTGCGCCGCACTCGCGCAATATGTGGATATCTACGTTTCATTCAATGTGCGCGAGAATACTGCGGATAGACGGAGAGCGTATAGGATATGCGAGAAGCTTTACTATATACGATTCGAGCGATTCTATGACGGTGATAAAGCAGATTTTAAAAGAGTTTGATATTGCTAAAGATTTTATCGAGCCGAGATATGCAAAGTCTATGATAAGCACGGCAAAAAACGCAGGTGTTCATCCCTCGGGATATACCAAAGAATACGGCGGAGGAAGCGCCGCAAAAATGATGGCGAGAGTATACGCAAAATATGAGCAAAAGCTAAAAGCAAGCACGGCTGTCGATTTTGATGACCTGCTGCTAAAAGTGCTGCAGTTATTTCAAGAACATAAAGATGTATTGGAGAAATATCAAAAGCGTTTCGAATATATAATGGTAGACGAGTATCAGGACACTAACAACGTGCAGTATAATATTGTGCGCCTTTTGGCAAAAGGGCACGGCAATTTGTTTGTCGTGGGGGACGACGACCAGTCGATATACGGATGGCGCGGCGCGGATATAAACAATATACTGGAGTTTGAAAAAGACTTTCCCGGAGCGCGTGTTATACGCATGGAGCAAAATTACCGTTCTCACCAGCATATATTAAATGCAGCGAACGGTGTTATAAGCAACAATATGGGAAGGCTGGGCAAAGAGCTTTGGTCAAGTGTAGAATCGGGGCAAAAGCCGCTTGAGTTCGAAGCGGAGAACGACGCTCAGGAAGCGCTTTTTATAGCGACGAAGATAGACAGTATACTGCGCGAAGGCAACTATAAACCGTCGGATATCGCTATCTTATACAGAACAAACAGCCAGTCGAGAATTTTAGAGAATAAGCTTAAAGAAAGAAATGTTCCTTACGTTATTTACGGGGGCCTGAGCTTTTATGACAGAAAAGAGATAAAAGATATTATCGCTTATTTGAATCTTATATGCAACGGCGACGCAGACCTTTGCTTTGTCCGCGCGATAGGCGAGCCAAAGAGAGGCATAGGCAAGGTTGCGATAGATAAGCTTTCTGTTGCGGCGTACGAAAACGGAATTTCTATGCTCAAGGCGAGCGCTTTGGCGGACAATTTTCTTCCGAAGAAGGCGGCGGATACGCTGACCGAATTTGTGAATATGATAAACGGCATTCGCGAACGCATGGACAAGCAGACTGTGCTAAAGACGGTCGAGGATATACTCGAAAAATCGGGAATGAGACAAGCGCTTGCGCGCGATAAAACCGAGCAGGGGAAAATGCGTCTTTTGAACATGGAAGAATTTTTAAAGAGCGTTGCCGATTTTGAGAAAAATGCTGAACTAAAAACGCTTGAATCTTTCTTAGAGAGAAATGCGCTAATTTCGGATATTGATACCGTCGGCGATCAGGATGACGCTATAATGCTCATGACATTGCACAGTGCAAAAGGGCTTGAATTTCCCATAGTATTTATCGTGGGTATGCAGGAAGGGCTTATGCCGCACCAGATGAGCCTTAATGAAGGCGATATAGAAGAAGAAAGAAGGCTGTGTTACGTCGGCATGACAAGAGCGCAAAAACGCCTTTACCTTACATGGAGCGCCGTGCGTTTTGTTCGTACTTCGGGCGGCTTTTCGTATCTTAGCAGTGAGAGATCGAGGTTTTTAGACGAGATACCAAAAGATTGTATAGAGCAGGCAGAGGTAATACGCCCGAAAAGCATATTTGCCGTAAGCAATCGGAACCAGAGCCAGAACCAAAGCGCGTTTTCGCTCTCGAAAGGCAAGATATCCGCGCCGTCGTTTAGGCCGGATTTGAGTAAAAAGGCTGAGCACGCTCCGCATGCATTTGATGTCGGCGGCGTTGTCGAGCACCCTAAGTTCGGCAAAGGAAAGATACTTTCGACAAACGGGCAGGGCGAAGAAAAGATAGCCGTTGTAAACTTTGAAGGCGTGGGGGAAAAGAAAATGTTTGTGGCGTTCGCGCCGCTTAAAATACTTTAGGTGAAAATGTATGGAATCAAGAATCGATGAGCTTGTAGATATACTCACAAAACATAACTACAGCTATTATACTCTCGACGAGCCGACAGTGAGTGATGCAGAATACGACAAATTGTACGATGAGCTTTCGCATCTCGAAAAGCAGACGGGTTACGTACGCCCCGATTCGCCTACTTTGCGCGTCGGCGGAGATATATTGGCTAAGTTTGAAAAGAGCAGGCACCTTGCGCCGCTTTACAGCCTCGATAAAGTGCGCACTAAAGATGAGCTGAAGGCTTGGGAGCAGCGCGCGAAAAAATTCTCGGACGAAAAATTTGTTTATGTAATTGAATACAAATTCGACGGATTAAGCGTTAATCTGCGATACGATAACGGCGTACTTATATCGGCCGCTTCAAGAGGAGACGGAAATGTCGGGGAGCTCATAACAGGGCAGGTAAGGACGATACGCGATGTGCCGCTTTCCATTCCTTACAAAGGCTTGATCGAGGTCCAGGGCGAAGGAATAATGCGCCTTTCTACACTAAAAGAATATAACAAGACAGCAGACGAGCCTTTAAAAAACGCGAGAAACGCGGCGGCCGGCGCTCTGAGAAACTTAGACCCGGGAGTTACCGCGAAGCGCAGGCTTAATCTTTTCTGCTACGGAGTGGGGTATAAAGACGGTGAGCAGTTTTCTTCTCATCAAGACATGCTGGGGTTCCTCAAAGAAAACCGTTTTCCGATAAGCAAACAGATAAAAACGGCGGACAGCATAGACGATATTATGCAGTTCGCGGCGGATGCAGAGAAAAACAGAAATAGCCTCGATTATCTTATTGACGGAGTAGTTATAAAAATAGACAGCTACGCCGCAAGAGAGAAGCTCGGGTTCACGCAAAAGTTTCCGCGGTGGGCGGTTGCGTACAAATTCGCGGCGGACGAAAAGACCACTATGTTAAAAAACGTTATATGGCAGGTAGGAAGAACGGGCAAGCTTACGCCCGGCGCAAACCTTGAGCCTGTCGACATAGGCGGCGTGACTGTCAGCCGAGCGACGCTCAATAACTACGGCGATATTGTAAGAAAAGGCATAAAGACAAACACGCGCGTTTTTATAAGAAGGTCGGGCGATGTTATTCCTGAAATACTCGGAGTCGCGGAATATACAAAAGATTCTGAGGATATCAAAATACCCGATAAATGCCCGGCGTGCGGATATCATTTGGTGGAAAAGGGCGCACACCTTTTTTGCGAAAACCTGTTGTTCTGCAGGCCGCAGTTAACGCGCGGTATTGCGCATTTTGCTTCGCGCGACGCCATGAACATAGAAACATTTTCAGGCAGAACGGCCGAAGCGCTTTACGACCATCTCGGAATAGCCGATGTGTCCGATTTATATTATCTTGATTATGATAAGATAGAAAAACTTCCGAGGTTCGGCAAGAAAAAAGTGCAGAATATGAAAAACGCTATTGAACAGAGCAAAAAAAGGCCTCTCTCATGTTTTATATACGCCATAGGCATACCCGGAATAGGCTCTAAAACGGCAAAAGATTTAGCCGGTAAATATAAAAGCATGCAGGCGCTTATGTCTGCGGACACAGACGGGCTTGCCGCGATAGACGGAATAGGAGATACTCTTGCGCAAAACATAACCGAGTATTTCGCGGACGAGCGAGCGCGTCGTATTATAAAAAGAATGGAAGAGGCGGGGATTAATCCTGTGTATAAGCAGAGCAAAATAAAAGACAGCGCTTTTTCTGGCAAAAAGGTAGTGCTTACGGGCACACTTGAAAATTACACGAGAAAGCAGGCTTCAGATATCATAGAAAGCCTGGGCGGAGAAATAGTCTCGTCTGTTAGTCGTAATACCGATTTTGTGCTGGCGGGAGACAGCCCGGGAAGCAAGCTCGGAAAGGCGCAGGCGCTCGATATAGCTGTGATAAATGAAAAACAGTTTGAAGATATGATGTAAATAGTTTAGGAAAACGGGAACTTTTCGCCCGTTTTGCCTGTCTAATTATAAAAGACAACTTTGGAGGTATAAAATGAAAAAGATTTTTATATTGCTCATAGTATTTGCAATGGTTTTTAGTTTGATGAGCGCGTGTGCGCCGCAAAAGGACGAGCCTGTCAGAACAACAGATGAGGAGCCTTTGCCGGCGCCCGATGACGGATCGACAGCCAGCTTGATGGTGCCGCAAATTAACGGAACCATACTGGAAATCGACGACGATAACGTACAGAGAATATTGGTCAACAGCCGCAAGCAAGTTGAAGGCCAGGTTGATGGCGAGACTTGGGTAACAATAAATGAAGAAACGTACTTTTTCGAAGATATAGAAGAAGGCTCGTCGCTCGGCATATCTAACGTAAGCCGCGATTTCAAAGTGGGTAATAAGGTAGCCATTCTGGTCGGGCCTATCGCCGAATCGGATCCCATGCAGGCGACAGCGTTATCTGTTTACGAGAATAAAGAGCAATAAAAAGACACGTTGCATTCTTAGTGTCATTCTGAGCGTCAGCGAAGAATCTTTCGCGCAATATAATATAAGATTCTTCGGACACAGCGTTTCCTTCGGGAATGACGGAATGAGATTTTTACAAAATAAAAACGGACGCCTTAGCACCCGAATTTTTCAAGAATCCAATTGTAAAAAACCTTTGTGAGGGCAAAGCCCTCTTAAAGGTTTTTTTATAGAAGTTTTTTCGTTTCTTTATTAACGCTGCCCGACCCTAGAGTTATAACTATGTCTCCGGGCGATGCGTTTTTTTCCAGATATTCATTAATTTCTTCAAACGTTGCGATATATTCACTCGCTGCGTTTTTGCTGATAGCGGAAACTAAATCGGTGGCGTGAATCTCGCCTTTGTCTATATCGCGCCCCGGATAGATATCCGGAACTATCACCATATCGGCATGCTCGAAACTTACCGCGTATTTATCTTTTAGAGTTTTGGCGCGTGTATACGAGTTGCATTGAAAAACAGTCCAAAGTTTTTTGTGCGGATATTTTGACGCAGCTTCGAGGCATGCGGCAATTTCGCTCGGGTGGTGCGCATAATCGTGAATATAACGGACACCGTTTTTTTCGCCCATATGTTCAAACCGGCGGCCGACAAGGTGATATTTTAACAATGCGTCCGCCATATTTTTAGGGTCTATATTAAAAATTTCTGCGCATACGGCAATCGCGCCAAGCGCATTGCTCATATTATACCTGCCTACAACGCCAAGGCGTATTCTCGCTTTGCCGAACTTTGATACCACGTCAAAAGAAGGACAGCCAAGCTCGTCATAGTCTATGTTCTGCGCTATATAATCAGCGTTTTCGTAGCCGTAAGTAACTACGCGTTTTTTGCTGCTTGAGCCAAGCTTTGTTACAAGAGGGTCATGCGCGTACGCAAACAAAGTACCGTCATCGGGCAAAAGCGCGGCGAATTTCGAAAACGCCCGGTAAATCTCATCCATGTCTTTGTAGTAATCGAGGTGGTCGTCGTCTATATTGTTTACAAGAGCGTGCGTAGGGCTGAGCTCTAAAAAGCTTTCTACATATTCACATGCTTCGGTCAGAAATGCGGGATAGTTGCCTATGGCTACGCCGCCGCCGAGAAAATCTACCATACCGCCTATATGCACGGTCAAATCTATGCCGCATTCGCGAAGTATAAGCGCGCTCATGGATGTTATAGTCGTTTTACCGTGACAGCCCGCTATGCCTATAACAGTTTCAAACTGCCTGCTTATCTGTCCTAAAAGCTGTGCCCTGCCGAGCATGGGCAGTCCAAGCTCTTTTGCTTTTGCGTATTCTGCGTTGCCAGGTTTTATTGCCGCTGAATATACAACAAGCGCCGCGTCGCCTATGTTGTTTTCGCTGTGGCCTATAACAAAAGGTATTTTCTCCTGCTTGAGTTTCTTTGTAAAAACAGATTCATTTATATCAGAGCCTTTGGGCTTATATCCAAGATTTTTAAGTATTACCGCAAGTCCGCTCATGCTGCAGCCGCCTATGCCGATAAAATGAACGCTCTTGCCTTTGAATTTTTGCAAATTGACCATTTATTCATCTCCAACCAAAACCAAAATTATAAAGGCCTTAAAAATTAAGACCCGCATCAATGCATTATACTCCAAAAAGAGGTATAATATCAACAAAAAGGTGCAAGGGGTTTTTATGCACGCAAAAAAAGTTATATAATAACTTATGACCATTTTTTAAAAGAGGTGTACTTTTATGGAAAAGGCGGACAGAAAAACAAGGATTGCGGCAGTTACAGGCATACTTATGAAAAACCCGGGCGAAGTATATTCGCTTAAAATATTCTGTGATATGTTCGGCGCGGCAAAATCTACCATGAGCGAAGATGTCTCTATTATCCGAAACACTTTGAAGAAATACGGACTGGGAGATATAGAAGTTTTAATAGGCTCGGGCGGCGGAGTAAGGTTTATACCGGCGGTAAGCCAGGAGCAAAAAAACGATATACTGAGCGACGTGTCGCAAAAACTATCCGACCCGGCAAGAATACTTCCGGGCGGTTATATATATACAGTAGATATCTTTTCTAACCCAAAGTACGTCTGCGCCATGGCGGATATACTCGCGGGCATGTTTATAAAAACCAATCCCGATTTTATTGTCACGGTAGAGACAAAAGGCGTAGCGCTTGCTTTTTGTGTTGCCCGCGCTTTGGGCAAGCCTCTTGTGATAGCGCGCAGGGATGTAAAAATAACCGAAGGGTCTGTCGTTACAATAAACTATCTTACCGGCTCTTCAAAAAGAATGATGACTATGTCTATGGCAAGGCGGGCAATAAAACCGGGGCAAAAAGCGCTTTTGATAGACGATTTTATAGCTGCGGGCGGTTCTGTGTACGCGCTCTGCCAAATGATGAAAGAGTTCAGCGTAACGGTTGTGGGCTGCGGAGTTGCAATCGCTACACGCCTGCCCGAGAAAAAGAAAGTGGACAATTATAAATCGCTGCTTATGTTAGACGAGGTAGACACCGAAGCTCAAAGCATAAGAATACATCCGGTATAAAATGTTTTACAAAGTTTGTTCTTTATCCATAACGCTCTGTGCGCATTGTTCAAGCATTCCAAGGTTTGATAACGCCTCGGTTATGCAGTAACGCTTTCTGTACATTCTTGTATAAAGAAGCGCGTTTAAGAGACGTGTTTTATCTATTTTTGCTTTGCTTGCGCTAGTCGGCGCACCAAAGCCTTTTAAATATTCTATGATTTTTTTATAATCGGGCAGTATCTCGCAGTTTTTTTTATATTTGTCATGATATTTTATAAGAGCGTCAATGCGCTTTTCCTGTTCCGGCCATTCAATATGCCAATTATCGTTTGTCTGCATTACCTCTTTACCGACGCCGGGCGGATAACAGCTTATAAGCAGTTCTTTTTTTTGCTGTTTTGTTAAACGGGCGGCCTTTATTTTGTCTTTGTCAATCTTAGAAAGATCTGCCTGTCTTAACATATCGTGAAAGAGCAGCGTATAAATAAATCCTATTCCCACGCTAATGCCGTGAGACGGGCATAGGCCGCCGTATGCGATTTTCATCATTTCCCAATAATGCGCCATGTTATGTTCTACAGAAGCTACCGAACGGGTATCGCCGACTATCAAAACGGTAAGACCTGCAAGTATAAGCGCTTCTATGAGCGCTTCCGTGCCTTTTATAGTACGTTTTTGAATCTCCTTTATATTTGAAGAGCATTTATCAAGCGCTATTTTAAGCATCTTTTCGCAAAGAGGGCAAAAAGTTTCTCCGGCAGCCGCGCTCCCCAGTTTCCAGTCAACAAGAACGTTGTATTTTGCCAGCAAATCGCCTACTCCCGATGCCTGCATTAAAAGCGGAGCGATTGATAAAACTTGAGTATCAAACATTAAAAGCTTAGCTGCCTTGCCGTACTTTGTGACTTTCATGCCGTCAATAATCATTGCCGAAGTTATGGAAGTATATCCGTCCATAGAAGCTGCTGTACCAAAGACCGCGAAAGGCAGATCGGTAATAAACGCAGCGCGCCGGGTAAGGTCGGTAATAACTCCCGAGCCTACGGAGAGCAGCAAATCGGTGCCGCTGTCGACCATAGAGACAATAAGCTGCACCGTCTCTTCAAGAGGCTCTATTTCTTCTCCGGGAAGCAAACACATCCGGCAGTTAAAACAGTTGCTTATAAGCTGCTGCTTGAGCGTCTTCCCGGCGGCTTTTAAAGTGTTGTTATCGGCAACGATCACGATATTTTTGCCAAGGCCGTTTTCTGACAAACACCGGGCGCATTCGTTTATCAAGCCCGCTTTAATGTATATCTGCATATCGGGTATTTCATGGCTGTAGGCACAGTCACAGCTCATGTTAAGAATCTGTAACCTGCCGTTTTCACGTTTTATATCAAAGTGCATTTTTCTCCTTTCAGTCTGCGATTTTTGCTATATAAATAATAGATTTTTTAGCCGGCTATGTCAAATATAAAAAACTTATGGATTAGATTAATTAGGTTATGCTGACTAATTTTGTCGAATCAGCCATTGCATATGGCGAACGATGTATAATATAGAAATTAATTACAGGTCACAAAAAGGAGTAACATTTGATGACTGACAAATTTTCAGATACAAATGCGATTCACTTTATTATTAAGGTTAATAAAAAAGGTGAGTGCGTGTTTAAAAACGTTAACCGTAAGTTTGCAGATGAACTGGGAGTTGAAAAACATTACATATATGGTTTATGTGTTGGCTGTGTTCTAAAAAATGAAATCGGCAGCAAAATAATAGCTATTTGCCAAGATGTTTTTGACAGCGGAAACCACAATGATACAAAAGTTATTATCGACAATAAATTCGGCAGCAGGTATATTGTGCAGGTTTCGCAGACAGAGAGAAAAGCTCACAGCTGCCTTGTTTATTTTTCCGGAAGGAAATTAAGTAAAAATGACAAAGAGAATACACTCAATCTCGTCATTAACACTCTGGAGATTTCGCATTATTACGATATCTGCGGTACCTCGAGAAATGCTGTATTTGTGCTAGATATAGATGAAAAAAAAGAATTTTACGTCAGATATATAAACCCTGCCTTCGAAAAGCTGACCAATACAAAACTTGGGAATTTGTATGGTAAAAGTGTGAAAGAAATTCAATCTTCGGGAATCCATGATGAATTTTACCGACAGTTGAAAAAATGTATACAGACAAAGCGGCGTGTCGAATTTATGCATGATTCGGGACACTCATTTATTGTTATTAGACTAAGCCCAAAAATAAAAGGTAACAAGGCGGTAAAAATATTCGGCGCCTGTACAGATGTTACCGAGCATGTTTTAGAGAGAAAAAAATTAGAATCCGCGAATAAAAGGCTTATTTATTATGAAAATATTTTAAGAGAACAACTGGAGTTTGAGGCGTTGATATCAAAATTTTCAAGAGCTTTTATAGAAGCGGGGCAAAAAGGGTTTAAAACTTGCCTTAATAATATGGTTAGGCAAATTGGAGAAACAATAAAAGCAAGCGGGGCTTTTCTGATACAGTATGAAACAGATGACGGTAAAGAGGCAGAAAAATATTCATGGGAAACGAACTGCGAAAAGATTTTTTCAAAAATTCTTTTGGCTGCTGTACATGGAAGCTATATATGCCCGATGCCCAAAAAACTGTTAATAATAAATGATGTGGAAAACAACATATCTTTAGACAACGATTTAAAAAAAGCGCTGAAAAATGACGGAATTAAATCTATTTTGGGCATTCCTATATTAAAAGATGCAGAAATTTGGGGAATGATTTATCTTGTGCAGACAAACAAAGTAAGAATGTGGACAACGGCTGAAGTTGGTATGATTAAGATAGCGGCACAGACGATAATGAGCGCATACCAAAGAACGGCGGCAGAAAAACAGCTGGAGAAATCCAATCGTGTATTGATCGAATACGATGAATCGCTGCAAGACCTGCTTGCCGTAGAAGAAACAATAGCAAAGGTCTCAAAACAGTTTATTTCTGTCGGTATCCGTGGGTTTGACGATTGTGTATACAGCATGCTCGAAGAAATAGGCGAGCTTGCCGGATTAGATTTAATATATTTGTTTTTGTTAGATGATAAAGATAAAATTTTTCGCAATGATTATATTTGGGGTGCTAAAGGAATTCTTGAATCAAAGTTAAAAAAACATATTGAATTTAGCGAATCTATTTTAAGTGAAAGAGAAAAAAAACAAAACGTCGTTATTGACAATACAATGGTGGATATTAATGATTATCCTAATCTTAATAAAGGCTTGTTAGGCGACGGCATAAAATCTTTTCTTAAGGTGCCTATAAAAAAAGGGAATGACATCATCGGTTATCTGGCTCTACATAAAATAATAGGATATCATAAATGGACAAAAGCCGATATTAAAATTGGCAAGGTTTTCTGTGAGGTTTTCGCAGGCGCGTATCTTAGAAAACAAGACGAACAAGAGCTTGCAAAAGCGAATGAAAAACTTGCTGAATTTGAAAAAGAAGCTAAAAAACAAAAAGATATTTTTCATAATGTCACAGAGTTTATAAAATATTTTATTGATGCAAATGAAGATGATTTTTTTGAGAATGTAAAAGCAATGTGCCAAGAAATTGCCGCAATTATGAATTTAGATAAAATATGCCTGTTTAAATATACCCGCGATTATCTTTATAACTATATGGTTTTTGACTGGAACTCACAAGTTGTAGCTTCGTATAACAACATAAACACAATAAAAAGAGTGGGGCGGAATTCTGATCATATAATGACATCAGACGCGGTGGAAAACATTGAGGAAGGGCAAAAAATTGGCTTTGCTTGCAGCCATAAAAATAATTATCTTGGATGGAAGATCAATTCTGCGCTTGGTATCACTGTTAAGCATAACGGCAAAGTCTGGGGTTTTTTACAGATAGGCGCCCAAGAAAAAGGGTATGAGTGGGAAAAAGCGGAAATCGAAAAAATAAAATTTTTCTCCGAAGTATGGGTAAGAGCATATATGCGCATTTTCCCTGATGGTTTGTCTTGCGAAATTGGAAAGATACGTATAAATGGCAAAGTTCCCGAATGGGAAGCGGAGAACGAAGAACTGGCTTGAATTATAAGCTAAAACGCACACAAATGGCACGTTTTTTACACGCTGCGCATGCCGCTCGCTTCAAATCCTTCCATATCTCATCCAATAAAAATAGCCGCCATTTGGCGACATTCGGCTGAGCCGCTGCTTCTTAAAAAAAGAAAGGCTGCTTGTGGCCGTCTTGCTAAAACGCACGCTTGAGGCGCTGTTTTTACCGCTCACTTCAAGATTTTCAAACTAAACCGATTCAGCACAAATCACACTGTTTCGGCCATTTTCTTTTGCTGCATATAATGCTTTATCTGCAGATCTTAACAAGTTATCTGCGGACATTCCGTGTTCGGGATATGCGCAAACACCTAAAGATATGGATACGTTAATTGTTTTATTTTCAAACGTAAAGCCTGTATTTTCGACAAATTGCCGTAGATCCTCTGCTCTTTTTAAGGCATTTGGTAATGTACTGTCGGGCATAACAAGAACAAACTCATCGCCGCCATAGCGGCATACTATATCATAGCTCCGCATGTTATTTATAAATAACTCAGATACCAAAGAGAGAACATAATCACCAAATGCATGCCCGAAATTATCATTTATTGATTTAAAATTGTCGACATCTGCCATTATTATTCCCAGGCTTTGATTTTTTCGGGAAGCTCTGCTGATTTCCCTGTCAAGTGTGGTGCCCAAGTATCTGCGGTTATAGAGCCCGGTTAATGAATCCCGAATTGCCACCTCTCGCAGCTGAAGCTCATCCTGCTGTAAACGTTCTTTTTGCTTTTTTATCTGATCATACTGTTTACGGCTTAAATAACTTGCCACGATGCTTATTCCGGATGTAAAGCCGATAAAAGATACCAAACTTGGCCAGTTAATCTCAATGAGTTTTTCATTTGAAAAGATGCACAAGAGCAGCATACATAACTGAAAGACGGCAATTATTATGGTTGGCCTTACTGATAGTAATATTGCACAAAGCTGAATAGATAATGAAACATATATCAATGGTACAAAATCACCATCAAATATGGTTTGGTCCAGGAAAATTGATACCCACGGCCCAATTACAGTAGCTATAACAGTTAAAAAAGCTGCTCTCTCATATTTATCAGAAACGTTAAATCCAACGGCAGTGAAAAGGATTAATATCAAAGATGAAAGAAGACATATGTATAGTATTTCTCTGCTGCTTTCATCCACAAAGATAACTAAGATAAGCGTAGCTATTAAAAAAAGAATAAGTGTAATTTGTATCCAGAGTAAAATCTGCGATTTTTTGTTATAAGACGCAAGAAGCATATCTTTTAATTTTTTTAGAAAACTTCGGCTTTGCATAACAATTTAATCCAATTTAATTCTTTATTGAATTCAATTATAGATATGATTCACGTGATTGTAAAGTAAAAATCTTTAATAAACGTTTTTGTAATGATTTCATCTAATTTTTATACACAAATAAAGCATTTAGAGCCAATAAAGGGTATAGGTGTTGCGCAGCTGCGTTGCTGCTTCTTTAAAAAAGGAGGGCTACTAAGCGACCGTCTCGCTAAAACGCGCACTTTGGGCGCGTTTTTTACCGCTCGCTTCAAATCCTTTCATATCTCACCCAATAAAAAATAACCGCCGTTTGGCAAGTGCCTGCGTCTAGGGTTCTTCAAAGAAGCCAGATATTGTCGACCGTCTCGCTAAAAACGCACACACAGGTGCGTTTTTGCACGCTCGCTTCAAATCCTTCCATATCTCACCCAATAAAAAATAACCGCCAACGGCGGTTATTTTTTATTGGTCGGGGTGACAGGATTTGAACCTGCGACCTTTTACTCCCGAAGCAAACGCGCTACCAAGCTGCGCTACACCCCGACATATATTTGGTTGATTCTTTAGCAACGTCGCGTCTTTTAACGGATAAAAAAGCACGTCTAAAGAGCGAAACACTTAAAGTGTGTTTGGAGCCAATGAGCGGAATTGAACCGCTGACCTGCTCATTACGAATGAGCCGCTCTACCAACTGAGCTACATTGGCATCATTTTTTCTCACAATCTTCTGTCGACAGTATGGAATTATACCACAAGAATCGCCTAAGTGACAATATTTTTTTTCTTTGAAAACCAAACAATATTTTTCATTATAAAAGCGCGATTTTATAACATTGATTTATAATTATTGTAAAATATCCCTAATAAAAGATTACAAAAAAATTTACAGAAAAGCCACTTTCTCTTTTTTGACATGCAAAATGCCAAGGTGTATAATATTATAACATTTATAAAGGGTGTTACGAATGAGAAAGATATTATACGCTTCATTGGTTTTTATTTTTTGCATAGCTTTATTGGTTCCGGCAAATACAGCGCAGGCGATGCCGTATTTTGAGGATGCCACGGTTATGGGCGATGAAGTAAACATGAGAATGAGGCCGACGACAGATTCACCTGTAATTATGCAGCTTAATAAAGGCACGAGGATCGGCGTTTTCTGCGAAGAAGAAGAGGGCTGGTACCGTATCATATACGGTAATTACAGAGGTTATATAAGCGCTGATTATGTTTTTCTGCCGTCCAGCGATTCTATGGTAGCGCATGTGCTTGAGGGCGGGCTAAATTTAAGGCAGAATCCTGGCACATACAGCAATATTATTATGGAGCTTGCGGAAGGAACAGGCCTTACAGTAAAGAATTTATCGGGAGACTGGTACTATGTTGAACTCGAGCAGCAAAACGAGGACGGCACCACAAATTTAATTAACGGATATGTTCACAAAGATTATATAAAAATCAGTTCGGCGAAACAGGTAAGCAATCTTTTGAAAATAGGCATGTCGGGCGCGGAAGTTCGTAATATGCAGCAAGAGCTTCGCGACAGGCAGTTTCTTATTGCTCCGGCTACCGGTTATTTCGGAGATGTGACAGAAGGCGCGGTAAAAGCGTTCCAGAAAAAAGCCGGGCTTAGCCAGGACGGCGTTGTGGGAGCGCAGACATATGAAATGATATTCGGCGATAACGATATTTCAACAACAGTCGCAGAGCTTTTCGGCATCACGGGAGAGGTAAAACTCTCTACATGGGACGATATAGCAAAGACATTCAGAAAAGGGACAAAAGCGCTCGTCACAGACGTTAGAACGGGGAAACAATACTGGGTACAAAGGTTCGGCGGATGGTGGCATGCCGACTGCGAGCCGGTTACGGCAAAAGATACAGCGACTATGAAAGAATGTTACGGCGGTTCGTGGTCTTGGGACAGGCGCGCGATATGGGTTACTATAGGAAGCGTTACTTACGCCGCGTCACAAAACGGTATGCCGCATTTATCAAGCCCCATAGGCGGCAACAATTTTGACGGACATTTTTGCATACACTTTAAAGATTCTAAGGTGCACGCAACGGGCAGGGAGTGCCCGCGCCATCAGGCTGCTGTTAATTATGCATATAAAAAGGGGCATTAAATGAAATAACCGGCCTTCTTTTACGTATCATAAATGCGTAGAAGAAGGCTTTTTGTTTTATATTTGAATATTGTAAGTATAAAAATTCATATCTATAATGTATATGAGTTTTCGGAGGTATTATATGAAAAAATGGGTAGCTTTTTTACTGGCTGTTGTTGTCGGTATTGTAAGTTCGCTGGCAACGATTTTTATATTGTCGAGCGATTTTAATGACAAGCTTAACGGAGACGAGAATTCGCTTTCTCTTAGAGAATTTTCTAACGTTGAACAGATAATAGATAAATATTATCTTAAAGATTATGATATGCAGCAGGTTCAGTACGCCGGCTTAAAAGCAATGGTAGCGTCGCTCGAGGACCCGTACAGCGTATATTATACTCCCGAAGAATTTGATGCTTTTAATCAAGAGGCTGCCGGAGAATATTACGGCATTGGTATGCAGATAAGAGTAGACGAGCAAAGCGGCCTTGCGGTGATTGATTACTTTTTTGAAGGTTCTCCCGCAAAAGAGGCGGGCGTAGAGCTAGGAGACCTGATAGTAAGCATAGACGGCGCGGATGTGACCAAAAAAACGCTTCAGGAGATAAGCCTTCTTTGCATAGGCGAGAAAGGCGCCGAAATTACGATTGGCGTAATGCGGGGAACGCAAGTACTGCAATTTTCGATGGAGCGCAGAGAGATAGTACTCGACATGCTTATATACAAAATGCTGGACGACGGCATAGGATATATGCGCATTGCACAGTTCGGCGGAAACTGCGGAATGCTTTTTGCACAGGCGATGGGGTTTTTTAAGGAGAACGAAGCAAACGGTGTTATTATAGATCTAAGGGATAATCCGGGCGGCTTTTTGACTACGGTCGTTGATGTGCTCGATATGCTGCTGCCCGAGGGCACTCTCGTTTATACCGAAGACAAAGATGGAAACCGTGAGGTTAAAAGCAGCGACGAGGCGCATATTGATATGCCGGTAACGCTTATTGTAAACGGCAACACGGCATCGGCATCCGAGATTTTTGCCGGGGCTGTTCAGGATTTTGAGTACGGTGAGGTAGTGGGTACGACGACATACGGTAAAGGCGTTGTACAGGTGGTTATTCCTATGCCTGCGGGCGGCGGCTTAAAGATAACGACTTCCGAATATTTCACGCCTAACGGCAGAAGCATTAACGGCAACGGCATTTATCCCGATTATTATGTTGAACTGCCGCAAATCAAAGATTCTCAGGAAAATGAAGAGTGGCATGATACACAGCTTGAAAAAGCGATAGAAGTTTTAAAGCAAGGTATGTAGGTATAAGGTTTTAATGGTTGATAATGAAGTTTACATTATGTTAAAGCCTGCAAAAGCAAATTTGTGATAATATGGCATTAAGCAAAAACGCCCGTTTGTTTTTTCAGGGCAAATAGGGTATTATAAGTGCGGAAAAATAACACACATAAGGAGTAAATAATGTACGACGTAATAATAGTAGGGGCAGGCCCTGCAGGGCTTACCGCGGGGCTGTATGCCGCAAGGGCGGGCATGTCTGTGCTTGTGCTAGAAAGAGTATTTGCCGGCGGGCAGATAGCCAGAGCGCATATCGTAGAAAACTATCCCGGGTTTCCCGAAGGAGTTTCGGGCGTAGACCTTTCGATTAAATTCAAAGAACAGGCAGAGGCGCACGGCGCGATAATTGAGACGGCAGAAATAACCGGATACGATCTTGAAGGCGACGAAAAAAAGGTTGTATCGTCAGATAAGACATATAAAGGAAAAACAGTTATACTTGCGATGGGCGCAGATTACAGAAGCCTCGGGTTATATTCTGAAAAGAAATTTATAGGCTCGGGCGTTTCGTATTGCGCAACGTGCGACGGAGCTTTTTTCAGAGAAAAAGATGTGGCAGTCATAGGCGGCGGAGATACGGCATTAGAGGACGCTCTTTATCTTGCGGCATTTGCAAGCCGAATTTATGTAGTGCACAGAAGAGACGAGCTAAGGGCTCAAAAAGCGCTGCAGAAAGCGGCTATGGCTAACAAAAAAATTGAGTTTGTATGGGACAGCATAGTTGACAGCATAGCCGGAGAAACGGCAGTTGAAGCCATACGGGTAAGAAATAAAAAGACAGAGCAGATGCGCACCATAAACGTTTCGGGAGTATTCGTAGCCATAGGGACGGTGCCGCATTCGGACGATGTCAAAGACCTTATTAAGACAGATTCTTCGGGATATATCATTACCGATACGGGCATGAGGACGAGCCTGCCGGGTGTATTTGCAGCTGGCGATATAATTGTAAAGCCTGTAAGACAGGTAGTTACAGCGGCTGCGGACGGCGCGACGGCTGTATATTCAGCACAGTCTTATATCAGAGAAAACGAATAGGACTATACCAATTTGCATATTGGTATAACCCGGAATATAATACAAAGGTCCGGGAAACGGAGGAAATATGGGAAGGCTTTTTGGAACGGACGGTGTACGTGGAGTAGCTAACGACCAGCTGTCTTGCGAGCTTGCGTTTAAGCTTGGGCAGGCTGGTGCGTATGTATTGACGAGCAAGGTGCACAAGGCAAGAATACTTATAGGCAGAGACACAAGGATTTCGGGCGATATGCTTGAAGCGGCAATGGTTGCGGGAATTTGTTCTGTCGGCGCAGAGGCGGTTATTACGGGAGTTATTCCCACATCAGGCGTTGCTTTTTTAACAAGGGATTACGAAGCGGACGCGGGCGTTGTGATATCGGCGTCGCATAACTCTGTAGAATATAACGGCATAAAATTTTTCAGCGCGGACGGCAAAAAACTTCCCGACGAGATAGAAGACCATATAGAAAGAATTATTCTCGACGGCAACGAAGAGATAGAATTAAAGACGGGAATAGACGTCGGAAGGCGGGTCACTGCGGCAAACGCTTTGGCAGAATATAAAGAATTTCTATTGTCTACCACAGATACCAATCTGCGCGGATTAAAAATAGTACTCGATTGCGCGCACGGAGCGGCATCTATCGTCGGGCCGCGCGCTTTCATGGAGCTTGGTGCAGAAGTTGTTCCGTATTATAACACTCCCGACGGAACAAACATAAACGATTACTGCGGTTCTACATACCCGCAAAAGCTGACGCAGCTTGTAGCCGAGCTTGGCGCTGATATGGGGTTTGCTTTTGACGGAGACGCAGACAGGCTTATCGCGGTAGACGAGCACGGCGTTGTTGTTGACGGAGACCAGATAATGGCTATATGTGCGCTCGATTTAAAATCTCGCGGTCGGCTGGAAAAGAACACTCTTGTCGCTACGGTAATGAGCAATCTCGGGCTCGATATCGCTATGAAAGAGAACGGCATAAAAATAGTCAAGACAAACGTCGGCGACAGATACGTTTTAGAAGAGATGATGAAAGGCGGATATTCGCTCGGAGGGGAACAGTCGGGGCATATAATCTTCCTTGACAACAATACTACGGGCGATGGAATATTAACGGGAATCGAGCTTGCTTCAATAGTTAGGCGAAGCGGGAAACCGCTTTCGAAGCTTGCAGGAGTGGTATCAATACTTCCGCAGGTGCTCGTAAACGCAAAAGTGAAAGACGAAAACAAATATCATATAATCGAAGACGAACAGATAAAAAAGCAGATAAAAGCGCTTGAACATAAATTTCACGGTAAAGGCAGAGTTCTTATACGTCCCTCGGGAACAGAGCCGCTTGTAAGAGTTATGATAGAGGGCCAGGACATCAAAGAAATAGAGCGCCAGGCGGTAGAAATGGCAGCGCTCATAGAAAGCCGCCTTGCGTAATTAATATTTGTGGGATTAAAAAAAGCGGCAGCTTTTTGGAGCACAAAGCAAGGGGGCAATTATTATATGTGCGGAATAGTAGGTTACGTAGGAGCGCGGGATGTTTATCCCGTATTGCTTGGAGGCCTTTCTAAGCTTGAATACAGAGGGTATGACAGCGCGGGAGTAGCGGTCGTTCAGGACGGCAGGTTAAACATACAAAAGACAAAAGGAAGGCTTACAGGCCTTGCCGAAATACTGCAAGGCTGTGAAGCTAAAGATACTATAGGTATAGGGCATACCAGATGGGCGACGCACGGAGAGCCGTCTTTCGAAAATTCGCATCCTCATGCTAACTGCGCCGGCGATATCGCCGTAGTGCACAACGGTATAATAGAAAATTACATGAAACTAAAAACGTGGTTGATCAGTGAAGGCGCAGAGTTTGTATCACAGACGGACACAGAAGTTGTGGCGCATCTTATCAACCATTATTATGATGGAGATTTACTCGAAGCGGTAAATTGTGCGATTGCACGGCTCGAAGGGTCGTATGCGCTCGGCGTAGTCTCTGAGAAACATCCTGACATGCTTATCGCGGCAAGAAAAGACAGCCCTTTAGTCATCGGAATCGGTAAGGACGATAACTTCATCGCTTCGGACATACCCGCCATATTGGAGTATACAAGAGACGTATATTTTTTAAACGATAAAGATATTGCGGTAATAACAAAAGACAATGTCGTTATCTATGATGAGTACGCAAAAAAAGCGCAGAGAGACAGCTATCATGTAGACTGGGATGTATCTATGGCAGAAAAAGGCGGCTATGAGCATTTCATGATAAAAGAGATACATGAAGAACCAAAGGCCATGGCTGATACTTTTTTTCCAAGATTCAAAGACGGCATAATCGATTTGGCAGAGATCGGCATAGATAAAGCGATGGTAGAGGGTTTAGGCAAGATAAGCATTATTGCCTGCGGAACGGCATACCACGCCGGAATGGTAGGAAAATATATAATCGAGAGTTTGGCGAGAATACCTGTAGACGTAGAAGTCGCTTCAGAGTTTCGCTATCGCCGCCCTATAATTGTACCCGGACAGCTCGTTATAATTATAAGCCAGTCGGGAGAAACTGCAGATACTCTGGCGGCAATGCGCGAAGCAAAAAAATGCGGTGCAAAAATCGCTGCGATAGTAAACGTTGTAGGCAGCACAATATCAAGAGAAGCGGATGCCGTGCTATATACGCACGCAGGCCCCGAGATAGCAGTAGCTTCTACAAAAGCGTATAATACACAGCTGATGGCTATATATATGATTGCGCTTGAGCTTGCGAGGCTTAACCAAAGCCTGGATGCAAAAAAATACGATGAGTTCGTAAAAGAGTTTGCTAAGGTGCCGGCTGTTATGGAACAAATACTGGGCACAAAGCAGCAGCTTCAAAAATTCGCGGCAGCGCATTTTCATAAAAACAGCGTGTTTTTTATAGGCAGGGGGCTCGATTACGTATTGTCTATGGAGGCTTCGCTAAAGTTAAAAGAAATATCGTATATACATTCGGAAGCTTACGCCGCGGGAGAGCTAAAGCACGGAACGATTGCGCTTATAGAAAAGGGTACTCTTGTTGTGGCGATTGCGACACAGCAAAAGCTTCTGGAAAAGACTATAAGCAATATAAAAGAGGTAAGAGCCAGAGGC
This sequence comes from Christensenellaceae bacterium, assembly GCA_963665005.2. GTDB lineage: Bacteria > Bacillota > Clostridia > Christensenellales > SZUA-584. The sequence goes on along the minus strand of CAXXTQ010000002.1, from coordinate 72,304 downwards.
GCGGAAGTGCTCGCTGTTGTTTTTGAGGGCTGTGAGCTGCCCGACGATATAGCGGATGAGGTTATTTATCTTCCTAAAATGAATGACCTGTTCGCGCCCATACTTGCCGTTATGCCCATGCAGCTTTTCGCATATTATATGTCGGTAGAAAAAGGCTGTGATGTAGACAAACCAAGAAATCTGGCTAAGAGTGTGACAGTGGAATAAAATTACAAAAATACTTGACCGTGTATTTTGCAGGAGTTATTCTGGTGTATATACACGGTCTTTTGTTTTTTTGAAAGCTGCTTTTCTAAAATCGGATACCGAGGATACCATGACCGCGAACTTTTTTTAACAGCAAAAGCTATATATTTTAATAAAGAGCCTTGCCGAGTGCGTCTTCCACAGCTTCTATGATACCTCTTGACGTCATAGTCGCGCCAGATACTACATCGACATCTGTCGATTGCGATTCTACTATAGCTTTAGGTATTTCGGTTACGGGAACGCCCCAGAACATCTCGTTTTTCTCGTTATGGTCGATTACCGTTACGCTTACGATGATATCGTTTTCTATGGTGACTTCGACGACAAGGCCGGGTTTATAGCCGGTGCCTGTGCCCTGATAAACGCCGTCCTGATACATGGTGCTGCTTTCGGAAGTGGTTGCAGGTGCAGGCGTATTTTCGGTGCTCGGCTCTGCAACAGTACTTGGCTTGGCCGTCTGTGCTTCGCTTTGCGTAGTTGGGGCGGGCGTTCGCTCTACGCTTGGCTCGGGCGTTTCTTCATCCGCCTCGCTGTTATCTGTCGACTCAGCCTGCGCAATTGCAACAGGGGGCGGAGCAATATCGCCCGCTATCATATCATCGATAATAAATCCGCCGACGTTTAATACATGAATGGCGATAAGCGCAACAAAAGAAACAGTCAAAACACGATGAACTGTCATCCAGGTTTTTTTCATATTAAGCTTTTTGCGCAGCAGCCACGAGAAACCGAGCAGTATACTCACTATCCAGTTGGCAGTTCCCCAGTTCAGGCTGAGAAGGTCGTCGCTCGAAAAAAGCCCGTGCACGAACGCCGTGCCTATAAGCAGTATACCTATAAGCTTATGGTGTTTTCTAAGCTTTCGGTTTATTTTATGCAGCAGCAGCGGTTTTTTCTTTTTACAGGTTAATCGCAGTGCCCATATGACAATAAGAAAAAAAGATAATATCAGCGCAATCCACGCGAAAACTATGTTTATCCAAAGCTCCATTAATTTTTTCCTCTCCGTATTATAAATAACACATTACAGTATTATTTTTGCCGAAACATGATTAAAGTGTGAAAAAAATTTGAACATTGAAAATATTAAAAAGTTTATGGCTAAACAGATTATTTTGCAAAAGATACTCAAATTTTGTAAACATTACGAAATTATAAGAAATTTTAAAATATATTGTTTGTTTATCTCTTGCGAATATAGGTATTAATGATGTAATATAAATACATATAAAAATTAAATCTGGGAGGATGTTTATTATGACTCCGTATAAAAACTTTACCAATGCTGCTAAAGATTATTTTAACAGTGTTCCTTTTTTAAAATTTCTTTTGACATTTAACATGCTTGTGTTTGGCGCAGGAGGTTTTTTCTATCTTGTTGGCGCTTTTGTAATGGTCGCGGCATCTTTTGTATCAACAATTGGAATTATTTTAATGTACGCCGGATTGCTGTTGACGTTAATAAAAGAAGATATTATGACTCTAATAATAACAAGCGGCATTATTGCGTTAGGCAGTCTTATTGCTTTTATTATAACTCTCATTAGTTTTGGAGGATATGGATATGGTTATGTTGCCTGGGTAGGTAGAGGATGGTTTGAACCTTTCTTCTATTTCCTCGCGTTTGGAGCTATAGTTGCTTTGGTAATGATAAAATCCGAGAAGTTTAAGCAGATTAGAGCGGCATCAGCGGCAAAAGCGCAGGCAACCGCCGGCGTTGCGTGCCCGAATTGCGGAGCATTTATTCCGTCTTCGTCTGCTTTCTGCCCGAATTGCGGCGCGCCGAATACTATCGGGCAGCAGCCTGTACCGCCAGCAGCACCTCAAGCCGCACCTCCGGTACAACCTCAGGCTGCACCGCCCCAAGCACCCCAAGCAGCACCTCAGGCACCGCCTGCAGCACCTCCGGTACAGCCGGCGGCATCCGCTCCCGAACAGAGCGCGGCACCTGCCGGTGCAAAATGCGTAAGCTGCGGAGCAGACCTTCCGCCGGGCGCAGTATTCTGCGGAAAATGCGGAGCTAAGCAATAATAATTTAATAAATAAGGGATACCTCGAATTATAGAACGAGGCATCCCTTTTCTTTTTTTGAAGAAATATTTTCTTATGCTTTATCAGCGGCAGACAAGAGAAATGACAGAGCGTTCATAGTTGCATACATTCTAATAAAATCACGCTCATTCTTATGGCCTCTGCTAAGATTAAGTTTTTTTGTTTCGCATAAGGCGTCGCTGTCTATCGCCATATACACGAGCCCGACCGGTTTTTCTTCGCTTCCGCCGTCAGGGCCGGCGATACCTGTAATTCCAAAGCCTATATCCGCGCCCGAAACTTCTCGCACGCCTTTTGCCATTTGTGCGGCAGTTTGGGCAGAAACAGCGCCGTGCGCTTTTAGAGTCTCTTCTTTAACTCCTAGAAGTTTTGCTTTCATAGCGTTAGAATATGTACATATACCGCACTCGAACACAGCGGACGAGCCGGGGATATCTGTTATTGCACGAGATACAGCGCCGCCCGTACAGCTTTCGGCGGTCGCCGCTTTTATGTTTTTTTGTTTAAGCGCTAAAACAAGAGCGTTTTGCAGGCTGCCTATATCAATTCCGTAAATGGCATTGCCAAGACGCTTTTTTATCTCGCCGATTACAGGAGCTATAAGCGCCTGCGCGGCTTTCTCGTCTTTTGCTTTTGCGCTTACTCTTACATGAACTTCACCCTGTTTCGCGTACGGCGCGACAGTCGGGTTAAAAGAGGTAGTCATAATATCGTGCAGAGTCTGTTCAACGAGAGATTCGCCGAGGCCAAAAACGTGAACGGTTCGCGACAATATAATTGAATCGGTGTTTTTTAAAAGATAAGGTATTACCCGGTTTTTAAACATAGGCCGCATTTCGTTCGGAGGCCCGGGAAGCATTATTACCGTCTTATTATTCTTTTCTAAGGCAATGCCCGGCGCGAATCCCGTATCGTTAAAAAACACGGTAGAGCCTTCGGGAACTTCTGCCTGAAGAAGGTTGTTTGGCGAGAGCTTTCTTTTTAACCTGCGCGATAATTCTTCTATCTTTTTTACAGAAGGTTCATGCAGCTTTAGCCCTATGCCAAAATAATCGGCTATCGTTTTCTTGGTAACGTCGTCGTATGTCGGGCCGAGCCCGCCTGTCGTTATAACGATATCCGCTCGGCAAAGAGCAAGTTCTAAGCTTTTTTTAAGCCTGTCTTTATTATCGCCCACTACCGTTTGATGAAAAATATCTATACCAAGCGCCGCCAGCTGCTGCGCCAGAAAAGCACCATTGGTGTTTACAATGTCTCCAAGAAGTATCTCTGTACCGATACATAGTATCTCTGCGTTCATATTTCCCCCTAAAAGTTGTTTTTTCCCGTAAGATATTATATCATAGTGCCGTTAATATATCATGGAAAACTAATCGGCGGAAAGGCTTTTTTAATAAATGGCAGGTTGGGAAGAGATAACACAGAGCATTCAAAGCCAGATAGAAAAAAACGGTACAAAAAGCCTGTTCTACAACTTTGGCAGTGAGCAGGGCGTGAGCTGTTCGGATAAAAACTATTTTCTTTTATTAAACGCAAGGCAGGATGTATTGCGGTTTATACAGGAAATAGAAGATAAGGGACGGTTCGATTTTTTTATAGAAATATTGTCAAAGTATGTTATGGATGTTTTTTTTAGGGCTAACCAATATCTTGCCGGAGATAAAGACAGCCTAAAAAAAGCGGGCGAAGTATACAAAAGATTTGTCTGCGATATAAGAAAGCTGTGCGAAAAAAAGGCGGTAAGCAAAAATGATATAGATGAACTTTTCAGTGCGCATTACGACAGGCTGAGGCTTTTTCTGAGTGAATATAACGGCCAGAGTATGCTGCAAGAATATACTAAAGCGCCGCAGATAATACCTAAAGTATGCTCGCAGTACAGCCCGCAGCGCCAGATGAAGCTGCTAGATCTAGAAACGGAGAAAATAATCGGCCCTGTGATGGATATAGGATGCGGGAAAGATGCGGGGCTCGTTAAATATTTAAGACAAAACGGTATAGAGGCGTACGGTATAGACAGGGATGCCGAGCAAAATGAATTTTTATTTTCGGGCGACTATCTGGACTTTGATTTCGGCATAAAAACTTACGGCACTATAGTCTCGCACATGGCATTTTCTAACCAGTTGTGGTATCTTATGCAAAAAGGTTCTTCACAGCTTGAAAAATACCAACGTAAATATGATATGATATTAAACGCTTTGAAAACGGGAGGCTGTTTTATCTATACGCCCGGGCTGCCCCGGCTTGAGCAGGCGCTGGGCAAAGAATTTATTTTAGAGAAATCGGACATCGTCTATAAAGACAGCCGTTTTTATACAGCAAAAATATTCAGGAGAGCAGGCATTTGAAGATATATCATATTTGGAGGAATATATGAGAACAAGATCAGCATTTTTAATACTGGCATTATTGGCAAGTTTATTTTTTAGTTCATCATGTAGTTATACCAGCGAAGCGCAGCAGGTCACGCCTGCCGAAACACAAACAGCGGATTCTCTGCCCGAAGAGCAGCCTACTCCGCAGCCTACAGTTATACTGCCTGTGACAAACACTGGGATACCGCAGTTTTTTATGCCCGGGCTTTCCGAAATAGGAACATTGCCTACAGGAGAGTATAAGATAGGCGTTATTATAAATAAATCGGAGCAGGAAGAAAATTGGTGGAAAGAGTTTCATGCGATAAGCGGCGGATATGAAGAGAAATTTGACGTCGACATACTCGAACAAGCAACGGGCGGCGATACTGCTCTTCAAATAGAAACGGCAAAAGAAATGATAAACGCTAAAATCGATTTACTTATAATTTCTCCGAATGAGAGCGGTATGGAAGAGCTCGGAGATTTATGCGAAAAAAACTCCGTTCCTTATATAACGATGAATAAAACGATAGCTAAAACTCCCGGGCAGGGCGGATATATATGCTCTATAGAACGCGACGAATATTTGCTGGGCGTTTTAAACGGTATTTCTATAGTAAAAGCTATGACCGATAAATACGGCTATCCAAAAGGAAATATAGGCGAGATAACAGGCGAGGTTACAGATTCCGCGTCGAGGCTTAGATCTATGGGGCTGCGCCGTGTGTTTGATAATTACGACGAATTAAACGTAGTATGCAGTGTTGCGGGCGATTATGATAAAGAGGTAAGCTATAAAGCGGCGGTCAATTTATTAAAAGCGTTTCGTTATGGCGAGCTTGACGCTGTCGCTGCCGTATGCGATGATACAGCCGTGCAGTGCCTTCAGGCGATACTCGATTACGGCAGAGACGAGCTTATCGGCAATATCTGGTCTATAGGCGCGACCAGGGAGGGGCTTACTAGTGTGTATTATAATGATTTTGCACAGACGGTAGAATGTACCTGCCAGACGGGTATGGTAGCGCTTGAATACGCAATACAGTATCTTGAAGGGCAGGGCAAAGATATACCGCCTATAGTTTTTTCTATGTCGCGCGTGTTTTCTGTCGAAACACAGCAAAAAGCCGATGCCATTGCAAAAATATTGGCAGATATGAAAAGCTGCGGCACGCAGAATTGTTTAGAGAGTATAGGCAGCTATGAATTGTTTTTGCCCGACCAATCGCAGTTAAAAGAGTATTATCCGAAACATTACTATGAGTATTCGGATGCGCAGGCGTATTTGCAGGAATTCGAGCCGTATACCACGGGCGAAGCTTTTTATGCGCAGGCGGAACAAGAATGAAAAATTATTTGACAGGAGCTAAATAAATTATATGAAAATGACAACAGAATGTATCTACTGCATATTTAACCAAATGGACCGCAACTACGGAAATTTTCAAAAAGACGCGGATAAAAGAATGGCGTTTATGAGAGGTGTTTGCAAAACTATTGCGGAGTCTGACGCCGAGTCTTCCGCTCCGCCGATTGTTGCCGAATTGATGTCACTTGTCGCCAAAGAGGCGGGCAGCAAAGACTTATACGAGAAAGAAAAATATATCTATAACAAGGCTATACTAGATATGGAGGATGATATAATAGCGCATATTACCAATGCGCCCGACAAGCTTTACAGAGCATTGCAATATGCCATGACGGGCAATTATATCGATTTTGGCAATTCATCGGGAGTGAGCAAAGAAAAGCTTCATGAGCTTATTGAGGCTGCTGTGGATATAGACCTCGGGGAAGCTTACGATGAATTGAAAGAAGATTTAAAAAAAGCGGAAACTCTGCTGTTCGTGCATGACAACAGCGGAGAGATAGTATTCGATAAGATATGTATCGCTTTTATAAAAGAGCTTTACCCAAAGCTTAAAATAACTTCTATTGTGCGCGGATTTCCCGTACTGAACGATGTGACTATTGCTGATGCAAAAGAAGTAGGGCTTTCTGACATTGTGCCCGTTGTCGATAACGGCATGGCGATTCCCGGAACAATAATCGATGAAATATCGCAAGAGGCCAAAGAGCTTTTTTATGACGCGGATATTCTAATATCTAAGGGCATGGGCAATTATGAAACGATGGAAGGATGCGGCCTTAATATATATTATATGCTGCTCTGCAAATGCGAAAGGTTTATGAGAGAGTTTGGAAAGCCGCGTTACAGCAGCGTTTTTTGCAGGGAAAAATAAGCGTTTTCATGCATAAACATTAAGACTGTAATACTTTGTCGTTATATAGTATAATTAAACGGAAAATGCAAAGGAGAAAAAGATTTAGGAAGGTATAACATGAAAAAAAGACAATACGCCAGAAGGCGCAGAATACGAAGAAAGGCAAGGACAAGATTTTATGTAATCATAGGCTTGCTTATCGTTGCGCTTGCGGTTGGAATATTCTTTATTGTTAAAGCGACATCTGAAAAACCGGGCAGCGGCGAATCACCAAGTTCATCATTAGCAATGACAGCCCCTGACGAAGATGCTGTTAATTTGCCTACGGACGAGACGCAGGCTCCCGCAACGCCGACTCCCGAGCCGTCGCTCGCTATAGACCTTGTTCCTCACGCGACGGATGAAACACAGCCTTCAAATTTTGATTTTGAGACGAATATTATGGACAACGGAACAGAAGTTTCTTCTTTCTCCCGAGACGAGATAATATCATTCGCGACGGGAGAAGAGTATACACAGCTTGAAGGCGTTATTACATTCCGAGGCAACAACTACAGAGACGCGGCAAGCTACGGAACGGCTGATATCACAAAAGAAGAACTGACAGAGGTAAATGCAAAAGATATAGGCGCGATAGGTACCTGGACTGGTACGGGATGGACGGGGCAGCCGCTTATAGTAAAATGGCCGGCAGAGACAAGAGAAAACATGACAATGCTTTACGATGAGTTTAGAACGAAAGAAAATTTTACTGAAGTAATATACGCTACTCTCGATGGGAACATGTATTTTATGGAACTCGAAACGGGTGAAAAAACGAGAGATTTTATAAACATAGGAGCGCCGACAAAAGGCACAGCGAGCCTTGACCCGAGAGGATACCCTATCGTTTACGTGGGACAGGGCATAAGCCCGGATGGAGACGGCAATAAAAGCAACGACATGTATTTCAGGGCTTTTAACCTTATAGACGGAACGCTTTTGATGAAGTTCGGTGCAACCTCGGGCGATCCTTTTGCTCTGAGGAACTGGCAGGCGTATGATTCGAGCGCGCTTATAGACGCAGAAACGGATACGCTTATCGTTCTTGGAGAAAACGGCGTTTTATATACATGCAAACTAAACACGAATTATGACCCCGACGCCGGAACAGTCACTATGGACCCGGATCCTGTAAAACAAAAATATAGATACACCACTCCGAGAAATGTGGCTGCGGACGACGGCGGAAGATGGGGCATGGAAGACTCTGCCGTGGCATGGAGAGATTATCTAATTTTTACCGACAACATCGGTATGCTGCAATGCGTTAACCTTAATACGTTAGAGCTGGTTTACGCAAACGACCTTACGGACGACAGCGATGTATCCATGGTGCTTGAAGAAGATATAGCGAACAATACGTTCTATCTGTATACAGGATGTGAATATGACGAGGATGTAAGAAAGAATGGAAGCTCGGACACGGCATATGCCCGTAAACTTGACGGTATGACCGGAGAGATTATCTGGGAGGAGAAATATACCGTTAGGTCTGGCAGTGTTGACGGCGGAATACTTGCTTCTCCTGTGCTTGGAAAAGACGGTACGAGCATGGAAGGGCTGATAATATTCAATATAACGCAAGAGGTTAAAGGAGATTCTACGACAAGCAGGCTTGTCGCGCTTGATAAACTAACAGGTGTGCAGGTTTGGGAGTATGATATGGATATTGCCGGATGGTCTCCGTCTTCTCCTGTACCCGTGTACACAGAAGATGGCAAGGGTTATATCGTGCAGTGCGACAAGGCGGGCGATATCGCGCTTATCGACGGTGCTACGGGCAGTGAAGTGGATAAGCTGAATATGGGCGAAGGTATCAACTTTGAATCTACACCTGCTATATATGACAACATGATTGTGGTAGGGACAAGAAAACAAAAGATATATTTTATAGAGATAGAATAAAACTCCGCTTAAAAAATGAGGGTTTACACATAATTGTGCAAGCCCTTTTTTTGTAGTATGCGGTGTAAAGTATACTTGACATCGCTGCGTATTTGTATATAATGTTTTTTGTATGAGCACAATACAGTTTAATACTTATTATATAGCGGGGTAATGGTTAAATGGTTTTAAAATCATTAAAAAATGCGGTAAACGGAATCAAGCTTGTCTTTTTAACAGAGAACAATTTCCGCATTATTATTGTCTGCTTTATACTGGCAGCGGCTCTTGGATTTATCGTCAGGCTTTCGGGCATAGAATGGGCGGTAATTCTTATATGCTGCGGTGTTGTTATAAGCCTTGAAATGGTTAATACCGCTATAGAAAGCGCAGTAGACCTACAAACAAATCAGTATAAAGTTTTAGCCAAAAAAGCAAAGGATATCGCCGCCGGCGCTACGCTGGTGTTTTCGATTTTCTCTGCGGCAATAGGAATTATTATATTTGTGCCGCACATACTGGAATGGTTTTATGGAGGTATCTAATGCTTAAAACAGCTAAAATTTGTTTTTATGTAAGCATGGCTGCGCAAGGTTTGTTTTGGATAATATTCGGCATAATACAGCTTATTAGCATACAAGAATCTTGCAAATATATTCTTGCTTTGCTTATGGCGGCGGATGGTATCGCGTATATTGTTTTAATGCTTATCTCCCAAAAGAAATATCTTTTGTTCAAAATAGCAACGTTTTTATTTCTGGGAGTTAATCTTATTTTCTGCGTTACCGACCAAGCCGGCTTATGGGATTATTTAATACTGGCTTTAAATGTTGCGGCGTTATCAGCCTATATATATATTCTTATAAAATCGCCAAACAAAAAAGAGGATACACCATAAGTATCCTCTTTGGTATTTGTTCTTATTATTTTTGCATATATTCGAGCATAGATTTTGCAGCCTTTTTTCCTGCGCCCATTGCAAGAATAACGGTAGCCGCACCAGAAACCGCGTCGCCGCCGGCATAAACGCCTTCTATAGAAGTCTGCCCCGTTTCTTCGTCGATAATGATTCCGCCCCAGGTCTGCGTTTTAAGGCCGGGCGTAACTTCACGCAAAAGCGGATTCGGGCTTTGGCCGATTGCTACCACAACAGCATCTAATTCTATATCGTACTCCGAACCTTCTATCGGCACAGGCCTGCGCCTTCCCGAACTATCCGGTTCGCCAAGTTCCATTTTCTGAAGAGTCATGCCTTTTACATAGCCGTCTTCCGTGCCGAGAATTGCAGTTGGGTTGACGAGCAGAGAAAGCATAATGCCTTCTTCTTTGGCGTGCTCTATCTCTTCGTTTCTAGCCGGCATTTCCACTTCGCTTCTGCGGTATACTATATGTACCTCTTCTGCGCCGAGGCGCTTTGCGCACCTTGCCGAGTCCATGGCAACGTTTCCGCCGCCTATGACAGCAACCTTTTTATGCAGTACCACGGGCGTATCGTGCTCGGGGAATTTGTAGCCCTTCATGAGGTTGATACGTGTCAAAAACTCGTTAGCCGAATAAACTCCGTTAAGATTTTCGCCCGGTATTTTCATGAAAGAAGGAAGGCCTGCTCCCGTTCCTATAAACATGGTATCAAAGCCCATTTGTTTTAAATCATCTATGGTCAGTATCCTGCCTATAACCATGTTGTTCTCTATCTTAACGCCCATTGCAGAGAGGGCATCTATCTCTTTTTGTACAAGCGCTTTAGGAAGCCTGAATTCGGGTATGCCGTAAACTAAAACTCCTCCCGAAACATGAAAAGCCTCGAATATAGTTACGTCCACGCCCGCTTTTGCTAAATCTGCAGCGCAAGTTAATCCGGCAGGGCCCGAGCCTATGACGGCTGCTTTTTTGCCTATGGGCGGCGCGCACGTTACCGCTTCTACGCCCTTATCGATAGCGAAATCGGAACAGAACCGCTCAAGCCTGCCTATGCCGACAGGTTCACCTTTTATGCCTCTTACACAGAGCTTTTCACATTGTTCTTCCTGGGGGCAGACTCTTCCGCATATTGCAGGAAGGCCGTTCGTTTCGCGGATTTTATTGTAAGCGTCCACGTGTTTTCCCTGCGCTATAAGCTTTATAAACTGGGGTATCTGTACAAATACGGGGCATCCCGATACGCAAGGCTGATTTTTGCACTGGAGGCAGCGGTTTGCTTCGTTTATTGCCATTTCCTCTGTATATCCCAATGACACTTCTCCAAAATTGCCCGCTCTTTTCTTTGCGTCTTGCTCGGGCATTGCTGTTTTTTTCAAGTCCATATTGCGCTTTGCCATTAATTAACCCCCTTGAATAAATTGCAGGATTCTTTTTCTTGTTTTTTATACATATTCTGACGCCTCATTGCTTCGTCGAAGTCAACTTCATGCCCGTCAAAATCGGGGCCGTCAACGCAGGCGAATTTCGTCTCGCCGCCGACAGTAACTCTGCATCCGCCGCACATGCCTGTGCCGTCTATCATAACAGGGTTCATGCTGATAATCGTTTTTATTCCGTACTCTTTTGTAAGCTTTGCAACAAACTTCATCATAATAAGCGGGCCGATGGCTATAACCAAATCGAATTTTTCGCCAGAGTCAATTTCTTTTTTAAGAGCATCCGTTACAAACCCTTTATTGCCGTTGCTTCCGTCGTCGGTGATAATGATATGTTTATTCGAAACAGCGCTAAGCTCGCCTTCGAGTAAAATAAGGTCTTTATTGCGAAAACCAACTATGCTTGTTACATCAACACCCAGAGAATGAAGCTTTTTTGCCTGCGGGTATGCTATGGCCGTTCCGAGCCCGCCGCCGATGACGGCCGCTTTTTTTACGCTGCTGTCAAAATGCGAAGCTTTGCCCAAAGGCCCTACAAAATCGGCAAGGCTGTCGCCCTCGTTCAATGTCCCAAGAAGCATGGTCGTTTTGCCGACTTCCTGAAAGATAATTGTAATAGTCCCTTTATCTCTGTTATAATCGGCGATAGTTAAAGGAATGCGTTCTCCTTTATCGTTTACCCTTAAGATTATAAACTGGCCTGCCTGCGCTTTTTTAGCTATCAGGGGAGCGTCTATAACCATTAGCTTAACTTGTTCGTTCAAGACTCTTTTTTCGAGAATTCTATACAATTTGTATTTCTCCTTAAATATAATTTCTTATAAGTCAAAAAATTTACGTCAACAAAGATTATAGCATATAATAATTTTTTTTAAAGTGAAAAATGTAACAATTCATGATTTTAAGCAAAAAGTATCTGTATAATGCAACCTTTCATTGTAAAAGGGAATGTTCTGATGTAAAATTGTAAAAAAGCTTTAAGGAGTTGCTTTGTGAAAAGAATAATTAATATTAAGCAGCCGTCTGCCGCCGCGATGGCAAAAGCGAGAGAGCGGGCAGACAGTCTTGTAAAACCTATAGGCAGCCTTGGGCTTCTTGAAGAATACGCTGTTAAGTTGGCCGGAATATTCGGAAAGACAAACATTCCCGACCCAAAAAAGGCGGTCGCGGTTTTTGCTGCGGACAACGGAGTTTGGGAAGAGGATATCTCTCCCGTTCCGCAGAGCGTAACTGCAATGCAGGTGAAAAACATGGCAAAAGGCATAACGGGCGTCAATGCAATCGCGGCGCATTGCGATGCAGATGTTTTTATTTATGATATGGGTATAAAGGGGTTTGAAACGGTTAAGGGAGTACAAAGCCGGCGCGTTGGAGACGGAACGCGCAATATCGCAAAAGGCGCGGCTATGGATATACAGCAGGCGGTTCAGGCTATAGCGTACGGTATAGACGCCGCTGAAGAGCTTTGGGCAAAAGGATACCGTTTGGTAGGCTGCGGTGAAATGGGTATATGCAATACAACATCTTCTTCGGCAGTCGTTACGGTATTAACACAGACTCCCGCAGAGCTCGTTGTCGGCAAAGGCGCGGGAGTGTCGGACGAGCAGCTTAAAAAAAAGATAGCGGTAGTCGAGCAGGCGATAGAGGTAAACAGCCCGGAGAAAGACAATGTACTAGACGTGCTTTCCAAAGTCGGAGGGTTTGATATAGCGGCTATGACGGGGTTTTTCCTCGGCGCGGCTTATAAACAGATGGCGGTTGTTGTAGACGGCTTTATATCGGCGGCAGCGGCGCTTGCGGCAAGCAGGTTCAATCCTGCGGTTACACAATATATGTTCGCTTCGCATGTAAGCACTGAACCGGGTTTTGGTGTTGCCATGGATGAACTCGGGCTAAAAGCTCCTCTGGATTTGCAGATGCGGCTCGGCGAAGGAAGCGGCTGCCCTTTGATGTTTAATATACTCGGCGTAAGCCTAGTTATGATAAAGAACATGGCTACTTTTGAAGAAGCAAGAATAGACTCTTCAAATTTGGTCGATATAAGATAAGGAGAAATTATATGTACAGGCATATTGTATGCTTTGGCTTAAAACAGTGCGAAAAAAACAAAGCCGAAGAGGCAAAACAAAAGCTTTTATCTCTTGCCGCAATGCCCGAGGTTAAAAACATTGAGGTCGGGCTGGACGACAAAAAAAGCGAGCGTTCTTATGAAATAGCTCTTATAGCCGATTTTGACAGCAAGGAAGATTATGAGATATATGACAAACACGAGCTTCACCAGCCTGTGCGTGAATTCATGCACGGCATCATGGAAAAAGCCGTATCGGTAGATTTTAACAGAGACTAAAAATATACTATCTTTTTGGAGAAACGCATGTTATCAGAGACTGACCTTTTTACAGAGAAAAAGATATTTTCGCACATAGGGCTTATAATGTTCGGAATAGTAATATCTTCTGTTATTATCGGCGTAATTGTTGATGCTCTCTTTTCGGCATTTTTCCCTGAAAGTTTCGGAAAGTGGGGTTATTACGTACTAACGTTTTTACCGACCTATGTGATAATAATGCCTATTGCCGCATTTGCGCTAAATAAAATTCCCGCTTCAAAAATCAAACAGAAAAAACTAAACCCCGGACAGCTTGTTATAATATTTATGATATGCTATTTTCTTGTAAGCGCAGGAAACATAGCTTCGACTATTTTATCGTCGATAATAAGTACAATAGTACAAAGTGATATGTCCGATTTAGTTGCGGATACTATAATGGGCTTGGATATATGGTTCAATCTTATAATAGTCGTTATACTTGCTCCCGTAATAGAAGAACTTTTTTACCGCAAGCTTTTGATAGAAAGGCTGAGCAGATACGGAGAACGAGTTGCCGTTATAACATCCGGCCTGATATTTGGCTTGGTGCACGGCAATATATCTCAGTTTTTTTATGCGTTTGCTTTAGGGCTTGCCTTCGGGTATGTATTTGTAAAAACGGGCAAGATACGTTATACGATAGCGTTTCATATTATAATTAATTTCATGGGTTCTGTTATAGCGCCTATGGTGCTCAAAGAAACCACAGTTTTGACATTGCTGTACGGAAACGTTGTTTTGGGTATTGTAATAGCCGGCCTTGTACTGTTTTTTATCAATAAAAAACGAATATCATTCAAACAGAGCGAAATAGTACTGTCCAAAGAAAAATGGAAAGCAACTGTTTTTTCTAACGTGGGCATGGCATTATTTATTGTGTCGTGTGCAGTATTATTCGTGCTGAACACCTTTTATGCATTGGCATAAAACTCTGTTTTAAAATAAAGCAAGAGATATCAGCCGGCAGCGAGCGTGGCAATGACAAAAAATATTCCTGTGCTAATAAGCATGTGGAATGAAAGCGCAGTAGATGCAAAGCTGCGATCCTCTTCTCTTGATGCCAGCACAGGCAGTATATAAGGGCCGGGCAGCGAGAAAAGAAGTATTATCGCCCACATGGTTCGCCTGTCCAATGTTATAAGCTGGTTCAACAGCAAAATAACGCCGGCGCAAAGCGCGCCCATTACCAATATCCGTGTAATTGACGTTAATAAAACCTGTTTGATTGTGCTTTTGTATACTTTTATACTGTAACCAACAACGAAAAGCATAACGAACGTGATAGGCGATGCAAAAAGCTCAAATACGCCGCCAAGCACCATGCCTGCACCCGTTTTCATTACCAGTGCATAAAGGCCGCTTGTGCCCGCTATAATGCCAAGAAAAATACCTATGAAAATAGGCGAGGTAACCATATTGTGTATAACTTCTTTTAATACGCCGCCTTTTCCGTCACGCGATCTTAAGATTATAGAATAGATTGTGAAAACAAATATATCGCAGCCAAGCCCGATCTGTGCGATAAACGGAAGATTTTCTATGCCAAAAAGCAGTGCAAAAAGAGCAAGACCTATCATGCCCGATTCTGTACATGTTATAAGAAAGGGCAGCATGCGCGGCGATTTGGGAAACAGTTTCAGCAAAACAAAACCGAGCGAAAAAGCAACGGCACACGCCAGAAAAATGACTACGACAAGCACAAGAGTGTCCGATGAATAACTGATTGAACCAACAGCCCTGAATAATGCGACGGGCAAAGCAAAATTGACAATGAACGTTCTCATGCCGGCTATACCTTCTTTGGAGATGATTTTCTTCTGTCTGCTGAAATATCCAAAGAATAACGCCAAAAATACGGGAACGACTATTTTAATTACTGTCAGACTTTGTTGCATGGGTGTTTCTCCCTTTTTGTTTTTGCTGATTTTTATTTACTGCATAAGGCAAAGCGCAGCCTGAAAATTATTCGGCCAGAAAATCGTAAGTGTTCTTATATATTTTCGGAGCAACGTCTTTCCATTTTTTTATAAAATCTTCTGCGGAATGCTTAGAATAGGTTACCAGATTAAGCTCGAAGACCGAAACCTGATTCTCGAGTACTTTTAACATCACTTTATATTCGCCTTCATCGATTTTAACATAATCGGCAAAGAGTTCTGTTTCGAGGCGCAGAGCATCACGATTGGCTACGCAATATTCGTCTACGGCTTTTCGCTGTGAATTAAAAATTTCATTCTTTAATTGAAAAAGCGTCGTGCTTCCAAGCTCGGTAATTTCAAATAAACTGCCGTTAGAAGTTTCTTCCTGACTGACAAGATTGCTTTCAATAAGCTCAAACATGCACTCTTTAAAATCGAAATAATTCATCCAGCCGTTATCCGTTACGATTCTTAATATTTGCATCTCGGAAAGCTGTATATCAATAGAGTTCAGCAGATATAAAACGAGCAGTTTGTTTTGCGCTATCGGCTTTATTTGCATTACAAGCCCTCCATGATAATTTATATATATTATTATATCACGTTTTTTGATTTAGTACAGCAAATATGGTATTCTAAATTTACCAAATAAACTATATGTTGTAGTAAAAAAGGAGAGAGGCTTAATGCGGCAGACGCTTGAAGATTTGATGTATCAAGAAGGCATAGACGTTTTCGGCACGTCTGACGTGTCTTCGTATGTGCCGGAGGTTTTTTCTAAAACGCCGTATGCCGTGACTATAGGCGCGGTGCTTTCACGCGCTGTAATTAAAGCTGTAAAAAAAGGCCCGACAAAGAATTACTTCCACCATTACAGAACTGCAAACGCGTTTCTTGATATGTGTGCTTTTAAATGTGTCGTATATCTTCAGAGAAACGGCTATGAAGCTGTCGCTATACCCGCTTCGCAGACGACGAATTCGGCAGGGATTGCAGCAGATTTTTCGCATAAGATTGCTGCGAATCTTGCCGGACTTGGGTTTGTGGGGAAAAGCGGGCTTTTTATAACTGATAAATTCGGGCCTGGCGTGCGCTTCGCGACAGTGCTTACAAATTTAAAACTTGAGGGGAACGCAATCGGTGAGCCAAAATGCGGAGACTGTAATTTGTGTGTAGCTGCTTGCCCGTGCGGAGCAATAGTCGGTAATATGTGGAAAAAAGGCATTGCAAGGGATGATATTGTAGACGCTTCGCTTTGTAACAGGTTTATGAAAGATAAGTTCAAAATGATAGGCAGAGGCTCTGTTTGCGGAATTTGTATAGCCGTGTGTCCATATTGTAACAATACCAATATATGAAAAAGTATTGATTTAATCGCGAGATTGTGTATAATATGAGGTACGGATTTTTAAAGGGGTTATAGCTCAGCTGGTCAGAGCGCTACGTTGACATCGTAGAGGTCGTTGGTTCGAGCCCAATTAACCCCACCATATCCTGCGGTGTTCGATAACGCCCTTGTTTTAAACCTACAAAATGTTTTCGGGAGCTCGGGAGTCCGCTTGCTGATACCGGGCCCGCTTAGACGGGAGGGCAGAGGCATTTGGCAGAGCACCCACCTGCGAGTGTGCAGGCGTTAAAACTTTGGCGGACGGCATCTGTGGGATATTTATAAAGCGGAATTGTGTAACGGTAGCACCTGCGACTCTGACTCGTAGTGTCTAGGTTCGAATCCTAGTTCCGCTGCCACGTCGGAGCAAAGTACGCTTTGCTCCGTTTTTCATTTCATGAAAAACATCCGTCCGCTCCCTTGCTCCTCCTTTTCCCCACAAAGCTGTGCTTTGCGGGGGCCCCGAAAGAAAACTATCGTCTTTTTGTTTTGACTGTGGAATCGTGGTGAGAACCTAGTAAAAAGAGCCAAAGATTATAAAAGCATATAGACACAAAAAAATATCACTGGTAGCAAAGCAACTCGAACGTAAGATGAAGGGCGGCTCCCGCCTTCGAATCCTAGTTCCGCTGCCACAAGAAAACCCCGGAAACCACGATGGGCGTGTTGACAAAGTCATCGGATAAGCCGATGACTTTTGTAGTATAAGGAATGAAAAAATGCCGCAAAAAGGGAAAAATACAGAATATTTATGTATAATAAAAGCGGGCGATTTCAATGATGAGCGAAGAACGAAACAAGCAACAACGGCTTATGATGATAGCAATGGATAGCCTTGCCCCGGCTGATCATTTTTTAAGGAAGCTGGATGCATCTGTTGACATGAATTTTGTGTATGATGTGGTGCGTCCCATGTATAGCAAATATGGACGGACATCAATTAATTCCGTAGTGCTGGTAAAGATGCTTCTGCTGGATATTTGTACGGCATCAATTCTGAGAGAGGCTTGAACAGGAAGTACAGGTCAATATTGCATATTGATGGTACCTGGGGTTAGATCTGGAAGACCGTATTACCGGATTATTCGACCTTTTCACAAAACAGATGTCGCCGATTTAAAAATACAACCATCTTTGAGGATATATTCGTACATATTGTACGTCTTTGCATAGAGGCGGGTTTAGTAGAAGGTAAATCAATTGCTATGGATGCAACCCATGTAAAAGCTAATACAGATGATAAAAAGAGAGTTATAGTGACCGTCCTGGAATTCCCTCGAGCATATTAAAGCATTGTAAGCAGAGAAGTATTCCTGCAAGAAAAAGCGTGGGCTAAAACCAAAACCAAGAGCTAAGCTACGAAAAAGGCAAGAAGTGCAAAACCTGATCGATTCTGATAGTGGAATGTTAGGGCGGCGGGGGAAGCCGGGAGGATTTCATTACCTTTGCCACCAATGCGCCGACATAAAGCACGGGATTATTACTGATATCCATGTAACAATCGGAAATCGTTTGGATCATGAATGTTGTACAGATAGGATAAAAATTCAGCATGATCGATTATAATTGCCCATTCAAAATATGGTTGCGGATCGTGGATATGATTGTGTGGAAGCACATCACGATTTTGGCGAAATGGGTATAACACTCTATATTCCCGAAAGTCAGAAACATGTTGGTTTTCGAAAGAACGAATTACCTGCAGAAGAATTTATCTACGATAAAGAAAAAAATGTATACCATTGTCCAGGAGGGCATACCCTTCATTTTTCTTATTATGAACGTAAGGGCGAGCACATATATGCTTTGTACAGAAGCAGCGCCCCAAAATGCCGAAGTTGCGGTCTAAGGGAAAAATGTTTTACAGCTACTTCTACGATAAGGAAAATCAAACGATCTCTATACGGAGCATATGGAACAGAACCATAAATTGATTGGTACGGATGAATATTATTACCTCCAACCCTGACTTTTCTCAGGCTTTTCGTTTTGTATTGACCATTTTGTCAACACGCCCCACGATGGTTACGTAGTTTTCGCTTATTTGTGAACTTTAAAAAAAGGACGTTTGGACACATTTCAGTTTTTAAATATTTGTGAGGATAACGTATTTGCGGTTTATTACTTCTTTTGATTATTGACGTTTATTTTTTAGGAGCGATGGCTTTCCCACAGTACAAATAGATGAGAACAATGCATTATTTAATCTGTTTTAGACATAAAAAAAGGTTTTGGCAATAGGCCATTTATTTGACACTGACAGGGGGTATTCTTGAACTTTGCGACCTTTTTCCTGAAAACTGGTCAATAGAATTAGCCTATCCAAATAGTATGGGAACAAAAAGGGGACGCCTCATTACCATTCTCAGTAAGTAGCAATACACCAATACCTTTTTTACAGAGTTCTTCAATTACTGAGTAGATCCAAGTAATACTTAAGGGATCAAGTCCAAATTCGGGGCAGTAGAATACGACAAATTGTATCTTACGGTATATAAGTCGTTTTATAAGAAGAAATGCATTGTAGACGACAAAGTCACCTCCTTGTTTATCTAGTAGTTCTACAACATCAATAAGATGTTTATTGTCAGTAGCTATAAAGCTTTTGACTTTTTTATTAATCCATAATCTAGGGAATGGGAAAGAAGGTTTAGCACTTACAGTAATGTTTTCTAAAACACTCATGTTATAAAATCTACAAACGCTTTTAGATAGGTTTAATATAGTGCTGGAATTGCGTTTGAGCCATTTGCAGAATTTCTTGTGTGTAACGTTCATACCATTAATTTTCACAAAAATATTCTGTGGATATGGGTCAATAAAATAGTTAGCTAATTCATGCAGCAAATTTTTATTTTGTGATGCAACAGCAGTTATTGCACCTTTAAAGATTTTAAAAGAAAGCGCATGAGATTTTTTGTTAACATTGAGGTTTTTAATGTCTAGCAGTATAGATGAATCTTTTTCTACTTTGCTATTCGATGTTGGAATATAAAACTGTTTAGCTGCATATTTCTTTAAGAGCTTTGGAGTAAAATTTGAAGCAGTCATTTCCTTTACGATCATACCATCACGTAATATATAAATACGATCAGCAAAGGAAAGGTTTTGGTGGTAATTATTACTGGTAAATAAAATGGTTTTACCAGTTTCTCTAAGGCTAATAATAATTTTTCTAAGTTTATCAAAATCAGTTTTTTGCCTGAATACATGAAGACAGTCAATAAAGAATATTTCTTTTTCATCTACTATATTTTTAACAATTTCAAGAAGGAAGCGGTTGGCTTGACTAAGATTGCATACTATGTCGGTAGGGTTTATATCGAGATCAAATTTTTTTAGGATTTGAGCAGTCTTTTTATTAATTTTTTTATATGAGATAAAGGTGCGTTTTGGAGAAATTTCAGGCATTATAAAAAGGCTTTCTGATACCGTAAAAGTATCCAGTAGCGAAGAGTTAGATTGTATACATGCAATTCCAAGTTTTTTTGATTCGGTTGGAGAATCAATTGTTATAGGGTTACCTTTATAATATATTCTTTTTTCCCAGACGCCGTGTATTTTGCCCGAAAAGATGCGGATAATAGTACTTTTCCCGGAATTATTCAATCCAAATAGGCACAAAATTTCGCCATTAAAAAGACTAAAAGCAACATGATCAAGTATTGTTTTCTCAATATAATAGCCGTATAAATCTTCAATTCTAAGCAATTCGTCTATCACTGGCTGTAATCCTTTATCTGTGATGGAAATGGGAGAGAGAGTTCGATTTCTGTACCAAGATTGAGCGTACTGCTGATATGCAAACCAAAATCTTCTCCAAAAATACTTTTTATGCGTTGATTTATATTAGGTATAGCAATGTTTTTATGTTTCATATCTTCGCTAATAGATAAGCCTTGCGAAGTTTTTTTAATTGAAAGCAATTTTTTATTGAGATAGTGTAATTCTGCGTCGCTCATCCCTACGCCATTGTCGGCAACTGATATATACAGTCTGTGTGTAGTTTTACGGACATTGATGGCGACGAAACCTTTGCCTTCTTTGGGTTCGAGTCCATGAAATATTGCGTTTTCTACTAACGGTTGTATTATTAGTTTTGGAATCATATATTGAATAATTGAGGAGTCTTTCTGATCAAAATGGCACTCAAGTTTAAAACGATTTGAGAAACGATATCTCTGGATAATAAAATAGTTGCGTATACTTTGTATTTCCTGATGCAATTCAACGATATCATTTTCATTACCAATGTTATATCTGAAAAATGAGGCGAGAGCTTCTACCATTTCTGCTGTAGAATAGTCCTTTGCCTTTATTGCCAGTCCACGGACAGAATCAAGGGAATTATATAAAAAATGAGGATTTATTTGATTTTGCAATGTTTGAAATTTCATTTGGTTAAGAAGTATTTTATTAGAGTAGTCTTTTTTAACTAAATTATTGTTTTCTTCAATGATTTTCACCCACGCACCTGAAGCAAGGCTATTTAGCATTTTAAAAGGATTGTTTTCAACAATGCCAGCAATTTTGCCGCGTTTGTAGTTCTTATATATTGGCCGAATTATAATGAAAATAAAAAATAGCATACAAAGAATTATAAAAAAGAAATACAAAATACTTAATAAGGATACTCTATATGCAAGATAAATAAAATAAAGCGAGAAAATCTGCGCAGAAAATAATAGGCAATATAGTACAAAAGCAGCATGAGAAAAAAAATTTATTTTATTATTTTTATTTTTTAATAATTTCATATTCATACCATATTTAAATTGGAAAATGCATACGCCGATATGCAGATGGAGTAATTCCGACATACCTTTTAAACAGTTTTGTAAAATAATTGATATCTTGATAACCGACGGAAGAACTAATGACTTTGATGGGAGACTTAGATTTTTGAAGTAGTTGCTTAGCCATATCTATACGTTGCTTTTGGATATAACTGGAGAAATTCATTTCGGTTTTTGTTTTAAATAATGAACTAAAATATATTGGATTTAAAGATACTGCTTCAGCAACTTCATCCAATGTTAAACCATTTCCCAAATTTTCTGCAATATATTTTTTAGCTGTTCGTATATATTGGTCCCCCCATGATTTATGGCAGTCAGCATATTGTTTAATAGAAGATTTGATCATTATGGAAACATAATCCTTAATTTTATTGAGGTTCATTTCATTATCTATTGATGTAATAAGCATATATTTTTCTTTTTGAAAAAAATCCGTATGTTTAGAATAGCTATTAAGTATTGAACACCATGTTTCCACAAATGCGCTAATTGTAATGAATAAACTGCCGCGAGGCTTAAAAGTGGGCAAAAATTCTGACCAAAAATCATTAAAGATTTGTAAAGCCTTTTCTTTACTTTGGATTTCTATAGCTCTTATGATTTTGTCTTCATATTTTTGAGGAACAGCAAATTCTTTTGGGACCAACGGGATTTCCGGGGTATACAAAATTATATTTTGTGTACTATAACGACGAAATTCTATGCAGGCTGTGGCTTCGCGATATGCTGACGGCAAATCAGAAAAACTATTTTTTTTCGAACTAATTCCTATAGTTACTTTTGCTTTGGCTGGAAGTATTTTTTTATTTACTAGTTGATAGATATTATTAAATATCGACGTGGCGTTGTAGGGACTGGCCGATTCATAATATAAAATGCTAAAAAGGCGATTTTCGGTTTTGAAAATATGTAAGGGAAAGGGAGCTTGTTCATTAAAGTATTTTTTTAATAAAGCATTAATCTGTTTTAATAATGAATTTATATCTAATGTATCAATTAAAGCATCTATTTTAACGATAAAAAATACAAAGCTTATATTATCGTTGGAAATTCCAAGAGTTTTTCTAAGTTTATTTATATCAATGTTATTCCTTTTTTGTTCGGTCAATGCAAAAAATAGCTGCTCCCATAAATATCCTTGTTTTATATCGATTGTTGAGGAGAGAGTTTGCAAATGATTCTTGGCAACATAAGAATTTTGAATCTCTGTAATTATTTTTTTAAGGGCAGAATTAAGGTCATATTTGTTAATAGGTTTGAGGAGATACCCTGAAACGTTTAATGTGAGAGCCTGTTGAGCATATTCGAATTTTTTATAGCCACTAACAACTAGAAATTTTGACGAAATATGTTCTGTAAAACATTTTTTAATAATATCAATTCCGCTAATCCCCGGAAGCCTCATATCAATTATTACGATATCTGGTTTGTATTTTCGAATTAAGGCAAGACCCTGTTGACCACCATTTGCTTCTCCGATGACTTCGATATTTAACTCCTGCCAATTCCCTAAATGCTTTATTAAGTCACAGACATTAGGTTCGTCATCTATGATTATTGTTGACAATTTCTTTGATGTAATCATAAATTTAATTTTATCCCCCTTTCCCTATTTTATTATAGTCCCTTATAAATAATAAAAGCAAGTGACCAAAATTAAATATCTTGAAAATGGCATGAGAAATCTAGAAAGTGTCGCGTAGACGGTTTATTGAGCGAGTGTTAGTATAAATGATGCTGAGCAATAGCGACAATCCGTATTTTGTGGTTTGCTTATGTAACACGGCTATGTGGATTGTATAAATTGTAAAAACAAAAGGAGGAACAAA
Organism: Christensenellaceae bacterium; assembly: GCA_963665005.2. Classification (GTDB taxonomy): domain Bacteria; phylum Bacillota; class Clostridia; order Christensenellales; family SZUA-584. Next base: position 48,830 of record CAXXTQ010000002.1, on the reverse strand, counting down.
AATGGTGAAGAAGATGAAAAGGAGCATAGCGTTTGTACTGTTAGTTTTATTATTAGCGTTTGTATTTGCTGCTTGTACAGGTGCACCTAACGAAGTTCAGTCTACCGATGAAGCGGTAGATACAGAGACTGCGGAAAATGGTGGCGAAGAGCCTGATGATAGCGTTGACGAGACTGCTAAGGAGTACCAGCTCGGCATCGTATTCAGCGGCCTTACTAACAGTGTTTGGGTTGATCTTGTTAATCATGCAGAAGTATATGCAAAGGAAAAGTATAATGCCAACGTAACATCCGTTTCTTATGATGATGATCCCAGCAAATTTGTTGAGCAAATGGAAAATTTCATTACGGCTGGTTATGACGGCATTATATACATTACGCCAACAACTGCAGGTGAAGACGTGCTTCAGAAGGCAAAGGACAACGGCATTGCGCTTTGTGCTTATACGACCGAATCTCTAGTCGATGATATTAAATATGCTATGCCTGATCATGATGCGGGTGTGATGTGTGGTACTATGGCAGCGGCATGGATCAATGAGCATGAAACACTAAAAAATAAGGAAACAATTGAAGTTGGAGTATTCGGGAGTAGCGTATTTCCTGATATAGCCGCAACGCGTGTTCAAGGAATGAAAGATGCTCTTGCAGAACTGGCTCCTAACGCGGAGGTCGTTATAGAGCAAGACGCTTTGGTAGCAACTGAAGGATTTGATGGAGCTGAAAACATGCTCCAGGCTTACCCCGATATGGACATCATTCTATCTTTTGGTGATGGCGGCGGTGTTGGCGCAAACGAGGCGATTGTAGCGGCCAATGCTGATGATGACTTTGGTATTTTCACAATCGACGGTAGCTTGGAAGCGGTTACGTTAATGGCCATGGGCGGTTATATACGTGGCTGTGCAAATCTTGGAGGGGGAGCTCTTCACGCGGAAGCTATGATAGATGAAACAATGAAGGTTGTACGCGGCGAAGATTATGAAAGTGTTTTGTATATGCCTGTACTTCCAATTACTTATGATAACTTACCTGAAATGATGGAACAGCTCAATTATGATATTGAAGTAACGGTTGATTACGAAGCCCTGGCGTATTTTGGAGATTATTTAGAATAAAGGTATAAATAGGTGCAGACACGAACGGTAATATATTTGCTGTTCGTGTCTGTAGAATTATAAAAAAAACGAAAGAGGAAATTAAGTGGGAAATAAAAAGACTTTTTTTGAATTTCGTAATATTACTAAAACGTTTCCGGGTGTTTTGGCAATAGATGATGTGAGCTTTTCACTTCGTAAGGGTGAGGTGCATGCGCTTGTTGGTGAGAATGGCGCAGGCAAATCAACATTGATAAAAACTGCAGCAGGCGCACATAAACCCAGCTCCGGTACGATAGTAATTGAAGGCGAAGAATATAAAGGTTTTAACCCACATAGCTCGAAAGAATTAGGTATTGGTGTTATCTATCAGGAATTTAATCTGGTAAATGAACTCACCGTGTGGGAAAATCTGTTCTTGGGACGAGAGATAAAGGTTGGGAAATTTTTAAAGAAAAAAGAAATGAAAAAGCGTGCCCTGCAGGTGTTTGATCAGTTAGATATAAAGATAGATATAAACGATCAAATAAAAAATCTTTCCGTTGGATATCAACAGCTAGTTGAAATCGGTAAAGTATTAATAACGGATATAAAAGTGTTGATAATGGATGAGCCCACTGCACCATTGACAGATGCAGAAGTGGAGACGTTATTCAAATTGATAAGAACATTGAAAGCCTCCGGAGTCAGTATTATATATATCTCACATCGATTAGAAGAAATATTTGAGGTATCTGACAGAGTTTCTGTTATGAGGGATGGTAAGCTAATTACGACTATGGATACAAACGAGATAACAAGAGATACGCTTATTACAATGATGGTAGGACGTGAAATAAAAAACATATTTCCTAAAGAGGAGCCCCAGATTACCGATGAAGTACTGCTGGAAATGGAAGGGGTATCAGGTAATGGATTTGAAAACTTAAATATGAAGCTATATCGAGGAGAAATACTGGGCTTGGGCGGCCTTGTAGGTGCTGGGCGTACGGAGATGGCGCAATTAATATTCGGCACTGCAAAGATAAAATCTGGAAAGTTGAAATTGAAGGGGAAGGAAATACATGTTAAATCTCCCAAAGATGCGATTGCTCACGGAATCGTGTTGGTGCCGGAAAACCGTAAAGAGCATGGTATATTAGCACATATGTCAATTGCCCAGAATATTACGCTTGCTATGTTAAGTAAGATATCCTTTTTGTCCTGGATCAATAGAAGTAAAGAAAGAAAAATTATTGATAAATATAAAAATGCACTTACAATAAAAGCACCGTCTATACAACAGCTTGTGAAAAATCTGAGCGGGGGCAACCAGCAAAAGGTTGTTGTTGCAAAATGGCTTGCGGCACAGCCCGATCTAATTATAATGGATGAGCCGACCAGAGGTATAGACGTTGGGGCAAAATATGAAATATACATACTCATAAATGAGATGGTTAAACAGGGTAAAACAATAATTATGATTTCGTCGGAGATGCCTGAGTTAATGGGAATGTCTGATCGAATACTTGTTTTGTGCGAACGGAAAATACGAGCCCAGTTAAAAAGAGAAGAGTTTTCTCAAGAAAAAATAATGCACTATGCATCAAAGGTAAGTTGAATGGAGGAAATGGTATATAATGTATAAAGAAGGAAAGGCGAAATTCTTAGGGAAGTATGCAATCGTATTTGTGTTAATTGCTCTTGTTATATTCTTTTCATTTACTGCAAATAATTTCTTTTCAATTAACAATACGTTAAATATTGCAAGACAAGTATCAATGGTCGGGATTGCCGCTGCAGGTATGATGTTTGTATTGTTAGTGGGAGGTATAGATTTATCAGTAGGCTCACAAGTTACATTTACAAATATCATATGCGCCTACATGATGGTTAATATGGGTATGAATATGTACCTGGCAATACTAATATGCATTGTCATGGCCATTATAGCGGGCTTGATTACTGGCTTGTTTATTACGAAGGTAAAGATACCGCCCTTTATTGCGACGCTTGCTTTTATGAAAATACTTCAAGGTGCAGCCTACCTTATATGCGGCGGGTTACCCATATATGGTTTTACTACAGAATTTAAAGTAATTGGACAAGGGTACTTGGCATATATCCCGATACCTGTAATTATCTTTGCGATTACTTTTGTATTGGCATGGTTATTGCTTTATAAAACGACTTATGGCAGATATTATGTTGCCATAGGAGGAAACGAGGAAGCTGCAAAACTTTCTGGTATAAATGTTGACGTCATGAAGACGAGCGTATATGTGTTGAGCAGTGTATTTGCATGTATAGCAGGTATAGTGACCCTTTCAAGGATCAACACAGGATCGCCGAATACAGGAGGAGGGTTTGAGTTCGATGTTATTATAGCATGTGTTCTGGGAGGAACAAGTATTTCAGGTGGATCGGCCTCAGTGTTTGGTTGCTTGATTGGTGTGTTTATAATGGGCGTGCTTGCAAATGGTATGGCTCTGGCAAATGTAAGCGAGTATGTGCAAATTGTTGTACAGGGTGTTGTTTTGTTGTTGGCGGTAAGCTTTGATTGTTTACAGAAATTACGTATGGCTAAAGAAAAATAGCAATAGGCAGTATCAATAATTTATGCAATGAAGACCATGAAAAATAATAAGTTAACCTATTGAAGGAGGTATAATAAATGCAATTCAAATATGAATACAATTCAATGATAAACCGCCCAGTGGAGGATATAGCTAAATCTTTCAAAAGGGCAGCCAGATGCGGGTTTAAATATGTAGAAATACCCGGATTCAATGATTACTATGAAAAATCCAAAGAGATAAAAGAAGTCCTTGAAGGCGAAGGATTGAAGATGGGTTCGATGTGCAGCGTGTTTCTAGAAGGAACCTGCCTCTCCAGCCCAATAACAAGAGTTCGTAAAAAATCAATCGATTATATGAAAAAAACAATAGATTTTGCTTCTGAGCAGGACTGCCACATGGCTATCGTATATCCCGGCGAATTTTTAAAACCGGTACCGCTTGCGGATCCTGAGGACGAGTTTAAGTATGGTGTTGAAAGTATGCGTATCTCTACGGAATATGCTCAAAAGCATGATGTCACACTTTGCCTTGAAGCTTGGAATAGATACGACAATCATCTTATTAATACGCTTGCAGAAGCGGTTAGGTGGGTAAAAGCAGTAGACATGCCTAACATAGGGGTGCACGGGGACTTTTTCCATATGCAATTTGAAGAAAAGGATATGTATCAGGCGCTTATCGATCAAAAAGATTATCTTGTGCATATTCATCTTTCGGACAGCGGAAGAGAGGCTCCGGGAACGGGGTCACATGATTTCGTAAAAATATTGCAAACGCTAAAAGATATCGGATATGATGGATATCTTGCGCTTGAATTGCTGCCGCCCGTTGCGTTCTTTTTCGATTATATGGAAAGATGTGACGGTTCTCGTTTCCAAACGGATAAGTATTGGATAGACGGGCTCAAGGTGCTTGAAGAGGCAGAGAAAAAGCTTGTATAGATAAATTGAAAAATATGGAGAATAAATGAATATGAAACAAGTGTATTGTGAAGATATAAAAAATTTGAATATTAGAGAAATGGAAATGCCTAAGGCCGGATCGGGACAAGTCAGAATTAAAGTGGCTTATTGCGGGATATGTGGTTCGGATATTCATATATTCAAAGGCGAGCATCCGCTGATGGAAGGTAAATATCCGGTTGAATTGGGGCATGAGTTTTCAGGAATCGTAGACGACATAGGTTCTGGTGTGAAAGGTTTAGAAATCGGCAAAAAAGTTACAGTACAACCGGTAAGAAGTTGCGGGCAATGCTGGACCTGTAAAAAAGGTTTAGTGGCAATATGTCCTGAACAGACGTTCTATATGGGAGGGATGGCTGATTATTTTATTGTTGATGCTGATAATGCAATTGTATTAGATGATAACACTGATTTGCGTCATGCTGCGATGATTGAACCGCTGGCAGTTGGTGTCCACGGTGCGAATATGATTAAAGAGCTTAGAAGTGAAAATGTGTTGGTATCAGGAGCGGGAACAATCGGCCTTTTGACAGCGGTTTCTGCAAAAAACAAGGGCGCAAAAAAAGTTTTTATTTCCGACCTTATAGATAGCAGATTAAAGATAGCAGAAGAGCTGGGATTAATACCCATAAATATTTTAAAAGAGTCTGTTGAAGAAACATTGGTTAAAGAGACAGGAAAGAATTATACCAGATACACGTTTGAGTGCGTTGGAAACGAAAAGAGCCTCTCAACATGTGTAAAACATACAGATCGTGGTGGAGAAGTTATCGCAATGGGGGTTTATGGAATGACTCCGAAGGTGGATATGTTCCGGGTAGAAGATAGAGAGATAGCGATTCGGGGTGCACTTGAATATACATGGGAAGATTTTAGAGAAGCGGCTAAAATGGTTGAAAAAAAGAAAATAAATTTAGATTTGTTGTTAACACAGGAATTCCCATTAGATAAAGTAAAAGAAGCATTTGAATTCGTGATGAATAATTCTTCGAATTGTATAAAAGTGTTGATTAAGAATTAAGGAGAAAAGATATGGCACAAGTAACTGGATTAGGGCACATCGGTATATTTGTGGACGATGTGGAGAAATCTAAGAAGTTTTATAATGATATATTAGGACTTGAGTGCATAGAGCAATGTTCTTTTGATGCAGACGGGAATACGTTTACGTGTGCATTTGTAAAGAAGGGGAGCGTATGTTTGGAATTGGTGCAGAGGAAGATCGGTTCCAATCCGGGAGATGGCATGACAGATCATGTTGCTTACGCGGTGGATGATATAGAAGAAATCCGTAAAGAGCTGGAGGCAAAAGGAATTAAGTTTGAGACGGAAGATCAGATGTTCTGTGCGGATATGTTCCCGAATGGCACCAAGTGGGTGTTTTTCCGTGGGCCGGATAACGAGCACATAGAACTCTGCCAGGCGCTTTAAGGAGGTAATAAAATGAGAAATGTAGTAGTTACAGGGGCTGCATCAGGAGTTGGCAAGTCAACGGTAGAAGCTTTCTTGAAGCTTGGTGATAAAGTTTTTATGACGGATTGGAAAGCGGATCAGCTTCAGAGCGTATGCGGCGAGTTCGAAAAGGATTATCCGGGTAATGTTTTCTGTAAGGCTGCGGATGTAGGCAAATGGGAACAGGTAGAGGCTCTTGCAAAGATGGTTAACGATGCAGGCGGAGCGGATGTGTTGGCAAACTGTGCGGGTGTGTTCCGAGTTGGGCAGATTGAGGATGCGCCGGAAGAGGACTATGATTTCCAGTTTGATGTAAATGTACGCGGTACATTCCATACCATGAAGGCGTTCGGGCCCCAGATGCTCGCCAAGAAGAAGGGCGCAATAGTTAATGTTGCATCAGTATCTGGTATGGGCGGAGATTATAACATGTCGCTTTACTGCGCGACAAAAGGCGCCGTTATAGCGATGTCGAGGGCAGTAGCCATGGATTACTCAATGCAGGGCGTGCGTGTTAACATAATATCGCCTTCGGCGGTCAAGACGCCAATGTTTTTAACGGGCGCATCTAGAGCGGTTTTGGAGAGTTTCCGCAAGAATATGCCCGCAAGGGCGTTGTGCGAGCCGGAGTGGTGCGCAAACGTGATCGTATATCTCGCGTCCGATCAGGCTACACATCTATGCGGAGTGAACATTCCCGTGGACGGAGGCTTGTCGGCTTGGAACGGACAGCCGAATCAGGAAAAGACTGATACGGGAGTATGAGTAAAAAGGTGCGAACAAAAAATATATAGATGCTAATACCTCTGATTTTTAGTAGAGTGAAGGGGTGATTTGAGGGCATTTGACAAGCTGCAATAAGATTGTCTTTTGCTCTCAAATTGTTTTAACAGAGAGATTATTGAGGAGGAAAAGGGAAAATGCAAGAAGTATTACTGCTGGCGGTTGACCTTGGGACGAGCTTCATAAAGGCGGGAGTATATGATACGTCAAGTAATTGTGTGGCGATTGCAAATGAGCCTGTAAAAGATTACCGGCCAAGCCCGGGAGTGTTTATACAGAAAGGCGAGGAGCTTTTTGAATCGGTAGTTGAATGCGTAAAAAAGATATCGCAAGCGCTTGGAGACCGTGCTAAAAACATAGAGGCTATCGCTTTTACCGGGCAGATGTCCGGATTCATGGGGGTAGACAAGGACTGGAATGATATAACAACTTGGTCTTGCTCGCTTGACAGCCGGTATATGCCGTATGCGGAGCGGCAGATGGGGGAACTCAAGGATGACTTCCTAGGGATTGCGGGTACTAATTTTCCTCAGATGGCTCCAAAATATGAATGGTTCAAAAATGAGTTTCCCGACGAAAGCAAAAAAATCGCCAAGTATCTGATGATTAGCGGATATGTTATCGGCAGGCTTGGGAATGTGCCGATAGAAGAAGCGGTAATAGACAGGTCGTATACAGAATGGACGGGACTTGCGGATGTACAAAACGACCAATGGTCTGACAAGATATGTGACGCCATAGGACTTGAAAAAAAGTATCTGCCAAAAATAGTGAGGTCAAACTACATATGCGGCCGTCTTTCCGGGAAAATGGCTGATGTAATGGGGTTGAAGGAAGGCGTTCCGCTTGTTTCCGGGGCGGGCGATAAAGCTGCTGGTGCGCTAGGGGCCGCTATTGTGACGCCCGGAGAGACGATTTTTGAAGCGTCTTCGTATGGTATGATCAGTACGTGTGTGGAGCAATACAGGCCGGATCTAAAGGAGAGGCGGCTTGATGTCGTTCCATCGGCTGTACCCGGTGAGTTTTACGCGGTACACTTCGTTGCCGGTTCGGGAATAACGCTTGACTGGTTCATGAATACTTTTGTAAGACAAGAAGGCGTTTCTACAAAAGAGATGTTTGCCGAGATAGAGAAGAAGGTAGATGCGTTGCCGATAGGGTGCGACGGGCTTATGGCGCTGGGGCTTTTAGGCGGGAGCTCGATGCCGCTTGACGGAGCTTTGCGAGGATTGTGGATGGGGCATGACTGGAGCCATAAGAAAGAACATTTTTACCGAGCGTTGCTCGAAAGCTTTACCTACGATTTTACATTATGCTTAAGAAGCATCGAGAGGCTTTATCCTGAGTACAATATTGATAACATAAAGATAATAGGCGGCGGTGCGAAATCGCCTGTCTGGACACAGATGTGCGCTGACGCACAGGGGAAGAGGTACAAGACGCTGAACCGCGAGGATGTTGCTATGTGGGGAGCGGCGATACTAGCGGGCAATGCGATAGGCGTGTTCAAGGATATAAAAGAGACGGCGAAACGGTTTGTCAAAGAAGAGAAGGCTTATGATCCAAAGCCGGAAATGAAAGAGAAATATGCTAAGCATATCGAGCTTTACTCTAAGTATATGGTAGAGCTTCATGGTTTCTTTGAGAGGCTGCAGGATATGGGGGAGAGCTAAAAAGCTGGTTAAAGGTATGAAAAGTGGGGATTTACTGATGATATAATAAATCAAGAGATGAAGGAATATTGCTAAAAGAATTTACACAGATGAATAGATCATCAGCAAATTACAAGAGGTAGACATTAAAATAAGTCAAGGAATCATAGCTTCAAAGGCAATTAGGAGGAAAGATACTAATGCAAAAAGCTCACTCTGAAAAATGATTGTGGAATATTATAATATACTCATTATCAAAAAATAGGAATATTGGTTTGGATACAAAAGCTTTATAATCGCTTGGAACGCTATAGACACAACGAAACAAATAATGCCTTTATAAAGGCATTTTCTGGACATGACATAACAGGAAAATACCAGAAAATACGTTTAATTCTGTTTCGAATCCTAGTTCCGCTGCCAAAGGAAAAAGCCGCAGCATTTTTGCTGCGGCTTTTCCAAAAATCTCTTTAATCAAATTTTAAACTTATATCCAGTGGGTTAACCGAATTAGTAAGCGCGCCTATCGATATAAAATCGACGCCGGTCTCGGCAACTTCGCGAAGGTCTTTTCCGTCCATGTTTCCCGACGCTTCAACTAATGCTTTTTTGTCTATTAATGCAACCGCCTGGCTCATCATATCATTGCTCATGTTATCGAGCATTATGATATCCGCGCGGGCAGCAAGCGCCTGCTTAACCTGCTCAATCGTCTCGACTTCTACCTCAATCTTTAAAGTGTGCGGCACAAAATCTCTTGCCGCCGAAACGGCCTTGCCTATACCGCCCGCCGCTTTTATATGGTTGTCTTTAATGAGCACGCCGTCAGAGAGCGTAAAGCGGTGGTTATATCCGCCGCCCGTTCGCACTGCGTATTTTTCGAGCATGCGCAGCCCCGGCGTTGTCTTTCTCGTGTCAAGGATTCTTACATCAAAATTAGCAACCTTATCTGCCGCCTGTCTTGTTTTGGTGGCTATTCCCGAAAGACGCTGCATAAGGTTAAGCGCGAGCCTTTCGCCCGAGAGCACAGATATTGCCCGCCCTTTAATTTTGGCTATGACATCGCCTTTTTTTACAGTATCGCCGTCTTTGAAAAAGCAGTCTAATTTAACCTGCGGGTCTAAGTACGCAAAAACCGATTTTGCGATATCTATTCCGCAAAGAATACCATCTGTCTTGGCGATAAAATTTCCGCTGATATTTGTTTCTTTTGGCACGGTGCTCATTGTTGTTATATCGCCTGTATTCAAATCTTCTTCGAGCGCTCTTTTTATTATCTTATTAAGCAGCGTATTGTCAATCATCAGAAGTTTCTCCTTCGTCTGTGCGGAAATGCGCACCTACAGAATTTTTTCTTTTTTGAGCGCACTTTAAAATATTTTTTGCGACTATAGTCATGTTATAAAGCTCCATTTGTTTGATGGTGCTAAGCCGCGCGTTTCTTAATTTAGCGAACAAGTCATCAATTTTTCCTGCTGCATATTTCAGATTCTCGTCGCTGCGCAAAATACCGCAGTATCTTATCATGAGGCCTTTAATACTTATCATAGCCGCAGTCGTATCAAATTTTTTGTCTTTGGCAGCAGCTAGAACAGGCATTATATTTTTATCTTTTTGTTTGGTAAACGCTTCGCTGACGACTTTCGCGCATCTTCTTCCGAATACGAGGCATTCTAAAGTAGAATTGCTCGCAAGCCGGTTTGCGCCGTGCACGCCCGTTGACGCAACTTCGCCGCATACCAAAAGCCCGTTTACGTTTGTTTTCCCCATAAGATCAGATTTTACGCCGCCCATCATATAATGCTGTACAGGGCCGACGGGTATATAATCTTTTGAAATATCTATGCCAGTTTGCTTGCAGGTGTTGTAAATTGTCGGAAAACGGCTCTTTAAAAAATCTTTTGATTTATGCGTAATATCAAGTTTAACAAACGGTGATTTCTGGTTTTGTATCTCGTTATATATTTCTCGCGCGACTATGTCTCTCGGCGCCAGTTCAGCAAGCGGATGACGCCCTTTCATAAATCTTTCGCCCGCATCGTTTAGAAGTATGCCTCCTTCGCCGCGTACCGCCTCTGATATTAAAAAACACTGCTTGTTGCGGTTTTCGGGAGTATATAATCCTGTAGGGTGAAACTGTATAAACTCCATATTTTCCATGGCCGCGCCCGCGCGCTCGGCAAGAGCGAACCCGTCGCCCGTCGCTACGCTCGGGTTGGTAGTGTACCTGTATATTTGGCCGAGGCCCCCCGAAGCTAATATTACATGATTTGTTGCATATAAATGCCAGCCGCCGTTTTCGTATACCATTAAACCGACGACGCCCGTTTTATCCGTGATAATATCGGCAACAAAAGAATTTTCATGCAGAGCAACGCTTTTTTTGCGCTTTACCGTTTCTTTTAATGTTCTTACCATCTCAAGGCCGGTAGCGTCTCCGCCTGCGTGCAGTATACGGCTCATGCCATGGCCGCCTTCGCGCGTAGTTAAAAGGTTGCCTTTGCTGTCAAGGTCAAAGTTTGCACCGAGTGCTAAAAGTTCTTCTATCTCTTTTGGCCCTTCTTCAACTATTATGCGTACCGCTTTTTCGTCGCACATGCCCGCGCCCGCGTTAATGGTATCCTGAAAATGATATGTGAAATTATCGTCCTTTTCGGTAACGGCGGCAATACCGCCCTGGGCAAGCGAAGAAGAACTCGTTTCAATTTCTTCCTTGGTAAAAAGAGCGCACGAGAGCGATTCGTCTAAATGGTACGCCGAATAAAGGCCTGCCAGCCCGCTGCCGATTATAGCGACATCAATGTCGTGTGTCTGTACATCTTTTTTTGATATATCAAAAACATACCTTCTCATAAAAGCTCCCGTCTCAAAATAATGATCATCAAGCCATCAGCATTCGGTCAAGGCTTTTTTTGGCTTTTTGCATAACTTGCTTATCAAGCTGTATCTCGTGCTGTTCTAACAAAAGCGCATCACGAACATCAGCAATCTTTGTTTTTTTCATATTAGAGCACAGTAGCCTGGGAGTTAAAAGATAGAATTTTTTATTGGGATTTTGTTTTTTCAAAACATGCATGATACCCAGTTCTGTTCCTATAATAAACTCCTCATTTTCGGACGATTTGGCATATTCTATTATTCCTGCCGTGCTTCCTACAAAATCGGCCTTTTGCACTACTTCCTGCGCGCATTCGGGATGCACGAGAAGCAAAGCGTCAGGCAGAGAGGCCTTAACATCATCAACTTCTTTTGCGCTTACCTGGTGGTGGACTATGCAATATCCGTCAAACAGTATAATCTGCTTTTCGGGCAGTTTGCTGGCGACGTATCTGGCAAGGTTCTGGTCGGGCACGAAAATTATCTGTTTTTCTTTTAGCGAGCGCACAACAATTACCGCATTAGATGAGGTTACGCATACGTCGCTTTGCGCCTTTACTTGCGATGTCGAGTTGACATAGCACACAACCGCAGCCTGCGGATATTTTTTTCTGAGGTTTATTATATCCTGCGGAGTTACCATATCCGCCATGGGGCAGCCTGCGCCGCTCACGGGAAGAAGGACTTTTTTATCCGGGCTTAATATCTTGGCGCTTTCCGCCATAAACCTTACTCCGCAAAAAACTATGATATCAGCTCGCGTTTCTTTTGCTTTTTTGCTGAGTCCGTAAGAATCTCCCACCATGTCCGCGATATCGATAATATCTCCGGTCTGGTAATAATGCGCGAGTATGACCGCGTTTTTTTCTTTTTTAAGTTTTTCAATCTGCTTTGCAATGCTTTGCATTTTCTGCCGCCCTTTATCGAATATTGAATTACTTGTAACTTTGTGATTAACTCTCATTTTATCAATCAGCTCTGTAAAATGCAAACTCAATTTATTAATATTCTCTTTTTTAACGGCGATTTTATATCTGCCTTAAAACCGCGTCATTAATTGCAAAGGCTCAAAATATAAATATAGTAATAAAATTTTTTAGCGAGGCGAGATAAATGATGCAGTGCCCTTACAGCTATTTTGATTACTGCGCTCAGGAGGGCGAAACTTTTGAGTCTATAGCAAAAAAGTTTTCGGTCAGCGAAAAAGAGATAAAAAACAGCAATGATATTAGTAATATAACAAAAGGAGCGGCGCTGAAAATTCCCTGTAAATGCGGCGGATGCGCAAGAGGTTCTTTTTACACGGTTAAAAAAGGCGACACACTTTTTAAAATCGCAAAGCGGCATGACATAACGCTTGATGTGCTGCTTGGCGCAAACCCTTATCTTAACCCGTCGTACTATATTCCCGGGCAGATAATAATTATTCCGCACGGCTCACATAAAACTTCGGATGAAAGCTATATACTAAAAGAAAACGAAGGGCTTTTCGATGTGCTAAGAAAATATAATATGGATGTTACGACGTTTTGCGCTCTTAATCCGGGCATCAGCCCGCTTGATGTAAAACCGGGGCAGAAAGTAAACATAGAAAGAAAAATGCCAAGGCATGCCGGAGGCGAACTCTATACCATAGAAAAAGGAGAAGATGTAGTTTGCGTCGCCGGCAAATTCGGAATAAAAGTCAGCGCTCTTCTTGCCGCCAACGAGAACGTCAGGCCAAGCGAATTTACTGAGGGAACATGCATAAGAATACCTGCAAACAAAGCTCATAAGTATTGACGCCGCTGCCTTATGTGCTGTAGTATAATAGACAGAAAATAAGGCTAACATATGTTTTTTTTAATGGGGAAAGCTGGTGAGTGTAGGTTATGGCAGAAAATTTTAGGCAGGAACTCGTAGGAGTGTTCGGATATCCTGTAGACGAGAACCCGACCGTCGTAATACAAGACGCGGCGTTTGCGGCAAAGGGGCTTTTCTGGCATTATCTTAACCTGCTCGTAAAGCCGGAGGATTTAGGCGACGCTATTGCTTCCATACGCGCGCTTAACTTTAAAGGCATGAATATGACCATACCGCATAAAGTCGCCTGCATGCCTTTTCTTGACGAGATAGATAAAAGCGCAAAGCTCATAGGCGCGGTTAATACGGTAAAGAACGATAACGGAAAGCTTATTGGATATAACACAGACGGACAGGGCTTTACGCGCGCACTTAAGCAAGAGAAAGTTCAAATAAAAGGAGCGGTCATTGCGCTTCTCGGAGCGGGCGGCGCCGCGCGGGCTATAGCTGTGGAAACTGCGCTCGAAGGAGCCGCGAAGATTTATATAATAAATCGAAACAAAGAGCGAGGGCAGTCGCTTGCCGATCTGGTAAACGAAAAAACAGGAAGCAAAGCCGAGTTTATACAATGGACAGGCAGGGCGCAAAAACCTGCCGAAGCGGATATTTTGGTTAATGCGACGTCTGTCGGGCTTTATCCCGACACCAGTTTGCCCGATATTGATATGTCTTGTGTTAACGGCAGGCTCGTTGTCTGCGACGTTATTCCAAATCCGCCCGACACGCCGTTTTTAAAGCAGGCAAAAAAACTCGGCGCGGCAAAAATCATCAGTGGGCAGGGTATGCTGGTGTATCAGGGAGCGATTGGTTTTAAAATATGGACGGGCATGGATGCGCCTATAGAAGCGATGAAAAAGGCTATAAGAAAAGCTTTTTAAATAAGATTTTATACGAAGGAGAAGGATACTGCATGATATTAATCAATGAAAATTACCAAAGGCTTAGAGGAAGTTATCTTTTTTCCGAAATGGCAAAGAGAATAAATGCCCATAAGGGCGAAGATATAATAAAGCTCGGCATAGGCGATGTTACGTGCCCGCTGCCGCCGGCAATTACCGACGCAATGAAAAGCGCGGTAGATGATATGGCGACGGCAGACAAATTTCACGGATACGGACCCGAGCAGGGGTACGCCTGGCTGCGCGAGGCGATTGCTGATAACGATTTCTCCGGCCTTGATATTTCTGCTGACGAGATTTTCGTTTCCGACGGTGCGAAATGCGACACGGGCAACATAGGCGAGCTTTTTTCCGATATGTGCCGCGTTGCCGTTCAAGACCCCGTATATCCCGTGTACGTTGATACAAACGTGATGTCGGGGCGTTCGGGCGAATACGACGAAAACAAAAAAGGTTACTCGGATATAACTTACCTTACGGCAAGCGCAGGGAATAGTTTTAAACCGGCGCTGCCTTCTGGCAATGTGGACATCATTTACCTTTGTTACCCCAATAACCCTACGGGAACTGTGCTGACAAAAGATGAACTGACAGAGTGGGTGAATTACGCAAAGGCAAATAATGCGCTCATACTTTTTGACGCGGCGTACGAAGCGTTTATAAGGCAGGACGATGTTCCGCACAGCATTTACGAGATAGACGGCGCAAAACAGGTCGCTATAGAGTTCAGAAGCTTTTCTAAAACGGCAGGGTTCACGGGCACAAGGTGCGCGTATACTGTGGTGCCGAAAACGCTTTTCGGCATAAACAGCGACGGCGAGACGCAGTCGCTGAACTCCATGTGGAACCGGCGGCACACAACAAAATTCAACGGTGTACCGTATATCACCCAAAAGGGTGCGCTTGCCTGTTATTCGCCGGACGGCAAGAAACAGATTAAAGAAATCATAGATTATTATCTTGGAAACGCTAAGGTGATACTCGACGGTTTATCATCGCTTGGCATAGAATGTTTCGGCGGAATAAACGCACCGTACATTTGGCTCAAAACTCCGGGCGGTATGCCTTCGTGGGATTTCTTTGATAAGCTGCTAAAAGAAGCGAACGTTGCAGGAACACCGGGCGCGGGCTTTGGAAACGCGGGCGAAGGGTATTTTAGGCTGACCGCTTTTAACACAAGAGAGAACACGGTAAAAGCTATGGAGAGGTTTGCCGCGCTTAAGATATAGTTTTTTATAACAAACGCATTTTCAGGATGTGTCTTAGTAAGGCGCATCCTATTTTTATGGTTACATTGAAAACACACAGGGCGCATGATACAATTAATTAGAAATTTGCGGCAGCAAGAATCGACACCATTTTCGATAGCATTTCAAGGAAATTCGGAGGCGCCTATGAAAATATTACATACATCCGACTGGCATATAGGGCACGCGCTTTACTCAAAAAAGAGGCACGAGGAACACGAAAAGTTTCTCTCCTGGTTTATTGAGCAGATTAAAACAAGGCAAATCGAAGCGCTTGTTGTATCGGGCGATATTTTTGATACCGGTGTGCCGGGAGGCGGGGCGCAGAAACTGTATTACGATTTTTTAAAGTCTCTGCTTTGCACAAACTGCAAAAATGCTGTTATTGTAGCGGGCAATCACGATTCTCCAAGTATGCTTGAAGCGCCCGCGGGCGTGCTCGAAAGCCTGAATATACACGTAATAGGGTTTCCGCGAGAGCCCGAGGACCACGTTATACCATTAACTGATAACAGCGGCAAGGCAGCGGCGGTGTGCTGCGCCGTGCCTTATCTTAGGAAAAACGAGATGGTCAAAATTGAGGACGATAATATAAACAGCGATGAAAAAATCGTGACGGCGACCGAAAGGCTATACAGCGATGTTGCAAACGCAGCGGTACGAAAAAGAGAAAAATGGGGAATAGGTTTGCCGATTATTGCGACGGGCCATTTGTTCGCACAGGGCGCGAGCGTTCGGCAGGGCGACGGCGTAAGAGATTTGTATGTAGGCAGCTTAGGGCAGGTGGGCGCGGATATATTCCCGGAAGTCTTTGATTATGTTGCTCTCGGGCATATACACAGCGAACAAAAAGTGATGGGCAGAGATAATATTAGGTACTGCGGGTCGCCTCTTGCTATGAGTTTTTCAGAGACAGAAAAAAGCAAATACGTCTTAGAGATTGATACGGATGGTGGGATTTCTGTTGAGAAAATAAAAGTGCCCTCCTTTCAGGCTATGAAAACTATTTCGGGCGAATATTCTGATATAATGCGCGATTTAAAAGATACAGCAGACGAGGATGTTTGGATAGAGATAACATATACGGGAAAAGAAATTTACCCGGGGCTTTCGGCGGATATATACGAGGCGGTAAAAGGCAAAAACGCAGAAGTTTTAAGCATAAGAAACAGCGCGCTTCTCGGCAGCATACTCACAACCGAGCCGAGCGAAACTCTTGAAAGCATGAAAGTGCAGGACGTTTTTTTAAAGTGTATTGAGGCCAATTCGTACAGCGAAGAGCATAAAGGAGAGCTTATAGAATGCTTTAATGAAATCGCGGCGGAAGTTGAGGAGGCCCAATCATGCGAATAGAAAAGGTGCTCATTCACAATATAAATTCTCTTGCCGGAACTTTCGAGATAGA
The DNA here is from genome assembly GCA_963665005.2 of Christensenellaceae bacterium. Taxonomy (GTDB): domain Bacteria; phylum Bacillota; class Clostridia; order Christensenellales; family SZUA-584. The sequence continues at coordinate 32,057 of CAXXTQ010000002.1, read as the reverse complement.
TTTTACGCAAAGCGATTACGCAGAAGGGCTTTTCGCGATAGTTGGGCCTTCGGGCGCCGGAAAAAGCACCATATTCGATGCCATATGCCTGGCGTTGTACGGAAAAACGCCGCGTATAAATATGATTAGCGAAACGCAAAACGAGATAATGACAAAAGCGGAAAGCGAATGCGGCGCAGAGGTTACTTTCTGGTCGAGAGGCAAAAAATATAAAGCGGTATTTTCTCACGCGAGGGCAAAGGGGCAAAACCCTTTTCGCCAGGTAAAAAGAGAGGTTATTGAATACGGGCAGGACGGCACGGGAAGTATCATTGCCAGTATGATAAAAGAGGTAAATGCGAAAATCACCGAAATAACTGGGCTAGACTATAACCAGTTCCGTCGGTCTATAATGCTTGCGCAGTTTGAGTTCACAGAGTTTTTAAAAGCGGACTCTAATACGAGGGCGGGAATATTAGAGCAGATTTCTGATATGGATATCTACCGCAATATATCTATAGCTGTTTATCAAAGAGCAAAGAAACACGAAGCGGGGCTTTTTGAGATAAGAACTAAGATAGACGCGGTTAATGTGCTTGATGATGTCCGCCAAAAAGAGCTCGAAAATGAGGCTAAGCAGCTTGGCGGCGCGATTGCCGAATACAGCGAGCTTGGCGAAAGGTTTGTGTTTTGCGCGGAGTCAATAAAAAAAGCAGCAGAGCTGCAAGAGTCTCTTGAAGTATACGAGAAAGAAAAAAAGCGGCTTGAACAAGAGCTTTTAGAGCAAAATAAGAAATTTGAAACGGCCAAAATAAATGAGCAAAAGACAAAACAGCAGCAGTCAGATCTGCAAAAAACGCTTAAAACAGTCAGGGAACTCGACAATAAAATAGCAGTGGAAAAAAACAATATTAAAAGAATAGAAAGCGAGATAGACGGCGATGAAAAAAAGATACGCGAATATAAATCGGTAATTCTTAATCTTTTTAAAAAGTACCTGCCCGGCGCGGACAACGCAAAACTAAAAAGCTTGTATGAGACACACGATGCGGCCGATATAATACGCGCGGAAGCCAAGGCGGATTTAAAAGGCGCGACTGACAAAGAAAAAAATATGCGCGGCAAGATAGAAAAAACTCTTGCAGGAAAAGATGAAAAATACTGGCAGGCAAGGGCAGACCTGCTCGAAATCGCTTTGCCTATAGCGCAGTCGCAAAGAGCCGTTTTGTTGTCTGAAATTCGGCAGTCAGAGCTTTATAAAAAAGCGGAAAAGCTTGAGGAAAAAGAAAAAGAGCAAAAAGCTAAAAATGAAGAGATGCAGGAAAAACTTTTGCTCGCAAGGCTCGAAGAAAAGTTTGGGCAGGAGCGCAGCAAATTAGAGGACGGAAAACCATGCCCGCTTTGCGGCGCTTTGCATCATCCGGGCATTGATGCAGAGCAAGCCGAAAAAAACTTACAATATATAAACGAGCAAAAAACTCTGCTTTTAAAAGAGATAGAAAAAACAAAGCGGGATATTATAGATATAAAAAGCAGCCTTGCCGCCGAAGATAAACTGGTCAAAGAAAAAACCGCTGTTATCAATGAGAATAAAGTAAGGCTGGCGGGGATAGGCGCAAGGCTTGAAGATACGGGCGTTGATTTTATAGATGACACGGCCGAAAAAAAGATAGAAGAGCTGATAGATGAAGCGAAGGTTATAATGCGAAAATATTCTGAGCTTCTAAAAGAGCACAGCGCCGCCAGCGGCGAGGTATCAAGATTCACAAGGCAGCTCGGCGAAGTGGATAAAGACGTGCTTATAATAGACAACAATAAGCAGACGATAAAAGATACGCAGCTGCGCAACGAAAAAAGGCAGGAAGCAAAAGAAAAAGCACAAAAAGAGCTTGGTAAAAACGTACAGGAGCGCATAAAGATTTTCGGGCAAAGACAGGCGGATAAAGAAGAGCAGATGGCGGAAAAGCTGCTTGAAGAAGCGCAGAAAGTTTTAGAAGAGTGCCGTGAAAAAAGCCAAAAAGCAAAAAGCGACGCACAGCAGAATATAAACGATATCGAGCGCACAAAAAAAGAAATTGAGAAGCAGAACATTAAGCTTGGGCAAGCGTATAAGCAGGCTGTGGAAAATGCGGATAAAATGTGTTCAGAGCCTGTTTTCGGCGATGATGAAATAAGAGGATTATTTGCTGATATTTGCGATTTATCGCAAAAGGTTTCAAAAGACGCAGGGCGAAACATCGGCGATATAAACAGTATGGCAAACGCTCTGCGGGCGTTGTCGGCAAAACAGACGGAGAGAAAAGGCAGAGTCGCGGAGCAGCTTGAAACAAACGATCAGCGTAAAAAACAGCTTAAAGACTTGCGCAGCCAGGAAAAGCAGCTAAAAAAAGCTTACGAGAAATGGAGCAGGCTCAATGCGCTTATAGGCTCGGCAACGGGTGACAAATTCAGCCGTATGGCGCAGGGTATCACATTTGAAGTTCTATTACAGTATGCTAACGCGAACCTTATGAAAATGAGCGACAGGTATCTGCTAATGCGCGATTCAGGCAACATCGCAAAGCCGCTCGAGATAAGCGTGCTAGATAATTATCAGGCGGGCGATATACGCCCTGTAAGCAATCTTTCAGGAGGAGAAAGCTTTATAGTATCTATGGCATTAGCGCTCGGGCTTTCAGAGATGTCGTCTAACAAAACTCGTATAGATTCGCTTTTTATAGACGAAGGGTTTGCCTCGCTCGATGAAGATTATCTCGAAGCCGCGCTTCAGACGCTCTCGTCGCTTGGCAATCGCGAGAATAAGCTTGTCGGCGTTATATCACACGTCGGCGCGCTAAAAGAGAGAATAAACGTAAAAGTTCAGGTAGACAAACTGTCGGGCGGAAAGAGCACTCTCTCGGGTCCGGGAGTGACTGTTGGATAAAAAGTGAATGACGAGAGGCTCGCAGCTCTTCATTTTATTTATGTGCCTTATCAATCAACTGCCTGGATATAAAAATTTTGGATGCATTTCTTATAAAACACCTTGTATTATAGGTAATAAAGGCATATAATCATGTGCGGCTGAAAAAAATTAACATAAGAGGTTATTATGCAAACACAGGATAAAATTCGAAATATAGCGATTGTCGCGCATGTCGACCACGGCAAGACGACGCTTGTCGACCAGATGCTTAGGCAGTCGGGGACATTTCGTACAAACGAGACGGTACGCGAAAGAGTAATGGATTCGGGAGACTTAGAGCAGGAGCGGGGAATAACCATACTCTCTAAAAACACCGCCGTTGAATATAAAGGAATAAAGATAAACATAGTTGATACCCCCGGGCACGCCGATTTTGGCGGAGAGGTAGAGCGCGTGCTGACCATGGTAGACAGCGTGCTTTTGCTCGTGGATGCTTTTGAGGGGTGTATGCCCCAAACGCGTTTTGTACTAAAAAAAGCGCTTGCACTAAAAAAGCATGTGATGGCTGTGGTAAACAAGATAGACAGGCCGGGCGCAGACCCCGAAAGAGTTGTTGACGGTATTATCGATTTATTTATAGCGCTTGACGCGCAGGATGACCAGCTTGATTTTCCCGTGATTTATACTTCGGCAAAAGAGGGAACAGCGTCGCTCGTGCCGGGTGGGCAGCAAAAAGATATGTCCGTGCTGTTTGAGGCAATTTTAGAACATGTGCCCGCGCCAAAGGGCGATAAAGACGGAAATCTCCAGATACTTATAAGCAACATAGACTACGATGAATATCTCGGAAGAATAGGTATAGGCAGGGTAGAGCGCGGTATGGCGAAAAGAGGTATGCCGGCTGTGCTGTGCAAAGACGACGGCAGTTCGCAAAACGTTAAAATAACAAAGCTTTTTGAGTTTTCGGGGCTTACAAGAACAGAAACGGACAGCGCCAGATTTGGCGACATAATCGCTATAGCTGGCATACCGGGAATAAACATAGGCGAAACTGTCTGCGATCCCGAATGTATAGAGCCGCTGCCGTTTGTAAAAATAGACGAACCTACAGTATCTATGCAGTTTATAGTAAACAACAGCCCTTTTGCCGGAAAAGAAGGCAAATACGTAACAACGCGAAATATAAAAGAGAGGCTCACGCGGGAGCTTGAGACAAACGTCAGCTTAAGGGTAGAGGAAACGGAGTCTACCGATTCTTTTAAAGTATCGGGAAGAGGAGAGCTTCATCTGTCTATTTTGATAGAGACAATGAGAAGAGAAGGCTACGAGTTTGCGGTATCTCGGCCGCGCGTTATATTCAAAGAGGAAAAAGGAAGAAGGCAGGAGCCTTTCGAGCTTTTGATGATAGATGTTCCGGGCGAATACACAGGAGTAGTAATAGATAAGCTTAATACGAGAAAAGCGTCGCTTGTCGATATGAGCACAGAAGGGGCAAGCACAAGGCTTGAGTTCAAGATACCGGCAAGGGGGCTTATAGGCTATAGAAACGAGTTTATGACGGACACAAAAGGAAATGGTATACTCAATCATATTTTCTGTGGTTACCGCGACTACGCGGGCGATATCCCCGAGCGCCAGAGAGGGTCTATAATTTCGCATGAGCTCGGAGAAAGCACAGCATACGGGCTTTTTAATGCACAGGAGAGAGGGCGGCTATTTATAGGCGCAGGAACAAAAGTATACGAAGGAATGATAGTCGGAGAGAACGCGCGCGCGGAAGATATCGTGATAAACGTTTGCAAGAAAAAACAGCTTACGAACACCAGGGCTTCGGGCTCTGACGAAGCGCTGAAATTAACGCCTGCTGCCGTGCTTAGCTTAGAGCAATCACTTGAGTTTATCGCCGATGACGAGCTTGTAGAGGTTACGCCAATGAGCATACGCTTGCGAAAAGCAGTGCTCGGAAAAACGGACAGAGCCAAGTCGCAAAAATAATAAATGCGAAAGATTCTTCATTCGCTTCGTTCATTCAAAATGGCACATTCTAAGAGAACGTTTAATGAGCGTTCTTTTTTATATAAAAAGATAGAGGAACCATAAGGAAATATATAGTATAATAAAGACAAATCAAAAAAATTTGGAGTATAATATGAGCAAGATTGAACTAGATAAAGAGCGATACGATGCGGCGACGCAGGAACTAAAAAATTATTTTGAGTGCGAAAGGGACGAGTCTATAGGAGAGCTGCAAAGCAAACTGATACTCGATTTTATACTAGAGAAAATAGGGCCTGGAATATATAATCAGGCGGTGATTGACATGCAGAAATTCGTCAGCGAAAAAGCCGATGATATGTATGAATTTATGCGCTGAAAAGCCGCGGGGTGATTTTTAATGTATAAGATACTGATAGTAGAAGACGACACCACAATTTCGTCTATACTGCATGAAAAACTTAATAAATGGGGATTGGAATCTTTCGAGGTGAAAGATTTTGAAAATGTATTTAAAAAACATCTTGAAATAAAGCCTCATCTCGTGCTTATGGATATTAACCTGCCTTATTATGACGGGTTTTATTGGTGCGAAAAAATAAGAAAAGCATCTAATATACCCATAATTTTTATATCATCGAGAGCTGACGATTCTGATAAAATACGCGCTATTACGGGCGGAGGAGACGATTATATAGAAAAGCCGTTTTCCGTCGATGTTCTTATTGCAAAAATCAAGGCGGCGCTGCGGCGCGCTTACGATTACGTGGATAACACATACAGCATAATATCTTATAAAGATATAGTGCTTGACCTTGAAAAAGCTGTGGCAACATGCAATGGTACCGAAGTAACACTTGCGCGTAATGACTGCAGGATATTGCTGATGCTCATAAAAGCTTCGGGAAAAATCGTCAGCAGGGCGGCGCTTATAAAATCGCTTTGGGAAGACGAGCAGTTCGTGGATGAAAACACTTTGACCGTTAATGTGAACAGGCTTCGCAAAAAACTAAAGGACATAAAGCAAGAAGATATTATCGGAACAGTTAAGGGCGAAGGGTATAAGCTTATATGAGTTTTTTTGATTACATAAAAGAAAAATGGTATATGTTCGTAATGATAATAGTTTGCATAGTGTTCGTTTTTGCGATAATGCTGATTGATACGAGCCTTTTATCAGGAAACTTGATATATGTTTTTTCGGGCATATTGTTGTTTCTGGTTTTCTATATAGTAGTCGACTTTTTTATAACAAAATCGAGAATAAAAAAACTATCCGAATATATAAAAAACGGAGGTACGGGCAATGAAGAGTTTTCCTTCCCGAGCGACAGGATTTATTCTAAAGATATAACTCAGCTTGCAAACGAGTTTAACCGGTATCGCGCACAGGTAGTAAGCAGCTCTGCCGATGAACTAGACTTTATAACAAAATGGGTGCATGACGTAAAAGTGCCTATATCGGCTATGAAGCTTTTGCTCGAAAGCGATATGGAAAATGTAAAAGAAAGGCTTGAAATGGAGCTTTCAGCCATACAGCAAAACACGCAGAAAGTGCTCTTTCATATAAAATCAAGAAGCTTTTATGACGATTATACAATATCGCAAGTTAGCACGAGAAGCCTGATAAACACATCTTTGAAGCAGTTCTCCACCTTTTTCGCTTACAAAAAGATAACGTTAAAACTCGGCGACGAAGATTTTACGGTACTGACCGATTCGAAATGGAGCGGTTATATTATATCCCAGCTTTTGTCAAACGCTGTAAAGCGTACTCCGCCAAACGGAGAAATCACGATAAAAACAACTAAAGATAAAGATGATGTTACAATCAGCATAAAAAACACAGGACAGGGCATAAGAAATTCTGACTTGCAGCATATTTTTAACAGGGGATATACGTCAAACGATAACCGAAGCGGGCTTGCTTCTACCGGTTATGGCTTATACTTATCTAAAAAACTGGCGGATAAACTCGGGCACTGTTTAACGGCGGCCTCAAAATACGGTGAATACGCACAGTTCAGTTTGATATTTTCAAATAAAAAATCCATGTGACAAAAATGTTAGCTGAATTTATAAAAATGTAAGGTTAAGCGATTTTTGCATTAACATTTTTAATGTATAATTTTTTTATAACAAAAAGGGAGAAAAATATGCAGATATTAAAAGCAAAGAATTTAAGTAAAATATACGGTTCGAAAAAAAATAAGCAGTATGTTGCACTAAAAAATATTTCACTTGAAGTTAACCAAGGTGATTTTATAGGCATAATGGGGCCTTCGGGCGCGGGCAAATCGACATTGCTTAACATTATAGGCAGCATTGATACTCTTACGACAGGCACTCTGCAGATGGGCGACAAGGATGTATCCATGCTAAGCAAAAAAGAGCTTGCAGAACACAGAATGAGAAACATAGGTTTTATATTTCAGGATTACAATTTGCTGCAATCCATGACACTAAAAGAGAATATAATACTACCGCTTGCGCTGTCGGGCATGCGCGCTGATGAAATGGAAAATAAGCTAAACGTATTGGCAAAAGACCTTGGTATCACCGATGTTTTAGATAAATATATTTACGAAGTTTCGGGCGGGGAACAGCAAAGGGCAGTCGCATGCAGAGCACTTATAACACAGCCGAGAATAATACTTGCGGACGAGCCCACCGGCAATCTTGATTCAAAATCGGGCAAAGCGCTTCTTTGCTTGTTCGAACATATAAACGAGCGGTATAAAGCAACTATACTCATGGTAACTCATGACGCTTATGCCGCGAGTTATTGCCATAAAATATTATTCATAAGTGACGGCGAAATCTATAACCAGCTTTATGCAAGCGACGACAGAAAAGAATTTTTTGACTCTATTATGAATGTAATGAGCGTGCTCGGAGGTGAAAAAAATTGAAGCTTTCTTCCATCGCGCTGTCTAACATGCGTCATAATATGAAAAAATACGCAATGTATTTTTTTGCTATGGCCTTTAGTGTTTTCACCATATATTCTTTTTTGGCTCTGCTCGATAATAAGAGCGTACAGGCAACGTTTGGTGACGACAGGTATGTGATCGTTTTCATTACGTTTGCGATAGTTATACTCGTTTTTGTGTTGTTTTTTCTTTTAAGCTCTAATAACAGCTTTATACGGTCAAGAAAAAAAGAAATTTCAACTTACGCATTGTTCGGTATGCAAAATTCTAAAATAGGAAAACTGTTTTTTTTGGAAACTATGATGATAGGCTCTTTGGCATTGGTTACAGGAATAGCGTTTGGAATTTTCTTTTCTAAATTAACGGCAATGGCGCTTTTAAAGCTTGCCATGCCCGCCTTTACGGGAAATGTAACGTTTAGCATAGGTATAGGTGCCGCCCTGCAGACGCTTGTAATCTTCACTATAATTTTTTGTTTTATGGGGCTCTCGGGCCTTCGGGTGATAAATAAATTTAAACTTGTAGATCTATTCAAAGGTGAAAAAGTGTCCGAAGGAAAATCTAAAGGTTCTTATGTGCTGCTTGCCATTTCGCTTATACTGATTTTAGGCGGATATTATTATGCTTTTTTTACGCAGGAAGTCTCACAGCTTGCAATTCTGATAATTCCGATATTGATAATAGTAATTGCCGGAACGTATATATTTTTTCGGGGCGGGCTTCAGAAAATACTGCATTTGATAAAAAGAAATACTAAAACATATTATAAAGGAACAAAACTGGCTGCCGTTTCTTTGCTATCGCACAGAGCGAAGACTATGGCGGCAACTATGGCAACCATAACGATACTCGTAGCAATTGGAACAACAGCTATATCGTTCGGACATACGCTGTTTAGAAACGCCGAGGATATAACGTATGAAACAAAAGGTTTCGATGTATACTTTGAGAATGCTGACGAAAATCTTATGAATGGCGTACGTAATATCATACAAAACCACGGCGAGACAATAACTGATGAAATTATATTCGAAAGCAATATCGCGCAGCCAGAGGCAATAGATATTCCGGAAAACAGTGAGTATTATTTTGAGGATAACGCGCCGCTCAGAGTATATTCACAAAGTCAGTATAATTATATTGAGAGCATATCAAAAAGCGACGATAAATCGGTCAGCGTAAAAAAAGGCAGCGCTGTAATAGTAGATGAATTTCATAACGATACCTCATGGGGCAGCGCGGCTTTGTCTTTTTCGGACAGAGATTTGAGTATACGGGTAATTCGAGGCGCCGAATACAGCAATGGAAGATATCTTACTGTCGTTTTAAACGATGAGGATTATGATCAGCTATATTCAACAGGTGATATTAATTTAGATGAATCGGCTTCTTACGCTGCGATCAATTATAATCATGCTTTGAATTCGGCAGATATTGCCAAAGATTTAAACGAGTTGCTTCAAACCGGGCAAGGAAGCTATTTTTTATCGTACAATTCTTATAACGGCCTGCTCGAAATTTTCGGTATGGTATGTTTTATAGGGTTTTTTATGTGTGCCGTATTTATTTTAATGACAGCCAGCATGCTCTATTTTAAACAGGTTGCAATGGCAGCAGAAGAAAAAAGCCAGTATGAAATGCTGAGAAAAATCGGAGTTGATACCGACACGGAAAATAAGATAATTACAAAAAGGCTTCTGCCTATGTTTTTAATACCTCTTTTGCTTGGCATACTGCACAGCGTGTTTGCAATGAAAGCCGCCGATACTTTGATTTTTTCTAATATGATACCGGCAGAGAGCTCATACATAAGCGTGCTTAAAACATCGGGTGTTATTTATGCTGCGTATACTTTAGTTTACGGCGTTTTCTATCTTGTAACAAAGCGACAATATAAGCAGACCATAAAATAAATTTGTATTGCGCACGTGCCTTTATTGTTATACCATTATATTAAATCAGTTACCCGAAACTTTTGCGTTTAAAAAACGAAAAGGGAGATTTTAATATGAGCGGTATAAAAGAAACGGTTAAGAAACAAAGAGCGTTTTTCAACAGCGGCAAGACAAAAGATATTGGGTACAGAATCGCACAATTAAAAAAGCTCAAGATCGCTCTTCTGGATAACGAAGAAAACATTCAAAAAGCGATGTCTGCCGATTTTGGCAAATGCCCTTTTGAGGTATACGCTACTGAATTTGCTTTGATAATAAGCGGTATAAAAGAATTTGAAAGGCATTTACGGCGCTGGACAGGGCGGAAAATCGTGATGCCGTCTATGGCAACGATTCACGCAAAAAGCACGTATGTGTACGAGCCTTTCGGCGTTGCGCTTATAATGTCGCCGTGGAACTATCCCGTACAGCTTACGCTCGCTCCGCTTATCGGCGCAATGGCTGCGGGCAACACCGCAATAGTCAAGCCTTCAAGATACGTGCCGTCAACATCGGCCGTGCTGCGGCGTATAATAGAAGAAAATTTTTCGGACGAATATATCGCCATGTTTGAGGGCGGAAGAGAGGCAAACACAGAGCTGCTAAACGAAAGGTACGATTATATCTTTTTTACGGGCGGCACCAAGGTTGGAAAAATCGCGATGGAAGCGGCCGCGAAAAATCTTACGCCCATAACGCTTGAACTCGGCGGAAAAAGCCCGTGTATAGTAGACGAAACAGCGGATATAAAAAAAGCTGCGAAATCTATATGCTGGGGCAAGTTTATAAACGCAGGTCAGACGTGCATAGCGCCCGATTATGTTATGGCAAAATCAAGTGTTAAGAAGTCACTTTTGGAAGAGATGAAAAAAATCACGACAAAGTTTTACGGTGAGGACGCCAAAGAAAGCCCCGATTTCCCGCGAATCATTACAGACAGGCATTTTGAAAGAGTGCTGTCTTTGATAGACAAAGATAAAGTAGTATACGGCGGAGAATCGGATGCAAAAAGCAGGTACATAGCTCCGACTATACTCGATAATGTGACGTTTGATGACGATGTAATGCAGCAGGAGATTTTTGGGCCCGTACTGCCGGTGATAGAATACGAAAATGAAAATGAAATGATAGACAAACTCGCCGGTCTCGAGACTCCTCTTGCGATTTATATATTCAGCAGAGATAAGAAAAAAATCAAGAATTATCTAAAACGCCTGCCTTCGGGAGACGCCGTGATAAACGATACGGTAATACATTTCGCTAACCCGAACCTGCCGTTTGGCGGCAAGGGCATGTCGGGAATGGGCTGTTACCACAGCCGGCACAGCCTCGAAACTTTTTCCCAAAAAAGATCGGTGGCATACCGCAATCTTATGCTGGATTTGCCGCGATATGCGCCGTATAAAAAGATATATAAACTCATTCGAAAATTGATGTAGCCCTAGTCGGGCGGGAAACATTTGCTGCACGGCTCGAGCCCCTGGCTTATTGCCTGTTCTAAGGTTACAGGTATTTTAGAAGAAGAAAGATAAGAGCAGTCCTCTTTGTGATATTTTGTGCCGTTTTTTGTAATGTAAACAATTTCTTTGTCTGGGTATTGTTTTTCGTAGTCTGTCTTTTCGGCAGATCGCCCGGGGGTTGCGCGCACCACAACTCCGCCCGAACGCACGATATCACATGTGCATGAGCAAAGCATGGCAATCAGTATTAATAAAGCAATAATAATAACAGACTTTTTCATAACGCCGCTCCTTATATATGATTATACACAATAAGTTAATTTGTGCAAATTTTAGGTACGCGCTAGAATTTTAAGGCAAATATATCTGGATAATTGTATGCACGGATATTATAATAAAAGCTAGTAAGCTGCTGCTTATTATTTATTGAATATAATAACGGAGGATTCTAAATGACAGAAAACCTTTTAAATAAATTTTCTTTTTATGAAAAAATGAGCGATAAAGACAGAGCGCTTTTGCGCGATACCGTACTTCGTAAAGAGCTTAACAAAGGCCAGATATTGATGGGCGACAACCAAAGATGCAACGGTATACCTTTGATAGTTAAAGGCACGCTCCGGCTTTTCAGAATATCCGACAAAGGCAGAGAGATGACGCTATACCGCATAAAAGAAGGAGAGCTTTGTATTCTCGCGGCCGTCTGTACTATGGGCGACGTTGAATACGATTTTTCTACCGAGGCGGAAAAAGACAGTGTGCTGCTAAGCATACCGCCCGATATATTCAAAGAGCTTTTCGCAAAGAGTGAGGTTTTTAAAACGTATATTTTCAACACTTTGGCTCAAAAGCTGATAATGTCTATAGAGACAATAGAAATGCTTATATTCGACAGCATTGAAGACAGAATACTAGAATACCTGCAAAAAAACGCCGATGGTTCGGGCGCCGTTAAGACTACTCATGAAAAAATGGCAATTGACCTTGGGTCTTCAAGAGAGGTAATAACGCGTCAGTTAAAGAAGATGTCACAGAAAGATTTGCTATTCCTTTCGCGCGGGAAAATAATATTAAAATAAATTTATAATTAAGTAACTATGTCACAGATTTTATTTTAGAGTAATAGTATCCTTTTATTGTAATAAAGATAATTATACGATTATCAACAAAGAAAGGATTTTTATTATGGCAAAGAAAATTACAATTGATAATTTTAAAGAGGAAGTTATGGATACGAAAAAACCGGTACTGCTCGATTTTTGGGCGGCATGGTGCGGGCCGTGCAAAATGCTTGAGCCGTCTATAGAGACATTGAGTAAAGATTATGCGGATACTGCCGTTATCGGAAAGATTAACATAGATGAACAGCGCGAATTAGCCGAGCATTTTGGAGTAATGAGCATTCCGAGCGTGTTTCTGATAAAAGACGGCAAAGTTTTGGAAAGCGTTGTAGGCGTAAGGCCAAAAGAATACTATAAGGGAATTCTAGACAAGGCTGTCGCAATGTAAAAATAAGTCCAAGATAATTTTAAAAGCAGCATAACGAAGATACAGATTATACTTTTTTAAGTATAGTCTGTATCTTTTTTTAAGTGTTTTTTGCCATAAGACTTTTTACCCATTTTTTATTCTCTTTAAGAGCGACGCGGCTTTCTTTCAGCAGATGATGAATCAAATTTTTTATGCTGCCCAGTTCGTTTATGACAGCGCTGTCGAGCAAAAGTAGATGCTGTTTTTTTGTTTGTGCACGTTTAAAGCATTTTGAATACAGATAGGTAAAATAAGTAAATAGCATAAGAAGAAATACTGGAACAAGTTTTTATATTCCTGATTAATGAAAAAATAAATTGTTCAAAAGTTGTAAAAGTTTATCATTTTTCTGAAATGGTTGGAATTAAGGGCAATATAATCTGAACTGTAGTGCCAATATTTTGCGTACTATAGATTTTCAGTCCATATTTATTACCGTACAATAGTTTAATAAGTTCATTAACATTAAACATTCCTATTCCTATATGAGCATTATCTTGTTCTTTTATGTCGAAAAGGTCTACACCATGATATAAATTTTCATTAAGTTCTCGAAGTTTTTCGGGAGGAATACCTTTACCGTTATCTTCAATTTCTATTATAAGATTATGTTTTGTTGTGAATATACGTATAGACAGAAGACCGTTTTTTGGCGTTGGTTCAATACCATGAATCAATGAGTTTTCAACAATAGGCTGCAACGTGAGCTTAGGGATGCTATACGATAATATTTGACCGTGCTCATCGTTATCAATTTGTTTTTTTACGGTGAATTTATTATTGAATCGGTATTGTTGTATATATAAATAATTGTCAACATTATTCAGTTCGTCGAATAGAGTGACTGTTTTTGGTTTGTGTTTAATACTGTATTTAAATAAGCTTGACATAGATTTCAATATGTTTGCTATTTCTGTAGCACCTTTTTCCAATGCCTGCCCACGCATAGAATCAAAGGTATTGTATAAAAAATGCGGATTAAGTTGACTTTGCAGAGCACTAATCTGCGCCTGTTTGCGCATTATTTTTTCATTATATTCACGATTGAGGATTTCTCTTAGGCCCCTGATTATTCTATTTATTTGTGTTGACATAGGGAAGAACTCGTTGGATTCATCTAACGCGATCTCAAGATTCATTTCCTTGTTTGTAATTCCGTTAATTCCCTTTTCTATTTCAACAATAGGAATATAGATAGATCTTTTGAATTTTATTATTGTATAAACAGAAATAACTATTATTATGATTGTAAGAATGAACAACGGCAGTATTTCATATATAAAAGAAGAATATACGCTTGATATTAAAAGCGAACCGCCAAAAGTATATCCTAATAAGCCCATTGGATAATGAAAAAGCAAATCATCGTTTGATTCGATTAGTTGTCTGCTATACACCGAACTTGCTGAATCGAAAGCGGCTCTGCGATAGACTGTTTCCCAACGCGATATATCTTTCTCTTCAATATTATGCGAATAAAGAACATTGTTGCCAAGACCATTAATAAACAAACTTGACCCCTCGAATATAGAGGAGGAGAGCAGGTTATTAATTTCAATTATATTTTCATCAATAACCACCATATACAGATTTTCTTGATCTTCAAGTTGATTAATATAATATGCATAATGAAGGTCGTCATCAAACCGTGCATATGAAGTAGAAGTTATGTTTTGCAAACAGTAGTTAATATCTTCAAGTATTGATGTCATATTTGAAGATATAACAGTTGATAATGATATCGGCTCCAACTTGTTAGTTCTTTCAGAATAAATGTAGGTTGAATATTCTGATTCATTCAATAAAGAAGAGGCGATTTTTTCATTGGAAGTATATGCGTTGGAAATAGAGAGGTTTGTTATTTGAAGGTCGCTTATTATTATCGAGCATTTATTAAGCAGAGATAAAACAGACGATGTTGCAAATGAATACTCCTCGTTTTTCTTTATGTTCGATATATGTATTGTATAAATACAGCCATAAGTAATAACTGATACCAATATAATAGTTATTATTAAGGCAAATGTCCTAAAAAGGGTTTTTCGAAAATGTTGTTTGTCTGTGGATATGTTATTTAGTGAAGATTTTTTTTTGTTTTTTTGCATAAGAATCTCCACTAAATATGTAGTTTTCTATATTCTAAAGGGCTTATGCCCATATGCTGCTTAAATAGTTTGCTGAAACTTTTTGAGTCTTTATATCCAACCATATAATTAATATCTTTAATACGGTACCTGGGGTCTAGAAGGAGTTCTTTAGAGACTTCAATCCGATATCGTGAAAGATAATCGCTGAAATTACAACCCATGTCACGCTTAAACAATTCACTAAAGTATTGTGGGCTTAAATAAACCATTTGAGCTATATCTTGAAGCTTGATAGGTTCACTATAATGAATTGAAATGTATTTTTTAGCAATTTGAACGGGTGAGCTCAATGTGTCCGGGTGATTATCATGGTAATATGTGAATATTTCCGAAATAAAAGCAATTAATTGGCGCGGAATTTCATTACAAGTAGAACAGCGTTCTACAGAAGCTTTTGCTATTTCTTCAGTTGGTAGCATATCATTAATAATTTTAATCTTTTTTAAAATATTATAGAGTATATCAATAAGTGCTTTACTAAGATCCATCAATACTCTGGGGTGTGTATTTTTAAATAAAAGCGGTTTAAACAATGTGTTGATATATTTTGACAACTCTTCAGTATTGAATGTTTCAACTATGCAAATGAATTGGTTTTGCTTATCGGCAGAAAAAATATTGGATATTGATAATTCATCGAATGAATAATTTTTTATATCATACACTCTGTTACACCCGTAATACAGCATGCAATTTGCAGAATCTTCTGCATTATACATAGACCGGGCTAAATCTGATAATGAAATTTCACAGCTTCCTATCCCAATAGCTGTAGAAGCAGCTATATTCATTTGTAGTCCTTGCAATATTGTATAACAAAATGGAGCAATCAAAGATTCTATTAATTCTACATTTTGCTCCGGATAGTTTAAGATGATTGCAATCCCGTAATGTAAATGTATAATAGATACTTCGTGACAAGATTTCTTAATTTCCTTATTAATATTAGTTGTTATTATATTCATCACTATAGGGTCATAAGCTTTCTTAAGTTCAAAAGGCCCTGTGCGTTTTATGTAAATAACTTGATATATCCCTTGTTGAAAATTAAAACGATATTCTTTATTAAATTGATTATCTGATGAAATATCTTTAACATTACCGTATAATAATTCTGATAATAAATTATTCTTAAGCTTATCTATACTACTATTGAGATGCTTTTTAATATTATTTATATCTATGATATGTTGTTGTTCCAGATATATTTCTGTTTTTACTTTTTTTAATGTTTTTAACATTGTATTTTCATCGTATGGTTTTAGCAAATAATCACTTACTTCGTTTCTTAGAGCTTTTTGAACGTATTCAAAATCCTGATAACCGCTCAACATAATAAATTTTGGAGATAACTTGGAATCTTTAACAAGCTTAGCTACAGTAACTCCGTCAATAACTGGCATTCTAACATCACTTATAACAATATCAGGGGAAAATTGCTTAATTTTGTCCAAGCTCTCCTGCCCATCCGTCGCTTCACAAACAATTTCCATACCTAGAGATTTCCAATCAATTGAATTTTTTATTAATTTTAAAACCCATGCTTCATCATCAGCAATCATTACTTTTAACATAATTTGCCTCTCTTGAAAATAACAACACATGAAAAATGCTGTATTCCTTATAATAGACCTCTTATTATTAAAACCAGGTCATTGTTTAAAAATACGACAGATATATAATTTAAGTGAGATTTGGAACTGATTTAATTATAACAAACGAAATGGGCATATGTCAATTTAAGCGAATATGGTTCTTACTTCCAAATTATAATTGTCGATTGAGATATTATGATTCTTAGCGGTTGTGTTATTATTATATAGGGTGAGAATTATATGAACAAAGAATTGTTAAGGCTAAACAGTGTTTCAAAGAGTCAACAAGGAAAATGCATTTTATGCGGTATCAGTTTAAGCGTTTATGAAAAAGAAATTCATGCAATGATTATTAATACTGATAATGCGAAAGACGCGTTGATTGACGTATTAGCGGGTGCCCAGACGGCTGACGATGGAGAGATATACATACAAGAGGAGGAGATGCCACCACAGGAAACATGTGAAAAGCTTAAATCCAAAGTTGTATATATTCGGAGCAGCGATAGTATTGTAACCAATTTAAGTATGGCGGAAAATGTTTTTCTTCTAAATGGCAATAGATATGAAAAGAAGTGGCTTTCCCCAAGATATATGCGCCTTAAAGCGCTGAAACTTTTTTTAAAAATGGGATTAGAACTGGATCCGAAAGATAAGGTTGAGACATTATCTGATTTACATAAAAAGTTTGTTTTGATCGCCAGAGCCGTATCGTCCGGCGCAGATTTAATCATACTTGAAGGAATAACTGAAGAATTTGAAAAAGACGAGGTACAGAGGATTTATGAACTGTTACATTTATTGATAGAAGCTGGAGTCTCAATTATATATATTACAACTCAAATTGAAGAAGCTTTTAAAATTGCAGACCGTATAAGCATCATACATAACGCCAGCGTTGTAAATACCGTATATGTGAATGATTGCTCTAAAGAAAAAAGGCTTGCTATGATGCAAGGGAATATGGTTAAAGGCCCATACAAAGAGAACGGCAAAATAAGAAAACATGAAATTTTACGCGTAGAAAAATTATATACAAAAGGTATTAAAGGCGTTGATTTTTCGCTTTATGAAGGAGAGGTGCTGGGGATATCGGGGGTAAGCGGGTCAAGGAGAGAAGAAATTGGCAGAACGCTTTTTGGTCTGACAAAGAAAATCAACGGAAATATTTATATTGATGGGAAATCAGTGAAGATAAAAAGCCCAAGGAATGCGGTTTCGCAAAGTATCGCTTATGTTTCCGGTAAAAAACTGCATCAAAGATTGATACCTGATGAAGACATTATACATAATTTGTCTTTAGGCATGTTAAACAAAATCAGTTGTTTTGGAAAAATAAATCTACGAGTGGAACGGGGTATTTGTGAAGAATGGATAGTTCAATTTTTAAAAGGAAATAAATGTGACAGTATTGAAGATCTTGAAAGCATTGAACAGTACAAGGTTCTACTTGGGCGGGCATTAGCAACTAAACCGAGAATATTGATAATTGGCTTTCCGGTACGCGAAATAGATTTTGAAGTATGTGTACAGTTTATGGATCAAATAAAGGGTTATTGTAAAAGAGGAATGGCGGTTTTACTCTTGACTCCTGAGACAGAAGGCGCGATTTGGTACGTAGACAGGATAATTGATATAAAAAGAGATTGATATAATGAAAATTTAATTTGCATCTTGGCAAAAAGAAAGGTGCAGATATAAATAATATAGGAGGTAAGAAATGAAAAGTAAGAAGAGGGTAATTGCGTTTTGTGTTGCAATTGCGTTGGTGTTGGTGCTCTATACAGGTTGTTCTACAGAGCCTACAACGCAGAGCGCGGATGATACAGATGGAAGCAGTGCTGTTGTAGCAGATGGGAATTACAAGATAGGTCTTTCCATGATCAGCATGGTTCACCCGTTTTATGTGACCATTCAGACCACACTTCAGAAGATTTGTGATGAAAAGGAATGGGAACTGGTATTGTTTGACGCTCAGGGTGATTCGTCAAAACAGATCGCAAATATGGAAGATCTGGTGACTCAGGGTTGCGACGCTATCCTTGTCAACTCTTTCGATACGCAGATTTTGACCACAACGATCAACACGATTACAGCAGGTGGAACGCCGGTTATCGCGATTGATGGCGGGCTTGAAGATGCGGCGAATGTTCTGACTACCGTGCAGGCTGACAATTATGGCAACGGTTTTGCATGCGGTGAATGGGCTGCGCAGCAGATGGGCAATGAAAAAATTACGGCTGTACTGATCAGCGGAGCAATGGGAACGATGAATTCGCAGCTGCGCCGTCTGGGTTTGATCGACGGCATCGTGGAGGAGCAGCTTCGTTCTCAGGGCAGTGTGAACTTGGAGATCATCTTCCAGGGTTATACCGGCTGGACTGAAGATGAGGCAGTTGTAGTTATGGAAGATTGTTTGTCACTAAATGAAGATTTCAATGTACTTCTTTCCGAGGCAGATGTTATGACAATGGCTGCTATGAAGGTGCTTGAAGAAGCAGGGCAGCTTGAAGGAAAACTAATAGCTGCTGCAGCTGATGGACAAAAAGAAGCCTTTGAAATGATTAAACAGGGTAACTATGGATGCACTGGATTGAACAGCCCAGCTCTTATTGCAGAATATGCTTTAAAAGTGTGTGAAGAATATTTTGGAGGGAAAACTGATTTCCCGGAAAAATATTTTACACCAGCTGCATGTGTAACGATTGAAAATGTTGATGAATATTACGATCCGGACTCAGCATTCTAGTTAGCAAGTAATTTATGTAGCATGGGCATTACCCATGCTACATAAATATTAGCTGTCTATATAATTAGATTTTTATAGTTAAGATTTTTGTAATTAATTATAACTGGAAAGGAATAAAATAATGTCTGAAAGACAGCAGAAAAAAAACATTATTGAGATGCACAATATCAGCAAAACCTTCGGAGGCGTTCATGCTTTGAACAATGTTTCTTTAAATGTACAAGAAGCAGAAATTCATGCATTGGTAGGCGAAAACGGAGCAGGGAAGTCGACATTAATGAAGATACTTTCTGGTGCCTACCAGAAAGATAAAGGGGAAATAATAGTAAATGGGGAACGGTTTAATTCAAACAGTCTTATCGAAAGCCATAAAGCTGGGGTAGGAGTTATTTACCAGGATTTCGCATTGGCCCCTGATTTGACAGTAATGGAAAATATTTTTATTAATCGTTTAAATTTAGGGAAATCTTTTATAAATTGGAAGAAGTTAAATAAGGAAGCGACAAAAGTTATAAATAAAATAGGGTTTGAGATAAACCCAAAATTGAAAGTTGAAGATTTGAGCGTTGCATATCAACAAATAGTTGAAATAGCAAAAGTGCTTAGTGAAGATATAAAAGTATTAGTATTAGATGAACCAACAGCAGTTTTATCGCCATATGAAACAAATCAATTATTTAAAGTATTAAATAATTTAAAAAAACAGGGGACGAGTATAATTTATATATCACATAGATTAGATGAGATCTTTGAACTTTCAGATCGTATTACAATTCTGCGTGATGGGAAAGTTGTGAATGAAGTAGAAACAAAAGATACAACGGTAGACTCAGTTATTTCATGGATGATTGGTAAAAGTGTTAATGCAATGTTTCCTAAAAGAGATAGTGTAATTGGTGAACCAATAATGGCTGTGAATAATATTTGTAATGGTAATAGTGCCCATAACATCTCATTTGAAGTACATAAAGGCGAAATACTTGGCATTTCAGGTCTGGTTGGTGCAGGTAAAACTGAGACGGCCCGTGCAATATTCGGCGCTGATAAGGGCATTAAAGGTGAAGTAATTATCAAGGGGAAAAAACAAAAAATCAAAAATCCATTTGATGCTATTAAAGCAGGAATAGGATATTTGCCAGAAAGCCGGAAAGAACACGGTGTAATATTGGAAAATAGTCTGAAGATTAATACAACAATGGCAGCACTTTCAAAAGTATCAAATAAATTTGGGTGGATAAAAAGAAAAGCAGAGAAGAAAATGGTCAACGAACTTATTGAGTTACTGAGTATAAGAACAAGTGGATTAGAAAATCTTGCTACTAATTTAAGTGGAGGAAATCAACAAAAGGTTAGCTTGTCAAAATGGCTATTTGCAGAAAATGATGTAATAATTCTTGACGAACCGACAAGAGGTGTAGATGTAAATGCTAAAACGGAAATATATAATATTATTAATGATTTAACAGAAAAAGGGATATCATTTGTGTTGATATCCTCAGAAATTGAAGAAGTAATCGGGATGAGCGACCGAATTATCGTCTTAAATAAGGGCGAGATAGCTGGAGAACTTAAGCGTGAAGAAGTGACAAAAGAAAAACTGGTTAACCTCTCGGTTGGTTTAAAATAATTATACTTAAAGGAGAGATTCAAGATGAACATGCAGGGCAATCAAAAAAAATCATTTAAAAGTAATGGTTTTGGAATTAAAAATGTGATTAGTTTTATTAATAAAAATAATACTTTCTTTGTGTTTTTATTGTTGGTTATTATATCATGTATACTTACAAGTAATTTCTTTTGTATTAATAATATAACTAATCTACTTAGACAAAATGCGCCTTTAGGCGTTGTCGGATTGGGAATGTTGTTAGTAATTATTACTGGCGGGATTGACCTTTCTATAGGTGCAGTTGTTGCACTCGCTAATGTAATATTCGCATTTTTAATTGCAGAGGGATATAGTTTGATATTAGCAGTTTTAATAACGATATCAGTGGGTGTTGCATTAGGTGTTATTGCGGGATTTCTAATAGCTTATCAAAAACTTGCTCCTTTTGTTGTTACTTTAGCAATTATGTCGGTTGCGCGTGGATTTTCATATATTGTTTCAAAAGGGTCATCTATTCGTATTTTAAATGAAACATTTTTAGTTTTTGGACGATCGTATATTTTAGGCATACCAACGCAGTTCTATTTAATGATAGGTTTATTTATAGTTTTGTTTATAATATTTAGATATTTTAAATATGGACGATTAATTGTGGCAATAGGTTCTAACGAGGAGGCTGTGCGCCTGTCGGGCATTCGGGTTAATCGATATAAAATGTCTGTTTATTGTATTTCCGGTGCTTTTTCTGCAATAGGAGGGTTACTTGTCTGTGGTCGCACAGGTGTTGGTTCACCTTTGGTTGGTGTTGGAATGGAAATGGATGCAATTGCAGCTGTTGTAATAGGTGGCGCAAGTCTATCAGGCGGTAAAGGCAGTGTTGTTAAGACACTATTTGGTGTATACACACTGGGAATAATAGGAAATATAATGAATCTTATGACAGTTCCTGCATACCCACAGCAAGTTATAAAAGGAGTGATTATACTTGCAGCAGTTTTGTTACAGAAATTTTCTGCCGAGAAGAAAAACAAATAAAGAATATTAATTATTATACTATAAAGGAGGCAAAAATATGACTGCAAGACCAAAAAGCATGAAAGCACTTGTTGCTTATGGAAAAGATGATTATCGTTTTGAAAGCGAGTATCCAGTTCCGCAAGTTGGCGATGAAGATTTATTGATCAAAATTGAAATGTGCGGTTTATGTGCGGGCGATGTTAAAGCCTGGCACGGAGCGCAGATGTTTTGGGGCGTTGGAGGAAAAGAGCCATGGGCGAAAGTACCGTTTATACCCGGACATGAATTTGTCGGAAGAGTGGTTGAGGTAGGTCCAAAATACAGCGGTAATATAAAATTAAACGACAGAGTCGTAGCGGAACAGATAGTTCCGTGCGGCGAATGCAGGTTCTGTAAAACAGGGAAATACTGGATGTGCCAAAAACATGACGTTCTTGGCTTTCAATATTACATGAACGGCGGTATGGCAGAGTATATGATATTGCCCAAAAAAGCTATTGT
This sequence comes from Christensenellaceae bacterium, assembly GCA_963665005.2. Taxonomy (GTDB): domain Bacteria; phylum Bacillota; class Clostridia; order Christensenellales; family SZUA-584. The sequence goes on along the minus strand of CAXXTQ010000002.1, from coordinate 9,703 downwards.
GTATACTGTTTCGGACGATTTAGATGTAAATAAAGTGATATTAACTGAGCCGTATAGTTGTGCGTATCATGGAGTTCAGCGCGCTAACATACAAAACGAGGATGTTGTTGTTATTTCAGGGGCTGGGCCTTTGGGCCTCGGAATGGTTGGCGCTGCCCGTCAGAAGAATCCAAAATGTCTGATAACGCTCGACCTGAAAGAAGACAGGCTTAAAAAAGCAAAAGAGTTTGGAGCGGATATAGTTATTAATCCCGCAAAGGAAGATTTTCAAAAAAGGATATTGGAATTAACGGACGGGTACGGATGCGATGTATACATTGAAGTTACCGGTTTCCCGGCAAGTGTAATTCAGGGCCTGAAGGCAATTAGAAAACTTGGGACTTTCGTAGAGTTTAGTGTATTCGGGTCAGAAACGACGGTAGACTGGACTATAATAGGTGACACCAAGGAACTTAATATCCATGGGTCTCATTTGAGCCCATATTGTTTTGAAACAGTTTTAGAGTGGATTGGGAATGGAAAACTGCCGACAGAAGGTGTCGTTACCCATCAGTATTCATTGAAGGACTGGGAAAAAGCTTTTAAGAGAAATGAAGAAGGGGATGGGTCTTTAAAAGTAGTTCTTATTCCATAGTATTTGCAGATTGTAATAAATATTCTGTACTATAAAAGTTTATTAGTTTAAAAGCCTGTGTCGATAAATATTCAAAAAAATATGAAAAGGAGAATTAAAAATGATAAAGATCGGAATACATAATTCATATGCAAGCAAGGATTGGGATGCGGATTATTATTCATTGATTAACAGGGTCAGTGATTTAGGATTTGATGCAATGGAAGCGCATCCTGGAACTTTTATGCAAATGCCAAAGAATAAACGTAAGGATTTAAAAAAGCTGGCAGAGGATAAGGGTTTAGAGATGACGTATTGTCTAGGTCTGCCAAAGGAGTTTGATATATCTTCTGAAGATGAGTCAGTACGAAAAAAAGGTGTTCAGTTCTGTAAAGACATACTTGGTATAGTTGCCGAGATGGAAGGGAAAATTTTTGCGGGTACTAACTATGCGTACTGGCCGTATAACTACTTCACTGGGACAAACGACAGGGAAAAATTAAGAGATATTTCGGTTAAGTCAATGAAGGAAATTATCAAGGTTGCTGAAGATAATGATATCGATTATGCTTTTGAGGTTTTAAACAGGTTTGAACAAATAATAATGAATACCGCAGAGGAAGCTGTTGAATATGTAAAAATGATAGAAAGCCCCAAAGCAAAGATAAATCTTGATACCTTTCATATGAATATTGAAGAGGACACTATGGACGGCGCTATATTTACAGCGAAAGATTATTTGGTAGATCTTCATTTGGGTGAGAACAACAGGAAGTTCCCCGGAACGGGCAGATTACCTTGGGGCGAGATTATCGGGGCCCTGAAAGAAATCAATTATGATAAATATATAATATTGGAACCGTTTGTGATATATGGCGGTGAAATAGGGAAAGATGTTTACCTTTGGAGAGATCTAACCAATAACGCAAGCCAGGACGATATGGATGCTATGGCAAAAGCATCTTTGGATTTCTTAAGGGATTTAATAAACAAGTGATTTAGCTTTATAATAATTGATTTAATAATTGGAAGGAGAAAAGATATGGCACAAGTAACTGGATTAGGGCACATCGGTATATTTGTGGACGATGTGGAGAAATCTAAGAAGTTTTATAATGATATATTAGGACTTGAGTGCATAGAGCAATGTTCTTTTGATGCAGACGGGAATACGTTTACGTGTGCATTTGTAAAGAAGGGGAGCGTATGTTTGGAATTGGTGCAGAGGAAGATCGGTTCCAATCCGGGAGATGGCATGACAGATCATGTTGCTTACGCGGTGGATGATATAGAAGAAATCCGTAAAGAGCTGGAGGCAAAAGGAATTAAGTTTGAGACGGAAGATCAGATGTTCTGTGCGGATATGTTTCCGAATGGCACCAAGTGGGTGTTTTTCCGTGGGCCGGATAACGAGCACATAGAACTCTGCCAGGCGCTTTAAGGAGGTAATAAAATGAGAAATGTAGTAGTTACAGGGGCTGCATCAGGAGTTGGCAAGTCAACGGTAGAAGCTTTCTTGAAGCTTGGTGATAAAGTTTTTATGACGGATTGGAAAGCGGATCAGCTTCAGAGCGTATGCGGCGAGTTCGAAAAGGATTATCCGGGTAATGTTTTCTGTAAGGCTGCGGATGTAGGCAAATGGGAACAGGTAGAGGCTCTTGCAAAGATGGTTAACGATGCAGGCGGAGCGGATGTGTTGGCAAACTGTGCGGGTGTGTTCCGAGTTGGGCAGATTGAGGATGCGCCGGAAGAGGACTATGATTTCCAGTTTGATGTAAATGTACGCGGTACATTCCATACCATGAAGGCGTTCGGGCCCCAGATGCTCGCCAAGAAGAAGGGCGCAATAGTTAATGTTGCATCAGTATCTGGTATGGGCGGAGATTATAACATGTCGCTTTACTGCGCGACAAAAGGCGCCGTTATAGCGATGTCGAGGGCAGTAGCCATGGATTACTCAATGCAGGGCGTGCGTGTTAACATAATATCGCCTTCGGCGGTCAAGACGCCAATGTTTTTAACGGGCGCATCTAGAGCGGTTTTGGAGAGTTTCCGCAAGAATATGCCCGCAAGGGCGTTGTGCGAGCCGGAGTGGTGCGCAAACGTGATCGTATATCTCGCGTCCGATCAGGCTACACATCTATGCGGAGTGAACATTCCCGTGGACGGAGGCTTGTCGGCTTGGAACGGACAGCCGAATCAGGAAAAGACAGATACGGGCGTCTGATATTTGAAAGCTTTTAAAGCCGATACGATCATAATTCCGATAGGGACCTAAATTTAGATTGTTGGACATAATACTATGTAGAGTATATTACTTTAATTCTTTGAGTTGCGTAGCATATGTAACATAAGTAATAAACGGAAAGGAAACGAAATGGCAAAATACGGGCCCATATATAGTTATTGGTCAAGAGACTGGGACGTTGATATCATTGAGGTTGTAAAACGTGCTTCAAAAGCTGGTGTTTCTTGCATGGAGATACATACCACGGTAATCGAAAATTGGTCCAAGGACAAGCTTAGTAATTTCAAGAAACTGTACGAAGATCTTGGGATTGAGGTGGCTTACTGGTACGGATTTACTCCCGAAACAAATATAATAAGTGCAAATCCTGCTATTAGGGAAGAGGGAGTCAAAAGAACGATAAAATATATAAAATTTAACGATTTGATGGAAGCGAAGATTCTCGACGGTACATATGTTCAGCCATGGAATGTCGAACTTGAAGGCAGAACCCGTGAAGAAGCTGTTGATACTAGTGTGGAATGCCTGCGTAAGATGGCTGACGCTGCTGAGGATTATGGTGTGACATTGTGTATGGAAATTCTGAATCGCTTCGAAGGAGCCATATTAAATACCATGGAACAAGCAGTGGAGATCATTGATCGCGTTGGTAGTAAAAATGTAAAAATTACAGCAGACAGCTATCATATGAATATTGAAGAGGACGGTATTGAAAGCGCACTGCGGTTAGGCGGCAGACGAATAGGGCATTTTCATCTTGGTGAAGCAAACCGCCGACTACCGGGTAACGGTACTCAGATTAATTGGGATGAACTGTTTGGTACACTAAAAGAGTTAGAATATGACGGTATGTTTATATTTGAAGGTTTTGTACTGCATGGAGGACAAATAGCAAAAGAAGTTAAACTGCGTCGTGATCTTTCAAACGGTGCCGATGAGAATCAAATGACTATAGATCTTAAAAAGAGTATTCGTTTTGTAAAAGAAAAATTTGAAAAATAAAAGAATACTAAGTTTTTATTGGTTTATAGATGCTAATACCTTTGATTTTTAGTAGGGTTAAGGGGTGATTTGAGGGCATTTGACAAGCTGCAATAAGATTGTCTTTTGCTCTCAAATTGTTTTAACAGAGAGATTATTGAGGAGGAAAAGGGAAAATGCAAGAAGTATTACTGCTGGCGGTTGACCTTGGGACGAGTTTCATAAAGGCGGGAGTATATGATACGTCAAGTAATTGTGTAGCGATTGCGAATGAACCTGTAAAAGACTATCGGCCAAGCCCTGGGGTGTTTATACAGAAAGGCGAGGAGCTTTTTGAATCGGTAGTTGAATGCGTAAAAAAGATATCGCAAGCGCTTGGAGACCGTGCTAAAAACATAGAGGCTATTGCTTTTACAGGGCAGATGTCCGGATTCATGGGGGTAGACAAGGACTGGAATGATATAACAACTTGGTCTTGCTCGCTTGACAGCCGGTATATGCCGTATGCGGAGCGGCAGATGGGGGAACTCAAGGATGACTTCCTAGGGATTGCGGGTACTAATTTTCCTCAGATGGCTCCAAAATATGAATGGTTCAAAAATGAGTTTCCCGACGAAAGCAAAAAAATCGCCAAGTATCTGATGATTAGCGGATATGTTATCGGCAGGCTTGGGAATGTGCCGATAGAAGAAGCGGTAATAGACAGGTCGTATACAGAATGGACGGGACTTGCGGATGTACAAAACGACCAATGGTCTGACAAGATATGTGACGCCATAGGACTTGAAAAAAAGTATCTGCCAAAAATAGTGAGGTCAAACTACATATGCGGCCGTCTTTCCGGGAAAATGGCTGATGTAATGGGGTTGAAGGAAGGCGTTCCGCTTGTTTCCGGGGCGGGCGATAAAGCTGCTGGTGCGCTCGGGGCCGCAATCGTGACGCCCGGAGAGACGATTTTTGAAGCGTCTTCGTATGGTATGATCAGTACGTGTGTGGAGCAATACAGGCCGGATCTAAAGGAGAGGCGGCTTGATGTCGTTCCATCGGCTGTACCCGGTGAGTTTTACGCGGTACACTTCGTTGCCGGTTCGGGAATAACGCTTGACTGGTTCATGAATACTTTTGTAAGACAAGAAGGCGTTTCTACAAAAGAGATGTTTGCCGAGATAGAGAAGAAGGTAGATGCGTTGCCGATAGGGTGCGACGGGCTTATGGCGCTGGGGCTTTTAGGCGGGAGCTCGATGCCGCTTGATGGAGCTTTGCGAGGATTGTGGATGGGGCATGACTGGAGCCATAAGAAAGAACATTTTTACCGTGCGTTGCTCGAAAGCTTTACCTACGATTTTACATTATGCTTAAGAAGCATCGAGAGGCTTTATCCTGAGTACGATATTGATGACATAAAGATAATAGGCGGCGGTGCGAAATCGCCTGTCTGGACACAGATGTGCGCTGACGCACAGGGGAAGAGGTACAAGACGCTAAACCGCGAGGATGTTGCTATGTGGGGAGCGGCGATACTAGCGGGCAATGCGATAGGCGTGTTCAAGGATATAAAAGAGACGGCGAAACGGTTTGTCAAAGAAGAGAAGGCTTATGATCCAAAGCCGGAAATGAAAGAGAAATATGCTAAGCATATCGAGCTTTACTCTAAGTATATGGTAGCGCTTCATGGTTTCTTTGAGAGGCTGCAGGATATGGGGGAGAGTTAAAGACAGTTTTAGGAAGTTGTATTGAGTTTTATTCAAACCATTACGCTATCATGCGTAATGATGTCTGTATAATGGGGTTAAATCCCTCGCCTTAAGGCGAAACCTTTAGGTTAACCAGAATAGCGCCTTATACTAAGAAAAAACTTAGTATGAGGAGAAAAGGAATGGAAGGGTACAGGAAACCCGCGCATGCGACGTATGATATAAAATATCACCTGGTATGGATAACAAAGTACAGAAAGGTGGTTTTTACAGGGAAAATAGCGGAATGTGCGCGGGAACTGATAAGGATGGTGTGTAAAAATAACGAAGTAGAAATATTGGCAGAGCATATATCAAAAGATTATGTGCATTTGCTTGTATCAGCGCTGCCACATTTATCAGCATTGAAGCTAATGCAATATATAAAAGGGTAGTTGATAGCTTCATATGAACGGCTGAAGCAAAACCTTGGCGAAGAGTCTCTTCTACCTGAGGGACTTGAATATCTTCTTGGTGGAGCGGTCTAAGAATAACGAATGCAAAGCAAATTATTTGCTGTAATCAGAATTTAAGAAAGCATACAAGCCTCCATAAAAGCATACATATTAACGAAGTATGTTTTTATGGGGGCTTTTTTATGAAGGAATATATAGAAGAAAGGGTAAAAAGAATTGCAGAATATATGCTTGATTCACAGGCGACTGTGCGGCAGGCGGCAAAAGTTTTCGGTACGAGTAAAAGCACGGTGCATACAGTAGTAACGAAAACGAACGTTATTTATGGATGATAAAGTAAGGTAGTGTAGATTATTGGGCCTGTTGACAAAAGCGCAGAAAAGCCCTCCGTATGGTATAATTATCATAGTGGAGGGCTTTTAATATGATGAGTAAAAAAGACGGTCAGTTATGTTTCGCGGTTTTTGATTTGGAAGAATTAATTCCAGAAAATCATCTGTTAAAAAGAATAGATAGAGCAATAGATTTTGACTTCATATATGATCTTGCTCAGCCATATTACTCTGATAAAGGGCGGCCATCCATCGATCCTGTATGTATGATAAAAATGCTTCTGGTGGGGTATCTGTACGGAATACGGTCAGAACGCAGATTAGAAGAAGAGATCACATTAAACATAGCTTATAGATGGTTTAGCGGCTTCAATATGATGGATCGTATTCCCGACCATTCGGTTTTCAGCCAGAACAGACGGCGCAGGTTCAAAGATTCAACAATTTTCAGGAACATCTTTAATAAAATTGTTATCCTTTGTATTGATAACGGAATAATCACTGGAGATATGGTGGTCAGCGATGGCTCATTTATCCCGGGAAATGTTGCCAAAACTAGCAAAACAGATACAACTTCAGTTATCTCAAAAAGCACTGTGAAGTATCTTGATGTACTAGATGAAGAATTATCCCACTTGCCTGGCTACAGGGAACCGGTCGTAACCGAAGTTGAAAATACACTGGTAAAGAGCAGCACTGATCCTGACTGCGGCTATATACATCAAAAACGCAAGAAAGGCCTAGGTTATCTCACTGAAATGACCGTGGATACTGCACACGGTAATCCAAAGATGACATTGACCAGTTCATCGATGCGGTAAAGGCCATTGTTAAAGAGGCAGCTTCAGACCCGGAAAAATTGAAATCAGCGCCCTATCTTCCTAAGGTAACACGGCTGGACGAGGTTACTGCGGCACGCAAACCCTGTCTTAAAGGTTAGGGTCATGGTAGTAATAAAATCCACGATATGACTTGTCTTTTTACCCGTCTTCTTTGTTGCAGTAATTGGCATCAGGAACAATATAATTTCATTGATGCGCCTTGAAGACGGGTAATCAAATCATAAAAATCGGCCTTCTCCCTATTGGCGGATTTGATTCTGACCATGGGCCCAACCCCGTAATTTCACCCAGCAGCTTTAAATTTAGGAAGGATATGGTTAATCTCCAATAAAACGAATCAACAGGATTATTATCTGCTATGTGTCATTAAGAATAATACTTGGGCTGAAAAAGAAGACTATTTCATCATACTTTGAATAGTTTTCTGCAATTGAGGTAAGTGATTTTGGCAAATATCAAAGATAATTTCATGGTCTACTTTTTCATAGTCCAGATCAATTGATTCTGAAATCAAACGAATATTCTCAGCAATAATCTCATCAGGCATAGATAATTTCCTGTTGAATACGTTTGAGAAATCGACTATCCACCAGATTCCCTTTCCGAACGATTTCTATTCTTTTATTGAAATGGACGTTTCGCGCCCTTTGGTTGTAATTTTTCTAATATTATTTTTGACGTTTTTCGTTTTGTGTAACTGTTCACGTTTCTCTGAACATTATTGAAATTCAAAATTCCACCAGCCATCTTGCAAATTGTCATATGCGCTGGGTGGCACTTTCAGTAATTTTAACAACCGATAATGTAATTCGGTTACCCCCTTTACCGTGGATTGCAAAACTCTGTCACCATCGATAATTAAGGCTAAATGAACGTTCCGAAAGAAATAACGAATATTATTCCAAGTTGGTTTCTTTGTTTTCATCCTTGCCGGCAATATAGGAAGCTCTTCAATGTGTTCCTCTACCATTTGTCTGCGAATATTTCTTTCAATCAAACTGACAATCATCAATGAAATGAAATAGAGAAACATCATCGCCTCAATTCTTCGATTTTTTTCCAAAAACACAGGGGCGACTTCAAGGACCGACTTTTTTGTGTAAAAACGCTTCTCCAAAAAAGGTTGTTTTTTATACGTCTTAAGGACATCTGCGGCCGGTAAAGTTGTATTCGTGATCAATGGAAAAATTCCATCGGTTTTTGATGCCTGCTCTATGGTGGTTTCATTACGACACCACTGAATATGATATGTAATCAGTTCCTTGTCTTCATATTTACTGTTTGGTCCCGGTCGACCAGGACCTACTTTCACTTTTTGTGTTGTTTTGTTTTCTAATATTTCAACATCTACAAAGTCAGCAACTCCCTTGCGGGCCTCGCTTATTGCTTTTTCGATTTGTTCCTTGCTCTTCAGGTAATATTCATTAAGTTTTGGCAACAATTGCTCTAAGTTTTCTTCTGCTTTGGATATTTGTCTTTCCCGAGTGTTTCGGTCTTGGTTTTCTTTGCTGCTGGAGTGTATCCAGACTATACGATACCCTTCCCAACTCCTCTCTTCATCATAGGTCTGGTAAGTTATCAAATGCCCTTTTTTACGGCTGTGTTCTGTAGCATACGCAGGCTGCCAATCAATCGTTTCTCCTTTCTGAAGACGTTCTCGGAATGAACTTGCTTCTTTTCGATTCCGCGGCATGATTGTGATAAATTGCCCGTCATTTTTTTCGATGTACCACAGATTCTCTTCACTGCATAATTTTGAATCTGCTGTGTAAACAAAATCCTCGGTTGCCAGAAATTCCCGGAGGTTTTCCCAGTTAGGTATGTGAGTGTTCACATCTGCCTGATTACCGTTAAAAACTTGGTACGAGATCGGAACATGACCATCCTCTGTGATATTCAACCCAAATACAATCTGCTTGTAATCAGGTCGATGATCTTTGTTATGGCCAAATTTAATTTGAATTGCATCTGGATTTTGACGAATATATGCTCCAGCAAAACTCACTGTGGTAGAATCGTTATGAATCCGCTTCATTACTAATTCATGGACTATAATGGCAGCGACAGATGCCTCAGCCATTAAGCTATTACGATCTGCATAAAAGAGCTCATCAAGGCAACGGGCCAAGCGGTCATCGTTATATTTTGCGGCATTATCAATATGTTCCGCCTTGCCATCTAAATAATCAAGCAACCACTCATCTACTTTATACAGTGGTTTAGCTGATACTAAAATATTCATTATCATCATACAGAGAACTTGTGCAGGCTTGATTTCAAAATTCCTATTATTGGGCACATATTTATCAAAAAGATCGTGTAATCCCAATTCCTTTATATAATATTTAACCAACGGTAGAACATCTACCTGCTTAAGTTTTGTGTCCATAATCTGGTCCTATCTTTATTCTTCAAATAAAATTTCAGATTATTATTGACTATTTTTGTATGACTGTCTACTCTTTTTTAAAAATTATTTATTGTTTTTGGTCGCACCGTAAATATTTCTAAAATCATTTTTCATATGCGCGGAATGTC
>CAXXTQ010000001.1:0-3088887 GCA_963665005.2 Christensenellaceae bacterium | reverse complement strand
ATCGGCATCGTCCATTTTCCCGTGATTTGAATTGTCACAAGATAAAGCTGCTTCATCAGCGCATCGTCACTGACGAACGCGCTCTTGGTTTTCGTGACTTTCCGAAGCTGATGGTTGAAATTCTCGATGGCGTTGGTGGTATAGATAATCCGGCGTATCTGCTCCGGATACTTGAACATGGTCGCGAGTTCGTCCCAATGCTCACGCCAAGAGCGAACGGCCATGGGATATTTGCTGCCCCAGTTCTCCTCAAAGTCGTCGAGCGCAACGAGAGCCAGTTCCTCCGTCGGAGCTTTATAAATTGGCTTTAGCGCTGCCGTAACCGCCTTGACGTCTTTGTACGAAACATAGCGTGTTGAGCTGCGAATCTGATGGATGACACAGCGCTGGATTTCCGTCTTGGGGAACGCTACGGCTATGGCTTCAGAGAAGCCGGTTAAGCCATCGACAGATGCGATGAGGATGTCTTGGACGCCACGGTTCTTCAGGCCATTGAGCACACCCAGCCAGTACTTTGAGCTTTCCGTAGCGCCGATCCAGATACCTAGAACGTCCTTTTTTCCCTCCAAATCGGTGCCAATGGCGATATATACGGCTTTTTTAACGACAATACCGTCTTCCCGAACCTTGTAGTGGATAGCGTCGAGCATGACCATTGCGTATATGCTTTCAAGCGTTCTGTTCTGCCATTCGCATATCGTGGGCAATATTTTGTCCGTTATCTTGGATACTCGGGTTGCATCCACTTCGATTCCGTACAGCTCGAACATCGCTTTCTCGATGTCTCGGGTGGATGTCCCTTGCGAATACAGGAACAGTATTTTGTCCTCAATCTCTGATATGTCCATCTGATGTTTTTTCACGATTTGCGGTTCGTATTCGCCGTTTCGATCGCGCGGAACAGCCAGTTCGACATCGCCTTGACTGCTGATCACCGTCTTCTTGTAATGCCCGTTTCGCGAGTTGTCCCTCTCCTTATTCTTGTAATCGTACTTGCTGTACCCCAGTTCTTCTTCGAGCTCAGCGTCCATGATTTCTTGAATCAGGCCGGATGTGAGTTCTTTCACCAGGTCTTGTACACCTGCCAAGTCTTTGATGCCGCGTTCATCGATGAGCTTGCGTAGCGTACTCTTCTCTCGTTTCTGTGCCATAATAAAACCTCCATCGTCAGTTATTATTTTATCTGACAATGAAGGTTTACACAATTTTCGGGGCCTGTTGACAAATCATATTTCTGAATACTATGCGCTTAGTATTACCCAATTACACTGAGCAAAAAATGGACAGGAATTGGGGCTCAGAACCTTGGCTATGCGCTTTAGGTTCAGTGCAATCGCTGCTAACAGGCATTCTTCGGAAGCTCGATGAATGCCTCGTTTTTTTATTCGTTTGAGATTGTGTTGATTCTTTAGTGCACCAAAGGTGCCCTCGCTCCATATGCTTCGGAGACGTTTCATCTTAAAATAATCGTCTGTTTTGCAGCGTACTCTATTCGCGTGATAGGCAGGATAAAATCCGCTGGCATTAATTCGAACAGCACCTTTATCGACGGCACAATGATGCAGATGCTCACAACCTGCACATTCTTTTCTAGGAATCCGGTATATCCGATAGTAGCCTTGATTGTATTGTTTGTATGTAATGCGATAAAACCGCAAACGTTTTTTCTTCATACATATGAAGGAATCAGCTTTTGCGTCATAATTAAAGCCCTTTTTCAGCGCGTTATTGTGCATTATACGCGGCGAACAATAATCTGTAATGCCAAGAAGTTCGAAGCCGCGATGCACGGCACCTACATCATATCCAGCATCTAATGCTATACTGCTGATATTGATGTCAGTATCTTGAACCTGAGAATTAATATGCTTTAGAATAACATCACTTTCTCTCTGATTAGCAGGATAACAATCAACACCTGTGATAATACCGTGTGCAGTATCCACGGTCATTTCAGTGAGATAACCTAGGCCTTTCTTGCGTTTTTGATGTATATAGCCGCAGTCAGGATCAGTGCTGCTCTTTACCAGTGTATTTTCAACTTCGGTTACGACCGGTTCCCTGTAGCCAGGCAAGTGGGATAATTCTTCATCTAGTACATCAAGATACTTCACAGTGCTTTTTGAGATAACTGAAGTTGTATCTGTTTTGCTAGTTTTGGCAACATTTCCCGGGATAAATGAGCCATCGCTGACCACCATATCTCCAGTGATTATTCCGTTATCAATACAAAGGATAACAATTTTATTAAAGATGTTCCTGAAAATTGTTGAATCTTTGAACCTGCGCCGTCTGTTCTGGCTGAAAACCGAATGGTCGGGAATACGATCCATCATATTGAAGCCGCTAAACCATCTATAAGCTATGTTTAATGTGATCTCTTCTTCTAATCTGCGTTCTGACCGTATTCCGTACAGATACCCCACCAGAAGCATTTTTATCATACATACAGGATCGATGGATGGCCGCCCTTTATCAGAGTAATATGGCTGAGCAAGATCATATATGAAGTCAAAATCTATTGCTCTATCTATTCTTTTTAACAGATGATTTTCTGGAATTAATTCTTCCAAATCAAAAACCGCGAAACATAACTGACCGTCTTTTTTACCCATCATATTAAAAGCCCTCCACTATGATAATTATACCATACGGAGGGCTTTTCTGCGCTTTTGTCAACAGGCCCTTTTCGCTACACTTTCTAAAGTAACGTAGAAAATATTTTCTAGTCAGAACAGTATGTTAACTATGCAGGTGCTGTTTTTTTGCGTTTGGTTTCAACCGCCTATCAACCTGTCGGCTTAGCTTAAAGTGGCTGAGTTATACTTTATTTAAAATATCATATTGTGTAGAGAACTTACCCTTAATTTCCTCACAAATCTTTCCTCTCTTAATAATGAATATTCTGTCGCACAAACCCGCTAGTTCTAAAAAATCTGATGAAATTAAGATTATGGAAGCACCAGATCTGATTAATTCATTCAAAATGTTATATATATCAACTTTTGTAGTAATATCAATTTGATGGACTGGATTATTTAGAATAAATATCATCGAATCTGAGAATAGCCATTTTGATAATAATACTTTCTTTTTATTACCGGAGCTAAGATAATTTATTGGCATATTGAAATCTGACGGTTTAATATCTAGTTCATTAATATATTTTCTTGCTGCATTAATTTCTCTTTTTTTACTTATAAAACCGAGTTTTAATATTCTCTTTAAATTTGTAATAGTGATATTATTTGCTATTGACGTATCTTGGATCAAACCTTCAATGGGAACACTATCTGTAACATAGCATATACCATTTTTTATTGCTTCATTTGTTGAGCGAATTTTTAATTTTTCCCTTTTGATAAAAACATTGCCGTTTTTTATGGGTATTATACCAAATAAACATTTTGCGATTGTTGTTTTACCCGATCCTTTTAAACCGGCAAAACCAATTATTTCACTTTTATGAAGATTAAAACTTATATTTTTTAGAATATTCCCATCAGAAAGATTTTCAACGCGTAGAACTTCTTCTTTGGTTTTTATTTCAAGCTTCGGATACCTATCTTTGATATTAATGCCTGTTATGTCATTAAAAACTGAATTGTTGTCAATTTGTTTTACGCTTTTTGTTTTAATTATTCTCCCATCTCTTAATATAGAAATTTTATCGGCTATTTTATCTAACTCATGGACTTCGTTTGTAATATATATTATACAAGTGCCCATTTTTTTTAACGATTTAATAATTCTAAATAAGGTTTCTATATCATTTTTATTCATAGAAACGGTTGGTTCATCAAGAATAAGTATCTTTGGTTCCATAATTATTGCTTTTATTATTTCTATTATTTTTTGTTGTGCAAAATCCAGATGTTTTAGAGAAATAGTTAAATCAAGATCAAGCAGCTCGTATTTATCTCTAATCTCGTAAATCTTATTAATTATTTCATCACGATTAAGAAAGCCATTTTTTTTCTTTAAATAATTTGGTATTAATAGTATGTTTTCATATGCACTCATATTTGGGAATATGCTTCCGTCATGATGGATCATATGTATGCCTAACCTTTGAGCAAATTTTACTGAGCTAATTATTACTTCATTGCCTTCGAAAAACAACTGGCCATGCTCTGCTCTATACATCCCCGATAGGATATTCATTAAAACAGTTTTTCCAGCACCATTTTCACCAATAATCGTATGAACTTCGCTTTTAAAGAAATTTAAATTTATGTTATGGAGCACGTAATTGCCTTTGAAATGTTTGGAAAGATTAAGAATTTCCAATAAAACTTTAGACATAAATACCTCCGAAAAAAGTCATAATAACTTATTTAATTGCGTAAGCCGTATATATTTTAATATTATTAGAATAAAAATAATCTTTATATTTATCTGGTATTTCTTTACTGCTAATTATTTTTTTGTATTGATTAATGTTTGCAATTTTTTTATAACTTACCTTATCAAATTTTGAATGTTCAGCAACAATAATTAACTCGTTGGATATTTTTGATATTTCACTGAATAATAAAACTTCATTTGCGTTATCGGTAGTATAACCAAATTCCAAATGAATCCCTTTAACAGTAATAAAAGCTTTACTTAAATATATATTCTCTAGAGATTTTAAAGTAACACCCCCTGTAAGTATACCTGTACCCAATATTAAATCTCCGCCTGTTAACAGTACATTAATGCCAACTTGATTATAAAGTTCAGAAGCAATAAATATATCGTTTGTTAAAACTTTAATATTAGACTTATTCTTTAAGTTTTGTGCAATAACTAATCCGATAATACCCCCGCTAATAAAAACAATATCATCCTCATTAATCATCGAAGCAGCGATTAAACCTATTTGGTTAGTTTCTTCTGATGGTTGATCGTCTTTGAAAACAATATTTTGTACGGAATCGGTTTTCTGGGAAGCTGTATTTAATATGGCCCCCCCATAAGTTTTAATAAGGAACCCTTCCTTTTCAAGTTTATCAAGATCACGCCGTATTGTTACATCAGTAACATCTAAAATCTTTCTTATGTAAGGTATTTCTGCCGTTTTCTTTTCAATCAGTATTTTTTTTATTATTTCTAATCGCTCTATAGCAAACATCACAAGACCTCGTTTTAGAAATGTAGACATTATTCATATTGTATAATTTATATAATACATCATTTTTTATGAATAGTAAACAAAAATTAATAAAACAAAGAAGGAATTAATTAATTAGTGTCGAATTTCATTATTAAATAGACAAAAATAATCAAAGAAAAAAACAAACGAACATTTTTACATTATTAGTGGTGTCTGGTATATTGAGAAAAATATTGAAAGTTAACATAAAGAATGAAAAAGGTGTGAACAAATGCTAATAAGATACGATCATCAAAAAGCAAAAGTAATCTTTAAAAAATTACTTGGCAGAAGAGAAACATGGTTACTTGGTATTTTAATAGTTATTTGTTTTGTATTCACATTTATAAACAGTAATTTTATTTCTTTAAGTAATCTGTCAGATATGTTTCGTATAAATTCAATGCTATTTATTATTGCTCAAGGGATGCTATTTATTATTATAACAGGAGGTATGGATTTTTCGGCAAGTGCGATTGTAATGGCTGTTTCCTATATAGATAGTTATTGTATTGTTCACTGGGGATTGGGTATAGGTATAACTATTATAATTTCTATTATTATAGGAATTTGTTTAGGAATTGCTAATGGGTTATTGGTTGGTAAGGTCAAAGTACCTGCAATAATTGCAACATTAGGAACAGGTAGTATGATTAAGGGATTGATGTTATGGATAACAAATGGCGAAAATATTAAAACGGCTGTTTTCCCTCAATGGTTTAAAGAAATAGCTTTATTAAAAGTATTTGGGATACCTATCCAGATATTTATTGCGATACTGACGTTTTTGTTATCGTGGTATATATTAAAGCATACCTTTATTGGTAAAGCTATATATGCGATTGGGGGAAGTGATATTTCTGCAAAAAGGATTGGCATAAGAAATGACAGGGTACTGTTTTTTGTTTACGGATTTATGGGATTTCTAATTGGTATTGCTACCTTAAATCATTTGACAATTGTAATTACGCACGATCCCAATGCATATAAGGGTATTGAAATTCAGATTATTGGAGGAGTTTTAATTGGAGGAGCAAGCATATCTGGCGGTTACGGGACGATGATTGGGATGTTGTTTGGATCAATATTTATGTATGTACTAAATAACGGGTTAGTATTAATACATACAACAAGTTATTGGCAGAAAGTTATTATGGGAGTTGTAATAATAATTGCAGCAATAATTGATGTAATACAAAAAAAAAGTCTTGAGAAGAGTACTTATAAGACTATTAATTGAAAAATAGGAGGATACTAAATTGATAAAAGGTAAAGGACTTATTCTGATATTTATATTTTTAATATTATTTATTTCTCTGTCAGTATTAACGCCATCCTATTTTTTTAGATTGAGTAATTTTGAATCTATGTCCACGCAACTACCAGAATTAGGCGTTTTATCTATAGGAATGTTAGTAGTTATCATATCGGGAGGCTTAGATTTGTCAATTACATCCGTAGCTGCTTTATCGAGTATTGTTGGTGCATTAATATTATCTTCTGGAAATCGCACAGGTATTTTTGAGGGTGACGCAACGCAATTGATTATTATGGCGATTTGTACAATGCTTTTTGTTGGAATTATTTGTGGCGTATTAAATGGGGTTATTATAGCAGTAGTTGGAGTAAATTCAATATTAGCAACAATTGGCAGTATGACGTTATTTAAAGGTATATCACTAGTCATCACAGAAGGTAGAGCTATATCAGGATTTCCGGAACAATATTATCGGCTCGGAACTACAAAGATTGCAGACATACCTGTTCCAATGATAATTTTTATAATTGCATGTATTACAGTTTCAATTACATTAATTAAGACAAAATGGGGAAGAAGCATTTTCATGTTTGGATCAAATCCAATAGCAACCAAGTTTTCTGGTATTAATATTAGAAAAATAAATTTCAAAGTATATATATTGAGCGGCGTAATGGCATCTTTGGCAGCAATAATTATGACATTAAGATACAATTCGGCTAAGATGGATTTAGGTTCGAATTATTTACTAAAATCTATAGTAGTTGTTATTCTCGGAGGAGCGGAGATAAAAGGGGGACACGGGAAAATTATATGGACAATATTAGCATTGTGTATTTTTCAAATTATAAGTACAGGTGTCAATATACTCAACATAAGCAGGTATTTGCTGGACGCAATAACCGGATTTATTCTTATATCGGTTTTACTCGCAGATTATATAGTTGAAAGAATGAATAATAAAAAAGAAGTTGAAATGGGGAAGAAAGTCTTAACTCAGAAATAAATACCGGAAAAAGAAAAGCAGATTGCAGAATGTAGAATTCAAATCACAAATGTAAGGAGTTAAAAGAAAGGAATACTAAATGGGAAAAAATGAAAAAAAAAGAGTATTAATACTAGTATTATTTCTACTGTGTATTGTGCTCGGAGCATGCAATACTTCAGATGCAGCACAGTCTTCAACAGAAGAATCAGGAGAACAATATAAAGTTATGTTTATACCAAAGCTTATAGAGTCAGATTTTTACAAACAGGCCGAGAGAGGTGCAATAGATGCATGTAATGAGTTTAACTGTAAAGAGGCATTTATAGGACCTGTTGAAGCGGACTCTGTTGAACAGGCAAAAATACTTGAAGATAATATTAATCTGGATTGGGATGTTATAGTTGTGGCTCCAAATGATGATGCAGCAATGGAATCTGTTGTTCGCCGGGCAAAAAATACCGGGAAAGTCATATTCGGATGGTCAACAGGAGAAGCCTTGGAATCGGTGGATTATGTGCTTTGCCCGATCGAATACGAGGAACAAGGCCATCAGATGATGGAAGCGTTTGCACAACAAATGGGAGGAGAGGGCGATTATGCCATTATTACCGGAGGCCTTAATGCTGCGGAGTTAAATGCATATCTCGATGCGGCCGAAGAATACCAAAAAGAGTTTTATCCGGAAATGAACCTTGTTACGCCAAGAATTGGAACAGACGAAAAACAGCAAATATGCTATGAAAAAGCATTGGAAGTTATACAGGCATATCCGGGGATTAAAGGGATATTAGGACTTAGTGCGCCTGCCGGACCAGGAATAGGACAAGCGATCAGAGATAAAGGACTGCAAGAAGAATTAACATTTGTTACCTGTTCTGCGCCTAATATGTGCAAAGATTATTTAAAAGACGGATCTTTAGATATAAATGTAATCTTTGACCCGTATAGTGTTGGCTATGCTGCTATTTACTTAGGAAAATTGATTTGTGAAGGAAGAGGAGATGAAATTGTTGACGGGATGGAGATACCAGGGCTTGGAGAAATTTCTATTGACGGGAAAGCCGTTGTGCTAAGCGAACCTGTATGGTTGACATTTAAAAATTATGAACAATATAACATAGATTACTGAAAAAATAACGGGGATTGAGTAATTCCTGCAGTACAACTTAAATTCTTATTCGGACAATAAAACCTCAAGTTTTATTAAATATAGTTTGGAAAAGACAAATACGATTGTCAATATCAAAGACTTTTCAAGGAGGTAATAGCAATGAAAAGCTATGATTATCCGATACCATTTCAATATAAATTTTCTGAATTCATGGGGCCATCTTCAAAGTTCAGCGTACTAAAAAAACAAGTTGATGAGTCATTTATATTGCATTGCCATGAATTTTGGGAGGTAGAATACATTATTTCAGGAACGGGTATACAAAGATTGAATGGAGTTGAATATAAACTTGAGAAAGGAAATATATATTTTGTTAACCCCAGTGATTTTCATGAAATTACAGTTGACATGGCGGACCCCATTGAAATGTATAACATTAAATTTTCTGAAATAATATTGCGGGATGAAATATACAGGGTTTTATATAACCAAAACAAAAATCATGTTGCTTATCTAAAAGCACACGATCTTATTTATATGGAAAATGATTTAAGGAATTTATTTGATGAATATAATCATAGTAAAGTTTTTAAAGATATTATTATATCGGATATTTTTGAAAGGATATTGATAACGATTATTCGTAAAGAAGTTTCCGGTAAGATATCAAAAACAATAGAAATGGAATATGAACCACATCCGGTATATAAGTCATTAAGTTATATACAAAACAATTTTCACGATAATTTGACTTTAGAAGAAGTCGCAAAAGAGATGCATATTTCGCAGAACTATTTTAGTGAATTGTTTCATAAGATGATAGGCTGCTCTTTCCAAAGCTATTTACAGAACTTGAGACTAAGAAATGCTTTGATATTATTGACAAATTCCGGATTATCTCCAAGTGATGTTTGCAGAAAATCCGGGTTTAATTCATATGAACATTTTTCTCGTATATTTAAACGAAAATATGGATATTCACCAAGTTTATTACGAAAAAATAATAAAATGACGAAAAAAAAGTGAAGTATTTTTGAGTATAAAAACCAATTATTGTTCGTAACAAAAGCAAACTTCTTCCGAAATTACATCAATTATTTGTTTATTTTTTGTGATACCATTGATTCACATTTAAAAGTATTGTTAATGATGAGGTCAGCAAATGGATAAAATATTAAATAAGAATGATTTTATTTTAGAATTTAAAAATATTTCAAAGAAATTTCCGGGCGTACAAGCTTTAAAAGATGTATCATTTGGAATTAGACGAGGATGTATTCATTGTATTGTTGGAGAGAATGGTGCCGGCAAATCAACTTTATTGAATGTAATTGACGGACTTATTAAGCCGGACAGTGGATCAATTTATTTCAATGGTGAACCCTGGGGACCTGCAGATAGTCTACAGGCAAGTAGAGGCGGAATATCAATGATTCATCAAGAATTGAATATAATACCCGAAATGACTATTTTAGAGAATATCTTTTTGGGTAAAGAAAAAATGAAAAAAAACAGACTAATACTTGACGAAAAAGAAATGATGAAGGAAGCATCAACATTCATAAAACAACAGGAATTGTCCTTTAACCTGAAAGCTAAGATGAAGGATTTATCTATTGCTGAGGCACAACTGATTGAAATATTAAAAGCAATATCAAGCAATGCAAAATTAGTTATGATGGATGAGCCAACTTCCTCTATAACCGAAAAAGAAGTCGAGTTTCTATTTAAAAAAATATATGAAATGAAAAAAAATGGAATAACAATTCTATATATATCTCACAAAATGGAGGAAGTTTTTAAACTAGCTGATTATATATCAGTATTTCGTGATGGAACCCATATTGATACGAAACCGACTTCCGATTTTACAAGAAGTGCCGTTATCGAAAAAATGGTTGGAAGAAAAATGAGTGAAGTCTATCCAAAACGAAATCCGCATACCCAAGAAGTTGTTTTAAAAGTTGAGAACTTTAATAAAAAGGGTGTATTCAGCGACATCAATTTTGAAGCACATAAGGGCGAAATTCTTGGATTTGCAGGGTTGATTGGAGCGGGTCGTACTGAGATTGCGAGAAGTATTATCGGGCTAGACTCTAAAGATACAGGCGATATTTATTGTGAAGGTAAAAAAATACAAATCAAATCAGTGAACGATGCTGTTGCAAATGGAATCTCGATGATCTCGGAAGACCGACGGAAATATGGGCTGGTGCTCAAACGGAATGTAAAAGAGAATATCAGTATCGTTGCTCTGACGCATGTATTTAAAAGCTTATTTATTAAATCTAAAAAAGAATTAAAAATGGTTAAAGATATTGCTGAAATGCTCTCGATTAAAACGCCCTCTTTGGATACAAATGTGAGCACTTTAAGCGGGGGTAACCAGCAAAAAGTAGCGTTGGCAAAATGGATGGTCGTATCTCCAAAAGTTTTAATAATGGACGAGCCGACTCGAGGCATTGATGTCGGAACAAAATATGAGATATATAAACTAATGAACCAAATGACCGATAACGGGATGTCGATCATACTTATTGATTCGGATATGGAAGAATTATTAGGCATGAGCGACAGGATTATAGTGGTGAGGGAAGGTAGAATTATGGGAGAATTTAATCGTAAAGATGTAAAGGTAGAATCAATTATTAGTTTAGCAGTTGGAGGAAATGTATGAAAAGCATAGAATTAAGAAATTTTAAGGGCAATATTTCCAAAATTTATAACAAATATGGAATCGTAGTTATTCTGGTGGGGTTATTGGTGATTTGCTCCATTGTTTCGCCAGTGTTTATGAGCAAAGCAAATATAATAAATCTTTTATCACAAATTGCGGTAGTTACGATTATAGCTTGTGGCGAAACAATGCTTCTTATATCCGGACAGGTTGACCTTTCAGGTGGATCGGTAGTGGCTCTTACGGGTTGTATGTGTCTTGGTACGTTTAAAAGCCTTGTTTTTCAAAGCGGATGGGGAGATATACCAGCGGGACTTGTTGCTATTGCCATTGCTATGGGTATTGGAGTGGTAATACACTTGCTTTCGGGACTTATTGTAACTACATTTAAGGCTCCAGCGTTTATTGTTACGCTTGCGATGATGCAGGCGGCAAGAGGCGTAGTTTATCTTTATACGGGTGCGCAGCCTATTTTTGATGTTGGAAACATCTCAATTCTCGGTCAGGGAAGAATTGGGAACCTCATTCCTTATTCCGTATTGATAATGATAGGGATAATAATGATAACTTGGGTTATTCTTAAAAAAATGCGCTTGGGCAGGCATATATATGCATCGGGAGGCAATGCGGAAGCAGCAAGGGCATCCGGTGTAAATGTCAACAGGACTATCATAGAGACATTTATGATCCATGGCGCGTTTATAGGCCTAGCGGGAATGCTCTTTATGGCTAGGCTGAACAGTGGGCAGCCTGCGGAAGCGGTAGGCCTTGAATTCAGTGCAATTACTGCAGCAATAATTGGAGGCACCAGCTTAAACGGCGGTGTGGGCACTGTTTTAGGTACTGTAGTGGGATCTATTATTATCGGCGTAATTGGAAACATACTTATTCTGAAAACTGTACAAGCTTATATTCAAATGATTATCACGGGAGTGTTGATTATGATAGCGGTTATTTTAGATATTAGGACTAAGAGTAAAAAAAGATAAAATAAAGTGCAAAGAGGTTTTTAATAAATATGATAATAGTTTCCATAAAAAATGGAAAAAATAAAGGAGGGAAAAGAATATGAAACCAAAGAAACTTGTTGCTGTCGTTGTTGCTATAGTATTAGCATTAACAGTGTTCTCTTTAGTAGGCTGCAGTACAACTACTACTACCGAGCAAGCATCAGAAGAAACCACTATAACTGAAGAGACTTCGACGGCAGACACTACTACGGAAGACACTACTACGGAAGAGACTAAACCAAAAGTTGCGTTTATCTGCAAGGGAATGTCCGACACATACTGTGTTTCAGTTATGAACGCCTTTAAAAATTTAGCTGAATCTGATGAATATAAAGATCAGTTCACAGTAGATTACCTTGATGGGCAAAGGGATATAACCATCATAAACAATCTGATTGAAACCTGTACTGCAAGCGGATATGATGCCATAGTATTCCAGCAGGAAGACGCAGAGGCTCCGGTTAACGTAGTTAAGCAGGCATTGGACCAGGGTATATATGTTGTTGTAACAACGGGTCATATCGATGATGACGGCGCAAGCTGGTTTGTTGACGCGGATCCGCAAGACCAGGGCAGAACGCTTGCGCAATATGCTGCTGATTCCGGAGCATTGGACAATGCAAAAATCGGTATTTTAAGAGGCACTGCCGGCAATTTCCATGCTGACGGCCGTTACGCAGGATTCCTGGAAGTAATTGAGGCGAAAGAAGATGCAGAGATACTTGATAGCCAGATACCTGAAGGCTGGGCTCAGGACAAGGCAATGACAATCGTGCAGGGATGGCTCGTCGCTCTTCCTGATATGAATGTAATTTTTGCGTCATGCGATGCTGAAGCATTTGGAGCCCTTGGAGCGATTGAGTTGGCCGGCATGGAAGATCAAGTCAAGGTGTTCTCAATAGACGCGACTATCGATGGTATGCAAGCTGTTAAAGATGGAAGAATAATGGCTGAGGTAATGCAGAATCCTACCGAATATGCGGAAGACGCGCTCGTCATAGTTTCAAAGCTACTTGCCGGTGAAAGTGCGGAAAGCACGAATATCAGCAGCATACTTATAACTCCGGATAATGTAGATGAATATCTCGAAGCGGCTGAAGTTGAGCAGGCCCATTAATAAACGGTAAAAGACAAAGTAAAATGTAGAGAAATCTACCAGAAAAAAATTGAATAATAATTTCCGATTTATAGCAAATATAAATTAAAAAGGGAGATTATAGAGGAATGTTGTGTACGGAGAAGATAGCTTCTCTGTACACAACAAAACTGTAGACAAATTTAAGATTAAACGACCACATTAAAAAACATTATGTAACTAAGCTTTAATGTAAGGTAAGTTAACCTCAAATTCAGTTTACTAAATCATATTATCAAAGTTTTAATAGTTTGTATAGAAAAAAGTGAGGAGCGTGCATACTTTGTTAGATAAAAAACTTGCCCTGAGCCTTTATAAAAAAATGATATTGATAAGAAAATTCGAGGAAAAGACATCTGAACTCTATGCTTCGGGAAAGATCCCGGGTTTTGTACATGTTTATATCGGGGAAGAAGCGATTGCTACGGGGGTATGTGCAAACCTGAATGCTGACGACTATATCACAAGCACGCATAGAGGACATGGCCATATTATTGCAAAAGGCGGAGATATAAAGTATATGATGGCTGAGCTTTTTGCGAAGAAGGAAGGGTATTGCAAAGGAAAAGGCGGATCGATGCATATATGTGATTTGAATCTCGGAATATTAGGTTCAAATGGAATCGTAGGAGCAGGCTTCCCGATAGCAGCCGGAGCAGGATATGCATGCAAAATGGAAGGTAAAGGCAATGTGTGTGTTTGTTTCTTTGGAGATGGGGCTTCAAACCGCGGAACTTTTCATGAAAGTTTGAACTTCGCATCAACAATGAAATTGCCTATAGTATATGTGTGTGAAAATAACTTTTATGGCATATCTGGTTCACAGCGCGAGTTAATGAACATAACAAATATTTCCGAAAGGGCAAAATCCTATGATATTCAAGGGATAACAGCCAACGGGAATAATATTGAAGAAGTTTATGAAATATCAAAAGAGGCGATAAAAAAAGCAAGGGACGGGGAAGGCCCATCATTGCTTGAATTTAAAACTTGGCGGCACAGGGGGCATTACGAAGGAGATCCGGATCTTCAGCAATTTATTTACAGGGATAAAAGTGAGCATAATGAATGGTTAAAAAAGGATCCAATAGGGGCCTTTAAAAATATAATTCTAAAAAACAAAATTTTAGCAGAAAACGAATTACAAGAAATTGAAAAGAACGTGGATCAGGCGATACTTGAAGCAGTAGCTTTTGCCGAAAAAAGCCCAATGCCTGATAAAGATGATTTATTAAAAGACATATATGCATAGATGAAGGAGAATATGATGGAGCCGATATTTAAGGATATACATCAAATTGGAATTGTATGTAGAGATACAATGAAAACTGCAAAAAAATTTGCCGATTTATTAGGTTTAGGCCCTTGGCGGGTCGTAAAATTTGGGTCTTTTTGTTGTAAAGATATGACCATATATGGAAAACAGATAGAATACTCAATGATGCTTGCCGGCTATGACTGCGGTGAAGTGGAAATAGAGTTTTGCCAGCCTTTGGATGATAAAACCCTCTATGCAAGTCATCTGAAAAAGAACGGAGAGGGACTGCAGCATCTAGCTTATGCATTTAATATGGATTGCGAGAAAACAAAAGACTTTTTTAAGGAGAAGAACATTTCAATAATGCAATCCGGAAACTGGCGGGGGATATGCGGATACTATTATATGGATACACAGGGTACTATGAAGCATATGCTTGAGATCCATGATCAGAATATACCTGAAATGGAAAAATACAAACACGATTTATATTATCCGGAAATTGGTATGAATTTTTTGTTTGAACCAGTTCTTAAATCTGTAAAACGTATTGGTATAGTTGTAAGATCTATTGACGAAACGGTAAACAACTATGTAAACAATTTTGGCGTATCACAATGGGAAAAATCAGAGTTCAACGAAAATACGGTATATAATATGCGAATATTTGGCGAAAAATCGGATTGCGCATATAAATCAGCTTTGACTCGGATTGCCAATGTAGAACTTGAATTGATTGAACCGTTAGACGAAAAAAGTATATTCGGAGAAACGTTGAGGAATTACGGTGAAAGACTTTACTTTGTGGAATATACAACAGGCAACTATAAAAGAACGTTGTCACATTTTCGCAAATTGAATATACCTATTGCACACAGTGGCAATTGTGCAGGGGAAGAGTTCGTCTATTTTAATTGTGAAAATGAATTCAAACATATTATAAAGATTTCGACAAATCACTAAAGCGATTGGGGATCCATCATTATTTTAGAAGGGGCAAAAGATATGAGCAAAATAACATATGCGGAAGCGATACGAGATGCTTTAAGAATAGAAATGAAGCGGGATAAAGGCATATTCATTGCAGGTGAGGATGTCGGAAAGTTTGGCGGGACATTTGGCGCATGTAAAAACCTTTTACAGGAATTCGGGCCTGAAAGAGTATTGAATATGCCTATAAGCGAAACTGTAATAATTGGGTTAGGAGTCGGTGCGGCAGCGGTCGGGATGAGGCCCTGTGTTGAGATAATGTACTGTGATTTTATTGGAATATGCTTGGATGAAATAATGAACCAGGCCTCTAAAATGAGGTATATGTTCGGTGGTAAGGCAAAGATTCCAATGGTACTTAGAACAAGCTATGGTGCGGGAGTAAGAGGCGCTGCGCAGCATTCTCAATCTCTTGAAGCAATACTTGCGCATGTCCCCGGCCTGAAAGTTGTAATGCCATCCAATTGCGCTGATGTAAAAGGGCTTTTGGCAAGCTCGATAAGAGATGATAATCCTGTAATGTTTTTAGAGCATAAAGTGCTCTACAGTTTAAAAGAGGTATGCCCCGAAGGTGAATACTTAGTTCCGCTTGGGAAAGCTAATATATGCTTAAGCGGTAATGACGTAACGATCGTTACTTGGGGATTGATGGTTCAAAAAGCGCTGAAAGCTGCGCAGATTCTTAAAAAACAGCAAATAAACTGTGAAGTCATCGATATAAGGACGCTTGTACCGCTGGACAAAGAAACAATATTCGAGTCCGTGAAGAAAACGAACAGGGTGGTTATTGTACATGAAGCCCCGAAAACATGTGGGTTTGGCGCTGAGATAGCGGCGTTGATATCGGATGAATGTTTTGAATATTTGGATGGACCGATTAAAAGGGTAACCGCACCTGATTGTATCATACCGTTTGCCCCAAATCTGGAGGATGCTTATATGCCTGATGAGAATAAAATTGCCAATGCAGTGATTGGACTAAATCAATAAAGCGAATATAAACTTAAGATTATTATTTTACCGGGTTAAGGAGTGTGTCAGGGTGGAATACATTTATTTGCCGAAACAAGGGTTAACGATGACGGAAGGTACAATCGTAAAATGGTTGAAGGAAGATGGAAGCTACGTTTTAAAAGAAGAAGATTTATTTGAATTTGAATATGATAAGGCTACAGCTATAATTCAGAGCAGTGCAGAAGGGATATTGAAGATCATTGTTTATGAGGGAGAGACGGTTGAGGTATCTACAGTCGTTGGCAAGTTATTCGGAAAGAATGAGAAAATAGAAGATGCTGACCTTAATACAAAAAAATCATCCGGTTTACCTACTCTAAGCGAACAGAACGATGGTATATCGGCTGCTATTAATGCCACGAGCAAACAGAGTGATGGTATATCGGCTGCTATACCGAAGCTGGCGACACCGATAGCAAAAAAAATTGCAAAGGAAAATAATATAGATCTGACAAAAGTCAAAGGCACAGGGCCGTCCAGAAGGATAACGAAAGAAGACGTCCAAAAATTTGTCGGAGGTACGTTGATTCCTCAAGAAGTAAAATATTCATCTTCGGAAAATGAAGTTGAAAATATTGTGGCAATGAGCGGAATGAGAAAGGCCATATCGCAAAAAATGTGCAGAAGCGCTTTTACCGCTCCACATGTAACTTATACGGCGGAAGCTGACATGTCAGAGATATGCGGCTTAAGAGAACAATTAAACAATGGATTTGAAGAAACGGGTATTAAGATATCTTTTAATGATATTATTGTAAAGGCAGTAGCAAAAGCGCTTAAAAAGATGCCTGAAATAAATGCGCAGTTGGACGATAATAAAATAAAATATATCAGGGAAATAAATATAGGAATAGCTGTCGCACTTGATGATGGGCTTATTGTGCCGGTAATAAACAATGCTGACATGCATACCATACAGGGAATAGCCGTTATTGCAAAGGATTTAACTGGAAAAGCAAAAAAAGGCTTTTTAAAAGCTGAAGAAATAACCGGCGGGACTTTTACCGTATCGAATCTTGGTATGTTTGGAATCAATACATTTACGCCAATAATTAATCATCCTGAGAGCGCAATACTGGGGGTTGGAAGGATAGCCGATAAGGCGGTTGTTGAAGGAAAACAAATTGTGGCTAAGCCGATGATGGGATTAAGCTTATCTGCAGATCACAGGGTAATAGACGGAGCCCCAGCGGCGCAGTTTCTATTAAAAATAATACAATACTTAGAAAATCCTTATTTGTTGTTTATTGATATATAAAATATTGAGAAATGGTACGTAATGGGGAAAAAAATTATAGAATTACCGTTTCAGCATAAATTCAATAGATTTATTGATCCTTCGATGAGATTGAGCATTATTAGGGAAAAGATTGATCAGAGAATCAAGATACATTGGCACGAATTTTGTGAATTAGAGTATATTGTTTCAGGTGCGGGCATTCAAATCTTGAATGGGATTAAATATAAAATAGAAAAAGGCAGTTTATATTTCTTAACTCCGAGGGATTTTCATGAAATAATTGCATTTAAGGAAGAACCTATTGAATTATATAATGTAAAGCTTTCAGAAACGATAATAAGGAGAGATATATACCAAAATTTATTTATAAACGATTATGAAAATATAACGGTTATAACAGGCCAGGATCATCTTTTAATGGAGAATAATTTTAATATACTTTTTGATGAGTATAATAACAACAGACTCTTCAGTAATATAATACTTGCTAATATGCTTGAACAAATATTAATTACAATTATTCGAAAAAGAAATTCGGTTAATGACAAAAAAATTAAATTAAAACACGATTATCAGGAACACCCTGTATATAAGTCGCTTATTTATATGCAGAATCATTTCCATGATGATTTGACATTAGAGCAAATCGCAAGCCAGTCACATATTTCAGTAAATTATTTCAGCGAATTATTTCATAAAACGGTAGGGTGTTCTTTCCAGAACTATCTGCAGAATTTAAGGTTACGGAATGCTCTGGTGTTGTTAATCAATTCCGGGCTGACCGCTACTGAAGTATGCGAAAAATCGGGCTTTAATTCATATGCTCATTTTTCACGGCTGTTTAAGCAGAAATATGGTTGTTCCCCCAGGTCCTTCCGCAACGGGGAAACATAGATATCCATTGATATTAATGCAATTCATAACAAATGCAAACTTCTTCCGAAGTTATGTCATATAATCAAAATTTCTTTATGATACTATACAACCGTAAAATGAAAGTTGCGGAGTATTACATATTTTAATTATAAAAATTTTAAGATGGGTGGTATAAAGAATGGATCTTGAACAATTAGTACGACAAATTACAAATGAGGTTTATGAAAGGGTATGTAAGGAAGGAAGTATTGCTGATAATAAATATTATGGCGTTTCCTCAAAATCGATCGCAAAAATGATAGACCATTCATTGCTTCATCCGGGATTAACAGATCGCGAACTTATTGAAGAGTGTGAAATAGCTAAGCAGTACCATGTCGCTTCCGTTTGCGTAAAACCTTATCACGTCAAGATGTCAAAGGAATTATTAAAGTGGTCTGATGTCATGGTTTGTGCCGTCATCGGGTTTCCTCATGGTAACAACACAATTGATATTAAAGTAAAAGAGACCGAGCAGGTATTACAGGATGGTGCGGATGAAGTGGACATGGTAGTTAATATTGGGAAAGTATTAAGCGAAGACTGGAACTACGTAGAACAAGAAATCGGCGCAATTGTTGAAATTACAAGAAAGCATAATGTGGCATTAAAAGTTATTTTTGAAAACGATCTTCTGCCGGAAGACAAATATAAGATTCGTTTGTGCCAGATTTGCAGCAAACTGAAAGTCACATTCGTAAAAACTTCGACAGGATATAACTATGTCAAGGAATCTGACGGGAGATATTCATATAAAGGAGCGACAGAGCATGACCTTAAACTGATGCGCGAATATTCTTCTCCCGAGGTTGAGGTTAAGGCGGCTGGAAGCGTAGGAAACCTTGATGCAATTCTTAAAGCGAAGGATATAGGAGTAACGCGAATAGGGACAAAAGGTACGAAAAAAATCATCGAAGATGCCAAATTGAGATTTGGGCAATGATCGGACTTTAATACATCTTAAAATTCATGGAGGCCGCGATTGGAAGATTTTTTACTTGGCGTGGAGATAGGCGGAACAAAATTACAACTGGCAATTGGAAATAAAGGTGGTGAGATAATTTTTCACCAAAGAGGTGTTGTAGATATCAAAAAAGGCCCGGATGGTATCCTTGATTGGCTTGCGGATAACATCCCTACTATACTGAATAAGGCAGTGCAGTTTGATGGCAAAATTGTTGGAATAGGAGTAGGATTTGGCGGAGGTATTGATACGACACGTGGAGAGATTATAAAGTCTATTCAAATAAGTGGATGGGAAGGCTTTAAATTGAAGGGATGGTTTGAAACAAATTTTAAGCTGCCTACAAAGGTTTTTAATGACTCGAATGCAGCATGCTGGGGTGAGTATTGCTTGGGTGTGGGGAAAGGCACAAAACATTTTTTTTATACTAATATCGGAAGCGGAATCGGAGGCGGTTTGGTAATCAACGGAGAGATTTTTGACGGGCAAGGTTGCGGTGCGGGTGATTTAGGTCATACCTATATACCTGATTGGACTTCTTCGAATCTTGGAGCTGAACAAAAACTTGAAAATCTTTGTTCCGGATGGGCTATAGAAAGTCGGTTGAGGCAATGTGAAAACATCCCGGCAGACTCGATTATATTAAAGCTGTGCAACGGATGCAAGGAAAAAATCACATGTAAAATGCTAGGGGAAGCTGGGAGAATGGGAGATAAATTCGCGCTTGAAGAACTGGATAGAATTGCACGTGATATTGGCATTGCATTAGCAAATCTAATTACTTTATTTAATCCTGAATGTGTTGCTATAGGTGGCGGAGTTTCTTTAATAGGTAATATTTTAATTGATAGGGTTTTTAAGAATACGCAGAGCAGAGAATTTATTACAAGTAAAAAACATTACAGAATAGTCGAATGCCAACTAGGGGAACTAGTAGTATTGCACGGCGCAATTTTATTGGCAAAAAATGAAACAATTGCTTAAAAGCCGATATTATTTCAGACGGGGAACGTTTTTGGAAAAGAATACAATAAAACGGATAATAGAAAAAGAAATTGCTAAAAGCCTTGCGGCAAATGGATGCGGCTATTACGTGCCGGTGGCTGTATCAAACCGACATGCGCATGTCACCAAAGAGGAGTTGGATGTGCTTTTTGGCAGAGGCCACAAGCTAATAAAACTGCGTAATCTGAACCAGCCGGGGCAATATGCCTGCGAAGAAGTTGTAACTCTGGAAGGCAAAAAAGGGCGTATTGAAAATATACGGATTCTAGGCCCGGTACGCGCAGAGACACAGGTTGAGATATCCTTGACAGATTCTTTTAAAGTGGGTATTGAACCGGTCATAAGGATGTCTGGAGATTTGGACGGGACGTCGGGCTGCAGGCTAATCGGCCCAAAAGGCGAAGTGAACGTAATAAAAGGTGTGATCGTATCGGCAAGACATCTTCATATATCGGCTGAGGAAGCTTTTATGTTTGGTCTGAAAACCGGAGATACCGTTAGCGTTAGAAAAGCTGGAGTCCGCGGGATTGTATTTAGCAATGTAATTGTGCGTTCTGGTGAAGGACATAGCCTTGAAATACATATAGATACGGACGAGGCAAACGCAGCAGGCATAACCGGCGGGGAACTATTAGAGATTATTAGGTGAATCGGATAAAGGATATGTCTGACAACGGAATTAACATAAAAAACCTAATACAAACGGTTACTGAGGAGGTTCTACAAAAGCTTAAAGCAGATGCGACGCAGAGCCAGGGTACACTTGCCGTATTGCCAAGCTATGTTTTTGATCAGGCAGGCGTGGTCAGATACCTAAAGGGAAAGAGCGGCAGCGTGACTTGTACGATGTTTGAGAAAGCGTATCTTAACTGCGATGGATTTATACAAAAAAGGATAGAAACGACGGAGGACAAAAGAAAGCTTGCGACGGAATTAAATAAATATAAGGATATTGTAATAGTGACACCGCCGCTTTCACTTATTAAAGCGGTTGCAAATGGAGATGACAGTATGTATGAAGCGATGCTGTGCATCAGGCCGATGCTATGGGGCAAAGAGGTAACGGTACTGCTTGATTTTGAAACACAGAAGTACAATCATAGCAACGCTTTAGCGAGTTTGGTAGACGATATACAAATGTTGGAGAAAGCAGGGTTCAAGGTGGTACAAATTAAACAAAAAAACATACAGAGTGAAATTAAAGATTTGGTGACGGAAGAAGATATCAGGGAAGCACACAAAAATGGAGTTTTGAGCATTAGGGTTAAAAAAGGAGCGATCGTGACGCAGCTCGCAGACGAAAGGGCGAAAGAAATCGGTATATTGATAGAATATTAAAGGAACTGGTATGCAAATAGCAAGAGTCAGGGGAAATGTGGTCAGCACAAATAAAACAGAAAAGCTTATGGGCTTAAAACTTCTGATCGTTATGCCCATTGAATTGTTAAGTTTTAAGGAGAAAGGGCAGCCTATCGTAGCCATAGACACTGTTGGTGCAGGTGTTGGTGAAGTAGTTATGTTATGCAGCGGCAGTTCCTCGCGTCAGACTGTGCTGACCGAAAACAGGCCTTCCGATATGGCTATAGTCGCCATTGTGGACAGCATTGAGATGAACGGGAGCATAATATTCAGGAAATTTGAAGAAGAAAAAAAGAATGCTGTTCGGGACGAGTAACAATATATGCAAAAAGACAGTGAGGTTGGATAAATGAATCTGACGGAATCGGAGATTCGTACCATCATCGAAAAAACGCTAATAAATTTGAAAAAAAAAGGGTTCAGTTGGCTTTGTGATACTGTTGAGGAAGCGATAGCAGCTGCCAAAGCGGCCCAAATGGAGTTGATGATGCTCAGCTTTGAAAAGCGAGGTCGCCTGATAGAAGCTATGCGCCGTGCGGCAATCGAGAACGTACGTTACCTATCTGAACTTGCGAATAAAGAAACGGGCTACGGCCGTGTCGAAGACAAGATTTTGAAGAATACGCTGGCAATAGAAAAAACGCCCGGAGTAGAGGACCTGGAATCACAGGCATTTAGCGGTGATTATGGACTAACGCTGGTCGAACGCGCGCCGTATGGCGTTGTCGGCGCGATCACTCCTTCAACAAATCCGACGTCTACGATCATCAATAACAGCATCAGCATGGTAGCGGCGGGTAATGCGGTGGTGTTTAATCCTCATCCTTCAGCAAAAAGAGCATCAACGGAAACCATGCGGATACTGAATGAAGGCATTGCAGAGGCAGGGGGGCCGAGAACATTGATCTGCACAGTAAAAGAGCCGACGCTCGAATCGGGCAAAGCTATCATGGAGCATAAGGACATTAAGCTTCTTGCCGTGACGGGCGGAGAGGCGGTCGTTCGAGTTGCTATGAAGACAGGTAAAAAGGTTATAGCAGCCGGGCCTGGAAACCCACCCGTCATTGTCGACAGCACGGCGCTTATAAAACAGGCAGCAAAGGATATCGTAGACGGAGCAAGTTTTGATAATAATGTGCTGTGTATTGCGGAAAAGGAAGTTTTTGTATTCGAAAGTGTTGCTGATCAGTTAATGGCAGAAATGCAAAGATACGCAGCGTACAAGATATATGCTGACGATGTAGACAAGGTTGTAAAGAAGGTTCTTGTTAATGACAACGGCAAATACAGCGTTAACCGAAATTATGTAGGCAGGGATGCGGCTGTTATATTGGAATACAGCGGCGTACCGTTTAAAGGTAATCCGCGTTTGATAATTGCGGAAGTTCCCGAGGATCATCCGTTCGTGACAACTGAGATGCTGATGCCGGTGCTTGGTATAGTACGCATCGAAAACGATATAAGGGAAGCAATCAAAAAAGCAATTATAGCTGAAAAAGGCTGTCGCCATACGGCAATGATACATTCGCAAAACGTAAGTCATCTCTCAATGGCGGCGCGTGCTTTAAATACGACGATATTTGTAAAAAACGCTCCTTCATATTCGGGTCTTGGGTTCAACGGCGAGGGCTTCGCCACCCTTACCGTTGCCACGCCGACTGGCGAGGGGATAACAAGCGCCCGAAGCTTTACTCGAATACGGCGCTGTGTACTTTACGGCAATTTCAGGATAGTGTGACTGTAGTGGATAGAATAGTATCGGCCATGGACAGAGAACAGATACTGCAAATGATAAAAGAGGGGGGTATCGTAGGTGCAGGCGGAGCAGGGTTCCCGGCGCATATCAAGTTAAACTGTACGGCTGAAGTCGTTATTGCAAATGGCGCCGAATGCGAACCGCTGTTGAGAACGGACAGGCTCCTCATGGAACGGTATGCGGGAAAGATTGTAGCAGGTTTAAAGGCTGCTATGAAGGCAGCCGGGGCTTCAAGTGGCGTAATCGCAGTGAAGAAAAAGTATGAAAAAGCAATCAAAGCTCTAGAAGAGGCAACCAAAAGCGAAAATAATATATCGCTTTTATATATGCAAAGTTATTATCCGGCAGGTGACGAACAGCAAATCGTATATGAGGTAACAGGCAGGATTGTACCGGCGGGAGGCCTTCCTCTCGATGTCGGTGCAGTAGTACAAAATGTATCTACGTTGGCTAACATAGCGGACTCCATAGAAGGCCTGCCGGTGATTGAAAAATATGTAACAGTGAACGGAGAGATTGAAAGGCCTGCGGTGTTTAAAGTGCCCGTAGGCACTTCGGTCAGAGCACTGATAAAAGCGGCTATCGGCCCTGAAGACCTGACCGATTATAGTGTGATAATCGGGGGGCCGATAATGGGATATATCTCAGAAAGTATCGATGAGCCGGTGACAAAGACCATGGGAGGGATACTGGTTTTTAAAAGGAGTCACCCGCTGATACAGAAAAAAATCAGGAATCCAGTAGATGATATTAGGCTTGCGAAAGCCGTATGCTGCCAGTGCAGCTATTGTACACAGATGTGCCCAAGGAACGCACTCGGCTTTAAGGTAGAGCCTCACAAGGTAATGCGCTTACTTGCAATGAATGCTCCTAATAGCATGGGGGATATTAACGGAATATTTTCTTGTTGTGAATGCGGTATCTGCACATTATACGCATGCAATTTTGGTCTTGCACCTTCGCGTATAATGCAACTTGTCAAACAGGAACTGTTAAAAGCTGGGGCCAGGCCACAAAAGAGGACGGGATTGAGACCCAACAGCAATATAAATGATATAAAAGTACCAGTATCAAGGTTTATTACCCGCCTGGGCATAGAAAAATATGATCGCGATTTGCCGCTAATTGAAGGCTTTACGGAACCTAAGGAGGTTATGCTCCCTCTGAAGATGCATATCGGAGCATGGGCGGAACCTATTGTAAAAACGGGTGATAGTGTGGAAAAGGGGCAGATAATCGGTGAAATAGCTGAAGACATAGGGGCCAACGTGCATGCAAGCATAGACGGTATAGTAACGGTAATGGAAAAATGCATACGACTGAGAGCAGTGGAGGCAAAGGGCAGTAATTAAATGAATGCGCTGGGAATGGTGGAAGTCAACAGCATACCAAAAGGAATTGAAGCTGGCGATGCTATGTTAAAAGCCGCGGGGGTATCGCTTGTCTCAGCGCAGGCGGTATGCGCTGGTAAGTATACTGTGATTGTGGCAGGGAATGTAGCCGAGGTTAAGTCGTCTGTTGAATCCGGCAAGGAATCAGCGGCGGAAACGCTAGTAGACAGCATGGTGATAGCTAATGTTGATCCGCAGGTAATCAAAGCGTTATCGGCCTGCACGGAGCCGGATAAGTACGATGCATTGGGTATCATAGAAACATTTTCTTTAGCAGCCGCTATTGTATGTGCTGATCACGCGGTGAAAGCTGCTGATATAGGCCTTATCGAGGTACGCCTCGGACGCGGGCTTGGAGGCAAATCATTCGTTACGCTTACAGGGGGCGTTGCAGCAACGCATTTTGCGGTTGAGACGGCTAAGGGTGCGCAGGAAACGCAAGGGATGATAGCACGAGCGGTGGTTATACCTTCGCCGCACCCTGATATTTTAAAAGCTATATTGTGAAGAATTGATAAAAAATAAAAGAGTTTAGATATTTAAATTGAAAGGGAGTAAAAACATGGAAAAACAGGCGTTGGGAATGGTAGAAACAAGAGGTTTGGTGGGTTCGATCGAAGCGGCAGATGCTATGGTCAAAGCGGCTAACGTATCGCTTATAGGTAAAGAAAAGATAGGTTCCGGCCTCGTAACTGTAATGGTAAGAGGCGACGTTGGGGCTGTCAAATCTGCTGTTGATTCGGGAGTGGCTGCTGCAAAACGCGTAGGAGAGCTTGTATCTGTTCACGTAATTCCGAGACCGCATGATGATGTTGAGGACATATTGCCGAGAACAGCCCAGAAAACGTCTGCCGCGGTAAAAAAGGCTTAAAGAGGGAAACAAGTGTACACAGGTAAAGTAGTCGGGTCTGTTGTTTGTACGGTGAAGGATAAAAATCTCAAAGGGATCAAGCTTTTACTCGTGCAGAAAATCGAAAACGGTGCTCTAAAGGATTTGATTGTATCAGCTGACGGGACGCGGCAGGCGGGTGTTGGAGATTGGGTATATCTGATAAGTAAAAAGGAGGCATGCCTGCCTTTCCGCGAGCTTAAGATGATACCTGTGGATTCATCAATCATAGGATTTATTGATAGCATTTATGAGGAATTGTAATTAAAAAGCAAATAACTGAAAGGGGATAATTATTATGGAAAAACAGGCGTTGGGAATGGTAGAAACAAAAGGTTTGGTTGGTGCGATAGAGGCGGCCGATGCTATGGTCAAAGCGGCTAACGTATCGCTTATAGGCAAAGAAAAGATAGGGTCCGGGCTCGTAACCGTAATGGTCAGAGGAGATGTTGGCGCGGTCAAGGCAGCTGTCGATGCCGGTGCTGCAGCTGCAAAACGTATAGGAGAGCTTTTCTCAGTTCATGTTATTCCGCGGCCGCATGACGATGTAGAAGGCATACTCCCTGGCAAATAAGAAAAAGGAGGGATAGCAATGTTCCTCGCAAAAGTTGTGGGCAACATGGTCTCGACGGTTAAGCCTGCGTCCCATCACGGAAACAAGCTCATGATCGTCGAAAATATTGGACCTGACGGAAAACCATATGGCGAACGAAACATCGTGATGGATACGGCCGATGCAGGTATTGGCGACACCGTTCTTGTCAATGCGGACGGCGGAGCATCATTAATGATATTGGAAGATAAACAGGTTATCGTGGACTGGGTCATTTGTGGCGTCGTTGATCATTATTCAATTGAATGAAAGGTTGGTTTGACTTGGATATCGAGTATATTGAAAAAGAAGTAAGAAACGAAGTCTATAAGGCGTTCAATATGACAAATTCTCTATGCAATGTTTTGTCCGGCAAGGAAATTGCAGGGCATATTGAACATACTATTTTGAACCCGGACATAACGAAAGATATTGTTATTAAAGCTTGTAATGAAGCAAAGGAATACAGATTTGCGAATGTTTGTGTTACTCCTTATTACGTTGGTTTGGCGGCTGAGCATCTTTGCAACAGTGAAATTGCAGTTTGCACTGTTGCAGGGTTTCCGCATGGTGCGGCTACGACGGTAGCTAAAGTTGCAGAAATACGGGAAACCATAGTAAACGGGTGTGGTGAAATCGATGTTGCTATGAATAATGTTGCCATCAAATCGGGCGATTTAGATGTGGCAAGAAAAGATTTAGATGAAATGTTGTCTGCTTCATATGGAAAGGCAAAGATAAAAGCGATATACGAGCAATGCCTTTTTAATGAAGAAGAAAAAGTAAAAGTCCTAAATATCGCTAAATCTTGCGGAGTAGATTTTATAAAAATCTCAAACGCTTTAAGCGGTAAAAAAGCAACAGTTGAAGACGTAAGGTTTGTACGCATGGTAATCGGCAACAATATTGGCATTAAAATAGACGGTGGTATAAGAGACATCATGATAGCCAATGATCTATTAAGAGCTGGTGCAAACAGAC
Source organism: Christensenellaceae bacterium (assembly GCA_963665005.2). Classification (GTDB taxonomy): domain Bacteria; phylum Bacillota; class Clostridia; order Christensenellales; family SZUA-584. Next base: position 3,061,217 of record CAXXTQ010000001.1, on the reverse strand, counting down.
TCGGTTGCAGCGCATCGGTTGCGCTTGCAAAGTCTTAGCGAAATAAACGCGCGGAGGATTTTATTAATTGCTACCCGTGTTTGATTCAACAATAAAATATTTTGGAGGTAAATAAAAATGATAATTGCGATGCACACAACGGCATTAATGCATGGGACCGTACTCAATGATATTGAAGTAACCAAACAGGCAGGTTTTGAGGCAATCGAGCTTCAATACGACAAAATTTGCAGGTACCTTGATGCAGGTTATAGCGAAGATAGTCTGAAGGATTATTTGGAAGGATTAAAGGTAGTCGGCTTAGGATCGTTGTTTGATGTCGAGTGTCAGGGCGAAAAATATGATGAATTTATGCTTGACGCAGACAAGATATGCCGAATCTCTTCAAAAAACAATATTCCTATGGTACAAATGCTGACCGGACCGTGGGATCATACGGTGGTTAGGGATTTTGCAGCTGGGAAAATCAGGCCTGACGAAAAAAGATATTTGGGGCAACTGGGGAAACCCGAAGGCGAAGCGATAAAAGCAACGGCGAAAAACTTGGCGGCGGCTGCAGATGTTGCAAAACAATATAATGTCGGAATATATCTAGAGCCTGTTGCTTGGTCTCCCGTTAATACATTAAAGAAGGCTTTACAAGTTATAGAACAGGCTGACAAAGATAATTTAGGGTTTGTCTTTGATCTATGGCATCTGTGGGCTTCGGGAGATACTCCTGATGATGTTGCGAAGATTAATAAAAATTTAATTAAAAATGTTCACTTATGCGACGCACTTGCAATCGACAGGAGTCAGGTACCCGAAGACGATATTTCAAGAGATGTATGGACAGGTGCCGGAGTTATACCTCTAAAAGAATGGATCGACGCCATCAAATCTACAGGATATAATGGATCTTATTCATGCGAGTTGTTTTCCAGCAAAGCGCATGAACAAAGTCGTTTAAAAACTGCGTTGGCTTTGAAAGGCATGATGGAATACATGTTGCTATAAAAAATTATCTGCCAACAGGCAAGCACCTTAACGACTATTGATAAAACAAGATTTTAATATGTTTTAGCATTGACGTTTGGTTATTAGCGAGAAGCCGGGAATTGTATATTGTTTGATGTTTGCCATTAATATAAGGAGGTTTTGTTATGGACAGATTGTTTGATATTTCCAATCGTGTCGCAGTAGTAACGGGTGCCGGATCGGGTCTCGGCAAAACTTTCGTGCGCGTTTTGGCGGAACGCGGCGCAAAGGTGGCGTTACTCGATATTAAGGAAGACAATGTAGAAAAACTGTCTAAAGAATTATCATTTCAAGGAGCTATTTGTGATTACTGGACGTGCAATGTTTCAGATAAAAATCAAGTGAAAGATACAGTAAAAAGTATTGCGGAAAAGTTTGGCCGTATAGACATACTTGTAAATTCGGCAGGTACATGTAAAATGTTTCCTGCCCAGGAGCCTCTTGACGAATGGGAGAAAATAATCAATGTTAATCTTTCGGGAACATATTATATGTGTGCAGAAGTTGCAAAAATAATGATCAATCAGAAATATGGCCACATTATCAATATTTGTTCTATGCATGGTATTATTGCATCCTTAAGAGACCAGCTCGCAGCCTATTGTGCTTCAAAAGGAGGCGTAGCATTGTTGACAAAAGATTTAGCGGTCGAATGGGTAGCCCATAATATTACGGTGAACGCTATCGCGCCGGGTATTTTTCATACTGAAATGACTGATGCCAATTACAAGAAAGGTGTTTACGACTTTTCTTTAGAAACCAGATGCCCCATGCACAGGCTAGGCGAACAGGGTGATCTGGACGGAATACTTATTTACATGGCTTCAGATGCTTCGAGTTATATGACGGGGCAGATTATTGCAGTGGACGGCGGCTGGACGGCCGTATAAATAAAAACGAATTATTTTACTAATAGGGAGGTAAAAATGGAGGCAAGAGAACTTATTGAATTATCTAATCAAATACGTAAAGAGACTTTTGAAACAATCTGTAATGCCGGAGGCGGTCACTTTGGAGGATCTCTTTCCGCGATAGAAATACTAACTGTATTATATTTTGATGTATTAAGAGTTGATTCAAAAGATCCTAAATGGGAGGACAGGGATAGGTTTGTTTTAGCAAAAGGACATGCGGGGCCTCCTTTATACGTTATATTATCAAAAAAAGGTTTCTTTGAAAAAGAAAGGCTTCTTGAACTTGATAAAAACGGGGGACGGCTACCAAAACATGTTGACAGGTTAAAGGTTCCGGGCATTGATTTTTCAACAGGGCCCTTAGGACAGGGGCTTTCTTTGGTAAACGGTATGGCTGCGGCTGTTAAGCTCGATAATAAGGATATTTATGTTTATGCACTTCTTGGTGACGGAGAGTGTCAGGAAGGACAAGTTTGGGAAGCAGCAATGAGCGCTGCCCATTTTAAACTGGATAATATTATTGCTTTTGTTGACAGAAACAGGTGTCAGGTTGATGGCTATACGGACGATATAAACAATATTGAACCATTAAGCTCAAAATGGGAGAGTTTTGGATGGTATGTACAGATTATTGACGGGCATAACGTTGAATCGATACAAAACGCAATCAAAGTTGCAAAAAGTATTAAGGGTAAGCCAAAAGTGATTATCGCTAACACGATAAAAGGTAAAGGTATAAGTTTTATGGAAAATAATTATCTTTGGCATCACAGTAGTATTAGTAAAGAACAGATCAACCAAGCACTAATGGAATTGAAAGAAGGTGTGGCAGAATGATTAAACTTGTCGAAAAAATGGATACGAAAACAACTTATTGTGAAACTCTATTGGAGTTGGGAAAGAAAAACAAAAATATTGTTGTTGTAGAAGCCGATCTTATGGGTGCATCCGGAACCCGGGAATTCAAAGAATCATATCCGGGCCGCCTGTTTAATGTCGGTATTTCAGAACAGGATATGATAGGATTTTCAGCCGGGCTTGCAGCGATGGGGAAAATACCTTTTGCTGCGACATTTGCATGCTTTTTATCCCAGCGGGGATGCGATCAGGCGGTAAACTCTGTTGCATATAACAATTTTAACGTAAAAATGGTTGGAACATACGCCGGCTTGGCAGGTGAAAAAAACGGCGGAACACATATATCCATACTCGACATTGCCATATTTAGATCAATGCCGCGGCTACAGGTTTTTGATCCAGGTGATGCTGTGGAATTCAAGCGTATTTTGGAATATGCTGCAATGAATAAAGGGCCTATGTATATCCGGTCAAATAAGGGTTCATATCCAGTGTTTCATAATGAACAATTTAAATTTGTGCCCGGTGTCGGTGAAGTGCTCAATGAGGGGGAAAAAGTTGGGATTATAACAACAGGCATTTGCACTCTGGAAGGTATAAAAGCGTGCATGGAGCTTAGAAAGGAAGATATCAACGTTCACCATGTGCATTTATCCAGCATCAAGCCTATAGACAGGAAATTAATTGTAGAAACAGCCAAGAAAGTATCCCATATTATTACCGTTGAGAATCATTCGATAAACGGAGGGCTTGGCAGCGCAGTCGCAGAAGTTTTATCTGAAGAAGGGTTGAATAAAAAGCTTGTCCGAATGGGATTAAAAGATTGTTTCGGAGAGACGGCTACACTTGATTACATGCTTAAGAAGTTTGAGATCGATAATCAGAGCATATCAAAAAAAGTAAAGGAAATTTATTAGCTCTTGGTAAAAATTAAAAAAGGAGCATAAGAAAATGGATAATACATTGAGAAGTAATCTTTATAAATATACCGGCGACATTTCTCAGGTCTTCTATGCAAAAAAATACAAGTGCTGTGGAGGTAAGGCCGACGGTATGATGGCTGTTGAAATCTCCAGCGGTGCCGGTTTACAGTTTACTGTTCTTGCCGACAGGGCCATGGATATTGGGCAGTTGTCCTTTAAAGGGGTTAACTACAGTTATTCCACCAAAGCGGGTTATGTTTCACCGGTTTATTTTGATTATAAAGAATGGGGTAAATCATTCGGAGCGGGATTTTTAACAACATGTGGTTTGACCCAGGTCGGCCCTCCTTGTGAATGCGACGGCGAATGTTTAGGACTGCATGGTGAAATAAGTGGCGTTCCGGCAGAAGATTTTTGTTCCGAAGTAAATATGGATGAGGACATACCTGAAATTATCGTAAAAGGGAAGATGCGCATAGGACAAATTTTTGGGCAGAATTTACGGATGACAAGAGAAATCAGGGTAAAGTATGGGATAAATAATATCCATATTAAGGATATCGTGGAAAACAGGGATGGCAATCAATGCCCTTATATGATTATGTATCATTTTAATATGGGGTATCCGTTATTAACGGAAAATGCACAATTCAGCACGAGCGCAAAATATATAAGGCCAAGAGATTCAGAGGCAAAAAAAGGAGAGGACAACAGAGCGACATTTGAGAAACCGCAACTGAATTTTAAAGAGCAGGTTTACTATTACAGAAATATTGCCAACGACCAGGGCTTGTCATATACCGGTATTATTAATGGGAATATGGGTCTGAAAATATGGGTCAATCCAAAACAGCTTCCGAATCTGATACAATGGAAGAATCCCGGCGTAGGCGACTATGTTATGGGTATCGAACCAGCAAACTGTTTCCCTGAAGGCCGGGCAAAACAAAAGGAATATGGCCTTGATTTCATTGAACCATGTAGTAAAAAGGTTCAAGAGATATATATTGATATATTTTAGAATCATATTAAAAGGGATTTTCTTTAGGCAATAGGTAATTAAAAGATAAGAGGTATTAACATGACGCCAAGAGAAAGAGTTTTGAAAGCATTCAATTTTGAACAGCCGGATCGTATACCCATTGATATTGGTGGCTCCGGGGTTTCAGGTATATGTATTGACGAATATTGCGAGTTGCTAGAATACTTGGGTATTGAAGAAGTTCCAAAAGTTTATGAACAATTTGAGATGCTTGCCAGAGTTGAAGAACCAGTGAGGAGACGTCTGCGTGGAGATGTAATTTCTTTGGAAAACCCATCTATGTGTTGGGGGCTTAATAATAAGGATTGGAAACCTTGGCGTACATTTAAAGGTAATAAGGTTTTAATGCCTGGCGACTTCTGCCCTGAAATCGACAATCGAGGAGGGCTAACACTTAAAAATAAACTCGGCGAACCTACTGCTTATATGGCTAAGGACACCTTATATTTTGAACATATTTGTGGTACTTCATTATCTCGTGAGATAGTAAAAAAAGATCCTCAAATATGGAAAAAGAGTATTGAGGTGTTTACCGATGAAGAACTTAAACAGCTTGCATATGAATCGGAAGTTTTGCATAAACAAACCGATTATGCAGTATTGGGTGAATTTGGGCGAGGCTCACTTTTTAATAATGGTTTATTTGCCGGACATACTTTTACTGACTGGCTTTGTATTCTGATGACAGAAAGAGATTATGCGGAAGAGCTGTTACAGGTGACATTGGAAAGAGCATTGCAAAATTTGAAACTATATATTGAAGCTGTGAAAGATAACATAGATATTATATATATTTCCGGTATCGACTATGGAACACAGCGCGCAGAACTTTTTAATCCTGAAATCTGGATTGATTTATTTTTACCCAGATATAAACAACTCAATGATTATGTACATACCCATAGTCAAATAAAAACATTTTTCCATAGTTGTGGCAGTATTTATAATCTCATTGATCCTATTATTAGGGCGGGGTTCGATATTTTAAATCCAGTACAAACTTCAGCATCAAATATGGGAGCACAACAGCTTAAAGATAAATTTGGCGGCAGGATAGTATTTTGGGGTGGAGGTGTTGATACCCAGACGGTCCTGCCCTTTGGTACTGAGGAAGATGTAATTGAACAGGTCAAAGAACGCATTAAAATATTTGCCCCCGGAGGTGGTTTTGTATTCAATCCAATTCACTGCATTCAATATGGAGTACCACTGTGTAATTTGCTGGCAGCTGTTGATACAGCTTATATATATGGGTTCTATAATAAGTAAAAATTTGATAAAGAAAATATGATAATTAATAGGACTATCAAAATTTGGTGAGCGGCATTTATCGGCATATCGATGATTGCAAAAAAGGATATGGTGAACAATCGGATTGCATGCTATTTTGAAAAACTGAAGGATACAATCGACCTGATCGATATAAACGAAATTGATAGGGCTGTGCAGCTTTTTATGGAGGTCAGACGGCGTGGAAGTCATATTTTTGTGCTGGGTAACGGAGGCAGCGCGGCCACAGCGAACCATTTTTTATGTGATTTCGGGAAGAATGCAGTGAAAGGTGACAGCAAGAGGTTTCGCGTATATTCACTTTGCAGCAGTCTTGAAGCCGTAACGGCCTATGCTAACGATATTTCGTTTGACTGTGTATTCAAGCGACAGCTTATAAACCTGATGGACGACGGAGATGTCATATTGGCCATTTCTGCGAGTGGCAACTCGCCCAACGTTATCAAAGCGGTACAGTATGCACGGCGCAGAAACGCAAAGGTCATCGGCATGACCGGGGGGACAGGCGGCAAACTGAAGGAAATGTCGGATATAAGGCTGCACGTCGAGTCAAACATTATTGAACAGGTTGAGGATATCCATCTTATATTCGCCCATATTGTTGTCTACCTGTTCAAGCAATATCAAGCAGAGCTGGTGACTGAGGGGGAGGGCCATTGAATCATAAACAGAACGGTTAATATGCAGGATATTAAAGTTCTGTCGTTTCGATATAAACGTAAAGGGTAAGTAATAGATACGGAGGCGGGAATTTATTGATACCACACGCTCCGGGCATTGCCATAGATGTAGGCGCTGGTAGCGGCAAAATGATTTCGTTTACGTTTGATGGAAATCGGATTCATATTTTGAGCAAAACGGAATTTGTTAACAATCCTGTTCGCGTTGGCAATAGCCTGCACTGGGATGAAAAAGAGATATTACGGCTGATCATTTCCGGATTAAAACGGCATACAGACAAGAATATTGCCTCGATTGGTATCGACACATGGGGAACAGATTACGGACTGCTGAATCGGCATGACGCACTGATAGGTCGGCCGTATCATTACCGGGACAGGCGAACGGATAGCGCGATGAAAGAAATCCTTTCAATCTACCCGCCCAAGACACTCTTTGAGCAGACCGGATGTGATATGAACAACAACTATACGATGGCTCAACTATATGTACAAAGGGAAACGCCGGAGTTGGCAAAGGCAAAGCATCTGCTGTTCATGCCGGGACTGCTTGCCTTTATGCTATGCGGTGAAAAAAATACGGACAGCACAATCGCTTCGACTAGTCAGTTGATGGATGCTTCTTTTTCCCGCTGGAACACGGAGCTGTTTGAACGCCTCGGCCTGCCTTTGCGCATCATGGGTGAAATCCAGCCGCCCGGTAGCATACTTGGTGGATTAAAAAAAGAGCTGAGAAAAAAATGGGGCATCGGGGATACCAATGTGGTATCCACCGCCGGCCACGATACTGCGTGCGCCGTTATGGCTATTCCAGACATGGATGATGAGACGGCGTTCATCAGCGCAGGCACCACCATTATCGTAGGTACCGTATCGGATATGCCCGTATATAATGACGGTATGTTGCAGCATGGGTTCAAGAATGCCATTGCTGCTGATGGTCGGTTCCTGGTGTATAAGAATATTAACGGCTTCTTTATCCTCAACGAGTGTTTGAGGCATTGGCGCTACGCTTCTCGGGATATAAGCAAGATGGAGGGGCCGGAAACAATACGCGCCAGCGAATTGCCGGTGATTGATTCGGATGCCACGTTGTTTTCGAGGCAGGGAAACATGCCTGAAAAGGTGCGGACTTATTGTCGGCAAACTGGCCAGCGCATTCCCGAAATGCAGCGCGAGATCTATTCATGTGTGCTGCTGGGCTTCGCAAAAAAAATCGAGCAAGCGCTGCAGGCTTTGTCCGCTATAATGAACAAAACGTATCATGCGATCTGGGCGATTAGTGGTGGCAGCCGTAGCCGGATATTTACGCAATACCTTTGCGAGCTATTGCGGCAACCCATACTGACTGGTTTACCGGATGCGACATTGATCGGTAATGCAATGCTGCAGCTATATGCTTGTGGAAAGCTATCTAAAGTCTCGGACATATCAAATGTCGTCCGTGCTTCATTTGAGTTTAATAAGCTTGAAAAAAATAAAGTTTATAAGATTTGATGGAGGAGGAAAGTAACAGAGTTGGAAACAATAAAAAGGGACATCATTAAGTTTGCAAAGAAGATGGAACAGATTGGAATGGCAAATGCTTATGAGGGCAACTTATCCGTTAAAAAGGAGGGCTTGATTTACATTACGCCGTCGGGGAAAAGCAAATCTGAGTTGGTGGAGAGCATGATTGCCGTCATTAACGAAAGAGGGGAGTGGGTCGGCGGGGACTTCAAGCCGTCCTCTGAGTTGCCTATGCATACGGAGGCCTACAGCATGCGTTCTGACGCTACCGCTGTCATTCATGCGCATCCACTATACCTAACGTCATATGCTCTGTGCCATAAATCCGTAACGTGCAGGTGCTATCCGGAGATGATTACACTTTTTTATGAGATTCCCGTCGTACCGTATGGATGCCCTGGAACAAACGAGATATATGCCGGCATAAGGCCGTATTTGGAGGAGAGCAAGGTGGTGCTGCTTGCCAACCACGGCGCCCTTAGCGTGGGGGCGGATATCCAAGATGCCTTTAACCTGATGCTAACTGCAGAATCAATTGCAAAGCTGCTGACTGTCGTCAAGGATGTTGGGACGCCAGTTGATCTGTCCGAAAGTGATTATGGCGTTGTATACAACTGGGCTATGCGTAATAAACAGAAAGACAGGGAAAATAGGGGCTTGATTTCAAAGAATATAAATATGGAGAACGATAAATGTTAAGAGAGAACCGTTTTCTAATATTTTTCAACAGTAGAAAAGAGGCGAAAAATATATGGTAAAGGTTATTATAATAGGCGGAGGCCCCGGTGGATATGTCGCGGCGATACGCGCGGCGCAGCTCGGAGCGGAGGTAACGCTTATTGAAAAAGGCAAACTGGGTGGAACGTGCCTTAATGTCGGCTGTATACCGACAAAGGCGTTGTTGCACACCGCTGAAGTATATAGGTCAGCAAAGAACGGCGCTAACTATGGCGTAATTACAGATGCAACGCTGGATTTTGGAAAAGCGCAGAAACACAAGCAGCAGATTGTGGACAACCTTGTCGGCGGAATTAAAGACCTATTGACGGCAAACAAGGTTGAAGTCATTAACGGAGTTGCCTCCTTCGGTGACCCTTTGCATATACAGATTGAATGCAGAGGAGAAACCCGGGAATTGGCAGCAGATAAAATAGTCATTGCAACAGGGTCGACCCCTATGATGCCGCCGATTCCCGGGATAGATGCCAGGCAATGCATTGACAGCACCGGTGTGCTTGAACTGGATACAATGCCTGAGGCAATGCTGGTCATTGGCGGCGGCATCATAGGGGTCGAGATGGCAACGATTTTCGGTACGCTCGGATGCAAAGTGACCATAGTCGAGATGATGCCTGCTATACTGCCGATGGTAGATGAAGAGATCATCGGGATACTTGCAGGAAAGCTCAAGAAAGAGGGGGTGAATATTTTTACTTCCGCAAAGGTTGAATCCGTAGCTGACGATGGCAAGACGGCAAAAGTGAAGGTAAGACTGCAGAGCGGAGAAGAGAAGGTTATAGAGACTGAAAAGGTACTAGTAAGCGTAGGTAGGAAGAGCAACACGGAGAGCCTGAAGCTTGACAAGGCGGGGCTCAGGCATGAACGCGGCAGGATCATTGTAGACGATCATATGAAGACAAATGTCAAGGGTATTTATGCGATAGGCGATTGCACAGGAGGGAGCATGCTGGCGCATGTGGCGTCTATGCAGGGAGAGGCGGCGGCTGAAAACGCAATGGGCGGTAATGTAAATTTCGATCTTAAGACTAATTCGTCATGCATCTATACCGATCCGGAGATTGCTTTCGTTGGGCTGACGGAGCAGCAGGCAAAAGAGCAAAAGCTTGATTACGTTGTAGGTAAGTTCCCACTGGTTGCAAACGGCAAGACGCTGATTATGGGAAGCAACGGTATGGTTAAGCTGATTGCCGGGAGACAATATGGCGAGATACTGGGAGCGCATATTATCGGCCCTCATGCTACGGATATGATTGCGGAATGCGCATTGACGATCGGAATTGAAGCGACACTTGATGAGCTGGCTGATACCATCCATGCGCATCCGACGGTTAGCGAGACGATAAGGGAAGCAGCAATGGCGGCAGAAAAACGGGCGATTCATATATTGAACAGATAACTTATTAATGATTATAACAATACCGGTGGTTTGTATTAGTTAATAGCGTATCGGTTAAAGTGATCAGGAAGATTAATGGCGAAATTAATTATCTGATCTATATTATAAAAATGAAGGAACAAACAATCTGTCTTTGCTTCCTTCTATAATGTTTAATGATGTTAAGGGCAAACTTTCCGAAAGGCAAGGACGCAAAGCCACAGGGTCTACGATGCAATGCATTATGACAGCCTGGCCGCCGAGTGATTATGTTAGCCTGCCCTTATCCGGCAGGTTTTCTTATAATAATACGGACTAATACATAGCGCTGCCCGCCAAACAAAAAAAACGTAAGTTTGGCGGGCCTTTTCCCTTTATCTAAATAAACGAGAATCCTCCAAGCTTATGGGTTTTGGAGGGTACTTTGATGCGTATTCTTCATGCCGTAAAAAATGGTCAGCCGTTATTAAATAGCGGCCCGGCGTGATGAAGCGGATATCATCATATGGCGCTTTAATCGATAGTTACTTAAGAAGTTGTCCAGAACTGAGGGGATACTATACCCTTCAATGTAGATTTTCACATACCATAGCAAGCAGCATTTGCTCATTTGCCCGGTTGATAATTGTTCAGCCGAGTTTTTTTATACCCATTTATTCTGTTTGCCGTTCGCCTCCCCGTTCTTTCTGAATTTCAAATTTTTCAGAAAGGACAGAAAAATTATGGAGGTACATATCAAAATCCACGGACAAGTTGTATCGGTAGACGTCTCCATTGAAGTCGGTGAATATCTCGACTACGCGAAACACAAAAATGAAAACTTAGTGCATGAAAAACGGCGGCATTGGGATGATCGGGAGTACGACGACTATATCATCGTCCATGAGTGCAACCGAAGCCTGTATGAAACACCAGATCAATGGCTATGCCGTAAGGAAACCCTACAGGAGATCATGACGGCGTTGGAGAGCTGTGCCGAAGTGCAGCGCCAGCGCTTTTTGCTTTTCGCGATGGAAGGCTTGAGCTATTCGGAGATAGCAAAGCGCTGCGGTTGTTCTAAAGCCGCTGTGCAGGACAGCATTGAAGCGTTACGAAAAAAATGTCGGGAATTTTTGAATACCGACCCTACGAAACGCAATTTTCGGGCTATACAGTGAAGGGCTTTTTTGCCCTATCACATCAGCAAAAGGGACAGGCAGTTTTAGGCTACACTGTCCCTTTTGCTGTCTGGAGGTTTAGCCCATGCAAATCATTAACTTGCGCAAGCACTATCCCTATTACTACCCCAAAGACGTTTTTATGGAAGTGCCCGACGAAGTGGCTATGGCGATGCTGCTGGCAACCCGTCAGGACCACAATTACCGTCAGCGAACGTACCGCCACAAGGCATATTTCTCCCTTGACCGGGGTGACGGTATTGAAAATGACGCGATTCATTTTACACCTTCGCCGGAGGAAATTTTTCTTCGGAAGGTATCGCTGGAACAGCTTCAGGAAGCCATTGACCATCTGCCGCCCATACAGATGCGGCGCATCTCATATTACATACTCGGTATGAAGAAGGTGGATATCGCACGTGCTGAAGGAGTATGTGACAGCGGGGTATGCGCCACCATTCAGGCGGGCCTGAGAAATCTTAGGCGCTATTTTGAAAAGAAACAATGGATGAAATAAACAGGAGGAGAAGAATGGAAAAGTTCACAGATGAAATACAGTCAGTTCAGGAGAAAATCCGGTAGCTCAAAAACCGCCAAAAGGTACTGCTGAAAAAGCAATCCGATGCCGAACGCAAGGCTCGGACGCACCGCCTCATTGAGCGCGGGGCTATCCTGGAGAGCATTTTTTCTACACTTGCAGGGTGCTCCGGTGAACAAGTCAAGGCATTTCTTCGGAACGTGGAACGGTTGCAGGAGGTACGTAAACTGTTGCCAAAGAAGCCGGACGGCGGGAACGCGGAATAGCTGCCGATTCCTGAAGGGCGCACTTATACACCCGCGTTGCGGGTGTGTGCGCTCTGCGAGGCTGTTGCGCTCTGGTGAGCGCGATGGGGAGTTACACTCCCCATACCCCTTGTGTACCTCAAGCGGAACGTATCCTATGCAGAGCATGCGTTCCACCGTGAGGTTCAATGTAGTCCGTAGCTGCCAAAGGAGGTGAACATATGGCGCTCTATCATTGCAGCATTAAAATTATTAAGCGCAGCGAGGGCCGGAGCGCCGTGGCGGCCGCAGCCTACCGAAGCGGTGAAAAGCTGACTAATCAGTGGGACGGCACCACCCACGACTACACAAAGAAAGGCGGCGTTGTCCATGAGGAAATACTGTTGCCAACTCATGCATTGCAAGCCTTTCAAGACCGTGGTGCTTTATGGAACAGTGTGGAGGAAATCGAAAAAAGCAGTAACGCTCAGCTTGCACGTGAGATTGAAATTGCCCTACCAGTGGAATTGAGCCGGAAGGAACAAATACGCCTTGTGCGTGACTATGCCCAAAATAATTTCGTGGATGTGGGGATGTGCGCGGATGTTGCCGTTCACGATAAGGGCGACGGCAATCCGCATGCTCATATAATGCTGACTATGCGCCCATTTAAAGAGGATGGCTCATGGGACGCGAAGTGCTTAAAGGAATACGATCTCGACAAACATGGGCAGCGTATCCGGCTCCCAAGCGGCTCGTTCAAAAGTCATCGCGTTGATACCACTGACTGGAATGAAACGTCCAAAGTCGAGGAATGGCGGACGGCGTGGGCTGAACACACAAATCGTGTTTTTGAGCAGAAGGGATTGCCGGAGCGTATTGATCACCGAAGCTACGAGCGTCAGGGTATGGAGAAGATACCTGCCATTCACATGGGTGTAGCCGCGACGCAGATGGAGCGCCGGGGTATTGTCACAGAGAAGGGTAGCGTCAACCGGGAGATTGTTGCACAGAACAAGCTGCTGAAAGAAATCAGGGCGCGTCTAACCAGATTATATCAATGGCTAAAGAAGCAGATCGTACAGCCGGGCAAAAAACATAGTGTTTTGGAACAACTCCGGCAGGCACGGTATGCAACAAAACCTGCCACCTGTGGCAAGGCTGGAGCGCACAATGAGAACGTTGCCTTGTTCAACCTTCTGCAGGAAAACGGTATATCGTCCATGTCGGAGCTAAACGAAAAAATCTCCGAGATGAATCGAGACTATTACGCCATGAGGAGCGAAATAGCGAGCACCGAGCGAGAGCTTGCCAGGCTCAAAGAACGGCTTTCCATGTGGGAGCAGTATGAGAAAAATAAGGATAGCTACCAGCAGCTTGCAGCATTAAAGCTGGGTGTTCGGGATTCCTTCTCAGAAAAGCATCGTGTTGAACTAATACTATTTGATTCCACCGCCAGCTATTTTGATGAGCTGAAAGCCTCCGGCGAGGTCATAACACCGAAGCAGTGGCGGGCGGAGATAGAGCGGCTGACGGTTCATAAGGATTCTCTTTTTCATCAGGTAAAAGACATGCGCAGGGATATCGCGCTCTTGGAAAAATTCCGCAAGTCCGCCGATGGTATTCCAAACGGCAGAAAACCAATGACAAAGGAGTCTGAATATGAACGTTAAAATATACCTCAAAATGATATCGGAAAATGACATCCGCATATCAATCTATCCTATCCCTGTCCATCCATCTCCCGTTTTAGAAAAGGAGCTTACAATGACGAAATACCCTAAAAATGATACCGAAAAGCGACAGAAAATCCGTGATACCAACATAAGCCGCAGCACGGTTCAAAGGAATGTTTAATTTGCCGAGGATGAGCAAGAAGCGGAAGCTGGAGTGGACGTTCTTTCTCAATAACCGGAACCGCATCACCTACAACGAATTGTGCCGCAAATGCGTTCATGGCTGCAAGCAGAGCTTCCGGGCCGAGGTGATGGCGTGTCCACGCTATCAGTCCAAACGTGTAAAGGAACGTGCTAGTACCTGAGGATTGTTTGTAGAGGTGGAAAAAGATTAGAAAGGCTTTTCTGAATGCAGATATATTTCTATCTTCAAGGCAATATACATGGAATAACTGGACAAGCAAAGGGGTGATTTGATACTTGAAAAAACAAACGTTGAACATACGGTATCATAACCCCAATTCGGATGCTGACACTATAGAAGTCATAGCAAAAATATTTATTGATGCAAGCAAAGTCAAGTTTGAAAAAGTGTTACAAGAGGCATCCTGTAGAGATTCCGGATATAGAGAAAAGAGCTCTGAATAATAGTAATCAGGGCTTTCTTTTTCTTGATTATTCTAATAGTATACTATATAATACAGATGTATTAGAGATGACATAACAATACAGAAAGGCACTTGTTAGAATGAATATTGCTGCCTATTGCAGGGTATCAACGGATAAATCTGATCAGATCAATAGCCTTGAAACCCAGAAGAAGTTCTTTGATGAATATACCGAAAAAAACGGGCATACGCTGGTTAAGCTTTATGCTGATGAGGGAATTTCCGGGACGAAAATAAAGAACCGCAAAGAGTTTTTGCGGCTTATGCGGGACGCGAACCATGGTGTATTTGAGATGGTTGTGGTTAAGGATATTTCCCGGTTTGCCCGTAACACGGTTGATTTATTAAATAGCACAAGACAACTAAAAGCTTTAAATATCGAAACGCTTTTTTTAACATCCAATATGACTGTGCTCGGAAATTCTGAATTTGTACTCACAATTTTTGGTGCATTGGCGCAGGAGGAATCTGCCAATACAAGTAAACGCGTTAAATTCGGTAAAAAAATGAACGCTGAAAAAGGGCGGGTGCCAAATATCGTCTATGGTTACGATAAAGAAATAGGCGACTATTTTAATCTGCATATTAATGAGTTTGAGGCAAACGTTATTCGCCGCATTTATGATATGTATATTAATCAGGGATATGGTGCAGCTAAGATTTCGATGAAGCTGAACGAGGAAGGGCTGAAAACAAAAAGGAACTGTAACTGGTCGCAAAATGCGGTTTCCCGTATTCTGTCCAATGAGCTTTATACAGGGAAAATAATCAATGGCAAGCAGGAGGTTACGGACTTCCTTACAGGCGTGCGTAAAGAAAAAGATGAAACAGAGTGGATGGTTACTGAACGACCTGATCTGCGGATTATTGAGCCGGAGCTTTTGGAGAAGGCTAAGAATACATTGAAAAGCCGGCATTACGCGTTTAATATTAACCGCGAAAGGCAGAGCAATAAGCACCTTTTCAGTACGCTGATCAAATGCGCGGACTGCGGATATTCCTTCAGAAGGACTGAACACACATACAGGAATACTTACGTGAGATGGGTCTGCAGCGGGCGCAATGGGAGGGGAGCGGACAGTTGCCCAAACAAAACTACTGTTGACGAACAGGAACTGATTGAATCACTACGTGAGTATTTTACAGGCATCCTGAAACAAAAAAAGAATATTGTTCAGCACGTCATTACGGAGTTTACTAAAATCTATAAGACAAAAAGCGATAATGAAAACTATGATAAGGAATTGAGGGACAAGCTGGCTAAGCTGCAGAAATCCCGTCAAAAATATCTCGATATGTACACCGACGATTTGATTAGCCGTGAGGAGCTTCGGGAAAAAGTGGGAGCTTTGAATACTGAGATTGAAAAGCTGGGAAACGAGTTGAAGCTTGTCGGTTATAATTTGAGTAAAAGCGACCAGCTTGAAAACATGCTTACCCGGACATTCCAGACCATTGAGGATGTCGTTTCGATGGAGACGGTAACCAACGCGCAACTCAAGCAAGTCATTCAAAAAATCGTCGTTGATGAAAAAGGGAACTGCGATATATACCTGCGTTTGTTCGGCGATATAGGGCTGGATGAAACCGTTCTAATTAATGACGACCATACACAAAGACGTGACAGAAAGGCTTAGCTGTATATCGCCGCCGACTGCAAAAAAGGTCGCGCGCATTTTAGAAAAGAATAAAGCGGAAAGGCATATAAGAGGCGGAAACGCAACTCGGTTAAAATATAAGAACGGTTAAATATATGGCGCTGAATATAAAATAATTTGTTTTTTAAAATAAGAAAAGAGGGGAATATAGCCAGTTCGTTGATAATGAGAAATATTTGATGTATAATACTGGAGATAAAAGGCAAGCCGTTATTATAAATTTTTTTACTGCCTGAATAATGGAGAATATACAAATGAGAAAGACAGAAATAGGTTTTGGAATAATAGCGAGCGCGGCGGGAATGGCGCTAAGCTTATTATCGATGTTCGCGATTTTGCCGTATTCGGAACAGATAATGATTAACTACCCCGCGGACATAGTTTGGACATACTCTATCATCTGTTTGGCTACGAACGTCATAGGTCTTGCGGGTGCTCTCTTGGTGCTGAAAAACCATGTTTTGGGCTCGATCGTTATGGCTGTCGTTATGATAGCCGTTCTTGTGTTCGGTTTTCCGTGGCAGTCGATTCCTGCGGTACTGTATATAATAAGCGTCGTGCTTGCTATGGTGCCGGTCAGAAAATCCGCTTAAAAAAGAGGAGGCAGCGATTATGAATAAAGCAGGTTATATAATAAGCTTGATAGGCGGAGTGCTGGCCATCTTTTTTTCAGTGCTGCTTATAATTACCGGGCCTTTATTATTCGCCGGAAAAGACGCTTACGATTTTGTCACCGATAATGAGCAGGAGCTTGACGAAATCTGGGCTTATATAGGCGATTACAACGGCATAGACGAATTTTTAACGAACGATTTCGAAGATTATGTTGATGAATACGCGCAAGTGCTCGAAGAAATAGACGCAGACGAGCTCGAGGACATGGGCAAGCAATATGATGTAAAGGCGTTTGCCAAGCTTGCTGATATTTATACCGATTTTGAAGAATACCTGCCAAACTTAAAGCTTGGCGTTCTTATTTGTCTCATAGCTAGCGTTGCCGCATTAATAGGCGCAGAGCTTGCAAGAAGATTTCATATTGCTGGCGGAGTAATGGTTCTTTCGGGAGCGGCGCTGACTTTGATATTCAGCCTAGTAGCCGGTTCTATAATACCAATGGCTGCGGCGTCGTTATTGCTGATACTCGGCGGAATAATGCAAATATTAAAGCCTAAGCAAAAGGCGGCAAGTTTGCCTGTGAAACAAAATAGCGGCGGGGAGGTATTGTCATGAAAAAAACAGCTTTTATTTTTGGATACGCAGGCAGTATACTCGCTCTTATATTTGCATTGTTTATGATTTTTACCGTTCCTCTTAATATCATAACGGATAGTTTTGAAGATATTAAAAGCGACATGGAAAACGAGAATGTGCTTGCTTTAAATGAGGTTGCTATTGCTATGATGCAAGAGGGCAGCCCGGATTACAGCGAACAGGCGGTGGAAGTTTTCGCGCAGAAAGTCGCTAAAAACAGCGAAATCATAAACGACGAAGATATTTATGAGGACAGTATAGAGATCTTTTACGATTTGGGCTGGAAAAGCGCGATATCAATGGTGCTTGTGGGGCTGGCTGTAATATTTGCGCTCGTTTCTTTTATAGGCGCTCTTATTTGCAGAAAAGCGCCAACCGGCGGCGGAGTAATGATGCTTGTTGCCGCACTTGTTATGCTTCTTACCGCTATTTATACGCAAACGCTGATACCTATGCTTTTCGCGTGCATGCTGCTGACGATCGCCGGCATAGCGGCGTTCATAAAAATACCTCAAAATACGGGCAAAAAACAAGGGAATGTGCAGTACGCCCAAGCCTATTCCGCGCCTGTCTATACGCCTTCGTTAAATGAGCAGGTACAGTACCAAAGCCCGCCGGCACAGCCCGAGGCAAAGCAGGCGGATATTCAAGAAATTAATGAAAAAGAGCAGGAGAGCGTACCTTTTCCAGAGGAACAAACTGCGCCCGAAAAAGCTGAGCAGGTTGAAAACACGAAAATGGATAAACAAAAAACCAAAATCGAGAACAGAGGCAGCGTGCCTTTCCCCGAACAAGAAACAGATACGCCTGCGAAGCCCGATAAACAAGGCAAAAAAGAAAAAAAGAAGAAATAGCGACTTTATATAAAAATCCGCGTAAAACAGGCTGCGGATTTTTGTTTACAAATTATTAATAGTAGGTCTATATATTGGGGGTATAATAATTATAGATGGTGTCTTCTGCTTTCAAACGCTATTATTATTCGATTTATAAGAAATAAAAGGAGATTATCATCATGATATTAATAACGGGAGCAGGCGGCCACATAGGTAATGTGCTTGCTAAACATCTTTATAAAAAAGGGTATAAAGATTTAAGATTTTTTGTGCATCCTTCCGAAGATATTTCACACATACAAAAATATGCCAAGGAAATCGTGCGCGGAGACATACGCGATTCTTTTGCTGTGTCTGCGGCTGTGCGCGGCTGTGAATATGTATTTCATTTAGCAGGGCTTGTCAAGATAACGGGAGTGCGCAAAAAGCTTGTGCTCGATGTGAACGCGGGCGGCACAAGAAATGTAGTGCAGGCATGTCTTGAGAAAAAAGTTAAGCGTCTGCTGTATGTTTCGAGCGTACACGCGTTAAGAGACCCGCAAACAGGATGTATAGACGAAACCTTAGATTCGGATATAAATAACCTTTACGGGGCGTATGCGCGGTCTAAAGCAATGGCGACTATAGAGGTAATGAACGCCATACAAAAGGGCTTAGATGCTGTCATCGTTTTTCCTTCGGGTGTTATCGGGCCGTACGATTTCGGCGCTTCATATACGGGCAGTGCCATAAAAGGATATATAGACGCCAAAAAAACACAGTATTATTTTGACGGCAAGTATGATTTTGTTGATGTCAGGGACGTCGCGGACGGAATATTCCGCGCGTGGAAATACGGCGAAAAAGGGCAGGGCTATATTATATCGGGCAGTGTGTCGAGCTTAGAGCAGATAATTGAAGCTGTCGAGAAAAGCACAGGGAACGAGATTAAAAGAAAAAAGATTTCGCCTCTGCTCGTAAAAACAGCGGCGGTGCTCGCGCCTGTATATTACGCCATAGTGCGCAAAAAACCTGTGTTATCCAAATATTCTATAGACGTTTTGATGGGCAACTCGCAAATTAGCAGCGACAAAGCCAAAGAAAAGCTTGGTTATAAAGCGCGCCCGCTTATAAGAACGATACGCGATATGGTAAGGTGGCACCGCGCCGCCCGCCAAAAAAGCTGAACTGCATTAAAAAAGGCCGTGCGGACTCACAGCCTTTTTTTGTTTCAAAATAATCAAACCGCTTTGTTTATCTTTTCGTGCGCCAGCGACAGCATAAGTTTTATTCGGTTCAGCTGATTGACTTCGCTCGCGCCCGGGTCGTAATCTATAGCGACTATATTCGCTTCGGGGAATTTCGCGCGAATGGGCTGTATAACGCCTTTGCCGACTATATGGTTCGGAAGGCAGGCAAAAGGCTGTACGCACACTATTCCGTCTGCGCCTTGCTTTAAAAGCTCTGCCATCTCGCCCGTTAGAAACCATCCTTCTCCCGTCTGGTTGCCCATAGAAAGGAAATCGGCGGCGGCGCGCGCCTTTTCGTTGATAAAAGTTGGAGGCGAGAACCGGCGGCTTTTACTGAGCACATCTCTCATAAACTTTCTCGAGTTTTCTATGACGGAAATCGTAGCGTTGCCAAAAAAAGCGAATATCTTTTTTCTGCCTAAATGATCATATTTAAAGTTCATATTATAAGCGCAGTACAATAGAAAATCTATAAGGTCGGGAACTTTTACCTCCGCGCCTTCTTTTTCCAGCACCTTTACAATTTGATTATTCGCGGTCGGGTGGTATTTGACCAATATCTCGCCCACTATGCCGATAACAGGTTTTTTTATGTCTAAGGTCGGTATGTTATCAAATTCTTCAACCATTTGCGACACATTGTTTTTAAAATGCCTGCCGTTTAAATTGCGGATATTCTCCGTGACCAGCTTGCGCCATTTTTCATGTGCTCTCTGCGCGTCTCCGGGAATCTCCTCGTAAGGGCGTGTGGCGAGCGTAAGGCGGTTTAAAAGGTCTCCGTATATCATCGCACGCATAAGGCGGCGCACAAGCCGTATGGTGAGCTTAAAGCCCGGGTGTTTTTCTATTCCTCCAGCGCTTAATGAAATGACGGGAATCTTATCGTACCCCGCGTCAGACAGTGCTTTTCGAATAAAACCTATATAGTTAGACGCACGGCAGCCGCCGCCCGTCTGAGATATTATGCAGGCTATTTTGTCCGTATCGTATTTGCCCGATTTTACAGCCTCTATAAGCTGCCCTGTCACGAGAATAGAAGGATAGCATGCATCGTTATTTACATATTTCAAACCTTCTTCCACCGCACTGTTATCTACAGACGGCAGCACCTCGAATTTGAAACCCGAAGCCTCGAAAGCAGGCCGGAGAAACTCGAAATGTACGGGCGACATCTGCGGAGAAAGTATAGTGTAATCTTTTTTCATGAACTTCTCGAAAACTACTTTTTTATATTCTCCCGCTTTTTGTATTACGCTTTCTGCTAAATCGTGTATGCCTCTTTTTTTTCTGCGCTCGTAAACCGCCGCGGCAAGTGACCGCAGACGGATTTTTATCGCTCCCGTATTGTTTATCTCGTCTATTTTTATAAGAGTATACATCTTGCCGTATTCTTTTAGGATTTCCTGCGCCTGGTCTGTAACTACGGCATCGAGCCCGCAGCCAAAAGAGTTTAGCTGCACAAGCTCGAGCCCTTCCGTTTTACCCGCAAGATGCGCAGCGGTATAAATTCTTGAATGGAACATCCATTGATCTAGCACGCGAAGCGGCTTATAGTCGCCGAGGTGCGAAACGCTTTGCTCTGTCAAGACGGCGTAACCAAGCTCTGTAATTATAGATGAAATTCCGTGGTTTATCTCGGGGTCGATATGGTAAGGCCGGCCGCCGAGTATCATTGCCTGCAGCTTTCCCGCCTTTACCTGCGCCACTATCTTTTCGCCTTGTTTTCGTATATCGTCCTGAAAAGCGCTTTTTTCTTTCCACGCAAGCTTTGCCGCACGCTTTATCTCATGCGGCGGTATTTGCACAAATTCTTGTATAAGCCTTTTTGTCAGCTTGCTTATGCTGTCCATAGGCAAAAAAGGCATTAAAAGATCCACACCGTTTTCTTTTATTTCGGGCATGTTGTTTTTAATGTTTTCAGAATAAGACGTGACAATAGGGCAGTTAAAATTGCCGCCCGCTCTTTTCTGCTCTTTTTTCTCGTACGGAACGCAGGGCAGGAATATCGTTTTTATTCCGCCGTCTATCAGCATGCGGACAGCGCCGTGCGCAAGCTTAGCGGGATAGCACAGCGATTCGGAAGGTATGCTCTCTATACCGGCAGAGTATACTTTTCTCGAAGACCGCGGAGAAAGAACGACACGGTAAGAAAGATTTGTAAAAAACGTGTGCCAGAAAGGATAGTTTTCGTATATTCCGAGAACGCGTGGTATTCCTATATCGCCTCTTTTAGCTTGCCCGGACGAAAGAGGCTCGTAATCGAATATACGTTTGCATGTATAATCATACATATCAGGCAGATCGTTTTTAGCCGTGCCCGAACCGTTTCCGCGCTCACATCGGTTGCCCGATATGAACCTGCGTCCGTTTCCGAAATTATTTATGGTCAGGCGGCAGTTATTTTCGCAGATGCCGCACCTCGTATGTTTTTTCGTAATTTTTAACTCGCCCAGTTCTTCTTTAGAGATTATGCAAGATACTGCGCCTTCGGGGCAGCGTTTTCTTGCTATAAGCGCGGCGCCGAAAGCGCCCATTAGCCCGGCGATTTTCGGGCGCACAACCTGTTTGCCCGACAAAAGCTCGAGCGCGCGCAAAACAGCATCGTTTAAAAACGTTCCGCCCTGCACTACGACATTTTCGCCTAAATCTTCTATCTTTTTTAACTTTATAACTTTATACAGCGCGTTTTTTATTACAGAGTAAGAAAGCCCTGCCGATATTCCGCCGAGAGTCGCTCCTTCTTTTTGCGCCTGCCTTACCTTAGAGTTCATAAATACTGTACAGCGGCTGCCAAGGTCCATAGGGTTTTTGGCAAAAAGAGCCTCGTTCACAAAAGTTTCTATATCGCATTCAAGCGATGTCGCGAACATTTCTAAGAAAGAACCGCACCCCGAAGAGCAGGCTTCGTTTAATATGACTTCGTTTATTGCGCCGTCTTCAATGCGCATGCATTTCATATCCTGGCCGCCTATGTCGAGTATAAAATCGACTTCCGGTTTAAAATGCTTGGCTGCGGTATAATGCGCAACAGTCTCAACCTCGCTGCAGTCGAGCGAAAAAGCGGCCTTAGAAAGGTTTTCTCCGTACCCTGTTGATGCAGCGTAAGCTATATACGCGGCCGGCGGCATAATCTCATAAATTTTCTTTAATATCTCTTTTATTACACGCAGAGGCCTTCCCTGGTTAGAGCTGTAATGCTCGTGAAGAATATCGCCGTTTTGCGAAATAAGAACGGCTTTTGTTGTTGTAGAGCCTGCGTCTATTCCAAGATAACATGCGCCCTTATAGTCTTTGAACGGTTTTTTGGATACGCATGCCATGCTGTGCCTGTTTTTAAACTCTTCGTATTCTTCGCGGTTCGGGAACAAAGGCTGAAGCCGCATTATGTTATCTTTAAACGCAACGCGTTTTTTTGATTTTTCCAATAGAGAGCCAAGAGTTACGCTTTTTTCTTCGGGCATCATAGCCGCGCCAGAAGCAACAAACATCATTGCATGCGGAGTCTGCATTATATCTTCTGGTTTTAGGTGCAAAGTTTTTACAAACTGTGCCTTGAGTGAAGGCAGAAAATGCAAAGGGCCGCCCAGGAAAGCCACTTTTCCCCGAATAGGGCGCCCGCAGGCAAGCCCCGCGATCGTCTGGTTAACTACCGCCTGAAAAACTGATGCGGCAATATCTTCTCTTGCTGCGCCTTCATTTATAAGCGGCTGTATATCGCTCTTTGCGAAAACGCCGCAGCGCGCCGCTATATCGTAAATGTTGGTTGATTTTGCGGCAAGTTTATCGAGCCCCAAGGCATCCGTCTGAAGCAGAGTTGCCATCTGGTCTATAAAAGCGCCCGTGCCTCCGGCGCAGGTTCCGTTCATGCGCTGTTCCGGGCTTCCTGCGAAATACGTGATTTTCGCGTCTTCTCCGCCAAGCTCAATGGCAACGTCGGTATCGGGTATGAACTCTTTTACCGCGCGGCTTGCCGCTATAACTTCCTGCACAAAAGAAAGCCCGAGCCACTTGCCCACCGAAAGGCCTCCCGAGCCGGTAACAAAAGCGCTGACATCTATATCGCCGAGTTTTTCATAAACATCATTTATCATTTGGGATATCGCGGATGCGATGTCGCTGTAATGCCTTTTATAGTAGCTGTAGATTAATTTATTTTGATGGATAACGGCGCATTTTACAGTTGTCGAGCCTATATCCAAACCCATTTTATGCATATTGGTTTTCATGCTCTGTTTTTCCCCACAAATTTTTATATCGTATTGCAAGTATACACCTAAGATTAATATTATTAAAGTAAAAGAGCGTTTATTTAAAGAAAATTTGCATATTGCCAAAGATTTTAGCTGATTATGTATTATTATGCGATTGCTTGCATTGAAATTGTATATATGCTATTATATATTAGCAATAAATATTAAAACGTCTATCGCTGTTTGGCGATTTTTTTACCAGAGGTGTTTATGCGTTTTCTAATGCTTGATGGTAAAAGGTACGCCGGTTTATTCCGGTTAGCCGCTATAGGCTTACTTATTATTTTAGCGGCTTCTTGTTTATTTAGCTGGTTTGAATAACCGCATTGGATTTGTTACGTTTTTATTTACAGTTCTTATGGTTTTGGCTCGTATTTTAGTAAACCATACTGTTATTGTCTTGTAGTTTTATGCAAAATAATTGTATATAGTATATTTTGCAAATACGAAGAAACCATGTTTGAGCAGCCAAAACTTACATATTATACTCGTTCATTAATTGTATGGAAACGATATAAGAATGGGTACACAGAAAAAGGAGGATATATATATTGAAAATTACGGTAGGAATGTTCGGATTCGGAAAAACAGGGTCTTTTGTAGCTCAAGAGATACTGAATGACGAAGTTTGCGAACTTAAATGGGTAATAAGAAAATCTAAGAAAAGCGAGGGTGAATACGCGAGCAAATTATTCGGGTTCGAAGATAATAAAGGTAAAATTTATTCAATAGATTCGCTTGATAAAGAGACTTTCTTTAAGGATAATTATGTAGATGTTATTATAGACTTTTCAGCCAATAGCGCTGTCGAATCGTATCGAAATGCCGCGAGATACGGAACACGCATAGTATCAGCTATCTCAAAATACGATAAAGAGCATTTAGAGCAGTTAAAAGAACTGGGAAGGCAGACGGCAGTACTCTATTCTCCGAATATAACGCTTGGCATTAACTTTTTAATAGAAGTAACAAAAGTGCTTCAAAGAATCGTACCCGATGCTGATATCGAGATAATCGAAGAACATTTTAAGGATAAAAAGGATACCTCGGGAACGGCACTTCGTATCGCCGAAGATTTAGGGCTTGATAGGGAAAAGCATGTAAATTCTATTCGCATAGGAAGCGTAGTAGGAAAGCACGAAGTTGTGTTCGGGCTGCCTAACCAAATAATACGTATCAAGCACGAGTCTTTAAGCCGCGCCGCTTTTGGCCAGGGCGCTATTTACGCCGCAAAATGGCTAATGGATAAAAAGAAGGGTATCTTTACTATGGAAGAAGCTGTTAAACTGAGCTTTGCGAGAAATCAAAAAGTATTTGAAGTTGTCGAATAATTTTTAAATTAAATAATCAAGTAACAAAAAACCTCTAAGAGAGGTTTTTTTGTACATATCAGTTTTTAATTAAGCTCTTTTTTATAACACCTTCTGCGTTTATGCTGTTCTGTGTCATAGTTTTTCCAAAAATCCTGGACTTTTTTATTCGTCTCAAGTTCTGGAGAAGACTCTGCGAATTTGACTCCCTTTTCCATAGCGGAGGCCGTTATCTCATTCATGAGAAGCGCAGCGAGCCCCGATTTTTGGTATTCGGGATGGACGGCGACAAGATATAATTCGAGCTCTTTTGGATGATTAAGCGCCCATAAAAGATAAAGCCATCCAAGCGGAAACATTCTGCCGCGCGATTTTTGGAAAGCTTTTGCAAGCGACGGAGCGGCAAGCCCAAATCCAACAAGTTTATCGTTCTCGTCAACTATAAATTTCGCAAATGCGGGATTCAGCAAAGGTGTAAAGCGGCGAAAATAATCCTGCGCGAGCTTTTGCGTATAAGGCACCATGCCGTAAAGGTCTTTATAGCATTCGCTTAAAAGCTCAAAAAACTGTATTATTATCGGCTTTGCTTCTTTTATTTTTTTGATATTGTAAAATCTGACGTTTGAACGTTTCATTACTTTTTTAGCGATCTCGCTTACACGAGCCACTCTTTTGTCGCCTTTTTCGGGTACGCTTATTCTATACTCCACCCAGTCGATATCCTTTTTATATCCGTGTGCTTCAAAGTGTTTAGGATAATAAGGAAAATTATATATAGTGACCGTTGAACCCATACGGTCAAAGCCCTCTATTAAAAGGCCTTCTTTGTCTAAGTCTGTAAACCCGAGCGGGCCGTGCGCTTCTTTAAGCCCCAACTCTTTTGCCCAGGCTTCTACGGCACCAAAAAGAGCACCCGAAACTTCGAGGTCGTCAATGAATTCAACTCTTGTAATGCGTATTTGAGTTTGGTTCCAAAGCTCGTTTGCCTTCTTATTGACAATAGCGCCAATGCGCCCCACAATTTTACCATCTCGATAAGCTAAGAAAAATTTCGCATCGCAATATTCGAAAGCAAAATTTGTTTCCGGGCTAAGCATGGAAAGCTCGTCCGCTTTAAGCTCCGGAACAAAATTTTTCACGCCTTTATAAAGCTTGCTAGGAAAGTTTACAAACTTCTTAAAATCTTTTTTTTGGGATATCTCTTTGATTTCGATCATATTATATAACCTCAAAAAATTAATAAATGTATTATATCAAATAAGAAAAGATAAGTATATATCAAAAAGGCAGAGCAAAGGCAATTAAATCAATATTTAAACAAATTATAATAATTATGTATATAATTCTTCACATTGGCTACAATCTTTATTAGCAACCGCTTTTATGCTCCTTTATGTTTTGCGTAAATACATTATGCGCAAGAATAATAAAATAAAGCCGTACGGATTCGTAAATTCGTACGGCTTTATTAACTATTTATTATCACGGCGCAGGCACCGACGTCTGGGGCACGGGTGTTGGCGTGGGCGCCGCTTTTCTTGCTGCTACTGTAGCTTTCAAGGTGTCAACCCAAGCGCTGTACTCGGACGTTCCTGATGTTATGGGCGGAATGGTTACCGCAACATTTGAATAATTTTTAGTAGCGGCAAGCGCTCTGAGGTTTGCCGTTTTGTTGTTAAACTCTGTTAACTCTGCCGGCTCAATATAAGCGGTATTCGTGTTCACAAAAGCAGTAGCGCTGGCAATTGCCGCATTAGCCTGTGCGACAGCCTGGCGTTTTTCCGCCGCCTGCTTTTGCAAAAGAGCAACGTTATCATCTTCGCTTATTTGTATATCAATACCGAATATTTCTTTTACCATCGTTTTTTTCTCATGCTGATTAATGCCCCATAAGCTTGAACCGTCAATATTTAAAAAGCCGCCGGGAAGCATATATCTATGCAGGTCTTCCATGTTTATATTCATTGCAAAAGCGGCCAAAGAGACTATCTGCGTAAAATCGAGGTCTGTGTAAATATTCCCTGTAATCGCCGAATAAATATTTGGGATATCTTGAATCTGCCCCGAACGTTTTACTTCATCGAAGATAGCGAATAAGATTCTTTGCTGTCTGTCCGCTCTTGCGATATCGCTGTCGCCATGTCTCTGTCTTGAATAATCGAGCACCATCTGGCCGTCTAAGTACTGGTAACCTTTGTCTATCGTTCTTCCGCACATCTTTACATTTATGTCTACGTCGTAATACAGCCCGCCGATAGCATTTACGACTTCTTTGACCACGTTCATATCAAAGCATATGTAATGGTTGACGGGAATTCCGCCAAGCGCCATAGATACCGTATTCATGGTATATTCGAAACCGCTTTTATCTTTTCCGCCGCCGGCAGAAAATGCGGAGTTTATTTTTCCTCTGTAGTTTTTATTGTAAATCCAAACATAGCTGTCCCGGGGAAGCGATATCATATAAACATCGTTTGTTTCAAAATCTATAGATAAGAGTATTATGGTATCCGTTCTGAAAGACCCCCAGTTTGCACGTTCAAGGCTCTCGTCTATACCTAGCACCAAAATATTTACTCTGTCTTCCATAAAATCTAAATCTGCCTGCGATAACAAAAGCTCATAAGGATCGGTCGTCGGTTCGGGTGTTGCAGAAGCGTCAACAGAAGAAGACGGGTCGGGCTCTTGCTCGGGAAGCGCCTGCGTAATCTCCGGCGAAGGGGCTGATATAGCCTGACCGGTGTTTTGGAAAGCATAAGAATTATCTATAAAAGCGCCGTACGCTACATTTGCGCCGTAAGCAAGCAAAAGCGCAAGCGCAGCAAGAAGTATGTATTTTATTGTTTGTTTTGCGATATAGCCTTTTTGCGCTTTTTTTTCAAGTTGTTTTTGCTCAAACTGCTCTTTTCTGTATTTCTTTTTTCCGTAGCGCGTAAGGTTCGAATATTCTTTTTTTTGTTCTGCTTTTTTCTCTTTAACGAGCTTAATTTTTTTTTGCTTTTCGATTTTCTCGTCAGCTAAATAAGCTTTTTTATCTTCTTTTGAAAGCAGGCCAAGTTCGGCTTTTCTTTTTAGTTTTAATTCAGCCGCTTTTTTCTTTTCTTGCTCATTAAATTTGCGAATATCTGAAATCTTTTGTTTTTCAATTTGTTTTTTTTGAAGTTTTTCCTGTTTTGCCGTTTGCTTATTCTTTGTATCTGCGGCATTTTTGTCATTTTTTGACGCGTCTTTTTCGACCGTCTTCTCAGACATATCTTTTGCGGCGTTCTTTTCAGAATTGCCGTTTTTGTCTTTTATCATTTCTTCATCATTATTCTTTTTCACAACAAATTTACTCCTTATTATGCGCATCATTCGCACTTAAGAGGATTATAACACTTGCGCAGAGCAGTATCAAACAAAAGCTTTGATGTTTAGATATTTTTTACATATTATTAAACTTTTTAAAATCTTCGGCATTTTTGAGTTTCATTGAACTTGAACGGTAGAGCCTTATGAAAATGAAATGAATAAGCAGCATGAATATGCCTGTAATAAGAGTTTCGGGCAGTATATAACGTATCAGCATATGCGAAAATGAATAGCTTATGCCCATCATATATACAAGCAGAGCAAAGATAAGCTCTTTTACAAAATAAGCGCCTATAGCAAAGAAAAAGGGCAAAACATAATTATCGATATAAGTCATTTTTGCGCAGACAAAATATAAAATTGCGCCGGTCGCAAGGTATGGGATAGCGTAAAACCCTATTGCGCCCGAAAACAAAAGATCAAGCGTAAGACCGCAGATAAGGCCGATTGCCGCGCCCGTCATATTTTTTTCTAATATAGTTATGGAAGCGATTGAGCAGATTATTAAATCGGGAGCAATGCCTGCGATATTTAAATTTGGGAAAATCGCGCCCGTAAAAATCAAATTGACTATTGTTACTATAAATAGCACGAGGTATCTCATTGCAGAGCCTCCTCGATGGCTACAGGTATCGTTGTTATTATCATAACCTCTTCAAGATGGTTAAAATCTACCCAGGGGGAGACTATTGCCTGATTTCTCATACCATCGTCGCTCTTGCTTACCTCGGTGACTTCTCCGATCGGTATGCCTTTTGGGAAAACGCGTGCAAGGCCGGATGTTATTACAGTGTCGCCCGGCATAAGGTCTGCATCAAGCGGCAGATTGCTCATGGTAAGAACTCCTTCTTCTTCTAAAGAAGCCGTTCCGCTTAGTATGCCGTTGTCTCTTGTGCGCTCTACGATGCCCGAAACACCGCTCGACGAATCTATGATAGCCATAACCCTGCTCCAGTTTGCGCCTGTTGCGACAACTCTTCCTACAAGTCCGTCGCCGTTTACCACCGGCATATCGACTTTAAGGCCGGACGAAAGACCGGCGTCTATTATGAACATATGGAACCAATGCCCGGGAGCTTTGCCTATTACCCTTGCCGTTACGAATTCGAGCTCTCTTTTCTGGCCTTCAAAATTAAGCAGCTCTTTTAAACGATCGTTTTCCTGCTTCATTTCGTTATAATCTTGAAGCTGGCCTTCAAGCTCTGCGACTTTTGCCTTAAGCTCAAGATTCTCGACCTGTATATCGGTTCCGGAAAAAATCCGCGAAAAGAAATCACCCATTGCGTCTGTTGCAGAATATAGTGCGCGCTGAACAGGAGAAAGAACACTGCCGATAATACTTTCTGTTCCCGACATGTTGTTCGCGCCTGCCGTGATAATAAGAACGACAAGCAAAATCACCAGTATTATTATTGTAACCATTAAAGGTCTGTTGCGCCAAATCGGCAGCATAAACTACCCCTTTTCTAACAATCGACTTTTGGTATTATATCATAAATAATTGTTTTTTAAAAACATGCAATTTAAAAAAAGATTGCTTTTGTAAGGGGCTGTTGATATAATTGCGTTAACTTGATAGAAGCAAAGTAGATTTTGTGCGTAAAGTGCTTTGGGATGGGATGTCGCCCAAAGACGAAAGGTTAGTTCGTTTCCCTTTAGAGGGGCGAAAAAAGCCTGCGATGCAAAGTCGCGTCCGTTGCAAGAGATCAGCCTTTTTCTCTTCTTTATGGTTCTTTGCCAAAATTCAAGAGAAGGAGGTTTTTTTAATGAAAAATAATAATTACAACTTAAGAACACTGATCATCATGTCTTTTCTGGCTGCGCTTGGCGCTGTATTCAGCGCGTTTATGTCTGTCGAGATACCGCTTAGCGGTATTAAAACGGTAGAAATTTCTTTAACGCCAATTCCTGTAATGCTGGCCGGAATATTTTTCGGGCCGCTGGCCGGTGGAATTGTCGGATATATCGCAGATACCGCAGGCTTTTTCATGGGCGCGCAGTTTGGCGCGTACAACCCCGTTTTTTCTATAACGATGGCTCTTTTTGGTGTAATCGCCGGCCTTTTTTATCTAAAATCCAAGAAGAACAGCATTTGGAAAGTGCTGGGAAGCACAGTTTCTGCTCAGATCATATGCTCCTTAATACTGAATACTTTGACGATTTGGCTTTTTTACGGTGTTCCGCTTATTGCGCTTATTCCGACAAGGGCGCTTGCGGCGCTTGTAGAACTTCCCATATACGTGGCGCTTTTAATGGCGCTTATTACGGGTTTATATCCTTTGGTCAACAAACTCGACGATAAAAAAATGGCAACTTAATATGAAATAAAAAAGCGGCAAAATGTTATTTTTGCCGCTTTTTAAAAATCATATCTGATAAGAATATGTAAGCACGCCTTTAATATGGCTAAAGCGCCAGTCATCGCCGTTTTTTTCAAAATAATATGTTCTGTAAAAATCATTCATTTGTTCATCTGAACTCAAAATAGATACCTTTAGATATGTTTTTTTACTAAGATCGTCATCTTTGTATATGTGTTCTACAATTTCTGAGCTTTCAAGATATACATTATCATCGACCAGTGACGGATATATTATTATAGATGCGCGCTTTAGCTCATTTAACTCGCTGTTTTCTATATCAGCTTGATCGAAAAAAGAATTCGCTATCTCAAACCCGAAATCATTGCCGAGAGTTTCCGCGATTTCTTCTCTGTATTTTATAAACTGATCTTTAGAAAGTGTTTGCTTTTCGCTTAGCTCAACAACTTTCTTTTCATGCCCCGCTATTATCTGTTCTGCTTTTATTTTATCAAAATCGCTGATATGTTTTTCGTTAAATGTGAAATCTTGGCCTGGTATAAAGTTACAGCCCGCTAAAAACAGCATTAACAGAACAATAAAAATAATATAAACTTTTTTCATGTATAACTCCCAATATCTATTTATGAAGAATTATAACACGAAATTTTTAATATGTAATCTTATTTAAATTTATTCAGATTTTTCTTTATACTGTTCTTTTGCTTTTTTTAACATATAAATATATTTTTTCTTTGCGGCCTGTATATCATAAATCGCAAAATCGATAAGATCTGGGTCGGCTACATTTTGAAAATAATTTTCCGCCGCCTGCCAGTCTGCATGTGCTTTTTTTATTTGCGAAGAAAAAGCATTAGATTGCCCTGCCATATAAAAAACCTCCCTTTGGCTTTGTATGCTGTATATTGTTGCCTAAAAGAGGAAAATGTATACACTTATGTTAAACGGCCCTAATATTCCGTTCGCCCTTCTATAGCGCGCATTAAAGTTACTTCGTCTGTATATTCTAAATCTGCTCCTATGGGTACGCCATGCGCTATTCGGGTTACCCGCACGCCAAGCGGGCGAATCGTTTTCGCAATATATGCAGCTGTTGCTGTGCCCTGCACATCAGGATTGGTCGCAAGTATAACTTCGCCTACGCTTTCTTTGGCAAGGCGATCGAGCAGCCCTGAAATATTGATATCGTCGGGTCCTATTCCATCCATGGGCGAGATAACTCCGTGTAAAACGTGGTATACGCCCTTATACTCTCTTGTTTTTTCTATAGCCAGCACGTCTTTGATATTAGATACAACACACAAAAGAGCAGTATCGCGCGATTCGTCTTCACAAATCGCACACGAGCGTTTGTCTTTTTCCATAAGGTTTCCGCAAACGGGACAGAGTACCGCTTTTTTCTTTGCATAAAACATATCTTTGGCGAACTCTTCAACCTCTTCATCGCTCTGATTGATTATGTAAAACGCCAGCCGCTGCGCCGTTTTATACCCTATTCCGGGCAGTTTGGAAAATTGGTTTATCAATCGAAGTACAGGCTCTATAATCTGGCTCAATTAAAACATTCCCCCAAGATTCATACCGCCTGTAATGCCGCTCATTTTTTCCTGCATCATATCATCAGCTTTTGTGAGCGCTTCGTTTACCGCCGCCGTTACTAAATCTTCAAGCATCTCGACATCGTCCGGGTCTACCGCCTCGGGCGAGATATTTACGCTTAATATTTTTTTTGCTCCGTTTGCGCGGACGGTAACAACGCCGCCGCCCGCCGTTGCTTCAACTTCCGTCTGCTCAACCTGCTGCTGGGCTACCTGCATATCGGCCTGCATCTTTTGTGCCTTGGCCATCATAGAATTCATATTCATTCCGCCGCCGCCCGGTGATTTTCTTTTTGCCATAATGTTTTCTCCTCTTTTTTAAATTTCTTCTATATTAGAACCAAACATTTTAAGCACGTCTTCGTCTATCGGTGACGGTGCGTGCTGCTTTTCTATTATTATGCTTATAGAAAGCGGTTTATCAGAGATGCTCTCGAGCATTTTCAAAAGCGTTTTTTGTGCGGAAGGTTTTTTTAAGTAATCTGCCGCTATCTCGTCCGCGCTGTCATATTTTATCTCAAGTATATTGCCGATACATAGTACGTCTTTCGCTTTTTTTGCATGCGTAAATATAAAATATGCTTCTTTTTTCATGTGCGTTAATAGTTTATCCCAAACATCGTGTACATCTGCATCCGACTTTTCAGAGATCTTTTCGGCAGTTTCGCTTTGCTTTGGCGCTTCTTGTTTTTCCGTCTTTTCCTCCGGCTTTTTGGTCTCCTGCTTTTCTTTTTTCTCATGCTTTTTATACTGCGCTGTATCATTAGGGGGCAGCACTCTGCCGCGGTTTTCTTCGAGCAGGCTCAGCCTTGCTTCAAGTTTTTCTATACGCTCGGCGCATGCCGGCTGCGCATCATCCTCGGGGCACATTATTGCCATTACAGCCGTTTCGAGCACTATATCCGCGCGAAGGTTCTGCCGCATTTCGTATTCTTTTTTTATAAGCAGATCGAGCGCTCTGACGCAGGCGTTTTTTTCGAAAAGCAATGCATATTCTTTCAGCTTCTTGTCTATGTCGGCCGTCTCGGCACCCGTGCATATCCACATCATGTTACGGAAAATCTCCGCCAAATCTTTTATAAGCGTTCTCGTATCGGCGCCCGAGAGAATAATCTCTCTTAATCGCATAAGAGCGTTTTTCTCGTCATAGCTGCTGATACTTTCTACAAGCGAAAGCAGCATCGCTGAATCGGTGCCGCCAAGGGAGCCGGCAACGTTCTGCACGGTTATATCTCCGAAAGCTGCGCACTGGTCAAGTATGGAAAGCGCGTCTCTCATTCCGCCTTCGGCAGCGCGCGCAATCATATCAAGAGCGTCCTGCGCGTAAACATATTTTTCTGATTCAGCTACTTTAGCCAGTCGTTTTGCAATAACGTCTGCCGGTATGCGCCGAAAATCGAACCGCTGGCATCTTGAGCGTATCGTTGCGGGAAGCTTATGCGGCTCTGTGGTAGCAAGAATAAAAATAACATGCTCGGGAGGCTCTTCAAGCGTTTTTAGAAGCGCATTAAAAGCGCCTTTTGAAAGCATGTGGACTTCGTCTATTATATATACTTTATAGCTGCAAAACGCAGGCAGCAGATTTACTCTGTCGCGAAGATCGCGCACGCTGTCTACGCCGTTGTTGCTCGCCGCGTCAATCTCTACTATATCGACAGCGTTTTCTGCCATAGTCTCGAGGCACACGCTGCATTTTCCGCACGGCTCAGCGCCCTGCCTGTCTGTGCAGTTGATTGCTTTGGCGAAAATTTTCGCAAGGCTTGTTTTGCCCGTTCCGCGCGGGCCGGCAAAAAGATAAGCATGCGCCGTTTTGCCTGCGGCAACCTGGCCTGTAAGCACTTTTACTATATGATCCTGCCCGACAACCTCTGAAAACTGTTCGGGGCGCCAGGTACGGTACAAAGCTTTATATGCCATAAATTCCTCCTGCGATAAGTCTTCACGCCCATATAATATATCATTTTTTCTTATGCTTTGTCTATGTTTCATGCGTTATAAAATCAAGAAAAAAGGTAAAATACGTATGTCCAAAATATACTTATAAATGCCGTGTAATCAAGGTGGCCGCGCGGGGCTTGAAATAAAATTAACATTCATGTTATACTTTAGTAACAAATTTAAAGCGATTGCATAGAGGTGCGATTTTGAAGCTGCAATTTATCGACAAAAGAATGTTCAAGTATATTGACTGGATGCTTTTTGCAAACATCATGGTTCTTATTTTGCTTAGTTTTATAGCAATTGCAAGCGCACAGTCAGACCCGCTGACACAGGAAGCAGGGTCATTATCAGCCGCGTTATCGCAGCTTAATCTTTACCACGTATACCAGCAGCTTGCGTGGTTCGGCGTCGGCATATTAGCAATGTTTGTTATGCTTTTGCCCGACTATCATGCAATAGGCGAATATTATAAATGGACTTATGTTTTACTAATTATCCTTCTTGTCGCTGTATTCCTTTTAGGCACAGAGGTAAACGGCACAAGAGGCTGGTTCCGAATAGGCGATTCGGGGTTCCAGCCGAGCGAGCTTGGGAAAATCGCGCTTATTCTTACTATGGCGAAGATGATTTCCAACAGAACCAAAGGCCATGACGGCGGCATAAAAACAATAAAAGATGTTGCCCCTATAATAGGAGTTTTCCTCTTGCCTTTCGCGCTTATAATAATACAGCCCGACTGGGGCACGGCGGCTGTTTACGCGTTTACTTTCATATCTATGCTTTTTGTGGCAAAAACAAGCCTTAAAATAATCATCGGACTATTCGTCTGCGCGGGAGTTGCTGTACCTTTGGCGTGGCTGCTGATGGCGGACTGGCAGAAGAACAGAATTTACGGATTTTTGCAGATACCTGTTGAAGGCATGACTGAGCAGCAGATAAAAGACATGACTTATCAGGCAGACCAGGCAAAGATTGCGGCAGGGTCGGGACAGATTACGGGCAAGGGATTGTTCTCGTTGGGCGGAGAAAGCCGGCTCAGCAATATCCCCGCAAAACATACCGATTTTATATTCGCATCAACAGCAGAGGCGGTTGGTTTTATCGGCGCGCTGCTGCTTATTGTTCTTTTTTTAGTATTGATAATACGTACGCTTTACCTTGCAACAAAGGCGAAGGACGATTTTGGTACGCTTATAATCGTAGGAGTTCTTGCCATGACATTGTTTCATATATTTGAAAATATCGGCATGAACATAGGCGTTATGCCGATAACGGGTATACCGCTTCCGTTCTTCAGCTACGGAGGGTCTAATCTTCTGACAAATATGATAGCCTTCGCTCTTGTAATCAATGTCTCTATGCGACGGCAAAGATGGAGTTTTTAAGTTAACAAAAAAGAAGGTAGTTAATATGAATAATCAAAGCGCAATCGGTCTAATGAAAAAAAGAATATCTGTAAGAACGTATTCGGATACGCCGATAGAACCGGACAAACTTGACGCTATGAAAAAATATTTGGCAGAGAACACCGGCAACCCTTTTGGCGCGGCTGTACGGTTTTCGCTTCTTCAAAGCGGCACAACGCCAAAAAAATTAGGAACCTACGGATTTATAAAAGGCGCAAAGATTTTTTTCGCGGGTTGCGTTAAAAAAGGCGAAAGAGATTTAGAAGGCTTCGGGTACGCTTTTGAAAAAGCTGTACTTTATGCGACTTCTTTGGGGCTTGGCACTTGCTGGCTCGGGGGAACTTTTCGGCGCGGCGCATTCGCCATAGCTATGCAGCCGCAAGGCGAATACCTTCCCGCCGTTTCGCCGCTTGGGTACGCGAATGAAAAAAGGTCTGTTGTAGAAAAAACCGTTGCAAAAAGCGCGGGCGCGCGCAACCGAAAATGCTTTGAAACACTTTTCTTCGACAACGATTTTGATACTCCTCTTCAAATTCCGGACAGCGATATAAAAACCTGCCTTGAGATGGTAAGAATAGGTCCTTCCGCTTCTAATAAGCAGCCGTGGCGTGTACTTAGAACGGGAGATAAATACCATTTTTATCTGACTATGGATAAAAGATATATGGGCAACACGGCGTTTGGATTTACAATGCAGCGCATTGATATAGGCATCGCTGCCTGCCACTTCAGCTTAGCGGCAAAAGAGCTCGGCATTTCGGGCGGTATATCTTTCGACAAACCGAAAATCTTTGACGAATTTGGTATAGAAAGCGGTATAAAATATATCTGTACTTTTGGCTAAAAGATATTCTCCCAATCGACGCGGTCGATTTCTATCAAATGGGCAAAATAATAGTTAACCGAGGCTATTTCACTTAAAGCATGCGTTTTTTCTTCTGATACGCACAGGCTTTGTATGCTGTTTGCGGTAGCCGATATTATATCTATCTCTTTGTGCTCGAAAAGCGCTTCGAACATCTTTTTTTCTTTTTTCCATGAGTAAACGAATTCATCGGCGGCTTCTTTCGCGTTGTCGTAATCTTCTTTGAAAAGCGCTTCTTTTATTGCCGATAATTCGTTTATTAGCTTGCCTGCGGCGTGAGTAACATAGATATTCTGGAGCAGCGCGCCGCCAAGCATCAATAACAGCAGTATAATAAGAACTATTCTTTTACCCATTGCTCATGCTCCCAAACATTTGGTTTCCGTGATAATCCTGTATAAAAACGCTTCCCTTCTCGTCGCTGGTCGCTATGAAAACTTTTTTGATACCCTTTATTTTTTTTGAAGACAGAAGCCTTTCAACTGCCTTTTTAGTGTATCCGAGCTCTTGCAGATTCTTATCTTTTAGTTTTCCGTCAAGAATAATATCGTAGCAGAACCCCGGGTTTTCGGGCGCAAGGCTCATATCGCTTGGCGTAACAGTGCGCTTTTCGGGCTTTAGCATTACATTTAATTCTCCGTTTGTCTCTAGCACGGCGTAATAGACATCGCTTATGTTTGCGACGTCTTTTGCCCGCAGCTGCTCTATAAGGTCGTTTAAATTATAGTTAAGGCTCGAAAGCGCTTTTTGCCGTATAATGCCTTTGTGTATAATTATGCTTGGCTTGCCCGAAAAAAAAGCTCTCAGGCCATCGCTTTTCATGGATATAAACGCTATTATTTTATGAAGTATGAGCAGCGTTATGATAGGTACTATGCCATAAGTTATGGGAATTCCTGCGCCGTCCATAGGCGTGCTTGCGACATCGGCTATCATTATGGCGATAATAAACTCGAAGGGCTGAAGCTGGCCTATCTGGCGCTTTCCCATGAGGCGGATAACAAGCATGGCAAAAAAGTATATTATCGAAGTTTTGATTATCACGTTAAACATACCGTTATTTTTTAGTTATTGGGCACAATTTATGTATCGCAATTTATGTATAGCGCCAACGTTTTTTTAAACATATGCCAAAGATATAATAATTATTGTGTTTTTATGTTACTATTAGTATAATAGCAGTTGCGTTAACGGGGGATAAAGTTTTTATGAGCGATATAAGCGAAATCTTAAAAAGGCTGGAGAAGCATTATTACGGAGCAAAACCGGGGCTCGTCTATAAAAATGCTTTCGAGCTTTTGATCGCGACTATACTTTCTGCGCAGACTACCGACAGGCAGGTAAACGCAATTACGGGTGCGCTTTTTGAAAAATGCCCCGATGCAAAGAGCTGTTTAAAGCTCGGGCAGAGCGAACTGGAAGAAATGATAAAAAGCTGCGGTTTTTATAAAACCAAGGCAAAAAACATAATAAAGACGTGCGGTATTCTTGTACAAAAGTACGATGGGCAGGTGCCAAAGACAAGAGGCGAGCTGACTGCGCTTGCGGGCGTAGGGCGAAAGACTGCAAACGTCGTGCTTTCAAATGCGTTTGGCGTGCCGGCGATTGCTGTAGATACTCATGTGTTTCGGGTGTCTAACCGATTAGGTCTGGCAAACGCAAAAGACGTAGAACAAACAGAGAAGCAGCTTATGCAAAACATACCGGAGGATAAGTGGTCGGATGCGCATCACTGGCTTATATGGCACGGAAGAAAGATATGCGCGGCACGGCGGCCCGATTGCGATAATTGTTTTTTGGCGGACGTCTGCGATTATGCTAAAGCGCAGGCAAAGAAGGGATAATAATGTTTGTAGATAAGGCTAAGATATTTATAAAAGCGGGCGACGGCGGAGCGGGCGCCGTTTCTTTCCGCAGAGAAAAATATGTGGCGGCAGGCGGCCCGGACGGAGGCGACGGGGGCGAGGGCGGCGATATTATCTTTGCCGTAGACAATGGCATGCGCACGCTGATGGATTTTAAATATCAGCGCAAATACATAGCGCAAAACGGCGAAAGCGGAAAAAAGAAAAATATGCGCGGCAAAAACGGCGAAGATCTTATAATAAAAGTACCGCCTGGAACGGTTATAAAAGATTTCGAAACGGGCAGAGTCGCGGCGGATATGCGAAGCGAAGCAAGAACTATTTTAAAGGGCGGCGGCGGCGGAAAGGGCAACTCGAGGTTTACCTCTTCGACAAGGCAGAAACCAAAATTCGCGACGCCGGGCAGAAAGTGTATAGGCCGCTATGTTATATTAGAGCTAAAATCAATTGCAGATGTCGGCCTTATTGGTTTTCCGAACGTCGGTAAATCGACTATACTCGGTGCGTGCACAAGCGCTAACCCAAAAATTGCCGGATATCATTTTACCACGCTTAAACCAAACCTCGGAGTTGTAAAGATAAGTGACACAAGCTTTGTCATGGCGGATATACCCGGGCTTATAGAGGGCGCGGCAGAGGGTGCGGGGCTAGGGCACGATTTTCTGCGACACATAGAAAGAACGAGAATGCTTATACACGTTGTTGATGCTTCGGGCGAAGAAGGCCGCGATATAATAGAAGATTACAAAACTATACGCGGCGAGCTTGAAAGCTATTCGGCAGAGCTAACGCAAAGGCCGGAGATCGTAGCCGCTAATAAAATGGATATGCTAAATGCTGACGAGAACGCGGATAGGCTCGAAGAATACCTAAAGCCAAAAGGCATAGAGGTTTTTCGTATTTCGGCGGCTATAGGCGAGGGGACAAGGCAGCTTATGCAAAAAGCGGCGGCAATTCTGGAGAAACTTCCTATACCCGAGCCTGTTTTGGATGACGGAATCATTGAGCAATGGGAGCTAGAGAGCGAAGAAAAAGAGTTTGAAGTTTATGAGCAGGACGGTATTTATTACGCGGACGGTTCTGTCATTCGTGAAATACTGGCAAGAACAAACCCTAACGACCCCGATTCAATGCGCCATTTCCAAAAGCTTTTAAAAGATTTCGGAGTGCTAAAAGCGCTTCGCAAACAGGGCGCGAAGACGGGCGATACAGTCTGTCTCGAGGGGTTAGACTTCGATTTTATAGAATAATAAAGAAGGAGAAAGCCGAAGGAAAACACGGCTGAAACAATTATGATAACAAGTAAACAAAGGTCAAAGCTTCGTGCTATGGCGCATAATCTAATGCCTATAATACATGTAGGCAAAGCGGGCATAACCGACAATATAATAAAGCAGGCGGACGAGGCACTGACGCCGCACGAGCTTATTAAAGGCACGGTACAGCAAAACGCACCCGTCACCGCGAAAGAGGCTATGGAAAAAATTATGCAGGGCACGGGAGCCATGCCTGTATCCTCGTCTGGGAGAAAATTCGTGATATACCGACCTAACCCAGATGAGCCTGTCATCAAGCTGTAAATTTTGATTTAATTGAAAAAATGAATTGTTTATGATATAATGTTTTTAAGATATGGCAGGAGAAACGAGCCGTACCAGATTTTTATTTGGTGCGGCTTTTTGTATGCGTTTTTATACGCTGGAAGGAGCAAAATGATATACGATGCTGCGATCATAGGCGCGGGGGTAACGGGCGGCATGATAGCAAGAGAGCTATCAATGTACCAATTAAAGCTATGCGTTATAGAGGCAGAGGCAGATATAGCGGCGGGGACGAGCAAGGCTAACAGCGGAATCGTCCACGCAGGGTACGACGCGCTTCCCGGTACGCTTAAAGCAAAAATGAATATAGCAGGAAACGCTATGATAAAAGAAACTGCGGAGCAGCTCTGTGTGCCATACATTAACTGCGGGTCTTTGGTTGCTGCTTTTTCTAAAGAAGACGAGGCGCATATAAAAGAGCTATATGACCGGGGACGAAAGAACTCGGTGCCGGTAGAAATTCTTTCGCCGTGCGAGATAAAGAAAATAGAGCCTATGATAAGCGGCAAAGTTAAATCGGCACTGTATGCGAAAACGGCGGGCATAATCTGCCCGTTCTCGCTCACGATTGCGGCTGTGGAAAACGCTGTGGAAAACGGCGTAAAAGTTTATCTTAACAGCAAGGTTACGAAAATAAAAAGACAAGACGGAATTTACAGCATTACTGCCGGAAAAAATAGTATTAAGGCGCGGTATTTGGTAAATGCGGCTGGTCTTTATGCAGACGAAATATCAAAAATTGCGGGCGGAGAAAGTTTTAAAATAAACCCTCGGAAAGGCGAATATATACTCTTTGA
Source organism: Christensenellaceae bacterium (assembly GCA_963665005.2). GTDB lineage: Bacteria > Bacillota > Clostridia > Christensenellales > SZUA-584. The sequence continues at coordinate 3,020,326 of CAXXTQ010000001.1, read as the reverse complement.
CAAGAGCATGGCGGCAAGGGCAAAAACTGTTATTTTCGGAGCGCCGAACGATAAAGGAAAAGGTGTGCTTTTTGCCCCAACCGTTTACGGTAATATGATTGCCGGGCCGACCGCCCAAAATATAGACGACAAAGCGGACACATCAACATCGGCAAAAGGGCTGAAAGATGTGTTCAGCGGCGCGAAAAAGTACGTTCCGTGCATAGATAAAAAGTGCGCGATAACGGTATTTTCGGGCATAAGAGCGGGCGCGGATAAGCATGATTTTATAATAGAGTGCTCGAAAAAAGCGAAGGATCTGGTTAACGTCGCGGGTATAGAATCTCCCGGGCTTACCGCTGCTCCGGCGATAGCGAAGTATGCGGCAGAGTTACTGTTTTCAATTGGGCTAGAATGCAAAAAAAACAAAAACGCAACAAGGCAGAGACGCCCGATAGAAATTTTCTCAAAAGCTACGCCCGAAAGACAACGTGAACTTATAAAAAAAGATAAAAGATATGCTAACGTTGTTTGCAGGTGCGAGCATGTGACAGAAGCGGAGATAGTACAGAGCATACACCGGCCTTGCGGAGCGACAACCGTCGACGGAGTAAAGCTTCGCGCGGGCGCGGGAATGGGAAGATGCCAGGGGTCGTTTTGCATGCCTAGAGTAATGAGCATTCTTAAAAGAGAGCTTGGGCAAGAGTATGAGCAGGTTACAAAAAAAGGCGAAGGTTCTTACATACTTTCGGGCAAGACAAAGGAGGCGCTATGAGAGCGAATGTTGCCGTAATAGGCGCCGGGCCCGCGGGGCTTGCCGCCGCGATAGAAGCGAAAAAGAGCGGAGCAAAAGAAGTTGTTGTAATAGACAGAGAGCCGCATATGGGCGGCATACTCCCGCAGTGCATACATAACGGTTTCGGTCTGCATGTTTTCGGGGAGGAGCTTACAGGCCCCGAATATGCGGTGCGGTTTATAGACGAAGCGAAAAAGCTGGGAATTGAGTTTCTAATGGAGACTATGGTGCTGAATATTTCCACCGATAAAGTCATAACTGCTGTAGGTAAAAGCACAGGTTTAATAAACATAGAGGCCGCCGCCGTCGTTCTTGCCATGGGGTGCAGAGAGCGCAACCGCGGCGCGCTTATGATTCCGGGGGCCAGGCCGTCGGGTATACTGACCGCGGGCACAGCTCAGCGATTTGTCAACATAGAAGGGTATATGCCGGGGCGCGAGGTAGTAATACTCGGTTCGGGCGACATAGGGCTCATAATGGCGCGGCGCATGAGATTAGAGGGTGCGAATGTAAAAATGGTGCTGGAGATTATGCCGTATTCGGGAGGGCTCACAAGAAACATTGTGCAGTGCCTAGAAGATTTTGATATACCGCTGAAGCTTTGCCATACCGTGACAAAAATACACGGTAAAAAGCGGCTCGAGGGCGTTACCATTGCGGCGGTGGATGAAAACCTTAAGCCTATAGAAAATACCGAGCAATTTGTGCCGTGCGATACATTGCTGCTCTCGGTCGGGCTTATTCCCGAAAACGAGCTTTCGAGAGGAATGAACATTAAGATAGACGAAATCACGGGAGGGCCTGTTGTCGACAGCGATATGCAGACGAGCTGCCCGGGAGTGTTTGCGTGCGGAAACGCTGTTCAGGTGCACGATTTGGTAGATTTCGTGACACTTGAGGCAAGGCGCGCGGGCAGAGCGGCGGCTATATATAAAGCGAATGCCCCCGTTCAATCTTATTATAAAACATCAGCAGGCAGCGGTATAAGATACGTAGTGCCGCAAAAGATTATAAACGACGGCAAAGACAAAGAGCTTTATTTTCGAACGGCGAATGTCTATAAGAATTGTACGCTTGCCGCAAAATGCGGCGGTGAAATAATAGCTTCCGCAAAAAAAATAAAATGCACACCCGGCGAGATGGAAAAACTGAAAATCAAGCCGGAGAAAATCAAAGGCGATATTACCGTGTTTGTCAAGGAGGCGCAAAGTTGATGGAACAAAGAAAAATAACTTGTATCGTCTGCCCGCTCGGGTGCGAAGTAACCGTCGATATAGATGAAGGGAATATAACTGATATTTCGGGGTATTCGTGCAAGAGAGGAAAAAGCTATGCCATAGCCGAAGTTACCGCCCCGAGGCGCACTCTAACAACGACCATGCGTGTGCAAAACGGGGCCGCTCCGGTCGTATCGGTAAAGTCGGGAAAACCCGTTGCTAAAGATATGCTTTTTGACTGCATGAAGCGCATAAACGCGGCGGCGATAAAAGCGCCCGTGAAAATCGGAGATACACTTATAAAAAATGTCTGCGGTACAGGAATAGATATTATTGCAACGAACACTGTTTCGGGCGTATAATTGTATGTATGGATTATGAAGTTAAGACAATACAATGCAAAAGCGCTCTGCATTGCCACAACAGCAAATGGCTGCCGTATAAATACGATATCAATGTTTACCGCGGCTGCGCGCATAGGTGCATATACTGCTATGCTCTTTATTCGCACGAATACTTGGGCGGAGGTAGTTTTTATAACGATATATACGCGAAAGAAAATATTGCAGATGTTTTGCAAAGAGAGCTTAGGGTGTTTGTCCGCGAGACTGTCAACCTTGGAGGAATCACGGACAGTTATCAGCCTGCCGAGAGAGAATGCAAGCTAATGCCTCGGGTGCTTGAACTTCTTGCGAGATATAAAGTGCCTGTAACTTTGTCTACCAAATCTCCGCTTATACTGCGCGACATTGACCTTTTAAAAAAAGTTAATGAGGCAGGCGGTATAAAGACGGCCTTTACAATAACTACACTTGATAAAATAACAGCGGCGCTTATAGAGCCAAACGCACCCTGCCCGAATGAGCGCATAGATGCCGTAAAAGAGTTAAAAAAGCAGGGGCTGCTATGCGGCGTGCATCTTATGCCCATAATACCTTATCTCTCGAGCAATCAAAGCAGCTTAGAGGCTGTGTTCTCTGCGGCGAAAGACGCAGGTGCCGATTACGTACTGGCAGGCGCGCTCAATCTTAAAGGCGCAACCAAAAAAGGCTTTTATGACAGCGTCCGTCAAGCCTTTCCCTCAGAATTCTCTAAAATAAAAGAGATTTATTTAAACAAACATGCATACCGTGAATATAAAAACGATCTTGATAAAAAGCTCGGCTGGTTAAGAAAGAAGTATAAGCTGCCGTATTATACAAGGATTGCCGCAGCAGAGGAGAACAAGCAGTTGTCTTTTCTATAACTTCTAAGCCGCTTTGTCTTTTTTTATAGGCGGTACAATATAAAGCTTCCTTCGCGCTTTTTTGACAGCGCGTTTTTTTTCGCCCCTTTTTTCAAGTGCAAACAGCAAAAAGGTAAATATTAAAAATAAAATTATTGCCGCTATTATAAGCCCGCTCGAAGCTCCTATTCTCTGTAACATTGCCAACACCTCCGCAAAAATTCTATGTTTATAATACTCACTTGTATGTACGTTTTTTCGGACAGCAATATGTGTAATTAATAGCGTTGGACGGGCATATAAATAGTATATATTTTTTGTCGGGGTGGAATTTAATGAAAGAAAGAATAGTCATACCTACAATACCTTATTCTTATTCACAGCTTATGCGCGATACTCTTAGGTTAAAGCTTAAATACCCAAAGCTTATTACTTCTAAAAACGCAGGATTCTCTGTAGAGGGAAGACAGATTCCCATACTGATTCTTGGCAAAGGCAAACAGAAAATTTTTCTTTGCGGAACGCATCATGCAAGAGAATATATTACAAGCGCGTATCTTATGTATACTGCCAATATTTTTGCCGAGGCTTATATAAGCAATAAAAAATTCGGCGATTATGATATAAAAAACCTGCTGTCTTTGTGTACCGTTTATATAATGCCCATGGTAAACCCCGACGGTGCGGGGCTTGTTCAGGGCGGTTTAAAAGCAGTGCAGGATGCTGACAAAGTCTCTTCCATGAAAATGATACAGCCGTCGTATACGCAATGGAAAGCGAATCTTAACGGCGTAGATTTAAACCGCCAGTACCCTGCACTGTGGGAGCATAAAAATGTAATAGTGAAATCGCCCGCTTCCGAGCTTTATAACGGCAAAGAGGCGGCGACAGAGCCGGAAGTAAGAGCGGTAATGCGTGTGTGCAAAAAGAACCGTTTTGCGTCGGCTATATCGTTTCATACAAAAGGAGAAGTGATATTTTATGCGGATGCGAACACCGAAAAAGATATTCCGGACGCAAAAGAGTTTGCAAAAAGGATAGCGGCGGTAAGCGGATATAAGCTAATGCCGGTATCGCAGGACCCCGGAATATACGCCGCGGGTTTCGAGAACTGGTTTCGTCAGGAGTTTTTGGCTCCCGCGCTTTTGATAGAGCTCACTCCCGCCACGGGGGCAAGCATGCCGCACAACGATAAAGATTTCTTTTCTATAGTCTGGGACCGCGCGAAGTATATCTGCGCAGAGGCGATAACCGCAACGCTTTCCGAACAAAAAAAACTGCAAACAAAAAAGCGCCTGTGAAAAGCGCTTTTGCTTGCTGACAAAGCGATTTAATTGTTTTATAAACATAAAAAATAAAGCTAAACCAAACAAACAGCATGCCTTTCATCTGGCTTTGCCAGTGAAAGGGAATATTAACTCTTAAAACTTACGTACAAGCGCCCCGCCGGCCGTGCCGAAGGCACAGGTGGGGCAAAACCCGGTGGCAAACGTGAGTTTGACATCGGTCTGAAAGCGCCTGTGAAAAGCGCTTGTTTTCCTCCTTTTTTTCAGCTATATGTTTCGGGACGCCGCACGTCCCGAAACAACAAGCCTGACAAAGAAGTTTATCATTATTAAAAGGGCTAAAAAGCCTCTTTTAAACTTAATATTTTGTAAGGTATTGATCAATCTCCCAAGGATGAACGCTCGTCCTGTAGCTGTCCCATTCCTTCATCTTAAACTCATGGTAAACTTTGAAAATATGGTCTCCAAGAGTTTCTCTAACAAGAGAACTGCTCTGAAATTCTGCCAGCGCGTCAAACAAATTACCCGGAAGGCTTGTTACGCCAAGGTCGGCCATTTGCTTTGCTGTCATTGCAAAAATGTTTTTGTTAACAGCCGGAGGAGGAGTAAGATTTCTCTTTATTCCGTCAAGGCCGGCGGCCAGCATAAGCGCAATAGCAAGATACGGATTGCACGACGGATCAGGGCATCTTACTTCTACTCTTGTACCTGCGCCTCTCGAAGCGGGGATTCTTATAAGCGGGCTTCTGTTTTTGCCCGACCATGCAACATAGCACGGAGCTTCGTAACCGGGGACAAGCCTCTTATAAGAGTTGACCGTCGGGTTTGTGACAGCCGCTATAGATTTAATATGCTCCATTATGCCTGCTATATAATTATAAGCTACGCTCGAAAGCTCGAGTTCGCCGTTTTTATCATAAAAAGCGTTTCCGTCTTTTGTAGAAAGCGACTGGTTAGCATGCATTCCGCTGCCGTTTATACCGAAAATCGGTTTTGGCATGAACGTAGCGTAAAGGCCGTGGCGTGCCGCGATACTTTTAACGACGATTTTGAAAGTCATTATGTTATCGGCAACTTTTAACGCATCGGCATATTTAAAATCTATTTCGTGCTGCCCTTCGGCAACTTCGTGATGAGACGCTTCTATCTCGAAACCCATGTCTTCGAGAGTAAGGCACATATCACGCCGTGCGTCTTCGCCTTTGTCGATAGGAGCAAGATCAAAATATCCGCCGTCGTCATGCGTTATTGTTGTGGGCTTGCCGTCTGAATCGGTCTGGAAAAGGAAGAATTCGCATTCCGGGCCTACATTCATTGTATAACCCATGCTCTCTGCTTCTGCCAAAACTTTCTTAAGCACGTTTCTCGGGCATCCGAGATAAGGTTTGTTGTCCGTTGTATAAACGTCGCAAATAAGCCTAGCGACTTTGCCCTGCTGAGGCCTCCAGGGATAAATTTCAAAAGTATCGGTATCCGGCTTTAGCTGCATATCAGATTCTTCGATACGCACAAAACCGTCGATGGATGAGCCGTCAAACATGCATCCGTCTTCAAGCACTCTTTGGAGTTGTTTCGATGTGATAGCAACATTTTTCAATATACCGAAAACATCGGTAAACTGTAGCCTGATAAACTTTACATCATTTTCTTCTACCATTCTGAGAACGTCTTTGTTAGTAAACTTCTTCGCCATTTTTAAAATCTCCTTTTATCTTTTTATTACATTTATTTTTAAAACACCCGATTTATAAATCAAGCATTCCGGTAACGTTAGTGGTAACATTGTAAGCAGAAACTCCGTGTTCAGACGAATCAAGGCCCTCTCGCTCTTCTTCTTTCTTGACTCTCAAGCCTCTTGCCTTTTTCACGATCGAGAAATATGCAAAGCTTATAAGCATAGCATATGCGGCGCAGGCGATTACTCCGAGTATCTGTACTAAAAACAGATTTGCTCCGCCTCCCGTAAAAACGCCGTCGCCCACAGCGAAAAGGCCGACGCATATAGTGCCGAAAGCGCCCGTGATTCCGTGTACTGATATGGCGCCTACAGGATCGTCAATCTTTAGTTTCTCGTCAAACAGCTCTACCGCAAACAGCATTACTATTCCGGAGAGTATTCCTATAGAGACCGCTGCCCATGGTTCTACGCTCGCGCATCCCGCAGTTATACCGACAAGGCCGGCAAGGCATCCGTTAAGCGTAAGCCCGACGTCCGAGCGTTTGTTTTTGAAAAAGCTTAAAGCCATTGCACTGACCGCACCGGCGGCGCCCGCAAGTATTGTGTTTGTAGCAACAAGCCCTATATCGGCAGATGCTATAAGACCGCTTCCGCAGTTAAATCCGAACCAGCCAAACCACAGAAGAAGAACGCCGAGAGCGCCAAGCGGTATACTGTGCCCCGGAATTGTTTTGACCGTGCCTCTGTGCGGATATTTGCCGCTTCTTGCCCCGACTAGTTTTGCGCCGATAAGAGCAGAAAAACCGCCGACAGCGTGAACTGCCGTAGAGCCTGCATAATCGGAAAACCCGAGCCCGCTAAGCCATCCGCCGCCCCATATCCAATGGCCTGTTACAGGATATATTATAGTACACATTACAAGGCAAAAGCCAATGTAAACGCTGAATTTCATACGTTCGGCGATAGCGCCCGATACTATTGTGGCGCATGTAGCGGCGAACACAGCCTGGAAAAACCAAAAAACATTTAGGCTTAATATGTTCACGCCCTCTGCATTGGCAATAAACTCGTCGCCTATTATTCCAATAAACGGAGCGCCGATAAGCCCGCCTACGCTCGCGCCGTACATAAGAGAATATCCTATTATATAGTACGAAAGAGCGCCGATAGCGACCGTCATAAAGTTTTTCATTATGATATTAGCGGTATTTTTAGATTGGGTCATACCCGCTTCTACGCAGGCAAAACCTGCATGCATTATAAACACAAGTGCTGCGCATATAAGGACCCAAACATTGTTTAAAGAAACCGCTGTATCCATAAAAATCCTCCAAATAAAAAAAGATGTCAAAAACGGGCAGAGAACTGCCGTAAATTGACATCTTTGTCTTCAAATTTATAAGGATAAAATATCATACCTTTCCTGCCTTTGCAATACTTTTTTGAATTTTTTATAAATTTAATCTATCTTGCCTGCCTAATGTGTTATAATATGAGGAGATTTTAAAAGGATGTGAACACGCTATTTATGAACGTGAACCTTCGCAATAGATTTATTGTTTTTGGAATAATTATTATAGGCCTTTTTGTTGTTCTTTTTATACAGCTTATTCAGCTTACCGTTGTAATGGGGGAAGAGTATGCTGATATGTCCGAGACATTAAAAGAAAGAACAATAACGGTATCGGGCGCAAGAGGAAGCATTTTCGACAGAAACGGATTGCCGCTTGCTTACGACCAAAAATCTTTCAATGTGCAATTTTATAGAGACCCAACCAAACATTCGGAAACGGACAGAGCTTATTATACCGGAATAATAATTGATACAATAGATATCGTAGAGAAACACGGCGGGCAGACTATAGATACTTTCGCTATTCGCTATAATGAACAAACGGGTGAGTATTATTTTGAATGGGGTATAAAATCTGAAGAAAATAAGGTGCTGCGTGAAGAGAACTGGCGTGAGAATATGTACGTCGGAGAAAAAAGGACACCCGAGCAGATTTATCTTTATCTTCGTAATAAATATAAGATTCCAAGCGAAATGGGATATGAAGAAGCAAGAAAAATACTTTCTATATGGCAGGAGGTACAGCTTGCCTCGTGGGTCGCATATAAACCTATAGATGTAGCATACAACGTGAGCATAGCGACCGTCGCCGAAATAGAAACGCATAGTGCCGAGCTTTCGGGAATGAGCACTGAAGACAGCACGGTGCGTATTTACCCGCGCGTAGATGTTGCCGCACATATTATAGGGTATCTTGGAAAGATTGTTGAACCGGAAGATTTGAAAAAGTTTCAAGATTTAGGGTATAAAGTTGACGATCTTGTCGGAGTAGAGGGCGTCGAAGCTTCTATGGAAAAATATCTTACAGGAAACAGTACGCAGCGGCAGGGCGTAAAAGAGGTAGAGATAGACAATATGGCTGTTGTTGTAAACGAGATATCTTCCACAGAACCAACTCAGGGTGATAATCTTATGCTGACGATAGATATTCCGCTTCAGCTTGCGCTTGAAGAATCGCTGGCGGTGAACATACCAAAGATACATGATGAACAGGTGAGGTTATTTGGTGTGAATGAAGAGGGAGACTATGACGATATAAAAGATATCGGTGATTTGGATTTGGCCGTTTCGGGAGCTGCGGTGGTGCTTGATGTAGACACAGGAGAAGTTCTTGCCATGGGCAGTTATCCAAGTTTTGATTTAAATCTGTTTACCGGCGGTATTGATTATTATGTTTATGAAGATTTGAAAAACAACAAGACAGAAACACCGCTTTTCAACAAAGCCATATCCAGCCGCGCCACACCCGGCTCTATATTCAAGATGGTCACAGGCCTTGGCGGATTGATGGAAGGTGAACTTGATTTAAATGAACAAATCGATGATGAAGGGCCATATGATAAATATACAAAGCACGGCAGAGCTCCGCGCTGCTGGACAAAACATCCTGAAAATCATCAGGATCAGACGATTATAGAGGGATTGGAACATAGCTGTAACTACTTTTTCTATACGGTAGTAGACAGGCTGGGTATCGACCGGCTCAATAAATGGGGGGACAAGCTTGGGCTTACCGCATTGACTGGTATAGAGATACCGGGTGAAGTAATCGGGCAAATAGGGAATCAGAAAATACTGTACAACAACGAAAAATCGGTGAGTGATCAAAGTTCGTATATTGCCCAAATTGTAAAAAGAAGCATCATCAAATTTTTAAAGGAAATAGGTGCGTCGCGCGATGTAGAGTATGACGAAACGTTGCTTAGCGATACGGCAGAAGAGCTTATCCGTTTGGCTGGAAACTTCGAACCTGATGCATTGGATGAAGATATTTTAAAGGACGAGAACGGAATTAGTATGGGCGATTATGTGCGCAGCATACTATTTGATAAATTAGAGATACCGGAAACAACATCGGATGTAAATGACTGGGACAGAGATATAACGAGCTGGCTTGACGAGCTCCGATGGACACCGAACAAGACACTTGAATCGGGAATAGGACAGGGCGTTGTTCAGGTCACTCCCATTGCCGTATCGAGATATGTAGCGGCACTGGTGAATGGGGGAACTGTCTATGAAACGCACGTGGTCGATAAAATTATCGATCAAGACGGTAAGGTGATACTTGATAAAGAGCCGGTGGTATATGATACACTCGATGCGAAGCCGGAATATCTTGATGCGATTAAACAGGGCATGGCAGACGTTGTTAATGACGAAGAAGGTACGGCAGCCAAATACTTTGTTGATTTCCCTGAAAAATACAAGACGGAAATCGGAGGCAAGACGGGCACGGCTGAGGTTACTACCATCGATCTCGAAAACAACAGCTGGTTTGTTTGTTTCGCGCCGTATGATAAGCCCGAGATTGCTATTGTTGTATATGTTCCGCATGGATATTCGGGCGGGTTATCTTCCTATGTAGCACAAGACATTGTTGAATTTTATTTGGACAGAAAAGAACTTGTTGCGGAACAGACGATACCCGACGCCAACTCTTTGGTTTTTTAATAATATTTTTTAAGCAAAGCAGGAGAAACAACATAATTTGTAGAAAATTGTTTGCTATAGCAGTTTTGTGAGGGGTTTATGGGGATAAAAATAAAAGGCAAGAAAAACGGTATGTTTGAGATAGATATACAGCCGTTTTCAGGCTATACCGAGATAAAGGCAGATTTAAAAGAAAAGCTGTCTAAAAATAAAGATTTTTTTACCGGAGCCGAGGCAAAAATAATTTTTTCGGGCAAGACTCTTTCTACTGCGCAGAGAAAAGATATTAAGCGTATGCTGTCTATGGATTATGATATTAACAGCGTAGAGTTTGTTGATGAAAAAAAAGGCAAAGAAATAAACATTTCAGTAAAACGTGTTGAGAATAACGAGGGTAAAAACACAAGAAGCGGACGGGTTAACCGGGTAGCAAACGGTTACTTTGACGCGAAAAGTGTTTTTATTTCTCATACTCTTCGCAGCGGCCAGCGCATAGAATGCGAAGGGGATGTTGTAATCCTCGGCGATGTCAATGACGGCGCGGAGGTTATCGCCGGCGGAAGCATAGCCGTGATGGGCGTTTTAAGGGGGCTTGTGCACGCGGGCGCCATGGGGAGAAGCGACGTAGTGGTGGCGGCGAACTCTCTTCAGCCCAAACAACTTCGAATAAGCGGGAAAATCGCCATGTTTCCCGAGGACAAGCCGTCAGACGCAGCTGAAATCGCTGAGTACAAACAAGGCAGCATAATAATAAAACCACTCAAACCGCAGACTCGCCAGATTAAAAAAGTATAGAATCAAAGGTTTATATTTAAAACATATTTTTGGAGGATTCACGCATGCAAAACGTTATTGTTGTTACATCTGGAAAAGGAGGAGTAGGCAAAACTACGACAGTTGCAAATCTTGGCGTAGGGCTTGCAAGCCAGGGCAAAAAGGTTGTTCTTATAGATACCGATATCGGCCTTAGAAATCTGGATGTGGTTCTCGGGCTGGAAAACAGAATAGTATATGATATCGTTGATGTTGTTGAGGGTACCTGCAGGCAAAAACAAGCGCTTATAAAAGATAAGCGCTACGACGGCCTTTTTCTTTTACCCGCAGCGCAGACGCGGGATAAAATGGCGGTTAACGAAGAGCAGATGAAAACGCTAGTTGCCGAACTCGAAAAAGAATTTGATTATGTAATAATCGATTGCCCGGCGGGCATAGAACAAGGATTCAAAAATGCCATTGCTGGCGCGAAGTCGGCAATAGTCGTTACCGTTCCCGAGGTATCTTCAGTAAGAGACGCGGACAGAATAATAGGGCTGCTTTCTGCAAACGAAATAGACGACTGTGAGCTTTTAATAAACAGAGTAAGGCCCGACCTTATAAAAAAAGGCGATATGCTCGCTCTTGACGATACTCTTGATATCCTTGGAATCGAACTTATCGGCGTCGTGCCCGAAGACGAGAATATTATAAGGTCATCTAACTTAGGAGAACCAATTGTAACAGACGGTAAAGCCACGGCAGGAAAAGCGTACAGAAATATATCCCGTCGTATAATGGGAGAAGATGTAACGCTTCTTGATATTGAAGACGACGGGCGTCTTACGTACAGACTAAAAAAACTCTTTAGCAGAAAGTAGGAATATTATGTTACGATTCGGCAGAAAAAGAAAATCCAGCAACATTGCAAAAGAACGCCTGAAGCTTGTTTTGATACACGACAGGGCAGGAACATCTCCTTCGGGAGATCTTATGGAGATGCTGCGGCGCGATATTGTTAAAGTCATATCGAAATATTTTGATGTCGATGAAGAGAACTTTGACGTAAAGATAACAAATACAAAAGACGCGGGAAAAGGCTCTGCGGTAACAAGGCTTATCGCCAATATCCCTATTAAAAGAATAAGAAACTTAGGCAAAAACAAACCAAAATAAAAAATGATTTTTATGGCTGGTACATTTTTATCAGCTCATCCACCCAAATGCGGTTTGGCCCTTCGATTATTGAAAAGGGTTCCTGGCTGCTTGTAGAGCCTTCTTCAAACAGCAGTATTTTTACGCCTTCCCGTGTTTGACCGTCCAAAACCTGCAAATAAAAAAGAGCGTATGGTAAAAAGCCTTCTTTATATATAATAAGAGTTATTTCTCCCCAGGGTTTTTGCAATATATCGTCATACCGTGTGTCGCGTTTACACGGTACTTTTATGACCTGAGTCATTCCCTTTTCGTCAGTTTGATATATTTCGCCCGTCTCAACCACCACCACCGACGCGTCCTTTATCGGTGTTTCGGTATAACCTTCAACAACGTACACACTGAGCCGCGCAGTTCCTTCTTTCCCGTACGAGAATACAGCTTTATTTTTTTGTCCTGTCATTGATACCAGCAGTATGACCGCGCCAAAGAGAAGCAAAACGGAGACGCCGATTGCGGCAAAGAGAGAACGCCTGTCGTTAAATCTATACATTTAAACACCACCTTTTCAATATATATGCGATATGGCAGCAAACTATATGAATTATTTACAAAAATAATAATGCTGCAAGCGAAAAAAACGTATATAATAAAAACATACAAAAATAAGGAGTGGAATATGAGTAAACTGATTTTTGATTTTAACAATGCTATAGCCGATATGGTAGGAGAGCAGGGCTTTTCCAAGGCGGAGATAAACGATGCCAAAGATATGCTCCAAAATGCACATACTGCTATTGGCTCAAATGATATGGGTTTTAGAAAGCTGCCATTTGCCCAAGATGAAATTGCCGACGATATTATAAATACGAGTGAAAAAATAAGAGAGAAATACGATAATTTTGTTGTGCTCGGCATAGGCGGCTCGGCACTCGGGCCGATAGCCGTACATCAGGCGCTGGCGTACAAAAATAAACAGAACATTAACTTTTTTGTGGAAGACAACGTTGACCCAGAGCGCTTGGCAAGCCTTTTTGACAGCATTGATTTAGAAAAGACTATGTTTAACGTGGTCACAAAATCGGGCAAGACTTCTGAGACTATGGCACAGCTTATGCTGGTTGCGGGAAGGCTGCGCGAGAAAGGGCTTAAACTTTCTGACCATATAATAGCGACTACCGATGAAAAAAACGGCAACCTTATAAAAATAGCAAAAAAAGAAAATCTTAAAACGTTTTTTATTCCGGACGGCGTAGGCGGACGTTTCTCAGAGCTTTGCCCTGTCGGCCTTTTACCGGCGGCTGTATGCGGTTTTGATATAAAAAAGATGCTTGACGGTGCGGCGGATATGGAAGAGGTTTGCACAAGGCAGGAGAAAAACCCTGCGGCTATGTACGCGCTTTTGCACGTTCTCGGCATGAAAAAGGGCAAGAACATAAGCGTAATGCTGCCGTACGCGGACAGTCTGAAGTATATGTCCGACTGGTACGCACAGATATGGGCTGAATCGCTTGGCAAACAATTTGATTTGGATGGCAGAGAGGTTTTTGCAGGGCAGACTCCCGTAAAAGCGCTCGGCGTAACAGACCAGCATTCTCAAATGCAGCTTTATTCGCAAGGCCCGCACGACAAGATAATCACTTTTTTAAAGGTAGAAAAATTCAGAAACGATATTGACATTCCAAAAGCGTTTGAGTATGTGGCCGATATTTCTTTTCTTGCGGGAAAATCGTTCGGAGAGCTGCTCGAGGCGGAAAGAAGCGCTACAGAGTATGCTCTGCTTCGCGCGGGGCGCCCGAATATCACAATAACACTGCCCGAGATTTGCGAAAAAACGATAGGTGCGCTGCTCTATTTCTTTGAGATGGCAACCGCGTATACGGGAGAGATGCTAAGGATTAATACGTTTGACCAGCCTGGCGTAGAGGAAGGAAAACTTGCGACTTTCGCGTTGATGGGAAAAGCCGGGTTTGAGAACAAAAAGCAAGAGATGGATTCAAGGCCGAAAAAGAACAGCGATTGGATTATGCAGTAAAACAATAAAGAATCAGCCGGTTTAGCGTTCGGCTGATTCTTTTTTTATAAAATTTAAAATTTTAAGCTCATATTTATCATGCAAAACAACATTGTTTTTGCCGCCTTTTATGTGCTGTTTAAGCGTTGGCTTCTGTTTGTTTAATTTCCTGCGCTTTCTTTTTTACAGCCTGGCGCCGGAAAGATTCTATCATGCGTCTTACAGGCGGCAATGCCGCGATTATCATGCAGATAGCAAGGTCGACGAGCGCGAAAAGATTATAGATAAGTGAGTATACAAGAAAATTCTGTCCAGGAGCTGCATACGCTGCGGCAAAGAATATCGCGCCCGAAGCAACGTGTGCGGCGTATCGAAGAATACCCGCGACTGCCATGCCGGGCAGTATTTTGTTTTTGAATACTCCCGCAAATCCAAGAACGATAAAAGCAATACCGTAATCAAGCAGAAACTGCGCCCAGTGTATTACCCAAAAATCCTGAAGGCATTGCAAAATACCGTACGCAAGGCCGACTATTAGCCCTTTGGGCGTGCCGTATACATAAGCAAAAAGCATTATCGGCAGCATGCTGGCAGGTGTTATAGAGCCTCCTTGCGGCATATGCCAAACCTTGATAAACGACAACAAAAACGCGAGCGCGAGACACATTGCGGCCGTCGAAAGCTCGCGTATTGTCCATGCACTTTTTTTGATTTCGGTTCCGCGTTTTTTGCGGTTTATGGAGAAAAATATCGCAGCGCCTATAACGAGCACTATCGCTGTGATGATAATTATCCAGGTTCTGTTCGTTTCAAGAAACGCCCCGAAATCCATACTGAATTGTTCATAACTGTTTTCCATAAATTCACCTCATTATTGTATTTGTTTTCCGCATAAGGTAGAATGGAAAGGTAAGATTGTGCCAATGAATTTTCCCAGGCTGAACTATAAAGTTTGCCGGAAAATAAAAAACCCGTGCACCGCACGGGAAACAAAGATAATCTTGCTTTCCTGCGTTGGAATTACCCAACAGGTTCAAAGGGTTTTGCGCTAACTGCGCGCATCTCAGCCAATTGGCCCCCCCAGCGGTTAATGGAATTATATCTTCTAATCATTGGCATGTCAATAGTTATGAAAATTCGGAGGAAAAATATGCATCATTTTTTTAGTTTTATGGCAAAGATGAAACATATAAAAAGATGGGGGCTAATGCGCAACACGAGAGAAGAGAACATACAGGAACATTCGCTTCAGGTTGCTATGATAGCGCACGCGCTCGCTCTTATAAAAAACAAGCTTTACGGCGGAAATTTAAATGCCGAATTTGTTATGTCGCTGGCTGTGTATCACGAAGCGGGAGAGGTAATTACGGGAGATTTAGCAACGCCCATAAAATACTTTAATCCCAGCATAAAAAAAGCATATAAGCAGATTGAGAATATCGCCGAACAAAAGCTATGCCGCATGCTTCCCAAAGAGCTGCAACAAGAATATGAAAAGCTGATAATAAACAGAAAAGATAATAAAGAAAGCTACGCAACAGTAAAAGCGGCGGATAAGATATGCGCTTACTTAAAATGTGTTGAAGAGATGTCGGCGGGAAATAAAGAGTTTGAAAAAGCTCAGGCGTCCGTTCTAGAGTCTATTAATAAATTAGACATGCCCGAGGTCAGATATTTTATGGATAATTTTGTTCCAAGCTTCAGCCTTACGCTCGACGAACTAAACTAATAAGATTATAAATAAAAACGCCGTGTCGAAAAAGTTTAGCGCACAGCGTTTTTTTATTATGCTGTTTTAGTTTCGGGTTCCGCAGTTAGGACAAAATACATCATCCGCATCCATTTGCGTTCCGCAGTTAACACAGAATTTTGAGCCTTGTGTGTTTACTGTGTTTCCCGGAGCGGCTGCCACAACCATTGGCTTTTTCTTCTTACGCAGTACAAAGAATAACACAGCCCCGCCCGCAAGAAGCAGCACAGCAGCAATAATGATTATAAGGATAAGAGTACTGATGCCTTTTGAATAAATGACATATACATCGCCCGATTCGCCAATCTCGACGACATTATTTTCAACATCTATTTCATCATAGTCTGCGAAAACCATTTCTATGTTTCCCGGAACATTCAAAATTATTTCAGAGCCAATAAAATCTACATAATAATCAGTATCATAGATATTTATGCAGCCTAGGTTTTCTAAATTTGCATTATCAAAATAATCTTCAACATCGCGGTCATCAAGCTCATCGCCCTGGCCGTCCCAGGCATAAAAATATTCGTCGTCGAAATCCTCGGCAAACTCTTCGTATATGTCTTGAAAATCATCACCGTACTCATCATCGGCAAACAAATCGAGAACTTCATCGGCGCTGCCTATAGTTATTCCGTCATAGTAAGCATCTTCAAGGTCGTCCGCAGGCAAAACCTTTATTTTAAAAGTGTATTCGTCACCGTTGTGTACATAAGACTGTGCGGTGATTTCGAGTTCGTCTAATCTATAATCGGCAAACTCATCTACGAGGTCTTCCAAATCATCCATATCGCGCAAATCGCGTGGATCCAGCTCATCGGCATCTTCGATATCATCTTCATCACACTTTATTGTAACAATTGCAGAATTATCACCTTTTACCTCTACGGTCACATCGCAAGCAGAAAGAACTAAAATAAATAAAATAACAAATAATAAAGCAAAAATACGCTTCTTCATTCATACCCCTCCTATATTTTATACTTGAATAACACATTTAAAATGTATTATTTTTATGACTTTGAAAAAAAGAGTGTTAGTCGTTATTTTCGGCGGAAATCAACTTTTCCAGTTTATTCTTTACGCGCTGCAGAGCGTTGTCTACAGATTTCACGCTTCGTTGCAGTTCTTCTGCGACTTCGAAATATGATTTGCCTTCTATGTATTTTTGAAGCACCTGAAGCTCAAGCGGAGAAAGCATTTTCCCCATCTTGCTTTCTATAGTGGAAAAATCCTCTTGGCCTATTATAATATCCTCGGGGTTAGATATCTTCCCGCTGGAAATAATATCAATCAACGTACGGTCGCTTTCTTCGTCGTATATCGGCTTGTTTAACGATACGTAAGAGTTTAGCGGCCTGTGCTTTTGGCGTGTTGCCGTTTTTATAGCCGTGATTATTTGGCGCGTTATGCAAAGCTCGGCAAACGCGCGAAAAGAAGTGAGCTTAACCGCGCGAAAATCACGAATGGCTTTATATAAGCCAATCATACCTTCCTGCACGATGTCTTCCCTGTCTGCGCCTATAAGAAAATAAGAACGAGCCTTTGCACGTACATAGTTCTTATATTTATTCAATAAATATTCAAGCGCATCGCCGTCGTACTCTCGAGCAAGTTCAGCAATTTCTTCGTCGGGCATGTCCTCATAATTTGCGTAGATTTCTTCTAAAGAAGACCTTCTGCTTGTAGCCAAAATTTTATCCCCCTAATGCCGCCTTCGTACAACTTCATATTATATCTTCAGTATAATAGTTAGTCAACACAATGCTTCTAAGTAAATAATGTAATGTTATTGATTACATCTGTCCTGTCTTGTTTTTTCGTACATCAAAACACATGCTGCAGCAGCGGCGTTAAGCGAGCCCGTCTTGCCTTTCATGGGTATGCTTGCCTTATAATCACAGTTTTGCAGAACGAGCCGAGATATGCCTTCGCCCTCAGAACCTATTACGATTGCGATAGCGCCGGCCAAATTAATTGAATCCGCGCTTTGGCCGGATGAGTCTGCGGCGGCGATCCAAACGCCTTTATCTTTTAGCTCTTTTAACGCTGTGTTTAAGTTTGTTACCTTTACTATGGGCAGCAATTCTGCAGCGCCCGAAGACGTTTTATAAGCAACTGCCGAAAGCGACGCGCTTCTGCGCTTGCCCAAAATAACGCCGTGTGCGCCAAGAACCTCTGCGCTTCGAATAATCGAGCCCAGATTCCCTTCGTCTGTAATACCGTCTAGCACTATTATAAACGGCGGCTCGTTTTTTTCCTGCGCAAGCTGCAAAATATCGTCGATGCTTGAATAATCTTTTGCGGCGGCAACGGCGATAACACCCTGGTGGTTTGCCGGCTTTCCGCCGTGGCCGAATTCCATAGTCAGGTTATCAAGCTTTCTTTTATCTACTCTTACGACGGGAATCTTATTTTTTGACGCCAGGCCTAATATTTCTCTTACGCTCGGGTCGTTTATCTCTTTTGCCGCCATTATTTTATCGAGTGACCTGCCCGATTTTATAGCCGCTTTAACGGTATTTCTGCCGTATATGATATCCATTATATTCCTTCCAGTATGCTTTTTTGTTTTTTCTTGACTTCGGATGCTTTTCCGCACGTTTTATTTCCCTCAGAGCATTTTCCGCGAACGCACGAAGGGCCTGCTGCCTTGAATAAAGCGGGTGCGATTTGGCTGACAAGAGCAAACATGCGCCAGCTTAGCTCGCGTATCTCCCACTGGGCGCGGTTACAGCACCTAAGAGAGAAAAAGTGCAGCAGCTCTCTTGCGTTCATAGTAAGTATCATTTTTGTTTCGCATGCGCCCGGAAGCACAAACCTCGCGTCCTGATTTGTTTTCTCGCCCTTTTCTCCAAGCGCCTGCCTCCATTCGTCGTACCATTGCTGCATAGTGTTCATCTGCTGCTCATACTTTTCTTTCGCTTCGTCTCCGAGCGCACTTATGCTCGGCGGAATAATATACGAAAAGCCATTGTCCGAATAGCTTACATAACGCTGTGACTGAACAGAGAAGCTCGCCAGCCGGTGGCGCGTTATCTGCGCCAGAAGCGTGCGCGAAACTCCTTCTATGCCGAAAGAAAAGCTTGCGTGTTCTATGGTAGAAAGATGTCCGATATCGACTATCTTTTCAATAAACGCCGCCGCTTTTTCTTCTGTCAGGCCGCTTGCGATATCGTCTATGCCAGAAGGGCTGTAACAAAGCTTTGCGCCCATTGCCGTTATTTTTTCCGCTTCGGGAGTAAAATATAATAGTTTTACGTTCAGTTTAACTTCGGGCATGTTAATCCTCCAAATAAAAATGCGATATTATAATATTAAAAAGCTCATCCAGCCTTTGCTTTTTTCCTGTGCAGTAAAGATACCCTATAACCGCTTCGAGGCCTGTGGCATATGAATAATCCTGCGCGCTCATATTCTTCGGCGGTGTCGATTTTGAGTTTTTGCCGCTGCGGAAAATTTCGTTTTCCCTGTCTGTAAAAAGCGTAAGCAGAAGCTTTGCCGCCTCGGCCTGAGAGCGTGCGTTGACGACGGCGGAAGCATATTTATGCAATTCCTGCACTTTGCCCATACGGTTTTTTACAAGGTATGCGCGTACATATAAATCATAAACCGTATCGCCTATATACGCCAGGGCAAGCGGCGAGAATTCTCTTATTTTGTTTTCATCCACGTCGCTTATTGATATACCAAACGTGTCCGTATCTTTCTCTTTGTTCATTATTTTTGATTATAACATAACCGATGAATATGCAAAAGCGTACTCGTAAAAAATAGAAAATAAAGATTTATGTTGTCATTGCTAATATTCTTTGCATAATGTCATTTAGAAGGATATTCATGCCTAAGAATCTTTACTAAGAAGCAGCGAAGGTGCGTTTATGAAAAAACAAACGGTAAAAAAAGCGGCGGCCGGTATATTCTCCGGCTTTCTGGCGGGGTTTTTCGGATCGGGCGGCGGTATTGTAGTAGTGGAAGGTTTGGAAAGAGCGGGCTTACAGGAAAAAAGAGCGCACGCGACATCGCTTGCCGTTATATTCCCGATATCGGCCGTTTCGGCGGTATTATATTATTCGGGAGGGTTCGTGCCTCTTAGGCAGACTTTGTTTTTGTGCGGCGGTGCGGCGGCGGGCGGCCTTGCAGGAGCTCTTTTTCTCGGGCGCATAAACGTAAAGCTGTTAAACCGCATATTTACATTGCTTATGCTGGCAGCCGGTATCAGGATGCTGTTTTGATACTCTATATTTTGTTCGGCATATTGTTCGGAATAGTGGGCGGAATGGGGCTTGGCGGCGGAATTGTCCTTATTCCCTGCCTTACGCTTTTCTTGGCGGTGTCTCAGCACGAGGCGCAGGGCATGACGCTTTTTGCGTACATACCCATGGCATTATTCGCGCTTATTTCTCATATAAAGCAAAAAAACGTGCGGTTAAAATCCGCGCTTTTTATTATGCTCTTCGGTTGCCTTGGCGGCGCGGCGGGATATTTTTTAGTATCGGTAATAAAGGCGGATGCGCTAAAAGTTGTATTTGCTGTTTTTCTTATAATAATCGCGCTTTTGCGAATATACCGCCAGGAGATTGCGCCAAGAATAAAGGGCGGTAAAAAAGATACGTAATCTATAGCAGCAGGTATGATTATGGAATAAATGAGCAGTCCGACTCATAATTATTTTTTAAGGGGGATGATTTTTATGAAATCTAACAGTGACACAAAAAACACAAAAAAAGCGTCTTTTCTGTTGTATTTAAAAAATGCGCTTAAAGGCTCGCTGATATCCATGGTTTTTACAGTAGCGGTAATACTGCTTTTCGCGCTGATAATAAAAGAATCGGGTATGGCAGACAGCACTATAGCGCCCATTAACCAGATAATTAAAATACTCGGTATAATAGCGGCGTCGTATTTTGCCGTGCACGGCATGAGCGAAAAGCAATGGCTTTGCGGAGCGATGGCGGGACTTTTTTTCATGCTTATAAGCTATTTTGTTTTTTCGCTTATTGAGGGAATGTTCGGAAACGTCGCGCTGCTTTTCTCCGATCTGCTTATGGGCATGCTTATAGGAATGGTGTTCGCAATCATAGCCGCGAACTTTTTTAGCAAAAGCAAACGTGCGCCGCGAGCCGCTAAAGCGCCAAAGCCAAGGCGTGTTACAAAGGTGAAAATATAAGTCCGCCTTAATTTAGAGTTGCAAAAAAGCGCTCAGTTATTATATAATCTTACAGGCAGGCAAGCCTTGCTGCAAAAGATTATTGGAGGCAGAGATGAAACATATAAAAACGGTCGTAAAAGGCAAATTAAAAGATATCAAAGAAAAAACAGGATGCGGCGAGTGTCAGACATCGTGCCAGTCGGCATGCAAAACATCATGTACGCTTGCTAACCAGAAATGCGAAAATAAGTATAGGTAATCAAGCGGCACACTAGCAGCCCAAAATCCGGCTTGTCCGGACAAAAGTGCGGCAGGCAAGCCGCCTTTTTTGTTGCGAATGAAAGGAAGACATAATAATTGGTTCATACATTCATATATGACGATGAATATTTTGTGCTCGATGTAGAAACGGGCAGCATACATATACTGGACAAGCAGGCTTATGACGAAATATCGCGCCTTGCGGATTTTGAAAAAACCGCGGACATAGACAAAGAGCTTTCGGGTAGAAGCGATACGCTCGCCCTAGAGATAAAAGAGCTTATAAAAAGCGGCCTGCTTTTCTCGCAGCCGCAAAAAGAAGAGCAAAAGAGCACAAATATCATTAAAGCGATGTGCCTGCATCTTGCGCACGACTGTAATTTAAGGTGCGGATACTGTTTTGCCAAGGGTAATGCATTCGGCGGCAAAAGAGAGCTTATGAGCGCCGATACCGCAAAGGCGGCTATCGATTTTTTGGTAAACGTTTCGGGAACAAGGCGCAATCTCGAGATAGATTTTTTCGGCGGAGAGCCGCTGCTCAATTTCGAAGTATTAAAGAGTACGGTTTCTTACTCCAGAAGCCTTGAAAGCAAATTTAATAAAAACTTTCGATTTACAGTAACAACGAACGGTTATAAGGTTACTGACGAGATGAAAGAATACTTAAAGCGGAACATGAACAACATAGTTGTCAGCATTGACGGCAGAGAGCATGTGCATGACGCGGTAAGAGTAACGGCGGGCGGAAAGGGAAGCTACGCCAAAGTGGTAAAAAATGCGCAGGAATTGTTATTGGACAGACAGAGCGAATATTATGTGAGAGGAACTTTTACTGCGGACAATCTTGATTTTTCAAACGATGTGTTGCATCTTGCCAATCTCGGGTTTTACGGCGTTTCTATAGAGCCGGTAGTGACAAAAGGAGAAAACGCTATCAGAGAGGAACATCTCGGCAAGATGTTTGCCGAGTACGAGCGGCTGGCTAAAGAGTACGTTAAGAGAAAAAAGAGCGAAAAAGAGTTTGTGTTTTTTCATTTTATGGTAGATCTAAATGCCGGGCCGTGCAGGCAAAAAAGAATACGCGGCTGCGGCGCGGGTACCGAATACATAGCGGTTGCGCCGTCGGGAGACATTTATCCCTGCCACCAGTTTGTCGGGCGACCAGAGTTTCTTATGGGCAATGTTAGAAAAACCGGGCTGTGCCAAAACGTGGCAAAGCGGTTCGATGACTGTAACATAGATAATCTGCAAAAATGCGCGCAGTGCTGGGCAAAATATTATTGCAGCGGCGGGTGCGCGGCGGCAAACCTTAACATAAACGGCGATTTATATGAGCCGTACGAAATAGGATGTGCTATGCAGAAAAAGCGTCTTGAGCTGGCTATTGGCATGGCGGCAAAAGAAACGGAGGAATAATATGATACAGACTGTGAACGGAAAATACCCAAAAATACACAAAGGCGCATATATTCATCCGACTGCGGTCGTTATAGGCGACGTTGAGCTAAATGAAGAGGCAAGCGTATGGCCGGGCGCCGTGCTTAGGGGCGATATAAAAAGTATAATTATAGGCAAAGGAACGAACATACAAGACGGAAGCGTTCTGCATACCAGCGATTTTAAAGTGGAAATTGGCGAGATGGTAACGGTTGGCCACAACGCTTTACTGCATTCATGCGAAATCGGAAAAGGAACGCTTATAGGAACGGGCGCGATTATACTCGACGCGGTAAAGATAGGAGAAAACTGTATTATAGCGGCGGGCACATTGATACCGGGCGGAAAAGTCATACCCGACGGCAGCGTTGTTATGGGCAATCCATATAAAATAGTGAGAAAAACCACGCAGCAAGACCTTGACCACACGAGGCAGCTCTGCAATAATTACACCGAGCGTTTAAAAATGTATAAACGTACGGGAGATATTTTGTAAGTTGTCTGATATTATTCGAGCCAGAGAGTTTCGTTTCCTGTCGATACGCCTATGGCGCCGCAGGAAAGCGCGTCAATTACCTGTTTTTTTTGCGTAACAAGCCCGCCGGCGATTGTCGGCGTTTCTATTTTATTTGTAAATTCTTTTATTACATCCGGAATAATCCCCGGCATAAGCTCTATCATAGACGATTTATTTTTTTTTGCCGTTTTGACGGAGTTTTTAAAGCCTGCGCTGTCTACCATGAAAAAACGCTGTATGCAAAACATTCCCTGTTCCCTTGCGTATTTTATAAGCGTGCTTTTTGTGCTTATAATACCGCTTGGCATTATACGATTTTTTACATAATCGAGAGCCTTTGCGTTTGAACTAAGGCCGTCTATAAGATCCATATGCAAAAAAACGTTGCTTCCGGCTTCTTTTGCCATATCGACAAATTCTTTTGCGGAAAAAATATCGGTGTTTAATAAAAAGACGGTCGGCACGCCAAGAGAAAGCGCGGACTGCAGCGCTCGTTTGTTTTGTACGGCGGCGATTATAGGATTATCTTTTATCGTTTCGATATATTCGTGCATGGCGCGCTCCTTTATTGATAAATACATTATAACACGCTTGTTTAGTTTGTTTACAAAAAATATGTAAAATGTTATTATCAAGAACGGAGGTATCATATTTATGAAACCATACGAGTTTACTTATGAATCCAAAGACGGCAATATTATATATTGTTATAAATGGGCAAACGAGAACCCAAAAGCGGTTTTGCAGATAGCGCACGGAGCGGTTGAACACGCGAAAAGATATGACGATTTCGCAAACGCGCTTGTGCAAAAAGGGTATGCCGTATATGCAAATGACCATAGAGGGCACGGCAAGACGGCGGGAAGCCCGGATAAAGTCGCGTATTTTTCGGACAGCAAGGGCGGATTCTCTTTGGCGGTAGACGACGCGCACGAGCTTACAAAGATGATTAAAAAAGAAAACGAAGGAAAAAAGGTTTTTCTTTTTGGGCACTCTATGGGTTCGTCTATAGCAAGAGTATACGCCGCTAAATTCGGAAATGATATAGACGGGCTTTTGCTTACAGGCACAGGCAGAGTCGCTCCTTTTTTGGTCGCGGTCGTCAGAATGCTGGCAAAAATAAATATGAAGATATATGGAAGAAAACACAAGTCGCCATTATTGCATTCTCTTATTTTCGGTACGCTCAATAAACCTTTCAAGGGCGAAACGGGAAGCGAGTTTATATGTACGGACAGCGCTGTTATAGACAAATACAACGCCGATGAATATTGCGGCAATACAATTACGGCAGAGTTTGCTTACGAACTTATAGGAGGAACGGGACAGGCGGCGGCAAAAAAGACATTTGAAAATTTCCCCAAAGAAAAGCCGCTGTTTATAGGCGCGGGAGAGTTCGACAGCATGGGCGGAAGCGGCCTTGCTGCGGTTAAAAAGGATGTTGCCGCTTATAAAAAGGCGGGCGTGCACGATTTAACGTTTATAGTATATGAGAATATGCGCCATGAAATATTGAACGAGAAGCAGAGAGGTAAGGTTTATAGTGATATTGTAGACTGGTTGGATAAAAGTGTTTAAACAGGAGAAGAGATTTGAAAGAATATAGAGTCGGATTGCTTGGAATGGGTGGTATTGGTAGGGTTCATGTATATGCAATGAATGCTTTGCCGTTTTTATACGATAGTCTTCCATTTCGTGTTAAACTTTCGGGCGTTTATAACAGAACTCACGAGAAAGCGCTTTTAGCGGTAGAACAATACGGATTTGAATTTGCCGCTAAAACGATGGATGAGCTGATAGAACGCGATGACATAGACGTTATCGATATATGTCTTCCGAATCATCTGCACGAGGAATATGCAATAAAAGCGCTTAGGTCAGGTAAGCATTTGTACTGTGAAAAACCTCTTTGCGTAAGTTATGAGGGGGCTCTGCGGATAAAGGCGGCGGCAGATGATTCAAATTCCAAGGTACAGATAGTCTATAACAACAGGTTTTATCCGGCAATTATGCGTGCAAAACAGATTATTGACGAAGGAAGGCTTGGGCGTTTATATTCTTTTGAAGCGGCATATCATCATTCATCGAATATCGACCCCGAAAAAATATATAGCTGACGATTCTCCAAAGAATATACGGGAGGCGGAACACTAACTGATTTAGGGTCTCATATAATAGATTTGCTTGTTTACCTTGCGGGAGGTTTTTCTCGTATTAACGCATCACTGCATACAGCAATAGATAAACGTTTACATGAGGGAATATTAAAAGATGTAGAAGTTGAGGACGCCGCATATGTAATGGCAGAGATGAAAAACGGTGCTAAAGGTACTTTAATAGCTACTAAACTGGCGACGGGTACAAACGATGACTTGTACGTTAAAATCTACGGAGAAAATGGAGCAATAAGGTTTTGTGCGGACAATCCCGAATTTATTGAGTTTTATGATAATACGCAAAAGGCAGAGCCTTTCGGCGGAGACAAAGGATTTAAAAAATAGAATCTCATCAGCGATATGGGCAGCCGGCTTTTGATATGCCTTCGCCAAAGATGACTATCGGCTGGCTTCGGGCGCATGTGCATTGCATGTATTCATTTTTCGATTGCCTGTATAAAAACAAAGATTGTTCTCCTAATATTAATGACGGAGTTTATAATCAATATGTATTGAGAAAAGCGTACGAATCGGCAAAAGCGGGTAAATGGATAGATTTATAGATTAAAATATACAAAACTGTTACGTTTTGTATAACGATGTTGAGGAATTTTAGTACACTATGGTATTATAATGTAAGATAGCGAATAGGAGGAAAGCTTATGCTTTTAGATGCAAAGTTTGATGAAGGTACGGGCAAATGGAACGTACAGCTCTACGGCGAAGTAGATATCTATAACGCCGACAGTTTAAAGAGCGAAGTGCATTCTTTAATAGATGAGAAAGCGGCTGATATCGTTCTTGATTGTACCAATTTAAAGTATATAGATTCTACAGGGCTCGGTGTTCTTGTGAGCACGCTGAAAAAAGTTAAGCAGGCGGGCAAGAGCATACAGATTATTAATCTTAAACCTTATATAAACAAGATTTTTACTCTTACAGGGCTGGATAAAATATTTGTGATCGAGGTGAGTAAAGAGTGAAGGGTGATGTATTTGAATTAACCTTCCCCGCAAAGCCGGATTATATATTAGCGGTAAGGCTTACTATTTCGGCAATAGCCGAAAGAATCGGTTACAATATTGAAGATATAGAAGATATAAAGGTTGCAAGCGCAGAGGCCTGCACGTTGCTGCTCGCAGCATGCCCCGAAACGGTAAATATAAAAATAACTGTAATCGACGGCATACTCATAGAGTTTGAAGCAAAAGGCCAAAAGGGTAGTTCGGCACAGCAGGACGAGGCAAGCGAGCTCAGCCAGTATCTTTTGGAAGCGCTCGTCGATGAATGCGAGCTGATAAAAAAGGACGGTATTTTAAAGCGAATTCGCATATCAAAAAAGCTATAGAACAGCGCTTGGGGACAAAATATGTATAGTCAGTTCGAAAAAATGGATGAACAAGAGCTCTTTTCGCGTTATGAAAAAAATCAAGATTCTGCGCTGAGAGAATATATCCTTGAAAAATATCTGTTTATTGCAGAGATTGTCGCTAAAAAATTTGTTGGCAGAGGCGTCGAATATGACGACCTTTTTCAGGTAGCTTCGCTTGCGCTTGTTAAAGCTGCTGATAGGTATGAAAGCGTCAGAGGTGTAAAGTTTGCCAGTTTCGCGACGCCTACTTTAGTTGGAGAGATAAAAAACTATTTCAGAGATAAAACAAGAATGATAAGGATATCAAGGCGGGACAGCGAACAGATCCGTAAACTTGCCGATGCAAAAGAAAATTTATTGCGCCAGCATGGGCG
This sequence comes from Christensenellaceae bacterium, assembly GCA_963665005.2. Classification (GTDB taxonomy): domain Bacteria; phylum Bacillota; class Clostridia; order Christensenellales; family SZUA-584. Next base: position 2,993,195 of record CAXXTQ010000001.1, on the reverse strand, counting down.
CAGTGTTACTCCCGAAGAAATCGCGGAGTATCTCGGGTTTTCTGTTGAACGCGTTCTGGAACTAATGGAAACACAATCGGCAGGGTATGCCACGTCTTTAGATAATTTTATAACTGCAAATGAAGATATTAAACTTATGAAAATATTAGGCAGCAATGATAAAGAGTTTCAAAAGATTGAAGACAGGGATTTTATAGCGTATTGCATAGGGCATCTTAACGATGTAGAGAAACAAATCATTTTCGAAAGGTATTCAAAAGACAAAAGCCAAAGAGAAGTTGCTGCGGCGCTCGGCGTCTCTCAGATGTATGTTTCCAGAATGGAAAGGAAAATTTTAACAAAATTCAGGAATTTTTATGAAAAGTAAGTTTAAAGAAGCTTATTTGGGTTATATAAATATAGAGGTTAAAAAGAACGGCGCAGTTAAATGGTATATACAGGGTTGGTTCTAAATTTTATGCCTTTGGTGTTTATATGATTATGAATAGCACAAGAGAATATTTATTAACTTCTTTAGAAGACATAAAAAAAGTGGTTGACAGGGTTTTGGTGAATATGCAAGGCCATATAACACTTGATGAAGAGCGCGAATATGAGTTAACTCTTGTATTGAACGAGCTTTTGGTCAACTGTTTCGATTATGCAAAACCGTCTGAGCTTGAGCCGGTAATTCTTGTTACAAATCTTTGCAACGGCAGGCTTAGTATTAAAGTTACTGACAATGGGCAAGGTTTTGCGTATGATAACAAAAAAACGGATAATTATGAAAATCTTTTTGACGAGCAGATGCTATACCGTGAACGCGGCAGAGGATTGCTTTTAGTTAAAGCCTTTTGCCAAGAGGTAAATTATAACGAAAAAGGCAACAGCGTAGAGGTGAAAATGGTTTTATAATGATTGTTTGCATATATTTGTCTATTTTAAACTTTTTTATGTGTATATATAAAGGAGTTTTTTTATATACGGAGAATAGTTAATAAGTATGCATCTTGGAGGATAAAAAACCATAATGGCAGTAAGGCGAAAACCTAGATTCAAGTTTTTTTTGATAGTTGCTGTAATTGTGTCTGCAATTGCTGTTTTACTTATTTTCATATTACGCGGGCAGCCCACGGCGGCTATCGAATGGGCAAGCATAGAATATAATGCTAATTTTGATATGCTCGTTGTACGCGATGAAGTTGTTTATGAAGCAAAAGACTACGGTAAAACTTATTTTCTTGCTACTGAAGGAGAGCATGTGCAAGAGGGAGACCCTATCGTAGAGGTGTATGAGCTAGGGTATAATGACGAGACGCTTTCTAAGCTTTTAGATACGCAGAAAACTATTTTAGAATATGAAATAGAAGTAAGCAGAGAAGGTATTATAGACGAAAAGCTAAATGAGATTAACGCAAGGATTGAGGGCAAGGCGAACGAGATTCAGCAGGCTGTTTTTGAAGAAAGGCGGCAGGATTCTCTGGTACTCGAGAGAGAGATGAAGACGCTTTTGGAAGAAAGAATGGCGTATCTTAAAAGCGTTGTCGTACCAAACGACCAGTTAAGAGAATATTACGCGGATGAGCAAGCGCTTTTAGAGCAGATTGCCGGCTGGAGAAGGCCGGTTACGGCAAACGAAAGCGGAGTTGTAAGTTTCTATTTTGACGGCTGTGAAGTTATCATGGCAAAAGAGAATATAGGCAGCTTTACAAAAGTTATATTAGAAGAGATACAGCAAGGTAAAACAATTGAAACGCCGCAGCAGGATATAACGGAAGCGCCGCTTTACCGAATAGTAAACGAGAACGAATGGTACGTTGTTATGCTCAGCGAAAAAAGCATACCCGAAATGTATTTAGGAAATATATTTTCGCTTGTTTTTGAAGATTATTTGGAGACACAATACACAGGTGTAGTGTATAATACAACAAAACTTGAAGAAAATGAAGGTTTTGTGTATACTATAATGGTACAGGACGATATTGGGCCGCTTCTGGGAGAAAGGCGTGTTTCCGCTAAGGCGTATAATATACAGGAAGGAATGCGTGTCCCCGCATCATGCGTCAAGGAAACAGAGCAGGTAAACTATGTGGAAACTATCGACGGAGAGCTTGTGCCTGTGTTTATAATTGCGGATGATAATGAGTATCTTTTCATACAAACATATAAGGACCAGGCAACATTGGAAATTGGGCAATTATTAAAAATGTAGCATATTGCACCAAATGGTGGTAATATAAGTGGTAAGTATACAAGATAACATTAGGACAATTGAAGAAAGGGTTGATGTTTGCGCAAAAAAGTCGGGCAGAAATAAAAACGACATTACGATTGTAGCGGTCAGCAAAACAGTGAACGCCGATTCTGTTGAACAGGCTCTAAAGGCCGGCATGAAGAATTTCGGTGAAAATCGTGTACAGGAATATCTGAAAAAACGTGAGGTTTTTGGAAATTTGGTAAACTGGCACATCATTGGACAGCTGCAGAGTAATAAAGTAAAATTTATACTTAACGGTATAACTTTACTGCACTCATTAGACAGGCTCTCTTTGGCACAGGAGATCGAGAAACAGTGTGAGGCAAAAGGTAAAAAGATTTCCGCGCTGATACAGCTAAACATTGCAAAAGAGCCGACAAAATCAGGAGTGTTTGAGGAAGATCTTGAACAAATGTTAGAAGCACTTTCTGTTATGAGGAGCGTTCGCATTAAAGGGCTTATGGCTATTCCGCCGTACGCATACCAAGCGGACGATAACAGGCCATACTTCGCAAGAATGTATGAGTTATTCACTAAGTTCAAAGATTATTATTCTGATAACAGTTTTGAGTATCTGTCTATGGGTATGTCGAATGACTTTGAAGCAGCAATTGAGGAAGGCTCAAATATGGTTAGGATTGGTACGGCCGTGTTTGGGGCGAGGTCATAAAAAACTTAGGGGGTTACTAATATGTCAAAAGGAATTTTGAACCGTATTTTAGATGCGGTCGGTCTTGAAGAGGAAGAGTTTGAGGAAGAAGAGCTTATGGACGAAGAAGACAGCTTCTACGAAGATGAGTTCGAAGAGCCCGAGGAACCAAGAGTTTCTCGCAGAAAACAGGCAAAAGTCGTTGGTTTGCCAAATACAAACAAAATGCGTATGCTCGTGTTTCAGCCAAACAGCTATGAAGAAGCAGAGTGCATTATTGACAATCTAAAAGCAAGAAAGCCTGTTATCATGAACCTTGACGAGCTTGAAATTGAGCTTGGTCAAAGAATACTCGATTTTGTTGGCGGTGCAGTATATTCTCTTAACGGCGACATCAAAAAAGTCGCGAGAAGCATATTTGTGGTTGCGCCCTCAAACGTTGATGTTTCACAAAACATCGATGATCGAAGCAGCAGAGAAGGTTTTAAACATTTTGATTGATTCATATAAAGCTTATTTCTACATGCCGTGAGAATTTCTTGCGGCATGTAGTGTATAGCCTTGTGAAGAATCGGAGATATTAATAACCTAAAATATGCTGCGAAAAGAGGGAAAGGGGACGGTGACGTGTCTTTAACGGTAAAAGAGATTTTAGAAAAGACTTTTAAAAGGTCTTTCAAAGGATACGATGAGGACGAAGTAGATAAGTTTTTAGACCAGATTATCGATGAGATAAAAGCGCTGCAGAGCGAAAATGAATCATTGATAAAAGAGCAGAAATCTCTAAAAGAGCAGGCGAATAAAGTCAAAAGCACTGAAGAGACTATTATGCATACGCTTGTTTCTGCCCAAAAATCTGCTGAACGCGTTATGAATGAAGCCGCAAGAAAGGCAGAGCTTATTCTTGAAAGCGCCGAGAGCACCGCGAAGCAAAAAAAAGAGCAGACAGCTAAAGAACTAGCAGAAACTGAACAAAAGCTTAAAACGCTAAGAGCAAGCGCGAAAAGTTTTGCTGCCAGTTTTGCTAATATGATCAATTCTCAGGCGGCGGATTTTGAAAAGAATTATAAAAGCAATTTCGGCGATACCGATGTCTTTCCCGATGAAGTAATAAATTCTGATATTGTTTTAGAACAAGAGCCAAAAGAGCAGCCGGATAAAAGCTTCGAGGAAAATGCCAATATAAAGCCGGAAGAAAAACCCGAGCTGCAGATATTTGCGAAACAGGATAATGAACCCGAAGCGCAGATGATTTCGGAAATTCCTACAGCTTTGCCTCCCGAAGAGGATACAGAGGCGCAAGCGGCGGATGAGCAGCCCGTATCGCAAAGAGGGGGGCTCATGGAGCTTCACGAGATAAACCAGGCGCTTTCCGATTTGGAGAAAGACGGAGATATTCTTCAGGACAGTTATGAGCAGGATACCAAGGAGCCCGAAGAAACACAGCCCGAAGAAATAGGATTTGAAGAAACCGAGCCCGAAGAAACACAGCCCGAGGAAACCAAAGAAAATAAGGCGGAAGAACCCGGAGAAAAGAAAGAGAAAATAAAACCGGAGGCCGCTTCCTATAAACAAAAATATGACGATTATTCCTGGCTGTATGAAAATGACGATAATCAAAAGGAAGATGATTTTGAGCTTTCTTTTAAGAATGAAAAAGAAAAAGAAGAGTTAAAATCGCTTATTGATGAGATAATTGACTAAAATAAAGTATATAAAAAAGAAGAAAATCACGGCCGCTTTGCGCAGGTTATTTGCAGGCGGCTTTAGTTTTGTTTGAAAGAAGAAAGAAAACACGTTTATGTAAATAATGTATTTTTTTGTGCAATATATCCAAACTAATCAAAAGGGGACGGATATGCGCAAAAGAAAACGATTGTTATGCAGCTTTAATAAACGCCTAAATGAACTTTCTTTGATGCTGGAAAAACTAAAACTTGCCGAATATCTAAAGCATCTTAACAATGTAAAACGTATGATGTGGGTAAATTTTATAGGCGGACTTGCGAGAGGTTTTGGAATTGCGGTGGGGTTTACTCTGCTCGGCGCAATCGTATTATATCTTTTGCAGCAATCGTTTCTTAACAATCTTCCCGTTATAGGAGATATAATTGCGGATATTGTGCAAATCGCGACGGACAGGCTAAAGCTAAAATAAGATATTGGTTATGTGCAGTGCAGAAAAGATATTAAGCGAAATAAAAGCATTATTTTGTGTTTATATATAGTTTGGGTTTATTTTTTCCTGATATAGCTAATTTGTAAAATGCCAAAAAAAAGAAGAGCGGGTGAGCCCTTCCTTTATTTAACGGATACTATTGAGGAAATTACTTCATATTATTTTCCGCATATTGTATCAGTTTCTTAACCATATTACCGCCGATCTGACCTGCCTGACGCGTGGAAATATCGCCGTTATAGCCTTGATCTAATGCTACACCAAGCTCCGTAGCTACTTCATATTTCATTTTGTCCAATAACTGTTTTGAGTTTGAGTTTGTCATTTGCATATCACCTCCTTCTTGCTATTATTTTGCCCGCTCGATGTTAAAATACGCATGTAATTAAATGCTGTGCAGTTAAAAATTAGGTTCATATATCATATATAGCAAGCTGTTGTTTTGCCTATTTAAACCAGTATAAATCAGTTAATAAAATTCAAGAATAAAGTCAGGCAATATCTGGATTGTTTTTAAAAAAATGTTATAATAAATTTGAAATTTTTAACATTTTACTATATCTTAACATTAACTTAAAACTTTTATGTTTGAAAAAAAAGCATAGTTTGTTATAATAGTTGTTAGTCAAAAAACGTTATGTAGGCAGTAAATTTAAAAATAACGTTTCTAAGTCAGGGAGGCTTAATTAATGAAAATAACCGTGGGGCAGTTCAACGAATCTTTTCCGCCGATGGTAGACGGCGTAGCTAATGTAGTGAAAAATTATGCCTATTGGGTTAACAAGAAGTACGGCGCATGTTCTGTGATAACGCCGAAATACCCGGACGCTGTGGACAATTATGATTTTGATGTAAGAAGATATTCTTCTATAAAAGTACCTTTGAGAGGCGAATACCGATATGGCGTGCCTAAAATGAACCCGTCTTATTGGAAGAATTTAAAAAAAGTCCCGTTTGATATTGTTCATACGCATTCACCTTTTAGTTCGGGAGTTGCGGCAAGAAGCATAGCTAAAAAGAGAAACATACCTATTGTTGCGACGTTTCATTCAAAGTTTAAAGAAGATTTTAAAGTCGCATTGAAAGTTGATAAAATTGTTGACGCGGTAATAGCCGGAATCGTTTCTTTTTATGAATCTGTAGATGAAGTCTGGACGGTGAATAAAGCTTCTATAGAAACGCTTAGGGAATACGGATACAAAGGCAATGTACATGTAGTGGAAAACGGCTGTGATATAAAGGTGCAGCAGACAAACGATAAGGCAAGAGAATCGATTGATAAGAGGTTTGGGCTTTCGCCCGAGACTTCTTTGTTTATGTATATAGGCCAGCATATTTGGCAGAAGAATTTAAAAATGGTAGTGGAATCGTTAAAGCTTTTAAAAGACAGGGGCGCCGATTTTCATATGCTGTTTATAGGCGACGGCGCAAAGCGAAGCGATATGGAGCGCATGGTGGCAAAATACGGCCTTCAGGATAATGTTACTTTTGCCGGCAAGATATACGACAGAGATGTCGTATCGAACATTTATCTTAGAAGCAGCGCTATGCTTTTTCCATCGCTGTACGATACGTCTTCGCTTGTTCCGAGGGAAGCGGCGGCATGCGGATGCCCGACAGTTTTTGTAAAAAATTCGAGCACATCGGAAGGTATCACCGAAGAAAACGGATTTTTGATTGATGATACGGCAGAGTCTTTGGCAGACGCGGCGGAGTATATTGTAAATAACCCCGACAAAGCAAGACAGATAGGACAAAAAGCCAGAGATACCATATACAGAAGCTGGGAAGATGCCATTGAGTTTGCGTACGACAGGTATCTTTACCTGATAGATGCAAAGAAAAAAGGGAACTGACAAATCCGCTTTATGGAGGAAAAAGTTTGTTTTATAAATATGTAGTTGTGGGAGCAGGTATCAGCGGCTTGACAATAGCCGAAAGAATATCCAATGAGCTCGGCGAAAAAGTTTTGGTGATAGAGAAGCGGACGCATATTGGCGGAAACTGTTACGATTATTATGACGACAACGGTATTCTTATACATAAATACGGGCCTCATATCTTTCATACAGAGCAAAAACAGGTATTTGACTATCTGTCAAGATTCACAGACTGGAACAATTATCAGCATAGAGTGCTGGCGTACGTCGACGGCAATCTTCTGCCGATTCCTATCTGCGCGCGCACTATAAATATGCTTTACAATCTAAATTTATCAACACGAGAGGTCAAAGATTTTTTGGAAAGCGTCGCGGACAGCGGCAGAGAAATAAAATCAAGCGAGGATGTCGTTATCAGCAAAGCGGGAGAGTATATATACGAAAAATTCTTCAAGCATTATACAAAAACGCAGTGGGATATGTATCCCGATGAGCTCGATCCTTCTGTAATATCGCGCGTACCCGTGCGTTATAATACGGACGAAAGATATTTCACTGACAAGTATCAGGGCATGCCCGCTTACGGATATTCGAAAATGTTTGATAAAATGGTGCAGGGGCAAAACATTAAGCTTTTACTCAACACCGATTATAAGCAAGTCATTTCAGACATACAATATGAGTGTCTTGTTTATACAGGGCCGATAGACTATTATTATGATTATGAGTTCGGCAGCTTAAAATACCGAAGCATCGATATAGTTTTTGAAACTAAGCAAGGCGATTATCAAAGCGCTGCCGTGATAAATTATCCAAACGACTACGATTTTACGAGAATAACAGAATATAAAAAGTTGACAGGGCAGAAAAGCGATAAAACGGTTATTTCAAAAGAATACCCCACCTGGCAGGGCGAACCGTATTATCCTGTACCCATAGAGTCGCAAAAATCGCTTTATAATAAATACAAACAAAAGGCGGGCGCAGAAGACAAGACAGTATTTGCGGGAAGGCTTGCCGAATATAAATATTATAATATGGATGCTGCTGTAGCCGCTGCGCTAAATCTTTTTGAAAGCCGAATTAAATAGCAATATGTTGATTTTTTGCGAAATGTTTGATATCATTTCTTTCGATATTTGTTTTTTAATGGAGGGATGATGAAAAAAAAGAAACGCACTTCTTTATTCAGGCTGCTTTATATTGGCTTTACAATACTCGCAATTGTGCTCATAGGCATTTTTGATCCGAGTATTAAAAAGATGGCGGTTGCATTTGAGCAGTTGTCATTAAGGTGGCTGTATGTGTGCATCGCGAGTTTGCTGCTTTACTGGCTTACCGACGGGCTTCTTCTTCATGATATCACTTCATATATGTATAAAAGAGAGAAGCTGTCAAGTTCCATAAAAATCGGAATCATAGGTTTATATTACGGTGCGCTTACTCCCTTTGCAACGGGCGGACAGCCTATGCAGGTCGTCTATATGCACAGAAACAAAATTCCTGTGGGGACTTCAACGTGCATTGTCTGTATAAAGTTTGTTGTGTACGAATTGTCTTTATGTGCGTTTTATATTGCCGCAATGCTGTTTCGCGGTATTTATTTTTATACAAATCATAATCAGGTTTTCTGGCTTACCACTCTGGGATTTATAGTAAACCTTCTTGCCGTTTTCTTTATCATACTTACCATAAGAAATAAGAAACTTGTTTTAAGAATAGGCAACAGCCTTATACGCTTTTTAAACAGGATAAAGATAATAAAAGAAAAAGAGCAGGCGTTTGTTAACTTTGAAAAAACTATTGACGATTATCATACGGCGGCTGCGTATATTTCTAAATACAAACTAAGAGCGATAGGTTCTTTTCTTATTTCGGTAATTAACTTAGCGTTTTTCTTTGCAATACCGTATTTTATCTATCTTGCTTTTGGGCATACTCAATACACAATGATAGACCTTATCACAATGCAGGCGTTTTTGTACCTTGCAGTATCATTCTTTCCGACTCCTGGGGGAGCGGGCGCGGCAGAAGGCGGCTTTTATCTATTCTTCAGCACTTTCTTTATAAACATACCTGTTTATATCGCTATGCTTATATGGCGGTTTTTAACATATTACCTTATGCTTATCGTAGGAAGCATTCTTGTTGTTTTTGACGAGGTTTTTGCGATACGCCGTTTAAAAAAAGAAACAATAAAAGAGAAATAAATTTGCTTAATTCTTGGTGATTTCTCAAACTTAATTTTTTGTAAAAAATTATTTGGCACAATTGTTTTGGCTAATAAACATGTTGATTATTAAAAACCCTTGTGCTATAATTCCAAAAGGAATGTCACACCTTCGCTGATTTTTGTATTCGTGCCTGCAAATTTGCGGGTTATACAAAAAGACGAGGCGTTGGGAGGAAAAAAACGAGGAGGAAACTATGGCAGTCATTTCAATGAAACAGCTACTTGAAGCTGGTGTTCACTTTGGGCACCAAACAAGAAGATGGAACCCCAAAATGAAAAAGTACATCTTTACGGAGCGCAACGGCATCTACATCATCGATCTTCAAAAAACGGTCAAGATGGTGGAGCAGGCGTATTTTTTTGTGCGCGATGCGGTTATGGAAGGAAAGAGCGTGCTTTTTGTCGGGACCAAAAAACAAGCACAGGAATCTATCGAACAAGAGGCGAAAAGATGCGGCATGTTTTACGTCAGCCAAAGATGGCTAGGCGGAATGCTTACAAACTTCAATACTATGAGAAGCCGTATTCGAAGGCTTGAGAAGATAGAAAGAATGGAAGAGAGCGGAGAGTTTGAACTGCTTCCTAAAAAAGAAGTAATAAAGCTTCGTCATGAACATGAAAAATTAAACAAGAACCTCGGCGGAATAAGAGACATGAAAGAACTCCCCGGAGTTATGTTTGTTGTAGACCCGAGAAAAGAACGTATCGCTATTGCAGAAGCTCGTTCGCTTGGTATACCTATCGTAGGTATTGTTGATACTAACTGTGACCCGGATGAGATAGATTGCATAATACCGGCAAACGATGACGCGATTCGTGCGGTAAAGCTGCTTTCATCTAAAATTGCAGACGCCTGTCTCGAAGCAAAACAGGGTGAACAGATGGAAGATACATCTGGTGAGCCGGCAGCACAAGAGCCTAAAAAAGCAGAGCCCGAGGCGCCCGCCGAAGCAGCAGCGGATATTGAAATATCCGGAGAAGAAGCTGCAGAAGAAACTGCGGAGGATGCAAAAGAAGAATAATCAAGCATAAATAAAATGCTGTATAACTTAATAAGGAGAGTTTTTTAGATATGATAAAAGCAAGTGATGTTAAAGGATTAAGAGAAAGAACAGGCGCTGGTATGATGGACTGTAAAAATGCACTTGTAACAGCGAATGGGAATATAGAAGAAGCTATAAAAGTTCTTCGTGAAAAAGGCCTTGCGACCGCCGCAAAAAAAGCGGGCAGGATTGCGGCTGAAGGTGTTGTCGCAAGCTATATACACATGGGCGGAAAAATAGGCGTACTTCTTGAGGTTAACTGTGAGACGGACTTTGTAGCCATGACTCCTGCGTTCAAAACTCTAGTAAATGATATAGCGATGCACATAGCGGCTTCGAACCCTAAGTTTGTAGATATAAGTGACGTATCGGCAGAAGAAATCGCAAAAGAAAAAGAGATTTTAATGGCTCAGGCAAAAAACGAAGGAAAGCCGGATAATATCGCAGAGAAAATGGTTGAAGGCCGTATAAAAAAATATTATAAAGAAGTTTGCCTGCTCGAGCAGCCGTTTGTAAAAGATACCGATAAAGCAATAAAAGATATCGTCACAGAAAAAATATCCGAAATTGGCGAGAAGATTGCCATAAGACGGTTTGTCCGCTATGAAATGGGCGAAGGCCTGCAAAAGAGAGAAGACGATTTCGCGGAAGAGGTTAAGAAACAGATGTCCAAGTAAGATAAATCTTGAGGAGAGCTGCGGCATGCGCTCTCCTTTTTTTGAAAAGAGGGGGAAATCTATGCCTAAATATAATCGTATTATATTGAAACTTAGCGGAGAGGCGTTATCTGGCGACGACAATACAGGGTTTGATTTTGATGTGATAGGTTCTGTAGCAGACCAGGTTATTGAAGTTGCGAAACTGGGCGTGGAGATAGGTATTATCGTAGGCGGCGGAAACATATGGCGCGGAAGGCGAGGAATAGGCATGGACAGGACGACCGCTGACCATATGGGCATGATGGCAACGGTAATAAACGCGCTTGCAATGCAGGACGCTCTGGAAAACAAGAATATGCAGACGCGGGTACAGTCGGCAATCGAAATGAGGCAGATAGCAGAGCCGTATATAAGAAGGCGCGCAATGCGCCATCTCGAAAAAGGGCGCGTTGTGATTTTTGCCTGCGGTACGGGTAATCCGTACTTTTCTACCGACACTGCGGCGGCTCTGAGGGCGGCAGAGATGGAAGCGGACCTTATATTGCTTGCCAAGAATGTTGACGGCGTTTATGATTGTGACCCCAAAATTTATAAAAACGCCCGCAAATATGATTTTATAAGCTATATGGACGTGATTCAGCAGAAGCTCGCTGTAATGGATACAACGGCGGTTTCTCTGTGCATGGACAATAATATTCCCATCGTATGTTTTGGACTGAATGTAAAAGACGGCATTAAAAAAGTTGTTATGGGAGAGAACATAGGTACAAGAATAAATTCTATGCCTTAATAAAACAGGAGGTAAAAATTATGTATGTAAAACATGAAGCATTGGACAACGCAAAAACAAAGATGGACAAAACTATATCCGTCTTTAAAAGAGATTTGTCGCATATTCGGGCAGGCAGAGCAAACCCCCAGCTGCTTGACGGAATTATGGTAGACTACTACGGCACACCTACACCGCTTAACCAAGTCGGTAACATATCTGCGCCGGAGCCTCGTATGCTTATGGTTTCAGTATGGGATGCAAGCTTAATTACCGATGTTGAAAAGGCGATCATGAAATCTGACCTTGGCATAAATCCGGCGAACGACGGCAAAGTTATACGCCTTGTTATGCCCGAGCTTACAGAAGAGAGAAGAAAAGAGCTTGCAAAAACGATTAAGCACAAAGGTGAAGATGCAAAAGTCGCCATAAGGTCTATAAGGCGCGAAGCAAATGAAACATTTAAAAAAGCGAAAAAGGCAAGCGAAATCACCGAAGACGACTTTAACGATCTTGAAAAAGAGATACAAGACGTTACAGATGAACATACAAAGACAATAGACGAACTGGTGCATGAAAAAGAGAAAGAAATAATGGAAGTATGATGCCCGAAGTAATAGGGTATGAAGCGGATACCGCAGAGCAAATACTAAAATCTGCCGGATATAATGTGCTGCGGATTGAGTATATATCAAAGCGGGGAGTTGAACACGCCGATTCTTCAAGGGTTATACGCCAGCGCGATATTGGAAATAATAGTATAGAAATAGCAGTTTCCCATTTTAAAACTCGGATGCTGGATGATTAGGAGTTTACATTGGGCGCGATAAAAAATCTGTTCTTTGGCAGAAAAGGCAGGCAAAATAAGAGCGTATACGACAGCGTCGACCGTGCGCGGCTGCCTCGGCATGTCGCGGTAATTATGGACGGCAACGGCAGGTGGGCGCGAAAAAGAGGTTTGCCGAGGTCGGCGGGCCACAGAGCGGGCGTTGAGCGCGTGCGCACTATAATACGAATGAGCTCGGACATAGGCATAAAATATCTAACGCTGTTCGCTTTTTCTACAGAAAACTGGAAACGGCCGAAAAAAGAAGTTAGTACGCTTATGCGGCTGCTGCTTGAGTATTTGCGGCAGGAGCTAGAAGAGCTGCACGAAAAAAATGTCTGTATAAGAACTCTTGGCGATTTGTCTAAGCTTCCGCCCGAAGTTTTAAGCGAAGTTGAACGCGCCAAGCAGACAACTAAAGACAACAACGGGCTTACCGTTAATATGGCTATAAACTACGGATCGCGCCAGGAAATCGTTTCAGCGGTAAAAAAAGCTGTAGGCGCGGGCGCAAAACCAGAAGAAATAGACGAAGAATATATCTCGGGACAGCTTCAGACAGCGGGCCAGCCCGATCCCGATTTGATGATACGTACAAGCGGCGAGCAAAGAATAAGCAACTATCTTTTGTTCCAGCTCGCATACGCTGAATTTTATTTTACGAATACGCTTTGGCCGGATTTTGACGAGGCCGAATATGCAAAAGCTCTTGCCGAGTTTGCGGGCAGAGACCGCCGTTTCGGCGGCTTATAATTTTGGAGGAGATCACTTGTTAAAGAGAACCCTTGTTGCGATACCGGCGCTGGGCCTGCTTTTTTTAGTTGTATATTTCCACGGGCTTTATTTTAAAATTTTTGCCGGCATTATGGCAATACTCTGTACACACGAAATGATGAAGGTTACATCAATGGGCGGTGCACAGCCTATAAAATGGATCGGGTATGCTTTCGCGGCGCTTATTTACCCGGTGTACGATTTCGCGGGCGGGTTTAGCGGAATTGCGATACTTACGGCGCTTGCTCTGATTTGTATTTTCACGGTGCTTATACTGACAGGCAGAGATACTAAAGACGGTTTTATGACCGCGTTTTGCCTTTTTTATCCCGGAACGCTGCTGGTATTTTTAACGGCCGTAGCATGCATACCGCAAAAAAGCGCATCCCAATTTATGATTATTTTAGCGTTCGGGGCGGCGATAATTACAGACACATTCGCGTATTTTACAGGAAACCTCTTGGGGAAACACAAGCTTGCCCAAAGTATCAGCCCTAAAAAGACAATCGAAGGCTCTATAGGCGGGACTGTTTTTGGAACGGGCGCGGTATTTTTAACAGGGTATTTCGCGCAGGCGGCGTTTGGCATAAATATAAACCCTTTGTGGTATCTGCTGCTCGGGTTTGTCTTAAGTATACTGACACAACTGGGAGATTTATCGGCATCTTTAATAAAAAGAAAGTTTGGCGCGAAAGATTATGGTAGAATAATGGCGGGGCACGGAGGCGCTATGGATAGATTAGACAGCGTTTTGTTTATCAGCCCGGCGGTGTACATATTTTACCTTATCATCTCGCTTTAAAAGGAATAAATAATGAAGAAAATTGCTATACTCGGCGCTACAGGTTCTATCGGACGGCAGGCGCTTGACATCATTGAAAAAAACCCCGACCGATTCCGCGTGACCGCGATGACGGCGCACAAGAGCAGCGACGAGCTTTTGCATCTGGCAAAAAAATTCGGCGCGGATTATATTGGGGTTACCGGCTCTTCCGGAGACGCTGAATTCGAAAAGAAAGTTCCCAAAGGCATGAAGGTCGGTTTTGGCATACAAGGGCTGGTCGATTCTTGCAGCGCAGGTGATCCTGATATTGCGCTTATTGCAGTTGTCGGTATAGCAGGGCTTCCGCCGCTTATAGAGTGCCTCGACAGAGGCGTGAACATCGCTCTTTCAAACAAAGAATCGCTTGTCTGCGGCGGGCATATAGTAAAAGAAAAACAAAAGACATCAAGCTCGGAGGTTTTTCCCGTTGACAGCGAATTGTGTGCTATATACCAGTGCCTTCACGGCATAGACACTAAAGGGCTTAGGCGCGTTATACTGACCGCTTCGGGCGGGCCTTTTCTTACGTGGAGCAAAGAGCAGATAAAAAACGCTACAGTCGAGCAGGCTTTGCGGCACCCGAACTGGCGAATGGGCAAAAAGATAACCGTAGATTGTGCAACGTATATGAACAAAGGGCTTGAGATTATTGAAACCAAGTGGCTTTTTGATATTACGCCCGATATGATAGATGTTGTTGTGCACAGGCAGAGCATCATTCATTCTATGATAGAATATAACGACGGAGCTGTAATCGCCCAAATGGGCCCGACCGATATGAGGCAGCCCATACAGTACGCATTCGGGCATCCCGAAAGGCTTCAGAGTGCTGTGGGGCATCTTGATTTTGCTTCGCTTGGGCCGCTTTCGTTCGAGAAACCGGATACAGATAAATTTCCGTGCCTTAGGCATGCCATGGATGCTATACATCAGGGCGGGGCAATGCCGCTTATTATGAACGCGGCAAACGAGGCGGCTGTAGACCTTTTCCTCGAAAAAAAGATTTCTTTCGGGGATATAGAAAAAACGGTAGCGTTCGCCATGAACAAATTTGCGCATTTAAAAGGCAATTCTTTGCTTGAGATTTACAACACGGATACGCAAGTTAAAAACTATATATACCATAATTTTTTATAGAGCGTGTATTTTAGGGCTTTTCTTATGATATAATTATATAAAAGAGGAGGCAGCGTTTGGAATCGATTATCACGGTACTCAGCATTATCGGTGCGCTATTGATTGTTGGAATAATAATCATGGTCCATGAACTCGGGCATTATAGCATCGGCCGTGCTTGTAAAATAAAAATTGTTGAATTTGCTGTCGGCTTTGGCCCCAAGATAAAAAGCTGGGTCAAGAACGATATTATATATTCTGTAAGATGGATTTTTCTCGGCGGGTTTACAAAATTCTACGGGGAAGATCAGGAGCTTCAGGACAGCCAGGCGTTTAATAAACAGCCGGCCGGAAGGCGGGCGCTGACTATTGCGGCAGGCCCCGCTTTTAATATCATACTTGCCGTAATAATTGCCATAATAGTGCTTACCTGTTTCGGCGAATATGTGCCTGTTGTTGCAGAGGTTTGGGAAGGCAGCCCCGCGCAGGAGGCGGGAATGGAACCGGGGGACGTCATACTCGAGATGAACGGCGTCAAAATGGATTTTTACATGGAAACGGCTGTTGCGCAAAGAGAAGCGAACGATGAGCGAATGCCCATCACGCTGCTGCGCGGAGGCCAGGAGATTTCGCTTGATATACCTTTGAAATATTATGAATCATATGAAGGAGAACCGGTCGGGCGTAATATGGCAGGTTTTTCATACGGCTCGCAGAATAAATCTTTCGGCTTTTTCGAGGCAATCGCGTTATCTTTCAAGTGGACGTATCTGGTGGTCAAAGAAACTTTGCTGCTCATATTCGGGCTTTTCGCAGGCCGAGGAATGGAAAATGCGAGGGGAATAGCCGGAATTGTAGACGAACTCAGTTTTGCATTAAAGCGCAGCTTTGAATATTTGCTTCACCTTATCGCTGCAATAAATATAAGCCTTGCGGTGGCGAACCTGCTTCCGCTTCCCGCTCTCGACGGAGGAAGGCTTGTTTTTATAGCGATTGAAAAAATATTTAGAAAACCAGTGCCGAGAAACGTAGAAGGCATGATTCATTTTGTAGGTTTTGTACTGTTGTTCGGTGTAATGATTCTATTCTTGTTCCGTGATGTAACGGGATTTTTGGGCGGGTAATATATGAAAAGATGTACAAGGCAGGTATCGTTCGGCGGCGTTACAATAGGCGCAAAAAACGATGTGCTGATACAATCGATGACCAACACCGATACGCTTGATGTCGATAAAACGCTTGCGCAGATAGAGCGGCTTGTCGCCGCGGGGTGCGAGGCGGTAAGGTGCGCTTTTTATAATGCGGAATGCGGACAGGCATTTTTGCAAATTAAAAAGAATATAAACATTCCGCTTATTGCCGATGTGCATTTTGACTCAAAGCTTGCCGTTTTGGCGATACAAAGCGGCGCCGACAAGGTGCGTATTAATCCGGGCAATATAGGCGGAGTCGGCGAACTGAAAAAAGTTGTAGACTGCGCTAAAGCAAACGGCGCGGCTATAAGAATAGGCGTAAATTCGGGGTCGCTCGAAAAAGAGCTCTTAGAAAAATACGGTGGCCCTTGCGCGAAGGCGCTTGCGCAAAGTGCGCTAAAGAGCGTACGCAATGTATACGGAATGGGTTTTCTTGATGTAGTGGTGTCTATAAAAGCATCGTCCGTTCCCGTTTGCGTAGAAGCTTGCCGAATATTCTCAGACGAGTGCGACGCGCCTATGCATATTGGAATAACCGAAGCGGGGACATATAAGAACTCCTGCTTCAAATCTGCCGTAGGGCTCGGGGCTCTTCTGCTCGACGGTATAGGCGATACCATTCGCGTGTCTATAACAGGCGACCCGGTGGACGAAATAGATGCCGCAAGGCGCATACTGCAGAGCGCGGGGAGCCGCGTGTTTTATCCCGAAGTGATAAGCTGCCCGACGTGTTCGCGGACTAAGATAGACGTACAAGAGCTTGCGGAGCAGGTAGAAAAGATACTCGCCGAGTCGGGAAAGCCTATAGTCGCAGCGGTAATGGGCTGTGTTGTAAACGGCCCGGGCGAGGCAAAGCATGCCGACATTGGTATAGCCGGAGGAGACGGCAAAGCCGCTCTTTTTTCTAAGGGAACGCTTATAGGGACTTATAAAGAAAGCGAAATAATACAAGTTTTCTGCAAATACATAGATAACAATTTTTAGGGGGGCACCTTTGAAAGAGGGGAATTTTTTTGACGCGCTTAAAAAGAGCGTTGATATTGATGACAGCTTTGAATTAGCTTTTAAAAAAATTCAGCACGATGTCAAAAAAGGCGAATTTTTAGTGCATTTTACAAGCAACATTCTTTCGGCCGAAAAATATCTTTCGATAGAATCATACGTAAAAAAAACGGTAGGCAAAAAGACCAAAGTTTTAGTCAATTATAAAGATATAAAAGATAAAGACGGCGATTTTTTGCAGACGCATATAAAAGAGCTTTGCTGCGGTATAAAGAAATCCCTGACGCCTTTTATAATAGCCTCAAAAATGTACTTTAAAGCAAACACATTTCATATTGATTTTGCCGACGATTTCGGCAGAGAACTTTTTTCTTCTTCGGGATTAAAAGAATATCTAGCCGATTATTTTATAAGGTGCTTTAATCTTGATGTTAATATTGTTCTCGGACGGCATAACGAGGGAAAAAGCGTACTGCATAAGCTAAAGAAAGCGGAGCGCAGCCTTTTGCAAAACATAGTATTAAAGCCCGAGCCGAAAAAACCGGCGGCAAAAAGCAAGGTTGAAACAAAAAAGCCAAAAGGCGTTATCCACGGGAAAAGCATATCGGGCGACGTCATGAGCATAAAAGAGGTAGACGAAAGAACGGGGCTGTGCGTCATCTGCGGAAGCGTTCTTGACGTAAAATCATTTGATATAAAAAACGAGGTGCGCGGAAAAAAATCTATTCTGGTTTTCAGCGTTACAGATTATACTTCGACGATTACATGCAAGGCGTTTGTAAGCAGGACAAAATGCGAAGATATAAAGAATGCTCTTAAAAACACTGATGCCGTAAAAGTATCGGGCAATGCGGGCTATGACAATTATTCCAGAGAAATATGCGTAATGGTAAAAAGCATAGAAGAATGCGAGGCAATGAAAAGGCAGGATACGGCGCAAGTCAAGCGTGTAGAGCTTCATATGCATACCAATATGAGCGCGCTCGACGGCGTTGCAGACGAGAGGCAGGTTGTAAAAAAAGCGGCGGAGTTCGGGCATGAGGCAGTTGCCATAACCGACCACGGCGTTGTGCAGGCTTTTCCGGGCGCGTTTGAAATGGCAAAAAAATTAGGCATTAAAGTCATATACGGAATGGAAGCGTATATGATAGACGATACGGGCGATTCGTTCCAGGAAGGCTTTAAAGATGAATACGTTGTTTTCGACCTTGAAACAACAGGGCTTTATCCGCAGAGCAACGGCATAACCGAGATAGGCGCGGTAAGAATAAGGCACGGAGAAGTCGTTGATACTTTCAAAACTTTTGTTAACCCCGAGCAGCGCATAAGCCAGCATATAATCAACACAACAGGAATTACCAACGAAATGGTAGCCGACGCTCCGAAAACGGGTGAAGCGCTCACTATGTTCAAAGAATATATAAAAGACTCTCACCTCGCGGCGCATAACTCGCCCTTCGACTTAGGCTTTTTATACAAGCACGGGCAAGACCACGATATTGCTTTTGACAACGAGTGCATTGATACGCTGTGGCTTTTCAAGCGTATGCTTCCCGGGCATAAATCTTACAGCCTCGGCAAGCTTGCCGCCGACCTTAACATAAAACTTCGGCATCACCGCGCGCTTGACGATGCGCTTTGCACGGCTCAAATAATGAAGATGTGCATAGATAAAGCGTCTCGTCAGCTAGAGAATGAAAATATAGCAGAAGAAAAGAATTTAAGGAATTATCATATTATACTTTTGTGTAAAGATAAACAGGGCCTTTTTAATCTTTACAAACTTGTCAGCGAATCGCACATGAACCATTTTTATCGCCGCCCGCGCGTTCCAAAGTCGCTTTTAAAAGAGTATAGAAATGGGCTTTTATTAGGGTCGGCATGCGAAAGAGGAGAGCTGATTTCGGCAATGCTCAGATACGCCTCGGATGAAGAGCTTAACCGTATCGCAGAGTTTTATGATTATCTCGAAGTCCAGCCGGACGGCAACAACGAGTTTATGGTGCGCGACGGCAGAATGAGAAACATAGAGGGTGTAAGAGATATTACAAGAAAAATCGTACAGATAGGCGAAGCTTTGAAGAAACCTGTCGTCGCGACGTGCGACGCGCATTTTATTGAACCTCAGGATGAATATTTTCGGCGTATACTCATGCACGGCCAGGGGTTCAGCGACGCGGATAATCAAGCGCCTCTTTATTTCAGGACCACCGGCGAAATGCTCGCTGAGTTTTCTTACCTCGGTGAAGATAAAGCAAAAGAGATTGTGGTAGACAATACAAGGGCAATCGCGCAAATGATTGACGAGATCGAGCTTTTGCCAGACGAGCCTGCTATGCCGGTAATTCCCGGGGCGACAGAAAAGCTGAAAGAAATGGCGTTTGCCAATGCGCATGCAAAATACGGAGATACTCTTCCCAAAAACATAGAAGAACGGCTGACATTTGAGCTTGATTCTATAATAAAACACGGTTACGGCGTTCTGTATTATATAGCGCACGAGCTTGTAAAGCATTCTTTAGAGAACGGATATCTTGTCGGCTCGCGTGGCTCGGTAGGTTCTTCGTTTGCCGCGACTATGTCTGGCATCACGGAAGTAAATCCGCTATTGCCGCATTACGTATGCCCACAATGCCGCCACAGCGATTTTGATGTTGATATAAAAACATACGCTTGCGGAGCAGACCTGCCCAAGAAAAACTGTCCCGTATGCGATACAGAATACAGGCGCGAAGGCTTTGATATACCTTTCGCTGTGTTTCTTGGCATAAACGCCGACAAAGTGCCCGATATTGACCTTAACTTTTCGGGCGATTACCAGCAGGAAGCACATAAATTCACGGTAGATTTTTTCGGCGAAGATTATGTTTTTCGCGCGGGTACGATAAGCAGCATAAAAGACCAGACGGCTTTCGGATTCGTAAAAGGATATATGCAGGATAAAGGCATTAACGCGAACAAAGCGGAGATAAACCGGCTCTCCAAAGGCGTGTGCGGAACAAAGCGCACGACGGGGCAGCATCCGGGCGGGCTTATAATACTTCCGAAAAATCGCGACATACACGAGTTTACGCCTATACAACGCCCGGCAAACGATATGAAATCGACAAGTGTCACCACGCATTTTAATTTTAACTCGCTGCACGACAGGCTGGTAAAGCTCGATATATTGGGGCACGACGATCCGACGGCGCTTCATATGCTACAGCAGATAACGGGCATCGACCCGAAAGAAGTGCCAATAAACGATAAAGCGACGCTGTCTTTGTTTTCGTCTCTCGAAAGCTTGGGGCTTGTGCCCGACCAGATACTCGGAATAAAAGTCGGCAGCCTCGGCATACCCGAATTCGGAACTAAGTTCGTAAGGCAGATGTTAGAAGACACTATGCCCACCACCATAGGTGAGCTTATACGCATAAGCGGGCTTTCTCACGGTACCGACCTTTGGGTTAACAACGCGCAGGATTTAATACGGCAGGGCACTGCTACGCTTCGCGAGGTCATATGCACAAGAGACGATATTATGAACTATCTCATTTCTCAGGGTATGGATGCGACGCAGGCTTTTTATATTATGGAATCGGTAAGAAAAGGCAAGGGGCTGACGGAGCAGTGGCAGAAAAGCATGAAACAGGCCGGCGTTCCCGAGTGGTTTATTACCTCCTGCCAGAAGATAAAATATATGTTTCCCAAAGCGCACGCCGTGGCATACGTTACCATGGCGCTTAGAATCGCCTATTTCAAGGTGCATTACCCGCGCGCGTTTTATGCTATGTATTTTTCGGTAAGGGCGGACAACCTCGACGCGGAATTCCTGTATTCGAGCGAGACTGTCCGCAGAAAAATCGCAGAGATAACTTCTTTGGGAAAAGCGGCAAGCGCGCTGCAGCAATCGCAGCTTACCATACTCGAAGTCGCGCTCGAGATGATAGAACGCGGTATCGATTTTCTGCCGTGCGATTTGTATAAATCGGGTGCGTCAAAATGTATTATCGAAGACGAGGGAATAAGGCTGCCGTTTACCGCTCTTGGCAGCACGGGTATTTCTGCCGCAAACGGTATAGTAGAGGCGCGAAGCAAAGGCGATTTTATATCTGTGGAAGATTTAAAGGCGCGCGCCTGTATTTCAAGCGCCGTTATCGGGAAGCTCAGCGAACACGGCTGTATAGACGGGCTGATACAAAGCAACCAAATAAGCCTTTTTGATTGATTATTAAACGTTTTTAGTTGGTTGACTATTCAGTACCCCGCGTATATAATGAGGAAATGAGTTTTTCAATAAAAAACGTAATTATACATAAGGAGGAAGCGGTTAGAATATGAAAGCACGCATGTTAATAGCGCTGGTGGCCATTGTTTTGTTCGTCTGCGTCTTCGTGTATTTTGGTTTGACCGGCTTTTCCATAGGCTTATCTAAGGTTGACCCATTGCCCGAGCAGATAAACCTTGGGCTGGATCTGACGGGCGGCGTTTACGCCGTATACGAAGCAGAACAAGGAGACCTGGACGCGGATATTTTCGCAGCAAAAGTCTCGACAACAATGGGTGTACTAAGGACAAGGCTGGATAAAAAGGGTTTTACCGAGGCGACGGTAGTAGGACAGGGAACGAACCGCGTCAGGGTTGAAGTACCTATAAACGATACCAGCGAGATAAAAGACCCGAGCGAAGTGCTGGCCCTTATAGGCGAGCCTGCTTTTCTTGAGTTTAAAAACGCCGCGGGAGAAACTATTCTTACCGGCGATATGGTAAAAAAAGCGGTAGCTGCGGTTTCGCAGGAAAACGGAGAGTATTATGTCTCTTTAGAGTTTAACGAGCAGGGTACAACTCTTTTCGGCGAACTGACAAAAGATGCATACGATTCGGGCCAAGCGATAGATATGACGGTGGACGGAGAACTGATATCGAGCGCCAATGTTAAGGACGGCCCGATATACGGCGGAAACGCTATGATAACGGGAGGGTCAACGCCGTTTACTCAGGAAGAAGTTTCAAACCTCGCGATACAAATTGAATCGGGCGCGCTGCCCATAGTCCTGCACGAGATAGAAGTAAGATCGATAAGCGCTTCGCTTGGAGAGGACGCGCTGACAAAAAGCATATTTGCAGGATTTATAGGAATCTGCCTGCTTTTCTTGTTTATGCTTATATACTACCGTCTTCCGGGCCTTGTCGCTTGTATAGCGCTTGCGGTATATATGTTTATCATAATACTGCTTTTGGCGGCCGTTCCCGCAATACAGCTTACTTTGCCGGGCATAGCGGGTATCATACTCGGTATCGGCATGGCTGTCGACTCGAACGTTATCATATTCGAGAGGTTCAAGGAAGAACTTGCGGCAGGTAAAACACTCAGGTCTTCGCTAAACTCCGGTTTTTCAAAGGCGTTAAGGACTATAATCGACTCTAACATAACGACTATAATAGCTGCTATTGTTATTGCTGCGTTTGGTGTCGGTACGGTCAAGAGCTTTGGATATACTCTTATAATAAGCATAATAACATCTATGTTTACCGCGTTGGTTATAACAAGAATGCTGCTTAGGCTTATTATGAATTTGAATATAAAAAATAAGAAACTTTATTCTATAAGAAAAAGTGACGCGGAAAAAGCCGCTCGGGGAGGTGAGTAGTATGCAGTTTATGAATAAATCCAAGTATTTCATGATGTTTTCCGGGCTGGTCATTATAGTCGCCGTAATAATGGGAGTGATTTTCGGAGGCCTTAACCTTGGTATAGATTTTACGGGAGGCAGCATACTCACCATTGAGCTTGAACAAGAATACGACCTGCAGGATGTTACCGACGCGCTGAGCGCAAACGGTATAGACCCTGCGTCTGCTCAGGTTGTCCGTGCCGGAGAGAACGGAACACAGGCTGTCATACGTATGCAGGAGCTTGACAAAGATACGGACGATGCTCTGCTGCGTGAAGCTATAATAAACAATCTTGCAGAGACTTATCCTAACGCATCGGGCGGAGAAGTAGAAAGCGTCGGCGGTGTAACAACCGGCGAGATAATCACAAACGCTTTCATTTCAGTTATACTTGCATCCGTATTGATGCTGCTTTATATCTGGATTAGATTTGAGCTTTTTTCCGGGCTGGCGGCTGTTACCGCGCTTGTTCACGATGTTCTTATAATGACTGCTGTCGTTTGCATAGCGAGAATACAGATAAACAGTTCATATATTGCTGCTTGTCTCACGATCGTCGGTTATTCTATAAACGATACTATAGTCTTGTTCGACAGAATAAGAGAAAATAATAAAAAGTACAGCATAAGCCACATAACAAGGGCGGAGGTTGCGGACATCAGTATAAGAGAAACGCTTTCAAGAACGATAAATACATCCGTTACCACTTTTGTGACTATACTTGCGCTCTACATTTTCGGAGTGGCGTCTATAAAAGAATTTGCATTGCCGCTTATTGTAGGGCTTGTAAGCGGAACGTATTCTTCGATATTTATCGCGAGCCCCGTATGGGTTGCGCTCATGAAAGCAAAACATAAGAAAGACTATCAAAAGCTGACAGAAAAAACTGCAAAATCTAAATAGTAGATTTGACTTAAATACAAAAGCCTTTCCCAAAGCTTGTAATAGGGAGAGGCTTTTAAAGTTTCTAAAAAAGAAAGGCGATTGGTGTGATAAAGTTTGAAGCCCGTCCGGGAAAAAAGAAATGCAGCCGGCAAAAAGTCATAGAGATACAAAAATCAGCCGGTTTGCTTTATCCTGTCGCCGAAATGTTATGCCGCCGGGGCATAGACACACCCGAGCTGGCAAAGAGTTTTCTTCATCCCGCGAAAGAGCACCTGCATGATCCATTTTTGCTGCCCGATATGCAAAAAACGGTGCAGCGTATAAAAAAAGCGATAGAGCAGCGCGAAAAAATCACCGTTTTTTGTGATTATGACGCGGACGGAATAAGCGGAGGCTGTGCGCTGTATCTGCATCTATTGGATATGGGCGCAATTGTTGATATAATGGCGCCCAACCGGCACAAAGAAGGCTACGGACTTAACGAAAACGCAGTAGAGCAGATTGCGGCAAACGGCGCAACGCTTATAATTACCGTCGACTGCGGAATAACAAACGTTGGCGAAACAAAGCTTGCGAAAAGCCTTGATATCGACATTATAATTACAGATCATCACGAATGCGCAGATACGCTTCCTGATACGCCGTATATAGTTAATCCTAAGCGTGCAGACAGCGAATACCCGTGTTCATATATTGCGGGCTGCGGCGTCGCTTTTAAACTTATACACGCGCTCTCGGGCCTTTTGAGCGCATTAAAATATATCGATCTTGCCGCTATAGGCACAATAACAGATATCGTGCCGCTTTTGGGAGAGAACAGAGTGATAGCGTACCTGGGTATAAAAAAGATGAGAAAAAACCCGTCAGCCGGTATAGCGGCGCTTGCAAACGAGGCCGGCATCAATCTGTCATCCGTCAATTCATTTAATGTAAGTTTTGGTTTGGGGCCGAGAATAAACGCGGCGGGGCGCGTGGGTACCGCAGGTATAGCAATCGATATATTAAAGGCGACAAAATCAGAGCCGGAGCTTTTTCGCAATGCGCAGATACTCTGTGAGCTAAACGGCCAGAGAAAAAAAGAAGTGGAAGTTATTATAATCGGCGCGGAAAAAAGAATAAACGAAAATGAATATATGAAAGACAGAGCTATTATTCTTGCCGACAAAGAGTGGAACACGGGAGTTATAGGCATAGCCGCCGCCAAGATAGCAGAGAAATATTGCCGGCCATGCGTATTGTTCGGAGAGAATCAGGGCAAGCTTGTGGGTTCTGCAAGAAGTATAGACGGTATAAATATGTACGAGGCTCTGGGCGTTTTTTCTGACAGATACGAGAAATTCGGCGGGCATGCACAGGCGGCGGGGCTTACGATAAAGCCGGAGATTTTGGATGAGCTTAGACGCAACGTCTGCGATTATTTGAATCAAAATTACGATGAAAGCGTTTTTGTATCAAAAAAAGTTTACGATATGAAGCTTTTTGTAAAAGATATCACGAAAAAGCTTGTAAAAGACATAGAGCGGCTCGAGCCTTTCGGGCACAGCAATGAAAGGCCGTATTTTGCCGTGCAGGACGCAGATATCACAGAAACCAGGTTTGTCGGAAAAGATAACAAACCGCATTTGAAATTTATGATGAGTCAGCAGGGCGAAACAATTGAGGCTATAAGTTTTTTCTTTAAAGAATCTCATGCATACATTTCAAGAAAGTGCGATTTTTTATGTGAAGCGGGCATTAATGATTTTAACGGAAACGTCCAGCTCGTGGTGCGCGATACGCTTTTAAAATATGACAGGCGTTTAAAAGAGAGCTTTTTTAAGGCAAATCAAAAAGATATGGCGAAAAGTTTTATAAGCGAAGTAACAGCTTTTAAAAAGAACAGGGATAAGAAATTTTTAAGCGAGGAAGAGTTTGTGCAATTGATTGAGAGCGAGATTGCCGCAAGCAGGTTCGGGCTTTGTATAGTGGCTAAAACAATTCCTGCGATAAAAAGGCTGCTAAAAAACGATATAATCAACAATGCATTGAGGCAAGGAAACCTTTCTTTCTGTGATAAAAAAAACTATTCGGCGGATAATTGTATAGCGCATGAGCGCACCGTTGGGCATGACAGGGTATATTATGCGGGGCTAAATAAAAAGTCAGTATTTTTTGACGAAAAGCTGATGGAAGATTACAGGCAGCATGCCAAAACTTTTTTTGCAGAGCGCGAAGAATTGCTGGGATATTATCAAAAGATAGTATCGTTTACAGCTAAAAAGGCAAAAGAAGCGAATGCGATATCACAATACCTTGAGATACCGTGTGAAAAAACGGCATTTGTTTTGCAGGTATTCCGCGAACTTATGTTGATAGATGTTGACAAAAGTGGTAGAATACATGCACTGCAAAACACAGGGCAGAAAAAGCAGCTTAGGCAGAGTATTTGTTATGCCGGTTTTGAGGATATAATAAACAAAAAGTAGGGAGCTAATTATTTGGAAGCGCTTACGGAAATAGTAAAATCGAATTACAGCGAAGAAGACGTAGAGTTTTTTACTAAAGCGTATAGTTTTGCTCAAGAAGCGCACGAAGGGCAGATGCGTCTTTCAGGCGAGCCGTTTTTTATGCACCCCTACGAGGTCGCAAAAATTCTCATAGAGCTCGGGCTTGATATCTCTACCGTTATAGCCGGCCTTTTTCACGATATCATGGAAGATACACATGTGACAAAAGACGAGATAAGCAGAGAGTTCGGGCAGGAAATTGCCAGACTGGTCGACGGCGTTACCAAAGTGAGCAAAGTTGAGTTTTTATCAAAAGAGGACCATCAGGCAGAGAATCTGCGCAAGATGCTTCTTGCCATGGCAAGCGATATACGCGTTGTTTTGGTAAAACTTGCAGACAGGCTGCATAATATGCGCACGTTAAAGTACCAAAGCGAAGACAAGCAGATAGAAAAAGCTAAAGAAACGCTTGAGATATACGCGCCGCTTGCGCACAGGCTTGGAATTAACACAATAAAATGGGAGCTTGAAGACCTTGCTTTAAAATATTTGGACAAAGAAGGTTATTATGAGATAGCAGGAAAGCTGACTCAGACAAGAGAGCAGAGAAAAGAATATATAAACGGCGTTATAGCAAATATAAAAGAGCATTTGAAAAAGATAAAAGTTGAGGCCGAGATAGAGGGGCGGCCAAAGCATATATACAGCATTTACAATAAGATACATAACAAGCAAAAAGATTTTAACGAAGTTTACGATCTTATCGCTATACGTATCGTTGTAAAAAATGTGCGCGATTGTTACGCGGCGCTAGGTACTATACATACCGTCTGGAAGCCTATTCCCGGACGTTTTAAAGATTATATTGCTGTACCCAAGCAAAACATGTATCAATCGATACATACTACTGTTCTCGGAAGCGACGGGCGCCCGTTCGAGGTACAGATAAGAACAAAAGAAATGCATTCGACAGCCGAATACGGCATAGCGGCGCATTGGAACTATAAAGAATCAATTGCGTCGGGCGGCGATATAGACAAAAAGCTTGTGTGGCTGAGAGAACTGCTTGAATGGCAGACCGAAACGAAAGATTCCACAGAGTTTATGGAATCGTTAAAGATTGACTTTTTCAGCGACAAGGTTTATGTGTTTACTCCAAAAGGAGATGTCAAAGAGTTTATAAAAGGCGCTACTCCGCTTGATTTTGCTTACAGCATACACAGCGAAATAGGTAATAAATGTACCGGAGCAAAGGTAAACGGAAAAATGGTGCCACTCGGGTACGAATTAAACTCGGGCGATATCGTACAGATTATTACGTCTTCGTCTTCTAAAGGGCCGTCAAGAGACTGGCTCCACAATGTTAAAACATCTCAGGCCAAGAGCAAGATTAGAAACTGGTTTAGAAAAGAGCTCAAAGACGAGAATATAATAAAAGGCAGAGAAATGCTCGAAAGAGAAGCAAAGCGCAAAGGGTATGATTTTAAGACGTTGTTTCGGGCAGAATGGGTAAAAGGAGTATTTAAAAAGTTCACTCTTCAGTCTATTGAAGACATGTACGCGGCCGTCGGATACGGCGGCATTACGACAGGGCAGATATTATCTAGGCTTATAGACGAATACAGAAAAGAAAACAAGATTGAGACAGAGGTACAGATAGGGCCGCAGAAAATGCGCAGGCCGGGCGATACTGGCGGCATTACCGTAAAAGGTTATAACGATATGCTGGTAAGGTTCGCAAAATGCTGTAACCCTGTGCCGGGCGATAAGATTGTCGGATATATAACAAGAGGCAGAGGCGTATCAGTCCACAGGGCTGACTGTTCGAATATTAATATAGTGGATTTTGAAGAGGGAAGAATGATAGACGTTGCATGGTCGAAAAACGAGCAATCGTCATATAACGTGGAAATTCAGGTAACCGCCGACGACAGGACGGGGCTTATTGCCGAAATTTCTAACCAGCTTTATAATATGGGTTTTTCTATCACATCGGTAAACGCGCGCATGGGCAAGAACCACACGGCGATAATTGTTATAGGGCTTGAGATAACGGATATATCACAGCTTGAGGATATCATAAAAAGCCTGAAAAATATCGCGGGAATACGCGATGTGTTCCGTCTGAACAAGTAAACGGAGGAAGCATGATAGCTGTTGTACAAAGAGTTATTAAAGCAAGCGTTTGGGTTGAAGATAAAAAAATAGGAAGCATAGAAAAAGGCGTGCTTTTACTTCTCGGCATAGAAAAGGGCGACGAACAGAGCGACCTTGACTACATAATAAGAAAAACGGCAGGGCTTAGAATTTTCCCGAGCGAAGGCAAAATGACAAAAAGCGTTACCGACATTGGGGCAGAGATATTGGTAGTTTCTCAGTTTACTCTTGCGGGTGATGTGCGGCGCGGCAAACGCCCCGATTTTTCGGGCGCGGCAAACGCGGACTGCGCCAGGCAGATGTATGAAAAGTGCGTCGAGTCTTTTCGAGAACTCGGTATAAAGACGGCCAGCGGGAAGTTCGGCGCGGATATGAGAGTAGATATGTCGGGCGATGGGCCGGTAACTATACTGCTGCACTCAAAAGGTAAATATTAACGGGGGATAAATGAAGGTAATTAAGATAGCAACAGGGCAGATACAGGCGAACACTTTTATTGTATATAAAGATGGATCGGATTGCGCTTTTGTAGTAGACCCGGGCGGAGATTTTGAAAAAATTATGGCTAAGATAAATGACTGCGGTATAAAAAAGGTTACGCATATACTTTTAACGCACGGCCATTTTGACCATATCGGCGCTGCGGCGCAGCTAAAAAAGGCAACGGGCGCAAAGGTTTGTATACATGAAAATGATTTGTCTATGCTCTCGAGCGCACAAGATAACCTATCAGTATTTTTCGGTATAACCTTAGATAAATGCGAAGCGGATATTGTTCTGCGGGGCGGAGAGACTATAAAAGCGGCGGGTATGGACGTTACTGTTTTGCATACGCCGGGGCATTCGAAAGGCGGCGTGTGCTATATTACGGAAGGCGCGCTTTTTTCGGGCGATACTCTTTTTTACAGAAGCTGCGGAAGAACGGATTTTCCCGGAAGCGATGAGCAGGAGTATAATCACACGCTGAATGTGACTCTGCGTTCTCTTAAAGAAGATTATAAAGTTTATACAGGGCACGGTATTTCCACGACTCTTTTTGATGAGTTTCGCAGTAATCCGTATTTAGACAGAAAATCATGACGTATCTTTATACCGATACGCCTGAATATTTCGGCGATATATGCGAAGAGATACGGCTGTTTATTGATACCAGAAAAATTGAGAAGGCGGACAGTGACGGCGCAAAGTGCGAAGGGTACGGAGTACTTCATTATTTTGAACAAAACGACGGCATATTAAAGAGCACCGCAAAATTAATAAAAGACGGCAAGCAAGTCAGCTGTTATACATATAAGAGCACGCAGGCAAAAGGCGCGCTTAAGCGAAAACGCGCGATAAAACGCGCGGTTAAGATAAGCGTTTACAGGGCGCTTATTTCTCATTTTAAGACCGAAATGCCTTGGGGGTCGCTCACGGGCATAAGGCCGACAAAGCTTATACGCGACAGCGAAAAAAGAATGGGCGAAGAAAAAACGAAGTCGCTTTTATTAGATGAGTTTGACGTGTCGCGCAACAAGTACGATTTTGCCAAAAGTATAGTCAGTGCACAGCAAGAGCTCTTGCCCGACGGGGGCGGCAATATCGACGTTTACATTGGAATTCCGTTCTGCGTCACAAGATGCGCTTATTGCTCGTTTGCTTCGAATACGCCCGATGTTTTTCAGGACGCAGAGCAATTGTATGTAAAATCGCTTCTGCAGGAGCTTGATATAGCACATGAGCTGTTTCGCGAAAGAAAGGTGCGCGCGGTATATATAGGCGGCGGTACTCCTACCGCGATAAGCAGCGATAATCTGGAAAAAATACTGTCCCGCGCAACAGGCATCGCGGGCAGTGTGGCAGAGTTTACCGTAGAAGCGGGGCGGCCAGATACTATAACGCAGGAAAAGCTCGAGATAATAAAGGCAAGCGGTGCAAAAAGAATAAGCGTAAACGCTCAGACGCTCGTCGACGAAACGCTTACGCTTATCGGCAGAGGGCATACAGCGCGGCAGTTTTTTGAAGCTTACGAGTTAACGCGTAAAAACGATTTTGACGTTATAAACGTAGATATAATAGCAGGGCTTCCGGGCGAGACAGCGGACGATTTTAGTAATACGATAAAACAGATCATAAAACTTGAACCCGAGAATATAACTGTGCATACACTGGCGGTAAAACGCGCTTCAGCTTTTGCGGCGGCAAATATGGATGCTTTTCCTTCGGATAACGAGGCAACGCTTATGATGGACGCTGCGCATGATTTACTGAATAGAAACGCATACCGCGCGTATTATATGTATAGGCAGAAGTATATGAAAGCTAGCATGGAAAACACGGGGTATGCGCTTGCCGGCAGAGAGTGCCTTTATAACATAGACAACATGGAAGAACTGTGCGATGTCGCGGCATTTGGCGCAGGAGGTATATCAAAACGTATATACGAGGGCGAAGGCAGAATTGAGCGAGCGGCAAACGTAAAAGATTTAAGAGAATATATAGCAAGAACGGCCGATATGTGCGAAAGAAAGATAGAGTTGTTCAGATAAGAAATTTCGGCTAAATCGGCTGTTTAGCGATGAAAAGTGCGCATAAAAAAACTAGTTGACATATTCGCACGCTTAAAATATAATTTTACTCGTTGACTAATGCGCAAAATACCGTGCACGAATCAACAGGAGCAGTATCATGAAGATAAATATCGAAGAAGCTGTAAAAAACGAAGGCGACGTTTTTACAAAGAGTTTTAACGGCGAATTGCCCGCTATAGACTTTCTGGGCGAGGATTATGTTTTCCCCGAAGGAATAAACGTAAAGGCCAATTACCAGTTCGACGGAGAGGGCATAGCCGTTTCGGGCAGCTTTAGCGGCAAGGCAAAAACAGTATGTGCCAGATGTCTTAAAGAGGTTTTATTCCCGGTGAATTTTGAATTTACCGAATATTATAAAAAGAAGCAAGAGGACGGTATATATACGTACGAGGGAGAAATCATAGACCTTGTCCGTATGCTAGAGGACAATGTGATTATTAATCTGCCCGTCAAGGTTTTGTGCGACGAAGATTGCAAAGGGCTTTGCAGTTCGTGCGGTAAAAATCTAAACGAAGGCGAATGCGGTTGCAAAAACGAGGCAGACGAATCCAATCCGTTCTATAAGCTGTCGAAATTGTACGATAACGAGGAGGTGTAGATAGATGGCAGTACCAAAGAGAAGATCATCAAAACAACGCAGAAACAAGAGGAAGTCGGCAAACTGGAAGCTTTCTGCTCCGGGTATAGCTGAATGCCCCCAGTGCCACGCGATGAAGCTTTCGCACAGAGCGTGCCCGACATGCGGTTATTATAACGGCAGGCAGGTTATGGTTACCGAAAAACCCGCCAAAGCCGAATAATCTGTAAAGAGTATTAACGATGTAATTTGCGGATGTCTTTTTCGGGCATCCGTTTTGTCTAAGAAAAAAAGCATTACACAAAGAGCGCCGGCAAAGCGCTTTTTTTATGGAATTTCTACATAATATATGTTGCAAACGTTTTATATTTTTTATATACTACCCATATATATTAAACGCGAGGTAGATATTTTGAAAGTAATCGTTGATGCTATGGGCGGAGACAACGCTCCGGGCGCGATAATAGAAGGGTGTATACTGGCGCAAAAAGATATACCTTCTCTTCATATAGCACTTACAGGCAAGCAGGATGTAATTTCAAAAGAACTTGAAAAATACGATTATGATAAACAACGAATAAATATTGTAAATGCTACAGAAGTTATAGATATGGCAGAACCGGCTGTTGCGGCGATTCGAAAAAAGAAAAATTCTTCTTTGGTAGTCGGAATGAACCTTTTGCGCGACGGGCAGGCAAGCGTTCTTATCACCGCCGGAAGCACGGGCGCGACTGTTGCAGGGTCTACGCTTATTGTAAAGCGGCTGCCGGGCGTTAAAAGGCCCGCGTTAGCGCCGCTTGTGCCTACTAAAAAGAACAAGGCGCTTATAATAGACTGCGGAGCAAACACAGTATGCCGTCCTTCGTTTCTTGCACAGTTCGCGCTTATGGGAAGCATATATATGCAAAAGGTAGAGGGCGTTGAATCTCCAAGAGTAGGGCTGGTAAACAACGGTTCGGAGCAAGAGAAGGGCACTGAGCTGACTAAAGCGGCGTATAAACTGCTAGAGCAGATGCCGCTGAATTTTTCGGGAAATGCCGAGGGAAGAGATTTAGTATC
This sequence comes from Christensenellaceae bacterium, assembly GCA_963665005.2. Lineage (GTDB taxonomy): Bacteria > Bacillota > Clostridia > Christensenellales > SZUA-584. The sequence continues at coordinate 2,960,421 of CAXXTQ010000001.1, read as the reverse complement.
GGGCGATTACGATGTGCTTGTATGCGACGGTTTTACAGGCAACATAATACTGAAGTTTTTAGAAGGGCTTGGCGGTGCGTTTTTTGATATGCTGGGCAAAGAACTAAAAAGCTCATTGAGGACTAAAATAGGCGCGGCTCTCGCGATGCCGGCGTTTAGAAACTTTAAGAAAAGCATGGATTATACCGAATACGGCGGAGCGCTTATGCTCGGCGTAAACGGCGGGGTAATAAAAGCGCACGGTAGCTCGAACGCTAAAGCGATAAGAAGTACACTGCGGCAGGCTGCAAGTTTTATAAAAGGCGATGTCGTTAATGTAATAAAGCAGGAAATTTCAAAAACAACACTGGAAGACTAAAAAATTTTACAGGAGGCCCTTTAGAATGGTATTTGAAAAGATTAGAAAGATTTTGTCCGATCAGCTGGAGATCGATGAAGAGAGCATCACTATGGAGTCCGATCTTGTTGAAGATCTAAAAGCCGACTCTCTCGCTATTGTTGAGTTGATTATGGACCTCGAGCAAGAGTTCGATCTTGATATTCCGGACGAAGAATTGCCAAAAGTGACTACAGTCAAAGACGTTGTCACCTACATAGAAAAAAACGTAGGGGGCTTTTAAAAAAAGGCGCGTTTCCCGACAACGACAACACGTGCAATCGCTTTATTTTTGATTGATTTATGACAAAGAAGAAGGATTTTTCTAAGCTGCAAAAAAGCATAGGGTATACTTTTACCGATGAAAAGCTGCTTATTCGGGCTTTTATTCATGCATCGGCAGATGTGGGCGAAAGTTACGAGCGTCTTGAGTTTTTAGGCGACGCTGTACTCGAGCTTATTATAAGCGAGCATATGTTTTCGTTAAAGCCCGAATATTCTGAAGGCGAGCTTACAAAAAGCAGGGCTGCGCTTGTTAACGAAAGCTCTCTCGTAGAGGTAGCAAAAGAGCTGGGGCTAAGCCAGTACATTATTCTTGGCAGAGGCGAGCGTAATTCGGGCGGGGCGGATAAACCGTCTATTCTTGCCGATACGGTAGAGGCGCTTATAGGCGCGGTTTATATTGACGGCGGATTATCCGAAGCGAAACGAATCGTCAATATGCTTTTGGAAGACAGCATAGATACTGTACTTTCGGGCGGAGGATTCAAAGATTTTAAAACGAGGCTTCAAGAATATTACCATAAGCAGGGTATAAACAATATACAATATAAAGTATATAAGGAAGAAGGCCCGCCGCACGATAAAATTTTTCATGTCAAGTTATATGTCGGGGACGAGGAACTTGCAAAAGGGAAAGGCAGGTCTAAAAAGAATGCTGAACAAAAGGCGGCGAAAGCGGCGTTTTTAAATTTATAGAATAGAAGAGGAGATTTTAAATGTTGGATTTTTCCAAGGTAAAAGAGGCAGACGAGCAGGTTTATGAGTCTATGATGGATGAGCTTTCCCGTCAGCAGCAGAATATCGAGCTTATTGCTTCTGAAAATTTTGTGTCGGAAGCAGTAATGAACGCAATGGGGTCGCATCTTACAAATAAATATGCAGAAGGGTATCCGGGCAATCGTTATTACGGCGGATGCGAGTTTGTCGATGTTACAGAGTCGCTTGCTATAGAGCGCGCAAAAAAGCTTTTTGGTGCCGAGTTTGCTAATGTCCAGCCGCATTCGGGGGCGCAGGCAAACACAGCGGTATATTTCGCGATGCTTGAACCGGGAGACACAATACTTGGCATGAGCCTGGCGCACGGCGGGCATCTGTCTCACGGCAGCCCTGTAAACATTTCTGGAAAGTATTTTAATTTTGTACCTTACGGCGTTAACAAAGATACTGAACAGATAGATTACGATATGCTGAGAGAACTCGCAATAGAACACAAACCAAAGATGATAGTTGCGGGCGCAAGCGCATACCCGAGAAAAATTGATTTTAAAATGTTTGCTGATATCGCTAAAGAAGTCGGCGCGCTGCTTATGGTGGATATGGCGCACATAGCCGGCCTTGTTGCTGCGGGTGTTCATGAAAGCCCGGTGCCTTGGGCAGATTTTGTAACTACAACCACGCACAAAACTCTTCGAGGGCCAAGAGGCGGTATGATACTTTGTAAAGAGAAATATGGTAAGGCTATAAATAAAGGTATTTTCCCCGGAACACAGGGCGGGCCGTTGATGCACGTAATAGCTGCTAAAGCCGTGTGCTTTAAAGAAGCTTTTTCTGATGAATTTATAAAATATCAGAAACAGATTTTAAAAAACGCAAAAGCTTTAGCCAAGAGCCTTAACAAAAACGACATACGCCTTGTTTCGGGCGGGACGGACAACCATCTTATACTGGTAGATTTAACTTCAAAAGGTATAACGGGAAAAGAGCTCGAAGCTATGCTTGAAAGAGCGAATATCACCGTCAATAAAAACGCAATACCGTTTGATACAAGAAGCCCGTTTATTACAAGCGGTGTGCGAATAGGTACTCCGGCAGTAACAACAAGAGGTATGGATGAAGCTGATATGGAACAAGTCGGCGATATGATAGCAGACATAATCAACAACGGAGAAGACGCCGTACCTGCCGTTCGCCAAAAAGTATTGGCGATATGCGAAAATCGGCCGCTGTATAAAAAATAAAAAATGCAGATATTAAAGGCTCTTTCAAAGGGCCTTTTTTTGTGCGCTTTTTTAAGAATATTTGCGCCTTTCTTTTGGGAAAGATATATCTATAAGCAAAAATTTTTTATAAAGGTGCGTTATATGAACATTTCTTTTATAGTAATACTCGGGCTGCCTGTGCTGTATATTACGGGCAGTCTTAAAAAAATAGTTACGGCAGCAAACATAAGCGGCAAAAGCTTTGTGTTATATTTTTTGTGCGCGGCAATACTGTCGTTTTTACCAATTGTGAATATTGCGCAAAACATATCGGTTAATATATCTGGCGCGTTTTTGTTTTTAGCACCCGCCGTCTATCTGGCGTTAAAAAAGAAATACGATTATAAATTTTTTGCCATATGCGCAGGTATCGCGCTCGTTTCAGCAGCAATGTCTTTTTTATTGAATTTATATGATCTTGAGTATCTTAATTATATTATCTGTATTACCATTTCGTTTACGGCGGTTTTTTGCTATAAAGAACACGCGCCCGTTTATATACCCGTTTTTCTCGGCGTGTATAGTTTATTCGGCAGCATAATGCAGCTTATTTTGAGTTCTTATTATACAAACGTTTTTTTCATCAGCGCGGAAACGACATCGGTCGGTATAGTTTTATGCCTTTTTCTGGCGTACTTTGCAGGCAAACCAAAGGGCAGGCACGCAGCGAACAGCAATCGATATAAAAAAGACATGTTAACTTAATATAAACTTTGGAAAACAAAGGGTAGCTTTGGAATAAAAAATGATATATAATAGCCCAAACATTGTAAAGGATTATTTGTTTGTTTGAGGTAAAAAGCGTAGAGCAGGGAAGCGTCTGCGAACGGTACGGAATACAAAAAGGCGACGTTATAATTTCTGTAAACGGCGAAGAATTAATCGACTATATCGATTATATTTATTTTTGCGCCGAGAAAAAACTTAAAATAAAGCTTTCGGGCAAAAACGGGTCAAGAACGGTAAAGATATACAAGGGCGAACAGGAAGATCTGGGGCTCGAATTCACAAAGCCGCTGCTCGGCAAAAAGCGCGTGTGCTCAAACAAATGTATTTTTTGTTTTGTAGACCAGCTGCCCAAAGGAATGCGCAAAAGCCTATATTTTAAAGACGAAGACTGGCGTTATTCTTTTATTATGGGCAACTATATTACGCTGGCGTCAATAAGTAAAAATGAATTTCGCCGTATATTAAAAAGAGGCGTGTCTCCTTTGTATATATCTGTGCACACGGTAGATGAAAAGTTAAGAAAAGATATGCTTAGAAATAAAAATGCCATTTCTGTGCGCCGTGTTCTAAAAAAGCTTGCGGCAAAAGGCATAAGTTTTCATGCGCAGGTTGTGGTTTGCCCGGGTTATAACGACAAAGAGAAACTGGAACAGACGTATAAATTCCTGCGAAATTTGTATCCTGCCGCTACGTCTCTTGCCGTCGTACCCGTCGGACTGACAGCATTTCGCAGCGGTTTAGAGCAAATAACACCTGTAGATAAAAGCATGGCGCGCCATACTGTCAAAGAGGTTGAAAAATGGCAGAAAGAATGTTTTAATAGTATTGGTACGCGATTTGTGTTCGCGGCGGATGAATATTATATAAAAGCGGGGCTGAGCCTTCCTTTGGCCAAGGAGTATGAATCTTTTGACCAGATAGAAAACGGCGTCGGGCTTATGGCAAAATTTTCAGATGAGGCAAAGCGCGTACTAGAAAAATGCGAATACAACAAAAAGCATATCAGCATAGCAACAGGGCAGGACGCATATCCTTTCTTTATAGAGCTTAGCGCTCTGGCGGAAAAAAAGTGCGGAGCTAAGATAGATGTTTATATGGTAAAAAACCATACTTTCGGCGGCGGCGTTACCGTTTCGGGGCTGCTTGGCGGAAAAGATTATGCAAAAGCGCTTAAAGGAAAAGATTTAGGACGGGCGCTTTTAATATCGGGCGGATCTTTGCGGGACGATAAAATATTTCTTGACGATATGACGCTCGGGCAGCTTAAGAAAGAGCTTGGCATACCTGTTTATCCGGTAAGCGACGGATATCATTTTGCTAAGCTTATATCAAAAATATAACAGAGGTAAATATGGCAAAACCATTTGTGGCAATCGTCGGCAGGCCTAACGTCGGAAAGTCCACATTTTTTAATAGAATAGCGGGAAAAAGAATATCTATAGTAGAAGATACGCCCGGTGTGACAAGAGACAGGATTTATGCGGACGCAGAATGGCTGACGCACGAGTTTACGCTTATTGATACGGGCGGAATTGACCCCGGGAGCAACGACGAAATACGCAAACAGATGAAGCTGCAAGCCGCTCTGGCGGTTGATATCGCAGACGTTATACTTTTTTTTGTTGACGCAAAACAGGGCGTGGTTCCGGCGGACTATGAAGTTGCCGATATACTGCGCAAGGCTAAAAAGCCGATTATTACCGTCGTTAATAAAACGGATACAAAAAAAGACGAGATGTCAATGTACGATTTTTACGCGCTTGGCACAGACAGCCTTTTCGCAATATCGGCGGCTCAGGCATTAGGGCTTGGCGACCTGCTTGACGAGATAATAGCTCATTTTCCAAAAAAGGATGAGGATGAACAAACACAGGCGGTAAAAATAGCGGTTGTAGGAAAACCGAACGTAGGCAAATCTTCTCTTGTAAACCGCATAATAGGAGAAAATCGAACGATAGTTTCCGATATAGCGGGTACGACAAGAGACGCCATAGACGTGCCTTTTACTCAAAACGGCACAGATTTTGTGCTTATCGACACGGCGGGCATAAGGAAAAAGGCGCGTATAGCCGATAAATCTATCGAGCGGTACAGCGTAATACGCTCATTTGCGGCGATACGGCGCGCAGACGCTGTTGTGGTTATGATAGACGCGGTACAAGGAATTACAGAACAGGATGTAAAAATTGCGGGTTTTGTGCACGACGAAGGAAAGCCGTGTGTCATCGCGGTCAATAAATGGGACGCTGTTGAGAAAGACACACACACGATTAATAAATATAACAAAAATATCGAGAGCGATCTTGCTTTTATGAGTTATGCTAAAACAGTGTACATTTCGGCGCTTACCGGGCTTAGAATAGATAAGCTTTTCGGCGAACTCGCTTCCGCTTTAGAAAACAGCCGCCGGCGCATTACGACCGGGCTGCTTAATGAGTGCGTATCCGAGGCTGTAACAATGGTAGAGCCGCCGGCAGATAAGGGAAGAAGGCTGAAAATTTTTTATGCCACACAGGTTGCGGTTTCGCCTCCGTATATAGTTTTGTTCGTGAACGACGGAAAGCTTATGCATTTTTCGTATTTGAGGTATCTCGAAAACTTTTTAAGAAAATCATTCGACTTCTCGGGCACACCCATAAGAGTAGTTGCAAGAAATAAAAAAGACTGAGGCAGGGAGGTTTAGGTTATGGTTCTAAACTATATTTTAAGTGCGGTAATAGGATATCTTATAGGTTGTATATCATTTGGATATTTAACGGGAAAGATTTTTAAGGGCAAAGATATAAGAGACGTAGGAAGCGGAAATGCCGGTACTGCAAACGCTATCCGTAATTATGGATGGGCTATAGGGCTTATTACCTTTCTCGGCGATGTGCTGAAAGGCGCGGCTGCTTCGCTTATCGCTCTTTTGCTATTCGGAGAACTCGGCGCTTTTTTTGCCGGTACTCCCGTTACAGAGCTTTCGGGACAGCTGGCTGTATATATCGGCGGGCTTGCGGCGGTGCTGGGGCATATCTGGCCGGTATTTCTTAAGTTTAAAGGCGGCAAGGGCGTAGCCACAAGTTTCGGAGTTTTTCTTATTATGATGCCTCTTCCGGCGGCGGCTGTGTTCGGAATAGCTATAATTCTTATAGCAATCACTAAAACCATGTCGGTTGGTTCGCTTACAGGCACAGCGCTCATTTTCGTATGCTCACTTATTTTTTACTGGGGCAATTTCTGGCATCACGGTACGTGTGCGCTTTTGCTGGCACTTGTGCTCTATTCACACAGGAAAAATATACAAAGGCTTGCTGAAGGCAAAGAAACACAGCTTTAACGGAGGATTTAATGTTACAGATAATCATTATTGCTGCGGCGGTTGCGGCGGATCAGCTTACCAAGTTTTTACTGGTACCTATGTTATTAGAGGCACCGGGGCACTCTGTGCCAATAATAAAAGATATATTTCATTTAACATATGTCCCAAATCCAGGTGCGTCTTTTGGTATTTTACCGGGGTCTCAGGTATTTTTCATTATTATAACAAGCGTTATACTTATTGCGGCAACTGTATTTATGATAAAGACAAGAAAAATACAGAAATTGTTTTTAAAAATAACACTTTCACTTATCATTAGCGGCGCGCTTGGAAATTTTATCGACAGGGTATTGTTTGGCTATGTGCGCGACATGTTCGATTTTTCGGGAATAGGATTTTTCCCGTGGGTGTTCAACGTCGCCGATGCGTGCCTCGTGGTCGGCTCTATACTTCTTGGCGTGTATATAATATTTATCTATAAAGAAAAAGACGGCAAGCGCCTTTTCGCTAAACACACAAAAACAGAGCAAGAAAATAAAGATACCGCAGAATAAATATTATCTGATGTCATTTTTAAAAGAGCGAAGCGAATGAAGAATTTTAAAAAATTTGTGCAAAAGATTCTTCGCCTTTGGGCTCTGATGACACTAAAACAGTTTCTTATATAATACAGCTCAATAATTCTTCGAGTGTAATATTATAAAAATAGTCTTCTGCGTTTTCCGACTCGAGAAGCTTTTTGATTTCGTCTTCTTTATACAGGCATCCCGCTAGTTTTTTCTCTAAATCAGACAACCCTTCTTTGGCGAAAAAATCGCCGTAAAAATTAATCTGCGTGATGTTGCCTTTTTCTACAAAAGACTGTACCATAAGCTTTCCGCCCGCAAACCTTTTTTCTTTTGTTATATTAAATTTCGGATTGTTTCCAAAGTTCCATTCCCATTTATCAAAAAACGACTGCTTTATTTGCTTAACTCTATCTATATCATTTTTTGTCAGCTCGTATGTTTCCATGTCTTTTAGCAAGAATTTTAGCATAACATCGCGAAACTGCGTGCTGTCTATTTTCTCTTCAAGATAATCTGCGATGTTTGTGACTCTTTGGCGTACCGATGCAATCCCTTTTGATATTATCTTTTCATCGGCGACGTTAAGTGCGCGCACAAGCTGTTCTAAATCTGTATCAAACAATAACGAACCGTGATGGAGTACTACATCTTTGCGTATATACTGCGCGTTGCCCGAAATCTTTTTTTCGTCTATAACAAGGTCGTTTCTGCCGCTTTTGTATGCGTTTACGCCGAGAGATTTTAAAGCGTCTATTATAGGTTTGGTAAACGTTCCGAATTCTATTTTTTTGCTGCCCGTTTGTTTAACGATAAAAGAAAACTGCCAGCCGTTCTCGTCTGTATAGATAGTACCGCCTCCCGTGATTCTGCGCACTATGTTTATATTATTTGCTTTCGCGAAAGGCATGTTGATTTCGGCAAGAGTGTTTTGGTACCTTCCTACCATAAGCGTAGGGGCCGTTCTCCAAAACATGAAATATTCTTTTGCTATGTCAAGCTCTTCTATAGCATATTTTTCGAGCGCGAAGTTAAAATTGGCGTCTGTGCTGTCGCTTTTTAAATAAACCATTATTTCTTTTCCATTTCTTTCATGCCTTCAATGGCGTTATACGAGCTTCGGACAAGAGGGCCGCTTGCAATATACGTAAAGCCTTTTTTTAAGCCCAGCCGTTTATATTCATCAAACTGCGCGGGCGTTATATATTCGGCGACTTCCAAATGCTGTTTTGACGGCGATAGGTACTGGCCTATGGTCAACATATCGCACTCTGCTTTTATAAGGTCGTCCATTACGCCAAGCACTTCATCCTGAGTTTCGCCGAGCCCCACCATAATACCCGTTTTGCTGTGTATGCCGTTTCCGTACTTCTTTACGCGTTTTAGAAGTTCGAGCGACCTTTCGTATATAGCCATAGGGCGCACTGTTTTATAAAGCGACGGTACCGTTTCTATGTTGTGATTTATTATGTCGGGCCGCGCGTCTATAACGATTTTAAGAGCGTCAAGGCTGCCCTGAAAATCGGGTATGAGCACTTCTACCGTGCTTTTTGGCATAAGCTTTTTTAGTTCTCTGATTGTTTGCGCGAAATGCGCCGCGCCGCCGTCGGGAAGGTCGTCTCTTGTTACGCTTGTAACGACTGTGTGCCGCAATCCGAGCTTTTGCGCGGCTATGGCGACATTGCCCGGTTCATTAGGGTCTAAAGGGGTAGGTTTTCCTTTGCTTACGGCACAGAACCGGCAGTTTCTTGTGCAGTTTTCGCCGAGTATCATAAAAGTAGCCGTTTTGTTTTTAAAGCACTCGCCGCGGTTTGGGCAGTTCGCGTTTTCGCATACAGTATGCAGCGACAAAGAGCGTAGAATTTTCTCCATCTCTGCCACTGCCTCAAAGTTAACTTTCATTTTCAGCCATTCGGGTTTTTTTAATATCGCCATTTAAACATATCCAATCTTTTTTAATATAGACATTATAATACATTAGACAAGCAAAACAAAGCAAGCTTTCTTATAAAAATCATATTATATAATATTAACGTATACGCCCTGCCGTGCCTGCTGCTAATACCCGTACTCATTGATATTGATTAAAATGAGTGGTAATATATTAGGCATGGAAAAGCAAACCAAAATCGTCGCGGAGAAAAAAGCGGACAGGCTGGATAAATTTCTTGCCGATAATATGCCGCTTTCGAGGTCGCGCATTAAAAACGCTATTACGGCGGGCGATGTGCTCATAAACGAAAAAGCGGCAAAACCGGGCGAAAAGATACGCATAGGAGATATTATTACCGTTCGTATTGGTGAGCCGAGCGAGATACAGGCTCTGCCCGAGGATATGCCTATAGACATAGTGTTTGAGGATGAGTATATAGCCGTAATAAACAAACGGCAGGGAATGGTCGTGCATCCCGCGCCGGGCAACTATACGGGAACGCTTGTAAACGCGCTGCTTTTTCATTTGAAAGATTTGTCGGGAATAAACGGGCAGATACGCCCGGGTATTGTGCATAGAATAGATAAAGATACTTCAGGGCTTTTGGTGATCGCGAAAAATGACGAGGCTCATATCTCTCTTGCCGAGCAGATAAAAAGCAAAAACGCAAGAAGAATATATGAGGCTATTGTACACGGCAACATTAAGCAGGATGAACTGATTATAGATAAAAGCATAGCCCGAAGCAAAAAAGACAGGAAAAAGATGGCTGTAGACGAAAACGGCAGAAATGCAGTCACAAAAATACGAGTACTCGAAAGATTCGGAGAATTTACATATATTCAAGCAGAACTGGAAACAGGGCGCACACATCAGATAAGAGTGCATCTGGCAAGTATAAAAAGGCCGGTGGCGGCAGACACGGTATACGGGTCCAAAAACCCCAAATTACACAGCAAAGGCCAGTTATTGCACGCAAAAACACTTATTCTGCGCCATCCGGGAACGAGCGAAGAGTTAGAGTTTAACGCGCCGCTTCCCGAGTATTTTGAGCGCGCGCTATGTAAATTAAGGGCGAAATAATAAGCTCGAGCAAAAAACTGTAAGCAATCTAAGGTTGACTTTTTTAAACTCGTTGACTATAATACATTTGAGTTAAAAAACTCCCATTGTCGGGCAAAATGTCCCGTGGGATATGGGAGGGAGGGTAAATTAGTGGCAGAAATACGTGTCGGTGAAAACGAATCTTTAGAGAATGCTTTAAAGAGGTTTAAACGGTTAACCGCAAGAGAGGGCACAATGGCAGAGCTTCGAAAGCGCGAGCATTACGAGAAGCCGAGTGTCAAGAGAAAGAAAAAGGCAGAAGCTGCTCGTAAGAGAAAGCGCTAAGAGCTTACATAATTATTGCAAATAAGCCCGAGGCAGTTGCTCTCGGGTTTTGTTATTTTTTAAGTATTAATAAAGGCTTTAAGGCAGGTGTTTAAGAAAGGGAGTACACAATGAGAAGATATAAGTTTTTCTATATAGTTTTTGCTGTGTTTTGTTTACTCAGCATATTCATAGGCGAAGCATTTGCCGCTGATGACAATACCGTACGTCTGCTTGAAGTTGAGGGCGAAGTCAACGCAGCTATGACGGCGTACATTGAAGACGCTATCAGCGAAGCCGAAGTTTTAGGCCAGCCTATCGTACTCGTTTTAGATACTTACGGCGGACAGATACTAGAAGCGGACAACATAAAAAAAGTGATACTCGAAGCAAACATTCCTATAGATTGTTATATAACAAGAAACGCTCTTAGCGCGGGTGTGCTTGTATCTATATCGTGTGAAAATATAATAATGGCAGACTCTGCCGTCATAGGCGCGGCCGAGACTATTCCAAACGACGAAAAGACGATAGCCACGTGGGTGGGTATACTCACTTCCGCCGCCGAGGCAAGAGGGAGAGATACAAATGTTATAGCCGCTCTCGCAGATAAGCGTATCAGTATAGACGGCGTGACCAAAGAAGGAGAGCTTTTGTCGCTGAGCGCGAACAAGGCGGCCGAGCTTGGCATTAGCGACGGAACGGCATCGTCAATAGACGAGGCGCTGAAAATGCTTGGATACGCAGGCTACGAAGCGCAGGAGCAGGCTATGAGTTTTCCGGTGCGTGCTGCGCAGTTTCTGACGTCCACCGCTGTAGTTAGCGTATTGTTTCTTATAGCTGCCGTATGCATGGGCATAGAGATATTCACGGCGGGTTTTGGATTTTTCGGTATAATGTCTATTATCTGTTTCGCTTTGTATTTTTTCGGAGGGTTTCTCGCGGGATTCGCCGAGTGGTGGAGCCTGGCGCTGTTTTTCGCGGGGCTTGTGCTTTTAGGCATAGAGATAGCAGTACCGGGTTTCGGTGTTTTTGGAATATTGGGGTTTGTGTGTATAGCCGCAGGAATGATGTTCGCAGCAAGAAACATCACTACATTCTTGATAGTGCTTTGCATAGGCATTGTCGGAAGCCTTATACTTTTGCCTCTGCTGTATAAACTTTTCAAACGGCTGGGGCTTCTTAGAAAGCTTGCATTGGGAGACAACATGCTTGCCGAAGCGGGGTATGTCAGCCACGAGCATATTCCAAGCCTTGTGGGGAAAAAAGGCATTGCGCTTACGGTTTTGCGCCCGGCGGGCACGGCTAGAATAGACGGCGTGCGTTATCCCGTAGTAACTTCGGGAGCGTATATAGCCAAAGACAGCGAGATAATCGTTGTCGAGCATACACCCGGAAGAATAGTAGTGGACGAGCCAAGCTGAAAATAAAAACCAAAACACAAACATTAGAAGGCTTTTAACAGGCCTTCTTTTTTTTATTTACGCGGCATAAAATTTATAAAGAAAACTGCGGACTGGGGCAGCCGCGAAATATTCATGCGGAAAGGCACAAGCTTGAAAGCAAAAATAAATCAGGTTAAAAAGAAAATAGTCCAGAAATTTGATCTTGCACCCGAAGCGGCAGGATGCATGCGCCTTATTATGATAGACAACACCGACGTTTATTTAGAGAACCACAAAGGCGTAGTCGAATATACACAAAAGCGCGTTAACATAAACATAGGCGGACACAATCTTATAATAAAAGGAGACGGCTTAACACTGCTGCGCTTTGGCCGTGATGATGCCGCGATAAAAGGCAAAATAGATAGCATAAAGCTAGAAAAGTTTTGAGTAAAAGAGGCTGGTACTTTGGTTTTTAGAATATGGAATTTTATTTGTGGATATGTTATGATACGCATAGAAGGCCTGTCTCTTGAAAAGTTTTTAAACACTGCTGCAAGACAAGGCATAAGAGTGTTTGACGTATCGCGGTTTTCTTATACCGTGCTGCATGCAACGCTTAGCGCCTCGGGGTTTGACAGGCTTACGCAGACCGCGTCCGGCAGATATAAAATCACCGTTTTGAAAAAAGGCGGAGTGCCTTTCGGGGTTAAATGGATAACGCACAGAAAAACGCTGCTGTTTGGATTGATAATCTTAGCGATAGCGGGCATAATATCTTCGTTTTTTGTTTGGGATATAAGGATTTCGGGAATAGAAGAAACTAAGGCGGTTTTAGCAGAGCTTGCTGAGCAGGGTATAGAGCCGGGCGCTTATAAGGGCGGTTTAGACCTAGATAAAGCGCAGACACGCATAATAATAGAGCATGAAGAATTCGCCTGGATGAATATTAGCATAAAAGGCGTTGTGGTATATGTAGAAATCGTGCCGGCAGAGCCAATCCCCGAGATAATAGACGAGGACACGCCGTGCAACATAGTGGCGGAAAAAGACGGATTTATAGAGAGTGTTACGGCGCTTTGCGGACGGGCGGAGGTCAGCCCTGGTGATACGGTAAGAAAGGGAGATATTTTAATCTCCGGCCTTATATGGGACGAAAATATGCCGCGTATGCTTTTTGCGGCGCGCGGGGAAGTTATCGCCAGCGTCTGGTATACCGCAAAAGAAAGCAAACCGATTTTTGAGCAAACGAGAAAGCAGACGGGCAGGACACAGACGCAGCGCATAATAAACATAGGACAAGACAGTGCGGCGATAGACGGACAGTGTTCGTTTGACGAATATGATACGAAAGTAGAAGATGAATATTATATAGGCGGAAGGCTTTTTTTGCCCGTAAAGGTGGCTGTGCTTAGGCACAGCGAAGTAGAAGTTATAAAAACTCCTGCGGATTTGCAGAAGCTTAAAGTTTATCTTGAAGAAAGAGCGTATTATAAAGCAAAGGCAAAGGTTGCGCCCGAGATTAAGATAACTGGGCACAGCGCGTTTTTTGAGGTGAGTGACGATACCCTGGCTGTGACTGTATATCTGCAGACGCAGGAGGACATAGGAAAAGCGGTTTATTTGGAGGAATAATATTTGGAACACAATAACGTTGAACTTGGTGTAGAAGTTGACAACATGGAGCAGCTGATTTCGCTTTTCGGGGCGTTTGACGAAAACGCGAAAGCGATAGAAAAAGAAACGGGAACGAGCATTATTTCGCGAAACACGCATATCGCAATATTCGGAAAGCCCGAAGACGCAGAGCTTGCAAAAATTGTGGTGGACAAGCTTCTTGGTATGCTTCGTCGGCATGATAAAATAGATTTGTCTAAAATACGATATGCAGTCGAGCTTGCAAGAGAAGGCAATGCGGACGCCATTGAAGAAATTATGGCGGACGTTATCGCCATTACCCACAAAGGCAGACAGGTAAAAAGCAGAACTATAGGGCAGAAAAGGTATGTAAAAGCGATACGTGAAAATACCATGGTGTTCGCGATTGGGCCTGCCGGAACGGGCAAGACATATCTTGCTATGGCTATGGCGGTAGTAGCGCTTAAAAACAAAGAGGTAGAAAGAATTATACTTACGCGCCCGGCTGTAGAAGCGGGGGAGAGCCTCGGATTTTTGCCCGGTGACCTGCAGAACAAAGTAGACCCGTACCTTCGGCCGTTATACGACGCGCTGTATGAGTTTTTGGGCGCGGAATCTTTCGCAAGGCTCTCGGAGCGCGGCATTATAGAGGTTGCGCCATTAGCTTATATGCGCGGGCGTACTCTTTCTGACGCTTTTATAGTATTGGACGAAGCGCAAAACTGTACCGAAGCGCAGATGAAAATGTTTCTTACGCGTTTCGGGGAAAATTCCAAAGTTGTAGTAACGGGAGACATAACGCAGATAGATTTGCCCAAAGAAAAAAGAAGCGGGCTTAAGCAATGCATATCCATACTCGAAGGTGTGGAGAACATAAGCGTGCAGTTTTTAACGCACAAGGACGTGGTGAGGCACGTACTTGTACAGCGTATCATAAAGGCGTATGAAAAACACGAAAACCGAAGGGGATAATATATGGGTACATACAAAAAAAGATCTGTATCAAAAAGGCAGGCTGTAGTATCAATTATTATAGGCGGTATAGCTATGATAGTTATATTCGGCTTTGTTGCGCTGTCCGTAACTCCTATAAAATATGACCTGACCGCAGGCAAGACGGCGCCGGTTACCATATCCGCATGTAAAGATGTAACGGATACCGTGTCTACCGAAGCGGCAATAGCGCAGGCAGAGGCGGAAGTCTTGCCTATGTATACTATAGACGACGCAATAAAATCGGACGTTGAAATAAAAATTTCCGGTTTCTTTGAAGATATGATTTTGGTAACAGAATATGTATTCGACGAATATATAGATGACAAAATGGCAGACGCGGCATACGGCGTATCAAAAGAAGATTTTGAAAACAGTTATGATCCTTCGGATATAGACTGGGAAGAGTTTTTAACAAAAAAACAGATAAATAAAATAAGAGATATAATGGGCGAGCCGGATCTTCCCGATTCTATCGTCTATAAAATGGCTTCGCTTGAAGAAGCGCAGATAATGAAAATCAAAGAAGACGTGCGCGATATAGTGCAAGTTTCTTTGGATAACGGAATTCGTGAGGAACATCTCCAAACGGAAAAAGACGGTATAGACAGAGAGATAGAATCTTTGTATTCGGACAGGGATATATCGTATGTAGCGTACCTGCCCGTTGAAGAAAATCTTCAAGCTAACATGCTTTATGACAAAGCGGCTACGCAGAAGGCAAAAGACGAAGCGGCGGATAAGATTTCGCCCGTTATGTACAAACAAAGCCAGACGGTTGTGGTCGCAGGAGAAACGGTGACCGAGGCACAGCTTGCCGTGCTGCAGGAACTTGGCGTGGTAGGGGGAGAAAAAGCTGATTACACTCTTTATATAGGCATGTTCTTGTTCATTGCGCTGCTGTTTTGCGTTTACGGTGTATACCTGTATCAGTTCGAAAGCGAGATTCTTGCAGAGACGAGAAAGCTGCTTATACTCGCTGTTATATCAGCGCTTATCGTAGCTATTTCGGTGCCGCTCTCGAGGCTCGATTCAAGGATAATACCTGTATTTTTCGGAACGATGCTTGCGAGCGTGCTCGTTTCGCAGAAAAGTGCGCTTGCGCTTAACATATTTTTAGCGTTTATCGTGGGCGCTGTTTGTTCATGGAACACGGGGCTTCTTAGCGTAACCATGCTAAGTACAGTCATGATGACAATAATAGGCGGTTCTGTCTCGGTATTCGCTTTATACCGTCCGGGGCATAGGGCATCGCTTATTTTCGCGGGGCTTATTGCGGGCGGAGTCAACGTTGCCGTGGCTTTGCTGGTAAACCTTATAGGTTCGGGAGAGTTTTTGACGGACAGCCTTTTGATTGACTGCGCTTACGCTCTGGGAAGCGGTATTCTTGCCGGTGTGCTGGCTATAGGCACTTTGCCAATATGGGAAGCGATATTCAGGGTATCAACGCCCACAAAGCTTTTAGAGCTTTCTAACTCTAACCATCCGCTTCTAAAACGGCTGACGGTTGAAGCGCCGGGTACTTACCACCACAGCGTGCTTACGGCAAACCTTGCGGAAGCGGGCGCGGACGCCGTAGGCGCAAATGCGCTGCTTTGCAGAGTGGGCGCTTATTACCACGATGTGGGCAAATTAAAAAACCCGAAATATTTTAAGGAAAACCAAAAAGGCGACAATCCGCACGACAAGTTAAAGCCTTCCGAGAGCGCCAAAATAATTACAGGGCATATAGCGCATGGGCTTGAACTTGCGCAGAAATATAAACTTCCGAGAGACATACAAAAGATTTTGGTACAGCATCACGGCGATGCCGTTGTATCATACTTTTACCATAAAGCGACAGAAGAGGGGCGCGAGCCCGATGAAGCGGCGTACAGGTATAAAGGAAGCAAGCCTTCTACCAAAGAGTCTGCTATTGTAATGCTTGCCGATTGCGTTGAGGCGGCTGTAAGGAGCATGGACGACCCCGACCAGGAGCAGGCAAGAGAGATGATAAACAAGCTGATAAAAGATAAGTATAACGACGGGCAGTTAGACGAGTGCCCGTTAAACCGACGCGATTTAAATATAATCGCGAAGGCTTTTCTGAATGTTTTTGACGGAGCGCTTCACGAACGGGTTAAATATCCGGGGCAGGAGCAGTAATATGCTAAAATTATCGATTACAGAAAAAGGCGCATTGTTTGATAAAGGGCTCAGAAAAGCGGCGCTAAAAGCCGCCAAAACGGCGGCAAAGCTGGAAGGCAAACGGGGCCGGCTTCGCGTCAGCCTTCTTGTTACCTGTGATGATGAAATAAGGCGCTTAAACCGGCAGTACCGGTGTATAGACAAAGTTACCGACGTACTCTCTTTTCCTTCTGGAGAAAAAGAGTTTTTGGGCGACATTGCTATATCACTTGAGCGTGCCGACAAGCAGGCGGAAGAGTTTGACCATTCGCTCGAGAGGGAAGTCGCTTTTTTAGTTGCTCATTCCATGCTTCATCTTTTCGGGTATGACCATATGGACAGGAAAGAAGAAGAAGAAATCCGCAGCAAACAAAGAGAAATTTTGAAAAAAGCGGGGTTTGGATTATCATGAAATATGAATCGCTTTTAAAAAAGGCCGAGCAGGCAAAAAAATACGCATACGCGCCTTATTCGAGGTTTAGAGTGGGCGCCGCTATACTTGCAAAAAGCGGCAAAGTTTATACGGGCGCAAACATTGAAAACGCCGCCTACAGCGTGGCGTGCTGCGCAGAGCGCGTGGCGCTTTATAAAGCGGTTTCAAGCGGCGAAAAAGAGTTTGAGGCTATTGCCATTACTTCCGATTCGGACAGTTTTACATATCCTTGCGGAGTATGCAGGCAGGCGCTTTACGAATTCTCGCCCGAGATGCAAATAATTGCTTCTAACAACGATTTAGAAAATGACACAGAACCGCTTGATGAGCTTTTGTATAAAGCTTTTTCGGGCAAAGATATGGAGATATAATTTGGAGCACAAATCAGCGTTTATCGCGATAGTCGGAAGCCCGAACGTAGGCAAATCTACTTTGATGAACTATATCGTGGGCTCGAAGGTCGCCATAGTTTCAAAAAAACCGCAGACGACGAGAAATAAGATAGCAGGCATTGTGACAGGCAAAGATTTTCAGATGGTTTTTCTGGATACTCCGGGCGTGCACATACCAAAGAATAAACTGGGAGAGTATATGGTCAAAACGGCATACGATTGCGCAAGAGACGTAGAGGCGGTTGTATTTTTGTGCGATGCAAAGCACGGGCTTGGCGACAGAGACAAGGCGGTGCTGCAAAAGCTTATAAAAGGCGGGCTGCCGATTGTAGCGGCTGTTAATAAAACTGACGCTGTCGATAGAGACACGAGCGAAAGCATAGCGCAGGAGATAAGAAACCAAGGGGCGAAGCAGGTGTATCTTATATCTGCAAAGACGGGGGACGGCGTAGACGGGCTTATGGCGAAGCTCAGGACGTATCTTATAGCCGGACCTAAGTATTACCCCGAAGACGAGTACACAGACCAGCCCGAGCGCGTTATAGCGGCGGAGATGATACGTGAAAAAGCGTTAAATCTGCTGCGCGAAGAAGTGCCGCATGGCGTCGGCGTTAATATCGAGAAGGTTTTTTTCAGAGAAGACAAAGATATAGTTGAAATCTCCGCAACGATTATATGCGAAAGAGAAGGGCACAAAGCAATTATCATAGGAAGCGGAGGCCGTATGCTAAAACGCATAGGTACCGAAGCCAGAAAAGATTTAGAAATGCTTTTTGGTATGAAGGTGTTTTTAGAGCTTTGGGTAAAGGTAGAAGAAAACTGGCGGGACAGCACCAGAGTTTTGCGCCAGCTTGGATATGAATAAGGGTATAAGGTTTTGAGAAAGACGCTTGCCGTCGTTATAAAGACGGCCGATTTTAAAGATAACGACAGAATGGTAACGCTGCTTACAAAAGATTACGGTAAAATGCCCGCGAAAATAAGAGGAGCGAAAAAGCAGACATCCAAGCTGTTTTGTGCATCGTCTCTTTTTTGCTGCGGTGAGTACGGTTTTTACGAGAAGAACGGATTTTACGGAGTAAAAAGTTTTCACGAAAAATACAGCTTTGCCCGCCTGCAAAACGATTATGATGTGTTTTCCGCCGCGTGTTTTATTGCCGACGCCGCAAACACGGTAGCGCAGGAAGATTATGAGGCGCCGAAATTATTCGCGCTTACAATAAATGTTTTGTACGCGCTTGATAAAAAGCTCGTTTCATGGGCTGCGGCGGTATGCTATTTCGTACAGCGGCTGCTATATATAGAAGGTATTTACCCAAGCATAGAGAATTGCGTAATCTGCGGCAGCCGGTCTGCGCTTACCGCTTTTTCGCTTAATGACGGCGGCGTTGTTTGCGCCTCGTGCGCTAAAGAACACGGAGCAAAACGTATTGACAGCGGGGTTTTAAATGCGCTTTATAAGATGGTGAATATACTGCCGAGAGACATAGAAAAGGTAAGTATTGACAAGCGAATAGAAAAAAAGCTAGCGAGCGTATTAATAGAGTATTTTGAGCATGCGCTCCAAAAACCGCTTAAATCATCCAGATTTATCAAAGATGCGCTCTAACGCTGTTTAATCCCCTCAAATCTCCGAAAGAATAAATGTCACAAAATATTAAAATCATATGCCGCTGGTTATTGACATTAGCCCGTTCTTGTGATAAAATTCCGTCTTGTCGGTTGCTCATAGAATGTAGGCTGATGGCGGCCGGCAGTGGGCGCCTGTAGCTCAGCTGGATAGAGCAACGGCTTTCTAAGCCGTGTGTCCGGGGTTCGAGTCCCTGTAGGCGCGCCAGGCTTATTTGGTGGGTGTAGCTCAGTTGGTTAGAGCGCTAGGTTGTGGCCCTAGAGGCCGTGGGTTCGATTCCCACCATTCACCCCAGAAATTTTTAAAAAGGACCGATGGGGTGTAGCCAAGCGGTAAGGCACGGGACTTTGACTCCCGCATGCGTAGGTTCAAATCCTGCCACCCCAGCCACCTGCTTGATAATTTTGCGAATTATTGCAGTATTATAACATGACCCATTAGCTCAGTTGGTAGAGCACTTGACTTTTAATCAAGGTGTCCGGCGTTCGAATCGCCGATGGGTCACCACGTCGGAGCAAACTTCGCTCCAAAAAACCCAGGCATTTTATGCCTGGGTTTTTGTATACGCTTTGTTGCTCCTCCTTATCCCCGCAAAGCTTCGGCTTAGCGGGGGCCCCTGTTGGAAACTTCGTTAGGGGTTATTTTTAGTTTTCCACAAAGCTTCGGCTTAGCTGGGGAGGCTATACAAATAATTTTTTGTATACGCTTTGTTGGTCCTCGATAATCACCGCAAAGCGTTGCATAGCAGGGGATTTGAATTTTTATATACGAAGAATTTCTCTTATGTTTGCCGCGGTTACCACGTCGGAGCAAACTAAAAAAACCAGTACTTATATTATGTCCTGGATTTTTGTGTATGCGTTTAGCTGCTTTTTCTTACCTTTGCAGCAAAAAAACCGCTTTAAGCGGTTTGTTTAATTTTTCTATAAATTTTATGCATTTACTATACCATAAAATAGGCAAAATTTCAAGACTGGTTGTTTTTTATCTGTCTTTGTATAATAGTTAAAGACAGATTGGGAGATTTTTGATGGATAATATATTTAGCCTTATACCGTTTGAAAGCGTTGCGTTACAGATTTCTGAAGAGATTGATGCTTGTAACGACCTCACAATAAAATACGGATTGAAACTCTCGCAGGCACAGATAATGAACCTAATAAAAAGGCGGTTCGAAGCGTTGGAAGATACGGGAAGAATCGAGTTCGGCGAAGGAGTTTTAAAAAAGCTTATCGTCACATTCTGTGATTCGCCTTATATCAATCAGGATACCTACGAAGATACACTTTCTGAGCTGCAAGACATATTCTATTATTTCAAAAACGAATCGATGGATGGCATCAGCGACGACGAATTGATTCACTTGATGAAATTAAGCTTGGACGGAGAGTGCGAAGGCTCTCTTGACTACCTGCGCGAGACTGTTCTAGAGACTGCTGCGCGCAAAGTCAGATTTGGAGACAATGTGGATAGTCTATGATGGGAGGCGGTATGTCGCATATTATCAAAAATCATAAACGCATTGATACCGGGCTGAGCAGTGCGCGTTATTTTGAGGCGGTGTTTCGTGCCGCGGCGTCGGACGGTATGCTGACAAAAGACGAAGCTGTAAGTATACAGGGACAGCTCTGGCGTTTGCTCGGCAGCCAAACAGAACGCTTTACGATGGGCGATAGCAGCTCTTTGCGGATTGAGCTTACTAAGGAACTGCTAGAATCAATGTGCTATTCGATTGGTACCTGTCTTAAGCAGGCGGATAATCCGATGGAACTGCTTAAATCCGAGCCGCTGGAGAGTTTGTTTCGCTCGGGGCAGGCGGTCTTGGAAGAGTGCATAACAGAGGGGAAATTGCTGCTGTCCGAACTTAAAGAAAGCCCTGTCCATGTTAATAATATCGCGTATCGCGATACTGTTACAAAAGCCCTGCCTGCGTTTTTCCGGAAGTATGACGGGCGTTTTTTTGCGCACGAAACGCCATGTGATATTGATTACCCGCTTTGTATCGCCGTACCGGAGATAGGAGGTATCGAATACATAAACGCATATATGCTGAGGCTTTCACTGGAAAACGCTTTTTGCAGATGCTTTGAGCCGGCTCTGATTAGACGCTTGCTTCATGGATACAGCGATGACAGTGTGCAGCTTCTGATTAATATTTTTGAGCCTGTACTCTTTAACACAATCGGTCATGCTCTGCTTGGTACGAACATGCACTCGCTTGAGATTACTGCTGCAAACAGAGAAGCGCTTCGGGCGCTGCTGGAAGGGCAGAACAGAGCCATGCTGCAAAGCCGTATTGCCAAGGCGATTAATGATATTTTTATTTTACTTGATATAAACGATAAAAAGATGATGGCATATATTAAAAAAGCACAAAAATCGCTTATTGTGCGGCTTGAACAAGGGGTATTCGATGCTTTGTTCATTTCGTTCAAAATGGCAGATTTAAAAACACATAATGTACGCTATTGCGATAGCGCTCCAATGCCGGACGAAGCTCTGCGCGAACTGATTTCCGAAATGGCAGAATGCCGCTATACATCGGATAAGCTGGCGATGGTAAAACAATATGTTCACAGCCTGCGCGACCTGATGGAGGTTTTAAACATATGCTTTTTTGAGAATGAATATTCTTTGGTATTCGATTTATTAAGCAGGGAGGAACTTTTAGCTCTGCTAGGATATCTGCGTGCTCGAAAAGGAGAGAAGCTTTATAAGAAAAGCCAAAATAACGCATGGGAGAACGCATTGCTCGATTATTTTTTGTAGTATAACGGGGAAATAAATAATACAGTTAAAAAATGCAATTTGTAAGGAGCAGTATATTGTGAGTAAATATAATGATTTATGGGATTATATACAAAAGGACGGCAATTCATCAATAAAATTATCTTTTGCTGAAATATATGATATTGCAGGAATCAAGATAGACCATTCTTTTTTAAATTATAAAAAGGAACTGCCTCAATACGGATATCAAGTTGGGAAGATTTCACTTAAAGAACAAACAGTAGTTTTTAATAAGTTAAATAATGTTGATTAAGAGAATTCTAATTTTGAGAATTTAAGTAATAAAACTTCATTTTTTGTAATCGCTCGCGCCTATTGCAATATTTCAGGGTTTTAGTATATTATGATATAGAAAAAAGCCATATGAAATATGAAAGAAGGTTTTTTTAATGAAAAAAATCACATATATAGCGGCAGTTTTGCTTTGCGTTGCTGTGTTTTTGGCAGGCTGTTCAGCGAGTCCTGCGCCTAAAGAATCGGAAGATATAAACAAAGAGGCAGCAGAGCCGGCGGACGTACAAACAAACGACAGCGAGCCGCAAAGCGCCTCTTTAGCAATAATAGAGCCGGAGCAGTTGATATCGAAGCAAGAGGCGCAAGAGCTTCTTGGAGAAGAGGTCAGCGAAGGCGAAAAGACGTTTATGGAGTCTGTGGGGCAGAAGATAATATTTTATGATTCACAGGCCGACGGCTCGTTTGCTTCTCTGCAGATATCTTTGACACAGCCGTCGACGATACAGCAAGGCAGCACGATAACGCCCGAAGAGGTTTACGGCGCCGCCAAAGCGGGGCTCGAGGAAACAAGCGATGTTGATATCAGCGGTATAGGCGAAGATTGCTTTACAGGCACGCCCGGGCTGCATATATTATCCGAAGGATGCTATATAGTTATAAGCGCGGGTAACACCGACGACCCGGCCGTACAGGAGATATTAAAGAAAGCGGGTAAGCTCGCTGTGGCTAATTTAGAAAAGCTTATTTAATTTATGAAATACGAATGGTTTGATGCTCATTGCCTTTGCAAAAAAGGAGCAGTAAAAGAGTATAAAATAGAATGGGACGCGGTCAGATATCTTGTCGGCGGCAAGATGTTTGTACTGCAGGGAACGGATAAACAGAAAAAACCGATAGTTACTTTAAAGTGCGAGCCTCAGTTCGGGCATATGTTAAGAGAGCAGTATTCTGATATAAAGCCCGGATATTATATGAACAAACAGCATTGGAACTCGGTTTATTTAGACGGCGATGTGCCCGACGATATTTTGAGGCAGATGGCGGATATGTCGTACCAATTGGTGTTAGATGGCCTTAGTAAAAAAGCACGGCAGGAGATAGCCGAAAAGTGAGTTAATAATGTTTAAAATATATAATTTTTTTAAGGAGGAACACAATTGATAAAAGCAGTGTTGTTTGATATGGACGGTGTGATAATAGATACCGAAACCGAATATAACAAACAGGCAATAAAAACGGGAAAGAGCGCAGGCATCGAACTGACAATTGAGGAGATGCGCAAATATTCGGGTATTATCCCGCTCGATATGTGGACGGAACTTAAGGAAAAATACAGATTAGAGCAAGACCCAAAAGAACTTGCGCAAAGAGAGCTTTCGTATATGGAAGAATACTATAAAACGGGAGAGCTGCGCCCTTTTACAGCTACATTGGATTTTTTAAAGGACTGCGTAAAAAAAGGGCTTAAAGCGGCTGTTGCAACTTCATCGGTAATAGAAAATGCACAAATGGTGATAAATCGGCTCGGCATAAGCGAATATATAGGGGCGATATCTACGAGCTGTAAGGCGGGAAAATCTAAACCCGCGCCCGATATCTTTTTGCTTGGCGCAGAGCTGCTCGGCGTAAAGCCTGAAGAATGTGTTGTTATAGAAGATGCTAAAAGCGGTGTTCAGGCTGCAAAAGCTGCCGGAATGAAAGTAATCGCGCTGCTTGACTCCAGAAATAAAGAAGATATGTCGGCGGCAGATTTGCTTTTAAAATCTTTGAGCGAAATAAATGTGGATGTGCTTTTCTCGCTTTAAACAAAGTTAGAAGCTTTGAAGCGATTTAAAAAGACAGCTTTATTTTGCGAACAATTTTTGCGGAGGAATTATTGACTTCTCTCACTCTTAAAAACATAAGCCATAGCTTTGGCGCGGACAGCATATTGTCCGACGTCTCATTTTCTGTGCAAGACGATACACGGCTTGGGCTTGTAGGCCCTAACGGCGCGGGCAAGACTACTCTTTTGCGTATAATATGCGGCGAGATACAAAGCGACGCGGGCACGATTGAGATACCAAAAAATATTAGCGTGGGGTATTTGGAGCAAGAGGCGCAGATAACCGCGCAGACGACTGTTTGGAACTTAATGCTCGGCGTTTATAAAGAAGTTTTTTCTTTAGAAAAGCGTTTGCGCACCTTAGAGCATGATATGTGCGAAGCGGCGGAAGACAAAAAGCAATGGGAAAAGATATCGCTTGAATACGATAAAATCAACAAGGCGTTCGAGGACGCGGACGGATACGGCTATAAGAGCGCTATAAGAGGCGTGCTGAAGGGCTTGGAGCTTGGCGAAGATTTGTATCAAAGAGAGGCAGGCACGCTTTCGGGAGGGCAGAGGTCTAGGCTGATGCTGGCAAAGCTGCTGCTCGAAAAGCCGGGGCTGCTTCTTCTCGACGAGCCGACGAACCATCTTGATACAAAAGCTATCTCATGGCTCGAAGGGTATCTTAAAACATGGCAGGGCGCCGTTATCCTTGTTTCGCATGACAGATGGTTTTTGGACCAGCTCTGTACTCACATTGCCGATTTGCGAAAAGGCAAAATAGATACATATAAAGGCAACTATACCTCTTATACGGCGCAGAGAAAAGAGAAAATAAGGCTGCTGCAAAAAGCGTATGAGCACAATCAGGCAGATTTAAAGAGGCAGAAACAGGTTGTTGAGCAGTATAAAGTTTGGGGAAGAATTGGCGGCGGCAAAAATTTTATCAAAGCAAATGCCCGGCAGAAGATATTAGATAAAACGGAACGCGTTGAGAAAGTGCAGAGCGATAAGAAAAGCATTTCGTTAAAGCTCAATGCCGGCGGGCGCGGCGGTAACGATGTATTGCTGGCGGAGAATCTCGCAATGGCGTTTGACTCAAAGCAGATTTTTTCGGGGCTCGATTTAAAGATGTTAAAGGGCGACAAAGCGGCTCTTATCGGCGCGAACGGCATAGGAAAAACCACGCTGCTCAAAATCATCTCGTCTAACCTAAAGCCGACGCAGGGGCAGGTAAGCCTTGGGGCGGGCATTACAGTCAGCTATTATGACCAGCTTCAGCAAAACTTAAACAGCGGCAACACCGTCTTAGAAGAAATACAAAACGCTTATCCGTATATGGATAACACGCAGGCGAGAAATGCGCTGGCGTCGTTTTTGTTCTGCGGCGACGATGTGTTTAAAAAAATATCGCTTTTGTCGGGCGGAGAAAAGGGCAGGCTTTCGCTTCTTAAACTCATGCTCGGGCAGGGCAACTTTCTGCTTCTTGACGAACCTACGAACCATCTTGACATGGACAGCCGCGAAATGCTCGAAGAGGCTCTTAGCGAATTTGACGGCACAGTGCTTTTCGTCAGCCATGACAGGTACTTTATAAACAAGGTCGCCAATCGTGTACTTGATATGAAGAGCGGCTCGTTGACGAAATATAACGGTAACTGGTCGGATTATCTCGAGTTCTTGGAAAAACAGAAAAAGGAAGAGCAAGAGCCCGAAAAGCAAGATATCACCAAAACGGCGCTGGCTAAGCAAAAGCGTGCCGATAAGGAAAAAGAAAACGCGCTTCGTGAGACAAAAAGACGTATAACAGAGATAGAGAAGGATATAGAGAGCCAGGAAGAGCGTTTAGAGCAGATAGAGAGTGCGCTTGCAAACACAGAGGGGCTTGGCGAGGAGCGGCTCATAGAGCTGTCTGCCGAGCACGAGAGCGTGCAGGGGCGCATAGACGAGCTTATGCAGGCCTGGGAAGAGGCACACGGGTAAGATATTATTCTGGAGCGCTGCCATTGGGCAGGTATTGTTTTGCAATTTTGTCTTCGGGTTTAATCTCGACAAGGTAAAGGATTAAAAGCAAAAACCATTCGAGCGGTTTTATTACAATATAGGCAATGTCGGCGGCTAACGGTGTTTTTATCCGTTTTGCAATAGCGTATCCGACAACATCATATATACTGCGCAGGAGTTTATGAAAACGCGGTGTTTTTTTCTGTATAAGCTCCTCAAAAGCGTTAGCGACGCAAAGCTGGCGGTTGACTATGATTGGGCGTCCAAGGCGTTCGCCTATGCGCAGAGGTTTGACAACTCGTTTATGACCGCCTGAAGCAGCAGTACAAAGATATTCACATCCGAAAGGATCGACAGGGGGAGAGACTTTCTGTGAAAACAGCCAGTCGCTTGTGTCGGTAAAAGCGGTAATAAGTGAATCGGGTTTCTGTCCGAACAAAGTCAACACGATAACGATAAGACAGAGAAGCGGCCACATCAGTATAAAAGCAGCATTTGGATAATTGCGGCTGTTTTCAAGAACCTTGCTGCACCATTTCATAAATTGTAATTCATATTCTTTTTTAGATGATGATTCGGCGGATTCTTGTATAATTCGACGGGAAAGTGCTATCGTTGAGATAATAAAATTTAACGGGAAAAGACACATGAGGAATCCTTCAAATGGGAACAAAACGTTTGCTTCAGCGATATGCGGCAAAAGCTGCAATATCCATACTATGCTCAGTGCACACCCAATATACATTGCCGACATGCAAAGAACAATTACAAGCGGAGGAAGGGACGTTTTTTTTATTCTAAGTAAAGCATATCCAAAAACAGCTATTAAAGCAATCACCAATATAGACAGATGGTTTGACACCGGTTCGTGAAAAGGAAGTATGAGCCAATTATTTGTAAAAGACTCCTGCCAACTTAACGGATTCCAGAAACTCTCATATACAAATAATGTTAAAATGGGGCCAAGAGTGAAAATCATAGTATCCGTAACGTTTTGTATAAATTTCTTTTTTGAAAATAGATTATATATGTTAACGGATGTAAAAAAGATTGGGAAACTTGCAATAAAAATGACAAAAAAGATTTCCATTAAATGTACCTCAAATAAATTTGGAGCTAAAATAATATTTCGACAAATATTGCCATTTACCCTTTAAAAAAATAAACATGTGCCGCTTGAATGTAAAAGTCGTTAAAAGATTATTCCGATAATGAACCAGAAGATGATGCACTTCTCTCGTTTTCTATTTTACGAATCAAAGAGATTGTCGATATAATATAATTTAACGGAAAAAGACACAGCGAGATACTTACCGAAACATCTAATAAATCTATAAAATTGCTGTTAATAATCTGTATAATCCATATTATACTTAAACTACAGCCGATAAAAAGAGAACCAATGCAAATTATAATCGCCGGCGGGGAAAGAGAAGTTCTTTTAATGCGAAGCAGCGCATAACCAGCGATTGCTATAAAGGCAAGTATAATAAATACCGGATAATTAAAAAGAGGCTGTGGAAATATCACTAGGTTCTGCATTTCATTGCTAAATAGGGAATTCCAAATAGCAAAAAGAAGCCATGTGAGCAAAGGCCCTAGCAAGAAAATCAGAATATCTGTGGTAACAGGCAAATAAG
This sequence comes from Christensenellaceae bacterium, assembly GCA_963665005.2. GTDB lineage: Bacteria > Bacillota > Clostridia > Christensenellales > SZUA-584. Next base: position 2,932,772 of record CAXXTQ010000001.1, on the reverse strand, counting down.
GTTTTTTAGCAAAAAGGTTACGAGAATTAACTATCGTCAATAATATCGGTGGCCCTATTATTGCTAATAAAAGCAATATAAGCAGTACAGCAAATATAATTTCCATAATTATATATTCTACATAATTACAAAAAAACCTTCTAAAACAATAAAATATTATTGAAAAACAATAAATTGATTAGAATATAAGACTGATAATATGAAAAGACATGCCGCAAAGCAGCATGTCTTAATCTTTTGCTTCTTTTCTTTAAGAAAAGAAGAGTACCCTAAAAGTAACCCTAGTACCTAAACTCGTTTACCAACGATAGAAATAAGGTTCATAAATCTGCCGCCATCGGCTTTTATCATATCTCTGTCGCGAATGGCGTACTCGTTGTCGCATTCCAGCCAATCGTTCCAGACTTCATCGAATTCGGTAAGCTCGATTATTGAATCGGCCTTGAACTTTTTAGACTTGGAAAGAAGCTCGCCCCACCAATCGCCAGAATGAAACGTATCAATTTCAATAGGCCCCAAATACGGCGCAATTTCTTTCATGGCATTTGGATTTTCTTCTTTTAAACCGGGTACGGCAACAGCGATAACGCCGCCCGGCTTGACCAACGGGGCAAGGCAGTCGTCCATAAACTTTTCGCCTGTGCCAAAATAAAGATAAGCGTCTACGCAGACGGCCGCGTCAAAATACTCTTCGGCGTACGGCAGGTCAAAAGCGTTTGCATGTATGGGGATAATACTGTCTTCCAGCCCCATTTTTTTAAACCGCTCATAGTTTTCTGTAGCCGTTATCCATAGGTCTGTGGCGTATACCGTTACGCCGAGTTCTTTCGCCAAGAATATCGAAGTCAAACCTTTTCCGCACCCTAAATCAAGCACGCGCATACCTTCACGCAAATCTAAGCCCGAAATCATTTCCTCTAATATCTTCATGCTGTTCGGGCCCATCATATTTTCTTTCATAAATTGCTTGTCATATTTATTGCTTTTTACGAATTTCATCTTTTATCCTTTCTTTATAAAGTTGCCTTTTCTGCAAAAGATAATAGCTGAAAATAAAAACAGCACGGTATAAAATACCATGCTTTAAAAAATAGCAATATATCAATAATGACAGCCTGGTATCTTCTGCAAGGTAACAAAACAAAAGCAGCTAAATGCTTTTATCTAAAATCAATATTACGTCTTACAGAACGGCCGCCAAAAAGACACCACCTTACAACTGCTATTTTCTTTAGTCTAAGGATAATTTGACCGAAGGTATTTGTCAAGCGATTCTTGCCATAATGAAAAAGTTAATCAGCGTTTTTTTATATCAGTTTGGCCTAAAAGATAATCTACACTAACATTGTGAATACGTGCCAATTGAATAAGTATTTCGGGCGGCAATGTTCTTGAACCAGTCTCATAGCCCGAATAAGTCCGCCTGTTAATACGTAATAGGTCTGCAATTTGCTGCTGAGTAAAATCTTTGTCTTCTCTTAAACTTCGTACTCTTTCATAAACCATTAAATATTCACCTCTGTTAATTATATAACGGCGCAATTTGCGCCATTGACATTTGGCTCAAAATATGGCACGATATTTTGGGAGGAGTAAAAAAATGGATTGCTATCAAGAAATGTACTATAAATTATTTAATAAGATATCAGAAGTAATCGGTGAGCTGCAAGCTATTCAGATAGAAACTGAAGAGATTTATCTTTCGTATAAAACAATGGAAAATATATTGCATTTACCTCCTAAAGATGACAGTACAGATTAAATAATTATTAATGTCATAAGTTTAGTATAAAAAAACTATGCCGCTTTGCGGCATAGTTAATATCTTTTGCTTTTTTCTTAAATTTAATTTTGCTGGAATTTGCATAAATTTAGTCCAATTTCATCGCTGAATTCTCTGTCTATTTCACCATCTGCCAAATCGATGACCATTTCACAGGTTGCGCTAACAACAGCTGCGTTCAAATGGCCGCCGGAAAGCTGATATTCTTCATCTGCAAATGAGCAGTGAATATGCAGGTATGTCTCGCCGTTCATTGTGCTGATATTGCCATTCAGACTAATAATTTCGAAAATACCGGAATACTCTTTGGAATAATATTTTTTTTCTATCACGTTAAAGCATCCGATTGTTGCCTTGCTTATGGCTCCGATGGCGCTTAATGACGCAAGCTTAATATCTTCTTTTTCGCAGAGACTTGTCAATGATTCTAAAATCTCTTCACCTTTATCAAATCTAGCGATTATTTTACTGCCAAAACGTTTATAATCCATTGTTATCTCCTGTATTATTCGTTTTAAAAAGCAACTTTTTCCGCAATATACGCGCTTACTTTGTCTATATCAATACGTATCTGCTCCATTGTATCTCTGTCTCGAATTGTTACCTGTCCGTCCTCGAGAGTATCAAAATCAACTGTGATGCACAAGGGTGTGCCTATCTCGTCCTGGCGACGGTAACGTTTGCCTATGCTGCCCGTAACATCGAAATCTACCATATGGTCTTTTAGCAGTATATCGTATACCTCGCCCGCTTTTTCGCTTAATTTTTTTTGCTGAGGAAGCACGGCAGCCTTAAACGGAGCAAGCGCGGGGGAGAGGCGAAGCACAGTTCTTGTCTGCCCGTCGTCAAGCTTCTCTTCGTCGTAAGCGTCGCACAAAAACGCAAGAGCAACTCTGTCTGCGCCAAGCGACGGCTCTATGCAGTACGGAAGATACTTCTCGTTTGTAACAGGGTCAACGTATTCCATATTCGCGCCCGAATGCTCTGCGTGCGATTTTAGATCGAAATCGGTTCTGTCGGCGATTCCCCAAAGCTCGCCCCAGCCAAACGGGAATAAAAACTCTATGTCCGTAGTCGCGTTAGAATAATGCGAAAGTTCGTCTGCCGAATGGTCGCGCAGTTTGATATTGTCCGGCGTCATGCCAAGCGACAACAGCCAATTGTGGCAGAAATCTTTCCAATAGTTAAACCACTGCATCTCGTCCGCCGGCGCGCAGAAAAATTCGAGCTCCATCTGTTCGAATTCTCTTGTGCGGAATGTAAAATTCCCCGGAGTTATCTCATTTCGAAAAGATTTACCTATCTGGCCAATGCCAAAAGGTATACGCCGCCTTGTAGATCTTTGTACGTTCTTGAAGTTTACAAAAATGCCCTGCGCCGTCTCGGGGCGAAGAAATATCTCATTGGATGAATCTTCTGTAACGCCCTGAAATGTTTTGAACATAAGGTTAAACTTACGTATGCCTGTAAAGTTCTTATTTCCGCATGTCGGGCAGCTTATCTGCTTTTCTGCGATAAAGTTTTCCATATCTTCGCCCTGCATGGCGGCGATATCTATATCAAGCTTTTTCTTTAGCGCATATGCTTCTATAACATGGTCTGCGCGGAATCGTGTTTTACAATCTTTGCAGTCCATCAAAGGGTCGGAAAAACCGCCGACATGCCCCGAAGCAACCCAAACCTCGGGGTTCATCAGTATCGCCGAATCGAGCCCGACGTTATACGGGCATTCTTTTATAAATTTTTTCCACCAAGCCTGTTTTACGTTATTTTTAAACTCTACGCCAAGAGGACCGTAATCCCATGTGTTTGCGAGCCCGCCGTAAATCTCTGATCCCGGAAAAATATATCCTCTGTTTTTGCACAGCGCCACAATGCGCTCCATAGTCGCCTTATTCTTTTTCATTTCGTCCTCCAATATAAAAATTAAGCCACTTTAAGTCCTGTGTAAGGGACGAAAATGGCATGTTTTCCGCGGTTCCACCCTAGTTGGCATTGCAAATGCCCTCTTTGGAAATTGCTCAGTTTTTTTTGAAGCGCCCATGCATTTTTGCCGCCGCGGGCTCTCACCGTTTCCGCGTCGCTTTAACCGGCTTTTAAAAAGGCATGTTCTTCACCGAACGATATTAATTTTTTACCTGCTTTTCAAGTGATTATAATAATACCAAATGCGCGCCGCGTGCGCAAGCCTACCTGCCCGATTTTTTTCGAACAATTATTTTATAAAAAACTATTCCGATTCCTGCGCTTATGACAAAAGCGCTTGCTATAAGAACAACGGTGATCCATACGGGTATCTTAGCTAATGATTCGGGCGACGGAGAGCTTGCCGCATAAGCTGTTTTCGAAATTGCGGCCGATATAAATGTAAATAAACAGCAAAGTTTTTTCAAAGCTTTTCTCCTAAGGCTTTTTGTTACATTAATAGTACAATACTGTAAGCTAAAAGGCAATTGCTTCACAATATGAAAATCGTATTAATTTTTATTAACATAATACGACAATTTCTGAGCTTAATCTTGACTTCTTTTTAGTACTGTTATAGTATTCATTTTATAATAATTCCCAAAGGAGAATACATGGTAAGCCAAACAATTAATAAAAAACAAGACGGTACGCAGTTATTTGAAGCAATGCAGCAAACGTATCCAGATTTTCCGGAAAAGGCGCTTGCCTCGGCGATAAAAAACGCAGATATTACTGTCAACGGTGAAAAGGCAAACGGCGAAGATAAATTAAAAACTGATGATAAAATAGATATATACTTAACAAAAGATATTTTAGGGCTTGATATGACTCCGCGTATAGTATATCAGGACGAGAACCTTATTATAGTAGACAAACCGGCAGGGCTTCTTTCGTTTTCGGACAACGGAGAACCCAATGCTTTAGATATGGTGATAGATTATATGAAAAAGCAGGGTGAATACAGCGTAAAGGCGCTTATTATACCGTATCTTGTTTCTTCGCTGGATAAATACGTGAGCGGCTTGCTTTTATTCGCCAAGCACGAGGAAGCATATATTTTTCTAGTAGAGGCGCAAACGCAGCGGAGAATTACAAGGCAGTATATATGCCCCGTAAAAGGCAAGACGCAGGAGAGCGGAGAGCTTATGGCTTATCATGTAAAAGAAAAAACGGCAAAAAAGGCGCGGATTTTAAAGAAGTTCCAAAAAGGCGCCAAACAGATTGTCACAAGATATACACGCATTTCATGTACCGATTCTATATCTTTGCTTTTAGTAAAGCCGGTTACATATTGTATTCATCAGGTAAGAGCGCATTTGGCATTCGCAGGCATGCCCGTTCTCGGAGACAATATTTACGGAAATAAACTCTTTAATCTTAAAAATCGGGCAGCGAATATTTCGCTTTGGGTCAACAAAATCGTGTTTGAAATGGGAACAGGGCATAAATTTGAGTATATGAACAACAAGGCTTATGAATCAGACTGCTACGATTTTGCAAAATGTGTATACGATAAAGGCCTTATAGAGCAGGATAACGAACAGTATATTAATTAAAATAAAAAAGGGGATGCGCACTTTGAATGAACATCCCATGGCTTAATGACTTTTCTAAAGATTAAAATATAAAACTAAAATCATGCCTTTCATCTGTGCTTTGCCAGTGAAAGGCAACTATTAATTTGTAAAAAAACTAGTATAAGCGCCCAGACGCGCCAAAGGCGGAAGGCTGGGCAAGACCCGATGACAATCGTGAGGTTGTCATCGGTATATTATTCTGCGGGGTCGGGCGCGTTTACATAGACACTGCCCGCTATAGGACGATATTTATAAGTATAATATAGCTCTTTCTTTGTTTCTTTTCCGCTGCTGTCATACCATATTTTGTATACCTGGAATTCACGGCCTGTTCTGCCCTTTACATATGGTACAGACTCTCCTTCGGGTATCGTATGCCCGTCGGGCGTTGTTTGCGCATTATAATAATAAATCATCTCGGGCTCATCTTCGGTGCTTAACAACGCCGATGTATAATCGACCGTATAATCTCGCGGCGGGCCGTAGATATCGATTGTAATAATACCGTCATTCATGCTGCCTTCTATTGTAACATTTATATCGTACGGATTTTTAATCACAAGATCGGGGCCTCCCGTGCTGATGGTGGCGTCGAGCCCTCCGGGTACGTAGTCCGACATAATAGTATGACGGGATGAATCCACGATTTCAAGCTCAGCTCTTAGCGCCGCGTTATAAAGAGCGCTCGAAACGGCGCTGACACCACCGCCGTACTGCATAACAAACGCACCATTGCTTATTCCTGCAGCTTCTTTCCATCCCGAAGCAGCATTGCGCGGGCCGAGCGCTTCGTTTAGTGAAAGCTCTTCCCCGGGCAGTATAATCGTGCCGTTAAGCAGGCCGAGCGCTTTTTCTATGTTATGTATGGTTGAAGAATTTGTGTGATTGCTGTAGTCGAGAGTGAACGATGTCATCAATACCGGTTCTATTTCGGGGGTTATTATATCTGACGACAGCGAGGGCTCGCCGTAAAGCTTCACTATAAGGTGCTTATCTTCAATTGTCATTTGCATAAGAATATCCGTGCCGCCATTGCTTATTACCAAATCGCCGCCTTTAGAAAAATCATCTTCGAAAAAGCCTAATTCGGCACCATTAATATCGGCTTGTGAAAATGCTTTGTATATGGCGCCAAACACAAGGTCTATACCGCCGCCTATTTGCATTGTCTCAAACTTTTCTGTGTCGGATGCCTGCGGTGCCCAGTTTGCTTCTTCCATGACATTCATATAGTCTTTCCAAGTAAGCGATGGAGCTTCAAACCAGCCATTTTCGGCCGTTATAGACATATCATATATAAAACCATTGTCCTCTTTAGATTTTATTATTGTCTTGTTAAAAATGTGTGCTGCTTTTCTAATATTCTCTACCCGTGCCTCATTGCCGGCATAGCTGCTAAAGTCAAACGAATATGTAGTGATTAGTTCAAGCTCTGAAGAAATCGTATTATCAGTTTCAGTTGTTGTTTCGGTTCCATTAACAGAAGGCTGCATAGTCGTTTCTGGTTTTTGTATATCAGCTTCTTCCGCTGTATCCGGCATACTTGTTGTACAGCCGGTGACCGCAACGGCAATAGTTATCAGAAGCGCGGTAGCTATATAAAGCGGCGAATTCTTTTTATATTTAGCAATCATTATGATCCTTCTTTTAATGCTCGTTTTGCTCATAAACAATGCCGTTACAAGCCGCACGTTTTTAGTGCTCGTTTTTTTAATCAGATGCAAAAGGGTGTCGGCATAGCTGCGCCGTTCGTGCTGTCCTATTTTGCGCAAAACCTTTGCGTCGCACATCACTTCTATATCTTTGCGCATAATTAAAAACGCTATCCAGATAATAGGATTAAACCAATGTACGATATTCAATATCGTCATTACAAGGCAGGTTAAAGTGTCTTTGCGTTTTATGTGAGATAGCTCGTGCATTAGAATATGGCGCTTTTCCTGCTCGGCCAAAGTATCAAAAATCTGCGGTGATATGAGAAGCTTGGGGCGTATTATGCCGTAAACGGCTGCGGTATGAATTTCGCTCGCTCTTATCACCGGTATGTGCTGTGATATTCCAAACTCTTTTTTGCACTGCGCCATTAGCGCACTAAAGCCGGGCGCTGTATATTCCCGATTTCTTTTTAGTTTAAGCGAAAAACGTATGTTGCCAATGGTTATACTTGCGCCAAACGCCGCCATACCGGCAAGCCAGATAATTGCTGCTATATCGAGAGCAGATGGCTGCCATGCTTTTTTTGTGGTTGACACTGCCGCCGGCTCGTTCACATTAGCCGCATTCTCATACTCTTCGTTTATTGCCAGCGCAGTATCGCTGTTTTGGATATTCGTATCGCTTATTTGTTTCTGCGGCGAAATAATTTCACTCTGTATATCCTGCGTGACGAGCGGCACATTTTTCATGCTGAGAAGATTGTGTACGCTTGCAGGGCTTTCAATAGAGAGCGGGAAAAGCAGCTTTGCGATAAGCAGCGCGAACAATACTGTTAAAAGCACAGTCTGCCTGCGCGCAATAATCGCTCTTGCTCCGAGAACCAGTAACGCGAGTATGCTGCCGCTGATTGACATTGTAAGTACCGTTTGAAAAATCTGTGTCATGGCACACCTCTATTTCATGCCGTCAAGCAGCTTTTTTAGCTCTTCAAGCTCTTGCGGCGATACGTTACCGTTTTCTAAGTAACCTTTTACGAGCATGCCGAGCGATCCTTTATAGACTCTGTCAACAAACATATCCGTTTGTTTGCGCGCTATGCTCTTTTCTTCTATAAGCGGATAATACATTTTTACTCTTTGCAGTTTTACGCCGATAGCGTTTTTTTGGGCAAGCCTTCGTATCATCGTCAAAATTGTGCTCTGTGACCAGTCTGTATGTTTACTTACCGCTTTTACAATATCGTTTCCGCTGAGCGGTGAATTTTCCCACAAAGCTTTCATGACATACCATTCGCTTTCGCCGATTTTTGGATTATTCGACATTATTGTAATTTCTCCTTGAAACTATTTTAGTAACGTTACAACGTAATATTACAACGTAACATTGTTAAAGTCAACATTTTATTTGTAAGATTCTTATTATTGATTATTACAGTATTTCTCCCGTCAAACAAAAAAGATTTCGTAAACCTATAGCTTAGGTATGTTTTAAAGCGCAAAAACTTCATAAATGTAAGAAAAATCTTTATTATATTAGCACTTTTTTTGTCGAAATTATATACAATTACCAGTATATATGTGATATTATGATAATAATAAAGATATAGTTAGGTTTAAGTTTTTAAACCTTATGTATTGTACTATAAGAAAGCCTTGTAAAAAATAAGCATATAAAGCAAGGTGTTGCGCAAAGAGTAATAATGTTTAAAAATCTAAAACAATGCATGGTTGGGGTAATACAGGCTAAAAGGTTAGAAAAAGAAGGCTTTTTATTTGTATTCCGACGGCCGGGATTCTCTGCATACGAACATAATTCTGTAGAGAAAGTATTTAACTAATGCATAATAATTTTAAATAGCGAAGTTTTGCACTAGTTTAATCATTTATGGGGGATGGTAATATTATGAGCAAAATATCTATGGCTGTTTGCGGAAACAAAACAGGCGGTGAAGAGCGCGATTCGGGAAGAAAAAAGATTTCACAGGATGTGGTGGATGAGAAGAAAAAGCTTGAGGATATGATCGCGGCACTATTCGAAAAAGGCGTGCGCAATCTAGGCTCGAATAAAAAGATTCTCCGGCAAAGCGATAAGCTTGACAGGCTTATCGTTAACAAAATGCTGCTTGATGAAATAGAAGAAAAATATATCGGAAAGAAACAGACCGAATAAGCGTATTGGTTTTATAAATCAGCTTCTAAAGTTAACATTATACATATGGCTTTTTAGGCGTGGGGACGCAAAGAAAGCGGCATGATGAATTACAAATCATTTTATATAGGGGTATTTTATGAAAAATAATAAAGCGTTATTTTCGGATGCTTTTTCATGTGCTGTATTAAACGAGATGCCGGATATGGTGCGCGTTATAAATTCAGACGGTAAAGTGATATTTTCCAGCGGTACAAAAAAAGATGTGTCAGATGAAAATCTGGAAACATGCTATAAAATGCCGGGCGCTGCGGCATATTGTGAAGATTGCATTGCAATAAGGTGTATAGAAAAAGAACGCAGATACACAAAAATATCGAGAGTTAAAGGAAAGGTTTATTCGGTCAGCGCTAATCCCGTTTCGTTTGACGGTGAAGTTTATGCTCTGGAGATCTTTTCGGATATAACAAAAGAATCTAATTTAAAAGATAAGCTTATATCAGCCAATACCCGTATGATGGATGACCTGGAGATTGCCCGCAGCCTGCAGCTTTCTATTTTGCGTCATAACCTGCCAAAAGTGCAAGGTTACAATTTTTGTGCAGAGTTTTTGCCTTGCGAAGCGCTTGGCGGCGATATGTACGATTGTTTTTCAATGCGCGACGGGCGGGTGGTAATGTATATTGCAGACGTTTCAGGCCACGGAGTTATGCCCGCTATGCTTACCGTGTATCTAAGGCAGGAGATGTTTGCTCAATGCAAAGACCCCGATATTACTCCTGAAAAAGTTTTAAAAAAGATACAAGTTTCCTTCGAAGAACTTAATACCGAAGAGAGCATTTACATAACCATTTTTGTAGTTATACTCACGCCAAGTTCGGGGGAGTTTGTCTGCGCAAACGCGGGCCACAGCGTACCTCCTTTAATAGTCGGCAAAAACGGAGTTAGAGAAATTTTCCTTCCCGGAACGCCGATATGCAGATGGGTTGATAAAGTCGGGCATAAAGAGATTAAAGGAGTAATTTCAAAAGGAGAAAAATTGTTTTTATATACAGACGGGCTTGACGGTATACACATAGGACAAAAATCGAGCAAAAAGCTAAACGGAATACTGTTAAGAGACAAACTTTCGGGCAAAAAACTTTTAAATGAGATAAAAAAAGAGTTTACGCAGACAAAAGCTGACGACGTAACAATGCTTCTCTGCGAGCGAAAGATATAAAAAAACTTTTTAATTATAATACAAAAAAGCGAGTCGCATATAACGACTCGCTTTTCTATATTACAGATACGACCAATCTCTTAAAGCCGTACCTGACAGGCATCGAGTAATTTCTAAGATTGTGTTATATAGTATATACCTATGTAAACAAATGTCAAGTTTTTAAGGTCTTTGGCTGAACATCTTTTTTAATCTAAAGTAACCTTATGCCCGGTTCCCCTTCGAAGCAGATAAACCCCCTGAAACAGCCATACGATAACAAACAACAGCAAACGCTTTTTCTGGTACATCCGTCGGCTTTTCTGACATACATCAGATAACATGGATACCGCTTATATTATACGCTCTTGAAGCCCGCTGTATACTATTATAACCAAAGCTAAATATGATGCTATTATACCGGCAATTGAATGTGAAAAGAATAATAAAAAACGCCCGTAAAAAGGCGTTTTCTTGATGTCAGATATAATATTTTTGATTATTATGGCAAAAATATTATCATAGCGGAAAAGATATTTGAAAAAGATTCTAGCCAGAATTAACAGCAAACCAAAAGAAGCCTTATTAAAATTAAGGAGAAGTGTCGATAAAAGACAAACAAAAACTAGGGCAAAAACTAAAGGAGTTTGATTTTGTCAAATATATTGATAACAGGCTGCAAAGGCGGAATTGCATTAGACGCAGCCAAAAGGCTTGCGAGAAACGGGCATTATATTTATGCGACCGTTCATAAGAATGAGTCAATATCAGATACGAAAGCTGCCTTTCTGCCGATGAAGAAAAATGTAGAAGTTTTTAAACTGGATATATTAGACGAACAAGACAGGAAGCTTATTTTTAATCTGCCAATCGATGTTTTAATTAACAATGCAGCAATAGGTAATTCAGGCCCATTATTAGACATAGATATAGATTTAATTAAAAGTGTTTTTGAAACAAATATATTCTCTACACTTGCATTAACGCAATTGGTAATGAAAAACATGCTTGACAGAGGTAAAGGAAAAGTGCTATTTATTGGCTCGATGGCAGGATTAATACCAATGCCGTTTTTAGCCCCATACAGTATAACAAAGTATGCATTGGAGGGCCTTGTATTTGCATTTAGACAAGAAATGAAATCATTAGGCATTGATGTCGTGATGATCAATCCCGGAAGTTATCGTACAGGCTTTAACCAAAAAAATATGAAGAATAAATATGAATGGATGAATCTTAGAAACTATAGCAATGAATTTTTAGATAGAATAACAAAAGAGGAAAAAATGCTGGAATTAACTGAGCTGAAAAATACGCGGGGAATAGCAAAACAAATCGTTAAAGCAGTGCAGTCACGAAAAAGCAAAAAAAGATATGTAGCGCCTCTTTTGCATTGGCTGGCTGTGCCCATTGTTAGATTATTCAGATAATCAAAAAACCTTTCTATGATAATTTAACATTTAAAAGAACAAAAGAAAAAACGCCCGTATATAGGCGTTTTCTTAAACTTCGTATTATCTCTTTGAGAACTGCGGCGCTCTTCTCGCCGATTTTAAGCCGTACTTCTTTCTTTCTTTCATTCTCGAATCTCTTGTCAAGAATCCGGCTTTTTTAAGTATTGGTCGAAGCTCGGGCTCTGCTTTTATAAGCGCTCTGGCTATACCGTGGCGTATTGCCCCGGCCTGCCCTGTATATCCGCCGCCTTTTACGTTAACAGAAATATCATACTTACCGAGATTTTCTGTAAGGACAAGCGGAGACCTGGCTTCCATCCTCAGCGTTTCAAAACCAAAGAATTCGTCTAAAGTTCTTTTATTAACGGTTATCTTACCATCACCGGGAGAAAGGATAACTCTTGCGATAGAGCTTTTTCTTCTTCCCGTAGCTAAAAACTGTACTTTTGCCACTGTTTATATCCTCCTCTTGCCTTTAAGCTCTAAAGGTTCGGGCTGCTGTGCTTCGTGGTTGTGTTCGCTTCCTTTAAATACTCTAAGCTTCTTTAGCATTTGTCTTCCGAGTTTATTCTTGGGCAACATGCGGCGTACTGCTTCGTACATTGCAAACTCCGGTTTTTTTCTCATGAGGTCTTCGTATTTAGTTTCTTTCATGCTTCCGACATAATCGGAATGCGTTCTGTAAACTTTTTGCTGCAGCTTGTTGCCTGTAAACACGGCTTTTTCTGCGTTGATTATAATGACATAATCACCCGTATCTACATGCGGCGTAAACTCCGGCTTGTTTTTCCCTCTTAGAATAGATGCAACCTGGCTTGCCAATCTGCCGAATACCATTCCGTCGGCGTCAACAATATACCATTTGCGAGGGAAGGAGCCGGGCTTTGCCATATATGATTTCATAAGGCTGTCCTCCTAATGCAATTAGCACGTAATTTTCATTGCAAATAAATATCGTACGGGGCTAGTGCACGATAAATACGCAAACTATATTCTATACATTTGCGCCGTGTGTGTCAAGGCTTTTATACTAAGGCAGAGGGTTTTCACGTGCAATCGCATTTTGTGTGCCTGTTTGGCATATTATTTGCATGAATTCTTTTTAAGATTGCTTATATCAGGTAAATTTTATAATATATTCATTGTTGTATAAATATGCCCGAGGTTTATACTGGCGCCATGGCATAGACATGCAAATCGTGGTATGATATGCTTGATTATCGGTGATTTTAAGGTATAAAGATAAGCAAATAAGGCGGCGGTTTAAAGGTGGAAGATTTATTCGAACAAAACGCTAAGCAGAAAGCTCCGCTTGCGGACAGAATGCGCGCGCGCAACATAGACGAATTTTACGGGCAGGCGCATATAGTCGGAAAAGGTAAGCTTCTTCGGCGTGCGATAGAAACGGACAGTTTAACGTCATCTATTTTTTTCGGGCCTCCCGGCTCGGGAAAGACTACACTGGCATACGTTATTGCAAATTCAACCGGCGCGGCTTTTGAAAAGCTAAACGCTGTCACAAGCGGCGTTAAAGACGTAAGAAAGATAATAGACGAGGCGGATTCGCGGCTTCGCATGTACGGAAAAGCTACGTATCTTTTGTTAGACGAGTGCCATAGATGGTCAAAAACGCAGTCGGACAGCATACTTCCGGCGATAGAAAAAGGTACGATACGGTTTATAGGCTCTACCACGGAAAACCCTATGGTAAGCATGACGAGCGCCATTGTCAGCAGATGCCGTTTGTTCCAGTTTTTTGCGCTTACCCGTCAAGATGTAATAAATATAGTAAATAACGCTCTTTGCGACAAAGACAGGGGTTTTGGCGCGCTTGCGGTAGATGTTGAAAAAGACGCTATGGAGCATATTGCGAGCGTCGCGAACGGAGACGCACGAAGCGCGCTTAATGCCATAGAGCTTGCCGTGCTCACAACGCCGCCAAAGAAGGACGGAAGCATATATATCGATCTCGAAACGGCGGAAGAATCTATACAAAAAAGAGCTGTGCGGTGCGATGACGAAGAGTATTACAATATGCTGTCTGCTTTTTGCAAATCGCTTCGGGGCTCCGATTCAAATGCGGCGCTTTTCTGGTTTGCGCGGCTGATATACGCGGGAGTTGACCCGAGGCTTATCGTTAGGCGCATAATAGCGCACGCCAGCGAAGACGTAGGGCTGGCAAACCCGTCGGCAATGACGCAGGCATCGGCGGCGGCACACGCTCTCGAGTTTGTCGGCATGCCCGAAGCGCGGCTTTCCATAGCGCAGGCGATAATTTTCGTGTGCGAATCAGCAAAATCCAACTCTGTTGTTATGGCGGTAGACGGCGCTTTTTCTGACGCGGAAAACGCGTATCAGATTCCCGTTCCGCTTCATCTGCGGGATACGCATTATAACGGCGCAAAATCTCTTGGAAACGGGAAAGGGTATAAATACGCGCACGATTTTGAAAAACACTACACACCTCAGCAATATCTTCCCGATAATCTGAAAGACAGGGCATATTATAAACCATCAGACGAAGGGTATGAGAAGAAAATAAAAGAGACCAGAAAATATATGGGAAAAGACGACTAATTTTTGATTGACGCTTGCAATCGCTTGTTGATATAATTGAATTCGGGTTTTTTGTCTGCGAGTACATGCCTAGATTTTTAGGCAGCACTACGCAGCATATAAAAAAACCAAATAAAACAATGTCGGATATTCGCAATCGGGAAACCGTAAACGAAATTCGAACGGAGGTAAAACATGAGAAACAACAAGACACGCAAACTCACGATCACGGCGCTCCTTGCGGCGCTGACCTTTCTGCTTGGGCTGACGCCTATCGGCTACATTCCGATTCCGCCAATCAGTATGACAATACTATGCCTGCCGGTGATAATTGGTACAGTCGTGGAAGGTTTGGGAACAGGGTTATGGATTAGTTTGGCGTTTGGTGTGACTAGTTTATTTCAAGCTCTGGGTATAACGCTGGTACCTTCGCCTTTAGGAACATTTCTGCTGGATATCAGCGTTTTCAAGACTCTGATAGTAATCTTTATACCAAGATTACTGATACCTGTTACAACATGGCTTGTTTTCAAAGCAATTAAAGGCGAGTCTCGTATAAGGAGTCGCGTTGCTACAGGAGCGGCAGCTTTTATTGGATCTATTACAAACACAGTATTGTTTTTGGGCGCACTTTATCTTGTGTTTTTGCCGGATATTGAATTGTTATCGTCAGCGTTTGAGGCGACACCTGAAACATTCATAGGCGTACTGGCAGGTATTGGCGCAATTAACGGGTTGCCTGAAGCAGTGCTTGCTGTGGTTCTTTGTATTCCCATCGTATGGGCTTTAAACAAATATAAAAACAAAGGCATAAAAAAGACGGAGAGTTAAATGGTATTTGTACTTGATGTAGGAAACAGCAATATAAAATGCGGGCTTTTCAGCGATGGGAAGCTCGTAAATTCCTGGCGAATGACGACTAGCCTTGAGCGGACGGCGGATGAATACGGCATACGCATAATATCGTTTTTCGATCACAGCGGCCGAAAAACAGGAGATATAGACGGAATTATAATATCTTCTGTAATTCCGACTATTAACTATACGCTCCAGCATATGTGCTCGATATACTTTAACAAAACGGCGATGATAGTCGGCCCGGGTATGAAAACGGGCATTAACATAAAATATGATAATCCAAAAGAGCTTGGCGCGGACAGGATAGTAGGTGCTATCGCGGCTTATAATCTTTACGGAGGCCCGTGCATAATAGTAGATTTTGGCACAGCGACGACATTCGGCGCAATATCAAAAGAAGGTGATTTCCTCGGTGGGGCGATATGCCCGGGGCTTAAAATATCTGCCGAAGCGCTTACGGTAAGCGCGGCTAAACTTCCGCGTGTAGAGCTTTTAAAGCCGGATAAAGCTATCGCGAACAGCACGATAACTGGCATGCAGTCGGGAATAATATACGGATATGTCGGCCAGGTCGATTTTATAATACGCAAGTTTAAAAAGGAAATCGAAGGAACGCCAAAGGTAATAGCCACGGGCGGCCTTGCGAGATTAATCGCGCAGGAAACGAACGAAATAGATGAGATAAACGGCCTTTTGACGCTTATTGGGCTTGATATATTATATAAGAAAAACAAAAAAACTAAGGGTTAGAGGTGATGATATGAAACAGGTCAATATTGCGCTTGTGGGCCTCGGTACTGTCGGGGCAGGCGTTTACAAAACGATATTGTCGCAAAAAAGCAATGTCGAACATAAAGAAGCGTTATCGCTAAACCTTAAGAAAGTTCTTGCTCTTGAGTATACTATTGATATACCCGAAGAGCTCAAGGTAAAAGATTTTTACAAAGATATAGTTGACGATGAAAGCATAGACGTTGTGATAGAGCTTATCGGCGGAATAACTCCGGCGAGAGAGTTTATTTTGGCAGCACTGGAAGCCGGCAAAACTGTCGTTACAGCAAATAAGGCGCTGCTTGCGAACCATTGGCCCGGGCTTAACGCGGCCGCTAAAAAAAGCGGGGCAGGTTTGTATTTTGAAGCGAGCGTCGGGGGCGGGATACCTATACTGCGTACGATCTGGGACAGCCTGCAGGCAAACGAAATAACATCTTTGATGGGGATAATCAACGGCACTACAAATTATATTCTTTCTAAGATGGAAGAAGAAAAACAGAGCTTTGACAGCGTTTTGCAAGAAGCGCAGAAGCTTGGCATGGCAGAGGCAAACCCCGAGAGCGATGTTGAGGGGCACGACGCTATGTATAAGCTTTCTATACTTTCTTCCATGGCTTTTCATGCAAGAGTGCCTGTTGAATATATTTACTGCGAAGGTATAACAAAAATTACTCAGGAAGATATCGAATACGGAAAAGAGCTAGGATACACGGTAAAACTTCTTGCCATAGGAAAGAGAAAGGCGAATACCATAGAAGTCCGTGTGCATCCGACAATGATACCGCAGAACCATCCGCTGGCCTCGGTCAGAGGCGCTTTTAACGCGGTGTTTTTACACGGAAATATAGTGGGAGATCTTATGCTTTACGGACGGGGCGCGGGAGATATGCCGACGGCTAGCGCCGTTGTTTCGGATGTTATTTATGCCAGCGGAAGAGAGCACCACAGGTATACTACTTTTTACAATGAAAAGAAAGTATCGCCAATGCTGTCGTTCGAAAATAACTGGGAAAGCGAATTCTTTCTGCGATTTATAGCGGAAGATTCTCCGGGAGTGCTCGCAAAAATATCGAGTGTTTTTGGAAAATATAATGTCAGCCTAGGCGCTGTAATGCAAAAGGGGCAGAGTAAAGACAGCGTACCTTTGATATTCATTACGCATAAAGCCAAAGAGATATCGGTAAAACGCGCGATAGAAGATATAAGAAACCTGCCCGAAGTATTAAGCGTAGAAAATATGATTAGAGTTGAAAAATAATAATGAGGAGTGATTAATATGTTTATAAAAAGCGAAGAGATGCAGATAAAGCCGAGAGTCCGCCTGCGCGACGGTTTTGGCACAACCGATTTTCTGCATATCGTACCCGAAGAACACCTGCCGAAAAAAACAAGGCTTTTTTCTGTAATGAGCCTTGAAAAAGGGTGCAGCGTAGGAAGGCATGACCATACTGGTGAAACGGAAATCTATTACGTTATACAAGGCGAAGGCATAATTAACGACAATGGAACAATGAGGCCATTTAGAAAGGGCGACTGCAACGTTTGCGGCGGGGGAGATTTTCACGCCGTATCAAACGAGAACGATGAGACGTTAAAGATGATAGCCGTGATAATTTTAGATTAAAACGCGAAAATAAAAAAGAGCTTTAAAGCTCTTTTTTTTGTTAAGGCTTTAGCCTGTCGAGCACGCAAAGCGTGCGAGATATAAACCACCCGCTATTGTACTGTTCCAGAGTTATAGGACAGAAAAGAATACCCCTATCGTAGAATTACTATGATTTAAGCAAACTGACATCGTTTTTCATACGGTGTCAGTTTTGTCTTTAGCTGAATACGCTCAAAGTTGTAGAAGTGGATGTATTCATCAATCAGCTGTCTGGCTTCATCAAACGTTCTAATCTTTACTCTTCGGATACATTCGGATTTCAGTATGCTAAAGAAATTTTCAGCCATCGCGTTATCATACGGATTTGCACGTCTTGACATAGACGGTATAATGCCGTACGATTTTGTCAGGTTGAAATACTCATGGGAAGTGTATTGAAACCCTTGGTCACTGTGGAGCTGTAACTCCGCAGTGACTGCTTCATTTTCTACAGCAGCTCTTACTGTATCGAGTGTCAGTTTGACACTTTGCCGGACATGCGTCTTAAATGCCACAATGCTGTTATCAAATAGATCACGGATTATGGAAAGATACAACGTTCCTTGTCCTGTTTGAATATAGCTGATATCTGTCACCCACTTTTGATTCGGACGCTGAGCAGAAAATTCTCGATTTAGCAAATTCGGATAACGGTGAAACCGTTGGCCCGCAGGCTTAAATCTACGTTGCCGGATCTCGGCAAGAAGTCCGTATTTATGCATGATTCGCCAGATTGTTTTGTAGTTATGAGATATATCCTTTTCTCGTTCCAGCCATATTTGCACTCTGCGACACCCATATGTTTTGCCACAGCGTTTTTGGCACTCGGCAATCATCTGAGCAAGCGGCTCGTCTTTATCAGGTTTATCCATTTTACGAACATATGCATAATACCCGCTGCGAGAAACCTTGAAGAAGCGACACATATCACAGATAGAATATTTAGTTTTATGACGATAGATTACACCAAACTTTAACGCAGGCCTCACTCCCTTTCTGTAGCAGAGAGAAAATCCCGCAGCAACTCATTCTCCATTTTCAGTTTGGCGTTTTCTGTTTCTAACGCTTTCCATGAATTAATAGGTTTTCTTCTAGGACGGCCTTTTGGCTTTGTAGGTATCTTATCTACATTTATTCTCCGGCGATTGTGCCGTTTTACCAAGTCTTTGATTTGTGACTTGCTTACACCAAGAGACTCTGCAATCTCAGCGTTACTGATTCCTTCCCCTTTCATTTTGAATATGATCGGTTCCAAATGCTTTAAGTGTGTATATTTTCGTGTCATATAAATTACCCCCTGTTGTTTAATCCTACAACAGGGGGTGTTTTTGCTCAATGTCCATTTTCCTTGGAACAGTACATATGCGGGTGCGCGATAAAAGTTATACAAAAAATCACCTTTCCAGTAGTATAGGGATGTTCAAGTCTCTATAGCAAAGAAAGGAAAGGTGATTTAATGGCAAATAAAACAAACAGCTTGGCACATACAAAATGGATGTGCAAATACCACATAGTATTTACACCTAAGTATAGGCGCAAAGCGATCTATAATCAATACAAAAGAAGTATGCGAGAAATACTAAAGCAATTATGCAAGTATAAAGGAGTGGAAATACTGGAAGGGCATTTGATGCAAGACCATATACACATGTTGGTTAGTATACCGCCTAAACTAAGCGTAGCTTGGTTTACAAAGGGTGAAAGTTCTAGTGGTATGACGGCGTTTGTGGCCGTCACATTTTCCATACGATGTTAATACTCTCGCTCGTGGCGTGAATGGCGGAAATCATCAAATCCACCACCCGCCGCTTGTCGTCGAAGATCACCTGTTCCCAGTCGGCCAGATAATTTGAAATCGTCTCTATCTGCTCCGGGGAAACCGCGTCAGCGGTCAAAGCGGCAATCTCTTTGACAAGGGTCTGCTTGCGGCTGTCCAACTCTTCAATCTTGCCGTTCACATAGGACAGGAGGACGGGATTCGCACCTGTCAGCGTGTCAATGAGCGTTTCAATCTCGCGCTCCACCTGCGCCAGCTCTACCTGCAGAGCGGTCAGCTTTGGGCTGGCCTTTGCGGCTTTCTTCCGTCCCTTGAGCGATTGGAAGGGCTTTAGCTTCCTGACCATCGCCGCATAGATAAAGGCTTCGGTATCGTGGATGCGGAGCGTTCCCGCCCCCTCGCAGCTTTTGTTGTCCGAACGCTTGCTGCAACGGAAGTACCAGCGCCCGTAACTGCCTTCTGCCTTTAATGCTTTGCCGCACCTGCCGCACTTGATCTTTCCAGCCAGCCATGTGTGAATGGCTTTTCTCCCCGCCTGATAGCTCGCATTCGCCAGTATCTTCTTACGGCATTTCAGCCACAGCCCGGAAGAAACCAATCCTTCGCTGGGAGCCAGCACCAGAGTATGCCCTTGCAGGTTGTGTTTGGTATCGCCTTTTAGTCCGCGTCCCCGGTAGAAATAGCAGCCGTTCGTTCCCGTGAAATCCGCCGCGTCGTTGACGATCACCGTTCCCTGACTCTTGAAAAACGCGTAGATGTCAAGGCCGGACTTGGCATATATGGGATTGCACAGCATCGTCGCCAGCGCCGGACGGGAAAAGTCCTTGATGCCGTGTTCGGCAAAGTAACGGACAATATCCCCGTATGAGGTTTGCGGCTGGGCGTACATCTCAAACATCAGCCGGACATGCGCCGCTTCATCAGGATTGGCCACCAGTTTTTTGGTATTGACGCCGTCCAGTTTGATCGGCTCGGTGCGAAAGCCGTAAGGCGCTTTGCCGCCCATGCGGAACCCTTTCCGGCTCCGAGAGTAGTAAGCATCCGACACCCGTTTCTGTATCGTTTCCCGCTCCAGTTGGGCAAACACGATACAGATATTAAGCATAGCCCGGCCCATCGGGGTGGAGGTGTCAAACTTTTCGGTGGAGGATACAAACTCCACGTCATTCTGCTGGAACAACTTTATCATGCCCGCAAAGTCCAATATGGAACGGCTGATGCGGTCGAGCTTGTAAACTACGACCTTGCGGATTAACCCTTTTTGAATATCCTGAATCAGTTCTTGAAATTGCGGGCGGTCTGTATTCTTACCGCTGTAACCTTTGTCCGTATATTCCCTGCAATGACCACCTTTCAATTCGTATTTGCAAAACTCGATTTGGCTTTGGGTGGAGATGGAATCCTGCCTGTCCACCGACTGTCTTGCATAAATGGCGTCTATTCTGTTGTTCATTCTTTCGCTCCTTTTCTTATAAAGAAACGGAGCTGCTGACAGCTTCATTATACCGCCCGCGGCTCCGAAGATCAACGTTTACTGCCCGGCTTCCTCTGTCCGACGTTTGTCTGTGTACTTGCGGAACACCTCGTAGAGCTGCTGTTCCAGCTCCCGGCGTGTTGCCGCCTCCTGCTCCGGCGTGAGGATTGGGGTCAGGTTCTCCACTGTGATTTCCTTCCCCTGAAAGGGAACGGTCTCGGTTACTTTTTTGTAGCTGATGGGATTCATCCGGCGACCTCCTGATATGAAATTGTCAAGGTACAGTGCTTCAAAAGAAGCGGTTCGTTTGTAATGTTATCGACCTCCTTCCTTGCGTCACGGTTTACCAGCCGAAAACGGGGATGCTGGGACAAACACCCGGCCTCTTCAAAACCGGGCCGGGAAAGCCTGTATTCATGCGGCATTTGAGAGGCTAAAGCGTTACTTTCTACCCTGCTTTCCCCGATGCCCGTTTCCCTTTGGCAGTCTGCGCCCGCAACAATCTTTGCATTCCTTATTCGCTCCCCTTTCCGGTTACTTATAAACAAACGATATGCGATTACCTATAACGTATATTAGCGCAAAACTCTTGACAAATCAAGTGAATAGCGGTATTCTGTAGCTAACATGAGAAGTATATACCGTTATTCCCATAAAGTTTGCGAAAGGATTTTTACCATGAGTGATAAACAATTCGAAATTCCCACAACGGAAAACTGTATCCTTGCCCTGAATCTTGATGTTGAAAAAGGCAAAGAGCATATCCTCATGGGCGAATTGTCCGAAATACAGTGCTATTTGCGGGGGTATAAGCAAGCCAGCATCCTTGCGGAAGAAAAGCGGGAGATTGGTACTTTCGCTAAGGAGTGCTTTGTTCCTATGGCAAAGGAAATGGCCAATGTACGAATTGGTCTTTCGGAAGGCTTGGAGAATGAAAAAAGTCTCTTGTTTGAAGCATCAAAAGATTTTCTGCAATCCATCTATCAATCAGATAATGTCTGCCATCGGTTTCTTGCGGTACGGCTCTGGCAGGAATACCATAAGGCAAAGGAGGTCGCGGATAAACGGATTAAGAGCAAAGAGGACAGGGAGTATATCGACACCTTTATTGACCGCATAGAGGATTTGACTTTACCATTCCGCTTTTCGATAGAGAACGACATCATGACATGGCAATGCGACCATCCCAAGTTTCCACTCCGATACTTCGATGAGGAGTATTACCGCCATCCCTGCGGCCTGCTTTGGGCGGGCAACCTCGCCAACGATGAGTACGGCTTTGCCACAGTGTCGCTCATGCCGCTGCTCATGTACGGACTTAAACGCATCTATGACCATCACCTGTATTTCCAGCGGTGTAAGCTGTGCGGCAGGTTGTTTCTTGCCAAGACCGCCAATATCCCCACTTACTGCGGCGAGGACTGCAAACGCGAGGCGGTGCGGCTGAACAAGCGGCGGTTTGATAAAAAGGCCAAGCGGTTTTCCTTTGAGCGGCAGCATAAGAACAGCTATATGTACTGGTATAACAAGGTGAAGAAGCTTCAAAAGGAAGCGCCCGGCTCTGACAAGCTAAAAACGGTGGAAGCGGCTTTTGAAAAGTTTAAAGCCGAAAATGCGGAACGCAAAACGGCGGTGAAGGATGGAAACCAGCCGGAAAAGGAATATGTTGATTGGCTGTACGGGCAGCAGGCAGTAATTGACAGGCTGATGCAGGAGTAGTTTTGCAGCAGCAATCTCCGCTAAAATTTCCGATGCGTATCCCGATGCTTCAAGACATGGTGACCTGCACATCCCAAACATTTTTTGCGTCATCCATCTGGGCAGGTATAACACACTAGACCTTGCGGGCAAGGTCGCGTGCCAAAGGGAGCGCCCTTTGGATACCCCGGCAACGATAGGGGTTGGGATGCGGTGGAAGGATATGTTGTTCTCAGCCTGTCGGAACAGATGGATTTTTACACGCAGTTGGCGACAGAGGTGTTTCGCAAGTCCGTGGACAGGCTGCTGGACGAGGCGATCAAGGTAGCAGGTGAAGAAGATGACGCCGAGAAATAGCGAAAACGCCGGGCTGTGGGTAACATACTTTGTGAAAGTATGTTACCCACTATGACACTTTCAGGCTTGCGCCTGCAAAGATGCCAAGTGGGCTCTGCGAGGCTTGAAAAACAGACTGGTTAACTGCAAAATCCCCGCCAAAAGCCAACATACTGAAACAAAAGATGCACCACCATGGTGTAAATTAGCGTTACCTGTTACCCGAATGTAAACCATCATGGTTCAAATGTTAAAATCAACTTGACAGATTCGAATAAACAATCTACTATTGTAGATGTTAAATAAATAATATCAGAGTAATTCTTGGAGGATAGATATGAGCGAAGCATTATCAAAGCAGGAATGGACTATGATGGAGACGCTTTGGAATAACTCTCCGTTGTTTCTTTCGCAGATCATGGAGGAAATGTCGGATAAGGTAGACTGGAACAGTTCAAGCTATCTGACCTATCTAAAACGAATGACGGAAAAAGGATATATCAGTTTTAAGACCATCAGTGGGAACCGCTGTTATTTTCCCGCTATCCGGCGGGAGGACTGCATTGAAAACGAACGAGACTATATCCTTTCAAAACTGACGGATAGCAGCGTCCGGTTACTGCTAGTGAGTATGATCGAAAAATACGGCCTTGCGGAAAAGGACAAGGACGAGCTTGCCGGATTGATCGACAAGCTCTGCGAAGATGCGGAAAGGAAAAAGAAGTGACATGGCTGTTTTAGGAACCCTGCTGGAAATCACGATTTATTCAGCCATTATATTTGTGGTAATTATGCTTATAAAGTTGTGCTTTAAGAATAAGATATCACCATTTTTGCAATATGCTATATGGGGGATTTTTCTGCTCAGGCTGATGCTTCCTGTGACCATCGAAAGCTCGGTACATTTTTTCACCCTTCCCAGTGAAACAACGGTTTCAACCCAGGAAGCCGCCCAGGATATGCAAAAGGATGTATATGATTTTACGACATCTTCTTCGGGGTCATTTGCAAAAGAAGAGAATACCGTTAATTCGGGAGGACTTGATACATCGGCAAAAAGCGCGGGACAGAGCAGCGGAGCGGTGGTTGCGACGAGACAGGCCACACGATTGACGTTGCCGCAGATACTGCTGATCGTATGGTTGGGTGGAATCGCCGTATGCCTATGCTATTTCGCGGCGCTTGTCGTTCTGCTGAAAAAGAATGTTGCAAAGAGGACGGTAACTTCGACGCATCTTCTGACGCTTGTCGGACAGGTGAAAGCCGAGCTTGGCATCAAGGAAAATCTGAAACTGCGTTGTCAGGATGGATACGGTACGCCTGCGCTTTTGTTCCCTCGAACAATATTTTTGCCTGTGCGTACGCTTACTCCTATGGACCATGAACAGATCAGAAACTGCATCCGCCATGAGTGTATGCACTACAAGCGGGGCGATCAGTTTGCAAATCTGTTGTTATTGTTTTTAAACGCCTTATATTGGTTCAATCCGTTTGTATGGATTGCTTTCTATCAAATACGCAGGGATATGGAGAGTGCCTGCGACAGCGCGGTTGTCAGGCATATGAACCCGTCCGCACGCCGCGATTATGCGACGCTGATCCTCGGTATGTTCTCACAGGAAAAGCATAGTCAAATCGCGCTAGGCATGGTGCAGGGAAATACCAAAAAGATAGCGGAAAAGAGGATCAAAGGTATTTTTATGAACCATCAATCCAAGAGAAATGTAAAGATAACGGCGATTGTACTGACAAGTTTGTTGCTGTTCACTTGCTTTACTACAGCGTGTCAGCCGACGCCGGAGGAAGAGGTTGTTGTTAACAAAGTCGATGGTGCATTAGAGAGTAAGCTTTCACAAACCAGTTTGCTAAGCGGCCGGTATGAGGCCCCTGATACATATCAAACCTCTTTTTCGGAATATGATAATAAATTGACTATACAGGTAGACGCAACAGTGGAAATACCCGATACCTTTGCTTATCCAGTCATCACATTTGAACACAGCCCATTTTCGCAGGAACAAGTTGACACGATGGTTGATGTTTTCATGAATGGAGCGACCATGTATGAAAAATCAGATATTCCGACAAAGGATGAGCTGAATCAACAGTTTATTGATTTAAAAAAAGAGTATGAAGATTTGAAAAACGGTATTGACGATACGGATGGAGATCAGACCCTTGAAGATTATGAAGAAATGATAGATCAACTCAAAGAGGAAATTGCCAACGCCCCGGACAACGTTGAAAGACAAACCGTGACGAGCGATTACTACTTAGAAAATGACTACCTATTAAATGTTGAGGCGGACATTGGTAATGAAGAAACAGCATATTTGAGAATAAACGAAAAGATGATGGATTTTAGAATTGGCAACGGGTATTATTGGGATGGTGCCAATGCTGAAGTGGATCATTTAAATCTATCCATTAGCAAAGAACAGGCTGTTGAGCAAGCAACAAAATTAA
The DNA here is from genome assembly GCA_963665005.2 of Christensenellaceae bacterium. Taxonomy (GTDB): domain Bacteria; phylum Bacillota; class Clostridia; order Christensenellales; family SZUA-584. The sequence continues at coordinate 2,907,401 of CAXXTQ010000001.1, read as the reverse complement.
TTAAAAAACTGAATATTGATTATATGAAACCGGTCACAGTGATGCGCGCTATGAAAGATGTTGGAGAAGAGGAAACGGATGAAGCATATTATATTCTTTTTTCCCGTTCCTATAATAATATTCCAACCACCTATGTTGGCCTTGATAGTATGAGTAGCGATTATGATGAGCCTACATACTTGGAACAAATAAGCGTCATTATTGATGACGATGGAATTATGTCCGTTACCTGGACGGGAAATGGATCGGGGCAAGGCATATTAAATGAAAACGTTGAGCTTTTATCCTTTCAGGAAGCAATGGAACGTTTTGCACAACAGATTGCCTTGGAATATTCCTTTGAAGACGAGGAAGAAGATGATTTTATACAAGGTATGACAATTTACATCAAGAAGATTACGCTCGGATATATGGAAATACAGCAAAAAGACAGTAATACAAACATCCTTATACCTGCATGGAATTTCTTTGGCTTTTCTACAACTGAATATGATGAGAAGAGGGCTCGAGAAATATGGGAATTTGACGGTGAAACTGAAGCTGAAATTGAGGAGCGGCTTCAAGAACATATTAATAATAATTTGAAAAAAGTCGAAAGTGGCGTATGTGGTTTGGATTCAATACTTTCCCTCAACGCTGTCGACGGTAGTGTAATTAATTTATTCGAAGGTTAGTAGTTTTCAATAATCAAGCTTGTGCAAAGACTTAATGCTATTGATAGTAGCATGATTAACGGGAACTTAGGCTACTAAAGTATAGAAGATATGGCTACCTTGAAAGCAATGGACGGCAGTACCATTGATAGCGATCTAGGGTATTAGAATGAAGCAAGCATAGAAGAAATAAAATATGCCACCAAATCTACAACAAAACAGGGAGACTGACAGCTAAATGTCAGTCTCCCTGTTTTGTTGTCAGCAGCTTCGTTTCACGGTCTGTTTTCGCCTTTTGTAAAGTACGGTGTATCAAGTTTTATGGGATATCTGAAGGGAAAAAGCGCGTTGATGATGTTCGATAAGCATGCAAATTTGAAGTACAAATTTGGGAACAGGCACTTTTGGGCGGAAGGATATTATGTAAGTACAGTAGGACTAAACGAAGCAACCATAAGGAAATATATCGAAGAACAAGAGAAACATGATATAGCCTTAGACAAGCTGAGTGTAAAAGAGTACGAGGACCCCTTTAAGGGGTAGCTGGTATTACGAACACTCCTTTAGGAGTGGCAAAAATGGCAATGGCATTAGAGGCTTGAACAAATGTGAAAGCCAGCGTCTTTAGGCGCTGGCCGGTAGCATGGGCTTATAGCCCTTGTGCAAACCACCCGTTGGTGTACTGTTCCAAGGAAAATGGACATTGAGCAAAAACACCCCCTGTTGTAGGATTAAACAACAGGGGGTAATTTATATGACACGAAAATATACACACTTAAAGCATTTGAAACCGATCATATTCAAAATGAAAGGGGAAGGAATCAGTAACGCTGAGATTGCAGAGTCTCTTGGTGTAAGCAAGTCGCAAATCAAAGACTTGGTAAAACGGCACAATCGCCGGAGAATAAATGTAGATAAGATACCTACAAAGCCAAAAGGCCGTCCTAGAAGAAAACCTATTAATTCATGGAAAGCGTTAGAAACAGAAAACGCCAAACTGAAAATGGAGAATGAGTTGCTGCGGGATTTTCTCTCTGCTACAGAAAGGGAGTGAGGCCTGCGTTAAAGTTTGGTGTAATCTATCGTCATAAAACTAAATATTCTATCTGTGATATGTGTCGCTTCTTCAAGGTTTCTCGCAGCGGGTATTATGCATATGTTCGTAAAATGGATAAACCTGATAAAGACGAGCCGCTTGCTCAGATGATTGCCGAGTGCCAAAAACGCTGTGGCAAAACATATGGGTGTCGCAGAGTGCAAATATGGCTGGAACGAGAAAAGGATATATCTCATAACTACAAAACAATCTGGCGAATCATGCATAAATACGGGCTTCTTGCCGAAATCCGGCGGCGTAGATATAAATCTGCCGGGCAGCAGCTTCACCGTTATCCGAATTTGCTGAATCGGAATTTTTCTGCTCAGCGTCCGAATCAAAAGTGGGTGACAGATATCAGCTATATTCAAACAGGACAAGGAACGTTGTATCTTTCCATAATCCGTGATCTATTTGATAACAGCATTGTGGCATTTAAGACGCATGTCCGGCAAAGTGTCAAACTGACACTCGATACAGTAAGAGCTGCTGTAGAAAATGAAGCAGTCACTGCGGAGTTACAGCTCCACAGTGACCAAGGGTTTCAATACACTTCCCATGAGTATTTCAACCTGACAAAATCGTACGGCATTATACCGTCTATGTCAAGACGTGCAAATCCGTATGATAACGCGATGGCTGAAAATTTCTTTAGCATACTGAAATCCGAATGTATCCGAAGAGTAAAGATTAGAACGTTTGATGAAGCCAGACAGCTGATTGATGAATACATCCACTTCTACAACTTTGAGCGTATTCAGCTAAAGACAAAACTGACACCGTATGAAAAACGATGTCAGTTTGCTTAAATCATAGTAATTCTACGATAGGGGTATTTTTTTCTGTCCTATAACTCTGGAACAGTACATGGACGGGTGGTCATGATTTAGAAATTTTCTTTTAATATAGTATCTATCTCGCCTTGCAATTCCGTTAGAATGCTCTTTGCTTCTTCGAGGCTAAGAGAGTGGTAATCGTTTTTATAATCGGCGTGCCAGATCCGAAGAAGAAGTTTATCTAAATCTTTCTTTACTTTGTTTATATCGTTTTGCAGCTTTGGATAAACAGCTTTGGTTTTTTTATCAACCGCCTTTTTTCTTTTAAGCTGCATATTTTCTACCATACCGAAAATGATTTCTTTTGTTTTTTCCATATATTATATCTCTATGATATCTCCCGAGTGCATTTTTTTTGCACGCGCGGTAAGCTCTAGCTTTTCGAGCGGCTTTGCGCCTGTGCAGTGCCCGGTATAAACTTTCTTTATTTTTTGATTTCTTATATATTTAGCGATTGCGCGAAGCTCGGACGGAGGCTCTTTTTTTACTCTTACGCCGAGTACTTTAAAGCCGTTTAAATGGAAACCGCCTATAACGCCTTTAACTTTGCCGAATTTCTCTTGTGCGCTCATGAGTATGTTGATAATACCGTTATGAGAGCAGCCGGTAATTACAAGAACCTCGCTGCCGACTGATACGGCGATAAAAAGCTCGTGAGATAAATCATCCCGAACAAGCCGGCCCGATTCTTTTTTGTACATTATAGACGTATACAAGGGCAGCTGCCTGTATTTTTTTATGTTTGCCGCGAAAACACCCGAAGAGACTTCAACATCGTCATCTAAAAATTCTATTCTGTCGGCAAATTTTTCAAAAAACTTAGGGTCAAGGCCTGTTCTTACCGTTTTAAAGAGCTTTTTGCTGTAAAAATCGTCTTGCACCTGCCTTTTCATATATACTTTTGCGTGATTGTTGATAGCAAGAAAATCTGTTAAACCGCCGGTATGGTCCCAGTGAGCGTGTGAAATTATACAAACGTCTACTTTAGACAAATCGATACCCAGCAAAGTAGCGTTATAGATAAACGCCCCCGTTGCGCCCGTATCAAACAAAATACGTTTTCCTTTATGCTCAAAATACAGGCTTATTCCATGTTCGGCAGCAAACGCCGAGTCTTTTTTTTTGCTGTTTTCAACGAGTGTATAAATCTTCATAATGTTATCTTCTTTCGGATTATAATACTATACTATTGCGCTTGTTCATGTTTATACTTCTGATAAAGATATTTTTCAAATTCAAAAAGCTCTTCCATTGCATCGGGCGGCAAAAGACTGCGGAAAGAAAGCTTTTTTTCAACCAATTTAGCCATATCCGAATTTTCTTTAAATTTTCTGCTTTGGTTTTTTTGTTCTTCGTATGTTAATAAATCAAGTATGGTTGTTTCAAGCGCTCTGCAAACGGCAGACAGAGTATCAAACTGGGGATTCTTTTTTCCGCTTTCAATGTATGAGAGTGTGGACTGCGCGATGCTCGCTTTTTTTGCAAGCTCATTTTGAGAGATGTGTTTTGATTGGCGCATAATTTTTATTTTTCTTCCGATTTCTTTACTCATAAAAATCTGCCTTTCCGAAAAATATACCATTAAAAATATTCTAACACCAAATTTTGTGAATTACAACAGCTCGGGGCCAACTAAAAAAAATAATATAATGCAAAGCGGTTTTTTTATATTAATAAAGCAAAAGGCTGCTGCATAATAATTATAAAAGGATAAGCTTTTAAATATATGATAAAAAAGAGGTTTTTTGGGATATGTTTGTTGTCGGGTTGCTTGTCGGTATAGCCGCAGGTGCAGTTATCACAATTATATGTTTGTTTTTCTTTGCTGCTTTTAGGCTCGAAAAACACAAGTGAGCAAAAACGCTTTGATAAACGGCAGCAGATGAAAAAGGTAAAGATATATTAATTTGGAGGTGATGATAGTGGAGGCTAACATAATGGATTATATTATTAAAGATGCGTATATTTTAATACCCGTGCTGTACATTATAGGCGTATTTTTAAAAAAAATTCCAAAGCTTGCAGATTGGATAATCCCCTGGATTCTGCTCGGGCTCGGTATAATAGGGGCTTTTTTCTTAGCCGGAATGAGCTTTGACGGAATACTGCAGGGAATATTGATAGCAGGAGTAACCGTTTTGGCGAATCAGCTTTATAAACAAACCGCCATTAAATCTAAAGATACGCAGAAGGACAGCCTGGGATAATAAAAAAATCACGGAGCCGCAAAACGGTTGTTTTTATACAACCGTTTTGCGGTTCAAACGATAAGTTTTTTTTGCATAGAAAAAATATCTTTCAGATAAATTTATAAATATAATTTATATACATTGACAAAAAGAAGTTCAATTAATATACTAAAAAAGCCATCATTTAAAATTCATTGCTAATATACAAAAGAAAATAATTGAGGAAGAATATGAGTAAAACACTTAACGAAGCGATAAATATTTTAGATACTTTGAGGGATCATGATCAGCTTTCATTAACTCAAATAGCGAGTGTCACGAATATGAATAAGAGCTCTGCTTATCGTTTGCTGACTGCTTTAGTTGAGAATGAATTTGTAGATAAAGATAACGATTCAAAAATGTACCGTCTGAGTTTGGGCTTGCTGCGCTACAGGCCGACGCTGTTAAACAGTAAGAATTTAATTAAATTGGCAAAGCCTTATTTAGCAGAGATAGTTGCTAAAACGGGCGAAAGCGCACAGCTGAGTGTACCGACACAAAGAAATACTATTATAACTATTGATATAGAAAACAGTAAGGGGTTTATAAATCTGTCCGAAAGTATAGGCACTCAAGATCCTCTTCATTGCACAGCAATTGGCAAAGCGTATTTGGCTTTTTTAGATAGCAGCCAAAGGGATTTGATAATAGATCAAATTGAATTAGAGCGCCGAACAAGCAATACAATACTCTCAAAAAAAGAATTGAGATTATCCCTTGAAAAAATTAGAGAGGTTGGCTATGCTTTTGACGATCAGGAAATTGTGGATGGTATACGCTGTGTCGCCTGCCCGGTTTTAGATTATATTAATTATCCGATCGCATCTGTTGGAATTACAGGCCCGTCAAGCAGAATCAATATCACAGAAATGAATAACTATGGAAAGATAATCAAAGAAGTTGCTTCTCGTCTTTCGCATAGTTTAAATTCACCTGATAACATATAAAGACAAATTTCATTAATTAAAATATCCAGTAATAAACTTTTTAACTATTTAAAAAATCTATCGCTGCTTTTTAGCAGTTCTTTTTTAATATCATTTTATCTATAATTATAAGGGACTTTTTAAGCGATTTATTTTTACAGTGTATTTTGAGCTGGTAATATTATACCACATAGTGTATGTTTCAATATATGAAACCGATGTTTGTAATAATAAAATTATTTTATTGGGAAAAGAAGGATTTTTAAATTTTGTGTAGAATAATATATTATAAATAAATGAAATGATGATTTCAAATAATGAAACTTTACTAATGCTTTTAAAAGGCAAAGGAATTGGAGAAGAAAACCTTTGCAAATACCAAAAACTTTTTTTAAACAAAAAATGATTATGATAAAGATTAAAAAGGAGGAGTAACAATGAGAGGAAAGTTTGACACAAAAGATTGGAATATTGATGTGCAGCCAACAAAGTTAGCGTTCATAGGTGCAGGTATTCATGCGACAAACATGCTTTTCCCAAGCCTTATGTACTTGCCGTCTATCGAACGTGTTGCGGTATGTGACTTGGATATCGATCGTGCAGAACTGGTAAGAAAACAATTTGGATTTGAAAGAGCATATAAAGATTATCTTGAAATGTTCGATAAGGAAGAGCTTGACGGGGTAGTGGTCTGCATAAACGCGGCTGTTCATCCAAAAGTCGTAAAAGACGCTATGAATGCCGGCCTTGATGTGTTTGTGGAAAAACCGGCGACTGTAACTCCTGAAGAGTGCAAAGATCTTTGGGAAATGGCATGCGACCTTAAAAGAATAGTAATGGTAGACCATCAAAAACGCGGCTCTATAGCATACAGAAAGGCAATGGATATAGTAAAAGAACCTGATTTCGGCGAAGTCATGGTAATTGAATCGAAATCACACGGCTATCCTTACGCCACTTTTCTGACAGGTATGATGGAATGGCACATTCATGTAATAGATATTTTCAGGGCATTTGGCGGAGACATAGGAGAGGTAAAAGTATTAGGCAATAAAAGAGGAATTGACAGAAGCCCTGTCGGCCTTATATGCAACTTTGAGAGCGGTGTTTTGGGGGTTGCTTCCTGGGGTACAGAGGGAAACCGAGGCTGCCACAGCGAAAAGCTTGAAGTTGTAGCGCACCGAAATGCCGTAATGGTAGAAAATGCGCGCAAGGTCACCTACTATGAAGATAACAATTCACAGTCGTGGGAAAGCGACTGGGTACCGCTAAGCGTTAATATGACGCACGTTCTTGATGGATACGTACCTAATTTTAAGACGTTCTGCGATGCGATTCACTCGAGAGAAGTTGTGCATCCTAGTCTTTATGACGAATGGAAGAATATCGAATTGATATATGAAATATGCGATCAGCTTGGATTTGAGAAAAAATGGCAAATAGTAATCGGAGAAAGGTAAAACAGTAATGAGAAATACTTTTAAACAATTTTTAATGTATGACGAATTAAAAACAATAGTAGGGAAAGATAACATAACCGATTTGGAATGCGATCTTGATTCTTATTCGATAGACGGATGGTGGCCTTCACGCGTTTGGATAAATGAAGGATGTAAGCCTCCAAGGCCGGATGTGGTCGTATTTCCTGAAACAACGCAACAGGTTTCAGAGGTAGTCAAATTTGCTAATAGAAATGATATACCGATAGTTCCAAGAGGCGGCGGCGCCGGCGGGCTGGGCGGAGTTTTAGCGATCGATGGCGGCATATTGATTGACATGAAGAAAATGAACAATATTTTTGATATCGATGAAAAAAGCTTTAACGTTAACGTTCAAACAGGAATAATGCAGATCGATTTAGAAACGCAGCTTAACAACAAAGGCTATACGTTAAATCACTTTCCTGCATCTATGTATTGTTCAACTCTCGGCGGTTTTCTCTCTTGCAGAGGCAGCGGGCATTTTTCAAGCAAATACGGCAAGATAGAAGATATGGTGATAAACCTTGAGGCTGTGCTGCCCGACGGCGAAATTGTTAAGAGCCTTCCTATTCCCGTTCATTCAACAGGCCCAAGCTTTGAAAAACTTTTCCTCGGCGCCGAAGGTGTTTACGGAATAATAACAAGTGTTACATTAAAAATCAAGAAGCTGCCCGAAAAAATGTTGTTCAGGGCATTGCTGTTCGATAACCTTCACAAAGCGCTCGAATCGGCAAGAGAGATTATGGTAAGCGGTTTAAAACCTAGCGTTGTGCGGATTTACGACGAAAATGACACAAAAGTAATGGTCGAAAAAGTTCTCGGAATAAAAATTGATACCGGCGGCTATATGGTACTCGGATTCGATGGTTTTAAAGAAATAGCAGAGGTTGAAGAAAAAGTTACTTTGGACATCTGTTTTAAAAACGGCGCACAAGATTTAGGACCCGAGCCGGGATGGAACTGGTGGAAAAAACGTTTTGATTTTTACTATCCGCCTTTTACATTGGAATCTTCCACATGCCTTTACGGCGTTCTGGATTCTTGCGCTCTGCATAAAGATATCGAGAATGTATATCGCGGAATGAAAAGTGCTGTAGAAGAGGAATTCAAAGAATGGGGCGTAAAATATGTAGCACATTTTTCACACTGGTATGACTGGGGCGCTTCCGTATATCCCAATTTTATAATCGAAAAGCCGCCTGCCGACCCCCGGGAAGGCATCGAGCTTAATAATAAGATATGGACTGTGGGCGCAAAAGCGATACTGGAAAACGGCGGTGTTTTAAATGAACATCATGGAATCGGAATACAGCTGGCAAAACATATGAGAGAGCAGTACGGCGACGCTTTCAATGTTTTAGAGAAGATAAAAAAAGCATTAGATCCAAACAGGATAATGAATATTGGAAAGTTAGGTATGATAGGAAAATGAAAAATACAGATAAACATATAAAAACTATAAGTGAATGGCGCAATTGTCCTATGGCCAACTTTATTTGCAGCGTTGGAATAGAAACAGGGCTTGAGACTAATATGCCCAGGGGCAAGATGCTGCTTTTGTCTTTGGTCAACAGCGGTGTAAGAGACTGGGATGAACAGAAGATAGAAAGAATGTATGAATGCTGCCTTTGCGGCCTTTGCACACAGTGTGGCTTTGACGATACAGATATTCCCGCAGCTATGGCGGCAGGAAGAGCGGATATCAGCGAAGCGGGGCTTCTGCCCGAAGAAGTAAAAGAATATGCTCAAAAGATACAAAAAGATTGTGTCTGGGAGAATGCCGATGTTTCAAAATTAGCGGATAAACCGGTCGTATTTATAACTTCTGATAAAGATAATGCAAACGCATTCGAAAAAATTGCCGTCAAAGCGGGAGTAGATGCAACTGTAATTATTGAAGGCGAACACGACAGCGCACTTTTATATGAGCTGGGCGTATGGGATGCAAGTAATAAATATCTTGATAAAATTATAAAATTAACTGAAGAAAAAAATATTAAAAGCGTAGTGATAGATTCTCCGCATCTATTCGACAGGCTCAAAGGTACAGAGAAAGTAGTTTCTGTTACGGAATATATTAAAGACTTGATAGATAACGGCAGCCTAAAACTAGAGAATGCGAATAGCAAAAGCATTACGTACCATGACCCGTGCAAACTTGTGCGCGGCAGAGAAGATGAAACAACGGTCAGGGGTATTTTCAGGGCTGCAAATGTTGAGCTAAAAGAGCTGAAATATAACAAAAAAGATGCAAAATGCTGCGGAGGGCCGACGCTTAAAGTTTGTGCGCCCGAAATATCTAAAAGAATAACTTTGCGGCGTATAGAACAGGTAAAAAACATAAACGCGCAAAAACTCATTGTATCGTGCAGCCATTGTTTCTCTAACTTTGCAGAAAACGAAACTGATTTTGAGGTGATTAAATTTTTAGATTTTGTCCTCAGCTTGGCGAAGTAAAGCAATTAATTTATGAGGAGAAAAGGTTATGGCTTATCATTTAGGTATTGATACAGGTACAAGCAGCTGCAAGGTTGCATTAATAGACTCCAATGGTAAAATTGCCGGGAAATCTGTAGTTGAATATTCGCTCGATTACAGCCACGGTGGAACATGGATAGAGTTTGACGCTTTAAAATGGTATAGTTCCGCAATCGAAGCTATTAAAATTTGCATGCAGGAGTCGGCCATAAAAAAAGAGGAAATATTATCTGTTGGTTTAACCGGACAAATGGTCAGCCTTTTAGGGCTTGATAAAGATAGAAAACCTGTACGCCCGGTAATAATGTGGATGGATAGAAGAAATATACCTGAAACTGAAGAGTTAAAAGCGGCTATGGGTGATACTATCAGCCGGATAACCTGTAATCCTGTTAACCAGCAATATACGCTTACAAAGCTTGTATGGCTAAAAAAACACGAACCTGAAGCATATGCGAGAATAGATAAGATACTGCTCAGCAAGGATTATATACGGTACAGGTTAACAAATGATTTCGCGACCGACTGTAATGACGCTTCGAGTACTCTTATGCATGACATTAGAACAAATAAGTGGTCAACAGAGATTTTGAGCGAGCTGAATATTGACCGGAAATTTTTTCCGGACATATATTATTCAACTCAGATAACAGGGAAAATCAGTAAAACGGCTGCGCTCGAAACAGGACTTATGGAGGGCACTCCTGTAGCGGCAGGTTCGGGAGATTTAGGTGCAGAAAACTTTGCAGCAAAAGCATTTAAGCCGGGAGATTGTATGATGAGGCTGGGGTCTGCCGCGGCTATGACCGTTCCTGTAAATGAACCGATATTAGACCCACACATGAAAGGAATATGCAGCGGATACTATAAAGACGGTATTTGGCTTATACAAGGCACTACGCAATCGTTCGCGCATGTTATGAGATGGGTAAGAGATACTTTTGCGAGCGGCGTACTGGAAAAACCGCTGGACGACGATATGTATTCAGAGCTCGAAAAAGAATCCAAAAAAATACCGGTTGGCTCGGGCGGGCTGATATTTAATCCTTTCATAAACGGCGCTCCGTATTGGAAGAGCCATATGAAGGGCGCGTTTCTCGGAGTTTCTCCTGGCCATAAGCTCGGGCATTTCATAAGGGCTGCTCAGGAAGGCGCGGCGTGTGCTTTAAAAGACGGTATGGACGACCTCGAAAAATATGGAAACATATCGATAAAAGAGTGCGTTGTCACAGGCGGCGGCGGAAAAAGCAAAGTATGGACACAGATGATTGCAAATCTTCTTGATAAAGAGCTGATAGTGACTCCGGCGGTGGATGCCTGCACAGGCGCAGCCTTGATGGGAGCCATAAGCATAGGGCTCGACAAAGATACCTTGATTAAAGGGCTGTGGGATAATTACGCTATACAACGTGTGGTTGCCAATAAAGATAAAGATGTTAATAAGCAAATGTACGGAAATTATACTAAGGCGCATCACCTTTTGGAAAAGCTGTACCTAGAGCTTTCCTAATTTATAGAAATGCAAAGAGAAGGTTTCAAAATGATAAGAAAAGTTAAAGTGTTAAACAGAAAAGATTTTGAAATGTACGGGTCGGTGCTTGACTGGAAAGGCGCAAAGTTATCCAGTATCAGTGAGTATCATGATTATTGGGACGGCGTCTGCGAATTTCAATCGGAAGGAAAGATGGTCTGTTCATTTCTGAGAATCAAAAAGAATATCAGCGAAACGATTGACGAAATGGAATGCCACTTTAATACGGATGAGATTCTGGTTGTGCTCGAAGGAGATATCGTTATAAATGTCGCTCTTGCCGGAGTTACAAGCGAATCGCCCGATGAATCTACTATTAAAAGTTTTTATGTTAAACAGGGGAGCGGTGTAATACTCAAACCGGGCATATGGCATGCTCTTCCATGCAATGTGTCGTTTAAAAGCAGTATGACTTTTATAGTTTTCAAAAAAAATACATCATACTGCGAAGATAAAAATATTGATACGGATATACATTTCGCTAAACTGGAAAACCCTTTTAAACTTGAATTATAATATTGAAATTTTTACGTTTGTACTTAAATGTACGAAATAATAAAAGGAGGATAAAAAAAGTGAATAAGAAAACAAGGCTGTTGGTTTTATTGATGGTGTTGGCGTTAGCGTTGGCAACGTTTAGCGGGTGTCAACAACCTGCAACCGAAGAACAACCGGCAGAGGCGCCGGCGGATGATACTGCGGAGGCACCGGCAGACGACACTGCGGAGGCACCGGCTGATGAACCTGCTGACGAACCTGCTGAAGAGGTGCCGTTTGTCGGCATAGCTATTCAGGGTAACACGAGTTCATTCTGGCAATATGTTATCGCCGGAATGGGCAAATATGACGCCGAACATCCGGGCGCATGCAAAGCTAAAGTTGTTTTCGCAAATGACGATCAGCAGACACAGATCTCACAGGTTGAGACTCTGATCCAGCAGGGAATTGACGTTCTGATACTCAACTTCGTTGATCCTGAAGCATGTAAGCCGGCACTTGACGCTTGTGAAGAAGCTGATATCCCGATACTGATTTGTACTGACGACTTAGGCGCAGATTATCAGAAATACAGAATTGCGTTTGTCGGATCAAACCATGTCGCGGCAGGAGAACAGCAGATCGAGCGTGTTGTGACAACTTGCGGCGAAGATGCGAAGATTGGTATCCTTCTTGCTCCTATCGGCCATTCAGCTCAGATTGGGCGTTCAGAGGGATATGCTAATGGTTTGGCGAAGTATCCTAATATCGAAGTTGTTGCTGAGGACACAGCAGGCTGGTCTTCGGATGAAGCGCTGGCATTGGTAAACAACTGGCTGGCCGCAGGAAAAGAATTCGATTATCTCGTCTGCCAGTCTGATGCCAAAATGCTGGGTGTTATTCAGGCGCTTGATGAAAACGGCCTGACAGGACAAATACTGACATCAGGTATTGACGGTACTGTGGACGCTCTCGCCGCTGTTCAGGCAGGAACTGCCGATATGTCGCTGTACCATCCGGGCGAAGATCATGGATATAGAATCCTTGAGCTTGCTATCAAGGCTGCTAACGATGAAGCAGTTGAAGAATACAATTACAGCCCGTATGCAGAAGCCACAGCAGATACCATTGATGACATCATGACTCTTCAGGATGCCAGGGTAGAGCTTGTAAACGAATACTTCAATACATTTGGCCAATAATGGCAAATCAAACTGTGGAAAGGGGTTTTGGCCCCTTTCCACAGTTTGAAAAATAAGAATAGTATAAAACGGACAGAATTCGAATGGGAGCAGGTATGTTATGAACAACAACAAATATTTAGAAATGAAGAATATCTCAAAAAGATTTGTAGGCGTACGGGCTTTAACGAATGTCTCTTTCACGGTCAAAAAAGGCGAAATACACGCGCTTGTAGGAGAAAACGGCGCGGGGAAATCAACATTAATGAAGATTCTCATTGGGATGCTTAAACCCGACGAGGGCGAAATATTTTTAAATGGTGAAAAAAAGACGTTTCATACAATGAAAGACGCTTTAAATAGCGGAATATCTATGATATTCCAGGAGTACAACTCTGTTGACCAGTTGACCATAGCCGAAAACATTTATTTAGGACGACAGCCGGCAACAAAATACAGGACGGTTAATTATAGAAAGATGTATCTGGACGCTAAAGACATATTTAAAAAAATGGGCGTCGATATTGACCCGAAGGATAAGGTCGCGAGCCTTACTGTGGCTAAAAGGCAGCTTGTAGAAATAGCGAAAGCTATATCGCATGAATCAGATATTATTATCATGGACGAACCCACTTCGGCACTCAGCATATCTGAGATTGAAAATCTATTCAGAATTGTAAAAGAGCTGTCCGCTAATGGAAAAACCGTCATATTTATTTCTCATAAACTGGATGAAATCTACGCGATATGTGAAAGTGTAACAGTATTGCGCGACGGAGACCTAATTGGATCAGGTTTAACCAAAGAAATAAGCGTAAACGAATTGATAAAGATGATGGTTAACCGCGAGATGACTGAAATGTATCCGAAGCAAGAGGCGGTGATTGGTGAAACAATATTTGAGGTGAAAAATCTAAGTAGACGCGGCGAATTCTCTGATATCAGTTTTGAGGTAAAGAAAGGCGAGATACTGGGTATTGCCGGGCTGATGGGCGCGGGAAGAACAGAGCTTGTTGAAAGTATTTTCGGAATAAGAAAACTTGACCAAGGTGAAATATACGTAAGAGGAAAAAGAGTTAAGATTAAGCAGCCCAAGGACGCTATCGCAAACGGCATTTCGATGATTCCAGAAGACAGATCGATAACCGGCCTTGCGCTTAAGCTTTCTGTAAAAGAAAATATATTGATAACGAATTTAAGTAAATGCATGAAATATTTCTATATAAGCAAAAAGAAAGAAAAAGAAAACTCGGATAAATTTTCTAAAATACTGGAAATAAAGATGAAAGATGAAAACCAGATGGTGTCCGCGCTCTCGGGCGGCAACCAGCAAAAAGTTGTTGTTTCAAGAGCACTGTTTTCTGATCCGGATATAATAATTTTGGATGAACCTACAAGAGGTATAGATGTAAAAACAAAGGCGGATATTCATACTTTAATGTCAAAGCTTGCTCAGCAGGGTAAGGCAGTTATTATGATTTCGTCTGAAATACCCGAAATCTTAGGAATCAGCGATCGTGTCATCGTTCTGCATGAAGGCATGTTGACGGGTGAACTGTCACGCTCGGAAGCTACTCAGGAGCAGGTTTTGGGCTATGCTATGGGACAAAACTAAAATTATAGGAAGAAAGATGAAAGTAGAGGAAAAAAATAATGGGCAATAAAGAAAAGGACATTAGAAACAAATTTACCTTTGAAAACATAATGCATTATGTGCAAAAAAAAGTGATAGTCACAGTTTTCATCGTAGCGATTATAATACTCGCGATTACAGTTCCTAACTTCTTTACTTTGAAAAACTTTTTCTTAGTGCTAAAGACTACGTCCGCAATCGGCATTACTACCATTGGAATGGGCATATTGCTTATTATGGGGCAAATCGACTTATCGGTGGGGTCGCTGATGGCGTTAGCGGGTGTGTTCTCTGCTGTGATGGTCAGTAAAATCAATATATATTCCGGATGGCTTAGTTTTGCCTCAAGTTTTGGAATTGATCCGGTATTCATCGCGATATTGGCCGCCTTGCTTATTGGGGCTGTTGTCGGCGCTTTTAACGGCATTATTGTTGCGAAAGGCAAAGTGCCTCCGTTCATTGTGACTTTAGGCACGATGACAATATGCAGAGGCATTGCGTTTGTATTATCCAAAGGAATGCCTGTAGCGAAATTGTTAGATACGTATACTATTATAGGCGGAGGGCGTGTGGCGTTGTCGGCAACGGATAAATCACTGAATATCAACTATACCATATTTGTCTTTGTAGCAGTCATCATTCTGATATCCTTTATAATGAAGAAACGCAAGTTTGGAAGATTCATATATGCTATCGGCGGTAATGAGAAGGCGGCACTGGCGGCAGGAATAAATGTAGATTTGGTAAAAATAAAGGCGTATATTTTAGAGGGAGTATTGGTCGGGCTTGCAGGAATGCTCAGCATATCGAGGTTAACAACCGCTCAGCCCGGTTTCGGAGAAGGATATGAGCTTGACGCTATTGCGGGCTGTATCATAGGCGGTATCAGCTTTAACGGAGGTATCGGAACAGTCATGGCGGGCGTTGTCGGAGCATTGATACTCACAATTATTCAGCAGGGCATGGATATGCTTAGCGTTCAGACATTCTATCAACAGATTGTAAAAGGCGTTATCATTATATTGGCTGTATTATTGGATAGGAAAAGGGTTGTGTAATATACCTGAATTAATTCAAAATTAGTATTCTTTGATATAACATACAACAAAGTTTGCACAAGTGAAAATATAGGCATTTATGTTTAAAAACAAAGTTTATATTGCTCACAATTGTTAAGTGCGTCCATATTTTAAAAAAATTATGATAAAAAGGCGGTAAAAAGGTTATGGGAAACAAAAAGATAAGGCTGGCATTGGTAGGAGTAGGTAACTGCGCGGCATCGTTAGTGCAGGGAATATACTTTTACAAAGACAACTCGGTTGCGCAAGAGCAGGGAGGGCTGATGCATTACAGCCTCGGCGGATATGAACCAAAAGACATAGAGGTTGTTTTGGGGTTTGACGTAGACTCCAAAAAGATAGGCAAAGACGTAAGCGAAGCTATATGGGAATGGCCGAACTGCGCGTACAAAATAGGCGAAGTACCGTTTTTGAACGCTCCGGTATTAAAAGGGCCGGTGCTCGACGGCGCGCCCGAACATTTGCGCCATTATTACGGAAAAGACTATTTCACCGTTGACGAAGATCACGCACCGGCAGACGTAGCAAAAGAATTAAAAGACAAAAACGTCGACGTTATACTGATAAATCTTCCTACAGGTTCATACGAAGCAGCGCGTTTTTACGTTGAAGAAGCTAAAAAAGCAAAGTGCGGAATCGTAAACGGCATACCAGAGATATTAGCAAGCGACAAGAAAGTCGCGCAAGGCTGCAAAGACGCGGGAGTGCCTATACTCGGAGACGATTGGAAAAGCCAGATAGGAGCTACCATAGTACATCGCGCTCTGGCGAAGCTTTTTGAAGACAGAGGAATAAACATAGAAAAATCGTACCAGCTGAATTACGCGGGCAACACAGACTTTATCAATCTTGTAATGAGAGGCGAGACAAAACACGTAACCAAGCATGACGCAATTTCGAGCATATTGAAAAAAGATACGCCGATAGCGCCCGGATTTGCATTTGTCGATAACCAGGGAGACCAAAAGACAGCACGCATATTAATAGAAGGCAAAAAGTTCGGCGGCGCCCCGGTAAGAATGCTTATGCACCTTGAAGTGGAAGATTCTCCGAATTCGGGCGGAATAAGCATAGACGCTGTACGCTGCTGTAAGCTGGCGATGGACAGGGGAATAAGCGGCGCGATTGAAGCTCCGTCATCCTATTTCTTTAAACATCCGCCGGTACAGTATACGGACGACGAATGCAGAGAGCTTTTAGAGCAGTTCATCGAAGGTAAATAACATTAAAATTGACAGCTTAGATTTTGTGGAAGGTTACAGGTAATATGGATAAACGATTGGATGTAGTAGTAACGGGCAACGTTATCAACGAGACAATAAAATTCCCTGAAAAGACGATAGGGCCGGTCCTCGGAAGCCCTGCTGCGTACTCGAGCCTCGTGATGTCATCGGTAGGCGCGAAGGTCGGTTTGGTCTCGTACTATGGTCAGGACACGAGCGGATGGCTTACAACGCATCTGCAAAAAGTGGACCATGACGGGCTGATAGAGCACGAGCGCAGCACCACTAACACTCTAAACTACAGAAAAAACGGAACGAAATTCGTTGAGTACGACTACAAAGCTCCGAACATATTCGCAAGGGATATTCCCGACGAGTATTTAGAATGCGAATATCATTATATATGCCCTATGGATTATGAGGTCGACATAAGCGTAAACAAAAAGCTTATACAGCTCGGCAGGCAGGTAGTTGTCGATTTGGGCGGATACGGCGGAGCGACATCCAAAGACCATTATACGATATTCGAAACCAAAGGCGACAGGATTTTGTCGCAGGCAGCAAAATACAGCTCTATATTAAAGGCAAGCAAAGAGGATTTAACGCACATACTGCCCGGAATGAATCTTGACAGTATATCAAGGTACTTTTTCTCCAAAGGCGCGAAAGCATGCGTGGTAACGCTCGGCGAAAAGGGGTGTTACTACAAAAAAGAGGGCGAAAAAGAAATGTATATCGACGGCTTTGTATCGGACAATCCCGTAGATTTTACAGGCGCGGGCGATTCTTTCGGAGCAGGGTTCATGGCGAGCCTTAGCAAACATTCTGACATAGAGCGGGCAATCGTGTTCGGAAACGCCGTTGCTTCATTGGTGATAGAAAAAACCGGAGGCTGCATAAAAGAAAGAATGCCTTCTCTGGCTGATGTAGAAAAACGTATTAATCAAAATAAAGAAAGGAAGAGTTAAAATGAAAAAGATTGGAGTAGGCATTATTGGCAGCGGCTCGATTGCGGAGATTGGCCATTGCCCTTCCATACGCGCTTTGCCGAACGCGGAACTCATCGCATTGTGTGATACTAAACCAGAATTTTTGGAATCCATGGCGAAAAAATGGGAACCGAAACGCACTTATACCGATTATCACGATATGCTAGAAGACAAAGAGGTCCAGGTAGTGATCGTGGCCACGCCAAACCGATATCACGCTCAGCAGGCGATCGATTCCATGCGCGCGAAAAAGCACGTTATAGTAGAAAAACCTTTTGCGTGCACGCACGAAGAAGCGTGGGCTATGGTAGACGTATGCAAAAAAGAAGGCGTATTTTTGATGGCCGGAACGAATCAGCGGTTTTGGGAGCAAAATGTCATCGCCCGCCAGCTGATAGACGACGGATTTATAGGCGCGCCGAGAATGGGCCGTTCTTCGCTGCACGAAGGCTGGGGACTTTATCACGAACAGCTTTCTTTCACAAGATTTCGGGCAACGCCGGCCGAGGCGGGCGCGGGGGCACTATTTGACCTTGGCGCACACAGAGCAGACCTGCTTACGTTTTTGATGAACAGCAAACCAAAACGTGTTGTGGGCATAGTAAAAAGGCAGGTTACGCCGGCTGAGTATACAACGCTTGACGACTCTTTCTGGATCACCATTGAGTTTGAGAACGGAGCTACCGGCGTTATAAGCGGAGACCGCTATTCGCCCGCAGTTTCAAACATATCCGAGGTATACGGAAGCGAGGGTACGATATTTACCGGCTCTGAAGCCACAAACCCGTTCCAGAGCGCGCCATTAGCTGTGTTTACCAACAAAGATTTTAAACAAACCGAGCTGCCCGAGATAGTACGTGAATACCGTTATCCGCAGCTTTTCTGGTCGGAGGATATTATGCAGCCGGACGGAAACGTGCCCAAGCGCTGGGTGCCTATATACCCCAAACGCGGATGGGCGTATAAGTCTATGCTCGAGCATTTCATTGACTGCGTGGAAAACGACAAAGAGCCGTCACTCACACCCGAGATAAGCGCGATTGTTACAGATGTTCTCGTCGGAGCTTATATGTCGATGGAGACAAATTCATGGGTAGATTTGCCTTTGCAGGAGAACTATATAGTTCCCGGGTATGATGCGCCCAAGCTTAGTTTGTAGAATTGATTTTCGAAAAAAGCCGGAGGTATAAATGAGATTTGTACAAGATGAAGTAATAGCTAATATAAAGAACAAGCTGATGGAAGAGAGTGAAGCAGTCTCTAATACAGCTCAGTATGTTGACGGCGCTTTTTATGAAGCGGTAAAAGAAATTATAAGCTGCAAAGGAAAGGTAGTAATAACAGGCGTAGGAAAATCTGGCCATATAGGCAAGAAAATAGCTGCGAGCCTGTCCTGCCTTGGAACTCCATCATATTTCATGCACTCTGACGAATCTTTACATGGCGACATAGGATTAGTAGAGAAAAAAGATATAATAATAATGATATCAAACGGGGGGAAAACTGATGAAGTGGTAAAAATGATTCCCTCCCTGAATATTTTAGGCCCAAAAAAATTGCTATTACTAGCAGCAACGATTCGCCGCTGGCAAAATTATGCGATATATCGCTTTGTGTAAAAGCGGAACGCGAAATAGATCATCTTAACCTTGCTCCGACAGCAAGTGCTCTTGCCGTACTGGCAGTTGGAGACGCGCTTGCGGTGACGATTGCAGAGCTCAAAGATTTTGACAGAAAAAGCTTCGCAATAAGGCATCCGATGGGAGCGTTAGGACAGCAGCTG
Organism: Christensenellaceae bacterium; assembly: GCA_963665005.2. GTDB lineage: Bacteria > Bacillota > Clostridia > Christensenellales > SZUA-584. Next base: position 2,887,804 of record CAXXTQ010000001.1, on the reverse strand, counting down.
TTAAAAGAATATGAAAATGCGATAAAAAGCAATAAAGCTGTTAAAGCAATTTAAAGAGACTTTAAAGTTTGGGGAAAGAAGTTCTTGAAATAACAGATAAAATTATTTCATAAAAAATTTATAAAGATAACATACAAGTAATACATCCCCTCTCGCATTTTTTCTTCATGCAAAAAGAAAAGGCCTAAATAAACCCGGCCTTTTCTTTTTTTTGCATAAGATTTGGCAAGAGCATCTTTGTTCCGCTTCGCTGAAACTTTTCGCTCCTGTCTATTCTGCCTGCTCATTGTTTGTTGAAGAGGTATGTAATACGTTGTATAATCATATATATACTGCAATCCGAGCGATATTGACGGTGATGGGCAAGAAGATGACAGAACGCATCAGCTTGGAAGTGTAACAAGGTGAGAACATTGCATACAGCGACCGCCTGACGGTACAAATCGACTGGCAGACGAGCGCAGACGGCAAGAGCACGACAGTTGTAAAGATAATACTGATAGACGAGGTGTTAGCTTACGGCAGCGGTATTGAGCCGCAGAGTTCATCCGGCCTTGGAGTGCTTGGTTGGATTGTTATAGCGGCGGCTGTAATTTTGGCCGGAGGCGTGGTGTTACTGGTGATTGTAGTAAAGCGAAGGAAAAAAGCGGAGATGATATAGAAAGCCTCGGACAGCCGAGGTAATTGTAAAAGAGCTGATGTCTTATTAGATATCAGCTCTATATTTTATTTAAACTGATTAATCTAAGATATTCTTAAGGAGCAGATTTTAATTAAGCAGTGCAGCCAGCTAGGGAAGAACAAATTAAGCTGTTCTATCTTGTAGCTAAAGCAGTAAGTTTTTATTTCTAAAATGAATATGATAAAAAAGAACATTGTAAAAAGGCATGGAAAAAGAGAAAGTACACTTTGTATTTTCTCTGTAATTCGCGTCTTGAAGGAATGGTGTAGATTAGAGCAAATGTTAATCTATATCACTAAAAAATCTAAGAGATTTAGTTAATGATAACTTTCTCGGTTTCGAGATCAAAAAGATGTATTTTAGAAGCGTCTATTGTAAAGTTTACACTTTGCCCTGCTTTAACTTTTGTGTTTGGACTAAATTTGCCAATTACTTTGCTCCCCGCAAAATTAAAATGCACCAATACTTCAGAACCCATCATTTCAGATAATTGAAGATCAGTATTATAGATATTTAAGCCACCAGCTTCCGATTCGGAAATATCTTCAGGCCGGATTCCCATTTTCACTTTCTTGCCAATATACTTATCTAAAGCATCGTCTTTGTTTTTTTCGCTTGGAATTATTAATTTATTTCCAGCTAGATCAAAGGTATAATACGAATCCTCTTTGCCCAATATTCCATCAAATATGTTCATTTGAGGTGAACCGATAAATCCAGCTACAAACAAATTGGATGGGCGCTGATACAGATTTTCAGGTGAATCAACTTGTTGAATGAACCCGTCCTTCATAACAACGATACGGTCTCCCATTGTCATAGCCTCAGTTTGGTCATGAGTCACATAGATGAATGTTGTTCCGAGTTCTAAATGCAATTTAGAAATTTCAGACCTCATCTGCGTGCGTAGTTTGGCATCTAAGTTAGATAAAGGCTCATCTAAAAGAAACACTTTAGGATCGCGAACCATAGCACGGCCAAGAGCAACACGCTGGCGCTGCCCTCCTGATAAAGCCTTTGGTTTACGGTTTAATAAATTCTCTATTTCAAGGATTTTCGCTGCTTCATACACACGCGATTTTATCTTCGCTTTTGGTGCTTTTCTAAGCTTTAGCGCAAACGCCATATTTTCATAAACTGTCATATGCGGATAAAGCGCATAGTTTTGGAATACCATAGCAATATCTCTATCTTTTGGCGCAACATCATTAACAATATTATTGCCTATCTTTATTTCACCTTCGGTAATATCTTCAAGCCCGGCGATCATTCGTAAAGTAGTTGATTTGCCGCACCCTGAAGGACCGACGAGAACTACAAACTCTTTATCCGCAATTTCTAAATTAAAGTCTTGTACAGCAACAACCGCTTCTTTTCCCGGATATACTTTTTTAATGTTATTAAGTGATATACTAGCCATGTTTAATCTCCTTAGATAAAATATTGATATTTTGCAGTTACAAAATATGTGATATAATCCATACAATGAGTATTATATCACTTACAAAACAGAGAATTGCAGTAATATATATTTAAATGGAGTAATATATTGACTAAACAGGCAAGTAAATTAAAAAAAATTGTGGAAGATATTCGGATAATAAAAGCAGGGTATTTATCCGAAAACATAAATATAAGCAGCTTGTTAGAAATCGCGCCGTCGTTTGTTCTTATTGTTTCAAGATCCAATCATACCAGGCTTAAAATAGATGATGAAACAGTTAATCTTTTTGATAGTCAAATGATTATTTATTCATTAAATTATATACGGCAGCTTACTATAGTAAGAGGAGAAGGGGTATTTATTAATTTAAAAGGCACTTTGGTTGAACGCTATATTCAAAATGATATGATCAATAAAATCATATTTTTAAATTTAAATGATAGAATAAACAAGAGTATTGCTGAACTGGAAGCAAAATTAAAGTATGATAAAAGTATAGAGCCTGTTTCAGCCGGGAAAATTGGATTCTCAATACTACTTGACCTTTGGACATATCAAACAAAAACAAAATATATGCCAAGACTGATAAAAGATACTATAAAAATTATTGAACATGAATATGCCTACATTTTTGGAGTTGAAGATTTAGCCGATAAGGCGGGTGTAAATAAAAGCTATCTGATAAGAATTTTTAAAGAGAATTTGAAAGTAACGCCGGGACAATATTTAGAAAAATATAGGATTAACAAAGCAAAAGAGTTGCTGTCTTCCGGAGAGTTTAATGTGGATATGGTGGCTAAGCTCTGCGGATATTCATGTGCAAATTACTTTGCAAAGGTATTCAAAAAACACACATGTGTTAGCCCGTCGACATATTTAGGGTCAATTAGTGAAAACGTAGAGCCGGATATTCCACCCGAATACTATCTTTAAACGAGTTAAAACGAAAAAGGATAATGCAATGGATAACTTTAACATGTTTAGGGTTCTTCATTTTATTTTATTACACGACAGTTGTGAGCCGGATCTTTGGTATTCAGGCAAATGGACATTTTACCGGTTTCATTTATTAGACCCAATATCATTTAAAAAAGATATCAAGTTTTCAATTGAACACGGACATGCAAACTGTCACAGATCTGATTTTGCATCGACGGCTTATTGGTATCAGATTGAGCCGCATAAAAAATTCGAACCATTACCAGCCGTCAAAAAAAGGCTGCCCATGTTGACAAAAGACAGCCTCCGCGAGTTTGTCAAAACTATATAAAAAGGTGAAGCGCATGAGAATACGTAAACAATTCTTGAAAAAACTAAAAACAAAAGAAGCGTTTACATTCCGCATTAGGGTATAAATCGCCGATAGAGTTCGAAAAACTGCATTTTAACTCATGAATCTACTCTACGTGTCCAATAAATCGGGGATAGTGACGTTCTCCCAAAAAACTGGTCTATGCAAAATGTTAGTTTTGGAAATATAATAAGCTAACAAAGGGAGGATAAAAAAATGAAGACCAGTAAGTTTACGGAAGAGCAAATAGCCTTTGCATTGAAGCAAGCTGAGACAGGAACGCCAGTGAAAGAAGTAGTGCGAAAGATGGGTATAACAGAGCAAACCTTTTATCGGTGGAAACAGAAATATGGCGGAATGATGCCAAGCGATTTGCGAAAACTGAAACAGCTTGAAGAGGAAAACAGACAACTGAAAAAATTGGTTGCAGATTTAAGTCTTGATAAACAAATGTTGCAGGATGTACTATCAAAAAAGCTCTAAAGCCTGAAGTTAAGAGAGAAGCAGTCAGATGGCTTCAGGCGCAATATGCAATTAGCGAGTGTCGCGGATGCAAAGCGGTACAGATGTATAGATCGACATTCCGCTATAAAAGCAAGGCAGATAATCAAGCATTACTAAGGATGCGAATAAAAGATATAGCTACTGCACGGATCAGGTATGGGTATAAGCGCATACACATCTTGCTAAGACGAGAAGGTTGGAAGATCAATCATAAGCGGGTTTATCGGCTTTATCGTGAAGAAGGGCTGAATTTGCGCAGTAAAACCAAGAGAAAGCGCATTAGCGGCACTAGGATTCCAAGAGAAGACGTGAGACAAATCAACCAGTGTTGGGCAATGGATTTCGTATCAGATTGCTTGTTTAATAGTAAACGATTTAGAGCGTTAACCATTATCGATGTATTTAGTAGAGAATGCTTAGCAATTTACGCAGACCAAAGAATTAACGGCGAGAAAGTTGTCAAAGCTTTAGAAACGATTTGTTGCAGCAGAGGAGCTCCAGAAAGAATCCGAGTTGATAATGGTCCGGAGTTTATATCAAAAATACTGGATGCATGGGCGTATTCCGCTAACATTAAGCTTGATTTCTCTAGACCCGGGAAACCCACCGATAATGCCTTTATCGAGTCGTTTAATGGTAGTCTTAGAGATGAGTGTTTAAATATAAATTGGTTCTTGTCAATTGAAGATGCAAGAAGTAAACTGGAGACATGGAGAACGGATTACAACGAGTTTCGACCGCACAGTTCCCTAGGGAACTTAACTCCAAGAGATTACGCTATGGAGATGGAATCTGGCATCCATTTACTGCCAGCGGAAGCCGAATTACTAACATTATGATCTGACTAGTTTTCGGGGGACCCTCAATAGTCCGTAATACTAACATAAAAACTGGACACAAGATTGGGGTAAGGCCAGGTAAGGTAAGAAATTTGGGAATTAATGCGAAATGCTTTAGGAAGAGGAATCTAAAATGTTACCGATCATAAAACCAATTTTCATTCGTATATGCTCGTCCAACTTGTATATATCGCTATCCATGAGATTCCGAATCTTCTCCAACCGATATTTTAAGGTGTTTTCATGGATGAAAAGCTCCTTTGCCGTAACGGACATTTTCGCGTCGTGGTTAAGGTATGCTTCGAGCGTTTGCATTAAAATGGAATGATTACTTTTATCATAGTCGATCAGCTGGTGGAAGAGATGATCGTAGTAGTCTTGCAGCAGGGATGTGTTTTTTATTGAAAGGAGCAGGGAATAAACACCGATATCGTCGAAAAACATGATGGAAGAATCATTGTTTTTTATCTGAAGTACATGAAGCGCCTGTTGGGCGGTATGATAGCTTTTCTTGACGCTGTCGATACCGCTGTAATCCTTACCAATACCACCCTTTATTCTAAGTTCCGGGAAACGGTTGTGCATGATCGATGTGATATTTACTAGTATATTTTTTAAATGCGCATCCCGCTTCATCAGGAATATGGTTGAATCCCCTCTGGCCGTAACCAGTATCGGAATATTCTTCTTTTTGAATTCTGAATTGAGCATATCCGAAAGGTAGGATTTGATACGGATGTAACTGTCACTGTCGGTTAGATTTGAAAAATCGAGGTTCAGGATCCCCACCAAAAACATATCTGAGAGATAAAAGCCGTATTGTGAAAACCTGAACGGAAGGTTGTCATAAGTGGAGATGTCGCCAAAGAGAAGACTGTCTAACAGATTGCTATTTGATTCATCCTGCAGCGATTTGTTAATAATCGATGCGCAGATGTCTTTGGTGAATTCGACGAGGCGTGTTTCCCAGGGGACCTGGAACAACGGCAGCTTGAGTTCGTTGGCGAACTGGATTACTTCGTTCGGGACTTCCGGGATGTATTTGCCGATATTGATCACGACCCCGGCAATTTTTTTACCACTGCATTCCCGGATGAATTTCTCGATCTCGTTTGTTTGATTGTTTTCGATGTTGCTTCCCGTGATGATGATGAGTTCATCTCCGATCAGCCAGTCGAGCGTGTCGTGGATCGTTTCCATTGCTTCGGCGACATAAACCCAGCGAACAACGTTATCCATACCTGCGCTGCCACCCAGTAATGTGGTTTCGATCGTGGGGATGCTTAAGATATCCTGGCACCTAAAACTCATGGATGCTTTACTCCTTTATGCGAGGAAATTATTTGGATCAATATAAACTGCATACCGAAAGACACTCCAATTGTGGAAGACCCACATAAATATTCATCGTTTGCAGACATATCTGCTTTTGAATGTTTGTGATATAATACGCATAGCATAAAGCTGATGAACCGGGGAGTGCGACCCGATAACTAGTCTATATTATGATTCTGAAAAAAGCAATAGCATTTAAATATTATCTGCCGATAAGCGAATGAAATCCTGATCGCTTTTAGGATATCTTTACGACTGTTTTTGAGACGGCCATTAATAAGATGAAAGGAGTGTATGACGAAGCGCGGCATTTGTTATACGAATTAGGAATGAGTGGAATTGTGATGGAAGAGAAGTATCACATTGGGCATGAGGAGTTTGAACAGAGAGCAGCCGCTTTGACGGAAAAAGCAAGAGAACTTAATCTGAACGGCATTGTGATACTCGGCAGCAGTGCAGCGCCCGAAAATTTAACTTATGTTTCAAACTACTGCTTGATCGGCGCGGACATGGCGCCTTATGCGGGCGGTTTTGGCAGCTGCGGCTGGTATGGCGCTTTCGTGGTGAGCACGAATGGCGATGCGCCGACGCTGATATTGGATAGGAATTATTGGATCGATATTGCACGGAAAGTCAGCTGGATCGAAGACATCCGGTCAGGGAACGATATTTGGGAAGTTGTGGGGCAGGTGATGCAGGAAAAAAATATCACCGGCAAATACGGCTTGGTTGCAGATGGATTCGCTGTCAATCATTATCGTACGTTTGAGCAACATGTTCCGAAAAAAGCCAGGGCTGTTGTTTTTGACGAATATATCAGGGACTTGAGGATGATAAAAAGCCCGGCGGAAATCAAGATCATGCAGCATTCGATTGATATCCAAACAGATTCGTATCTGGCCTGCATCGATATGATCCAAGACGGTGTGGAAGAGTGGCAGATCGCTGAAGCGATCCGGTATCAACTGCGCAAGAGGGGTGCAACTTCCGCGCCGAGCCTCTGCGTGCTCAGTGGACCAAACTCGGAAGTCTCGCTGGCGGCGCCCCAAGCAAAGCACCGCGTTATCCGTAACGGCGATATGATGCTGGTCACCGTGTTTTCCTATTATCAGAACTATACGACAGGGATCGACAGGCCGTTTGTGTGCGGCCCGGCAAGCGACAAACAGAAGCGTCTTGCGGATATCGAACTCAACGGACTCCGTAAAGCGCTGAATATGCTTGAACCGGGCCTGCGGATCAAAGATATGTATAAACCTGTATATTACGACTACATTGTTCCCGAGCTTGACCGGCAGGGTTTTACCAACTATAAGATCCAGGGAATCATGGGGCACGCAACGGGTCTGTCGCTTTCCGAGATACCGATATTGAGCCCCAAGGATGATACGGTACTGAAACCGGGCATGGTTTTGCATGTGGAACCCGGTATTTATTTGACAGGGCAATCGATGGGTCTTCGGACTGCAGAAATGGTTCTGATTACCCAGGACGGTTATGAGGTATTAACAAAAGAAATGCCAGTCAGATCGGGATCGCTGGCATAGCGAGCACAAATGGATCGGAACAATTTTGGCTCACACACATTGGGTCATAACTAAATATAGGAGGGGAAAAAATGAAAAGACTTTTCGTATTAATTCTGGTGCTTCTTTTGGCTTTCACAGTGATTGGTTGCGCAGGTGAACAGCCTGCAGCAACTGAAGAAGGAACCGTTGCAGATGATCAAACCCAAACCACTACGGATGAGAATGTGGGAGATAATGTGGGAGATGATGAGGCAGCGACTGTGGAAACAGTGAAGATCGGTTGTATTCTTCCGTTATCAGGTAGTTGTGCAACATTGGGGGAAGAGTGCAGGAATGGTTTTGATCTTGCGATCAAGGAGATTAACGAGGCCGGCGGCATCGCGAACCTCGACGGAGCACAGATCGAGGTAATCTATGCCGATTCTGAAGCGGATGCAACGGTCGGCATGACGGAAGCTGAGCGCTTGATCACCGACGAAGGTGTCAGTATGCTGGCGGGTGCGTATAACAGCTCTGTGACACTGGCGATCTGTGATGTTTCCGAACGGTATGAAATCCCGATGCTTGTCCTTCTGGCCAGCTCGAACTCGATCACAGAAAGTGGTTACAGCTATATTTACAGGATCAATGTCGGTTTGGGCTATGTTTGGAGCTATTTTGAAGAGTACATCCAGTTCTGTATGGACGAGGGAAACGAAATGCAGAACATTGCGATCGTTTACGAATCTTCTGAACTGAATGTAGCAAGTGCTGAAGTATGGCGTGAAATTGCGGGCGACCTTGGCCTCAATGTGGTTGTGGATGAAATGTATGACGCCAAAACGATCACCGACATGTCTGCGATCGTGAACAAGATCAAACAGAACGACGTGGACATCCTTTGGAGCGGTTCGTATCTATCGGATATGCTGCTTCTTGCTCAGACTATGTTGTCGTATGACGTTTCACTGGATATGTGGATCGGCGGCGGCGGCGGTGAGCAGAGTACGGAGTTTGTGGCTACGCTTGGTGATTCCGCGGAGCATGTCCTTTCTCCGAAACCGGTCACGATTGACCTTCGGACGTCGAGGCCCGGATTTGACACGCTGTGCCAGAACTACTTCGCGCTGTATGGCGGCGAGGAAGAAGCCGGTTACATTTGTCCGCTTGGCGCTTCAATGTCTTATTCAAACGGGTATGTACTTGCCGATGTGCTGGAGCGCACCGCTGGATTGGACTGTGATTCTCTCTGCGCAGCGTTTGACGCGACGGACATTTCGGACACAGAGAACGATAAGGCGCTGTGGGGTATGCCGTATTTCGAAATCAACTTCGACGAGAACGGCCAATGCTGGAGTTTCTCCTGCGTGACACAGATCGTGGACGGTGCCTGGCGGTATTGCTGGCCCGCAGAGCTGGTTGTGATGACTGCCGACGATGGATACCCTATCATGGGCTGGAATGCAGACGAATAAGCTGAGGGTAAAGACTTCGATTTAGGGTCTTGATTTCGGGGGATGGGAAAGCCATTCCCCGAAATCAAATTGACAGCTAAATAAAACTGCACGAGTCGGATTGGGGGGAGAGAACAACTATGGTACAGGCGATCATTAATGGGATACTGACGGGCTGTATGTACGGCGTTTCAGCACTTGGCTTGAGTATCATATACGGCGTTACGAATGTATGCAACTTCGCACACGGTGCGATCATTATGATTGGTATGTATGTTACATACTTTCTTTATACGCTTCTGCAAATTGAGGTATATGCGTTTATACTTCCAACATTTATAATCATGTTTTTTATTGGTGTATTGATGCAGCGGACTGTCATCAAACCGGTAATCAAGAGCAAAAACGGCGGTATGAATGCGATCTTTGCGACGACGTGTCTCGGTTGGATACTCGAAAACGTTATATTGCTGGTGTTCGGGTCAAACTACAAAGTCGTTGAATCGAGCATTAAAACCGCTTCCTGGGTAATTGAAGACATTGTGATTGTTCAGGCAAAGTTTTACGGAGCGCTAGCGGCTATCATTATTACATTATTGCTACACCTGTTTTTGAAAAAAACGGATACCGGTCGTTCGATCCGAGCGACATCGCAAAACAAGGAAGCAGCGCTTACGATGGGTATCAATTCCGAGAAAATGTTTCGGATCGCGCTTGGCATCGGCTGCGGTGTGGCAGGCCTGGCCGGACTTCTGTTTCTGCCGTATTTCTATTGCACACCCACCGTGGGGCATACGTTTACCACGAAGGCGTTCATTATCGTTGTTTTGGGCGGTATGGGCGATATCAACGGTGCATTGATCGGCGGTGTGATTATCGGGATTATCGAAACAATCGGATCCATTTTCCTGGAGACATCGACAGTAAATATGATTGTGTTTGCAGTGTTTATATTATTCCTGTTCTTTAGGCCGAGAGGCTTGCTTGGAAAGAAGGAGGCCTGATATGAAAAAGAATATGATATCGGCCAAAGTATTTGCGGTCATAAAAAGGAAAAAAACTGTTAAGTATGCGATTTATCTGGCAATTCTTTTGATCGTGGCGATTATTCCACAGATCACAAGTAAAGTATCGTTGATGAACGTATTCATACTGATTCTTCTGGGCGGTTATATGGGGATGTGCTGGAATCTGATGAGCGGTCTCACTGGTTCCTTTTCGATGGGGCACGCGGTCTTCTTCGGCCTTGGGGCGTATACGGTCGCATCGCTTTACGGCGAACTGGGTATCAGCCCGTTGATCGGGATGTTTGCCGGCGGTATCGTGGCAGCGATGGGGGGCTTGATTATGGGGCTGGCGTCGCTGCGATTGCAGCATCACTTCTTTGGGCTTGCGACGCTGGCGTTTGCAGAGATAATGGCTGCGTTTTTTGTGGCAACGAAGGTCCTGTTTGGACTGAAGATCAACGGCGCCCAGGGCTATATGGTTCCAACCGAATACAGCATTTCTGCACTTCAGTTTGAGACGAAGTCGGGCTATTTCTATTTGCTGTTGATTATGGTGTTGATATTGCTTGCGATTACCACGATCATTATGAATTCACGGCTTGGTTATTTTGGTAAATGTATCAAGGACGACCAGGGTGCGGCGGAAGCCATCGGTGTTAAAACGACCAAGACGAAAGTGATTATTGCGACGATCAGTTCGTTCCTGACGGCATTTGCAGGTGGATTTTACGTGGTGTTTATGCATTATATAGAGCCTTCGATCGTGTTTGATTTCGGCCTGTCGGTCGATATGATCTGTTACACGATAATGGGCGGTGTGGGCACGGTTTTCGGACCGCTTCTCGGCGCAGCGCTGTTGGTCCCGCTAAAGGAAATTGTTCGGACATCGCTTGGCTCCAGCTGGCAGGGGCTTCATATCATCATATATGGTATGATTACGGTCATCGTACTGATATTGTTGCCGGACGGGATTATAGGCGGATTCAAGAAATTGTTTGGAAAAATGAAAAAGCGCTATCTTGCGAAAAATCAGGCTGCCCTGGAATCAAACATTGAAAGAGAGGCCGACAATGAGCGACGGTAATAATGAAACGATTCTAAAGATTAAAAACGTAACCAAGCGTTTTGGCGGCATGGTCGCGCTCAGTAACGTGAATGCGGTGCTGCATAAAGGCGAGATCCTCGGCCTGATCGGTCCGAACGGTGCTGGAAAAACGACGCTTTTCAACTGTATAACAGGTGGAATAAAGCCCACCAGCGGAAAGGTGTATCTGGAAGGCCGCGTGATATCGGGGCAAGAACCAAACAAGATTTGTCATGAGGGGATCGGCAGAACGTTTCAGATCGTGCGTCCGTTTAGTTCCATAACGGTGCGGGAAAATGTGGCAGTGAGCGCAATGGCAAAGGGGATGTCTGTGAAACAATCACTTGAAAAGGCGCAGGAGGTGCTTGAAGGCCTCGGTTTGACCGAAATAGCGGATCAATATCCGGGATCGCTCACGCTCTCGCTAAAAAAACGGCTGGAAGTAGCACGGGCGATGGCATCCGATCCAAAGGTATTGCTTCTGGATGAGGTTATGGCGGGCCTTAATATTCAAGAGATGTCTGTATTTTCACAGCTGATAAAAAAAATAAACGACGCTGGCGTTACAATCGTGATCGTTGAACATATTATGCAGGCGGTAGTAGCGCTGTGTAAGCGGGTAATTGTGCTGAATTTTGGAACGATTTTGGCAGAAGGTTCGACGGCCCAGGTGATGAACGACGAACGTGTGATTACGGCGTATCTGGGGGAGGGTTATCATGCTGTTGAAAATTGAGGATCTATGCGCCGGCTATGGGGAATTTCGAGTTTTGAATGACATCAATATGGAGGTTGAAGCCGGAAAGATTATCGGCATCGTCGGCTCGAACGGAGCTGGGAAAACGACGCTGATACGATCAATCATGGGTATAACAAAAGTGTATTCCGGATCAATTTTTCTGGAGGATACGGATCTGACGAAGATTCCTGCGCAGGATGTTGTTAGCCATGGTGTTGGCCTTGTGATGGAAGGCCGCGGTTTGTTTTCGGGCATGACAGTGGAAGAAAATCTGCTGATTGGCAGTATCAACAAGACAGCGAAGCCAAAACGCAAAGAACAGATGGAGCTTGTCATGAAGTTTTTTCCAGCATTAAAAGATAAGAAGAACCGTATTGCCGGATCTCTTTCAGGCGGGGAACAGCAAATGGTGGCGATCGGCCGCGGGATCATGACTTCACCGAAACTGCTGATCTTGGATGAAGTCAGCCTTGGGCTTGCGCCCGTAATCGTTGAGCAGATATACAACATGCTGGATGAGCTGAAAAAGCAGGGGCTTTCCCTAATGGTGGTGGAGCAAAACGTATACCTTTGCCTGCAGGTGGCGGACTATGCATATGTGATTGAAAACGGCAGAATCACCTGCAGCGGCAAAGGAAGCGATTTACTGAATGATTCGACGATAAAGGAAAAGTATTTAGGCATCTGATCGTGAAATTTCAATGATCTCATAGAATAAGCAAAATCGACTCGGCGAAAACGAATTTGTCGCAGGTGTATTTATTGATGCAAAAAACGGATTAAAAACTGGCTTTTGGCTTGAAATGCATGCGCGCAGAGATGTTCGCCGGCACGCGATATCTGCATATAGGAGGAACGAATGGGTCGAGGAAGGAAGGCAAATCGGGACAAGAAACAATACAACAAAGGTAATATATTCGTTCTGGCTTTCGGTGCAATGATCGGCTGGGCGTGGGTTGTTCAATCCGGAATTTGGATCAAAACGGCAGGTACGCTTGGAGCGATTTTAGCATTTATTATCGGCGGTGTTGTGGTTGTGTTTGTGGGACAGGTGTATGCGGAACTGACTGCTGCGATCAACCGCAGGGGCGTGATTGATTTTGCGCTTCGTGGCGGCGGGAAAAAACTTGCGTTTATTGCAACGTGGTCACTTGTTCTCGGATATTTTTCTGTTTGTGCTTTTGAAGCGGTTGCATTGCCGAACGTTGTTTTGTATCTATTTCCGGATTATCAGAATATTTATCTATATAGCATAGCTGGATTTGATATATATCTGACTTGGCTTCTGATCGGTATCGGCAGCTCGGTGGCAATCGCGATCATCAACTATATTGGTGTGAAATCGGTGACGGTTCTACAAACGGTCCTGACTTTCATGATCGCGCTTTGCGGTTTGGCGCTGATCGGTGGTGGATTTGTCAGTGGAGAAGCTGCCAATATGCAGCCGCTGTTTAAGGGGGACATCAACGGATTTGTGGCGGTGCTGGCTATGACGCCGTTTATGTATGTGGGTTTTGACGTGATTCCGGCTGCTTCCAACGAAATGAAGATACCACAGAAGAAGGTGGGCAGCATTTTGATACTGTCTGTTTTCATGGCAGCAATTTGGTATATACTGATTATTTTCGGCACCTCGCTCGGGCTTAGTGGGGAAGCGCTTTCGAATTCGAAGTTGGCTACCGCTGATGCAATGCAGGTGTTGTATAACGGAAGCGGCATTGCGGCCAAACTGCTGATTTGCGGCGGTATCGCGGGTATTTTGACGAGCTGGAACGCATTTATTCTTGGCGGCAGCCGAGCGATTGCATCGATGGCGCAGGAGGGTATGCTTCCATCGTTTCTCGGCAAGATACACCCGAAGCATAAGACTCCGTCGAATGCGATTATTCTGTTGGCGGTGTTGAATGCGTTGGCACCGTTTCTTGGGGGCAGGATGTTGACATGGCTTGTAAACGGCGGCGGTTTAGCGATGACGATTACCTACCTGCTTGTAAGTATTTCATTTGTTATGCTGCACAAAAAAGAACCGGAACTTGAGCGGCCATATCGGATCAAGGCGTGGAAGTTTTTCGGTTACGGTGCCATCACGCTTTGCTTTGCGCTGTCAATCATGTATACCCCCGCTATGCCCGCAGCGCTGGAATGGCCGTATGAGTGGGCAATCATTCTTTTCTGGATTGCATTAGGCGTGGTGCTTTTTGTGATCGGCCAAAGGAATGCGCGGAAAAACAAATAAGACGGAAACGGCAGAGACGGTTCTGACGGCATTCGGGCATGAACATTTTGGTGAAAGAAATATAATTAGATTGAAACAATGAAAAAAGTTATGAATGCAGCGGTAATCGGAACAGGATTTATGGGGCGGATCCACAGCAGTGTGTGGATAAAAGTGAACCGGTTTTTTGATGCGGTCTATCACGCAAATCTAAAAGTGATCTGCGACAACAAGGAAGCGATTGAATCTTTCGCAGAGAAATGGGGTTATGACGAGTTTAGTTACGACTATGAAGCAGACAGTTAAACGAGAGGATATCGATTTTGTCTGGATTGGAGCCCCTACATATATACACAAAGAAATGGTGATTGAGGCAGCTAAGGCGGGGAAGCATATTTTATGCGAAAAGTCTTGCGCGCTAACGTATTGCGATTGTTTGGAAATGCTTGCAGCCGCCAATAAAACCGGAGTTGTACATTAACTCGATCATAATTATCTAAGGGTACTGGCCGTGGCTTTTGCCAAACAACTAATCGATGAGGCAAAAGGGTTTACCATCAGTTACTATAAAATGGTAGAATAATGGTAAAAAGAGCCATGAAAAACACCAGACTATTAGAGGCGAATCATAAAATAATTCCCCTGCAACATTCATTTCAAGAGATAAAATGAATTTTGTAGCCTTAGAGAGCTACCATCAGTAACTGGAGCGGATGATAAGAATATGATTAGGCAACAACTTTTATTTCCGCGTCATTTCTTCTTGTTCGTCCGGCCGTTATACCGACCCGTCTCGCTAAAAATATGCCATCTGGCATGTTTATTATCGCTCGCGTTCGATTCCTCCATAACATTTTCAAAACAAAAAATCCGGACTTGTTCCGGGTTTTTTGTTTTGGAGCGGATGATAAGAATATGATTAGGCAACAACTTTTATTTCCGCGTCGTTTCTTCTTGTTCGTCCGGCCGTTATACCGACCCGTCTCGCCTGCCTTATTCCGCCATCAGGCGGCGGCAGACTCGCGTTCGATTCACTTAAAACTGCGTTTTAGTATCCGCGACGTTACTGCGATGCGATAAATGGTAAAAAGCGACCCGTCTCGCCTGCCTTATTCCGCCATCAGGCGGCGGCAGACTCGCGTTCGATTCCTCCATATTCATTCCAAAACAAAAAGCCACCACTTCGTGATGACTTTCTGTTTTGGAGCGGGTGAAGGGAATCGAACCCTCGTAGCTAGCTTGGGAAGCTAGAGCTCTGCCATTGAGCTACACCCGCTAATATGCTTCGAGTATTATATCATTTTCTTAATATATTGAAAAGTCCCAAAATTATCAATCGTCTATTCTTCCATATTTGAGCACCTGCACATCAGAAACGGTTACCAATCCTTCGTTTACCATTTCTTCTATAAAAGGAATCGCTTCGTCGATTCGGCTAGCAATATCGATCACTTCAATGATTATAGGAAGGCTTGAGCTAAGCTCTAATATTCGTGCTGTGTTTAAACGCTTGCCTCTTCCGTATCCTTCGATTCCTCGAGTCACGGTCGCGCCCGCTATGCCCATTTTTTTAAGCCGAAGTACAATTGCGGTATAGAGGTTATGCCCTTGGTACAGCGAATCCTCGCTGATATATATTTTCATTATTTTACATTTACCCCGAATATCCATAATGCCCTCCTTTTTATTTGGCGAAACTAAAATAATTTTCCCAGCTCAAAGCCTGCTAAATATCCTATTAATGTAATGACAAGAGTAGTAGAAACATAAAAAGCCGCACGTTTTTTTTCATTTTCTTTAAACAGATTTATGCTTTCGTACATAAACGTTGAGAATGTTGTAAAAGCTCCTAAAAAACCGTCGCCGATAAGCAGATAGGCGTTTGGCTCAATATTTAAACCCATTATAAAACCGAGAAATACAGCGCCTGAAAGGTTAACGGCAAACGTGCCTATCGGATAAACGGATGAAGATTTTTGTGCAATCGTTTTTCCGAGCTGATAACGTGTAAGGCTGCCAAGCGCGCCGCCGATTCCGACTAAAATAATCTGCAAACGCTACACCCCGCTTTCGTCAGAGGCATTTTTTTCTGTTCGTTTTCTGACAATTTGATTTGCCAGAATTATGCCGAGATATCCGGCCCCAAACCCCAAAAACAGCGTAAGGACGATATAAACGATTCCCGAAAAATAAAAGCCGCCTGTAAGCAAAATGGCAGTCTCTTTGCAAAAAGTTGATAATGTTGTAAAAGCGCCTAAAAATCCGGTGGCAATACCCAGCCTTATATTAGCGTCCAGACGAAAAAGCTGCAGAGCTGCCGTAAGTATAAGAGCCAGTAAAAAGCATCCCAAAACATTGACTATGAGCGTATTGTAAGGAATACTTCCCAAGGCATCGGAAATTGGTATGAATTTGATTAAATACCGAAGAATTGCGCCAAAACATCCGCCAATTCCGATAGCTATATATTTTCGCATTTTCTGCCTCTGGTAAACATTAATATTATCTTTCTTGCTGCTGGTTATTTATTATGAATAAATTTATATTACACTTTCAAATTTACCGTGTCAATGAGCGCGAACGTTTTGCTGTCGATATGCATACACTAATATTGCCTTGCCTATATATTTTAGTAGAAAGGGAGTACATAAAAATGGGGAATAATAATTTGGTTATGCTCGAAGGATATGAATTCGAGTGTATCAACTTCGTATGCAGAGAAGGTACAACGGCTATTACCGTGCGTGTTTCGGGCGACGGAAGCGCCGCCAATGATCTGCCCGGCTGGATACTCGAAATCTGTCCCGCCGGCGATGAGAAAGAAATAAACATAATATCTTGCGAAAAAAGAAGAGATAACGGTGCATGGATGCCGGCAATTGCGCAAAAAACTACAACCGAGCTTATGGGGGATATAGGGGTTTCTGGAGTCTTTTTTGAAGAGAGAGTCGGAAAGGCAGAGAAAGATCCGGCGGTTGAATTCCGTATTACTTTTGATAAGCTGCTCACGCCTGTGCCTTTGGGCGTGGCATTTGTTTCAGGGGCAGCCGTATTCAAAAGCATAGAGAAAATGCAAGTAAAGCTAGATGAGCATACTCTTATAACCAAGCTTTGGAGCACGCCGATAGAAAAAACATTTTGTTTATACCTCGTAATTCCCGGCGGGTATAAACCTCAGGGAGCGTGTAAAACTAATGTATCGATTATAAAAAGAGGAGCTTTTTTATATCGGGAGGCAAAGAGCGAAGCGGACGATGAGAAATTAACTCCGGCGGAAAGATCGGCAGTCAGCGAAAAGACGAGCATAAAAGGATATGTAAAGATAATAGCATCTGTGCCTCTAAAGAGTTATCAGGCATGCGGAGATGACGCTTACGCGAACGGCTGTGATTGTTTTGAAATAAATGATGCTATAGGCTATACAAACGTTAAAGATACTTTTGAACTGCGCGATATATCTGTCTGCCCAAATAAAAAAAGCCTTGATTTAACGCTTCTTAATTCACACTGCGGAAAATCTGTGTATAGGCTCGACGGAAAATATATAATTGACTGCAAACGCTGCAAGTAATTAAAAAAGAGAAAACAAAAAAGGCCGTTTGATTTTTCGGCCTTTTTATTTTGAGTGGATCAGCCGGGTTCTATTGCTTCGTTCGGGCAAGTATCTACACATGCGCCGCAGTCAATACAAAGCTCTGCATCGATAACATATTTGCTGTCGCCTTCAGATATTGCCTCAACGGGGCATTCGCTTTCGCAAGCACCGCAAGAGATGCAATCATCGGTAATTTTATATGCCATGGTTTTCCTCCTCGTAGTTTTGTATTCTAGGTATATTGTAAACACATGTATTAAAAAAATCAAGACTTTAAAATCAACATTGTTCCTTCTTTTTTTATACAACCAGTGTTTATTCGAGTTTGGAATTCCTAATCTATATTTTCGATCTCTTCATTTTTGTTTTCTATTGCGGCGTTGTTATTTTCGGCTTCGTTTTTATCACTGCCGCCTGCGTCATTTTTATTTATATTTACGGTGTTTTTCTGTGCATTCTCACTGCCTTTTGCGTTATCAATATTGTCTTTTGCTTTATTTCGGTTTTTGCCACCGTAATTTGCCTCTTTATCCGAGCCCTTTTTTTTATCCTGAGGATTGCGGTTAAACAACATTTTAACATCTTCTAAAGCGAAAGATTTTACTTCTATGTTCTCGTCGGGCAAAGTTATCTTTACGCGCACTTTTTCTGTTATAGCGTTGTTATCAAGAACGACGCCACGCCCTTCGGGTGTGTCGACAGTGCTGCCCGGTTTTGGCATACGTTTGCGCGTTTTGCAGTAATGTTCATGCTCATAATTAAGACAGCACATGAGCCTTCCGCAAAGGCCGCTTATTTTTGTAGGCGACAGCGAAAGGTTCTGTTCTTTTGCCATTTTGATTGATACAGGGTTAAAATCGCCGAGAAAATAAGAGCAGCAGCATGCGCGGCCGCAAGGGCCAAGGCCGCCGAGCATTTTAGCTTCGTCCCGAACTCCTATCTGCCGCAGTTCTATTCTTGTTTTAAACACTCCTGCAAGGTCTTTAACAAGGTCTCTGAAATCAACTCTTCCGTCTGCCGTGAAATAGAAAACTATCTTAGAATTATCAAAGGTATACTCGACATCAACGAGCTTCATATCAAGCTCGTGTTTTGCTATTTTTTCTACGCACGTTCCAAACGCCTTTTTTTCTTTTTGTTTATTTTCTTCAATCTTCTTATCGTCTTTAGAATTAGCGCGGCGTATTACTTGTTTTAACGGCGCGACTAAATCTTTTTGCTCCACAAATTTTTCAGGAATAACGACTTCGCCGAATTCTGTGCCTTTAGATGTTTCTACGATTGCGTGGTCGCCTTGTTCAAAATGTATTTTACCCGCAAGAAAATAATATACTTTTCCTACGCGTTTAAACCTTACGCCTATAACTTTTTCCATCTGCTTTTTTCCTCCAGTATGTCGAAAAACATCTTTTCTGCAGCTAACCGAAAGTTTACCGCAAAAAGAAATTTTCTTTCCGTTTCAAGTATAACCCTAATAATATTACTTATTGCACCGCTTGTAAAGTCTGCGGCGGCTTTTGCTATTTGCTCCGTTTTATCTTTGTTAGTTATAAACTCTTTATTCTTTGTTTTGCTATAAAAACAGATATCCCGAAAATATGACTGCATAACGCAAAGCACAGGTATAATGTTCTCTTTGTTCTTTTCAAGAAAATCTGCGTATGTACTTATGGACATTGTTTTTTGATACAACAGCTTATGGCAATGCTCTAATATAATCTGCCGCAGAGCCCAAAACTCTGCGTCTTTGTCTATTCTTTTAGCTTCGTCCAAAAAACCGCCCGATAAATCTGATAAAACCGCTGCTCTTGCTTTGTTTATACCGAGCTCATTTTGAATAGTTGTCTCTGCGTCGCTTTCGGGCAAAAGATAAACGGCCGCGCATCTTGACGCAATTGTCGGAAGAACACCCGAGACAGACCGTGCTTCAAGAATGATAACGGTATTTTTCGGCGGCTGTTCGAGAGTTTTCAGCATACTGTTCGCGGCGGCGTCCGTCATGTCGTCTGCGTTTTCTATTATAACCGTTTTATACTCCGCTTCATATGCCTTGCTGCCTATAAAAGAGATAGCTTGTCTGAACTCTTCAACACGCGGCGAACAAAGGCGCATAATATCTACATGGCCGCCTAAAACCTTGCGGCAGTCAGCGCAAACGCCGCAGCCGCCTTTTTTGCAGTACAGTCGCAATAAAAACTCGTTAACCAGCCTTTTGGCGACATCCGGCCTCGGGCAGATCACGAGGTATGCGCCGAGCATATGTTTTTGTTCTGCGGCGTCTAGAAACCTTTGCCGCATATTATCTTTTGTCATAGAATTCCCGCGTTTTTAATTATGGGCAAAAGCCGATTCTTTATAATCTCGTGTGTTTCAAACTTTGTGCCGCTGCCGTCTATAGACATTATATCTTCGCTTTTAGACAGCTCTGTGAATCCGTCGTAAACACGCCGGTGAAAAGACATATCTTCTCTCTCTATTCTGTCGTGTTCTTTTAATTCATTCATTCTTTCAAAAGCGCGCTCGGGCGGCATTTTTAAAAAAACCGTGACGTCGGGCATATATCCTTGTACTGCTATTTCGTTTATTTTTCGTACCTTTTCTACGCCAAGCTGCCTGCCGTATCCCTGATACGCGAGCGAAGAATATAAAAAACGGTCGCACAGAACGATTTCGCCGTTGTCTATAGCGGGCTTTATTACCTGGCTCACGTGCTGCGCACGCGCGGCGGCATAAAGCATAGCTTCGGTTACAGACGACATCTGCGTGTTATCTTTATCAAGCACTATATCTCTGATTTTTTCGGAAATAGGGCAGCCGCCCGGCTCTCTTGTGCGCACAACGCTAATTCTGAGGCTTTCTAAATAATCAGCCAGAAAACGCAGCTGTGTAGATTTTCCGCACCCGTCAGCGCCTTCAAACGCTATAAATAGTCCGCTCATGTGCTTTTCCTCCCTAGCATATCGTATAAATCGCTTACGCTGTCAACGAGATGATCACATCCTGCTTCAATAAGTTCGCGGCGGCTGCCGTATCCGTACAAAACGCCTGCCGTATCAAACCCCACATGCTTTCCGCTTATTATATCATAATATCTGTCGCCTACCATTACGGCATCAGGCACATCGCCTATCTTGCTTATCGCGCGGGTTAAAAGCGTGTTTTTATCGTATATGCCAAGGTCGTGCCTTGCGCCGAAAATGCCTGAAAACAAAGACGTCATGCCATACCTTTCGAGTATGCTCTCTGCCTGGACCTGCGGTTTTAATGTAGCTATGTATACTTTTTTGCCTGTATTTTTTATAGCTTCTATTGTTTGCTTTATGCCGTCGTAAAGGCAGTTTTCATATATGCCTTGGCTTAAATAATACTCTTTGTAAAAATCATATGCCTGGTCTGCCTGATTGTCTTCAAAAGAGTAGTTTTCCATTAGGTGAACCTTAACCGAAGGGCCGAGAAAAGCTTTTATTTTTGCCTCATCGTTTTCCGTAAGGCCTATTTTTTGGAACATGTATTTTAAGCCGTTTATACATCCTTGCCCCGAATCGACAACAGTGCCGTCAAGGTCAAAGAATATATTCTTGTAGTCAGTGTTTCTGTCAGTCAAATTTTGTATCATTAAATCTCCTCAAAAACGTATATGCTGTCATCTTCAATGCCGAAAATATCAAAACCCTGCCGTTTGGCTTCTAAAAGGTATCCTGCAATTTCAAAAGATATTACCTGACCGCGCATTATAACAACTTCACCGGGCGGAAAAACGCCGGCTGTAGATGCGCTAATGCGTTTTACAGACCGTTCTATACGCACTTTTTCTGTTTTCTCCCAGTATCTTGAGTTCTGTGAATATTTTGTCGCTTCAGGCAAACTGTGCGGAGAAAAATATATATTTTTGCCGCGTATTTTTTCTATATTAGACAGCGCCCTGTAAAGCATCTCGAGGTGCGCCTTGGTATCGCCTACGGTCAGCAGAACGAGAAGCGTTTTTGCATCGGCGCATTCTATGTGTATGCCTTGCTTGGCGAGCATATCTTTTATTGCCAGACCGGTGTGCCCGCTTTTGCTGACGTCTATTATCATTTTTGTTCTGTCTTTGTCAGTCATTCCCGTCATTGATATTTTGGGGCAGCTAAAACCGTCAAGCTCATCTATAAGCTTTTCGTATTGTTCGCAAAGCGTTATTATACGGTAAAGCTCCTGCTCTCCTTTATCGCGCATATACGCGTTTGCATAATCCAAAGAGCCAAGAAGTAAATATGAAGGGCTTGTTGACTGAATCTGCCCAAGAGCGCGTTTGACCTCTCTTTTGGGCACGAGTGAAGATTCGCCCGCGCAAACGCATGCGCAGCCGTTTATTGCGGGCAGAGTTTTGTGCGCGCTTTGCGTCCATATATCCGCGCCTGCGTCCGAAGGGGACATGGGCAGCAAAGACGAATATACAAAATGCGCTGAATGTGCAGCGTCAACAAGAAGCGGAACTTTTGCTTTGTGGGCAATCTGCGCTATGCTTTGTATATCGCAGCATATGCCGTAATAGCTTGGATAAACTATAAAAACGGCCGCCGCGTCGCGATTTGTTGAAAGAGCCGCTTTTATATCCGCAGCGCTTACCACAAAAGGATAGTCACAAGGCTGGGAAGCTAAAAAAACAGGTTTTATTTCAAACATACGAATCGCGTTTGCCGCGCTTATGTGTATGCCTCTCGGGAAAATGACTTTCTTGCCTCTGTAGAGAGAGAGCATTGCTAAAACACCCGCGGTAGAGCCGCCTGTGGTGTAATAAGCGGCACCTGCGCGTATAAAATTAGCATGCAGGTCCTGCGATTTTTTGATAGCGCCCGAAGGCTTTAAAAGATTATCCGCGCCGGGCAGTTCTGTAATATCGTACTTTAGCATTTCTCCGCCGAAATACCCCGAATCGCCTTTGTGGCCGGGCATGCAAAACCTTGCTTTTGAAGAACCCGAAATATCATAAAGCGCGTCCATTATTGGCGTTTGCCTTTCCATACAAACTCACCTCAATTATAGTTTATATGCCAAAAGATTTTTATACAACCCTTTTATAATTAAAAAAAGTATGAGATAATAGTTTATATGTATTTTAAGGAGTTGACCATGAAAAAAACAGTACGTGAGAACATGCTTTTATTTTCTAAAGAAAGAGCGTCGGGGCCGAATCGGTACAGGTTGTATTTTACTCCCGTATCTTCTATAAAAGATGAAACCCCGAGGGTTTTCAGACTGCTTGTAAGACTGCCGTTTTCCTTTTATAAGTTTGAAATGGGCAGAGTATATTCGCTTACATATAGAAAGATACATATTTTAAAGTTTGAGCCAAAAGAAGAATATGACCTCTCTGAAGAGCATTTTGTAAAGCTTTTGCAGACCCGCGATTTGAAATTCATGGACAAAAAAACTTCTGCCGCTCTTCGTTCTATGGACAAACCGTATTTCTCGAAAGACAGGTATTATTCTTTTGCAGAGACAAAAGAGATAGTAAATTACCGTACCGATTTTCTTACAACAGTAGCGGTATCAACGTTTTCTGTCGTTATGTCGGGAATTGCTTTTTTGCTTCCTTTTTGTTTATACGGGCTAATGCTGTTTTTGATGATAAAAGGGCAGATAGGTATTACGGGGTTTAACCCCAAAGCTCTTGTTTTGCCTGTAATGGGTATAGGCGCATTGCCGATAACACTTTATATTATGTCTGTGCTGTTTTCTCTTTCAGAGCTTTTGCTTCTGCGTATTGATTTTACAAAATGGAGCGTGCTAAAAAAATACACGCTTTCCTGGGGCGGAATGAGAAAAAGCATGTTTTTTGAAATCAGCGATGTAAGGTTTTTAAAGAAATTCGGCATAATCGCGGCAAGTGTGCTTGCAGCCGCCGTTATCATTTCGCTTATATTATAATAGATTCTAAGATTTTGATACGCGCCTTTCTAGCCTTTCGACCAGTTTATCGCTTGGGCTGAAATATACGCATTTTTTTTCATCACCGTCTTTATAGATAATGTAGACAACGCCGCTTTTTTTGCTTGCGTAAGTAAGGCGCTGTATTTTGCCGTTATAATAATCGGGAAGCGTTTTTCCTATATACGTTATACGTGAAAGTTTTACCTCGAAAAGGCGTTTTGAGTTTTTCCCGAGATACCTGTCTACATGAAGCCAGTTATCGATAAGTGCGTATTCGTACTCGGTTATCCATTTTCGTATAATAACTATACCTATTAATATAAACAGCCCGTATTGCGCGAACTGCACAAGATTGCTGTTTAAAGCGTCGGCTAAAACATACATTCCGGCGGATATTATAACAATGCCAATTAAGATACCCGCTACGCTGAGTATACCCGTAAATGACGAAAGCTGCCGCCTTTTTAATCTTTCTCTCATTTTTATCCTCAAATCACTTTTTTATGGTACTAAAGAATTATAAAGCATACATGATTACATCGCAATCGCTTTTAGTTGTAAGAGTGGCTAAAAACAAAAAAATATCGTTTTTTTAATGGAGAACACACGTGCTTGTAGTTAATTGACGCGATATTTTTGGCATGCTATACTATTTTTAATATATAAATTAATTGCAGGATGGTCAAAATCTTGATTATTGCTAAAGATTTATACAAATCGTACGGTAAAGCCACCTATCTGTCTGGCGTAAGCCTCAATATCCAAAAGGGCAGCGCGCTGGCGGTTGTCGGCGAAAACGGCGCGGGCAAGACAACGCTGCTAAAGATTTTGGCGACGGCGTCCGCTCCAGACAGCGGAGAGCTTTATATCGACGGCATAGACTCAATTGCAAACCCCGCTAAGGCAAGAGAGAAAATCGGTTATGTGCCCCAGGGTATCGCGCTTATGCAGGAGCTTTGCGTAAAAGACAATTTATATTACTGGATGAAAAACAAAGACGAAAATATATACAGACAAACGCTTGAAACCATCGGGCTTGCCGATATGGAGAAAAAGCGTGTTTCGGCGCTTTCGGGCGGCATGAAAAGAAGGCTTAACATAGGCGCGTCGCTTGTTATAAGCCCTTCGCTTTTAATACTCGATGAACCGCTTGCCGGCGTTGACGCCGCGAACAGAAGAAAGATAACGCAAAGCCTTATAGATATGAAAAAAAGCGGAATGACTATTATTTTTACCAGTCATTATAATGAAGAAATAAGTATGCTTGCCGACGAACTTTTTGCGTTTCGCGACGGGGCCTGCGCATATTACGGCAGCATCGATTTTTCGGGCAATGAATCATTTGCCGATTTATCAGAGGCTATAAGGTACTTTACAGAATAATAAAAACAGGCGGGTTACCGCCTTATTAAATGTGGCGGACTGATGAAAAAACTATTTGCAGTAGATTTAAAAAGGCTTTTGCAAAACAAATCGGCAATTATACTTGCGGTTTTGGCTCCGCTTGTGCTTGTGCTGCTTATTTCTTTTGCGGTAGCGCCTTTCTTTTTTTCTGATGTCCGTACAGAAAACTTTAGCGTCGCAGTATATAACGAGGACGAAGACCCAATAACCATAGGAATTTTAAAAGGGCTTATAGAAAGCGAATCGCTTGGCGGCCTTATTGAAGTAGAGTTTGTGGAGAGCGAGGACGAGGGTAAAAAAGCGGTCGAAAACGGCGCGGCGGCGTTCGTTCATGTCCCCGCAAACATGCAGCAAGTATTAAGGGGCGGAGGCAGCACGGCTATAACATATTACGGCAATCCTGATATGCCTCTTGAGGACGCGCTCATGTTCGAGACGCTAAACTCAGGCACAGAGCTTATTAGCCACGCCCAGCACGCCGTAAATATTCTCTACTCCGACAGCATAAGCCATGGCATAGAAAAGACGGAGGCTGCCGCATTATACAGCGAAACAACGGCAGAGTTTTTTAACAGAGTTCTTGGGCGAGATGATTTATATGAACGCACGAAAGAGACTTCTCCGCTCGACGGCGCTTTACCCATAGAATATTATGCCGCGAGTTTTCTTATACTTTTTGCGGCTCTCGGGGCAATGCCCATAGCCAGAATAACAGCGGACGATTATTCTAACGGCCTTATACACAGGCAGCTTTTGTCGGGCAACACGCCTGCCGCCTGCTTTGTATCAAGATGGCTTGCCGGAAGTGTATTTTTGTTTATACAATACTTTGTTTTAACCATAGCTTTGTGCATAATCGCGGGCGCGTTCAGCTCGTTTTCTGGAAATGTTTTGGTACTGATATTATTCGGAATACTGCTGTCGGCTTTCGTCAGCCTAGGAATGATGCTTATCGGGTTGTTTTGCCGGTCTTCGGGGCTTGCGGTGGGGATATCTTTTATGAGCGCGGTTTTTCTAGCGCTTGCGGGAGGGCTTTTGGTGCCGACAGCATTCATGCCGACGCTTATACGCGACGTCTCATATTACACGCCCTTTTCGGCGGCGCTTCGCCTGGGGGTTACGGGTATGTTCGACGGCGCGGCACCTTTCTTAGCTTTTGCGGCAATACTGGCCGCTTATATTATCGTACTGTTGCCTGTAAGTATATTGCGTTTTCAAAGGAGGACAGATTGAGCCTGCTTGTAAATACAATAAAATACCGTTTAAAAGCGCTTGTCACTACGGCAAGAGGATTAACGTTCTTCGCGCTTGCGCTGATAGTCGCTCTGTCTCCGTTTATAGGGCTGATTATTCCCGACGCGCCTATACCGATAGGATGGATAGACGAGGACAACACGGAATACTCTTTGTTGTTAAAGAAAAACGTTATGGCGCTCAATGTAGTTTGGGTCACCGAGGATACCGAACCCACGCTTATTGCCAATCTGCAAAACGGAAGGCTTGAAGGCGTATTTGTAATAAAGAAAGGTTTTCAAGAATCTATAAAAAACGGAGAGTTTGAGAACACTTTAAAACTACTGCGTTCGCCGTACAGCACCGCCGCGGGCGTTTTATCAGAGAGCGTCGGGGGAGAGGCAATGCGCCTCTGGCTGACTAGCTATAGTGCAAAAGAGGGCAAGGAGTTAGGCGGCGAAGCTTTGTATGATTCCGTGTTCGAGCATGTGAATGCGGGGACGGATGAGCCTATAATATCGCTTGAAAGATTAAACGCGGCAGCCGATACGAGCGAGGTTACGCCGCTTGCTGACGCCGCTTATACATCGCTGTTTCTGCTCGCCGCAATAGGCTGTTTCTATATGCTGACCGGGCTGTCTTCTTCGGGGAATAACAACGATTTTTCAGCGCGGCTGAAATCGCGAAATTTCTCGCTTGAGAGGTACCGATTTTCTATAATACTTGCAGACACGGCGTTTATATTGCCGTGCGCAGCAGCGCCGCTTATAGCCTTTGGCATGGCAGGAGCGGGGGAAAAAATACTGCCGTTATTTTTCATGACTGCGCTATACCTTTTGTCTTTTGGCGGAATTGCTTCGCTAATCTCCAAGATAAACAATAAAACGGTGTTAATGCTGTGTATATCTATTATAACTATAGCGAACGTAATGTTCGGCTCGCTTCTTATATCTTTGCCTTCTGGCGGGGTGTTTAGCTTTTTTACTTACCTTTTGCCGTCAAGATGGCTGTCATCTATAAAAAGCCTCGAACCTATGATGTGCATAGCGGGGCTTTGTGCGTGTGCGTTTGTTTATAATTTACTGCCGTTTTTATTAAAAAAGAAAGAAATATGATTATTTCAGGCCGAGTATTGAAAGCAAATATTTTGTCAGCACTCTAGATATTTAATATCGCTTTTTTTGCACGTTCTCTTTCTTTCTCATTCTCAAATGCGAATTGCGCAAACCGGCCGTTTTGTATTCTTGATCTTAGGCACTCGAATGAATAGGCTACAGATTCCGCGTGATCGAAGGCAAGGCCGCCGCTTTGTTTGCGCGATATCTGCTGTATGCGCCCGGTTGGATAAGAGACTACGGGCAGTAATGTTTCAACGCCGCTAAGAGTATAGCTTATTGTCGTGACTCCGTTTTGCTCTTTTTTTATAAAATTTTCTAAGGTAAACCACTGCGCTTCCGCCGCGTCGTCGCCCGCCATGGCGCAAAGCCCGGAATAATCTGCAAGTGCGATATAGCTTACCGTGATAATTCTGCTTCTCGGGTCTCTGTCCGGGCTTCCCCATACAAAAGCCTGCTCCGTGTATACATCTTTAATTCCCGTTTCTTCGAAAAGCTCGCGCTTTGCGCTATCTAGAATATCTTCGTCTATGTTGACAAAGCCGCCCGGAAGCGCCCAGCAGCCCTTAAAAGGGTAACCTCCGCGCTTTATCAGAAGAAGCCGAATATTGCCGCCATCGAGCGCGAAAAGCGCTGTGTCAGCCGCTACGGCAGGGTTTTTATATTTTGACACGTCATAGTTTTCTAAAAACAGCTCTTCATCTTTGGATGACGGTTTATATATCATTATTTCTCCTATTTATATACTTTGTCTATAACGCCGCCGCCGATGCACTCTTCGCCTATATACAGCGCAGCGTACTGCCCGGGTGTTACGGCTCGCTGGCGTTTTTCGAACTCTATACGCTCGCCGCCCTCTGCGGCGCAGACACGCACATTCTGGTCTGCCTGGCGGTATCGGAATTTTGCACTGCACTCAAAATCGCCCGAAGGCCTTTCGTTTATATAGTTCATACCCGACGCCAAAAGAGCTTTTGAAAATAGCGCATCAGTTTCGCCCTGCTCCGCATATAATATGTTGTTTTTTACATCTTTATCGACAACGAACCACCGCTCGCCCGTTCCGTCTTTTCTCCCGCCTATGTTAAGCCCGCGCCGCTGCCCCAATGTATAATAAATAACGCCCTGGTGAGTGCCGACAACCTTGCCGTCCGGCGTTTTTATATCGCCCGGCTGCGCAGGCAAAAATCCCGATAAAAATTCTCGAAACTTTCTTTCGCCTATAAAGCATATGCCGGTAGAATCTTTTTTATCGGCAACGCTGAGCCCAAGCGACTGAGCCATATCGCGAACTTGTTTTTTCTGCATTTCGCCTATGGGAAACATAGCGTTTTCTATCTGCTCTTTTTTCAGCATACACAAAAAATACGACTGGTCTTTAGATAGGTCGGCGCCTTTTATAAGCTTTGCGCCGTAATCTGCTCCCGTTCTTGCGTAGTGGCCGGTAGCGAGTTTTTGGGCGCCCAGCTTTTTAACATAGTCAAGAAAAGCCGCAAACTTTATTTCAGAATTGCACAGAACATCGGGGTTTGGCGTTCTGCCCCGTTTATATTCATCTAAAAAATATGAAAAAACGCGCTGCTGATACTCTTTTTCAAAATTGACAGTATAATAAGGTATGTCTATTTTGTCACAGACGCTTTTTACATCCTCGTAGTCTTCGGCGGCGCTGCAGCCTTTGCCGTCGTCCTGCCAGTTTTTCATAAACACGCCTATAACGTCGTAGCCCTGTTTTTTCAGCAAATGCGCGGCAACGGCAGAATCCACTCCGCCCGACATACCGCAGACGATTCTTTGCTTTTTATTCTCTCTCAAAAAAAACTCCTCTTTTCGATATTGTTCATTATACTTTTTGGAATATGCATTTGCAAGCAGGGCAGATAATAACGCAAAAATTAATTCAAAAGTGGTATACTTATAATATGAAGAGATTTATAACAATAAGCATTTTATTAATTATCGCGGCGTTCGTGTTTTGGTTTTTTTATCCTCTGCGCAGTTATGTTGTTATGAGCGTATATTCTGCGCAGCACGAATCGCAAAGTTTGATGAAAAAAAATAATTTTAAAATAGATATGCCGGCGGGGCAGGGCTGGTATCCTTTTGTAATGACTTATAATGCGGACGGTTTTGCTTCGTGGTCTGGCGTAGATGCTAAGATGTCCATAATGTATAACTTTGGCGCGTTTGACCCGTTGACAAGGACATCCGAGCTTTATGACAAAGACAGCGATAAATACTCTTCGTTTTATGGTGCATATGTTCTTCAAAGCGACCGCGTTTTTGGGCTCTCGGACGGAGAAATTGATATGGAGCAGTTTGCTCTGGCGGTTAGATACGATTATACACAGCTTGTGATAAGGCATTTCGGCTGTGAAGAGCCTGTATTTCAGATAAGCGATTATAGCATAACGGACGATATTGAGTATGCGGATATAAAAGGATGGGCGCGCGTTGATGCTAAATTACAGGTAAACGGAGCAGCGCATAATTTTACGCAATACAAAACGCCGTATCTGCAGTACGGAAGGCCTATGCAAAAGGTAGATGACGATTTTGAGCAAACGGAACTTACGGGCAGAGTTTACGCAAAATATTTTGACGAATACGATTGTACTATAATGTTATATATAATCGCGCCGAATACGAGCGCGGCAAACAGCTGCGATGAAGATTTTTTGCAGTATACTCAAATTAATAGTTTATAAAAGAGAATCAATGTATTCTATAGCCGAATCTATAAGATCTTTTGCGGCAAGACGGCTCGTGCCCGATATAATGATATCGCATTTTGATAAAGGTATGAGTATTTTCTTTGCGCTGCTCTCGGCGATTGCTTTTGCCATTACGGGTGTGATTTCCCCGAGCATACCGCTTGCGGCTATTATGCCTATTCCGCCTATTATGATATCGGCAGATTTAGCGTTATAACAGATTGCGTTTTCGCCTGTTGCGCAGTTATCCGCGCCGCTTTTTTTCATGGCGGTAGTAGCGATAACGTTCGTTCCGAGCGCAAGTATATTTATACGGCCGGCGTATTTTTCGCTTAGTTTTTTTACTATTGATGCGCCAAGGCCTCCGCCCTGAGCGTCTATAACAACAACATTTTGCATTTTGCCCCTCCAGAAATTATTATACAATAGAAATTAAGTCTTTTGCAATGTCATGGCTAAATATAAAAAATAATGTTATAAAAAAAGTAAAATATTCTATTGCAGACAAAAGTTTTTCTTTTATTAGGCGGCAATATGATATATAATACGATACCAAAGGGACAAAAAAATTATTAGCTTAAAAAAATTTTATATTTTATATAGGAGGAAGAAAATAATGCCATTAGTAACAACCACAGAGATGTTTAAAAAGGCGTATGACGGCGGCTATGCAATAGGCGCGTTTAACGTCAACAACATGGAGATTGTGCAGGGGATTACAGAGGCTGCGGCAGAGCTTTCGGCTCCGCTGATACTTCAGGTATCAAAAGGTGCAAGGGCGTATGCTAACCCTATCTATTTAAGAAAGCTTGTTGAAGCGGCGCTCGAGGCAACAGGGCTTCCTATCTGTCTTCATCTTGACCACGGTGATTCATTTGAGACATGCAAGTCTTGTATAGACGGCGGATTCACTTCCGTTATGATAGACGGTTCTCATCATAGTTTTCAGGATAACATAGCGCTAACAAGAAAAGTCGTGGAATATGCGCACGATAAAGGCGTTGTTGTCGAAGCGGAGCTCGGACAGCTTGCGGGTATTGAAGACGATGTCAACGTTTCGGCTGAAAACGCTTCTTATACAAGGCCGGAAGAAGTGCAGGAGTTTGTAGGAAAAACGGGCGTTGATTCTTTGGCGATAGCTATAGGCACGAGCCACGGCGCATTTAAATTTAAATCAGAGCCAAAATTAAGGTTTGATATTTTAGAAGAGATCGAAAAGAAAATACCGAATTTCCCGATAGTGCTTCACGGCGCGTCTTCAGTTATTCCCGAATTTGTAGATATGATAAATCAATTTGGCGGAGATATGCCTGGCGCGATGGGCGTTCCTGAAGATATGCTAAGAAGAGCGGCAAAAAGCGCGGTATGCAAAATAAATATTGATTCTGATTTAAGGCTTGCCATGACGGGCACAATAAGAAAATACATGGCAGAGAACCCGTCACACTTTGACCCGAGACAGTATCTAAAACCGGCAAGAGCAGCTATTAAGGATCTTGTCAAAAACAAGATTAAAAATGTTCTCGGAAGCGATGGAAAAGCGTAATATATTTGTTAAATTCAATCCGGCGTTACACTCATAATATATTTTAACGCCGGATTTTTTGTGTGTGAAATAAAATAACAATACTTGCTGTTTACATAATATATGTGTATAATAAAACAAAAAATAACATGATGTGACAGCATAGGGAGGGCATACGAGCTTATGCAGAATTTAGAAAGCGGCGCGGTTTTACAAAAATTAATTGACATGGACAAAAAGCTGCAAAAAGGTGTTTCTTTGACGTTTGCCGTTGATAATATGGTAGGGTCTATGGAACAAGAAGAAAAAGAGCAGTTTGTTAAGATAATATATTCATTAATATCAAAAGATTATCTTGCCCGGCATACCGATAAAATGACGGACAACGGTATTCCTTTTTGGCTGGAGCTGACCGACCGTGGCCGAAGGCAGGGAAAAAAATAGCTGCCTGAATTATTAAACGATCTTTTACATTGAAGAAGCACGAAAGTGTTTCTTTTTTGTACTTTTAAAAAGCTAAACTAAACAGCCCCATGAGGTGTCTTATATTGAGGTTATAGACTATACCGTTTTGGCATAGTATTAATTGGTATAGCGATTTTTAAGGGGGCGTTATAATGGAGCTCGGAATAGACGTCTGGGTCGTACTTTTTTTTGCGCTTGGGATTATGCTGCTATACTTGTCCGGATGGCTGCTACTTTTTCCGTTAAAAATAATACTAAGGTTTATACTAAACGGGCTTATAGGAGGACTGGCGCTTTGTATGCTTAATCTTGCGGGCGGAGTTTTTTCTGTTAATATTGCGGTAAACCCAATTACCGCTCTTGCTGCAGGGTATTTCGGGCTTCCGGGAATTATTCTTCTGTTAGTGTTAAAAATCATATTGATTTAAAATTATGCTTGTGTATTTTCAATAATAAAACCATAAGTTTTATATGAGGCAAGAGCTTGAGCCAATATGCAGATTTCTATGAAAATGATAGGACAATTTTTTCTTGCTTTTTATACGCCTGCGTGTTAAAATACCTCTGCTGTAGATTTTTAGGAGGTAATGATGGACGCTTTAGTACTCGCTATTGAAATAGTACTTTGTTTGTTTTCGTTGTTCATGATAGCCGTAGTATTGCTGCAATCCGGCAAGAGCGCCGGGCTTTCGGGCGATATAGCGGGCGGAGCCGAAACTTTCCTTGGGAAGAGCAAAGCCAAGAGCTATGAAGGAACGTTAAAGAAGCTGACAAAGGTTGCTGCTATTGGTATAATGATACTGGCAATTGCGCTTGTATTGATTCAGGTATATGTTATGCCAAACGTAAATAACGAAGTACAAGATACCACTCCGGCTGTAGAAGAAACTTCAACGCCAGAGCCATTGCAAGTACCGGCCGATACGGATGCCGGTTAAAAGCGTACGTTAGTAAAGTTGTTATAAACGCCTTTCCGAAATTTGCGGAAGGCGTTTTTTGTTTTTAAACGCAAGAAAAGGAGAACTAGTGAATATAAAAGAAAAAACATTAAAAGAATTAGCCGATTTTACGAAAAAGGTGGATTTTGAAGAACTGATGGAAAGCGGAAGTTTTGAGAATGCCGCTGATTTAAGGCTGGCGATAAAAGAGCTTATCAGCGAAGGCAAAGTTTTAAGCTCTAAGAAAGGCAAGCTGTTTTTGCCGGGCGCCAAGTATGGCTTTTTTACAGGCAAGCTTGAGGTAAAGCGGCTTGGGTTCGCATTTTTAAGAGACGAGGATGGCGATATATTTGTTTCGGCAGACAATAAGAAAGGCGCTGTAAATGATGATTTGGTAATGGTACGGCTGCTGACTGCGTCAGAGAGCGACAGAAAAAGAGAAGGCGAAGTTGTAAAAATTATCTCTGATATAAAAAGAAGTATCGTAGGAACGGTCTCGGGGAAATTTGTAGTGCCGGATGATGAGCGTTTTGATGATATATACCTGCCCGGCAAAAAGTTTGAAGGTGCGCGAAACGGGCAAAAGGTAGTAGTGGTTTTGGAAAAACGCGCTGAGGGAGAAAGAAGCGCCGAAGGGACTATACTAGAGGTTCTCGGCAAAGCGGGCGAAAACAACGTAGAACTGCAGAGCTATATTAAACGGTTTAATCTGCCCGAGGAATTTTCTCAAGAAGTACAGGAGCAGGCAAAGCAGGCGTCCGAGAGACAGACGGTCGCGGGGAACAGAAAAGATTTCCGTAAGCGCAATGTATTTACAATAGACGGAGAGCATGCAAAAGACTTAGACGATGCGATTTCGATAAAGAAACTCGGGCGCGGTTATGAGCTTTGTGTGCATATAGCCGATGTTGCGCATTATGTTATGGAAGGCACTGCGCTTGACAAAGAAGCTTTTACAAGAGGCACAAGCATTTATCTTGCCGACAGAGTGATACCCATGCTTCCAAAATCGCTCTCAAACGGCATATGTTCGCTTTCGGAGGGGCAGGAGAGGCTTGCGTTGTCTTGTATAATGACTATAGACGAAAACGGCAAGATTACTAAATCTAAGCTTGCTGAGAGTATAATTAAATCTAAACACAGAATGACGTATACTGATGTGAATACAATATTCGCCGGGCAGGATAAGCAGCTAATGGAAAAATACAGTGATATCTATGATGACCTGATGCTTAGTAAAAAACTCGCCAAACTGCTTCGAAAAAGAAGGCGGCAAAAAGGAAGCATCGATTTTGAGATAGAAGAGACGGCGTTTTTGTATGATGAGCAAGGAAGAGTCATAGATGTCGGCCCGCGCCAGAGAGGCAAAGCTGAAAAGCTAATAGAAGAGTTTATGCTTGCCGCGAACCGGGTTGTCGCGGAAGAATATTACTGGAGAGAGATACCGTTTGTATATCGAGTTCATGAACAGCCCGATGACGAAAAGATAAAGGCGTTCGCTATACTTTATGCGAACTTCGGGCCCGGGCTTACCGGAAGGCTGGATAATATACATCCTAAAGTGCTGCAGCAGATACTAAAAGATATTAAAGGCACGCCGCACGAGAATATAATAAGCGAAATTATGCTGCGGTCGCTTAAAAAAGCGGAATATTTACCCGAGTGCAGGGGGCATTTTGGGCTGAGTTTTAAATACTACTGCCATTTTACTTCCCCGATAAGAAGGTATCCAGACCTTGCCGTGCATAGAATTATAAAGCACGATCTCGGCGGCAGGCTGACCATGAAATACCTGAATAAGCTGGAAGAAAAAGTTGAAGATATATCAAGAAACTCCAGCATCAGAGAAAGAGCATCGATGGAAGCGGAGCGCGCAGTAGACGACATGAAAAAAGCTGAATTTATGAAGGGAAAAGAAGAGCAAGAGTACGACGGAATCGTCAGCGGAGTGCTTAAAAATGTTATATTTGTCGAACTTGACAACACGATTGAGGGTGTGATACCATTATCATCCCTACAGGACGATTACTATGTATTCAATGAAAAACTGTACTGCGTTATAGGCGAGAGAACTAAGCGCAAGATAAGCCTTGGAGACGAATTAAGAGTGCGTGTACAAAGTGTCAGCGTGTTTCCGCCGAGGATAGAATTTTCGCCTGCGCGCAAGCGCTAGAGATACGGGAGTGGTTTTTTTTGAACGAAGCGGTAAAGATATTAATAAAAAACAAAAAAGCGCGCCATGAATATTTTATTGAAGAGACCGTTGAGGCGGGCATAGCTCTTGCGGGAAGCGAAGTTAAATCAATACGCGGCGGCAAGGCGAATATAAAAGAGGCATATGTACGTATAGTGAATAACGAAGCTTTTATATACGGCATGCACATAAGCCCTTACGAGAAAGGCAGTTTGTTTAACCAAGACCCGATAAGGGTGCGGCTGCTGCTGCTTCATAAAAAACAGATAATAAAGCTTAGTTCTCAGGTTGCCGAAAAAGGGCTGACACTAGTGCCGCTTACCGTATATCTGAAAAAAGGTTTGGTAAAGATAGAAGTAGGCGTCGCGCGAGGCAAAAAGCTTTATGATAAGCGTCAGGATATAATGAAGAAAGACGCGCAGAGAAAACAGGATATTGCCAGAAAGATGGCAAGGTAGAACCCGGAATCCCGATGCGGTGTGCCGCGCGGGAGGTTATATGGGGGCGTATTTGGCTTTCGACGGGGGTTTGCCGGAGCTTGATAAGCGGGTCGCAGTCCCGGAAGCTGCGTAAAAAAGCCGGAACTTAATTTAGTTGCAGATAATTCTGAACTAGCCTACGCTGCTTAAGGCAGTGTAGTGTCTTGCCGATGGCACCCTAAACGTCGGATCCAAGGCATCATTAACTAGGGGAACCGCCTTTACAAAGCTTTGAGTAAGGGAAGGGGTTATGAAGCTACTGCACAGCTTTGCATCGTATAGCAGGCTGGCTGTGCGGGAAATCTAATTGCTATACTGCACCCGGAGAAAATTGAGTGCTGGAACTTTCGGACAGGGGTTCGACTCCCCTCGCCTCCACCAAAATATTATGAAAAACCACCATATGCGGTGGTTTTTTCGTTATTATACGCACCATATATTGATTTTAAGCAATCCCCAAAAATAACTGTAGCCAAATTGTAGCCAACTGTATTATAATAGTTACAGGAAATAAATTGTAGCCAAATAAAAGCATGGAGGTCAGGGCTATGCCGTTCGGTTCAATTTCAAAAATAGGAAGCAAGTACAGAGTATGTTTTGATTTCGGAAAAGACGAAACGGACAAGCGTATTCGTAAGTATAAAACTTATGATACCAAACGGGAAGCAGAGATGCAGCTTGCTCGGCACAGCGTTTCGATGGAAGACGGTTCCGCAATTATTCCGCGGGTGATGACGCTGAAAGAGTGGTTAGCTTATTGGCTGGAAAACATGTATGCTCCCAGGGCTGCTGAAACCAGTGTATACGGATATAAAAATATGATTGATCGGCACATTGTTCCGGCGCTTGGCGGTATGAAACTGCAAAAACTAAAACCAATGCATATACAAAAATATTATACAATGCTCATGGATGAAAAGGGCCTCTCTCCCAATACGGTAATCAAACATCACGACTTGTTAAATTCAGCTCTTAAAGCTGCGGTAAAGCAGGAATACATGCTTAGGAATCCTTTGGAAGGAGTTGACCGTCCGAAAAAGAAAAAGCATGAGGCCAGCATATATACGCCGGAACAGCTTCAGATTCTTTTCCGGCTGGTGGAAGATGACAGGCTTGAAACGGCGGTAAAGCTGGGGGCGTATCTAGGACTTCGTCGGGAAGAGATTTGCGGCCTGAAATGGGATGACATTGATTTTGACAAACAGACTCTTGGTATTTACCGCGCGATGACACAAGTTGGAACGGAAATTGTGATAAAGGATACAAAGACAAATGC
The DNA here is from genome assembly GCA_963665005.2 of Christensenellaceae bacterium. GTDB lineage: Bacteria > Bacillota > Clostridia > Christensenellales > SZUA-584. Next base: position 2,850,851 of record CAXXTQ010000001.1, on the reverse strand, counting down.
TTCGCAACGCAGATTGCATATCCCCAACAGCTTGCTGTCTGTGCTGAAAGAAGAATATAATCGGCAGGCTGAAAATAAAAAACGTTTCGGTGATGGGTGGAAGGGCACAGGTTTTGTGATTGTTCGGGAGGATGGGCATTCCTATCGTCCAAATTATATTTCCGAGTTGTTTACTAAATTCCTGAAAGAAAACAACTTGCCTAAGATTGTTTTGCATGAACTGCGGCATACCTTCGCTAGTATTTCCAATGAAGCAGGTGTGCAGGAATTCAATATTGGAAAAGCGTTAGGCCATGCCAACGTCGGAACAACCAAGAAAATCTATACGCATCTGTTTGATCAAGAACATACAGCAGCAGTTGACGCCGTGGCAAATCTGATAGATGGGAAGAAGTAGTAACGAAACATAATAGATTACTAATAATTTAAACAGGCTCAAAAATGGAGGTAATCAAGGTGACAGATAGCGACAGTAGAAAGAAAAATATTGAAAGAAATATACTACAACTTATATATAAACCTAGCGAGTATAGTATCATTGAGTTTGAAAAACCTGATTTTATTTTAGAAGACAAAAATGGTAATAAATTCGGTGTTGAAATAACACAATTATTTTTAGATGAATCAAGTGCACGACTAAAAAATAAGCCCAATTATCTAAATGACATTATACAAAATAATAAGCTGGATAAAAGAGATGTTGGGATATTAAACGTTGGTGAAATCGTTGCAATTGATGATAATGGAAATGAAATACCTGAAACGAGATCAATGGGTGTATCGCAGGATTTACCCCAATCACCAAATAGAATAGAAGTTTTAAAAAAGTTAGTTTCAAGTAAAAACTACAAATTAGTAAAATATGATAAACGAGTTCAGTTCATCGATTTAATTATCTATAACGATGGAAGTTTTATATCAGGATTGGAAATACAGAAACAACAAATATTGTCGTACTTAAAAAAACAAGAATCTGCGAATACGCTTATATCGAGCTTTAGGAAGATTGTGTTTATAATAAAAGATTTATCAAAAACAAATGCTAATTTCATACTCCACTTAAAAAAATAGAATTGCTGTTTAATGCGATAACAGATTTTTAAGATTGTGAATAAGAGTGTTTAAAGCTAATATTGTATTAAAGATAACATCTACATACAAAAAAATCCTGTGGACAAACTAGGGCGACAATATACTTAATTTATTAAAATCGATTGGAGTGATCAAAAGTGAAAAATATGATGGAATACAAAGGCTATTATACCCGCATAGAATATAGCGATGAAGATAAATGCTTTTTTGGCACGATTGCCGGGATAGCGGATGTGGTTAGCTTCGAGGGGAATAGCACAGAAGAGCTGAAAGAAGCTTTTATCGAGACGGTTGAGGACTACCTTAATATATGCAAACGCCAAGGCAAGAAACCGCAGAAAGCATATAAAGGCAGTTTTAACGTGCGCATAAATCCGGAACAGCATAAGCGTGCAGTGCTATCGGCAATGTCAAATCATATTTGAAAGTGTAGCGAAAATTGTGTAAACCTTCATTGTCAGATAAAATAATAACTGACGATGGAGGTTTTATTATGGCACAGAAACGAGAGAAGAGTACGCTACGCAAGCTCATCGATGAACGCGGCATCAAAGACTTGGCAGGTGTACAAGACCTGGTGAAAGAACTCACATCCGGCCTGATTCAAGAAATCATGGACGCTGAGCTCGAAGAAGAACTGGGGTACAGCAAGTACGATTACAAGAATAAGGAGAGGGACAACTCGCGAAACGGGCATTACAAGAAGACGGTGATCAGCAGTCAAGGCGATGTCGAACTGGCCGTTCCGCGCGATCGAAACGGCGAATACGAACCGCAAATCGTGAAAAAACATCAGATGGACATATCAGAGATTGAGGACAAAATACTGTTCCTGTATTCGCAAGGGACATCCACCCGAGACATCGAGAAAGCGATGTTCGAGCTGTACGGAATCGAAGTGGATGCAACCCGAGTATCCAAGATAACGGACAAAATATTGCCCACGATATGCGAATGGCAGAACAGAACGCTTGAAAGCATATACGCAATGGTCATGCTCGACGCTATCCACTACAAGGTTCGGGAAGACGGTATTGTCGTTAAAAAAGCCGTATATATCGCCATTGGCACCGATTTGGAGGGAAAAAAGGACGTTCTAGGTATCTGGATCGGCGCTACGGAAAGCTCAAAGTACTGGCTGGGTGTACTCAATGGCCTGAAGAACCGTGGCGTCCAAGACATCCTCATCGCATCTGTCGATGGCTTAACCGGCTTCTCTGAAGCCATAGCCGCAGCGTTCCCCAAGACGGAAATCCAGCGCTGTGTCATCCATCAGATTCGCAGCTCAACACGCTATGTTTCGTACCAAAGACGTCAAGGCGGTTACGGCAGCGCTAAAGCCAATTTATAAAGCTCCGACGGAGGAACTGGCTCTCGTTGCGCTCGACGACTTTGAGGAGAACTGGGGCAGCAAATATCCCATGGCCGTTCGCTCTTGGCGTGAGCATTGGGACGAACTCGCGACCATGTTCAAGTATCCGGAGCAGATACGCCGGATTATCTATACCACCAACGCCATCGAGAATTTCAACCATCAGCTTCGGAAAGTCACGAAAACCAAGAGCGCGTTCGTCAGTGACGATGCGCTGATGAAGCAGCTTTATCTTGTGACAATTCAAATCACGGGAAAATGGACGATGCCGATTCGAGACTGGGGCAACATTTTAATGCACTTGCTGATTTACTTCGACGACCGGGTGAAAGTACAAATATAGAAACAAGAAAACACGGGAAACGGCTTTGGCTTGACAGCTGGGCCTCCCCGTGTTACGGTGACGTCACAGGGTACAGGCTAGCCTGTACCCTGTGAACAACAAAGCGATTATCTGACAATTATGTTTACACAAAATAATGGGCCTGTTGACAAATCATATTTCTGAATACTATGCGCTTAGTATTACCCAATTACACTGAGCAAAAAATGGACAGGAATTGGGGCTCAGAACCTTGGCTATGCGCTTTAGGTTCAGTGCAATCGCTGCTAACAGGCATTCTTCGGAAGCTCGATGAATGCCTCGTTTTTTTATTCGTTTGAGATTGTGTTGATTCTTTAGTGCACCAAAGGTGCCCTCGCTCCATATGCTTCGGAGACGTTTCATCTTAAAATAATCGTCTGTTTTGCAGCGTACTCTATTCGCGTGATAGGCAGGATAAAATCCGCTGGCATTAATTCGAACAGCACCTTTATCGACGGCACAATGATGCAGATGCTCACAACCTGCACATTCTTTTCTAGGAATCCGGTATATCCGATAGTAGCCTTGATTGTATTGTTTGTATGTAATGCGATAAAACCGCAAACGTTTTTTCTTCATACATATGAAGGAATCAGCTTTTGCGTCATAATTAAAGCCCTTTTTCAGCGCGTTATTGTGCATTATACGCGGCGAACAATAATCTGTAATGCCAAGAAGTTCGAAGCCGCGATGCACGGCACCTACATCATATCCAGCATCTAATGCTATACTGCTGATATTGATGTCAGTATCTTGAACCTGAGAATTAATATGCTTTAGAATAACATCACTTTCTCTCTGATTAGCAGGATAACAATCAACACCTGTGATAATACCGTGTGCAGTATCCACGGTCATTTCAGTGAGATAACCTAGGCCTTTCTTGCGTTTTTGATGTATATAGCCGCAGTCAGGATCAGTGCTGCTCTTTACCAGTGTATTTTCAACTTCGGTTACGACCGGTTCCCTGTAGCCAGGCAAGTGGGATAATTCTTCATCTAGTACATCAAGATACTTCACAGTGCTTTTTGAGATAACTGAAGTTGTATCTGTTTTGCTAGTTTTGGCAACATTTCCCGGGATAAATGAGCCATCGCTGACCACCATATCTCCAGTGATTATTCCGTTATCAATACAAAGGATAACAATTTTATTAAAGATGTTCCTGAAAATTGTTGAATCTTTGAACCTGCGCCGTCTGTTCTGGCTGAAAACCGAATGGTCGGGAATACGATCCATCATATTGAAGCCGCTAAACCATCTATAAGCTATGTTTAATGTGATCTCTTCTTCTAATCTGCGTTCTGACCGTATTCCGTACAGATACCCCACCAGAAGCATTTTTATCATACATACAGGATCGATGGATGGCCGCCCTTTATCAGAGTAATATGGCTGAGCAAGATCATATATGAAGTCAAAATCTATTGCTCTATCTATTCTTTTTAACAGATGATTTTCTGGAATTAATTCTTCCAAATCAAAAACCGCGAAACATAACTGACCGTCTTTTTTACTCATCATATTAAAAGCCCTCCACTATGATAATTATACCATACGGAGGGCTTTTCTGCGCTTTTGTCAACAGGCCCAATAATCTACACTACCTCATATTTCGCTACACTTTCTAGTTAATTGCTTGTACCCTATATTCCATTGGGCACAAGCAATTTAGCTTTTCTTGAAATCTATTATTGTTGTAGAATTCAATATAATCTTCAACCATAGCTTTTAAGTTATCTAAGCTGTGGAACCTATATAAGTAATACATCTCTGACTTCAATGTTCCCCAAAAGGATTCCATAGGGGCATTATCTAAGCATTTACCAGCTCTCGACATGCTTTGTATCATGTCCTGTGAATTTAGTCTAAACTGAAATTTCTTTGAAGTGTATTGAAATCCACGATCACTATGAAAAATAGGTGTTGCCTTAGGGTTAGAAGAAATAGCTTTATCAAATGTATTAAATACAAGGTTAACGTCGTTTTTCAGACTCATCTCATAGGCTACAATTGTTCTATCATATAAGTCTAATATAGCGCTTAAATATAGTTTTTGCTTTTTACCTACGACTTTAAATTCAGTTACATCTGTCAGCCACTTTTCATTAGGCAGACTTGCGTTAAAATAATCTACACTACCGAATTCTTCTTTTTTTTTAAGTATTTGCAGCTCCAATTCTGCTCTCTTTCGTTTTGACGTTTCTTCTTGGAGTCTATGCTTTAGTAATTCTACTTCAGATAAATTGGATATGTCCACTTTAACTTTTCGTCCTCGGCGTTTATATCTTAATGCTGATTCGCCTTCGTTTAAATAACGTTTTGTCCATCCATGCAAAGCACTGTATGAAATACCATATTTATTGGCTGCTGCTTTATAATTCATGGAATTGTTTATTATCCATTTAACGATCTCCAGCCGTTCATCAAAAGAGGTTTCCCTTGATTTCATAGCAGTAGTATCTCCTTTTGGTTTGTCGTTCTTGAATTCAATACTATTACTATACATTTTAATCCATACTCGTAATGTTGAATAGGGTATATTATATTTTGCTGATACAATTTCTGCTGACTCAGGACTTACCAAGTAGTAATTTATGACTTCTTGCTTAAACTCTAATGAATATCTCCCAAGGCTATTAACCTCATCAAATGCGGATTCTCCGTGTACTGCATATCTCTGATACCATCTCTTAAAAGTATTCTTACTACAGCCTATATCGTAAGCTATGCTTCTTAGTGAGCCGGTTCCGTTTTGATAAGCTTTACAAGCTGATATTTTATCTGCTTTAGTAAATCCCTTAGGCCTAGCCATAATGATACCTCCAATGTTAAACTATTTTGTTTTTAACTGTCTACTTTGGAGGTATCATATCATAGTGGGTGGCAGAGTTGTGATTTTTAACATAAAGAAGCCGTATAATATTCCGTAATGTTAATTTTTGATTTCGTATGGTCAATATAAATAGAGCATGTTCTTAAAAGATATAATTCTTAATTCTAATTTATTTGAAGCATTTTAAAGCTATTCTAATGAAAGTTTATTAAAGATAGCGAGAGATATTTGTGCTAGGGTCACTGTACTGAAACAGAAAATTATTCAGTTCTATTTTAACTAAAGTTTGATGGGGGTTTAGATTTTAATAAAAAGTTTGATTAAAAAAGTCTTGACATTAGATTGTATACAATATACAATGGACAACATACAAGACGGATTCTTCAAAAATAAGATTAATTATTATCTAAATCAATAACAAGTATGGAGAGAATTATTAATGAATTATTCAAAGGTTACAACTAATATCCCTGGCCCAGGCTCTCTCGAACTGATTAATAAGTGGCATCAATATGAAGCAGATAAGACGGGATACCAAGCAAAGGTTGCTATCGAACATGGAAACGGGGCTATGCTATATGACGTAGATGGCAATACCTTTATAGATTGGACTAGCGGCGTATTAGTAACAAATATCGGACATTGTCATCCTACTCTTGTTAAAGCAATACAAGAAGCGAGTGCAAAAATTTTAAATGTATATGAATACTGCACACCTTATCGTGTTGATGCTGCTAAAAACTTAATAGAAGCGGCTCCAAAACACTTAAACAATTGTTTTTTCTTTTCTACAGGCAGTGAGGCAACCGACTCGGCTGTTAGGATTATGAAGCGTGCTATGGATGCGTTTGAAATCATTTCTTTTTATGGAGGATTTCATGGCCGAATATTATCGACTGCGAGTTTTGGGGGTCTTAAAAAAATAAAAAAAGGAATGGGGCCAATGCTGCCAGGGGTTATCCGAGTACCTTATCCATATTGTTATCGTTGCCCTTTCCATTCTCGTCCTGAAAATTGTGGGTTTATGTGCTTAGAGTTTATTGATGATGTCGTACAAGCAAATTCGAGCAGTTCGATTGCGGGGTTAATTATTGAACCTTATCTTGGTACTGCAGGGTTTATCTTTCCACCTGAAGGGTATATGACAAAACTGGAAAAGTGGATTCGTGAAAATAATATTTTGTTTACTCTGGATGAAGTGCAATCAGCTTATGGGCGTACTGGTACAATGTGGGCGCTTGAGCACGAAAAGATAACTCCTGACATTGTTGCAGTTGGAAAAGGCATCGGTAGCGGGGCATCGGTATCAGCGCTACTCATGCGGAAAGAAATCAGTGACAAGGCAATTGGAAAAGGGGAGCTTGGTAGTACATATGGAGGAAATCCTGTTAGCTGTGCTGCGGTTTCTGCAGTACTTAAAGTTATAAAACAAGAAGGAATACTTGCAAATGTAAAAAAAATTGAGGCGATATTTGCTGAAAGACTACCTAAACTGATAGAGAGCTCAAATCATGTTGGCGATATTCGTGGTAAAGGACTAGTTTGGGGAATTGAACTAGTAGCTGATAAAAATACAAAAGAACCAGATCCATCGCTCGTTAGAAAACTTATTGATTCGTGCGCAGAAAATGGTTTGCTTATTGGTAGCGTTGGTATATATGGCAACGTTGTACGTGTAGCACCTCCGTTGGTGCTCAATGAGGAGCAAGCTTACGAAAGTATAAAAATAATGGAAAAATGTATTGCAAAACTATAAGCTTTAATCAGATAAGGAGAAAACAAATGCCGAATTTTCTGGTTGTTGTATCCGATAACAGGCATAGCAATTATGAAATTGAACGTGAAATACTAAAACAGGTGGATGCAGAACTAAGGATTTGTAATTGTGTTACCGAGGAAGATATGTTGCGAGATTGTATAAATGCCGATGGTATCCTTCTTGATATGGCCCCTATGACGGCTCCTGTGGTGAAAGCATTAAGGCGCTGTAAAATAGTAAATCGATATGGCGTAGGTTATGATAATGTAGATGTTAATGCTTGCACGGAGAACGGAATATGGGTTTCAAACGTACCTGATTATTGCGCACAGGATGTTTCAGATCATGCGCTTGCACTTTTATTCTCCTGTCTGCGCCAGGTACCGTTACGTGATAAACTTGTAAGACAAGGCGAATGGAATATTAATACAGGTAAAAGCTTTAGGCTTGCCGAGAAAACGCTTGGAGTACTAGGATTTGGGCGTATTGCAAAAGCTTTAATACATAAGGTAAGCGGTTTTGGGTTTAAACAAATTTTAGTATATGACCCGTATGTACAAGAAAAAGTTATTTCAAAACTGGGTGCAAAAAAAGTTGAACTGGAAACAGTATTAGCTGATGCAGATTTCATATCACTGCATATGCCTGTTACATCAGAAACTCGTGGAATTATTAACAGGGAGACAATAGGCTTAATGAAGTCAACAGCAATATTGATAAATACGGGAAGGGGTCCGCTAATAGATGATGCAGCATTACTTGAAGCGTTGAAGCAAAGTAAAATTGGATTTGCGGGGCTTGATACACACAATACAGAGCCTTTACCTGCTGACTCTGCATACATGAAGTTAGATAATGTTGTGCTTACGGATCATACAGCTTATAACACAGAAGAAGCATTGATAGAGCTAAAAACGAAAGCAGCAAAAAACATTGTAGCAGTATTAGAGGGGAAGACGCCTAAGTACCCAGTAAACCGAATAAGCAATATATAGTATATTTGGAGGAGTAACATGAGGAAAGTAGGCTTTATTGGATTAGGAAGAATGGGCAGGGGATTGTGCAACAATCTATTATCCAAAGGTAATTATATGACCGTATACGATCAAAGCAAAGATGCAATGGAGCGCTTTAATGGCAAGGCGGAACTTGCCAATTCCCCCGCTGAAGTTTTGAAAAACAGCGAAGTAGTTTTTCTTTCTCTCCCAAATTCGGATATTGTTGAGAAAACAATTAATGAGTTTCTGAAGGTTGGGCTTAAAAACAAGGTAATTGTAGATACATCTACTAGTTATCCAGTCTCTACTCGCAAGTTATATGACAGTATTAAAGCAGCTGGAGGGGACTTGGTTGATTCTCCACTCTGTGCAGGGCCAAAAGAGGCAGAAGATGGTGAAATCATTACTGTTGCTGCAGGTGACAAAGAGGCTGTTGATTCGGTTCATGATTTGCTTATGTGTTATTGCAAGCGATATGATTATGTTGGTAAATCAGGCAATGGTCATTTGGTTAAATTAGCGCAGAACTTCTCCGGTTTACTTCAAGCCTTAATATATGCGCAATTATATCCTTTGATGGAGAAATATGGGATTGAGCCTCAAAAAACTTATGAATTATTTAACAATGAGCTTTTCACAAATTGGATATTTCAATTTTACAGTGATAAATATACAAAGAAAGATTATAGAATGGATTTTGCATTAGAGCTTGGACTTAAGGATTTATATTACATGAAACGGCTTCACGATGAAATAAACGTTCCGGGATTTCTTCTTGATGGAGCAATTGATCTTTGCAGGATTTCACTAAAAGAAGGGAAAGGCGAAGATATGGATTTTAGCTATCCAGGGAAAATATTAAATGAATATATGGAATTAGCCTGATTCGCAATAGGCTAAAATATATAGATGTTAAGATTATTCAATATAATATTCTGATATAATTAAACAAAAAAGTATGAGGTGATAAGAATGGGAAAAATCAAACTTGGAATTGTAGGTTGCGGGTGGATAACAAATCTTCATCAACAGGTTTTTAATGAGCTAAAGGACAAAATTGAAGTAGTGGGTACATGTGCACGTCATCAGGAAAGTGCAGAAAGAACAGCTAAATTTTTAGGAGCGAAATATGCTGTTACAGATTGGAAGCAATTATTTGATGTGGCTGATTCTTTTCTTGTAGCTTTACCAATTAATTTACATTATCAAGCTGGAATGGAGATGATTGAAGCTGGGAAACACGTTTTGATGGAAAAGCCTCTTGGAGTAACCGAAAAAGAATGTTTAACTATTACGCAGGCAGCAGAAGATAAAAATGTTAAATTAATGGTTGCATATATAATGAGATTTCACCCAATGGTTGCTAAATTAAAAGAAATTATCGAAAAGAAAACTTACGGAGATTTTAATCAAATGTCAATCTGGACTGAGCAATTCACTTACTATCCAGAAGGCCATTGGCTAAGGAAGAAAGAAACTTCGGGTGGTGGGCAATTCTTTACACACGGGTGCCATTACGTTGATTTACTTTTATGGATGATGGGGAACCCGGTTAAAGGCGCTCATTTTGGCACAAGAAAATTTACAGAATGGATGGATACCGAAGGAACTAGCAATGCAATTTTCGAATTCGAGAATGGTAGGCTTGCTTATCACTATGGCACTTGGGCCGCAAAAGGAACTCGGCATAGCTACTCAATACAAACACAATTCGAAGAAGGTCTAGTTGAATGCTGCTTAAATGAGGGGAAAATGTATTTGCATCAGACTAAAGACCTTGGCAATTATTCTGAAGTATCTGATGAGCCGGAATTGATTTTTACCTGTGAAACTACTAGCCATTTGCCTAAATATGAAATTGAATACTTTGCTGACTGTGTAATTAAGAATGTTCATCCAATGACAGATGGAAAAAGTACATTGCAGGGACATAGGGTTATATGGAGAATGTATGAGGCGGAGAGAAGAAATATTATTGCAGATTTATCAGGCCTTGGTATTGATAATGAGGAGTGGAAGCAAGAAGGCTTGTATAAATTACCCGATACAAAAGATTTTATAAAAGTATAAGTTTATAGTATGGCATTGATTCAAAAAAACAAGCTATGCCATACCTATAAATAAGAAAATATTAGGAGGATATTATGAAAAAAGTATGGTTGTTAGTGGTTGTAATGCTTCTGGCTGCAATATTTACAGCATGCACAGATGCTCAATCCACGGAAACGGAAACTGCACAAGACCAGGAAACAGTATCAAATGATGCATCTACCGATACATCAAGCGCTCCAGAAGAAACAGTATATGAAATAGGGTATATTATGTTTGATTCGGATACTTGGGGCAATGCATTGATTGCTGGCTATCTATGGGGTGCAGAAAAAATGGGCGCAAATGCCACGGTATTTGATGCACAGCAAAGTTCTGAAGAGCAGATTAATCAGGCACAAGAATTTATTGATAGGGGAGTTGATTTAATTGCACTTTCTCCGACATCGCCTGAAACTGCAGCAACAATTGTACGCATGTGTAATGAGAACAATGTACCAATAACAATTGAGAATATGTTTGTTGCTGATGACGGTTCTATTGGCGACATTGCAGGACAAGTTGCATGCCAGTACAGTGATATTGGTTATGCGGCGGTCATGTATATTGCTGAGCATTATCCTGGTTGCAAACTTCTTTATTGTCATTATCAGGAGGGACTAGGGTTTGCAGAGGCATATATGGAAGGTGTAAATGCGGCTTTGGATGAGGTCGGAGATGCAGTCGAGTTGGTCGGCTATATTAATGGCAACTTTGATGCAGAAACAGCATATGCTTCTACTCAGGACTTTATTACTTCCGGGAAAGAATTTGATGTTGCGTTTGCAAACAATGATGCTATTGCGAATGGAATGATTCAAGCAATGACTGAAGCTGATATTACCGGTATCCCGATTATTTCTACAGGGGGTGCACCAGATGGATGGAATATGGTATTATCAGGTGAGCAGACAGCTAATATGACGGCACCTGCAAACCTACAGGGAATGTTGCATTTTAAACTTGGATGGGACTATCTGATGGGGAATCCTATGGAACAAACGAAGATTGCGCTGCCTATTATTCCTTGTGATGCAAGCAACATGGAAACAGACTGGATCAAATGGGACGACATGGATGCTGCTTATGCATATATAAATGATCATTTTGGGGGATTTAGCGAATAAATCGTCATGGCTTACTCGTTCCGGGTTCTTTATCTGGAACGAGTAAGCAAATATTCTTATGCGGATTCTGCAAGGAGATTAATAATGGGAGAAAAAGACACTAGAGCTGTAAAAAAAGAGAATTTGTTGATTAAGTTAAAAGACCAGAGAGTGATATTACTCTTTCTTATAATTTTAATCTCAATAATAGTATGGGCAATCAATCCAAGGTTTTTAGGCATAAAAAATATTTTAAATATTATTCAGCAGATTTCGGTTACTGGGATTTTGACTATGGCCATGGCAATACTTATGCTTTCCGGTGGAGTTGATTTGTCGATAGGTAACATAATGGCACTATCTGGTTGTACTATATCTGTTCTTATTACAGCAGGCTCAGCTGGGGTCTACCAAAGTGTTGCCGGAGAGAATATGGCACAGCCTGGTCTAACCTCGGTTCCTGTAGCAATATTAATAGGCTTGCTAGTAGCGATTGCGGCAGGATTTTTAAATGGCTTAATAATCGCAAAAAGCAGATGTATGCCATTGATTATTTCGCTTAGTATGAGCGGTTTATACTTTGGTATTGCGTTATTAATTACTGGTGGCGATTATATGTCGTTTAAAGAAGTTTTTGATTCCATAAGGCTAACATATGTTAGTGGAATTCCTTTAGTGATGTTAATTTTCTTGTTTGTAGTTATAGTTGCATTTATCGTTGTAAAATGGACAAAGTACGGAAGAAGGATTGTGGCGATAGGTGGGAATGAAGAGAATGCAAGATTATCAGGAATTAATGTTGACATGTACAAAATATTGACCTATACAATTAGCGGGTTATTATGCGGAATCGCTGCAATTGTATATGCTACAAGGTTAGACTCAATTACGGCAGGAAGCGGAGCGGGATATGAGATCAGCGCTTTAACGGGCGCAATAATTGGTGGGATAACCTTTGAAGGGGGCAAAGGTTCAATATTAGGGGCATTTCTAGGGGTGTTTTTTATCGGTTTAATATCAAATGCTATGAATGTGCTCAATATACAATCAGCTATTCAAACAATAGTTACAGCAATCATTGTTGTTATTGCAGTGGTTACTAGTAATATAAAGAATATAAGAAAAAATTAGTTTGTTTTAGGAGATAAGGTTGAAAACTACAGTAATTGAAATGAAGAATATAGTTAAGACTTTTCCAGGAGTAAAAGCACTTGACAATATGACACTTGATTTATATGAAGGTGAAATTCACTGTCTTGTTGGCGAGAATGGTGCGGGGAAGTCTACTTTAATGAAAGTGCTTTCAGGTGCATATATTCCGGATAGTGGAGATATTATTGTAGACAAAAATTCATATAAACACATGACTACAGTTTTAGCAAAAGAATTAGGGATAAGTATAATATATCAGGAAAACTTACTGGTTCCATGGATGAACGTAGTTGAAAATATTTTTGTGGGACATGAGTTAAGTAAAAATGGATTCGTTAATTATAAAAAGGAATTTGCAGAAGCAGAAGAATTATGTAATTGTCTAGGAATTTGCTTGTCTCTAAATAAAACAATTGCAGACTTAAGTGTAGCTGAACAGCAATTTGTAAAGATTCTAAAAGCATTGAGTACCAATCCTCGTATACTCATTATGGATGAGCCGACATCAATGTTTAATACGGAGGAAGCAAAGAGGGTTTTGGGTGTTGTTTCTAATATTGCAAAAAGAGGCGTTAGTATAATATACATCTCTCATTTTCTAAAGGAAGTAAAGAAAATTGCAGATAGGATTACAGTAATAAGGGACGGCAAACAAATACGGTCATATGATAATAAAATGAAAGATGTAAAGATTGACCTTCTTGTTAAAGATATGGTTGGCAGAGAAGCTTCTTTGTTTTACGAAAAAGGATTTCATGAAATTGGTGAGAAAGCGTTCGAAGTCATTAATCTTAAACTAAATCGGAACGCACCTGAAATTAATTTTTATGTAAATAAAGGAGAAATACTAGGAATTGCGGGTATGGTTGGAGCCGGGCGGACAGAAATGGTCGATGCTATTACAGGCGTAACAAAGAAATACAGCGGAAGGATTTTTATCAACGGAAAAGAAATAAAAATAAACAATCCAATCAACAGTATTAAAAACAAGATAGCGTATATTACTGAAAACAGACAAGAGCTTGGTTTAATGTTAGAAGCTCCTGTCATAGATAATCTTTTAGTTGTCGCTATGCAAACAAAAATTAAAGGGATCTTTATAAAAAATAAAAAATACTTACCGAAGCTAAAGAATATAATTGAGGATTTAAAAATCAAAATGTCTTCTCCATTCCAAGAAGTCAAAAATCTATCAGGTGGTAATCAGCAAAAAGTTGTACTTGGAAAATGGCTTTTCACAGATAATGATATATTTATATTTGACGAACCGACACGGGGAATTGACGTAAATGCAAAATCTGAATTTTATAAAATAATAACCCATTTAGCAAAGGAAGGGAAAAGCATTATATTGATTTCATCTGATATGCCAGAAATTGTATCAATGAGTGACCGATTGGCAGTAATGCGAAAAGGGAAAATAGTAAAGATACTTGAAAAAAATGAGATCAGTGAAGAAGAAATTATTCAATATGCATTGGAAGTAAACAGCAAGTGTGAAGTTGAGGAGGCAGTTTATTGACATATATCTAGACTTCTGCAATAATCAACAGTATACAATATACTTTTAGGAGGGGAAAATGAACATCACATCTTCAGACAGTCAAAGGCCGTTAACAAATATAAAAGCATTAGAGTATAAGTCTCTAGGCGTAATGGCGGCGGATATTATTAGAAAGGAAATCATTGAAGGTACAATTTCTCCTGGAATGCATATAACTGAGATCGAAATTGCTGAAAAGCTTGGAGTTAGCAGGGTAGTAGTTCGTGAAGCTATAATTTCTCTTATACAAGAAGGATTGCTGAAAAAAGAAAGAAATAAATATACTGAAGTAGTAGAATTTACAAAAAAGGATATAGCAGAAATATTTAATTTGAGAATTGCAATTGAGATAGCAGCAGCTCAAGAATGTATAGAGAAAAAGATTGATATCGTAAAGATATTAAAAGAAAAGATCAAAACAATTGATAGTATGAAAAAAGTCACTCCTAATGAAATAGAGGATATGGTGAGAAGCGATTTAAAGCTACATGAATTCATTATGGTTTGTGCTGATAATAAAAGATTACTGGACATCTGGAATGGATTATCTAGCCAAATATTAGTGCTTTTATATAAATATGTTGTTAATCAAGAAAATAGTTACTTCGAAAGCGAGTTATTTTTTAACCACGATGAAATTTTAAATGCATTTAGCCATAGCGATAAGAAATATATGGAAGAAGTGATAAGAGAGCATATTGAGGATACAAGAGACTTTTTACTTCAAACATATAATGAAAACGATGTAGAGGAAAAGGGAAATGTCTAAATTTGATTTGAAAACAACAATTCCTGATGGAACAGGGAAAATGACTATTGTAGAAGCTAATAATCCCAATATGGAATTCGTGCATATGGAGTATATGCGCCTACATAAAGGACAAAGCTATAAACTAGGAAGAGAAGATAGAGAACTGGGTTTATTGTTAATGTCAGGTGAAATAGATGTAATTTTTAAAGGAGGCAGGGAAACCATTAAGGGGAGAAGGGATGTATTCTCCGGGTTGCCACATGCAGTCTATGTTCCGCCCGGGCATACAGTTGAAATAATCTCTATTACAGATTCTGAGATAGCAATATATGGGACTCCTGCAGAAAAGAAGGGAGACGTTGCTTTTGTAAGACCGGAAGATATAGATATTTTGGAAATAGGAGAAGGGAACTGGTATATTAAAGGGTATTTTGTCATTGGTAGTGATTTCCCTGCACAAAAGTTAATTGTGGGAGAAACACAAATACCACCTGGAAATTGGTGTTCCGTTCCTCCGCATTCACATGAGAAGAATATTCCCGGAGTTGAAACTAAGCTTGAAGAAATCTATTTGTTTAAATTCAAACCAGAGCAGGGTTTCGGTTTCCAAGGGATATATACCGATGACAGGCAGATCGATAATGCATATATATTAAGGAACAATGATGTGATATTGGTACCAAGAGGTTATCACCCAAACGTTGCAGGCCCCGGATATGAAATGAGGATGTTCTGGGGAATGGGAGGGAACAGTAGATACTGGATTCCTTTTGAGGATCCTGATCATAAATGGATAGGAGAAAATACATACTCTCCATCAAATGCTTCATGGAAAGATGAATAAAGGAGGAGATAAGAATGAGACTTAAGGGGAAAAGAGCATTAATTACGGGCGCAGGTGGAGCAATTGGCTCTGCGTTAGCCGTTGCTTTTGCAAAAGAAGGTGCAGATGTAGCAATTCATTATAAATCAAGTAAAAATAATGCGGAAGAGAATGCTGAGAAGTGTCGTGAATTTGGAGTAAAAGCTGTAACTATACAAGCTGATGTCTCAAAACCTGAAGAGATTGAGAAGATGATTAACAATGCTGTTGAGGGACTTGGCGGAATAGATATTGTTATTAATAATGCGATTTATGGTCCCCAGCTTGATCTTATTGAAATATCTTTAGAAGAAATAAATAGAACTTTCGAAACAAATCTTCGTGGATATTTTTTAACAGCTTTATATGGGGCTAGACAAATGATAAAACAAGGCAATAAAAGGGGTTGGATCGTTAGTATAAGTTCAATATCATCCAGAAGCATGACATCAACATATGTTCACTATGGGGCTACCAAAGGAGGCGTTGAGTCAATGACACGTGGTATGGCAGTCGCATTTGCAAAATACGGTATTAATGTTAATTGCGTTGCACCAGGCTGCGTTAATACACCTACAGTAAAAAACATGTTTGAAGATCCCAAAAATGCGGATCCGGTTATTTCAAGAACGCCTACAGGATTTATTGCTGAGGTTGAAGATTGTCTCGGCCCGGTTATCTTCTTCTGTACTGAAGAAGCAAGAGCAATAACCGGCCAGGTTTTAGATGTAGATGGTGGTTACACTATTCAAGGCATGGAATGGGATATGTCTGATGAAATGAAAGATTTTCGAAATAAACTTGAAAATAGCGGTGCTGATATACTTAGAAAATAGGGAGGGCAACTATGTCTGATATACATCTTGTGGAATATTTAAGATCACAAAAAGAGTGGCTCGAGTCGTTCTTATATGAGATGCTTTCCATACCTTCGGTTAGTGGAGAAGAAGGTGATGTGCAAAAGTTTATTTATAATACCTTAGAAGATTTAGAGATAAACTGTGAATTAATCAGCATAAATAATGATATAAAAGATGATCCTGAATATTCATATCCTGTAAAAGATCTCGATTATAATAATAGGGTAAATATAAAAGCGGTGAAAGGTGATGGCAGAGGGAAAGTTATTGTAATTAATTCACATGTAGATGTGGTACCGCCTTCGACAGGACAAGAAGCAGCATTCAGCCCGAGAATGGATGGGAAAGGAAATGTATATGCAAGGGGCGCCTGCGATGCCAAGGGGCAAATAGCAGCTATGGTTTTACTGTTGAAAGCTGCATGTGAATATAAAAAATTAAAGCACGATATAATTTGTCATTTTGTAATTGAAGAAGAATTTGGCGGCAACGGAACTTTGGCGATGTTGAGAAATAAAAAAGATTTTAAACCGGATGCAATGATCAATATGGAACCGACCAATCTTCGGTTAATGCCTTCAATAAGAGGGGCAGTTTGGTTTGAGATGAGATTTACTGGGAAGTCAGGTCATGCCGGGGATGTGAGTAATACAGAAAATGCGATTTTCAAAGCAATACGTGCAGTAGAAATACTTAAGGAATATCATGCAAAGTTATTAGAAGCATCAAAAGATTATGGCCTTTTTTCGGGTATAAAGAATCCGATGCCTTTAACGATTGGTAAATTTCTCTCGGGAGTATGGCCATCTATGGTACCAAATGAATCGAGGATTAGCGGTGTAATTGGATTTCTGCCTAATATTACACGAAAAGAATTGATCAACGGGTTAAAGAATGAGTTCAACAAAGATGAGAATCATTGGCTAACCGAGGGGATGGAACTCTCTTTTCCCTATCGCCATAATGCTGTGGAGACACCCACCTCGCACTGGTTTACACAAGGAATGTCGGCAGCCAGTAAAGAGTGTGGTATTGATTATTTGCCGGCAGCGATGACGGCATCTACAGATGCGGTATTTTATAGCGATAAGGGGATTCCTTCGATTGTATTCGGACCCGGAGAGCTGAAATATGCCCATTCAGTAGAGGAACATATTAGAATTGATGATATATTAAAAAGCGTAGAGGTTATTTTTACATTTATCGATGAGTTGGATAAACATTAAATTCGGAGGAAAAAAACGCAGAGCAAAATTTTTTTAGAAATCTAGATTGTATACAGTAAACAATATACCAAGGAGGCAAGACAATTGATTATTGATGCTCATTCACATTTAGGGAAAGATGTAGTATTTGATGAAGAACAGCAGGAACAGGATCTTCTTAGAACGTATTTAGAGAACAAAGTGGACGGTGCTATAATTCAGCCATTCATATGCCGCCCATATATTGAGGATACGGTTGCTATACATAACAGAGTTGCAGAATTTTGCAATAGAAACAGCAATGGAAATAAAAATTTCTGGGGCATGATATCGATAAATCCTCATTTTCGGGCACAAGATTATGAAGCCGAAGTCACCCGTTGTTCAAAACAATTAGGATTTGTTGGTATAAAAATACCAACGCTTGCAAATGCAATAAACCCGTCATGTAAAGATGGTATGCATGTATTTGAAATAGCAGAAGCACTTGATTTGCCAGTAATGATTCATACAGGGGCCGGGACACCATTTGCGGATCCCATGAGTGCTTGGAAAGCTATTGAAGCATTCAGAGACGTTAAGGTAGTTTTAGCGCATGCAGGCTCGGGTCTAATGGTGGAGCAGGCAATGCAAATGGGAAAAAGATTTGAAAATGTGTATTTGGATACAAGCTGGCTGCCAGCACCATTTACATTGAATTTGTTTAAAGAGCTTGGTGCTAATAAATTGATGTTTGCTTCAGATCTTTGTGTAAATGTTGAATTGGAAATTATGAAATATAAAAGTATTATTTCAAGTCAGTCTGATTTTAACAGAATAATGTCTGGTACAGCAATAGAAGTATTTGATCTAAATTTATAACTTTGGGGGAAGAAAAAAATGAATAATGTTTTAGATGAAATCGGGAAAATGGGTTTAGTGCCGGTTGTTGTAATTGATAAAGCTGAAGATGCGTCACAGGCTGCAAAGGCGATTCTAGAGGGTGGCCTTAATGTAATAGAGATTACATTAAGAACAGAAGCTGGTATTAAAGCTATAAAAAAAGTTTGTGATGCACACCCTGAAATGATAGTAGGTGCTGGTACCGTGTTGAGCGTTTCGAAAGCAAGAGAGGCAATCGAGGCCGGCGCTGAATTTATTGTTACTCCAGGCTTGAATGAGGATATTGTGAAGTATTGTATTGAAAATGGAGTTGCTATAACGCCAGGATGTGTAACGCCTACCGAAATTGAAATAGCAATGAAGTATGAACTAAAAATATTGAAGTTCTTTCCTGCCAATATATACGGTGGTGCTACAGGCATAAAAGCATTGAATGGGCCCTACCATATGATTAAGTTTATACCAACGGGAGGGATAAACATTAGTAATATAAGTGAATATACTGATAAACCATTTATTCATGCAATCGGTGGAGGCTGGCTCTGTACGAGCGCCGACATAGGCGCACATAATTATTCCGGCATAACTATGAAGGTAAGAGAAGCCATTGATACATTACTGGGATTTGAAATTGCTCATGTAGGTATTAATAAAAACAATCCTGAAGAATCACTAAATATAGCGAAAAGCTTTGCTGAAGCTTTCCATTTTCCTCTAAAAGAAGGAACTAGCTCAAACTTTGCAGGCAACAGTATTGAGGTTAACAAACAAAAAGGTTATGGGGATATGGGGCATATCGCTATCAAAACTAACGATATCGGCAGAGCTTCATACTATCTTGAAAAAAGAGGTTTTAGCATTGATTATGAAAGTGCAAAAGTTAAAAATGGAAGAATGATTGCAGTATATTTAGAAGATGATTTTAGCGGTTTTGCAGTTCATCTATTACAAAAATAAAGTGAGGTAGAATAAAATGAAAGTTGTAACATTTGGCGAAATAATGCTTAGGCTAAAGGCTCCTGGATATGAGAGGTTTTTTCAATCTCCTGTTTTAGAAGCAACATTTGGCGGAGGAGAAGCAAATGTTGCAGTATCGCTTGCGAATTTTGGTATTGATGCTTCTTATGTTACTTTACTCCCTGACAATATAATAGGTGACTGTTGTATAGGAGAGCTGAAGAAATTTAATGTGGACACATCATTTATTATACGTGGGAAAGGCAGGATGGGTATTTATTATCTTGAAGCTGGAGCAAATCAAAGGCCATCTAAAGTCGTGTATGATAGGAATGCTTCAGTAATTTCATGTTCAAAAAAAGGAGATATAAACTGGAATGATGCTTTTACTAATGCAGACTGGTTTCATATATCGGGTATAACTCCTGCTATTTCAAGAAGCGCAAAGGAGCTTGCGCTCGAAGCAGTTGAAAGTGCAAAAGAGAAAGGCGTTATTGTATCTTGTGATTTGAATTATAGAAAAAAACTTTGGAACTACGGTGAGAATGCTGTAGACGTAATGCCGGAGTTAACAAAATTAGCAGATATTGTAATAGCTAATGAAGAGGACTGCCAAAAGTCATTGGGAATTGAAGTAGATGTAAAAGTGGAAGAGGGTAATTTGGATACAAATCAATTCAAAATTCTCGGAGATAAAGTGTTATCGGCATATCCAAATTTAAAGATGATAGCAATTACATTAAGAGAGAGTGAAAGCGCAAACACCAACGGTTGGAGTGCATGTATAAATGATAGAAAGAGATTCTACTTAAGTAGGAAATATATGATTAGAGATATTGTGGACCGTGTCGGAGGAGGAGATTCTTTCGCTGCAGGACTGATATATGGATTAAATACCTATACTAACGATAATCAGAAAGCCTTAGAATTTGCCGTAGCGGCTAGTTGTTTGAAACATTCAATATCTGGAGATTTTAATAGAGTTACAGTTGATGAAGTACAAAGTATTCTTTCAGGGAGTACGACAGGAAGAGTGCAAAGGTAATTAAACAAATAAGATTATTATTTGGGGGAAATTGATTATGAAGGCATTACAAAAAACAGATTATGGAAAAGGTTTTATTGAGATAAGAAACGTTGAAAAACCAGAAATTATTGATGATTATGATGTGCTGATTAAGGTGAAGGCAGCAGGAGTATGCGGGACGGATATACATATTTTGAATGATGAATTCCCATATTATCCACCAGTAACTTTAGGACACGAATTTTCCGGTGTTGTAGAAGATGTTGGGGATAGTGTTACAAAATTTAAAATTGGTGATAGAGTTGTAGCTGAGCCTCATTCGAAAGCGTGTATGGTATGTGATGTTTGTAGACGTGGATACTGGCAAATTTGTGACAAGAAGAGATCTCCGGGGTGGGGAATTAATGGTGCCTTTACGGATTACTTAATTATGCCGGAAAAGTTAATTCACTTTATACCTGATAACGTTTCGTTTGACATTGCTGCTTTAGCTGAGCCCATGGCAATAGTCACAAATTATGTTTCGGAAAGAGCAAAAATATATTCACAAGATTTTGTAGCTGTAATTGGGGCAGGGCCTATAGGTATTTTAGCTTCTCTTGTGGCGAAAGAATGTGGGGCGTCAAAAGTTGTAATGCTTGGGGTAGAAGCGGACAAAGATCTAAGGTTTAAAACGGCTCTTGAATTAGGAGTGGATGAAGTGGTTAATGTTATGAATGAAAATCCTGTTGAAGCAATAAAAACTCTGTCTAAAGGTAAAATGGCAGATATAGTTATTGAAGCTTCCGGCAATGAAAAGGGCATTGGATCGGCAATAAATATTGTCAGAAAAATTGGCAGAATATGCGCAATAGGTTTAACTGGCAAGGAGACAGTTAATTTTCCTTGGGATACGGCTCAAAATAAAATATTAGACATATTTTTCAATATGAGCTCAAGTTATACATCATGGGATAGAGCACTGTCTCTGATGTCAAATACAAAATTCGATCTAAATAAGTTGATTACGCATAAAGAATCCCTAGAGAATTGGGAGCAAGTTTTTAACGATATAATTGAGGGAAGAGCGATTAAAGCAATGTTCAAATTTAATTAACAAAATTATCTGAAGATAATAAATCAGGAGGAAAAAATGAGCGGGATAACGTATGAACCGTTTAAACAAGTTTTAAAAATAATTGAAGACACAGCGAAGACCATGAAACTAAAGGAAAATGAGTATATTACTTTAAAATACCCAGAAAGAGAATTAACTGTTTCATTGCCTATAATCATGGACGATGGTTCTATTAAGGTGTTTCAAGGATTCCGAGTACAACATTCAAGCTTGAAAGGACCATGTAAAGGAGGTATAAGATATCATGAAAATGTAAGCTTGGAAGAGGTTAAAGCTTTAGCGGCTTGGATGACATTTAAGTGTGCAGTTGTAAATATTCCATATGGTGGGGGCAAAGGCGGGATTATTGTAGATCCAGGGGAATTATCGAATAGTGAATTGGAAAGACTAACCAGAAGATATACCGCATCAATACTGCCGTTAATCGGTCCCGAAAAAGATATACCTGCTCCTGATATTAATACTAATGCAACCGTTATGGGTTGGATCATGGATACGTATAGCACATTTGCAGGGTACCCAGTACCTGGAGTAGTTACTGGAAAGCCAATCGAAATCGGTGGTTCACTTGGAAGAAGTGGCGCTACTGGAAGAGGAGTCATGTTTATGACTAAAGAAATAATGCATCGACTTGGGAAGCCGATTATTGGAGCGAGAATAGCTATTCAAGGTTTTGGTAAGGTTGGTGCGACCGCAGCAAAATATCTACAAAAAGAGGGAGCTAAAATTGTTGCTATAAGTGATGTGTCTCTTGGCCTATATGACAAAAATGGGATTAATATTGAAGAAGTAGAAAGATATGCAAATGATGGCGGGAAATCAAAATTATTTAAAGATTATCCGGATAAAAAAATAACTCGAATAACTAATGAGGAACTACTTAAACTAGATGTGGACATCTTAATCCCCGCAGCAACAGAAAATCAAATTACTGAGAGCATTGCAAATGAGATTAAGGCACCTGTTATTGTAGAAGGAGCGAATGGCCCAACTACACTTGAGGCAGATGAAATACTAAATAGAAACAATATTACAGTAGTACCAGACATCCTTGCCAATTCTGGTGGTGTTGTGGTGTCATATTTTGAGTGGGTGCAAAATATACAGTCATTGATGTGGGATGAAGAAGAAATTAATAGAGCACAGGAAAGGATTATGATTCGAGCATTCAATTCAGTATGGAATAGCTCAAATGATAATAGTGTGACGTTAAGAAAGGGTGCATATATCGTTGCCATTGAACGATTGGTAAAAGCAAGAAGCATAAGGGGTCAGCTAATGTGAGTGGTATGTATTTAATATTACTACTAGACGTTTAGAAGAAGTTTGTTTGTTGTTACTTGAGTAATATAATTTTTTTAACCAATGTACATACAAAATAGGAGTAAAAGAAATTGTTAAACGTACTATGATGGAAATTTAAAAAGCAGGCCTTACTTACAAGTTATATTTATTATATTATTGGAGTAAATAAATGATAGAAAAAGTCTATGCTCTACCAATGAAAGAATTTATTAAATTTGAACGAAAGGAAAGAACTGATTTTAAAAATTTTTTAAGTTATAATGAAATTGGACAATTATTAGAGCTGTATTCGGATGGAGAAATAGAGGAAATTTATAATGGGACTGCAGTAAGACTTGATGTTGTTACTGTTAATTCACATAATTATACTTTAAGTATATCTAAAGTTGAATTTTTCGACTTTCTTACGACAAATATGATTTACTATAAATATGATACCCTTTATGAAAAAGCTAAAAACAATAGGGATGCACTTAAGGTATTAGCAAAAGTAAGAGATAGGATTTTCTCAGCGAATAACCCTAATTCATTTAACAACATTATCAAAAATAAATACTTAGCAAATATAATAGCTGTAAGTATATTAGTTGAAGATTCTGAAGCGAATGTTGGACTTGTTAAAAGGAAAAAGGGAATGGCACTAGGCGCTGGAACGCTTAGTGTTACAGTCACAGGGTCTATGGACGAAGTTGATTTTTTATCAAAGAATCCCATAATGTCTTGTGTTAAGCGTGAGATAAAAGAAGAACTAAATCTTATTGGGCAAGATATAAAGTGCCAAAATATTATAATATCAAAGGATAAACTACAACCCATTTTTTTGGTCAATTGTAAAATTAACAGAAGATTTAAAGATATTATTACAGTAATGCAAAGCGCAGATGACTATAATAAAGAAATAGCATCATTTTATTCGGTTCCTAAAACTGAAGTTATCTCGTTTATATTAAACGAAGATATGACAAGTGCTGCTCGATTCCACGTTTTCAATACGTACTCTACTGAAAATGATAAGCTTGAGCCCATATATTTGAAAGATAATTATATTGTTAACGATGAGGGAGGGTATACAAGTCATTGGTGAAACATTAACTTTTTAATAATACTTCAAGGTGTGGCATGAATTATATAGAAAGAAAAATAAATTCGATTTCTGTTAAAATCTAAGTGCAATGAATAATATTCTTTTTCATAAAAACGACGGGAGCTATTTTCCGCTTGCCTTGTAGCCAATTGTAGACATCGGGTCAAAAAACACCTTAATACAGCATGATATCAACCAATACGAGGGGAGCAATTATACCAGTTTTTGCTGAATATAATGGACTATTTGGAATCCAGTAGACACAGCGTAACAAGGGGAACGCAAGTTCGACTCCCCTCGCCTCCATGATATTAAGGCGAACACTTTGCACTACCTGGAAGCTCCAGAGCGCCGTCTAGGCGCCTTGAAAATGTTTGATACATTAGCACATGCCAAACACTAGTAGCAGCCTAGAATCCACCAAGGACCTTAGAAAAAACACAATAATAGTTGCGAATCAGTTAATTGGACATGTTATTAAAAATCCACCTAGAACATAAAGATTAATTATCTTTCAAAGATTAAATCTATCTCTGAATTATCTACATTCAAGGATCCTCTATGGTAAGAGTCTTCGTCATAATTATCAATGGATAAGAAACTATCAACATAATCCTCGATTTCGGAGAGACTGATGCTAAAATTCAAATCATCGAAGTTGATTAGACTCATTATTTCGCCATTTAAATCGGATGTTATCTCACGTGCGTAATCATGCAAATCAATAATTAATAGGTTTTCTATTTCATCTGTAACCTTATCCATATTTATATCACCATCAAAACCGCATGCATTTCGACTTATAATTTCACTTATATTGTAGTTATCTAAATACTCTGATAGTTCGTCATCATAAGGAAGATAATTCAATTCCTCAGTTATACGCTCTGCAAATATAACATTAATATCTTGGCCGTATGTAAGATTTAGACTTGAGATGCAAGAATATAAAACATTAACAGCATCTATTAAATCGCCCAAATACTGATATTTAATAATTGACTTAATGTTATCAATATTATTGAAATAGTTTTCAAGCTTATAAAACTTGACAAAACGCTGTGAAAACAGATTATGTATTATTTCAGTATTAGATAGTATAAAGATAGAGCCATAACTATTTTTAAAATCAGTACTTAGAAATTCATCGATATAAGGCTTATAGGATGTATCGAAAATTTCCTCTTTGCATATTTGCGAAGCTATTATACACAACATTCTATCTCTATCATTAAAGTAGTATTTTAGAATATTTTTAGTTTTTACTTCTTCGGCAATAAATTCTGTGGACTTATCTCTAAGCAACTTTGAGGCTTGGTTAATATGCACAATATTTTCTTGCATAGCCTTCAGTTCAACAGCATTTTGAGAGATTTGATTATTTAAAAAATCATTTACAGATGGATTAACAACGCCTATTTTTTTACCTTTATTATCAATAATTCTGATAAACGCTTTATTCAATCTCTTAATAGCATGAGAGAAATGATCAATAGTTGTGTCAATATTGGTCATACTTGCTAACCTAAATTCAAAACAATATTTTAGCGTTTCTACCTCAATTAACGTATCCGTCAAAGAAAACAGAGTATTTAAAAGGATTCTATCTATGTTTTGTAATTTCCTATTATACTCATCAGACCAAACCGCTTCCGGGTTGTCCAGAGTATCTAATATTGCTTTTCCATAGCAGTCAACAGTGTTATCTTCAATAAACTTGTTTGAAGTAATATACTCAATGATTCTCGGGTTATAATTGGGGTGTTTTATTATTTTTAGATATTGCTTGTCTTTTTTAATAACATCAAAGTATTCTTTTGGAATGCCGCAAAAATAGAAATGGTTATATAGTATTTTAGCTTTTTCTAACATAGATACATTATCAATATTAATTGTGTGAACTTTCAGCCCCCTATTGTCAATAAGCTTTGCTAGCTCAAGAGAGCGCCTTTTTGATTCGTTAAATATTGTTACTCTAGAATTTAAAATAATAGCTTTATTCTGGTGTGCGCCAATATATTTTAGCAAAGATATGAGTTCATTTTCTCTAGTTTCTTGCATATTGAAATAGTACTGTCCTAAACTATCGTCCAAAACAATTAATTCCTTTGCAGCGGGGTCTCTAGAAATTGATTTCTTTAATGATTGAATTGAATTGTTATAAACACAATACACCTTATATCCTACACTTAAATATTTTAATGCAAGCATCTTAGTCAGAATACTTTTGCCAATACCGGGTTCTCCTAGAATAAACAGTTTTCTAGTCTGCTCAATACAATCTAAACAAATATTAAATGATTGAGTTTGAACAAACAATCTAGCATCAGTTTCAATATCATCTAAATACATTTCGGAATCAATGACAACATCTTGATTCTGGATTTTTGACAAAACAGCAGAACTAGAAAGCCAAAGTTTATAATGTTTAAAAAGTATATCAAAATTAGATGTGTCTTCTAAAAAATCAATTATTTCTGTACCAGTAATTATATTGTTATCACTAGCCATATACTCTCTAAAATGAATGAAGATTTCATCTTTAAACATGGGAGATACTTCTTTTGAGAAGCAAATATAATATTGTTTCGGATTAAATTTCTTTACTTTATCAAGCTCTTTTTTTAAATCTCTTTTCAATGCATCAGATGAGCTTTTTACATAGTGCTTCACTTGTATAACTATATTCTTACGTTTTATACTGTCAGTTAAATCTATACCACCGTCTGCTCCAGCGGCAAATCTATGTAGCTCTATATTTAACTTCTTCTGCATTATATCCTGACATAAATATTCAAACTCAACATCATTTAAGCTGTTTATATTATACATATTGTGCCTCATAGTTTTTATTAATGATATCATAAAATGATAAAATTTCCAACTACGCTGAAGTTATAGATATCCATAGAGGCCTCTTGAATATATTTTATGTATAAACACTTGCCAGATGCAAAGAGGGGCTTAAAATGCCTCGAGAAGCTCCAAAGAATAAGCAATAAGCCTCATTTTAATTAAGAAATACCGTCACTCCAAACCCTCCATATCAATAATTTACAAAGAAAAAAGAAAGAAAATCAGAAAAAAATACGAATATGTCCTGAAATTAAAGCCAATATAGTAAAAATATTGACATATATTAATATAATATGATAATATAATGAATATAAGGCATATTGTGCAATACCGAAATAATTTATTATTAAGGAGATTGTGTTATGTTATTATCAAATGGAAGACATTTATATAGAAAGATTTTTGCATGGGTGCTCACGGTATCCATGTTTTTTTATAGCTACGGCTTGCCTTTTGGAGATAATGTAAGGACAGCTTTTGCAGAAGAACCAAGAGAGGTTCAAAATATAGAGACGCCACCTCTAAGTGAAGAAGAAACTGCTCCGGAAAGTGATGAGCCATACACACAAGAGCCAGCCTCACCTTATTTAGAACAAGCCATAAATGAGAACAAGCCAATAAAGATAGATGAAGAGTGTGATGAGTTTACTACTATTTTTCAAAATCCTGATAATACAAAAACAGCATATATATTTGGGACACCGGTAAGATACAAAGATCAAAATGGTAATCTGAAAGAAATTGACAGCCAGTTAGTGCAAGTGAGTGATGAAAAAAAGAATGAAGGATATGGATATACAAACAAATCTAATTCTTTTGACGTATATCTGCCGGAAAATATAGCGGACGATGTGCCGGTACAGTTGGTTTTTGATAATTATAATTTAGAGATGAAACCGATTCAAGCAATAGATTTGTCAAAAGAAGGGAAAAATGCATATAGCGGTGTTATAAATAAAGCCTATATTGATTTTATTAAAAACGATATAAAGTTTAAAAATAGCAGCGAAAAGGATAAAGCTTTAGAGCAAGGGGCAGCAGAGGAAATCGTAAAATCTATAACGTATAACAGCGGATTTGATGAAGATATAGAGTTAGTATATATGGCAACTGACACGGGAATAAAGGAAGAGATTGTTTTAAACAAAAACACAGGGCAAAATGAATTTCAGTTTATGTTAAAACTGAATGGAGTCCAGCCTGAATTATTAGAAGACGGACGTATTATTTTAAAGTATACAGATTCAGAAGAAATTGCAGGTATATTTCCTGAGATGTACATGTATGATTCGTATGACGGAGAAGAAAAGCTAGAAGGCGAACATTTCAGCGAAGCTGTAAGTTATAAGCTGTCGGCCGGAGAAAATGAAGGTGAGTATATAATCACAGTTGTAGCAGATAAAACTTTTCTTGAAGATGAAAGCACCGTTTATCCAGTGATAATTGATCCTACATACACAAATACTTACAGTTCTCCGTCATACCAATATGATACATATGCTAATAGTGCTTATCCGACTTCCGAATACTATACGAGTACACATTTGCGTATTTGCAGGCCAAGTTCTTCAGAGTTAACAAGATCATTTGTTAGACATCCTTTATTTGATATAAACGGCGGCTTAATATATTCAGCAATATATAAAGCATATGAAGATTCAGGATATACATCTAATGCATATATAGATCTGCATAGAATACAGGAAGCGTGGACTGATTCGACCTTAAATTGGTCTAATAAACCGAATTATGCATCTGCTCCATATGATTCGGAGCTTGTAAATGGAGCAAACTGGTATACATTTAATGTTAAGTATTTAGTATCCTTATGGTATAAAGGAACATGCTCGAATTATGGATTCATGTTAAAAGAGAAATATGAAAGCACAACAGACAGAAAATATAGACGCTTTGTTTCATCAGATGGCTCAACAAAACCTTATCTACAGATTGTTCATGCAGCTAAACCAAGCGCGCCAACTGTTAGTACTTATGGAAATGCTATCAATTCAGGCACAGGTTATGCGAATTTAAGTTGGGCTGCTGTACCGGGGGCAACAGCTTATTATGTATATCTTGATGGAGTTTATACATTAACACTAGGCAGCACTTCATGCACTTTAAACAATATACCTAGCGGAAAACATCTTTTTTCTATAAGAGCAGCAAATGAATATGGGCAATATACTTATCCTTCGGCAACCGAGAAAACTGTTCCGGACAGATCCCGCCCGCCCGAACCAACTACTATTTCATTAACTGAGACGTTTTCTGGAGCAACGGGCAGCATTAAGGTAGATTGGTCTGATGTAACTGATGTGCCGATACCAGGCGCTTCGGGAACTAAAAATTATGTAGTGGAAAGATATACAAGCGTAACCGGGTGGGGAGATGCACACACTGTGACAGCGTCTGAATATACTTATAATTCATTAGGCGATAATACAACATATAAATTTAGAGTTAAGGTTTATGATAATAATAACAACTATAGCGAACCAAGAGAGTCAGACCCAATCCTAATTGGCGATTATACGCCTCCCGCTGCACCAACGAGTTATAGCGTAAGCCCGGATACATATACAAATGATGATACACCGACTATAAGCTGGAGCGGAATTACTGATGACGGAGACAATTTAAATAAAGTACAATATAAAATTAATTCAGGAGATTGGACTGATATTGACGGGACGGGAATTTCAAATTATCCGGCAGAAGGAACATACGAGATCCAAAGCGCTAGTTTGAATATCGGAGAAAATACCATATATATACGTGGAGTAGACAGTGGTGACAATGAGGGCGTAGAGGCTTCTGATACTTACTGGTTCGATGAAACACCGCCGAACGCAGTAATTAACGAGCCGGAGGATGAAGACGCTATAAATGGAATTGTATATGTGAATGCGACAGTAGAAAATAACGATGGCTGCAGTGATTTTGACGAATGGGTATTAGAGTACGGCTTTGGCACTGCTCCTTCAAGTTTTGAGGTTTTAACATCAAGCAATAGCACAGTTAATAATCAAATTATATACGAATGGGATACCACTGGATTAATAGAAGACGAAAACTACACATTGCAAATAAGAGCATGCGATGAAGTTGGCAATGAAGTTACAGATTCAATAACGGTGTTAAAAACGAGTGATAGTGTTAATGTACCTGCTGGATTGCAAATAGATGTGCCGGGCGGATATGATCCTGACGGATACAAGCCAGACACAGGGGACATTGACCAGTATGTAATAAGTTCATCGAGTACAGATGTTGAATATCAAAAGATAAATGACGGCGGTATTGCCGGAATATCTTCCGGGAAACTGTATGTAAATAATGTATTAAAAGATACCGAAGCAACGGCAGGCGACGGGTTCACTTTTAATGCTGCAGAATACGACAACGGATGGGTTTATCCTGAAGGCAGTGTTGTATTTATGTATGTACAGTCAAACGATTCGGCCGAGGAAGAGCTTTATAGCACCACAACATATGAAGCCTTAGAAATTGCAGATGTATTTGAAGATGTTAATAAGATAGAAAATCTTAGTAATGTCGAATTGTTTAACGGCGATGTAATTAGACTAACGGAAACGGGCGGCGTATTTGATTCTCCTGGAAGTTTTGAAAGTATTGAAGAAAGTTTTGCGGGAGACGTGAGCTATGTTGATTTAATAGTTAACCATACGATACCCGGAGATGCAAGCATTGCATACCAAGTTTCTGTAGATGGGGGCAGCAGTTGGCAGAGCATAACGCCTGTTTCTGCAGACGGCGGAACTACCGTTAACCTGTTGAACAGAAAATATTTCACAAATAATCCTGTGGGAGATAGCGTTAAATTACGCGCGATTCTTACAAAATCATCAAATGATTTGACGCCGTTTATTGATATGTGGTCTATAGATGTGCGGTATACAACATATGTAAATGCTGTTCTGGTAGACAATTCTTTTCCTGAAAACACAAGAGGGATGACAGGTCTAGTGTGCACTTATCATGATGAGGCAAATGAATGCATTAAACTTTCAAAAATTGCGCCGGTGTATACGAATTATTATCAGACAGGAACGGTGCAAAGCACAGTGCGCTATACTTCGAATGATGCAATAAAAGCATGTCTTGAGGTAGAAGAAGCAGAAAGCCCGCCAACCGGTACGGATATTACTTATTATATTTCAACGCAAGGCGGAGCTTCCGGTACTTGGGAAGAAATTGAACCGGGAGATGCGAGTGTATTTGAAGACTGGATGGATATTGCTGTTCCCGGAAGAGATATTGTCGTTAAGGCGGAGCTAACTAGTGACGGCACAGGCACGCCGGAACTTCATAGCTGGAAACTCAGCATAAAAGAAAAAATCGCCGGGCAGCCGCATATGGTAAAACTGGTAGATGAGCCGTGGAATCTGTCGACATTCCCGGGCGCTAACTATATGACATTGTTGCGCTGGGAAGCGAGCGAAACGGAAGACGTTGTATACAATGTATATAGAAGCATGACGCCGCATTTTGTACCTTCAGCTTCAACGCTTGTAGCTGAGGGGCTGTCAGATAATAGCTGGAGCGATTATAACTTAAATTATGGACAATCATTTTATTACAAAGTAACTGCTGTCAAATTAATAGGCGGAAATGAAAGGGAAAGCCTGCCGTCCAACGAGGCGTGGGCAACTGTCGTATCTCAAGATGAAGTGGAAAAACGTCTTGGCCTGCAAAATTATTGGGGGTATACCGGATTTAATACGGGCAGCGGGACAGGATACGTTAATGTTTCGAATGGTAACCTTGTATATAGCGCGACCGACATGGTTGTATCCGGCCCATTCTTTGCGTCTGTTATGAGAAGAACGTTTAACAGCATGGCAGATACAAAAACGCCTATGGGATACGGGTGGGATTTCAGCTTTAATACTTGTTTAATGAAAGAGTACAGCGGAAGCTCGGAAAGCGGGATGATACTAAAAGACGGTGACGGCAGTTTCCATAGATTTGTTAAAAACGGTAGCGTATATAATCCTGCGGTTGGTACGTTTATGGAACTGACATATAACAGTACTCTCGATGAGTACCAAATCAAACGCAAGGATAATATTATTTATCATTTTGATGCGCAGAGCATGAAACTTAAAAGCTTTTCTGATAACAACGGGAATGAACTTCTCTTTTCTTATGATGAAAGAGGAAACTTGAGTGAAGTTGAAAATACTGTAGGGGAAAAAGTTGCTTTAACATATTCTGTAGCAGGAGCGGAACCTGAGGATCCGGATTATACATATGTTAATGAGCATCCGGATATGCTTGAAAGTATTACGTGGACAGAAGATGTTGCTGAAAATCCTGTAAGCATTACATATAATTATGAATACGACAGCAACGACAGGCTTACGCGCGCATATACAACGGTTGAAGACAGCGTTACCTATGAAGAAGTTTTTACATATGATGAAACGGCAGATAAAAAACTGGTTACTATAAAAGACCCTGAACAAATCGAGACAGATATCAGCTATGATGCGTCTGAAAGAGTTTCAGAAATAACGGATGCTACAGATGATTATTATGATTTTACATATGCGGACATCGGAGAGGAACAAAACAGAACTACTATAACCAATAAATATGATGTATCAATCAAATATGAATATAATGATGACGGATTGATATATAAAAAGACAAATGCACTAAACCAAAGTATTTATTATACTTATAATAACGACTTTTTAGTTACAGGAATGAATTATCAGAATTATATTGAAGGCGGTACAACAGCAGAGTATATTTACTATTATTATTACTATGATTCGCAAGGAAACATTACAAGCATAAGCGGGCCGGATGGTTCACTTACAACTTACGGAACATACAACAGCTTTAACAAACCGGCGAGTATCGGCGTAAAGAAACGTAGCACAGAAACGTTAACAACCTATTACACTTACGACGGCAATGGGAATGTGCTGACGGTTACCGACCCGAAGGGCAAGGTTACAACGAATACGTACAGCACAGTGAACGGAGACAGCGGATATCTGACGCAAGTCGAAGGCGATTTCGGTAATCAGATAAGGTATACTTATGACGACAAAGGGCGCGTTACGCAGATAAAGGATTACGATGACGGTGTATATGAGCGTACTTCTGTGACGTATGCTTATGAATTCGATATTGACGACTATTTCATGCGTGTTATAAGCACGGATGCAATGAGCAACAGCACAAAAACATATTACGACAGGCTGGGCAGAAGCGTTAAGACAACATATCCTGATGACGAGGTTTCTTTTATTGAATATGATCTTGCGGGGAGCGTAACGGAAACGACTGACCGCATGGGGCATGAAGTTGACTTTGCGTATGATGATCTATACCGCCTGACTGGGGCAACGTATCCGGACAGCAGCACAAACAGCATACAGTATCTGAAATGGGACAGCGACAACAACGCCGGCACAGGCGACGCAAGCGGCAACGATGCTGATAAGGTTGTTAAGACGGACGGAACGGGAGCACAAAGCATAGAATACTATGATATCGCGGGAAGGCTTTTAAAAACTTATATTTCTGACGGTACCAGCGAGATTGTGACTGCGCAATATGAATATGACTTAATCGGTAACTGTATCAAAGTTACGGACAACGCGGGCAGAGAATCTGAAGCGGAATATGATGCACTCGGAAGAACTACCAAAACAATTGTTGACCCGACGGGAGAGAATATCGAAACAACGTTTACATATGACCTTCTTGGCAACCAGTTGTCTGTTACGGACGGAGAAGGATATACGACAATTTATGAATACGACGATATCTCAAGGCTTGAGCTTGTTAAACAGGATAATCCTTATGATGTTGACGAAAATGACGGGATAGACCCGTATTTGGCAACTGCTTATGAATATGATTTTGTTGATACCGACGGATACATAAAAAACAGCGTCAAGCATTCGACTATTAATGATAACAATGATTTTGTTACTGCAAATGCACTTGTTAGCCAAGCCTGGTTTGATGAATTAGGGCGTAAGGTAAAAGATAATGACGAAGGCAATACGGGCGACAGCGTTGTTATGGAGATGAGTTATAGCTATGATGCGAACTTCAGGCCGAGCATAGTTACACGCAACGACAATACCAAAGAAAAGTATACGTATAACAGCCTGGGGCAGGTAACGCGTATTGACTATTACGAAGCGGCTGAAATCACGAGCACAAACAGCGATGATTATATAGTTTATACGTATGACGATAACGGCAACGTCACGCTTGAGAGCGTTTATCACGGCACGGCTGAGGAATCGACAGCGTACAGCTATGATGAAATGGGCAGGGTAAGCACTATAACAGAAGGAGACTTGTTAAACGGCGGTCTTAGCATTGACTACGAATACGACGATGCCGACAGAGTAGTGCTTATTGAATATACAAAAGCTAGCGCAGTTCGTTATCTTAAGTATGATTACGACGATTATGGGCGCATCCGATATATCAAGCTAGCGCTTGATACGACTCCTGAATACGCCGACACGGTACGCGAGTATGTATATAAGGCTAACGGCGACCTAGACCATATGAAGAATTTCCGTGAGTTTTCTGACGACGGCACCAGCTATATAAAAACGGCTTATGAGATAAACGACGCAGGGCTTACGACAAAGATAACATATACAGACCACGTGGACGGTTCGCCGACGGGCACGAAAAAAGAAGAATATACAATGACGTATGACGACCGCGGATTTATCATGGCGGAGACCGCTTATACTAATTACGGCACAGCAGCAACGGTAAACAAAAGCTTTACATATGACAGCATCGGCAGGCTTACACAAGCGGCTATCGGAAGCGAGACAAAGGATTATACTTACGACGATGTGGGAAACCGCCTGACAATGAGCGACGGTACGGATAGTTTCGTGTACAGCTATAACCAGTTTAACCAGATGACCGCAACCACCAAGAACAGCCAGAGTTATGCCAGCTATACGTACGACGGGCGCGGCAACCAGACGCAGGAGCAGAGGCAAGTTGATTTTGGCGGAACGATAAAGACGCAGACGACAAATTACACCTACGATATGCTCAACGCTTTGACGGGCGTATCCATAACAGCCACTGGCGAGACAACGCTTAGCGAGACGAATGTATATAACGCCGCCGGACAGCGCGTAAAAAGGGTTGAAAACAGCGACACAACAAAGTATTATTATAGCGGAAGCGCTATACTTTTCACCACGGACGCGAATAACTTTCTTCTGACGGAAAATATACTTGACCTTGGAGGAAACATAGTCGCCAGCCTGCGCTTTGAGGACCAAGACCCCGGTACGCCCGACCCGTACGCCGACAATTACTATTTCTATAACTACGACATGCGCGGAAGCACTACGGCGATAATACAGCCAAACGGTTCGCTCATAAAAGGATACAGCTATGACGAATTCGGGCAGCTTGAACAAACGGGCGCAAGCGGCTTTTTAAACGAGGTAACGTATACCGGCAGCGTTACGGATACGAGCACAGGCCTCCAGTACATGAACGCAAGGTTCTACAACCCGAGCACGGGCAGGTTCCTGAGCCAAGACAGCTACAAGGGTAACGCGTATGACCCGTGGACACAGCATTTGTATGGTTATTGCGGGAATAACCCGGTAAATATGACAGACCCGACGGGGCATAGCGCTACATCGGCGGATTTGTATAAACAAGCAAATAAATGGTATTCAACATATAAAAGCCTTAAGAAACAGTCAAAACTTGCATATTATATGGGTGAGAAGTGGGAGGAAGCTGGTTATTCATCTCTTGCTAAAATTCAAAATAAGACAGGCAAAATATTGGGTAAGGGTGCATCTATGGCACTTGGCGCATATAGAAGTACTAAGCGTGCGGCGAATGCGATGAAGGTTGAGGAAGATGAGAAAGCAGCGATTGCGACTGAGGAGGCAAAGGAAGAGGTGCCAATTTTCGTAGGCGGAACACCCACAACAGGGTCACCAAATGATTGGCTAAAAGTTAGTGATAATACATGGAGATACTATAATGATAAAGGAATGGTCGACTATGATATAGATATTGATGGGCCTTCCGGTGGTGGTCATAAATATCCTCATCAACATGATTGGGATGGTGAAAAAAGAGGTGAGGCACATGACGTAACTAGGCCGTTGCCACCTAAATTTGCTCTTAGTCCAGATTATTATATGCAATTTTGCCCAAAATTTGAATCTAATCCACTCCGTGAATATGGTGAAGAAATTATAGTTGCTGCTTTGGCAGCAGCTCTCATGTATTTAACAAACGGAGCTTATTGTCCAGCTTTTTAGTATTATGAGTCAATAAAAATATATAAATTTGAATTATTTAATAAATATGGGAGGATATAATGATTAGAGGAATCCGTTTTACAGGACCTAATAAATGGTATTCAACGCTTAAACTTATCACAAAAGATATTGATATAAAAAAATACTTTTGGTTCATTGTTGACAAAGATGTTATGGGTGATAATGATAATTATTTTGATTGTGACCTATATAATGGAGAAGTATTTGAGAGAATTATTCAGAATGAAAATTGCTATGCTATTTCTATAAATTTGCAGGTTTTCCCTAATGAAAATGATGTTGAACGGATACATAACAATAGTGATTTCCAAAGGAGCAAATGTGAAATAATCATATTAATTGATGACAATATCTATATTTATATTTATGCTAAAGATAAAGAGAATATCGAAATAATAAAAAAAAATGCCGAAACAAATGGATTTAAAGACATAAGATATATAACAGACGATGATATTTGCTGGAAAGAAATGAAAACATAAATTTGATGAAACCTTCACCAGAAGCGTTACGGACACGAGCACAGGCTTGCAATACATACCCTCGCTTCGCTGGGGCAGACCCTGAACGCGCGTTTCTATAACCCGAGCACGGGCAGGTTCCTCAGCCAGGATACTTACAGCGGAAACCCGTATGACCCATGGACACAGCATTTGTACAGCTATTGCGGGAATAACCCGACAAGCATGATAGACCCGACGGGACATTTCTTCTTCGCCATACCGCTAATAGCATGGGCAGCGACTGCTATTGTTGGTGTTGTAACAACTGCATTGGCTGTAGATAATGCAGTTAACAAAGAGGATTCATTATGTAGCAAGGCAACCCAAGCAGCAGTTAGTGGGTTTAATACTGCTATGAATTGGATAGCAGATACTGCAGCGCCTGTGGTTGGGAAAGCAGTGACGGATGCATGGGATTGGGTAATAGGATCTTCAAGCAGCGCTTCAACAGTTACTAAGGATGTAATTAGCGGTGATGGAACAATTGCAGTTAATCCTCCAGCTAAAAAAACCACAGCTAGAAGCCAGGCAAAGCCGAAAGCAGAGGGAAAAGACAAAACTATAACGGATACTGCGACTGATACAACTAAGGAACCGGAAAATCCGATATTTATTTATAGAATGGGTAATTATACGAATACAAACCTTACACCACGAGCAAAAGATATTACAGGACTTTCTTTTTCGACAATAAAACCCGTATCCGGGAATTATGTTGTTACTACAATGAAAGCAATTAATAGTACGGGAAGATTAGTAGCAATACAAGACAGTCCAACACATGTATCAGTTTTACCATTGAATATTAGTGAAATGGATGATTGGATCGAATCTAGGAATCGAGCAGAGACCAATCCGCATTCACTTACAACTATATTAAAGTCAATATCAAGTAGAGGATTCTAATGAATATGTGTATTAAAAATTTATTAAACAACCTAAGCTGGAACAAACCAAAATCAATACAAGAAGATGCAATAAAACAGCTATTAGGAATTGAAAAAAACAAATTAGTTGAGCTAGTTCAACCAAATGGCAAAGATTGCTGGCTTAATGCTGCAATTGTATTAAAAAAAATTGGGTATCCAGATATAGAAGATATTGTTTTTGATTTGCTTGAATGGTTGAAGGATCTTAATTGGCCGGGAGCTATCGAAATTAAAGAGCTTTTATGCACTATTCCACAGGAGAAATTAATTATCTATATTGAGGATGCAATTTTAAAAGCAGTACAAGCAAATGATTCTATATGGTTATACTGGATAAAGGATTTGATTGAAACATGTCAAATAATGGAAAAGGATTTTATTGATAAAAATAAATATTATGTAATAAAAAAATTGGATTTTAAGTAATAGATGGATATTTCATAATGGAGATAGTGTTTGAATCAGTGAAATAATCCGGCACGCCCGACTCGTACGCCGACAACTACTATTTCTATAACTATGACATGCGCGGAAGCACAACGGCGATAATTCAGCCGAACGGTTCACTTATAAAAGGATACAGCTATGATGAATTCGGGCAGCTAGAACAAACGGGCGCAAGCGGTTTCCTTAACGAGGTAACATATACCGGAAGCGTTACGGACACAAGCACAGGCCTCCAGTACATGAACGCAAGATTCTACAATCCCTCTACAGGGCGTTTCCTCAGCCAGGATACTTACAGCGGAAACCCGTATGACCCATGGACCCAGCATTTGTATGCATATACAGGTAACAATCCAGTTAACTTTATTGATCCGACGGGGCATTTTGCAATTTTGGCAGCACTTGGAATTGTTTCATTAGTAACAGCGATTGTTGGACTTATATCAACGCCTGCAGTAGTTGAAGCTAGCAAGCCGATTAGCAAAGCAATAACTAATGTTGTTGAACGCAAAATAGAGTCCGATAAAAAGATAAGTAGCAGCATGTATAAGTTGGGAATGGCAGCATGGTTTTTAACATTTGGGGGTAGCTCAGCAGCATCAAGTAATAAGGTTGATGATGTAATTAGCGGTGATGGGACAATTACAGTAAATCCGCCAGCTAAAAAGACCACAAATAAAAGCCAGACAAAGCCGAAAGCAGAGGGAAAAGACAAAACTATAACGGATACTGCGACTGATACAACTAAGGAACCGAAGAAGGGTCAAATTGTTTACAGGGTTTGTGGGGGCGATTCTCCTATATGGGGTCACTCTTGGACACCTGTAGATCCGAGGATTTATGGTGAAAATTACAGAGGAATTGCTGGGCTTCCGTCTGGCGGTGCAAGCGGAAAAAATAATACTGGACGGATACTAGTTACAGGAGTTTTATATAACCCTATTGGTGTATCTGTGCTTCCAGCAACAAAATTAGATGGCAACAATGGAGGCTTGATAGAGTATTATATCCCTGGACCAGTCTCGGCTCACGTAAATATAACAAATATTGATTTATTAGATAAACCATTTTAAAACAGGAGATTATTATGTTGCAATACATTGAAAAAGTGCCAATACTTCATTATAGTATAAAGGAAACAGATCTGGAAAAAATCAAGTTTCCTGCTATAACAGAAGAAATATTAGATATTCGCCTCGAAAATAAAGAAACCGGAGAAGTACTGACATATAAAGACAATGTTTTTGCGGGCGCAGAAAATGTTAAAGCTAAGAAGGAGGAAATAATATACATAAAGTATATTATGAAAAAGGTATCAGATATAGAAATAGTTTTAGAAATAAGTGATATTTTCCAATATTCTTGTGGTGTTAAAACTATCATGGAATTGAGAGCTATTGGCGGAAGATATGATTATGGTTTTGGTGGATCAAGAGTTGA
Source organism: Christensenellaceae bacterium (assembly GCA_963665005.2). Taxonomy (GTDB): domain Bacteria; phylum Bacillota; class Clostridia; order Christensenellales; family SZUA-584. Next base: position 2,810,969 of record CAXXTQ010000001.1, on the reverse strand, counting down.
TATAATGGATAGAAGTTGTTATATTGACAATAATAATCCTTCAAGATTGTTTATTCATTTAAGAGATGACATTATTGCAATTGACGCAAATAAAGCAGTTATAAAAGATGTTAAATATATAGAAAAGAATAATGATAACTGAAAATATAGAAAAGTTTTTATTTGACGAGGCTGTCTTTCTATTAGAGGCTTTTATATGGAACTTTGAGAAAAGAAGGATACAGCTACGATGAATTCGGGCAGCTTGAACAAACAGGCGCAAGCGGCTTTTTAAACGAGGTAACGTATACCGGCAGCGTATCAGATACATCAACCGGCCTCCAGTACATGAACGCACGCTTCTATAACCCGAGTACGGGCAGGTTCCTCAGCCAAGACAGCTACAAGGGTAACGCGTATGATCCGTGGACGCAGCATTTGTATGCGTATACAGGAAATAACCCAGTTAACTTTGTTGACCCGACGGGGCATGAAATGTCCAATCTGCAGAAGTTAAAGGATGATAAAAAGGAATTAGAAAGGCAGAAGAAGATTAGACAAAAATTTGTTGATGGATATTCCAACGCAATGAGAAAATATATGGGGAAATATCTTTCCACATATGATTCATATTATGTAGATATGTATCGTTTAGTAGCGGGTGGTTGGAATCGGAATCGAGGTATAGTAACAGAGCTAGATAAGGATATAGGAATATTAAATAAAAAAATAGAATTTGCAAAAACACATTACGATACTCAGGATGAGGCGGCAATAGCATTAGGTAATAACGTCATGCCAGAATCAGTCAGTAAAAGCCTAGAATACGGGGGTGCAATTTATGAGGAAACAACAACGTTTGAAGACGGTGGTATGTCAGGTTATGGTATTTCTCAAGGAGTACAGGGGAAGGCACATAGCTGTCAGCCTAAAGATGCATATATTCCAGGGAATTGCACAGTAGTTGCATATTTTCATACACACGCAGATAATACTTCTGGATACGCTGATGATTTGTTTTCTGATGCTGATTTTAATTATTGTGTTTCTACTGGAAAACCTTTATATATGTTATGGGATACCACAACAAGCGCAGGAGGTGAGTTGCGAATTATTGACCAAACGCATACGAATTTTTATGATCCTAATAATCCAAGTCTATATAATAGTAGCTATAAATCATATAATGGTCAATTCGTAAGCAATGGGATAGCGGTTAATTAAGTATAGTAAAGGATGATTATATTATGAAAAAGATATTTAGTATTTTATTTGTTATAATTCTTATTCTTTCTATTGGAGTGGGATGCAATAACAAAAGTACAAATGAGGGAAATAATGATATGTCAATTCTAGAATTCAACATGAATGATATGCGACTTATTGAAAAAATACTTGATGAATATACATCAGAAAAAGTGGTTGGAGAAACTGTTTACCTAGAAAAATATTATACTGCGGAGGAAGTTATCGAGGAAATACAACCAATATTGATAGAAGTATTTGGACAAGATGAAGTAAGCGACAAGAATGATATAAATATATCTTATGATTCAAAAAATGAAATATGGTTAATTGAAAGAAGTGAGATAACAGATGAAGTAGGTGGTGGATTAAATGTGCTTATATCAAAGGCTACCGGTGAAGTACTTGCAATATGGGGTACTGAATAAACAAGACAAATCTGAGCTTATATGTGATTTTGGGGAACAGGTAAGTAATATGAAAATATAGAAAAATATGTTTGTGCTATAATAAGGCAAAATATATCAGTAAGAGGCTCCACTATTTAAATGCATATGCAAATAATGATAAACGTGGAAACTAGTGGAATTTTTGATAATAATAAGGGTTAACAGTAAATAGTTGGCTCTTTATTTTTGAGTTGCAACTTGATCTTGGAGGAAACATAGTCGCCAGCCTGCGCTTTGAAGACCAAGACCCCGGTACGCCCGACCCGTACGCCGACAACTACTATTTCTATAACTACGACATGCGCGGAAGCACAACAGCAATAATTCAGCCGAACGGTTCACTCATAAAAGGATACAGCTATGATGAATTCGGGCAGCTTGAACAAACGGGCGCGAGCGGTTTCCTTAACGAGGTGACATATACCGGCAGCGTTACGGACACAAGCACAGGCCTCCAATACATGAACGCAAGATTCTACAATCCCTCTACAGGGCGTTTTCTCAGCCAAGACAGCTACAAGGGTAACGCGTATGATCCGTGGACGCAGCATTTGTATGCGTATACAGGAAATAACCCAGTTAACTTTGTTGACCCGACGGGGCATTTTGCAATTTTGGCAGCACTTGGAATTGTTTCATTAGTAACAGCGATTGTTGGACTTATATCAACGCCTGCAGTAGTTGAAGCTAGCAAGCCGATTAGCAAAGCAATAACTAATGTTGTTGAACGCAAAATAGAGTCCGATAAAAAGATAAGTAGCAGCATGTATAAGTTGGGAATGGCAGCATGGTTTTTAACATTTGGGGGTAGCTCAGCAGCATCAAGTAATAAGGTTGATGATGTTATTGGCGGCGATGGGACAATTACAGTAAATCCGCCAGCTAAAAAGACCACAAATAAAAGCCAGACAAAGCCGAAAGCAGAGGGAAAAGATATACCGATTGCTGATTCGGTGACGGATACGAGTGAGCCACCTAAAGGACAGACGGTTTATCGACTTTATGGAGGTGACGCTCATCTGGAAGGTAGCTCGTGGACACCGGTCAATCCAATGTTAACAAGTGATTTTAGAGGAAAGTCTGGCCTGCCATCAGGGAAAGAAAGTGGTGCTTATAACACTGCTGCATATATGGCTATTGGAAAATTAGTAGATCCATCAGGTATAAAGCAAATTAAATGGGCGGATCCATTAGATGGCAATCCAGGAGGGCGCATTATAGAATATGTTATGTATCAACCGGTAACGAGATATATTCAAATTATTGCTATAGTCCCAACTAAAGATATGTTTTAAAGGAGGTTTTTATGTGGGAGATTGCTAAGAACGTCGCTAATATACCGTTTAATTATAAGAGAATAAGTGATGACGATGCAAAAAAAATTGTCTTTCCATTGATAGCTCAGAAAATTATAGATATTTATCTATATAATAAGAAAGATAAGTCTCGTATAACATATATTGATGATAGAATACGCAATGCAAATGAAAAAAGAGCAAAAGAAGGAGATGAAATTACTATATCCTTCATACCTAAATCTATTAATAATATAATAGTGGACTTAGTGATGAAAGGAATATATAGATATACTGGAAGCTTATCCTCGGTTGGTAAATATTATAATGAAAAGGCAAAAAAATACAGCATTGAAAATGTTAAAATAAGTATTACAACTGGAGGAGAAACACCAGGATTCAAGCCTATGACAAAGTATTGTGTATCACTGCCATGGACGGATTTAATATTTGTAGAAGCAAATGTAGTATATTTAAAAGCAAGGTATATTTGACTATTTAGCAGGAAAAAAACACCCTTTTTGAATTAGATTTTTCTGTGCTAGATAATTTTAAGGAATAATAAAAAGTATGTACAATTATATTAGCAATGATATTATTTAATGTCTAACTGCCATTTTTCTTATTTATACCGAACCTTGAAAACAGCAGCACAACAAAGTATTATTATAGCGGAAGCGCTATACTTTTCACCACGGACGCGAATAATTACCTTCTGACAGAGAATATACTTGACCTTGGAGGAAACATAGTCGCCAGCCTGCGCTTTGAAGACCAAGACCCCGGTACGCCCGACCCGTACGCCGATAATTACTATTTCTACAACTACGACATGCGCGGAAGCACAACGGCTATAATTCAGCCGAACGGTTCGCTCATAAAAGGATACAGCTATGATGAATTCGGGCAGCTTGAACAAACGGGCGCAAGCGGCTTTCTGAATGAAGTAACATATACGGGCAGCGTTACGGACACAAGCACAGGCCTCCAATACATGAACGCAAGATTCTATAACCCGAGTACGGGCAGGTTCTTATCGCAGGACAGCTATAAGGGTAACGCGTATGACCCGTGGACACAGCATTTGTACGGATACTGCGGGAATAATCCTATTAATATGACGGACCCGACGGGGCATTATTGGGTAGATGTAAACTATCCCCCATACAGAGTGTGGGTTACATATGGCGGAGACGGCTCAAGAGAAGACAGAAAGAAATTTTATGATAAGTATGATCTTAAATTATCAAAAGATGAAGATTGGAGGTATGAAAATAAAGAGGAAGAGAAGAAGCAAGAGAAGAAAAAAAAGAAACCATTGAATGAAACAATGAAGGATATTGTTAATATAAAAAATAAGGATGTTAATGGAACAATTACTATTATACAGCTAGAGGCGACGGCAGCAGCCTCGGTTGTTGCAGGAACAGTATCCGCACAGCTGGTTGCAGATGTTCACGGAAATATTGGTTTCCAGTGGACGTATGGTGCTGGGGTTTCTGTGACACCATCTGGTGTGGTAGCAGCAGCCAACGTTACAGCCGGAGGAACAAACGCATATGATATTTTCGATTTGACAAGAATCGGTATGGAAATTGGTGGAGGCGTCGGAAATATATTTGGTGTTACGGGAGCGGTGACAAGAGGATATGATGCTGATACTTTAGGGGAAGCGTTAAATGGTGCAAAGCAAACCTACACAGGAGGAATGGGGGGCGGAGGAGTTACAACTCCGGGAGGAGAAGGCCATGTTTTCTTTACAATTACTGAATTTATTGGCGAGCCATGGAATATATATGATACACCAATTGTTAAAGATATAATTAATGTGATGGGAGAATGGTTTTATTAGTAAGGAGAGTATAAAAATGAAATGGCTAAAAACTGTCACAATAGTATTGATTGTATTCATTGCGGGATCAATAACTGTTACCGTCGTCCTTGCAAACAAATTTTCGATTAATAAGGGAAGTATTAAAGGCACCGGATTTATCATTCAAGAATTGAATGGTGCAGGTAATAATAATTTTGATGTTGACGACTCCGGAAACATCTATTTTCCTATAATAACACCAATTGATAATGGAATCGTGGTATATGACAATAATGGAGACTATTTGTATACTCTTCCGATACTTGCGGGTGGTGGTATAGGCGTAAAAATAGATGAGAACAACAATATTCTGGTATATAATTTTCGAAAAAAACTAATAACGCAATATAACAATAAAGGTATCAAAATAAATACCATAAATGACGAGGACTACTCTTTACGTGCTGACTATACTTGGACTGCCAATCAAAATTTTAGAGAACGAAATGATATTTGCTATATCAATAATAATGGTACGATTACTAAAGAAGAAGAAGGAGAGGAAACAGTTGTATTTACAATACCGATATGGCAAAGATGGTACAGGGCATTTAAACTGATTATGATACTTTCGATTATTGCATTGTTTCTTCGGGTCGCAATTCCTTTATGGACAAAAGCGTACAAAGCTCGTTATGGATAATAATAGATAACGCATAAACATATAGGATTTTCAAAGGGGATATAAAAATATTTGAATTAAAATATTGTTAAAATGGCAGCTAAAAAATTAGTTACCATTTTAACTATTTATTCCAAAACTTGAAAACAGCGACACAACAAAGTATTATTATAGCGGAAGCGCTATACTTTTCACCACGGACGCGAATAACTTTCTTCTGACGGAAAATATACTTGACCTTGGAGGAAACATAGTCGCCAGCCTGCGCTTTGAGGACCAAGACCCCGGTACGCCCGACCCGTACGCCGACAACTACTATTTCTATAACTACGACATGCGCGGAAGCACAACGGCGATAATACAGCCGAACGGTTCGCTTATAAAAGGATACAGCTATGATGAATTCGGGCAGCTAGAACAAACGGGCGCAAGCGGTTTCCTTAACGAGGTAACATATACCGGAAGCGTTACGGACACAAGCACAGGCCTCCAGTACATACCCTCGCTTTGCTGGGGCAGACCCTGAACGCACGTTTCTATAACCCGAGTACAGTTTAGTCCTACACTGACGAAAATAAGCGATATGACCGTTTATCTCAATATGGAGTAGCACGATGAAAGAGGTAGTGTAGATTATTGGGCCTGTTGACAAATCATATTTCTGAATACTATGCGCTTAGTATTACCCAATTACACTGAGCAAAAAATGGACAGGAATTGGGGCTCAGAACCTTGGCTATGCGCTTTAGGTTCAGTGCAATCGCTGCTAACAGGCATTCTTCGGAAGCTCGATGAATGCCTCGTTTTTTTATTCGTTTGAGATTGTGTTGATTCTTTAGTGCACCAAAGGTGCCCTCGCTCCATATGCTTCGGAGACGTTTCATCTTAAAATAATCGTCTGTTTTGCAGCGTACTCTATTCGCGTGATAGGCAGGATAAAATCCGCTGGCATTAATTCGAACAGCACCTTTATCGACGGCACAATGATGCAGATGCTCACAACCTGCACATTCTTTTCTAGGAATCCGGTATATCCGATAGTAGCCTTGATTGTATTGTTTGTATGTAATGCGATAAAACCGCAAACGTTTTTTCTTCATACATATGAAGGAATCAGCTTTTGCGTCATAATTAAAGCCCTTTTTCAGCGCGTTATTGTGCATTATACGCGGCGAACAATAATCTGTAATGCCAAGAAGTTCGAAGCCGCGATGCACGGCACCTACATCATATCCAGCATCTAATGCTATACTGCTGATATTGATGTCAGTATCTTGAACCTGAGAATTAATATGCTTTAGAATAACATCACTTTCTCTCTGATTAGCAGGATAACAATCAACACCTGTGATAATACCGTGTGCAGTATCCACGGTCATTTCAGTGAGATAACCTAGGCCTTTCTTGCGTTTTTGATGTATATAGCCGCAGTCAGGATCAGTGCTGCTCTTTACCAGTGTATTTTCAACTTCGGTTACGACCGGTTCCCTGTAGCCAGGCAAGTGGGATAATTCTTCATCTAGTACATCAAGATACTTCACAGTGCTTTTTGAGATAACTGAAGTTGTATCTGTTTTGCTAGTTTTGGCAACATTTCCCGGGATAAATGAGCCATCGCTGACCACCATATCTCCAGTGATTATTCCGTTATCAATACAAAGGATAACAATTTTATTAAAGATGTTCCTGAAAATTGTTGAATCTTTGAACCTGCGCCGTCTGTTCTGGCTGAAAACCGAATGGTCGGGAATACGATCCATCATATTGAAGCCGCTAAACCATCTATAAGCTATGTTTAATGTGATCTCTTCTTCTAATCTGCGTTCTGACCGTATTCCGTACAGATACCCCACCAGAAGCATTTTTATCATACATACAGGATCGATGGATGGCCGCCCTTTATCAGAGTAATATGGCTGAGCAAGATCATATATGAAGTCAAAATCTATTGCTCTATCTATTCTTTTTAACAGATGATTTTCTGGAATTAATTCTTCCAAATCAAAAACCGCGAAACATAACTGACCGTCTTTTTTACTCATCATATTAAAAGCCCTCCACTATGATAATTATACCATACGGAGGGCTTTTCTGCGCTTTTGTCAACAGGCCCATTATTTTGTGTAAACATAATTGTCAGATAATCGCTTTGTTGTTCACAGGGTACAGGCTAGCCTGTACCCTGTGACGTCACCGTAACACGGGGAGGCCCAGCTGTCAAGCCAAAGCCGTTTCCCGTGTTTTCTTGTTTCTATATTTGTACTTTCACCCGGTCGTCGAAGTAAATCAGCAAGTGCATTAAAATGTTGCCCCAGTCTCGAATCGGCATCGTCCATTTTCCCGTGATTTGAATTGTCACAAGATAAAGCTGCTTCATCAGCGCATCGTCACTGACGAACGCGCTCTTGGTTTTCGTGACTTTCCGAAGCTGATGGTTGAAATTCTCGATGGCGTTGGTGGTATAGATAATCCGGCGTATCTGCTCCGGATACTTGAACATGGTCGCGAGTTCGTCCCAATGCTCACGCCAAGAGCGAACGGCCATGGGATATTTGCTGCCCCAGTTCTCCTCAAAGTCGTCGAGCGCAACGAGAGCCAGTTCCTCCGTCGGAGCTTTATAAATTGGCTTTAGCGCTGCCGTAACCGCCTTGACGTCTTTGGTACGAAACATAGCGTGTTGAGCTGCGAATCTGATGGATGACACAGCGCTGGATTTCCGTCTTGGGGAACGCTGCGGCTATGGCTTCAGAGAAGCCGGTTAAGCCATCGACAGATGCGATGAGGATGTCTTGGACGCCACGGTTCTTCAGGCCATTGAGTACACCCAGCCAGTACTTTGAGCTTTCCGTAGCGCCGATCCAGATACCTAGAACGTCCTTTTTTCCCTCCAAATCGGTGCCAATGGCGATATATACGGCTTTTTTAACGACAATACCGTCTTCCCGAACCTTGTAGTGGATAGCGTCGAGCATGACCATTGCGTATATGCTTTCAAGCGTTCTGTTCTGCCATTCGCATATCGTGGGCAATATTTTGTCCGTTATCTTGGATACTCGGGTTGCATCCACTTCGATTCCGTACAGCTCGAACATCGCTTTCTCGATGTCTCGGGTGGATGTCCCTTGCGAATACAGGAACAGTATTTTGTCCTCAATCTCTGATATGTCCATCTGATGTTTTTTCACGATTTGCGGTTCGTATTCGCCGTTTCGATCGCGCGGAACGGCCAGTTCGACATCGCCTTGACTGCTGATCACCGTCTTCTTGTAATGCCCGTTTCGCGAGTTGTCCCTCTCCTTATTCTTGTAATCGTACTTGCTGTACCCCAGTTCTTCTTCGAGCTCAGCGTCCATGATTTCTTGAATCAGGCCGGATGTGAGTTCTTTCACCAGGTCTTGTACACCTGCCAAGTCTTTGATGCCGCGTTCATCGATGAGCTTGCGTAGCGTACTCTTCTCTCGTTTCTGTGCCATAATAAAACCTCCATCGTCAGTTATTATTTTATCTGACAATGAAGGTTTACACAATTTTCGGGGCCTGTTGACAAATCATATTTCTGAATACTATGCGCTTAGTATTACCCAATTACACTGAGCAAAAAATGGACAGGAATTGGGGCTCAGAACCTTGGCTATGCGCTTTAGGTTCAGTGCAATCGCTGCTAACAGGCATTCTTCGGAAGCTCGATGAATGCCTCGTTTTTTTATTCGTTTGAGATTGTGTTGATTCTTTAGTGCACCAAAGGTGCCCTCGCTCCATATGCTTCGGAGACGTTTCATCTTAAAATAATCGTCTGTTTTGCAGCGTACTCTATTCGCGTGATAGGCAGGATAAAATCCGCTGGCATTAATTCGAACAGCACCTTTATCGACGGCACAATGATGCAGATGCTCACAACCTGCACATTCTTTTCTAGGAATCCGGTATATCCGATAGTAGCCTTGATTGTATTGTTTGTATGTAATGCGATAAAACCGCAAACGTTTTTTCTTCATACATATGAAGGAATCAGCTTTTGCGTCATAATTAAAGCCCTTTTTCAGCGCGTTATTGTGCATTATACGCGGCGAACAATAATCTGTAATGCCAAGAAGTTCGAAGCCGCGATGCACGGCACCTACATCATATCCAGCATCTAATGCTATACTGCTGATATTGATGTCAGTATCTTGAACCTGAGAATTAATATGCTTTAGAATAACATCACTTTCTCTCTGATTAGCAGGATAACAATCAACACCTGTGATAATACCGTGTGCAGTATCCACGGTCATTTCAGTGAGATAACCTAGGCCTTTCTTGCGTTTTTGATGTATATAGCCGCAGTCAGGATCAGTGCTGCTCTTTACCAGTGTATTTTCAACTTCGGTTACGACCGGTTCCCTGTAGCCAGGCAAGTGGGATAATTCTTCATCTAGTACATCAAGATACTTCACAGTGCTTTTTGAGATAACTGAAGTTGTATCTGTTTTGCTAGTTTTGGCAACATTTCCCGGGATAAATGAGCCATCGCTGACCACCATATCTCCAGTGATTATTCCGTTATCAATACAAAGGATAACAATTTTATTAAAGATGTTCCTGAAAATTGTTGAATCTTTGAACCTGCGCCGTCTGTTCTGGCTGAAAACCGAATGGTCGGGAATACGATCCATCATATTGAAGCCGCTAAACCATCTATAAGCTATGTTTAATGTGATCTCTTCTTCTAATCTGCGTTCTGACCGTATTCCGTACAGATACCCCACCAGAAGCATTTTTATCATACATACAGGATCGATGGATGGCCGCCCTTTATCAGAGTAATATGGCTGAGCAAGATCATATATGAAGTCAAAATCTATTGCTCTATCTATTCTTTTTAACAGATGATTTTCTGGAATTAATTCTTCCAAATCAAAAACCGCGAAACATAACTGACCGTATTTTTTACTCATCATATTAAAAGCCCTCCACTATGATAATTATACCATACGGAGGGCTTTTCTGCGCTTTTGTCAACAGGCCCTTTTCGCTACACTTTCATGAAAGAAGATAGACCCATTGCCAGAAGCCCTGGGATAATACAGGTTTTTATTAACCTTAGATGTCATCCGTAAACTTGCCAATAAAAAACTAAATAAATATTGTCACCCCGAATCCTCCCGGAAAATAGAAACGGTTCTTATTTGGGTTCATTTGCTCCACCAACATTCCCTTAGACAAACACTTTAGGTCTAGGGGCAGCGAAGATTGACCGTCTTGTGTGTTGTACAGGATGGTCATTTTATTATCATAAAGTATTATTTTTCTGACAAAAGTATCAACCAACGCTTTGCGGTAGTTTAAGTCGTTGACATCGCCCTTTTTGAATTGCTCCATAAAGAACTTGACTTCCCTTACGGTGAGGACAGAGTATTTGGTCTTTTCCTGCGAAATCTGTTTTTCAAGTTCTCTCTTTTCTATCTGCTTCTTTTTGATACGACTAATACATATAGTACGGTGAACGGAGACAGCGGATATTGACACAAGTTGAAGGCGACTTCGGCAATCAGGTAAGGTATACTTATGATGATAAAGGGCGAGTTATGCAGATACCATATAAATCTTGTATATGAGACGGCTTATGATCGTTATAAAGCGAAGGAAAAAAACGGAGATGAAAGTATAGAATGCCTCGACAGCAGAGGTAGTTGTAAAAAAGCTGATATCTTAATGGGATATTAGCTTTTTGCTTTTACTCTTTGCTTTATTGCAATTTAGATTAAATTCATCTTCTTTTAGAGCGGATTTTAGATCGCTCCAATCCTCATTCAAAAGAGAACAGCGCCGTTTGTAGAGCTATATGAATCCGCGCCGTTACTTCGATGTGGCAGTTAGAAAACAAGCAACCCGCCTCGCCCAGCACATCGGCTTTTATAATGAACACTTATATGTGCTGGGCTCACATTTTATTCCTTCATAATTATTCCAAAAATAAATAATCTTATTTATGAGTTTATAAGCGACGTTACTTCGAAGCGGCAGATATAAAGAAGCGGATCCGCCTCGCTAAAACCGAGCACACAGGTACGGTTTTTAACGCTCATGTTCCATTCTTTCGTTTCATATTGTCGATAAGCTGATTTGTTTTTGTAGTAGAATCTAGAAGATGCATTCACGAATAACAAACGTATTCGCTTCATTTAAAATTCATTTGCTGTGTGACAAAAATAATACTTGCATTATGAAGAGGTATGCACTATAATAATAAACATCAGATGACTTACGAAAATGATAAACAAGACAAGCGTAAGGTATGATGTAATAATTTATTCAATATAATTTAGCCAGTAATGTGGGTATTTGGATCAGATGACTTTATCAAAATAAAAATATGATTATATGTTTGACGTAGTGAGCAGCAATTATTAAGTTGAAAAAATAAATCAAAATGGATAACCGATATGGAGAGGATCATATTCAATGAAATTCAGTCAAGAAGAGATACGACGGCTGACCGAACTTGCGTTAATAGAAGCATTAATCAAGGCGAAAAAAAAGTATTATATACCCGCAGCTGTATCTAATCGGCATGTCCACCTAAGCGCTAAAGATACAGAGGTACTATTTGGGAAAGGCTATGAACTAAATAAAATTAGAGCACTTTCGCAGCCGAATCAGTATGCTTGCAAAGAACAAGTTACGCTTATTGGTTCGAAAGGCAGTATAGAAAGGGTTCGTGTACTTGGACCTGTGCGCACAGAGACACAGCTTGAGCTGAGTATTACGGACGCGTATAAAGTCGGTATAGAGCCAGTCGTTAGAATATCAGGGGATCTGCATGACACACCGGGAGGCAGGGTTGTCGGCCCAGCGGGTGAGGTGCTTTTAAATCATGGCGTTATCGTAGCAAGGCGACATATACATATGTCAAAAGAACAGGCTGCTTGGTTTGACGTAACAAATGGGGCTATCATAAATCTGAGAAGAGATGGAGAAAGGCCTGTTGTCTTTGAGGATGTATTGGTACGCAGCGGGGATAAATACGATTTGGAAATGCATATTGATACTGACGAGGCAAATGCGGCAATGATAAAAAATGGAGATTTCGTTGAAATGATCAAATAGCTTGGAGAAGACGATGAAAGATCAAGATAAACTTAAGTTATTGGTAAGTAAAATCACGGAGCAAGTAATCGGAAGTATGGAAAAAACAGATTCCGGAGACAGTGATTTAACAAGTGATACATTGGTTATCTTTCCAGCATTTGTATCGAGTGTTCCCCTTTTTTTATCGTATCTAGAAGCAACATACCCTAATGCGACGTACGTAACGTTCCAAGAAATAGATTTTTCGGGCAACACATTTAAGACGATAAATGTGGCGACCAAAGAGGAATGCCAAAAATTGATGGCATCGCTGGAATATTATAAAAATATAGTACTGGCTGCATCGCCGATCAGCTTGCTTAAGCGAATAGCCAATGGCGAAGATGTTGAATTTATTGAACAGGTTATGACACGCGCGATATTATGCGAAAAAAGGGTTTCGGCTTTACTGGATTTTAAGTTACCAACGCTTACACAGGGAACATTCTTTGAAAATTTAGCTGGTACGTTGGATGATCTAAAAGATATGGGGGTAGACATCATCTCGTTGCGCCAATCTGACAAAGTAACGGTAAAGGCGTTGACGCTAGTGACCGAGGCGGAAGTAATACAAGCACACAAAAAGGGCAAAAACATAATCAAGTTTGCCGCTGGAGCGATTGTTACGCCTTTAGCACGGGACAAAGCCAAGGAACTCGGTATTTCAATAGATCAATAAAAGGAGTTAGCGCTTAAATGATATTAGCACGAGTAAGAGGTAATGTGGTTAGTACTACAAAATCAGAAAAGCTATCAGGATTGAAACTCCTTATTGTAGTCCCCATTAATATTGATACTTTTGAGGAAAACGGGGATCCAGAGGTTGCAATTGATACTGTGGGAGCAGGAGAAGGCGAAATTGTGATGTGTGTTTACGGGAGTTCATCAAGGCAAACCGAGTTAACCAACAATAAACCGGCAGACCTTGCAATTATCGGCATTATCGATTCGGTAGAATTGCGTGGAAAGGTCGTTTTTCGAAAATCTGATGAACAATAGTCATGAGAATAGATGAAAGCCAGTCAACGAAAAAATAAGATAATCCAATAGATAGTAAAAGAAGAGAATCAGTAAACACGAGGTCGATAATGAGCGTATCGTATGAACAAATCAATAAAATAGTTGAAGACGTTGTGAGAAAATTTGCAGTAAATGAATATTCTACGAATATGTGCTGGCTGTGTGATGATCCGGAAAGCGCGATTCAATCTGCAAAAGCGGCGCAGCATCAATTGATAGGTATGTCGCTGGCAGAAAGAAGCAGGATTATTGAAGCCATGCGTTGTGCGGCACGAGAAAACGCGAAAAATCTTGCAGAGCTGGCTTGCCAAGAAACCGGATATGGCAGAATAGAAGACAAAATCAAAAAAAACCAGTTGGTGGCTGATAAAACACCTGGGATTGAAGATCTGCATACATCGTCAGAGTCGGGAGATTTTGGACTTACGATTGTTGAGCGCGCTCCGTATGGTGTCATTTGTGCAATCACACCATCCACCAATCCAGCAGCTAGTGTTATCAACAATGCGATCAGCATGGTCGCGGCAGGTAACGCAGTGGTGTTCAATCCACATCCGGCAGCAAAAGAAGTATCAATTGAAGCGATGAGAATTTTAAATAAAGCAATTGAGCAAAATGGCGGTCCCAAAACGCTTTTATGCACGGTAAAAGAACCCGATATCAATACGGGCACATATTTTATGAAGCATAAAGACGTTGCAATGTTAGCAATTACTGGCGGTGAGGCCGTTGTAAAAGTTGCGATGAAGATTGGGAAAAAGGTGATTGCTGCCGGTCCTGGGAATCCCCCGGTTATTGTGGATGATACCGCGGATATTAAGCAAGCTGCTGAATTTATTATCGCTGGAGCGAGTTTTGATAACAATTTATTGTGTATTTGTGAGAAAGAAGTATTTGCGCTTTCCAATATAGCTGAAGAATTGATGGACAATATGGAGAACAACGGCGCATTCAGAATCTCCGGAACGGATATCGAGCGTGTTAGTGATACGATACTCCAAAAAAAAGACGACAAATATCTTATCAATAGAAAATTCGTGGGGAAAAATGCTGCGATGATATTAAAAGAGAGCGGCGTTAGCTTTACAGGAGATCCAAGGATGGTGATTGCAAATGTAAATGAAAACCATCCGTTCATCACTGTGGAAATGATGATGCCGGTATTGGGTATCGTAGCGGTGCCGACAATTGAAAAAGCCATTGAAATGGCAGTAAGAGCTGAAAACGGGTATAAGCATTCGGCCATGATTTATTCAAAGAATATAAATCATCTTTCTATGGCTGCAAAGGCGCTTGATACGACGATATTTGTAAAAAACGCACCGTGCTATTCGGCACTGGGTTTTAATGGTGAAGGTTTTCCGACGATGACCATCGCGACACCGACCGGAGAAGGATTGACCAGTGCGCGAAGCTTTACCCGTACACGCCGCTGTGTATTGTATGGAAATTTTCGGATTGTATAGTGCGGAGGATAAGGAATGAGCATTGTAGATAAAGTTTGTATAGCCGGCGTTGTGGGCGCGGGCGGCGCTGGGTTTCCGACACATGTCAAGATAAACAGCAAGGCAGATATCGTTTTGGCGAACGGTGCGGAATGTGAACCTCTCCTGCGCGTAGATCGATTAATGATGCAGACCTATCCGCATAAGATCATACGGGGACTAAAAGCAGTGATAGAGTCAACAGGTGCAAAAGAAGGCGTTATTTGCCTAAAAAAGAAATACCATGAGGCTTGGGAATCGCTGCAAAATGCCTTAGAGGGCGAATTGGATATACGGCTGTATCCGCTTGATAACTTTTATCCGGCCGGAGACGAACAGCAGATGGTGTATGAAGTAACGCATAAGGTCGTGCCGACAGGCGGTATTCCTTTGGATGTCGGTGCGGTCGTAAATAACGTCAGTACGCTGATCAACATTGCGGACGCTTTGGACGATATTCCTGTAACAGATAAGTACGTCACCGTCAGCGGAGATGTTGAAACACCAATCACCATTAAAGTTCCGTTAGGTACGCCCGTCGGCAAATTGATTGCCGCTGGCGGCGGACCGGATACACTGGATGGTTACACGCTGATCATCGGTGGGCCAGCTACTGGTAAACTGTGTAACGATATGAATGAACCAGTAAAAAAGACTACGGGAGGCATATTGGTATTTCGATCGGATCATCCGTTGATCAAAAAAAAGACGGATGACGGAGAAATGGATCTGAAGCTGGCAAAAGCCGTTTGCTGTCAATGTAATATGTGTACACAGATTTGCCCAAGAAACGCTCTGGGACTAGGGGTGGAACCTCACAAGGCAATGCGGGCTGCATTTTCGGGTAACGGGAAGCTTCTTGGGGATGTCAATGGTATTTTCTCATGCTGTGATTGCGGGCTATGCAGCTATTTTGCCTGTAATTTCGGACTGAGCCCCAGTCGTATGATGACGAAAATGAAAGACGGCATGCAAAAAAGCGGTCTCAAACCGGAGAAAAACGTTAAAAGAGATGTTTCTGCCAATATTGATACTATCAAGGTGCCAACAAAACGATTGATGGCTAGAATGGGCATATTACAGTATGACAAGGAAACACCGCTTGTTGAGAGTATGATGGCAATCAATAAGGTGCGGATTCCCCTCAGCATGCATATCGGGGCACCGTCTAAACCGACCGTAAAAATCGGAGATGTGGTGCAAAAAGGGCAGTTGATTGCGGATATACCCGTTAAAAGTTTGGGTGCAAAGCTGCATGCCAGTATCAAAGGCACAGTCACAAATATCTCGAATTCTTATATTGAGATAGAAGCGCTTATATAAAGGAGAGAACAGCGTGAACGCGTTAGGAATGATTGAAACAAACTGTATACCGGTAGGAATTGAGGCAGGAGACGCGATGCTGAAAACAGCGGATGTTTCCTTGGTTTCGGCACAGGCGGTTTGTGCGGGCAAATACATCGTGATTGTATCGGGAAGCGTTGCAGCCGTTAAAGCGTCTGTTGCGGCCGGAGAAGAAACCGCAGATTTTGCACTGGTGGACAGTATAGTTATTGCTAATATCAATGCGCAGGTAATTGAAGCAATCACCGCAAGCTCCAACATAGACAATACCGGTGCGCTGGGGCTTATAGAAACTTTTTCACTGGCATCGGCGGTGATCTGTGCGGATGCGGCTGTTAAAGCAGCAGATATTCATTTGATAGAAATACGGCTGGGACGGGGTCTTGGCGGGAAATCTTTTATCATATTGACAGGCGACGTCGCGGCGGTACGATTTGCTTTGCAGACAGCAGAGAGCCTGGAAGATTCGAATGGAATGGTCGCGAGAACGGTTGTGATACCGTCACCGCATCCAGATATATTGCAAGCGATATTATGAGAAATTAACGAGAAGGAGAATAGTAATGAACAAAGAAGCATTGGGTATGGTTGAAACAAGAGGATTGGTTGGGGCAATTGAAGCAGCAGACGCAATGGTTAAAGCGGCTGATGTAAAATTAATTGATAAGGAAAAGGTGGGTTCAGGGTTGGTTACAGTGATGGTCAGAGGAGACGTAGGCGCAGTCAAGGCAGCGGTAGACGCAGGTGCGGCGGCGGCTAAAAGAGTTGGAGAACTTGTTTCTGTCCATGTAATACCGCGTCCGCACGAAGATGTGGAAATCCTTTTATCGCAGAATGAAAAAAAATTGGTAAAAGTGCCACAAAAATAAGAACTTCGCTGTAAGCCTGAGGTAGTGATATGTATACCGGCAAAGTGGTTGGAACTGTTGTTTCCACTGTAAAAGACAACAGCCTGATAGGGATTAAGTTGTTGCTCGTACAAAAATTCGACAATGAAAAGCCGTCAAATATCATTGTTGCGGCAGATCAGACAAAACAGGCGGGTAAGGGTGACTTTGTGTATCTTGTTGGATCAAAAGAGGCTGGATTGATATTCCGCAAGGGTTTAGTGCCGGTTGATTCCGCAATTGTAGGATTTATCGATGAGTATAACGAAATCATATAATTGCAGACACGGGAAACTCGTGTATAAATTTAGGTCAACGTATATGAAACGTGTGTACAATGATTTATTAAACACAATTAAAGGATGATAGATTTTGAGGATAGCAAAAGTTGTCGGGAACGTTGTATCCACAATAAAAGATGAGCAGTTTAATGGTCATAAACTTATGATCATAGAGTTTGTTGACCTGCAGGGGAACCCCATCGGTTTTCGTTATATTGTGTTGGATTGTGTAGATTCAGGCACGGGTGATATGGTTCTTGTAAATACAGATGGCGGCGCGCTTCAGATGTTATTTAACGATTTTGATATCATTTCAGACTGGACGATCTGCGGCGTGATAGACCATTATTCTGTAGATTGCAAAACTTTGACCGGATAATGGTTATCTTGGAAGTTGCATGAAGTGTTGTAAGCAAAAAAGAGCATTGAAGTTTAACAAAAATATATAATTCAATTATAGAATATGAGAGGAGATTAAAGACATGGTTATAGAAGCATTAGGTATGGTTGAAACAAGAGGGCTTGTTGCTGCAATTGAAGCGGCAGATGCTATGGTAAAAGCTGCGAATGTAAAACTAATTGGCAAAGATAAAGCTGGCTCGGGGCTGGTCACCGTAATGGTTAGAGGTGATGTTGGCGCCGTAAAAGCTTCGGTTGATGCAGGCGCAGATGCTGCGAAGCGTGTTGGTGAACTGGTATCTGTTCACGTAATACCAAGACCTAACAGCGATGTTGAAGGTATACTGCCGAGATAATTAAAAGAAAGCAAAAGTGTCATCGCAAAAGTGGAATATTGTATTCATAAGTTTAAGCAGCATGACAAAGAGGTGAAATATATTGGAGATAGAAACGCTGATAGCGCAAATCACGAAAGAAGTTTATTCTCGTATACAAGCAGAGAATAATGGACAAGACCAAAGAACCGATACATACGATTTGGGAAAAAACATAGAGTATACGCTTATGGATCCGCGTATCAGAATAGATGATATACAACAATTGTGCGAGACAGCCAAACAAAAAAGGTATGCATGTATTTGTGTGCCACAGTGGTTTGTGGCATTTGCTAAGGATATGGTTTCCGGAACAGATGTGAGAGTATGTACTGCGGTGGGACTTCCGGGTGGCAACTCGGCGACAGAAGCAAAATATGCTGAAGTTAAGCAGGCGGTCAGTAACGGATTGGATGAAGTGGACATTCCTATAAATATGACGCTTTTAAATCAAGAGAATTTGGAAGCTGTAAAAAGAGATATACAACAGGCAATGATTCCAGCAAAGGACAAAGCGTTGGTAAAAGCGGTGATTGAGCTAGGAGTTACTTCAAAAGAGAAAGTTACAAAAGCGATAAAAATGCTTCAAGAGTGCGGAATTGACTTCATAGTCATTTCTAATATTATCAGTAGCCGCCCATACGATATGAATGATATCAAAGATTTTATTGGCATGTGTAAAGATAAAATGAAAGTAAAAGTGGTGGGAGATATAAAGACTTCCCAAACGGCCAACGTAATGATTTCAGCTGGAGTCGAAAGGATTGGGACGAGTGTAGCAGGGATAAGCGTTTAAACAAAAATAAAATCAAAAAACAATTTAATGGAGTAGTTATGCTTGCATATATATCGACAAAGAAAAAAATCGTAGATTATATTAAGAAAAATAAATATGTAGTGGGGGATAAGCTGCCTTCTGAAATTGAATTTTCAAAAAAAATCGGCATCAGCCGGCTTACGCTTAGGGAAGCGATTAATACTCTGAAAAATGAGGGGTTTATTAACTCTATTCAGGGGAAAGGGACTTTTCTTTCCGGAAATTTTGACAATATAGCGAATACGCTGAATAACAATCTGGGTATCAGTGAGATGATTATTGCCAGCGGGTATGAGCCTGGTGTTATGCATTTTGAGAAAAAGCTTGTTAAAGCGGACGAGCAAATCGCGAAAAAACTGAATGTCGGAGAAAGCACGGATGTGCTAGTGCTAAAACGAATACGGACAGCCGATAGCAAGCCTGTCGTATACTCTAAGGATTATTTTTCGCCGAAATTATCCACCCATTTTCTTGAAATGGCAGATGAAAATATTTCCATATATGATTTTTTGGAAACCGAATGTGGTATTCACATGGGTACGGGTATAGCTGAGATACTACCTGTTTGCGCTGAGAGATGGTTGGCAGATATGCTTGAAATTGATGAAGGTGATCCTGTATTAATGATAAAGCAAGTTGCCACTGATATTCATGGGGAATTACTTATATATGCTGAAGAGTATTTAAGATCTGATTGTTTTAAACTGATCATTAATAGAAGGAGGGCGTAAAGGTTGAAAGCAATTGTAAAATATGGGTATGGCAAATTTGAAACAGAAATAAGAGATGTATCTATTCCGGATATTGGTGACGATGATGTGCTGTTGGAAGTGAAAGCAGCCGGAGTTTGCGGATCGGATATTGCTTTTGATGATGGCGGCCACGAGAATTTATTAAACCCACCCGTAATATTGGGACATGAGTTTTCAGGTATTGTAGCAAAGAAAGGCAAGAACGTAACTGAATGGAAAGAAGGAGACAGGGTGGTCTCCGACAATACCGGAAAAGTATGCGGTAAATGTTATGCGTGCGGTGTAGCGGATTACTTATCCTGTCCTGAGAGATTAGGGCTTGGATACGGCATGGACGGCGGGTTTGCAAAATATGTTCGTATTCCTGGTGAAACGCTTAAAGTTTTTCCGAACAGCTTAATGGAAATACCAGAAGAATTGTCTTTCGAGGAAGCGGCAATACTCGATCCTTGTTGTAACGGATATATGGCTGTAGTACAAGAATCAAAGTTCATGCCGGGAGATTACGGCGCTGTATTCGGTGTAGGTGCGTTGGGACAGTTTTCTATACAAGCGCTTAGAGTTGCTGGTGCATCAAAAATAATTGTAATCGGCCTTGCGGCGGATAGTCAGCGATTTGAACTTGCAAGGAAAAACGGTGCGACTGATGTTGTAATCGCAGACAAGGTGGATGTACAACAAGCCGTTTCAGATTTGACAAAAGGTGAGGGCGTGGGCTTGGTTGTTGACTGCGCGGGTGTCTCCGTTGTACTGCGCCAGGCAATAGAAATTGTACGTACAGCTGGAGAGATTGTGAAAATTGGATATGATGAAAAACCAGTGGGTTTTTCGTTGGATCCGATTATAGACAAGGCGGTCAGTATAAAAGGGCATTTTGGATATAACTGGCTTTCGTGGAGAAACGTCATGAATCTTGCTGTTGCAGGCAAGATTGATTTAAAGTCGATGATTTCCCACAAGATGCAGATTAGTGAGTTTAGACAAGCGTTTGATCTGGTTAGAGCAAAAAAAGCAATTAAAATTGTGCTATATCCAGAAGATTGATTAAGAGGGAAATGTTTTTAACTTGGAGGAAGAGTTTTTGAAGATATACATTTGTGCAGATTTTAGTCAGGACGGCATCAATCTGCTTAAGGTGGCCGGACATGATGTCAAAACGGGTGGCTGGGGATTTACCAGCAATATACTCGAAGAAGATGAGTTGATCGCCGATATTGGGGATGCAGATGTTTTAGTGGTTGGGTATGAAAAGGTTACAAGAAAAGTGCTGGAAAAAACGAATTTGAAGATAATATCTTCGATTCGCGGTGGCCCAAGAGCCAACATTGATGTAGATTATGCAACAAGCAGAGGAATTCCTGTATTTTTCACGTTTGGTAGAGAAGCGCTGCCTGTCGCTGATTTTACGATGGGACAACTTTTGGCAATCGCAAGAAAAATCGCAAGAGCAGACAGAGAGTTGCGCAGCGGATTGTTTACGGCACCGGATGCTGAATATGGCAGTGATGGCGATGTGATATGGGACATGAGTCCGGAAGGCCCGTGGCAGTCTAGAAAAGGAATTGAGCTTGAAGGTAAAACAATGGGACTGATTGGCTTTGGTACAGTAGGACAGCAAGTCGCTGATCGGGCAAGCGGATTTGGCATTAAAATTATTACGTATGATCCGTACCAAAAAGAAGAAGTCATTAAAGCGCATTCTGCACAGCGTGTGGACTTAGAAACACTTTTGAAATCATCAAATATCATATCAATCCATGCAAAAATCACAGAAGACAACATGGGCATGCTTGGCAAAAAAGAATTTGATATGATGCAGGACGGTGTTTTCTTTCTAAATACAGCACGCGCAGGAATTGTTGAGGAAGATGCATTGCGTGAGGCACTAAAAAGCGGAAAGCTTGGAGGCCTTGCATTAGACGTGTTTCATAGCGAGCCGATCAAGGAAAATGACGAATATTTTAAATATGACAACGTAATTGTTACGCCGCATATCGCAGGAGCAGGAAAAGATGTTATCTATCTGCAATCGGTCATGATCGTCAATGATTTGCTACTGTATATTGCGGGCGGTATGCCTAAACCGGTTGTTAATCCTGAAGTATTTAAAAACAGATAATAGAAAGGGGCAATATGGCATTTATAAAAACTTTGGACATACTTAAAAAATGCGCCCAGGAGAAATTTATGGTCGGTGCGTTCAATCTAAACGGCCTTGACCAGCCGGCGGCGCTGATAAAAAGAGCCGAGGAACTGGGGTCGCCGATTCTTGTTACAGAACCGGGTGTTATAGAACCTTATGTAGACTTCGAGCAAATAGCGGCAGTTACATATCATGCTGCAAAGAATATGAAAGTGCCCGTCGGGCTTCATCTCAGCCACGGCATGGAGCTTGACATTGTTGAGCGTGCGCTTAAAGCCGGTTTCACATCGGTGATGTATGACGGATCTAAGCTGGAGTACGAAGAGAATGTACGTATTACAAGCGAAGCCGTTAAGATGGGTCATTGCTACGGCGCCGCTGTAGAGGGCGAATTGGGTGCTCTGCCAGGCGCATCAGAGGGCGGCGCGGCGGCCGCAAGCAGTGTTGATACAATGACAGACCCGGCGCTGGCAAAAGACTATGTCAAAAGAACGGGTATAGATATTCTGGCGATATCTATAGGAAATGCGCACGGATTATATAAGGGAAAGCCGAGCCTTGATTTTCAAAGGCTTGAGCAAATATATTACGGCCTTATGTCACAAGATGTCTATCTTACGCTTCACGGCGGTACCGGAATACCCGAAGACCATTTGAGGCGGGCAATGGGAATGGGCATAGTCAAGGTTTGTATATATACCGACATGTGCGTCGAAGGCAAGAAAAATGCAAAGGCGTATATTGAAGAAAAGCCGGAGTATCAAGGTAATTATGACATACCCGATTTGATAGGTTCGATGAATAAAGGGTTTGTCGATGCGGCGGAAATGTGCATGAAAATGTTTATGAGCACAGGACGAGTTAACAAATATGATTCAATTCCGGAAATTTGCATTGGTGATATAAAAGCGTCGGCGGCAGAGTTGAGGCCGGCAAAAACAGACAGTTCAACCGGGCCGGTGCAAAATCAGGATATCGGACCTAAAGCGCCTTCAGACCCGGCGCTTCGTGCTGAGAGCAACGAAGCAAAACAAGGGATATACTGGCATAAAAATGTGTAATGAATTGGTTCGAGGAGAATAGATTGGTCACCATTAGTTAATTAGTTGTATTTAGGAAAAAAATAAAAAATAATTAATAAGAGGAGTAATATGAAAAAGATACCAGAACTTATAGTGATGTTGACACACAACGACAAGACAGTGAAAAATGCAATAGAGGTTTTTGAGCAATGCAAAGATACTCCTGTAAAGTATTGGGGCTTTAAAGAAGTAGGTATCCCCATTGATGAGATGAAAACATTGTGCAAGATGATGAAAGATGCGGGGAAGACTACGTTTCTTGAAGTCGTAGAATATGACGAAGAAAAGGGTATGGCCGGCGCAAAGATGGCTGTAGAGTGCGGCTTCGATATACTGATGGGCACGATGTTCTTTGATTCTATCAATGACTACACCAAAGAAAACGGGATCAAATATATGCCGTTTATCGGCAAGGTTGAAGAGCGCCCCAGCGTGCTTAAGGGCGATATCGACGAAATCATTGCGCAGGGAAACGCGTTGAAGGAAAAGGGTATCTACGGTATTGATCTTCTGGGGTATCGTTATGTTGGGGATGCGGTTGAGCTCAACAGAAGGGCTGTAGCTGAGATTGATTTGCCATTATGTTTGGCAGGTAGTGTATCTAGTAATCAGAGACTGGATGAAGTAAAGGCGGCGAGCCCGTGGAGTTATACGATTGGAAGCGCTTTTTTTGATAAAAAGTTTGGAGATATTTCAATTGCGGATCAGATTAAAGCTGTATGTGATTATATGAGTAAATAATTTAATAAGAGCAGTTTTCGTGTTGCAATTAAGTAGGCTATGCGGAAGATTAGGCTGTCGATCAGTACAAGTAATTACAATAAAAAATAAATGAAAAGGAGATTATATCAATGAGAGTATTGGCATTTGGTGCACATCCAGACGATATTGAGTTTCGCTGCGGAGGGACTCTGGCAAAATACGCGAAGAGAGGCGACGAAATATTCATGGCGATCGCGACAAATGGAAACATTGGCTCATACAGGATGAGCAAGGATGAGATTAGCGAAACACGTCATAAAGAAGCGAAAAATGCCGCTGATTTGCTGGGTGCGACACTTATATGGATGAATGAGGAAGACGAGTTTTTATTTGATAATACAGAAACGCGGATTAAGTTTATTAATGCAGTAAGGGTGGCAAAACCAGATGTCATATTCGCACCGCCATATTTTCAAGATTACAATCCAGATCATGATTGTACTGGGTATCTTGCATTTATCGCAAGGATTAATGCGACGATACGGCTAATCAAAACAGAATATGAACCTACGGAAAAAGTGCCGCCCATGTTCTTTTGCACGCCATTTGGTATCGGATACACCAGCTATCGCCCAGAGTATTTTGTGGACATTACCGATACTTTTGAGACAAAGAAAAAGTTGTTTGGTTGTCATGCTAGCCAGCAAGGAGATTGGTGTAAAGATGCGTGGGGGGTGGAATATGCGAAGATGATGGAATATGAAAACAGGAATTTTGCAGCGCAGTGCGGAACATCGGGAACTGAATTTGTCGAAGCGTTTATGCTTTGTAAGACATGGCCGATGGTCGCGGGAGCGTATAAATATCTTCCTTAGCCTTTTTCAATAAAAGGAGTAAATTGCTCTGGCATGGTGATATTTATACTTATTATATAAACAATCCAAATTAATTTGGATTGAAATAAAAATAACAGGAGGCAAAAATGAAAAAACTTATTTTAATGATGTTGTGTATTGTACTTGGGGTTTCGCTGATAGCATGTGCGCCTGCACAGGAAGCTGTTAGTGCAGAAGATGCGGGGCCAGATGAAGCAACAGAAACCGTCACAGAACCTGAGAGTACCGAAGATGCGGGGTCAGATGAAGCAACAGAAGCCG
This sequence comes from Christensenellaceae bacterium, assembly GCA_963665005.2. Taxonomy (GTDB): domain Bacteria; phylum Bacillota; class Clostridia; order Christensenellales; family SZUA-584. The sequence goes on along the minus strand of CAXXTQ010000001.1, from coordinate 2,785,954 downwards.
CTACAGAATCTGAGTATAAGGATTTCATGGCTGATGGTAAGATTAAAGTTACTTATGTATGCAAATTCTTAAAGAGCGTATGGTTCTCTCCAAAGAGCGATGCTATGGCTGCAAAGGCAGAAGAACTTGGTATTGAGTATACTGTAGTTGATGCAAACAATGATGAAGAATTATGTCTAGGGGCTGTTGAAAGTGCGATTATGCAAGAGGCGGATGCCATAATTGTAACGGCAGTTAATGATCAACTACTTCCGACGATAGCTCAAAAATGCCATGAAGCTGGTGTAGTTTTGATGACGACAGAGGATCCTGGCTTTGATGAGCTTGGAGATCCAATACCACATGTTGGACTAAATGACTATGCTCTTGGTGAAGCTTCTGCGAAGAATCTTTTAAAATCAACTATGGAAAGAGGCTTTTTCGATGATCCTTCTCAACTAAGAATCGTTATGTTAGATACACCAAAAATAGCGAGCATGCATCAAAGGATTTTAGCAGCTCAGGATGTTATAAAAGCAGAATATCCTGATTTACCAGAAAGCAGCTGGATTATTAGTGACGTTGATGACAGCTTGCCTGACAACGTAATCAAGCAGTTTTCAAGTATTTATCAGGCAAATTCAGATGCTAAATATTGGATTATTCTTGGCGGCGACGAGGGGTCAGTTCAGGGAACTTATCCAATAATGGACGAAAATGGTGTAGATTTTAAAAACGTTGCATTGACAATGGTTGCGGGATCTACAGTAATAACAGATTATATGGCACTTGATGAAGATGTAGCTAATGCGTATTTCTTTTGTGGATTGCTTCCCAGCCCAGCGGGCGATATGACAATGAAAGTCTTAGGGACTTTTCTTATTGATGGTGGAGAGCTTCCACTGTTTACCGGCTATGACTTAAATGCGTATGATGGTTCTAACTTTACGGATTATGTTGATGCGATGGCATTATCAATGTCAGAAGCAAATTAAGTTTTAATCGTATATTAGGATGTCCTATAGTTTAAGAACTTTGAAGGTTTATAGAAGTAAGTATATAAGGTTTTAGAATTTTAAGGGCATCCTAATATAAAAATAGAAAAGAGGAAAAAACATGACCAATGATACCGTTATTTTAAGAGCGAAAAATATAACTAAACGTTTTCCAGGAGTTATCGCGTTAAATAAGGTAAAGTTTGAATTAAAACAAGGTGATGTGCATGCGCTTTGTGGAGAGAATGGCGCAGGGAAGTCAACACTTCTAAAAATCATTACAGGTTTATTTCAAAAAGACGAGGGCGAAATCCATATTAATGATAAGAAGGTCGAAATTAATAATATTGCTGATGCAAGGGAACATGGGATATATGTTGTTCCACAAGAGATGCAAATGGATTCCGATCTTACAGTTGCGGAAAATGTTTTTATTGGAAATTATCCTACTACCAAACTAGGGCTAATTGATTGGAAGACAATGTACGCAAGGGCAAATGAATTAAAAAAGAGACTTGGAATAAGTGATAAAGAATTAAATGTTAAATCAAAAGTTGGGAATTTAAGTATGGGGCATAAACAAATTATAGAAATAATGCGTTCTATGATAAGTGATAAAGTAAGAATACTTGCTTTTGATGAACCGACTTCCTCACTTTCAGAGGATGAAACTGAGCATTTATTTGGTTTAATCCGCGATTTAAAGGAAAAGGGAATTTCAATTATTTATGTAAGCCACAGGCTTGAGGAAATATTCAGAATATGTAATAAAGTCACCGTCTATAAGGACGGAGAATATGTTGATACCAGAAATGTAGATGAAATTGAAATCAATGATATAATTCATATGATGGTGGGACGGGATTTAAACCTTTTTGGAGAGAAAAAGGATCCTTCTGTTATTAAAGATGAAGTTGTACTTAAACTTGAAAATTATACACGTAAAGGTGCATTCGAAAATATTTCTTTAGAGTTGAAAAGAGGAGAGATTTTAGGCCTGTATGGGTTGGTCGGATCGGGCAGGACAGAGCTTATGCGTGCTATGTTTGGTATTGATAAAAAAGAAACAGGGACAACTTATCTTTATGGTAAAAAAGTCAATATAAAATCCGCCAAGGTTGCAACAGAACATGGATTGGGATTTGTTACTGAAGATAGACGGAAAGAGGGGTTGCTTTTGGACGCATCGCTTACGTGGAACTTGTCAATGCCGAATATAAAAGCAATTCTTAATCGAATTGGTTTATTAAATTTCAAAAAAGAAGCGTCATATGCAAAAAAAAATGCAAAGAAATATAATGTAAAATGCCCTTCCATTAAGTCTAAGGTATCTGGTTTAAGCGGAGGAAATCAGCAGAAAGTTGTTATTGCCAAATGGGTAGCGGCTTCTTGTGACATAATTATTTTTGATGAGCCTACAAGGGGTATTGATGTGGGTGCAAAAGCTGAAATTTTTATTCAAATGAAGGAATTGACACAAATGGGTAAATCCATCATCATGATAAGTTCGGAACTGCCAGAGATACTCGGGCTTAGTGACAGGATTCTCGTTTTTAAAGATCATAAAATTAATGCAATATTGGAGAACATTAAGCTCAATGAAGAAGATGTTCTTAAATATGCTATGTTAAATTAGGAGAATGATTATGAAAAATGAAAAAATACAAATCGAAAATAATGAAGGTTTGCGTAAAAAAGTATTTTCCAGAAACTTTTTAGAAAAAACTGTAGTACTTATGGTTCTTATAGTATTAATCATTGTATTTGCTTCAGGTTCAGAATACTTTTTTTCGGCTAACAACTTTTTGTCTATTGGAATGACAATTTGTGTTATTGGGCTGATTTCTATTGGTCAAACAATGTGCCTTGTTACCCGTGGATTTGATATGAGTGTAGGCATGGTAGCTGCATTGGGTGGGGTTATTTTTGCCGAGATGGTATTAATGGGCGTTCCGGTACCGCTTGCCGTGATTATAGGTCTTTCCTATGGTGCTTTGGCTGGATTAATTAACGGTTTATGTGTTGCTCTGTTGAAGATGAATGCCTTCATTGTTACGTTTGTATGGTTACAAATATACAGGGGAATCATATATATTATTACTGGTGGCATGCCAGTATCCATCGCAGGAAACAAGGCTTTTGCATTTCTTGGTACATATAAAGTTTTTGATATAATACCGTTGCCTGTTGTTATACTGATTGTTTTTTATGTTGTATTTTCTTTGAGTCTAAAATATACACCATTTGGGCGTAAGTTATATTGTGTTGGCGGAAATCCTGACGCTGCAATTATTTGTGGGATCAGTGTTAAGAAAACACAAATTCAAGCGTATGTTATTACGTCCACTTTGGCTGCACTTGGAGGTATATTATTTACTTCTCGTGTGAGCGCAATGCAACCTACGATTGGTGAAACATATGCATTGGATTCAATTGCTGCGACAATATTGGGTGGTACCGCTTTGACGGGTGGTAAGGGAACTATTATGGGTGCACTTTTGGGTGTTGTAATTATAGGTGTGATACAGAATGGGTTAATCATGATGAATGTTAATGCATATTATCAATATATTGCCACTGGTGCAATAATGTTTGTTGCGGTACTTTTACATATGGATAAATAATAAATATGTTTAAATTTTGTAAATAAGGAGTCATATTACAAAAAAGGTTGAATAAATGAGTCATTTGTTATATAATATCATCTGATTAAAATATATAGTAATCAGATTTATGGTGCAAAACATATATAATATAGAATATAGAATAATAAAAATAAAAATAAAAATATAAAGGAGAAAAATTATGAAATACAGAAAGCTTGGTAGTACTGGACTTGATATTTCTACGATAACAATTGGTAGCTGGGCAATGGGCGGCGGCGAATGGTGGGGCTCTGATCATGATGATAAACGGTATATTGATACCATCAGATACGGGTTTGACAATGGGATAAATATTATTGATACGGCTATGGGATATGGAGAAGGGCATTCGGAAGAACTTGTAGGAAAAGCTTTGCAAGGCTACCGCGACAAAGTTTATGTAGTCTCAAAAGCGAATGCAGATGACTTGACGGAAGAAAAAGCGGAAAAAACGGTACAAGATAGCTTGAAGCGGTTGGACACAGATTATATAGATGTCTATTTTATCCATTGGCCAAAGCCAGGTATTTCAGTTGCTAGCAATATGGAAGCGCTGGAAAAGTTGCGTAAAAAAGGTATGATTAGACATATCGGAGTTTCCAATTTCACCACTAGACATATGGATATTGCAAGAACAGCTGGATCAGTCGACGTTTTTCAGCCACCATATAGTCTTTTGTGGCGCAATATTGAAAAAGAACTTTTACCATATTGTATTAAAAACGACATTGGAGTGATGACATACAGTTCTCTTGCGATGGGGTTATTGTCTGGCACATATACCGCAGAGCTCGACCTAGAAGATACTGATATTCGTAAAACAATGGTGCCTCTGTTTAAGGGAGAGATTTATATGAAAGCGCTCAAAGCGGTTGAGAAGTTGCGTGTTTTTGCGAGTCGTCATGACGTAACTGTGGCTCAGGCTGCAATAAGCTGGGTTTGCAGTCAGCCGGGTATTTCAACCGCAATTACTGGTGCACTTTCACCTAAACAGTTGGCAGAAAATATTAAGGCCGTTGACATTGAGTTTAGTGATGAGGAACTGGTAGAAATGGGCAGGGCATTTGAGGAAGTCAACCGCGATGTTGCAGATTGGGACACGATGTATTTTAAAGAAGCGGAAGATTTGAAAATAATTGACTAAGCAGTAGATGTATTAAGCATAGCGCATCTTTGGTATTATTACCGCGAGAAAATATTATTAAATAAAGCTTGAGGCATCTTAAGGTAAAAGAATATGTTAAAACCATGTAAACCTTCGTTGTTAGACAGAATAAAATTAACGGAGGTTTACTGGTATAAAGACAAGGGGAATGAGTCTGAGGAATTAATTATAAATAGTATCGCTAACATACATGCAAATGTTGATATTACCCCACAGAGTACAAATTGAAAGCGAGGATTTGTATCAGATATAAATTTGATACAAATAAGACTGGGACGGGGACTAGGTGGAAAAGCTTTTATTATTTTTACAGGCGATGTGGCGGCGGTGAAGTCTGCGTTGCGGACTGTGGAAACCATGGGCGAGTCAGAGGGAATGGTCGCGAAGACGGTTGAGATACCGTCACCGCGTCCAGATATATTGCAAGCAAGAAGATGGCTACAGATCTGAGAGTATGCACTATGGTAGGAATTCTGGTGGAAACTTGGCAAAAGAAGCAAAATATGCTAAAGTTAACAGGCGGTTAGCAACGGATTGGATGAAGTGGACATTCCTATAAATATGACGCTTTTAAATCAAGAGAATTTGGAAACTGTAAAAAGAGATATACAACAGGCAATGATTCCAGCAAAGGACAAAGCGTTGGTAAAAGCGGTGATTGAACTAGGAGTTACTTCAAAAGAGAAAGTAACAAAAATAAAATCAAAATACAATTAATGGAGTAGTGTTATGTTAGCGTATATATCAACAAAGAAAAAAATAATAGATTATATAAAGAAAAATAAATATGTAGTTGGGGATAAGCTGCCTTCTGAAATTGAATTTTCAAAAAAAATCGGCATCAGCCGGCTTACACTTCGGGAATCGATTAATGCTCTGAAAAATGAGGGGTTTATTAACTCTATTCAGGGGAAAGGGACTTTTCTTACCGGAAATTTTGACAATATAGCGAATACGCTGAATAACAATCTGGGTATCAGTGAGATGATTATTGCCAGCGGGTATGAGCCTGGTGTTATGCATTTTGAGAAAAAGCTTATTAAAGCGGACGAGCAAATCGCGAAAAAACTGAATGTCGGAGAAAGTACGGATGTGTTAGTGCTAAAACGAATACGGACAGCCGATAGCAAGCCTGTCGTATACTCTAAGGATTATTTTTCGCCGAAATTATCCACCCATTTTCTTGAAATGGCAGATGAAAATATTTCCATATATGATTTTTTGGAAACCGAATGTGGTATTCACATGGGTACGGGTATAGCTGAGATACTACCTGTTTGTGCTGAGAGATGGTTGGCAGATATGCTTGAAATTAATGAAGGTGATCCTATATTAATGATAAGGCAAGTTGTCACTGATATTCATGGGGAATTACTTATATATGCTGAAGAGTATTTAAGATCTGATTGTTTTAAACTGCTCATTAATAGAAGGAGGGCGTAAAGGTTGAAAGCAATTGTAAAATATGGGTATGGCAAATTTGAAACAGAAATAAGAGATGTACCTATTCCGGATATATCGTTGACGATGATGTGCTGTTGGAAGTGAAAGCAGCCGGAGTTTGCGGATCGGATATTGCTTTTGATGATGGCGGCCACGAGAATTTATTAAACACACGTAATATTGGGACATGAGTTTTCAGGTATTGTAGCAAAGAAAGGCAAGAACGTAACTGAATGGAAAGAAGGAGACAGGGTGGTCTCCGACAATACCGGAAAAGTATGCGGTAAATGTTATGCGTGCAGATGAGTTGATCGCCGATATTGGGGATGCAGATTTTTTAGTGGTTGGGTATGAAAAGGTTACTGGCAGTAAGGGCGAAAGTTTATACCGGCAGATATAAATCTCAAAGTATCAACTTTGGCGTTACGAAATATGAAGGAATTTATAATAAACATGGATCCGGTAGAAAATTGGGATAATGGTCCATCTACACCGTCCGAGCCGACGTTGCGTGCAGAGAGCAAAGAAGTAAGAGAAAAAACATTACTGGCATAAAGACGTGTAATGAATTGGTTTGAGGAGAATAGCCATTGAGATTGTTAGGATTAGACATGGGAACTTCTGGCTGCAAAGCGGTCGTGTTCGATGAAAAGTGGGATATAGTGTGTGAAGCGAATCGGGAATATAATCTGATCTTTCCAGAAGAAGGATTATTAGAGCTTGATCCCGAAAAGGTGTGGGGTAGTATTACGCATGTGATTCGTGAGGTGAACAAAAAAACGGACAAACCAATAGAGGTTATTGCAATATCCGCAATTGGTGATGTAATCATTCCGCTTACAAAAGATGGTACGCCTGTACGGAATTCGATCATAGACTTTGATCCGAGAGGCGGAGAACAAATCGAACGATTTGTTAAAGAGTTTGGTGTTGATGAATTTTTCTGTATTACCGGTATGCCGCCGCTGTTTATTGGAAGTCTTGCCAAGATTTTATGGCTTAAAGAAAATGAACCAAAAGCATATGATAATGTTGAGCGTTGGGCTACATATGAAGATTTTATAGTGCAAAAACTTGGGCTTGAACCATGTGTCAGCTACAGTGAAGCGGCGAGAACGATGATGTTCGACATCAGAAAAAAGACGTGGGCAGAGCCAATTTTGAAACGGATACCGATGAATGTGGATATGTTGCCTAAGGCGGTGAAATCGGGCACAAAGCTTGGTATAATTAATGCAAACATTGCAAAAATGCTTGGTTTTAAAAGAATAGTTACATTAGTTAGTGGCGGACATGATATGGTCTGCGCGGCAATTGGGGCAGGTTTGGATGAACGTAAAGACGAAACTGCAGTAGATATTGCGGGCACGGTTGAAGGAGTTGTGGCAGTAATGGCACAAGCAAACACTGGTAAGACGATGCTTGAAAATCTTTTTCCGTGTTACCCCGGATACGATGGTTATGTGACATTCAGCGTTAACTTGACTGCAGGATGTATCGTACGGTGGTACAGAGACGTGATTGCAAAAGACACGTATTCGCAATGTATACATAACAAAGAGAATTTTTATAAAAAGATGCTAAATGAATTAAACACAGACCGACCGGGAGGCATGCTGTTTGTACCTCATTTTTCCGGTAGCGGAAATCCGTATTTTGATCCGATGGCAAAGGGCGTAATCTATGGTCTGACGCTGGACAGTTCGCGGGACGATTTGGTGCAGGCTATGATAGAGGGGCTGTGTTTTGAGCTTCGGCTGCATACAGATGCATTTGAAAAAGCAGGAATAAATATTCGGAAGCTGCGTGCGGTAGGCGGTGGAGCACGCATTGATAAGCAGCTGCAGTTAAAAGCGAATATAACTGGCTTGGATATTATCAAGAGTAATGTGTCTGAATCTTCTGCATTGGGAGCAGCTTCGCTGGCTGGTGTTGCGATGGGGATCATATCGCATCCTTCCGAGGCTTTTGCAGCGGTCACAGAAAAAGAAAAACACTTTGTGCCTAAACTAAAAGCCCGTCAATGTTTTGAAGGTGCATATAAGAAATATTTTTTGTTAAATAAAACAATCAACGAATTCGAAAAGAAAACTAATATCATTTAAAAATTATAGAATATTGAAAAATCTTTTTTTGTAATCAATGTTCTAAGGGACGGTAATCTAAATTTGAAAAAGGGTGAATTTCATTCACTGGTAGGTGAACGTCTTGATGAAATGAAAGAAATCTCGCCGAGATCTTATACAATTGGTAGTACGTTCTTTGTTAAAAAGTTCGGGTATATTAGATTTAAGAGGAATGGTGAGTACAATATTGCCTCCATTTAAATATACTAATGATTCAGTTGTTATGTGTTTAGAAGAAACGATCAAAATAGAGTATTATATAAATTAAATTAGAAGAGATGATGAAAACAGATATTATGAGGGTTACTCAAAAGAGCAACCAATTAGTCAATTCGCAACAGTATCTTTGAATACTGTAAAATTTTATTAGTAAAGTCTTCTTTGCTATAAATGTCTGGTTCATTTCGAATGGCGCCCAGCATACTTTCAAATATCATAATTAGCATACCCGCTTTAACAGAAATATGATCGTTCTCAATAAATCCGTGCTCAGCTAACGATTCAAGAAGTATAGTATGCCTTTTTACAAGATCGGGTAAAGTAATAAACGAAAACACTTTTTGTGTGGGTACTGAGTCGTATTTAATTTCAAACAAATCTAGGTATTGATAAAACGTCTTATAAATCTTATTTTTATGTTTCGAAAAAAACAAATGATAATAGACCTTTGGATGTTCATAACACTCCTCGGCAAATAAGATCCATGTCGCGAAGTAGATATCTTTTGGATTTGTCAAGTTTCTGATTCGCTTCACAAGTTTTTTTTGATATTGAATTAGATATTCTACGCAGGCAAACTGTAGGAGATGATCTAGATCTTCATAATAGTTATACAACGTAGCGCTATTATAGCCCGCTTCTTTGGATATTTTTCGAATGGTAACATTGTCGAATCCATCTCGTTCAATGATACTCTGCGTTGCCTCTATAAAATATAACAGTATACGCTTTTGCTTTATCGGTAATTTCTTCAAAATCCCACCTCGTTGTAGAAAAGAATATCATAAAAGAGTGTATATATCAACTTGGATTAAATTATAATCATGATTATAAAATAATCATGATTGACAAATGCCAAATTTTTTTGTACTGTTAAAGTATCATTTATGGGTAGGGCATTTTGAAATAATAAAGGAGGAACGAATGATGGAACAACCAGTTATCGTGGCTGCAAAAAGAACCGCCATTGGCGCATATGGCGGCGCGTTTAAGGACATTCCGGCAGAGCAGCTGGCGCGCACTGTTTTGGAGGAGTTAATATCGGACATCGGGATCGATAAGAACGATGTTGATGAAGTGATTCTGGGTTGCGTATTACAGGCGGGGTTAGGGCAAAACGTTGCAAGGCAAGTGGCTATTAACGCGGGTTTAGCTATCAAAACACCGGCTATGACTATTAATCAGGTATGCGGATCAGGACTCCGTAGTGTTTCTCTGGCCGCGCAGACCATCAAAACGGGCGACAACGATATTGTGATCGCCGGTGGTATGGAGAATATGAGTCGTGCGCCGTATATACAAGAATCGTTGCGATGGGGCGCAAAAATGGGCAGTGTAACATCAAAGGACAGCATGCTATCTGATGCGCTGATTGATGTGTTTTCGGATATTCACATGGGGATCACGGCAGAAAACATCGCTGAGCAATATGATATTTCGAGAGTACAACAAGATGAGTTTGCTACGGACAGCCAACAAAAAGCGGAGATCGCAATTAAAAACAATCGATTCAAAAAAGAGATTGTACCGATTTCGATTCCGCAAAAAAAGGGCGAGCCGCTTGTTATTGTTACAGATGAATATCCGCGTTTTGGTACGACAGCTGATAAACTGGCAAGACTGAGGCCGGCTTTCAAAAAAGATGGTATGGTAACGGCCGGCAACGCATCGGGAATCAACGACGGTGCTGCAGTACTAATATTGATGTCTCGGCGGCGAGCGAAGCAACTCGGGATAAAACCTTTGGCTGAGGTTTTAAGCTATGCTTCCGTCGGCGTAGAACCAAAAATTATGGGAATGGGTCCAGTAAATGCGTGCAAGAATGCGCTAAAAAAGGCTAGACTGACGACACAAGATATCGGACTTTTTGAGGTAAATGAAGCGTTTGCGGCGCAGTCGATTGCGGTACTAAGAGCGTTGGATCTCGATATCGACAAAGTGAATGTAAACGGCGGTGCGATCGCACTTGGACATCCAGTGGGCGCATCTGGCGCAAGAATACTCACGACATTATTGTATGAAATGAAAAAGAGAAACGAGGAACATGGGCTTGCGACACTGTGCGTTGGCGGTGGCATGGGTGTTGCTGTGATCGTCAAAAATATTCAGTAAAGGCGGTACGATAAAATGGTGACGGTAAAAAATGTTGCAGTAATCGGAGCAGGTTTCATGGGCAGTTCGATTGCGCTGTTGTGTGCACAGAATAAAATTAGAACAATAAATATAGATGTATCTGAGGCACAGATCAAAAGGGCGAAGGCGGTGATAGAAAAAGCTGTTGACAAACTTGTTGATAAGGGAAAACTTAGCATCGTAGATGCGGCGGCCATAGGTAAGCGGCTTACCTATTCGACGGTCATACAGAATGTAAAACATGCGGATATCGTCATCGAAGCTGTGTCTGAAAATTTTGATCTAAAAAAACGTCTTATTGAGCAGATCGAAGCGCACGCAAGTAAAGATGCGATTATTTTAAGCAATACTTCAAGTTTGAGCATCTCCAAAATCGTAAAGCAAACAGCCAGACCAGATCGAATAATGTGTGCGCATTTTTTTAGCCCACCTACGGTCATGAAATTAGTGGAGCTCATCCGAGGCGAAAAAACATCCGATGAGACTTATGCGAGGACGCTGCAATTTGTGGAGCAGATTGATAAACAGGCAGTGAACGCACCCGAGCTTCCAGGGTTCATCGTCAATCGTCTGTTGATTCCAGTAATCAACGATGCGGCTTTTCTGCTTATGCAGGGCGCACAAAAAGAGGATATTGACAAAGCAATGAAGCTGGGCGCAAACCATAAGATGGGTCCATTAGAGCTTGGCGATTTTGTTGGATTGGATGTTGTGCTTGCCATTATGGAAACGCTTCATGAAGGCCTTAGCGATGATAAGTACAGACCATGTCCGTTGATCGGAGAAATGGTGGAGCAAGGAAAGCTGGGGAGAAAAACGAAAAAAGGATTTTATACATATTAGAAATGGAAGGAATCGCTATGAGAAAAGATATAATAACAGCGAAGCAGGCGGCAGAAATGGTAGCCAACGAGTCGACGATTGCGACAGACGGTTTTATCGGTGCGGCGTTTCCAGAAGAATTGGCAATGGAGATTGAGAAAAGGTTTTTGCGTACTGGTGAGCCAAAAAACCTAACGTTGGTCTATGGTGCGGGGCAAGGAGATTCTAAAGAGAAAGGTATCAACCATTTTGGTCACGAAGGGCTTATAGAGCGCGTTATTGGCGGACATTGGGGGCTAGCACCCAAAATACAGAAACTAGCTACTCTGAATAAGATTGAGGCGTATAACATCCCGCAGGGAGTGGTGTCTCACATGTTTCGTGACATTGCGGCAAAAAAGCCCGGTACGATCACGCATGTGGGTTTGCACACATTTGTCGACCCCCGCGTAGAAGGCGGCAAGCTGAATGAGCGAACCCAAAAGGATATCGTACAAGTCATTCAAATCGGCGGTCAAGAATATCTACTTTATAAATATTTCCCTATCGATTTCGCGATACTTAGAGGCACCACGGCGGATACGAACGGAAATGTTACCATGGAGAAAGAGGCGTTAACGGTAGAAATGCTGTCTGTGGCGCAGGCGGCAAGGAACTCGGGCGGGAAAATTGTCGTGCAGGTGCAAAGTGTGGTGGAGGCAGGCAGCTTGAATCCCAAAGACGTGGTGATCCCAGGAATTTTTGTGGATGCGATTGTTATCGCCTCAAAACCTGAGTACCATATGCAAACCTTTGCAACGATGTATGACCCCGCCTATTGTGGACAAAGTGGCGATAAAAAAGCGAATCCATCAACAATTGGAAAAAACGACAATATTGAAAGAAAAATTATCAGTCGACGCGCGGCCATGGAGCTCGAGATAGGCGCAATTATCAACCTCGGCATCGGTATGCCCGAGGGCATTGCAAAAGTGGTTCAACAAAAGAAGATGCAGGATAGCTACGCCATCACCGTGGAATCGGGACCTATAGGCGGAATACCAGCAGGTGGTCTAGATTTTGGTTGCAGTAGCAACCCAGAGGCACTCATTGATCAACCGTATCAGTTCGATTTTTACCAAGGCGGAGGTCTGGATATCGCATTTTTGGGTTTGGCGCAGACGGACAAACAAGGGAATGTAAATGTATCTAAGTTTGGCCCGAAAATTGCTGGTTGCGGCGGGTTTATCGATATCACCCAGAACGCAAAAAAAGTGGTTTACTGCGGAACGTTTACCGCGAAAGGGCTAAGTGTACAATGCGATGACGGGAAGATTCATATAAGCAGCGAAGGAAGCATCAAGAAGTTTATCGACCATGTAGAGCAGATTACGTTTAGCGGTCAATATGCAAATTTTAAAAGGCAGCCGGTGCTGTATATTACCGAGCGTGCCGTATTCCAATTGACGAACGATGGCCTAATGCTGATAGAAATTGCGCCAGGTATAGATTTAGACAAAGATATACTGTTCAACATGACTTTTAAACCATTGATATCTAGTGAAATGAAGGTCATGCAACAATCAATATTTGAATGATATAAAGGAGGAATAAAGATGAAACTAAAAAATAAAGTTGCACTGGTTACCGGTGCAGCAAGGGGATTGGGGAAGGCGATCGCAAAACGGTTTTTACAAGAAGGTGCTGTGGTCATCATTACGGATTTAGACCAACTGAATCTGGAGAGCACTGCACAAGAGCTAAGCCCGCTTGGAAAGATTGAAGCGTGCGTGATGGATGTTACACAGTTTGAGCAGGTTCAAAGCAAGATGGCGAAGGTGGTAGGGCGACACGGACGAATTGATATATTAGTGAACAACGCGGGTATTACGGCAGATGCCCAACTGACCAAGATGACAGAAGAACAGTTTGATTGCGTTATAGCGGTTAACTTAAAGGGGGTATTTTGCTGCAGTAAAGCCGTTGTCGATAATATGATTGAGAATTGTTACGGCAGGATTGTAAATATCGCATCGGTCACTGCGCATAACGGCAACTTTGGACAGACCAACTATGCCGCATCTAAAGCAGGCGTAATATCTATGACACAGACATGGGCGAAAGAGCTTGGTAAAAAAGGTATTACGGTAAACGCTCTTGCACCGGGATATGTGATGACAGAGATGGTGCAAAAAGTTCCTGAAAACATATTGGATAAAATAAGAGGAAAGACTCCTGTCAGAAGGCTTGGGCAGCCAGATGAGATTGCGGCCGCTTGCGCGTATTTAGTATCGAACGAGGCGGCATTTATTAATGGGGCAGTGATAAATATCGACGGTGGATTGGTATTATAGATTTATTGAAAAATGTAAACAAATTCGGTATAAACTAATTTAAAACCCACCAATAAATACATAAGTTTTTCTTATCATGGACTAAGCGAATCTTACACTTATGACAACGCAGAAAACATTGTTATTACAACGAGATCTGATGTTGTTACATACTACTATGACGGCTCAAACCAGGTGACTAGAAAGAACTATCCGCATCTTGGAACGAGCAACAAAACAATCTCTACACATACGATGCTGGCGAAAAAAACAGACAAAAAGGAATATTCGTTTACTCAAGGTACAATAACATCAACAACGCTAATCTTATATGTATGCCACCTTGTGAAAAGACAAGGTGGCTAGCTTTGATGGCAATATCATTACCTATAATCCTATCGGTAATCTAACGAAATACATATACATGGATGAGGACGCAGATTGAAATTGGCGGACGATAGCTCAGACATCATCCCGAGCTACAATTAATAATGACAACAGCATTATTAATAGATATTAGACGTCACGACTAAACAACTTATTATTTATAACCTTATGGGCAGCAACATTACTAAGTACATTCATTAATACATGGGAGCAAGGGAGCAAAGCGATTTGTACACAAGGGTACCAATATAGGAGATAATCAGTAAGGTTACTAAAGGAGTTGAGCCCTGGATGAACATCTATCCGAGAAGTATATTTAGTTATAAGACGACTAATGAATGTATGCGCTTTAAAAAAATTGGCATTTTATTGTGGGCAATATAAACTTGCATTTCATAGTTGCGAAAATAATAAAAAAATACTTGCATTAACAATAGATATGTATTATAATAAAATACATCAGATGTTTAATAAATACATATAACAATATATAGTAAAAGGTTGCATTCGTTTCATTAAATATTTTTGAAAAAAGCAATGGTTTTTATCTGTCGGGATATCGGTCTAGAGGTTAAAAATAGTATATCCGGTTTTCGCGGCAGCTTCGGCAGTTTATATTAACGGGATTTGTGGCGGTTGGAGGACATCCTGCCTGTGGACAAGGTGTGGGCTTAGCGGCACGGCAATCATCAATATATGGAATACGCTTATAGGCGTGTTTATTATGATGGTGACAATCAACGGTTTTACGCTGCTAAATGTAATAGATACTATTAGCGGCAATGCAATACTTTGTTTCGTTAGGAAAAGATTAATTATAAAAAAATCAGCATACTCTAGGAACTGCAATTTAGATAGAATATTTTGAAGAATTTTTGAGTAAATAGATACGTTCCCATAAGGGGAAGAGTAAGAGAAGCGATTCCAATGACAAAAATACGATCTAAACGGCCTTAACCAACCGGCGGCGCTGATAAAAAGAGCCGAGGAGCTGGGGTCGCCGATTCTTGTTACAGAACCGGGCGTTATAGAACCTTATGTAGACTTCGAGCAGATAGCGGCAGTTACATATTATGCTGTAAAGAATATGTAAGTGCCCGTCGGGCTTCATCTCAGCCGCGGCATGGAGCTTGACATTATTGAGCGTGCGTTTAAAGCCGGTTTCACATCGGTGATATATGACGGATCTAAGCTGGGTACGAAGATAATGTACGTATAAGTCAAGGTTTGTATATATACCGACATGTGCGTCGAAGGCAAGAAAAATGCAAAGGCGTATATTTAAGAAAAGCCGGAGTATCAAGGTGATTATGACATACCCGATTTGATAGGTTCGGTGAATAAAGGATTTGTCGATGCCGCGGAAATGTGCATGAAAATTCGGCGATAGGCGATGTGATTCTGCCTCTCAAGAAGGATGGTACGCCGGGTCAGGCACTCAATCATTGATTTTGATCCGAGAGGCATGCGGCAGATAAAAGCACTTATATGAGCATAAACCCAAAAATTTCAAACAATCCATTTGTTTGGGTTGAAAATAAAAAAATGGAGGAAATTAAAATGAAGAAATTAGTTGTTCTGTTACTGGCAATTGCAATGTTGTGTATAGCATTTGTGGGTTGTGCGCAGGTTGCGAAAGAAG
This sequence comes from Christensenellaceae bacterium, assembly GCA_963665005.2. Taxonomy (GTDB): domain Bacteria; phylum Bacillota; class Clostridia; order Christensenellales; family SZUA-584. The sequence goes on along the minus strand of CAXXTQ010000001.1, from coordinate 2,770,086 downwards.
AAAAGCCTCTGGTTGCGCTTTTAATGCCCAATAAAGAGCAGACTTTGTGGTTACGTTACGGAGAGAGGCTGGAGACATTATTCCAGGATGCAGGATATTTAACAACTCTTGAATTTGCGGATGATATGACTGACAGGCAAGCATCACAAATAGAAAACTCAATACTTTTAGGCGCAGATTACATTATTCTTGCTCCTGTTGACGGGTATGCCGTATCCGATTCAGTCGAAAAAGCAAAAGATGAAGGTATAACGGTAATTGCTGCAGACAGGCTTATTATGAACACGGAAGCGGTTGATTATTACGTTACTTTTGACCTTGTAAGGCTGGGTGAGATTCAGGGTGAGTACATTGAGGCTGCACTGGGCCTTGATGAGGGGAAGGGCCCGTTCAATCTTGAAATATTATCAGGAAGTCCTGATGATCCAAATGCTCTTCTTTTCTACGAAGGCGAGATGAATATAATTCAACAATATATTGATAGCGGGCAGCTGGTTGTCCAGAGTGGCCAAGTTTCATTTGACGTAACGGCAACAATGAAATGGGATAGCGCAAATGCGCAAGCCAGGATGGATAATATTTTAAGCTCTTTTTACAGTGACGGCGAAAAAATAGACGTTTTATTATCTGCAGCTGACTGTACCGCTCTTGGTGCAATTTCTTCGCTCGAATCAATGGGCTATGGAACAGACGAGCTGCCTCTTCCTATTATTACAGGACAGGATTGTGAAATAACAGCTATAAAGAATATACTTGCCGGAAAACAGTCCATGTCAATCTTCCTTGACCCAATTGTATTTGCGGATAAGATTTTTGAGCTTGTAAAAGCATTGAATGCAGGAGAAGAAATTGAAATTGATGATACGTACAACAATGATACTATTGATGTTCCGACAATTTTATACGAACCCGCGCTTCTTACAATTGATAATTACAAGCAATTAATCGAAAAGGGTTTTTTAACTGAAGAAGATCTTGCTTAAAAAGGCGAAAGAGTAAAACGGTAAAACACGTACATTATCTACAGCGTATTGTATATCTCGGCACACGATTCTATATGTGCCGGGATATACAAAAAGAATATCAGAAATTAAACATTTTAAAGGTGTTTAAAATGTTAAACAAAGGGGCTAAGATATATGTCAGAGATAACACTTGAAATGCAGAATATTACCAAAGAATTTCCTGGGGTTCTTGCCTTAAACAAGGTTAATTTAAAAGTCAAAAAGGGAGAGATACATGCCTTAGTTGGGGAAAATGGCGCCGGTAAATCAACGTTGATGAATGTGCTTAGTGGGGTTTTTCCCCATGGAACATATTCTGGCGACATCGTTTTTGAGGGAAGCGAATATAATATTAAAACCATTAAGCAAAGTGAAGAAAAAGGAATTGTTATTATTCATCAAGAGTTTGCTTTATCGCCGTATTTATCAATAGCGGAAAATATTTTTCTTGGAAACGAGGTTCAGAAACACGGTGTAATAGACTGGGATATGACACGAAACAAAGCCGTGGAATTGTTGGACCGCGTGGGTCTTAATGAAGATGTCAACCTATCCATCGAGGATATCGGAATTGGTAAAAGACAACTTGTTGAAATTGCAAAGGCGCTTTCTAAAAATGTTAAACTGCTTATTTTAGATGAACCTACAGCGGCATTAAACGAAACTGACAGCGCAAATCTTTTAAAGTTACTGTTAAAACTTAAAGAGAAAGGCATTACATCTATTCTTATATCTCACAAACTCGGAGAGGTTATTGAGGTTGCGGACAGCATTACAATTCTTAGGGATGGACAAACAATTGAGTCCTTTGAGACAAAGGGCGGAATGATATCAGAAGACAGAATTATTAAAGGTATGGTTGGCAGGCAACTTACAGACCGGTTTCCTAAACGCAAGAGTCATATAGGTGATATATTATTTGAAGTTAAAAACTGGACAGTGCATCATCCGATTAATCCTGGAAGCAAAGTTTTTGACAACATTAGCATAAATGTAAAGGCAGGAGAGGTAATCGGAATTGCGGGATTGATGGGAGCAGGCAGAACTGAATTTGCAATGAGTGTTTTTGGAAAAAGCTACGGAACAAACATTAATGGAGAAGTGTTTTTAAAAGGCAAAAAAATTGATGTTAGTACTGTGGGAAACGCGATAAAAGCTGGCATTGCGTATATATCTGAGGACAGAAAGGGACTTGGGCTGATACTGAAAAGCAGTGTAAAGGATAATATTACGCTATCTAATCTTAAGAGAATATCCAAAGGAACGGTAATCGATGAAAATGAAGAGATTTCTTTTGCGACCAAAGCAATTGACAAATTTAGGATTAAATGCCCAACTATTATGCAGGATACGAACAATTTAAGCGGCGGGAATCAACAAAAAGTTGTGCTCGCAAAATGGTTATTCTGTGAATCTGAAGTTTACATCATGGACGAGCCGACAAGAGGTATTGATGTTGGAGCAAAGCATGACGTATACAAAGTTATCAATAGTCTTGCTGCTGATGGGAAAGCTGTAATACTAATATCTTCCGAATTGCCAGAGATTCTTGGTGTTTGTGACAGATTATATGTTATGAATGAAGGAAAGTTTGTCGGCGAAATGTCGGTAGATGAGACAGATCAGGAAAAAATTATGAAATTACTCATTTAAATATAGGAGATATAAATAATGAAGACAAAAAACAATAATATTCTAAAAGGAAATATGCGTCAATATAGTATGGTGTTAGTGCTTGCGCTGCTTATTATATTGTTTTATTTTTTGACAGACGGCTTGCTCCTAAGGCCGCTTAACATAACTAATCTGATACTGCAAAACGGGTATGTGCTAATCCTCGCAATTGGTATGTTACCTGTTATCATTACTGCAAGAATTGATCTTTCTGTTGGATCCGTTGTTGCTGTTGTCGGTGCGATAGCTGCAATTATGGCTGTAAATATGAAAGCAGGTTTTGTGACAACCCTTCTTGTATGTCTTGCAATCGGTGCTTTTATTGGTGTATGGCACGGGTTTTGGACAGCATATATAAACATACCTGCGTTTATTACAACGCTGTCTTCTATGTTTGTACTCAGAGGATTCACGATTGCTATTCTTAACGGCCGCTCAATAGGCCCATTCAATGAGACATTCAGATATATAAGTTCAAGCTATATTCCTGATTTTTTAGGAGGCCCTATAAACTTATTTGGCGAATCTCTTAATCTGACTACAATTATTATCGGAATTATTGCTTGTATATTTATCATATATAGAGATATAAGTAAACGGCGCGCAAAGAACAGATATGGATTCGCAACGCTGCCTCTTTGGTTTTTTACCATTAAACTGGCGCTTGTATGCACAGCAGTGTTGGCTTTTGTTTACTTTTTGGCTGTATATAATGGCGTTCCTGCATTGTTGATACTTCTTGTTTTACTTGTAATACTATATTCGTTTATTATGAGCAGAACGGTTATTGGAAGAAGAATATATGCCATTGGAGGTAACGAACCTGCAGCAAGACTTTCAGGCATTAATACAAAACGGCTCGTATTTGCGACGAATATTAACATGGGTATTCTTGCGGCGATTGCCGGTATAGTATTTGCGGCAAGATTAAACGCCGGCACACCAAAAGCAGGGACTGGGTTCGAACTGGACGCGATCGCGTCTTGTTTTATCGGCGGGGCTTCTGTATACGGCGGAACAGGTACTATCATGGGTGCAATACTTGGTTGTTTTATAATGGGTATAATGAACAATGGCATGTCAATTATGGGAATAGCTGTCGATTATCAGCAAGTGGTTAAGGGGCTTGTCGTATTGTTTGCCGTAGCAATTGATATGATTACAAAGTCCAAACAAAAATAGCGGTTTGGAGAGAAGTCATAAGAAAAAACGCGGAGATAATGAGTGTTCACACCAAGAAAATGCATCTGGTTACGTTAAATGCAAAGACCCGTTGGAAGTATTTGGCTCTCATAGCACTGAGTGTGCAGTTCCGTATTTTTTAAATTAATAAAAGGAGAAAAGGCGATGAAATTTACTAAACTTGGCAACACCGATATGAACGTTTCGGTAATGACCATGGGCACATGGGTGATGGGAGGCGGTTCGTGGTGGGGATCAGACCATGACGACCAAAGATATATTGATACAATCAATGCGGCAATTGAGCATGGTGTTAACACTATAGATACGGCAATAACGTACGGCGAAGGCCATTCCGAAGTTATTGTGGGAAAAGCGATTAAAGGGAAGAGAGATGCACTGTATATTGCGAGTAAAGCAAATGCGGATCTTCTCACGCCGGAAAATGCGCAAAAGACTGTGGAGGAAAGCTTGAAGCGGCTGGATATCGATTATATCGATATTTATTATATTCACTGGCCGAAGCCAGGCATATCAGTTGCAAAAAATATGGAGGCATTGGAGGCTTTACGCCGCAAGGGACTCATCAAATATATAGGCGTATCAAATTTTACGACGCGGCATATGGACATTGCGCGTAATGCGGGGACTATAGACGTATTCCAGCCGCCATACAGTTTATTATGGCGTAATATTGAAAGCGATTTACTGCCATACTGTATTAATAACAATATTGGTGTAATGACCTACAGTTCGATTGCGATGGGGCTTTTGTCCGGAAAATATACCAAAGCCAGCACGTTTGAAGACGGGGATATAAGAAAAGATATGGTGCCATTATTCAAGGGCGATATTTATGAAAAATCGTTGGCAGCTGTAGAAAATCTGAAAGTAATTGCGAGTAAATACGACTTGACGGTTGCGCAGGCTGCTATCAACTGGGTGTTTAGTCAACAGGGAATAGCTACAGCTATTGTCGGAGCAAGAACGCCAAAGCAGCTTGAAGAGAATCTAAAGGCGACAAATTTTGTGATCAGCAATGAAGATTTAGCAGCAATGAGTAAGGTATGTGACGACATAAAAGATATGGTTTCTGATTGGGATACTATGTATTTTAAAAAAGCGGATGCGTTTGAGATCGTAGAGTAGATGTCTGCGAGATAGTTAGTCTGTTTTGCATTGCGCTATTAAACGCCTATATAAAAATGCGCATTATAAGGATAGGAGGCGTTGAATAATTATGGCGAGCAATAAAAGCAGGCGCACAGAGAAAATGAGTGAAGGATCAGCAAGGAAATAATTTGAAAGGGTTAAATGATATGACTCCAGAATTAATAGTGATGTTGACACACAACGACAAGACAGTGAAAAATGCAATAGAGGTTTTTGAGCAATGCAAAGATACTCCTGCAAAGTATTGGGGCTTTAAAGAAGTAGGTATCCCCATTGATGAGATGAAAACATTGTGCAAGATGATGAAAGATGCGGGGAAGACTACGTTTCTTGAAGTCGTAGAATATGACGAAGAAAAGGGTATGGCCGGCGCAAAGATGGCTGTAGAGTGCGGCTTCGATATACTGATGGGCACGATGTTCTTTGATTCTATCAATGACTACACCAAAGAAAACGGGATCAAATATATGCCGTTTATCGGCAAGGTTGAAGAGCGCCCCAGCGTGCTTAAGGGCGATATCGACGAAATCATTGCGCAAGGCAACGCGTTGAAGGAAAAGGGAATCTATGGTATTGACCTTCTTGGTTATCGCTATGTTGGCGATGCGGTCAAGCTTAACAAAAGAGCTGTAGCTGAGATCGATCTACCGTTATGTTTGGCGGGCAGCGTATCCAGTTATCAGAGACTGGACGAAGTAAAGGCGGCTAATCCGTGGACGTATACGATAGGCAGCGCATTCTTTGATGATAAGTTTGAAGGGACTATTGCCGAACAAATCATAAAAGTCATCGATTATATGAAAAAATAGTATAATATATAATTAAAATTGAGTGCAGGTCAGAGGCATTGTTGCGATTTCTCTGGCCTGTTTTCAAAAAAAAGCGAAAATGGATAGAAAAGAGCCGTGGGTGACGTGCGGGCGTGATCTTTGAAAAAGCTTGATGAACCGATTGCGTGCGTTAGGACGGCTGAAATTTAGGAGTATAAGTATGAGTCTAAAAGAAATTGATTTGATGACATCAGTAGGATTAAATGCGCCGCATCCGTATGCGGTGTTGGTATCAAAAAGCGACACAACCATTAACGTGATGGGAATATCATGGTTTACGTTCGTTTCGCTCAAGCCGGGTAAAATAGCATTTTCTATCAGTAACAGAGGCTATACAAACGAGTTGATTCGCAATGGTGCCGACGTAACACTGTGCCTTCCGTCAGAAAGCATCAAAAGCGAGGCGTTTGCGTGCGGGACGCGCACAGGCCGCGGCATCGACAAAGCAAAAGAGCTGGGAATAGAGCTTGTGCAGGTAGATGGGTTTGCTGCGCCGGTGGTGGCGGGGTCCGCCGTGGCATGGTGCCTCAATGGATGCCAAAACGTTGACGCGGGTGACCATACGTTGTTCATTGCCGATATCGACGGTATCGTTGGTGATGCTAAGAAAAAGCATCTGTATGCTTTGGGTGGTTATAAGCGGCTTGGTATAGTTACCGAATAGCTAGGCGTTGGCGAAAAAAATGAGAGACATATGATACAATTTTTAATTAAATAACAAATCTAAATAGGGTCTGCTGAACAACGCAATTTCGTATATTAGTGTATGGATGAGCACAGAGAAGCGGGATAGCGTAATAAAGCTTACGGATAAGTTTTGGAATCTGCAAACTTTGCTGCGGTTTTCGACGACTTTCAATGCAGTTAAAAGATACTAGCAAAACGGCAGGTTCATATGATTGTTCTGACAATGAATCTGTGGTAGATTACCCTCGAAAAGAGCAAGATAAACAGGGGCGAAATCAAGAGCAAATTACCATTAAAAAAACTCTAAGCTATTAGAGGCAAACCATAAAATAAAATGCCCCGAAACACCTATTTCAAGATATTTAGGAGTCTTGGCAGGCTGCCATCAATATCTGGAGCGCGCATTGTGGAGCAGATATAGCGTGCGAGGCGCCTGAAAGTGAAGCTAAGCGAAACTGCAAGGCTCCCCTTGCATCACTAAGTAAAGCCCGTGAAAACAATATGTTTTCACAGGCTTTTTTCTATGTCTTGAAAAGTATGTCTGTGTTAAAGAATAGTTCTGTGAATCAAAAAATATCATGGCTATATTCTTTTCTTTGCCTTTATGGTAAAATATTTGAAAAGATATAGTTATGTTTGCAGCGACAGGGCGAGCATTAACGCTTAGGGGATTTCATATGTTTTACATAAACAATATCGAATATAGTGACTTGTTAATATTTAGCATTTTAATTAACATAATTATGTATATATTCTTATTCAAAGAAAAATCTCGTCAAAGTTATTCAACAAAACTTTTCCAATGGCTTATTTTATCAACAATATTAGTAGGATTTTTCGAAATACTGGCGTGGACAATTGCCGTTTCTGATAATGACGCCTTAAGACCTTTTCATTATTTGAGTAATGTTCTTTTTTTCTCTTTCAATATCTTACCCGCAGCATTTGGTCTACGCTATCTGGATTATATAATATCTTTTTCCAAAAAGGAGAACAAAAGGAGATTTTTTCTTTATCTTGCACCGGTATATCTCAATATCGGATTTGTGATTTGCAACATGTTTTTTGATGGTTTTCTTTTTAGTATTGATTCAGCCAATGAGTATCATCGAGGGATTGCGGCTTATATCGGGAACGCATGTACTTTTCTGTTTGTAGCAATAATTGTCCTTAGTTTTTTCCGCAATAAACAAATGATCACCGGACGAATTACCCAAGTTATTTTAACCCTGACTTTGCTACCTGTCATAGGGGTCGTGCTTCAAATGCTATTTTACGGATTATCATTGAGCATTCCGGCTTATACACTTGCTATATTCATCAGTTTCCTTCTTATGGAAAGGAATGAGCTGTTAAAAGATCCGCTGACACTATTAAACTCACGCATACAAATGGAAAACCGGCTTCAATACAAATTAAAATCAGATAAACCATTCACTGCCATTATGATTGACGTGAACGATTTTAAAAATATAAACGATATTCATGGCCATACCATCGGAGATGACGTGTTAAAGGATGTTTCCAGAATACTTCTCTCCAGTGCAAATTTTGAGGATTATGTCTGCCGATTGGGAGGAGACGAATTCTTTGTTATACTTGAATCTACAAATGACGTTGGTTATTCCTATATAAAAAGAACCGATCAGGTATTGTTGGATTATTCTGCAAAAAAACCTTATTTGGCTACTCTGAGTTATGGGGTTTTGTATGTAGACCACTCTGTAAAATATAATGTTGAAGAGCTGATTCGAATCACTGACCAGCTAATGTACAAAGATAAAATTAGCAAAAGACTAGAAGATTAAAAGCAAAAGCTGCATTCAAGCCGCCAAGCAGTCATTCAAGCTATGAACAGTTCTACTACTTTTCATCGCTAAAAATGCCACTATTCATAGGTGGCGGATTTATTCAAAATTATTTACATTAATTACAAAATTATGTAATTGATTCGTCTTTTTTTAAAAAGCATAATTTATAAATAGTAAAAACTTTGCGCGTGAATTAAGTGGAGTCTCTTATCAATAAATGCGGAGTTAATATAATTTGTTTAGATGAGTTATCCATTGCTTTTTTATTTTTGATCAATTTTAGAAGCAGCCTTGCGCTTGCCGTTCCTATCTGGACGCTGGGCAGAGATATAGTAGAGAGCTTGGGGCTTGTAAAAGCGCTGTATTCAATATTATCTATGCCCATCAAAGCTACGTCTTGAGGTATTTTAAGCTTTTCTTCGTATAATGCCTGCAGCGCGCCAATGGCAATATAATCACTGTAGCAAAGCAGCGAAAAAGGCGGCTTTTGCCTGCCGAGTATTTTTTTTGTAATACTGTAACCATCGCTTATGTCTATTGCGTCAAAGAATATATTTTGCTCATTAATGGGCAGGCCTCTTTTTTTATATGCGGTTTTGTAGCCTTCCAATCTGTCACGTGCGGTAGATACTTCCATATTACTGTTTATAAAAAAGATTTTTTCGCCCCTTGTAGACAAAAGGTGTTCGGTTGCTAAAAAACCCGCATTTACATCATCCGCTATAACGTAAGCGTCTGTATTTCTGTTAATATATCTGCTGAACAAAACGAAAGGGATATGGATATTCTGAAGAATGCTCACGTTTTCTTTATTTCCGAGCGCGGGGGAGATGAGTATACCAGCAACGCTTAGCGACCGCAGGTCATCTATAAACATTCTTTCTTTCTCGGGGTTTTCGTTGCTGTTAAAAATAACGGTATGATAATTATTAGAGGAAAACTCCTGTTCAATACCTTTGAGGGTGTTCGCAAAGTAAGGGTTGGAATTGTCCGCAACTATAACACCGATAAGCTTGCTGGAATTCGTTCTAAGGTTTTTAGCGATAGCGTTTGGTACATAATTCATTTGCTTTGCCATCTCAATAATTTCTCTTTTGCGGGCAGCGGAAATATCGGGATGGTCGTTCAGCGCTTTTGATACAGTCATGGGCGTTACTCCCAGTACCGCGGCGATATCTTTTAATGTCACGTTCCTTTTAATCATTTAATCCTCCGGAAAATGTCTAAATTAAAAAAATTTAAAATTTTATTGACAAAGAAATAAAAACATGTTAGTATTTATTCGCGGTCAGAGTTAACGATAAAGCTATCGATAACTATAACTAAAACATTATTGCACAAATGTTGTGCATTTGCAAACACTTTTTAGTCGGCATTTAGACTAATTGATTCAAATGAAAAAAAAGAGATTTTATAAAACAAAAAAGGAGTGAATAAAAACTTTGTTCTAAAAAATTTGAAAAAACGTTAACGATAAAGTTAACGATATAGCATAGCAAAAAGTTATATTTTTAATATAAAAGCAGCTATTTTCGCAAATACAAAGGTTTTTAAGAAGAATATTTAAACTTAAGAAATAAAATATTTTTATTTTATGCGAATAATTATAAATTTGAAAGGCGGTAAAAAGGTTATGGGAAACAAAAAGATAAGGCTGGCATTGGTAGGAGTAGGCAACTGCGCGGCATCGTTAGTGCAGGGAATATACTTTTACAAAGACAACTCGGTTGCGCAGGAACAGGGAGGGCTGATGCACTACAGCCTCGGCGGATACGAACCAAAAGACATAGAGGTTGTTTTGGGGTTTGACGTAGACTCCAAAAAGATAGGCAAAGACGTAAGCGAAGCTATATGGGAATGGCCGAACTGCGCGTATAAAATAGGCGAAGTACCGTTTTTGAACGCTCCGGTATTAAAAGGGCCGGTACTCGACGGCGCGCCCGAACATCTGCGCCATTATTACGGAAAAGACTATTTCACAGTTGACGAAGATCACGCACCGGTAGACGTAGCAAAAGAATTAAAAGACAAAAACGTCGACGTTATACTGATAAATCTTCCTACAGGTTCATACGAAGCAGCGCGTTTTTACGTTGAAGAAGCGAAAAAAGCAAAATGCGGAATCGTAAACGGTATACCAGAGATATTAGCAAGCGACAAGAAAGTCGCGCAAGGCTGCAAAGACGCGGGAGTGCCTATACTCGGAGACGACTGGAAAAGCCAGATAGGAGCTACCATAGTACATCGCGCTTTGGCGAAGCTTTTTGAAGACAGAGGAATAAACATAGAAAAATCGTACCAGTTAAATTACGCCGGCAACACAGACTTTATCAATCTTGTAATGAGAGGCGAGACAAAACACGTAACCAAGCATGACGCAATTTCGAGCATATTGAAAAAAGATACGCCGATAGCGCCCGGGTTTGCATTTGTCGATAACCAGGGAGACCAAAAGACAGCACGCATATTAATAGAAGGCAAAAAATTCGGCGGCGCCCCGGTAAGAATGCTTATGCACCTTGAAGTGGAAGATTCTCCGAATTCGGGCGGAATAAGCATAGACGCCGTACGCTGCTGTAAGCTGGCGATGGACAGGGGAATAAGCGGCGCGATTGAAGCTCCGTCATCATATTTCTTTAAACATCCGCCGGTACAATATACGGACGACGAATGCAGAGAGCTTTTAGAGCAGTTTATCGAAGGCAAATAACATTAAAATTGACATTTGTGGAAGGTTACAGGTAATATGGATAAACGATTGGATGTAGTAGTAACGGGCAACGTTATCAACGAGACAATAAAATTCCCTGAAAAGACGATAGGGCCGGTCCTCGGAAGTCCTGCTGCGTACTCGAGCCTCGTGATGTCATCGGTAGGCGCGAAGGTCGGTTTGGTCTCGTACTATGGTCAGGACACAAGCGGATGGCTTACAACTCACCTGCAAAAAGTGGACCATGACGGGCTGATAGAGCACGAGCGCAGCACCACTAACACTCTAAACTACAGAAAAAACGGAACGAAATTCGTTGAGTACGACTACAAAGCTCCGAACATATTCGCAAGGGATATTCCCGAAGAGTATTTGGAATGCGAATATCATTACATATGCCCTATGGATTATGAGGTCGACATAAGCGTAAACAAAAAGCTTATACAGCTCGGCAAACAGGTGGTTGTCGATCTGGGCGGATACGGCGGAGCGACATCCAAAGACCATTATACGATATTCGAAACCAAAGGCGACAGGATTTTGTCGCAGGCAGCAAAATACAGCTCTATATTAAAGGCAAGCAAAGAGGATTTAACGCACATACTGCCCGGTATGAATCTTGACAGTATATCAAGGTACTTTTTCTCCAAAGGCGCGAAAGCATGCGTGGTAACGCTAGGCGAAAAGGGGTGTTACTACAAAAAAGAGGGCGAAAAAGAAATGTATATCGACGGATTCGTTTCGGACAATCCCGTAGATTTTACAGGCGCGGGCGATTCTTTCGGAGCAGGGTTCATGGCGAGCCTTAGCCAAGACCCCGATATAGAGCGCGCAATAGTATTCGGAAACGCCGTTGCTTCATTGGTGATAGAAAAAACCGGAGGCTGCATAAAAGAAAGAATGCCTTCTCTGGCTGATGTAGAAAAACGTATTAATCAAAATAAAGAAAGGAAGAGTTAAAATGAAAAAGATTGGAGTAGGCATTATCGGCAGCGGCTCGATTGCGGAGATTGGCCATTGCCCTTCCATACGCGCTTTGCCGAACGCGGAACTCATAGCATTGTGTGATACTAAACCAGAATTTTTGGAATCCATGGCGAAAAAATGGGAACCGAAACGCACTTATACCGATTATCACGATATGCTCGAAGACAAAGAGGTTCAGGTAGTGATCGTGGCCACGCCAAACCGATATCACGCTCAGCAGGCGATCGATTCCATGCGCGCGAAAAAGCACGTTATAGTAGAAAAACCTTTTGCGTGCACGCACGAAGAAGCGTGGGCTATGGTAGACGTATGCAAAAAAGAAGGCGTATTTTTGATGGCCGGAACGAATCAGCGGTTTTGGGAGCAAAATGTCATCGCCCGCCAGCTGATAGACGACGGATTTATAGGCGCGCCGAGAATGGGCCGTTCTTCGCTGCATGAAGGCTGGGGACTTTACCACGAACAGCTTTCTTTCACAAGATTTCGGGCAACGCCGGCCGAGGCGGGCGCGGGGGCACTATTTGACCTTGGCGCACACAGAGCCGACTTGCTTACGTTTTTGATGAACAGCAAACCAAAACGTGTTGTAGGCATAGTAAAAAGGCAGGTTACGCCGGCTGAGTATACAACGCTTGACGACTCTTTCTGGATCACCATTGAGTTTGAGAACGGAGCTACCGGCGTTATAAGCGGAGACCGCTATTCGCCCGCAGTTTCAAACATATCCGAGGTATACGGAAGCGAGGGCACGATATTTACCGGCTCTGAAGCCACAAACCCGTTCCAGAGCGCGCCTTTAGCTGTGTTTACTAACAAAGATTTCAAACAAACCGAGCTGCCCGAGATAGTACGTGAATACCGTTATCCGCAGCTTTTCTGGTCGGAGGATATCATGCAGCCGGACGGAAACGTGCCCAAGCGCTGGGTGCCTATATACCCCAAACGCGGATGGGCGTATAAGTCTATGCTCGAGCATTTCATTGACTGCGTGGAAAACGACAAAGAGCCGTCACTCACGCCCGAGATAAGCGCGATCGTGACAGATGTTCTCGTCGGAGCTTATATGTCTATGGAGACAAATTCATGGGTAGAGCTGCCTTTGCAGGAGAACTATATAGTTCCCGGATATGATGCGCCCAAGTTAGTATTATAATTGTTTGTTTTTCGAAAAAAAGCCGAAGATAATAATGAAGTATACTTGGATTCTGAGCAAAAAAAAATTAAGAATTAAGAATTAAGTTGCTGTAAAGATGTAAGAGTAGTGATGGAATTCGTTTCATTTTTACAGCCGGCTTAATAAAAAATATCAAGGAGGAAAATTATGAAAAAATTGCTTGTATGTTTATTGGTGGCCTTAATGCTAGTCGCATTAGTGGCAGGGTGTGCTAAAGACACAACAACCGCCCCGGACACAGCGGCAGACGACACAGCGGCAGATGACACGGCGGCAGACGACACAGCGGCAGATGACACAGCGGCAGACGACACTGCGGCTGATGACACTGCGGCTCCTGAGTCAATCAAGATAGGGTTCACTTTCCCAACAAAGAACAATGAGTTTTGGGCAAAGAGCTTAGACTTCGTAGAGTATGCAGCTTCAGAACTCGGTGTTGAACTTGTGGCGCAGGACTGTGACAATAAGCAGGAAAAACAGATTTCTGACGTTGAGAACATGATCGCTGACGGTATTAACGGCCTTGTTTTGGCTCCTCAGGATGCTTCTGTATGTGCTGGAATCATTTCCATGTGCAAAGAAAAGGATATTCCTGTTATGATCGCCGACAGATGGCCTGGTGACGACCTTGTTGCAGGTGAAGACTATCTTGGATTTATCGGCCCTAATGATGTCACTGCCGGAAAAGCTATCGCTATGGCTCTTATTGATGCAGGATGCAAGAATATCGTTGGTATCGGCGGATTTGCCGGAACTTCTGTTGCCGAAGGAAGAAAAGAAGGTTTAGAATTGGCAATCGAAGAAAACTCTGATGTAACACTTCTTCAATATGAAGCGGCTGGCGAAAATATGGATCAGGGCGACGAAGCTTTCAGAAACATGCTACAGTCATTCCCTGACCTTGACGGCGTATGGTGTTATAACGATTCTCACGCACTTGCTACGGTAAATATACTTAAAGAAAAAGGCATACTTGACAAAGTAAAAGTTGGCGGTATGGACTTGCTTGACCCGGCAATTTCTTCTATAGAAGCCGGAGAATTATATTTCTCGACAGGCGGACACTGGATGCAGACAGGTTTTGCTCTGGTAATGGTTTATGATGCAATAAACGGCAACCTGCCTACCGAGACAGTTGTAAGACTTGACCTTCTGGCAGTTTCACTCGATAACCTTGACGCATTTAAAGCTAAGTACATCGACGGTGCTGCTCCTATAGATATCAAGTCTATATCAAGGACATTCACACCTGATGCGGTAACTTATTTCGAACTATCGTTAGACTAATTGTAAAAGCCCGGGTAAAGGGGAGAACCATCATTCTCCCCTTTATCTAAAAAACGAAAAAGAAAGTTTTGGAGAGTTTAAAATGAAACCTATATTAGTATTAAAAGGTATAAAAAAATATTTTCCAGGCACAAAGGCTTTAGATTGGGCAGATGATGATGTTTTAGAGTTTAAACCAGGTGAGATACACGGTATTGTGGGCGAAAACGGCGCGGGGAAATCGACACTTGTAAAAATCATTATGGGGATATATCACAAAACTGCGGGTGAAATGTATCTTGAGGATAAGCTCTTTAAACCAAAAAACGCTTTAGAAGCAGAGAAACATAATGTATCCATTATTATGCAGCAGCCTAACATACTTTTGAACCTAACAGTTGCAGAAAATATTTTTATTGGCAGAGATTCAAAATTCATAGGTAAAACCGGATTATTAAAAAAGAGAAAGCAAGCCGAAGAAGCAAGAAAAGTATTAGATTCTTTGGGTTTTGATAATATTAATGAAACAAAGTATTTGAGCGATCTTGATTACGAGGGAAGAAAGCTTGTAGAAACTGCAAGGGCTCTTTCTGTTGAACCAAAAATTCTTATTGTTGACGAAACTTCCGCAGCGGTTTCACATGACGGGGCGGAAAAATTATATAAGATGCTTAGAAAACTAAGAGACCAGGGTGTTGCGGTCATCTATATTTCGCATTTTATAAAAGAGGTTTTTGACCTTTGTGACAATATCTCGATTCTGCGCGACGGGAAATACATAAAATCATTTGATGTAAAGAAAACTACACAGAATGAAGTTATCTCAAACATGGTCGGCAGAGAAATAAACAAAGATTATTATCGCGAAAATGATGCTGTCGGAAAATTGGGTGCGAAGATGGTCGAAATCAAGAACTTGTCTAAGGAAGGTGCGTTTAAAAATATTTCCTTTGACGTAAGCGAGGGAGAGATTTTGGGTATCGGCGGCATAGGCGGCTGCGGAGTAGAGGAATTGGGCAGGATTTTATTTGGCACATATCCTCCAAACAGCGGCGATATTATTTATAAAGGTAAAAAAATACACTTTAACTCGACAAATACAGCGCTAAAAAACAATATTGGTTATGTTCCAAAAGACAGGGAAAAGGAAGGTTTGGTAGTAAACTTTTCAATAAAAGAAAATATTTCCTCGGCTTCTTTAAAGAATTTAAGCAATATGGGGTTTGTCAACAGGAATAAAGAAAGAGACATAGCCGGAAAAAGCGCTAAAGCGTTAAGAGTAAAGGCGAACTCTATCGAAGAAACGGTCGAAAGCTTAAGCGGAGGAAACCGGCAAAAAGTTGCCATAGCCAAATGGGTCTCAAATGATTCGGATCTGCTTATAATGAATTCGCCTACGCGCGGTGTCGATGTTGCCGCAAAGCAGGAGATATATAAATTTATTGAAAGTTTGAAGAAACAGGGTAAAGCAATCATATTGATTTCAGATGAATTGCCTGAACTTATCGGAATGAGTGATAGGATTATAATAATGAGAAAGGGTGAAATAACAGGCTCGTTTACAAGGGATGAACATCCCGGCGAACAAAATCTGATAAAATACATGATTTAAAATTACGTTTTTAGTTGTTTTTTAAGGGAGGAAGATTTGAATGTCTAATAGTCGTATTCCATCAAAAGGGTTTCTGGTATTTGTTAAAAAGAACATATCATTTTCAGCATTCATTCTGTTGTTGATATTGTTTTCCATTATTCAAGGGGGGCGTTTTCTCAATTTTGATAATATGCTCACTATACTAAATCAAACAGTTGTCGTAGCCGTTGTAAGCTTTGGGCTGACTTTCGTAATAATTGAAGGCGGCATAGATTTGTCTGTAGGTTCTGTGCTCGGGTTATCCGGCGTTATTGCAGCTTCGGTTTTAGATGTGACATCAAGCTCGCTTTTAGCTTTATTGGCCGGTTTAAGCGTTGGAATAATCTGCGGCCTTTTTAACGGAATAGTACATACCATATTGAGAATTCCGTCATTTATCACAACACTTGGTATGCTTTCTATTGCAAGAGCGCTGTGTATTATTTATACCGAAGGGTCTGTTATCATGGTGCCTTTCGAAAGCGCAATTAAGCAGATGGCGCTTATGCCCTGGATAGTGATTGTCGGTGTAATTGCTTTTGCAATAACATACATATTGCTAAACCATACTGTCTTTGGAAGATATACACGAATGATAGGCGGAGACGAAAGAGTCGCCGTTATGACGGGTATAAAAGTCAAGAAATACAAAATATTAATATTTATTTTATGCAGTACAATGGCGGCGCTCGGCGGAGTTATCATGGCGGGAAGGTTAGGATCTGGTTCTCCTGCAACGGGAAATTCATTTGAGCTCGATTGTATATCGGCTGTTGTGCTTGGGGGAACGCCTCTTACCGGCGGTATAGGCGGTATAGGCGGTACTGTGCTTGGCGCGCTGATTTTATCCATACTCGCAAACGGAATGGTTTTAAGCGGTATACCGTCTGAAGTACAGATGCTCGTTAAAGGACTAGTTTTAGTAGCAGCGGTGTTTATCTCTCTCGAAAGAGAAAAGATTGGAATAATCAAATAGTTTGGGGATGAGTCGAAAAGGAGTGGTAGTCATGCAATACAATAAAAAAGATGTAATAAAAAACATAAAGGATAAAATTGCCGAAGAATGCCAGCTTGTTAATGAAACTGCACAGTACGTTGATAACGCATTTTTTGAAGCTGTAAAAATGATAATGGAATGTAAAGGCAAGCTTATTATTTCGGGCGTAGGAAAATCGGGGCATATCGGAAAGAAACTTGCGGCCAGTTTTTCATGTATAGGCACGCCAACATTTTTCCTGCACGCTGATGAATCGCTGCACGGCGACATAGGGGTTGTCGAAGATAAAGATATTGTCATAATGATATCAAACAGCGGCACGACGGATGAAGTTGTCGGTATGATACCTTCGCTTAAGGTTTTAGGATGCAAGACGATTGCGATAACAAAGGATAATAAATCAGAATTAGCAAGAAAGTGTGATGTGGCGTTATGTGTTAAAGTTAAAAAAGAGATAGATCATCTTAACTTAGCGCCGACATCGAGCGCTTTGGCGGTGCTCGCCGTCGGTGACGCTATAGCTGTTACCGTTTCTGAGCTAAAAGGGTTCACGAGAGGTGAGTTTGCAGTAAGGCATCCTCTCGGCGCTCTGGGGCAGCAGCTTTTAAAAGAGTATAAACAGGTGCAGTCATCATAGAAAATCCAACTTCTCCTTATTTATAGTACCCAAAAAAAGAGGTATTCTTCATTGCCTCCAAAAAAATTTAGGCCGCCTTGCATATGCATCAGGCGGTTTTTTTTATGCAATTTTTTGTTTTGCCGTTTGATAAAAATTAATTTTGACAATATTTTTATGTCTTTTTGGGCTTATATCTTATAATATGGAGAAAATTGGCTTTATTTGTTTGACATTGAAATACATCAATGATATAATACCATATAATTGAATAACAACAGTATTTAAACCAAGATATATAGTATCATTCATAACAATATTTAGAGTAAACGGCAAACCCGGCTGAAAAACGGGGACGCAAAGCATGGAGTCTAAGGTTTTTTGTAACTATGACCGTTCGGCCACCTCTTATCGATTGAGGTAGGCCTTTTTTGATTGATACTACATGAGAAAAAGGCAAACCCGGCTGAAAAACGGGGACGCAAAGCATGAAATCTAACTCCAAGATATACGATAAAGGATATGATGGTTCGGCTGCCAAAGGTAACACTTTAGCAGCCGATTTTTTATATTCTTTTTATTTCCATATATGGCAATAAAGAAAGAATTGATAGGCAATTCTAAAGTAAAGCAGAGAATTTGATTTAATAGAAAAAGGAGATTTATTATGAAAAAGAAAATTCCGTTTATACTATTGAGTATGATGCTGGCATTCAGCATGGTGTTTGTAATCGGATCATCGGTTGCATTGGCAGATAACTCAGGATGGAAAAGCGCCACGAGCTATAATGACAACACTACTGTTGGGAGTCCCGGAAATGCTTATGTATCAAATAATAATTATGCTAATTTTGACTGGCATGGAGATGCTGTGGACTATACATTCGGTAACAATATAGTTCCGTCCACCGCTATTATCAAGGGAATACAAATACGGCTGGAAGCGCATAAAAATCGGGCATCAATAGCCAGGAAGTTTGAAGTAAACCTTCTGGACAGTGGAAAAAGCAGGGGAGAAAAAACCACAGAAAAGATGACCAATGAAGACAGGATTTACTCGCTTGGCGGCACCGGTAATACATGGGGCTACGGGGGATGGACGGCCGACAAAATAAACAATCATTTTGAAGTACATGTGCGATCAACAGCAGGTACACTTAATTCATATTTAGATCATGTACAACTTAGGGTAACATATACGCTGCCCGAAACCACAACAACGATAACGAGTTTGAATAATTCTTCGACCTACGGACAATCGGTTACATTTACCGCAACGGTAAGCCCGAGCGCGGCAACGGGGACGATGAAGTTCTATGCTAATGGGTCATCGATTGGTTCGGCAGCAGTATCGGGCGGCAGCGCAGCTATAACCACTTCAAGTCTGCCCGCCGGCAGCTATACGATCAAGGCGGAGTATAGCGGCAGTTCCTTATATAAGGCAAGCTCAGGAACGTGCGGACAAACGGTGAATAAAGCAGCGGCGACGATTACCGCGAATGACAAGAGCAAGACGTACGGCGATTCTGACCCGGCGCTTAATGCGACGGTGACGGGTACCGTGAACGGTGAGACGCTTGATTACAGCCTGAGCCGTGTTTCGGGCGAAAACGCAGGCAGCTATAATATCATCGTTACGCTTGGCTCGGGTGCTGTTAATGATAACTATAACATTACAACCAAAAACGGCACGCTGACCATAAACAAGAAAGCCGCGACGATTACCGCGAATGATAAGAGCAAGACTTACGGCGAATCTGACCCGGCGCTTAATGCGACGGTGACGGGTGCTGTGAACGGTGAGACGCTCGATTACAGCCTGAGCCGCGAACCGGGTGAAAACGCAGGCGGCTATGATATCATCGTGACGCTTGGCTCGGGTGCTGTTAATGATAACTATAACATTACAACCAAAAACGGCACGCTGACCATAAACAAGAAAGCCGCGACGATTACCGCGAATGATAAGAGCAAGATTTACGGCGAATCTGACCCGGCGCTTAATGCGACTGTGACGGGTGCTGTGAACGGTGAGACGCTCGATTACAGCCTGAGCCGTAATCCGGGTGAAAACGCAGGCGACTATGATATCATCGTGACGCTTGGCTCGGGTGCTGTTAATGATAACTATAACATTACAACCAAAAACGGCACGCTGACCATAAACAAGAAAGCCGCGACTATTACGATCGATAATAAGAACAAAGTATACGGAGAAACTGATCCTCCATTAACGGCAGTGGTGACCGGCATGGTTGGCAGCGACACGCTGGATTACACTCTGATTCGCGATCCGGGTGAAAACGCTGGCGGCTATGATATCATCGTGACGCTTGGCTCGGGTGCTGTTAATGATAACTATAACATTACAACCAAAAACGGCACGCTGACCATAAACAAGAAAGCCGCGACGATTACCGCGAATGATAAGAGCAAGATTTACGGCGAATCTGACCCGGCGCTTAATGCGACGGTGACGGGTGCTGTGAACGGTGAGACGCTCGATTACAGCCTGAGCCGTAATCCGGGTGAAAACGCAGGCGACTATGATATCATCGTGACGCTTGGCTCGGGTGCTGTTAATGATAACTATAACATTACAACCAAAAACGGCACGCTGACCATAAACAAGAAAGCCGCGACTATTACCGCGAATGATAAGAGCAAGATTTACGGCGAATCTGACCCGGCGCTTAATGCGACGGTGACGGGTGCTGTGAACGGTGAGACGCTCGATTACAGCCTGAGCCGTAATCCGGGTGAAAACGCAGGCGGCTATGATATCATCGTGACGCTTGGCTCGGGTGCTGTTAATGATAACTATAACATTACAACCAAAAACGGCACGCTGACCATAAACAAGAAAGCCGCGACTATTACGATCGATAATAAGAACAAAGTATACGGAGAAACTGATCCTCCATTAACGGCAGTAGTGACCGGTATGGTTGGCAGCGACACGCTGGATTACACTCTGATTCGCGATCTGGGTGAAAACGCCGGGACGTACAATATTACGGCGACGCTTGGAACCAATCCAAACTACAGCATAGCAGTTGTTGACGGCACGTTCACGATTGCCAAGAAAACGCTGACGGTAACAGCGGACGACAAGACGGTGATATTCAATGATGCGGCTCCCGTGTATACTGCGGTATTAAATGGATTTGCAGCTGGAGACGATGCAGGCGACCTTGGCGGCACACTGGCATTTGTATGCCCATATGTTTCGGGAAGCCCTGTTGGAACATATTCAATAACACCAGCCGGACTTACATCCGGAAATTATGATATAGCGTTTGTGCCAGGAACGCTGACAGTAAATACCCTCTATCTCGACGTAACATTTGAAGATTTTGACGGAACGCAGATAGGGGCTGTTCAGGTGGTTGAATGGAACACGGCGGCTCTGGCTCCGGCAGACCCAGAGAGAGAAGGCTATACCTTTACCGGCTGGGATGTACCGTTTGACGCAATAACGGCAGATACGACAGTAACTGCACAGTATGAGATAAATACATTCACAGTGACATTCTTTGAAGCGGACGGAATCACGCAAATCGGTGCTGCGCAGACAATCGACTGGGGTAATGCCGCGACATTCGAAACGGCGCCCGCTGTTACGGGATCTGCGTTTGACGAATGGATACTGACCGGAGATGATGATACAATCGTTGACAGCCTGACGAATGTTCAAGAGAACATTGTTGCAGTCGCAAGCTATATCAGAAACGGCTATACTGTCACATTTGTAGATTATGACGGACAGGTTCTTGGTACGGACGGTGTGTTGTACGGTGACCCGGCAACAGCGCCGGCAGACCCAGAAAGAGAAGGATATACGTTTGCGGGCTGGGATGTACCGTTTGATTCTATAACAGCAACTACGACTGTTACCGCAGAGTACGACATCAATACATATACAGTAACGTTTGTGGACTTTGACGGTACGCAGATAGGAGACGTACAAACTGTAGAATGGAACACGGCGGCGACTGCTCCGGAAGAGCCTGAGAGAGAAGGATTTACTTTCACGGGCTGGAGCGATGAGTTTGATGCTGTAACAGAGAATTTGACCATAACCGCTGAGTATGAAGAAACCCCTGTATTACTCGAAGAGGAAGATGTTCCTGAAGCTGGTGATACGGCGGCGCTCGGCGATGAAGAGATTCCCGAAGCTTCGGCCGGCGGATTCCCGTGGTGGATTCTGATAGCGATAGGCGGCGCAGCGCTACTGTTCTTGATATTCTTCTTTGTTTGGAAGAGAAGAAAGCAAGAAGAAGAAGAAGCGGCGTAAGGCATATAAAAAAATAGAATAATACTGATAGCCGGTGTAAAACGCATCGGCTATTTTTTTGCTATTCAAGCTATTCATAATCATTATTAATAAAATAAATACAACTTATTAACTGTTTGTATTTATTTTTTTATTAAAATAAAAACTAGGTAAATACAGGTGAAAAACTGTCCGGAAAGGAAATAATAATGAAAAAGCTTATTTTTATAATGCTGGCAGGGTTAATGATAATAATGGGCGCCTGCGGGGCAGCAGGAAATACTGTTTCTGACGAGCCGTCATCTGCGGCGGATAAAGAGGAGGATACGAGCGAAATTATGGATAAAAATTATGTAAAGCAGGAAGGTATTGATGTTATATATCTTGCGGGCGGATGCTTTTGGGGAATAGAACAGCTTGCCCAGTCTATACCCGGCGTTGTCAACGCTGTAAGCGGTTATGCCAACGGGCAGGAGGGAGCCGAGCCAACATACACTTCCGTTTCTACAGGAGAAACAGGATACCGCGAGACGGTGCGCGTAGAATACGATTCTGCAAAAGTTAGCCTTGATGCTATTCTATTTGCGTACTTTAGCGTTATCGATCCGACGGTGAAAACGTACAGGGACCTGATATTGGAACACAATATCAGACGGGCGTATATTATGCTGACGAAGCTTCGAAGCAAATTGTTGAAAGCATAGCCGAGATTGAAAAAGAGAGGTATGAGCCTTTTGCTGTAGAGATAGAGCCGCTAGAGCGCTTTTATGATGCGGAGGAGTATCATCAGAATTATCTGGTGAAAAATCCGGGCGGATACTGCCACATACCAAAAGAAGAGATGGAGCTTGTTAAAGAGATGATAGCAGACCCTGCAGACTACAGGCGCCCGTCAGAGCAGGAAATAAAAGATATGCTGACGGATGCACAGTATAATATAACACAGGAAGCTGGAACAGAGCCGGCGTTCCAGAACAAGTATTGGAATAATCATGAACGCGGCATATACGTTGATGTAGTAACGGGCGAGCCGTTGTTTTCATCGAGCGATAAATTTGACAGCGGAACGGGCTGGCCGAGCTTTTCCGCCGCCATCGACAAAAATGCTTTAGTATTTTTGACAGACGATTCTATGGGTACAGAGCGTACAGAAGTGCGCAGCCGTGCGGGCAACTCACATTTGGGGCACGTATTTTACGGAGAAAGCGGTGTGCCGAACGGAGTCAGATACTGCATGAACAGCGCTACGCTTACGTTTATACCGTATGATGATATGCAGGAGCAGGGTTACGGATATTTAAAAGAATTTGTTGATTAAAAGCAAGCGTTAAGCAAGCAAGGTAAAAAATGATTTTTAGAGAACTTCGATGCCCTTAGCGGCAGCGAGGTTCTCTGCATTAAAAAATGTATATAAGTTACCGCTTTATAAGCAAAACGGTTAAGTCATTTACGTTTGTACCCGTTGCGCCCGTTATTATAAGCCCGCCGCTTTTTTGGAGCGCGTAATACGCATTATTGTCGGCAAGAATTTCTGATATATCAACGCCTTTATCTTTAAGTGTCTGAAAAGTTTGACCGTCAACATATCCGCCTGCCGCGTCTGTAGGGCCGTCTGTGCCGTCTGAGCCGACTGAAAAAAGAGCAGTATCAGAAAAGCCCGATATAGCCGGTGCAGCCGATAAAGCAAGTTCTTGATTTCGCCCTCCCAGGCCGCTGCCGGTAAGTTGTACAACAGTTTCTCCTCCTGCAATAAATGCAAGCGAAGTTTTTGTATCTTGGTGATATTGCGCTATTGAAGCAAAAAAACTTCCTGCTTCCCTTGCTACACAGCTGAGGCTGTCGGTTAGTATAATCGGTTTATAGCCAAGCTTTTTACATGCCCGTTTTGCGCTAATGCATAGCTCGCGCACGCTTCCCGTTATATATGTTTCTACGTTGTAAAGAAATTTCGGGGTCTCTTTTTTAAGCAGAGAAATTATGTTTTGGGGAAACGACAGATTATATTTTTTTACGATATCGAGCGCCTCATCGCAGGTCGAGCTGTCAGGATATGCAGGCCCCGAAGCTATCATATCGAGCGGGTCTCCGATTATATCCGAAAGTACTATGGAAAAAACCTTTGCGGGGGCACAGAGCTGTGCGAAACGACCGCCTTTTACTGCGGAAAGCCGTTTTCTTATTGTGTTTATTTCTACGATATCGGCACCGCATGCAAGAAGCTGTGCTGTTACAGATTTCATATCATCTGCAGTGCACAATGGTTTTTCGAAAAGAGCTGAACCTCCGCCCGAGATCAGGAACAAAACTGTATCATCCGCGGACAGATTGCTGACAAGTTTAATCGCCGATTCTGTAGCAGCAAATGAGTTGCTGTCGGGAACAGGATGGCCGGCTTCGAAGATCTGTATATTGCCAAGTGAACCTTTTGCGTGGTCATATTTAGTTATGACAATTCCATCTTGAATTTTTTTATCTAGGATAGCGCAGGCGCTGTTTGCCATCTGCCATGCGGCTTTTCCTACTGCCACAAGAATAACTTTACCGGCAAAATTTGCCGATTCCAGCGCTTTTGCGACAGCTTTGTCGGGCATCGATTCAAAAATAGCAGTTTCTATAATTTGCTCGGCGTCTTCTCTTAGACTCATATTTATCTCTTTTCGTAATAAAGTATTCAGGTTATCAAAAAATAATAAAGTGTTATAGAAAAATAGCATATAAGAGTTACTCATATGCTATTTTATAAACATTTTTAATCGCCTAATCTATCTCCATATTTCTCTAGTACAAAATCTAAATCTTTATCGCCTCTGCCTGAACAATTCACTAAAATTGAACCGGTGCCCATTTCCTTTGCTAATACAATAGCATAAGCAACTGCATGAGCGCTTTCTAAAGCTGGTATTATACCTTCCAGCTTTGACAGCAGAAAGAAAGCGTCGATTGCTTCATCATCAGATGCAGACTTATATGTTACGCGGCCCAAATCTCTAAGATATGCGTGCTCCGGGCCGACTGAAGGATAATCTAATCCGCTGGCAACAGAATAAACAGGTTCAGGCTCTCCCTTTTCATTTTGCAGCATAATAGAGTTAAATCCGTGCAAAACACCTTCTGTTCCGTACGTCAGGCTTGCGGCATGTTCGCCTATTTTTGTGCCTATTCCCATAGGCTCTACTCCGTAAAGCTCAACTGGATCATTTAAAAACGGTGTCATAATGCCCGCTGCGTTTGAACCGCCGCCTACACATGCAACAACTGCATCGGGAAGATTGCCCGTCATATCGAGGAATTGTTCTCTGGCCTCGATTCCTACAACTGTTTGAAAATCTCTGACCATAAGAGGGAAAGGATGAGGCCCGACAACCGAACCTATACAATACATAGAATCTTCGAATTCGCCCATATAAGCTTCAAAAGCTGCATCCACAGCCTCTTTGAGTGTTTTCAGCCCGTGAGAAACGGGAATAACGGTTGCGCCTAACAGTTTCATTCTTGCAACATTCGGCGCTTGTTTCGCTATATCTACCTCACCCATATAAATATCACATTGCAGCCCGAAAAAAGCTGCTGCTGTAGCCAACGCTACGCCATGCTGTCCGGCGCCTGTTTCTGCGATTATTTTCTTTTTTCCTAAATAATTTGCAAGCAGGGCTTCTCCCATACAATGATTTAGCTTATGCGCTCCGGTATGGTTTAAATCTTCTCTTTTTAAATATATTTGGCATTTGCCTATGCTGTTTGATAATCTTTCGCAATAATATGTAGGTGTGGGGCGCCCCTGAAATTCTTTTCTGATTCTTCTTAGTTCATTGATGAATTTTGAGCTTTTACATATAGTTTGGTATGCGGACGATATTTTTTCAAATTCGGAAACGAGCTGCGGCGGAATAAATGCTCCTCCGTATGTACCGAAAAACCCTTCTTTGTTCGGGGCAGTTTTATTATAAACAGCAAAGTCAACATCTTTTCTTAACATTGAGATTCTCCTTAATTTTTTACAATTTAAAGTTGCAATTTTTGATTATAATCACAATATTAGTAGATTATAACTTTTTTATTTGCATGTCAATGGGCGATGAGAAATTTTATACAGTAATATCAACAGTACGGCATTACAAATCTGCCATGTTTCTATAACCGATAATAAAAGGAATAAAGCCGTCTGGCATCTTTTTTACCGCTCGCGTTCGAGTCCACACAAATTAAAAGACCAAGCTGATTGTTTCGATTCCGCGGCTTACTATGATAAGACAGTTGCTTTATACCGACCCGCCTGGGTCTGCCCCTTGGGTATTTGGCGGCGGCGAGTTCGTGTTCGAATCCACCCAAATTAAAAGACCAAGCTGATTGTTTCGATTCCGCGACTTTACTGCGGTTTGATAGTTTGCAACAATCGACCCGTCTCGCTAAAAACATGCCGTTTGGCATGTTTTTTATCGCTCGCGTTCGAGTCCGTCAGATTTCGAAGACCAAGCCGATTATTTCGATTCCGCGACGTTACTGCGGTTTGATAGTTTGTAACAATCGACCCGTCTCACTAAAAACATGCCGTTTGGCATGTTTTTTATCGCTCGCGTTCGAGTCCGTCAGATTTCGAAGACCAAGCCGATTATTTCGATTCCGCGACGTTATTGCGGTTTGATAGTTTGTAACAATCGACCCGTCTCACTCGCCTTACTCCGCTAGGGTCTGCCCCTTGGGTATTTGGCGGCGGCTCGCTCGCGTTCGAGTCCACCCAATTTTAAAGACCAAGCTGATTGTTTCGATTCCGCGACGTTACTGCGGTTTGATAGTTTGTAACAATCGACCCGTCTCGCTAAAAACATGCCGTCTGGCATGTTTTTTATCGCTCGCGTTCGAGTCCATCCAATCACAATCAACAAAAAAAGCACACATAAATGTGCGCTTTTTTGTTGGTGGGTGGAGTATATTTTAGACCGAAAATAATCCCATAGAATACACAAAAAAATACAAAAAAACCTTATTGAATGGATTTTACGATTGCCACCGTAAAAAATCTAAATAATAAGGAGCTAAACCATGAAAAACACCCAAATCATCGCAGTAGCGAATCAAAAAGGCGGAGTTGGAAAAACAGCCACAACAGTAAACCTAGGAACAAGCCTTGCACGACGAGGCAAAAAGGTCTTGCTTTTAGATCTCGACCCACAAAGTAATCTAACCATGTGTATGGGCTTCCAAAATCCGGACGAACTCCCCATCACAATAGCAAATATCTTCATGGAATACATTGAGGATAATTTCACCCTTATAAAAGACCAGTATACATTACAGTCAGAAAACTGTGATATCATCCCATCATCTATTCAACTATCGGGCATTGAGCCCTCACTTGTCAATGCTTTTTCAAGAGAAAGAATCTTAAAAACATTTTTAGAAACAATTCAAAATGAGTACGAGATAATAATAATTGATTGTCCTCCCTCGCTAGGTATGTTAACAATCAATGCTTTAGTAGCTTCAACTTCAGTCCTAATACCGGTGCAAGCACATTACCTAAGCGCTAAAGGCCTTGAAATGTTGATAAGCACTATTAGCAAAATCAAGCAGCATCTCAATCCCAATTTAGACTTTAAAGGGATACTGATAACCATGTACAATGAACGTTTGAATTTTAGTAAAGCCATTACGTCTAACTTAGAGCAAGCATACGGAAATCAAATCCGCATATTTAAAAACACAATCCCCCAATCAGTTAGAGCAGTAGAACACACAGCTACAGGAAAAAGCATCTATCTATATAACCCAAAATGCGAAGTATCCCTCGCATACGAAGCATTTGCAGAGGAGGTTTTAGCAGATGGAGCAAATTAATCCTAATTTAAAATCTTTTGATGATTTATTTAAACCCAGCGAAGAGGTAGAAAAGGTACAAACAAAAACAAAAGGTGAACCAATTAATCTATCGCTATCAAAGCTAAAGCCCTTTGATAAACATCCTTTTAAAATGTACGATAATGAGAAGATGCAAAGCTTAGCAGATAGTATAAAAGAACATGGAATTATAGTGCCTATCCTTGTAAGGCCTGTACAGCATAAAAAGTATGAATATGAGATAATCGCAGGTCATAACCGAGTGCAAGGAGCAAGAATAGCAGGGCTGGATGAAATTCCGTGCAATATCCGAGAACTGGATAATGAAACTGCAATAATACTTATGGTTGATAGTAACCTTCAACAACGTGAAGGTATATTGCCTAGCGAAAAAGCATTGGCTTATAAGTATAAGTTGGAAGCTATAAAATCACAAGGGAAAAGGAACGATTTAACTTCCCGACAAGTTGTCGGGAAGTTAGAAATGGCGGACGTGCTAGGACAGAATAACAATGAAAGCGGTAGACAGATTCAAAGATACATTCGCTTAACTAATCTTACTCCGCAACTTTTAGATAAGGTCGATGAAAAAAAGTTATCCTTTATTCCTGCGGTAGAACTATCATATTTACATGCAAAGGAACAAGAAAATCTATATGATATTTTATCTCGTGAAGAAAACTTCAGTGTACCTTTAAAACAAGCAACAACACTTAAAGGCATTAGTCAGAATGGTGAGCTAACATACGAGAAGATAGATAAAATAATCACTCAAAAGATACAACAGCCACCAAAGGCATTTAAGCTACCATATAAGAAAATAAAAGATTATTTTTCTGCGGATACAACCCCGATGGAATTTGAAGATACAATAATAAAAGCGTTGAAAGCGTGGTTTGAGCAAAACCAAGAACATGATAATGAGCATATGAATGAGCATGTGAATGAGGATTATGGCTTAGAACCTTAATGCAGTGAAGAAATTGAGAAGTCAAGAACTATGTTGTTTCATTCATATGTCCATACGGATGGTAAAGCAGAATTTACTCATGACAGCTACATTAAAATGCGAGCAAGGCTTGAAACTTTGCATAAAGATGTTAATGTAAAAATAGCTGGTATTAAGCAGAATATAAAACGTCTTGAAAGCTCCATAACTGACGATATATTGGTGATATAAACAAGGCCTAATCGTGCAAAAGAGGCAGAAAATAGTTTGCGTGAAAATTGAATTAATCTTATGATGATAAACTAAAGGCAGTTTAAATGTGAACTGCCTAAAATTATAATCAATAGAAGTAAAAAGTTTGTCCTATTGATACTGACCTGCCCTACAATCAGTCTGGCATGTGAAGATTTAAGAATTGAACATGTAGGAACGCTAGAATAATTGGATGTGCTTTTGTGATAGGTCTGATTGATTGAATAAGGTTTATAAAAATCATTGAACTATTAATAAGTGATAAAACCACTGCTATATTAAAACTGAAATTATCGATGAGTTTATTAAACCCATTGATATTATAATAAATGATGACAAAGGGAGATAACTTACATGGCTAAAAAACAAGCTGTATGGCGATAATGCAAGAGGCGGTGCAGTAAAAAACGCTCTCAAACCTATAATTCTTCGACTGATACATGGATCAAGAGAGATGCTGATACTAGTAGATTTATGGATGTTACAAGCGACGAGACCCCGTTTAAGGGTGTAAGAAAGGAGAAAATAAATGTATTTAATCAACCTTGAGACTGACGGTGATGGTGTATATCATGTACATAAGAGAACTTGTAAACACAGACCAAATTCAAACTATAGATATTTAAGCTCTATAAGGCTGGTGGATGCTATTAACGAGGGTCGCAAAACTGTTCACTCCAACATCACTTTATTTATTTAACAATTTTATGCAATATGATATAATAAAACAAATTATTATATATTCAAACAAATTACTTATTATAAATACACAAAGTTGAGGGTGGCGATGGTTACTGGAAGCATAAAGAACAAGGTTGACCGCATATGGGAAACGTTTTGGACTGGCGGCATAACAAACCCGATTCAGGTAATAGAGCAAATTACATACCTATTATTTATCCGAAGATTAGACGAAATAGAAAAGAGAAAAGCAAGTGAGGCTTTGGTGCTTGGAATTCCGCATGTAACGATTTATCCTGAAGATAAGCAAAATTGCAAATGGGATATATTTAAGGATAAAGATGCGGCAAGTATATATCAAATTGTAAGAGACGAAGTTTTCCCGTTTATTAAAGAGCTTCATCCTGATGAAGACTCTGCGTACAGTATATATATGAAAGATGCAATATTTATGATACCCACGCCACAGGTTTTGACTAAGGTTGTTGATGGGATAGACCAGCTGCCAATGGATAATCGTGATGAAAGCGGCGACCTCTATGAATATCTTTTAAGTAAGCTTTCGACCTCTGGCACAAATGGGCAGTTTAGAACGCCCAGGCACATAATTGATATGATGGTAGAGCTTATGAAGCCGCTGCCGGAAGATATTATATGCGACCCGGCGACAGGCACGGCAGGTTTTTTGGTGTCGGCAGGAGAATACTTTAGGGACAATTATGAAGAAAAGTGGCATGATGCTAAATTCACAACACACTTTAACAACGATATGTTTTACGGCCACGACATGGACAGGACGATGCTAAGAATCGGCGCAATGAACATGATGCTTCATGGAGTGGACAATCCTAATATTGAATATCGAGATTCGCTTTCCATACAAAACACAGACAAAAACAAATACACATTAGTGCTCACCAATCCACCGTTTAAGGGATCGCTAGATTACGACACAGTTTCGGAGGACTTGCTAAGCATTGCCAAAACTAAAAAGACAGAACTGTTATTCTTATCTTTAATACTAAGAATGCTTAAAAAAGGCGGAAGATGTGCAAGCATAGTGCCGGACGGAGTGCTCTTTGGGTCTACCAAAGCTCATAAAGCTGTAAGACGTGAGATAATAGAAAACCACAGATTAGAGGCTGTTATTTCTATGCCGTCGGGCGTGTTTAAACCGTACGCAGGTGTGTCAACAGCCATCCTCGTCTTTACCAAAACGGACGCAGGCGGAACGGACAATGTTTGGTTTTATGACATGCAGAGCGATGGATACTCTCTTGACGACAAACGCACAGAGCTAGAGACAAAGGGCGACATACCCGACATTATAAAGAGATTTCACAATAGAGACAAAGAGGCAGAAAGAGTGCGCACAGACCAATCCTTCTTAGTGCCCATAAAAAATATAAGAGAAAATGAATATGACCTATCGTTAAATCGGTATAAAGAGATCGTATATGAGGCGATAGAGTATGATCCTCCGAAGGAAATACTCGGGCAGGTAAAAGAGCTTGAGAAGCAGATAATGCATGGAATAGAAGAGCTGGAGGATATGGTAAAATGACGATTGACGATTTGATTATAGAAGGTGAGCAGATAAGAGATACATTCCTTTCAAGCGGAGGTGATGGAACATATGGCTATATTATTGGAGTTGAGCCTTCTCGTTGGGTATCAAAAGCTATCACGTTCTTAGAAAATGAATTTGGAGAATATAACAATAATGTACAAAGGTTTTCTCAGCTTATAAAATCCACAGAGGATACAACTGGTATATTTTCCGATACCTTTGATAAATTGATTGGTATAATTAAAGGCTTTGCTGAATTGCCGCCAAAGCCACAAGCACCGGGCAACTTTGAGTTATTGTCAAAAATAATGAGAAACTTCGATAAATTCGTTACTCAAATCAAACGTAGACGTGAAGACAGAGATACCATCAAAATAACGGATGAATACGATGTTCAGGATGCTATACATGCTATACTAAAACTCTTTGTTGATGATATACGACCAGAGGAGTGGGCACCTAGTTATGCGGGTGGCTCAGCAAGAATGGATTTTTTATTACCTGATGAAAAACTGGTAATAGAAACGAAGATGACGAGGGATACCCTTAAGGATAAAAAACTAGGGGATGAATTGATAATTGATATTGAGAAATATAAACAACATAGTGAATGCAATCACCTTATTTGCTTTATCTACGACAAAGAAAGTCATATTCATAACCCCGCAGGCTTAAAGAAAGACTTAGAGAACCAAAGCAGTGACCAAATAAAAGTAACTGTAGTTATTTGTCCTGAATAGTGAGGAAAAGATGAAACTAGTAAAACTTAAGGATATAGCAAAGGTGGTTTCGGGTAGTTCAGCGCCAAAAGAAGGAGCTTTTATAAATGAGGGTATTCCTTTTATTCGTGTGTCACATTTAGATGAGCTAATGATAAACGCAAAAAGTGAATTTGATTTTCCAAAAATAGCCGAGAACAAGAAAACTATTCAAGTTCCGAAGAATACAATCTTGTTTGCTAAAAGTGGCATGAGTATACATAAGAATAGAATTTATATGACGAAAAATAAAGTTGCAATTGTTAACCATCTTGCTGGCGTAATATTAAATGAAAAAGTATCATCAAACTATATAAAATATTATTTAAATTATTATAAACCTAGCAAGTTGATTTTAGATGAATCATATCCAAGTATAAGGTTGAGCGAGATACAAAATCTTACCATCCCCCTGCCACCACTCCCCATCCAGCGCAAAATAGCCGACGCGCTAGATAAAGCGCAAGAGCTCATTGACAAGCGTAAAAAGCAGATAGAGCTTTTGGACGAGTATGTCAAGAGCGTGTTTTTGGATATGTTTGGTGACCCTGTGACTAATCCTATGGGGTGGGAAGTAATTGCCTTTGAAAGCTTAATATCCTTTATAACTAGTGGTTCAAGAGGATGGGCAAAGTATTATTCTAATAATGGAGAAATATTCATCAGAATTAACAACGTCAAAAATGGGAAATTGAATTTTGATTCTATAAAATATGTACAAACTCCACAAACAAAAGAAGCTATACGGACGAAAGTACAAGAAAACGATTTGTTAATTAGTATAACTGCAGATTTGGGCAGAACAGCGGTCGTAGATTCTAAAACAGCCAGCATTGGAGCATACATTAATCAGCATCTATGTTTGGTTCGATTGATTGAAAATTGCAACCCTATTTTTTTAGCATACTATTTTGAAAGCGATGGCGGTAAAATTCAATTTAATCAAAAAGACCAAATCGGCGTGAAATCAGGATTAAACTTCAATGCTATTAAATCATTGAAAGTTATATCTCCAGTATTTGACCTACAAAACCGCTTTGCAGAAATCGTGCAAAAAACAGAAGAGCAAAAACAAAAGATGCAGGAAAGCTTGGAGAAGCTAGAGGATAATTATAATAGTATTTCGCAGAGGGCGTTTGCAGGGGAGTTGTTTGTATGAGTATTAGGGAAAAGTTCAATGAAAGGGTAAAAGAAGAAACAAAGAGAGAGAGGAAAATAAAATACTACTTAACAGCATTGATAATAATACTATTATTCATTGCGTCAGGGATATTATTTGTTTTTAAAACAAAAGAAACAGAGTTTTTCGAATGGATATCATATTTATGTATGAATCTTGCCGTTGGTACTGCTATAACAGCCTTCTTCTTATATTTCGGTAAAGCAAGAGAACGAGAATACCGAATAAAGATAGCTAAAAGAGAGCTGGGGCATTTAATAGGTAAAGTAAATATTGAAATATCGGAAATGAGAAATGGATTAAAAACAGAAAAAGAGGCGATGTTTAGAGCATTTTTGGATAGAAAGAGAGTGCCCATCGATTATGATATATTGTTTAGTGAAGAAAAAAATTTATATGACGCCTATGAATTATTTGAAAATCATTGTGAGTCATTAGAACGCTACATATTAATTCAGGCAAATTATGAAAAAACGCAGGATAACATTACAAACATTCAGTTTGATGACGAAATAAGTATCGGACAAAAAGAACGCGATGCGATTGATACTTTACAAGAAAGTTGCTATGCAATCGCGCACATGCTTGAAATTTTTATCGGATCATAAAATTGTTGTTTGGAGTAAATCTATGTCTAACTTCTTACCCTTCAAAACTGAAAAATCATTCGCTCCGTTCATAACCTCTTGTACAGAGGCAGAGGCGGCGTTGTCTATCAGCCCTGCGCAGTGTGCGGTTAGCTGCCGGCGCGGGCTCGAGCTTGCCGTGAAATGGGTTTATGCCGTCGATAAAGAGCTTGAAATGCCGTATAGGAATAACCTTTCGAGCTTGATTCATGGGCGGATTTTCATGGATATTTTAGAGAACGGCATGTTTGCTCATATTAAATATATAGTATCGCTTGGTAATGCATGTGCTCATACATCAAAACAGATAAAGCGTGACGAGGCTGTAGCGTCTCTTCGATATCTGCACGAGTTTATCAGTTTTCTCGCATGGTGCTATACAGATATAGATTCGGATAAGCCGTTTGATGAAAGAGGGCTGCCTGTCGCAGGCAAAGAGAAGCTGACAGAGAAGCAGATAGAAAAGCAAAGGCGCATTATATCGCAGAAAGAAGCTGAGCTTGAGAAAATGCTGGAGAACAATGCGCGGCTTCAGCAAGAGCTTAATCTTGCCAAATCCCAAAAAGAGAAAAAGCACTTCGAATATGCATCGCCCGATGATCTAAGTGAATTTGAGACAAGAAAACGATATATAGATGTATCGTTAAAAGAAGCAGGCTGGATATTTAAAAAGGATTGTATAGAAGAATATCCGGTGATAGGAATGCCGAACTCAAGCGAGACGGGATTTGTAGATTATGTATTGTTTGATGACGATAGTAAGCCGTTAGCGGTGGTCGAAGCAAAGCGCACTTCTGTCGATCCGGTAAAAGGCAGGCAGCAGGCAAAGTTGTATGCAGATTGTCTAGAAAAGCAGTTTGGCCGGCGTCCTATAATCTTCTATACAAACGGATTCGATACAATGCTGTGGGATGACTGCATGTATCCGCCGAGAAGAGTATGGGGATTCTATACGAAAAACGGTTTGCGGCGGGCAATACAAAAGCGCAAAGAAAGGCTTCCTTTAGAGTCGCTCGAAATAAAAGAAAGCATCACCAATAGATATTATCAAAAAGAAGCTATACGTGCGGTATGTCAGCACTTTATAAAAAAGCATCGCAGATCACTTCTGGTTATGGCAACAGGCTCGGGAAAGACGAGAGTTGCAATATCTTTGGTAGATGTATTGCTGCGGTACGGATGGGTGAAGAACGTGCTTTTTCTGGCAGATAGGACAGAGCTTGTAAGACAGGCAAAAGGCAATTTTACAATTCATCTGCCCGATGAGCCGTTATGTAACTTGGTTGAAGAGAAAGATAGAGAGAACATCAACGCTCGTATAATTTTCTCCACATATCCAACTATAATGAACGCAATTGACGGACTAAAAGGTGATGACGGGTCTCGAATATTTACGCCAGATCACTTTGATTTGATAATCATGGATGAAGCGCATCGAAGTATATATAACAAATATAAAGAGGTATTTGAGTACTTTGACTCTATGCTGCTTGGGTTGACAGCAACCCCAAAAAGCGATATTGACCATAATACTTATAATATTTTTGAATTAGAGAATGATAACCCTACATATAACTATCCGCTAAATATAGCAGTAGAGCAAGACAAAGTTTTAGTGGGCTTTGAGCAAGTCGAGATTCAGCTTAAAAACCTCTTTGAAGGGTTAGCTTATGATGAATTAGACGATGATGAAAAAGCACATTTCGAGGATACCTTTGCGGACGAAGAAGGAATAATGCCAGAAGCTCTGTTACCCGGTGACTTTATGAGCTGGATTATGAACGATCAAACGATAGATTCTGTGCTGCATAAACTTATGGATACAGGGATAAAAATTAAGCAGGGAGATATGGTAGGTAAAACGATAATCTTTGCCCAAAATCATAAACACGCTGAGGCAATTCAAAAAAGATTTAACATTCTATTCCCACATTTAAAAGGCGGTTTTGCTCGCGTCATTGATAACTATGAGAACTATTCAAGTGATCTAATAAGTAGTTTTAAAAAAGCTAATAGTATGCCGCAGATTGCGATTTCTGTTGATATGTTAGATACTGGTATTGATATACCAGAAATAGTGAATCTGGTTTTCTTTAAGAAGGTGCGTTCAAGGGCAAAGTTCTGGCAGATGATTGGCCGCGGAACCAGGCTTTGTGAAAACTTATTTGCTCCGGGTCAAGATAAGGATAAATTCTTAATATTCGATTTCTGCGCAAACTTCGAGTTTTTTGCTATAAAACCTTTAGGGCACTCAACATCTGAAAGGTTCAGTATTACCTACAGATTATTTATGCTAAGGGCACAAATTGTTCGTGCTTTACAAGACATTAGATACACAGGTATAGAACAACTTGAAACGCATCGCAACATACTGATTGATAATCTAATGGCTGAAATTAAACGTTTAGACAGAGAAAGCTTTGTAGTGAGAAATCACTTGAAATACTATGATAAGTTTTTACAAAAAGAATCGTGGGTAGCCATACAAGAAAAAGAGATTACAGAACTTTCGGCGCATATTGCTCCTATTGTTTTACCAAACAATGCTGATGATGGGGCGAAACTGTTTGATAATCTGATGTATTCTATAGAGCTAAATTGGCTAATATCAGGTTCTATGCGGCGAGGAATCAACAGAGTTCAAGATACGGCGCAAAAACTTTCAAAGCTTGGGACAATTCCTCAAGTCGCAGAGAATCAGCAAACAATATCTGATGTGATGTCTACTGAGTTCTGGGAGCATGCAGATTTGTTTGATTGCGAGAATGTAAGAACGATATTAAGAGAATTAGTTAAATTTATTGAAATAGAACAGAGAAGAATTTTATATACTCATTTCAATGATACTGTTCTTAGTATCGTTTATAAAACGGGAGACTTGGGTGACGATGAATTTATGCGTCCATATAATGAAAGAGTAAATGAATATGTTTTGGCTAATCAAAATAACATTTTAATTCATAAGATTAAAACTAACAAACTTTTAACGAGTGAAGATATAAAAACATTAGAAACGATTTTGTTTAACGAGGTTGGAACGCGAGAAGAATATGAAGAAGAGTATCAAGATACGCCTATAGGGCGTATGATAAGAAGTATAGTTGGACTTGATCAAGAAGTAGCAAATATGATATTTTCAGATTTTATTAACGATACATCTTTAGATCAAAAACAAATACAGTTTATTAAGACAATCATTGCACATGTCGTAAGAAACGGTTACATGGCTTTAGGAGAATTTCAAAAAGAACCGTTTAAATCTCAAGGCAGTATCATACAGATTTTTTCTAATGACAAAATTGATAAAATTAAAAAAGCAATTATTGAAATAAACGAAAATGTGGCTGGTTAAAATATCACAGTTAATTTTTTTGAATGAGAACAAACTATTGATAATAGTTAGGGTTTTGGTGCAAAGTATTCGATGATTTATAGCGGGAGGTTGTTATGGCAACAGAAATAAAAACATGGGAAATAATCAGAGGTGAATTATCGGAAGTAAACCCTTCTCTAGCTGAACATGGAAGAAAAGAGAAAAGGCGTTTTGTAACAGATAGATAATAGATAAAAACAATATTGATGAGGAAAGGCTAATGATTTGGTAGTCTTTTTTTATTACTTGAAACAACCTATATAAAGCCTAAAAGGGTAAAGCGTCCAAAAAAATGAATGTGGAGTTTTTACTTAAAGCTTTGCATAAAAGGAGGAAAAGATGGCAGGAAAAAGATATTATAAGACTAAAGAATTAGCTAATCAAACTTTTAAACTCATTCAAAACAAAAATGAATGGGAAAAGTTTTTAACCTTTTCGGCAAACCATTATAAATTCAGCTTTGAAGATACTTTGCTTATGTACGCACAACGCCCAAACGCAACAGCCGTAACAGACATGCTCACATGGAATAACACTTTTGACAGACGTGTAGCGCGTGGTACAAGAAGCATTGCGGTATTTGACAGCACTAGCGAAACAGGGCTTAAATACCTTTTTGATGTAAGCGACACTTACGGTAGAAAGCCACCACAGCATTGGCAAATGGATATATCGCTTGAGGCTGGCATAAAACAAGATTTTTTAAAGAATTTTGAAAAAGAAGCAGCTCTAAATTTGAATAGTGCAAATCTAAGTACTATTATAGATATGCAGATACGTAACGATTGCCTTATATACATGGACGGAATACAGTACGAAACCGACAATTCTTTTATGGAAGATTTAGACCAGCACAATGTTGAAATGCGATTTATAAGTGCAATTATGGATTGTGTCGGTCACATTGTAAGCACAAGAACAGGTTTAGACGTTGGCGGCGACTATAACGAAGAAATGGCGTTTTTGGCAATGTGGGAGTTCAACACCACACCACTAAAATTAAGGCTATACAGGTCTGTCAACGAGATAGCCAAAGAGATTTTAACTACTATTGAATGTTCCGTTAAACGGCAGGAAAAACAAAGATTAATTGATGAAGGGAGCAAAAATCATGAACATGAGTTATACAGAGAAAGACGCGATTATGTATCCCGATCTCGTAGTATCGGAGAACTTCAAGCCGATAACACAGATGGGCAGATACGGGAGGAGGGCACTCAAATATCTGGAGGAATCAAAGCCTCACAGAGCGATGGAATTGAGATTGAACGGAACTCTGATGGAGACCTTTCACAAGGTGGACGAGGAAGCGAACGAGATGATGTATACACTGCAACAGAAAATGTTAGAGACAGACCCGATTCCCGATCAAAACGACTTCATGGGGGCGGTGAAACACAGGAACATGATACGCTCACAGGCGGAGGAGATAGTCCTAAACGAGATAGTATATCAACTAAGATAGAATCCTCAAGCATTGTTGATGATACTGACTATATAAACGATAAGACGGGCAGTGCTAAAAACAAACATTTACAATCTTGGGTGCAGGCTCAGCCTGCTGGCAATACAGATGGAGCGGAACAAACCGCTCCTTTTTTTACGCCCGAAAAAGAAGAAGAACCGGAACTAATTCCTAACGATATATACGAACCTAAAGAAGCAGATCAGTATATAGCGGAACTTGCCTTCAAGCACGAAGTTGAAGACATAGATAAGGCGCTATTGCATGGCAGTGGTTTTGAAGGCGGGAAACAAAGAATCGTTCATTTTTTCGCAGACGAACATACCTCAAAAGAAAAAGCAGACTTTCTTAAAAACGAATACGGTATAGGTGGCTGGACTGAATACTTTACGGGCGATAGAAATGGATATGTAAACCATGACAGTAAGGGTATAGATGTCGCAAATCAAGGAATCGGCAAAACTGCTGTTCATTTAACATGGTCAAAGGTATCAAAACGTATAGACGAGTTGATTGCGAACGGTGAGTACTTTGAAAAACATTATCCCAACGAAAAGCCTTTGATACGAAGAAGACCACAGAGCAACCAAATATCATTTCTTAATGAACAGTTTGAGTCAAACAAGCTTGAAACAGAACAAACAATATCGGAAAATAGCGAGACTGATGACGCTCATACACAGGAAGAAGAAATACAAGATAATTCTTCTGCTATCGACTACACCATAGACGAAAATTACGCAATTCCTAACGGTCAAAAAACACGCTTTAACTTAAACGTACAGGCTATCAAAACCTTGAAAACAATTGAAATTGAGAATCGAAATGCAACAACAGATGAACAAGAAACACTTGCAAAATATGTTGGATGGGGCGGTATTCCAAACGCCTTTGACGAAAGTAAAAACGACTGGTCAAATGAATATCAAGACCTTAAAGAGCTTTTAACAGATGATGAATACAGTCACGCA
Organism: Christensenellaceae bacterium; assembly: GCA_963665005.2. Taxonomy (GTDB): domain Bacteria; phylum Bacillota; class Clostridia; order Christensenellales; family SZUA-584. Next base: position 2,730,406 of record CAXXTQ010000001.1, on the reverse strand, counting down.
AGAGCTTCTACCCTTAACGCTCACTATACTACCCCGATTGTCATTAACAACATGTATAGAGCGCTGAATAACTTTGGATTTAAAAATGGTAACATCTTAGAGCCTGCAATGGGAACTGGTAATTTCTTTGGATGTATGCCAACTAAAATGCGGGGGAAAAGCAGATTATCGGGTGTCGAACTGGACAGCCTTACAGGCAGGATTGCAAAGCAATTATATCAAAGCGCAGATATTCAAGTGAAAGGCTTTGAGAAAACCAGCTTGCCCGATAACGGTTTTGATGTTGTAATCGGCAATGTGCCTTTTGGTGCATATAAAGTATCTGACGGCAAATATAATAAGCATAATTTCATGATTCATGATTACTTTATAGCAAAGTCAATTGACAAGGCCCGACCTAACGGCATTGTAGCCATCATCACATCAAAGGGTACTATGGATAAAGCTAATAGTAATGTTCGTGAATATATAGCGAAGAGGGCGGAGCTTGTGGGCGCGATAAGACTTCCAAACAACACATTTAAACAAAATGCAGGGACGGCAGTAACGACGGATATATTGTTCTTTCAAAAACGTGACAGGATTGTGGATATTAAGCCTGATTGGGTAAGTCTAGGAGAAACTGCTGACGGCATACCCGTCAATCAATACTACGCCAGTAACCCTCACATGTTACTCGGTAAGATGGTATACAACGATAATATGTATGGGAGTGAGACGGATACAGCTTTAGAACCCTTTGATAATGCGAATTTAGAGGAACAGCTGCAAAACGCCATATCCCATATCAGCACAGATATTACCCCATATGTAGACGAAAGTATCGAAACAGATAATGAAGCCATAACCATTCCTGCAAGCTCTGATGTGAAAAACTTTAGCTACTCACTGGTAGATGATGATATTTACTATCGTGAAAATTCGATCATGATTCAGCAGAATCTATCTGCAACATACGAAAAACGCATCAAAGATATGATCAGCCTAAGAACTGCCGTAAGGAATGTAATAAATGTACAAGTCAATCTTGGTGGTGATGAAGAATTTGAAAGAGCAAGACAAGCGCTAAACGATAGCTATGATAAATTCATCAAGATACATGGGAATATAAATACCAGAGCTGTCGAACTTGCGTGCAGGGCAGATGCTGATTTCCCTCTGCTATCGTCACTTGAAGTGATAGATGATAATAAGCAAATCACTAAAGCGGATATGTTTATCAAGCGCACCATAAAGCCAAAAAAAACGGTAGACCATGCCGATACCTCTGCTGAAGCACTTACCCTATCCATTAACGAAAAGGGCAGAATAGATATTGAATATATGGCGAAGCTCACAAGGCAGGAAAAAGATATAGTAATCAAAGATTTAGAGGGCATAACATTCAGAAACCCTGCTACCTTTGATGAAAAAAATCCATATGATAATTTTGAAACAGCGGATGAGTATTTAAGCGGTAATGTCAGAAACAAGTTGAAATTGGCACAAGAATTTTCTAAAACTGATGAAAAGTACAATATTAATGTTTCCATGCTAAATGAAGTGCAACCAGAAGATTTAGAAGCTGGCGAAATCGAAGTAAGGCTTGGCGCAACATGGATACCGACAAATGATGTGCTTAGTTTTATATCTGATACCCTAGAACCAAGTTACCATGCAAAGCAGTATCTTGATATTGAATACAGCAATAAACTGGGTGTATGGAAGATCAAAGGAAAACCTTTTGCCAACAACTCTTTTGAAGCACGAGAAGTACACGGCACAAGCAGAATGGATGCATATACAATTATAGAGAACACATTGAATCTAAAAAGACTTACTATTAATGATTATGACAGTGATGGCAAAAGACATTATAATCATAAGGCTACAGTAGCCGTACGAGAAAAGCAACGCAATTTGCAAATGCTGTTTAAGGACTGGATTTTTAATGATACCAGCCGTAGGAATAGATTGGTTAATATGTATAACGAGAGATTTAACAACTTGCGTTTACGTGAATATGACGGCAGTCATCTCACCTTCCCCGGTATGAATCCTGATATAACGTTAAGACCACACCAAGCAAACGCAGTAGCACGAATTCTTTATGGCGGGAATACTTTGCTTGCACATGAAGTTGGCGCCGGGAAAACGTTTGTAATGTGTAGCGCCGGAATGGAATTAAAAAGGTTAGGCATATCAAACAAGATATTGTATGTTGTACCAAATCATCTTGTTGAACAGATGGGAAACGAGATGATGCGATTGTATCCGTCGGCAAATCTGTTGCTTGCTACAAAAAAGGATTTTCAAAAGAAAAACAGACAAAGGTTTGTTAGTAAAATAGCTACAGGTGAATATGACGGTATTATAATGGGACATTCCTCTTTTGAGCGCATCGGTATATCCCCTGAACGTATGCAGCGGTTAATCAATGAGCAGATTGACGAAATTATAGAAGCTATTAACAGCGCTGAATACGGCTCAGCTGACTGGACGGTCAAAGCCCTTGAACGCAAGAGAAAGAGCCTTGAAGCTAATCTTGAAAAGCTATTAACTTCGCCTAAAGACAACCAGATATATTTTGAAAGTTTAGGTATTGATACACTGATGGTTGATGAGGCGCACGCTTATAAAAATTTATTCCTCGCAACAAAGATGAGCAATATTGCAGGCGTGCCACAGAGTGCGGCAAAGAAATCTAGTGATATGTATGCAAAGATACAATACCTTGATGAACAAGGTGGACGTATCGTGTTTGCAACAGGAACACCGCTATCAAATTCAATGACAGAACTATATACCATGCAACGGTATTTACAGCATAACACATTGAAGGAATATGGACTTTCCGGTTTTGATGAATGGGTATCTACCTTTGGAGAAACTACCACGTCGCTTGAACTTAGTCCTGATGGTAAAGGCTTTAGACAAAAGGAAAGACTATCGCGTTTTTACAATTTACCCGAGCTTATGAACCTTTTTAAGCAAGTAGCCGATATCCAAACGAATGATAGCTTAAATCTTCCACGTCCTGCCTTGAAAACAGGTAAGCCGCAAATTGTTACAGTTAAGGCGTCTGAGCAGCTTAAAGAGGAGATATTCAAACTTGGCGAAAGAGCCGACAAGTGCAAGTCCGGTAGTGTTGATCCAAAAAATGACAACATGCTTAAAATAACAACAGAAGGCAGATCACTTGCAACGGATATGCGATTAGTTGATCAAACTTTTGAGGATAATCCAGACAGTAAAATTAATGTGATGATTGATAACGTATATTCAATATGGAATGAAACAAAAGCAGACCGATTAACTCAAATGATATTTTGTGATTTAGGTACACCCGGTGGTAAGAGCTTTAATCTATATCAAGATATGAAAGATAAGTTAATAGACAAAGGCGTACTTGAAAACGAGATAATCTTTATCCATGATGCAAAAACGGACAAGCAAAAAGATGATTTGTTCAGGGCGGTTAGAAACGGTGACGTAAGGATTTTAATAGGCTCTACAGCAAAAATGGGGACAGGCACAAACTGTCAAAGAAAGATGATAGTGCTGCATGGAATCGACATTCCTTGGCGACCCGATCAGATCACACAACGTGAAGGCAGAATTTTAAGACAAGGAAACGAGAACCCCGAAATATCTATATTTAGATACATCACGGAAGGTTCGTTTGATGCATATTCATGGCAGTTAATTGAAGCTAAACACAAATTCTTTGCTCAAATCATGACAAACAAGGCGATTGCAAGAACAGTGGATAATATTGATGAAGCAGCTCTTTCTTATGCAGAAATAAAAGCTCTAGCTACTGGTAACCCCATGATTAAGGAGAAGATGGAAGTCGATTTAGAAGTCAACAGGCTGACTATTTTAAAACAGCAATACAACTCTACAAGATATAAGTTGCAGGATAGTATCGCTTTGTATTTACCGAAAAGAATAGCCGATGGTGAAGAGCGTATCGAAAACATTCAAAAGGATATTGAGCTTAGAAACAAGAGTCAGGATGCTGAATTTACTATAACTATAAAAGGCAGGACTTTTGATAAGCGTGCTAATGTGGCGGGGTATTTTCATACCCTTGTTACTACATTAAAGCCAGCCACAGAGCCAGTATCAATAGGCAATTACAGAGATTTTGAACTGCTTGCAGAGCGCACCACTTTATTTAATGAGTTTAACATCATTGTGCGTGGCCATTGTGACCATAAATTTGAGTTCGGAGATAAGGCTTTAGGCAATATCACAAGGCTTGATAACTGTATAAAGGGTTTTGATGACAGGCTGATAAGAGCATATGAAAGCTTAGATACTGCAAAAAGCAATCTTGAAAGCAGTAAGGTTGAATATGCAAAGCCATATACGCAAGGGCAAAGGTTGGTAAGCTATTTGAATAGACAGGCTGAACTTGACAAGCTACTGGGGTTTGATAAGGATGACGATATTAATGAGGATATAGAAAATGAAAATAATAGCGATATTGAACCAACAGAAGCTTTAGAACGTTAAGCTTAATAAGCACAGGCTTGAAATTACAGCTTGTGCTTTTTTGTTTGGAGGAAAAACATATGGCATTGAATTTTAATCAAGAACAATATGAAAAAGCTAAGTCCGTCCGCTTAATCGACTATCTAAAAGCACAAGGACATCAATTTGAACAGCAAGGCAAAAGATACAGACACAAGGAGCATGACAGCATGCTTATTAACGAAAACAACAAATGGTTTTGGAACAGCCGTAATTTATACGGGAATAACGCGATCAGCTATTTGAAATTAGTTGAGGGTATGACCCTGCCCGAAGCGGTGAATGCGCTTGTGAACAATAGCGTATCCGGTAAGAGTTATACTCGCACGAAGAAAAAGAAAGTCAAGAAACCATTCGTTATGCCTCTTGCTAATGATAATTATCGTAGAGCTTTTGCGTATCTAAATAAGGCGCGTGGCATTGATCCTGAAATCATATCCGAACTGATGCACCAAAAGAAGATATACGAAAGTTCAAAATATCATAATTGTGCATTCGTTGGTTTTAATGAACAAGGTGAACCAAAGCATGTTGCCATGTGGGGAACGTATACACCAACGGGAAAGAAACCATTTAAAGGAGAGGTTGAATCTTCTGATAAAACATGTGGTTTTCAAATGGAAGGCACAAGCGATACAGTGTATGTTTATGAAGGCCCTATTGATGCAATAAGCCACGCCACGCTTTACAAAATGAATAGTATGGATTGGCGGCTGGATTACAGATTAGCCCTCTGCTGTACTTGGGATGGTGCATTGGAACGGTTTTTAAAATCACATAAGATACAAAAAATAGCTTTTTGCTTAGATGATGATAAAGGCGGTAATACTGCGAGTGATGAGTACATGAAAAAGTATTCCGATTTAGGCTACGAAGTATATCGCAATAAACCGTCTATGGATGATTATAACGAAGAACTTTTAAACACTATAGAACAACAGTCGGATGATATAGAGCTTGAACTATGAAAGGATTACAAAAATTAATATTGATCGTTATAATCATCCTGCTTATATGTGCAGGTTTATTTTTTGCCGTCAAACCGACTTTGGACAATCAGCAAAACCTACAAAAGCAAGAAGAAATACTAAAGGCAATCGAAAGTGGCAATGAAGCCATTGAGGTGATGCTACAGACAGATGATGATGTAGACATTTATGACAGCTTTATAACTCCGCTGCCATCCGCTAACCTGCTCAATACAGTCAAAGGAATCGGTATCATTACCATTGAAATAATTGATTTAAGATTGCCGGTTGTAGAAGGCGTGGAGAACTCAAAACTAAAGGTAGCTCTTGGTCACGTCCCTGATACTGCTGATATTAGCGAGGTTGGCAACTGCATTATTGCAGGGCACAGAAACTATACTTGCGGTGAAATGTTTAACCGACTTAATGAAGTTGATATTGGCGATATTATTAAGTTGACCACAATAGCTGGTAAAACATATGATTACAAAGTTTATGCGCTCACAGTAATTAAGCCTGGTGATGATTCATTATTTCAGTTTGGTGAAGGACAGAAGAAACTAACACTTTTAACTTGTACCCCAGTTCGAAAAGCAACACATAGGCTTTTAGTTCAAGCAGAACTCATAGAATGATTTTATTTTTCTGCCGTTGAAAAAGCGACCACAGGGAGCAATAAAGCCAAGAGCGAAGCGAATGGAACTCTTGTGCAAGATAAGGTATCGGATTACCGATACCCAAAACAGCCAAAAAGCACAGCTTTTTGCAGATATACGAAGGTTTTTTAAGATTCTAGCAATCCGATTGTTGATATTTATATCGGATTTTTGTCGGATTGAGAAAGGAACGTTATGAGTAAAAAAGAAATAAAGAAAGTCTCGTTTTTATTGTCAATGAATACATACAAATCACTTGAACAACTATCCGCAAAAAGGCAAATAACTCCAAGCGAATTAATAAGGAATTATATTGATAAAGGATTATCTGTTGATGCCACTCTAGCCGATATAGACAACATTCGCTCGCATATTCGTGCAGAGCTTGAAAGCTACCTTAAACCACAAGTTGACAGGATTATCAAATGTGTAATCAAAGGTGGTATATCTTCAGCAGCAAGTTATTATTTGAACGCAAAAGCATTAGCTGATTTTGTTCCACACCATATGAAAGTTGAATTTGAAAATGCATTGATGGAAAGCAAAAAGTTAGCTGTTGCCCATATGCAGGTCAGGGATAAACGTATTGATGAGTTTATGACAGAGAGCGAAAAAAAGCTGAATAAGAAAATTTGAAAGTATCAAAAGGTTGACAATTGCATAGAATAAACATATAATAAGCGTGCGGAATTACGTACGCGAAGGAGGTTGGCGTTATGTCAATATTAAATGCAACAAAAGCGAGATCTAATTTTTATAAATTGATTGAAGAGACAATAAAAAACCATGAACCTACTTTTATTACCGGTAAAAAGGGTAATGTTGTTATGTTATCAGAAGAAGATTATAAATCCATGGAGGAAACATTGCATTTATCATCTATACCAGGAATGGAGAAGAAAATAGTCGAAGGAATAAATACGCCATTAGACGAATGTGTTACTGACGATGAATAAATATAAAGTAGTATACACAAAACAAGGATTGAAAGAAAAGAAGCATGCAAGCCAAGCTGGCTTTAAAGACAAAATCGATGCGTTAATTGAGATACTAAAAAAAAATCCATACGAAGAATATCCGCCTTTTGAGAAACTACTTGGGAACATGAAAGGTGCATACTCCAGACGGATAAACAGACAACACCGCTTGGTTTATATGGTATATGAAAAAGAGAAAATTGTTAAAGTAATCAGCGTATGGACACATTATGAGAATATTAATTAAGGTGCGTCGGCACTGATTAATAAATACAATCTATTATCTAAAGAGTTGATAAATAATCAGCTCTTTTTTTATTAAGGCTTTAGCCTGTCGAGCACGCAAAGCGTGCGAGATATAAACCACCCGCTATGCGGGTGCGCGATAAAAGTTATACAAAAAATCACCTTTCCAGTAGTATAGGGATGTTCAAGTCTCTATAGCAAAGAAAGGAAAGGTGATTTAATGGCAAATAAAACAAACAGCTTTGCACATACAAAATGGATGTGCAAATACCACATAGTATTTACACCTAAGTATAGGCGTAAAGCGATCTATAATCAATACAAAAGCAGTATGCGAGAAATACTAAAGCAATTATGCAAGTATAAAGGAGTGGAAATACTGGAAGGGCATTTGATGCAAGACCATATACACATGTTGGTTAGTATACCGCCTAAACTAAGCGTATCAAGTTTTATGGGATATCTGAAGGGAAAAAGCGCGCTGATGATGTTCGATAAGCATGCAAATTTGAAGTATAAATTTGGGAACAGGCACTTTTGGGCGGAAGGATATTATGTAAGTACAGTAGGACTAAACGAAGCAACCATAAGGAAATATATCGAAGAACAAGAGAAACATGATATAGCCTTAGACAAGCTGAGTGTAAAAGAGTACGAGGACCCCTTTAAGGGGTAGCTGGTATTACGAACACTCCTTTAGGAGTGGCAAAAGTGGCAATGGCATTAGAGGCTTGAACAAATGTGAAAGCCAGCGTCTTTAGGCGCTGGCCGGTAGCATGGGCTTATAGCCCTTGTGCAAACCACCCGTTGGTGTACTGTTCCAGAGTTATAGGACAGAAAAGAATACCCCTATCGTAGAATTACTATGATTTAAGCAAACTGACATCGTTTTTCATACGGTGTCAGTTTTGTCTTTAGCTGAATACGCTCAAAGTTGTAGAAGTGGATGTATTCATCAATCAGCTGTCTGGCTTCATCAAACGTTCTAATCTTTACTCTTCGGATACATTCGGATTTCAGTATGCTAAAGAAATTTTCAGCCATCGCGTTATCATACGGATTTGCACGTCTTGACATAGACGGTATAATGCCGTACGATTTTGTCAGGTTGAAATACTCATGGGAAGTGTATTGAAACCCTTGGTCACTGTGGAGCTGTAACTCCGCAGTGACTGCTTCATTTTCTACAGCAGCTCTTACTGTATCGAGTGTCAGTTTGACACTTTGCCGGACATGCGTCTTAAATGCCACAATGCTGTTATCAAATAGATCACGGATTATGGAAAGATACAACGTTCCTTGTCCTGTTTGAATATAGCTGATATCTGTCACCCACTTTTGATTCGGACGCTGAGCAGAAAATTCTCGATTTAGCAAATTCGGATAACGGTGAAACCGTTGGCCCGCAGGCTTAAATCTACGTTGCCGGATCTCGGCAAGAAGTCCGTATTTATGCATGATTCGCCAGATTGTTTTGTAGTTATGAGATATATCCTTTTCTCGTTCCAGCCATATTTGCACTCTGCGACACCCATATGTTTTGCCACAGCGTTTTTGGCACTCGGCAATCATCTGAGCAAGCGGCTCGTCTTTATCAGGTTTATCCATTTTACGAACATATGCATAATACCCGCTGCGAGAAACCTTGAAGAAGCGACACATATCACAGATAGAATATTTAGTTTTATGACGATAGATTACACCAAACTTTAACGCAGGCCTCACTCCCTTTCTGTAGCAGAGAGAAAATCCCGCAGCAACTCATTCTCCATTTTCAGTTTGGCGTTTTCTGTTTCTAACGCTTTCCATGAATTAATAGGTTTTCTTCTAGGACGGCCTTTTGGCTTTGTAGGTATCTTATCTACATTTATTCTCCGGCGATTGTGCCGTTTTACCAAGTCTTTGATTTGTGACTTGCTTACACCAAGAGACTCTGCAATCTCAGCGTTACTGATTCCTTCCCCTTTCATTTTGAATATGATCGGTTCCAAATGCTTTAAGTGTGTATATTTTCGTGTCATATAAATTACCCCCTGTTGTTTAATCCTACAACAGGGGGTGTTTTTGCTCAATGTCCATTTTCCTTGGAACAGTACATGGACGGGTGGTCATGATTTGGCTGATATTGGAGGTGATTATTATTACTGAGCAACTATATACCCATTCATTAGAGGTAGCGAGTATTGCAAAAAAAATAGCTGAAAAACTAAAATTGTGTAAAGTTGAAATTGATGGAATAGTGATTGCATCCTTATATCACGATATAGGAAAAGAATATATTCCTAAAGAGATACTGAATAAGCCAGCAAAATTAACTACCGAGGAATTTGAGATTATGAAACTCCACACTAGTATAGGGAGTAGAATATTATCCAAGTATGACAATAGGCTTATGCAAATAGCATCTGAGGTGGCATTAAATCATCACGAGAGAAATGATGGTAATGGTTATATGAAAAAATCATATGAAAAGGTGTCAATATTTACTCAAATTATTTCTGTTGCTGATGTCTACTCTGCTCTTATATCCCGCAGAGTTTATCGTCCTGCATGGACGAAAGATTTTGCAATTGCGTATATGCGACAACATGCAGAATCACAGTTTAATAAAGAAATTGTTGAAATTCTATTGGAAATACTATTAAAGAAAGAAGGTTATAGTATCGTATATAATCAACTCTACCTTGCCCCAAATAAAGCAGGCTTAAAGCAATACTTAAGCAACTACATTCCATATATAGCAAAGAACAGCAATTCAAAAGTAGTTTTGAATCAAGGCATGGAACACGGGTTGTTCGGGTGCATGAACGGCAATCGCTTGCCTGTCAACGTACAGAGCTTGAGCGATACCGTTAAGTATGTACAGCAAAAATCACAAGCAGATAAATGCATCCTCTACCATGGTTTCATCTCACTCTCTGCTGACGAAGTCATTACACAAGGCTTTAAAAACAGGACAAGATGGAAAGAGCTGCTTTCTTCAAAAATGTCTGATGTTGCTAAAGCGAATAATATCAAGATTGAAAACCTAGAATGGATTTCAGCATATCATATGAAGAAAGACCAAAGTCATTGCCATCTTATATTTTGGGATAAAAACCAAGATGTAAAAGACCCTTACGTACCAAAGATAATCTTTGATGAAAAAATGGAATGGATACGAGGGCAATTTGCAAAAGCGGTATTTCAAGACACGTTTAAAGAACTATACAACAGAAAGGATGAAGCGTTTAAGGAAATAAAAACAGCGCTTCATCCTTTTTTTAATGACTTTAATACTATTATAGATGAAATGACGGATGATGAATTTAAGACGTTAAAAGAACAGCTATCCTCTATATCCCCGGACTTTGCGGATGAAGAAATGATAAATCCTAAGTTTTCGGATAAACAACTTGAATATATAGCCAAAGAGATTATGCATATAAAGGCTATCGCACCCTCAAAGGGAGTTCTAAAGTATCAGTATATGCCACCAAATATAAAGGCTGAAATTGATAAGGCGGTAATGAAAATCATAATGAGCAATGCTGCTTGTAAAAGTGCATACCATACCTATCTCAATACTGCTGAAGAAATACGAAAGGTATATGCTGATAATCCCGATAGTGTAAAAGATGCTAGAGACTATGCTCATAATGCTATCTTAAAGAGCATAGGAAACAAGCTCTTAAAAGCGGTCAAAGAGGTTGATGAAATTGAAAAAGAAATTGGTACTAAAGAATGGATGCAAAAACAAGAACTATATCAAAAACAAGCTGCGGGCAACTTAATCATGCAAATTGCCCGTATGCTTACTCGTGGTTCTAAGAGCAATCAAGCAAAGGCTAACCGATTGAAAAACAGCGAACTATCTAAACAAGCAAGGATTGACCTTGCAAAGAAACTAGAAAACAGATCCATTGATTGGGGACAGTATGAACGATAGAAGGAGGATTTCATGAAAAAGAAAAGTATGTTAAATGAAATTATTGAACTGTTCAAAAAAGCACCCGATTTAAAAGCGAAGGGCTTACGGAGCGGTTACAAAAAACTATTAGAGTATGACGGAATAGTCTTTGCAGTTAAAAAATTTGATGACAGAATACCTGAACATGAATTTGAGTTTGTTACATGGCAACGCGGCTTCCAAGGGGATATGTATTATGGTAACTATTTTACAGATTTCGAGCGTGCAAAGAGCGATTTTGCAGAACGTAGCGGTCTAATATCTCGTGGGCGTATGTTTGATGAAAGCGAACTCTTACTCATTCACAGCGGACTTGTAAAGGCTGGCACATTCCCAGATTCAGACCATGCGACACGTAAAAGCATAGGGCAAATTGTAGAAAAGATTGAGGGATTAGAGATTGAAGCTTTGGACGAATATTTATACGAAACGGATAAAAGAATGGAGTTAGATGATACATTGGAGCTTGAACAATGATGAATATGTTTTACAAGTGCGGGGTGATAACGAAGTGAAAAAGAAAATAATCATATTCTCAATCCTACTCCCAGTTGGAGTAATAATAAGCCTATACTTAACCGCCATAGTACACTTTAGTATAGGAGCAGAAATTTTGAGGATACACCAACTAACACTCAACAATTGTATACGCATTATTGCAACTGACGAAACAGCCCAGTTGCTTTTTTTATGCTTTAATGCAGTTATGGTGTTATGTATAGTCGTACTATTATTTGTCCGCAAAGGGAGTGCATACGAAAGTGAATTGAAAAACATAACAGAAAAAATATCTACTCCTGTATCAGCCGGACAAAAACAACATGGTTCGGCAAAATGGCTTGGTAAAAGGGAGTTTGATCAATGCTTTGAGCATTTCGAGTTGGATACCAATAATCCCTTCATAGCCGAGTTAATCAATCGTGGCTTTGATGATATTAAATATAACGATGTTGAAGTCATAAAGAATGATAGTTATAAGGCTCTTGGCAGTGGCGGTACGGTTATCGGGATGTATAAAAACAAGCACATAAATAAGGATAAGGAAAAGGAAAAGCTATATTATATTGGAGACGATATCCACACACTGTGCATAGGTGCTACAAGAAGCGGTAAAAGCCGCTGTGTTGTTCTCCAAAGCATCGGTTTTATGGGACTTGCAGGCGAAAGCATGATTGTTTCAGATCCGAAGGGGGAATTGTACCAATATACACATCCGTTTTTGCAAAGACTGGGGTATGAAATCATCACTTTAGACTTTAAAAATCCGCTTAAAAGCAGTCGATATAACTTTTTGCAAAATGTTATTGATGCGGTAAATGATGATGATATTCCAAAAGCCATTGACTATGCTTGGGATATTACAAGCTCTTTAGTTGGTGAAGCTAAAGGCGAAAGAATTTGGAACGATGGTGAAGCATCCGTTATTGTAAGTAGTATTTTGGCAGTGGTGTATGATAATAAAAGCAGTCCTGAATACCAGAATTTAACCAACGTATATTACTTTATCGCTAATATGTGCCAAATGGCAAATAAAGAGCTACCACTTAATAAGTATATGAAAACTCTATCACCTACTCACCCTGCAAAGGCGTTACTTGGCATAGCAGATGTTGCGCCATCAAGGACAAGGGGTTCGTTTTTCACAGCAGCACTCACTACTTTAAGACTGTTTACAAATCCTTTAATCTACTCAATGACTTGTGCAAGTGATTTCAGACCGCGTGAAACAGGCGTTAAAAAACGTGCATTATTTATGATATTGCCTGATGAAAAGACAACATATTATTCACTCGCGAGTTTGTTTGTAGCACAGCATTATGAGTTGCTTGTAAATGTAGCGGATAATCGCGGCGGCAGACTTGAACGACGAGTTAATTTTGTGCTTGATGAGTTTGGCAACTTTACTCAAATACCTGCCTTTACAAATAAGCTAACCGCTGGTGGCGGGCGTGGTATCCGCTTTAATCTCTTTGTACAATCACTGGCTCAGATCGAAGAAAAGTATGGGCGCGAAAATGCTATAACCGTTAAAGGTAATTGCGCCATATGGATTTATCTATGTGCTGATGAACCTCAGACTTTAGATGAGATAAGCAAGAGATTAGGCAACTATACCGTTGCTACTCACTCAAAGAGCAGCTCATGTAGTCATCATTCATCAGGGAGTTCATCTGCAAGCGTTAATCTTACGGGTAGAGCATTACTTACAGCCGATGAAGTACGCTTGATGGACAGGCCAAATAGCATAATCACATCAAGAAATAATCCTGCGATTCTTCATGCCCCCGACCTGTTCGAGTACGCTTTTAATAAGATGTTCGGTCTTGGAGATAAAGAGCATAACAGAAATGTACGTGAAAAGCGCGAGAATAAAAGAGTTGCAAGAGTTGATGCGATTGGAGATATAAGGCTATGGAACATATGGAACAGGTTTAACAATTCTGCTAAAAACTATCACGAGAAAAAGGCAGGTTGCCACCCTGCTGATTTAGAATAATAATAAAATATACTGTTCTAAATTAAGTGCCAACGGGTACTTTTTTTAATATTAATTTGGAGGTAACATTATGAAAGAAAAAATTACGAACTTGAAAAATAACGCGCTAAGATTACTTCTTAAAAGTAAGGTGTGGCTAATTAGTTTATCTTTGATGCTGATTACTCCCACAACTGCATTCGCTGCTGATGTGGGTAGCTCTACATTGGCAACAGGCACACAGAAGTTAGTAACAGATATTACAACATGGCTTATGATACTTGCTCCTACTGTTACGGTGTTGCTTGTAATTTACTATCTTATCCGTAAATCGGCAGCTGATGAAATGGACAGCAAAAAGTGGAACAGTAGAATTGTTGTTGCGTTGGTATCGTGTATCGGCGCTGTGCTTGCAAGCGTTATTGTTAATTTGTTGATTGGGTATTATCAGTAACGGTATATAAAGGGTTATTTGTATATAGAATAACCCTTTTTCAAAATCATGGTAAATGTGGTATAATATCTTAAATGAATTAATGGCTAGGTCAACAAGGTGAGCGCAGCATACCGTTATTTATATAATGGGAACCTGTTCATTTTTTTATGGGTGGTATATAATGTCTATAATGCGAATCTAAAGTATTCTAAGGATGAGAACGTATGGTAATTAGAACAACTAAAACTGATTGATGGAAGATAGGGTAGAATGGGCAAAAAGAATATTTGGATAACAAAATTTGCGCAAGACTATACTGATAGTCAGTCATTTGAATTCCCATCTTTTACGGAGGCAAAATATAAGCTTTTTCACAGAATTGGGTTGTGTAAAAAGTATATAACTTTTGACAGGTTATCATTATGCATTTATAAGCATAATCTTTCAAATAATGAATATCAACAATTTTGCAAAGAGGTTACTTGCAAATATAACCCCGAAAATAAAGAGCATAAAAAGCGTAGAGTTGAATATGGGCGGTTATTTCATTATCTATGGTGTGAATCAAAACTTGATAAATATTCAATTCATAAGCAAGAACGTCCAGATTTTGTATTGAACATTGAGGATCATTCTGTTGGTGTTGAAATAACAGAACTCACTACACCTTATGAAAAAGTTATGGAGAAAATTTCATCGATACCGACGTCTGATACATCTGTAGATGAATTGAAATTAAAAGCTAAAAAACGACATGGTCAAAAAGTAAATGATTACAGTTATTACGAAATTAATGATTCGGTTAGTGTAGGGACAAAAACTTTAGATTTAACAGAAATAAAAAAGTTATTTATTAGTCATATAATTGAAAAGTATAATAAATATGAAAAAGATATTGATAGTTTTGATAATTTCATTATTCTCTGTGATGCGCAGCATGGAATAACTATTACATCAAAAGATGATATTAATAATTTATTAGAGGGGCTTCTTGATTATTCATATAATAAGAAATTCTGCGTTGCGATTTTATGGATTGATTTCAACAATAGATTAAATTGCACACAACATGAATTTTGATATCTAAAGAAATAGTTGGCAAGTAAGATAAGTATTTATTTCATAAAGCTTTAGAGACGTATAGTGTGTGTTGATTTTAGTAACAATACGCTATTCCTACAAAAGCATATCAAGGCCTGTTAATAGTATGCATGATTATAGAAGTTTTTATATGAGGTTAAAAATGAGCATAAGTGATGACTTTATGGAGATAACAAACTACGCTCACTTCTGGAATTGGGTACCTGACTGGGGCATTGTACAAGAAATATACCAAGCATTCCCGAATTCCTACTCTGTTTTAACGCCATTTGCATATGCATATTTGGAAGAAATGATTAGATCAACCACCTCTGAATATGGTATTGAAGTGCTAGATGATTCGGGTAAACCAATAAAGCGTAAAGTAGGAATAGGGTTAATAAATCTTGCTATTGCTGAAAATAGTAGTAATCAGGAGTATGTTTCATTGCTCGAAAATGCGAAATGTTATTTTACGTTTTCCAAATCGACAGATGCTGGGGATAATCGAAACAGTGTTGCTCATGGCTATATGCACCCTAAGTTTTGGAATGAGGAATCATTTGAACAATTGATTCACGATATTGCCATGCTTTCTAAACATACTGGATTTTAAACGATTGTTAGTTTTATGATTTCCCACTGATCCGTTAGTTGCAAACTTGCGATTATCCATACAATATGCAATCAGATTGAGATGATTATGCTACAATGTCAGTACAGCTATTTTCATATGAGGGGGTGTAATGAATATAAGTGATGATTTTGCAGCGATATCAAACTACGCTCACTACTGGAATTGGTTACCTGATTGGGGTATTGGCCAAGAAGTATATAAAGCATTCCCTAATTCTTACTCTGTACTAACCCCAATAATTTTAAACAAATATGGGAGGTAATGATAGTGAATGAACGAGGATTTGAGAAATTTCTATCTAATCAAGAGACTAATTTGACGAATAAAGCAGTTAGATCAAGAATGACAAAAGCTAGAAAAGCTGAGACAGTTCTTAATGTAAGCTTAGATGTAATTGTAGCATCAGATGATTTGATGTTTGATTCATTGATTATCCTAAAGGGCAATGAAAATCCTAAACACAATCCTATGCAAAACGCAGTGAGAAAGTATTATATATTTAAAAATGGAAAAGAGTTTCCTCAATTGCGATACTATAAAAGAAGATGAGGTGAGTATTATAAATAGCTATGAACACATATTAGTTACTATTGGGAAAAAAAGATTTGAAAAGCCAGAAGAAAACTCGGTTCACTTAGTTGATGATGCTGAGAGTAATGCATTTTTAAATGATATTGTTAATTATCCACATGCCTATGTACTGGCTTGTGGTATGGATAGGCAGATAAAAGCAGAAAGAGCATGGATGATACCAATATACATAAGACAAATTCTTGGAACATTTGATATTGGAAAACTAGGTAATATATCGTTAGAAAAATACACTGAAATGTTCACAAAAAATTCTTTACATAGATATAATACTCTTATGGCTAAAACATTTTATTCATCAGTTCAGAGAATAATTAAAGAATATGATGGTGATGCATC
Organism: Christensenellaceae bacterium; assembly: GCA_963665005.2. Classification (GTDB taxonomy): domain Bacteria; phylum Bacillota; class Clostridia; order Christensenellales; family SZUA-584. The sequence goes on along the minus strand of CAXXTQ010000001.1, from coordinate 2,713,533 downwards.
TAAAATATGGAGTGGAAATCCAAGCAGTGCGGCTGTTGTTTATAAGTTTCTGCAGTTCGAAGGCTATGGTATAAAAATAGCAACAATGGCAGTTAATATATTAGCAAGGCAATTCAAAGTGCCATTTTCAGATTATTATTCAATAGACATTTCACCCGATGTACACATTCTTAGAGTGCTCCGAAGAAGTGGGCTTGTTGATAACGAAGCGAGTATAGACTCAATTATATATAAAGCAAGAGAGTTGTATCCTGAATTTCCCGGAATAATTGACTTTTCATGTTGGGAAATAGGAAGGAAATGGTGCAGACCTAAAAGTCCTAATTGTAAAGATTGTATAATAGCTTCTGAATGTATGATGAACGTAAAAAATAATTGATGGAAATGCGAATAATTCATGTAAATATTTATTATGAGGGAAGCACATTTCTGCAAGATGATTGAAAGGTGAGTACATGCCGATTGAATTATTAACTAAAGACCACATATCTGTAATAAAAAATACGCTTAACAATTGTAAAGATGAAATAAGGATAGTTAGTCCATTTATTGGTTTACAGACTGCGAATCTTTTAGCTGATGTTATTAGAGATACTAATGTAAATTGCACTATAATAACAAGATTTTATAGAGATGATTTTTTAAATCATGTGAGCAGCTTGGATGGATTAAAAGCTTTACAGAAATCCGGGTGTAAATTATATGCACTTAAGAATCTCCATACAAAATTATATATTTTTGATGATAATACAGGAATATTAGGATCTGCAAATTTTACTATGGGTGGATTTAAATATAACCATGAACTGTCATTACTCATAGAAGATGAAAAAGAACTTGTTGAACAGTTAGCAGAATATTATTTTGTGCTATTAAATGAGATAAAAACAAAAGGTAATTTTGAAATTAACTTATTAAAAATTGAAGATGAGATTAAGGAAACGGACAGACTATCTAAAGATAGAAATGATAGAAAGACAAAATACTCAAATACCTGTAAATTTGGAGCTGAATTATCAAATGATAGCAGTGTTTTAGAATCTGATATTATCGAAGAAGCTATGCGAGAAGAAATTGACCATAAGTTTGATAAAAATATCTGGCTAAAATTCGTTGGTACAGGGGATGAAAGATATGATGTCGCCACTCAATATAAACCTATTTTACTTAATAGTAATGGAAAGACAACGACATCATTTCCAAAAAACCCGAGAGGTATGTCTGATGGGGATTATATTTATCTTGCAGCTCTTAGTTGGGATAAAGATGGTAATGCAACACCAATGATTATGGGAAGATCGAGAACAAAAGGGTTTGATATTAATCATGTAATAACAAATGAGGATGAAAAACAATATCCATGGATGATAAGATATCCATATTATGTTGAAATCTATGATGTGGAAGTTCTAAATGTAAGTGTTGGTGATACAATCTCTCTAGATAGACTGATAAGGGAATTGGGTGCGGACTTGTATCCATCAACTCAAGGGAAACAGCTTACGACAGCAGAACTGAAAAGTAGGCATTATCAAAAATCACATTTAAGAATAACCGCTACAGCAAAAAAATATATTGATCAATTATTTGATGATATAGCAGTAAAGAATGGAACTGTATAAATCAATTCATGTAAATAATCAGAATTGGTAGAAGGCAAGTCGTTGGTCTTTATCATTGCTTCTTTCATAGAGTATTGGATAAAACTTGTTTAAATATTTTGGATATTTAAGATAATCAGAACTATCAATTATCTATATACCATTATAGCAATAATGGATATTTCGGAAAAACGTAAGCCTTGTTTATAACAATAAAACTGCTGAAAACCATTGATAGACTGAAGATTATATTGTATAATTTGGCAAACGAGTTTTAATATGTTTGAGTCGTTTTGTTTGCGGGGATAGGAGTATAATGTGAAGAAATGCATAAGATGTTTGGCGTTTATATTCGTTCTTATTTTGGGGCTTTCCGCAGTGTTTGGCGCGACGCCCGCTTATGCCGCTGCTTTCCATACCGATATCCGTGTGCTTCTTTCTATTGACGGCTCTAAGTCCGTCGATTTCACTATCATCGGAGACTATTCTTTAAAAGAAGACCCGTCGTTTAAGTTTGAATCCGATAAAATGACAGTATCCGTTGTGGGTAACAGGCCGGTGCTGACATCGGGCGACGCCACATTTACCGCATCTTCCATCACGTTCACGAGCAAAGATTACAACGGCACATCGTCTTATATCCGAATGATGCATTCTAAATACGGCGTATGTACGTATTTAGGAGACATATCATTTGACGTCGAGCAGGGCGCTATACGGGTGATAAACACGCTGCCGATAGAAAGCTACCTGTACGGCGTCGTACCGCACGAGATGAGCAACAGATTTCCGCTGGAGTCGCTCAAGGCACAGGCCGTCTGTGCACGCGGGTACGCCGTAGCGAACTGCTCGGAATTCCGCCTGCGTGCTTATGACATATTGGATACATCCGCCGATCAGGTGTATCACGGCTACGCAAGTAAATACAACCGGGCGATAGCCGCAGTGAACGAGACGGCGGGGCAGGTGCTTTCCTACGACGGCGAAATAATACAGGCGTATTATTCGGCCTCCAACGGCGGGCAGACCGAGCTTACGGGTAACGTATGGACGAGCAACCTGCCGTATTACGTGCAGAAAGACGATATATACGACCTCAGCAACCCGTCCAGCCTCGAGGAAAAATTGTTCATACCTGCAGAGTTCAACGAAGAGACGCTGCCGCATATTGACAGGTTATTATTGAATATGCTGCAGCGGGCCGCAAACGAAGCTGCGGGAGAGGACGTAAAGCTTATATCCACGATACGTGTCAAAGCGCATGATGCAAGTTATGATCCGCCCAGCCGCTGTTACACGAAGACGGACATCGTCCTTATGGTGTCTAACGACGACGGCAGTAAGTCGGGCCAGCTTGATATCACAATTTCACTCGACGATCTCGTCCGTAATGACCAAAACACGGCGGGAATTTTCAACTCCGGTAACACGACGCTGCGCATGCGCGGTGCCGAAGCCGGCGTGCTGAAAACACGGAATGGGGAGTACGCCGGTTGGTTTTTGACGAACCGCCGGTACGGACACGGCGTGGGCCTGTCTCAGCGCGGCGCGCAGCAGCGTGCGACGGACTGGCAGCTTTACACGGACATACTTGCGTTCTATTATAAGGATACGCAGCTTTGCACCATTGGCACGTATGATACCGCTCCCGCGCTCACAAGCAGTGTATATGATATCTCCGAGTCGGGCATAAGCGGCATAATGCCGGGTACTGCTCCGGACGAACTCCTTTCAAAGCTGACATCGGATGGCGGGATATTGAATGTTATTTCTCCGGACGGTGCCGCAAAAGTGGATGGCAGTATGTCTACTGGCGAATTTGTAAGGACGGTGTACGTCGACGGTACGTCATATTTTGATCTTTGTGTTGTGCTGTATGGAGATATCGACGGCGACGGAAGCATTTTACAGAGCGATCTTGACGCGTTGCGGCTGCATATTTTGAACGTGACAAAACTGGCGGGCCCATACCTTGCGGCGGCGGACTTAAGCCATGACGGCGCTGTGGACAGCCTTGACGTTTTGCTGCTTTTGAAGAATCTGAACGGCGCATATTCTATAAAACAAGAGGGGAATGAAACCGAATGAACAAAACAGCGAGAAGTATATTCGCGTTTATCATAACGCTTTTAATAATGATGGCCGTGCCGGCCGTCGCTTTTGCGGCGGATGTTTCCGTCACGACGGATTCGACTGAGGTCAAAGCGGGCGATACCGTGACGTTGACAGTTATCGTTACGGACGAAAATATCGGAGTTGCAAGCGGCAGCTTTACTTATGACCCCGCGCTCCTTAACTATGTCAGCAGCGACGGCGGGGCTTCAGACGGGTATATCAATATTGTCTCGGCGCAGAATGGCGGATCGTCCTCGCTCTCGGCGGTCATAAAATTTACGGCGAAAGCCGAGGGCACAGTGACGATAAACGTCTCGATAGACAACGTATTAAGCTATGACGAGCAGACGCTGGAAAAAGGAGAAGGAGAAGCCAGCATAACAATAGCAGCTGCTGACGCGCTCCCGCAGACAAGCAGCGGCGAGAGTGTACCTGCGCTCGATCTGTCACAGACAGGCGTCGCGGTGCAGAACGTGACGGGCGCTGAGGCGCAGATGTATGTGTGGCGCGACTTGAGCAGTCTGACGCTTCCTTCGGGATTCGCCGACAGGCAAGTGATGTATGCGGGTGAACAGGTAGGCGGTGCCGCAATACCCGACAGTGACGATATGATACTTCTGTATCTTTCCGAAACGGCAGGTGGGAATGCGGGGTACTATATATACAACGAGCAAAAGAATACGCTTGATCCGTATATCACGATAACGTCCAAACGTGCGAGCTTTTCAATTATATGGCCGGACCAGGATGTGACAGCGCCCGCGGGGTTTGAGCAGACGACGCTTGAATGGGACGATAAATCGCTGCCCGCCTGGAAAACGGCGGAGTCCGGCGAGATCGTCTATCTTGTATACGCCCGCAACTCAAAGGGAGAAAAAGGATTTTATCTTATCAACACGGAGGACGAATCCATACAGCGCTATGCAGCGGTTTCCAAACAGGGAGCGGCTCCGCCAGAATCGGCAACGGAGCCAACCACAAAGCCAGTATCAGGCCAAACCGCGGAAATTAATTCAGGCATAACGGTAAATCGCACGCTGTTCATACTGCTTTGCATTGCCGGCGCCCTGATACTCGCGGCTGCGGCAGTGTTCGTGACGCTTTACCTGAGGCGTACACGCAGCAAGCGCAGGCGCGTGGTGCGCATAAAGGAGAGGATGGATACCGAGGCAAATGAGAAACATGCTCCGGTATCTCCCTCGATGAAAGAAAAAGAGAAGCAGGCGCCTGCGGCGACTCAGAGCCCCTCGCTGCCTAAGACAAAAGGCAAACAGGAGACTAGGGTATCTGAGACAAAAGAAAAACGCGGGTTGGTTGTAAAAGATGCGGATCTGAGAGATTTGAAAGGCAAGGATACTTGAGGTTAAATCAATATTAGAGTAAGCGATTATAGCAATAATACACAGAAAAACAGGCACGAGTTTTTTTCATGCCTGTTTTTCTGTGTATTTATTAAGCGGTATTCATCAAGACAATTCTGAAACAGGTTATAACGGATTGTTGTTAAGTTTTATTTATATATAGTTTGGCGGGTAAATCCGGTGTAATCTAATCATTCTCTAATCTCTTCCAAATTCTATTTTATATTAAATAGTATTATAATGATGATAATAAACTTGGAGGTATCAATTATGAATTACGGATATCAGGATATTAAGCATGTAATGGCCGAAGCCTCGGTTAGCTTCGAAGATTCCGACAAGGCGCTTAAAAAAGTACGCGGCAATGTTAATGAAGCGGTTATTATCGCGCTGCGTAAAAAGAAAGGCCGGGGCGGTGTTTTGGAGCGCGCGGTCGATGCTTTTGTGAGGTTGTTCTATTACAGGCTTCGTATTGAAAAAGGCGACAAGAAATTCCTGGACGTGGCGCTGTGGATCGTCGCGGCCGTTTTTGTTATTGGTGCAATCATTTCATATTCATATTATGTGATATCCCCAATTTGTGCAGTAGCAGCTATCATCATACTGTTTTCGGGCAGCAAGCTGACGCTTGAACCAAGGCGGCAAAAAGAAAAAAAGACCGAGCTTGTCGACGTTGCGCCGATGGAAGAGGACGAGGTGCTGCAAAATTATCCCGACGAGGAAGTCACCGAGGAAGACGGCTATAACAGCATAGAGGTTTAAGGGGGATTCATGGAAGGTAAAATCAAGGTTCTTATAGTCGAGGACGACCCAAAAATATCACGCTTTTTGGAGCTTGAGCTTCAGCACGAGGGGTACGAAACGGATTCTGCCGCCGACGGGCGCGAGGGCCTGGGCAAAGTCAATGCAATAAAGTATGATATTGTTCTGCTCGACCTTATGCTGCCAAAGCTCTCGGGTATAGAAGTATGCCGCAGGATGCGCAATGCAGAGAACCATACCCCGGTCATTATGCTGACTGCCAAGGATGATGTGTCCGACAAGGTTACGGGTCTCGATTCCGGCGCAGACGACTATGTCACAAAGCCCTTTGCTATTGAGGAACTGCTGGCGAGAATAAGAGTTGCGGTATCACGAAGGCGCCGAAAAGACTTCAACCCACAGCTGGAAACAGGGCTTCTTAAAATAGACGGTAATGCACATAAGGTTCTCTATGACGGTGAGGAGATTGACCTGACTGGCAGGGAGTATGGTTTGCTCTTATACCTGATGGAGAATCGGGGTACAGCCTTGTCACGGGACAAGATACTAAACGACGTATGGGGGTTTTCCTACATGGGCGAGACGAATGTCGTCGATGTTTATGTATCCTACCTTCGTGCCAAGATAGACCAGCGCTTCGAGGCGAATATTATTAAAACGGTACGTGGCGTGGGCTATATCATCGAAGCGGATTAGGAGGGTTTTATGCCTGCAAAAAAAGATAGTAAGAATTCGGGTACGATACGTGGCAAGATAGTTTGGGGTTATGTGGGTATCTACGGCATTATTACTCTGATTACGGCACTCATGCTACTTACCATATTCTATATCATCGTTTATGAGAGAACTCGCTATATCGCACATGACGAGCTCACGGATGTGCTTGTGGAGCTCCCGCAGGATACAAGCGATGACGAACTATATAAGCAGCTTAAGGGCAGTATGCCCGGCTATGTGATACGCTATGATCTGTATCATAACGAAGAAATATCTGTTAAAGATTTGGAAAGCGTCAACAACGATTCTATACCGTCAATACAGATAGTTTCGCAGAAAGAGACCATTATTGAAAGCAGGCATGTTCTATCTAGTGCTGGTGTGGATAAAAGCTATCAAAGGGCGTTCGACTACACCCAAGCCTCCGGAGGCCTAAGCAATATAAAGGAATTGAACAAGCTTTATTTGCGGGTATTAGACAATTCATTTAAATACAATGAAACATATCAGGACGACATGCTTTATTACTACCATCTTGAAGCCGTAATTGATATGAGTAGTGCAATTGCTAATATGGGTGTAAGCATAAATTTTTGGGATCTAATAAGCATTGCCGTTGTATTTCTTGTGACCTTCTTTATAGGCCTTGTCATAATTATAATATATGGAGCGTCCAAAACGAGAAAGTATCTTAAACCCGTTGAGGATATTACAAACCTCGTTTCACAAATAAATGAAAGCAGTTTGAGCCGCAGGATAGATGTCGAAAGCGCACGCTATGAGCTAAAAGAATTGGTTATGACGATAAACAGCATGCTTGACCGTGTTTATGCAGGCTATGCTAAGCAAAAGATGTTCGTGTCCGATGTGTCGCATGAGCTAAGGACCCCGATATCTGTCGTCGCAGGCTATGCCAACATGTTAAAGCGCTGGGCACGTGATGACGAGGCCGTGTTCGACGAGTCTGTTCATGCGATAATTGAAGAAGCCGATAATATGAAATACCTTGTCGACAACCTTTTGTTCCTTGTGCGCAGCGATAACAATACAATAAACTACGATATGGAGAGCTTTGATATTTCGGAGCTGATGCAAAATGTATTCAAATCCAGTTTGCTCGTGGACAATAACAAGCATAATATTACCGAAGATATCGAAGATGGCGTCTTTATAACCGGTGACCGTGCGAGAATAAAGCAGGCGGTAAGAATATTCATCGAAAACGCCATTAAGTATACGCCGCCGATGGGAAACATCGAGCTATTGCTTAAAAAAGAGGGTGAATGCGCAGTGGTTACAATAGCCGACAGTGGCATAGGCATATCCAAAAAGGACATGGCGCATATATTCAAGCGCTTCTACCGGGGAGATAAATCCCGCAATCGTCAGGCCGGAGGTTATGGTTTAGGCTTACCGATAGCCAGAAGCATAATAAATGCGCACAACGGTAAAATACGCCTTCGCAGCAGGGAAAACGAGGGTACGATAATTGATATAATGATTAAGGTATAAATATCATATTACAGCAGATACAATAGTAGAATAGGTCTTATGATAAGATACAACGATTTTTGTCTTATATTATAAGTGGAGATGTTGATAAGCTATAAGATAACTCTCCATGAGCATAATAAAGAGTTGAGATTATCCATAAACCATTCAGAATAAACCAAATAAACCTAGACTATCCTCAGCAAAAGCTGGGGATTTTTTTATCCCAAAAATCAAAGGAGGTGACAATTTGTCAATAGTAATTACGATATTAATAGGAGCAATTCTAACCGCAGCACTCCCGTTTATAGATGACATTTTAAAGAGCATAATTCCCATAGCACTCCATGCAGAAAACTACATGTCATCGGCTACAGGCACAAACTGGTTTAATGAGGTATACGATATATTCTTTGCCTTTGGAATATCGGTAATCGTACTGAAATTCTTAAAGAAAGGCTTTGATATATACGTGGGTTGGATGGACGGTGATGCAGATGCCGACCCGTTAAATTTGCTTACAAACTTCTTGAGGGCAATGGCAGTTGCAATATGCTTCCCAACATTATACAACTTTTTAGCAGACGTGGTTACAGAACTTACTGACCAGTTGCTTGTAGCTATTGGAGCAGGTACAGCGATGGACTTCACAACGATAATAACAGGTATCGTATCAGCAGGAATATTTACAGGAATTGCATCCTTAATATTCTTTATACTGTTTTTCTTTTTATACATTCAATTCCTGATGAGAGGCTTGGAAATACTCATACTGAGGATAGGTATGCCCTTTGCATGTGTAGGACTCATTGACAATGATAAAGGCGTATTTGCACCATATTTAAAGAAATTCTTTCAATCCACATTAGCCGTCGTAGTTCAACTTTGCTTGTGCAAGTTAGGCATAGGCATGATGCTAAACGCGCATATCTTTTGGGCAATAGCCTGCATGATGTTAGCAATGAAAGCCCCGCGGTTCTTATCCGACTTTATTCTTATGGGCGGTAACGGAGGTGGCGGAATGATGAACAAGGTTTATTACACATCACGTATTTACAACATGGCAAAATCAGCAATCAAAAAGGGGTGAAAATATTGCAAATGATAGATGAAGTTTCAAAGGTGGTGATATGGCTCATACGTGCAGGAGCAACTTTTAGGCTGTGCTACTGTCTTTTTCGCCTTATATCCGCAGATGAAGATGCAGTAATATATAAAAAGAGGGCTAAGAACGTGATTATCTTTTATGTTATTGCCGAGAGCGTATGCGTGATTAAAAATTTGATATTGAATTATTATGGCTAGGAGGCTCAATATGGAAGAGAACAACAGGCAAGTAATATTGTATATCCCAAGTAACGTTAAAACACGTTCGGAGATTTTTGAGGGATTTGGAAAAGCTGAGATATTACAAACACTAATTGCTACCGTATTTATTGTATTGGTGGCTTTTTTAATATTCAGCATAAATAATAGCGTATCATTTCTCATTGTATTTATACTGGTGGGCATTGCAGGGAGCGTGATGTGCGTTACCAAAGATAAAAACAATCAATCGGTAATAGATCAACTAAAGAACATGATACGCTTTGCAAGAGAACAACAAAAATATAAATACATTTATTTAAAGGAGTGGGGCGATGTTTAATAACAAAAATAAAATAGACTTAAAAAAACAGACCGCCAATGATTTTGTGAACGTCAAAGACATAAAAGGTAGTCTGCTTTACACAAAAGATAATCACATATTCTCGTATATCAGATTACAGCCGATAAGTGTTGATTTGCTTTCTCAAAACGAAAAGAAGGTACTTATAAATACACTAACAGCAGAACTGTCAAGCGAAACAAGCCCTTTTCAGTTTTTCGCCATATCTCAAGTGGTGGATATGAGCAAGTTAAAGGATTCGCTATATGATGTTCTAAACGACACATCGGATAATATAAGACGAAGATTAATCAATGACGAGATAACTCAGGTTGCCAGCTTTGCACTATCGGGCGAGATTATAGAAAGACAATTCTTTGTGATTATATGGGAAAGTCTAACGGATGATAATGAGTTTGTATTAAAGCGTCGGGCTAACGAATTGACATACAAGTTTCAGTCCTGTGGAGTAAGCGCAGAGGTGTTAAATCAAAATCAGGTATATCATCTCGTAAAACTATTTGCACATCCACAGAGTGGACATTTAGATATTACGGATAACAACTTTTCCGCAACTATACCAATTATAGGAGGAATTTAAATGAAACGAGTGAAACAAAATCAAAACCCGGTTAACCCTGCATTGCTTAATATCGTTACTCCAATGGGCTTGGAGTTTAAAAGAACCGGGCTTGATATAGGCGAGTTTACAGGCAAAATATACGGAGTGATAAAATATCCACCAACGGTTGAAATGGGTTGGCTGTCAAAAGTAAATAATATAGCAGGCACAATTATTTCTCAAACTTTTCTTCCTGCTGATAATACTATATTAGTTGAGAGTATATCGAAAAACATTATGCAAAACAGAAGCATTGCAGAATCCACTCGTGACCCTCTCACCCAAAAGAGAGCAGAGAAAGGCGTGGAAGATGGCGACCGTATACTAACTCAAATTGATCAAAACGGCGAAACCGTCGGCTACATGACCAACCTTGTTATGCCAATAGATAACGAGCCGAAAAGATTTGAAAAACTATGCAGACGTGTGGAGGGGTTATATGCTTCAATAAGATGTAAAATAAGGCCGTTGCCTAACCTTCAAAAAGCGGCATTTAAGATGCTGTCTCCGTATCATGTCCCGCAGCAGCAGATAATCGACGTCACCCAAAGGATAGTACCACTATCCACATTTATAGGCGGATTCCCTTTTGCAAGCAGTGGCTATAATGACGGTATGGGAACGTGGTTTGCAATGGATACGCATGGTGGAATGATAGTTTTAGATTTATGGAAACGTGGTAGTGACAGGACGAATACCAACATTGTAATATTGGGCGTGGCAGGTGTTGGTAAATCAACAGCAATAAAAAACATCATACTTTCAGAGTATATGATGGGTACGAAAATCATAATAGCAGATGCAGAGCGCGAGTACAAAGACCTATGCATAAACTTAAACGGTGATTGGATAAATTGTGGTGGCGGCAACGGCGGCAGAATTAACCCTTTGCAGGTTAGGCCAGTACCACAAGATGAGGAAGGCGAACAAGAGAAGCTGTATGCTGATGAAGGTAATGGGATGGGCGACTTGGCACTTCATATGAAAACATTAGAGATATTTTTTAGCCTTTATATTCCCTCTTTATCGGATATTCAAAAAGCACTTTTAAAAGAATGTTTAATTGAACTGTATGCTAATGTTAATATCCTATGGGATACTAACATTTCAAAGTTATCAAGCAATGATTTCCCTATCTTATCAGATCTGTATAACTTAATTGACAGCAAAGCTCAAGGGCGTAAAAACAAAGCTGAATATGAAGTGCTGTCTGCATTACTTAGGGATGTAGCAATCGGCAGCGATTCTTTCCTTTGGGACGGTAACACCACTATCAAGGCAAACAACAAGATAATTTGTCTTGATACCCACGACTTGCAGAATACAAGCGATACCATTAAGCGAACGCAGTATTTTAATATCTTAACTTGGGCATGGGAACAAATGAGCAAGAACAGGACGGAAAAGGTATTGCTAATTGCTGATGAAGCTTATTTGATGGTTGACCCTAATGTACCGCAATCTCTCGTGTTTTTAAGGAATGTTGCGAAAAGAGCAAGAAAATATGAAGCCGGGATAGCTATTATATCTCATAGCGTTATTGATTTTCTTGACCCCTCTATCCGCATGTACGGGCAGGCACTATTAGACATTCCAACATATAAGATACTTATGGGTACTGACGGTAAAAACCTTGGCGAAACCGCAGAGCTGTACTCGCTTACGGATGCAGAACAGGAGCTTTTGTACTCTAAAAAGCGTGGACATGCCCTTCTGATGATAGGTTCAAAAAGGCTACATGCAAAGTTTGTTGTTCCCGATTACAAAATGCAGTTAATCGGTCGTGGCGGTGGACGATAATGATAATTAAATAAAGAAAGTGCGAATCAAAAGATGTTTGAGAAATCAAGCGTCTTTTTTTGAACCCTGAAGGAGGTGCATCATGGCTATTGATCCTGCCACAGCTAAGGTATTGCTTACTTTAGCAAAGCAAGTCATAACGGACAAAAAAACAAGACAACGTATATTAATAGCTTTATCAATACCGTTAATTTTATTATTAGCGATTATCGCATCACCCTTTGCAATATTATTTGGAACTAGCGGTGAATCAATGGATGATACAGGAAAGCCGATAATTGAGATTATGCAGGAATTACAAACTGAATTACAAACAAAGATACAATCAGAGCAAAACGTCGGCGAAGATATTGATGAGGTTAAGGTTGTGTATATGGGAAGTGAGGGCGAAACTATCAACAATACAGGTCATGTGTTAGCCCTTTTTTCGATTAAATACAATATGATTGAAACGAAGGACGCACAGCAAGTCGCCAGTTTAACGAAAGCTCAAGTTGAAGAATTAAAGGCAATGTATTGGAAGATGAACTCTATTTCGACGAAAATTGTTAGTATTGCTTGGGATGAATATGGAGAGGAGAATTCGCAGGCAACTACAGAAGCGACACCAACACTAACGCCTGATCCGTCAAACTCACCTTCTCCAACGCCATCACCCACACCAGAACCAATTAAAATCAAATATATATACATCACCTGTCTTTCATATGAGGATGTGCTATCCGATTACAATTTTAATGAAAATCAGCTTGCAGTTTTAGATGAAATGATGGTTGGTGAATATGCCATTATGTTTGCAAGTGTTGCAGGGAACACGACAGAATTAACTCCGGAGCAGATAGCAAAAATAAGAGCAGGCTTACCCACTGATTTAGATGTGAAGAGAGAAAACATTGTAATGACTGCTTATTCTCTTGTTGGGAAAGTCAAATACTTTTGGGGTGGCAAATCGAGCGCTATTGGTTGGGATTCTCGTTGGGGGCAAATAAGGAAAGTAACTTCGGGAGGCAGTACTACAACAGGCAAATACAGACCTTTTGGTCTTGACTGTAGCGGATATGTACGTTGGGTTTATTTAAACAGCGGATTTCCTACAGATGTTATTAATGACAGTTTTGGCAGCGGTTCAAGCACACAATGGGGCTATTGCTTGCCTGTTACCACCACTGGTGTTATGCCAGGGGATTTAGCGTTCAGATGCATACCGGGAACAGCAACCAATCACGTTGGAGTTGTGGTTGGCTATGATGCAGAAGGTACGCTGATGGTTGCTCATTGTTCATCCAGTAAAAATGGTGTCGTGGTTACGTCCTTTTCACCCACATTCAAATATTTACGCAGACCAGTTATATTAACAGAGAGTGAGGTTTCGCCATGAATAAACAAAAAAGAGTAGTGGAATTACTAATTTATCTCGTGCTGTTAATTGTAGGCATAATTTTTTTGTTAAACGGTTTTAGAAATAAAGATGTTGATATATTCCCAAATCCAACACCTGCGCCGCAAGTTACTGATAAGTGGCTTATTCCCGAAGAGTACAAAACGCATGACTATGAATTTAGGGAGGATTAAAATATGCTCCTTTTATATATGGCTTCTAATCAAAGTGTTGGGTTATTTGATAAGCCATGCAAACAAGAAAACATCGTTGTTAAGCAATTAAACGGTACATTCAGCCTTAATCAATTCGTTGTTCAAGACATGAGCAATTTGAATTGCTGTCAGTACTTTGCCATTGATCTATCCTGCCTTAAAGACAACGACGATGAAATTATCAATGCTATTGTAGGGATAAAAAGCATGTACGATTTAAGAATAATCGTTCTTACAATAGGATATACAAACAGCAATCCTCTACTTGGCAGACTATTTGCAGAGGGTATCTACAACATCATTACCGCTACAAAGACAGCGGAGCAACAAGCAGAAATATTAAAGTGTATTACAAGCGGCATGGAATACAAAGATGCTATTAAACATCGCGCACAAGGCAATAATTCTGCAAAAAATCAAAATAGAAAATCAAGCAGGGTTATCGTACAAAAGCAATCCATTAAACAGACCATCAGCATTGGTATATGCGGATCGTTACATCGTATTGGGACAACCAAACAGGCTTTGCATATGGCAAAATATTTAAACGAAAATGCATATACAGCTTGCTATATTGAGGACAATGGTCATGGCCATATGAGCAGCTTAACCGAGTTTTATAGTGCACGGACAGAGAATAACTTAATCACTATGAACGGACTGGATATTTATACATCGTTTGATATGGCGAAAATTCTTGAAAAAGGCTATGACTTTTTAATCTATGACTGTGGATTATTTGAAGAAACGGATAAACAGCAGTTTTTAACAAGAGATATAAAACTAATATGTGCAGGCTCTGCATCATGGGAAGCACCTTGTTTAATTCCGATATTCAAAAATATTGGCGATTATGGCGATATTCATTTTATATTTTCATTCACGCCAAAGAACTTGCAAAAGGAAATAAGAAAACTTATGGGTAAGTTTAGGGATAAAAGCTATTTTGCAGAGTATTCGCCAGAGCTAATAGATGGTTTTACCAACCGTGAAATATATAGTCAGATATTCAAAGAGTATGTTGAGAATTTGGAGCAGCAACCACAGGCAAAAGGTTTTTTAGGGAGGTTTAAACAATGAAATCTAAAGGAGAAGGAAATGTGAAAGAGAAAAACATTTTGGATAATCCTGGGCATTCACCGGGGGCGATGCCTCAGTTTCTCAACGAAAAGGGTGCAAAAAGAATTGTATGTGGTGGAATGGGTCCCAAAGCTATGGAATTATTTAAACAATATAATATTGAAATGCAAACTGGTATTGAAGGAAAGATTAAAGATGTTATTCAAAAACTTTCTCAAAGAATACTAACAGGCGGTGCAAGCCCTTGTACACCGGGTGTTAGGTCGTGGTTATGGTATAGAAAAGACAGAATGTGACCACATTAATGAAGAATCATAAATAAGGAGGATGTAACGATGCCAAGAGGAGATGGAACGGGCCCGATGGGCCAAGGCCCTGTCGGCGGAGGTAGAGCTGGAATGGGTGCTCGAACAAGCGGTGGTAGAGGCTGAATGGACGGCAATATGGCAGCAGGCCCTGACGGATTCTGTGTATGCCCAAAATGCGGAGCAAAAATTCCTCATCAAATAGGTCTACCTTGTACTTCGGTCAGCTGTCCTCAATGCGGAGATAAAATGGTCAGAGGCACTTTTCACCAGTGTGGTTTTACTAAAGAGAGGCAAGCCAAATGAAAATTGTTTTTATCACTCCTGCAACAAAGTTCAGAAGATCAAAAATTTATAAAATTGGCGGCTTGTTAAGTATTTATGGACATAGAAATTCAATAATAGGTTCGTTGATTCTGGGGCGCATTCTAAAGGAACACGGAAATGATGTTTGGATATATGAAGAATTGAATGGCAGTATCGATTGGAAAGTTGTAAAAGAAGCTGACGCTATTTGTATTTATACGATGGCATCAAACGCAAATAGAGCTTATGAACTTGGAGATATAATCCGAAACGAATACCACAAACGCGTGTATATAGGCGGCATCCATGCATCAGGAGTACCGGAAGACTGCTTAAAACATGCAAATCAAGTTGTTGTTGGAGAAGCTGAAAACGTCATATTAGATTTAGTACAGGGCAATATCACCAGCAAGATAGTTCACGCGAAACCTGTAGAAAATTTAGATGTCATACCATTCCCAGATTATACCTTGCTGAAAACACCATGTACCGCCGCAAATATAATGTCCTCAAGAGGTTGTCCTTACAGTTGTGATTTTTGCTCTACCTCAAGAATGTTTTCCCCATATAGAGTGCGATCTGCAGAAAATGTAATCAAAGAAATCGACATGTATAAAAAGATTGGATTTAAATATATAAACTTCGAAGATGATAATTTTACTGCAGATGTATCACGCGCAAAAAAGATACTACGAATGATGGTAAATGGCGGGTTGGTATTCAAAGAAACTTTCTTCTTTGGCCGTGCAGATTTAGCCAATGATGATGAACTACTGGATTTGTTAAGCACAGCACATTTGAATCGCGTGCTAATAGGAATAGAATCGCTAAATCAATCATCGCTAGACAATATAAAAAAGAAACAAAAAATTTCTGATATCGAACACTGTGCAAAAATGCTTCAAAAGCATCACATAAGATTGATTGCAAGTTTGATCTTGGGTCTTGACACGGATACTAAAGAAGATATCGATAAGTCTGTTCGATTTGTGATAGAAAATAATGCCTATCAACTTCAGCCTACTATTCTTACGCCATATCCTAGGACACCTCTAAACAAACAATTACAAAATGAAAACCGAATCATCGTTGATGAATGGAAATATTACGATATGATGAATGTTGTTTTTAAACCAAAAAATATGTCTCCCTGGGACTTGCAGAAACAATTTATCAAAGCATTGAAAACTTTTTATACAATAAAAAGTTCCTTTAAAATCGGAAAATTATTTGGTTTTAAGTACGGCTTCAAGCGCTTGTTAATGTCTTTTGGCATGGATATATTAAGTTTAATCGCAAAAATTGCTCCCTTAATTAATAATGGTAATATTTATAATAAACTTTACAGGTTCCAAAGTGAGAAAAAAAGAATTGATTAAATCGTACATATATGAGGATAAAAAGTTTTATAGAAGAAATATATAATTTTGGGTTTGATTTGGAGCGGGAGAAACAGTATGAAGATTTTACTTGATCGCGATGGTTTTGCCAACCGCGAAATATATAGTCCAATATTCAAAGAGTATATTGAGAATTTGGAGCCACTACCAAAGGCAAAAGGTTTTTTTAAGGAGGTTTAAACGGTGAAATTTAAAGGACACAGCACTATTAAGAATGGGTTTTATAAGAAGTATACTAAAGATTCCAAAATTAAGCCGCCTCAAGAGCAAAAAGAAAAGGTTATTGTCATTAATCATAACGAAAAGGAAAACTTGCTTGCGACCATTTTTAAAGGTATTGGCAGTGTGTTCCGAGTGGTCGTATATATTCTGCTGTTTGCCCTTTCGAGTGTTGGGTTAACTGCTCTTATTAATGAAGAAGTCAGAACGATTTTGTTGGAGATGATAAGAATAAATTAATCATATTATCGTAACCAATATTTGAAAAATGTCAGTTTTAACTACTGGTATTTTTTATATTTAAATTAACGTACAGGAGGAATAAAAATGAAAAAAACAATACTTGTTATTGTAACCGTGTTGATGCTATTTATAACTACAGCGTTTGCAACAGACCAACCACAAACCATAGTCAAGGAATATGAGTTTATCACAGATAATACAAACTTTGATTATGATGCACCAATGGAAATGACAGACAATGACATAAAATATCAGAGGAAGGATGTCCAATATGAAATCATCAAAGAAACATCACAAGCCACCATTGATATAAAGGTGTTTGAGATGGAGCTTGCAGAGAAAGGATTGGAAGAAAAAGATGATAGTTTATTCGAAAAAGTGTTGCAAGTAGATGAAGATGGATTTGTTGGCGGATTACCGCTTAAAGAAATCGTATATACAGAGCGAAAAGTAACAGGCAGAATCGCAAGCCATACGGTCGAATATAATTACAACTTACAGACCGAAGCTCCAAAACCATTGTCAACATTAGATGTCTTATATCATGACGAAAAAACGAATGTAGATGTGTTAGTTACTCTTGATTTTGTCAAACTAAAAGAAACGGTAAAATCACATCTTGAGAATAATATACACGTAGAGCAAACATACCGCTCAATTTATGAGGACATATACATGCTTGCAGATGGTACTCGTCTTTCTTTTTTTGCAGACAAACCACAATTTGAGGGTATAGAAGAAAAGATACTTGATCAGATGCGATTTGATGCAAAACATTATATTATAACCGATAGCCACTGGGAAGGTGAAACGTTGACGAAAGACGGTAAGACCACGCGTCTTGCAGGCTATACGGTCGATAGATACGTTATCGGGTACTCTGCCACTTATTCAGGGACTTTTGATATACCAAACATGCTTGTATATGATGCAACAGCCGTTTATGAAGCGGAACTTTCAAAGAAAGTACCAAACGGTACAGAATATGTTGTTAAGGCGACTGTCACTTACGAAGAAATGATAGCAGAGCAAAGAAATTATGTGGGGGCTATTGCAGGAGCGGCAACCGGACTAATCGCTTTATGCGGCCTTGTGATTTTTTTAGTAAAACGCAAGCGGAAAAAGATTAAGGCAAAGTAATAAAAAACTACAATTATATATGCTATTTCCCTCTTTGCGGCTTGTTTGATTACAAGGCGTTTTTTGTATTATGAAAAAGGAGTTAAGTTATGAAATTAGGTAAAATTTTAATCAGCGTTTTATTAGTATCATTGATAATGTTTAATGCAGTTCCGGCATTAGCCACACCTCCATCTAATCCGCATGTGGGTAGCAGTACGGCTGAACAAGGCGGTTACTACTTTGAGTATCATTCCAGCAGCGGATGGAAGAATTTAAAGACCCCGCATCATTGGATAATTGAAACAGATGAAATAGCCTATTGTATAGAGCATACGGCTGATGCGCCTTCAGGTAACGAAACCTACGGAGCGTTTGACCCTTCTGCCGTATACTCATCAACAACATACAACGGTCTGATATCTATATTGAAAAATGGTTATCCATATCAGACAGGTGGTTTATCTGCAAACCAAGCGAGATATGCAATAGCGAATGCAATTCGTGCATGGCTATCTGAAAGTGCAGGCATAGGATATAACTTTATGAAACTTTCCCGTGGATATGTAAGACCTAAAAGCGGATATCAAAACGTATACAACTGGATGGTTTCTTTAGTAGAAAAAGCAAGAAGCAACATTCAACCAACTTTTGCGATTTCAGCGTCGCCGAGTAATGTTAAACTTACAAAGCAAGGTAATAATTTAGTCGGTCAAGTTACCATAAATCTCGTGAATATCAACAACAAGTTTACTATTGATAATAGTAAAATACCATCAGGAGTAAGCATAAGTGGATATACAGGGAATAATGGAAACATATTAACGATTGAAGCTCCGCTATCCTACGCAGGACAATCCGTAAATATGAACAAAATCCTTGTAGCACAGGATACGCGAGTAACATCGAATATTTACTGGTTTAAAGCGAGCGGTAATAAGCAGCCTGTAATTGTTCCTGTAACCGATAGTGAAAAGCCTGTAGCTTATGGAAATATCTCTTTTAATTCTGTGGCAGGCAGCATTACGATTAATAAGACTGCGACGGATACCGGACAAAAGATTGACGGCGCAACCTTTAGGCTTTATGACAGCAGTAATGCGCTGATCAAGCTAACAAAAATGAGTGATGGCAATTATACATATGGCGGTAGTATAAACAATATCACGACTAAGAGTGGAACTGCATCAATCATAAAAATACCTGAAGGTAATTATACTGTCAAAGAAATATCGCCACCACCCAACTATAATTTAGACGGTACAAACGGAAAGTCTGCAAATATTACCTCGAGTTCTCAAAACAAAACTGTCAACTTTAGCAACACTCCTGCCGGCGGATATGTAAAACTAATCAAGCATGGTGAAGATAACACATCTCGGCTTCATGGAGCTGTATATGGTATCTATAAAATGAACGGAACAAAAGTTGGCGAGATTACCACCAATGCAAACGGCGAAGTTAGAAGTGGATTTTTGCAACAAAACAATTATTATCTGCAAGAGATAACACCACCTACGGGCTATTTGAAAAGCAGTACGAAACATAACTTTACTATTCAATCAAATGGTCAAACAGTTACCATAAATGCAAATAACACAATCATAAAGGGACGTGTATCGATTCTAAAGGCCGGCGAAACTAATAATCCGTTGGCTAACGCTACTTTTGGAATATACACATCTAATAATACAAAGGTGGGTGAAATTACCACCAACGCAAGCGGTCAAGATACAAGCGATTTCTTGCCGTACGGTAGTTATTATCTAAAGGAAATCACATCTCCGACGGGTTACAATCTTAGTCCGAACAAAATACCGTTTACCATATCACAGAACAACGTGACGGTTGAATTACAGGAAAGCAATTCAATCATTCGCGGTAGAGTGCAGATTTTTAAGACAGGAGAAACAGACAACCCGTTGCAGGACGATGTATATGGTGTCTATGATACAGGCGGTACTCTTATTGAGGAATTAACTACTGACGAGAACGGCATAGCTATAAGTGACGAGCTTGTGTATGGCGATTATTACTTAAAGGAAATCACGCCACCCACAGGGTATAACCATAATGAAACACCCATACCCTTCGAGATTAGAGAGCAAGGCGTAACCATTGAGTTGACAGCCGATAATATACTCATCCGTGGCAAAGTTCAAATTCTTAAAATGGGCGAAACGGATAACCCATTGCATAATGCTGTATATGGTATCTATGATACAGGCGATACTCTTATTGAGGAATTAACTACTGATGAGAACGGCATTGCTATAAGTACCGAGCTTGTATATGGTGATTACTACTTAAAGGAAATCGCGCCTCCGCCAGGGTATAACCTTAATGAAATGCCTATCTCTTTTGAGATTAGAGAGCAAGGCAGAACCGTTGAGTTGACCGCAGATAATAGCATAATTCGTGGTAGAGTGCAAATTCTTAAGACAGGCGAAACGGGCAACCCGTTGCAGGGCGCTGTTTACGGCGTCTATGATACAGGCGATGCACTTATTGAGGAATTAACTACTGACGAGAACGGCATTGCAGTAAGTGACGAGCTTGTGTATGGTGATCATTACTTAAAGGAAATCACATCACCAGTTGGATATAACCTTAATCAAATACCCATACCCTTTGAGATTAGAGAGCAAAGCGTAACCGTTGAGCTGACAGCCGATAATACCAAGATTCGTGGTAGAGTTCAAATAATTAAGAGCGGCGAACGGCAAGGCGTGTATTTAGAGGGCGCTGTATTTGGATTATACACATTAGATAATGAATTAATATATACACTCAAAACTGATGAAAACGGACAGATAACAAGTGAATTATTAGAGTATGGCAAATACTATTTGCTTGAAACAACACCACCTACAGGACATATTTTAGACAACACAAAGTATTATTTTGCTATCCAAAACAATAAAGAAACAATTGTAATGAATGTTTCAAACACATGGCTTAGAGGTCAAGTCGAGATAATCAAAACAGATATTGAAACAGGACAACCATTACAAGGTGCTGTATTTGGTGTTTACAATATGGCTGATGAACTCCTGCAAGAGATTATCACAGAAACAAACGGCTATGCAATCAGCGAGCCGTTTACGTATGGCCAATATTATATTAAAGAAATAACTCCACCAACAGGCTATACATTCTATGAAAAAAGTAAACAATTCTTCATAGAACAGGATAAACAAATCATACACTTTGATTTTGAAAACCTCATAATCAAAGGTAAGGTGCAAATAACAAAAACAAGCGCATCCGATGGCATACCGTTAAAAAGTGCTGTATTCGGTATTTTTACATCTGATGATGCTTTAATCGAGGAACTGACAACAGATGAAAACGGCGTAGTCTTATCTTCCGACCTAAACTATGGTGAGTATTATTTACAAGAATTAAATGTACCCGGCGGATATATACTTGATGATACTCCCTATCCTTTCAGTATTACAAAGGATGGCGTGATTGTTGAGATGGATATTCAAAATCACCCGATTGTGGGCAGCGTGGAAGTGTATTTTAGGCACGTTCGACATACACATGAACTTCATGATGCGTATTCGTATACGGATTGGGTAAAGGAAGAATATATGCCTTGGGTAGATGATAACGAATTGGATAAAAAACCACTTGACGGATACACATTCATTAGAGCTGATTATCCGTCTGAGCCTGTTTTGATCGACGGCAAGCTAACTATAACCTATTGGTATGATGATGCTGTAACAGGCGGCTGGACGGATGTGACAATACCTAAAACTGGTCAGGCATTCCCTGCATGGAGCTATATAACAGCAGGAATTTGCATACTGCTTGCAGGTCTTGTAATCGTCTTATATAAACGTAAATCAAAGCAGAAATAAAAATATACGGGCGCGGATTACTCCACGCCTATATTTTTCAAGGAGTTGTTAAAATGATTATACAAAAAGCGGAACGTAAAAAACTGGTTTTATTCTTACAATGCCATCTTTGAGATGGATTTATCTATACAAGCAAAAATGCTGTATATTTATCTTTGCAGATGCGCTGATAGTGAATCTCAAAGCTTTCCATCTAAACAAACTATAATGAAACAATGCAGTATGGGAAGAACGAGCGCAGGCAATGCACTTCGAGAACTCGAACGTGAAAGATTGCTTATTCGCGAAAGCAGGTACAGGTTAAATAAAAGTCAAACGAGTAACCAATATACCATATTCCCAAAGCCATACGAGGTGGCTAACAGCACGGCGTAGCAACACCAGAACCATCGTTTTGTAAGTTATTAAATGAGAAATTTACCCCATGTCATATGGTGACACCCCTATATCTTTTTACACGCAATCCGTATGCCAAAATACCCCGTGTCAATATACGACACAGATGGGTGTCGCATATTGACACACCATAAGTACTACCCAGCAAGAAGTAATATTAAAGCAGGAAAATAAATATATGTGCTCTATGCTGTAGAGTTCTACATCGGATAAGATTAGCAGTGTTCTTCGAGATGCTGTATTTATGAGTAACATTGGATATCGGTATCAGCTTGGGGTAATGGATTTTTATTTTCTGCTTTTAAAAAACAGCTTTTAAATAAACATAGCTCAAATTTGACTGCCATATTTTAAGTTGTTACAATCAGAATATAAATGGTATTGGAGGTTTTCAAGATGGATAAATACGTTACCATAACTATAAATGCAACTCTTACAAAAGGTGCATTCAACAATCAGGAAACAAAGCAGGGCATATTTCGTGGCAAGGCTGTTAACAGGACTTATGAAACCTTTTCAACCGACAAAGAACAATTAGCTTTGGATATTACTGACGCTTGCAATGAGTATGCCAATCAAGGTTACGAGCTTGTTTCAAGCACACCTATACAAAATGGGATTTATAATTATGACACAAGTATGGATTGTGCTTTTGGATATGGTGTTTCTGTTACAAGCGGTGTGGTTCTAACGTTTAAGAATTTATGATATTGATTTAGTTATTCTTAACTAAATAGTATTTATATAATGGAAACCTATTAATTCTTTTGTGAATGGTATATAATGTCTATACTGGACATTTGAAAATATGGAGAGCTAATATGGATGCAGACCCTATCATTATTGGTATTATTAACGCAGCATTCGCCGGCATTTTTTCAATATCAGCAATAATTGTAGCGGCATATGCAATCATTGCACGACATGTAGAGAACGTATTTCTGGGCATGCCTGTAAGTAGATTGAAAAGATTTAAAGTCTGGCTATTAATAATACCATTCATACTTTTATTAGTAGATTATTTTGTTTTGATTTATTTAAGTTGCAATAAAACTATATTTTTAATTTTGTTGGGTATATTTATTATATATATTTGTGTTTATCTTTTCTTAATTCTCCTGCCTCTTTATAATAAAAAGAAATTTAATAGTAAACTAACTGATATTTACATTAAAAAGATTAATAGTATGGATGATGATACATTTGATTTATATCTTATTGAAATGATTAAATCATTAAATGTAAGAAATTTTACATCAGAAATATATATAAAGATTTTTTCTGCTTATAAGCAGAAAATAAATTATGATCATTCAGTTACTATAACACATAAAATAATGATTATTTGTGAGAAGTTGTTTTTGAGTGATTGTAATAGGTTTTTTGTAGAAATAAATGATTTGAATATTTCTCTAGAAAATAAAATTATTTATATAAATATGATTTACGCTAACTTTCAAAGTCATAATATTATTAACATTGAACAATTTGTCAGCGTATCAAAAGATTTTTTAAGATTATCCTTAAATGATTATCTACATAACAATGATTTCAATCGAATTGAAAGAAACTGTCTAATATTTATTAACAATATAAGAGATCATGCAGGGTTAAATCTTTTTATAATGGACATATATAGAGATGATATTACTGAATTAAGATACATAGAAGTTATTATCCAATGTATATTGAGAATACAACAGTCTGGATTAGATTTAGGACTTGACCAAGAAGATAATAATTTCATTAGTCAAATAAACGGCTATCTTGAATCTGAGATAGATGAAATTAATAGTCAAAGAGCAAATAGTTTTGAAGTGCTGAGATCATTAAGGAATTCTCGGAGGAGTAATTAATGAAAGATATAGATATAATAAAAAGAACATTTAATAATGAGAAATTAATTGAATTATTTTATTCAAGTAAGGAATTAAATTTAAAGATAGAAGTTATTATAGTTTTATTTAATTTAGGGTTTGTTAAAAAAAGTAAAGAATTACTTGAAATTCTCCGAAAAGATTTCAAAGAAGAAGTATGGGAGAATTTAAGATATTATGAAATAGTTCTTGACATTTCAATCTCTGAAAATGATGAATTCACGAAGAAAACAATATTTAAAAGAATAGTTGATAGGTTTTCCGATAGACCAGAGCATTTTTATAAATATGCAATGGCAGAAAACATAGAAGAAATGTTTAAAATATATAACAAAGATATATCACCAAATATTATAAAATTGATTCGAAATAAGAAATTAGAGAACTTTTATCTTTCAGCTTACTTTTCAAGTTTTTTAGGGAATATAGATCATTACAATTATCCCAAAATACTAAATATTCTATTTAAAAAAATCAGCAGTTATAAAAAAAACAATATTAAAATAGATGATATTGGTTTATGCGAAAACATTGTGAGACTGGTATTCTTTTTTACAAATCAAAATCCAGATTGTATAGCTAAAATTATTAATAACCTTGACATAATAGATAATGCGATAAAATTATTAGAAGATCATTTTTTAAATTTTGAAAATAAAAAAAGATATATAATTGAGGATATTATTATAAATGTTAATGATATTTTAGCAATCTCGAACAAGAAATATATTAATAATAATAAGGCTTTTAAAAATAGATTTAAAGAATCAATAAGTATATATAATCAATATTTAATTGAAGAATTAGGGAAAGAAGAAATTGTTAATTATAAAGAACTAATAAGAAAACTTATAGATGAAAAGGATAAGTTTAAAATTACAATGATAGTATTCAAAGAAATGGCAAAAGATAATATATTA
Organism: Christensenellaceae bacterium; assembly: GCA_963665005.2. Lineage (GTDB taxonomy): Bacteria > Bacillota > Clostridia > Christensenellales > SZUA-584. The sequence continues at coordinate 2,688,086 of CAXXTQ010000001.1, read as the reverse complement.
GACTTGAAGATAGAATTAGAAAAAATAGAAGCAACGGATATTAGTACAGAAATAAAGGTTTTTTTACATATATTAATTTTATATCTTGATTTTATTAATGGGGAAAAAATAACAATAAAAGATTTAAATTTAATTCTTGAAGAAATAAGAGTCCCACAAATCTATCAATTATTAATAAAATATGAAAATGGGGTTATTAAAAAAGAAGAACTTTTAACCAACATACAAAAACTAAATTCTGTAGAATTTAGTTTACATGGTTTCAAAAGAGTTCTAAAATCAGTATATGACCGAGATTCTTTCAATCCCATTCTAACATTATTGGAAAGAATGAAACAGAAAACTTCAGAAACAGAAAGAATCTTTGAATTTTTGTTTTCAGAAATACGAGATGAAGAATTAGTTATAACATTTTTTGAATTTGATAAATTAGTAGATGTTATTTTATTAAATTCTGATTTTAAAATTAGAGATTACATAATATATATAGCTCATACTTTTAAATCTTTTAGTGAAAAGTATATTAATATTGTCATTCAGAATCTTATAGAATTAGATTCGAGTCCAAAAGAAAACATTCATATAGATAGGTTGGATGAAATCCTTTATAACTATCTTATATTTTGCATTCAAAGTGAAAATGGCGATAATAAGGAAATAGAAAAATACGCTACAAATATTATAAAAGATAAAATTAACAATAAACCTCCATTATTTTTGTTGATAGGTATAATATTCCCCAGTATTTTTACTGATTATTATATAGAAATATTGGATTATTTACACAATAAATATTTATCATCTGTTGAAGAATTGAAAGAATATGAAAAATCAATAATTTATTCAGTATTTATTAACTTATTAGGAGCATCATTTAAAATAGAAAATCATCTAGATGAAATATATATAAAAGATAATGTGTATTATGCAAATTACGTTGAACCATTAATGGAGCATTATAAAGCACTTGGGATACGTATTTTAAAAGAAAATAATGTTTCAGAAATGAATAAACTTTCATTGATTGGAGCATATATATCAAAAATAGTATTCAAAAATCCTGATTTTTTTGGTTTAAAATCTTATTCTATTCCTCAAAATGCAAAACCGAAAAAAATACTAGAGGATATGGGAAAAATAATTGGTGAGGACAAATTAGAAAAAGCAAGAAGTAATTTGTTAGCGGGGGGGAAAGATACTTCAATATTTTCAGTTTTTAATTTGCACTCTTTCTTAAAAAAAGTTCAACAATTGTTTGATAATGAAATAAAAAATAATTTATTCCCTGATGTAAAAAATGATAATATTTATTTAAATAATAAGAAAATAGTACATAGTAGTACTCTAATACTTCTCGCCGTCATGGATAAATTAAAAATAGTCGAGGAAAATGACCTGTGCTATATTACAGAAAGTATTTATAATGATGTTGTAGAGAAGCATGCTTTCAATATTGGGGATTTAGCAGACGGAATCTTGGATGAAAGGGTATATTATGAAGACAGTCTAGAACGTCTTGCAGCGATGATGAAAGAATTAAAGGACAAAAAAAGAATTCTGTTCTTCCCCGTTGGAAATGTTTTTTCTAGTGGTGATGAAGAGGGTTTTCCTGACTTTGATAAAGATATCATAAAAGGATTGAAGAATGAAACTGATATTCCATATGTACTAATTACTGATGATAGTTTCTTATTTGAGTTTATTAATAATAGTTCAGGAGCATATGCTCTTGCTATTGAAGCATATATAAAAAGAATTATTGGTGATAATGAACTTTTAAAGATCACAAAAGACTTAAATAGTATTGGATATAAAAATCTTTTTTCCAGAAGAATTATTAGTGAACTAATTAATATATTAGAGATAAATAAATCTAATGACACTTTAAAAGAAATAATAAAAATATTAAACGATTCAGTATAATAAATCACTCGTTAAATATTAGAATTCAATGTACCTTGAACTTACCGATATCCATATTAGATGATTGGTTGGCTGAAATTGCTTAACTGTCCATTTTGAGCATAATGGGAATTAGCTATCCCGTTTTGGAGATTTCAGTACTTACCTGAGAAAATTAAATTTTATATTAAATTAGCAAGGATCAGGAGCAATCGTGCAAATAATACGGTTGCTCTTTTTTACGCCTAATTCTAAGGATGGTGTCCATTGAATAAAATCAAAACCAAATCTACAATTAATGGCTTTAACCGCAATTCGGCTTTATAGCCGTTTTTTTATTGCAACAAAATAATATACAACTAAAAAATTGGAGGAATTTACATGAAAACTATAACTACACGAACCGCGAACAGCAAACTTGCGAAAAAGAAAAGGAAAAAGATCATTGTAATAATTATTCTCTCTTCGCTCCTAATCACAATTCTGCTTCTACTCTATGCAAATAATAGTGCTTTTAATAACGTAAGCAATAGCCCGAAAGCGACACCTGCATATTTAGAAGAACAGGGCAACGCCATTGAAGGTACTGCCGTTACAAAATCAAGGGTCGAGATTCTGGAAGAACTTAAGAAGCAACAGCTTGTCGTAACGGACAAATTAAGCTCAAACATCACCTTTTCTTCAGGTAAAGCCGGAACGATTGGAGAATGGATTGCTGAAAACCCAGCCGATAACAATATCATTCAGCAGGCAGAAGTCTACTTTGATGAACTACTTATTGCTAAGTCTACTCCTATCTACCCTAATCAACATATCGAAGCCATCGAACTTAATCAGAATATTAAGTCCGGAGAATATGATGTGATCGCTTATATTAATTACTACGATATCGAAACCAAAGAGTTTATTAGCAAGGCCGGGTACAAAATCCATCTTACGGTACGTTAGTCATCCGGTATTACCGGTAAAATAATAATAAAATTGGAGGAATTAAATGAAACGAAATTTCAAAAAGACAATACTCATGTTGACAGTTGCAATACTGTTGGTTATGGCAACTTCTGTTACTGCATTCGCTGATGACGCAACAGCTACGGGAACGGGCGATGTAACAGCAACCGTTCCTGTCGAGGGTACAATCGACGCACTGACCATTTCTGTTACTCACCCTGCGACAATCGCCTATACAATTGACCCAAATACGGGAGCTAATGGTGATTTTATTGCACCGGACATCCCAATCACTAATAACACAAAAGTGCCGGTGAATATTACTGTACAATCGCTGAGTTCTACACCGGGCGGAACAATACAATTCACAGATGTTGCAGAGGATGTTAAGGATTGGGCAAATTTGAATCTGTCTGATTCTAAAGAATTTATAGCTTTAGGAGTATTAATTGACGATCCTTTAGGATGGGACGCTGGCTACTTTGAGTATATTCATTATGCATATTGGGCCGATTCAACAATGTTCGGTTCTTTAGCCGCAAATGCTACAGGGATTATGACGTTGACAGCAGAACACGGACTTGCATTTGATCAGTCATATACTGCAATGCATAGCTTAATCTTTATGTTCAATTTAGTATAGGCAGATTAATAGACAAAATTAAATAAAATTTATAAGCATGGCTGGGCACTTGGCTGGATGACTCCCGGTCATGCTTTTATATTAGAAGATTGGAGAGAATAATGAGAAAGATAATACAAGCATTCTTTATCCTTATTGTTATGCTGCTTTCAAGCATAACAGTACATGCTATTGAAGCAAATAATGTACAAGTCGTATCCAATGGAAACACAACTTTTATGATTGAATCAAACGGAAGCGTAAAAGGCTGGGGGCATAATACAAAAGGTGAAGTAGGCAACGGAACAACAGTTGACCAGCTTTCACCAGTAGCAATACAAGGCTTGAGTAATATAAAAGAGATCGTTCCGAACGATTATGGCTATGGTTTCTTTTTTGCAATAGACAACGATAATAATGTGTACGGCTGGGGCTATAACGGATACGGGCAATTGGGAATTGGCATAACGACCAATCCTTCAGTTCCCACCAAAATCACTGGCCTGCCGGAGATTTCGAAGATACGGATTAATGAATATACCGTATATGCGATAACAACGGATGGTGATGTCTATTCCACAGGTAAGAACGATTATGGGCAGGTTGGTAACGGTACAAAGATAACAGAAAGAACATTTACAAAGATACCCCAATTATCGAATATTGAGGATATTGTTTGTAAATCTAATGTTGCCTATGCGATCACCAATGATAAAAGAGTATATGCTTGGGGGCGCGGCAACAGCTGGCAGATTGGATGCGGTGAATACATTGCGGCACAGACAACGCCGTCAGAAATCACAACACTTTGCAATGTAGATGAAGTTGTAACAAACGGAGTTACCACATTTGCAATATGTAATAACCGACAAGAGATATATTCATGGGGTGAAAGCTGGCTTGGTGAAGCGGGCAACTACAGTGAAAAGACAGCCACGCCGAAGGAAGTTGCAATAATTTCTGATTTACCTGAAACCATTGACGAATTCATCATTGTTAATCAAACATCGTTTGCATTGATGAACGACGGCACATTATATGGCTGGGGTAAAAACAGCAGCAATGAGCTTGGTAACGGCGGTACTTTTAATAAGCAAATACCGGAGATTATTCAGAACACACCCAAAGTCAAACAGTTTATATTCAACGGGTTTGCAGGCATTGCTTTGGGAGTTGATAATTGTGTATACACTTGGGGCCGGAATAGGTATGGAGAAATTGGCGATGGTGGTATCGTGTATAGACAAGCATACGCTGAAAAATTAACTGCTCTGGGAGAAAACATTGAGCTGATGTTTAATGGCAATAATGCGATGTATGCCATTAATGCGGATGGTACAGTATACGGTTGGGGCGATAACAGCAAACGGCAGTTGGCAATAGATAATGCTGAAAGTATTTTGCCGCCTACCATCATTCCAAATATATATGATGTGATAAGTATCGAAAAGACAAACGATATGGTAATTGCATCAGATTCACAGGGTATTATTTATGGCTGGGGTGAAAACACCTATGGTCAGATCGGGAATAACAATTCTGATAATGTTGCTACGCCTTTTATAGTTTCAAATAATGAGATGACGATAACGACAGGAACGGGTGATGTGAACGGCACTGTGCCAGTTGTTGGACAAATCAATGCGCTGACGATTTCGGTTACTCATCCTGCTGCACTCGAATACTCAATAAACCCTAATATTGGTGATAATGGCGAATTCATAGCACCAGACATTATTATCAAAAACAATACCAAAGTACCGATAAGAGTCACAGTAAAATCCCTGACATCAACTACAGGAGGAACACTCCAGTTCACAGATGTTGAAGAGAGTGATAAGGACTGGAAAAACTTAGACTTAAATGATTCAAAGAGTTACATTGCTCTTGGCATTAAAATTAATGATGCTGTTGGTTGGAATGCAGGATACAATGAAAGCATACATTATGCGATAAAATCTCATCCTACATTGTTCGGCTCGTTGTCTGCTAATTCATCGGGGGCTATGGTGATGCAAGCAAATTTTGGACTTGCGTTTGACCAATCCTATACGGCAATGTTTAGTTTAATTTTTATATTTAATCTAGTATAAAATATAGCGTAAAATTTTCACTATGAATGGCTGTAATCTGTTATTAGATAACCAACCATTCTTTTTAATATTAATTTCAGATCATTATAAATAGGAGGATGATTATGAGGAAATTCGTAACAGGAGTTTTAATAGTATTATTTATGTTGCTATCAAGCATTTCTGCTCGTGCAGTCGTATCAACGGATGTAAAAGTCATATCAAATGGATATACATTCTTCATGGTAAAATCAGATAGCAGTGTTTTAGGGTGGGGACGGAATACAAATGGTGAACTTGGCATTGGCAATACTGAAAATCAGTTGTCGCCATTCATTATACCGGAATTGACAAACGTGAAAGATATTATAAAAGGTGAAAATGGTGTGTCTACCTTTTTTGCGCTTAAAACGGACGACACCGTCTTGGCTTGGGGCGATAATCAATATGGACAGCTTGGTACAGGAAGTACAGCCGATCAATCGGTTCCGGTGACCATACCTAATTTGACCGATATATCTCAAATCGTCACTGATGGATATACAGTATATGCGATAGATGATAATGGCGACGTTTTTGCATGGGGCAGAAACAATTACGGTCAGGTGGGTAATAACAGAACAAACAACCAAATGACGCCTGTACAGATCACAGAGCTGTCTAATATTAAAGAAATCATCTGCAAAAATAGCGTTGCTTATTCAATAGACAATGACGGAAACGTTTTTGCATGGGGACGGGCAAGCAGCGGGCAAATAGGCATTTATAGTTATATTTCAGCTCGGAAAACGCCGTATAAAATAGCAGAATTATCTGATGTTGACCGGATTATTACAAATGGAAATACCACTTATGCAATATGTAAGGATGGGCAGGAAATCTATGGCTGGGGCGCTAACAATTATGGTCAAGTTGGTTGCTCTGGCACTATAAATAGAATGACGCCAGGATTAATAAGCGGAATATCAGATGTTGTGGAACTGATAATTAAGTTTAAAACAACATACGCGTTATTATCTGACGGTACATTGTATGGTTGGGGACATAACAGCTATGGGCAGCTTGCTAATGATGGTTCTTCTATTCAAGGCTCTCCCCGGCTAATATCAGGAATACCACCTGTAAAACAAATTATTAGCAATGGATACTCGACGTGCGTTCTGTGTACAAATAACTCGGTTTATGCATGGGGTTACAACAGTTATGGCGGTGTTGGGAATGGCATGTCCGGCGGATCTCAGAAGACACCGTATAAGATCAACAGTTTAAGAAATACGTCAAAAATTGCAGGTGAAGATTACACCTTTTATGCAATCAAAGAAGATGGTACTGTTTACGGATGGGGCAAAAATGGCAGCGGACAGGCAGGAGTAGGAACAACAGGTACGCAGAGAACTCCGGCGCTTATAGAAATTACTGATATTGAAGTCATTCAAGTGTTTGATAACACTGTCCTTGCCGTAGATGCACACGGCTATATTTATGGCTGGGGCGCAAACAACTATGGGCAATTGGCTATCGGAACAACAGACAACGAATGTAATCCTGTGATTATCCATGAAAATGAACTGGCATTAACTACTGCGACAGGAACAGGCGACGTGAATAGCACTGTGCCAATTGCTGGTACTATTAACGCTTTAACAATATCCATTACACATACGGTCAATGTTGCTTATTCCATTAATACAAACAGCGAGGAAGGATTCTATTGTACCGATATTCAAATAACAAACAACTCCAAAGTACCTGTAAAAGTTGGTATAGAAGCATTTGTAGCAGGTTCTGGCGGTGATTTAGTATTTCAGGATGTATTGCCTGAAAGTATGGATTGGAACAACTTAAACAAGCAGGATACAAAGAGCTATATTGCCTTGGGATTGCAATATGTTGACGAATCGGAATGGCTCATTTCTCAGCCTGAATTGATTGAGCCATTGTATGCTGCCGAAATTGATAATACCTACATCGGTTCTTTGGATAAATATTCGAGCGGCACTCTTGAATTGTGCGGCTGGCACGGGTTAGCCTTTGACGGCGATTATACTTCAATGCATCAACTAATATTCGTAATTTCACTGTTATAACATGACCGGATGATTGCCGGTCGTCATACTTTTGTACCAAAAAGATTGGAGAGAATCATGAGGAAGATCATATCATTCTTAAAGACCACAGACAAATAACATGTCTGTGGTCTTTTCATAGTGTGCCGAACATGGCACCAATCTTAAGCGGTGAAAGTCCGCAGCGGGGGTACTCATAGCCAACCGCATAGCAAACCCCAAGGTGCGCATAGTGATGTGTGAGCTGAAGGAAGGGGATAGCGAAATCTTGACCTGACGAACAGGAACCCGATACTAAGGCTGTATGGACGGATAAGGCTACTATACAAGCTAAAGTCCAAAATATGAGCGTAACTCCGTGCAGTAAATCGGGCAGGTTAAAGAGGAAAGAGTGGTGTTTTACCTCGGGAGGTCTTGCGGATACGGCAAATTGCCGAAAGGGCTATCAATACGTATGCGTAACAGCGACGATTCACAGCGCAATCAGCAATAGGCGGTTAAAGCAAAGAGGCCTGATATCGCTATCAGACCACTTCAACAAAGTTCACTTAGTTACGAATTGAACCGCCGTATACGGAAAACCGTACGTACGGTGGTGTGAGAGGGGCGAAGCCTATTGCGGTTAGCCCCTACTCGATTAAATTGGTGTTGTGATTTTGTACCATTGAAAATACAATACTAAAACTTGTACACAAAAAGCGACTAAATGAACAGCCGCCTTTTAAGAATTTTTTTAAGCTCTTTTGAATAGCGCATTATTAATGCTTTGGGTTTTGAACCAACACTTATTTCAATTATACCGTGTATGCTATGGCAGGCTGCTTATCAAATAACTGATAATATGGGGGCTCGAAATGATTGTCAATCTATTTGTATACCCTTGATAAATGCAACGAAGGAATCGTAATCTGATTCCTCAGAAAATATTTGTACAGATGTATTATCGTAATATGCGATAGCGAAACAATATTTACTATCCACGTAACCCACAAAATGAATCCCGTCAGCCAAAGTTATATCAATTGCCTCGCCGTCGATAGAATTGATATTTGTATCCCATTCTGTAGCTCCTTCAATAATAGTTTGATTAATTGTTATTTTAGAATTCGATGAAGTCAGGTAGTCTGTGACTATTCGCAATTGTGCTCCCTTATACTCAACTGAAATATCATCTATGATTTTATGGTCATTATTCCACGCAATCTTTTCATTAGTCGCAACACGAACATCCTCAATGCTTTTGTAGTATGTCATATCCGGTTCCTCAATGTCGGCTATTTCGGTGCTATTTCCATGATGAATATTTACCCCTGAATCAAACCATTGAACAACTGTGAGGTAAACGCTTTCGGCGAAGGCCTGCCCTGCAGGGGTGATGAAAAAGATACTTATTACAATACAAATGCTTACTGGAATAAGAAAAGCCTTTTTTAAAAATATTGATTTCTTTTTTTGTCTTATTTCAATTTCGTCCCCTTTATTATCCTCAAGGTGGTTCTTAATAATATCTCCATAGATCTCATTGAAATCAGGAATGTTCTCTTTCTTTATTGAGGTATAACAATCTAAACCTTCAAATACCTTATCGCGTATTTCAGGATGATCTTTAAATAATTTTTGAAGTTTCTTTTCTTTGCTCATATCTATTTACCCATTTTATATTGTTCTTAATTTAAGAGCAATATAATTATTATATAGAGCCTTTAATATTAAAGGCTCTATATATAGCTCTAAACTATCCAACCCAGATTGAACTTGTTCTGGATGTGCTGGAAGTTCCATCTGCTAAGGAATGTATTGCGTAAACGCGATAATAATATCCTGATGTTACGTTATATGTTTTTGTCAAATCAACACGTGTTCCGTATACTGATTTGACAGTCGTTGCTAACGTGTGCCATCCTCCATTATAATATGCTTGGAGCTGCAAGGTAATCTCCAAGGCGGGGTCTGCTGGAGAGGTAACTGAGTACCCGGATATCTGCACACTGCTGGATGACAACCTTGTTATACTACAGCCTCCGCTCACTGAACCACCAGCAGCACGTATACCCGCAGGAAGAGCCTTTTGGATACCGGTAGTTCCTTCAGAATAATCCGGATTGTCTGAAATCTCTGAGACATCCGGGACAGTATCGGTAACAGAGTCCGGAATTTGCACTGTCGTGATTTCTTCTGCCGCCGACGCACAGATGGGAAATGAAAATAGGATAATCGTATAGACCAATATCACCATAAGTCTAAGAAAGTGTTTTTTTGATTTTATCATGAGTATTCCTCCTAAAAAATATTTTCATTAGTTATAACCATTTAGAAACCCAAATTTGCGGTAAAATTTTAAAAAAACTTTTCATCTTCATATCTTTTTCTCAATTCTTCAAGCATTTTAACTCTCCAATACCTTAATTTTACGTAAGGAATATTAGTTTTTCTAGATATTTTTGATAAAGGAACTCCATCGAAAATACTTTGAAAAAGATATTTTAGCAACTCATCCGGAACATCAAAACCCGATTTAATTAAACTTAATAAATAAACTTCAAGAGTTACTTGGTCTATAGATGCAGGAAGAATCTCAATATAATCATCAAGGCATTCATAGTTTCTTCTGCGCTTTAAAAATGTAAAAGTGTTGTTTTTGGCAATTTTAATCAGCCAGGGCAATATCCTGTTTTTGTGTTTTTTAGGATCATAATTTTCTAGTGCATCCGCAAAGGTGTCTTGAAGGATTTCTTTCGTATCTTCAACGTTTCTTGTATACGAAAATACTATGCGAAACAAAAACTTATGATTTTCAGAAATAGTATTAGTTAAGCTTTCCATATATGATAAATGCTCCATATAATGACATATATTATTAGTATAACACATGTAATTCAAAAGAATATAAAAAACTTCAAATGTCTACCGCAAATTTGCCTTCCTAAATAGTTTATATAGTGAAGGGGTAATTAATTAAGCTATGATGATTTGATTTGCAGGCTGCATGGTGGGGTACTTACATACAAATCGTGCAGTCTGCCATCTCCCGAAAAGGTAAATGTTAACAAACAAAGAATAAATAATAAAATACCGCAAATTTGCCATCCTAAATAGTTATATATAGAGAGGTGTAATTTATATGGTATGTGGCTAAGCTATGGTGATTCAGTCGCAGGCTGCATGTAAGTGTACCCCCATACACAAGCGTGCAGTCTGCCATCTCCCATAAAGCGAAACGGAGTAAAACTTTAAGGCAGGAGATTTACGAATATGGACAAGCTTTTTTGAAAAGAAGGCAGGTGATGCTTAATGAAGGTATAGAAAAGTCCTTGCAAAAACCAATGGTGTCAACCCTACCGCTATAAGCGGTAGTCGGTTCCGCAAGGACTATAAAGATTATAGCACATTTGAGAAAAGAAGACGATATTTACAGTAAAACTGTGAAAGAAAGGAATAGACAGATGAAGAAAAATAAAAAACGACTAATTGTTATGGTTCTGGTGATAGTAGTAATTATGAGCTTTACTATAACAGCATTTGCAGGTACTTATAGTATTAATTGGACTTTTAGTAACGCTGAGAAAAAACATGGTGTTAACGAATATACCATGACCGCAAATTCAGTAATAGAACATTCTACTTTTGTTAGGAGTCCAAATGGATACTTTTATATTGGCGTATACAATCACGATGAAGGAAAATATTATCACAGAGTATATTCTTACCCGGGCATGTCAAGAATATTTGCCGGATCATTTACCGCTGGTGTTGCAGGAGTAAATAGCTTTGCTATTATGAATCAAACGGGTGCTGCCACAATTAGTGGTCAATACACATTTTAAGAGTGAAGAAAGGATATTAAAATGAAGAAAAATAAAAAACGACTAATTGTTATGGTTCTGGTGGTAGCAGTAATTATGAGCTTTACTGTTACAGCATTTGCGGGGACATGGAGTGTAAATTGGCGACACGAGTTAGGTAATAGTTATATACATGGCGTAAATAAATTTACTATGACGAACAATTCTGTAGTTAACCATGGTCAGTTTACAAGTCATAACGGATTTCCTGCTGCCATTGGCATTTACAATCATGACGATGGCACCTACACTATGCGAAAATATTGGTCAGGTGTTTCTGGACTTAGTGCAGGAAGTTTTTTTGGCAAAGCCGGCTTAATAAGTTTTGCCACTAAGAATAATTCTAGTCAGATTCGTATTACGATATCAGGCACCTATACGTATTAACAATACTCCACATTATTAGCATCAAGTAAAATTGTGAGGGGAAGGTTATTGGTTAATAAAGCAAATGGCCTTCCCTCGCAAATTGTAAAAAGCATTTAGTAAAAAGGTTTTGTAAATAACAAATTGATCTAAAATAATGAATTGAGAGGAAGATATATGAACAAGCTTTCAAGTACGTACATATGGAGAATCCAAACAATAATGGCGAACATGATTTTGGTATTTGTTTGTTTATTATTATTAGGTTGTCAGCAAACTCCAGAAAGTGAATTGGTTGCTGGCAAGGATTTAGATAAAATGATTCAAATGGCTCAAGCGCCACATGAAGGTGCTGTGGATATATCTAATATATTAGATGTTCCAAATGAATATAGTGCTGAAATGACAGGGCAAAAGGAACTCGTGCGTGTCACGGTTGATGCCGAGATCGTAATTCCAGAAGTTGAAACTATACCGATTATACGAGTTATCGGACAGGCATTTAGCCAAGAGATAACAGATAAGTTGGTCAACGCGTTATTTGCGGATAAGCAATTATATACATTTGATTCACTGAAAGTCCAGACAAAGGAAGATATCATAGTACAATTGGCAGAATTCAAACAAAGAAAAATTGAACTTGAAGAATCAGGTATAAAACCGACTAGTAGTAATAATAACCAGGGGGCGGGCGAAAACGAAGATGCAGGAGGTGAGGAACAGATAATTGATGAGATGTCTGTTGAAACTGGGAATGAACTTGACAATGTGAACAATATGATTAAAATACTTGAGAATCAGCTTAAACAGGCACCAGTTGAAAAAAACTTAATCGAATCGACGAGTAAGCTGAAGTCTTTTGATCTATTGGATTCTGAAGAAAATGTTGATAGGCAGCAAGAAGGGTTATTACAAGAGAGTGTTTATCTTGGTTTTGTGAATGAAGAAGGAAACTGTGAAAGGCTAAAGGTATTAAACCATGAGCGCTATAACATATATAGTGCACAGTATGTTAATAGAAATGATTATTTCGATACAGGATTGTATTTTACTGAGCCCCAATGGGAGCTATGGCAGCAGAGCGAAGAGGCAGAAAACCCTCAATTGGTAATGCCAACGCTTACAGTTGTTGAAGCACAAAAGATTACGCATGATCTATTAATGGAGTTAGACATTGATTACTTGGAGTGTACAAAGATTGAAAATGTAATTGGAATTACAGGGGTCTATGACTCGACAGGAACCGAGCTTGGGGAGCGTATCAAAGGATATCGGCTTCAATATGTTCGGAAATTAAATTCAATTCCGATCACATACACTTCTACGGAGAATTCATATAATGAACAATCTCAGTCATGGGACTATGAGAGAATGACCTTTATCGTGGATGATAGAGGAATTATTGAAATGAATTGGCATGCTCCATATCTATTGATGGAAACATTAGTTGATAATGCGAATGTGCTGCCTTATGATGAAATTCAGAAGATATTCGAGAAATGGATTTTAATTAAGCAAGAAGAAGAGATTGATGACTATAAAGATATAGTTAAAACTTCTATTCAAAAAAGGCAAATAGATATAACAGAAATAAAACTTGGATTTACACGCATAACAGAACAAGATAATATCTCCAATGGTATTCTTATTCCAGTGTGGGATTTCTTTGGTACGGCTACTTATTTTGATGTTGTTGAAGGTGAAGAAGTAGTGATTACAGATTTCGATTCTAGCAGAAGCTATCTAACTATTAATGCGATTGACGGGAGCATTATAAACAGGGAATTGGGATACTAATACAGGGATTATTTTTAACGGATAAAAAAGCTTTAAAAGAATTAATAAATATGTGCAACAGGTTACCTCTCAAAACTGTATTCAAATCATATTAAACAGACGTTTATTTTGATGCAGGCTGCATGTAAGTGTACCCCCATACACAGCCGTGCAGTCTGCCATCTCCCAAACATTAACGCAAAAGAGGTGATGTGTATGACTGTATAGAAAAGTCCTTGCAAAAACCAATGGCGCGAACCCTGCCGTTTTGCTACGGTAGTCGGTTTGGCAAGGACTATAAGCATGATGATAGCACATAGTCAGGATTTATTCAATCGGCAAAATACCGGTAAAATGAAAGGAGAAATTAAAATGAAAAGAATATTTTACATAATTTTAGAGACTGTAACAAGATTTGTGTAAAAAGAAAAAGTCTTCCGCAGAAGTAATTAATAAAATATAATTAATTACGAAAGCGGAGGATTTTTAAAATGGACAAAAAGACAAAAGTCAGCGAACTGACAAAAGAACTTATGGAGAAGGAAGGCGTGAAAGATATTTCCGGCCTTCAAAGCATATTAAAAGATATGTTAAAGCAAGGAGTCGAAAACTTACTGTCATCAGAACTTGAGGAAGAGCTTGGCTATGAGAAACACGACCGAAGCATTGAAAAGAATAACTATAGAAACGGATACTCTCAAAAGACAGTGAGGAGCGACCTGGGAGAAATCGATTTAAGTATTCCAAGAGACAGGAACAATGATTTCGAACCTGAACTTGTGCCGAAACATATAAGAGATATCTCAGCTATTGAGGAAAAGGTAATTTCGATGTATGCCAAAGGTATGAGCACAAGAGATATCTCTTCTCATATAGAGGATTTATACGGGATACCATTGTCGGCGGAATCAGTATCAAGAATGACGGATAAGATTATGCCTATAATAGAGGAATGGCAGAACAGACCGCTTAACGAGCGCTTTACTTTTGTATTCATGGATGCCATACACTACAAGGTAAAACAGAATAACCGTATTATCTCAAAGGCTGCATATGTAGTGGTAGGAATCGATGAAGACGGTTACAAGGACGTATTAGGGCTCTGGATAGGCGAAAATGAGACCTCAAAGTTTTGGCTGAAAGTATTAACAGATATGAAAAACCGCGGAGTTCAGGAAGTTACCGTCTTTTCAATTGATGGTCTCCCCGGATTTCCCGAGGCTATCAAGGCGACATATCCTAACGCCATAGTACAGCGCTGCATAATTCATCAGATCCGTGCTTCCGCCCGATATGTTGGCTACAAGCACAGGAAAGAATACTGCCGCGACATGAAATCCATTTATTCTGCAGCAAACGAAGAGGAAGGATTTCGGCAGCTTGAATTCTTCAAGGATAAATGGAATTCTTTATACCCGACAGGCATTAAATCATGGTATGATAATTGGGACGTTATATCGCCGTTTTTCTCCTTTTCCCATAATGTGAGAAAGGTGATGTATACTACTAACATCATCGAAAATTTAAACCGGCAATACAGAAAAGTCACGAAAGGTAAAGCTGTCTTCCCCAGCGATAAAGCTTTAATGAAATCCTTATTCTTAGCCACCGAAGATGCTACTAAAAAATGGTCAATGAGAATCAGGTTTTGGGATCAGATAAAAAGTGAGCTATCCATTATTCTTGAATAGCTCACTTGAAATTTACTTCTGCGGTTGATATTTTACACAAAATTTGAGACAGACCCTAATTTTAGGTGTAGTATTTGTATTTATTACAACTGCATCAAGTGCATTAGCAGCAGATGCTCGAATCTACTATAGCTCTTCGTCTAGCACTGGTGCTGGATATACAAGTACATATAAAAACTATCTTGACCAGGCTGGTTATTCAACCTCAAGATATAACAACCTTACTTCATATGATGTGAGAAGATACATAGGCGGGAAGGAAGTCTTCCACATATGGCAACATGCTGCGGCCGGAAGGCAACAGTGCAGAGCGAGCTCTTATTATTTAACAGCCGACGGTACTGATACTACATACTATAAAGCTTTGGATAATAAATATTCATCTTTACCGGATTTAAGACTCTTTTATTTTGAAGGGTGCAGAACTTCACATTATAGCGGCACTTATGGAGATTTAGATAATTTTGCCTACTATTCTCTTGGTGTAGATTGCACCTTAGCATATTCAGATGCTATCACTTATAATCAGTGTAATTATTTTGCTCAACAAGTATACTATCACACTTGTTTGCAAAGCACTTCAATATCAAATGGTGTTTTAGCAGCACGCGCTGATATGCTTTCCCTGTATGGCCAACATTATGGTACCGATTCTATAGTCAGGAGAGGAGATAGGTGGTTAATTTAAATATCAACACTTAAATTCTAATATTTGAAAGGAGAATAAAAATGAAAAGAAAAAATAAAATGGCAATAGTTATTATCTTCTCGTTGGTAATATGTAGTATAATAGTCACATCAGTTGCGTTGGCCACGAGTGGCTATTCTGAAAAAGATTTGCTGGAAACAGTAAAAAGCTTTTCAAATAGTGATAATGGTAATGTGGAATTAATAAAGCAAATCGAAAAAGAGAATGAACTATATGGAGGATTTTATGAATTCCAAGACGACCAATACCAATATAGAGTAAATAATGTCGATGATTACGTAACGACAACAGTTAATATTGGTAATATAATTGATGTTTTTCCTGCTAAAATTTCTATTGGTGAAGCAGAAAAAATTGCAAAAGATACGTTTGAAAAAGCGGTAGGTAAATTTGTTTCAACTACAGTGGAGACAGTTTGCCTACAGGATTGTGAGGAAGAAGGTACCGCATTTATATTTGACTTCATTGAGAAGAATAAGAGTAATGTGGGAACCGGAACTTATGGGTCAGTTACTTTATCTGGTGATGGAACATTGTTGTGTGGCGTATTTTTTAAGGGCAATACTGAACTTGCAAATAAAGAGCCAAACTACAGCAAAGAAAGTGCTTTTGATATGGCTTGGGAAGCTATAAACAGTAGTGAAATGAATTTTTTAGAAACCATTTCAAGTAACGATACGTTGATTTTGGACGTAGACAGTGACAATGAAATCTTAGCAGAAAGGAAAGTGTTCAAAGATAATTTATATTGGGTATTTGATATTCCAGTGACAACGAATGCAGATTCAATTACTCATAAATATTATCAAGTACATTTAAATGCAATGACAGGAGAAGTAGAGAATATTGGATTTATTCCAAACGAATAGAATCTACATACCCATGTCTCAGTTATAGCTGGGGCATGGGTGTAGAAAATTAACATACACTACTTATAGGAGGTAATTTTTATGAAAAAAATATGTGTGGCTGTGCTCGTTATATTGATTCTGTGTTTGTTAATTTCTTGTGCAGCACATAATTCAGATGAATCACATGAATCACAGCAACCAATCAACGACCCAGATGAAATTCGGCTTGAGTATGATAATGAAAAAACAGTTATAAAAGATAGTAGTCCATATTATGAAGAAATTGTATCCCTGACACTTCAAAGGTTTACTGATGATATGAGCGGAGTAGCTGCTGCTTTAACTCGTGAAGATTGTGTCGAAGAAGCAAAAATCGTGATGGAATATGTATATAATCAAATACAACCAAAACGAAAGTTTGCCGCGGAAGAGATTCAAAAATATGAATATAACCGATTACTATTTTGTTTTGGAAATGATTATGATACATGGGTTATGGCTTTAGATGGAAAAAATGAAGATGGGACGTTTAGTTATACGGCATATACAGATTTGATTTCAGATAGTCAGGTCTTACAAGATGCTATAAAAAAAGTGTTCGATTAAGCTTAGACTGGAAAACTCCATAAGAGGTCTTTTTCTTGATTGCGTCGCATTTGACTTGGCAATTCGCCATATATTAAAATTATTATGCCGCCCTATAAATAATAGAGCGGCATAATCACAGATGGAGCCGTGTATATCAACGGAGAGAAGTTTGATAATGACTATCAGTGCTCTACGTCTGAATCATTGCAATAATGAAGGCTATCCTGCATGTTGTTTGCGCTTTTGGAGAACCCCTTTGTTTTTTCTTTACTTGGTATTGCTTTTTTCTGTGCGATAAATAGATACCATGAAGAAGATACATAATATTGATGGATAAGTAAGGAACGTGGCTTATAGCCATAATATTCTTCGGTCACTTCGCTCCCTTCTTTTCTTTCGACAGGAGAAATTGAAACAACAAATTTTATGCTGTCTATTCCCTTCAAATCTATATTTGTAAGCGTAATCATTTGCATTGCGGCAGGATTAATACCCATCTTTGGTAAGCGCAAACAGATGAAAAATTGATAGGAGATAATCATATAGTTATATAAAAGAATATATTTAAGAGAAAACAGAGATCACAGTTCTGATAATCGGATGCTTGGCTCAATTAAAATTAGTCACATTAACTGATTCATAGAAATTTTTGTTTTTATGATTAATATATATAGAAGGGTAAAACAGGTATCTTAATTTTACCTCTTTTTGCTTATATTCTTATAATAGCCATATAAGAAACAAATTTTATTGGCATGAATTTCAGAACAGGAATGAAGCTTGTTATATCCATTTAGCTTGATATCTCCCGCATTGACAACCCTTCGAATTTTTGTAGCGCCGATTCAGAGAGTGCTTTCAATACACTTTTCTTGCCATTCGCTGCTACACTTTTAGTTTACTATATACAATAAAAATTTAAAAAATTTAAATTCCTACCGCAGATTTGCCATCCTAAATAGTTATATATAGTGACAGGGGTAATCATTATAAAAGCTTTTTGGACAAGCCCTGTGTGATTTCAGCAGGCCATATGATTCAAAAATACCATATATATGTAAAAATTCATATGGTCTGCCATCTCCCAAAAAAACATGACAAATGAGGTGATGCTTAATGAAGGTATAAAAAAGTCCTTGCAAAAACCAATGGCGCGAACCCTACCGCATAGCGGTAGCTGGCTTCGCAAGGACTATAAGCAGATGATAGCACATTTTTGAAGTAAAAACAAAAGACGATATTCACAAATAGTTTTTATTTGTGAAAGAAAGGATTATACAATGAGAAAATTTTGTATACTATTAGCAGTTATCTTAGTATTAGTTTCTGCGTTGGCTACTACAGCATTTGCATATGAACCAGGTCCCGAAGGTGGCTGGACCTCAACAATCTGCATTTATGGGTTTACGTGTCAGCCAATAGAGAAGGACTCTTCGGATACTTGGGATTTCGTACAGATTCATGCATGGGATCTTGAATTTGCAGGACATGATTATGGTTATTTGTATGCTACTCCTAAAACAACATCTGGTACGACTATGGGTGGACGTACAAAGTGCAACAACGATGTAAGTGCACGATCATCTATTGATTCGAGATATGACGATTACTCCACAATTAAATTGCGGATTGACCATCCTGCTCCGGGAACGGGCAACAATATGAAATCTAAAGGTTTCTTTACAGGCTATATAGAATAGGAATTGCTTGAGGTAGCAAGCCAGATTCGTTCTATGGCTTGCTATCTCTCAGAAAGGTTGGGATATGTATGATTAGAAAGAGATTAGTTTTGTGTTTAATAGTGATTAGCGTGTTTTTTTGCGGGTGTCAGCCAACGCCGGAGGATGAAATTGTTGTAAACAAAAATGATGGCAAACTAGAAAAATTAATAATGGACGAACCGATACAGCAGGAGGCAACTAATAGTGAAGAAAAAGCTCAATCGATTGAACTGCTAGAAGAAAATTCTCATGATGGAATAGGGGAATCGGCAGTGTATACGGAAAAGTGGATTGAAAACTATACCCTGTCAGGACTTGAGTGTGTAATCGACGCCGATATTATTCTACATGAAACTGTGAATCACCCAGTATACAAAGCGCAGCAGATTAATTTTGATATGGTAACAGTACGAAGTGTTGTAGATTATTTTACTGTTGGTGCAACGGGCGTGAGAGATAGCTCTCTCACGAAGGAAGATATAGAGTTAATGCTCATCCAAGCTAGAAGAGGGCAATACACATGGGACGATAATGGCGGGAGATGGGAATCGTATGAAGGTCAAGCAGAAGAAATCGCAGAATTAGAGAAGCTATTAAACCAAGCGGAGGAGGAAAGCTTTGAGGAAATCGTAACTGATGATTTTGTATTGCCAATGAAGAGTACATTTGCATTTGCCGACGGTTCGAAAATACATGTAAAAGCAAAAGAGAAAAGTATTCGAGTATTTGATGATAATTTAGCAGGAGTGCAGCTTGAGTCTTGGATTATCATTGGTGATGCTTACCCCGGCGAACCAAAGGGAACAACGCTTGATAATATACAGATTAGTGAGGAAGAGGCATCAAATGTTGTAACTAATATGCTTGAGGATTTAGGGATTCATTATCTTGGCATTGCTAGAACTGAGAAAGCAAGGCTGCTTAAAGATATATCTTTTGAGGTGTTATCAGAGGGGTGGCAAATAACCCTATCGCGAAATGATGGGAGCTATATTCCGATTCATATCAACCCAGAAGAGGTTTATGGCACATTGTTCTTTGAACCGGAGACTTATGCTCAGAGATGGCCGTCTGAAATTATGACGGTATATGTTGATGAAACGGGTATACGAGAACTGTCATGGGAATATCCTATTGAAGCGATCGGAATACTTAATTCCAATGTCCAGATCATGAGTGTTGAGGATACTAAAAATGACATAAAGAAGTATATAAAGCTTGCTTTTTCGAAAGTTCAAGAATTAAGCAATATTAACACTACAAGACAGATCAAAGTGACATCTGTGGTTTTGACAAGTCAACTAATACCAATGAAAGATGAGTTGGAATATTTTATGATAGTACCGGCATGGGTTGTGTTTTACGAGGAGGAGGATCCCCAAGGCGTCTATACATCCGCTATTGCCATAAATGCAATAGATGGCTCAAGTATAAATTTGCTAGTTTAATTTTTCAGTAGACGTTTGTATCATGGAAGGTGTTATTAAACTCTACAAAACGCAAGACGTAAAGGTTCGCGCGGTAAATGGCACAACGCTTATCAAATTAAAAGCAATGATTATATTTTTTATTTATCAAAGAAAATTGATGCTATCCCTTTAGCGATATTTATTATGTTGCAGGCTGCATGGAAGTGTACCCCTATACATAGCCGTGCAGTCTGCCATCTCCCATAAAGGAAAGCGGAGTAAAACTCCTTGTAAGGAATTTTACGAATATGGACAAGCTCTTTTTAAAAAAGGCAGGTGAGGCTTAATGAAGGTATAGAAAAGTCCTTGCAAAAACCACTGGTGTCAACCCTACCGCTATAAGCGGTAGCAGGTGTTACAAGGACTAATAAATATAATTTAACATAAAAAATATATTTCTACAATCAGCGATATGGCTGATGAATTGAAAGGAGAATTTAAATGAAAAAGATATTAACGATGGTGATTGCTGTTGTTTTAGTGTTTGCATTTACTGGTAATGCATTGGCCGGTACTGACTATGGTTCATGGACATCTACAGTCTGTATGTATGGATTTACGGCGAATGACCCGCTGACCAAAACAACAAGTGATTGGGATCATTTTACACCTAAACCCGCCTATGTTAGATATGCTGATGATAATTATGCAAGTGACGAGAGGTGGATGAATGCGTATGTTACGACTCCAGGTGGTACAAGGATGTCTGGCGACTGCGGTTGTTGGAAAAATGAAGATGACAATGTTGCCATTTATTCTTATGCGGATGATTATAACACATTGAGAGTTAGAATTGAAAATTCTGAATTCCGCGGTGAATATAACATGAAGTCTGGAGGTAATTTTGAAGCTAATTATTATTAATTAGGTGATAAGTCAGTTCACCCTCAATCCTCAGGATAACTGCGGATTGAGGGTGGATATAATTATTAAGGAGCAAAACTGATGAATAGAAATATCGGACTCATTGCCTTACTGGTGTTTTTACTGTTGATAAGCGCATGTCAAGCGACACCTGCTAAGGAAGTCGTTATCAATAAAAATAATGGACAATTGGAAGAAATCATTTTGTCCGAAGCTGTTGATTCTGAACAAACAGTCATTACAAATGAATCAGACGAGGAATCAGGTGTGCTATCGGAAAGATGGTCACAGACCTATAACATACAAGGGCTTGATTGTGTTATAGATGCGGATATAAGTTTACCGGATAAAAAAGAGTTTCCGGTGTATAAGATTAAGCAGAGAAAATTTGGCGATCAAACAATACAAAAAGTATTAGAATATTTCATTAAAGATGCCACGGGTATGCACGAGATATCACCGACAAAAGAAGAATTAGAGCAACAATTGATTCAGACAAAACGAGGATGGTTTACAGAGGTTGACGGCGTTGTAACATGGGAACCATATGAAGGCCAGCAGCAGGATATTGAAAAGCTTGAAGAGCAGATAAAAAATACTGGAGAGGAAGTTTTCTTTCCTGTAACAGACGACATTGTATTGCCAAAAGCGGATACTTACGCAATGCCGAATGGAAGCAGAGTGCATGTGCGGGCTACGTCTGATAGAATTAGCATTCATCCGATAAAATACGGAGTAGTTCAACCGGAATCTTGGGTAATAGCAGGAGATGCTTATCCGGGAGAACCTATGGGTACTACTTTAAAGAACGTAAAAATCAGTCAACAGGAAGCGTATGAAATCGCAACTTCATTTCTCGGTGATGCGGGAATAGAAAATATGGGTATCGCAGAGGCTGAAAAGGCACGTCTGCTTGTTGATATGACGTATGAAACGATTTCGGAAGGCTGGGAAATTACGCTTTCCAGGAACGACGGTGGCAGTATGCCGTTATATATAGATAATCAACATTCCGGAGTACTCTATCAAAGTTCAGAGGAATATGTACAGCGATGGTATCCGGAAGTAATCAAAATATATGTGGATGAGACAGGTATTAAATCCTTTGTATGGAGGTATCCGATTGAAGTGATGGAAGTGCTCAATCAAAATGTTCTCGTTCTAAGTTTTGATGAAATAAAAGAAAGGATTCTTGAATACATTAAACTTGGATTTTCGTATACAATCGAAAAACACAAAGATTTGACTGACCAGAATATTGAAGTCACCAAAATTGTTTTAACCAACGTGATGATACCCATAAAAGATGAAACGGATTATCAAATGCTGGCTCCTGCATGGATCATATATTACACACAAGAAGCGGGTGTCAGCAAGATATCTTCCTTTATTGCGGTTAATGCAATAGACGGTTCTAGTATTGATCTTAAAGTTCGTTCACAAACATCTTAATTTCCTGCTTTGTTGTGTCTATATTTTGAGAATAAAAAAAGTGAAATATATTAAGGGGTGATGTTTATGATTGTATAAAAAAGTCCTTGAAAAAACCAATGGCGCGAACCCTACTGCATAAGCGGTAGCTGGCTTTGGCAAGGACTATAAATAGTGTAGCATAGGGTTAGTATTGTTTTCAACCCACAAAAGTCGAGAAATAAAGAAAAAGGAGATAATAAAATGTTTAAAAGAAAAAAAATCTTAATTGTGATTTTAGTTTTAGTAATGATGCTAGCAATGTCTGTAACTGCGTTTGCGGCAAGTAGAACTTGTAGTCTATCAGCGAATCAAACTGGTGCAGTATATACAGACGCGCTTAATTGCGACGATTACACCCATTACTCTGGTTACAATAGTATGTATTCAACAAATGATTTGGTTTTAAAACAGCAGTGGCAAAATGTGGATTTTTCGTGGAGTACCGCAGATACTAGAATCTTAGACCCTAAAGAATATGTAAGAAGCGCCGCCGAGGATGTGTCGGGAATTTGGGGCGGAATGAATTTTAGAACAAAG
This sequence comes from Christensenellaceae bacterium, assembly GCA_963665005.2. Classification (GTDB taxonomy): domain Bacteria; phylum Bacillota; class Clostridia; order Christensenellales; family SZUA-584. The sequence goes on along the minus strand of CAXXTQ010000001.1, from coordinate 2,664,586 downwards.
ATATATTCATATGGGTATACCGGGGGAGCTATCGGAACTGGATGTGTCTTTGACTATTAAAAAGTAGGTATCTATTCATAGCATGTGTTTGTCGGGGTATTATGTCAATTAGTAAATAATAATTCCCCGGTAAGCACTTTACGGTGAAAAAGCTAATTAATAAGTAATATCATTATCAGAAAATAATTGGAGGGATGAAGACATATGAGAAATATAATGAAACGCGTCATAACTAGAATAAATATAGCTTTCATTTTAATAATTATGATGCTTGCTAGCGGATGCCAACAGACACCAGAGAACACATCAGTGGTCTACGGTGGCGATCTACAGGAAAAGATTGAAACATCTTCGGCCTCTATCGCAACTTACAATGCCCCTGCGAGTTGGCAGGAAACATTGGATATGAAAGGGAGTGATACAAAAATCGAAATCAACGCATCCATAAGCATACCAAATATAACGGTTATTCCTATATACAAAGTTAAGCAAGTAGATTTTGACGATATACGAGTTGAGTCTCTGGTAAAATACTTCACAGAAGGGAGAGACGTAATAAAGTATACGGAACCTACAAAAGCTGAGCTGGAAGAACGACTTCTACTTGCGAAAAAAAACAATGCTGATGAAGAAACGGTGGCGGAATTGGAGAAAATGATAGCGTCTGCTCCGGAAACCATTGAAGCCGAAAAAATCGTGAATTGGAGCGGGGATCAATCTCCAGCAGGAAGCTTTTTAGATGAAAATAGTGAATATGTCGGGATAAGTGTTGGACCAAAAACATTTTCATACAAAAAAGGATATATTATAACAGAAAATATACTTGCAATGAATGACATAGATAAAATTGGAGATGTCACGATATCCAAGGAGGACGCTATAACAGCAGCTCAAAACATGCTTCATGAACTTGATGTCGATTATATGGTTGCCGATAGTTTGGAAAAAGCGCAGCGATACGCATGTCTTTCGAACAATATGTATGCCGGATACAGTGAAAAACCTGCATCCAAAGGATATCTAATCAAATTTGCTCGTAATATTGATGGAATCGCGTGTATAACAAACGGTGCTCTATCATTTTATGTAACTGATGAGTTCGACTATAAGGCGCCTTTGTATCCGGAAGAAATTCAGATTTACGTGGATGAGGCGGGGAAAGTGCAGTCGTTTTTCTGGACACAGCCATTAAAAATAGAAGAAAAAGTATCTGAAAATACCGGGCTTCTGCCATTTGAAGAAATTAAACAAAGGATATGTAATATGCTTATCTTTATTAATTCCTATGACAACAAACCAACATATGTAACAAGCATAAAAATGAATATGACGATAGTCAATGTTAAAGATCATCCCGAAGAAGCCATGTATGTTCCTGCCTGGTTTATACATTATTCGAAAATCTATGGAGATATACAACAAGAATATACTCTAGTATTGAATGCCGTAGATGGTGGAAGAATATTAGAATTACCGGCTGATATTAGCCCTGAAATTCAAAGTCAGATGGATGAAGACATATAAGCTTCGCTGTGATTGCAATTGCTATACTTTTTGCTTTCAATAGTACTGCTTTTGCTTTAGCAACTTGACTCTTAATGGAGTGGATCATGTTAAAACAGTTTACATGTACACAGTCTTTATACTCCATTGATACAAATTGGCTTGAACTTTGGGTTAATTCAGATGATATAGATTTCTCATATGGCAGTTATGGTAAGAAACTAACAGCATATGGAAAAACAACAACTGGTTACCGTATGACGGACAATTTTGATGTTTATGAAGAACCGTATGATTACGATGATCATTCCTGTTATACTAAGGAAGATGTTCACTCGTATGAATCATATAATCACATGAAATTAGTGATTATGAATCCATATAACGGTCCTCTGATGACATCTGACGGTCATTTCTGTGGACTCACCACATAATTAAGTTTGTTACTTTGTTTATGGACCGCAGCCTGGAAACGGGTTGCGGTCCATATTCTTAACGACAAACTTTATATCAAGAATCCAGTCATTTGTATTGTTTATTTGATTAAACAAAGAACGCTGGCAATATGTTATATATAGTGACAGGGGTAATTGATATGGTATGTGGCTAAGCTATGGTTATTCAGTTTGCAGGCTGCATGCAAGTGTACCCCCATACACAACCGTGCAGTCTGCCATCTTCCATAAAAGGAAACGGAGTAAACTCCCAGGTAGGAAATTTACGAATATGGACAAGCTTTTTTGAAAAGAAGGCAGGTGATGCTTAATGAACGTATAAAAAAGTCCTTGCAAAACCCATGGTGCTAGTCCTACCGCAAAGAGGTAGCAGGTGTTACAAGGACTAATAAATATAATTTAACATAAAAAATATATTTCTACAATCAGCGATATGGCTGATGAATTGAAAGGAGAATTTAGTTATGAAAAAGATGATAATAATGTTTGTTTTAGTTATGGTTCTTATGAGTTCTTTTTGTGCTGTAGGTCTTGCAACAGACAAAGCTGAAGAAAATGATGTTGCAAGCAAAATAGAAGAAGCAAAAGATAATAGTTCTGTTTTAACTACACAAACAGCTGTTTACGATTTTGAAAAGACAGCATCCAAGTCGTTTTCGCCATCAAGATTAGATGGTAAGGCTACCAATTCCAGAGCATCTAACTGGTTTGCTAATTTGTTAGGAAGTAGAGGTGATAATACAGCAACATCTAAGTCATTAGATGTTGATGGTAGTGGTAGTAGATGGCCGATTGATAAGATAGCTGCAAGAGTAAGGGCTTACGTAGATGATGCTCTTGTGAAATCTGGTACTGATACTCAGTACAACGCTAGTTATGCAGGTAAAAATATAGATTATGACGCTCCAATATGGTATAGTTGTGAAGCTTATGGTAATCACACCTTTGAAGAGAGTGGCTATGTAAATTGGTATCCTGAAACTTATAAAGATCAATGATGCACTGGATTGGTATTTAGCTATAGTGTTAACGAGTCAATATCTCCCCTCAATATTTGAGGGGAGATATTGAAGAAAACAGGTTTTTGACAATAAGAAAGGACATATTAAAATGATTATAAAAAAACGGATTATTTTATTAATTTTTATATTGTGTATAATAATGACCAATGGGTGCAATACTCAATATTCTCAAAAACAATTAGACGAAATGTCAACAAATATTGTTGAAAACTACACCTTGCCTTATGCACAAGATGGTGGAGTTAATATGGGGTTATTTGATACTAATGGAGAAATTGTGGATGACAGGACATTTAATCTAAAAAAAGGAGATAAGTTTAATAAGATTATATCGATTGGCAATATGTTTGATCATGAAAGAAACTATAAAATAATTTTATTTGTTAATTATAAGCAAAGTAGTTTTTTAGTTAATGGAAACGAAGTATTTCAGTATGATTATGAAGCCAATGAATATGAAAATTTTTTAGTACCTATTGAAATAAGTGATTTTGAAGAAGGTTTAAATGATGTATTTTTCATCATAGTTAAATATCCGGATATCCAATTATTGGACGATGAATTTCGAAAACATACCGATATGAATAATTTACTATATCTTAGGTTTAATGTTTTTGTTGAAAGCAATGTACAACCAACTCTGCATCTAAATGAATTTGAAAATCTAACAGAGACTGAGGTTGATGGCATATTATTAAGTAAAGAAAAAGATGTGTTGAAGAGGTGGTTAACAGAAGATGTAACAATTTCAGAAAAAGTAAATTATAATATACACGTAGGCAATCAATCATTTGCAAAAAATCAAAAATTTGCAGTAATTACACTATTGGATTGGCAACAGGTTGATTTTTTTAATAATCAGGACGTAGTTTTCTTTGATTTGGAAAAAGGAAAAAAAACGTATATTCCTTCATCAATTACTGCGCCTAGTGAAAATGGAATATATGATTTAGTTTCAATATTAATTTATGACCCCTACGTATCTTTGGATGATAGCAATAGCTTTAGTGAAATGGAAACAGGTATAAGAGTTGGTATAAACGTAAAATAGTTATTCGTAGTATATATTAACGATAACTCACAGATAAAAATGGATTCATTGTAATGTTATCTTGAGTTGCTTGCCGCAATGATGAATATAAAGTATTATGAGGGCAAACAAAGGAGGGGAAAAAATGTTTAAAAAAATCTCAAAAATCTCCGTATATAAAAGGACCTTTCTCAAGAAGAACTAGCAGAACGATTGCACGTGGTGCGTCAAACCATATCTAAATGGGAAAAAGGTCTTTCGGTTCCTGACGCAGATCTTCTTATTCGAATTGCAGAAATTTTTGAAACAACAGTAAGTACACTTCTTGGTGACACAGTGGAGCCAAATGACGATAAAAATATCGTTGTACAAAAGCTGGAGCAACTTAATGCATTGTTGGCTGAAAAAAACAGACGGAGTCGTCGCATCTGGAAAGTAGTTGCGATTATTTTGATTTCTATTGCCTTGATAACAGTATTACTGATCTTATTGAATATCGCAGCTTAACATAACTTTTCTACTTGTACTGTTACTACAGGACAAACAGAAGAGAAAAGGGTGTTGGAAAGTTTGTCCAGCTTGAGAAGACACCATTTACCATTCAGAACAGATTGTTTAGAATAGCAACTGATCAGTATCCTGCGTCTGAATCATTACTTGAAACAATAATACCGACTGACAGCATTTATGTTTTAGGAGATAACAGGAATTATTGCTCAGATAGCCGTGTGATCGGCTCAATTCAATTAGTAACATTAGAGGTAAAATGCTCTTTATTGTTTGGTAATGGCAAAAATAATATTATTCAATCTAAAAAACTAATTCATAGAAATTTTTGTTTCTACGGTTTTATATAGAAGGGTACATCTGTATTTTCCTCTTTTTGGTTATATTCTCGTAACAGGCGTAGAAGAAACAAATTTTCTTTGCATGAATTTCAGAACAGTAATGAAACTTATTATACCCATTTAGCTTGATATCTCCCGCATTGACAACCCTTCGAATTTTTGTAGCGCCGTAATATAATTTGTTTCATCCATTGTTAGCATTCCTTTCAATTCATCCCCAGTTCATAAAATTTAAGGATAATTGATTCCGCGAGTGCTTTCAATGCGCTTTTCTTGCCCATTTGCTGCTACACTTTTAGTTTATTATATCCAATAATCTAAAAAAATAAAAAAAACTTCAAATTTCTACCGCAAATTTGCCATCCTAAATAGTTATATATAGTGACAGGGGTAATTAAAATAAAAACTTTTGGACAAGCCCTGTGTGATTTCAGCAGACCATACGATAAAAATACTAGTAATATGCAAAAATCGTATGGTCTGCCATCTCCCAAAAACTAACACAAATGAGGTGATGCTTAATGAAGGTATAGAAAAGTCCTTACAAAAACCAATGGTCGGAACCCTACCGCATAAGTGGTAGTAGGTAATGCAAGGACTATAAGCATGATGATAGCACATAGTCAGGATTTATTCAATCGGCAAAATAGCGGTAAAATGAAAGGAGTATTCAAATGAAAAAGATCCTTATAGTCGTATTGGTTGTTGTGGCGGTGTTTGCATTTGCAACGACTGCGTTTGCATCTGAAAGTATTGATAATGATGCAGATTACACTTCAGAAGTTGCCAGACTAAACTCACAAAAGCAATTCTTCGAAGAAAAGTATCTTGAGATGCTTGAACTTGAAAAAGATGAGGCAGACATAGAAATAACCTATGATCAAGAGGTAACTCCAGAACTATTGAAGCTAAGCGAAGCTTCTGCAGTAAAAATACAGACAGTGAATATTAATATAACGCCATCACTTACAATGGAATCCAGATCTGGCACACAAAGTTGGGATAAAGCTGGGACTTATTTATGTGACGGTCAATATTTTTATGTTTACGTACGTCTTGGAGTAAACGTGCTCACAAAAGACAGTAGAGAATATTATCAGCTGAGCAACTATAAATTAAAATGGCAGGCCGACAATCCTTTAATTGGAAGCAATGACCCAAATGGTTATTGCTATGGAACGAACGAAGAAGCGATAATCAGGCAGTATGGAATTAAATACAGCACTGAAAGGCTTGGTTCTGCAGCTCAGATCAACCTCACATATGGACCTCATGCATCTAATTTAAATGGTTTTTTTCGAACAAATTCTTGGTATAATAGAGAGGCTTACTCTTGTGACGGAATTGGCGGAATTGCTTCCCTTGCTACATACCACATAAAAACAGCTGATAGCGTAGTTGATGGCGTACATAATGATGTGCATTACTATATTATCGAAGATTTTTATGTAGGCGCAGGTTCTCTTCCGTGATCTAGCAGACAAATTGATTAAAGTGAAATTTCATTATATTTCATTGTGCTTGGATGCTCTTTCTATATAGGGGGGAGCATCTGGTATCTTCTTTCTTTTGAGTGGTACGGGAACGCCATTACTCATATTTGATGTGGCAATATCATGAATTCTGTGCAAACGTTAAAATGATACAGAATAAGGTAAAACATTATTCTGTGGGAGATGAAGAGGAGGGGTCTATGCTAAACGTCGCCAACTGCGCGGGGTTTGAGTCCAGAGGTAATTTTGAGACTTGGATACTGAAAAAGGGCACAGAAAACAAACCTCATGTAGTAATAAGGAAAAGATTTAGTATAATAAAAGTAGATTTGCAGGAATTAACGTGTGATTGGAACTTTTCCTAATGATTTTCGTTTATGTATATATAGAAATATTAATTATTAAAGGAGGAATACACTCTTGACTAAGAAGAAAGCTTCTGCTAAGTATATTCTAATTGTGATTATCTTATCAGTGATTGTTCTTGCATCTCTCTCTTTAATTGTTTTTCTAAAACCTATTTTACGAGAAGAGATGCAAGAACTTATTGTTTTTCCCTATATGGTCTTTGAAATGATTATCACTCCTATAGTTTACGGAGTTGGGGCAATTGTTGTGTTATCAATACTTGCTATTTGGAAAGGTTTAATATTAACAATACGGAATAATATATTTCGAAGGTTACTTTTAGTATGTTCCACTGTCTTAATAGTTTTATATACTCTTGGTGTGATATATTTTATAATGACATTTAATAATGAAGGCTATCCTGCATTTTGTTTGCTAGTTATTGGATGGCTTTTGGAGAACCCCTTTGTTTTTTCTTTACTTGGTATTGCTTTTTTCTGTGCGATAAATAGATACCATGAAGAAGATACATAATATTGATGGATAAGTAAGGAACGTAGCTTATAACCATAATATTCTTCGGTCACTTCGCTCCCTTCTTTTCTTTCGACAGGAGAAATTGAAACAACAAATTTTATGCTGTCTATTCCCTTCAAATCTATATTTGTAAGCGTAATCATTTGCATTGCGGCAGGATTAATACCCATCTTTGGTAAGCGCAAACAGATGAAAAATTGATAGGAGATAATCATATAGTTATATAAAAGAATATATTTAAGAAAAAACAGAGATCACAGTTCTGATAATCGGATGCTTGGCTCAATTAAAATTAGTCACATTAACTAATTCATAGAAATTTTTTGTTTTTACGGTTTTATATATAGAAGGGTAAAACAGTATTTTAATTCCCCCTCTTTTTGGTTATATTCTCGTAACAGGCGTAAAAAAAAAATTCCTCAAATGTATTTGCAGAAATGAAGCTTATTATGCCCATTTAGCTTGATTTAGGAGCAATTCACCTACCTTTAATCGGCGTAGTAGAAGAGGCAATCATGCTGAGTCCTTTTGAGACTATCGAAAAGCAATAAAATATCACACTTTTTTTAAGAAAACGAGAGCATTCCTCATGTGCAATAATATGTTTATGAATTTTCTTGCCATAGTACGAAATGGAGTTGCGTATTTTTTAACGTATCTCCTTTTTATTTTGCCCAAAATCAGATATTAAAGAAGTTCAAATGCCGTTCCCCACCCTTTCAGATTTATTGGTTATCGTACTCAAAATCTGAAAGGAGATTACAAATGACAATCAAATATAAAGTAAGCTATTTATCGAACGGAACAAAAGTTAAAATAACAGGTGAACTCTTTAACCAACTCAAACAATGGGAAATGCAAAGCATACATATCCCAACTCGATTTAAAAACGAACTAAAGATACAGGATAACGATTGGTTGAATAGTAATCGACAATATTATCGGAACAATGCATCGTTAGACTTGTTGATAGAGAAAAACGTTATGTTTGAAAGTAATTTGGGTAGAAAGGCAGTTTCCATTGAACGAATAGTCTTTTGCAGAGAACTTATTGCAATTGTATTCAACATTCTTGGCAATTGTACTCTAACCCAGAAAAGACGATTTATCAAATACTATATATGCGGATTTAGTTACAAAGAAATAGCAGAACATGAGCATGTTAGCAGATGGGCAGTACAAAGATCAGTGAAAAAAGCAGTACAAATGTTAACAAACTGTGAACAATCAAGAAATAGCATCACCTTTTAGCCTCTCCCACGGCTTTATAGTGAAGGGGTTTTTACGAAGGTGAAAATCCAAGCATCATAATAACCATGAAAAGCGGTTATTTGGCATGAGTACCTTGAAAATTTTATACAGGCATTTCAAGTACAAACCCTCTATAACCGTTAAAAGCGGTAGCGACAAAAAGAACGCCAAGACTACCTGCAGCGATGACAAGTTGTATGAAGATAACATCAAAGGCACGAGCGATAGATTCTTTTTGAGGGCTGACAATCCTAAGTCAGAAGATTAATGATATTCGCCATAACCTGTAGAGGGCAGATACTTACTAACCGTTGGTCGGTCATACGATAAGGCATAGAAGCCTTTAAAAATGAGCGGGTGAAATTCCATGTGTTGTTTCATCAACAACAGCTTGAAATGTCGGACAAGTTATTACTGATTATTGTACTTATAATCTGAAAGGGCAATTTAATATGCATAATTCTGTATATAAAATTGATTGCAGGCAAAGTCTGCTGTTAAAAGATGAGTACAAATAAAGGTATATATATGCGACAAGGTTTTTTTATCTTGTCGCATCCATATATCCTTATGTATGATAAAAAACATGTTAGAGGTAGGTATTCAAATGAAAGATACTAAAATTGAAAACACTTCTCCGTTTGAACTTGTGGATATAAGAGATGTAGATTTCGATTATAATATTCCTTTTTTAGAAAGAAAAAAGCATTATATCAAGGAAACTAAAGGAAATCCCAATTCTTTTAAGTGTGGAGCGTCAGTTGTATTAATGCGGTATAAAGAATCTTATAATATTAATGACAGACTTGCAGGGCTAATAGAGAGTAGTGAAAAACATTAAAAAAAATTATACGTAAATTTGGATGAGAAGTTTTAGTGTGTTATCTTAGTTATGAGGTGGCACTCGCTAAAATCCTACTGTTAAAAAAAATAAATTAAACAGCAGGAGTATTTATTATGGCAAGAAAAAAGTATTATACTAATAATAAATCCATTGTAACTAAAGAAGATAAAACGATTTGGAAAACTGCACTTTACATACGATTAAGTCGTGATGACTCTGATAAAGTCGAGAGTGATAGTGTAGTGAATCAACGTAACTTGTTGACAGACTATATTAATGAAAATATAGAATTTAAACTCACTAATACTTATATTGATGATGGCTATACAGGCACAAATTTTAATCGTCCTCGTTTCAATGAAATGATTAACGACATTCAAACAGGCAAAATCAATTGTGTAATTGTAAAAGACCTTTCAAGATTTGGAAGAGATTATATTGGTGCAGGAAAATATCTTGAACAACTCTTACCAGCTTTAGAGTGTAGGTTCATATCAATATTAGATGCTTTAGATAGCTTTGAACGACCCAATGAGATAAGTAGTGTGTTCGTACAGTTTAAAAACATAATGAATGACCATTATAGCAGCGAAATATCACAAAAACTAAGATGTTATTATGATATTCAACGCAAAAAAGGCAAATTGGTAAGCGCATTTGCCCCTTATGGTTATATTAAAGATCCAAAAGACCATTCCCATCTTATAATTGATAATGAAGTAGCAGATGTTGTGCGTAATATATTCTACTGGGCATTAAGTGGTATGGGATCGGTACGAATATCGCAAAAGCTAAATGATTTTGGGATACTGCCACCGGGACTTTATCGTAAAGAAAAAGGTGTATATAAAAGCTATAATATGAATTGTGGATTGCTTTGGCGTCCCAATTCAGTTAGAACAATATTAAATAACAAAGTATATATGGGTGTGTTAGAACAAAAAAAATACACAACGCGAAACCATAAAGATAGAAAGAGGATTTACTTAGATGATAAAGAACGAATCAAAGTTCTAAATACTCATGAGCCAATTGTAGATGAAAAGACCTTCTGTGATGTGGAAAATAGTTTTAAAAAATGTGTTAGAACTTCACCTAATGAAGATAAACTATATGTATTTACTGGTTTTTTAAGATGTTCGGATTGCAACCGAGCAATGATACGTTCACCGAAAGTGGCAAAAGGAAAGCTCTATGTTTACTATAAGTGCAGAACGTATAATCAGATATCCAAGACCGAATGCAAATTTTCACATAGTATAAGACATGAGGTTCTTGAAGAAAGTGTTTTATATGCTATAAAAACACAAATATATGCAGTAGCTGATATGCAAGTGGTTATTGACAAAGTTAATGCAAGTGAAGTCGCACAATCTAATACTTTTAACTTTAGCAGAGAAATAGCAAACAAGAAGAGAATGATTAAAACTAAAAATACACTTAAACATGGGTTATATGAGGACTGGAAAACAGGTACGATAACCCGAGATGAGTATATGCAGATGAAAGAAGCTTACAATCAAGAAATCGAACAATTAGAGAATGCGATCTGCGAGCTTGAAGTAGAAGAAAAAGCAATATTAGATATGCAAACTAAAAACATGGAATGGATAAATATCTTTACCAAATATTCTGAAATAAAAGAATTGACGAGAGAATTACTATTTGCTCTAGTGGATACGATTTATGTTGATAAAGACAAAAACATTTTTATTGATTTTCTTCATCAAGATGAGTTTTCAAGGATAACCAAATATATTACTAAGAATATCAGTGGAGGTGAAGATTTTGAAAATATCAAATACTTATCAGCTTCAGCATCAAGCTAAAGTATGGGAAACAGCACTTTATGTTCGCTTATCCCAAGATGACATAGACCAAAGTATAAGCAATAGCGTTAAAAATCAAATTGAAATGCTTGAAACATATGTAAAAAAATCCAAAGAGGATATTTTCAATGTTGTAGATACTTATATTGATGACGGTTACAGTGGTACAAGTTTTATACGCCCTGATTTTATTAGAATGATGGATGATATCAAAAAACTGAAAGTCGATTGTATCATAACCAAAGATTTGGCACGGTTTGGCAGAGACCATATTGGTACAGATAATTACTTAGAGATATATCTACCTTCAATGAATGTTAGATTTATAACGCTGATGAATCCATGCCTTGACAGCTTTAAAAATCCACAGAAGATGAATAGTATTGAAGTGCCTTTTTTAAATCTTATAAATGAAGAGTATGCAAGAGACATATCAAGAAAAACAAAGTCAAGCTTACAATCCAAATGCAAAAACGGTAAATACGTTGGTAGTCATACTCCATATGGCTATTTAAAAGACACAGAGGACAGAAACAAATTAATAGTAGATGAAAACACAGTAATGAATGTAGTGCAAATTTTTGAGTGGTATATAAATGGTATGAACCTATCTGAAATTGCAAGAAGCTTAAATGATAGGGGGATATTAAGTCCAATAGCCTATAAATCAAAATACGGTATAAATAAAAAGCCAAAAAACGCAAATAGGAATACTTTTGGGCTGTGGGAGAACTCAATGGTTAAACGAATATTAGTGTGTCAGTTATATACTGGTGATATGGTACAAGGGAAAACAATTAGCTACAATTATAAAATGAAAAAACGTACTCCCTTGCCTAAAGAAAAGTGGATTATAGTACATGATACTCATGAAGCCATAATACGCCAAGAGCAATTTGATACAGTTCAAGAGTTAATATCCAAATCGTTTAAATCAGAAGAAAAGGCAAAACCATCAGCATTTGCACAGTATATTAAGTGTGCTGATTGTAAAAAAAACATGATAAGGACAATCTCCACGAGCAATGGTAAGAGATATAGTAAGTTTGTTTGTTCTACATCAAAAAAGTACGGGAAGAAAGTATGCAGTTCGCATATTATCAGTGAAGATGTATTGCATGAAGTGGTGCTATATGCTATACAAACACAAATCGCATGTGCAGTTGATATTGAAGAATTAATAAATAAAGTTAAGAATAAAGATGTTGTTCATCGAACATTAGCTTTCTTAGAAAAAAAGTATAGTAAGTTAGAAAATGAAAGCGCCCGCATAAATCGATTAAAGCAAGGTCTTTATGAAGACTGCAAATCTGGCTTAATAACCGAAGATGAATACCTTGATATGAAACTACAATATGAAAAATCAAACAAAGAAATAAATATTGAACTATCTAATCTTAGCAAAGAAATTGTAAATACTTCCGAGCAAATAACAGAGAGAAATAAGTACATCAATATGTTTAAAGAGTTTGGCAATATAACAAAGGTTACGAGAGAGGTTGTAGTTGCTTTAGTCGAAGAAATCATAGTCCATGAAGGAAAAAGAATTGAAGTAGTTTTTAAATTTAAAGATGAATTTAAAGAGAGACTGTAACAAGATTTGTGTAAAAAGAAAAAGTCTTCCGCAGAAGTAATTAATAAAATATAATTAATTACGAAAGCGGAGGACTTTTAAAATGGACAAAAAGACAAAAGTCAGCGAACTGACAAAAGAACTTATGGAGAAGGAAGGCGTGAAAGATATTTCCGGCCTTCAAAGCATATTAAAAGATATGTTAAAGCAAGGAGTCGAAAACTTACTGTCATCAGAACTTGAGGAAGAGCTTGGCTATGAGAAACACGACCGAAGCATTGAAAAGAATAACTATAGAAACGGATACTCTCAAAAGACAGTGAGGAGCGACCTGGGAGAAATCGATTTAAGTATTCCAAGAGACAGGAACAATGATTTCGAACCTGAACTTGTGCCGAAACATATAAGAGATATCTCAGCTATTGAGGAAAAGGTAATTTCGATGTATGCCAAAGGTATGAGCACAAGAGATATCTCTTCTCATATAGAGGATTTATACGGGATACCATTGTCGGCGGAATCAGTATCAAGAATGACGGATAAGATTATGCCTATAATAGAGGAATGGCAGAACAGACCGCTTAACGAGCGCTTTACTTTTGTATTCATGGATGCCATACACTACAAGGTAAAACAGAATAACCGTATTATCTCAAAGGCTGCATATGTAGTGGTAGGAATCGATGAAGACGGTTACAAGGACGTATTAGGGCTCTGGATAGGCGAAAATGAGACCTCAAAGTTTTGGCTGAAAGTATTAACAGATATGAAAAACCGCGGAGTTCAGGAAGTTACCGTCTTTTCAATTGATGGTCTCCCCGGATTTCCCGAGGCTATCAAGGCGACATATCCTAACGCCATAGTACAGCGCTGCATAATTCATCAGATCCGTGCTTCCGCCCGATATGTTGGCTACAAGCACAGGAAAGAATACTGCCGCGACATGAAATCCATTTATTCTGCAGCAAACGAAGAGGAAGGATTTCGGCAGCTTGAATTCTTCAAGGATAAATGGAATTCTTTATACCCGACAGGCATTAAATCATGGTATGATAATTGGGACGTTATATCGCCGTTTTTCTCCTTTTCCCATAATGTGAGAAAGGTGATGTATACTACTAACATCATCGAAAATTTAAACCGGCAATACAGAAAAGTCACGAAAGGTAAAGCTGTCTTCCCCAGCGATAAAGCTTTAATGAAATCCTTATTCTTAGCCACCGAAGATGCTACTAAAAAATGGTCAATGAGAATCAGGTTTTGGGATCAGATAAAAAGTGAGCTATCCATTATTCTTGAATAGCTCACTTGAAATTTACTTCTGCGGTTGATATTTTACACAAAATTTGAGACAGACCCTTTAAAGAAATTAAATCTATATTTGCAAACGAGTAAAATCTAATGTACGATAAAAGCACATCCAACAAGATGTGCTTTACAACTTACTCAATAAGGTTTTGTTTTGTGTCCTAATGAGTGTTCTGGTGCCGAAGGTGGGACTCGAACCCACACATAGTTGCCCATACTGGATTTTGAATCCAGCGCGTCTGCCAATTCCGCCACTTCGGCATGTTTTACGACTTTGTTAATATAGCATATTAGATATTTGCAGTCAAGATATTAAACTTTGTGTTACGGCAACCTGTTCTGAGGTTTCTTTTTCCTGCCTGAGATGCTAAAACAGAGGATTGCTTTTTTCATTGCAAAAAACGACAGCGGCATGTAATATGATACTAAATAAAGGAGGTAATAATGGATACTGAATATAAAACATACAAGAAAAGATGGCTTATATTAGCGGTGCTCGTGCCTATTATCGTCGCGACAGAAATATACTGGCTTGCTTTCGCGCCTATTTCGAGCTCTGTTGAGAAGTTTTTCGGCGTGGATGAAATGAGCATAACGCTTTTTGCAATGAGCTATATGTTTATGTACATACTTTTAGCCGCCCCAGCATCCTGGATGGTGGACAAGCACGGCTATAAAGCGTCTGTGACAGTAGGCGTTGTTTTAATGGTAATACCTGCAATCATACGATATTTTTTCGCCACAAGTTATACTGTCGCTATCGTCTGCCAGTTCGCTATGGCGGCCGCTCAGCCGTTTCTAATAAACATTTCCACTAAAGTGCCGTCCAACTGGTTTCCCGTAAAAGAGCGTGCGACCGCTTCGGGAATACTCGTTATGGCGCAGTACATAGGATTTATTATTCCTATGGCGTTTTCGGCGCAGCTATACAGCCTCGGCATGAAAAATATGATGGGTGTGTTTGCGCTCATAACGATTGCCGCGGCGATATCGGCAATGGTTTTCGCCAAAGAGAAACCGCCTGTAATGCCGGGGCCTCCCGAGCCCAAAGAAGACATGAACTTAAAATCTATAAAGGCGCTGCTCCGTAACAGGCAGTATTTGATAGTGCTGCTTATAGGGTTTATCTCTATAGGGCTTTTAAACACACTGCTAAGCATGATAGAAAGCATTCTGGAGCCAAAAGGCATGATGGCGCTTTCGGGTACGGCGGGCGTGATATTTATAATCGCGGGGGTTATCGGAGCTGTTATAGTGCCTATGTTCTCGGATAAAATACAGAAAAGAATGGTGCTTATAAAAACAGGCATACTCTCGCTGGTGGTGCTTTTAACACTGCTCGCGTTTATCGACGTATCGGTAATCGTGCTTATTATTTACGGAGTCATAGGGTTTCTTGTTATGGGTCTTGCGCCGATACTGTTTCAGCACGGCGCAGAGGCGGCGTATCCGTCCAAAGAAGGAACATCATTTGGTTTGATAATGCTCATGGGGCAGGTTTCGGGCCTGATATTCGTTTTCGCATTCGAAATGATAAGCGAAGCGAGCATATTATGGAGCATGCTGTTTTTGCTTTTGTTCGCAATCATACAGCTTCCCGCTATGTTCAAGATGAAAGAGACGCAGCTGTATCTGCGCGATACCGGCAAATAACCAGCATTAAGATAAAGGAGCGGCTGCTTGGCTGCTTCTTTTTTTATAACAAATTTCTTTATTATTTTTCATGCTAAATTGCACAGTTCGCCAAAATTTATTTACTGGTTTTTAATATAATCTCCATATTAATACTCTAAAGGGTGAATGGCTGCGTATGGACTATTTAAAAGCCAAACAATATCTTGCCGGTATACCTCTGCCCGTTTTTTTTGTAAGCGTAAAGTCGGGCAGGATCGTTTTCGCAAACAACCAGGCCGTAAAAAGCGGATTCGGAAATGATGTCAGCTTTTTTCAAATGCTTGAGCAAAGGGCAGGCTTTTCGCGCATGGTTAAAGAAAGCGGAGGCTCGGCAAACCAAAGAAATCTTAAATTACATATCGCAGGTAAATTATATGACGCCGTTGTTCTAATTTGCCCGGCAGAATTCGGCAATATTAACTGTCTTCTTATTTCTGTCTCTTCGTTAAAAGAAATAAGGAGAGAAGAAGAAGCGGTCACTATAACAAAGATATGCGATATATTTACCAGCCGGCTGAATAAAGAATCGTACGATTTTTTGGCGGTCACAAGTCAGAGCATGGGCGCTTTTTGTGCTGCAATATATGAAAAAAAAAATAACCGGTACGTTATAAAAGAGGAATGGCGCGATAGAAAAAGCGTGTGTATTCCATTATTATACACCGATTTTGAGAAGCGCACGCAGGCAGAAGTTATGCGCCTCGGCAAACTTAAAAGAGCGGTCGATACTGCTTACGCAATGTATAAAAAGAGCTTTGGAACGCCCGGCGCAGTAATCTATTTTTTTGACCGGGGCGTAAGCCATAAGCAAAGAAATAGTATAGAAAAGTTTGTCGGTCTGTACAGTGTTTTATCAAAAGATATGCCAAAAAACAATAAAATGGTTATTGCAAAAAAAGGCATCAATGCAATAAACCAGGCGTTTACCGTCTGGGAGCCGTCGACAAGAAAACTGCTTTTTGAAAACAAAGCTTACAGAGCGTTGTTTGGATATAGCAATGCGCACGAGCTAAGCTCGAGCCTTGGTATTAATATTACATGGGCTTCGGGAAAAACGCAGCTCGAGAACTATAACG
This sequence comes from Christensenellaceae bacterium, assembly GCA_963665005.2. Lineage (GTDB taxonomy): Bacteria > Bacillota > Clostridia > Christensenellales > SZUA-584. Next base: position 2,647,795 of record CAXXTQ010000001.1, on the reverse strand, counting down.
ATAATAAAGGCAGGTATTACAGCGCGCTGCATACACGCACGCGCATGAACGGCAAAGAAGTTATAGTAACAATGGTTACAGATATAACAAAGTATAAACAGGCAGAGAATAAACTTGACATGATGGCCAATACCGACGCTTTGACGGGGCTTTTTAACAGAAGGGCGGGTATTGAGTATTTAAGGCAGGTTTATACAAAAAGCAAGGCGGAAAAAAAGGCACTTACCGTTTGCTTTGCGGATATCGACGGGCTGAAATATATAAACGATACTTACGGGCACGGCGCGGGCGACAGCATGATAAAATCGGTTGCCGAGGTGTTAAAAGAACATACGCAAAGAGCTCTCGCTGCTTTCAGGCTTGGAGGAGATGAGTTTGTTTTGATACTGCCGGGGTTTAACCGTGCGCAGGCAACACAGCTTGCAGTACTTATAGGCAAAGCCGCAGCAAAATGCATGGTCGGCGAATCGCAGGGTATATCTATGAGCTTTGGTTTTAAAGAGGCAGAATATAAACCGTCAGAAACGGCGGGCAGTTTAATAAGCACCGCCGATTCGGAGATGTATAGGGAAAAACGCAGAAAATCTACCGACAGGACTATGTAAGGTTGCTGTCGCTTATAATCTGTTTTATTGCATCCGCTTTGTTCATTGTATACAAATGAAACTTATTGATTCCGTTATCTATAAGATAATTAATCTGGTCAACCGCGTATTCTAAGCCGGCTTTTCTAAAATCGTCTGCATTATCTCCGTAACGGCTTATTATTTTGCTAAGCGAAGCGGGAATCGAACACGCGGACAAAAGTGCCATTCGTATAATCTGTTTTGAGTTTAGCACGGGCATTATACCGGTAAGAACAGGAACCTCTATATCCGCTTTATCCAGCTTTTCATAAAAACATTCCAGAGCATATTTATCGAAACAAAGCTGTGATATGAAAAAGTCTGCGCCCGCCTGTACTTTCATATGCAAGAATTCTATATCTTTATCGAGAGAAACGCTTTCGACATGCCCCTCGGGGTACGCCGCAGCAGCTATTGTATATTCGCCGCGTTTTTTTATATCTTTAATTAAATCGCTGGCATGTTTATAATGTGAAAAAGCGTCCTTTGTGTCCATACCTTCGGGAATATCGCCCCTAAGGGCAAGCACATTGTATATGCCGTGCCCTGCCAGCTTTGTTAATACATCATCGATATCTTTTTTATCTGCACCTACGCAGGTAAGATGAGCAATCGCTTCTAAACGGTAAGTATCTTTAACATGAGAAACAACTTCTATTGTTCTTTTTGTATTGCTTCCGCCCGCTCCGTACGTTACGCTGACAAAAGCGGGGCCGTACTGGGAAAGCTCTTTTATTGCATCATAAACAGAGGATATGGGCATATCCTTTTTCGGCGGAAAAAACTCAAGGCTGAAAGAGCTTTTAGGCTCTGAAAGTTTTTGTAAGATGCTCATGATAATCTCCTGTTATTTTTAATTCGTAATTCACGTTTCGTGCGTTTATTTAATCACATTTAGGCTATTATTTCAAGGTTGAATAATGACGGTAAGTGTTGTATCATAATCTTTGAGAGGTGTTTGAATGGAGAATTATCCTATCATTCCATTTGTACCGGACAGAAAAACCGTAATGCGCAGGCTTGGGTCGGCAAAGGCGGATTTTTCTTTGGAGCTTGAAAGCGAGCTTAACGGTTATCTTAAAACGGCGCAGTCTTTATTTTCCGCAAAGGGCAGGGCAGGTATATTTGAAATAGAGCACATAAAAAAAGATGCCGTATCTTTACAGGGATTTTTTTTAGAATCTAAGCTGCTGTCTAAACTTCTTCTAAACAGCGCTAAAATATATCTTATGTGCGCTACGCTTGCTAAAGAGGATGTAGCGAAAATAAGCGAAGCGATGAGCGGGGGCGAAGGGTTAAAAGCTATTGTTTTTGACGCTTACGCTTCAGAATGTGTAGATGGCGCTTTGGGCGTAATGATGGAAAGAAAAAACGCTGCGCTTTTAAGAACGGGGCAGAAGCTGACAAAAAAACGGTTCAGCGCGGGTTACGGAGATTTGGATATTTCGTATCAGAAAAAGTTTTATGATTTGCTCGATATGCAGACGCTTGGAGTAAGTATTAATGATAAATATTTGCTGTCGCCAGAAAAATCGGTAATAGCCATAGCAGGAGTGCAATAGATGAAAAGAGTTAACGGAAAGACATTTTTAGAATATTTGGACAGCGATATCATGCTTCTTGACGGAGCGTTGGGAACTTTTTTACAGAATAACGGCTTAAAACCGGGCGTATGCCCCGAGAAGTTTACGCTTGAAAACCCTCGTCTTTTGCGCGATATTCAGCAAAGGTATATTGACGCCGGCTCAAAGGCGGTCTATACGGCTACGCTGGGAGCAAATTCGCTTAAGCTTGAAGAGTTTTCGCTTGATAAAGACGTATACCGAATAAATAAAGAGTTGGCAGAAATTTCAGCAGATGCTGCAGGCCAAAAAGCGTTCGTAGGCGGAGATGTAAGCTCTACAGGCTCATTTTTAGTGCCGCTCGGAGACTTAGAGTTCGAGCAGGTCGTCGATATCTATAAGCAGCAGATAAAGGCGCTTGCGGACGGCGGTGTAGATTTTATTATTATTGAAACAATGATAGACATACAGGAAGCGAGAGCGGCGGTAATCGCGGCAAAAGAAGCATGCGATCTTCCTGTCGCAGCATCTATGACTTTTGATAAACACGGAAGAACGCTTACGGGAACGTCTCCTGCGGCGGCGGCGATGACGCTTATATCCGCGGGTGCAGATATAGTAGGGCTGAATTGTTCTACAGGACCCGAAGAGATGGTATCTATTGTAAAAGCAATGAAGGCCGTTTCGTCCGTGCCCATATTAGTAAAACCAAACGCGGGAATGCCGAAAATCGTTGACGGCAAAACATGTTTCGATTTATCGTGTGATGAGTTTAGAAAATATATGGTACCGCTCTGCGAAGCGGGCGCCAACCTTATCGGCGGATGCTGCGGCACAGACCCCGAATATATAAGAGTTATTGCGCAGGAGATAAAGGGTTTAAAACCGCTTGCCTGGCTTGATGCCATGCCTGCGGCGCTGACGTCCGTTTCGGAAGAGGTTTTTATAGGCGGGCATTTTAACGTTATAGGAGAAAGAATTAACCCTACCGGCAAACCAAAGCTTAAAAAAGCAATAGAGACGGGGGATTATTACGAGATTCTTGATATGGCGCTAGAGCAAAAAGACAGCGGCGCGCATATATTGGACGTTAATGTAGGTATGCCGGGGATAGATGAAAAAGAGGTAATGAAAAAGGCGATAGAGCTTTTGTCCGTACAGGCTAAACTTCCGCTTTGTATAGATTCGTCTAAAACGGATGTGATAGAACAGGTATTAAGGATATATCCCGGGCGCGCGCTTATAAATTCTATATCTACAAAAAGCGAGTCTTTAGAAAAGCTTCTGCCTGTCGCAAAGCGTTACCATGCTATGTTTATATTGCTGCCTATAGGCGACGAGGGAATACCCGAAACGGCACAAGGGCGTATTAGGCAGATTCAAAAGGCTTACGAAAAGATAGCCGCGGCAGGAATAGGCAAAGAGAATATACTTGTCGACGGGCTTGCAATGACGGTATCTTCCGATCCGGCTGCTCCGGCACAGACGCTCGGCGTTATCGACTGGTGTACGAAAAACGGTTTTAAAACAGTTCTCGGTATTTCCAATATCTCGTACGGCCTGCCCGAGCGCGAGTTTATTAACTCTTCGTTTTTGATTTTGGCAATGGGCAAGGGGCTCTCCTGCGCCATAATGAATCCGAACGATAAATTGATGATGGATCTATATCATGCCGCCGAAGCGCTTTTTGAAAGAGATTATAATTTTGAGAATTACCTTAAGCGTTTTTCGGATACGAAGATTTCTGAGCAGGAAGCAAAAAATATAACTGATGCTATTCTGACAGGCAAAAAAAAGACAATAACGGCGCTCATCGATAAAGAAATCTCAGGCGGTGTAACTCCCGAGATAATCATAAACGAAATGATAATACCGGCATTGCAAAAAGTCGGCGATTTATATGAGCAGCGTGTTTATTTTCTGCCGCAGCTTATTTACAGCGCAGAGGCTGCGCATGCGGCGTTTGATTACCTTGAAGAAAAGTATATCGAAGCGGGCTCGGCAGATGTGAAAAAAAAGGTTGTAATAGCGACGGTCAAGGGAGATATACACGATATCGGCAAGAACCTTGTGGCTATGCTTTTAAGAAACCATGGCTTTACAGTCACCGACCTTGGAAAAGATATTGCGGCGGAAAAGATAATTGATGAAGCGGAAAAGCAAAACGCTGATATAATAGGGCTCTCCGCATTGATAACGACGACGGCCAAAGAGATGGAGAGGGTTATTGCTCTAGCTCGGCAGCGTAACCTTCGTGCTAAAATAATGGTCGGCGGAGCAGTAATAACGAAAGATTACTCGAAAACCATTGGAGCAGACGCGTATGCGGCAGATGCTGCGGGCGCGGTAAAAGAGGCTTTGGCGCTTTTAGAGTAAATATAAATTTTATAATAGGAGATATAATGAAACCAGAAGTAGACACGCATTCACACACCGTGCTGTCCGGCCATGCCCATTCAACGATTATTGAGAACGCAGCGGCAGCAGCAAGAGCAGGGCTAAAAGGGCTTGTTATGAGCGACCATGGGCCGAAAATACCGGCAGCCGCACCCGACTTTAATATTGGGACATACGCATTTTTACCAAGAAAGATAGACGGAGTAAAAATCTATCACGGTATTGAAGCAAATATATACGACTTTGAAGGCAGCATTGATATACGAGAAAAATATATAAAACTATTAGAATATGTTATCGCTGGAATTCATGAGGTCGTTATACGCACGGGCGGAAAAGACAATGATACGCAGGCGGTTATAGGCGCACTTAACAACAAGTACGTAGATACTATCGCTCATCCCGATAACCCGTCGTACAGTCTTGATTACGAAGCGGTCGTTAAAGAGGCCGCTAAGCACTCTAAGATTATTGAGGTAAATAACCATTCTTATGAATATCGGAAAGGCAGTATGAAAAACGCCGCTGTCTTTTTGAAGCTTTGCAAAAAATACGATGTCAGAGTTGCTGTAAGCAGCGACGCCCATTCCGCGTTTGGTATAGGCAGGCACGAAACCGCGCTAAAAGTGATCGAGGAAAATGAGTTTCCGCATGAGCTTATAGTTAACCTTACAACAAAAAGATTTGAGGAATACTTAGAAGAACGCAAAAAAAGATTGTTGTAAAAAGCCAAAAGCTCGCTGCCCAAGTATTCTTTTTTTTGGAGGCCAAAGGTTATGAAAAAAACATTAGAGACTCTAAATAAGCTTAAGAGTGAGCTTACGTTTAAAAACCTGTTTTCTATAATATGCTCATACGGTGATTTGATTGCTGCAGAGTATAAAGAAGACGAGGTTATAAAAAAGCTTACGTTTGCGGACTATAAGAGAATTACTTTGGCAGGAGCCTGTAAACTCGATAATATTTTAAAAGATGTAGAGAAAAATACTTTTGTTGCTTTAAGGTGCGCTAACGGCCCTCTTTGGCCCGCGGCTTTCTGGTCTATAGTATTGGCGGGGTATAGGCCGCTGCTTATGGATGCCGTATGCTCTGACAGGCAGATTAGCCATGTGCTTGGCCAGGCTGGGTCGAAAACTCTGATTTCGGACACAAACACGGGCGTAGAAGGCATGCTATGCATATCGCCCGAACAATTTCTTGATATCAATGCCGCGAAAACAAAATATACTCCCGTGTTCGGGGACGCAATGGCGCTTTGCACATCGGGTACGACGAGCACGCCAAAGGTATACGTATACGATGAAAAGGCTATCTGTAATCAGGTTTTGCTCGGCGAATATATATGCGAAAATAATAAACAGATAATTCATGACGGCGTTATAAAACAGCTTGCTTTTTTGCCGCTTCATCATATTTTTGGTTTTATAGCCGTATATATGTGGTACACATTCTTTGGTAAAACTATCGTATACATACAAGAACGCACTCCCGATATTATATTATCAGCATGCAAAGACCATAAAGTCACGCATATTTACGCCGTTCCGCTTCTTTGGAACAATGTCGCAAGAAGTATACTTCGAAAGGCAAAAGCCCAGGGGCAGGATACATACAACAAACTTATAAATGTCAGTGAGCTTTCTGTAAAGCTGCAAAGAAATTTGGGCCGGCTCGGCAAGATTATTGTCTCTAAGATATTGTTCCGCGATTTGCAGAAAAAGCTTGTGGGATCGGATATACAGTTTATGATAAGCGGCGGCGGGCATATACTGCCCGAAACCATAAAGCTAATAAACGCCATAGGATATCATCTCGTTTCGGGGTTCGGCATGACCGAGACGGGCATAGATTCGGTCGAGCTTTCGAATGATATAGATTTATGCCTTTCAGCAAGCGTCGGTAAATCTTTTTCTCCTATGGAATATAGAGTGGCCTGCGATAAAGACGTCGTAAAGACGGGCGAGCTGCAGATAAGAGGCGATGCGATTCATTCGGGCAGAATGAAAGACGGAGTTTATATACCGCGCGATATCGACAAAGACGGGTGGTTTTCTTCGGGCGATATCGTAAGGCAGGCAGACGGGCATTTTTATATTGAGGGGCGGCTAAAAGACGTTATTATAAATGAATCGGGAGAAAACGTTTATCCTGACGAGCTCGAAGACAGCTTTTCGGCACTGCCGTCGGCAGAACATATATGTGTAGCAGGAATTGCAGCCGAGGGTATTTATGACGACACTACTCTTTTTGTGTATATGGGGGAAAATGCATCGGAAGAAGAAAAACAAGAACTTAAAAAAGAAATCATACGTATAAATTCTCTTCTGCCGATATACAAAAAATTAGACAAAGCTTATTTGGCTCTCGAACCTCTGCCGCTTGCGAACGGTATTAAGGTTAAGCGCCAAAAGGTAAAAGAAATGATTAACAGCGGGGCGGTGCATTTCGAAGAGATAATTATAAGAAAACGCTTAAAAAAGAACGTTGAAATTACAAAAGCTTATGCGCGCACTTTGCAGCAAGAGCCGGCTAATATTGAGCTTTACGGAATAATCAGAAGAGTCAAAGAGATATTCGGAGAAATTTTGGATATTGAACCGGGGCAGATAAAAGACACAGACCATTTTGTGAACGATCTTGGGGGAGACAGCCTAGCAAGCCTCGGGGTTTTTTCGCGCGCGGAAGAAGAGTACGATATAACTATTTCGGATACAGAGTATTTTATGTGCATAAATGTGGATGATTTATCTAAACTTATTTATAAAAAGCTGCGCGAGAAAAAAGAAAACTACGACGATTCTTCGGTCTCTGCTCTAGAGCAGTCGGAAGAATACGAAGATTAACATGCAGATCAAAACTATAAGAACTTCGGAGCGCTTATAAAGCGTTCCTTTTTCAATTGCGCTTTTCATACCTGTAAGATAGTGATATTATTATACGGATATAATAAAAGGGTGAATATATGAACAAAAAAGTAATGTCTAAACTTGAATTTGATAAAATATTGTTTTCTCTTTCCGAAAAAGCGCTATCCGGCCCGGGCAAAGAGGCGGCGCTAGGATTAATGCCGCAAAAAAGCTTTAAAGGCGTGCTAAAGCTTCAAAGCGAAACGCTTGAGGCAGAGAGTATATTCATGCGCGAGCCAAAATCGCCCATGAGTTCGTTTTCTGATATATCGTCTGAGACGGCAAGACTAAAGGCGGGGGCGGACCTTGGATGCAAAGAATTGCTGCGGGTAAACGGCATTCTTAAAGCGGCGCGGCGCGCTAAAACGGGTATAACTAAAGCTGAAAGCGGAACCAATTATTTATACGAGCTCGCCAATGGGCTGTATTATTCATCGCAAATAATAAAAAAGATAGACGACGCGGTAATAAGCGAGAATGAGCTTGCCGATACCGCTTCGAGTGAACTGTTTAGTATAAGAAAGAGGATACTGCGCGAGAACGACGGTATACGTGAAAAGCTAAGCTCTATTATAAGGTCGGCGCAGCACAAAGACCATCTGCAGGACGCTATAGTTACTATGAGGGGCGGCAGGTATGTGGTGCCCGTCAAACAGGAATACAAAAAAAGCGTAAAAGGGCTTGTTCATGACCAGTCGGCAAGCGGGCAGACTGTTTTTATTGAGCCTATGGAAGTAGTTGAGGCAAATAATAAACTGCGTGAACTAGAGCTTGAAGAAACAGCGGAAGAAAAGCGCATACTGCGCGAATTAAGCGATGATTTGCGCGAGTTCTGGCAAGAGCTCAAATATAACCTTGAGATACTTACTAAGCTTGATGTCGTATTTGCAAAGGCGGCGCTGGCTTCTGCAATGAAAGCGTCTCCGCCGGTTATCACGGAGCAAAAAAAGATAATAATAAAAAACGGGCGGCATCCGCTTATAGACGCCAAAGAAGTTGTGCCCGTTTCGCTTAATATAGAAGACGGATATTCGGGGCTTATAATAACAGGGCCGAATACTGGAGGAAAAACTGTTACGTTAAAGCTTACCGGCCTGCTTTGCCTTATGGCGCAGAGCGGATTGTTTCTGCCTGCCGACAGCGGCAGCACATTTCCTGTGTTTACCGCGGTTTTTGCCGACATAGGCGACGAACAGAGCATAGAGCAGAGCCTCAGCACATTTTCTTCTCATATGACAAACATAACGCGCATCACTAAAACGGCGAACGAGAAATCTTTGGTGCTTCTTGATGAGCTTGGTGCGGGTACCGACCCTGCCGAAGGCGCGGCTCTTGCTATGTCTATATTAGAAGAGCTCGAGCAAAAAAGATGTTTTGTATTAGCGACTACTCATTACAGCGAAATAAAAGCGTTTGCCATGGCGAGCGAAGCGTATCAAAACGCCTGTATGGAATTCAGCGTAAAGACACTAAGCCCGACGTACAGGCTTATAATGGGCGTGCCGGGCGTTTCCAATGCTTTTGAGATATCGAAAAAACTCGGGCTCAGCGAAGATATTATAGGCCGCGCGCGACAGCATATGTCGCAGGAAGCGGTGAAATTTGAGCAGCTTATAGGCGAGGCGGAGCGGCAAAGAGAGATTGCGCAAAAAAAAGAGCAGCAGGCGGAAAGCTTTAGGCGCATAGCCCAGGCGACAAAAGACAAGACGCATACCGAGGCTGAAAAGGCGCAGCAAAAGAGCCGTAAAATAGTCGACAGAGCAAACGAAAAAGCGCTGGAAATTTTAAAAGACGCAAGGCAGCAGGCCGAAGATATTATAAAAGAGCTTAAACAGGCAAAAGCGGCAAAGCAGGAAGACATAAACGCTGCGCGAAAAGTGCTTACTGATAAAATTGATAAGACAGCTGCTAACCTTAGAAAAAAACCGGTAAGAAAAACAAATGTTAAGCCGAATGAAATAAAGGTAGGCGATACCGTTAATCTTATTGAGCACGGTATAAAAGCGTCAGTTCTAAAAAAACCAAAAGACGGCAAAGTTTATGTTCAGGCGGGCGCGATTAAAATGTCTGTGGGGCTTAGCGAAATAGAAACTGCTAAGCCGGAGAAAAAGCCGGTATCGCTGGGCAGTTTTAAAAGAGAGCCGTCGCAGGTAAGAATGGAAATCAGCGTAAGGGGAATGACGCTTGACGAAGCTATTATGGAGACGGACAAATACCTTGACGAAGCGTTTTTATCGGGGCAGAAAGAAGTCACGATAATTCACGGCAAAGGCACGGGAGTTCTTCGCGCAGGCATACGCGATTTTCTGCGGTCGCATGCGCATGTAGATAAATACCGTCAGGGTGTATTCGGCGAAGGCGAATCGGGAGTAACTGTAGTTACATTAAAATAGGAGTTTTTATGGATATAGCGAGCGCGTGCCTTGCGGGAATAAAATGCAGATACGACGGGCAGGCAAGAGAAGATAAAAAGATTAAAGAGATGTATCTAAAAGGCGAAGTCAAAGCGGTTTGCCCCGAGTGCCTTGGAGGGCTTGCTTCCCCGAGGTGCCCGTCCGAGATCGTCGGAGGAGAGGGCGGCGATGTTCTTTGCGGAAAGGCCAAGGTTATGGCAAAGGACGGCAGCGACAGGACGCCCGAATTTTTAGACGGCGCGGAAAAAACTCTTGAAATTGCGCAGAGCTCGGGCGCGAAACGCGCGTACCTTAAATCTAAAAGCCCGTCGTGCGGAGTTTTTAGAATATACGATGGCACTTTTTCGGGCACTTTAAAGCCTGGGAACGGCGTCACGGCGGCGCTTCTTGCAAAAAACGGCATTGAAATAATAGAAATATGAAGCATTTATGAAAGTTTCGTGAAAAGTTATCATTATATATATGTTTATGATAACGGCTGGTCTATAATGTAAATGAGGTGAAAAACATGTCAAAAAACATTTTGGTTATCGACGACGACAAAAACATATGTGAGGTAATAAAGCTTTATCTGCAAAAAGAGGGGTACAAAGTTACTCTCGCGCACGACGGGCAGTCGGGAATTGACGAGTTTGCAAAAGAGATACCCGAGCTTATCGTTCTTGATATTATGATGCCGGTAAAAGACGGGTGGGAAGTGCTAAAGCAAATAAGAAAAACGAGCAATGTTCCTGTTATAATGCTGTCGGCAAAAGGCGAAACTTTTGACAAAGTGCTCGGGCTTGAACTCGGCGCGGACGATTATATTGTAAAACCTTTTGAACCAAAAGAATTTCTCGCAAGAGTAAAGGCGGTTACAAGGCGGTCTAACAAGCAGGAAGAAGAAAGCCAAATAATATCTTATGAGGGCTTAGAAATAAACATATCCAACTATACGGTATTATATAAAAATGAGATAGTGGAGATGCCTCCAAAGGAGATTGAGCTTTTGTATTTTCTTGCGGCGCACCCGAATAAAGTTTTCACCAGGGAACAGCTTTTACAGCAGGTTTGGAACTTTGAGTTTTTCGGCGATTCCAGAACGGTTGACGTGCATATAAAACGCCTGAGAAAAAAGCTTTTTGACCAAAGCAGCGGCTGGGAGATAAAAACTGTATGGGGCGTTGGATATAAATTCGAGGTCAGGTAATGGGCAAATCGTTATTTCTTCGTATGATATTCGTTTATCTGCTCATAATTATTGTGGCGTTTACACTTCTCGGAGGAATATTTTTCAATACACTCAGGAATAATTTTTTAGATTCTCAAATGGACACAATGATAAGCAACGCGGGCGAAATAAATGACTGGGCAGCGGATAATTACCGCGGCAGAATGACGGACGAGCAGTTTCGCGAAAAGCTTATTGACAAAGCGCAGTCTGAAGGCACTGTTATTTGGCTTGTCAGCAAGATAGCGTCTGTATATATGATAGCAGACCCCGAGGGCAAGGGCGAGATAGAAGAAAAGTTTTCTTCTGCAAGCGTTAAAGATTTTTATAATTTCACACAGCAGGGAAACTGCGCAAAACAGGTTTCGAATGTTGACAGGTCGTTTAAAGGCACTGTTATATCGGTTGCTATACCGCTCTCGGTTGATGATTCAATAATAGGCGCAATAGTCGTGCATAGAGAGATAGACGACTTTAACGTCGGAATGAGCTCTATATTCCGCCAGGTTTTGTTTCCTCTGCTTGGCTCTATTGCCGTCGCGTTCATGATGGTGTTTGTATTATCAAGATATATAGTAAGGCCTATAAAAGATATTTCGTATGCTGCGGGCGAGCTTTCGCGCGGAAACTTGGATTGGCGCGTTAAACCTATAACAAGAGACGAGATTGGCGAGCTTGCGATTTCTTTTAACAAAATGGCTGAAGAAATAAAGCTTCAGGACAGCCTTAAAAACACTTTTATAGCGAACGTTTCGCACGAACTGCGCACTCCGCTCGCTTCTGTGCAGGGGTTTATCCAAGGCATGCTAGATAGGGCGATAGAAGAAAAAGACAGGGATAAATATTTAGAGATAGTGCTTGGGGAAACAAAACGCATGAATCTTCTTATATCCGATTTATTGAGCCTCGCGAAAATAGAGTCGGGGCAGTTTCCCATTGAGCTCAGCGAATTTGATATTCACGAGCTTATCAGAAGATGTATAATAATGTTTGAACAGCGTATAGAAGACAAGAATCTAAAAGTAAGTATTTCGCTTGGTGACGAAAAGATGATGGTTTGGGCAGACGAAGACCGTATCTCACAAGTGATAACTAATATTGTAGACAATGCCGTTAAGTTTTCTAAAGACAAAGGAGAACTAAAGGTATGGACATACAGCGAAGATAATAAAGTTTATATCAATATTGCCGATACGGGAGACGGCATACCCGAGGAAGAAAAACAATTTATATTTGAACGTTTTTATAAGGTAGATAAATCGCACAGCAGAAAAACTGCGGGTACAGGCATTGGGCTTTCTCTGGTAAAGCGAATAATAACTCAGCATGGTGAGAAAATATCAGTGCAGTCTGAAGTGGGGCAGGGTACGACGTTTACGTTCACGCTTACAAAAGCTATGCCTCTGCCGCCGCGGACAAAGTAACTTTTTGTTTACGAGTAATTTAAATTTTGTTCAAAAACTTCTTATATAATTGTATACAAATAGAAAAAAGGAGAAGGTTATGGATACGAATGATAAAAAGCCGCAAGATGAAAAACAGCAAATGAGTTCTTACGATAAAGAAATAAGCTCTGAGAATCTAGATAATAATTCAATGAGTTATCCGCCGCCGCCGCCGCCGCAGGACGGACAGTATAGATATTATATGAATATGCCGCCCGAAGGGCAGCAGTATGAAAATACGGCAAAACATAAAGGCAGAGGCAAAAGAGTTGCCGGTTTCATTATTCTTATAGTACTTTGCCTTGCGATAGGCGGATTATTAACATCGTATGTTATTATGCCTTTGGTGGATGGTATAAAATCTAACGTTGCATTGATAGAGCAATCTCGCGAGCAAGAACCATCGCCGGCAGAGCAGCAAGAGTTAATGCCGCCCGCAGAGCAGGAGCAGCAGCCCGGACAGACGCCAAAGCAACCTCCTGCCACTACAGATTCTCCTGAAATAGGAGGGCAGGTTCCGAATATCAGCGGCTCTGATAATGTTATAGTGCAGATAGCAAAGGAAGTCGGGCCGGCTATTGTAGGAGTTACTGTAAGCATAGAACAAACGGGCGCTAATCATCAAACGATTTCCAGGGAAAGTGGATACGGCACGGGTATCATACTAAGCGAAGACGGCTATATTGTTACAAATAACCATGTTATAGCGAAAAGCGATTCGGTGAAAATAACGCTTATAAACGGAGAGACGTATCCGGCTTCGATAGTCGGCGCAGACGCTACTACCGATATTGCCGTGCTTAAAATAGACAAGACAGGGCTGACGGCGGCGGCGCTTGGAGATTCTGATTCGCTTCAGGTGGGCGAAACGGTTGTCGCGATAGGCAATCCTTTGGGGTCAGACCTTGCGGGAAGCGTGACATCGGGGATCGTCAGCGCGCTTAACAGAGAGATAAGCACAAACGGATACAGCCAGAAATATATACAGACGGACGCGGCGATAAACCCGGGTAACAGCGGCGGCGCACTTGTGAATTCTTCGGGAGAAGTAATAGGCATTAATACGTTGAAAACCTACCTTGCGGGATACGACGATTACGGTATGCCTATAGGTACCGAAGGGATAGGGTTTGCGATTCCCATTTCTACCGCAAAGCCTATAATAGAGCAGCTTATGAGAACAGGCCAGATTGAGCGGCCGGGGATTGGTATCTCGTGTTTGGCCGATTTGACAAACGCATATAACCCGGAAGGCTCGCCCGAAGGAGTAACTGTTGTTGAAGTTACAAAGGGAGGGCCTGCAGACAACGCAGGTATATCGCCTAACGATATTATTTTGTCGGTTGACGGGCAGCAGGTGACGACAGTTGATGAACTTACGTCTATTATAAAATCTCATAGTATCGGTGACAAATTGGATGTGACCGTTTGGCGGGACGGGCAGGAATACAGGTCATCTATAAAGGTCGGAAATTTAAATGACATGTAAAAAAGATTGAGCATTTCAAAAATAAGACAGAATTAATATTCTGTCTTATTTTTTTAAGAGTATTTATAAAGGTATATTTAAAATCTGCGATAAACTTACGTTCCAATTTGCATGCTTTTGTGGTATTATATTTCGTATGCAAATTAGCGTGGCAGAGAAATTTTCTGCATGCTATCAATGAGGTGAACGGATAAACATGGAAGAATATTCAACATACGGATTGCTCGGAGAAAATATTTCGAAATCGCTGTCGCCGCAGATTTATAATGCGGTGTTTCAGGAACTTGATATTCCTGCAGTTTATATGCCTTTTTCGGTATCCAAAGACAGGTTTCTTACTGCGCTGCCCGTATTAAGGTCACGGTTTTCGGGATTTAATGTAACGGCGCCGTTTAGGCTGGATATATTAGCGCATCTTGACAAAAAAGACGATTCTGTAAAACGCGCGGGTACAGCTAATGTAGTCAATGTAGAAAAAGAAAAGCTTATAGGGTATAACACAGATATGGTAGGCTTTGAACGCAGCCTTATAGGTTTTGTGGGAAACATGTTTGACAAAGAGGTTTTATTAATAGGGGCGGGCGGCGTTGCATATTCTATCGCTAACGTTCTGCTCGAAAAAGGCGCTTTTTTGACCATTTTATCAAGAAATGTTTCGAGCGCTTTCAAGCTTCAGGAGAGCCTGCAAAAAAAGTTTAATAAAAACCGTGTTAAAGTTATGAAAGGTTTGTCGCATTCGAATGAATTTTTTGCGGTATTTAATACAGCTGCGGTCGACCTTGAGAGCAAGCAGTCTGATATAGCTATACATTCGCATACGTATCAGAGCTTTGAATACGCTTACGACGTTTCGTATAAGCCGACTGCGTTTTTACAGAAAGCTGAGGATTTTGGAGTTAAGACAAAAAACGGTTTGGACATGCTCTTATATCAGGCAATAGGATCGTACGAAATTTGGCTGGGAAAAGACGACAGGCTTGATGTCGCGCTTATTACAAAAATGTTCAACCAGATAAAAGCAAACGTAAAATAACAAATGTTTATTTTTGGCTTATCATCTTTGTATGCTTAATGATTAAAATTTTATATTTGGTATTTAATGATATAACTGGGAGATTTCGCGGCGAGCATTTTATTTTCTTATAAAATATTATATATAGTATAAAATCAGTTGTATGGGCATATTTTTGAAAATTTAACTATAAAAAACCCTGTAAAACACTTGCTTTTTTATTAAAAGAAGATATATAACAACAAAAGCATAAAAAGCGTTGACAAGTGGGATGGTGTTTGGTAATATATTTGAGCCGTCGCTTTTGGGGGGCGGCAAAAAGAACCTTGAAAATGATAAATACAGCACTAAAAAAAGAACGCAAGATTATGAAGAGGAGCCCGGACAAACGTAAGCATTGAGAAATGCTAAAGCTAGTTTGTAAAAAATCTGCTATATATATAGTAGGTTAAAATTTTAAACTAAGAGTTTGATCCTGGCTCAGGACGAACGCTGGCGGCGTGCTTAACACATGCAAGTTGAACGAAGCAATTCCAAGTTTACTTGAGATTGACTTAGTAGCGGACGGGTGAGTAACGCGTGAGTAACCTACCTTTGTGAGGGGGACAACAGCTGGAAACGGCTGCTAATACCGCATAAGGCCACGGCTTTGAGTGAAGCAGTGGTAAAAGATTTATCGCACAAAGATGGACTCGCGTCCCATTAGATAGTTGGTGAGGTAACGGCCCACCAAGTCAACGATGGGTAGCCGACCTGAGAGGGTGATCGGCCACACTGGAACTGAGACACGGTCCAGACTCCTACGGGAGGCAGCAGTGGGGAATATTGGGCAATGGGCGCAAGCCTGACCCAGCAACGCCGCGTGAGGGAAGAATGTCTTCGGATTGTAAACCTCTGTCCTTGGGGACGAAAGAAATGACGGTACCCAAGGAGGAAGCTCCGGCTAACTACGTGCCAGCAGCCGCGGTAATACGTAGGGAGCAAGCGTTGTCCGGAATTATTGGGCGTAAAGGGTGCGTAGGCGGCATGGCAAGTCAGATGTGAAAGACCCGGGCTTAACTCGGGAGGTGCATTTGAAACTGCTATGCTTGAGTGCAGGAGAGGAAAGCGGAATTCCTAGTGTAGCGGTGAAATGCGTAGATATTAGGAGGAACACCAGTGGCGAAGGCGGCTTTCTGGACTGTAACTGACGCTGAGGCACGAAAGCGTGGGGAGCAAACAGGATTAGATACCCTGGTAGTCCACGCTGTAAACGATGGATACTAGGTGTGGGGGACATACAACCTCTGTGCCGGAGCAAACGCATTAAGTATCCCGCCTGGGGAGTACGGTCGCAAGGCTGAAACTCAAAGGAATTGACGGGGGCCCGCACAAGCAGCGGAGCATGTGGTTTAATTCGAAGCAACGCGAAGAACCTTACCAAGACTTGACATCGCTTGACAACCATAGAAATATGGCGTCCCTTCGGGGCAAGTAGACAGGTGGTGCATGGTTGTCGTCAGCTCGTGTCGTGAGATGTTGGGTTAAGTCCCGCAACGAGCGCAACCCTTATCATTAGTTGCCAGCGAGTAATGTCGGGAACTCTAATGAGACTGCCGGGGATAACTCGGAGGAAGGTGGGGACGACGTCAAATCATCATGCCCCTTATGTCTTGGGCTACACACGTGCTACAATGGCCGGTACAAAGGGCTGCGAAACCGCAAGGTGGAGCGAATCCCAAAAAGCCGGCCTCAGTTCGGATCGTGGGCTGCAACCCGCCCGCGTGAAGCCGGAGTTGCTAGTAATCGCGAATCAGCATGTCGCGGTGAATGCGTTCCCGGGCCTTGTACACACCGCCCGTCACACCACGGAAGTTGGGAGCGCCCGAAGCCAGTGGGCTAACCGGATTTATTCGGAGGCAGCTGTCGAAGGTGAGATCAATGACTGGGGTGAAGTCGTAACAAGGTAGCCGTATCGGAAGGTGCGGCTGGATCACCTCCTTTCTAAGGTGTACTAGATACAAAAGGCACATGGTGCCAAAAGACCAGAGCAATCTGGCAAAAAAGGGACTTCTCACAATCAAGGGTTTAACAGTTAGTGCTGTATTTATCATTTTCGGGAAAAAGGTTCAACGAATGCTTAGGGGAAGCTGATACAAATAAAGTATAGAGTTTCCAGTTTTAAACTGGGGGTGTAGCTCAGCTGGGAGAGCACCTGCCTTGCAAGCAGGGGGTCAGCGGTTCGATCCCGCTCATCTCCACCACAGCCTTAAGGGTTGTATTGTGCGCTAAGGCATGAGTAATTGAGGGAAACCCTAGAAATATGGGCTCCAAAGCTTAAGCCGGTTAGAGCGCACGCCTGATAACGTGGGAACCGTAAGCGAGCGCGCCCTGATGGGCGATGAAGCGAGCATAAAGGTTCTGTGAACAAGGGAGAATGGCGAACGCAAGTGAGGAAATTCGACCATTGTGAACAGAGGGCGGACCAACCGAACGCTAACCAAGGAGTTGAAAAGCCTAGGAATAAAAAATATGGGCTCATAGCTCAGCCGGTTAGAGCGCACGCCTGATAAGCGTGAGGTCGGTGGTTCGAGTCCACTTGAGCCCACCAAACCTAGCGGTTGGCAACCTGGCGGTTGGCTAATGCCCGCGAAGTTGCGCAAGAGAGGACACGGTAACGTGGCCGCGAGGCGGGGCAGAGCGGAAACAAACCTGGCGGTTAGCAACCTAGCGGTTGGCTGATGCCCGCGAAGGTAATAAAGTAGTTTGTAAATGGAATCAAATTTTTTTTGATTTTATTGAACAAAATAAAGCGCTGAATCAAAGGCGCGAACCCGTAACTGCAATGAAATGTCATTGCGAATTCGGGGGCAGACAGCTTGTCTGCCTCAAGAGAACATTGAAAACTGCATAAAGAAGTAAGAAGTAAAACTTTAAATTTAAAGGGTAAGGTGTAATCTTTTAGATTGCATCATACAATTTCGAAAGTTGAAGTGAGTCTTAGGAAAAAGATAAAGAGAATCAAAAAACGACAATCAAGCTAAAAAGAGCGTAAGGTGAATGCCTTGGCATCAGGAGCCGAAGAAGGACGTGGTAAGCTGCGAAAAGCCATGGGTAGCCGCAAGCAGGCATCGATCCATGGATATCCGAATGGGGAAACCCGGCCAGAGTAATGTTTGGTCACCCGTATGTGAATAAATAGCGTGCGGGAGGGAACCCGGTGAACTGAAACATCTAAGTAGCCGGAGGAAGAGAAAATAACTAATGATTCCGTAAGTAGCGGCGAGCGAACGCGGAAAAGCCCAAACCGTGAACCTTTCGAGGTTTGCGGGGTTGCGGGCCGGTATAATTGATTGCAGACGGTTAGTCGAATAGTTCTGGAAAGCACAGCCAGAGAGGGTAATAGCCCCGTAGACGAAAACTATCAAGCACATGACCGGTACCAGAGTACCACGGGACACGAGTAATCCTGTGGGAAGCTGGGGGGCCCACCCCCCAAGGCTAAATACTACCTGATGACCGATAGTGAACCAGTACCGTGAGGGAAAGGTGAAAAGTACCCCTGGAGGGGAGTGAAAGAGAACCTGAAACCTTATGCTTACAAACAGAGGGAGCGGACTTAGCTTCCGTGACCTCGTACTTTTTGTATAACGGACCGGCGAGTTACTATGCGTAGCAAGGTTAAGGCATGAAGTGCCGCAGCCGAAGCGAAAGCGAGTCTTAATAGGGCGAATTAGTTGCGTGGAGTAGACCCGAAACCAGGCGACCTATCCATGTGCAGGTTGAAGCGGTAGTAAAATACCGTGGAGGACCGAACCCACTAACGTTGAAAAGTTAGGGGATGACGTGTGGATAGCGGAGAAATTCCAATCGAGCTTGGAGATAGCTGGTTCTCCTCGAAATAGCTTTAGGGCTAGCGTCGTGATTAAGATATGCGGGGGTAGAGCACTGAATGGGCTAGGGGGCCACAAAGCTTACCGAACCTTATCAAACTCCGAATACCGTATATTATGCACGGCAGTCAGACTGTGAGAGATAAGTCACATAGTCGAAAGGGAAACAGCCCAGAACACCGTCTAAGGTCCCAAAGTCGCAGTTAAGTGGAAAAGGATGTGTAATCGCAAAAACAACCAGGATGTTGGCTTAGAAGCAGCCACTCATTTAAAGAGTGCGTAACAGCTCACTGGTCTAGTGGTTATGCGCCGAAAATGTCCGGGGCTAAAATTGCGCACCGAAGACGTGTCTACACTGTGTTTCACTGACGATTTCTAACAAACAAAACAGCAGGACGTTTCTTCAGGTGAGCGAGCGAACCTGAACAAATCCAAAAAGCTAAAACAAGCACTAAAGTGTTGGGTTTTAGATAATGATTTATTCAGAAA
This sequence comes from Christensenellaceae bacterium, assembly GCA_963665005.2. Lineage (GTDB taxonomy): Bacteria > Bacillota > Clostridia > Christensenellales > SZUA-584. Next base: position 2,628,373 of record CAXXTQ010000001.1, on the reverse strand, counting down.
AGCGAAGCGAACCTGAACAAATTAAAAAGCTAAAATGTTAGAGGCGTGAGTGAAATGCAGTGTGGGGTAGAGGAGCATCGTGTGCTAGGCTGAAGCCAGACCGTAAGGAATGGTGGACGAAACACGAGAGAGAATGCCGGTATGAGTAGCGAGAATGAAGTGAGAATCTTTATCGTCGAAAGCCTAAGGTTTCCTGGGGAAGGTTCGTCCGCCCAGGGTAAGTCGGGACCTAAGCCGAGGGCAAATGCCGTAGGCGATGGACAACTGGTGGAGATTCCAGTACCACCGATAAGCGTTATTACAGACGCAGTGACACAGAAGGATAGGCAATGCGGGTTGATGGTAGAACCCGTCCAAACACTGAGGCAGACGGCGTAGTGAAGTACGCGCCGTTAATGCTGGGGTGTGATGGGGAGAGAAAATAAGTATCGAAGTTGCTGAATTCACGCTGGCGAGAAAAGCTGCTATGGAGCTTAAAGGTGCCCGTACCGTAAACCGACACAGGTAGGCGAGGTGAGAAACCTAAGACGAGCGGGATAACCCTTGTTAAGGAACTCGGCAAAATGACCCCGTAACTTCGGGAGAAGGGGAGCCACTATTTATAGTGGTCGCAGTGAATAGGCTCAAGCGACTGTTTAGCAAAAACACAGGTCTGTGCGAAATCGTAAGATGACGTATACGGGCTGACGCCTGCCCAGTGCCGGAAGGTTAAGGGGAAGTGTTAGGAGTAATCCGAAGCACGGAACTTAAGCCCCGGTGAACGGCGGCCGTAACTATAACGGTCCTAAGGTAGCGAAATTCCTTGTCAGGTAAGTTCTGACCCGCACGAATGGCGTAACGACTTGAGCGCTGTCTCAACAAGGGACCCGGCGAAATTGTAGTACCAGTGAAGATGCTGGTTACCCGCGATAGGACGGAAAGACCCCGTAGAGCTTTACTGCAGCTTGGCATTGAATCTTGGCAATAGATGTACAGGATAGGTGGGAGACACTGAAGCAAGGACGTCAGTCTTTGTGGAGTCAACCTTGGGATACCACCCTTCTATTGCCGGGGTTCTAACGATACTCGGTGATCCCGGTATCGGACATTGCCAGGTGGGCAGTTTGACTGGGGCGGTCGCCTCCCAAAGAGTAACGGAGGCGCCCAAAGGTTCCCTCAGAATGGTTGGAAATCATTCGTTAGAGTGCAAAGGCAGAAGGGAGCCTGACTGCGAGAGAGACATCTCGAGCAGGTACGAAAGTAGGGCTTAGTGATCCGGCGGTATGAGAGTGGAATTGCCGTCGCTCAACGGATAAAAGCTACCTCGGGGATAACAGGCTTATCTCCCCCAAGAGTTCACATCGACGGGGAGGTTTGGCACCTCGATGTCGGCTCGTCGCATCCTGGGGCTGAAGTTGGTCCCAAGGGTTTGGCTGTTCGCCAATTAAAGCGGCACGCGAGCTGGGTTCAGAACGTCGCGAGACAGTTCGGTCCCTATCCATCGCGGGCGCAGGAAATTTGAAGGGAGCTGTCCTTAGTACGAGAGGACCGGGACGGACAGACCTCTGGTGTACCAGTTGTCCTGCCAAGGGCATGGCTGGGTAGCCAAGTTTGGAAAGGATAAACGCTGAAAGCATCTAAGCGTGAAGCCCCCCCTAAGATAAGATTTCCTTATCAGACCCCTTGCAGACTACAAGGTTGATAGGCTGGAGGTGTAAGTGCAGTAATGTATTTAGCTGACCAGTACTAATAGGTCGAAAGCTTGATTTCATTTTTACCTTCGTCAGACGACGAATTTCATTGTCGGCATCGTCTGAGCAAGACAATCGCGTATGAAAATACGCTCATGCCTTACTCAAACTTGCCTTCTCGAACTTCGACGCCTGTCTTGGTAAAAACGGATCATCAAAAAATTGTTCAAAGAGATATTCTTTGTCAAAAAAACTAAGACTAACTTCTTAATCTTGTTGCAGTTTTCAATGTACTCTTTTACCGTCGTCAGACGACGAACTGCTGCGTTGGCAGCGTCTGGGCAAGACAATCGCGTATAAAAATACGCTCATGCCTTGACCAACCTTGTCGCCTTGCATTACGCCGCCTGCCTTGGTAAAAGGATATTGATAAATAAAATAATCGATATTGACAAAAGAGAGTGCATGCCTTATATTATTAGAGCGTTTAAAAGACGCAAAGCAGCATCCGTTTAACCGGCTTTGCCTGGGAAACGGAAAAGAAAGCAATTATAAGGCAAAGCGCGAAGATAATCGTGAGATTGGATTCGCAAATACGTCATCCATTTTCCGGTGGCGATAGCTAAGGGGATCCACCTGTTCTCATCTCGAACACAGTAGTTAAGCCCTTATACGCCGATAGTACTTGGCTGGTAACGGCCCGGGAGGGTAGGTAGCTGCCGGATTCAATTTTATAATATTAGAGCGGTTTATCGCTGATGGACTGCTCAAATATTCCTCAGTAGCTCAGCGGTAGAGCATTCGGCTGTTAACCGAAGGGTCGTTGGTTCAAACCCAACCTGGGGAGCCAAAGATAAAAAGCCTGATGTTATCGGGCTATTTTTTTGCTTAAAAGTAACTAGCAAGAGTCGTTGGTTCAAACGGACTGGGGAACCAACGATAAAAAGCCTGATACTAACATAGGGCTATTTTTTACACAAAATAAAAAAAGATTTATTTTGAATTAGCGTTCAAAGAATCGCTTTTTTGTTCGTATAAGTTTTCTATTATTATTTCGTTGTTTGCAAGCTCTGTATCTGCCTTTTTATAATATCGTTTAAATAATCTAAAATACCCTTTTGTTTCGGAATTTACAAAATCGGCGGGTATATCGTCATCTTTTAGAATCTTATCAAATTTATAAGTGCCGTTTACTTTCCAAAAGCGCAGGATTCCCGGATTAATGGCATCGGACGGGCAGTACATAACACAGCGCATACACATTGCACAGCTCGAGTCGAATTTGATTCGTCCGTTTTTTAAAGTTATGTTTTGTGTCGGGCAGTTTTTAACGCATATATTGCATGACGTGCATTTTTTCTTGTTTATTGTATATAATCTGCCGTTTAAGATCGCCCCTAACCATTGTATTCTGAAAATTACCGAAATTATTTTATTAAATAAATGATATTTTAGCTGCTGCCTTTTTCCTTCAATAAGGTTTTTTACAATAAGCTTGGAAAAAGCTTCGTTATATAGATACATCTGTTTGACAAGACTGTCGTCATAACGAAACATTATGTTATACGGCATTAAAAGATGTTTTTCGAGCATTATATCAAAACCTTTGCGGCGCAGCATCCGAAAAAGCTTATACGAAGAAGAGTCGTTAATTTTAAACGGCTCGCCCGCTGTTTTGAATATAAACGCCTCTTTGCCTTTAACTTCAGGCAGCAATTTAACAAACTGTAAAAAAATTTGAGGAGAATTAAAAGCGTGAATTGGATACCCGAACCCGACATAATCATAATCGTCCGGCATAGGGAAAACACGGAAAGGTTTTTTTATTTCGTGCAGCTTTGTTTTTACGCCTTTTTCTTCAAATTCGGTTTTTATCATGTTTGCTATTGTAAAGGTGTTTTTTGTACCGGAAAAATAATATATGATTGCTTTAGACATAAAATTTACCTCTTACAATAATCGGGTACACAGGCCCGCTTTGTTAATAAGTGTAATGAACAAACCTCCTAAAATAGTTTATGCTCATATTATAACAAATAAATTTATATTTTGAAGTATTAATTTATTTTAGTATTTATACAGCATAAAGTACACAGAATAATAAGCAGTATTAATTTAAATGGAGGCAAAGAGTATGCCAAAAGACAGCCAGCCGGATAAAAAGTATGCAAGAAAGTTAAAGAGCCGCGGCAAAACGCCCATAACAGCAGACGGGCAGAATAATAGCCGTACAGCTAAAAAACAGTCCTCGAAGCGCAGCAACGTTTAAAACCGATAAAAGGTTAATGCCACGTTTCTTTACTTTGATATATCTTTGCGCTACAATATTATACGATGAAATAGTTTATGGAGGCGGAGTCATGAAGAGTTACAGAAAAGTGTTGGCGCTCGATATTCCAAAGAGACGGCAGTTTGTTAACATTACAGACAGCGTTAAAGAGGCGCTTGACCAGAGCGGAATTATGGAAGGTTTGGTGCTTGTTAACGCTATGCATATAACGGCAAGCGTATTCATAAACGACGATGAGCCGGGGCTGCACAGCGATTTTGAGAAGTGGCTCGAAAAGCTTGCGCCCGAAAAACCGTATTCGCAATATGCACACAACGGGTTCGAAGACAACGGCGACGCACATTTAAAGCGTACGGTAATGGGCAGGGAAGTTGTGGTTGCGGTCACGAACGGCAGCTTGGATTTCGGGCCGTGGGAGCAGATTTTTTACGGCGAATTCGACGGAATGCGCACGAAACGAATCATGATAAAGATAATAGGCGAATAGGTTTAATAAAATTTATGGGAAACTTTGTTGAAATTTTTAACGGGCTGGGATATAATTTTCCCTAATTGGGATTTTTTAAACTTGGAAGGAGAATCATTAATATGGGTGAATTAAAAGGTGCATGTATATTCGGGCAGTCGGGAGGCCCGACCTCGGTCATTAACGCGAGCGCTGCGGGTGTATTCCAGCAGGCGCTAAAAGAAGGCGCAATCACTAAAGTTTACGGTGCGGCGCATGGTATTAAGGGTGTGCTAACTGAACAGCTTTATGATATGGGGCAGGAGGACGCAGAGCAGCTTGAGCTTTTGAAAACTACGCCGTCGTCTGCGCTTGGGTCTGTGCGTTATAAGCTTGCCGATGCCGACGATGACGACACAGATTATAAAAGAATGCTCGAGGTTTTCAAGAAATATGACGTTAAATATTTCTTTTATAACGGCGGAAACGATTCTATGGATACCTGCAACAAGATAAGCAAGTTTATGCAAAAGAGCGGCTACGAAATGAACGTTATCGGCGTGCCAAAGACAATAGACAACGACCTTTGGGCGACCGACCATTGCCCCGGTTACGCCAGTGCGGCGAAATATATCGCGACATCTACTATGGAAGTTTATCAGGACGCGCGCGTATACGACACGGGCACTATAACAATACTCGAGATAATGGGAAGAAACGCCGGATGGCTTACGGCTGCCGCGGCGCTTGCTTCGTATAAGGGCGCGGGCCCCGATCTTATCTATCTTCCCGAAAGAGATTTCAATATGGAAGATTTTCTTTCTCGTGTGCAGGATATTTACAACAAGGCGGGCAAAGTTATTGTTGCCGTTTCTGAAGGTATTAAAGACAAAGACGGAAGGTATATTTCCGAGTACGGAAGCGATATGACAAAATCAACCGACTCTTTCGGGCATGTACAGCTTGGCGGTTTGGCATATACTCTTGCGAATTTTGTTCGTGAAAAGACGGGCGCCAAGATACGCGCTATTGAGTTCAGCCTTCTTCAAAGATGCGCTGCTCACGTTGCGTCTAAAACGGACATAGACGAAGCTGTCCTCGCGGGGCAGGAGGCCGTTAAAGCGGCGGTTAGCGGCAAGACAGATTATATGGTCGCTTTCGAGCGTTCGCCTGGCAAAGATTATAAATGCAACATAAAACTAATACCGCTAGACGACGTCGCAAACAAAGAAAAGACAATTCCGGACGAATGGATAACGGCCGACGGCGTGGGTGTTACGCAGGATTTTATAGATTACGCGCTTCCGCTTGTGCAGGGCGAAACTTTTCTGCCAAAGCAGGATGGCCTGCCAAAGTTCGTGAAATTAAAGAAAGTTTTAGCTAAGAAATAAGAACATTTTAAATATTGAAATACAAATAGCGGCAGCGGAAAATCGCTGTCGTTTTTTGTACTTTTCTCTAAGCAAAAAAATACAAATTATTACAATTAACCGCATTACTTATTATGTAAATGCAGCGTAATTCATGTTACAATATATGGTATCGGAGGGATGTGTTTTGAGAGCTATTAAAGATAAGGTCAAAAATCCTTCTTTATTAATAAAACGATGCGTCTCCGCGATTCTCGGTTTTATGGGATTTTTGTCATCGATTATCGCATACCGTAACTATGTATTGAATGAAAAGAATGAAATAAATTATTTGTTTCTAGGACTGATAATTATATTTATTTTTTCGTTTGCCGCATATACTATTATTAGATTTGTAAAATTTCGGAAAGAAGCGGAAGCTGTAACGAGCATCTTTGCCGACAGCCTGCACAGAATAAATCATTTAATGAAGGTGTCGCTTTTTTACCTTAATTATATAACGCAGGTTAAAACGACGAAAAAAGTTGTAAGCGTATTATATTTTTCGAGGCTTAAGGAAGCCATTGAGATAATGTCAGATACTTTGCTCGATCTGACGGATAATAAAATAAATATAAGTATTAAAGAAATATATTGCAAAGGCAGGACTTGTACACAGAATAATACTTACGTTAATACTATATGTGAAAGCGCAAATTCGGCACACATAAGAGCAAAAAAAGACTGCTTATACAAAGTAATTGAAAATCCTGATTTTTATTCCATATTGTTTAGCGATAACGAGGATTTTTGCGTAACGGACATAAAAAAGTATAAAAGAGAGAATGAGGGCATTGACAAAAACTGGAGAAAAGGAGATAATTCGGTAATAGTGGTGCCGATCAGAATAGAAAATGAAAATCTCGGTGTGGATAACGGCTGCATATATGATATAATAGGATTTGTGGAAGTTGAGACAAAAGCAAAAAAAGTATTCACAAAAAACAATATTGATGATTATGCTAATTATATAAAGGGTTGTGCGGATATTTTTTACGTGCATCTCAAACAATATCAAAAAGCATTAGATTTGGCGAAAGGGTAATATGGTGAAGTCTTGAATAACAAGCAGGCAAAGAACAACCGCTCTATTGGGAAAACATTAAAAAATCAAAGCCTTGAAGGCTGTGCAGATATATATGTTCCGAGTAAACCGTCAAAATCGTCTTATTCTATAAGCTCTATTTTTCCGGACGCCAAAACAAGAAAGCTTGTGCTGACTGAAGTCAAAAAGATTTGCAAGTAGTTATTTAAGTTTTGCAGAAATATTAAAGGCGCGGCAGTGAGCAATCGCTGTCGTTTTTTTGTGAGTTAAACAAATTTTATTATTTCTAACTGTCTTTCAAAATATTGAAATGCTTTTTCATTAGCTTTAGGCTTATCTAATATCAATTTATCAAAGATTTCCCGTGTCTTTGAAGAATCCTTCGGTAAATCTTTGTATTCTAATTGCAATCGTCCGTCTTTAAAGGCATTTATGAACTCTCTAATAATTTGATTTATTCTATAATATCCCAAAAAATCTTCTTTTTTATAATTGTTTTCATAAAAAAGTGTATCATATAATAATGGTTTTTTATATTTTAATGTAATTAGGAACAGGTAAAGATTAAAAATATCTGTGTTTGCAGAATTATATATTTTGTGATAATAGATAAACAATTTAAAACTATTTAAAATAATATTTATATCTCTTAAAGATAAATTAAATGTTTCGAATATTCTTGGAATTCTTTCCAGTAAAGTGTTTTTGTAAATTTCAAGTTTTTCGTTAGAAAAATAATTCGCAATAGTGTTTTTTAAGTATAGTTTAATGGATGGAGTTGGAATCCTTAATTGCATATCAAAGAATCTTCTCAAATAACCAGGTGCATCCATCTCTTGTCCGTAGATAGTAGCTATTGAATGGCTAAGTTGCTGCATATCAAGTGCGAATACAAAAATAAAATTTTCTATATCGAAAAAGTGCTTGATAACTTCTAAAGTCTCTATAGCAAAAGTAGGTTTACATCTATCTAATTCATCTATAAGAAAGATAACTTTTTTATCTTCTGCTAACTTTTTCAAATCATCTTTAAAGCCATTTTTGGCGCCAATAAAATTGTCGTAGTCTTCTATTAAATTGCATTCTTTGTTTGCTTTATCCCAAATATCCTTAATTTCCTTAATATCAAATTTTGTTAACCCCTTAATAATTTGTCCTATTACATTGAATGCTAAGCTTTTCTTATTATTTTCTAAAAAAACGCCAACCTTGTTTGATTGTTCTTCAATTTTATCGATTAGACTTTTCTCTTCTTTTGTTGTTTCCTGGGATACAATATCTTTAATCTTTGCTACTATAGGAATAAGCGCATTATCCCAATCATCGTTTTCCCACGCATTATAATAGATTGTTTTATAATGATTTTCTTTAAGGTCATTCATAAACATATGCATAAACACTGTTTTTCCGGTTCCCCAGCCAGAATCTAACGCGAATACTAATGAATTGTTACTTGATATGTTTTTAGAATTCTCAATTAAACTTAGTACGCCTTTTCCGAATTCTTCATTTCTATCGAGTAGATCGTCCGCATAAGTCAAGTCCTCTAGTTTCTTGCCATTCATATTAACTACCTCAAAAAATTTGAATTGTTAGAGTTTTTATTTCCTGCTAAAGTCAAACAACTGCACTACATCTATTCCCAAAACGTCTGCTATATCGAAAACAACGCTTAACGAAAAAGAGCTGTCCATATTTTTAGCTTCAATTCTGCTTATATGAGTTCTGCTGATACCGACCATATCGGCTAACTCAATTTGTGATAACCCCTTTACTTTTCGGTAATATGCTATATTCAATCCGAGCATTTTATACTTATCAAAATGTTTGTTCATTTTTTGCACCTCTTCAATATAATTCTATTATCTAAGCAAAGCACTTGAAACAACGCTATATGTTGCAAAATATCCTAAATAGGTTTATAATATACCGTATTAAGGATATAATGCAACAAAATACGTTGCGATAAAGGATGTTTTTATGAACATAAACAAATCATGCGCGATAACAGGGCACCGCCCCGAAAGGCTGCCGTGGAAAAATGACGAGCTCGATTACGGCTGTTTAGAGCTTAAACAAAAGCTTTATGATATGGCTGAAAGGTTTATAAAGATGGGGGTAGATACTTTTTATACCGGCATGGCAAAAGGGGTAGATATTATATTCGGCGAGATAATAATCTATCTGAGGCAGGAGTATCCGCATATTCGGCTTATAGGCGTAATTGCATACGAGGAGCAGGCGGCAAGATGGAATCTGCATTACAGAGAGCGGTTTTTTGAACTGGCGTCGAAGTGTGACGATGTGGTGACGATAAATACAAAATATCATAAGGACTGCTACAGACAGAGAAACGAATATCTTGTGAATCACGCGAATCATCTGATAGCGGTATACGATTGCGGGCATAAAAGAAGCGGAACGCGCCAGACAATAGACATGGCAAAAAAGTTAAGCAGAGATATTGTTATAATAAATTCAAAATGCATTGACATGAGGATTTTTGATTATACTTTGAAACACTTTAAAAGATTAAAATAGAAACTAAAATCCTAAAAAAATCATGCCTATTATATGGCTTTGCCAGTGAAAGGCTAATGTTAATTTTAAAAAGGTACGTATAAGCGCCCCGCCAGATGTACAGGCGGGGCAAGACCGTATGACAAACGTGAGTTTGAAATCGGATAAACTTACCCTTTATTTTTCGCGCGATTTACGCTATAATCATGCTTATATGAGCGAGCACGGAAGAATGGAAGCAGGAAAGATTATTTGCTTTTTATTCCGGGCAAATACCGTGATTAAGGGGTTAATTTAAATGATTTGGAACGAGAAGATAGAATGCGCGGGAAAAGACGAGATAAAAGCTATACAAACAGAGCGGTTAAAAAGCACTGTCGCACGCTGTTATAATAACGTTGAGCATTATCGCAAAAAACTAGATAAAGCGGGCGTAAAGCCCGAAGATATAAAAACACTTGATGACATTCGCAGAATTCCTTTTACCGAAAAAAACGATTTAAGAGATAATTATCCGTATAAATTATTTGCCGTGCCCATGAAAGAAGTTGTGAGAATACACGCTTCTTCGGGGACTACAGGCAAGCCGACTGTGGTCGGGTATACCCAGAACGATATAGATATGTGGGCGGAGGTTATAGCACGCCTTGCCTGCGCGGCGGGTGCGACGAGTGACGATATTGCGCAGGTGACTTTCGGATACACTCTTTTTACGGGCGCGTTCGGGCTGCATTACGGGCTAGAAAAAATAGGTGCGGCGGTAATACCTATATCGGGCGGCAACACAGAGCGCCAGCTTAACATAATGCAGGATTTTGGCACAACCATTCTTGTCGGTACGCCCTCATACGCGCTGTATATGGCGGAAACCGCCAAGAAAAAAGGCATTGATACCAAAAAAATGCCGCTAAGACTCGGGCTTTTCGGCGGAGAAGGGCACACCGAAGAAATGCGCCGCGAGATCGAAAAAGCATGGGATATAATCGCCACCGAGAACTACGGGCTTTCTGAGATTATAGGCCCGGGTGTTTCGGGAGAGTGCGTTTACAAGAATGGCATGCACATAGCCGAAGACCACTTTTATTGTGAGATAGTGGGCAGAGATACATTTGAGCCGGTTCCCGACGGGCAGCCCGGAGAGCTTGTTATAACGTCGCTATCTAAAGAGGCGCTTCCCATACTTCGTTACCGCACGAAAGATATAACATGGATAATACCCGAAAAATGCGAGTGCGGAAGGACGTCTGCGCGCATGGCGAAGATACAGGGGCGAACAGACGATATGCTCATTATACGCGGTGTGAACGTGTTCCCGTCGCAGATAGAAAGCGTGCTTCTCGGCGTAGAAGAGATAGGCCCGCATTATGAGATAATAGTGCGCAAAGACGGATATATGGACAAGATAGAAGTTTTGGTAGAGGTAGTTGACGCAAAGCTTCTCGATAAATTCAGCGCGCTCGAGGCGGTAGAGAAAAAGATAAAGCAAAAAATATTTACTATATTGAACATTGACGCGGATGTAAAACTCGCCGAGCCCGAGTCGCTAAAGCGGTTTGAAGGCAAGGCGAAAAGAGTAACCGATCTGCGATAAAAGACAGGAGACTTACATGAAAAAACTTATGCTTGGCAATGAGGCTTTCGCGAGAGGTGCGTACGAGGCCGGAGTAACGGTCGCGGCTGCTTATCCGGGAACGCCGAGTACCGAGATTACCGAGAGTATTGCAAAATTTGACGAAATTTATTCCGAGTGGTCTCCCAATGAAAAGGTGGCGCTGGAGGTCGCGATAGGCGCGTCTATAGGCGGAGCGCGCGCGCTGTGCGCAATGAAGCACGTTGGGCTAAACGTCGCGGCAGATCCGCTTTTTACGGTATCGTATACGGGCGTTAACGGAGGGCTTGTTATAATAGTAGCCGACGATCCGGGTATGAACTCTAGCCAGAACGAGCAGGATAGCAGGTTTTACGCGAGAAGCGCACATGTGCTTATGCTCGAGCCTGCCGACAGCAAGGAAGCAAAGGAGTATGTAAAACTTGCGTTCGAGCTCAGTGAAAAGTTTGATACGCCTGTGTTCGTGCGATCTAACACAAGGCTGTCGCACTCGCAGGGAATGGTGGGCACAAACGACAGGCAGCAAATCGCGCTAAAGCCGTATGTTAAGGATATTCCAAAGTATGTAATGATGCCGGGAATGGCGAGGAAACGGCATGTAATAGTCGAACAGCGTATGAACGATATTAAGAAATACGCGGATACTATGGATATAAACCGTGCGGAATATAACGATACTAAAATAGGCGTTATCACCGGCGGTGTTGTTTACAACTACGTGAAAGAAGCTCTGCCCGAAGCAAGCGTGCTAAAGCTTGGCATGGTATATCCTCTGCCCGAAAAAAAGATACGCGAGTTTGCGGCGAAGGTAGACAAGCTGTATGTTGTCGAAGAGCTAGAGCCTTTCTTTGAGCAGCAGATAAAAGCAATGGGCATTAAAGTAACAGGCAAAGAGCTTTTCTCGCTTCAGGGCGAGTATAATGCGAATGAGATTGCCGAAAAAATAGGCGGAAAAAAGATTGACGTGCTAAGCGGAGGCAAAGAGCTGCCCATGCGCCCGCCCGTTATGTGCCCGGGGTGCCCGCACAGAGCGGTTTATTATATGCTCAAAAAACTGAAAATCGCGGCAACGGGCGATATTGGCTGTTATACGCTCGGAGCGCTTGCACCGCATAATGGGATTGATACGTGCATATGCATGGGCGCGAGCATAGGAAACGCCATGGGCATGGAAAAAGCGAGAGGAAAAGAGTTTGCAAGAAAGCTTGTCGCAATTATCGGCGATTCGACTTTTTTCCATTCAGGAATCACAGGGCTTGTAGATATGGTATACAATGGCGCGACTTCTACCGTTATGATACTTAACAACTCGACGACAGGCATGACAGGACAGCAGGACCATCCGTCGACGGGCAGGAACGTTAAGGGAGAAATCGCTCATTCTATAGACATTCCCGCGCTTGTAAAAAGCATAGGCGTAAAGAATATACGCGTAGTCGACCCGTTTGATTTGAAGGCTCTTGAAAGTGCGCTGAAAGAAGAAACGGCGAGAGAAGAGCTAAGCGTTATAATAACAAAGAGAGCTTGCGCGCTTCTTGATAAAAAGACTGTGCGTGCGCCTTACGTTATAACAGATAAATGCAAAGACTGCGGTGTGTGCTTAAAGCTCGGCTGCCCCGCGATAGAAAAAACGGAGCAGGGTATGAGAATAAACGAAACGCTGTGCAACGGCTGCGGGCTTTGCCCCGAGGTGTGCGCTTTCGGAGCGATAGAAATGGCAGGTAAATAAATGACAGATATTTTGATAGTAGGTGTCGGGGGCCAGGGTACTCTTCTTGCGAGCAGAATCCTCGGAAACCTTGCAATATCGCAGGGGTATGATGTAAAGCTCTCGGAAGTACACGGTATGTCACAGCGCGGCGGAAGCGTTGTAACGCACGTAAGGTTCGGAGAAAAAGTTTATGCTCCTACGATAGACGAGGGCGGCGCGGATATAATGCTTGCTTTCGAGCTGCTTGAAGCATACAGATGGTATCCGCGTTTAAAAAAAGAAGGGCGCATTTTCGTGAATACTCAGTCGATACTTCCTATGCCGGTTATAACGGGCGCTATGCAATATCCGAAAGATATTGAGCAAAAAATAAGCGATGCTGTGCCGGGCGCGGTTTTTGTCGACGCTTTATCATTAGCGAAACAGGCGGGAAACGCAAAAGCGGTAAACACAGTGCTTATCGGTGTGCTCGCAAAAAATTCGGGATTTGAAAGACAGGCATTTCTTGACGCTATAGAGGCGACGGTGCCGGGCAGATTTTTAGATATCAATATATCGGCATTTGAAAAAGGATATAATTCTTAAAACCTTTTGGAGGAATAATAATGTACTGGAACAAAGAAATTGAATGCATGGACAGGCAGCAGTTATCAGAACTGCAGGCAAAAAAGCTAAAAAAGACAGCGCAAAAAGTTTATGAGAACGTACCTTTTTATAAAAAAGCGTTCGACGAAAAAGGCATAAAACCAGAAGATATTAAAAGCCTTGACGATTTGCAGCATTTGCCGTTTACCGTTAAACAAGACCTTCGGGATACTTATCCTTTTGGTTTGTTCGCAGCGCCTCAGGAGGAGATTTGCAGAGTGCACGCCTCTTCGGGAACGACGGGCAAGCCGACGGTTGTAGGATATACAAAACGCGACATTAAAAACTGGGGCGATCTGATGGCGCGGTCTTTTGTTTTTGCGGGAGGCAATAAAAACTCTGTAATACAGGTTGCTTACGGATACGGGCTTTTCACGGGAGGCCTCGGTGCACACTACGGAGCGGAGGCTCTCGGCGCCATGACTATACCTATATCGGGCGGAAACACCAAACGCCAGATTATGCTTATGCAGGATTTCGGTACGACAATAATCGCCGCTACTCCGTCGTACATGCTTTTTATTGCCGAAACTTTAGAAGAGATGGGCATTGACCCCAAATCGCTTAAACTCGAAGCGGGTGTGTTTGGAGCAGAGCCCTGGACAGAGGCTATGAGAACAGAGATAGAAGCGCGGCTCGGTATACTAGCGATAGATATTTACGGGCTTTCGGAGATAATGGGCCCTGGCGTCGCGAGCGACTGCGAATATAAAAAGGGGCTGCACATCTCGGAAGATTTTTTCCTGCCCGAGATAATAGACCCGGTTACGCTAAAGCCTCTGCCTTACGGTCAGGAAGGCGAGCTTGTAATAACTACGATAGATAAAGACGGTATACCGCTTATTAGATACAGAACAAGGGATATAACTTCGCTTGACGCGGCGACGTGCGACTGCGGGCGTACTATGGTGCGCATGGCAAAGGTTCTCGGAAGAAGCGACGATATGCTTATTATACGCGGAGTGAATGTATTCCCGTCGCAGATAGAAGGCGTGCTTGTAGAGATTGCCGGTGTTTCGCCGCATTATCAAATAGTCGTAGACAGAGTGGGCAACTTTGACAGGCTTGATGTACAAGTCGAAGTTGAAGAAAGCCTTTTCTCTGATGAGGTAAAACAGCTTGAATCGCTGAGGACAAAAATAAAGAACGAGATTCAAACAGTGCTGAGTATCAATGTCGAAGTATCGCTTGTTGAGCCGAAAACTATAGAGAGAAGCATGGGCAAAGCAAAGCGTGTTATCGACAACAGGAAAAAATGATTGTAAAAAAGGAGGAGCCAAAATGATAAAACAGATATCTGTCTTTGTTGAAAACAAAAAAGGAAGGCTCGCGAAGATCACCGAGGTTCTTAGCAGCGCGGGTATAGATTTAATAGCGTTGTCTATTGCGGACACTACTAACTTTGGTATTATGCGCGGTATTGTAAACGACCCCGATAAAGCGGTAAGCGTACTTAAAGAGAACGGCTTTACGGCAAGCGCGACGCAGGTTATCGTGGTAGAAGTGCCCGATAAAACAGGCGGGCTTGCGGGTGTTTTAAAACTATTGGACGAGGCGGACATAAGTATAGAATATTTGTATTCGTTTGTTCATACTCCAAAAGAAAACGCTCTTATACTTTTCCGTGTTGAAGACATAGAAAATTCGGTCAAGACGCTTGAGAAAAATGGCGTTAAGCTGGTATCGGCTAAAGATTTGTATTAAAGCCAAAATAAGAAGGTATTAAAAGATGTTAATACGCCCGACATACGCAAAAGTGGATATTGGCGCCATAAAACAAAACGTGAAAAATATAAGAGAGAATATCGTCGGCAAAGCTTTATTTTGTGCTGTAGTAAAAGCGGACGGATACGGGCACGGAAGTGTTATGGCAGGCAAAGCGGCATTAGAGGCGGGGGCAAAATGGCTTGCCGTAGCAATGCCGGAAGAAGCGGCAGTATTGCGAAACGAAGGTATAAAAGCTCCCATACTTGTGCTCGGGCCGGCTAATTTATGGCAGTGGCAGATGGCAGCGCCTATCGATATAAGTATGGCAGCCGTTTCGCTTGAATGCGTAAAAAACGCCGCAGCTGTTGCCAAGCAAAATAACGTAAAAATGAAGCTGCATCTAAAAGTTGATACCGGTATGAATCGTGTCGGAGTAAAAACATTGGAAGAAGCTAAGTTGTTACTTGACGAGATTTCAAAAGACGAAAATCTTATACTTGAAGGGCTTATGACGCATTTCGCGTCATCTGACGAAGCTGATAAAAGCTATACGCGGATGCAGGCCGAGAGGTTTGAAGAATATATCAAAGAGATCAAAAAGCGAGGGCTTTCGCCTATAATTCACGCGGCAAACAGCGGCGCCGCTATAGACTGCGCTGGCCTTTGCTACGATATGGTAAGAGTAGGAATATCCTTGTACGGGTGTTATCCTTCAAAAGAGGTTAAAAGAAGCGTTAAGCTTTCTCCTGCTATGTCAATGTATACCACTATATCTTATATAAAAAACATAAGTGCGGGAGAAAAAGTAAGCTACGGCAGTACGTTTACCGCTAGGCAGGATATGAGAATCGCGACGCTCCCCATAGGCTATGCGGACGGGTTTAACCGCTTGCTTTCGGGCAAAGGCAAGGTGCTTATAAGAGGGCAGCGCGCACCTGTTTTAGGACGTGTCTGCATGGACCAGACGGTAGTTGATGTTACTCATATAAAAGACGCGCAGCTTTACGACGAAGCCGTTTGTATAGGCCGGCAGGGCAGCGATGAAATTACGGCTGATGAATTTGCGCAAGACTGCGGCACAATAAATTACGAAATTCTATGCGCTATATCACCAAGAGTACCAAGACTGTATTTTGAGGGGTAATAATGCTTAAAAAAAGGCACAGGCAGGCTGCGCTCCAAAAAAGATTTAAGACAAACAAAAAAGATATAGCTCTTTTCAGCGGCAGGATAACAGACAGGCTGCTCGAATTGGAATGTGTGAAAAATGCTTCGTGTGTTATGGCGTTTTGGCCGCATATGAATGAGCCCGATTTAAAAATTTTTATTCGCAAGTGTATTGAAAGCAAGAAGAAAGTTTTGCTGCCAAAAGTTTTGGAAAAGAGCAAAATGATAGCTGTAGATTATAGCGAAGAATCTAAAATGAAAAAGAATAAATACGGTATAATGGAACCGGCGGGAGTCTATAAAAGCGAATACAATCCCGATGTTATTATTGTTCCAGGAATCGTGTTTGATAAAAATCTTCACCGAATAGGATTTGGCGGCGGTTATTATGACCGTTTTTTAAAGCAAGTTAATGCGGTAAAAGTAGGCGTTTGCTTCGAAAGCCATATAATCGACGATATAAAGGCACATGATTTTGATGTGCCTATGGATATGGTTGTAACGCAGGACAGAATATTGGGCGCGGTGAAATGCGCGTTATAGCGGGCCGGTATAAGGGAAGGCGTTTAGCCGCCCCGAAAGGCAGCGTAGCCCGGCCGACAACCGATAAGGTTAAAGAGGCTATGTTCGGCGCTGTACAGTTTGAAATCGCAGGGGCGCGCGTACTGGACGCTTTTGCGGGAAGCGGTGCGCTTGGAATAGAAGCGCTAAGCCGGGGAGCGGAGCACGTAGATTTTATAGAGAAAAACCCGCAGTGCCTGGCTGTGCTGAAAGACAACTTAAAAAATATTGCCCGGGACGATAATTATGAAATATACAGAGGCGATGCGCTGAAGGTTATGCCAAGACTCGAAAAATACGATATGTTTTTTTTGGATCCGCCGTATGACGAAGGGCTTTATGAAAAGGTATTGATAACGGCGCACGAAAACGGTATACTGCAAAAAGGCTGCAGGGTAATTATGGAATGCCGCCGAAAATTTGATTTTTTATTACCTAAAGAGTATAATTTTACTAAAAGAAAGGACTATGGCGATATTTCGCTGTGGTTTTTGGTGTATAAAGACTAATTTGATTAAATGTGTTTATCCCGGAAGCTTCGATCCGATAACTTCCGGACATCTAGATATCATTGAACGCGCGGCTGCTTTGTTTGATAAGGTCACCGTCGCCGTTCTTGTCAACAAAAACAAAAAGCCTGCTTTTTCAATAGAAAAGCGAATGGAATTTATCAGAAAAAGCACTGTACATTTGCCGTCGATTACTGTCGACAGCTTTTCGGGACTGCTTGTTGATTATATGAAAAAGCTTGACGCCAACCTTATTATCAGAGGCCTTAGGGCGATCTCTGATTTTGAATACGAGTTTCAGTCGGCGGCTATGAACGCCAAACTTGCAAAGAATATGGAGACGATTTTTCTGATGACAGATATCAGCCATTCTTTCTTAAGCTCTAGCATGGTAAAAGAGATTGCATCTCACGGCGGAGATATAACCGGGCTTGTTCCGAAAGAAATCGCACAAGATGTGAAAAAATATTTTGATAAGGTGATATTATGAAGTTTTTTGAGCTGCTGGATGAATTAAAAGAAGAGCTGGAGAACAGCCCGAAAGCTGTTTTCTCGGGTAAAAAATCGGTAGATGCAGATATCTTTTTGGAGATAGTCGAAGATCTTAAAAAAGCGGTCCCCGAAGAAATTCAACAGGCAAAATCACTTTTAAGCGAAAAAGAAAAAATTACTGCAAATGCTAAAGCTGAAGCTGAAGCCAGTGTTTCTGCCGCTAAAGCCGAGGCCGCCTCAATAATCGCGAGCGCGGAAGACGAACTTCAGACAAGGGTTTCGGAAAATCAAGTGGTTCAGGATGCGCAGGCGAAGGCGAAAGAGCTTATGGATATGGCTGAAAGCAACGCAAAAGAGATAACGCTCGGCGCGAAAGAGTATGCGGACGGTATACTCGAAGAGCTCGAGATGTATTTGGGTGATTATCTTAAGGTTATACGCAAAAACCGCTCACAGCTTTCGAGTAAACGTAAGGATTGATTTTCGTTTTTTTTGGTAAAGTTTAATTAAGAATAATATGATAATTGATACAGCCGCGAATGCTGCGCCGCAGTACGCGGTTGTTTTTGTGTCAATTATTATATTGGAAACGGATACCGACAAAGGGAACAGAGTGATAAAAAGGCCGCAAAGCAGGTACGCGAAAAGAGCCTGAAGGCTTTTGGCGAGAAAAAAGTTTTTCGGAGCAAGCTTGCAGGCGCGGCAGACTGCTCTTGTCTGCATATGTATGCTTGCGCCGCCAAACGCGATTATAAAAGATATTATACAGAGCTTTTGGGACAGGTTTATGGGTAAAGGCGAGCTTCTTGCGCATCCTGTTGCCATCTCGATTCCGCCGTAAAGCATGGCTTTTGCGCTTTCGGGCGGCATGATATGGTTTATGGGAGAAAAAAGTATCGTGACGATATCAATAATTCCGCAGGCGGACAGTATCTCTGTAATAACAGAGAAGAAAATTATAAAGCCGCCGATTTTGAGCAGAGTATCCAACGCTTTTTCTATGCTTAGGGCTAAAATTTCTCCGAAAGGCCGGCAATCCGCGATGTCATTTTTAAAATGCTGTAAAGCCTGCCTTAAAGTAACGCAATCGCTTCTTATGCTTTTTTCTTTCCGCCGGAAAATTCCGAATATTATTCCGACCAATATAGCCGACAAATAATGTGCCGCCGCCAGATATATTCCCGTTTCGGCAAGCCCAAGCATACCTGCGGCGACAGCCCCCGTAATAAACACGGGGCCCGAAACGCTTGTAAAACGGACAATTTTCTGAGCGTCGTGTTCGGATATACGGCCTTTTTTATAAAGCTCGCCCGCAAGCTTTGCGCCCACGGGATATCCAGAGAACGCGGACGCTAAAAAGACATATGCGCTTTGCCCCGGGGCGGCAAACAAAAAGCGTGTTAAGGGCTCAAAAATGTGCGATATCAGCCGAACTATGCCCGTTTCGAGCAGTATAAAAGAAGCCGCCATAAAAGGCAGAAGCGATGGCAGCACGGAACCAAACCAGACATCGAGGCCGTTTTTAGCCCCGCGAAGGCATTCTTCTGGGTATATTAACAGCATAACGGCCATAGCTAAAACTATGGCTGTCATAATGATTTTTTTCAAAGTATCACAGCCTTTATTTCTTATTTATATTAAAATAAGAAACGGCATATGATTTAGCCGGAAAGCGTTTATTCATTTTTTTCTTCGATGAAAAGTTTTTGTGTAAAGTCGCGCGAAGCAGAGTTAAAAGGCGCGGTTTTCTGGCTCAGCGCGTAAATGTCTGTCGAAGCGATATCAACAGGCGAATACGGCGAAGACGCGGCGCCCGTGATTATGGGTACGCGGCATGTTTTTGACAATACTGACAAAACCTCGGGATTTTTCACTCCGAGAACTCTTGCGTGGCTGATTTTCCGGCGGTTATGTTTTTTAACCATATCTCTGGTGATTCCGAGCAGAGCATAGGCTAGTATGCGCGAGATGCGTGTGTAAGTATAGCGCTTGGTTTTGATTTTATCTATCAACTCTTCTGTTGTATTGCACACTTTAGCCGCTTCAAAGATTCGGTTTTCGAGGCCTTCCGTTACTTCGTGCAGCGTTTTTATATAGGCAGTACCGCCAAGCCTTAAGCGGTAAAGCAATTCTTTGTCAAAACAAGCGGGGGAAACGGGTATCAGGCCATTTGATAGCTGTAATGATATATACTCTTTTGCGGCTTTGGGCATTGAATTATAGGCGGTTTCAAGGTTGTTATCCGCAAACGCCCGGCGAATTGCCGTAGCGCTGGAAAATAACGTGGAAGTATCTACAGAATGGTAAGCCTCGCCGATTCGTTTTACAGCGCAGGGCACAAGTTTTGAGCGCTGCCTGTTTATAGCCTTCAAATACTCTATCGCGAGTATGGAATTTGGCATACCGGCTTGCGGGGGAGCGTCGGGGAATGCCGCTTTGCTGCGAGCGTCGGGAAAGCTTAAACCCTGCTCAAGATATTCTTTTAAAGAACGCCGAAAAGCTCTTGTCTCGCGGCTAAGTTTTTTTGCTATACTGCTAAGCATTTGCAGGTCGTCCGTTTCGCACCCGAAGCTGATATCATGCGCGCCTATTACGTTAAGAAGAGCTGCGCCGCCTGCTGCAAAGCCTTCTGCGCTTTGAAGGGAATATAGTAAAGGCAGCTCTAAAACAGCGTCCGCACCGCACTTGACCGCACAGGCGGCTCTTGTCCATTTATCAAATATCGCAGGCTGTCCGCGCTGAACAAAGCTGCCGCTCATTACGCAGACTATTAAATCCGCACCCGTTTTTTCGCGCGATAATAGTATGTGTTTTTCATGCCCGTTGTGAAACGGATTATATTCAGCGATAATTCCGCAAATACGCATAAATTTCTCCTTTTCAAAAGCGTCAATATTATATATAATAGGCAAGTGATACTATTATAACACTACAATGGCGTAATGTTTAGATATATATTTTGCAATTTTGAAGGGAGAAATGTTGAAGAAATGGGGCTAATGGACGAGATTAGAGCAAAGGCAAGCGCTGATAAAAAAAAAGTAGTGCTTCCTGAGGGGACGGAAGAAAGAACGATTAAGGCAGCAGAAATTATTTCAAAAGAGGGAATCGCGGATGTAATACTCTTAGGAGACCTAAAAGAAATCGAGAAACTTTCTGAAAAACTGGATTACTCGGGCGTGACGGTGATTGACCCGAAGAATTCTAAAAAGACGGATGAGTACGCAGCAAAATTTTATGAACTTCGAGCACACAAAGGCGTAACGCAGCAAGACGCAGAAAAGATTGTAACAGACCCGCTGTACTATGCGTGTATGATGATAAAAATGGGCGACGCAGATGGCATGGTGGCAGGAGCAATAAACACCACGGCAAACACGCTAAGGCCCGCACTGCAAATAGTCAAAACTTCACCCGGCATATCAGTCGTATCAAGTTGCTTTATTATGGAATTAAAAACTAAAGATTTTGGGCACAACGGAATATTAATGTTCGGCGATTGTGCTGTAAATCCAAATCCGACTGCAAGCGAGCTTGCGGCAATTGCGATTTCTACTGCAAAGACAGGAGAGCAGCTTACCGGAATGGAGGCTAAAGTCGCTATGCTTTCATTTTCTACAAAAGGCAGCGCAAAGCACGAATTTGCCGATAAAGTTAAAGAAGCAACTAAAATTGTAAAACAGCAGGCGCCAAATCTTTTGGTTGACGGAGAGCTTCAGGCAGATGCGGCGCTTGTAGAAAAAGTCGGACAGTTAAAAAGCCCGGGAAGCCCGGTAGCGGGACAGGCTAACGTTTTGATATTCCCTGACCTGCAGTCGGGCAATATTGGATATAAATTAGTTCAGAGGCTTGCCGGTGCGGACGCAATAGGGCCAATAACCCAGGGGCTGGCTGCTCCGGTAAACGATCTTTCAAGAGGTTGCAGCGTAGAAGACATCGTATCTGTTGCAGCAATAACTGCCGTTCAGGCACAAAATTAGGAGGGGACAATGAATATACTTGTAATTAATGCGGGAAGCTCATCGCTGAAATATCAGCTAATTAAAATGACAAACACAGAAGTTGTGGCTTCGGGTGTAGCTGAAAGAATAGGAATAGACGGCTCTTTGCTAAAACACAAACCTACAGGTAAAGAGAATGTTACAATTAAGCAGAATATGAAAGACCATACTGATGCCATTGCGCTTATGCTGTCTGCGCTTACCGATAAAGAGCACGGCGTTTTGCAGAGCATGGACGAAATCAAGGCAGTCGGGCACAGAGTTGTCCACGGAGCGGAATTTTTCTCTGGTAGCGTTATTATAGACGATAAGGTTATAGACGCTTTAGAAGAATGTACAGAGCTTGCTCCGCTGCATAATCCTGCTAACCTGATGGGTATAATGGCGTGCAAAAAGATAATGCCGAACGTACCTATGGTTGGCGTTTTTGATACAGCTTTTCATCAATCTATGAAAAGGAATGCTTATCTTTACGGCCTTTCTTACGAAGCCTACGAAAAATACCGTGTTCGCCGTTACGGTTTTCACGGCACATCGCATAAATATGTAGCATATAAATATGCCGAAGTTGTCGGCAAAAACATAGAAGATTTAAAGATAATCACATGCCATCTCGGAAACGGTTCGAGCGTATGCGCTGTTGACGGGGGTAAATCTGTCGACACGACTATGGGCTTTACACCGCTTGAAGGGCTTGTTATGGGCACGCGCTCGGGCGATATAGACCCGGCGATCGTTCCTTACCTTATGGAAAAAATGGGCATGAACCTTGACGAGACAATAAGCTATTTGAACAAAAAATGCGGTGTTTGGGGGCTTTCGGGAGTTTCAAGCGATTTTAGAGATTTGTGGGCAGCTTCTAAAAAAGGAGTTGAGCGTGCAACTATCGCTCTTGAAGTTTTCTGTTACCGTTTAAAGAAGGTTATAGGCGCGTATGCTGCTGCTATGGGCGGCCTTGACGCTATTGTTTTAACTGCGGGTATTGGAGAGAATGATTATTTGATACGCGAATGGAGCGTAGAAGGGCTTGGATTCCTCGGCGCGAATATTGATAAAGAATTAAATAAGGTAAATAACCATATCCGTGAAGAGTTGAAGCTCTCGACGCCCGAGTCTTTGGTCGAAATATGGTGTATTCCGACAAATGAAGAATTGGCGATAGCCAAAGAAGTATACGCTCTTTGCAAATAATATAGACAAATATGAACGTTAAGAGTATAATTAGCTTGCATGAAGAGGACGCTGTTTTAAAACAAATTATCTTTGCAGGGACTTTCCGATAAGACTGAAAACGGAAAGAAGATATTTTTGGAACGGTAACAGCCTCTTTACAAAACAATACGTTTCAAGTGCCCGGGATTCCGGGAATTTGGGGTGGTACCGCGGGTTATTCTCGTCCCTGTCATTTTTGATGGGGACGTTTTATTTAAAGAAAATAAATTTTCAGAGGTGTATGAATGCTGACAAAAGCGCCGAAAGGCACAAAAGATGTTTTGCCTTCGCAAAGCGGAAAATGGCAGTATATTGAAGAGAAGATAAGGCGAATTTGCGAGGTATTCGGTTACGGGGAGATCAGGACTCCCGTATTTGAACATACCGAATTATTCCTGCGCAGCGTCGGAGATACTACCGATATAGTGCAAAAAGAGATGTACACGTTTTTAGACAAGGGCGAGCGCAGCATTACGCTAAAGCCGGAAGGCACGGCGGGCGTTGTCAGAAGTTTTGTGGAAAACAGCCTGTATTCCGCTGCCCAGCCGACAAAGATGTATTACCTCTCCACGCCTGTTTTTCGGTATGAGAGGCCGCAGGCAGGGCGTTTGCGCGAGCATCATCAGTTTGGCATAGAGGCGTTTGGGTCGGCCGAACCGTCTATAGACGCAGAAGTTATAAGCATAGCGCTGTCCGTTCTGAATGAACTCGGGATTAAAGGGCTTGCTCTGAACATCAACAGTATAGGGTGCCCGAAATGCCGCCCCGATTATAATAAGGCGCTTGTCGGTTATTTGGAAGAAAAGCAGAGTGGCCTGTGCAAAAGCTGTAAGGATAGAATGAAAACCAATCCTTTGCGGACGCTTGATTGCAAAGAAGAAAAATGCAGGGCGATAGTGAGCGGCGCTCCGAAAATGCTGGAAGTTCTGTGCGAAGATTGCTCAATGCACTTCGAAGGGTTAAAGAAAAGGCTCGAAAGCGCAGAAATTAATTATGAGATAAATCCGTTTATCGTACGCGGGCTCGATTATTATACTAAGACTGTTTTTGAAATTATCGCAACGGGCATAGGGGCACAAGGGACTGTCTGCGGAGGCGGAAGGTATGACGGGCTTGTAGAGCAGATCGGCGGGCCGCCCACGCCGGGCATGGGCTTTGGAATGGGTATAGAAAGGCTGCTGCTCGTATTAGAATCGCAGAATATAGCATTGCCCGAGAAAAGCAGCTGCGAAATTTATGTGTGTACTCTCGGAAACGCTGCAAGCATTAAAGGGTTTGAAATAACTGCCGGCTTTAGGCAAATGGGCATTAAAGCGGAATGCGACCACATGGGAAGAAGCATGAAAGCGCAGTTAAAATATGCTAATAAAATAGGCGCGGAAAAAGTGGTTATCATAGGCGATGACGAATTAGAAAGCGGTGTTGCCGTTGTAAGAGATATGGAAAAAAGCGAAGAAAACAAGGTTCCGTTTGCGGGGCTTAATGAATTTATAAAGGCAGGTAAATAATGAGCGAATTTATGCAAGGCTGGAAGAGAACTGACTATTGTACAAAGTTTTCTGTTGATGATGTAGGCAAAGACGTTACTTTGATGGGATGGGTACAAACGCGAAGAGACTTAGGTGCGCTTATATTCGTTGACTTAAGGGACAGAACGGGTATCATGCAGGTGGTATTTGACGAATCGCAGATGAGCGGCGATTTTGCCAAAGCGGAGAGTCTTAGAAACGAATTTGTAATAGCAGTAAAAGGCCAAATTGTAAAAAGAGACGAAGAAACTATAAATGAGAAGCTTCCTACAGGATTGATAGAAGTAAAGGTTGCGCAGTTGAAAGTTTTAAGCAAGGCGAAAACTCCGCCTTTTGAGATTGACGACGATTCGGGCGTTCGTGAAGAGCTTAGGTTAAAGTACCGTTATCTCGATCTGCGGCGCCCTGTAATGCAAAACAATCTTATGGTTAGAAGCAAGATTTCCGCGGCAGCCAGGGAGTATTTGACGCAAAACGGTTTTATCGATATAGAAACGCCCATGCTGACAAAAAGCACGCCCGAGGGCGCAAGGGATTATCTCGTGCCTTCAAGAATACATGAAGGAAGCTTTTATGCACTGCCGCAGTCTCCGCAGACCATGAAGCAGATACTTATGATGTCGGGGCTTGATAAATATTTTCAGATTGTCAAATGTTTTAGAGATGAGGATTTGCGCGCCGACAGGCAGCCCGAGTTTACGCAGATAGATATAGAAATGTCGTTCGTTGACGTCGATGACATTATAGAAGCTAACGAAGGGCTACTCGCGCACATTTTCAAAAAGACAATGGACATGGATATAAGGCTCCCGTTAAAGAGGCTTTCTTACAGGGAAGCGATGGACAGGTACGGCTCTGACAAACCGGATACTCGTTTTGGCTTAGAACTTATAGATGTCAGCGATATAGTGCAAAACTCCGAATTCAAGGTATTTTCTTCTGTGGTAAAAAACGGCGGAAGCGTAAGAGCGATAAACGCAAAAGGCTGTGTGAACAAGTTCGCAAGAAGAGAGATAGATTCGCTTGTCGATTTTGTCAAAATATACGGTGCTAAGGGCATGGCATGGATTTCTATGAAAGAAGACGGCATGCAGTCGCCCATAACCAAATTTTTAAGCGAAGACGAGATTTCTGCGCTGCTCAAAAAAACGGACGCCGAAACGGGCGATATAATATTCTTTGTCGGCGATAAAGACAAAGTGGTATACGATTCGCTTGGCAATCTGCGTCTTAAACTTGCCGAAAAGCTGGAGCTTATCGACGAGAGCGTTTTCGATCTTTTATGGGTCGTCGATTTTCCCGTGTTTGAATACAGCGAGGAAGAAAAACGATATATGGCGACGCACCA
This sequence comes from Christensenellaceae bacterium, assembly GCA_963665005.2. Taxonomy (GTDB): domain Bacteria; phylum Bacillota; class Clostridia; order Christensenellales; family SZUA-584. Next base: position 2,602,503 of record CAXXTQ010000001.1, on the reverse strand, counting down.
TCCGTTTACATCGCCCAAGGATGAGGATGTCGACAAGCTCATCAGCGACCCGGGCAATGCGTATGCAAAGGCTTATGATATCGTTCTTAACGGCAACGAGATAGGCGGGGGAAGCATAAGGATACATGACACTGAGGTTCAGGAGAAAATGCTTGAGGCTCTCGGGTTCTCTCAGGAAGACGCCTGGGAGAATTTCGGATTTTTACTTGAGGCTTTAAAGTACGGCACGCCTCCTCACGGCGGTATTGCGTACGGCCTCGACCGGCTGGCGATGCTTATTTTAGGAAGAGATTCTATAAGAGACGTTATCGCTTTTCCGAAAGTGCAGAACGCTTCGTGCCCGCTTACAAGCGCACCGTCCAAGGTTTCGGCAAAACAGCTCTTAGAGCTCGGGTTAAAGGTAACGGAATAAATTGAGCGATTTTTCTAGGCATGAAAAACTGATAGGCGAAAAAGGCATAAAAGCGCTAGCCGATGCGAATATCATTATTTTCGGAATAGGCGGCGTGGGCGGATATGCTGCGGAAGCTCTCGCGAGGGCTGCCGTGGGAAGCATTACGCTTGTCGATTGTGACGACGTTGAAAAGAGCAACGCAAACCGGCAGATAATTGCGCTTGAGAGTACTATAGGAATGCCTAAAACGCAGGTTATGGAAAACCGAATAAAAGACATAAATCCCGATTGCAGAGTGACTCCGAAAAAGGTTTTTGTTGACGAGAAAAATATCGGCGAATTACTCGAAGGTATTGATTATGCCATAGATGCGGTAGATAACGTAAGCGCAAAGCTTGCGATCGCCGGCGAATGCAAAGAGCGCGGCATAAAAGTTATATCGGCTATGGGCGCAGGCAATAAGCTCAAAGGCGATTTTCGCGTTATGGATATTTATGAGACTAAAGGCGACGCGCTTGCAAGAGTCATGAGAAGAGAGCTTCGCCGAAAGGGCATTGACAGCTTAAATGTGGTTTGCACTGACGAAAAGGGTTTGTGCGAAATACCAAGCGGCGAGCCTATACCAAGTATATCTTATATGCCCGGGCTTTGCGGATTAACTATAGCCGGCGAAGTCATAAGGGAAATAATAAAGGGGCACTGATGACAGAGTACGGAGAGGTAGTAAACGTTAAAGACAAAACGGCGTTTGTTAAATTTATGCGCACATCGGCCTGCGGCAAATGCAAGGCGTGCGGAATGATGGCGGGGCAAAACGAGATTATTGTGCAGGTGCCAAACGAGTTAGATGCACAGATAGGCGATTATGTCGCTGTGAGCATAAAAATGAGAAAAGCGATAAAAGCGTCTGCTCTTGCTTACGTTTTTCCGCTTATAATGCTTATTGCCGGCGCGTTTTTAGGATGGCTTTTGTCGGACGTGTGGAAAGTATTTGCCAATACCGATATCACAATGGCGTTTTGCGCGCTTATTTTTGCAATTATTTCTTTTTTACTATTAAAATTTGCGGCTCCGTTGTATAATAAGACGGTAAGAAATGTTTATACTATGGTAAGTAAAAAAGGTGACTAAAAGCGCCGGGGCAATAAAACCATAATATTAAACGGAAATTTAAAAGAATTATTAATATACAACAAACAAAGGAGAAAAGCTATGTCAGAAAAAGCAATGGAAATTACTAATGTTAATTTTGATGAAAAGGTCGCCAACAGCCAAATACCGGTTTTGATTGATTTTTGGGCGGAATGGTGTGCTCCGTGCCGTATGCTCGAGCCTACAATAGACGAGATTGCCGATACATACGACGGCAAAGCTGTTATCGGCAAGGTTAACATCGATGAGCAGGTAGAGCTAGCGCAAAAATACGGTGTAATGAGCATACCGACACTTATTCTGTTTAAGAACGGAGAAGTTGCGGGAAAATCTATCGGTGTTGTCGGTAAAGATAAAATATCGAGTATGATAGACGCGGCCCTTTAAATAACTATAGTCTTTTATATATTTATTTGTTATAATTAATCATTGTATGGGGGCTATTATGGAACCATTAAGAGTATCAACTAAGTCACAGCCAAAAGCGGTGGCCGGCGCAATTGCGGCTAAAATCAACGAGTTTCAGAGCGCAGAAATATTAGCGGTTGGAGCCGGGGCTGTAAATCAGGCAATAAAAGCAATAGCGATAACAAGAGGGTTTATGGCGCCCAGAGGTATCGATTTAGTTGTAGTGCCTGCTTTTGCTAATGTTGAAATTGACGGAGTAACAAGAACTTCTATTAAACTTTTTGTCGAAATTCGATAAAACTTTATAAATTTTCGGCATTGTTTGCCGATTTTTTTTTGCAGGAGCATAAGATGCTAATTTTTTACAGTAATTTGATATTGAAAGTGAGTAGTCAGTTTTGTTTTTAAAGTGCATTCAAATGACAGGCTTTAAATCTTTTCCTGAAAAAACACAAATGCATATGAACGGGTCTATTACAGGCGTTGTCGGGCCGAACGGAAGCGGAAAAAGCAATGTTTCGGATGCCGTAAGATGGGTGCTTGGAGAACAAAGCGCAAAATCGCTCAGAGGAAGCGTGATGCAGGACGTTATATTCGCAGGCACACAAAAAAGAAAGCCGAGGTCGTACTGTGAGGTATCTTTGATTTTTGATAATACCAAAAATCGTATTGGCATGGATTATACTGAAATTGAAGTTACGAGAAAGCTTTATAGGTCGGGAGAAAGCGATTATTATATAAACGGCACGAAATGCAGGCTAAAAGATATTCTTTCTATGTTTCGCGACACAGGCATAGGCAAAGAAGGGTATTCTATAATAGGCCAGGGCAGAATAGATGAGATACTCAGCGAAAAGTCGCTCGACAGAAGGCGTGTTTTTGAAGAAGCTTCGGGTATTATGAAGTATAGAGTGCGAAAAGAAGAAGCGGAGAGAAAGCTTGAAAAAACGCGTATCAATCTTATACGTGTCGATGATATATTGGGCGAACAAAAGACGCGCATAGACCCTTTGCGCAGGCAGGCGGAAAACGCACGCAGATATTTAGAGCTAAGCAAGAAATTAAAGCATCTTGAAGTGAATCTCTTTTTGCATAACTATGATAAAGGCAAAGAAAAAATAAATAAGCTCAATGAATCAAAAAAGGCGCTTGAAGAAGAACGTGCGCAAAAACAGCAGGTATTAAAAGAGCTCTCCGATCGTTTTTTAACCGAGCAGGAAGACGCCAAAAGAATGGAAGCGGCGGGCGATGAACTTGCCGAGAAGCTAAGCGGAAGCCTTGCCGAGATAGAGCGAGTAGAGGGAGAGATAAGGCTTTGCGATGAGCGTTTGGCTAATATAGAAAAGGACAATCTTCGTATAAACCAGGAGATTTTGGAAGCAGAGCAAAAAGCGGCGGCAATAGCGCAAAACGGAATCAAAAACGCAGACAGAATAAAAGAGATAGAAACGCAGCTTTTGCTTCAAAAAAATGCCGAGGGCGAGGCGAACAAAGAGCTTTTACGGTTAAGCGATGTTTTTGAAGACAGAGTTAAGATAATTGAGAATGTTCAGCAGCAAAAGGTTCAGACTATCGAGAAAATGTCTGATTTAAAAAGTGAAATATCCGCGCTCAAAGAAAAGCAGCAAAACATTTTGAGTAAAACGCAGGAGACAGATGCGAGGCTTTTTTCAACAGAGCAGGAGAAAGACAAGCTTAAGCAAGGGCGCAGGGCGCTTGAAGCGGAGCTTGCTTTAGCGGCACAATCGGGCGAAAAACTGAGGCAGGCGTATAACGAAAAGACAGCTTTGCGGCAAAAGGCGGCAGAGCAGGCATCAAAGCTGCAATCTGAGCTGCAAAAAGCGCGTAACGAGTACGCAGCGTGCGCTTCGTCATTGGCGCTTTTAGAGGATATGGAAAATAGCTTTGAAGGCTATTTTGAAAGCGTAAGAAAACTTATGGTTTCGGCAAAATCTAACAGCGATTTATCAAAGCGTATTATAGGAACGTTTGCCGATGTGATTAAAGTTCCGCGCGAATACGAAATCGCGATAGAAACTGCTCTCGGGTCGGCTCTGCAGAACATTGTGGTAAACGATGAACTTGATGCAAAACATATTATATCTTATCTGCGTACAAACGATATGGGGCGTGTTACATTTTTGCCGCTCGGCGCACTGAAAATCAAGAGCATGAGCGGGCAGGAAAGAAGCGTTTTAGGGCAGCCGGGCGTTTATGGCATCGCGAGCGAGCTTATATCATGCGGCAAGGGCGCGCAAAAAGCGTCGGAATTTTTGCTTGGGCGTACCGTTATAGTTAAAGATAACGATACCGCGATAAGCGTTATGCGCAAAAGCGGGTTTGTTTTCAGAGCTGTTACGCTTGAAGGGGATATTTACAGCCCGGGCGGCGTTATAACAGGCGGAAGTATAAAAAGAAAAGCGAGCGGGCTTGTAGGCAGAGACAGAAGAAAGCAGGAGCTTAAAAAAAGGGCGGATGAACTAAAGCAAAAAGCCGGGCAAATTGAAAAAGATATAGAGAAGAATAATAAAGAGCAAAATTCTTTAGCCGACGAAATAGAAAAAGTGCGCCAGGATTTGCAGGATAAGCAGATAGAAAACGCGACGGGCAAAGAAAAGCTGGAATCGCTTATATTATCTATTCAAGAGGCGGCAAAGAGCATTGACAGCCTTAAACAAGATAGTAAGCGGCTTGAGCAAGAAGCGGCAGCGATAAAAAAGCAGATGCTTGAGTTTTCTGCGCTTCAAAATGATATGCAGCAAAGCGAGCAGACCAAAAACGAAGATTATAAGCGCATGGAAGACGAGTATAATGTAAATGCGCAGATGATAGAAGATAACAAAAGTAGACTTCATGACGCGCAGCTTAAAACAGCCGAGCTTGAAAGAGAAAAAGAATCTCTTATAAAAGATAACGAGAGGCTGGAGCAGGAAAAAGCGGATATTGAAAAAGCTAAGGCTACTAAAAAAATCACGCTGGAACTAAACAGCCAAAGCAGCGAGAATCTGCTTTCTATGAAAAGCGAATTTTTCGAGATTCATAAGCAAAAGACGGATGCACTCGAACAGGAAAAGGCAAGGCAGGCGGATGTTCTTACAAAAAGAGATGAGATAAAAGACGCGCTTTCGCAAAGAGATAAAAAACTTTTGCAGATAAGAAATGAGATAAATGAAATTGCTGAGAAAAGTATGCGTGTAGACTTTAATATAGAAAAGGCGCAGACGGGCATTGAAGCTGAGCAAAACCGGCTTTGGGACAATTATCAGCTTACATACGCCAACGCATTAAACGAGCGCGAGGAGATCGATATTAAGTGCGCGCAGCAAGAAGCGGATAATACGCGCAGGCAGATAAGGTATCTTGGCAACGTTAACCCGAATGCAATAGAAGATTATAATGAGCTTAACGAGCGTATGCAGGAGCTTATAAAACAAAAAGACGATCTGGATAAAGCTGAGCTTGATTTAAACAAGCTGATAGTGTCGCTTCTCGGCGAAATGAGAAAGACGTTCAAAGACAGCTTTGAGCAGATAAACAAATATTTTAACAAAACTTTCAAAGAGCTTTTTGACGGAGGCAGGGCAGAGCTTTTGCTCGAGGACGAGAACAACATCATGGAATGCGGCATTGAGATAGTCGCAGAGCCGCCGGGCAAGAAACTGCAGAAGATATCGCTTTTATCGGGCGGGGAAAAAGCATTAACGGCAATCAGCCTGCTTTTCGCGCTGCTGAAGATAAACCCGTCGCCCGTTTGCATTCTCGATGAGATAGACGCTGCGCTTGACGAAGCGAATGTCTACAAGTTCTCTGAATATTTGCAGAAGTTCGCGAAAAACATGCAGTTTATTGTTATTACACACAGAAAACCGACTATGGTGATATGTGACAGCTTGTACGGGTTTGCTATGGAAGAAAAGGGCGTTTCCAAGCTTTTGTCCGTGCTTTTGGATTAGTGAGGGAAAATGAGTAACGTTTTTGACAGAATAAGAGGCGGCCTTAAAAAGACAAGAGATAACCTGTCGGCAAAGCTTGGCGATGTTATTTCATCTTTTAAAAAAATAGATGAAGATTTTTATGAAGAGCTTGAAGAAACGCTTATACTATGCGATATCGGCGCATCTGCGTCTGCTGATATTATTGACAATTTAAAAACGCGGGTAAAAGAACAGAAAATTACCGAAACGGCAGGCGTAAAAATTATACTGGCCGAGATAATAGAGCAAATGCTCACCTTTGAGGATATCGATTTTGAATATCCCTGCGTAATGCTTATAGTCGGAGTAAACGGAGTGGGCAAGACTACTGCCATAGGCAAGATGGCGCATTATTTTGCATCTCAGAAAAAAAGCGTGTTGCTTGCCGCCGCCGATACGTTTCGCGCCGCCGCTTCCGAGCAGCTTGGAAAATGGGGCGACAGAGCGGGTGTTAACGTTATAAGATACGGCGAAGGGGCAGACCCGGCAGCTGTTGTTTACGACGCTATAGATTCGGCGAAATCCAAGAAAATTGATATGCTTATATGCGATACGGCGGGCAGGCTGCACAACAAAAAGAATCTTATGAACGAGCTTTCTAAAATAAACCGAGTAATAGATAAATCTTACGGCGAAGCGGATAAAAAGACTTATCTTGTTTTAGACGCGACGACGGGGCAGAACGCAATTTCTCAGGTAAAAGAATTCTCACAGGCCACCAATCTTTCGGGAATAATACTAACTAAGCTTGACGGCACGGCAAAGGGCGGTATAGTATGCGCCATCGCCGGCGAGGCAAAGCTGCCCGTAGTATTTATCGGCGTAGGCGAGGGCATTGAAGATTTACAGCCGTTTGATGCTCATGCGTTTGCGGCAAGCCTTCTAGATTAAGAAAGATATTGACAATTCATAAAAAACGTTTATAATAGTGCTGTAAAGTATTTTCGCTTTACAGTATTTTTATTCCGGTATTTCCAATTTGGGTTTTGTTTGGGGTAAGGTAAGGCGGTTTTGAAATGGAAAAAGATTTTGGTATTGTACTGCTGATGGATACGTATTCCAGCCTGCTTACAGATAAGCAGATAAGGCTATGCGATATGTATTATAACCAGGATTATTCTTTATCCGAGATAGCGCAGATCGAAAATACTACAAGGCAGGCCTCAAGGGACGGAATAGAAAAAGCTAAACTAAAACTATTGCATTATGAGGAGTGCCTTGGTTTATGCGAAAAGCGCGACAGGACTTTAAATGCGGTGAGAAGAGCACAGGCAGCAGAGCCCTGGAACAAAGAGATATTAGATGAAATTATAGATATTTGGGAGAATGAGAATGGCGTTTGAGGGGCTTGCGCAAAAACTACAGCATGTTTTTTCTAAACTTGCCAATCGAGGAAAGCTTACCGAAGTAGACGTAAAGGCTGCAATGAGAGAGGTAAAGCTTGTTTTGCTTGAAGCGGACGTGAATTTTAAAGTGGTAAAAAGCTTTATAAAAAGCGTTACCGACAGAGCAGTCGGAGAAGAGGTGCTAAAAAGCCTTACTCCGGGGCAGCAGGTTATAAAAATAGTACGCGACGAGATGATAAACATCTTGGGCGAAAAGAGTGTCGGCGTAAATTTTGCTTCCGAGCCGCCTACGATTATTATGATGTGCGGGCTTCAGGGCGCGGGCAAAACGACCATGTGCGCAAAGCTGGCAAAGATGTGGATAAAGAGCGGCAAAACGGTAATGGTGGCGGCGCTCGATATATACCGGCCGGCGGCAATAAAACAGCTTGAGATAGTAGCAGAGCAGGCAGGGGCGGATTTTTTCGAAAAAGGGCAGCAGGACCCTGTAAAAACAGCAAAGCAGGCGCTAAGCGCAGCTTCGAGCAAGCTTACCGATATACTCATACTCGATACGGCAGGCAGATTGCACATTGACGACGAGATGATGAGCGAACTGCAAAAAGTTGCCGATGCGGTTAAGCCGCATGAGAAACTGCTTGTTGTCGATGCAATGACGGGGCAGGATGCCGTAAACGCCGCAAGCGCGTTTAACGAGAGCTTAGAGCTAGATGGCGTTATTTTAACCAAACTTGACGGAGATACACGGGGCGGCGCGGCTATTTCAGTAAAAGCCGTGACAGGCAAACCTATAAAATTCGCGGGCACGGGCGAAAAACTGGATGATGTAGAAGTTTTTCATCCCGACAGAATGGCCGGACGCATACTCGGAATGGGAGATGTTCTTACTCTTATCGAAAAAGCCGAGCAGACTTTTGAAACAGAGAAAGCAGCAGAGCTTGAGAAAAAGTTCCGCAAGAATGAGTTTACACTCGAAGATTTTTTAGAACAAATGGATTCTTTAAAAAACATGGGTAATCTTGAAGATATATTGACAATGATGCCGGGCGGAAGCAAGTTGTCGGGAATGCAGCTGGACGAAAAACAAATGAGCAGGACGCAGGCGATAATACAATCTATGACGCCGCGCGAGAGAATAAAGCCGGCTATAATAGGCGGAAGCCGAAAAAAACGCATTGCAAAAGGAAGCGGCACAAAGGTACAGGACATAAACAGGCTGCTAACGCAGTTTGAACAAATGAAAAAAATGATGAAAAGCATGACCAAACGGGGAACAAAGGGCATGAGAAACATGCCGTTCTAATAAATATAAAAATTTTTGGAGGAAATTATGGCAGTTAAAATTCGGTTAAAAAGAATAGGGGCAAAGAAAAAGCCTTTCTACAGAATCGTTGTTGCGGACGCAAGAGCTCCGAGAGACGGGCGTTTTGTTGAGGAAATAGGAAATTATGACCCTATAGCAAAAAAATGCAGCATTGACAGCGAAAAGGCACAGGATTGGATAAAAAAGGGCGCGCAGCCAACAGAGACGGTTAGAGCTCTTCTTAAAAAATACGGCGAAGTTGAATTAAAAGAGAAGATTATACCTAAGAATAAAAAGGAAGATAAAGCTGCAGAACAAGTTAAAGCAGAGCCAAAGGCAGAGCCCAAGGCAGAGCCCAAAGTAAAGGCCGAAGAAAAAAAGGCAGAGCCCGAAGTAAAGGCCGAAGAAAAAAAGGCAGAGCCCGAAGTAAAGGCTGAAGAGCCGGAAGCAAAAGCCGAAGAAGCAAAGGCAGAGCCCGAAGCAAAAGATGAGGAAGCAAAGGCAGAACCCGAAGAAAAATAAGAAGAAAACGCGTCTTAGCACACATGATTTTGCTGTGTGAAAAAACTGCAAATGCCGGCAGCTGCCGGAGGAGAATAATATGTTAGAGTTAGTTGAATATATCGCAAAAGAACTTGTAGACAAACCTGAAGACGTCAAAGTAAAACAGGTTGAGGGAGAAAAGTCTATAATTCTTGAGCTTTCTGTCGCTCCCGAAGATATGGGCAAAGTTATAGGCAAACAGGGCAGAATAGCAAAAGCAATAAGAGCGGTTGTTAAAGCCGGCTCATCAAAATCTAAAAAGAAATATGTGGTAGAGATAGTAGAACAATGATTGAGATTGCAAAGGTACTAAAACCGCAGGGCATACACGGCGAATTAAAAGTGAAACTTTTTTCAGACAATGTCGATGATTTTAGCCAGAGAGGTTTTGCGTATCTCAAAAAAGGCAAAGAATACGCCCGTATAACTTATAATGTTGTGCGGGAAAACCCGCCTTTTGTGTATCTGCGTATGGACGATGTTATTACGAGGAACGACGCTGAAAAATTTAGCGGCGTTTTTCTGTATCTGGAAAGAGACGAGTTCGAAGAGCCGGGCGAGCAGGAATATTATATATGCGACCTTATCGGGCTTGCGGTTATAGACGAAAACGGAAAAAGACTCGGTGTGCTAAAAGAAGTTCTTCAGCACGGCGCGGCGGATGTGTATGTCGTGCAGGCAGAGCGCGGCTTTATGTTTCCCGCTTTAAAGAGAGTTATAGAAAAGGTAGATATCGAGCAAAAAAGCATTACTGTAAACAGCAAGGCGCTTTGCGAGGTTTGCGTTTATGACGTATAATATTTTAACGCTTTTTCCCGAGATGTTTATTTCGGTATATCAATCGAGCATATGGGCAAGAGCGATAAAAGCGAATAAAATTGCTGTTAATACTGTGGATATACGCGAGTTTACGCAGGATAAGCACAGGCGCGCGGATGACTATCCGTTCGGCGGCGGTTCGGGAATGGTGTTAAAGCCCGAGCCCATACATGCCTGCTTTGAAGAGATTGAGGCGGGCTGCGAAAAGCCGTATCTTAACATATATATGTCGCCCTGCGGGAAACAGCTCAACCACAATCTGGTGGAGGAACTTAGCGGTTATGGCTGTTTGAATATACTTTGTGGGCATTATGAGGGCGTGGACGCGCGCGCCATAGATAATCACATAGATTTAGAAATTTCCATAGGCGATTTTGTGCTGACGGGCGGAGAGCTTGGCGCAATGGTTCTTATTGACGCTTGTATGCGCCATATAGAAGGCGTGCTCGGCAACGAAGATTCCGCAAAAGCCGAATCGTTTTGTAATGCGCTGCTTGAACATCCGCAGTACACAAGGCCTGCCGAATTTTGCGGGCAAGACGTTCCTGAAGTTCTTTTATCGGGGCACCACACGAATGTGCAGGAGTATCAAAGGCGAATGTCGATATACGAAACGGCAAAAAAACGCCCTGACCTTTTATCTAAGACGGTATTGACTAAAAAAGATATCTCATATATTACAAATAAATAGTGAACAATTTTACGCGTCTGATTTGCGGCGCTTTTTTTGTGTTATAATAAAAGGGTATTATTTGCAATTTAGGAGGGGCAGTTATGGCGAAGTTTATCATCTTTGTAATGGACAGCGTCGGCGTGGGCGCGCTGCCCGATGCTTATAAATACGGTGACGAAGGTTCGGACACGCTGGGGAATATTATAAAACAGTTCGATGATATTAAGCTAGGCAACCTGGCCAGCCTTGGCTTGTGCAAAATAACGAATCTGCCGTGCGAAGGCGATATTATCGGTGCGTACGGAAAAGGCGCGGAGATTTTCCCCGGTAAAGATACTACGGGCGGGCATTTTGAGATAGCAGGGCTTGTCTTGGAAAAACCGTTCCCCGTTTTCCCTGACGGTTTTCCGTGTGAGTTTGTACAAGAATTTGAAAAAGCGGTCGCCAGAAAAACGATAGGCAATTATGCGGCTTCGGGCACAGAGATTATAAAAAAGCTCGGTGCACAGCATTTGGAAACGGGCGATTTGATAATTTATACATCGGCAGACAGCGTTTTACAGATTGCCATGCACGAAGAAATCATACCGATAGAAGAGCAGTATGAGATTTGCCGTGTTGCGCGGAAAATGCTTGTCGGGGATATGGCTGTCGGACGGGTGATATGCAGGCCTTTTGCAGGAGAGCCTGGAAACTTTACGAGAACGAAAAACCGCAGAGATTTTTCATTTGAGCCGCCCGGAGAGACAATACTTACGGTTCTGAAAAAAGAGGGTTTCGAGGTTGCGGGGGTAGGCAAGATAGAAGATATTTTCGCAAACACCGGGCTTACTAAAAGCAACCATACCACCGATAATGATTCTGCTATATCGGCGACTATAGATTATATAAAACAGGAATTTGATGGTTTGGTGTTTGCCAATCTTGTCGATTTCGATATGCTTTACGGGCACAGAAATAACGCGCAAGGTTACAAAGAGGCTCTTGAAGCGCTTGACGCAAGAGTACCCGAGCTTCTCGGAGCGCTCGGCAAAGAGGATATAATTATATTTACTGCCGACCACGGGTGCGACCCTACGACGGCAAGCACTGACCATTCGAGAGAATATGTGCCTATATTAGCGTATGGGGGAAAAGTAATCGGAGGAACTGACATAGGTATCAGAAAATCTTTTTCTGACATAGCGGCAACGGCTGCCGATTTTTTTAAAGTGGAATGGGAAACTGGAGAGTCGTTCTATAAACAAATTACAAGGAGTGAAGAAAATGACGGCAAATAGAATAAATGTGGCGTATGAATTTTTAAACAAGAACGTGGAGCAAAAGCCTGACTTATGTATAGTGCTTGGAAGCGGGCTGGGTAGCTATGCAGACAGCGTTTCTGATGCTAAGGCAATTGATTATAAAGATATACCGGGGTTTCCTGTGGCAACGGTAGAAGGGCATGCCGGCAGAATGGTGTTCGGCACAAAGCACGGCGTTAATATAGTGTGTATGCAGGGAAGGTTTCATTGCTACGAAGGGTATACAGCGAGCGAAACGGTTATACCGCTTCGCTCGCTTATAAAACTGGGTATTAAAAAACTGCTTATTACAAACGCCGCGGGCGGTATAAACAAAAGCTTTGAGCCGGGGCAGATAATGGTGATTGAGGATCATATCAATTTTACGTTTTTGACTCCGCTTGAGGGCAAAAATTTTGATGAGTTTGGCCCGAGGTTTCCTGCAATGTCAAATGCGTACGATAATAAGCTTACGCAGGCTCTTATAGACTCGGCGAAGCAAAACAAAGTATTTGTAAAGACGGGCGTTTATGCAATGAACAAAGGGCCGGCGTTTGAGACTCCTGCAGAGATAAAGGCGTTAAGAGTGCTCGGGGCGGACGCTGTTGGAATGTCTACCGTGCCCGAGATAATAGCGGCTGCGCATGCGGGAATATCTTCCTGCGCGCTTTCGTGCATAACCAATATGGCGGCAGGAATAATGGACAAGCCGCCGACACACGAAGAGGTAATAAAGACGGGTGCGGCGGCGTCTGAGAGCATCAAAAAGATAATAGACGGTTTTATTAAAAGTCTGGTATAAAAAAGAATTTGTTTTTAAGATTCTTCGGGCATAATGCCCTCAGAATGACGCGCATAGGTTTACAATGAACTTTGGTTGTCATTCTCTGCGATAGCGAAGAATCTTTTTGTATAAAGTGATTACTATTCAAAAATTATCGGGCGGCCGAATAAGTTCCAGCTGTCGTATGAAAGCACGCCGCCTCTGACTATATCGTTATAAACGCGCTTATCGACGGTGCGTTTTTTAAGAACACCTACAAAACCGCTTACTGCTTCGTAAATGTAACCTTTTTTCCCGACTATACCCATGTGTATTATTCTTCCCTCTTTGTTTTCCAGAAAAACCAAATCTCCGGGGGCCAGCTCATCTTTTTCAATGGGTGTGCAGAATTCATGGTAAGTGTCGTGCGCCGTCCTGTCGGTATATTCGCTGTATAAGCTCAGCGCGTTGCAGGCGTACCACCAGATGCCGCTGCAGTCCCATGCATAGTCTTCGGGAAAGCTCCATCCGTTTTCTTCGCAAGCGGCTGCTATAGACATATAAAAGTCGTACCTGCCGTGGCTGAAATATTCGGGGTGTATATCATTGGCGTTTTGTATATACTCTTTTGTTATTTTTTCTCCCTGGCCTCCGTAAACATATTTCCCTCCCGTGCAGCTATCAAGAAAAGATAATAATTCGCCCACTGTTTCGGCGGGCTCTGGTTCATTCGCATATTTTTCTTCGTAATAATCGCGTTCTGCCTGCGTTTCCTGCGCTGTCAACGGCTTTGCGCACGACGAAAAAAATATAATAGATACGATGATAAAAATAAGAATAATTTTTGAAATAAAATGTTTCATGTTTAATGATTATATAAAAAAATAACTTTTTATTCAAGCTGTATGTGTAAATTGCAGTAGAGTTTTAAAAAGAATATATAGCGGTTTTTCAGGAAAAACTAATGTAAAAGCATAAAGGTGGAGTTTTATATGAAAAAATTATTTATCGCGGTGCTGGTTTTTATAATGATATTCGCATTTTGTATTAATGCACATGCGGAGGATATCGCATCGCAAGCAAAAAGCTGTATTCTTATTGACGCGGGCTCTGGCAACATACTTTTTGAGAAAAACGCAGACGAACAGTTGGAATGCGCAAGCGTAATAAAGGCGATGTCTATGCTGCTTTTTTTCGAAGCGGAGCAAAACGGCAAGCTGTCTTTGACCGATACGGCCGATATCAGTGAGCACGCTTCTTCTATGGGCGGAACTCAGGTTTTTCTTGATATGGGGACTACTCATAAAGTAGGCGACCTGCTAAAAGCGGTGGTGGTATGCAGCGCGAATGACGCGGCGGTAGCATTGGCAGAAAAGGTTGCCGGAAGCGAAGAGGCGTTCGTACAGATGATGAATAAAAAAGCGGACGTTATGGGCCTTAGCGCGAACTTTGTAAACGCGAGCGGCCTAAGCGCAGAAGGGCAGACTATGAGCGCGAGAGATGTAAGCGCCGTCTGCCGCGAGCTTGCCAAGTTCGACCTTTTTTATTCATGGAGCGGAATTTGGATGGAGAATTATATACATCCTGACGGCAGGGAAACAGAGATGGTTAACGCCAACCGTATGATAAGGTATTACGAAGGCTGCGACGGCTTTTGTACCGGCTCGTCAGCCTCGGCGGGATACTGCATAGCGGCTTCGGTAAAAAGAAGCGGCGGCAGGTTTATTTATGTATCGCTGGGTTCGCCCAACAGCCAGGCGAGGTTTGAGGAAGCGGGCGGCGCGTTTGATTACGCTTTTGCTGGATTCACGGGCAAAACGATCGTTAGAGAAGGGCAGCAGCTTGCAAAAAACCTTACGGTAGAGGGCGGCACAAAATCTCTCGTTAACGTTTACGCGGGGCAGGAGTTTTCCGCTTTGATCGAAAAAGGAAAAGAAAATACGCTTGAAAAAGAGCTTGTACTGCTAGAAGAAATCGCCGCGCCTCTAAAAGAGGGAGATGTTATAGGATACATGCGCATATTGCTTGACGGGCAAGAGATAGGAAGAGTAGACGCTGTCGTTAAACAGGACATAGAAACGCTGAGTTTCGGCAATTCATTCAGAAGGATATTGACTTGGTGGCTCTTCGCATAACGGCGCCGATACGTTGACATTGATATTTGCCTACTGTAAAATATCAGACGTAGCAGGAGGTAAATATGCGAATTTTAGTGGTCAACGATGACGGAATACATGCTAAAGGTTTAAGGGCAATTGCGGCAACGCTTGCAAAAAAACATGACGTAACGGTAGTCGCGCCCGAGTCTGAGAAAAGTGCGACCGCTCATTCTATTACTATACATAGCCCGCTTAGAATGAGAAGGGCAGAGCCCGCCGGCCTTGATGGTATCGACTGCCATGTAATAGACGGCCTGCCAGTCGACTGCGTAAAAATAGGTATATCGCTTGTTATGAAGGGCGATGTTGATTTAGTAGTTTCGGGCATCAACCACGGGCACAATATGGGCTCGGATATGCTTTATTCGGGTACCGTTTCGGCGGCTCTTGATGCTGTTATAATGGGATACCGCGCTTTGGCTGTGTCTATAGCTGCGTATGTTCCAGAGAATCTCGATTCGGCCGCAAAGACGGCGGCGGAGCTTATTGACGGAGGATTATTCAGCGAGAGCCCGAAAGAAGTTTTGTATAATCTTAATATTCCCGACCTGCCGTTTTGCGAGATAAAAGGAATCGCTGTTACGAGACAGGGCAAGACGGTCTATAAAGACGAAATAGAAGTAAGAAATGACCCAAGGGGCGGAGAATATATATGGGTGGCGGGGACTTTAATTAAAGATCAGACTGTCGACGATACCGATGTTAGCATGGTAAGGCGCGGATACGCTTCTATAACGCCCGTTAAATATGATCTGACTGATAATGAGCAGCTGGGAAAATTAAAATGCAGGATTGAAAAAATAAAATTGCATTTTTAGCTGGATATGATACAATATATCGTGTAATTGTACTTTGGAGGAAAAGATATGCAAGGTGACGATATTATTAGAATCATAGAATCTCAGCAAAACACGATGAGCAAAGGCCACAAGGCGATTGCGTCTTATATTATTGACCACTATGATGCTGCGGCTTTTATAACTGCCGCAAAACTTGGCGATACTGTTGGAGTAAGCGAATCTACTGTTGTAAGGTTTGCCTGCGCGCTTGGATACGACGGTTATCCAGAGCTTCAGAAAAACCTTCAGGAGCTTATAAAAACACGGCTTACAAACGTACAGAGAATGGGCCTTGGTGCGGAAATGACGGAAGAAGAGCTCACGCGGTGGTCGCTTAGAACGGACATTACCAGCCTTAGGCATATAAAAGAAGTTCTAGATTACGATATGGTAGAAAAGGTAGCCGACTCTATAATAAAGGCGAATCACGTCTATATTTCGGGGCTTAGGTCGAGCGCGCCTTTGGCGCAGTTTTTTTGGTATTACCTGAATTATATTATAGGCAATACCAGCCTTGTTACTTCGGGAATAAGCGATATCTTTGGGCAGCTTGTGCATGCGAAAAAAGGCGACCTCGTAATTTCAATAAGTTTTCCGAGATATTCTACACGGACGGTGGACGGAGCTAAGTTTGCAAAAAGCAACGGAGCGAAAGTTGTGGCTATTACCGACAACGAACTGTCTCCGCTCGCAAAAATATCTGACGAGTGCCTTTTTGTAAATACCGATATGAATCTTTTTGTCGATTCCATAGTGGCGCCTCTAAGCATAATTAATACGCTTATACTTCTTGTCGGCATGAGAAAAAAAGACAAGCTTCGCGGCAACTTTGAGATCCTTGAAGATGTGTGGCAGAAGCGCGATGTATATATAGGCAAGGACGATAACTAAATGAAAAACATCTGTGTTGTCGGAGGCGGGCCGGCCGGAATTATGGCTACGTACGCTGCCGGAACAAAAGGGCATAATGTTTCGCTTTTTGAAAAAAACGAGAAACTCGGCAAAAAGCTTTTTCTTACCGGCAAGGGCAGATGCAATATAACCAACGCGGCGGATATTTCCGATTTTTTTGATAATGTTGCTATAAACAGCAGCTTTTTGTACAGCGCATTTTATACTTTTGACAATACGAGGCTAATAGAAATGCTCGGGCAGTTCGGGCTTGAGACAAAGACGGAGCGCGGAGGGCGTGTTTTTCCCGTATCTGATAAATCGAGCGATGTTATATCGGCGCTGGGCAAAGCTCTTAAAAGCGCGGGGGCAGAAGTATTTCTTAACAAAAACGTCACTGAGATTTTGGAAAAAGACAATAAAATTTTAGGTATAGTATGCAACGGCGATAAGCTTTTCTTTGACAGCGTTATAGTGGCTACGGGCGGTTTGTCTTATCCTTCGACGGGAAGCACGGGCGACGGATATGTTTTCGCGAAAAAAGCGGGGCATAAGATAAGCGCGGCGCAGCCTTCGCTTGTGGCTATGGATACGGCAGAAGACGTAAGCGCTCTTGCAGGCCTTACGCTTAAAAATATTTCTTTATCGCTCATATCGGAAGGCAAAACTTTATTTGTACAGCAAGGAGAACTGCTTTTTACGCACAAAGGTATATCGGGGCCGCTTGTTTTATCGGCAAGCGCGTATATGAAAGAAGAAAATCTAAGCGAAGTTATACTTGATTTAAAACCTGCACTAGATGAAAAGACGCTTGATTTAAGGCTGCAAAGGGATTTTGTGCAAAAGGCAAATAAGGATTTTGCTAATGTGCTCGGCGGTCTGCTGCCTTCGGGGCTGATACCGTTTATGATAGAGAGAATGCAAATGAATGCGACTAAAAAAGCGCACTCTGTGACTCGGCAGGAAAGAATGCGTATCACACAGGCTTTAAAATCGGTCAGTTTCAGTATTACAGGAAAAAGGCCGATAAAAGAAGCGATTATTACGCGGGGCGGGGTAGACGTTCTTGATATTGACGCTTCTACCATGCAGAGCAAGATTTGCAGCGGGCTTTATTTTGCCGGAGAAGTCATTGATGTGGATGCGCTGACCGGAGGGTTTAATCTGCAGATAGCGTTTTCTACGGGGTATCTCGCGGGGCAAAGCTGTTAATATATATAACAAAGAGTATAAAGATACAGCCGCTTATTTCTAAGCGGTTTTTTACTTTAACTTTATTGCAGATAATAGTAAGATATGGTATATTTAGGGCATTAAAAAAGGGGAAAAGGAGTTAGAAAATGTGCATCGATATAGATGATAATACGAAAACATTGGTAAAATATAACGGCGAAGATGAAACTATGAAAATACCCCGAAGCGTTAATAAAATCGGGGATTGGTCTTTCAGGGAAAGCACATTGGAATATTTGAAAATTCCCGATTGGGTGACGAGCATAGGAGAGGGCGCGTTTTCCGGATGCCCCAAATTAAAGAAGATATTCATACCGGACAGCGTAACCGAAATTGGTGAAAGAGCTTTTGAAGAATGCAAAGAATTAGAAAGTATAGCTATAACGGGGCAGGTTACCCAAATAGCATATAATTTGTTTTACGGCTGTGTTAATTTAAAGAGTGTATTCCTTCCCGATTTTATAACCAGTATTGAAGAAGGCGCATTTAGTTTTTGTAAAAAGCTTGAGAAAATAACTTTACCGAACAATGTTACGGAAATCTTTGAGTTTGCATTTAAAGAGTGCTCAAATTTAGAATATATTAATATTCCGCAAGGCGTCACAGAAATTATGGCATATACATTTTTAGACAGCGGCCTTAAGAGTATATCTTTACCCGACAGTATTGTGAGTATAGGCAAATCAGCTTTTGACGGATGTGATCTTGAGAATATCGATCTGCCCGACGGTGTTAAAGAAATTGATAACCGCGCCTTTGCCAGATGCACAAGGCTAGTGAATTTTAAGATTCCCAAAGGTGTGGTTCGTCTTGGAGATGAAGTATTTGATGAATGCCTTTCGTTGAAAAATATTGTTATCCCCAATAGCGTTACTGAGATTGGAACTCATATGTTTAATAAATGTATATCTTTAGAGAAAGTATCTTTATCGGACAGTATAACTAGTATAAGCAGGGGAGCCTTTTTGAAGTGCACTTCTTTGGTGAGCATAAAAATACCTGAGTCTGTTACTGAAATCGGGAATTATGCATTCAGAAGATGCAAGAATTTAAGAGAAGTATCTTTACCCGATAAGTTAACCTCGGTCAGAGGCGCTGCGTTTGCTGATTGTACCTCTCTTGAGAATATAACTATACCCAAAAGCGTTTCCTCTATTGATGAAAATGCGTTTAAAAACTGCAGCATGGTTGTTAATCTGCATAAAGATTCTAAAATTAAGGCTGAAATAGAAAAAGAAAAAGAGAATGGATACGTAAAACAAATTAATTATTTCGAATAAAAACTTTTGATTATCTTAATGTTTTACACTGTAAAATCGCAGTAATAGTTGACATTGGCAGGGTTATATGATACGATGTCGCTGCTTGAAAGAAGAGACTACCCGTTTCTCACCTGCCGGCAATGCCAGGCATGGTAAGCGTATAAATGATATTTATAGACGGGTAGTTTGTACCCGTTTTTTATTTGTGTAAAATTTGGTTACACTTAGCTTTTTAAAAGTTTGCGCAAAATTATATTTGGAGGTGTTTATCATAGCAAACGAACATCAGATTAACGAACAGATTAGGGATAATAGTGTACGCGTTGTATCGGATGACGGAGAACAGCTAGGCGTTATGTCTGCGCGAGAGGCGATGAGTATTGCTGACGAGAAGGGGCTTGATCTTGTAAAGATCTCACCCAATGCCAAACCGCCGGTGTGCAAGGTTATGGATTACGGCAAATATAGGTTTGAGCAATCCAAAAAGCAAAAAGAAGCAAGGAAAAACCAGAAGATTGTTGTGCTAAAAGAGATGAGGCTGTCGGCAACGATAGACAAGCACGATCTTGAAGTTAAAGCTAAAAACGTTAATAAATTTTTAAAAGCGGGTGACAAAGTTAAGGTGTCTATTCGTTTCAAGGGAAGACAGATGACTCATACGGAAAACGGCCTTAAAGTCATGCGGGAATTTTTCGCAATGGTTGAGGAAAACGCCGAGATGGAAAAACGCGCGAAGCTTGAAGGCAGAAGTATGTTCATGATATTAGCACCAAAGAACTAACAAGGAGGGATACGCAAAATGCCAAAAATCAAAACGCACAGGGGCGCTGCTAAAAGATTTTCGCTTACAAAAAGCGGAAAAGTTAAAAGATCTAAGGCTTATAAAAGCCATATTCTAAATAAAAAGAGCGCTAAGAGAAAAAGAAATCTTAGAAAAGGTACGTTTATAGTTGCGCAAGAGGAAAAGAATATAAAGCAGCTTATTCCTTATAAATAGCAGGAGGTAATAGCAAATGGCAAGAATAAAAGGGGCTATAAACGCCCGTAAAAAACACAAAAAAGTTTTAAAGCTGGCGAAAGGTTATTTCGGAGCTAAGTCTAAGCAGTATAAGGCCGCGAATCAGGCGGTTATGAAGTCTATGAGATATGCCTATGTGGGCAGAAAGCTTAAGAAAAGAGACTTTAGAAGTCTTTGGATTACAAGAATAAACGCCGAAGCAAGAGTTAACGGAATGAGCTATTCTCGTTTGATAAACGGTTTAAAGCTTGCCGGTGTTCAAGTAAACAGAAAGATACTAGCTGACATGGCTGTTAACGATAAACCGGCTTTTGCCGGCATGATATCGGTCGCAAAGAAAAAACTTAATGCATAGAGATTTTTTGTAAGAGCCTCCTTTTAAAAGGGGGCTTTTTTAGTTACAGGGATTATCAGGCATAATAAAACCGCCCTCTGCAAAAAGGCGGTTTTAATGATTGATATTTTATTCTAGTTCTTCTGCCGTAACAATGCCTTTTTCAAGCGCGTTTTGTTTTAGTTCGCTGTACATACCTGCAAAGCTCGTTGCCGTATACGGGCCGGTATAGAATATGGCGAGTATACCGCCTGTAAGGCCGGTCAGTATCCACCAGCCGATAAAGCTGAGGCACATCACGAAAATCTCGCCCTTGTGCCCGTCTGTCATTCTCATGGATAAAACAAGCGCCTGCGTAGGTGAAACCTTTTTCGAATCGGCTAATATATAAGGCGTCATAAAATAAGAAAATGCCTTTACAATTCCCGGAATTATGAAAAGAAGCGACCATAAAAAGATAAAAAGCTCCATCCATAAAACTCCGCCTACGTTTCTCCAGTAGTCTTTAAAACCGACGCTGAACATATCGCCTATATCGCCCTGCTCATTTTTATAGATGCGAATGCCAAATGATGAAAAACCTACGATAAGAGGCGGTGCCAGCAAAAACGTGGCAGCCGTGGAAATAAAGCTTAGAGTCATGGTCAGGCCAATGAAAGGTACTGAGAAGAAAGAGGTGCTTAGGCTGTTGGCTATGTTGGTATAACTGCTGAACATTGATACAGCGCCCATGCAAACCCAAAACAGTGCAAAAGCGCCTACGCACATCCAGTACTGGCCGGTGAAATTTGTTTTTGACTGCTCTTTGATTTCCGCTCGAAGTTCCATATCCTTATCCCCCGATATATAATTTCAGATTAAGCTATAATATTTAATTTTATTATAACTGTAATAAACCGTATGTTCAATAGCGGGAGATTTATATTTAGCAAGATAAAATACTTCAATCATTCAAAAACGCATTATTTGCTTGACTGCTTGCTTAGTATTAGTGGATGGAATAACCTCAAAGCCTATTATTTTATCGTATTTTAGATCTTTTAGAGCTTCTATGATTTTTTCATAATTGAGTTCTCCGCTGTAAGGTTCGTGACGGCCGGGAACATCGGCATAATGAATGTATCCAATATGCTCTATATATTTTTTCAATGTTTCTATTATGTTCCCCTCCATTATCTGCATATGGTATATATCATACAGCAGACGCACATAAGCAGAATCCACAGCTTTTACTATAGAGGCGGCGTCTTTTGTATGATTTAAAAAATATCCGCCATAGTTCACTTTAGAGTTTAGTGCTTCGAGCTGTAATGTTACTTTTGCTTTTTCGGCAAACGGCGCAAGGCTTTGCAGAGTATCGTAAATTCTGATAAATTTTTCTGAATCGGCAATATCATCTTTGCCGGTGAAAGTACTGCCGGTGTTTTTGATTTCGTCTTTTACTATTGCGTTTGACAAAACGACCAGATTAGAACATCCAAGGTAAACAGCCGTATCTAAAGACTTTTTAACATATTCAATATATTTTTTGCTGCTGTATATCATTGAATATGTATGGCTCAAAGAGCGGCCGCCCGAGATTGCTGCTATCTTAAGCGAATGCTGTGCGCATTGCTTTTTTATAGCATTTATATCTTTATCATCCCATGTTTCAAATTCGATATATGAAAAGCCCGCCTCTTTTGCAAGCCGGAATCTTTGCATAAACGGTACTTCGGTGAACATCATTTCTATGCATGCGGATTTTTTCATCAGTTTAACCTTTCACATCTTATAATAAAAAATATCTTTTGTGCGCTAGAATTACGATAAAAACTAAAATTGCCTAATAGTACCAAAAAAAGGACTATTGCACCAATATAATACAAATATGTTTTGTTTTATTGGAGATGATATCGTATGAGCTATAAACTTTTAATTATCGTTTTTATTTTTTTCGTTTTTCATTACCTGCACAAATTGCAGAGCGAGTTTTAAATCAGCTTCGCTGATGTTTCTGTCCGCAACTTCTTGAAGAATTTCAAGGCTTAGGCCGCAGTCTATATATTTTTTAGGCAGGTCGTTTTCTTTAAGAAGCGAAGTATGACGGCTTTTAGTTGTGCCGAGAAGATAGTCCGCAGAACAATTAAGCGCGCCGCAAATCTTTTCTAATACTTCGACAGAGGGTGTTTTTTTCCCTTTTTCTATCTCTGACATAAAAGCCTGAGTAATACCAACAAGCTTTGCCAGTGATGTTTGATTAAGGCCTTGAGCTATTCTCATACGCCTGATTTTGTCGGATAAATTATTCAATGTTTTTACTTCCTTTTCAAATTATAAAGGGGAGAATGACGAAAAAGCCTTACTCCTATTTAAATTATAGCTCATAGCGATAGATTTGTAAAGCATAGCTTTAAGCTATTGACACGATGACGAAAATTGTCTAGAATATAGCTGAAAGCTATTAGGAGGTTGGTAGTATGAGATTATTGCTTGCGAACATGAGGGAAAACAAGAATCTTACACAGATGCAGCTATCTAAGACTGCGGCCATATCCCAAGGTTATTATTCAGATATCGAGAGCGGGTTTCGCTGTCCATCACCTACAGTAGCCGCAAAAATTGCCAAAGTTTTAAATATACGCGAAGATGAAATGTTCAAGGTATTTTATTCTGACGTACAAAATAGATGAAGATCTTTGAAAATTGAGTTGATAGCTAAGAGCAATAATATTAAAAATGTGATGGGAGAATAAAGATGAGAGACGGATATACAGAGCAGCAAAACAGGCTTGACGCGCTTTCTAAGACGCTTGCGATAATAGCTAATGATTTTAAAGAAGAAAAGTGTCTGGAGAAAGCTATAGCAGGATATGTACTAAGCAGTATGATATTAAAACAATTAGAGTCGATTGACGCAGAACTTGACTTTCTTATAGAGCAGATGGGCATTTAAGGTGTAAGAAAATGAAAGTTGACAGATTCTGGGGAGAGGCGGTACAGCCGCGACTGCTGTATTACTGCGAATACTGCGGCGGAGGTATTTATGAGCTTGACGGATATTATGAGTATGAAGGCCTTCGTATATGCGATGAATGCACAGACAGGTTTTCTTGGGCCGTTTTTGAAGAAAGGGCGGTAAGAAAGACTGCAAAAAAGGACATTTTGCTGTAAAAGGAGCGGTATATGAACAGCGTTGAAAGGTATTTAACAGAATATTGGTACGCTAAAAAGAGCATAGGGCGGCTAATGATTGACCTTAGCCTGGCTAATCATGTATACGAACAAAGTTATTCGTATGTTCATATTTCGGGAAATTATGAGAGAATACGAACAAAGGAGAAAAAGAATTTAAGCAGCGTTGAGCTTGCCGCTGTTATTATACTCGACGAGCGCAAGGCGGAGATAAGAAGTATTGAAAAAAGGCTTACAGAAGAGCGCAAAAGAATTACTGATATTGAAAACACAGTGGAAAAGGCGCGACTTTGTGCAAGAGAGACAGATTATGTAAGGCTTCGTTATTTTGAGAAAAATAGTGCGGAGACAGTGGCGCAGAGGCTTTTTTGCTCGGCGGCAACGTGCGGAAGGATTCGGCAGAGTGCGGTGAAAAAGATTGAACAAATAATGACGGGGGAACAAGAAAAAGAGGCAGGATAAGCAAGAATAGCTTATGTGTTTTGCAGAATATTGTAGATATCTGCATTGATATGATATAATACATAATATTGGTAATTCGTTAACTAATTTTTTGGAGGCTATTATGGACAATAAAGAAAAGTTTATCAGCCTTTATAAAAATAACATAAAGCGTGAAGGGTCGGACAATTTATTAGAGTTTCTTTTGTCGGATAAAAGCGATTTCTTTACCGCGCCGGCGAGCACCAGGTATCATAATTCGTATGAAGGCGGATTGGCCGAACACAGCGTAATCACATACTATTGTTTAAAGGATTATTTATCGAGAGATAGAGTAAAAGAGGTTTATGGATATACATGCAATGAAGAGACTATCGCAATCGCGGCATTGCTGCATGATGTATGTAAAATAAATTGTTATAAACCAAGTTTAAGAAATATTAAAGATGAGCAGGGGAACTGGGCTCAGATACCGTGGTACGATTATGAAGACGATCTTCCGTACGGGCACGGCGAAAAATCTGTATACATCATTTCGAGTTATATGAAACTTGCAAGAGAGGAAGCTTTTGCGATACGGTATCATATGGGATTTTCGCGCGGGGAAGACAGCCGCGATATCACGAGGGCGTTTACTATGTTTCCTTTGGCATTTGCTTTATCGACAGCCGATATGGAAGCTACTTATTTTGTGAAAAAAAGTAAAAACAATATTTGATTACAAATCAATTATCAAGAATTTCTTAATGCGTTATCCTTTTTTTTTGTCGTGAGAGATTATGTTTGCGGTTATCTGCAAAACGGTAAGTACGACTATTACAATGCCCTGAAAAAGCGAATATTGCCACGTCATTATAATAAAACCATAGGCAGAGGCGTAGTAAAGCGCTATGTACGGCACAAGCAGTTTCCAGTTCGATCTAAAATCTATTTTGAGAATAAAATCAAAAAGGCATTCGAGTGCAAGATAGACTATAAATATGCAAAGAAAGATAATATGAGTCTGAGGCAAATCAAAAGCTATGAGCAAGAAAGCTGCGGGAAGAATTAGCGCTATATAAAAAGCGCCCAGGCGAGAAACGAGTTTTAACGATTTTCTTTTGCGCGCTATAAAGACAAAAGTTAAAAGCAAGTTATTTACTATTGCCAATATAAAAATAAATAGTTGCATTTTAGCTCCTTTAAACCCGAACAATAGGGCGTTTATAACTTATCAGCGAATAAGGTATAGGCCGCACCACAAAAAATGCAGAATGTTGATGCAGGCATAAAGTATAAATATGGTGACTATAAAGTAGTTGCTTTTTTTCAGCTGGAACTCGGTTGCTTTTCGCATTCTAATATATAGATAAATGACAAGAGCAGCGGGTATAAGAAGTTTTAGCGCAAGTACAGAAAATGTGCTGTTTATAAAGATTGCCATGAACGGATTAGCTTCCATAAAACAGCCGGTGCTTTTTAAATAGAGTGTGAATAGTATGTCCATTACATTTAAGACGTATATGGCTATTAGTTTATTTCGCAAATATGTTAATGAATAATCTTTGATGAACGTCATCATACGAACTCCGTAAAATGTTAGTGGTATAATTATACATAAAAACAAAAGTCTTGTAAACAGATAAAGCAAAATTTATACAAAAATGTATTTAATTAAATGAGTGTTTATGAATATCTATTTAGATTTTGGCACATTATATTACTGAGGTGACGGCGATGTTATATCAACATGGACTTGATTACCTTACTGTTCATCCGGAGTATGGAGAGTATAGTCCGGGTGACACAAAAGGGCGGGTTTATACCCGTCCTTATTAATATAATCAGCGCTTGGGCAAGAGTTTATTTGTTCTATTAAAGTTTTGACCTTTTTGCTTTGTTTCATAATGGCATGAGTTTCGGATATTGGAGTGCCGTTTTTTAAAGCTTCATCTATCAATTGACCAAGTATCTGCTTTTGTGTGAGCAGCTCTGTTTCGCTGTTTTTTCCCATATTTATCTCCATAATAAATTATTAGCCTTATCATTCTATCAATTTTGCAAAAAAATACCATAAAATAGCGGAAAATCCACTATGAGGTAAAAAGCGTATAACCGGCTACGTATAATGCCTTTGAGGTGATTTTTTTGTATAAGCGGATTAGAGATCTAAGAGAAGATAAGGATTTAAAACAAAAGGACATGGCTGCGATATTAAACTGCAGTCAAAGGGTATACAGCAATTATGAATGCGGAGATTTGGATATACCCACAGAGATATTGATAAAGCTTGCAAGATTCCACGAGGTCTCAATAGATTATATATTAGATTTCTCAAATAAAAGAGCTCATTCTGTAAATGAGTAACTTTTTAAATAAAGGGGCGGGGATTTACCCCGCCCGTATCGTTATCAGTTGTTTGTTTTTGGTAAAAAAGGTATAAGGCGTTTGGCAAAAGAGGGAAGTGTCATTGTCTGGAGCCAGACTTTGCCCGGGCCTGTCAGAGTAGATAAGAAAAGCCCTTCTCCGCCGAACAATATGTTCTTAAAGCCTTTTACCATCTCGGCCTGGTATGTAACGCTCTCTTCAAACGCCGCGACGTTACCCGTATCGACTTTCAGCTTCTCGCCGGGGGCGAGCACGCGCTCTACGAGGCTTCCGTCGATTTCGAGAAACACCTGTCCGAAGCCGTTTAATCTCTGGAGTATGAAGCCCTCTCCGCCGAAAAGGCCTGCGCCTATGCTTTTGGTTACGTAAGCGCTCAAAGTTACGGAAGGCTGTGCGCATAAAAACGCGCTCTTTTGTGCTATTATGCTGTTTCCCGTAAGGTTTATATCAGCAATGGCGCCGGGGAAAGTGCTGGCAATAGCAATCTCCTGTTTTGGAGCGTTGCTGGTATAAGTTGCTATGAAAAGTGAATCGCCCGAGAACATTCGCCCAAGCCCTTTCATGAGCCCGCCTTTCATATTGGTTTGCATAGTGATACCGCTCGCCATCCATGCCATACCGCCCGACTGTGTGTAAATACTCTGACCGGCGTCAAGATAAATCGATACTACCGGAAGGTTTGCGCCGAATACTTTATAATTAAGCGAAGAAGCACTCTGCATCGGCGGGGGCACCTGCATTGCTGGCGGCGTTTGTATTGGGGGCGGCGGGGGCGCTGCCTGTGCCGGCGGCGATGCGCTCTGGGGCGGTATTGGCGGCTGGGTATTTTGCGCGGTATCGGCGGCTACAGGTGTTCCGCAGATGTTGCAAAACCTTGCGCCCGCGTCAAGCGTCTTTCCGCATTTTGGACAAAACATATAATTGGCCTCCTGATTGTTTTTATTTATCTGTTCTTTAGTATATCTCTTATTTCGGTAAGCAGCAATTCTTCGTTAGACGGCTTTGGCTCGGGAGCCGGCTCTGGCGCAGCTTTCTTTTTGCGGCTGTTTACAAGTTTTACGAACAGGAAGATACAAATCGCGATTATCAGAAAATCGACTATAGCCTGTATAAACAGTCCGTAGTTTATTGTTGCGCTTCCGACGATTGCCGAAAGCTTCGAGAAATCAACTCCGCCGAGAATTATGCCTATTACCGGCATTATGATATCGTTAACAAAAGAAGCGATTATTTTGCCGAAAGCGCCGCCGATTATAACGGCTACGGCAAGGTCGAGCACGTTGCCTTTAGAGATGAAGCTTTTAAACTCTTTTAACATACTTTTTTCTCCTTTATTTTTTATATCAGTATCCAAAGAAAGGGTCTGTAATTATGCGGCCGCGATTTATTCCGGCCGATTTTATAGTTTTCCTTATGGATTTAATTACTTTTCGGCTTCCCGATATATAATAATATGCATTGCTGCCGTATCTTTGCGCAAGCTTTGTGACAGCTTCGCCGGTAAGCTCACGGTTAGCTGTAAGGCAGAGGCGAATCTTATCGTTTTTCTTCGCTATGCTTTTTAGTTCGTCTTCGAAAAGATGGTATCCTCTGGCGGCATGTATTATTTCTACGCGCCTTTTGCTGCCTTTCTCTAATTCTTTTAGCAGCGCTCTTATAGGCGTTATTCCGACGCCGCTCGCGATTAGCACCATGGGAGAGGTATCGTCCTGAAAGACAAACCATCCCAAAGGGCCGTAGATATTGACTTTATCGCCTTTTTTCATGTTAATAAGATGCTGTTTAAAGCTGCTTGGCGTTTTGCCCGTTCTTGTACCGATTAGTATTACGCCTTCGCCGGGTATTGAAGCTATCGAAAAAGCGCGCCATTTTTTACCCTTTACGCCCGCGCCCGGAAGCGTAAAAGCCGCGTGCTCGCCCGGCCGCCAGCTTATGTTTGGCTGCGGTTTCAATTTGATTATATAATAGTCGCCGTGCACGTTTTCCGCCGATTCGAAAAACGCGGACGATTTATGAAATATGCCTTTGAAGTCTGATAGTTTCATTAAAAACCTCTAAGAGAAATATAGTGTGCGTCTCTTTATTTCTTTGTTTTATTTTACCACCCGATTGCGGCAAAAGCAATTAGGAATACGCTTCTGTAAAAGATATATGCGATGCCGCTAGAGCGACGTTGTCGGGCATAAATGCCTTCAGAATGACAAAGTAATGGGGAGTTTTAAAACGCGGTGGGGAATTTTTGTGACCTCCTGACTGGCAGTCAGGCAGTCGATTTGACACCCTGATTAAGAGTCGGGTGCGCTATTTACAATGACCTTTTGATTCTTAGTCAAATACTCTAGACGGCGTACGTACTTGATTAAAAGTCAAGGTGTCATTAGTAACGTATCAATCTCGCTCTTTTTAAATCGAAGAAGGCTACAAATTCTTGACAAAAGGGCAGAGCTGGCTTATTATATGCTTAACGACTATATACGCAGGGGATATAGTAACGCGGCGACAAAGGCGAGGTGATTTTTATGGCAGAGGGAAAAAACAGCGGCGGGAGCATACAAGAGAACGCAGGCGGCACAGGTTTTAGCGGCGGCCGTGGCGGTAATAATAAGTGCAAAGGGCATGGGGCAAAAAGCGGAGGCATGGGCTGTGCCTGCGAAAGCGTCCATTATATGCGCAGATTTATGGAGATATGCATGCTCGTACTTCTTTATAGCGATACGTATCACGGATACAGCCTCGCGGAAAAGCTTGGCGAATTCGGATTAAAAGATATTAATGTCAGTACGCTTTACAGAACGCTTAGAAACATGGAAGCGGAAGGCTGGGTAAAATCAAGCTGGGAGCAGGGCGGGCAAGGCCCGAGGCGCAGAGTCTATACCATAACGGACACAGGAAAAACAGAGCTCTGTGAAAAGACAGAGGTGCTAAAACAGAGAAAAAAGCGCATAGAAACGCTTCTTGCGCGGTATGAAAAAACAATCAATAAATAGCGGAGGGTATATATGGCTCAGACAATTATTTTATACGCGGTGACGGCGGCACTTGTCGTGCTATCGCTTATAAAGAGCAAACAAAAGACAAAAAAGGCGATGAAAAAAGCATGGAAGGCTCTTGAGAACATACTGCCTATGCTTTTGAGCGTAGTTATACTCGTAGGGCTTGTGCTCGCCGTTCTAGATACGCAGACGATAAGCGGAATTATAGGCAGATCATCGGGATGGCTGGGTGTTGCATTGGCGTCGGCGGTAGGCGCAATTACGTTAATACCCGGAATGGTAGCTTTTCCGACGGCGGCGCTTCTTTTAGCGGGAGGCGCGGGGTATATGCAGATAGGCGCATTTATATCATCGCTTATGATGGTTGGCGTTGTAACGCTGCCGGTCGAGTTTAAATATTTTGGTAAAAAACCGACGATACTGCGAAACGTAATGGCGTTTTTGTTCTCGTTTGCAGTAGCGTTTGTCATAGGAAAGGTGATGGGTGAGATATGAAAAAGTTTATTAAACGGTATTTGTTTTTTATTATAACAGCGCTTATACTCGCCTTTGTATTTACATTCTTCGGCGATATAGGCAAAAAAGCTGTCGACACTACACTTTATACTCTGTGGGAGATGCTTCTTGTAATTCCGCCGATATTCGTACTGCTCGGGCTGCTCGATGTCTGGGTTCCGAGGGAGACTATGGTGCGGTTTATGGGAGAGGGCTCGGGAGCAAGGGGCATTATTTTGGCAATCGTGCTGGGATCTGCGGCGGCGGGGCCGTTGTACGCAGCATTTCCTGTGGCGGCCGTGTTTATGAAAAAGGGCGCCAAATTTTCTAACGTGCTTTTATTTATTGGCGCATGGTCTACTACAAAAGTACCTATGGTATTATTCGAGATATCGTCTCTCGGCGCAAAGTTTGCCATGACAAGGCTCGCGCTTAGTTTGATTGGTATATCCATAATAGCTTTTGTATTAAACAAGATAGTGAGCAAGGAGCAGCAAAGCCTGATATACGAGAGGGCAAAGATGCTTTAAGGAGCAAATATGCTATGACAGGCCGATAAAATATGGTAAAATAAAAACATCATTAATAAGAAATATTTAAAGGCATGAGGTAATTATAGCGTGAAATATTATGTATATTTATCGGATAATAAAATCGATATGCTGTACAGCCAGATAAAAGACAGCGATACGCAAAGAGAAACAAAAATCGGAGCCGATTTAAAACTTATTAAGGGCGAATATACCAAAAGAAAAACGCAGGATACTAATAAATATAAAAAAGCAGAGGAAATTGTAAAAGCGCTTGAGAAGCAGCGTTTGATCGGGAGTATAGAAGAGCCGATTGAATATGTTAAGGCTGAGCTGCAAATGGGATGGCAGATAAATATAAAGGAAAATTTCACATATTGGAGCGCGCTGGAAAAAGAAGGCGAAACGCTTTATATTATTGGGCTTGTAGGCTCATGCCATAACATCGTCGGCAATGAGCCTTCGGATAAGCTTGTATCAGCTTCTAACACGTTTACGTTCATGGAGATCTGCAAAAATACTGATATGGACGAATACGCAGAAAAAGAATTTTTCTTCATGGGTGAAGGCCGGCGGGTAGAGCCTTTCTTTCATCAGGAAACTGATATGGAGCTTTATGAACATATGAATTATATAAATAAGCGTTACAAGGGAGAGAAAGCAAATTATGAGTTTATTGCAAAAGTTCTTTATAATAAAACGTACAGTGTAAACGAAATAAAAGAATCTGCTTTTAAATACATTGATTTTGATATTGAAGGAATAAAAAAATATGTGTATTTGCTTGCCACTCCTTTGTATGTCTCATTGGCAGATTAGAAAGCATGGGGGGATAATATCAAAACAAAAAACACCTCGTGTACTTTTGCATGAGGTGTTTTTTTTCTACGCTTGAAAATTTGTTATTGCAGAGTAAAACCTATTGTAGCATCGGGGTCTTCTCTGTCATCAACATAGATTTCTACGCTGTATTCGCCGGTCGGCAAGCCTTGGGTAGGGTATGAGCTGAAAAGATAAATACCGCTTTGGCCTTCGTTGTTAATCTCAATTTCATCTAATACCTGAGGCTCTGTAACATAGCTCCAGACGAATCTGACTATTGTGTCATCCGGTGCGTTATTCAGCACACAGGAAGCATAGAATTTCTCCGTATCCTGCGTATACCCTTTTACGCTGTCGACAGGCACTCCTTCTTCTATTCCCGATGTCATGGCTGCGTTTGTAATATTTGCGGTAGTAAAGCTTATACTGCAGCCCGCAAAGACGATAACCAAAGCAAGCAGTACGATAAAAATTGTTTTTTTCATAATTTATAACACCTCCGTTTATTAATAACAAATTTATTTAAAAATACTGGCGAACAAAAAATATGATCAGAGGCAGAGTCACAGTGCAGAAAAGTGTAGTGGCGAGCACAAACTCCGCGACAAAATCCGGTTCGTTGTCAAATTCCTTTGCTATTATAGCGCAAGATACGGCCGTGGGCGTAGATATACCGATTATCAGCGCCTGAGCGAGTATCCCTTCAATGCCGAGAAGAAGCACGAGAGCAAACCCGAGTAGGGGCGCGGCCAGCATTTTTATTGCAGAGCCGGCAAGTACGTGTACAAGGCTGTGGTTTATGCGCACCTCTGCAAGCTGTACACCAAGCGTGATGAGAGCTGTTGCGACAAAAGCGCCGTCGATATAATTAAGCGGAATCATTATGGTATTGGGTATGCCGATATGGAGCCCTTTGAACAAAGCTGCAAGCGCAACTGCATAAAGCGAAGGCATTTTAATGACGTTTTTCAGCGCCGTTAATGTTGACGATTTGCCCGAGCTTGCCTGAAACACGCCGAAAGTAAACGTTGTAATGTTTTGTATAATGACTATAAAAAGCTGGGAAGCAACGGCTAACGGGTTGCCGGCGAACGACAAATCTATCAGAGGAATGCCATAGTTGCCTATATTGAAAAATACGAAAGTGTTTCCAAGCGCTTTGCGTTTGCTTTTGTCAAACCGAAAAATTCCGCTTACAGCAAGGCTGATAACATACATAAGGACTTGCAGCAAAAAGATATACGGCAGCACAGTAAGTATAAGCTTCCAAGTGATTCCCGATTGGTAGATTTTTACGAAGATTACAATGGGAAATATGAGATACATTGTCAACTTCGGAAGCGCACGTGCGTCAGTCTTGAAAATCTTCTGGAAGCCGAAGCCCAAGGCGATAAGTATTATTATAGGCAGTGATATTTCTAAAAGTATGTAAAGTAATTCTGTCATGCCGTCTCCTTGAATTTAATAAAGACATTATAACAGATTTCATTGGCAAAGGGGCGGAATTTTATAGTTTGGTTGAGAAAGATTCTTCACTTTGTTTAGAATGACTTTCTATTTTTATCTAACTGTATTTCTCCATGCTGAGCGGCCTTCGTATCATAGACAAAGTGGAATTTGCGTCAAATGCAAGATATAGATTGCAAAATAAAATAAATAGTTGACAAAAAGACAGATATATATTACAATATAAGCAGTTGGAGGTGTGCCTTGAAAAATCGGCGAATGAAGGTCGCAAGAGTGCAATGTGATCTTTCGCAAGAACGGCTGGCAAAGAAAGTGAGGGTTACGCGGCAGACTATCGGTATGATAGAAGCGGGAAAATATAATCCGTCGCTGAATCTGTGCGTAAAGATATGCCGTGCGCTTGGGAAAACTCTTGATGAGCTTTTCTGGTAAAAAAGACGGGTGCATTTTGGCTAAAAGGCGTATACGGCAGCGTTAGACTGCCGAGCGATACCGCATTGGCAATGTGTTAGGCGAGGAAAAGATTTGTAAAACTGCTGATGTGAAGGGGGAAAGGGCAGGCTCTAAAAGCTTGTCCTTTTTATATACCTAATTTATATAAATAAAAGACCGCAGTAACAACTACGGCCTTTTTTAATGATTTTGCAGAAAACTCTTATTTTTTTATATAGCCTCCGCAGACAAGCTTTATGTTATTCATCGTTATAAAAACGTCTTTTGAGTGTTTTCTGATTATATTAACAGCTAGTGAGATTCTCTTTCTTTTTAAATGTAAAACAAGTATTTTGCGGTCCCCGTCTTTGCCTTCTCCCGATAAAACGGTGACTCCAAAATGCTTGTCTCTCAGTTTTTTCACAAGCTGTTCCCATGAAACATTTTCGGGAACGATTACCTGTATAGAACTCATACCAAAAGCAAGTCTGCTTTCAAGCCATGAGCCTAAGTAGTTTCCGAGCGCAAAAGCGATAACGAAAACGACAATTTTTACAAAATCATTAGTAAAACCTGCAAGTACGGTGCCTGTGACTATAAGCCATAAAGAAACTTCGAATATGGCTATAAAACTGCCTGCAAGGCGTTCGCCCCGGTTTATAAGCATAACCCTTAGTGTTGCTATGCTTACTTCTAATATTTTTCCGAAGAATATGAATATATAGACCCATATGCTTGTCCCTAAGAAAAAATCCATTAATTCTACCCCCCCCTGATTTTAGAATACTAATAAAAATAAATAATACAGTCTAAGCGAATTTACCATACCTGATTTTTATATAATGATAAATTTCTTTAGGAATATTTACGCTGCAGCAAGAGTGCAGGCCTTTAAAGCCCGGCGAAGAGTTCACTTCGCAGATTTTGAAATGATCTTCATCAAACAAAAGGTCTACTCCCGCAATATCAAGGCCGAGTATTCTCGCGGCCTCTGTAGCGAGCCATTCTATCTCAGGCGTTATTTCGTGTTCTTTTACAGTTCCGCCGGAAGAAAAATTTGCTTTAAAACCGCCGTCGGATGCGGTTCTTTCCATACAGCCTACAGCTCTGCCGCCGATTATAAAAACACGCAGGTCTCTGCCGTAGCTTTTCTCTATAAACTCCTGAAAAATAAGGTTAAACCGGGGGTTAGTTAATTCAATAAGATGCATAAGATCTATCAAATGCGATTTTTTTTCTGCAAGAAAAACCCCTTTGCCCTGAGAACCTGAAACGGTTTTTATGACTGTCGGGAAACCTATTTGTTTATCTATAAGGTCGATATTTATAGGAAACTTCATTAGCATTGTTTTTGGAACAGGCAAATTATTTTCCGCAAGAATCTGCTGAGAATAAAGCTTATCTTTTACTGTCTCAACGCTGTAAGATGAATTTATAATCGGTACTCCGAGTCTTTCTAAGTGACGGAGTATGGAAAGTGCGAAATATGTTGTTCCCGCACCCATTCTGGATAATACAAAATCGGGAAGGGGAACTTGTTCACCGTTTATATAGATACTTTTGCGGTCTTCTCTTGTTACAATTAAATCGAACTGTTCGGGTTTAAAAATACTAAGCTCAACATTTTGCTTTTCGGCTTCATTCAAAAAACAGTTTATTTCATATGATTCGGGCTTTATCTCAATTTGGGATTCTTTATAAATAATCCATCCTTGCATAACAAAAACTCCTTTTTGATGTATGATATTAATTTAAAGCAAAAAACAAAACTAAAGAACGGCTGGCAGTCTTACAGCCGTTTTTAGCCTAGTTTTTGGGAGATGTTGAAGAAACAAACTCTATTCTTCTTCTATTTCAACCTCCACGAAAACATTGCCGTTGCACATCGGGCATTCTGGCAATTCATCATCGCATGACTCTAGCTCAACGAATTCACCACAGTTATAACATTCATATAACCCTTCTCCCGGCGTCTGACCAGTCTTTGGCATAACCAGCCCTCCTTAAAAACAACATTTGGTTTTTACACGCATATTCTAGCAGAGCGTTATATAAATAGCAATATAAATATTATGAATAAAATGGAAAGATTTTATAAGCAATTTGGTTATTTTTTTAAAAAAATAAATTGAATTATCTATCTTTTGCTGCCCGGTAAAAAACAATCTGATGGGTTTTTATTTGTGATATAATAATAATTAATTGATAATGAGAAAAAAAGGAGGCAGTTTTATGAGCTTGGTATATATTTTGATACTTCTTGCTGCGCTGTGGATTATTATAGAAATATTATCTTTAGTACTGAAAATAACAGGATTGAATGTACAAAAAGCAAGGTTCCAGGTCATTTCTATGATTACGCACACCGGATTTACAACAAGAGAGTCTGAACTTATAACTCAGCATCCGGGGCGCAGAAGGATTGCCAGCGTACTTATGATTTTCAGTTATATAGCACAGGCAACTTTAATCTCTTTGTTATTTAATATTATAACGCAGGATTCCAGGCAGCTTTTATATATAGGGCTTTTAATGCTTGCGCTTATAGTATTTATAATAGTAATTACACGAAATAAATTTATATCTAGTAAATTCGACAGGATAGTAGAGAAATTCATTTCGAACAGAATAATGAAAAATTCAGAGAAAAGGTCTGTAGACGAGGTGTTAAAAGTAAGCCCCGGCTACGGAGTTTATGAAATTATAATTGACGGCGAAAATAAACTTTGCAATACGACTTTGAGCAAAGCTAAACTCAATGATATGTTTATACATGTTCTGAAAGTTGACAGAGGGTCTAATACCGTTGATTTTCCGAGTGCGGATTTTACCATAAAGCTTGGAGATATCTTGATTGTTTACGGTAAATTAGAATCTATCAAAAATCTGACTATTCACAAAAAGGATAAAGAATAAATTTCGAACGGCAAGAAAAAAGGACGGAAATTTTCCGTCCTTTTTATGCGCAAAATTTTGCGGGCTAAGTTTGTTCTATGACTTTTTTGGGAGGCGGATTTTTTTTGTCATGTACGAGCGCGAATATTGCGGCGAGGGTAAAGAGTACGGACGCGCAAAGTACCGCTGCGATTATCAAAAGAACGCCTGCCGGTACGTTTTTCTTCTTGACTATTGATCCGCCGACAATGCCGAGAACGCCGCCGGCTAAGCTTACAGAGCCTGCAATGAGAAAGATAATGCCCATGCTGTGAAATACTGTAAGCGCCATATCGTCCGAATTGCCGCTCATCCAAAAGCTGTGCCTGTCAAACGGGAAACCCCGATTTTCTATCTGTATATCAAAATCTATATCGTTGTTTAACGATGCCATAACGCCGCCCATTACGATAAAGACAATGGCTGTGATTATTGCCAGAACACCGCCGACAATACCGAGAACCATGCTTGCTACTCTCATTATAAAAAACCTCCATAAATCGTTTGTTTCTTTTATATCTTATGAAAATATTATACGTCAATATACTCATTTATTCAAACATTGAGCGATTATGACAGCATTTTTATGTTACGGTAGAATAGAATTTACAACGTCTGTAAAAACACGTGAATTATTTAGGAGGGCTCAATATGGCAAAAAAGATAAAGCGTATCAGCGGTAACAGAATAAAAAAGGCAGATAAATATTTAATGCCGTATCTGACAAAAGAGGACGAGTGTTATGATATTGACATAAATGATATAGGCGATAAGATAAAAGCGTATCAGCAGGAAGCCAAAGAAAGCGGAAAGTACAGCCATTCGGGGTTGTGCAGAAAGCTTGGTATTACGCATGAGATTCTTGATTCATGGCGCAAAGGGTATGTGAACGCTTCGGACGAGCTGGATATAAATATCATGCCGAATGAAGCTCTTGCACATTGCATTGCTATGGGAGAGCTTGCTATATATCAATATTGGGAAGAATGCGATAAGCCGAGCGTTCAGGCTAAACATGTAAAAATGCTGGAAAAGGCGGGAATTTTAGGCGGAACTGACAAAGTAAAAAAAAAGGCAGCGCCTCCTTTTGATTTAGGCAGTTTGAGCAAATACAGCAAATAAAAAAGGCTGCGGATAAACTCCGCAGCCTAATTTTTATGCTTGATTTTTTATGCTTCTGCCGGTGCTTCGGGAGCTTTTTCTTGTTTTTGTGGTATAAAGGCAAATATTCCGGCAATTATAAAGAGTATTGCGGAGATTATTCCAAGGCCTGTGAAAAAGTTAGGGATTGTCGCAACCATTAAAAAGATTCCCGCCAAAATGCCCTTGCGTTTGGCCAATGCGCCGCCGACGATACCAAGTACTGCGCCGACAATTGGGTAGTGTAGATTATTGGGCCTGTTGACAAATCATATTTCTGAATACTATGCGCTTAGTATTACCCAATTACACTGAGCAAAAAATGGACAGGAATTGGGGCTCAGAACCTTGGCTATGCGCTTTAGGTTCAGTGCAATCGCTGCTAACAGGCATTCTTCGGAAGCTCGATGAATGCCTCGTTTTTTTATTCGTTTGAGATTGTGTTGATTCTTTAGTGCACCAAAGGTGCCCTCGCTCCATATGCTTCGGAGACGTTTCATCTTAAAATAATCGTCTGTTTTGCAGCGTACTCTATTCGCGTGATAGGCAGGATAAAATCCGCTGGCATTAATTCGAACAGCACCTTTATCGACGGCACAATGATGCAGATGCTCACAACCTGCACATTCTTTTCTAGGAATCCGGTATATCCGATAGTAGCCTTGATTGTATTGTTTGTATGTAATGCGATAAAACCGCAAACGTTTTTTCTTCATACATATGAAGGAATCAGCTTTTGCGTCATAATTAAAGCCCTTTTTCAGCGCGTTATTGTGCATTATACGCGGCGAACAATAATCTGTAATGCCAAGAAGTTCGAAGCCGCGATGCACGGCACCTACATCATATCCAGCATCTAATGCTATACTGCTGATATTGATGTCAGTATCTTGAACCTGAGAATTAATATGCTTTAGAATAACATCACTTTCTCTCTGATTAGCAGGATAACAATCAACACCTGTGATAATACCGTGTGCAGTATCCACGGTCATTTCAGTGAGATAACCTAGGCCTTTCTTGCGTTTTTGATGTATATAGCCGCAGTCAGGATCAGTGCTGCTCTTTACCAGTGTATTTTCAACTTCGGTTACGACCGGTTCCCTGTAGCCAGGCAAGTGGGATAATTCTTCATCTAGTACATCAAGATACTTCACAGTGCTTTTTGAGATAACTGAAGTTGTATCTGTTTTGCTAGTTTTGGCAACATTTCCCGGGATAAATGAGCCATCGCTGACCACCATATCTCCAGTGATTATTCCGTTATCAATACAAAGGATAACAATTTTATTAAAGATGTTCCTGAAAATTGTTGAATCTTTGAACCTGCGCCGTCTGTTCTGGCTGAAAACCGAATGGTCGGGAATACGATCCATCATATTGAAGCCGCTAAACCATCTATAAGCTATGTTTAATGTGATCTCTTCTTCTAATCTGCGTTCTGACCGTATTCCGTACAGATACCCCACCAGAAGCATTTTTATCATACATACAGGATCGATGGATGGCCGCCCTTTATCAGAGTAATATGGCTGAGCAAGATCATATATGAAGTCAAAATCTATTGCTCTATCTATTCTTTTTAACAGATGATTTTCTGGAATTAATTCTTCCAAATCAAAAACCGCGAAACATAACTGACCGTCTTTTTTACTCATCATATTAAAAGCCCTCCACTATGATAATTATACCATACGGAGGGCTTTTCTGCGCTTTTGTCAACAGGCCCATTATTTTGTGTAAACATAATTG
This sequence comes from Christensenellaceae bacterium, assembly GCA_963665005.2. Classification (GTDB taxonomy): domain Bacteria; phylum Bacillota; class Clostridia; order Christensenellales; family SZUA-584. The sequence continues at coordinate 2,563,562 of CAXXTQ010000001.1, read as the reverse complement.
TCAGATAATCGCTTTGTTGTTCACAGGGTACAGGCTAGCCTGTACCCTGTGACGTCACCGTAACACGGGGAGACCCAGCTGTCAAGCCAAAGCCGTTTCCCGTGTTTTCTTGTTTCTATATTTGTACTTTCACCCGGTCGTCGAAGTAAATCAGCAAGTGCATTAAAATGTTGCCCCAGTCTCGAATCGGCATCGTCCATTTTCCCGTGATTTGAATTGTCACAAGATAAAGCTGCTTAATCAGCGCATCGTCACTGACGAACGCGCTCTTGGTTTTCGTGACTTTCCGAAGCTGACGGTTGAAATTCTCGATGGCGTTGGTGGTATAGATAATCCGGCGTATCTGCTCCGGATACTTGAACATGGTCGCGAGTTCGTCCCAATGCTCACGCCAAGAGCGAACGGCCATGGGATATTTGCTGCCCCAGTTCTCCTCAAAGTCGTCGAGCGCAACGAGAGCCAGTTCCTCCGTCGGAGCTTTATAAATTGGCTTTAGCGCTGCCGTAACCGCCTTGACGTCTTTGTACGAAACATAGCGTGTTGAGCTGCGAATCTGATGGATGACACAGCGCTGGATTTCCGTCTTGGGGAACGCTGCGGCTATGGCTTCAGAGAAGCCGGTTAAGCCATCGACAGATGCGATGAGGATGTCTTGGACGCCACGGTTCTTCAGGCCATTGAGCACACCCAGCCAGTACTTTGAGCTTTCCGTAGCGCCGATCCAGATACCTAGAACGTCCTTTTTTCCCTCCAAATCGGTGCCAATGGCGATATATACGGCTTTTTTAACGACAATACCGTCTTCCCGAACCTTGTAGTGGATAGCGTCGAGCATGACCATTGCGTATATGCTTTCAAGCGTTCTGTTCTGCCATTCGCATATCGTGGGCAATATTTTGTCCGTTATCTTGGATACTCGGGTTGCATCCACTTCGATTCCGTACAGCTCGAACATCGCTTTCTCGATGTCTCGGGTGGATGTCCCTTGCGAATACAGGAACAGTATTTTGTCCTCAATCTCTGATATGTCCATCTGATGTTTTTTCACGATTTGCGGTTCGTATTCGCCGTTTCGATCGCGCGGAACGGCCAGTTCGACATCGCCTTGACTGCTGATCACCGTCTTCTTGTAATGCCCGTTTCGCGAGTTGTCCCTCTCCTTATTCTTGTAATCGTACTTGCTGTACCCCAGTTCTTCTTCGAGCTCAGCGTCCATGATTTCTTGAATCAGGCCGGATGTGAGTTCTTTCACCAGGTCTTGTACACCTGCCAAGTCTTTGATGCCGCGTTCATCGATGAGCTTGCGTAGCGTACTCTTCTCTCGTTTCTGTGCCATAATAAAACCTTCATCGTCAGTTATTATTTTATCTGACAATGAAGGTTTACACAATTTTCGGGGCCTGTTGACAAATCATATTTCTGAATACTATGCGCTTAGTATTACCCAATTACACTGAGCAAAAAATGGACAGGAATTGGGGCTCAGAACCTTGGCTATGCGCTTTAGGTTCAGTGCAATCGCTGCTAACAGGCATTCTTCGGAAGCTCGATGAATGCCTCGTTTTTTTATTCGTTTGAGATTGTGTTGATTCTTTAGTGCACCAAAGGTGCCCTCGCTCCATATGCTTCGGAGACGTTTCATCTTAAAATAATCGTCTGTTTTGCAGCGTACTCTATTCGCGTGATAGGCAGGATAAAATCCGCTGGCATTAATTCGAACAGCACCTTTATCGACGGCACAATGATGCAGATGCTCACAACCTGCACATTCTTTTCTAGGAATCCGGTATATCCGATAGTAGCCTTGATTGTATTGTTTGTATGTAATGCGATAAAACCGCAAACGTTTTTTCTTCATACATATGAAGGAATCAGCTTTTGCGTCATAATTAAAGCCCTTTTTCAGCGCGTTATTGTGCATTATACGCGGCGAACAATAATCTGTAATGCCAAGAAGTTCGAAGCCGCGATGCACGGCACCTACATCATATCCAGCATCTAATGCTATACTGCTGATATTGATGTCAGTATCTTGAACCTGAGAATTAATATGCTTTAGAATAACATCACTTTCTCTCTGATTAGCAGGATAACAATCAACACCTGTGATAATACCGTGTGCAGTATCCACGGTCATTTCAGTGAGATAACCTAGGCCTTTCTTGCGTTTTTGATGTATATAGCCGCAGTCAGGATCAGTGCTGCTCTTTACCAGTGTATTTTCAACTTCGGTTACGACCGGTTCCCTGTAGCCAGGCAAGTGGGATAATTCTTCATCTAGTACATCAAGATACTTCACAGTGCTTTTTGAGATAACTGAAGTTGTATCTGTTTTGCTAGTTTTGGCAACATTTCCCGGGATAAATGAGCCATCGCTGACCACCATATCTCCAGTGATTATTCCGTTATCAATACAAAGGATAACAATTTTATTAAAGATGTTCCTGAAAATTGTTGAATCTTTGAACCTGCGCCGTCTGTTCTGGCTGAAAACCGAATGGTCGGGAATACGATCCATCATATTGAAGCCGCTAAACCATCTATAAGCTATGTTTAATGTGATCTCTTCTTCTAATCTGCGTTCTGACCGTATTCCGTACAGATACCCCACCAGAAGCATTTTTATCATACATACAGGATCGATGGATGGCCGCCCTTTATCAGAGTAATATGGCTGAGCAAGATCATATATGAAGTCAAAATCTATTGCTCTATCTATTCTTTTTAACAGATGATTTTCTGGAATTAATTCTTCCAAATCAAAAACCGCGAAACATAACTGACCGTATTTTTTACTCATCATATTAAAAGCCCTCCACTATGATAATTATACCATACGGAGGGCTTTTCTGCGCTTTTGTCAACAGGCCCTTTTCGCTACACTTTCGACAATTGCAAAGATACCGATTATCAGCAAAGAGCTTCCTACTGTACCCGAAACTGCCGAAGCTGCTTCCATGCCTTCGTCTGAAACTGTCCAGCCTTCTTGCTCGAGTTCGTCTGCTATTTCATCAAACGCGATTATTTCCTCCCTTTTTGTATTTAAAAAAGGCGCTTTTCAGCGCCTTGATCGTCTCGGTTCGGTTTATTACGTCTATAGTTCTTGCTTATTTATTTCTCTTGTTCCTTTTATTTTATCAAAATATCTTATTAAGTGATTAAAATCTGTTTTCCATCTTGCACGTATAACAATCGACTTGATATCATCCTCTTTTTTATACTCTATTGTGAGGTACGTCTTATCACCACTAGCCCAATATGCTGACGTATCCTTTGTTATTCCCATGCCCATTACCCGCTCCACCGGCAAGGAAAACTCTGTCGCTGCAGAAGCCAATAAAAGTTTCTTGTCCTGCCACCATATGTCCACTTCTGCTTGTTCGGGTAAGGGCAATCCGGAAATATGTGCAGCATTTACCTTGTCGTTGTTACTGACCTCATTAGGGTCCTTTGTTTGTAATACTTTCCCAAAAGCCTTATCCCATATTTCATAAACGGATTTGCGGTAATCCTTTGGAAAAGCCATAACACAGTATAGCAACCTTCGCCCTTCTTTTCGTTTTATTCCCGCGCTGTGTTGGTCGTTATCAATTCTTACACACGTTGATTCTATATCATCACTTACCCTCTTGAGAAATACTTGAAATTGCTCTTCTCGCTGTTTAGGCGGCAGTTTTTTAATCCGCTTAACTTCATTTTTAACATCTTCTCTTTTCAACTGTGTTGTGTCAGACATGAATACAGCCCCTTATTGCTTTTGTTGTAATTATATACCATCTAAATATGTTTCTCAAGAACATATGTTTTTGGTTATTCGCGAAAAAAAGATTCTTTGTTAATTTGCTCGTAGAATGATGAGATTGACGATATACGCTTTATGGTAATATACTTAATATAAAGATATAGAAAGAGTCGGTGAAACTATTGAAAAATATGAAAATATTAAATGCGGTAAGCAAAGCGGTGCTTATTCCGCTTGGAGCATTCATATTTGCCTGCGGAGTTAACGGATTCTTTGTTCCGCACAAGCTTCTTTCTACCGGTGTCGGCGGTATCAGCCTACTTGTAAATTATCTTACCGGTATTCCTGTCTGGCTTATGGTAATTGCTATAAACGTGCCTATATTTATAATCGCTTTTATATTTGTCAGCCGGCGTTTTATATATTTCAGCTTATACGGCCTTGGCGCATTCACATTATTCTTATGGATGACGACGGGCTGGGGGTTTGGAGTACAAAATGCGCTTTTGTCTGCGATTGCCGGCGGCGCTATGTGCGGCTTTGGGCTTGGGCTTATGCTAAGGCAGGGCGGCAGTAAAGGCGGCATGGATATAGTGGCGGGAATATTATACAAGTTTTTTTCGTGGTCATACAGCGCGGTCTCGGCTTTCATAAACTTTATTATTATCGCTATAATGGCAGCATTGTTTGGATTAGAGCCTGCGCTTTTAACTTTCGGGGCTATTTTTACCATAGGCAGAGTTGCCGAAGCTATGCTTTCGGGATTTAATAAATCGGTAACTGTGCTCGTGCTTTCAAGAAAGCGCACGAATATAGCGAAACTTATAAATGAAGAACTTGGGCGAAGGGCGAGCATACTGCAGAATATAGAAGACGAAAAGCGCCCAAAAAAAATATTGATGTTCATTATAAAACCTCGGGAGCTTTCGCGCCTGAAAGACATAATATTCGCAGAAGACAGCGCGGCGGATATTTCTATAATAGATACCAAAGAAGTCAGAGGCTCAGGATTTGAAAGAAAGGGTTTCTATTAAACGTATAAAAGTTTTAAACATAAGAGCCGGCTTTATCCGGCTTTTTTTTGTATGAAGAATTTTTATTATTTAATAAATTGACAAAGAAATAAGCGTATGCTAAAATAACTCTATCAGATAGAGTACTCGACTAGATGGACTAGTGTGCGGGGTGAAAAAAATGAGGCGGGATTATGATTAGCAGTGATAATATCAGAGGGCATTTAGACGCGATTGTGCTTTTTCTTATTCGGGAGAAAGACCGTTATGGGTATGAGATATCCAAAGAGATAATAAGCCGTACACAAAATGTCTTTCAAATAAAGCAGGCAACATTATACGCGGTTTTTCAAAGGCTTGAGAAACGGGCGCTTATAAAATCTTATTACGGAGATGAAACGCAGGGCGGCAGAAGAAAGTATTATAAAATTACCGCCTTGGGCAGAGCGCATTATAAAGAAAAGGTAAAAGAGTGGGAAACTATGAAGAAAATTATAAATATATTTATGGAGGAAAAATAATGACAACTATAAAACAATACGTAGACAGAGTGTTTTCTGATGTGGACGATTCGCCCGAAAAGGTTAGAGTAAAAGAAGAGATAGTAATGAACCTTACTGAAATGGTTGAAGATATCATGGCTTCGGGCAAGCAGGAAGAAGATGCCATAAACAGCGCTATTGTTGAATTCGGTGAACTGGACGAATTAAAAAAAGAACTTACAGACAAAAAGAGCAAAGCGGCTCTGCGTAAAGCGTGGCTCAGGCTGATGTATTCTGTCTGGAGCGCGGCATTGCTGACGGCTCTGTTTTTGTTTATTAATTTCTATTATTCTCCGCGTACAATATGGTTTGTATTTCCTGTCGCAGCAGTGCTGATATGGCCGCTTACCATGCTTTATGTATGGCTCGGAAAAAGGTAGAGTAAAATGAAAAGCAGAAAATTATCTCTTATTCTTTTATTGAGCCTTCTTCTTATTGGGATATTAATATTTACAAATCTGTACTATTCGCCGGACAGCATCTGGTTTATCTATCCCGTATCGGCAATTGTGTGGATGGTTTTGACTATTTTACTCGCAAAACGAAACAAAGCGCTGGTAATTGCGATTTCGGGAGCGATTATGATAAGCGTTTGCGCCGTATGCATAAACCTTATATTTACTCCTAACCATAGGTGGTTTCTTGAGGCTATATTTATCGCGCTGTGGTGGCCGTTCGGAGTTTATATAGGCAGGCATCCCCATTCAAAGATTTTGCCGATACTCGGGAGCTTACTGATTATCGGGCTGTTGATTACAGAAAATCTTATTTATTCATCCGGGCATTTATGGTTTTTGTACGCTGTGTTTCCTGTTTTGTTATGGCCGGTTATCAAACTGCTTCCCAAACAGGCGGCGAAGATATCGTTTGCGGCAGCAGCCGCTTTATTGGCAATAGGCTATTATGGAGCACTGAATTTGTTTTATTCGCCCGGTTACCCTTGGTTTATTTATCCCGCCTTTGCTGTATTATGGTGGCCTTTGGCGCGCGGGTTTTTTGGCAGAAGCTTTGCTTTTTCTCTGGCGGGAAGCGGGCTTGTGATTTTATTTTTTGTTATAGTAAATGCGGTATCTTCACCCAGAGATATTTGGGCTGTGTATCCTGCCTTTGCTGTATTATGGTGGCCTTTAAGCGTTTATTACCGCAGTAAAATAAAAAGATTAGAAGTATTACTAAAATGAAAATATTGTCTTTGGTGCGATTGAATTTCAATGGCTTGCATATTGAATACCGCATGGGGTAAAATATATATGTTACCTGTGAAAGAAGGGTTTTTTATTATGAAAGCTGTTATAGATAGGGAAGGATGTATTTCTTGTGAAGTTTGTGTTGACACTTGTAAAGAGGTTTTTCGAATGGCGGACGATGGCCTCGCTGAAGTATACGTTGATGAGATTCCAGAGGATGCCTCATGTTCGGCGCAGCAGGCGGCCCAAGGGTGCCCTGTAAATGTAATTACAATAATTGAATAATTATATTTTTTCAAAAGTACTATAAGTTGAGCGTCGATGAGCGGTCATTTGTGATATCGTTAACAGTATATGAAGAGACCTAGGTATTGATAATGCCTGCGGCTCTTTTTTTATGCAGAGAAAAACTTTTTGGGAGGAAATTTTTTGTATGGAAAAGTGCGAAACGGTATTAAAAGAGGCATTCGGGCAGCCGACAAAGAAGCAGACGGAATTTTTAAAAGCGGCAACGAGGTATATCGGTTACGGCGGAGCGAAGGGAGGAGGGAAATCTCACGCTATACGAACAAAGGCGACTTACCTGGCATTTGAGTACCCGGGGATTTCAATGCTCATAGTGCGCAGAACTCTGCCCGAGCTTCGGGAGAACCACACATTGAGGCTTTTGGCGGTTTATAATACCTTTCCAGAGTCATTGCAGCCAAAATACAATGACACCGAAAAGGCGTTTATATTTCCATGGGGCTCGAGGCTAAAGCTTGGATATTGCATGAACGAAAGAGATGTTCTGCAATATCAAGGGCAGGAATATGATGTGCTTTTCATTGACGAGGCGACGCAGATAACAGAGTTTCAGTTTAATTGGCTTAACGGGTGCGTAAGGGGCACGAACTCTTTTCCAAAGCGCACATACATTACATGTAATCCGGGCGGCGTAGGGCATACATGGGTAAAACGGCTTTTTATTGACAAGGAATACAGGCGAAGCGAAAGGCGGCGAGATTATACTTTTGTGCAGGCGCTTGTATGGGACAACGAGCCGTTGTTTGAAGCGGATATTGGATATACAAAGGCGCTCGCAGTAAATTTAAAAAAAGGCATGGGCAGCAAAGAAGCGAAACAAAGAGCGAGGCAGAATGCCGATTATGTCAGGCAGCTTAGAAACCTACCGAGAGAGCTTAGGCGCGCCTGGCTTGACGGAGACTGGAATGTTTTTGCAGGGCAATATTTCAGCGAGTTTTGCGAAGAGACGCATGTATGTGAGCCGTTTGATATACCTAAGCAATGGCGGCGCAGCGCAGCGCTTGATTACGGGCTTGATATGCTGGCAGTGCTTTGGTTTGCTGTTGACACGAATGGTTTTGTTTACTGTTACCGGTGTATTGAGCGCCCCGGGTTAACAATATCGTCGGCAGCAGAGGCTATACTTAGCGCAGCCAAAGAGAATGTGCAGGAGTATATAGCGCCGCTCGATTTATGGAACCGGAGGCAGGATTCAGGAAAAAGCGCCGCAGAGATATTCGCAGAGAACGGCATTTTGCTTGTAAAAGCGGGTAACAGCAGGATCAATGGGTGGCTTAATGTAAAAGAATATTTAAAAACAGACGGCGGGCGGTCAAAAATAATGTTTTTTAACTGCGCAAAGCCAATAATCAAAAATTTGCCGCTTCTTCAGCATGATGTACATAAAATAAACGACGTTGCGACACAGCCGCACGATATAACTCACAGCCCGGACGCTCTTAGGTATTGGTGCTCGAGGCGCCAGCTTTTGCCCGAGGCAAACAGCCCCGCGAATTCGAATCCTTTTTTAAACAAAAGTGCAAGAAAAAATACGGGCGGCGAGGTTGAAGAAGAATATCTTATAGGAGGTTACGGTAAGTCATTTATTTAGCTTTATGAAAAAAATAAAATCACTATATGGTATTTAAACATAATCTTGCACCGCTAGGTGTGACGATTTGCTTGGTTTTCAGAAAAAAATCCGTATTTTTAATAAAAATGTTTTTTTGTCACTATTTGGTAGTCTATAATTAATATAAATTTAACACAAAAGCCCTTATTTAAAGGCTTGTGATTAATGTATAATAAAGATGGTTAAAACAGCATCGGAATATTTTTTCATTTTTTTCTTCTTTTATAATAAGCCGCGCAGATAAAAAAAGATTTGGGCGGCTTATTTTTATTCTTAAAAAACAATTGAAAGTATAGAAAAGAAGATTTACATTGAGAGTGTTGTTTCATACTGGCATTTGGCGTATAATTAATATAAGAACATTGATTTTTATATTTTTAGATAAAGGGGACTTATATATGGGAAAGCATATTATCGGCGCACAGAAAAATATTGCGCTTATTGCACACGACAACCGAAAAAAAGACCTTATAGAATGGGTAGCGAAAAATGAAAAAATGTTGAGCCGGCATTTTCTATGCGGAACGGGAACGACCTCAACGCTTGTTACGAAAGAAACAGGGCTGCCTGTAAGGGCATACAGAAGCGGCCCGCTTGGGGGAGACCAGAAGATAGGCTCGCTTATTGCAGAGCTTAAAATTGATTTTCTTATTTTCTTTTGGGATCCGCTGCAATCACAACCGCACGACCCGGATGTTAAGGCGCTTTTGAGAATAGCTGTGTTGTATAACATACCCGTTGCCATGAATATCGCGACTGCTGATTATTTGATGTCTTCGCTTTTGATGGAAAGGGACTATGAGCGCAGCATGTTAGCTGAAGTTGCTAATTTATCAAATTTACATAAATAACAAATATCAAGGCCGGTGTATGACATCGGCTTTTTTTATTGCAGTTGTTTTAATTTTCAGGGAAAAGAATCTTAGGACGTTTGTCCTTTAGAATGACATCTAGGTTAAATTTAAACCAAAAAGGACGGTATCATTGAAGTTGAACGATTATGAATGGTTTTTTGTTAGACAATGAATACTATAGAAACTAAACGGGCGGATAAGGCTCGTTTTTTGTATCTAAGAAAAAGAAAGAAGGAATGAGAAAATGGCAAGTTTTTCACCATATAATTGGTTTGAAGAGGAAAAAAAGAAAAGAGAGGCAGCCAAAAGTGCCTCGAAAACTATAAAAAACACAGAAAGTCAGACAAGCAGGAGAGGTTTGGAAAAAACGCCGCCATCGCAAATAGGATACGGCTATTCCGGCATGCAAACACCGGGCAGGGGCGATAGTTCGTTCTATACAAAACAGCCAGATTATGGTATAATACCGACAGAGCAAACAAAGCCGAAGTATCTGCATGAGTTTAGAAACGAAATAGCGGGCTATGATGACGAACTGGCAAAGCTTCATAAGCAGCAGTATCACACAATGGTGTATGAGCAGGACGGCAAAAAGCTTGACAGGCTTGCGCAAAGGCAGGCGCAGCTTGAGAAAGAGAAAGCGGTTTTAAAAGATAGATATTACAGTGCGATGGGCATAGGTAGCGAAGGCAAATCGGGCAGTGAGAACATGCTTATTGGGGAAGGTAATAACCCTAACTTTTCGTATGATGACTTGTACTCTGTGTACGGCATAGATAAGGATAATATGTTACCCAACAAGGGATTAAATTTTGATAAGGGTAATAAGACAATAACTTTTAACGGTAAAACTTACGAAGTGGCGCCGGACGGTAAATTAAGGGAAGTGCCGAATACAAAACCGCGAGGAACAATGGAAGATATAAGGCTATATCCCAAAGGGCAATCGCCGTTTGATGTAGGATATTTTGATGAAAATGACTTGGTAATGCGTTATCCGAAGGGGCAGTCGCCGTTCGATGAAGGGTATTTTGATGATAAGGTAATTAAACCTCAGCCGTATATTATAGACCCTAACGAAAAGCCGAAGGATAAGAGCCCGTATTTGATGGCAGACACGAGCTCCGAATTAATTAATGGAGTAAAGGGTTCGGCTTTTTTAGGCGCAAGCGTGACAGACGATAAGACGGAAGAATATCCGCCGGAGCCCAGTCCATCGCCAATGCCGGGGCCTCCGCCTGTGCCAAAAGGACATCCGGAAGCTTATGAAAAGGAATTGGAAGACAGACAGAAAGAACAAGAAGAATTAACAGGCGGCTTTGCTGGCGGCGGAGGCGGCAGAAGCGGTGCAGGAGGTTCTTGGGGGGATGAGGAAAAAGAGCTTACATATATTAATAAAACAACTGATAATGACCAGAACGTCTTACAAATAGACTTTACTAAGGAAGAGTTCAAAGACCACCTGAAAAAATATGGCGGTAATATATTTGAGTATGCAAAAGATTTAGTGCCGGAACTGATTAAAAATAATCCCGAATTTAAAGGATGGTCAGAAAAAGAAATAGTAGCGGATATCGTAATGCATTATGATTTATATGAGATGGGCATAGGCGGAAAGCAAGTATCCACCTGTGATATAGGAGAAAAGAAAGATCACACTAAATTTTGGGCGTCGTTATATGAGATATTAAGAAATAGGCATAATTGGTCATGAATAATTTTGACGGAGGGAAGATCAATGAAAAGGTGCAGTGTATTTTTGAAAAAATATTGGGTGTTTATTCCGTTTGGGCTTATGGCAATTGCTTTGGCGATTATTTGTATAGTCATCTTCGATGATACATATATGCCAAAGGATAATATAGAAGATATTGTATACTGTAAAAACTGTCAAGATTATGTTTATGACACAAATCAGGAAAATGCATTTACAAAGTTGCAAGCTGGGCAATTCAAAAATAAGGATGAAACATTATATATTGAAAATTGTAATTTATATTTAGAAAACTTATTAGAGCAAAACCGCAGAATGCTTGGTAGTAATGTAGAATCATTTGCCGTTGTAAATGATACTGTATACTATCTTGCAGAAGCAGAATTATTGCGTATAGACGCAGAAAACAATAACATTGTATTGCTTGACAATATAAATGGAAATATCAGAACGATTTGGGTTTCAGCAGATAATATATTCTTTTGCAATGAAAATGCGAATATATGCAGGGTAGATAAAGCAGGTAACAATATGGCGGTAGTATCTGATAAAAATATAAACGATTTTATTATTCGGGGTGATAAGATTTTTTATACCGATGTGTTTTATGATGGTTTTGATTGTTTTACACTGTTATATGCGATGAATGCGGACGGCACAAACGATCAATTGTTAATTGAGATGAGCGTAGATGAGTTTAATGTCGTAGATAATGTTGTTTATATTACTGAAGATTTTAAAAACAAAAAGTATAAGCTTGATTTGAAAAGAGGAGAACTTCAGTACGATATGGGTAATAGAATCACCATTTATTGATGAAAGATTTACTAAAATAATTTTTTTCAAGGGATAAAGGCTCACAACCTAGGCGTTTCTTATTTATAGATCCTGTATTTTGTTTTAATTATGATTCAGAAAACCCCATTAGTTATGTATTGAATTATACATACGGAAATGCTGCGAATTAGATTTCTTTTAGAAAAGAGGCGGTTATGAAAAAAAATAGAAAGAAAATACTTTTTGTAGTTAGCATAATATTTTTAGCAGCGGCTGTGGTAGTTCTTGTACTGCTGTTACAACCGATACATAAAGAATATATTCAGATAGAACGAGTGAATGATTTGCCGATGGTTGTATATGAAAAATTAGAGAAGATAGAAGAGGGAAGTGCAATACGCAGCTTAAATCTATGCCAAATTGGGGATGCTCCGCAAAAAATTGCACCGGAAGTATGGGCGCATGAAGTTGATGTTAATGGCAGAAAAATTTTGTATTCCTTAAAAGGAGATGATGTTTTTGAGCAGGAAGTATATCTCTTTGACAATATGGGAGTAAAGCAGTTACTTACAAAAAAAGCATTTGATTATGGAATTAGCCAAGATGGAGTTGCCTTGTTTTATAGGCGATTTGGCAAAGGCGAGCTCTATATCAGTGAATACACATCGGATGGGCAATTAAAAGAAAAAGATAAGATTAGCATTGGAGATAAAGAATATTCATTTGAAATGAATGAATATGCAAATTTTATTGTGTTTACGAAAAATTCGCGGGCTGCTCAAGAAGTGGATTTTGATAAAGATGACAATCCATATGATTTCAATTGGGCTGATATATATATTTATTCTAATGGAGAGATGGAAAGAATAGCTAAAAAAGCGTTTCTTTCAAATATGAAACAAAGCATCAGCAATAACGGGGCTGTTTTATTTCTTGCAGACGCAAATAAGCAAACAATGAGCGGGACACTATATTTAAAAGAAATAGGTAAAGAATCTGTAGAGGTCACGGGAAAGTCTTTAGCAAGATTTGCTATTAGTAATGACGGAAGTTTAATCGCGACCATTACAGGCAATAGACAGAATGAACATTCATTATTTTATAAATTTAGTGGGAGTAATTCGAAAACAGTTAATAATGTTCTTAATTATTTAATTAGCGATGACAGCAAAACTTTGGTTTATGGAGTTGAAACTTCCGGGCTTTGGGAAAATGATTTGTATAGCGTCAACGAAAATAATGAGCCAGTATTGTTAGCACAAAATGTTTCTATATTATTGGAAATCAGCGAGGATGGCAAGCACATTGCATATATTTCAAATTTGGATAAAAAGAATCATAGTGGTGATCTGTATATTGTCAAGGAAGGAGAGGAACCCTTATTAATTGATACAGAAGTAGGATTTTCTTATGTTACAAACTATTTTAATGTAACAAGTATCAATATGTATAACGATGGAAGCACTATTGCTTATCTTAAAAATTTTGATAGCAACACGCTCAGAGGCGATTTGTATGTCAAGCAAGAAGGCAAAGAGCCTCAGAAAATAGAAGAGGAAGTCAGCGTTGGCTTTGGTTTTTTTGAATAACAGACACAAGTTTCTAGCTCGTAATCGTTGTCAGCATTGCGGATTTTTTATTTAAGATTGAGCGATTATGAGCGGTTTATTATGAGATAATGAATAAGGGAAATTATGAGCGGCATTTGGACGCTCTTTTTTTATGCCGCAATTACACAAGTTGTATAAAAAAGGCTGGTTATCTGCAAAGAGCAGAAAAAAATAGATAAAAAATTTAGGAGGTAGAAAATGAGCGATATTATTGTTGGCATAGCGGCGGGAATTTTTGTTGCTGTCATATGCATGATTTTTTACAGAAAAGGAGTAAGGGACGGTATGGGTATCAAAAAGGGCGCGCTGCCAAAGGTAAAGCGGATATTTGACAAGGACGAGCAGGGCGAGGCGCAGACTGAGCTATTAAAAAAGTTTGAGACGATACTCAACTACGACCCGTATGGTGAAAAAATATGAGCAAGACGAATGTATGGCGCGAATATGAACTTGGAATAGACTATAAAAGCAAGATTGGGCTTTACAGTACTGTCGATTTAAACGAGAGGTTTTATGCCGGAGACCAATGGGTGGGCATACCGCACGAGGGATTGCCGACTCCTGTGGTCAATTTTATAAAGTACGCTTCCGCATGGAAGATTGCCGCCGTTACTGACAGGAGGCTGGAGCTTGAGTTCTTCGCGGAGGGTATAAGCGACGGCGAGGATATAGGCACATACGCTCGGCAGATATCAAATTATTGCGATTCGCTCTGGGAGAGGCTTAAGATGGATTACCTTACCAAAGAAGGCCTAAAGCAGGCGGCGATAACGGGCGATTATGTGCAGTATTTTTACTGGGATTCGCAGATTAAAACAGGGCAGTCGCTTACGGGCGATATTAATACCATGCTTGTCGACAACGTCAATTATTACCCGGGCAACCCAAACGACCCTGATGTGCAGAGCCAGCCGTATATTATAATAGTTTTTCGTGAGCTAATAAGCAAGGTTAAGCAGGAAGCAAAACAAAACGGATGTAAGAATATCGATGATATAAAAGCTGACGATGACAACACTTATACATCCGGAGATATGGGAAAGATTGAGCTTGATGATTTGGGAAAATGTAATGTGCTTCTTAAGATGTACAAAAAAGACGGCAGGGTGTTCTGCGAAAAATCGGTAAAAGATGTTATTATTCAAAAAGAAAAGGATACCAATCTTTGCAGGTATCCTGTTGCGCTTATGAACTGGGAAACGAGAAAGAACTGCTGCCACGGCACCGCCGAAGTTTCGGGCCTTATACCAAATCAAGTGTTTGTAAACAAAATTTTGGCGCTGAGCCAGCTCAATCAGGTGCAGACAAGCTTTCCGAAAGTTATTTTTGATAAGACGAGAATTAAGGAATGGACGAATAAGGTTGCGGGCGCTATTGCAGTAAATGGCGATATAGGCGGTGCTGCGCAGTATATGAGCCTGCCGAACATGGCGTACGACGCATGGAAAGGCTTTGACGTTACGCTTGATACGACGATGCGTATGATGGGCGCGAATGACGTAACTCTCGGAAACATAAGAAACCCCGACAATGCTTCTGCGTTTATAGCCACGAGAGACGCGGCTATGGTTCCGCTTCAGTCTCAGCAGGAGAGGTTTTATTCTTTCGTTGAGGACGTTGGGCTTATATGGCTCGATTTTATACGCAATTTCTATAAGACAGGGCGCATGATACCCGTTGAGGAAGACGGAAAACGCACTTATGTGCCGCTTCCCGATGAAGTGCTTGACGAATATACAATGAACCTTCGCGTGGACGTCGGGCCGTCTTCTATGTGGAGCGAGATACAGGTGTTGCAGACGCTTGACAACCTTCTCATGAACGGGCAGATCAGTTTCGCGCAGTATCTTGAGCGTATACCCGACGGGCATATTCCGATGAAGGAAGAGCTGATTGAGCAGCTAAACGAAGCGGAGCAGGGCGGAGCGCAGCGGGAAATGGGCATGCCGCAGACAATGCCTGGAATGGGCATGCCGCAGATGCCGGGAGGTTTGCCTGTTGATATGGGGCAGGGCATATCCGCGTTGCCGGCAATGCCGGCTCCTGAACAGGCATTACCCGAACAAATCTCACCTGAACAGGAAGAAAAGCTGAAGATAGTCATTGACGAAATAGCGTCGGCGGCGGTAAACGGCAGCATTCCAAAAGAACTTGCTGACGGGCTTCTTGCGATGACGGACGAAGGCATTAGCGCTAAGGATATTCTTTTGGCAATGGAAACGGCGGCTGAGCAGGGAATGATAGAGATGGAAGTTGTGAAAAAAATTGCGCAGGCGGCCGATGAGGCTGTGCAGAAAGAGGAATATATGCCGACTAAAGAAAATGGACAGATACCAGAAGCAGCAGAGCAGCAAAAAAGGCAAGCACCGCCCGAAATGGCATCACCTGAACAGGTATTACCTGAACAGGAAGAAAAGCTGAAGATAGTCATTGATGAAATAGCATCGGCAGCGGTAAATGGCAGCATTCCAAAAGAACTTGCTGACGGGCTTCTTGCCATGACGGACGAAGGCGTAAACGCGAAGGATATTCTTTTAGCAATGGAAACGGCGGTAGAGCAGGGAATGATAGAGATGGAGGTCGTGAAAAGCATTGCACAGGCGGCCGGCATATAATTAAAAAGCTTGTCCTCGTTAATGTACATACATGTATGGTACATGTGTGTGATAAGTTGCATATTATATATAATCAGAAGAAAAAGAAGGTGGCGACATTGACGAGCGAACAAAGCGAGCGCCTGTCTAAAATTGAGGACAATGTTGATAATCTGTATGCGCAAACATGCGATATCAATAACGCTCTGGCGAAAACTAATGGCGAAATCGAAAAGCTTGATGTTAAGCTGAATGCGAAAATTGATAATATGGGTGTGCAAATGGGCGGTAATCTTGGCGTATCTCATCAAAAGCTTGTCGGACTTGAAGATAAGATTGACCAAATAGTCGCTAACACTACAAAAAAGAAAGACAATAAAATTAAGCTTTTGATTGCTCTGGCTGCTGCGGCAGCAGGAGCAGCCGCCGGATTTTTATTTATGCAGATTGAAGCATTTTAAGATTAGTGAAACGAGGGCTGCAAAAATGCGGCTCTCGTTTCATAAAATAATGACGCCAGTATTTGAGTTGGCAGTTGAGAAAGATTCTTCGGATTTTAAAAAGTTGAGCGATTATGAGCGATTTTTTATGAGACAATGAATAAGGAGAAATGAAACGGGCTAAAAAGGCTCGTTTTTTATATTCAAATAAATTTAGAAAAGAGGGGACAATATGTCGAACAGTTCACCATATAATTGGTTTGAAGAGGATGAAGAGGAAAGAAATAGAAGAGAAAAATTAGCAAGTAAGCCGGATAGCCTAAAAGGTTCGGGAAGACGTCCTGAGCAGAGAAATTTAGATAAGTTGTCCCAAACCAGTTACGGCAATCTTATCGGGCAGCCTTCGCCCGCAGATTCGAGACAATCTTCGTACGCAGATTATGATAATCTTTCAGGCAGGGCGCCGTCGGGTGGCGATAGTTCGTTCTATACAAATCAACCAGATTATGGTATGATACCGACAGAGAAAACAAAGCCGAAGTATCTGCATGAGTTTAGAAATGAAATAGCGGGCTATGATGACGAACTGGCAAAGCTTCATAAGCAGCAGTATCACACAATGGTATATGAGCAGGACGGCAAAAAGCTTGACGAACTTGCCGAGAGGCAGGCGCAGCTGGAAAAAGAAAAAGCGGTTTTAAAAGATAGATATTACAGTGCGATGGGCATAGGTAGCGAAGGCAAATCGGGCAGTGAGAACATGCTTATTGGGGAAGGTAATAACCCTAACTTTTCGTATGATGACTTGTACTCTGTGTACGGCATAGATAAGGATAATATGTTACCCAACAAGGGATTAAATTTTGATAAGGGTAATCAATAACTTTTAACGGCAAAGCATACGAAGTGGCGCCGGACGGTGAAGCAAGGGAAGTGTCGAATACAAAGCCGCTAGGAACAATGGAAGATATAAGGCTATATCCCAAAGGGCAATCGCCGTTTGATGTAGGATATTTTGAAGGAAAGGGAATTAATCCGCAGCCGTATATTATAGACCCAAACGAAAAGCCGAAGGACATGAGGCAGTATTTGATGGCAGACACGAGCTCCGAATTAATTAAAGGAGTAAAGGGTTCGGCTTTTTTAGGCGCAAGCGTGACAGACGATGAGAAGGAAGAATATCCGACGGAGCCCAGTCCATCGCCAATGCCGGGGCCACCTCCTGTGCCTGAAGGGCATTCGGATATGGACGCATACGAAGAAGATTTGGATGAAGCGCAAAAAGAACAAAAAGAATCAACAGGTGGCTTCGCTGGCGGCGGAGGCGGCAGAGGAGGCGGTGGCGGTTCTTGGCCTAAAGATTCAAAAGGTCAGGAGATATTAGAAAAGAATATGCCTGAAGTTATTAACGAAACGCGTGATACGAATATTAACTCGGATGTGGTGCAAATAAATTTTACGAAACCCGAATTTGAGCAAGTCTTAAAAGAGTATCAGGGAAACATCAACGCTCTCGCAAAGGATATGGCACCAAAAATATTAAACGAATATGAAGGCTATGAGAAATGGTCTGAGGAAGCCATCGCAGCAGAGATCGTTATGCATTATGTACTATATAAGAACAACCTTTTTGTTGACAAAACGAAAATATGTGATATTGCGAAACATCACGATAGAACAAAGTGGATTGCAGATGTTTATGCATCGATTTTTGATAAGCAAATATCTAATGCAGTAGATCGATTTTATAAATAAAAGAGAGCAGAAAGAGAGGAAAGCATATGAAAAAAAGATATGTGATTATACCGATAATAGTCGTAGTTATCGTTGTTTTTATCATCATAGTATGTACATCGCTTGTTGCACCATATAAAGGGGATATAAAACCTGATGAAATAAAAGTGTATAAAGAATCCCATGAATATATGTATGATGAAAGTGAAGAAAACGATGCGGAACAGCTCTGCACAGTTGCCGCGGAATATGAGAATAATATTTATTATATTAACCCAAACACAAAGAATCTTTGTATGATTGATATGGGTTTTGAAAAAGAAAAAGTATTCATTGAAGATAATATTGAAGGTTTTTTGTTTGTTGACCAAAAGCTTTACTATGCGACGGATGAAAAGTTTTCGGTAATAGACATGAACGAGAATGAAGAAATTGTGATTGACGGCGTATATCCGAATAAGATTACAATGACAAAAAATCATATATTTTTTTGCGACAAGAACGACCGTCTTTTTAGAGTTAATATTGACGGAACAAACGTTCAAAAATTGAGCAGCGCGAAGATAAACCATTTTTTTATTCGCGGAGATATAATCTTCTATACGAAATTGATTAATAAGATATTTGAGCGGTACAATATGATATATGCGATGAATGATGACGGTACTAATGAGCGGTTATTAATCGATCTGGATATTGACCGTTGGTTAGAAATAGTTTGCAACAATATTTACATAAGCAGACATTTGAGTAATAGCATTTATAAATTTGATTTATCTAATGCTAAAATAACAAAAGTGAATAAAATTGAGTACGAATATATGTTTGCTATTAATAAGGACAGACTCTATTATGGAACATATGAACAAAGCTATGTAGACAGTCGGTTAGTCAGTTGTGATTTAAACGGAGAGAATACTCGTCAGATAGATGATGGAGGTTGTTATCATCCCGAAATTGCGGATGAACATGTTGTTATATACTATAATCAGACGGATGAAATACGTTTTTATAATATGGAAGATGAAGAAGTTATCATTGCCTACGCGGCAAGTTTTGATGGCGATATCATTCCGGTGATTCTTGATGATATGGTGTGTTTGCGCTTTGGTGAATATATTCCGGATCCGGATAATGAGGATGAATCGATTAGGAAAGAACGATTGCGTTTTTATGATTTTCATGGAAAGCTGTTGTATTCTATAGATTAAAGTATCAGATGTGTAAGGGCTGGCACGTGTTTTTTGAATAAACAGAAGAAAATTTAGACTGCGGAAACGCGGTCTTTTTTTATACCGGCAAACTGATAAAACGGGCACGAGTTTGCAAAGAAAAGGAAAGGAGACAAAAATTATGTTAGACACTACCCAACCACAGGTAGATGCCACGGCAAACCAGCCGGATATAGCCGGCGGATTTGAACAGAGCGGTAATGAACCTGAGGTAACGGACGAGAGTTTTATGACAATTCGGTACAACAAGGAGGATATGCCGCTCAGCAAAGACGCGGCGACTGTTTATGCCCAGAAAGGCATGAACTATGACAAGCTAAGCGCAAGGCTTGAAGAAGCAAACGCAAAGCTTCAAGAATACGACGAGATTTTAAAGCAAGGCGAGGGCAGAGATAACAGCCAAGAGGCTTATGATAACAAGGCTTCTGCGCAAGCGCGTGTTGACGGACAGCTTGGCGACTTTATGGCAAGGAATCCGGGGATTGACCCTCGGAGACTGCCGAAAGCCGTGCTGAATGACTGGAGCAGAGGTGTGCCGCTAAGCGAGGCGTTCCTGCTATACCAGGCAGGAGAATATCGGGCGCAGGCGGATAAATTGGCAAGGGAATTAGAGCAAAGGGACACGAACGCCAAAAATTCTGCCGCGAGTATGGGAAAGCCGCAGAGCAAAGGAAGTGCGCGAGAACTAGAATTAAGCGACGCTGTAATAAAAAACATGTCGCCTGCCGAGCTTGACAGAAATCACGAGCGTATTTGGAAATACCTGACACGTAGTAAATGATGAAAGGATGAAGAAAAATTGGCATACGAAAGTTTTAGGCCGGAGATTCTTGCAAAAGAATTGATGACAGACAGAAGCAGAGATTGTGTATTCAAGAGCCTTTGTTATAAGGGGCCGATACTCGGCGATATAACAAAGAAGGGCGATGTTTTGCACATCGCGGGTATCGGGCGCCCGACGGTAAGCGACTATATACCAGGCACTGACATTACGCTTGAAAGCAAGACGAGCTATAACCAAGACCTCTTTATTACAGAGGCAAAATACGTCAATGTTGAAATTGACAGAATAGACAGCAAACAGTCGCAGGGCGATGTATTTAACGCAGAAATGAGAGAAGCAAAGCGCGCGCTCGGGCAGACGCTCGATATTTATTTAGCGGGGCTTTATGATCAGGCGGCGACGACGGTTGAAGATGCAACTTGTACCTCAGCCAGCATTTTATCTACACTTGCCAAAGCAGAGCAGGGTTTGCTCGAGACAGATGTACCTTTTGAGGAAGATAAGTTTCTGGTAATATCTCCCGAAGTTTATACCAAACTTGTGCTGGGAAAAATCGTATTCCAGCAAAATAACGCAGAGGTTTTCGGAAAAGGGTTTAAGGGAAGTTATCTTAATTTTAAAGTGTTTGTTTCAAACTCTATTCAAAAGACGGGCGCTGTTAACCACTGCATGGCATTTTCAAAGCAGGCGATTGCGCTTGCCGAACAGATACCCGTGAGCATGATAGAAAGATATAAGCCTGAAAAATCTTTCGCGGACGCGTTTAAAGCGCTCCATCTTTACGGCGCGACGGTTATTAGGCCGGCCGAGCTGATAACGGTGGATATTACCACAGCGGAAGAATCGGCGATATAGGAGGCGAATGAAATATGGCAGATGTAAGTATTTTTAGTGTTAAAGGCGGAAAAAGCGATGCGGAACTGACTGCAAGTATTACAGCCGGAGACGTTTCACAGACGGTGCCTTGCGAAAACGGCAAAGACCAAAGGCTTGTACTTAGAGTGCAAAACGCTAACGCGGAGCACGAAGCGGTCGTATGCGTTGGTTCGGGTGACGGCCCGAGGTCTGCGCTCGGCGATATGAGCGTAAATGTGCCTGCTGTGTCTACGGCGTATATTGCGCTTTTTGATACCGCGAGGTATAAAAACCTTTCCAGCGACGACATAAGCGTAACGCTTGTTGACAGCGAAGGTGTGGCGCTTGAGTCGGGAGAGCTTGCGAACGTACAGATAGAAGCGGTACAGCTATAGGAAAGAAAAAGGCAGGGGCGCTGAATTGCTGCGCCCTTCGCTTTTTATAGGAGCAAATTTAGTGCGTATATTTTCGCTATAACATAAGTTTGCTCTAAGAGGAGAACAAAATGAAATTTAAAGGAAAACCGAAAATGCATGTAATCGATCACGCCCAGAACAAAGTTATCGGTGTGTTTGACAGTAAAGGCATTCTGAATATAGAAGATGAAATTAACATAAAGAAGATGAGCAAAAAGTTTGAGGCCGCTATTCCCAAAAAAGAAAAGCGGCAGCTTCGAAAAATAAAAAGCAAAAGGAGAAGGAAAAATGACAGCTAGAGATGTATATGAACTAAGCCTTGCATTGATTGACGAGACTGAGTCGGATGGCAGCGTCAGCTCCGAATATGCGGAGAGTTACGCAGACAGAGCGCCAAAGATACTAGATATATTGCAAAAAGAACTTGCGGGGTATGAGCAGGTTACGCTTACGGGCGGTATAACAGGACTTGATGATACGCTTGAAATAAGTGACGACACAGCGGCAAGAATCATGCCGTACGGGCTTGCGGCAAGCTTCGCGCTTGCGGACAAAAACGCAGATATGCACAGCGAATACAGTTATATGTACCGTTCGCTTATACGCACTATCCGCATGGATGAGGCGGACATAATCGATGAGTATGAGATATTAGGTGGTTTGCAATGAGGAGTGTATCGAGTGCGGAGTTTTTGCGGCTGTCCCGGCGGGTAAATGAGATAAAAGAGCTGGGACAAGCGTATGCGCCGCCCGGTAAGAATTATATAATTAACGGTAATTTTGACATCTGGCAGAGAGGAGTATCGCAAAGTTCTAGTGGGTATGGCAGCGACGATAGGTGGATAAACGAACATAATGGAAGCACCAAAGTTCACAGCAGACAAGAATTTGCGGTTGGGCAAACACAAGTTCCGAATAATCCAAAATTTTATTCAAGAACGATTGTTACTGCAGGAACAGGTAGTTTAGATTATTGTTTAAAAGCACAAAGCATTGAAGATGTTAGAACTCTTGCCGGAGAAACGGTTGTACTAAGTTTTTGGGCAAAAGCAGATGCTTCTAGAAACTTATCAATAGAAGTTTATCAATATGCTGGAGCGGGAGGCAGCACAATTGATAAGCGATTTACACAAAAAATTTCAGTAACTTCCACATGGCAGAAATTTGAAATGTCCTTTGAATTATCGTCGTTAAATGGTGTGCTAATCGGAGTAAATAGTTTTGTGAGGTTAAATTATTGGTTTGATTGTGGAAGCAATAGAGATTATCGCACAGACAGCCTTGGCCATCAGTCGGGTACATTTGACATTGCGCAGGTAAAGCTTGAGAAAGGCAGCGTTTCTACAGAATTTGAGCCTAAAACAATTCAAGAGGAGATGTCTGCCTGCCAGCGTTATTATAGAATCTTGGGAGATGGTGTGTGCGGAATTTTCAAAACGTCTACAAGCATTGAAATGCAGCATGCTTTTGAAATACCAATGAGAAAGGTTCCAAGCTATATATTATTAACTTCAAGCCCTTATATATTAGAGACCGGTGTTTCGTGGAGAACGGGCTCAGGTTCTACGGTAAATTATTTTAATGCTGGTGTAAAGGGCGTGAAAGGTGTAGGCATCACAGGTTTTACAGGCGGTACAGTTCAGCATAGAGTTGTATTTGCTTCTGATGTTATTGGATTAGATGCAGAATGATTAAAAAACAAATTAAAAAAATTGATATTTTAAATAAAAAAGAGGTGAGGTTATGAGAGCGAGTCCAATAAATGAAATTACTCTTCCCGACCTTAACGGAGGTATAAACACGCATGATCCGGAGTATGGAATAAATGATAATCAAAGCCCGGATATGCTTAACCTTTGGTTTAGGGACAAGGTGCTTTCAAAAAGAGACGGGCAGGAGTTGGTGACGCAGGGGCTTGACGGAGATGTATATGCTATATCCGGTAAATACAATGGATATCAGGCGGTGCATGCGGGAGAGAAACTGTATCGCTGGGACGGAAAAAACGTGATTGAAAAAAGAGGCGGTATTGAGGAGAGAAAAGGCGTATTTATCGAGTTTGGTGATACACTTTTTTATATTGACGGCACAGAAATTTGGAAAATAGCGGCTGATTACACGATAAGTGAGGTAACGCCGTATTCGCCTGTGGTAATGATAAATACAGCTCCGGATATGAGCGAAAGCGATGACAACGAAAGCTACAATCTTATAGGCGGCGGGTTTACCGTTCATTACAACGGCGACGATTCAAGCACGACGTACAGCCTGCCGCAAACAGAGCTTGATGCCGACACAGTTTTAGTAAGCGTCGACGCGGCCGATTTAACAGAGGGCACAGATTTTACTGTAAACCGCACAGACGGAACGGTGAATTTCAGCGGCGGGACAAGTCCGCACGGAGCGCCGGGAGCTGGCACAAACAACGTTTGGGTTACGGCGTTTAAAGCGAATTCCGCCGCTAAAGCGAAGATAACTTCGTGTACGGTCGGGCTGCCCTTTGGCGGCGAAAGCAGCGGAGTAGACGGCGGAACGCGGGTTTTTGTAATGGGCAACAGCGACTTTCCGTACACTTACTGGCGCAGCGATTTAGGAGCGAATCAGAGTTACGGTATGGCGTATTTCCCCGATACAAGCGAAGAGCTGCTCGATCAAAACAGCGAATCGATAACAGCTGCGGCTAAGATGAACGGAGAGCTGATTATCTTCAAAAAGAATTCTATATTTGCCGTGGGTTATGTTTTTGACGGACAGGACGTTTTTTACCCCGTCAGAGAATGCAACAGCGCGATAGGGTGTGATATGCCCGGAAGCGTGCAGCTTGTCGATAACCAGCTTGTCTTCGCGAACTCGAAAAGCGGCGTACATATGCTTATAAGCACCTCGAACGAGCTCGAAAACACAGTTAAGCCGCTTTCTGCCAATATTAACAGCTTGCTGCTTAGCGAAAGCAGCTTGGAGCAGGCATGCTCTTGCGACTATGCAAGATATTACTGGCTTTGCGCCGGAGGATACGTATATCTTTGGGATTATGAACAGACGCCGTATTATAACTATTCCGATTATGAAAAGGCGCAAAAAAGGCTTGCGTGGTATAGATTTTCGGGCATTAACGCAAACGTTTTTTATTCGGGAGAGAGTTTGCATTACGGCTGCGCGGAGGGCATCGTAAAGTTTATACAAAACAAGAACGATTTCGGCGAAGCGTATAACGCATATTTTGTATCCAAAGCGTTTGATTTAGGAAAGCCGCAGGTACTGAAAACTTTTATGGAAGTTTACCCGAGTTTTAGCAGCGACGGAAATGTAAAGGTTACCGTGAGCGTGGGCAATGAGAAAACGGACGAATTTATGAGCAAAAATATTGACATCAAATCTTTTGACTGGGGTGAGTTTAACTGGGAGGCGTTTACCTGGAATATCATTAAATATGCGAAAACATTTGCCATGAAGCTGAAAATGAGAATGGTGTCTTTTATACAGATTAAGGTAACCGGCAGCGAAGCGAACAGAGGGGTCGGCCTTACGGGAATACGAATTAGTTATTTTATTAACAGAAAGGTAAAAAGGTAACGATATGGCATTTACACAGATGGAATTTGATCCGGCAGACGGATTAGCAAATGAGACGAGCTATCCGGCAACGCCCGAGAGCGAAGCAGAAGCAAGAGCGCAGATTCAAACACCGCTTAACCAGTTAAGAGAAGCGCTTAATGGTTTAATGGCAGAGCTGGAAAACGCCGTTACAGAATCAAGCGGAGCAGAAAACATAGGAAGCGCAGCAATAGCTGGTGTTTCAGGGCTTACACTTTATGATCAATTAGCCGATTTAAAAACGCAGATAGACGCGGTTGTTTCGGGCGGGCTGACCGATAATATTATTGAGAACAATCATTTATCGGACGATTGTGTCACAGGCGCAGAAATAGCCAATGACAGCATAGACAGCGAGCATTATGCTGCCGGTTCGATCGATTTGGAACATTTGGCGGCGGACAGCGTTGACGGCACAAAAATTGCTGATGACAGCATAGACAGCGAACATTATGTTGACGGTTCAATTGATGCCGAGCACCTCGCAACAGGAGCGGTAACAGAAACTAAGATTGGCACGGGCGCTGTAACTACGACAAAGCTTGGAACAATACAAACTATAACATTGGACACAGACGATACTTTAACATATGACACAGCCAACAACAGGCTTGTTTTAAACGTATCAGGATGTGCGCCCGTTCAATTATGCCCGGTTATTTTTGGAACATCTGCCAGCCCGCCGGCAGGCACATACCCTAAAGGTACTATTTATTTAACATATCAAGCATAAAGGAGGAAATTACAATGGCTGTTGGCGATTCGATACCGTATGGTATTCATATAGCAGTTTCACCGGGAAGCGTAAATAAGGCTGTAAAAAAAATTCAAATTGCTCCGGCACAAGGCAGCATCAATAAAGAGATAACGGGCGTATGGATAGCTCCGAATCAAGGAGCGATAAACAAGAAAATATTTATCGGAGGCGGCAGATACGGGGATGTTAACAATGACGGCTCGATTTCCATTTCAGATTATACGCTTATCAGGCTGCATTATCTTGGTTTGAGTTTATTGAATCAGGAAGAACAGAACAGAGCAGATGTAGACCGTGACGGGGATATCGACGAAGCAGATGATGACCTTGTACGAGCCTATATTTTGGGATTATAAGAAAATATAATAAAATTTAAAGATGAGGAGAAGAGAATAATGAAAACAGCTAAATGTAAAATTCCTGTATACGGAAGAGACAGAAATATATTGATAGGCGCATTAGAATGCGGCGAAAGGGCGCTCGTTCTAGGCGAGGAGCAAGACGATATAATAATCGCTTATATTTTGGGGCGCATTAAAAGCGAAGATGCCGCAGGCCTTGTTGAAGAAGAGGATTGGGATAAGCAGACGAGCGGAAGAGATAAGTTTTTGGCGTATATAGATTCACGCCAAGGATGCCTTTATGTTTGGGGCGCACAGGGACAAGCTATGACACAAAGCCTTATAAAAAGGCTCGAGAACTCTGAGAAAAACTACAAAAGGGCGCTTGCGCAGTATGAAAAGCATATGAAAAACGGGCAAACGCTTGTCGCATATGATTGCAGCGGGCTTATCGTGGCGTATCTTCTCGAGAAAGGCATGATAGAAAAAGACACCACGGCGAATGGTTTGTATTTTCATCATTGCACACCTATCAGCAAAAACGACCTTATAAAGGGAGATTTGGTATTTAAAAAGTACAGCACAAAGAACAAGATGCATCATGTCGGCGTGTATATGGGCGACGGAAGTGTTGTGCACGCTAAGGGAAGAGACTACGGTGTTATTCGCGAAAGCATATGCAAAACGGGATGGAACAGATACGGCAGGCTCAATGTTTTAGGGCAAGAGAGCGGACAGATTCCGGCATATACAAGAAAGCTGAAAAAGACAAGCCCTTATATAATAGGCGACGATGTTAGGGCAGTGCAAAAGGCGCTTGTTAAAAATGGGTTTGATCCGGGCGTAATTGACGGTATTTATGGTAAAAAGACGCAGGCGGCAGTAAAAGCGTATCAAAAGGCAAACGGATTGGAAATTGACGGAATAGTCGGGCCGGTGACATGGGCTCGGCTCTTTTAGGGGTGATGAAGATGGACGGAATTATAACCGGAGTTTGCGTAGGCGCCGTTATGATTTTGATTAACGCGGTTGTGGGCGGCATAGCAGGCAGCAGGAAAAAGAGCAAAAAGGAAGCGCAAAAGACGGCAGACAATGAGCAGAAAATAGAAATGCTTGAAAAAAGCTCGAAAGAGACAAAAGAGCTTGTTCGCCTTACTCTCGGGACATGTATTATCATAGGCGATGGTATGGTGCAAAACGGCAACAACGGCGATTTTAAAAAGGCGTTTTGCGACAAAAAGCAGGACGCCTTAAAAATGCTGTAAGGATATTAGAAAAGCGCGGTTGTGAAAGATCCTTCACTTCGTTCAGGATGACACCGTAATAGCATGAGGTTAAAACTTGAGCGATTATGAGCGGTCTTTTATGAGACAATAAATATAATGATAATGAGCAGAACGGGCGCAAAGGCTCGTTTTTTTGAATTAAAAAATTAAGAAAAGAGGAATAAGATATGTCAAAATTTCCATTATGGTTTGAAGATGATGAAGAGGAAAAGAAGAGAAGAGATAAATTAGCAAGCAAGCAGGATAGACTAAAAGGTTCGGGAAGACGTCCTGAGTAGAGAAATTTAGAGAAGTTGTCCCAAACCAGTTATGGTAATCTTATCGAGCAGCCTTCGCCCGCAGATTCGAGACAATCTTCGTACGCAGATTATGATAATCTTTTAGGCAGGGCGCCGTCGGGGGGCGATAGTTCGTTCTATACAAAACAGCCAGATTATGGTATAATACCGAAAAAGCAAACAAAGCCGAAGTACCTGCACGAATTCAGAAATGAAATAGCGGGCTATGATGACGAACTGGCAAAACTTCATAAGCAGCAGTATCACACAATGGTATATGAGCAGGACGGCAAAAAGCTTGACGAACTTGCCGAGAGGCAGGCGCAGCTTGAGAAAGAGAAAGCGGTTTTAAAAGATAGATATTACAGCGCAATGGGTATAGGGAGCGAAGGCAAATCGGGCAGCGAAAACATGCTTATCGGCGAGGGTAATAACCCTAACTTTTCGTATGATTTTTGGGATATAGATAAATATAAGATAAAGCCCGACGAGGGATTTGATAGGGATAAAGGCGATGAAGAATACACACTTCCGGACGGTACACCAGTCAAAATAATGCCAGACAAGGGATTTGACAGGGATTGGGGCGAAAAAGAATACACACTTCCGGATGGTAAAAGAGTAATAATGAATCCAGATAAGGGATTTGATATGGATTGGAGCAATAAAGAATATACACTTCCGGATGGTAAGAGAGTAACAACTAAGCCCGATAAGGGATTTAATATGGATTGGGGCGAAAAAACGATAAATTTTAACGGTAAAACATACGAAGTGGCGCCGAACGGTGAAGCAAGGGAAGTGCCGAACACAAAACCGCGAGGAACAATGGAAGATATAAGGCTATATCCCAAAGGGCAGTCGCCGTTTGATGTAGGATATTTTGATGAAAAGGGAATTAATCCGCAGCCGTATATTATAGACCCTAACGAAAAGCCGAAGGACATGAGGCAGTATTTGATGGCAGACACAAAAACCGATTTATTTGAAGGGGTAAAAGGAAAGGCTTCGGCTTTTTTAGGTGCTAGCGTGACAGACGATGAGAAGGAAGGATATACGCAGCAGATTGAGCAAATTCAAAAAAAGATTGAACAAAGAAAAAAAGAGATTAATGAAAGCTATGCTTTGTTAACATCAGGAGCAGTAAATGGAGATGAGTTTGACCAACATCAACAAAATTATAATAATGGTCTCGATGAAATACAGCAATTGGAAGATGAGATAAAAGCGTTAGAAAGAGAAAATGCTGCATTTTATGGTTCTGGTGGACCTGAAGATAATGAAAATAATGGTGACGTGGTTGCGGCGAAAGAGGAGAACGGGATAGATTCAAATGTTCAAGAGATTTGTAATAATAAGGAATTTCAAGATGCAATAAAAAAATACACATTAACTCCAGAGGAAGTTGTTTCTGGTATCACCGGAGAAATAGGGAAATTATCAATAGGAGAAGCAGCATTAGCAGTCTCTAATCCTTTAGCAGCTTTTAAGGTAAATGATAATAAAACACTTGCAGAGAAGTTCACGAAACAATATTTTGGGAAGTCGTGGAATGAAGATACAACAGAAGCTAACGCATTCAAACATGCGATTTGGCAAGCTTTGAACAGCCGTTCACTTGGCCCGGATCTTGCGATTATGTTCGCAAGTGCTCATGAGAATAAGCCGAAAAATGATTCTAATGAAGAATATCTAAAAACAACATTGTATAATGCAACGAATATGGATTTGCAAAACAATGCAATTGGGATAGCTATTGGATCGTCGATAAATAACGATTTATCTACCGACGAAGTAGCTGAAATCGTTTACCAGATTGTTATCGAACAAGGCAAAGGAATCTGGGATGGGCACGGTATGGATTAGAAAGGAGTGAATATTAGGTGAGAATAAAGAAAATAGTTTTAATGACATTAATTGTAATTGGATGCTGCCTTATCATTTTTATTTTTGCTAGCATTAGAGGCAGTTTTAAATTTAATGATACCAAAATAGAGATGATTAAAAGAAAGGATATATTGGCGAATGAAACTGAAATGGTTTGTCTTGCGGAATTGACTCCATTTATATGGGACGAAGCATATGTTTATGGCGGATATAGCACGTCGGAAGATTTTGAAGAATTGATGGGGGAAATGGAAGCAGAATACATTGAAACAATGGAGTTTGATCAAAGAGAGATATATTACTTAGACGATAATATCGTTTTTGACAGCAAAGTGCTGAAACATTACAACTGGTATACTTTCCCTAAGTCTATGGACCGCAATGTGATATTTACACCTGAAAAATGGCTGGAAGTTAAGTTTAGTGAGGATGGTAATGCACTCCTGTACTATTAGAAGGAAAGGGTAATGAAATGAAAATATTTAAGAGAAAAAACTGGTTTACACTATCCGTCATTTTATTGATTACCGCAACAATTATTACAGCTGCTCTGCTGATATTGATACCAGAAGATTTTAGTCTCAATAATACTAATATAGAAGTTAAAGCTGAAATGTGCAGTAGGGCAGTATCCGTGTCAAAGAAAAGAAACAATATTAATATGGTTTCTATCACACCGTTCTTTTGGGATGAGGGATATTATCTTGATAGTACAGTTGATGAATATTCAATTAAAGATATCACTGATAAAAACATACTATATCAAGAATTAGCGGAAGATGAGCAACGTTTGATATTCTATTATAAGAATCAATTCATTACAGATTTGATTATAAACAAAGATGAGATAATTTTTGAAATACCGCTTGGCAGAATTGATAAAAATGATAGTTGGATGAATATAGAAATAGATGATGAAGGAATTAGAATTTTTTCCTGACAGAACAAAGTTAAAACAATAATTAGATGAAAGGTTCGCAATTAATGCGAGCCTTCTTTAAGCCGCGTTATGCGAAAATATGTTCAAGCAAAGAATACAGATTATGGTATAATACCGAAAAAGCAAACAAAGCCGAAGTACCTGCACGAATTCAGAAATGAAATAGCGGGCTATGATGACGAACTGGCAAAACTTCATAAGCAGCAGTATCACACAATGGTATATGAACAGGACGGCAAAAAACTTGACGAACTTGCCGAGAGGCAGGCGCAGCTTGAAAAAGAAAAAGCGGTTTTAAAAGATAGATATTACAGTGCGATGGGCATAGGTAGCGAAGGCAAATCGGGCAGCGAAAACATGCTTATCGGGGAAGGTAATAACCCTAACTTTTCGTATGATGACTTGTACTCTGTGTACGGCATAGATAAGGATAATATGTTACCCAACAAGGGATTAAATTTGGATAAGGGTAGTAAGACAATAACTTTTAACGGTAAAACATACGAAGTGGCGCCGGACGGCAAATTAAGGGAAGTGCTGAACACAAAGCCGCTAGGAACAATGGAAGATATAAGGTTATATCCCAAAGGGCAGTCGCCGTTTGATGTAGGATATTTTGAAGGAAAGGGAATTAATCCTCAGCCGTATATTATAGACCCTAACGAAAAGCCGAAGGATAAGAGGCAGTATTTGATGGCGGGTAATGCTTTTTTTGGTGCAAGGGTAAAGGATGAAAATACTACTATAGATGAATTTTCGGATGAGCCATCTCCAATGCCGGGGCCGCCTCCTGTGCCGAAAGGGCATCCTGATATGAACGCTTATGAAAAGGAATTGGAAGACGGACAGAAAGAACAAGAAGAATTAACAGGCGGCTTCGCTGGCGGCGGAGGCGGCAGAGGAGGCGGGGGTGGTTCTTGGCCTAAAGATGCAAAGGAGAGAATTGGTTTGCAATCTTTAGCTAATTCTATGAATGATTCGGAAGCAAAAAGTATTCTTGAGAATGTTTTAGAAAATAGCGAAAAGGTAAACAGTGAAATGATTCATGTGGATTATGAAGCGCAAAAAGATTTCAAAAAGATGACAGATGATTGGGAAAAACATGCGCAGGACATTTATGATGCTTATGTGTCGATGGGTTCTAGCGCAGCCGGTGCTCTTCTAGGAGTGGCTGGTCAATCTAAAGCTGGCGGAGTTACAAAGAAATTGTTATCCGCTTTAGGCGCTCTATTTGGAGATTCGCCCGAAGCGCCGATTATTAAAGAAGGTAATTATGTGATGTATACAACTAATTATTATGAGCAGTATGATATTTACGGTATGTCTACTAGAAAAAATAACGTATTGATTCTCGCTGAAGTGGATGAAAATGGTAAATTAAATGAGCCAAATCATTTATATACGTTTAATCAAACTATTGATACACCTTACGATTGGGAGAAAGGACCTGAACTACCGACGTTTAACAATTCCTATTTTGAGAGTGGGGGAGAATAACAAGAGTTGGAGGTAAATTAAATAGATGGTTTATTTATTACTTATTATTCCTACGACTGGATTAATAATGGGTATTATCGGTATTAAAAAGAATATCAAGTGGGCAGGGCTGATGTGTATTATGTGGGCCTTAATCTACATTGGCTTATTTCTTAGCATATCCATAAAGGTATGGTGGCCGAGTTTTGCAATTGGTCAGCTCGGTTTTATAATACAGATAATTTGGATTTTATTAGCTAATAAAGAGATGCGAAAGGAGCGATAACTATGAATTGGGTATTATTTTGTATTCATGCCGGTATTTACATTGCATGTATATTATATCTATTGCTGAAGAAACAAAAGCGTTCTGTTTTTATGCTTCTGTCAGTTATATTTTTAGCAATAGCGTTAATGGGAAAAGTTTTGATGATAGTTCGTTCAGAGTGGCTGGTCCCTTCCGGGCAATGGGAGATTGCGGATAATATGGCAAATGTCGCAAGTACCTTAGGTTTTTTTAACACACTTTTTTTATTAGCTTTGACTATATATTATGTGAAATTACATAAAAAACCTTCTAATAAAGATTTGTAAAGTTCGGTAATTAAAAATAAGTACATCTTTTATTAATACATAAAAGCAGCCCCTTTAACGGGCTGTTATTTTTTTAAAAGGAGAAAGAATATGCAGGTAGATTTCACTCAAATTGTTATAGCGGCGGTGCCGCTGATGTTTTCGGCAATAATAATACCGCTCGTAAGAGCGGTTTTTTTGTGGCTTAAAACAAAGACGCAAAGCGAAGCGCTTCAAAGCGCGCTCGGAGAAGCTCAGATGGTTGCGGACAGCGTGGTGGCAAGCCTTCAGGCAAATGTAGTAGACGCGCTTAAAGAAAAAAGCGCAGACGGAAAGCTTAGTTCGAATGAAGTAAGCGAAGTAGCGGATATGGCGATAAATATGTTTTTGAGCGATATTTCGGCGCGGTCTTTGGCGGCGATAGAGGAGAACGCCGACGATATCGTGGCGTATATAAGCAATCTTATTGAATCCAGACTTTTTCAAGCAAAAAAATAGGGGGGAGAATTAATTATGGCGGCAGATTGGCAGAAAACAATTAAAGATAAGTACGATGAGACATTAAAAGCGCAGAAAGGCCAGGCGCAGGCGGCCCGGGATATCGCGCAGGCGGGGTATGAAAAACAGCTTAACGATGCTCCTGCGCAATACAAAGCGCTGCGTAACGAGACAAGCGTAAACAAAAATCTTCAGGACAGAATACGAAAAGAGAATATGGCGAACATGGGGCTTAGCGGCGCGGGCGGCACATCACAGACTTTTCAGCAGAGAAACACAAACAATTTTCTAAATAACATGGGCAATATTTCGCGCCAGCAGCAGGATTTTACCGATAACATAAACCTAGCGCTTTCTAACCTTAACACACAGTACGGTGCGGACGTAAACAGCATGATTGTGCAGAACAACGCCGAAAGAAACGCAGAGCTGCTTGCGCAGAACCAGTGGCAGTCAGGATACGATTTGCAGAACCGCCAGTTTGGCTTGCAGAATCAACAATTTGATTATCAGAAAGAGCTGGATAAACAGGCACAAAAGAACACTATATTCGAACAGGCGTACAGCCTGCTTGCTAAAAGAAAGATTACAAAAAGACAATTCGAGGCAATGACGGGAGTTAAATTAAGATAAATTAGCATACCAAAGGCATAGTTTACTTTTTTCAAATTATTTTCTTTGGCAAAGCACGAAAAGCTTTG
Source organism: Christensenellaceae bacterium (assembly GCA_963665005.2). Classification (GTDB taxonomy): domain Bacteria; phylum Bacillota; class Clostridia; order Christensenellales; family SZUA-584. The sequence continues at coordinate 2,529,819 of CAXXTQ010000001.1, read as the reverse complement.
CCCGCATTTTGAGGATAGCCGGAGTTTATTAATTCTTCGGCTATCTATCTTTTTCATTTCAAAAACTGAAACTCTATTGACACGCCGCATAGCATCATTGTATAATCTAAATGAGAATGATTATCATTATCAAACAGAGGTGGCATTATGAAAAGTATTGTGCAATCGGCCGTGAAGACGCCCGTTACAATAAAGAGCGTTAACCTAAGCCAGTCAAAAAAAGAAAAACTCAAAGCATTGGGTATTCACGAAGGAAGGACTGTTATAGTAAAAAGCTTTTTGCCGGCTAAAGGTTTGGTACTTATAAAAAACGGCAGCGGAGAGATAGCTATAGCTCATAATATTGCGTCAATGATAGAAGTGGAGTAATGCGGTGAGAAAAAGGCACAGAAGAAGAGGGCACAAAAATCAAAGAATTCTGCTTATGGGCAACCCGAATGTCGGGAAAAGCGCTATTTTTACGCATCTTACCGGTGTAAAAAGCGTTACTTCAAACTACCCCGGAACAACTGTAAATTATGCAAAAGGCCAGATGAGCTTTATAAAAGCAAAGACGGCATGCGAAGGCTGCGGTAAGCACGGCCATTGCCGGGCGTGCGATATGGATAATTTCATACAATATGATGTTATCGACGTTCCTGGCACATACAGACTAGACCCGAAAGCAGAGTCAGAGCGCGTCGCGGTAGATATGATAGACAGCGGCGATATTATTTTAAACATTATAGATTCAACAAATCTCGAGAGAAACCTTTACCTTACTTTTCTGCTGACAAAATTTAATAAGCCTATGGTTGTCGTACTCAATATGTGGGACGATACGACGCACAGGGGAATTACAATAGACCCCAAAGTTTTAGAAGAAAAACTCGGGCTGCCCGTAGTTACGACAAGCGGCGCTACGGGAGAGGGAATAAAAGAGCTCGCGGGCAAGATAGCGCAGGCAAGAGTACAGACAAAGTTTGCGAACTATTCAAGCGATAGAATCTGGGAAGCGATAGGCGATATTGTTTCGTGCTGCCAGAGAATAGAGCACCATCACCATACATTTTTAGAGCGCATACAAGACCTCAGCGTGCACCCTGTTTGGGGCACGTTGATCGCCCTCGGAGTGCTGTACGGCGTGCTTCAGCTTGTTTTAACGCTCGGAGAGCTGCTGGTCGGATGGATAGCGAAGCTTTTCGAGATAGCATACAGCCCGCTTATGTATATGTTAAACGACGCGCTTTCGGGTTCGGAAATTTTCAGATTTATACTAATCGGCAACATAGAGCCGGGAGGAATCGCCTTCGAGACTGCAATGGGTGTTTTGACGACGGGCGTGTATATGGTGCTCGGCGTAGTGCTTCCGTATATAATCGTTTTTTATATAATACTCGGTTTTTTGGAGGATCTTGGATATCTCGCGCGCGTCGCGGTAGTGTTTGATAAAATGTTTCATAAAATTGGCCTTCACGGTTTTTCCATTATTCCCATGATGCTTTCTTTCGGCTGCAACGTCCCCGGCGTATTAGCTATTAGAAATCTTGAATCAAGAAGAGAGAAATTTATTACGGCGGCGGTAATGTGCACAACAATACCTTGCGTGGCGCAGGCGGCAGTTATGTTTCATACCGCGGGGCAGTTCGGTATGCAGTATATTATAATGATTCTTGTGGTTTTAGCGTCCGTTTGGCTTATTCTCGGCAGCGTGCTGAATTTTGCGGTAAGAGGAAAAACGCCGTCGCTTATTATGGAGATACCTCCGTACAGAAAACCTATTCTCAAAAATCAAGCGGCTAGGCTTTTGATGAGAGTTAAAGGGTTTTTGCTTGAGGCGCTGCCGTACGTGCTCGGCGGTATACTCTTTATAAACATACTCATGCTCACAGGAGCGCTTGAATTTTTAGGCAATCTTGCAAAGCCGGTAATAAGCGGAGTTCTGGGGCTGCCCAAAGACAGCGTTTCTGCGTTTTTGATAGGAATAGTAAGAAAAGACGCTTCTGTAATAATGTTAGAGCCGCTCGGCCTTACCGCATGGCAGAACGTAACGGCTATAATAAGCCTTATAATATATTTTCCGTGCATGGCGACTTTCGTCGTTATGATAAAAGAACTGGGCGTAGCCGATTCTTTAAAGGCGCTTGTTATAATGATATGCATAGCGGTTATCACGGGCGGGCTGCTAAACGCGCTTGGCGTTATTGGCAGCGCACTTGTCGTTTCGGCGATCTTTATAGTATTTGCGTTATTGGTTGCTTTTGTATTTGGGTATTTTGTAAAAAAACGTGATAAAAAGGAGCTTTTATAATGAGCAGTTTTTTATCAGAATCTCGGCACATATTGCGGGAAAAAGGGTATAAGCTTACAAGCACAAGGCTCGCTGTTCTGAAAATCATGGCAAAAAACAGCAAAAAGCATTTGACAAGCCAGCAGATATACGATTTAGTCAAAAAAGAGCATTCGCATATAGGAATGGCGACTGTATACAGGACGCTGCATCTGCTGCAGGAGATGGGGCTTATCTACAGCAATATATTTACAGACGGCGTATTAAGATATGAGCTTGCCGATATTTCCGATAGGCACAAGCACCATCATCTTGTCTGCGAGGTTTGCGGCGAAATATCCGAAGTGCAGGAAGATTTGCTCGAATCAATAGAAAAGAGCATACACAAAAACAGCGGATTTAAGGTAACCGACCATAGTCTTAAGTTTTATGGAATATGCAAAAAGTGTCAGAACGGACAAAAATAGCTTTAACTTTTCAAAGTCAATATGGTATAATTAAACAAATATTAAAGCGATTTTGGAGGGATTGGCAATGAAAACTTTAATTGCGTATTCAAGCAAATACGGCTCTACGCAAAGATGTGCGGAAATTCTCGAAAAAAAATTAAGCGGCGATGTAACTGTTGCAGACATAGGAAAAAATAAAAAGGTAGATGTAGAAGAATTCGATCGTGTTATTATCGGCGGCCCTATATATATGGGAAAGCTAAACGGCGACACAAGAAAATTCTGCCTTAAGAATCTAAAGAAACTAAAGACAAAAAAGATAGGGCTGTTCAAATGCGGAATGGATAAAGATACGCCGGCCGAGCAGATAATCTCTGCCCAGTATCCGCCCGACCTTGTGGAAATCGCAGTTGCAAAAAAAGGCTTTGGCGGAGCATGCGTTATCTCTCGGATGAGCGGGTTTGATAAGATGATTTTTACTAAGGTAGCAAAAACGACAGAAGATTCAGATAATATCGATCTTAATTCTATAGATGAGTTCGTAAGCCTGATGGAGGCGTGATTTTATCATTGAATATATAAAGCAGCTTCTAAAACACAGAAGCTGTTTTTTTATTATCATGAAAATATATCAATTACAAAAATGAGCGTTTTGGATATTAGAATTTCAGCCATAAAAGATACATAGAAATTTTAGTTGCTGTTGCAGAAAGTAACGGCGACTACTTCATCAATGGGAATTATGGTGACCTTGCCAAAACGATTATAATATGAAGACCTCGGATAGGTTTGCGTTATAAGTTTTACGGCATCACAGCATACGCTTGTTAATAGGCCGGTAAAGCACGCGCTGTCTACGTATATTGTCACGACATCGTTGACAGCCTCGCATAAAGCTTCGTGTATAGTCGAGTTGTTTGAACCATCACATGGCATAGTTTTATCCCCTTTCAATTTCATATCACATAATAGCTTATTAATTCTTTATTTTATTTGTTACTGTTTTTTTATAAGGAGGAAGGGTTTTAGACAAGCAATGAAGAATTGCTATGTATACGATAAAATTGCATAAAAAAATTCCAAGTAGAAACGTTAACTATCCACAAACAATCCGAACGATTCTTCCGTTATTGAAAGAAAGGGTGTATGCGAATGGTAAAGCTTAGCCAAAGTGAAGTTGCGTTTATTAAAGAGAATTTCGAAAACTATGAAGAACTGCTTAGCGCAAAAAAGGCAGAAGAGATTCTTTTCCTGCTCGATCGTTTGATTCTTACAAAAGGCTACAGCGCCGATTACGTAGGGCTGAACGAACTTGGTAAAAATGCAAAAAAAGTATACGATGATATCTATGATCAAAATGTAGATAAGAATGTTATGCTTTAGAAAAATCATATTAATTGAATTCTTGTAAAGAGCGCCAAAATATTAATGCGCTCTTTTTTATAGGCAAGAGCTAACGTCAATAATTTATAAAATAGTGGTATATTTTGTCGTATTTTGTTATAATTTTGATTGAATGTCAACTGTGTAGATGCAAAAAGGCTTCGAAGAATAGTCAAGCATGTCTATGAGGTGACTAATGAATTACGAATTAATGATCAGTCTGACATATAACATATCATTATTGCTGGCGCTAAGTATAATCTATACGCTTATACCTACAAAAAAATTAAAATATACTGTTCCTATAAGTATATTCGTGGGAATAATAATCGGGCTTGCCGGCATAGGCATAATGGTCAACCCGTTCCAATTCGCTGCGGGCATAGTTTTTGATGTCCGCTCAATACTCATAAGTATCTCCGGCTTGTTTTTCGGATTAATACCCACAGCAATAGCAGCGCTTATTACAAGCTTGTTTAGAATATTACAGGGCGGGGCAGGCGCAATTACAGGTGTCTCAACAATTATATTTTCAGCCGCAGCCGGCCTGGCTTGGCGATATTTCCGATTTGAAAAGCTTGTAAAAAGAAAAAGGCGTAGATGGGCCGAGTTGTATGTTTTCGGAGCGATAGTAAACATTGGGGTTTTGCTTTGCATGTTTATATTCCCCATAAGTACAGCCTTGCATATTCTTGAAAACATAACTCTTCCGACGATGATCATTTACCCTTTGGGCACAGCATTGCTTGGTATGATTCTGTTAAGGCAAATTGACGGACAATATACTATTTTAAAGCTTAGGGAAAGCGAAGAGAAGCTTAACGTAACATTGATGTCGGTTGGCGACGGAGTTATTGCCACAGATAAAAAAGGGCTTATTACGCTTATTAACGAAAAGGCTGAATCAATTACGGGATGGGACAGAAGCGAAGCGATAGGTAAGTCGATAGAAGATATATTCAGGTTAACGGACGAATACACGGGGAACGAGATAAAAGGTACGGTACTCAACATATTAGAATCGGGCAAAACTATAGCTATCGATAAACAAAAGCTGCTCGTGTGCAAAAACGGAGTTGAAAAACCTATATCTGACAGCATATCTCCTATAAGAGGAAATGACGGAGAAATTATAGGCGCGGTTATAGTAATGCGGGATGTCACGGAAGCATGGAAAAGGCAAAAGGAAATGGGATATCTTGCTTTTCATGACGGTCTTACCGGCCTTTATAACCGTAGCTTTTTTGACGTAGAGCTTCGCCGGCTTGATACCGGAAGAAACCTGCCTATATTAATAATAATCGGCGACCTTAACGGCCTTAAGCTTACAAACGATGCTTTTGGCCACGCAGCAGGAGATATTCTGCTTAAAGAAATGGCGAAAATGATAAAAGCTGCCTGCCGAAAAGACGATATAGTAGCAAGGTGGGGGGGCGATGAATTTATCGTTTTGATACCCGGGGCAGATGAAAAAATGGCAGCTACAATTTGTAAAAGGATTGAAGAATATTGCTCAGATATAAAATTGTACGATATACATTTCTCTATTTCGATAGGTTCGGAAACAAAATATAAAACTGACGAAGACCCAAAAATTATTATAAAGCGTTCCGAAGAAAAGATGTACAGAAAAAAAACGGCTGATAACGAAAAGATACGCGAGAAGATAATAAAAGATATGCTTCGCGTGCTTCATGAAAAATACGAAAGCGAGAGCGAACATTCTATAAGAGTTAGCGAGCTTTGCGCAAAAACAGGCAAAGCAATGGGATTCAGCAGAAAAGAAATAAATGAGCTCAAGCTTATGGGCCAGTTGCATGACGTGGGTAAGGTTGCGATAGACGAAAATATTTTAAAAAGCACACAAAGGCTTTCAGATAAACAATGGGGCGAGGTCAAAAGACACTCAGAAATAAGCTATAGGATACTAAGCGCTTCGGGCAAATTATCAAACATTGCAGAATATGTGCTAAAGCACCATGAAAGGCCGGACGGCAGCGGATATCCCAAAGGAATAAAAGGCAAAGATATTCCCATACAAGCAAAGATACTTGCAGTCGCAAACGCATACGATTCTATGACGGGTGAACGCGTATATAAAGCCAGGCTTAATAAACAAGAAGCTATTGCAGAACTTAAAAAGAATTCGGGCACTCAGTTTGATTATAATGTGGTAAAAACGTTTATTGAAAAAGTTATTGTATAAAATACCTCGAAAAACAATATATTAATAATTGACTGGCGTCAACAGAATATGGTAAAGTAAAAAAAGAGAGAATAAGCTTTACAGCATCAGGCGGGAATACGTAATACTTGAATAAGTTGTATAAAATCTTAATTGGGCTGTAACTTGCGGAAGAGTAATGTTCCGTTTAACGGCACAATTTTTTTGTATTATTTTCGGTTGAGTTGTATAATCTAAATATGACATTTTGTCTTTTCTTCAGGGGGGGAGGAGTTCTAAATGCAAGAGCCAAAACTATTTTCATTATTACCCGATTATATAAGTACGCCTGACGGCATGGAAATTGACACGCAGGGAAATCTTATTTTGGCATGCCCAAATTTCGCAAACACCGATATGCCCGGGTGTATTTTAAAGATAGATAAAGATAAAAACATAAAAAAATGGGTAGACGTTCCCGTACATTCAAGAACAGGCTGTGCACGGCCTATGGGTATAGCAATGGGGCCGGACGGAGACCTGTATGTCTGCGATAACCAAGGATGGTCGGGCGCGCCCGAGTTTATGTTTCAGGGCCGCGTTTTAAGGCTGAGGATAAGGGATAACCATGTTATAAGGACTACAGTGGTTGTCGAAGGCCTGGAGCATCCCAACGGCATAAAAATCCAAGGAGATTATCTTTACGTTACACAGAGCAGAATGACAAAACAAAAAGACTCGTCGGGGCTTCTTGTAAGCTGTGTTTATACATTTAAACTGACGGCCGAGAATCTCTGCGTAACGAACACTTTTGCTGATCCGAGTATTTTGACAACTTTTTTAACTAAAAATCCTGGCTGCCAGTACGGCGCTGACGGCCTCGCTTTTGATAAACAAGGCAACCTTTATGTAAGTAATTTCGGCGACGGTGCTATTCATAAGATTACGTTTAATGAGGACGGAAGCGTACGTGAGAATTTCGTATGGGCAAAAAACGCGGACGAGCTTAAAACGGCAGGCGGAATGCTGATAGATGATTACGGCATAATGTATGTAGCAGATTTTTCTGCTAATGCTGTTGCAAAGGTATCGCGTGCGGGCAAGATTACACGTATCGCGCAGAGCCTTGGCGCAGGCAGGCTAAACGGTGAACTCGATCGTCCGGGAGCGCTTTGTGTATGGAACGGAAAAATCATCGTATCATGTTTTGCTTTTATCAGGGGGCAGGAAAAAGTAAACACTGCTCAGGAGATGACAGCGTTCATGTCGCAGCTGAATATAGAATATCCCTCTTTCTGACAAGTGAATTTGCAAATAATACGCAAGCCGCACCTAATCAGCGGCTATTTTAATACACTTTTATTATCTGCCAGTCGAATTTTGTGATATAATGTGCTTAATAATCACTTTTAAGGACTGTTGGAGAATAAATTTATGAAGATTAAGATAAAAAAAGATAAAAAAAGCAATGAAATGTTAGTTGAATATTTTAAGGTCGTCGATAAAGCAAATTTCAGATACAATGTTCTGCAAAAAATAATATGCGATACAGATAATGACATGACTATGATAGTGGACACAAATCAAAAGATAGATAATTTGCCAAAAGAACAAATAGTCGATTATTTAGAGCCAAGCGGTATGCGTTATTCGATTACTTCTGTAAGACATAATAACCAAAAAATGATGGGATTTAATATCGACAAAATTATAAATAAAAAGAATAAAACTAAAGAGAGTTTATTTATTGTCGAGCTTTCAGCGGATAGTTTCACAAAAGAATTCTTTCAAACGTGTTTATCTAATTATGATTTAGCTATCGGTATTGGCAGTACAAAATCATTCGAAGAGATCTGTGAAATAATGAAGTTTGGTTTTAACAGCGAAATAATGTTCAATAAAGAATATTTTGAGCAAAGCATATACGATTCTATATTGTGCGGTATGCTGCGCTGTTCATTCGATATTGAGAAGCATGTGCTCGAGGCAGCACGACAATAAAAGTGAAAGAAGTTTTTTAACAGGCACCGTATGCGGATAATAAAAGTGAAAAGCAAAAAAGACATGAAGGCATTTGTCCGACTGCCCGAAACTCTGCACGGCGGCAATGATTGTTTTGTGCCGCCTATATGGATGGATGAAAAAAGCGCGTATTACGGCAAAACCAACCCTATACTTGCAAACTCGGATTTTGTTTTATTTCTGGCGATAGATAAAGACGGAAATGCCGTCGGGCGCACTATTGCGTATATAGATTTTAACCATAACAAATATTATAAAACAGATATGGGGTTTTTCGGCGCGTTTGAATGTATAGATGACGAAAAAACAGGACGGCTTTTAGTACAGGCGGCAGAAAAATGGCTGAAGGAAAAAGGCGTTGATACCATAAGAGGGCCTATACACCCCGTCGCTGAAAACTGGGGTTTTGTGTTCGACGGGTACGACAGCCCGCCCGTGTATATGTCGCCCTGGAATCCCGAATATTATCATGGATTTTTTACAAAAGCGGGATATAAAAAAGCTAAAGACCTGCTTGTTTACGAGGCTGACATAGCAAAAGGCTATAAACTTCCCAGCAGGTTTGACGGTTTTATGGAGCGGTATTCGCAGCGTTACCCGACGATAAAAATACGCCGGCTTGATATGCGAAATATTAAACAGGACGCCAAGCATATTTTAGAGATAAGCAACGCCGCGCTTGCGAACAACTGGGGATACGTTCCTTTAGAGCTTTCGGTAATGGAAGATATGTTAAAGAAGTTAAAGCTTATTGTAGATCCGGATGCCGTGTGGATGATAGAAGACGGCAGCCGCGTCGTAGGGTATTGCCTCGGGTTTCCAGATATTAATATACTCTTAAAGAGAATAAAGGGCAGCCTTTTTCCGTTTGGATTTATACGGCTTCTGCGCGGACTGAAGAAGCTGCGCGATTACCGTTTGTTCGGGCTTGCCGTTCATCCCGACTGGCAGGGCAGGGCGCTCGACGCTCTTATGTATATAAATCTGTACAAAAAACTGCTTCGTAAAAAAGTAAGGCTCGAAGCAAACTATATACTCGAAGACAATCTTTATATTAAAAACGCGCTCGAAAGGCTTGGCATGGAGCATTCTAAAACGTATCGCGTTTATGAAAAAATGATAGAAGCATAGCAAAGTAGCACGGCAAGTATCTTTTTATATAGTGTATTGTAATTTATAAATTAATTTATATAATAAACATTATGGAGGAAAGCTCAATGGACATCAAATCGAAATTTCGGCACGTTTTAGATTTTCCCGAAGAGGGCATAGATTTTATTGATATCACCACCGTTCTAGGAGACAAAGACGCATTTGGCAGCGTAATGGATGATATGATACAAATGGCAAAGGCGTACGATTTTGATATTGTCGTTTCGCCCGAATCGCGCGGTTTTATACTCGGCACGCCTATAGCTTATGAATTGCATAAAGCGTTTGCGCCCATACGAAAAAAAGGCAAGCTGCCTTATAAAACAGTAGATTTAGAGTATAAGCTTGAATACGGCAGCAATATTTTTGAGATGCACGCAGACGCTATACAAAAAGGCCAGCGGGTACTGATTGTAGACGACCTTTTGGCGACAGGCGGAACAACGCGGGCTACTGTAAAACTTATTGAAAAGCTAGGCGGAGTTGTTGCGGGCATAATATGTATGGTGGAGCTTACTTATCTAAACGGCAGAAGCAAGCTTGTCGGATATCCTGTCGATTCTCTGGTCGAGTTCGATTCTTAGTTAATAATAATACAAAAGCACCCGAGCCGTAAAGGTTCGGGTGCTTTTTTTCTCCGTTAAAATTCTAAGAAATTGCTGTCTGTGTTTATACAAACAGTAATTTCAATATAAACAGTACGTCTACAACGTATATGATTATCGATACATCTTTTGCTTTGCCTGTGAAGATTTTGATGATTGTGTAAGACAAGAAACCTATCAATATACCGTTGGCAATTGAGTAGGTCATAGGCATAAAGATAATCGTCAGGAAAGCAGGAATAGCAACCGCATAGTCGTCCCAGTCAATACTCTTGACAGCTTTCATCATCATTGCGCCGACAGCTATAAGTGCAGGAGCGGTGGCAAACGACGGAATAGCCAGGAATATCGGCGAGAAGAACAATGCCAGCAAAAAGAGTATTCCTGTTGTCAGAGAAGTAAGCCCTGTGCGTCCGCCGACTCCTACGCCGGCTGCACTCTCTATATAACTTGTAACGGTAGAAACGCCGAGGCAGGAACCGGCTGTTGTTCCTACGGCGTCTGCCATAAGCGCACGGCCTGCTCTTGGCAGGTTTCCTTTTTCGTCAAGCAAGTCTGCCTGTTTTGCGACTCCGACCAAAGTTCCTACGGTATCAAACATATCCACCATCAGGAATGCGAATACAACGAGTACAAAATCGATGCCGAGCTTCCATGCGCCCGCAAAGTCAAATTTGAATAATATTGAAGATATTGAAGGGGGCATTGACAGAATTCCGCTTGGATACAGGCTGTATACGCCGGCGTCTACGTTTGGTACATACCAGCCGATAGCTTGTGCGCCCATGCCGAGCAGCCATGTCGCGAGTATTCCTATTAATACAGCACCTTTAACTTTTAGTTTAAGAAGTATAGCGATTAAAAGTATGCCTACAAACGCCAGAACAAGTTGAGGGGAAGTAAACGCGCCTTCGGAAAGAAGGCCTCCGTCGGCAATAAAGAAACCGGAGTTATTCATTCCAACGACAGCGATAAACAAACCTATGCCGGCCGTTATCGCAAGCTTTATGTTCTTGGGAATAGCGTTGACGATAGCTTCGCGGAATTTGAATAAAGCAAGAAGCATAAAGATACCGCCTTCAATAAGTACGGCGGTCAGCGCGATCTGCCATGAATAGCCTTTGGCAAGAACGATGGTAAACGCAAAGAAAGCGTTTAATCCCATGCCCGATGCAAGCGCGATAGGATAGTTCGCAAAGAACGCCATGCAGATAGTCGCTATTGCGGCTGCTATGGCGGTCGCTGTGAAAAGTGCGCCCTGGTCCATTCCTGTCGCTGAAAGGATTTGAGGATTTACGGCGAGGATATAAGCCATCGCCATAAAAGTAGTCAATCCGGCAACGATTTCTGTTCTGATGTTCGTGTTGTGTTGTTTCAGCTTGAATAATTTTTCCATAGTTACCTCCTAATAATATGATTTTTATGATTCCGTATGGGCTAAGTTTTGCGCCCAAATAAATGAATGTATACAAGTTTATTATAAATAAAGACAGATTAATAAACAATTACAAATATGTTAAATAAAATTTATCATACCTAAAACAATTTGAAGTGGATTGGCTTGTTATTTGAAGATCGTTAATTTATAGACAATCATATTTAAAAATGGTATAATATAGTATAATATGTCGAATTAAGTATATCAATTTATTTATAGACTTTCACTATTGTTTTCGCAGCTATTCTAGATAGGAGCAACTTCATGAACAAAATATCAATAAGAGAAAAAATCAAATACAGGTTTGATTCAATGATGTCAAGAGGCCCGCTGTTTATGATATTCATTCTGACATTCCTTACAATGTTTGCCGTTATCCTTGTGGCATTTATGGCTTTGATAATTCTTAAAAACTGCGGAAATAAATTTGGAGTGATTCTATGGGAAACGTTTCTAAATATTCTTGATCCGGGTACTATAGCGGGAATCGAGAATACCAATGGATATCTCGTATTCATGACTATTGCAACAATAATGGGCTTGCTTATGACAAGTATATTGATCGGTCTTGTAACAGCTGGTTTCCAATCGAAGATAGAAGAGCTAAGACGTGGAAAATCAAAAGTTATAATTACCGACCACACTCTTATTTTAGGCTGGGACAACACTATATTTACAATCGTTAAAGAACTTATTATTGCGAATGAAAACGTAAAAAAGCCCCACATCGTTATAATGGCGGACAAGGATATAACAAGTATGCAGGACGAACTTAAAAACTATCTGCAGACTTTTAAGAATACAAAGATAGTATTTAGAAGAGGATGCCTGTACGAAAGCAACGACCTGCAAATGTGCAATATTACAAAATCAAAATCAGTTATTATTCTCGAGGAAAACGACGCACAGAAAATCAAAGTATTGATGGCGATATCAAATACCGACTTTTTTGATAATCAGGCAAACCATGCCGTTGTTATACTCGAAGAGGAATCTAATTTTGAAATAGCTGAAATAATAGGAAAAGATAATGTAATTCCAATTAATCTTGGTGATACAGTTTCAAAAATGGTTGCCCAAACAGCAACGCAGCCGGGGCTTATCGCGGTATATAAAGATTTGATATCTTTTGCAGGCGATGAAATATACTTTAACAAATTTACGCAAGCGGTGGGCAAGAGTATAAGGGAAGCTTTGTTTTGTTTTGAAAAATCCTCTGTTATCGGTATTCAAAAAGCGGGGCAGTGCTACCTTCATCCCGATCTTGATACGGTAATTGAACAAGACGACAGCATAATTCTCATATCAGAAGACGACGATACAGCGGAATATTCGGAAAGCGATTACAAAATATATGAACAAAGTATCGTTGAGAGCCAAGCGTTAAGATCTCATATAGTAGAAAATATACTTGTTATCGGATATAACGAAACGGCTGAAAAAATAATCTGGGAGTTTAACGGATATCTTGCCAAAGAATCAAAAGTAATATTATATCTTCCCGAGGATACGAAACCGGATGAAAAACTCGAAAAAGTAATACAAGAATCAAAGATAGGTATTGAAGTAAGAAACGGCAGAATTCCTGATGCTAAAGCTTATAAAGAGATAATCCTTGAAGGTTTTACAAGAATCATACTTTTGTCGTCAAGCCAGGAAGGCTGCCATGAAACTGACTGCGATGTTTTGTTATCGTTATTATATTTGCGCAAGATTTCAGATGTGGAAAATATAAGGCTTTCTATAATCGGCGAAATAAAAGACGTCAAGAACAGCGAAATCGCTAAATCCACCAAATATTTTGATTTCATTGTAAGCAGCAATATCTGCGGAATGATAAGCGCGCAGATAAGCGAGAACAGATATCTAATGCCCATACTCGATGATATGTTTGATGAAGAAGGCTCAGAGATATATACAAAGCCGGTAATCGATTATGTGAAATGCGGACAAGAGATGAATTATGCTACTTTGGTGCATTCTGCAATGATAAAAGGTGAAATCTGCATAGGTTATATGATATTCCAAGGCGAGAAATATGAATATGCCATGAATCCGGCAAAATCTAAAATGATAAAATTTAAGGAAGAAGATTGTGTAATTGTTGTCGCAGAAAACTAAAATATAAAAATAGTTACCTTTTTTACCAAAAAAGCGTGCAAAGCAGGCAGTTTTCAAGCACGCCAGCCTTCAATTTTATGTGGTTTTATGGTATAATAGCTGATAAAGAGGTGAGGTAAATGGGAACGAGCCAAAGGAGCTTGAAAAACAAAGGGCAGAGCTTTATAAGAGTTTTTCTGAAAAGCGGATCAAGAGCAAACCCTTTGGGTGATGAAGAACTAGCTATTTTCTGTCAATGCAACAGCGAAGAACCTTCTATAGATGATGTTGACACAAAAAGCCTGATAAACTGGGTAAACAATAACAGTGAATGCAAAAGAAATCAGAGCAACAACCGTTATAGATTATCACAAGAGGTTGATGCGATATCCGTCATCACTCTAAATGAACGCGAAATACAATCTTGTCACAACGCAGATCGAATATTCCCGCGTTTGGAAATGACTATTTTATAAACACATATTTTCGCATTAAAAAAACAGCCCCTTAAAAGGGGCTGTTTTTATGTCTGCTTTTTTAGGCTGTTGTTTTATTTTTAAGCATTCTGGCTTCTTCGCCTTTTTTTGTGAGCAGCGATACTATTACCAGCGTTAAGAAACTAAGCGGAATAGAGATAATAGCCGGATTATCTATCGGCATGGGCGCTTTTACTCCGACAAGATGATAGACATCATCAAACGTTGTCTGCGAAAGAAGAATTATCGCCATCGCAGAGACAAGCCCGACGATTATCGAAGCTATAACGCCTTTTGCAGTTGTTCTCTTCCAGAACAGTACCATTATAATAGCCGGAAGGTTAGCAGAAGCTGCAACCGCGAAAGCCCAGCCGACAAGGAAAGATACGTTCATACCTTTGAAAACTATGCCAAGTATGATAGCGATTCCGCCGACAACTACAGCCGAAATCTTGCCTATGCTTACCTGCTTTTTCTCCGTCATTTTTTTCTTCGAAGTCATGGCGACAAGGTCATGTACTACCGCGCCGGATGACGCAACTATTAGGCCGCTGACCGTTCCAAGAACTGTAGCGAAAGCAATTGCTGAAATAATAGCAAATATCGCCACACTGAAATTCTTGGCAAGAAGCGGGGCAGCCATGTTAGAGTTTGTAAGGTCGAGCACTCCGCCTGTCATAGCCCCAAGGCCCATGAACAGCGTTAGTATATAAAACACGCCTATGGCAAGTATAGCGACGATTGTCGATTTTCTTGCGGCCGACGGGCTGGATACCGTATAATACCTTATTAAAATATGCGGCAACGCGGCTGTTCCGAAAAACAGAGCGAGCATCAAAGATACAAAGTTTAGTTTATCTTTTGTCGTCTGTACTGGGAATTTCTGTCCCGGCTGAAGAACCTCTTCGCCCGGAGTCGGGTTTTGGTAATAGACAGTAAGCTTATCATCATCGTCGAACATTACCGTTTTAGACCATCTGACGACGGTGCTTTCTTTTATATTGCCTATAAAATCAAATGGGCCAAGAGGCCCTGTCTCTGCGTTCTCGTTGCCCTGTATTTCTATTAGATCTCCCACCTGGTGAAAACGCTCGTCCTCTTTGGGCGCTCCGTTATATAGTACCGTGCCGTCCGGCTTATCGGTGATAAACAAAGTTTCTTCAAGAGCATTCGTTTCTTCGTTAAGCGACCATATTGTCTGTTCGCCGTCTTTTTCCACCTCATAGAATTTTTTATTGTCAGTGTCCCATTCATTGGTGATGATACCCGAACCGTCCGCAAGCTCTATATTGCTTCCGTCGGCAGATACTACATCTAAAGTTTCGTAAGAATTGGTTTTAAGCCCATTGGAAAGAACAAGCACAACGAGCACTATTGAAAAGATTATAAGCAAAGAGCCTTTTAAAAACTGTACGTAAGTTGTAGACGCCATACCGGCAGTCGCAACTATTATGATAACCACTATGCCAACGAGTATGACTCCCATCCAGTGCGGCCATCCAAGAAGCGGAGTAACGAGACTTCCCGCGCCGACCATCTGCGGTATTAAATAGAAAACAGACACTATAAGCGTACTGATTCCCGCAGTAAGTTTTATGCCTTTTGATGTAAACTTAGCGTCAAGCGCGTCCGCAAAAGTGAATTTGCCCATGCGTTTTAAAGGTTCCGCAACTACAAAAAGAGCGACCATCCAGCCCGCGAGATACCCTATAGAATAAAGGAATCCGTCAAAGCCGTATGACGCTATCATTCCGCATATACCGAGGAACGACGCCGCAGAGAGATAATCTCCCGCGAATGCTATGCCGTTTACGCCCCAGTGTATAGTGCCGCCCGCTACATAATAATCTTTAGTTCCTGAAGTGCGTTTCGCGAAATATCTTGAGATTGCCAGTACAAAAAGAATAATTGCGAAGAATATAATTACTGCCCAAACTGAAGGTTGATAATTCATTTTGCTTCCTCCGATGTCTCGTTATTTTCTGTGTTTAACTTTTTCTCGTATTTAGAGCAAAGAAAATTATAGATAAAAGCTAGTATTACCGCAAAAACTATTAATCCGAGCCCGTATACGATAGCTAAGTTTAAATTGCCTATATCAGCGCCCATTAATTCTGGATTCAACACTGTTATAAGAATGAAACCCGCGTAGACCAAAGTATAGATAATGAACATCCACATACCTATTTTAGTCTTGATAGAAGAAGCATTGTCTTTTTCGTCTTTTACCGTTTTACCATGCAACATAACAAAAAAACCGCCTTTTATGAAATTATATTCGCGTATCAAAAAAAATTGTCGAATTGATGCGCAAAAAAATGAATTACCTACAAATATACTCTCATTTTTTAGTTAATGCAAGTTTAATGAGGAATTTTTGGCATTTCAAGCTAATATGAGAAAAAATCAACTATAATCCTTGTTTATTACTATGTAAAAAATGAAAGTATTTTCATATCGCAGGATTTTTATTATAACGATAGAAGAATAATAGTTACGGATAATTTTTTAAGAGCGGAGAATTATTATGTTGAGTTACGGATTAAATAGAAAAAATGTTTTTGTTACAGGCGCAGCAAGAGGCATAGGCAAAGCGGCGGCTCTTGTGTTTGCTTCATACGGCGCAAATCTTATACTAGCGGATATAAACAAATCGGGCGTTGAACAAACGGCAAAAGAAATAATAGGAATGGGAAGTAAAGCCCTGGCACTTCAGCTTGATTTAAAAGACACGGCGGCAATAAAAAAATGCGTAAAAAAAGCGGTTGATGTATTTTCAGAGATTCATGTTCTTGCCAACTGCGCGGGCATATCTCATTCATGCCTGTTAAATAAACTGTCGGAAAAAGAATGGGATAAAGTTATGGGCATAAACGCAAAAGGTGTTTTTGTAATAACAAAAGCGGTAACAAACCATATGATAAAAAAAGGCATTAAGGGCAAGGTTATAAGCATAGCTTCGCAGGCGTCAAAAATGCCCGAGCTCGGCAACGGTGTTTACGGCAGTTCAAAAGCGGTGGTCAATATGCTGAGCCATGTATTCGCGCTTGAATTGGCCGAGTTCGGTATAAACGTAAACTCGGTCTGCCCCGGATACGTCAACACAGAAATGATGCAGCAGGTATTTCGCGAGAGAGGGCCTATAGAAGGCATGACGCCCGAGCAGTATGAAGAAAAACTAACAAAACGAGTGCCTCTCGGGCGCATGGCAGAGCCGGAAGAAATCGGCGAGTTTCTGGCTTATCTTGCGTCTGATAAATCTACATACATTACCGGCATGGCGCTGACGATCGCCGGCGGATCCACGCTTATTTAAAACAAGGAGAAATATTTTATGGAAATGGCATTGATGTTAGACAACTTCGGAAACAGTCTGGAAGACAATCTAAGCCTTGCGCAAAAATACGGCTATCGTGCGCTGGAGATTCCGACGGGAAATTGGTGCGAATCGCCTGCTGTCGATATTGACAATCTTCTAAATAGCAAGGTATCGCGAGATAAGCTGACAGAGCAGCTTAGAAAAAAGGATATGCATATCTGTGCGCTCAACTGCTCGGGCAACCAGCTTGCGCCCAATGAAAAGGGAAAGCGCCACGCAGAAGTAGTGGACAAGACTTTTCGCCTGGCAGAGATTCTTTCGGTAAAAAAAGTCGTTATGATGTCGGGGCTTCCCGGAGGGTGCAAAGAGGACAGGTGCCCAAACTGGGTAACCGCAAGCTGGCCGCGAGAAACGCAGTCAATGCTCGAATATCAATGGGAAACGGCGGCGAAATACTGGGAAAAAGCTGTAAAACGCGCGCAGGACTGCGGCATAGAAAAAGTGGCGCTCGAAAACCATGGATATCAGCTTGTATACAATACTGATACAATGCTAAAACTTCGTGGTCTGGTAGGTAAGACTGTGGGCATGAATTTAGACCCAAGCCATATGTTCTGGATGGGGGGAGACCCTATATTGATGCTGCGGGCGCTAGGGAGTGCGGTATACCACATACATGCCAAAGACGTGCGCATTGAAAGGCATTTATCAGGCATAAACGGGCTTCTTGAAACAAAGTTTATCACACGGTTTGCCGAAAGGTCGTGGAACTATGTTGCGCTTGGATACGGGCATGACGAGCTCTGGTGGAAAGAGTTTTTCAGCGTCGCCAATATGATAGGATATGACGGTGAAGTCGCTCTTGAGTTAGAAGATGCTTCAATGGATATTCCGACAGCTCTCGAGAAATCTACTAAAATATTAAAAGCAGCGCTGCCAAAATAAAAAAGCGGCAGTCAGCTGATTTTTTACAACAATTTAACAACAAAAGCGTCTTTATAACTTTTGTAAAGACGTTTTTCTATGATATAATAGTTTTTGCAAAGGAGATATAATTTTTATGTGCGGCAGATATGCTTTTGATGACATAAAAGAAATATACGAAGCCAGAAAAATACTTGCCGATTTATCGCAAAGGCTTGGAGAAAAGGCAGCTGCCGGTGTAAAGACGGGGGAGATTTTTCCGACAGACAAAGCCGCGGTAATTGCCCAGAACGCTCAAGGTTACGGCGCAGATATAATGGCGTGGGGGTATCCTCTGGCCCGAACCAAAAAAATTATAATAAATGCCAGAAGCGAAACACTCGCGCAGAAACCCTTTTTTGCAAAGAGTTTAGCAGCAAAAAAATGTCTTATTCCGTGCACAGGTTTTTTTGAATGGAAAAGCGTAGGAAAGGGCAAGCAGAAATATTTAATACGTCCTCAATCGGAAGATTTTTTCTATCTGGCAGGTTTATATAATGCTTTTAATAACAGCGAAGAAAGCGTGCAAAACAGATTTGTGATTATTACCGCTCCCGCAAATAAATTCATGAAAGATATACACGGCCGCATGCCTCTTATAGTAAAAACCGGCGATGTCGAAAAATGGTTTGAAAAAAATATAGATTTTAATAAACTTAGCGATCAAATATATGATAAAATAAGAGAATTGTCAGCGCAGGCAGTATGATTTTTTAGTTATATATTACATTTGTGTTACTAAAGAGTTAAAATTACTTGACGCAATAATGGGGATTGGTGTATTCTATAATTATAAATGTTTAAAAATGCAAGTATAACATATATTATGGTTTAGTATGTATAATTAACAAAGGCAGGAAATTTATGACTAAATTTTATAAATCAACGAAAAAAAGAAAACATAAACTTCCAAGAAAAAGATTAAAAGTGACTAAAAAATTTAAATATTTTCTGCTTGCTTTTGTAACAGTTGCTATTGCAATAGCTGTTATTTTAATAATAACTCTATCGGGTCGCGGAATGGCAGAACAGCCGCAAACAGCAGACATTGCGTCAACGCAGCAAATTTTACAGACGCCGGAACCTATGATAACGACGTCACCTACACCCGAACCTACTATAAGAAAAGCATATATACCCGATCCTGCAGAGCTGCAGGAAATTCCTGATATAACTACACTTTCTCTTATTGAAGACTATATTGAAACAGAGCTTGAAAATGATGAGCTTACTATAAAATGGGCAATAGACGAAAATGCCGATTATTATTTGCTTTGTGTACTGGGCGAAGATAATAACGTTCTCCAAAAAGATATTTTATGGCCTGATATAGGCGAATGGATGATATCAGATTATCAGGGGCAGGCAATTCTTATTTTAAGTTATAAAGATATGGGGGAAGATTCAGCAGATGATGACGAACTTGCGGCGGCGTATTTTTCACAGATTGCTGCGGCCCCTACGCATACGCCCTCTGGCTCAGAAGACCCAAGCCCAACAGAAAAGCCAAAAGACCCGTCGATGAATAAGTATTATATAATTGTCGATAAAGCAGACAATGCGTTTGCTATTTTCACTTATGATGAAAATGGTAAATATACTAAGAAAGTTGCCACTTTCCCGTGCGCTCTGGGCAGATCGTCGAGGCATACGCCGACAGGCAAGTTTAAGATAAGCAGCAAAGGCGCCTGGAAAACATGGACGGGCGGGCAGTACTCGCCTTTTTATACAAGATATACGAGCGGGCTTTATTTCCACGGCTCAATCTACAGCAAGAAAAGCCCGGATGCTCTTATTGCTAAATATTATGAAGAGATAGGCTCGAACAAGACAAGCGGCTGCGTAAGAACAACTGTGGCGGGAGCAAGATGGGTATACTATAACTGCCCGGCAGGAACGGTAGTCGAAATAGTAAAGAGCAGCAGCGCTATATCTTATCCGGGAAAACCGTCAATAGACCCCGAATATCCAAAATGGGACCCGACCGACCCCGATAAACCCGAATCTGCACCCGACCCGACGCCTACACCTACCGTAACGCCCGAAGCGACACCCACACCGATAGCGACACCAGCGCCCGTTAAATACACCGTAACGTTTAACCCGGGTAATCATGGTGCTCTTGCGAATCCAGATTTAGCAATCCAGACTGTTAAGGAAAGAGAAAGCGCTCAAGACCCTGGAATAACGGAAATTGACGAGGGCTATGCGTTTGACGGCTGGGATAAATTGTTCGATGATATACAAGGCGATATAACGATAACGGCGGTTTATCATGCGATAGAATTCTCATTGGAAATAGTTACAACGGGAGATGGAACTGTTAATATCAATCCCGACCAGACGGCTTACGCGCCGGGCACCACAGTTCACCTTACGGCAGTAGATGGAGGCGGCACGTTTAGCGGATGGACAGGCGATGCGAACTCGGGAGATAAGGAAATAGACATAGTAATGAACTCTGATATGAAAATAACAGCTACGTTTGAATAAAGCGCCTTAGGCGTACCAAATAAAAATAATAGAGGAAGAGGGAGCAAAACCATGAAAAAAGTATTACTTATTACACTTATGACAGCAATATTATTATTAGGTGCGTGCGCGGGGGGCGCAGACACTCCAGCCGTACAGGACGAGCCTGTCGCCGGAGAGTTTTCGGAAAGCGATTTAACTTTTGTGTACGGCGGTACGCAGTTTCCGCTTAATTCGGATGCCGCGCTGCTTCTTGAAGCGCTGGGCAGCGAATATGAACTTACAGAAGCTCCAAGCTGTGTGTATGTCGGCGAAGATAAGCTTTTTGAATATTCGGATATTTCTATAGCTACTTATCCTCTGGATGGGAAAGATTTGATAGACGAAATCTATATAATAGGCGGAGACTACCAAACAACCAAAGGCATAAAAATAGGCAGCTCAGAGCAAGAGGTTGCCGAGCAGTACGGACAGAACGAAAATGAGTCGGGCGATATAATTTATGCGCTTAACGGAAGTATAGACGACCCAAAGAGCCCTAAACTGACATTTGAGATGACGGACGGCGCAGTCTCTGGTATAAGCTTTTATGCTGCAAGCAACGTGCAGGAATAGTAAAAAGACATAAAAAATTGGCGAGGGTTACTGAATGGTATTTAGTTCACCGATATTTCTATTCGCGTTTTTTCCTATAGTTTTTTTAATATACAAGGTTTTGCCGAAAATAGCGAAAAATTATGTGCTGATTGCGGCAAGCCTGTTTTTTTATGCGTGGGGAGAACCGATATTTATAATATTGATGCTCTGTTCGGTTTCTGTAAACTATGTGCTTGCTCTGCTTATTGGCAAAAAGAGCGGCAAGGCTAAGGCTTGGCTAGCTCTTTGCGTATTGTTTAACTTGGGAATGCTGTTCGTTTTCAAATACGCTAATTTTTTCGTTGATAACGTAAACGGTATTTTCGGAGCATCTTTGGTTATTCCTGTGATACGCCTGCCTATAGGAATTTCTTTTTATACTTTCCAGGCAATGTCTTACGTGATAGACGTATACAGGGAAAAAAACTCGGCGCAGAAAAACTTTGCTAACGTGCTTTTGTATATATCGTTTTTTCCGCAGCTTATCGCCGGGCCTATTGTTAAATACCATGATATAGCAGAGCAGATTCAAAACCGTACGGAGAGTTACCAGAAAACTGTCGCGGGCATAAAAAGGTTTACCGTCGGGCTTGCTAAAAAACTTCTTATAGCAAACGCAATGGGCGCTGTCGCGGACAAAATATTCGCTCTATCTTCGCCCGAGGTAAACATATCAATCGCCTGGATAGGCGCGCTCTCTTACGCTTTGCAGATATACTTTGATTTTTCGGGATATTCAGACATGGCGATAGGGCTGGCAAAGATATTCGGGTTTGAGTTAAAAGAAAACTTTGATTATCCTTATACGGCAAACAGCATAAAAATATTCTGGAGAAAGTGGCATATATCGCTTTCCACATGGTTCAAAGAATACCTGTATATACCGCTCGGCGGAAATCGCAAAGGAGCGGCAAGAACATCGCTAAACCTCATTATTGTGTTCTTTTGTACAGGCCTTTGGCACGGAGCCCAGTGGACTTTTGTGGTTTGGGGGTTCTTCCATGGCTTCTTCATAATGATGGAGAGAATTGGTGTCATTAGGCCGGAGAGATGGAAGCCAAAATGGCTCGGCAACATCTATACGCTGCTCGTGGCGGTTGTCGCGTTTACTATTTTCAGGGCGGAAACGCTGGAGCAGGGGTTTTCTTTCATAGGCAAGATGTTTGCAGGATTCGGGCAAAGCGTAAACGCTGCGGGGCTGCTCGGCGAAACGGTAACGGTATCCGTCATTGTGTTTGGTATAATAGCTCTTATTGGTTCTACGCCGCTTATTAAAAATTTATATTTGAAAATGAAAGACAGGGGAGAGCGCAGCGAAAAAGCGCTCAATTTGGTTACCATGGCGCTGACGCTTGCCGTGCTTGGCTTGTGTATATTGTCGCTTTCGAGCTCTACATACAACCCTTTCATATACTTTAGATTCTAGAATCAAAATTTTAAAAAAAAGGAGAAGCGCATGAAAAAAATATTAAATATTAAAATATTGAATTTGATATTCATAGCGATATTCGTCGCCGTTTGCGCGGTTCCTATGATGGGTATGGTTTTCGGCTATAAAAATATAAGCGCAGAAAAAAGAGCGCTGCCAAAAATGCCGAGTATTTCTTCGCAAGGTGGCATCAATACAAAATTTACACAGGAGTTTGACAACTATTTTACAGATAACTTTGCTTTTCGGCCCGCGTTTATAACGGCGGATGCTTTTATTCATTCGCGCTTATTCGGCGAGTCTGTTTCGCAAAAGGTTATAGTCGGCAAAGAAGGATGGCTTTTTTTCCAGCCTACGCAGGATAACTACACAGGCGCAAATCTGCTCTCTGACAACGAGATTTACCGTATATGCAAAACGCTCGAAATTCAGCAGATGTATTTGAATCAACAAGGCATAGACTTTGTTTTTACGGTCGCGCCCAATAAGTCTTCAATATACGGCCAATTTATGCCCGACAGGTATGTGGTAATGTCCGAACAAAGCAATGCGGATAAACTATACGCAGAGCTTAACAAACGGGGAATAAATCACGTTAACCTGCATGAGGTTCTGGAAAATCCAAAAGACCAGATTTATCATAAGCTTGATTCTCACTGGAACAATAAGGGCGCGCTTGCCGCATACAACGCGCTTCTTTCA
Organism: Christensenellaceae bacterium; assembly: GCA_963665005.2. Classification (GTDB taxonomy): domain Bacteria; phylum Bacillota; class Clostridia; order Christensenellales; family SZUA-584. The sequence goes on along the minus strand of CAXXTQ010000001.1, from coordinate 2,506,240 downwards.
AAGATAGCCGATAATAATAATGAGTTTGATTTTAACAAATATCAAGGCGTTGAGCCGGATCTTGAGATGTCGTGGAACGGCGACCTTTCGGGCATGCTTTACCCTGCGGCGAACATTAAAGATTGGCAATACGATTATGGCATACAAATAGATTATACAAGCGCACGCCCTATAAAATCGCTTGAAGAACTTACTATAAAGACTAAGTGCGAAAACGCGGATTTTAATCTTTATATGCTAAGAGACTCTTTCGCGAATGCGCTTATACCAATGATGTCAAACGAGTTCGCCACAGCTGTTTACTCAAGGGCGACGCCGTATGATTATGGCATTTTAAAGCAAGATAATATTGACATGGTCATGCTTGAGATAGCTGAAAGAAATCTTCCCGATTTGATAAAAAAGGCGCCGATTATGCCCGCTCCGATGGTTGAGTTAAGCGATGGTTTAATACCTTCGGAAATGGACATTGCCATAACATCGGAAGAAATCGGCGGGTTTGTCAAGATAGCAGGTTTTGCCGTCCCCGAACAATACAGCAGTGAAAAAGACTATGATATATTTGTGCGCATAAGCGACAGCGAGGAATCAAACGTATATGTGCCGTTTCCGATATTCGAAGAAAGCTATTTTGAAGGTAATGAAGATAACGGCAATGTTTCATTTTCTATGTTATTAGAAAAAAGCATGATGCCTGCCGAATTTACGGCTGATATCATACTCTTTGACGGTACCAGATATTTTGTCTGCGCCGCTTCGGGCGATTAATTAATCTACGTCAGCCGAATCGTCCGTTTCATCCTCAGGCTCGTTAGTCGGCTCTGTCTCGGGCTCTTCCTCCTGTTTTTCGACAATCGGATATACCACATAATCGGGAAGGTCTGTAAGCGGGGGCGTTAGGGCCCTTTGCTCTAAATATTCATCATAATCTTCTGCCGCAACCCATTCAACATCTTCTGCTAAATTATAATCGAGCGTCATGAACTGGTCTTTGTCTTTATCATTAAAATGCCACCATTCGCTTTTTATCGTAGTAAAACCGCATTCTTTCATCACTTTTGTCATATAATTCATATTGCGTATTGCAGTACCGCTTCTTTTCGGATATTTAAAAATATCCGGATACTTATCGAGCATCGCTAAATATTCAGGGCTTCCTTCGGCGTACTGTGATATATCGGGGTATTTGCGAAGCGACGATATATTAAAGGTGTGCATTTTAGAAGGCATCGGTATCTGTTCGCCCGTATCTATACGTTCAAGCGTTATATCGACTGCGGCCCCTCGGTTATGGTTAGAAGGTTTGCTTGGTTTTGCCGGTGCGACAAACCGCCCGTCTCTAATTTCTTCGTACAGATATTCTGATACAGAGAAAGGACGATAGCCGTCGTAAAGGCGTATTCTGTATCCGTCCTCGGCGAATATTTTGCTTGCTTCCAAGAGTTTTTCGGCTGTTCCCTGCTGTAAAAGGCACGCGCCCGCGGGGTATAATACTTTTCCCATAACGTTATCCTGAGATGCGAACGTCAGCCATATTTTTATATCGGGCACAATAGTCCTTACATCGACCATATTGCTTATATAAGTTTTCCCTTTGACAGTAGCTTCAAGCGCGGGCACGGTGGCGTAAAATACGGGCACATCGGTAATATACGCCGCAAACACATAAGCCTGCTCTCCGTTATAATCAATTTTGTGCCATACATCGCCCTGCTCAATAATCGTTACAATATCGCCCTGTTTAAGCGCGCCTATTTTTTCGGTATTAGTACCCGGCCCCTTTCTGACAGACAGCTCAGACTCTGGGTCGGAAAGCTTAACCTTGGGCGCGGGCGTAGGCTCTGGAGTGGGGGAAGGGGTAGGCGTGGGCTCAGGCGTTGGTGTCGGCTCGGGTGTCGGCTGCGTTGTGACAGCGGGCGTCGCCGAATCTTCGGGCGAAGACGGCTGCTCTGTTTTGCCGCATGCCGCGAAGAGCATTATTACTATAAGTATAAAAAGCCATAATTTTTTCATAATTTCCTCTATTCGTATACGACCTTCAAAAGCGTTTGAAAATCGTGATCAGTCCTTAAGTAATCGTTGGCGTCCTTGTCAGAAAAATGCCACCATTCGCTTTTTATCGTAGTAAAACCGCATTCTTTCATAACGTCCGCCATGTAATCCATATTCGCTTTTGCCTCTTCGCTCATATCTTTGTTATTTCTGTTAGATGAAGAGTCAAGTGTATGAATAGGTGACGGCATTATTATAGCATTTCCGTCCGAATCTAGCAAAGACATATCTATAGCCGCGCCTTTGTTATGGACAGACCCAAACCGTATAGGAGCAACATAAGTGCCGTCTTTATATTTTTCGTAGAGCATAACCGTTACACTGTATGGACGGTAGGCATCATATATGATGATTTTATAGCCGTCTTTTTTAAACATCTCGGATGCTTTTTTCAGCTTTTCAAGAGTGCTTTTTTGCAGAAGGCAAACCTGCTCTCCATACACATTTTTATCAAGCAGATTTTCGTCTTTGGCGAAAAGCATATCTATCTTTATATCCTGCGAGTTATGAGAAACATCGACAAGTTCATCTTTGAGCATCGCTGGTATAAAATAATAGTCGTCTTCAAGCTCTATCACGCCTTTATCGCAGTAAATCTTTGCTTCTTTGATGTCAAATTCCGCTGCCGAGAGCCAATCATTGTCGTAGAAGATTACTGTTTTGTCCTCTGATATAACACGCCCTTTATCTTCGCCTATATCAAAATCCGGCTCTTTAGAAAGTTCGATTCCTTCTGATAATGTAATGCTGCCGTCTTTTATATTTATCTTAACGGGCACGGGCACGGGCACGGGGGTAGCCGCAGGCGTCTCTTCGGGCGCCGGAGTCTGCGTGTCCTGCGTATCTTCAACGACAGCAGGAATAGCCGGTGCGCTGACAGAAGCTTTTTTGAGCACAAGTGAAGCGTCTTTTGCCAAAAGCGTACCGCTCTGCGTATAAACATCTACTCTTTGTTTGGTTTGCCCATCCTCATTATATGTAGTGGAAACCACTTTTATTTTGCCGTTATATTTATAATGAACAAGCCCCATCTCCTGGTTTTCGGGAACATAGATATAAGTTTTATTTACGGGCGCCGCCGTAAGCTCTGGGTTGAGCTTTAGATACTTGCTCTCGATGTATCCAAAGGCATTATCATATAAGACACGGGCCCAGCCGCCTGCGCTGCTTACCACGACAAATTGCGCGCCAATATCCGCTCCGCAGATAATCTGCGAATCCTGCGCTGCTTTTTCTCTTAAGTATGAAAAATCATCCTCGAGTTTTGACACAGTACCAATTAAATAAACAGGTTCGGGCTCTTTTGTAGGGGAGGGCGAGCTTGTCGGTACAGCGGGCGTGGGTGTCGGCGGCGCAACTAATTGTATTTCGGTTTGCGGCTCGGTGCATCCGCATAAAAAAATCAACAGTATAATTAAAAATATGCTTAAAAAGTGTCTCAAAAAGATAGCCTCTTCTTTCGTTTGAATTTCAAAATGGTTACTTTGTTAAATATTAACATATAAAAATGCAAATAACAAATTAACAGTATGTAAAAATTGCTCATTAAAAATATGAATAAGTTTTTAGAGAAGTTAAAGTTTTCTGCTTTTGGGTCAGGTAATCTCTTTTACACAGTTGCGCCCGCTTGTTTTTGCAGAATACAGCGCTTTGTCTGCTCTGTCTATCATGTCGGTCGGTTTTTCGCCCAGGCGGAACTGGGACACGCCTGCCGAAAAGGTGATATTGTCGATATGGTCAAAATCATATTCTTCAATTGTTTTGCATAGCCTTTTTGCGAGTATGGTTACGGCGGGTATGCTTGTATTGGTGCAGACAACTATAAATTCTTCGCCGCCCCATCTTCCTATAATATCAGTAGAACGAAGTTTAGATTTTAAAATATCGGCAAATTGCTTTAGAACCAAATCGCCGATATTGTGCCCGTATCTGTCGTTAATGCTCTTAAAATTATCTATATCTATCAAAATAATCGACAAAGATTTTTTATATCTTTCAGAAGAAACTATCTCTCTGTCAAACTCTTCGTAAAGCCTGCGCCTGTTATAAAGGCCTGTAAGCTCGTCTGTTATAGATAAAAGTCTTAGTTTTTCGTTTATATCTTTAATACGCTCTTCCTGTAAAAAAAGCTTTTTATGCCGGTTATAGACAAGAATTGAGCCTATGCTTATAAGCGTAATAAACATGCCGGCGTTTATAATCTCTGTTATCATTTGTGTGCTCACGGGATATGTAAATAGTACATAAAGTGATAAGGAAATAAGAGTTAAAGCAAAAAAGGGTATAGACAAATATGGCTTTCTTATAAATACTATTAAAACAATTAAAGTTCCTATAAAAAAAGCTGAATAGCTGATATGGCTTGCTGTCTGCATAGATGCTGAAAAAACAAAGGACATTATTAGGCATGCAGCATGCATAACTGTTATAAAAACAGATAAGGCATTTAACTTTAAATATTTTTTAAAAAAATAAAGCGCTGCGCTTGAAAGAAGACTTAGGAAAATAATCAGAAGCTGTAATATATATATCTGAATACTAAATTTAACAAGTCCGGCTAATTCAGATAAAAGTATCAGCGATTCTAAAATTGCAATGCTTACTAGCAGGCAAAACAAACGTTTAGAGTTTTCGGCTATGAGTGTACTTCTAAATTTCGAGTCAAGTTTAGGTGCTAGTTTTTCGCCTTTGAGGAAATCAAAAAATTTCATAAGGGGCACCTCAATAAATATTATTAATAAAATTATAGCATATAAAGACGAATAATGTTAACCATATTTTAAAAGAAGGTAAACCGACGCAGTATGCTTGCTGATTTTTTTCTAAAATATTCGATAATTTTTTACGTTTGGTAAGAAAAAACATGGTACAATTGTATTTAAGTAATAAAAAAAGGATTGATATAATGAAGCTTGCAATATTCGATTTTGACGGAACGCTTTTTCCGCACGAAACACTTCCTTTTTTGCTAAAGCAGTGGAAAATACAAAAGTATTCGAAGGCAAGGCTTTATCACATATATATGATGATAGGCGGAATGTATATTTGGTATAAGCTTGGGTTTGGGAAAAAACACCGCGAATATATGAGAAGGACGGCTCTGCAAAAATTTACACGTATATTTACGGGCATGACAAATACGCAAGTAAATCTATTTTTTGAAGCGTGCGCGAAACAGGTTGTAAAAGAATTTAATGACAGCGTAGTACGCGAAATCAAAAAGGCTAAGTCGGAAGGTTTTCATACCGTAATACTCTCGGGATGTTATTCTGATTTGTTCATGTATATAAACCGTGATCTTGGCGTAGATACGATTATTGGCACAGCGCTGTATTTTAAGGACGGTTTTATAGACGCAAAAAAAGAGCTCAGCGTCTGTATAGGCTCGGGCAAAGCAAAAAAGATAAAAGAGATTTTTGCGGGAAAAGACGTTGACTATAAAAACAGCACGGCATATGCCGACAGCGTATCTGACTTGTCTATATTCGAGCTTGTGGAAAACCCTGTCGCCGTATATCCCGACGAAGAGCTGGCGAAAATCGCGGCAGAGAAAAATTGGCGGATTATAAAATAAAAAAACATGGCATTTAGAATTCTTCATCGCTAAAGTAATTCAGAATGAAAGGATGCTTACTAAAGCGATTTTCTTAAAAAAGCGTCTTAAATACGATTAGAAGCAATTAAAAGAAAAGGGGCGCTGATCGCCCCTTAATTTTTCTGTGGAATAACTTTTACTATATTGTACATATCGTTTAAAACCGTCCAGTTCTGCGGAAACGACACGCCGAGCACCCAGTAGCTTACGCCCCTAAGGCCGTATTCATTGACGAGCAAAAGTTTAGCCTCTACGCTTCGGGCATCTTCGAACCATACCTCGTGTTCAACGCCGTTTTCATCTCTATACTTAAAAGTAGGAGATTGTGTCTGGCTGTCAAAAATAATCTGCTGCCCTTTATTGGCGGCAAGCTTTACAGCGTCCTGCGGGCTAATTCGTTTTGCCCATTTTCCGTCCGGCATGAAAGGCAGAGGCCAGTCGTATCCATAAAGAGGCATACCCATCAATATCTTTTTGGGGGGCATTACAGAAACGGCGTAACGTATAACATCTTCAACGAGGTCGACGGGCGCAACGGCATAAGGAGGACCGCCCGACCAGCCCCATTCGTACGTCATTATAATAACAAAATCTACGATTTCGCCGTGCGCTTTATAATCGTGCGCTCCGTGCCAAGAACCCGTTTCATAATCGGATGGTTTCGGTGCGAGCGCCGTAGACACGACATACCCCTGTTTATGAAAAGCCTCGACAGACCTTTTTAAAAACGCGTTATAAAGCCCTCGGTTTTCGGGCGTTATTCTCTCAAAATCTATATTTACGCCGTAATACCCTTTCTGGCGCATTACATTTATAACATTCGAAAAAAGAGTATCTTGTATTTTTTTATCGTAAAGTATGGTATCGGCGATGTTGGTGTCAAAATTTCCGTCGGCAAAGTTGGTAATAACCATAAGCGGCGCAATCGCGTATTTTTTAGACTGGCTGAGTATTGTTTCGTCGTTTATAGAAACAAGGCTTCCGTCCGCTCTTACCTGATAGCTAAAAGGGCTTATATAAGTAAGATATTCTCCGACTTGATTTACAAGAATGCTGTCTCGCTGGGGAATGGACGGCTCGAGGTACGCGTTTACCTCTATATAGCCGTAATTTTTGCTGCCTGTCGGAACGCGAAGAATCGTACCCGGCGTTATTCGTTCGGGGTTTTCTATGCTGTTAAGCCTTGCTATGCTCTCTGCCGAAGTACCGTATTTTTTGGCAATGCTGTAAAGAGAATCGCCCGGGCGCACTGTATACGCCGTTTCTTTGGTAGGAATAACAAGCGACTGCCCGACAACCAGATAAGGCATATTCTGCAGTTCATTAAGTTCGTATATTTCGTCCGAATTCACGCCGTACCGCTTGGCTATTTTATAAAGCGAGTCTCCGGGGGCTACCGTATGTATATTCAAGAACACCACTTCCTTTCAATTTAGTATATTGAAAACCGCCCCGCCAGGTTCGAAAAAAGTAACAAAAGATTGATAAATCTCATAAATAAATATAGCGGGATATAATTTTTATCGATAAGCTTTAAAAGTTAATATACTGTATTAAAGCTTTAAATCAACGGAGAAATATTATGGAATATTCAACAAGAGAACTGTTTGCGAGAATGATAAAATGCGAAGCCGGCGGAGAAGGCGATAACGGCATGAAAGCGGTCGCTTCAACGATAATGAACCGCGTGCATGTTGCGTACGGCGAATACCTTAGAACGGGGCAGGGGAGCCTTAGAAGAGTGATGGAACAGCCGGGGCAGTTTACCTGTTATATGGGCACGGTAGACGGAGTGCCCAACCCTCAGACAGTATGGAGCAGCCCGCCCGAACAAATACATTATGAGGTAGCCGACTGGGCGCTTGCGGGAAATGTGTTTCCCGACTCCATAGAAACGCTATGGTACATGAATCCGTATAATCCCGTATGCCCGGTATATTTTCCATACAACAAGAGCGGTGTAGAATACAGCAGAGTTTTCAGGCACTGCTTTTATCAGCCTACACCGAGATACGCAAGAACATAAAAAGGGTTTAGGAAAGGAGGGATAAATTATGCCATATACCAAAAGCCAGTATGCCAACAGCGCACAAACTCAAAACAATACGGGAAACAATAATACAAAAAATATGCAGCCGGCAAGAACAACGGCGAACGGCTACAGCAACATGCAGCCGGCGAGGGGAACAACTAGCGGTTATAGCAACATGCAGGGCGGCATGACGCAAAACGGAAGCCCTGCAAACGCAGCGCAAATGATGCCGTATGATATGCAAATGCCGTCTACCGTTTCGAGCACATACTATACAGCGGGTTTTCTGAAACAGTTTATGGGAAGAAATATGAGAGTTGAATTCCTAATTGGCACCAACGGAGCGCTTGTTGACAGAGTAGGCGTTTTGGTCGAGGTGGGCGCAAGCTATATTGTCTTGCGGCCTTATCTTACCGATGATTTGCTTATGTGTGATCTGTACTCTATTAAATTCGTCAATATCTACGGGCCGGGAGCAAATTTTGCATGAATCATAAAGAGACCTAAATAAAGAAAAGCCTTCAAATCTGAAGGCTTATTCTTATGTGCCGCGTCTTTGGTAAATCCTGAATATACTAAAATCCAGACGCATAATCTAGAATATAAAAGGCCATATATGAAAGGCGCTTGTTATGACCAAAAAAATTATATTTTTAATAGCATGCTTGGATATCGTTTTGATTGCGCTATCGATTACATGCGATTTTGATTCAAAGGTAGCTTTTGTGCAAAAAACGGCGCATAGCAAGATGTCCGTTTATGAATGGTATTATAAGCCGCGTACAGACGGCCGGCAGCCGGAGAAAAATTCGGAGATGGAATTTATATACAGCTACGATGCTTACGGAGTAGGCGCTTCGGATGAAAAAGTAATCTATTTGACGTTCGACGCGGGGTATGAAAACGGATATACCGATAAAATTTTAGACACGCTTGAAAAGCACGATGCGCCTGCCGCGTTTTTTGTAGTGGGAAGCTATATAGAAACAAACCCCGAGCTTATTAAACGCATGACAGACGAAGGGCACCTTGTCTGCAACCACTCTATGCATCACAAAGATATGGCGGTCATGAGCGATTTTGAAGAATATAAAAAAGAGCTTCTGGATATTGAAGAAGTTTTTTACAAATCAACTGGAAAAAGCATGGCGAAATTTTTCCGTCCGCCCAAAGGAAGGTTTTCTGAAAACTGTTTGGAGTATGCGAAAGAGCTTGGATATGTCACTGTTTTCTGGAGTTTTGCTTACTGCGACTGGCTGGTAGACGATCAGCCAAGCGATGAATTCGCGGTATCCAAAATCATATCGAGAACACACCCTGGCGAAATTGCACTGCTGCATGCAACCTCGAAAACCAATGCGGAGATTTTGGATGAAGTAATATCTGAATGGAAAAGCATGGGATACAGCTTAAAAAGCTTAAATCACCTCATTAAAACAAGTTAAAACGATTAAACAACGAAAATTCGACAATTTATATTAAGAAAGTATAAAAAAATATATAATCATTGTGTGAAAAAAGGGATATTGCAGACAAATATTGAATTTAACGGCGGAACTAATATATATTTTTGGGGCAGATGGCAGAATATATCGCCCTTGTGCAGGGGCGAATTCACAGCGAATAAGAAATTAGCCTTGCTTGTTTCTTATAAACAAAGTTAGCTGCCATCTACCTCAAGAAAAAAAGCATCTTTTGTAATCTGTTGTCTATTTGCGGCAGCAGATTGTTTAATAATAGCAAATGAATAAGATACAAACTGACGGTGATTATAATACCGTTGTTTGTATTTTTGAAAGGAGCAGACCTTTGAAAATAGTATCGTGGAACGTAAACGGGCTGCGTGCATGCGTAAATAAAGGATTTATGGATTTTTTCAATACTGCGGACGCGGATATTTTTTGTGTGCAGGAGATAAAGCTAAAGCAAGGCGATATTGATCTTAAAACGGAAGGGTACCATGATTATTGGAACTATGCTCAGAAAAAAGGCTATTCGGGTACGGCTGTGTTTTCTAAAAGCGAGCCGCTGTCCGTAAAAAAAGGAATGGGCATAGAAGCCCACGACAAAGAGGGAAGAATCACAACGTTAGAATATGCAAACTTTTTTCTTGTAAATGTATACGCCCCGAACTCGGGAGTAGAGCTTGCGCGGCTCTCTTACAGAATGCAGTGGGAAGACGATTTTCGCAGGTTTGTAACTTTGCTTGGCGAGAAAAAGCCTGTGGTTTTCTGCGGAGATTTTAATGTGGCGCATAAAGAGATAGATTTAAAGAATCCTTCTTCTAACCATCATACAGCAGGCTTTACCGATGAGGAGAGAGAAAAATTCACGCTATTATTAAAGGCAGGTTTTATAGATTCATTTAGATATCTTTATCCAAATGCGCGGGATAAATATACATACTGGTCGTATAAATTCGGGGCACGCAAGAGAAACGCCGGCTGGCGCATAGATTACGGCTGTATTTCAAACAGCCTTGAAAAAGAGTTAAAAAGCTTTACAATAAACAGCGATATTTTGGGCAGCGACCATTGCCCTATAACGCTTGAAATTTTTTGATATTAATTTGGCGGTTTAAGTATTGTATGTTAAAATGTATTTAGAATCAAACTTAGGGAGGCAGTTATGTCTAAAGTAGTTTACACAGTAGAGCAGGCAAAAAAAATGGGCGAAGAGTTTGGGCTTGCCTGGGACAAGTTCGATGCTAAGCAGCTTGCAGACGGCATGAATGTTGAGCTTGAGCACGGGCTAGCAGACCCCGCAACCAACGTTACGGACGATGATGATCTCATAACAATGAAAATCGCGCTTGCCCATCTTAACGAGTTTCCGGATTATTATATAAGGCTTAAAAAGATGGAAGATGAAGCCGAGGCTTTTTGGGGAATAGAAGACTGAAATAAGCTTTAAAATAAATTTTTTTGGAGGTTATAATGAGCAAGTATGTATGCAGAACGTGCGGCTATGTATTTTCTGCGGAAAATAATGAGCCCGATTATTCCGAGATAGTAGAAGAGCAAGACCCAATGCCCGAAGATTATGTGTGTGAAGTGTGCGGCGCACCAAAGAAGAATTTTGAAAAGGCAGAGGAAGAGTCTTGATAAACTTATTAAAAATGAGGTGTTATTATGTCTAAAGGAAAAGAATTATCCGGGCTTATAACAGGCTTGGCCGCTATTTTGGCGGTTGCATGCTTTATGGTGCTGGGGTTTACCACAAGAGCGTGGCATCCCACATGGATAGTCTTTTTCGCAATTCCTATTACAGCCGTTATTTGTGATATTGTTTTGGTCAAAAAGGATATTCAAGGGGCAATAACGGGAGCCGCGGCGCTTATTGCTGCCGCCGTTTTTCTTCTTCTTGGCTTTTTTCTGGGAATCTGGGCCATAGCATGGATAGTGTTTTTAATAATCCCTATAATCGCTATAATAATGAATATTATAAATACTGTAAAAAAAGATAAGCAAGATTAAATTTGGAATATAAAAAAAAGAGAAGATTTAATCTTCTCTTTTAAATAAGCAGATTTTTATAAATCTATTTATTTAAATCTTCTTCGCCGGGCACTGCCGGCTCAGTTTTAGTCCCTATAATATATTCGCCTTGTATAGGCCTATAATGCGTACGGCAGATAAGCTCTTCTTTTATTTGAACGTCATCTTTCATATAATAACGGTAAGTCATAGTTATATATCCGTCCCTTGCCGTTATTACTGTAACCCTTTTACCGAGTTTTAAAGTATCGTCTTTTCTTATTACAGGCGAAGGCGGCTCTTCCGTTTCGACTATCTCTGTATGAACAGTTATTTCGACGCCGTCTGCCGGTTTTGCACCGTATACTTCAACAATCAAATTATCATCAACTATCTCCGCTTTTATAAATACCGGGCCGTCATGCGTATTTTTGAATTTCAGGTCTTTATCAGGCCATGTGACCATAGCGTCCTGACCGAGCGGCAGATAATTTGATGGCCATGAATGTTTGTTTCTTTCGACTATTTCAAGGTCTGTCATTAAAAGCGCATTATATAAAGTTCCCGCGACCTGACAGATGCCGCCGCCGTAATCAAGTATAAGAGTGTTGCCGTTTGTTATTGCGGGGGCGGGCTTATAGCCTTTTTCTTCTGTTCTTTCTCCTGCTGTTTCATTTATAGAGAATATTTCTCCCGGCAAAAGCGTAAGGCCGTTTAATTCTTTGCCGAGCAGCCTTATGTTCGTATTACGGTTATCATCGTCGGTAAGGGTAGTTGTACAATAACCGATAAGTGCTGTGTTTTTTTCTAAATCAATTGAATTTTTTTCAGGTTCTATAGGCAGAAAGTTTATATCTATTGTTTGATTAATGCTTCTTTTGTTAACTATCTCCTTAAGTTTTTCTGTAAGGCTTTCTTTATCTATCTTACGGCCCTGCTGCTCCGGCTCAATATCGAAAATATTCTTGGCATCAGGATGAAAGGAGATCTGAGCATTCTTTGGCTGTATAAGATATTTTTCTGATAATTCATCTACTTTTGCCGCAAGTAAATTCTCGTTTATTATTATTTGTGTTTTAAAATTATATCCGCTTTTTTTAACATCGAAATAGGCACGAAAATAGCTTAATACACCATTTGTTTTGCCTAAAACAGAAGCCTGTTCAATTGCTTGTTGTATATTCGGAGAAACGCCTATGTCCTCAAACGTCAAAACTTCTTCGCTGCCTTCAAAATTCAGCGTTATTATACTTTGTGCCAATATAGTCTTATCGTGTTCCATTATTTTATCATAAGCTTCAGCGAAAGTTAGCCCTCCGATGTTTACACCATTAACCGAAACGCCGTCTAGTATTTTTTCGTTATTCATCTGTCTGAAAGCATACGGGAAAAAAGCTGCCAAAATAATCATTACAGAAATTATCAATAATATTATTGTATGCTTAAAACTAAATTTCGCTCTTTCCAAAAAATACTACCCCTATATTCACAAAGAGGAAACTTATTATAATTTCCTCTTTTAGCTTTAATCTAAAGCTTTAGCTATAAAAAATAATCTGATTATTTAAGCTTTTGTATTTGTTATAAGTTCAGTTATCTTGCCTGCGGCGGTTACAGCATTGATTATGCTTTCATCGATTACGCTGCCTTCTTTAACAATCACTTTGCCTTTTGAAACAATTGTTTTTGTTGATGTACGCCCAAGCAGAAAATCCTTTTGTTTTTCATCAAAGCTAGTGTTTACAGAATCAGCGGAATCTTCCGTTTTTTCGGGTGTCGCCTTAAATGAGCTAAAGCCTTTCGAAGCAGTGCCCGAGCCGACGACTGTGATTGCTTTACCTAGCGTTATAAACTCCGCACCTTCTATTACAGAATCTCCGTCATCTAAAACAAACTGAACAAGTTTGCCCGAATCTTCGTCTATAGAATAATCTTCAATTACTCCGAGATATTTACCTTTTTCATTAAAAACTCTTGTTCCGGTAAGCCTGACCTCGCCTTTTAAAATCGCAAAGTCCCCTTCGCCGGGGATGTTGATATTGTTTGCCGTGTTTGTTGTGATAACGTCGTTGCCGATCGAAAGAATCTTTGCAAACGGCAGTACCTTAATGCCGTTATACCATTCGCCGTCGTCTAAAATAAGATATTCAACTTTCGCAGCATCCGGATTGATAATCATACCTGCCGCGTTCCCAAGTTCTAAACCTTCCCCAATACATAGTATAGGCATCTTCAGAATTTCGCTTGCTTTTTTCATACTCTTTCTCCTTAATATTTTCTAAAATCGATCTAACTTTTTTGCAAGTTTATTAATATCTCTTCGATTTGTTTTCTTGAGTCTTTATCCAGATCGTATTCGGCGCCAAGAGTTTCAAATACTTTATCGGCCGCTCTGTCTTTTTCATCGGCCAGCATGTAACAAGATATTATTTCAATATCTATCTTTAACATAAGCGCCTTATCGTCTGTATTTTCTTTCGCGGTTTCAAAGAATTTTGCAGCTTGTATATAATCGCCTGAAATCTTCGCGTCATAAGCTTTTTCTATATATTCTTCTGCCAACGATTTTTGTACTGCCGCCTCATCGGGCGATTCCGATTGCTTTACATCATCTGTTTCTTCTATAATCTCCGGCTCGGCGGCCTGCTCAGTATCATCTGTTTCTTCTATAACCTCCGGCTCGGCAGTCTGCTCTTCCTGCCGTTCGGCGGCCTGCTCAGTATCATCTGTTTCTTCTATAATCTCCGGCTCGCCGTGCTCAGTATCATCTGTTTCATCTGTAATCTCCGGCTCGGCAGTTTGTTCTTCCTGCCATTCGGCGGCCTGCTCAGTATCATCTGTTTCTTCTGTAATCTCCGGCTCGGCAGTCTGCTCTTCCTGCCATTCATCGTTTTCGTCTAAGAAAACTGCATCCACTATTTCAAATTCAGCAAATTCTTTCTCTTTTTCTTCGACAATATCCTGCGCTGTTTTATCTGCTTGTGTTTCACTGATGGTTACAGCCGGCTTGTCTTTTTCTATAGATGCCTCTTTTATAACAAATGTTTCATTGTCATTTTCGGACTCTGCCTCTTTTGCCTTTCCTATTTCAACTTGCTCCAACACAATGTTTTTCACAACCGGTGCTTGTTCAAAAGAGCTGTCTGCAAGAATTTCCTTTGAATTATGGAAATCGTAATTTTTAAAATTTCTAAACAAATCCCAGTCTTTTGGCAGTAAACGCGCGATTATCTGAGTTAAAACGACAATCAATATCACACCTGCAACCAGCGCTGCAATAAAATAATACATATTGTCAAAATAGCTGATCATTGCCGGTAAAAAAATAACGAGAGTGCAAGTTAAAAGGCTGCAAATCAACCATTGAATATATTTAATACTAAAAAATTTATGCAGTAATAAAAATATTAAATTTGATACTATAAACAAAGAGATACAAATAAATTCAAACCACATAAAACCTCAAAATAATACAACAATGTACATAAATACTAGTTATTTGTTAATTTTATCATATTAAAAATTAAATGTAAACTTATATTTCGACAAAGAAACTTACAGACTTTTCCTGACAAAGCTAAAATATGACAGTTGGAATAAAACGTTCGTTTTTTTAGATAATAAAGAATATGCGGCAGCTAAATCGGCAAAACGATATAAAAAAAGATAAGTGGTTTGCAGAATTTAATAAACATTTGATGAACGACGATATGCCGTCCGTTTATTTTAATGCGCTGGCAGAAGAAAACCTTTTTCCGAGTGAGCACCCTTTTTGTCTGCTGATAGATTTAAAAAAAGTAGAGCAGTCGCCCATCCATCATCCGGAAGGGAATGTCTGGAACCATACAATGCACGTTATTGATAATGCGGCAGACAGGAAACATCTGAGCAAAGAGCCTGAAATATTTATGTGGGCGGCGCTTTTGCATGACCTTGGAAAAGCTGTTACCACAAAAAGAAGAAACGGAAAGATCACCGCTTACGGGCATGATAAAAAGGGGCAGGCTATAGCTCGCGATTTTCTAAGACAATGCGGCCGGCCCGAGAGCTTCGTCGAAAAGGCTTCTTTGCTGGTCCGCTGGCATATGCAGGCGCTTTTCGTGCTTAATCATTTGCCTTTTGCAAATTTAGAAAAGATGACGGCGCAAGCGGACGTAAATGAGGTTGCGCTGCTGGCTTTATGCGACAGGCTGGGCAGGGGCGATACTTCGCAAAAAACAGTGCTTGCAGAAAAGAAAAATATTTTGCGCTTTATTGAAAAATGCAAAGAGTATATTATAAAAAAAGGCAAGCATAAATTTTCATTTTTTGCGTAAATGCTAAAGATTTTAGCCGGAAACGATTTTTTTACATAAAGCGCGTTTTTTCGACATTAGTTTTTTTTTATAAACCATTGTTTTATGTTGAAACATAGATAATTTTATGCTACCATACATATAGTAGCTAAAAATAGATATTTGGCAAATGTGAGGGCACATATGGATAATTATCCATTGAACCGAACGGAGAGCTTACGCAATCTGAAGAAACCTACAGACAGAAGAATTCGTCATTTTGGGGACAAACCGGGCTTTAAGTCAATGGTAAAAAAGACGGAAAAAGAATCAGTCACTTACGAACATTTTGGTGGCCAGTTTTGTGCACTGGCAAACACGCTGCAAAGGCTATGCAAAGAAAAAATAGCCGTTTTAAATGAAAACTCATATAAATGGATATTATCATGCGTTGCTATTGTTAGCAGCAACGCAACAGTTATACCGTTGAATAAAGAACCGATTAAGAAAGAGAGACATTTCTTTCTTGAGCGTTCAGAAGCAGCGGTGCTTTTTTATTAAATGATAAAAAAATATTTTGTGAATATAGCTGTGAGAAGGTAAGCAATGCTGCCCGGGCAAACCGGCATTAAACTTATAAGAATAGTCAAATATGAAAAAATGCAGCAGTTAAACAATAGTCGACAGCGAACTTGCACAAACTGCAAAAAATAAAACGGCATAGAATTGCATAAAAGAGGATAATAATGTTTGAAAGAGTTAAGAAAATTATTGAAGAACATGTAGATTGCGATGGAATTGAGCTTACTCCCGAAACACAGTTGTTGACCGACCTTAAAATCAATTCGCTCGATTTGGTAGAGCTTGTGTGCGCTTTCGAGGTTTCTTTCGATATTGTCGTGCCCGAAAAGGATATACGCAAGCTTTCCAGAGTACAGGATATATTAGAGTATCTGGAAACCGTAGCATGAAGGTTTTTTTCGCGCAATCGAACGTTCTCGGCTTTTCGCTTATGCAGCAGTGGATGTCCGATATGCCAAAAGGCAAGCGCGAAAAGACAAAGAGACTTCGGCGTCAGCAGGACAAAGAGCTTGCGCTTAGCGCTCACCGGCTTTTATGCTATGCATTAAAAAAGGATCACGGTATTATTCCAAAGCCTGATGACTGGGGCGAGGGAGAAAACGGCAAACCGTTTCTTGTCAGCAATACGAAGCTGCATTTTAACTTAAGCCATTCGGGCAGTATAGTGATGTGCGGCCTGCACGACGCTCCGATAGGCGTGGATATTGAGCGTATAGACGAAGCAAAAGACGAAGTGGCAGAGCGAATAATGTCGAAAGAAGAAAAAGACGCGTATTTTAACACGAAAGACAAAAAGGCTCTGTTCTATAAGATTTGGACGCTTAAAGAAGCGTGCATAAAATACAGCGGAAAAGGCATTTGCGATGCCCTTGACGCAATCACAATTTATCCGGAAGGAGAGAAGATCCGGACAAACGTAAAGGGTTGCCGGTTTACTCTTCTTAATAATGTGCCGGGGTATCAGGCGGCGGTTTGCGCCGATTCGCCTGCAGACAATACGGCGAGGTGGATAAATTGCGACGAATTGATTGATTTTTGATTTTGTTTGCAGTAGGAGTATGTTCTTTGCCGTCAGAGCTTTTTTTTGGCGGCAGGGCTAAATTTCATTATTGCAAAAACAGGGGGAGTGTTAATATCACTTCTAACTATTCCGCTTAAAAGCAATGGTTCCGAGCGGAAAAAACATATTTATTTTTGGTTAGGTTGTGCATTATGAATTCACAAAAGATTCGTTATACTTTAACGCATCCGCAGCAGCGCGTTTGGTATACCGAAAAGCTGCATCCGGGCACGGGCATGTGGAACAATTCGGGCACTCTTAAAATCAAGGGAGAGCTGAATTACGCGTTGTTAGAGCAGGCCATAAACTTGTTTATTAAAGAAAATGAGTCTATTCGCCTGCGCATTGGGTTAGATAACGGGACACCATATCAATACGTGCAAGAATATAAGCCTTATTCCATAGACGTTATGGATTTCTGCGACCGCGGAGTAAATAAATTATACGAATGGGACAGCATACAAACGCAGACGCCAATGCCTATAATAGACAGCAATTTATATTATTTTGCGTTGTTTAAGCTTTCGGATGAAGAGGGCGGTTTATACGCTAACTTCCATCATATTATTTCGGACGCATTATCTATAGTAGAGTTTTCAAACTCTATTATGGAAAACTATCAAAATCTTATAAACGAGAATAAAAGGCCAAAAACAAAGCCAAGCTCTTATATCGACTTTATTCATGATGAACAGGAATACCTTGCTTCCAAGAGGTTTAAATATGACCAGCAATACTGGAACGACAGATTCTCCGAGCTGCCCGAGCCTACTGTAATGAAGCAAAAGAAAACCAACTATTTCAGCACCAAGGCAAAACGAAAAGCATATGTGATTCCGTCAAAAACTTCAACAAGCATTAGAGAATACTGTCTGGAATCGGGAGTATCGATTTTTTCGTTGTTTTTGTCTGCTCTTGCGATATACATTAACCGCATTACAAATAAAAAAGATATAATTATAGGTGTGCCTGTTGCTAACCGCACTTCATTAGCCTCGAAAAGCGCTTTTGGTATGTTCGTCAGCACGGTACCGCTTAGAATAGAAATACAAGACGATTTGACTTTCAGCAAATTTGCCGAGGTTGTATCAAACGAATGGTTCTCGGCTTTAAAGCACCAGAGATATCCGTACGATATACTCATGCAGGATTTACGCCGCAAACACAAAGGATTAGAGTCGCTTTATGACGTAACGCTCTCATACCAGTACGGACAATTTCAAAAACGTGCGGAAAAATTTACTTATGAAGGCCGTTGGCATTTTAACGGTTATCAGGCAACGTCGCTTAGCATACACGTTAACGACCGTGAGGCTGACGGCAAATTTATCGTAGATTATGACCATCAAACGCCATTTTTCTCTGAAAAAGAAATGGAATATATCCACGCGCATTTGACAAATATAATTTTAGATATGATAAGCAGCCCGGATAAAAAACTTTACGAGCTGGAATTGCTGTCGGACGAAGAAAGAGGCCGCGTAATAAACCGGTTTAACGATACCGACCGCGCTTATCCGCAAACGGAGACATTTGTCGATCTTTGGTATAAGCGTTTGAAAAATTCGCAGGATGAACAAACGGCGGTCATTAACAATAAACAGGCTATGGCATGCAAAGAGCTTGAAGAAAAATCTTCGGCGCTTGCGCTTCACCTTAAAGAAAAAGGAGTAGGAGCGGATGACATCATCGGCCTGCTGGTCAGCCGAACTATGGATTATCCTGTTGGCGTGCTCGCTATTTTAAAGGCGGGCGCGGCGTTTTTACCAATTGACGCAGAGCTTCCGCATGAGCGTATATCTTATATGCTAAAAGACAGCGGAGCAAAAATACTATTGGTATCGCCCAATCTGATAAACAAATGCCCCGAGGAAAACGGCTTGCGCATTATTAAAACGGATATTAGCCTGCCGGTGCCTGAAGATACTTATATTGCGCCGATATGCAAACCGGATAACCTTGCTTACGTTATATATACGTCCGGCTCGACGGGCCAGCCAAAAGGCGTACAGATAGAACATCGCTCCATAGTACACTTTGTATATTCGCTTAACGACATCTGGGACTTTTCTCCGGGGGCAAGGCTGCTTTGCGCCGCTTCAATATCGTTTGATATAAGCGTTATGGAGCTTGTGTTGTCGCTTGTAAGCGGAGCGGTTTTCGTACTTGCACAGGAACACGAAGTCAACATACCGCGAAATATGGTAAGCCTTATAAGATCAGCGGGTGTAAATATGCTTGTGGTCACGCCGGGGCGCATGGAACTTTTGCTTTCGGATAATCAGGGCGCATCGTGCCTGAAAGATTTCAGAGAGATTGGCCTTGGCGGCGATGTTTTATCCGAGAAGCTGCTCGGCAGAGTCCAGCAGAGCACAAACGCTCGCATAATAAACTTTTACGGGCCTACAGAGATAACGGTATGCGCAACGTGCACTGATGTTACAAACACAAAAGTGCCTAACATAGGAAGGCCTATGCCGAACGTTAAAGCTTATATACTTGACGCGCATAAAAATCCTGTGCCTATAGGTATTCCGGGCGAATTATATATCGGCGGAAAAGGCGTTGCCAGAGGATATATAAACAAACCGGAGCTTAACCGCGAACGGTTTATAGACAACCCTTTTATTTCGGGACAAAAGATATACCGCACCGGCGATTTAACAAGATGGTATCCTCTCGGAGAGATAGAGTTTTTGGGGCGCATAGACAAACAGGTCAAAATAAGAGGCTATCGTATAGAGCTCGGTGAGATAGAAAACCATCTTATGCGTATACCCGGAGTTACCGCGTGCGCTGTGGCAGACCGCGAAGACGCTGCCGGAAGAAAGTTTCTTTGCGCATATCTTTGCGGAAGCCCACCTAAAAAATCTGACATAAAAGCCGCGCTCGTGCGCGAGCTTCCCGGATACATGGTACCTTCATACTTTGTGACAGTGGAAAGCCTGCCGTTCAGCGCAAGCGGAAAAATAGACAGAAGCCGTTTGCCCGACCCTTCTTTTGGGCAGGAAGCTATAAATGATGATTATGTTGCGCCAAAGACGGGTACGGAGCAGGTGCTTGCCGAAATCTGGAGCAGCGTGCTTGGCGTAGTGAATATAGGGCGCGACGACAGTTTCTTTGATATAGGCGGAGATTCTCTCAGAATTGTTGCGGTAACTGCACAGGCGCTTCAGAAATTTCATGTGAATATAATGCTCGAGGATATTTACAGGTCGCCGCGCCTTCGCGACTGGGCGGCGCTTATAGATAAAGCCGAAGAGTGCGCTTACCAGCCTATACTGCCCGCCCCGGTAATGAAAGATTATCCCGTGTCGTCGGCACAGCTGCGCATGTGGGTACTGGCGCAGGGGCAGAAAGAATCTACAGCTTATAATATTCCCGTTACGTTTGAGCTTAACGGAGAGGTTGATACACAAAAGCTTCAAGACGCTTTCCGGCGGCTTATAGAGAGGCACGAATCGCTTCGTACAAGCTTTGTGCTGCGCGGAGGAGAGCTTCGCCAGAAAATACATGAAAATGTAGAATTTAATATAGGGCACGAACAATTCGACGAGAAACATCTTGCAGGCCGATTAAAAGAGCTTATTGTGCCGTTTGATATGGGAACAGCGCCTTTGATGAGGTCGACATTGATAAAAACGGGAGCAAAGCGCCATGTGCTATTTCTCGATATGCATCACAGTATAAGCGATAAAAAGTCTTTGGAAATATTGATGCAAGAACTTGCCGGCCTTTATATGGGCAAAATACCCGCAAAAAGCGAACTGGAGTACAAAGATTACGCTATATGGCAGCAGGGCTTTTTGGAATCCGAAACCATATCCATGCAGCGCGAATACTGGCAGAGCGTATTTGAAGGAGAACTGCCGCTGCTCAATCTTCATACCGATATGCCGAGGCCCGCAGAGCAAACTTTTAAGGGCGCGCGCCTGTCGTTTGAAATAGGACAGCAGATGACGGATAAGCTGCGTTTGTTTGCTCAGCAAAGGGGCGCCACGCTCTTTATGATGGTTCTTGCGGCATATAATGTTCTTTTGAGTAAATATACCGGGCAGGAAGATATAATAATCGGAACGCCTGTTTCGGGAAGAATGCGCCAGGAGATTGAAGACGTTGTCGGAGTATTCATAAATACTTTGCCGCTGCGGGGCTATCCAAAAGGCGATATGAGTTTTTCATCGTTTTTCGATGAGCTGTCTCAAAACAGCGTTAACGCTTTTGCGCACGCAGATTATCCCGTTGAACGTATAATCGCTGACCTTGCGCTTCCGAGGGACGCAAGCAGAAACCCGTTGTTTGATACTATGCTGGTACAGGCAAAAGGAACCTTTGAACTATCGCTGGGCGATATATCGTGCAGCCATTATCCTTTTGACCCGGGCATAGCCAAACTTGATTTAACGCTCGAGGCTTATGAGAGCGATGACGGATTAAAATGCCAGTTTGAATATAACACCAGGCTTTTTGCCGAGTCTACTATAAAGCGTATGAGTACGCATCTGTGCCGGTTATTTGAACTGCTTACTGACGAACCTGATACCCGTATTTGTGATATCGCTATGATGACACAAGAAGAGATATGGCAGGTAACTCAAGGTTTTAATCAAACGGATTCCCCGCTTGACAGCGATAAGAGCATACAATCGCTGCTCGAGGAGCTCGCGGTATCGGACGGCAGCCGAACAGCGCTTATTATAGACGGCAAAAAGATGTCTTTTGGCGAACTTAACAACCGCGCAAACCAGATAGCGCACAGGCTCAGGGAAATCGGAGTTACAAGAAATACAATAGTAGCTTTGTGCCTTAGACGTTCTTTTGATATGATGGCAGGCCTCATGGGCATTTTAAAAGCGGGAGGCGGTTATCTTCCGCTTGACCCTGCATATCCGGCAGAGAGAATATCGTTTATGCTGACAGACAGCGGAACTATGGTTCTTTTGACCGACGGCACTTCGGATGTCTCTTTTGAGGGCGATGTGCTAAACGTAAATGATATACCTCATTTCGGATATTCTGAAAACTTGCCGGCTGTCGAAGGCATGGAGGATGCTGCTTATGTGATATATACCTCCGGTTCTACAGGTATACCCAAAGGAGCGATATTGCCAAGGCGCGCTCTGCTGAATCTTTATGAGGGAACAAAACGTACAATAGCCTATGATAAAAAAGAGACAAGCGTTTCGGTTACTACCGTTTCTTTCGATATCTTTGTAATAGATGCTCTTTTGCCTATGCTTTTTGGCGCAACAGTAGCTATCTGTACAGAAGAAGAACTTCGCCAGCCGCATCTTTTGGCAAAGCTTATAGAGTCGGCTGATGTAAAGTTTATACAGACGACGCCCACGCGTATGCGTATAATGATGGAAAATGCAGCGTTTCGGGCGGCGGCCGCAAAGCATATAAAAAAAGTTGTGCTCGGCGGAGAAGAATTTCCGTTGTCGCTGTTAAAGCTTTTAAAAAAGCATTTGAGCGCGCGTATAATAAGCGGTTACGGCCCGACTGAAACTACGGTATATTGCACATTTAAAGATTTGTCGGATACTTCTCATATTACCATCGGCAGGCCAATAATCAATACGCGCATGTATATACTTGATAAATACAAAAGGCCTGTGCCTATAGGCGTTCTCGGAGAGGCGTATATAAGCGGCGCCTGCGTAGCGACAGAATATATAAACCGTGCTAAGCTGAACCGTGAGAAGTTTACGCCCGACCCGTATTGGCCGGGCCAGACAATGTACCAATCAGGCGATATCTGCGCTTTCATGGAAAACGGCGAAATGGAGATCGCCGGCAGGGTAGACCATCAGGTAAAGATAAGAGGGCTTAGAATAGAACTTGGCGAAATTGAAGCGGCAATGCGAGAAGTTGCTGGCATTGAGGAAGCGGTAGTAAAAGATCTTGATGAGGGAGCAAACAAATATCTATGTGCTTACTATGCTATGAGCAGCCCGGTCGGTCAAAAAGATCTTCGGCAGCATCTTTCGCGTAAACTTCCTTCATATATGGTACCGTCCTATTTTATAGGAATGAATGAGATGCCTATGACTTTAAACGGCAAAGTAAACCGAAAAGCGCTGCCTCTGCCTGATAAAGAGCAGGTTAAAGCTCCGCCAGAAGATGCTGATTTTAAATTTACAGAGCTTGAAAGCAGGATGAAGAGGGTATGGTCTAGAATACTAAAAATAGATGATATAAGGCCGGAAGACAGTTTCTTCGAGCTTGGCGGCGATTCTTTCGGTGTTATAAAAGTGCAGGCTGCAATTCTTCAATACGGCTGGACTGTGCGGACACAGGATTTTTATGACTATCAAACTCTGCGCGGAATATGCGAACGGCTGAATGTTGAAAAAAGTGTGCAAAATAAACAAGACAGGCTGAGCAGCAAACTTGACATAAGGGTGCCTTTTTACGAACACCTTGAAAAACCAAATATGAAGAATATATTTCTTACCGGTTCAACGGGATATCTCGGAGCGCATATTCTGGAAAAGCTGGCGAAGATAAGCGATGCCCGAATTTACTGCCTGGTTAGGGGCAACGATATAAACGGCTGCAAAAATTATCTGCGCAATGTGCTCTCGTTTTATTTTGGAGATAATGGAAGAGACAATATACTTGGCAAAGTTACGGTAGTAAAAGGCAACGTTGGTGAGATTTATCTTGGAATGGATGAGACAAAATATACTCAAATGCTTGATGTTGATACGGTAATACATTGTGCCGCTATAACAGACCATGTCGGCAAGCCAGAGGTTTTCGCACAGACCAATATTGTCGGTACTGCGAATGTGACAGAGTTGGCATCAGCGGCAAAAGCAGCGCTGCTTCATATTTCTACAGTCAGCGTATCGGGCACACAATATTTGGATAATGTTCAGCGTACAGGCGAATTCGATGAAAACAGCTATTATATAGGACAAAATTATGCGGATAACGAATATGCAAAGAGCAAATTTCTGGCCGAAGAAATAGTGCTTGATGCAATTGAAGAAGGTCTTAACGCAAGGATTTTCAGAGTTGGCATACTTACGAGCACCGTGGACGGCAAATTCCAGAAACGGCCGGAAAAAAATGCGTTTGCTAACAGGCTCAAAGCAATATGTACAATCGGCGTCGTTCCGATGAGCCTTTTAAAAGCACGAATAGAGATGACGCCTGTTGATTTTTGTGCTAAGGCCATAATAGAACTGGCATCAGTAGAAGACCCAAAACAAGCAATATTCCATGTTTACAACACAAACACCATGACTCTCGCAGACACCGTTTCTTTGCTTGAACAAAACGGTAAAATGATCAAAATAGTTTCCGACCAAGAGTTTATGGAAAAAATAATAAGGCTAAGCGAAGATGGGAAATACGCTGAATTATCCGGCATAATGGAGGATCTGGGAGAATATCGGCAAATAGAGAATATCGTAATAACGGCAAGTTCAACAAAGCAGCTGTTGTCAAAAAAAGGGTTTGCCTGGCCGAAGATTGATTCGGGATATATGGGCAGGTTTATAAATAGTATTGGTGATAAAAAATCGGAAGGGAGATTATAAAGCATGTACTCAATTCCATTTTATATAACTTGTGTAACTATAATAATGCTTATTATAATGGGGACGTACATCGCAAGTTCGAAACATAAAAAAGTACTCCATTATGTTTTCGTAATGGTAGTAATAGAAGTTTTTGTATGGAACGGGGCAGTATTGCTTCAAGGCGTATTCAGCGATAACAGGGCTTTGTTTCTTATATTTGAAAAAAGCACATATATAGGCTCGGCATTTGTTCCTGTCAGCTTGATCTTTCTCGGAAGAGTTTACGGGCAGTCGGGCAAAGGGCTGACCAAAAAACACCTGCTTTTGCTTGTAATACCGGTTATTACTCAGATAATGGTATGGACAAATGAGTCTCATCATCTGTTTTATCTTGCATACGGTTTTGGGGGCGAAGCAAATACTCCAAGTATATATTTCTGGTTTCATGTAGCCTATTCTTATATATGCCTTCTTTTAGGACTCATATTTCTTAGTTATTATGCAATAAAAAATTCTGGCATATTATCCATTCAGGCGCTTCTTATCTTAATAGGGAGTATACTGCCGGCATTGGCAAACGTATGCTACACATTGAATGTCCCGGGTTTCGATATGTATTCAACTCCCATAGCATTTACAGCAACATTAACTTTTTATATGATAGGAATGTTCCGATATAATCTGTTAAAACTTACGCCTATAGCCCTGCAGACTGTAATCAACCGAATTTCAGACAGTTTTGTCGTTGTTGATACAGAGATGAATATAATTGATTATAATCAGCCGTTTGCGGACAATTTTCATTATTTAACAGGGTTGCGTAAAGGCTACGATTTATATAAAATATTAAGCGAGACACAAGTTGAGGCAATGGACGCTGACCTGTTTAGAAATATTATACTAAGCGCAGCAGAAGCAAGCGATACTTTGATAAAAGATATTGATGTTGAAGTTGAAGGGGTTAGGCAATATTTTACTATAGAAATTACACCTATTCTTCAGCGGTCAAAATGTATCGGCATAATATTATTATTTAAAAATATTACACAGCATGTTAAGAACATGAAGAAGATACAAGACAATCAAGACATTTTATTAGAGCGTGAGAGGCTCGCGTCGCTCGGGCAGCTTATAGGCGGCATAGCGCATAACCTTAAAACGCCTATTATGTCAGTTGCCGGAGGAATAGACCAGATACAATGGTTGGCCGAAGAATATTCAAGCTCTGTCGGCGATTCGAGCGTGACGAATGACGACCATAAAGAGATAGCAACGGAAATGAAGCAATGGCTTACAAAGATGAAATCTCATATGGCATATATGTCGGATATTATTTCGACAGTTAAAGACCAGGCGTCAAAATTCAATAATCCGGGTTTTGCGTGGTTTACAATCGATGAAATGTTAAAACGAATACAAATACTCATGCAGCACGAGATTGTAAAAAATAAATGCAAATTTACGCAGGATATTCGCGTCGGGCGCGAGTTTAGAATTGACGGTGACGTTAACAGCCTCGTACAAATACTAGATAATATTATAGTAAACGCCATACACTCATATGAGGGCAAAGGCGGAGAAATTATTTTCAGTATAACAAGAGAGGAAGCGAATATAACAATAACGATAAGCGATAAAGGCAAAGGCATAGATGAAAAGGTTAAAGACAGGCTATTCAAAGAAATGGTAACTACAAAAGGGAAACACGGCACCGGTCTTGGATTATATATGTCATACAGCACAATAAAAGGAATGTTCAGGGGCGATATGTGGTTTGAGTCGGCTGTGGGGCAGGGAACAAAATTTTATATTCAGCTACCTACAAAGGTTGAGGAAAAAACGGAGGAGAATCAATATGCGTAAAAACCGGCAAGGAGAACTGTCAAATGAATACAAAATCATAGCTATTGATGATGAACAGGGGATTTTGGACAGCGTGCAGTCATTGCTGAATCGAAACGGATACAATTGTATCGGTTTTACAAATCCTATGGAAGGGTTAGAAGAGATTCGAAATAACCATTATGATCTTTTGATACTCGATTATTTCATGCAGCCTATTCACGGAGAACAGGTCGTAGAAGAGATACGTAAAACCGATTCCGAATTATATATACTGCTTCTTACCGGGCATAAAGATTTAGCGCCTCCGATAAGCACAATAAAATCGCTTGATATTCAGGCTTACTGCGAAAAAAGCGACAGGCTGGATCAGCTTCAGCTGCTGATTGAGTCGGGTATAAAATCTATATCACAGATGCGTACCATTCAAAAATTCAGAGACGGTCTGCAAAGTATACTCGGATCGGTACCAAAGATATACCAGCTTCAGCCCATTGGCAGCATTTTAGAAGAAATTCTTATACAGCTTCTGCCTATGGCAAACAGCGCAGACGCTTTTATACTCGTTGACGATATTCCGGGTATAGAGCAGGCGCAGGGGCGCAAGTCGTATAAGAGTATTTTTAAAGGGATAGGCAAATATAACGTTAATATCGATGAGTTTACAGAACTTCTTGATCATAAGCTTATGGAAGCTATAGGGCGGTCGCGTACCGAGATGAGAGTTATCATACAGCCCGACGGAATCATATTCCCGCTCGGAGACGAAACAAACGCTGCGATAGGTGCGATATATGTAAGCAGCATTGACGCGGACGAAGCGATAAAGCTGCTTGAAATCTATGCGCGTCAGGCGGCGTCATCTATCAACAACGCATTTTTACACTCTCTCGTAAATACCAAGAACGAAGAGCTAAACAATACTTATGCACAATTAAAAACACGGTATATGGATACAATTGAGGTTTTGCGGCTTGCTGTTGACGCAAAAGACGAATATACAAGAGGGCATTCTGACAGAGTTTCTTTCTACGCGAAAAAGATAGGCGAAAAATACGGGCTGCCCGAAGATGATCTGGAAAAGCTGCGTATTGCCGGTGTGTTCCACGATATAGGCAAGATAGGAACGGCAGACGATATACTGCTTAAAAATCAGACTCTTGAGAAAGCAGAGTACGAAGAGATAAAAAGGCATCCTATAAAGGGCGCCATGATATTATCAGCAGTTTCCATGTTCCAGGATATCGTACCTATAGTCCGGCATCATCATGAACATGTGGACGGCAAAGGTTATCCCGACGGTCTAAGGGGCGAAGAGATAGAGCTTCATGCAAGGATAATTTCGGTTGCCGATGCGTTTGACGCAATGATGAGCGACAGGCACTATCGTGAACATTTGTCGCTTGAAGATACGAAACGGCAGATGATTGACGGCGCGGGCACACAGTTTGATGCAAGCATTGTAAAAGCGTTTATAGAAGCGCTTGATACCGATGCTGAATTGCAAAGAATGATAGAAACAACTAATCTGGACGAAAACTACAGGACAATTTAGCAATCGATAAAAAGAGATTATAAACCTGCCCGGCATATAGTGTGCCGGGTTTTTCTTTGCAAGCAAAACGCTTGATTTTTGTATTACAGGCTTTTGTTTTTTTCAAAGCGCTCGTGGTATAATATAGAAAAGAACTCAAAGAAAGGAGAAAATTATGGCGATAGAAAAAGCGTATATTGTTCCGCATCCGCCGCTTATAGTTAGCGAAGTCGGCAAAGGAGACGAAAAAAGAATACAAGATACATTAGACGCGTATGAAAAAATCTCGCGCGAGATTGCAAAGATAAAGCCCGAGACGATAGTTATTATCACGCCTCATAGCGTCATGTACGGCGATTATATCCATATTTCTCCAGGCAAAAGCGCGAGCGGAGATTTCTCAAGATTCGGAGCTCCCCAATTATCAATAAAAAAAGAGTATGATACGCAGTTTGTTGACGAATTGTCTTTCGAGGCCAACAGCGCAGGCATATCCGCAGGGACTTTGGGGCAAAAAGACAGCGCAATAGACCACGGCGCGCTTGTACCTCTGTACTTTCTTGATAAGCACGAGGCTGATTATAAAATAGTGCGTGTATCTATCTCTGGCTTATCTTTTTTAGAGCATTATAAATTTGGGCAGTGCATCGCAAAAGCGGCAGATATTCTAAAAAGAAAAACTGTAATAATCGCAAGCGGCGATTTGTCGCATAAGCTAACCGACGGCGGGCCTTACAGCTATGCTCCGCAAGGCCCCGAGTTCGATAAAAAAGTCACTGATGCTATGAAAACGGGCGATTTTATGCAGTTTTTAAATTTCGACGAAGATTTTTGCGAAGCGGCGGGAGAATGCGGCTTGCGCTCGTTTATTGAAATGGCAGGGGCGCTTGACGGTAAATCTGTCACGCCCGAGTTTTTTTCGTACGAAGGGCCGTTTGGCGTGGGGTACGCCGTGTGCGGTTTTGATATAGGAGGAAAAGATGAATCGCGGCAGTTAGCCCGCATTTACCAGCAGGAGCTTGCGCAGCGCCTTGAAGATATAAAGACAGGCGAGGACGAATATGTAAAACTGGCGCGAATGTCGCTCGAGACGTATGTAAAAACGGGCAGGCAGTTAGATATGCCGAAAAACCTTTCTGACGATTTAGTGAAGAATAAAGCGGGAGTTTTTGTATCTCTGAAAAAAGACGGCAGGTTACGAGGCTGTATAGGTACTATTGAACCGGCAAAAAGCAGTATTGCGCAAGAGATAATAACCAATGCGGTAAGCGCAGGAACGGGAGATCCGCGTTTTGATGTTGTAACAAAGCAAGAGCTTGGTTCTCTTGTTTACAGCGTGGACGTTCTGGGCAATGCAGAGCCAATAGATTCTATCGACGAACTGGATGTTATAAAGTACGGCGTTATTGTAACAAAAGGCTACAGGCGCGGATTGCTGCTTCCAAACCTTGACGGAGTAGATACTCCCGAAAAACAGGTATCAATAGCGCTAAGAAAAGCGGGGATTAATGAAAACGAGAAATATACAATGGAACGGTTCAGGGTGGTGCGCCATAAATGAACAAGGTAGTATGCAAAATATGCCCGCATGAATGCGCGCTTTCACTGGGGCAGACGGGGTTTTGCAGGGCAAGGAGCAACCGCGAAGGGAAAATAATCGCGGATAATTACGGGCAGTTAACGGCGATAGCGCTAGATCCAATAGAAAAAAAGCCGCTTTACCGTTTTTTCCCGGGCAGCCGCATACTCTCTGTGGGAAGCTACGGATGCAACCTGCGCTGTTCTTTCTGCCAAAACCATAATATCTCTATGGCGGATAAAGAGCGCAGCGTAACAGAATATTATCCGCCCGAAAGGCTCGTGCAAAAAGCGGCAGAGCTTGAGACGGAGGGTAACATAGGTGTTGCGTTTACTTATAACGAGCCTCTTATTTCGTATGAATATATTATTGACTGTTCAAAGCTTTTAAAAAAGAAAAATCTTAAAACTGTAGTTGTAACAAACGGGTATATTAACAAAGGCCCGCTTTTAGAGCTGCTGCCGTATGTCGATGCAATGAACATAGACTTAAAGAGCATGGATGAAAAATTCTATAAAAATATAGGAGGGCAGCTTGCGTTCGTAAAAGCGGCTATTTGCGCCGCCGCGAAGCAGTGCCATATCGAGGTCACTACTTTAATAATTCCGGGGGAAAACGATTCGGCCGAGCATATGCGCCGTTTGTCGTCATGGCTTTCGGGAATTGACGAGAAAATTGCTCTTCATATTTCCAGGTTTTTTCCGAGATATAATATGACGGATAAACACGCTACGCCCGTTAGCACGATTTATAAACTGGCGGAAATCGCAGAGCAGGAGCTTTGTTATGTTTATAAAGGTAACTGTTAAAGAGATAGAACAAGGCGGTAAATAGTAGAAAGAATTTTCTGTTGTTATTCGTATGGTATTTATGCTATATTATCGTGTGGAGTATAAAAAGCATAAGAAACAGCTTGTACGCAAAATATTAAATATTTATGACGTAAAACAAAAAACCTTGTTGAATCAATATGTTATATGTATACTCGTAATGTGCCTGGGTTCCGGCGCAAATAATAATATTATATAGGAGATTCTTAGTGGAATTATTTAATAAATGTGCTAATTTTACAGAAGCAAGAGAGTCCATAGCCTCCGGGCTGTATCCATATTTTCATCCTCTTCAATCCGCACAGGATACAGAAGTGGTGATAGACGGAAAACGTATCATTATGATAGGTTCAAACAACTATATGGGGCTGACTAACGACCCGAGAACGGCCAAGGCCGCTAAAGACGCGATAGATAAATACGGCACAGGCTGCAGCGGATCGCGTTTTTTAAACGGAACGCTCGATTTACATGAAACGCTTGAGAATGAACTTGCCGACTTTTTCAATAAAGAAGCTTCGCTTACATTCAGTACAGGATTTCAGACGAACCTTGGCGCTATTACTTCTGTTGTAGGCAGGCACGATTATATTATAGGCGATGCCGAAAATCATGCAAGCATACTCGACGCATGCCGCTTATGTTTCGTAAAAAAGGTTTTAAGATACAGCCATAGCGATATGGAAGAACTTGAGCGCAAATTAGAGAGGCTTCCCGAAGATGCGGGTAAGCTTATTATTACAGACGGTGTTTTCAGCATGAGCGGAGATTTAGCAAATCTGCCAAAAATCGTAGAGCTGGCGAAAAAATATAACGCCAGAATAATGGTGGATGATGCTCACGGCGTGGGAATGGTAGGCGACTGCGGCCGAGGAACTGCCTCTTATTATGGCTTAGAGAAAGAAGTCGATATCATAATGACGACTTTTTCTAAATCTCTGGCATCGCTCGGCGGGTGTATCGCGGCTGATGAATATGTTATACATTATATTAAGCATCATTCAAGGCCGTTTATTTTCAGCGCGTCTATTCCTCCGGCAAATGCGGCCGCTGCTCTTGAAGCATTAAGAATATTGCGCAGTGAACCAGAGCGCCAAAAAGCACTTATAGAAATTTCGAATTACATGCGCGCAAAGTTAAAAGAGGCGGGCATTCCTATAATTGAAGGCGAGACAGCAATAATACCTGTTTTTACATACGATCTGGAAAAAACATTTATTATGACTAAGATGCTTTTTGAAGAAGGCGTATATGTTAATCCGGTTATTCCTCCGGCAGCGCCCGAGGGGCAGTGTATGTTAAGAACAAGCTATACCGCAACTCATACAAAAGAGCAGATGGATACGGCAGTCGAGATATTTAAAAAAGTTTTCGCACGGTTTAAATAGAAAACACCAAAAAATTAACAAACTGTAAAAGCATCCGCACAGCGGGTGTTTTTTTATATTTTAATGCAAGATAATACAAAAATTGCGCATGTTGGTTACAAAATCCTGCAAATATCATACGTTTATATAGCCATAGTATAAGCTTTTGCAGGATTGGCTGCGTCATCTTGCGATTTTTTAGGAATTGTTGTTGCGCAACGGCTGGAATTTATGCTAATATATATAAGTTCAATGGAGAACGTTTTAGTATATGTGAAAAGCATAAATTTATCAGTTGAAAGGGGAAATTGACAATGACGTCAGCTTCACAGTATGTTTCAGGTACCTTGAAAAAGCTTATAGCTAAAAACCCGGGGGAAACAGAGTTCCACCAGGCGGCAACAGAAATCTTAGAATCGTTAGAATTGGTGTTCGACAGGCATCCGGAGTATGTAGATGCTAATCTTCTAAGCAGATTCATAGAACCGGAGCGTGTGGTAATATTCCGAGTCCCATGGGTAGATGACAAAGGCGAAGTTCAGGTAAACAGAGGTTTCAGAGTCCAATTCAACAGCGCGATAGGGCCATACAAAGGCGGTTTGCGCTTCCATCCATCAGTTAATCTAGGTATCATCAAATTTTTAGGTTTTGAGCAGATTTTGAAAAATTCACTTACAGGCCTTGCCATAGGCGGCGGTAAAGGCGGCAGCGATTTTGATCCAAAAGGGAAATCGGATAATGAGGTTATGCGTTTTTGCCAGAGCTTTATGACAGAGCTTTATAAGCATATCGGCGCGGACGTTGACGTTCCCGCGGGCGATATAGGCGTAGGCGGGCGCGAGATAGGCTTTTTATACGGGCAATATAAACGGCTGACATCTCTTTATTCGGGCGTTTTGACAGGCAAAGGGCTGGCATACGGCGGCAGCCTTGCAAGAAAAGAAGCGACAGGGTACGGGCTTGTGTATTTTGTTGACGAGATGATGAGAGAGAACGGAAAAGGCACTTTCGAAGGTAAACGTGTCGTTATCTCGGGCTCGGGCAATGTGGCTATATACGCTCATGAAAAAGCTACACAGCTTGGCGCAAAAGTCGTTGCTATGAGTGACTCGGGTGGCTATGTCTATGACGAAGAGGGAATCAATCTCGACACTATAAAACAGCTAAAAGAAGTTGAACGCAGGCGCATAAGCGAATATGTAAAGACTCACTCCAAAGCAAAATATACACAAGGTTGTTTTGGTATATGGAGCATTGCCTGCGATGTAGCGCTTCCGAGCGCAACGCAAAACGAAATCGACGAGGATAGCGCAAAACTTCTTGTTAAGAATGGTTGTGTTGCGGTCGGCGAAGGCGCCAATATGCCTACTACGATAGAAGCGACAAACTTTTTTATAGAAAACGGCGTGCTGTTCGGACCTGGAAAAGCAGCAAACGCGGGCGGTGTCGCGACTTCTGCGCTCGAGATGAGCCAAAACAGCCAGCGCTTTGCCTGGACGTTTGAGGAAGTTGACGCTAAGCTTAAAAAGATAATGATAAACATCTTCCGCGAATCGGATGTTGCCGCAAAAGAATACGGGCATTCGGGAAACTATGTGTTCGGTGCGAATATTGCCGGCTTTAAAAAAGTTGCCGAAGCAATGATGGAGCAGGGAATAGTATAAAAAACAAAAAATTTAAAGCCTTCGTTTTAAAAACGGAGGCTTTTTTATATACAAAAGGATTCTGCAATTACAAGCGTATGGCTAATTTGCAGGATTTTGAATCATTCCTATAAACACGGGTACGTTTTCGCTCAGGGTTATGAATATAAACGGTCTGTCAAAATCAAGCTCCAGAGTTTGCGTCTCCATAGGTGCACATTCTAGGCTAACAGCAATATACGTATAAGCCGCAGCTTCAAGTCCGTTCTCGTTTACAGTTATATTAGTACCCTGTTTAACAGCGCTGACAAATGCACTCAAATCCATATCAATAATGCCTGTTAAATCAGCTTCCTGTGCATCGAAAGCCTTTGTTACACCCATGTCTTTCAGACTTTGTATCAAATTAAATTCGCTGTCATAACTGAATTTCGGCAGGCTTAAATTAACGCTGCCATGCTCAACGTTCTTAGGCCTTAGCATACCTGCTATATATTCAGGCGTGCTTAAAAGCGAATTTACGCTTGTTTCCTCATTGGGTAAAACAAACATCATACTGCCGGCGTTTTTTAAGGGCAGGCTCACCGCCGTAAACCCGTCGCCTTTTATAATACTAGAATCAAATGTTCCGTGCATGAACTCTGCATTTACCTTGGTTCCGTCAGAAAGAGTAAACGTATCTTTTGATGTAGCGTCTTCTTCAAAATTATCCTGCCATTCGTCCTTTAAATATGCCGTATTTACTATATACAGCAAATCCAGAGGATCAATGTTTATCTCGGGCTTTAAAAGTTTGTTTGTATTATCATTTATCCAACTGCTTATTGTTTCTTCTGCCTTTGTGTCATTAAAATCGAGAGTGTTTGCCGCTGTGTAGAAGTTTTTCATTGCATTGTCCACAAACGTCTTTTTTATTTCAAAATCATCATTCATCCAAAGCGAATTTGTCATAAAGAATGTTGAAATATCATTGTTTTTATACATAAGCCGATATAGCTTTCCCATTTGCTCCGAGAGGTATGCAGTATCGTCCTGCTTTAATAGAGTAAGCAGCTCATTCTGAGTTTCTCCTGCTGCGCCGGTAGACAGCATCGCCAGCGCCATATATAAGCTCAGCGGAGAATAGCAGCTGTTCCTTTGCTCATTGCCTAAAATCATTGATGCGCTCTTAGACGAAAACTCATTGATACTGCTGATTATGCTCTCATCAACAGCGTTATCTTCTCTGATTTTACTCTGTGTCTCATAATCATCAAACGCAGCGCTTTGAGGATAAGCTATGCTGACAAGATTTGCCGAAGTACAGCCTGCAGGCAAAGCAAACATCATAACAAAAGCCGTTGCTAAAAAAACTATTTTTTTCATATATTCCTCCTTTTATTTCTATTTATAGACGAGGCGATATATGAAATTGTTCCATATTCAAGAAAAAAATTGCAGAAGTTAATATTATGGTTTGAAAATATAACCAAAGCCCCAGACAGTACCAATAAATTCATTATAAGGCTTTATGTGTTCGCGAAGAGTTTTTATATGAGTATCTACGGTACGGTCTGTACCGAAAAAATCTTCTCCCCATACATTATTAAGTATTGTCTCTCTCGAGACTGCCTTTTGGGGATTGTTTGCTAAATATAATAGCAGGCTGTATTCTCGTGGGGTAAGTATGACCATTTTGCCGTCTACGTATACAGTTCGCGAAACTACGTCAATACAAAGACCGTCAAAAATAATATGGCGCGGAGAAAAATCGCTGCTGTATGCGCACCGCCTGAGAATAACGTGAATTCTGGCTATGAGTTCTTTGTACGATATAGGCTTTTGCATATAATCTTCTATTCCAGCTTCAAAAAAAGAAAGTTTCTCTTCCTCGCTGATCTGCCAGGAGAGAATAATGATGGGGGTGGGCGTGTTCTTGCGTATTTGACGGCATACGTGCCATGCGTCAAGGTCTTCAAGAGCAGTATCCATAATTATTATATTGTAATCGTTGCGGCGTATAAGCTTTAAAATAGATATACCGTCGTACGCCACATCTGTTATAAAACCCTCAGCAGATAAGTGCATTTCGATCAATTTTCTGACCTTTACGCTTTTGTCAACAAGCAAAATTCGTGCGTCTTGCATATTCTTTACTCCGAGTCCAGATTTGTTTTGATTTTCACAATGTGATACATATGTGAATTATATTACAGTAAATATACTTAAAAATCAAGAAAATAGCTTAAAATACGCAAAATAAAGGGGAATTATTATGAAAATGTGATAGAGAGAACAAATTAGTAAAAAATCTCCATTGATTAATATCAAAAATTCATGAAATATATACATTCTATCATATTTCCATCACATTAGTTTGATAAAATATACACAAAGTATAGTTTGATAAAATATACACAATATTTATCGAGAGTAGGCCATTAATATTTAAAGCTTGGAGGTTCAATATGAGTATAAAGGTAACTGAAGAAAACCCTTGCAACGGATGCGATGAAGAAAAGTATTCGGAAATAGCGAATATTATTGATCTTTACAAAGACAAGGAAGGAAGTCTTATACAAATACTTCATCTTGCTCAGGAGATCAACGGATATTTACCGCTTGATTTGCAGACATTTATCGCAAAGCAGATGGAAAAACCATTGTCAGAAGTATCTGGTGTAGTCACTTTTTATTCTTTCTTTTCGACAAAACCAAGGGGCAGGCATACGATACGTGTTTGCCTTGGTACGGCATGCTACGTAAGAGGCGGTAAGAAAATTGTCGAGGGATTAAAAGACAAGCTTGGAATAGATATAGGTGAAACAACAGAAGACGGAAAGTTTACGTTCGAAGTTGCGCGCT
Organism: Christensenellaceae bacterium; assembly: GCA_963665005.2. Lineage (GTDB taxonomy): Bacteria > Bacillota > Clostridia > Christensenellales > SZUA-584. The sequence goes on along the minus strand of CAXXTQ010000001.1, from coordinate 2,469,998 downwards.
GTATAGGTGCGTGCGGACTTGCGCCTGCCATGATGATTGACGACGTAGTTTATAAACAGGTAAATGTAAACAAACTAAACGCGATTCTCAGCAAGTACGAATAGGGGGGCGAAAATTATGAAAGCAGAAAAAATTCAGATGATTCAACAATTAGAAGAGATCAAAAAGAATTATAATGATCAGCAATCCAAATACAAAAATCGTATTTATGTTTGCGCCGGTGCCGGATGTGTATCATCAAACTGCGGCCTTATTCGCGATACCGTAATTGACGAAATCAAGAATATGGGGCTTCAGGACGAGGTAAGCGTATACGAAACCGGTTGTATGGGTACTTGCGCTGTCGGGCCGGTAATGCTTATATTGCCTGAGAGGATATTCTATACAGAGTTAACAGAGAAAAAGGCAAGAGAAATCATCAATGCGCATGTAGGCAAAGGCGAGGTCATAGAAGAATACACATTCTTTGATCAATCTCTTAATAAGAATGTTCCTAAAATCGACGATATAGACTTCTTCAAAAATCAGGTGAAGATAGCGCTTAGAAATTGCGGTTCTATAGAATACGGCAGCATTGAGGCGTATATAGCAAGCGGCGGTTATTTTGCGGCAAACAAAGCTATAAAGAATATGACGAGCCAACAGGTTGTTGAGCAAGTCAAGGCATCCGGTTTAAAGGGGCGCGGAGGCGCAGGTTTCCCAACGGGTATAAAATGGGAAGCCGGCTTAAAACAGCAGAGCGATGAAAAATACCTTGTATGCAACGCGGACGAGGGAGACCCGGGCGCGTTCATGGACAGAAGCATAATAGAAGGCGACCCGCATGCAGTTATTGAAGGCATGATCATAGGCGGATACGCCATCGGCGCGAAGATGGGTTATATATATGTACGCGCAGAGTATCCTATTGCTGTAGAGAGAATGACAGCGGCGCTCGAAGACGCAAGAAATTACGGGCTTATAGGCGACAATATATTTGACAGCGGCGTTAGCTTCGATATCGAAATTCGAATCGGCGCGGGCGCGTTTGTCTGCGGAGAAGAAACAGCGCTTATGGCATCTATAGAGGGCGAACGCGGAGAGCCGAAACAAAAACCGCCGTTCCCGTTCCAAAGAGGCCTTTTCGAAAAGCCGACTATTATAAATAATGTAGAAACTTATGCTAGCGTTCCAGTTATTATTGAAAAGGGCGGAGAATGGTATACTCAGTTCGGCACAAAGGAAAGCAAAGGAACAAAAGTATTCGCGCTTGCAGGCGATGTTGTTAACACAGGTATCGTAGAAGTGCCTATAGGAATACCTCTTGGTGACATCATCTTCGAGATAGGCGGCGGAACGCCCGGCAAGAAAAAATTCAAATCGGCGCAGATAGGCGGCCCGTCGGGCGGATGTATAACCACCGATAACCTAAACGTTGCAACAGACTACGAAAGCTTAAAGAAACTCGGAGCTATAATGGGCTCGGGCGGGCTTGTTATAATGAATGAAGATACGTGTATGGTAGACACCGCGCGCTTCTTCATGGACTTTATAGTAGACGAGTCTTGCGGAAAATGTACCGCCTGCCGCATAGGCACAAAGCGTATGCTTGAAATATTAGAACGTATAACAAGAGGCGAGGGCAAAGAGGGTGACATAGAGCTTTTGGAAGAACTCGGCGAAACTATACAGCAGACAGCGATGTGCGGGCTTGGGCAAACAGCTCCAAACCCCGTGCTCAGTACTATAAAATATTTCCGCGAAGAATACGAAGAGCATATAAGAGACAAATATTGCCGCGCGGGAGTTTGTGCAGACTTATTTATATCCCCGTGCGAAAACACATGCCCGGCAAACGTAAATGTTCCGGGATACATGTCGCTAATAGCAGCGGGCAGGTTTGTTGACGCTTACGATCTTATACGCCAGGAGAACCCTTTCCCGGCAGTATGCGGAAGAATATGCACGAGGCCGTGCGAATCTAAATGCCGCAGAGCCGGAGTCGACGAAGCGATTGCCATTTGCGATTTGAAGCGTTTTGTTGCAGACTATGCTATGGAACACGAGAAATCTTTTTCAAGAGACATGGTATTCCCGAAAAACGGAAAGAGAGTCGCGATAATAGGCGGCGGAGCTTCGGGGCTGACATGCGCGTATTATCTTGTCCGTATAGGCTATGAAGTAGATGTATTCGAAGAGCACGATACGGCCGGCGGAGTTTTGGTATACGGTATTCCCGAATACAGGCTTCCCAAAGACGTTTTGGCAAAAGAAATCAAACTTATCGAACAGCTTGGCGTAAAAATACATCTTAATACAACGATAGGCAAAGATATACAGTTCAAAGATTTGCAGAGCAAATACGATTCTATATATATTGCTACAGGAACACAGCTTCCGCAGAAAATCAATATTCCGGGCGAGAACCTTCCGGGAGTACTGCACGGCATCAAGTTCCTTAAAAAAGCAAACACGGGAACGCTCACCGAAAAAGGAGACAATGTCGTTGTTATCGGCGGCGGAAATACTGCCATAGATTCAGCACGCACAGTCCTTCGCAAGGGAGCCAAAAAAGTTACGATTATGTACAGAAGAACTTTAGGCGATATGCCGGCAGACGAAGAAGAGATAAGAGAAGCTGTTGAAGAGGGCATAGAGATTATGGACCTTACCGCTCCGGTACGCTTTGTCAAAGGGCCGGATGGCCGTGTAAACAAAATAGAATGCGCGAAAATGGAACTTGGCGAGTTTGACGCTTCAGGCAGAAGAAAATCTGTAATGACAGAGAACTACTTTGCGGTTGATACCGATATGGTTATTCCGGCTATAAGCCAGTATGCCGACTTCCCGTTCATTGGCAAAGACGAAATAGGCCTTACAAAATGGGGAACGTTTATCACAGACAGCGATACGCAGATGACTACTATGGAAGGTGTATTCGCGGGAGGCGATGTTGCCAGAGGGCCTGATGAAGTTATCCGCGCGATTGCCGACGGCAAAAAAGCTGCGGTATCAATAGACAAATTCCTCGGCGGCAAAGGCAAACTCAATAAGGGCGAACCGATAGATATTCCGGCGATTACCGATGATGACGAAGTTATTACACATAAGAGGTTCCCTCTTGAAATGCTGGATTCGAAATCAAGAAAAGGTTCGTTCGAAGAAGTTAAGAAGGGCTATCACAAATTGAACGCGATGGCAGAAGCAATGCGCTGTCTGCATTGTGAAAGGAGGTAGTGTGAATGATTAATTTAACTATTAACGGCAAAAAAGTTTCCGTACCCGATGATTATACGATAATGAAAGCGGCGGAATCTATAGGCATAAAAATACCGAGCCTCTGCTACGTTGACAAGATACATAAATTTGGTTCTTGCAGAATATGCGTCGTGGAAGTTGAGGGAGCAAAAACGCTTCAGGCATCATGCCTTACGAAAGTAACTGAAGGCATGGTTGTACACACAAACACAGACAAGGTAAGAAAAGCCAGGCGGGTGCTGTATGAACTGCTGTTATCCGATCATGACAAAGACTGCCTTAGCTGTACACGCAACCAGAGTTGTGAGCTCCAGGAGCTCGGCAAGACTTTGGGTGTTATAGAAACAAGATTCGACGGCGAACATTCTGAGTTTAATCTCGATTCATCCGTTTCAATAACACGCAATATGTCAAAATGTGTGTTATGCCGGCGCTGTGTTACAGTTTGTAACGAGATTCAGGGCACCGGCGTGCTAAATGCACAAAACCGCGGTTTTCAGACGGTTATCGGAACTGCTATGGATCTGCCTATAGGTACGGCTGACTGCGTTTTCTGCGGACAGTGTACGGTCGTCTGTCCGGTTGGTGCTCTTAAAGAAACAGACAGCACGAGAAAAGTATGGGAAGTGCTCAGCGACAAGAATAAAAGGTGCGTAGTACAAGTTGCGCCGGCTATACGTGTTGCTATCGGCGAAGAGTTTGGATTAGAGCCCGGTTCACAGGTAACGGGCAAACTTGCATCATCTCTCAGAACGCTGGGGTTCGACGATGTTTTCGATACAAACTTTACTGCCGACTTAACTATAATGGAAGAAGGCACAGAGTTCTTGACCCGTGTTAAAAACGCGCTTACAGGCGGAGAAGCAACGCTGCCTATGATAACGTCATGCAGCCCGGGCTGGATAAAATATATTGAACATTCATATCCCGATAAGCTTGATCATGTGTCTACCTGCAAATCGCCGCACACTATGCTCGGCTCTTTGGTAAAATCTTTTTATGCAGAACAGATAAAAGCGGACCCAAAAGATATGTTTGTGGTATCTGTTATGCCCTGCACGGCGAAAAAGTTTGAGATAAACCGTAAAGAGATGAAAAACGACGGCAACGCGAATGTCGACGCAGTATTAACAACAAGAGAACTCGGTCAGATGGTTCGTGAAGCCGGAATAGATTTCAATTCTCTTGAGGACAGTAAGTTTGATGATCCGCTTGGAATGTCTACGGGAGCCGCAGATATTTTCGGCGTAACGGGCGGCGTTATGGAAGCGGCTCTTCGTACCGTTTACGAACTGGTGACAGGGCGCGAACTGCCTTTCGAAGGACTGCACGTAACTCCTATAGTAGGGCTCGAGCAGATTAAAACTGCCGAACTTAAGATAGAAAACCCATTGCCTGATTATAAGTTCCTTGACGGCGTAGTTGTAAAGGTTGCTGTAACAAGCGGGCTCAGCGGTGCTAAAATACTTATGGATGAGATAGAAAGCGGCACATCGCCTTACCATTTCATAGAGGTTATGGGATGCCCGGGCGGCTGTATAATGGGCGGCGGGCAGCCAAGGTCTGACGATCCTGATGTTCGCAATAAGAGATTAAAAGGTATTTACAACGAAGACGAAGGCAAGGTTCTGCGTAAATCGCATGAGAATCCTTCGATTATTCAACTTTATGAAAAATATCTTGAACATCCTAACAGCCACATTTCGCATGAGCTTTTGCATACGACTTATACCAAGCGCGGCAAATTCAATGAATATGTTGACGAGCAATATGTTGAAGATGAAGTTAACTCAACATCGAAGCACGGCGTCAGCCATGAAGAAATTGAAAAGAACAAAGAAGCGAGCAAAAAAGCGGCTGAACGTATAAATGAACGTTTGGAATCTGTAAAGGTATTGGCGCTTGAAGCTGAAATAAGCCGCCTTAAACAGGAACTTTCAGATTCTGCTGAAACGGTAGACATTCTAAAAGAGGTCATGGGTGACTATGACAAAAAACTAAAAAAATAAAATACCTCATTAGATTAAAACGGAGCGGGTAAATTGATACCGGCTCCGTTTTGTTTTTTATTGATTTTGTTTCAGACTTGTAAAATCTATATATGGTAATATATCAATTATTATAATGCCTTAGAAAAAAAGCATAAGATTATATGATGTTTTGCTTTTATATAATGAAAATAAGGCCTCTTTTTAGTTTATGAAACAAAATGCGTTATTAATACGTTTTTATATATAGAAAAGAAGATGTGGGCCTTGTCAAATAATAGAAAAAAGGTTCGCTAAAATGTTGATATTGGACAACCGTTATGCTAGAATGATACTGCAGAAAATTTTTACACAAACAAATGGAGAAACTTATGTTTGAGAGAATGCTTAGAAAAATGATACTGGTAATATTAGATGGGATTATTTGTATTGCGTCAACATATATCGCATTCTATTTAATCCTCGGCCCGCACAGGCTTTGGGAAGGCCAGTTTTTAAGCGGCTTTTTTATATATCTAGGGGCGACTCTGGCAATAATGTATTTTGGTTTTGTTATATTCAAGATGTACAAAACGCAATGGTATTACGCCGGTGTAAGAGAAATGATACGGGCTATTTTCGCATTGGGTACGGTAAATCTATTACTGTTTGTATGTGCGCAGGTGCTAAACGCGAAAGTTCCGATACGCCTGCATTTGCTGTTTGCGGTAATAAATTCTATCTTTGTATTAGGAGTTAGAATGTCTTATCGCATACTTAGGTACATTCAAGGTGAATATATAAGATTAAATGGCGCCAGGGGAAGCAGAATACTCATAATAGGAGCAGGCGAAGCAGGGTTAATGCTATATATGGAGATTTTACGCAATCCGAAAAGAGGGCTTGTCGTTGGCTTTATTGATGACGACAGAAAAAAGATAGGCATGACGGTAAAAGGAATACCCATTCTCGGGTCAACGAAAGATTTAGAAAGAATAGCAACTTCGCGCTCAATAAATGAGATAATGATAGCGATTCCGTCCGCTCCAACCGATGTATTAAAAAGAATACTCAACGACTGCGCGAAAACAAAATGCAAGATATCGCTTATACCAAGCATTCATAACATAAAAAGCGGAAAATATGACGTAAGCCTGCTGCGTGACGTAGAGCCGGAAGATTTGCTCGGCAGGGAAGAGGTAGAGTTAAATGTAGCCGATATCTCTAAGTACATTACACGGCAGACGGTTCTAGTGACGGGAGCAGGCGGGTCGATTGGGTCAGAGCTGTGCAGGCAGATTTGCTTGTATGAGCCAAAGAATCTTATTATGCTAGATATTTACGAAAACAATGTGTTTGAGCTTGAACATGAGATAAGAAGAAACTGCCCCATACAACAGCTTAGCGTAGTTATCGCGTCTATACGCGACGAAAAACGGCTTGCGGCTATTTTCAAAGAGTATAAACCAAATATAGTGTTCCATGCCGCGGCGCACAAGCACGTTCCGCTTATGGAAGACTGCCCGGGAGAGGCTGTAAAAAACAATGTTTTCGGTACTCTCAATATCGCGAAAATGGCGGATAAATATAAAACGGACAGGTTTGTGCTTATATCTACCGATAAAGCCGTTAACCCGACTAATATAATGGGTGCTACAAAACGTATCGCCGAGCAGATAATAAACGCTATTGGCATGAACAGCGATACAAAGTTCGGAGCGGTGCGTTTCGGAAACGTACTCGGAAGCAGCGGAAGCGTTATACCGCTGTTTAAAAAGCAGATTGCAGCGGGCGGCCCTGTTACCGTGACACACCCCGACGTAACAAGGTATTTTATGACGATACCCGAAGCATCACGGCTTGTTATACAGGCGGGCTCATTGGTCGGCGGGGGCGGCGGTATATTCGTTTTGGATATGGGCGGTATGATAAAAATAGACGATTTAGCGAAAGATTTAATACGTTTATCAGGATACGAACCGAATGTTGATATAGAGATATCGTATACCGGTCTGCGCCCGGGAGAGAAGATGTTTGAAGAGCTTATGCATGCCCGTGAAGAGCTTATAACCACCGATTATAAAAAGGTGTTTATAGGCAAGGCGGATGTATACGAAATGAGCGAACTTGAGCCAAGGCTAAACCAGCTAAAAGCGCTTTTAGATAAAGATGACGAAAAAGTTATTTCTATGGTAAAGCGCATGGTTCCCGAGTTTGGTTCTATAGGAAAACTCGAAGACAATAAAGAAAAATTAAAAATCGTTTAATTCTTAAAAGTAAACTTGCCTACGGGGGTTTTATCCCGAGTTACACAAACATAGTTAATATTATGAGCCAGCATATTTCATAACTGCTTTTATAAGCAGTTCGTTTTAGTCCACGCAAACCGATACGTCTTTTATCTCCGATTCAAAAATAGGAGAGATTTTTTCACGAAGTAAGGTAGTGCCAAGGTACGCGGCAAAATTTTTTGTGCCCCATAAAATCGGCGGCAAATTCCGATGGGGGATGGAATATCATATCGTTCTTGCTGCCCGATTCTTCTATAACGCAGTCGTTCATCAAAATCACACGCGTATCGAGTTTTAAAGCTTCTTCTATATTGTGTGTAACAAAAAGAATAGTCTTTCCTATGGTATTGTGAATACGTTTTATTTCGTCCTGAAGACTGCGTCTTGAGATTTCGTCTACAGAGCCGATAGGCTCGTACATGAGCAGTACATGCGGATCTGCGGCAAGTGCTTCGCGCAACTCCTACTCTTTGCGCCTGGCCGCCCGAAAGCTCTCTGGGGCGGCGGCTAAGAAGGCTGTGCGGTATGCGAACGATATCCGCCGTATCTTTTGCGATACGCTCACGCTTTTCTTTGGCTGCTCCCGAAATGGCAAGAACATAAGTAAGCTATGTTAGAAAGTACGTCCGTATGTGGAAAAAGTGCGACCTGCTGTATAGAATATCCTATAGAGCGTCTTAGCTTTATTATGTCCCAGTCGTCTGTATTTTTGCCTTTAACAAAAATATCTCCTGAAGTTTTTTCTATTGTGGCATTAATTAGCTTTAGAAGAGTAGTCTTGCCGCAGCCCGAAGGCCCGATATCGTCAAAAACTCTCCCTCTTTTATTTTAAGGTTTATGTTTTTAAGACCGCATCAGTTCCGCAGCTCTTTGTCACGTTTTTAAATTCAATGAGCGCCACTATATCAAGCCTTTTTCTTTTAAGAAATCTTTTGCAACATCTTCGTAATTTTTACCCTGCAAATCTACAAGATAATTAAGCTCCGTCATTTGTTCTGTAGAAATAAGGTCGTTCATTTTTGACAAAGCGTCTTCAAGCTCGGGATATTCTTTCAGGGTGTCCTTACGTATTACAGTACCGCAATAATACTCTTTGAAAAACTGCTTATCGTCTTGCAGGCATACAAGATCATATTTTTTTACAAGGCCGTCTGTTGTAAACGCGTTGACAACGTCTATCTGCTTGTCATCGAGCGCCTGATACCTAAGCCCCAGGCCAAGCTCGACAGTGTCGGCAAACTGCAGGTCATAATATTCCGCGAGGGCGTTAAAGCCGTCTTCGCGTTCAAAATAGCTAAAGTTCGCACCGAAAACAAGCTCGGGAGCAACGGCGGTAAGGTCGCTATTTTTTGTTAGGTTATATTCTTGCGCAGTATCTTTTCTTACACATAATGCGTAAGAGTTATTAAAACCGTAAAGCCCAAGCCATTTCAGCCCGTATTCTTTCTCGAAAATCTCCTGAAGTTTTTTGTATTGCTCTTCATGCGATACTATTTCTTCTTCTTTTAAAATATAATACCATGCCGTAGAAGTATATTCGGGATACATATCGACATCGCCCTTTAAAAGCGCTGCCCATATTATAGGATAATCGCTCGATAAATCAAAAGCCCGTTCAACCTTTATATCTGTGTTATTCTCGACTATAAGCGCAAGCATTTCACCTATTATATATCCTTCGGTATACGCTTTTGTTGAAATAGTAACCTTTTTACTTTCTTCTGTTTTGGGCGCACAGCCCGCTGCAGCTAAGCATATAAGCGTAAGAACGAGTGTTGCAATGATGATTTTTTTCATGAAGATACCTTCTTTCCAAATATTTTTCTGGTGATCATTTTTTCTATGATGCCGAGTATTATGTCGGCGGTTATCGCCAGCAGCGCAACAAGTATGCTGCCCGCGGCGATCATTACCGTATTATTCGTATTAAGCCCGGTCCATATCGGCGCGCCAAGGCCGCCTGCCGCGATAAACTCGCCAATAGCCGAAAGCGAGATTATCATTACCGTCATCGTCCGAAATCCTGCCATCATTATAGGCAGTGCAAGGGGCATGCGTATTTTGAAAAGCATTTGCAGCTTTGTGCTTCCCATTGCATCGCCCGCCTCAATTATGCTTTCGTCAACTTCGCTGAGCCCAACGTAAACATTTCTTGTTATAGGCAAAAGAGCGTATATAACGATAGCGATAATAGCAGTTTTTAACCCTATTCCAGTAACCGAAATGAGTATACCGAAAAGCGCTATTGATGGTATGGTGTACGCAAAATTAATTATAGACAATATAATACCGGTTAATTTGCGTTTATATGTTATTAGAATACCCAAAGAAACTCCTAATATGAGAGTTATGATAATGGCGATTTCCGTCATGGCCAAATGTTCTGTAAGAGAACTTAGAAAAAACTCGCTTCTGTCAGAAAACATCCGAAACAAGTCAGAAAAAATTCCATTTAATCTCCTTTTTATGCGTTTTTATTTCTATGAATAATCAATATGGATACCATGAACTTTATAATATCATTGCTTGGTTAACAAAAACAATATTCTTTGCTGCAATGACGTTTAATGAAGATTAAGTAAGAAGAGGACAGAAAATAAATATATCGAAAAACAATAAAAATTAATTGACATATAATAAATTGAGTGCTATTATTTCTTTGGAATTAATTTCTTTAAGGGGGGATTACAATGACGGATACAAGTTACCTCTATTCATATTTTCTGGATAAAACCATAGATAATGACAAAAAAACGGCAAAGCCTTCAAAAAAAGAAGAAGTAAAAAAACCGATTGAAAAAAGCATACGTGAGGTAAAAGAGCATGAATGAAAAAGCAGGCGGCATTAACGCAGAATTTGATGGCAATCCCAAGGAAACTTTCAAATATGATATTCCGCCAAAACTGATACTCAGCGCTGCCGTGTTTGGCGCCGCCTTTTCTTATCTTTTCACAAGGCAGACGATAGGCCTCAACATGTTTTTGTTTGTGCTTTTGGTATACGCTATTGCGGCAATAAACAGAAAATTGTTTATTGAAAAAAGCTTTGCGCAGGAACCTTGGATTTACCTTTTTTGCATACCGGTTATTTTTTTGGCAGCATTTATATTTATAGGCAGTACAAGCATAAACGTTCTTGGATTTTTATTAATACTGTTTGTAATGTTCGCACAATATTTAGTCCTTTCGGGCAACAGCCTTCACAAATGGAACAGCCCCATATTTTTGCTTGAAATGATGATAGGCTTTTTAAACCGTATATTTTTAGCTATTGGGCTTTTTACGGCAGGCGCGGTAAATAATATATTCAAAAAACAATCGCCAAAGAAAAAGGGCGCGGTTATAGGCGTATTAATTGGTATAGCGCTTTTGCTGCTTATTGTTCCTATGCTTATGCTGTCCGATATAAATATAGCAAAAAAAATAAACGAGATTTTCAAGAACATTTATCTCGGAGACGTATTTTTATACGCATTCGTATTTTTCGCGGGCGCTTCAATAATTACGGCGCCAATCGCTTCGGCAAAAAGAAAAGAATTAACGGGCAAAAGGCAAGTTTCGCAGGGGCAAGGCAAAAGGCCGGTCGAAATCGTTACGGCTGGTGTCGCGCTTTGTATGATAAGCGTAGTTTACATTATTTTTGCCGCTGTGCAGTTCAGCTATTTCTTTCTGCCCGAAGATACGATAGCATCCGTGCTAGGGCTTACGAGCTCGGCTTACGCGGTAAGGGGGTTTGGCGAACTGCTGTTTATCACATGCCTTAATTTTATAATAATAGCTTTTTGCCTGCGATTCACAAAACTAAAGAATGGAAAAACTCAAGTTTTCATAAAAGTACTCTATACTATTCTAATCGCATTTAACTTTGTCATACTCGCGTCCTCGCATATGCGCATGCAGAGCTATGAGGCGGCTTACGGATATTCCGTTGCAAGGTTTTTATCGCATTCTTTCATGGTATTACTTCTTGTGCTAAACGCTATAACGCTTGCGCGAATATTTACCCGTATAAAAATATCAAAGGTAGTTATAGCCGCCTCGCTTTTGTATTTTTGCGTGATAGTCGCTATTAACCCCGAGCTCTACGTGACAAAGAAAAACATAGACAGATATTATCAGACGGGCAAAATTGACGCGGTATATATGTTTTCGCTGTCGGGAGACGCAATATCAGAAGCTTGCGACTTTGTGACGGAGCAGCCGGGCGAATTTGATGAAGATACGATGAATCGGGCGAAAGCAAGACTCGATTCATATGAGCGCAGAAACAAAGACTGGCAGTCGCTGAATATTGCAGAATATAACGCATATCTAAAGCTGTCCGAATTGCTTAAATAGAATTATCCACTACAAAGCCGGCGTTGCTGTAATCTTTTGCTGTTATTGACCGACAGCAGGGGGAAGTAATGCCGGCATTTTCTATATATTATCAAAAAGCGAAATAACAAAAAAGGCTTGATATTACTACTTGTTTCTGTTAGAATATACTTCGCGATAAGCCTCCTTAGTCTAGCGGTTAGGACGCCGCCCTCTCACGGCAGTATCAGGGGTTCGATTCCCCTAGGAGGTACCAAGAATACGCCTTTAAACGGGCGTATTTTTTATTATGTGTGATATTTTGTGTGATATTATTAGTTTTTGTTTTGTGTAATGTTTTCAAAATATCTATCAATTTTATTGTCTATTTTTATACGTTCGTCCGAGAATATGTTTTGATATACAGATTTCATCGTTTTGTCAGTTTTCCACCCTCCGCGCTCCATTGCGTATTTATCTGGAACATGAAGAAGGTGCATAACCGAAGCGTTTACATGGCGCAGGTCGTGAAACGTAATATGAGGTATGCTGTGAATCTCAAGTGCTCGTTTCCATCTATATGTAATTTGATAAGAATCAAAAGGTACGATATATTCTTCTTTGCATTTGTCAATCAAATTCATAATATACGGCGGTACAATATGCTTACGTGTTCGTTCATACTCTTTCATATCCTCTTTTATAACAGAAACGTTATCAACATCAACGATAACGCGATTTAAAGTAAGTACTCTATTCTTTATATCACTTTTCATAATACCGCGTATTTCTGACATGGAAAATGATAACCACATAGCTAAAAGGACAGGGAGTTCAATTTCAGTACCATGCACAGCGTCAAATATTTTTTGAGGCAAAGGCAGCTCTTTAACATGTTTTTTCCCTTCGGGTAAAGAGGTATTTAATTTCATCATAGGACGGTATACGCCTAACACAGATGATAAGAAACCATGTGCGTTTGCGATAGTCTTAGCAGATGTTTTTTTGCCGCGCCTTGTCACCTTAGCGCTTTCTAAATTAACCGCACGCTGAATATCGTCTTGTGTGAGTTTTTTTATCTTAATGTCCATAATGCCTTGAAAGTTGTTTTTGATAATTTTTTCATAACCTTGTATCGTCGACGGTGAAAGAATATGCTTTCGGTTCTCAATATATTTTTCCATTGCCCGTTTTACTGTAAATGCAGACGGGTTTGCGTTTTCTTTTCTTAGCCGTTTAAATTCAGCAGCTAAAAATTCAGCTTCAGTTTTTGAAGGATGTGTAAATGATACATAATCAGGTATTTTTTTACCAGTTTTTTCGCTTAAAAGATATTCGCCGTTTTCGTCTTTTTTATATCCGGCGTATACCTGAACTCGATAATTGCCGGAAGGAAGTTTCACTGCTTTTGCCATTATCATAACTCCTTAAAATTTAAATATCAGTTTAAGCACCAATAAAAACAAAAAAAACAATATGGAAAGAGGCAATAACGTAATCCTGTGATGAATAGTTTTTGATGAATAGCTAAACAATGTGTTATGAGTTTTTTTCATTTTATATTCTTTTTACGCCAAGACAAACATAACAGCAAAAAAAAGGTTACTAATACGCTTAAAATGCCTGATGAGTATTCTACATCTTGTAATGGGCGATATAAAGCAGGCAATATTATATGAATTACAAGAGGGATCAAAGACACTAAAGCACATAGCCAAATGGGAATGGGCCTTCTAACTAACAAACCAATAATTAAAGGTATTATAGCTGTTAACCCTACGACAGTAAAAACATAGCTTAGCTCGTATAAAATCATACAACATGCTCCGTTTCTTTTTTGCTCAATTTTTAAATACCATATACTGAAATATTACTCTCGAGCCGGTTTAAAGTCAAGAAAGTGCATGTTTGCTTATTGAAACATTACCATATATAATACAAAATACGACAAATATCGCCAAATATGTATATAAAGTCCTCAATTTCGTACATGCACAATACTATAATTAAAGCGCATGTTTTATAGAAGGGACTAAATAATATGAAATTCATTATTCGTTTTTACTCTCTGCCTTTTCTTTCTCGTCTTTTTGTCCGATTTCTCCTATTCGTTTGTCGATTGCGGCTAGCAATGCTTTTAAAACGGGATCGTTAGAGTTTCTTGATTTGTAGAAAGCTTTCATCATCTTAGCATCTTCGTCTGTCATTTTTATTGGACGGGAATCGAATAATGAACCTGTCGGGTACATTTGTTCTCTTATTTTTTCCGAATAAGATTTGCTCCAGTCGTTCCAGCTTTCTAAGCCAAGAATAAAATCTACAGAAACATTAAAATAATGAGCCATTTTTTTTAGGATTTCAATATCCGGAGCAGTTCGTTCTTTTTCCCATTGGCTTACTGCTGTTTGATGTACCTTCAATATTGATGCAAATTCTTTTTGGGATAGCTTATAAGCTTTTCTCAACTCTTTAATTCTATTCATTTTTACCTCTTTTCTTTTTACTATAATAGCTAGGCTGATATTGTACAATACTTTTATTAAAAATATTAGCAATACTATTGACATCGGTATTTTTGTATGCTAGGATAATAGCAAAGCTAATAAATATTTGGAGAAATAATATGCACACTATTAAAAAAAGACGAATATCAGCTAACATGTCTCAAGAAGAGGTTGCAAAAAAACTTAACGTAACGCAGGGCGCAGTATCTCAATGGGAAGATGGTTCGTGTATGCCTCGTGCTGACAAGTTGCTTGAATTGGCGCGTTTATACGATTGTACAGTAGAAAATCTTTTAAATAAGAATATAGATGATCTCGAAAAAACCACAGATGACCAAACGAGTTAGGAGGCAAAACATGAACGAGCTAAAAGTAATCGAAAGCGAACTCGTGCCAGTATACGAGAGCAGAAGAAAAGAACTCATTGTTAATGCCCGAGAGCTTCATCAATTTTTAAATGTAGGTAAAGATTTCAGCAATTGGATTAAAGACAGGATAGAGAAGTACAGCTTTATAAAGGGAATTGACTTTTCGCCAGTTTTGGCGAAAACCTCTAAAAAGGGGGGCAGACCGAAAATAGAGTACTATCTTAAACTTGATACGGCCAAAGAAATGGCGATGGTAGAGAATAATGAACAGGGCAAGAAAGTGCGAAGATACTTCATAGAAATCGAAAAGAAAGCCCGGCAGATGTATTCAACGCCTAAGACTTACATAGAAGCATTGGAAAGCGCTCTTAAGCTAGCAAAGCAGATAGAAGAACAACAGCCTAAAGTATTGTTTGCCGAAACTTGCCTAAAAAGCGGCGATAGCATACTTGTAAGAGGATTGGCTAAAATTGCTTGCACGGAAGGAATAGAGATAGGCGAAAAAAGGCTTTACAAAAAACTCCGTGAATGGGGTTTGCTTATGTCAGACAATGAGCCATATCAAAGATACATAGGCAGTGGGTACTTTGAAGTAATAGAGCGACCGTATAACGCATATGACGGAGTACACCTTTCGAAGACAACAAAAATATTACCAAAGGGACAAGCCTATATCATAAACAGACTAAAGAAAGAGGCCGCAAGATGAGTACTGAACTTATAAAACAAGAATGCCCGAAGTGCGGTCGAATGGTCATAGCGCTATGGACGGACAAGACACGCAAAGGCGTTTTTAACACTTGTATGTGGTGCTACGACTACGAGAAGAACGGCAAGGAACGGCCGGAAGCGGCAAAGGAGAAAAACCATGCCACAACTACCATTTGAATTTTATTTATACGTTTTAGGCTTTATGGCCTTTCCAATCATATTTTTAAGCATACTCGGGATTAAAGAGAAAAGAGACAGGCTAAATAAGGAGAGCAATCATGGCGGCAAAAAAAACAGACAAGCGTAACGAAGCTTTTGCCGGAGCAATAGGGCGGCATATTAGCGCAAAAAACATTAAACGCGAAGATTTTGCTTCACGGCTTGGAGTGTCACGCATTACACTGCGTAACTGGCAACTACGGCCGGAGGTTGTATCGCTCGGGCATTTGCGGATTTTAGCAAGAGAAGCGCAAATGACAGACGCAGAGATATTGCAGATTGTTAGAGGATAATCAAAGCTTGCGCTTTATAACTGGCTGATGAAAGGGGTAGACATTAAATGATACTCATTGATTTTTTAGAAGAACTTGAATTAACGGACAGCAAGGCTAAAGTTCCGAGATTATACTATGCAAACGAATTCTCTATACAGCCGACCGAGCACAGAGACAACGAGCATAACGTTGAACTGAGCGATTTTAATCGCTTAAAGGTTACTCGTATCACGTATTTTATAAGCGCAATTATTAACACGTTTAATCAGCCTGCGGCGGTATTCATCAAAGAATACGACACCGAAGAAGAAGCCGAAAAGGTTTATGACGAAGTTATAGACGCGATAGCACGCGGCGACAAAATATATTCATTCAGGAGGGTTTTAAAAGATGGAACAGATAACGGGAATAGTTCGGAAAGTTGATAAGTTAGGCCGAGTATGCTTGCCGATATACTTACGGCGCGAGAACGACATAATGATTGATGATGAAGTCGAAATTATCGGCACAGACGAAGGAATTCTTATTAAAGCACACAATTCGGGCTGTATATTCTGCAAAAGCACTGTTGGCGTTGAAGAGCACGAAGGACAGATGATATGCAAATATCACAGAGATTTTTTCAAACGCTTAGGTTCAGGCAATACTAAAATACCCCTCAATAAGGGCGGCGAGTAAACCCTCACAGTCCGCTGCCCTTATTCTTTTTTTACAATTTCAAATATAGCGAAAGGAGGAATGTATTATGCCAGAGACAAATTGCGGAGTTGCTTGTACACCAAAAAAAGAAAAAGGGTTTTGTGAATTAACGGACGACTTGATAGTAGAGCTAAATAAAGCGGAAGAATTAGCAATCACTTTAGATGAAAGGCTTTATGGGGCTACGATGGCAGAACCTCTCGAAAAAAAATCTTCACCTGTTTCAATAGACGAAAAAATAAGAGCATGTCTAAGCACGGTGAGAGCGGTGAATGCAAGCTTGTTTAGAACAATAGACAGGTTTTAGAAACAAAGCACGTTATCAGCGCACTATCGCTGAATAGACGCTACATTACCGAGCCGTGCGGTATAACACGGCACATGGAGAAGTGGCGGAATTAGACGCTTAATAGTACCAGGGGATAAGGCTCAATAAGACCCCTGCCTGTAAGTATCGGGAAAACCCTGCAAGGGGGAGTGCTCTTGTAGAAAGGCCGATACGCAACACTCAGAGCCGTGTGGGGTTCGAGTCCTCACCTTCTCCACTAAACGGTTAAAGGTAATCCGATATAAAACCTTACATACATCACATATTCCCGGTGGTACCTAATCGCCGGGAATTACATGGAGAAGTAGCTCAGCGGTAGAGCAACGAGGCGTAGGTGCACCCTAGGCGTCGGTCGTGTGCGCAGGTTCGATTCCTGCCTTCTCCACTAAAAACCATAGAAGGTCACGCTCAGTCAAAATCGCGTGGAAGAGTAGGCGGCCAAATGGCTGTGTAAGCCGCCTCCCCGAAAGGGGAGATAACTATAGGAGGCGATTATTAATGAAAATCAAAAAATTATTAAAAAAGATTGAAAAGAAGAAAGAAGCAAGCACCGAAGATATGCTTTTGCTCGCAAATGCTTTATTTGATCTAGCAGAACATCTAGGGTATGAGGTTGAAGTGAGCTCAAGCGATATGCAATCTATCGATATTAATTATTTCCCTTCAACATCCGGCCATTTTGAAATCGAAAACTTAGCAAAAACTGAACATTGGCGAATCGAAGGAGAAAGAAAGCGGGTGCTTCGATGAAACAAATCATTTTCAGGCGGCTAACAGTTACAGATTTTAAAGGCATAAGTAAACAGGAAGTTGATTTTTCGGACGGCGTAACAGTCATAATCGGCGTTAATCGCAGCGGCAAAACGTCGCTGCTGGACGCGCTGTATTGGGTATTGTTCGGAAAATCACTACTTGGAGAAACACGGTTCGGTGTTATACCAATTGACAAACTCAGTGCGATACCTTGCGTGGAACTTATCATTGAAGTAGACGGCGAAGAACACACATTGACGCGTAAGCTCATCAAAGGCGGCGCTACTGATTGCATGATAGACGGCGTACCAACGCAGGTACGCGACTATGAAGGATGGGTCAACCTCAACATCATGCAGATAGACAGGTTTAAGCTTTTCTCTAATCCGCTGTATTTCTCGTCGCTTGCATGGAAGGAACAAAGGGAGTTGTTTACTTCGTTTTTTGAAAATCTATCAAAGGACGATGTTATTGCTTTAATGAAACGCGAGGACGTGAAACTATCTGACGGGTTTTTAGATCTTATCGGGAAGATGGGGCCCGAGGATATACAGGAAAAAATGAAACGGGAAATCAAAGAGCTTGACACGCAGAAAACCAAAGGCCAAGCGGTCGCTGACCATTTAACGGAAGAGATACGTGAAGCGAAAAGCGTATCTGTCGCGGCACTCGAAAAGGAAAGAGCGGAGCTCACTAAGAAATGGGATAAGGCCGAAGAGAAAGCCAAGGAGCGAGAGGAAGCGCAGAAA
This sequence comes from Christensenellaceae bacterium, assembly GCA_963665005.2. GTDB lineage: Bacteria > Bacillota > Clostridia > Christensenellales > SZUA-584. The sequence goes on along the minus strand of CAXXTQ010000001.1, from coordinate 2,451,601 downwards.
CCGCGTGAAGAGGCAAGACGAAAGCTAAGAGAGCTGCATGACGAGGCTGAGGATATAAAAGCGGACATCCGCAAAGCAGCTCGCGATAAAGAAACAAAGGTATATGAGCTCGAACGGTTGGTATCAGATACCGAAGCTAAAATGAAACGTAAAAGCGACGAATGGAAGCGCGAAGAGGCTAGAGAAATCTCTACCGTTTGCCCGACATGCGGACAAGACTTCCCCAAAGACCGAGTAAGCGCCGGAGAGGAAGCAAAGAAAAAAGTTCTTGGAGATATCGAAGCGGAAGGAAAGGCTTTGCGTGAAGAACTGAACGACTATAAGGCAGAGCTCAAAAAAGCGGAGGCGATTGAGTTTAAAGACCTTGAGAGTCAGTTCGCCGAGAAACAGACTGAGGTTTCGAAACAGAAAGCGATTGTTGAACGGCTTGAGAGTGCATGCCTTCCGACTGCTGAACCAGTACATGAAATGCGCGTCCGCATAGATGATATCGGCGTGCTTCTTGCCGAGGCAGGAAAGATAAAAGATAAGACAGCAGAGCGCGACGGGCTTATAAAGACTATCGAAAAGACGGCAAGAGAAATTGAACTGCGTGAGCGAATCCAAAAGGACGCCGGAGAGTACATATTCTATCAGGCACAGGCGACCGTCGAGGCTGTTAATACGCAGTTCGACAAGGTAAAAATCGAGCTGTTTGAGTATCAGAAAAACGGCATAAACAAGCCGACGTTTAAGCTGCTGTATGACGGCGTGAACTTTCAGGACACATCTTCAACCGAACGCGTGCTTATCGGCCTTGAGATTAACGAGTATTTAAAAAAGGCTTTGAGCGTAAGCGTTCCGACTATTATAGACAATTTCGAATCGTACAAATCAATACAGTTTGAAACGCTGCCGAAACAGAGCATTGTTTCGGTGGTAAACGAGGACAGCGCAAATATTTGTGTTGAGTCGATATAAGGAGGAATTACCATGCCAAACAATAACGGAGAAATGACAGAACAGGAAAAAATGGAGTTTGAGCGAGAGACACCGGATTTCGTGAAAGACGCGGAAAAAGAGAAGGCCGAGAAAAAGCAGGAACCAAAGGGGAAAGCGAAGGGGAAGACGCAGGCGAAGGCGACGGAGAAGGCCGACAAAGACGAGCCGGTTGACATCGGAGAACCGGAAATAACGACGGACAGTTCGGAAGAGAAAACGCCGCAGGAGAAGTCACAGGCTGTCACCAAAGCGCTTATTAAGGATAAGGCAATCAACTATTTTCTTGAAAGTGCGTCGGGCATCATTAACGTTATGTCGCGTATAGACAACGAGGAAGGGCGCAGATTGATATTCTTTGCTCTGAACAGATCAGAAATCGCCATGCAGGAAAAGGGCGTTGTCTGGGCGCAGATAAACCAGCGAAAACTCGTGTCGGCTCTTGCGAACGTGGCCTTGCTTGGGCTTGACGCCGAACAGCAGGAAATATACCCGATATTGTACAAGGACGGGAAAGTCACTATCAACAATAGATCGTACGATAGGTATTCGATTGATATGCAGAAAGGGTATAAGGGCGAAAGAAAGATAAGGCTGAAATATGCAATGCGCCCGATTATCGACATGGACGCGCGGCTTATACGCGAAGGAGACAAATTCAAGGTACACACAACGGCACAGAGCGATACTTTTGAATTTGACCATGACCCTTTCAATGAAGGTAAGATCAAAGGCGCTTTCGGGTGGGTTGTCCGCGAAGACGGTACGATGCGCGTTAAGGTGTTGACTTTGAACGATATCGAGAAGCGCAAAAAGGCGTCTATGGATAAAATGAACGGAAAACTTTCGCCTGCTTGGAAAAACTGGTACGAAGAAATGGCTCTTGCAAAAACGATACTGGCCGCAGCGAAGGATATTCCTATTGAGATAAAAGACCCTGTTGTGGCAGCGGCTTTCAGAGCAACGGAGTATGAGAACATTGAGGAAGTGGAGATCGAGGACGAACGCAATCCGCGCATACCTTTGAACCAGGACGGCAAGTTTCGCATAGGTGACGGGAAAGATGTTTAAGATTACGGTTTTCGGTACCGGCTCGCGCGGCAACTCTGCGCTTGTGTCGGATGGCGAAACAAACATATTGATAGACGCGGGTGTGAAACTTTACATAGTACAGCAAAAGATTGCTATATGTAATATTAAGGCTGTATTAATTTCGCATGGTCACGGGGATCATACCGAGTATTTAGAGAAGCTATCCTCATTTTATAACAAAGAGGTATACGCTACAGAGGGAACAATTAGAGAGATTGTGAACGCTCATATATATACGTATCTCCGTAACATCATCGAATACGGCAAGCCTTTTACCGTTGGAACTCTCACAATAACGCCGTTTCCTTTGTCACACGACGCCGCCGAACCGTGCGGATTCTTTATACGAAACGAACTTAATGAGACTATCGTATGGGCTTCGGACACAGGCACCATGGACGGGCTGCAGATGGGCGAGCCGGCAGACTGTTATGTGCTTGAAGCGAACTACGACGAGCAAGACATTGACGAACGGCTTGAGAACGGAGACTTGCCGTATGAGGGATTGCACGGGCGGCTGACATCGGAGTATGGACATCTAAGCATACAGCAGGCGGCGTGGTGGTTGAAAGAGAACGCGGATAAGGATAGTTGGATAATAATTCTTTCGCCGCATCCAGAAGTTGTGGTGCACAATATGATTCTATTCCGAGAGTTCGATAATATGAGATTTTCGGGAACCTTCCCCGTGTCATATGAGTTCGGGAAGAAATGCCCGTTTTGAGGTAAGAAAAATGATAACTAAAAGCAATCAATTTTATAGACCAGTTTGCGATAAATGTGGAGCTATTTTAGACCAAGGCTATAGCATGGGGCAAGTTCTTGCCATGATGAGAGAGGCTGGATGGGAGAAAACGTTCGGTGATAATGGAAAAGATTACTGTGATAAATGCAAACGAAATGAACGGAGAGCCTATGAAAAAGCGAAGAACAGTCCAGATACGGACGTTTAAATGCCCTGATTGCGAGGCTATACGGACAGTTACCAAAACAAAAGGACGGACAAGCACAGGGCATATCAAAAGCCTGTACTGCACGGTCTGCAAGCAGCAACGGCGTTTTGTGCAGATAGAAGCGGAGATTTTGAGAGTGTGAAAGGGAGGTCAACAATGCAGAACGAGGGTAAGAAGTTCGAGCAGGATTTTAAAAAGTCTGTGCCTGATGATGTTTGGTATTACAGACTAAGAGACGGTACGGCAACATTTTACGGCGGTATGGATCAAGACAACGGCATAAGGTTTCAGCAGAGCAATATTTGTGACATTTTACTGTTCTATATATCTCTTTCTCTGCTTGAATTAAAAACGCATAAAGGCAAATCGATTCCGCATTCAGTGTTTAAGGAAAAGCATTTTGAGGAACTTGTAAAGGCTCTTAATTTTGGTATCGTCGCCGGCGCGGTGATAAACATGCGTGAAGTTAAGCAAACGTATTTCCTTTATGCAGACACCATCATGGAACACATAAACACGAGCGGCAGAAAGAGCATACCGCTTGATTTTATGCGCGAGAAAGGGTATCGAATCAAGAGCCAAAAAAAGCGTGTCAGATGGCGGTATGACGTCAAGGACATGCTCGAAAATATTAGATTGGATAGATAGGAAGGTGGCAAGTTATGGGTGATAAAATTATCATAGAATCAATCGAAATAATACAAGGTGGCCTAATTCAAATTTATTTATACAACGAAACAATAAATAAGCATGAAATAGCATTTTGTGAGCCTAATAAATTTTTTAATCTCATAGGTGAATCGATGCAAAAAAACCATATAGCCCGAATGGAATTGGAAGGTTGGATTAGAAACGAAAAAAAGCACAAGGAGGCGCAAGATGAACGGTAGATGTAGTGAATGCAATAGACCTCTAGGAACAGGCGATATAAATGGATTATGCTTGTCTTGTCAGAATAAAGCAGGACGGTACGGAAAATTAAACGAATTCGGAATCGAGCCTTTAGAAAGCATGAAAGTTGAGCTGCCTAAGATAGTGAGTAAAGGCGTTAAAGTATGCGACGATGATGTAATAACTGACCAGTACGGCGGTTATGGACCAGTAGACTTAATATCTACACCAGGCTCAATGCTAGATGAAATAGCGACAGAAGCGTTTAGGCAAGGCTACAGGGCCGCATTATGGGCGCAAAAAGAAAAAGTTGACCTAATAGCAATTCAAGTTATAGCAAAAGACTGGTCCGATTCATTTCCACCGGTAGGCGATTTTGACTGCACAGTCGGATGGAAAGCTCATGCCAAACAAAAATAAATAAAGGAGGTATTACCATGAAAACTAAAGTTATAGTTGAAAATCACGATGAAAATGGAAATCCTACTAAAATTGTTTTACGCAATGTATGGAATAAAAAAAGCTTAGTAGAGATTGAGCTTAACGGCAAAAAAACTATTCAGCTTGGGAGCGAAGTTATTAAAGCGATAGAAAAATGTATGAATTGCGAATGGCCATTTATTTAATTAAGGAGGCGCACACCATGAAAAAGCTATTTGAATTAATAAAGAAACTGATTGCAACGCTTATCGTGCGTATCACCACATACATCAAAAAGCTGCATATAAGCCCGATCACACACTCGGTATGCAACAAAATTTTGATTGACGCGGTGAACGAAACGGCGGTTTATCAGTTGGCGAAGAAAGAAAGTCTTAAGCTAGTATTCCCTCACAATCCGCTTGACGATCCAATTGAGAGAGCTTTTAACATCAAAACACAGGCTATAGGCGGAGACCTCACGTACATATCCATGCCGCCAGGTTACGGGCGACTGTTTCCATGGCCGGACAGCATAGTCCGGTGTACGACAGATATGCAAGCAGACGCGATAAGAGAAGGCCTTGACAGCGCATTTGTTGACCAGATTGTTTCTCACACCAACGCCAAAGACAGAGTAATTTATAAGAAGTGTTTAACCAGAAAAAATCTTACGGACGCTCACAGAAGAATAACAGGCGGTGCTTTTAAAGACAGTGACGGGAAATATTATATCTGCGTCACGTCGCACGGACGAGTCGAAACAGACGCTTTCACGGGCGACGGTACGGGAGCATGGGAAGACGATTTAACATATCAGGATTATTTCGACAGGCCGATGTACAAAGGAGAATATGGGCGGTACAAGCTGTACGACGGATTGTATATCGTGTTTCTCACAACCCTAGACGATAGAATGTGGCATTCAATTATGTTCGGGCCCGAAGCATTGACGGTTGTGCCTTTGGAAAAGAATTTGCATGTTATATTCCGGCGCACACCTGCAGGAGAGACAGAGCGGCAGCCGCGAGGTATTGACATCGGTTACGAATTTGAACTCGGGGCAGTAGCGGACTTAGACAAGTGCGTGGTACTCGAAGCGACAAAGAGATTGGAGAAAGAGAAACAATGATGAAAGAAAAAGCAAAAGCGATTTTTTGTATATTATTCGGACACAGCAATATCGTTGAAACATGTTGGGGATATGTGCACTGTGCGCGCTGTGGTCAACAGATAGGGGATAGTTTGGGTGGTTGTTACTCTAATCCAAACTGCGTTATAGTCGGGCATAACTGTGAAACTTGCCGCGAGAATTATAAAAAGCTCACATGGAGAGACAAACTGTTTTGCCCTAATCCATTCAAGGAGAAGAAACAATGAGTCTCGACAACTCTATCATAATCTGCGCAGACAAAAAAGAGCAGGCAGAGAAGCGTAACAAATATAAAAAGCACGTTAAAGAAAAAGGGCTGTTTGTTCGAGTTGACCATAACACGGTAATTCTGAACAACGGCAGAACGGTATCTTTTATTATTGAGAAGTTAGCAGACTTCGACGACGAACACCTGCCGGATAAGGCGTTTGAAAATTAAGGAGGATATAAAGATGAACATTGAAACAGGCAAACTTTATGAATCATTAGCAGAAGCTTTGAAACATGAGGAACTAAGCGACAACTTAAAAGAAGTTCCCAAAAAGCTAGATTCTTTAGCAAAAAAAGAATTGAACGGAAAAAAAATAACCACTGTTGATATGAATAAAAATACACCATTGACAAAATGGGCGCAGCAAGAAAGACATCGTGCAAAGAAGATTGTTAAGCGTAAAGCACATCGTAAAATAGCAAAAGCAAGCCGCAAAAGAAACCGGAAATAAGGAGTAAAACGATGGCTAGATCACCAGACCGCTTTTACGGCGAAGAAGGACAAGTCAAAGACACAGTTCAATGTGAGTGCGGTCAATGGATAGGCGAACATCATGACTATTGGGAAATAGGCGAACTCCGATTCTGTTACGACTGCGCACACACTTTAAAAGTAAGCGATATAGCCGAGAAAAAAATAGCAAGAAATGAGGAGGTTTAAAGAAATGTTTTGGTGGATATTAACAATTATTTTAGGGCTTGCAATGATAGGCGGTATTCTATGGCAGATATTTAGCTGTTGCGATATGGCGGGCGGTGTGTTAGCTGCACTTACAGGAATTGCTTTTATAATTCTATTGTTCGTATGTATTTTTCAGCCTGTTTCTTGCGAAGGCTCCGTATACGTCTTTAAAGAACAAAAAGAGTTTTATGAAGAACACATAACAGATAACAAATTAGAGGATGTTGCTTTAACGCAAATAAAGATAGAGCAAAATAACTGGTTGTACTCTGCTCAATTTATGAAAAAGAATTATCCGTTTTTCAGTTTTCAACCGGACGAAGTTTTAGAGTTAGAACCAATAGAATAGGGAGGTTTAATCATGGCAAAAGAAATCAATGTAAAAATGGAACTCTGGAAGAAAGCGCATGAGCTTGAAGCTAAGGCGATAGATAACGGAGATAAAAAGGTGTTCTATGATATTTGCATAGAAAAATCGCGCCTTGCTGATGAGATTTTGGGCGATATATGCGTCGAAGAAACCGAAAAGGCAACGCTGCCGGTTGAAGAGCTTATTCCACGCATGGGAGAAAAGAGCAGTCTTGCTGACGTCGGAGTCAGATTAGGGGATGATGGCGATGAAGCGTAAGACTTTTATCGAGCAGATTATAACGGGTAACGGGTGTATCGAACGCAAGGGCGAGTATCTGATAGACCATGCAAAGCCTTTATATTGCGCAGAAATTCTTATGAGGAGTATTGCCGACAATATCAAAGAGCAGTGCGAATTATCGAGCAGCGAATCGATAGACGAAGCTATACAAAATTTCACTCTCGGGCGCGAGTATATCGAGATTCTTGATTTTTTAATGAAACAGATGGTAAAAGAAGTCCTTCCGGCGATGAAAAGGCTGCATCTTTTACAGCACCCGGAAGAAGACAGACTGGACGACGAAGAGGAGGAGAAGGAGAAATGACAGAAAACAAGTATTTAAAGTTTGAGAAGGCAATTGAATACCCTAATTTTACGAAAGTGTGGTTTAGGTACGCCGGCAGATATGAGTATGTAAAAATAGACGGCAGAGGATTTGCTGTAAACGCTATAGTTGAGTTTTTAAAAAAGAGCACATATGAGGATCCTGAGTTAACAGTAGAGGATATAAGAAAAGCTGTTAAGCTATTAAAAACAAAGCCTATGTTTGCACCAAAATTAAAGATGTTTAATGATTACAAGGGAATGGAATATGGTCATTTACATTATGATGAATTTGACGCTTTTAGATATACCTACGGCATGTGTTTTGATAACAATCCTAATTACGGTATACGCAACCTCAAAAAGGTTAAGCTCGGAAAGAAAACCACAGTTGAGCTTACCGATGGACGCAAAGGTGTAGCGCAGGTACAGGGCGATGATGTATACGACCCTCAGGTAGCGTTTGCTCTTGCTTATACAGCAGCACAGTTTGAATCTAAAACGGCTTATAACAACTTTGTTAACAAACTGGTCAAGAAAAACAAGCTGTACGGTATTTACGCTAAAGGGCTAAAGCTGAAAGTAAAGAAGGAGAACTCTAAATGAACTCAACACGCATAAACGGCGAAATTATAACAGACATACGCATGAAGGTAGACCGTAAGAAGAAATGCCCTATGGTTGACTTTTTAATAGCCGCGCCTTTTTCTCATCCTGCGCTGAATGTTTCCGATAAGTACAGAGCGTTTATTCGAACATGTGTATACGGAGATAACGCAGAATGGATAAACGATAATTTGTACGAAGGCGCTCACCTTGAAATACGACACGGGTTTTTGCAGACATGGATAGAAGGCAAGGCCGGAGAAACGCACTATCGGCACGTCGGGCATGAAATAGACCGTGCACGAAGCGGAGACAGACCGGAAGATTATGAACCTTGGAACGTCGGCCGGTTCAGCGGACACGTGCGCAAACAATTCTCTCGCAAGGAATCAAAAAACGGCAAACTGCGCATTGGTGTCAGCATTGCCGCCATGCCAGATATGAAATGGTACGGCACAAGCTACGAGACATTTTTGTCGGTGATCTTCCATAACGAGCTTGCGGAGAAGATTGACGGCAAGATGAACAAAGGGCAGACGATAGATTACCTTGAAGGAACGCTGCAGCCGTTTAGAGGCACCAAAAAGAAGGTGTGGGGGCTGTACGTTATAGCTACGGATATTAGGTTTTAAGAAAGGACGGATAAAAGAAATGTTAATCGTAAAAGGCATATATTCAGAAGCGAAAATATTTAATTCAAAAATAGAAAATACAGCTTATGATCAAATTTTAGAACTTTGCAACCAATCATTTACACATGGTTGCAAAATACGAATTATGCCAGATTGTCATGCGGGTATGGGTTGTGTGATAGGTTTTACCGCTAACTTAGGTGATAAAGTAATTCCTAATATAGTAGGGGTCGATATCGGGTGTGGTATGTTATGTATAAAATTAAAAGATGTCGATATAAATCTAAACGATATAGACAATATTATTCGAAAGGAAGTCCCCTCGGGTTTTAATATACATGATGAAAAAATATCCAATTGTGCTTTATTGCAAAATTTAAAATGTAAAACAAAAATCAAAAATTTTGACCGCGTTGAGAGAAGCATAGGCACGCTTGGCGGTGGAAATCACTTTATAGAAATAGCCCGAAATGATAATGGCGACAAATATCTAATTATTCATTCAGGCAGTAGAAATCTTGGAAAGCAAGTTGCTGATTATTATCAAAACCTTGCAATAGAAATTTGCAGCGGAAAAGATAGCTACCACATTAAACGCGATAATATGATTGCTAATTTAAAAGCAGAAGGAAAACAACGAGAAATAGCATCAGCATTAAAAAAGTTTGAAGAACAACAAAGAAAGTTAAAACCTCAATATCCTAAAGACCTGTGTTTTTTGATGGGGCAAGATAGAAAAGATTATTTATATGATATGCGATTGTGTCAGCGGTATGCAGAATTAAATAGAGAAAAAATATCAGAACAAATATTAAAAGCAAACTTGATGAATTTTGAGCATTTTCATACGGTACATAATTACATAGATTTTAAAAACAATATTATTCGTAAAGGTGCCGTTTCAGCAATCATGGATGAATTATTAATCATACCCATTAATATGCGCGATGGTAGTTTGTTATGCAAAGGTAAAGGTAACAGCGATTGGAACTTTAGCGCTCCGCATGGTGCAGGTAGAATAATGAGCAGAAGCCAAGCCAGGAAAAAAATAACCCTATCAGACTATCAAAAATCAATGACGGGTATATTTACATCGTCAGTCAATAAAGAAACTATTGACGAGGCTCCTATGGCTTACAAGCCTATGCAAGAAATTATGGATAATATTGGTGATACAGTTGAAATTGTATCAATTATCAAACCAATTTATAACTTTAAAGCCAGCCAATAAGAAGAAAGGAGGACAAGCATATGCCGGCACAAATGAAACTTGACGCTGAGTTTTTTATGCAGGAAGTCAAAAGCAGGGTTAATGCTCTGCTTGCTGAGGTTACTGATTCGTTTCTTAAAGAAGGCGACAATGGTACTGTGACTGTGCAGATTAAACTTAAGCAGGACGATGATAAAGGCAATATATCTACGCATGTAGAGGTAAACAGCAAGAACGCGAAATTTAGCAGTTTATCTTATACATGCCACAAAAACAAGAGAACGCTTGAAAGCGGTCAGATCAAAATGACAGACGAAGAACTTTACGACAAACAAAAAGCGTCGTAAGTAAAGAAAGGATTAAATAATGTGTATGAATTTAGTGAACAAACCGAAGGTTCCAAAAGAAACACGCGACAAAATGTTTGTAGAACTTAAGGAGATATCCAAACCGCTGGTCGACTTCCTTTACAAATACTATCATCCGCACGCGACCATCATGATTTCGCAATCAAACGTGGATGTTGTTGAAGGCGATATGGGATTTCCGAATGAACTAAGGGATTAAGGCTCAAAGGAGGCTAAGCGAACAAGGCGGCAGGAGGTTTGTTATGAACAGCATTGCAAGAAAACAACTTTATAACAGAAAGCGCCTTGTTCGCAGGCTTCTTGCTTTGGAGCTGCGTCTTAGCAAGTATTACGAAAAAGAGTTATCTGATGAAAAAAAAATAATGACAGACGAAGAAAGAGTTTATAAAAGACACGTTGTTGAGGCAGCGGAGAAAGCCAGGCATTACGCAGGCAATCTTCCGAACGCAGAAGTCCGGATAAAATATTTTGATATGCTGACAGACGGATATAGCAACAAACGCGCTATATGCACAGAAGTTAACATATGCGATTCTACATATCACGAATGGATGAAACCGATCATACGGATTTTTGGCAAAGCTATGGGAATATTTATTTGAACGTCTGTAAGGCGACAGAGCGCGTTTGCGTGCGGTTAGGTGGAGAATTACCAAGACAGCGGAAAGACGGCTGAGAGGCGTCACCTAAAGGTTTAGAAAGGTATGGTAAGAATGAAGATAAAGCGATGTACTGTATTTGGATATAAAACATGCGGTTCGTATACGCATATGTGTGCATTAGATGAAGAGCACGAAGAAAAACTGGCAGCTTTGATGATAAAAGAAAACAGAAGTATAAGCAACGAGATTGAACGCGCTCTTGACATCCATTTTGCGCAGTATTCTATTGAGAAACGAAATGAGCTTTTGGCAGAGGTTGAGAGGCGCAGGGGAAAAGATGGGGAGACATAGAGGGTGGACAATAGAAGATATAAATTATTTAGATGATAATTGGGGTAAGGTTTCAATAGACGGAATCGCGAAAGGATTAAATAGAAGCGTTAATGCCGTTTTGATAAAAGCGCAGAGGCGCGGATTAGGCAGACACCTGTACGGGGATTCGCGAGTTTCTTTACATCAGTTGATTGTTGCGCTTGGTATGACAGACGGTTATTTCGCGCATAGGCTTATGAAGGCAGGCTGCCCTGTTGAACATCACAGAGTTAGAAAATGCCGATTCAAAGTGATTGATATAGAGAAATTTTGGAGCTGGGCGGAACAAAACAAAAGAATGTTGGATTTTTCAAAGTTTGAGATAAATGCTTTAGGCAAAGAGCCGGAATGGGTAAACGATAAAAGAACAGAGGATGTGCGAAACTTTATACGACCACACAATAGTAAATGGACGCCTATAGAAGATAACATGTTAAAGACAATATTGCCGTTATACAAGTATACATATGCAGATTTGCGTAAAAAGTTTAATCGTTCAGAGGGAGCAATAAAACGAAGAATACTTGATTTAGGGTTAAAAGAAAGGCCTTTGCGTTGTGAAAATCGTCTCTGGACTGAAATAGAAACTTCAACGCTAATTGAATTATGGAACAAGGGTTACAGCTACGAGCGGATTGCAGATGAATTGGAAAGAACAGCATTACAAGTCAGAGGGAAACACGAGAGGATTTTAAACCTCGAGATGTCGAAACGCGCATATCGGAATTGGGCGGAAAAAGAGAAATCAAGAATTGAGAGGCCAACATGAGCAGATATAGCAAAATACAATCGTCGGTATGGCAAAGTAAAAAGTTCAGAAACGCTAAAAATTATCGTCTGGAATATATGTACCTTTTGTCGTGTCCTCATGGGAACAGCGCAGGTTTTTTTGAGTTGAATAAAGAATACGCAAAAGCGGACTTGATGTGCTCAAGTCAACGCTTAAAAAATGCGCTAATTGAATTACAGGAGGCCGGATTGATAAAGTGGAATGGCGAAATCGTGCTTGTACATCAATTTTTGAAGTTTAACCCATACACAAATGAGAGTCATGCGAAAGGAAGTCAAAAAGAAATAGCATGTTTTGAGGATAACGAGCTCTATTCAATGTTCTATGAAGAAGTAAAAGTATATTGTGGAAAATTTTTAATGGATAATAAAGGGAATCCCGTCTTTAAGCAGCCAATTTTGGCTAAAAGACAGGGTGTACCACAGGGTGACAAGAGCCTGTCGACAGGGTGTAGAGAGGGTGTCTGTACCAATACCAATACCAATACCAATACCAATACCAATACCAATACCAATACCAATACCAAACCAAAAGATATTGTGCCTGCCGGCACGCCTCCAGATTCTTCAAAGCTTGACAAGCCGAAAGAAGCGCCGAAAAAGAAACCAAGCATTCATCAGCAGATTTATGACCACTACATGACGCTTGAACTGACAAAGCATAAAAGGCTGACGAAAGAAATGTGCAACGCCATTGATACGGCGCGACGTCGCTGCGATTATACGCTTGAGGAAATGATAACTATGCTTACTCGCCATGCCGAGATTGTCAAGCTCACTGCCGGCAACGGACAGTATGCGGTACGTAAGCGCGGCATCACTGCATTTTTCAGCCAGGCGATAAAAGGCGGTACTGAGCTTATATGCTCGGAGTATGCCGACGACGGCGCAAAGTGGTTGCTGTACAAAGACGGCAATCCGAACGAGAAACTAATGACCGAAGAAGAAAAAAAACGTAAAGAGAAAGCGAAAAGGTATGCAGCAATGGTTAAGGCAAAAAACCCAAATGCGTGAAAAGAGGAGAGATTATCATGGGAGAATTAGAACATATCGGGCAAGACATCGGAAAAATTAATGCGATGGCTCTTTCGGGCGCATTAGGAAAAGAAATACAGAAAGCTCATGAAAGACGCAATAAACGGATAGCCGAAATCGGAGAAGAAGCATATCACGTTGAATATGAAGAGGTAAGACGAAAAATACTTTATGAAGCCGAATTAAAAGCAAAAGCTGAATATACAAATGCGTTGATTCTTAAAGCTGAAAGCAAAGAGTTGACCGAAAAAGAAAAAAAAATACTGCTTAAATCAGACATAGAAACGAGAGTTAAGTATATAAAATTATTGCTTCGAAAATCTAATCTAGGTAAAAAGTTTTTTACCCGGACGTTTGAAACTTTTGAAGTAAACCCTGAGAACGAGCCGGCACATGAAGCATGTTACAATCTCGCAAGCGGGAAGAGGACAAAAGGCATTTTAATATCGGGCGCGAACGGCATAGGAAAAACACACCTTGCGGCCGCTATTGTTAATTATCTAGCAGAGAAGGGCACGCAGGTTTATTTCCAAAACATTGTTGATTTGAAAGATGAATTGATGAACAATTTTAGAAACGGCACGGAAAAGATAATGGGAAAAATGGAGAAATGCCAAGTTCTGGTGCTTGACGACCTCGGCGCGGAACGCTCAAAAGAAAACAGCACATTTATTGAGGAATTGATTTATAAAATTGTTAACAGAGCGTATGAGGATGAAAGAAGCATTGTGATAACAACTAATCTTGAAAATGAAGATATAATTATAAGATACGGTGATCGGACAATGTCAAGGCTATTGGATATGTGTGACTTTATTCATTTCGACAGCCGTGACCGTCGCGGTGACTTTGAGCCTACAGATGAGTTAATGCCGTTTGCGCCGTATAAAGATTGATTTTATTGTGCGGATATGGTAAAAATAGTACGGAGGTAGAAGTTTATGAAATTATATGGTGGCGAACAGCAAAGATTTTATAAAGGCGAGTGGTTATCTAACTTAGAAATACAAGAGAAGATTGATAAAGAGTATCGTAACAATATGACCGCTTTGATAGCATTTATGTTTTTTGGTTTTATCGCTTTGCCGTTTATTATAGCTATTTTATAGAAGCAACAAAAAAGGCGCCACGATGAGCGCCTTTAGTCTGTAATTAATTTTTTAAAAAGTTAATTGCTCCTATTAATCCATTTGATAATACATCAATGTTGCTATTCCAGAAGCTTTTAAACTGTCTTTTGCCGCTTCTGCCATGCGTGTATTACGGTTTCCCTGTCCTTTACCAATTCCGCAAACGACAATACCCACAATTCCACCAAATGCGTTCCAAACAAAACTCCTTAAACCTGCCGCTTGTATTGCTGCCTCTGCTTTGCTTTTATTCATGTGCATTGCGCGATAGTCTATAACAGGGCTGTCAAAATTACATGTGCCGCCGTCCTCTGTATCCGCGTATTGTTGCGCCACTTCTTTGGCATCTATGAGAGCTTTAGTTAATTCGGTATACTTATCCATGCTTAATTCTTCCTTAACCTTCATGATTTATGCTCCTTTCCTGCCGGATATAAAGCCTCCGGCGTGGCTTTTAATTATTAGTTTACATACTTGTATAAAAACCAGTGTCCGTCATATAAAACTGTTGTGCCGTCATTTTTTTTCTTAACTGTTTTACGCTCTATTTTTTCATTAATAAATCTGTCTCTAAGTGGTGACTGATTATCAGCAACGGCAATCTCTCTTATTTGTACCGTTTTTGCTGTGGTTTTTACCACTTGATATGCTCTTATTATTTGACCGCAAGTATTATTCTTTGTAAATATTTCACCTTCTTTTACGTTGTGAGCTTCATTTTTTGGCTCTGTCCATCCTTCCGGAATCTTAACTTCTTTAATTTCTGCGTATATATTACCGTAAATACTGCCGTCTTTCGTGTAAAACTTTGTTGAGCCGGTTTTTGAGACCTCTTGCCAACCATAACGAGCCTTTACAAAATAACCAGGCTTTATATCATCTTTGGTGTATATTTTGCGCCCTGTCGCCCGTATGGCGTCCATTGCGTTTTCCATGTATGCCTGTTTGTCAATTTGATATTCTAGTTTATCGGCAAGAGTTAAAAGATTTTCCTGTAGCTTTTCTGCCTTTATAATATCGCCATAGTAGTTCTTTAATTCTTCGCCATTTTCGACTCTATATAAATTATCTTCTGTCCTAGTAACTAGCTTTACAAGTAGTTTAATTTCCTTTTGGCACTCCTTTATTTTTTTAGCGATATAAACAGGATCTTCAAGTTGCGCCATGCTTGCTGTTCCTCTTGCGGTTGCTGCACGTTCTTTAAAATATTCGCTTTTGCGGTATTCTTCAAAGCCTTTTTCGTAACGTGTCATAACTTTTTCACGCTGTTTAGTAAAGCGACGACCTGCCGAACTGTTTATATTGGGCTGTGTAAGCCAAGACCAATCTTGACGGCACTTGTTAAACTCTGCTTGATAGCTTCCCGCGCGTTTCTCCGCGTTCTCTGCGTGAGTTTCCATGCGCTCTGCTCTGCGCTCTGCCTTTTCTGCCTTGCGCTCCATCTCTTCAGCAAATGTCAACCGTTTCCCCTGCTTTTCTTCCTCGGTAAAGCCTAACTTCTTAGCAATCTGCAAAGCTCTGTAATGGTCACGTGTGCTTTTGCTTACCCATGCTTTAGCGTATCTTGACCAGTTGAACGCGCTTTTAAGTTCTGTTTTCTGTTCTGCTGATAATGCCATATAATCAGACTTTTCAAAGTGTAGTTCGATATGATTTGTTTCAAGATTATTAATATAATTTGTCATTTTCAATCCTTCCTTTCATCATGGAAGCATGATATAATAATCACGGCTTCCGGTTCGTAGTGGTTTCGGTTGCTGCCCTGCTTCGGCGGGGCTTTCTATTTCTTACTTCTTAGCGTAAATCTTCTTTAGAGCCTCCAGTTCCTTTTTTAAGCCGTTCTCTACAACTTGAGCGAATGTTATATATCCTCCGCTCTTTTGCTGTATCTGCTCTATCTCGTCAAGCAGCTTTTCGTCTACTCTAACGGATTTCATTACCTTTGGCATGTTCCTCCCTCCTTGACAAATAATAATATTTGTGATAATTTGTAAAGAGCAAGGGCTTTAATCACTTAGTCTTTGCGTACAACTAGGATAA
Source organism: Christensenellaceae bacterium (assembly GCA_963665005.2). GTDB lineage: Bacteria > Bacillota > Clostridia > Christensenellales > SZUA-584. The sequence continues at coordinate 2,435,423 of CAXXTQ010000001.1, read as the reverse complement.
TCGACTTGGAAGCGTTAACCGTTACGGGGCTATCGCTTCTTTTCTTTCTCCGCAGAAGCCATAAAATCAACTTAATGACATCTTTCAAACTAATCACCTCCCATCATTTACGCTTAATGCGTTCTTTGATTGTCGGAGTGTAGTTTGACGTTCGCCCCTGCTCTCTACAATCACAATAGTATCATACAATGTATTACATAGCAACACGCAAACAACACCGCATAAATGTATAACAACGTATTACAATGTATTGTGTTCAATCAATCTTTGATTTGCTCAAAATATCTCCCTTTTTCGCACTTTCTCGCAGTTTCTTATGAAAATATTTTACCATCCGCGCTTGATATCTATATGTATATACATATATGACTTCTTTGTTATTCATATAGTGTACTGACTTCTTGTACTCTGTAACAAACTATAGCAGTTATACATACATGGTTTTGTATATTTCTGATATTTATATGCTAAGTAGTACGTAGTATTTAGTTTAGTGATATAAAATAATTAATAATAAAAGATAGAGAATAGATAAAGATAATATTAAGAGATTGTAATATCTGTTTTTGTTCTGTTCTGTTGGATAGTTGCTTGTATACCTAATAATTGATAGAGGTTTACAAGCAAGATGAACCGAAGGTTATTATGTATATCGATTATCTAATTACGTTGCATTTGCAACTATGCGTAAAACATAACTAACGCGCATAGTTGATGTACTTGATATGGTATGGTGATTGAGAGAACACACTAGATATTGATTTACTGCATATAATAGCGCATAATCACTGTATATACGGGCTGATATTGTATTCTTATGCAGTGCTTTATACATGCTTTTTTTTATTTTTTGGCGTATGATAATCAAGATATAGGCATACCCCACCCCCCCCAGAGGGAGTTTGTGACTCCGATTTGCTGCCGGCTTTACCTAACTCTGCGACACACACACAAATGAAAAAACACTTGCTAATTAATGGGATAAATGTTTTGCCAGTCCACTTATAACCGTTCCTACGGGGGCGGTTTTTTATTTACGCATTTTTATGGGCAGATTACCAATACTTAGCAACAATTTATCGAAAAACGATACTAATTACCAATTTTTATGTTAAAAGTTCGGATTTTTAGGGGGGGTATGTTGTGGTATAGTGTGCCCGTAAAAAGAGGAGGAGGGCAAAAACGGTGGAAAAAACAAAGGCGATAACAGTATGGTGCAGGCACAAAACGGGATCTAGCGATACTTTTAACGAAATGGGTCAAGAGGTAGAGGGCTATGCCATTAAACACACTTGCATGATCTGCGGTAAGACAGTTTACACTGCGCCAAAGAAAAAGATTGAACTGCCGACGAGCCGTGACGATAAAAACCCGATATTCCCCGGAATGGACGGCGAGACAACTTGAGCAGCGTTAAGAAAATGGACGGCATAATGCGCGATTATTTCCGAACATGCGTAAAACAAATGCGCGGTGAGGCGGTGGACGCTAACGGCCGGCCTCTTCCAAAACCGAAGAAAACAATTGTGTCACCGGCAGGGCTGTGCGTGAAGCTCGGAATTAGCAAAACGGAGCTGTACGCAATGCAGCACGGGACACCTGAGGAACAAAAGTTTTTTGAAGATATGCAGTTAGAGTACGAGATAGCGGTAGACGCCATGGCCGCAGCGTCGATGTTTGACGCAACAACCTACGGCAAGATAAAAGCCTCGTTTCGGAGCACAGGAGTTGAGGCTGACAATAACGTAACGGTAGTATTCGAAAACTGGTACGCGCCAGACGATTGGGAAGATTACCAAGATTTAAAACGTATAGGTATCGAGAACAGCTTATCGTTTCGGCAGTTAAAGATGTTGCTTGAAAAGACGATAAAGGCAGGGTTGTAATGATTGTTAGAATAGCTTATCACCCTTCAGCGCCGCAAAGACTGTTCCATGAAACTACAGCGGACGAAATCGGATATGGCGGTGAACTCGGTGGTGGAAAAACAAAAGCACTGACAATGGATGTTATGCTGGCAGCGTTAAAATATCCAGGGTCAACGACGTATGTTTTCAGGGCGACTTATCAACAGGGCGAAGATACGCTGCTTGAAGAAATGGAGAGGTCGTACCCGAAAGAACTTGCAAACTATATAAAGCAAAACACAACTTGGAACTGGATAAACGGCTCGAAAACAAAAATGCGTCAGTGTAACTCTTTAGCGGACGCAAAGAAAAACGACGGTAAGGAATTTAATAAGCTGTACGTAGACGAAGTGCAGCATTTACCGTTCGACGCATTTGATTATCTATGTACAAGACCGAGAGCAAACAAAGCGCTTGGTATGCAACCTCAGGTAAAGTTTACGGCAATGGAAGGCGGCAAAGGACACGCGTGGTTAAAGCGTACATACATAGACAAACTGGATCCGAACATACCAAAGCTGACAGTAGTAAAAGACGAAAAGACAGGCGAAGAGTACGAGATATTCCGGCAGTTTATACCGGCAAGTCTTGAAGATAACAAGCATATAGACGATAACTACGCGGGCAGGCTGAATATGAGAAGTTCAAGGATCCGAAAGAAAGCTCGTTCGAATAACTGGCAGTCGGTAGACGGAGCGGCGTTCCCGGAATGGAAGAACCAGCCGATTGACCCGAAAACAAAGAAACCAACAGATAAATGGACGCATGTAATTGAACCGTTCCCGATACCGGCGCATTGGCCAATTATACGAGGATATGACCACGGCAGAGCAAAGCCTTACAGCGTTTTATGGTTTGCACAAAGCGATGAAATGTACAACAACAGGCTTTTCCTGATAGACGAGTTATACGGCGGCACAGACGACGAGGAAGGGCTTGACGAAACAGTATCACAAATAGCGGTTAAAATTGCGCGGAAAGAAAAACCGCTGGTTGAGAAACACGAATATATCGAAGGTATCGCTGACCCTGCAATATTCGGGAAAAACTATTTCGATGACGAAACAGTGGCTTCTGTATTTGCGACAGCGGTATATGACGAAAACGGCGCAATGATAAGACCGCCTATAGATTTTCGTGATCCGAGAAGCGACCCGGAAGTTGCATACAACGTTGTGAACAACAGAATGCAGGGTATTGAACTGTTCCATGAAGCACTAATGTTTGACGCAAGCGGAATTCCAGGGCTCCAAGCGTTTAGTACATGCAAGAAGTTTATACAGCACATACCTGAGCTTGTGAAAGACGAGAAGAACCCTGACGATGTTGCCTCTGTAGGCACAGCAGACCATGACTACGACGCGTGCAGACTGGTTGTTAAAGTAAAACGTCCTATGGCGTTCAAGCCAGTAGAAGCACCGAAGAAATATAAGCCAGACCCATTAGATATGGCAAGAAAAGATGATTACGGAGAAGACGCACGGTACGGCACCGTGCTAAGAATACCCGACATAATCGTCGGATAAACGGAGTGCAATGATGGAAGGCGAAAACAGATACGAAAAACCGCAAAAGTTGTCTGAATTATTAGAGAAAGACGAGAAAAAGTTTGCTCTAAAAGTTATGGCGATGGTGGAAGAAAACCATAAAGAATTCGAAACGTACAGAGACAAATGTTGGCGTAACGAACGTGTTTGGCGTAATCGTCATTGGGATGAATCTTTAAAGAGAAACGAAGAAGATTTAACAAAAGCGAAGCCCAACGCACCGACGCTTTTTTCTACCGTAGAAAACATGGTAGCTGACATTGTTGACAACATACCGGGCCAGGCAATACGCGGTGTCAACTATGACGACGATATGCAGGCGTTAATCGCAACGGAGCTTGTGCGTTTTACATTACAGCGTGCGAAGTTTCCGAAAATGTTTGAAAGAAAAGCGCGCAGGTCTGTAAAACAAGGCGTAGGCACTCTTCAAGCATACTGGAATCCTGACGTAGCGAACGGCATGGGCGATATAGATTTTAGGTTGTTGCCTATTGATGATATTACCTGGGATAAAAGCGTTGAAAATATAAACGACGGACAATTCTTTGCGACTGATTTTTGGCTGACTCCGAAAGCTGTTTACGAAACATATCCTGACATAGACCTAAATGAAGCTATGCCGGACGACGAAAATAAAAAAGAAACTCATGTGGGCGAAACAGAAGACATCAGACGGTCAAAAAAAGAGGATTTAGTACGCGTAACTCAATTTACGTGGAAAGAGAAAGAACCGCGTAAAGTAACCACAAAAGACGAAAAAGGTAAAGAAAATACACAGCAGCTCGGGCACAGAACGTACATCAGCACCGCTGTCGTTATAGGCAGAATCGTAGCCGAATCTCATATTCGGCAGTACGAGTACGACAGATTTTTTACAGGAATGCTGCCTCACATAGAAATCGACGGCGAGCCGATAGGGCTGTCCGCGATAGATATTTTTCAAGACGACGCGGACGTTATTAATTTTATTGAGCAGCAGTATATATGCAACTTGCAGGCGTCAGCCAGGGAAAAGTTTCTTGTCAACAGAAGCGCGAGCATAGACGAAAAAGCGTTAACGGACAATTCAAAATTAATTATCAGAGGGAACCAGATACACGAAGGCGCGGTGCGTCCGTTCCGTCCGGTGCCTTTTACTTCGCAGGCGCTTAACTACCGTAACGGCAAAATGGCCGAGGTCAAAGAGCAGTCGGGGCAGACAGACTTTAACATAGGGCAGACCGCAGGCGGCGTAACGTCTGGGTACGGCATAGAAAGAATGCAGGCTTACGGGCAAAAGATTTCGAGGCTTACAACGCGGCATTATTATTGGGATCATCAAGACACGGTCAAAGATGTTTTAAAGCTTGCGCAGAAACATTACAAAACTGAACGGGTTATAAGAATCAGCCGAGAAGCACAAGACCAGATTGAAGACTTGATAAAAAAAGCAATGGAGAATCTACAGGCAGCCGTTGAACAGGGCATTAAAATCGACAACAAAGCAGTTTTAAAAGAAGTTATGCCCGAAGGCGTAACTTACACAGGCAAAGAACTTAAAGTCGATTTTAACAAGTTTTCTCTTGATTACATCGATCTTGACTATGACATTGAGATAATTCCGCAAAAACAAAATGCAGCAACAAGCGCAGCGATGAACGAGTTCGTGATGATGATGGTAAACAGCCAGTTAATAGACGGCGAAACAGCTATCGAGCTATGGGAGCAGGAAGGCAAAGAGAAAGTAATCAAAAAAATTCGCAAAAATAACGACACCAACAAAAAATTGCAGGCTGTATCGCAACAGGCGCAAGAGGCCGCCGAACAGGCACAGGCAGCAGGGCAGCTTGTCGAGCAATTAGCAAAAGAAAACGAAAAACTGAAACAGGAAGTATGGGTAGAGAAGTTTAAAAATCTTGAGCAAAAAATGACAGCTCAAAGCAGCTCGGAAGAAGGCGTAACGCCCGAAACCGCCGAGGAAGCTAAAGGGCTGATAGATGAAATATTAGGAGGCATAGAAGGCCGTAATTCGGCTTGATATAAAAAAATGGAGGAACTTGAAATTGAGATATAAATATTACAAGGTAAAAAAAGGCGATAAGCTAACAAAAATAGCTGAAAGACACGAAATGTCATTAGCAAAAATATTAGAAATAAATAAAATGACAATTAAAAAAGCAGCGTTTATAAAAATAGGGCAAAAATTAAAAATTGGAGTTTATAAGGCACAATCCAAAACAAGTGCTTGATATGAAAAATGGAGGATTTAACAAATGTCAGATAATTTTGATACGGGCGTAAACGAACAGCAGGCCGCCGCTGCTGATACGGGCGTTAAAGAATCTCAGGCCGCCGCTGAGACAGGTTTGGAAGAGGAAAGCTTTGATGAAAACACGCTGTTTGAGCAGGAATCGGAAGAACCGGAAGAAATAACTCTTGAAGATTTATATGCAGAAGATGAGCCGGAAAAGGTCGAAACATCGGGTGACGACAACCCGCCGGAGAATCAGGAAGCCGATAAGTCGGAAGAGCAAAGCGCAGAAACCGCACTACCGCAACAACAGGCAGATATAGCTAACTCAAAAGCGTTTGCTTTGCGGTTACAGCAGGAAAAGCAGAAAATCGAGGCTAGAATCCGAAAAGAGTACGAGGCAAAAAACGCTGAATCTTTAGAGGACAGAATCACAGGGCGTGCACATCAGCTTATGCACGATTTCCCCGAAGATATTAAAAGCCTTGATTATGCGAAACGCCAGGCGAAACGAGAAATTGAATCGGAAATGTCGATAGCTCCTGAAACGCCAAGCGAGCCTGCAGACGATGCGGAAACAAAAAAACAAGCGTGGTTAAATAGCTTAACAACCGAAGAACCATTGCTGAAAATTGCTACAGGCGATCCGAATATTACATGGGAAAGCTACGCAAAAAAAGACCCGATTTTCAAAAAAGCGTTATCGATGGGGCGCGGCCCTCTGGAAGCTCACGAAATTACAAAAGCGGCCAGAGCGGTTTTAAAAGCAGAAGTCGAAGCCGCAAAAGCAGCCGGAGGCCAAGAAGTCTTAAACCGGTTGAAAGACAGCAACTCACAAGCGACTGCGCCAATAAAACCGGCAAAGAGCGGAAAGAAATCTAAAGGCATAGAAGATATGACAGCCGATGAAATTGAGCAAGCCGTAAATGACGCCGAAAGACGAGGCAAAAAACTGCTTATAGGGTAGCAAAGCAGTATAAAACAAAGCAGCGGTTCCTTCGGAAAACTAAAAAAAATATCCGAAGGGAGAAACTATCATGGGTTACAATCCGAATAAAACAACAAGCACCGGCCTTAGCGTCGGTATGCAGACAGCATGTGACAAAATCATGCTTAAATACGCAGAGCCTAATCTTGTACATGTACAGGGGGCTGTGCCAAAAAATATTCCGGAAAAATCCGGCAAAATAGCGCAGTGGCGCAGATGGACGCCGTTGCCTATAAACACGACACCGCTTACAGAAGGTGAAATACCTGACGGTCAGCTGCTCACAGAAGAGCAGGTACTCGCTACTGTTTATCAGTATGGCGATTACGCAACAAAGACCGATCTGTTTGACTTGACGCATATGGATGCGGATTTAGCAGGCATCATCAAGCTGCTTGCTAATCAAGGCTCTCGTTCGCAGGACGCTATTGTCCGTGATGTTATGGCGGGAACAACGACTATACAGTACGCAAACAGCAAGACGGCCATTTATAACCTGCTGACTACAGACGAACTAAACATCGACGAAATTCGCAAGATGGTAAGAACGCTCAAGAAAAATCTTGCGCCGACGTTCAAAAGCGGCGGTCAGTCTTATTATCTTTCTATCGTCGGCCCTGACACAGCATACGACATCATGAATGACGCAAAATGGCTTGACCCTGCTAAGTACAAAGACACCATGAAGATATACAACGGTGAGCTCGGAAAGATGTACGGTGTGCGGTTCCTTGAAACGACCGAAGGTAAGAAGTACGAAAACGAAGAACTTATCGACGGTCAAGTTTACTTAACTGTAGCTTCTTATGACGGAACAGATACTTTCACAGTCGACGAAGCAATCTCGACAGCAGAAGCCTCTGCTCTCGCAGACAGGTATATTAACATTTACGATACAGACGGTGCATATGAACGTCAGAAAATCGTATCTGCAGTAGCCGGTGTAGCAGGCGCAGCGACCGTAACGATTGACGAAGACCCGGCAGGCTTTACACCGGCAGATGGCGATATTTTGTACGCCAACGAGTACGGTTATACCGGAAACGACGTTCATGTAACATTTGTGTTCGGTGACGAGGCTTACGCTGTAGCCGACATTAAAGGCAGCGGAAAGATTCGCACAATAGTAAAAACCGCCGCACAGATAGGCGGCCCGCTCGAGCAATTCGGCACTGTCGGGTGGAAGATACTAGCTATGGCGTGTGTAATACTTCAAGCTTTATGGCTAGGCGCGATTTATTCAGGCGCTACCGAATAACCAAACTAAAAGGGGCGGGGTAAAACTCGCCCCAAAATTATAGGAGGACAATCATGGAAATCAAAGATATGAGTTATAAGGAACTACAGGCAGAAGTAGGGAAGTTAGGCATAAAATCTGTCGGAGTTTCAAAAGCAAAGCTGATAGAAATTTTATCGGGAGCGGACACTGCTCAGGATTATATGCCAGAAGAATCGAAAAATGCAGACAAGCAGCTGAAACCTACGGTAACGTCAGATTTGAAACCAACAACAGTCGAGCCGCCAAAAAGTTCGGCGCCGCCGGTAGACCAAAACACGGCTATTGCGCTGATGGCCGCTCAGATGGCAAAAGAGGCTATGGAAAAGCTAGGGGCAGTGCAGGCAGAGCAGAAAAAGCCTTCTACACCTGAAAAGGAAATAGCCAAACGAAGAGAAAGCGATAAAGCAACGATTGCCAGAATGCCGCGACAAAAAATTACAATGCCCGGTGGATATCCGGGCGCACCAAAGGAATTTACTTCGTGCGTGAACGGGCATTTAATCAGAATACAAGCCGGAGAAAGCGCTAATGTGCCTATTGCGCATATAGAGAATTTTCAAAGGTCATGGAAGCAGCAAAAAGCCAATCAGATAAAAGCAGAGGAAGCGGAACGGAAAGCTCTGGCGGCCTTAGCGAAATAACAAGTTTGCGCGGGGCGCGTGGTTATCGGGGTAGCCTCCTGCCCCGAGCCGCCAAAGCTGTGCGCCTCGCGCACTAAATAAGGAGCAAAAATGAATTATTTTGAACTTGAAACAGAAGTCCTTGCGCAGATAGGAATTCTCGAACCGGACGCGGGCGACAGGAGCGAGCATCGGTCTGTGATAAAGCCCGCGCTTAACGAAGGCTATCGCAAGATATGCCGCGAAAAAGCGCATTTATGGACGGTTGAGTCAGTTACTCTTGACGCCGACAAATGTTTTAATATATCAAGTTTAACCGAAAGGCTGACAACGATACTTAAAGTGTCTAGGTGTCAGGATTTTTCGGACGACGCAGGCAACTCTTATTCGCCACCGTTTAGTTGGTACAAGCAGGACGGCGCAGGCACGATTTTTGTTCCAAACGCAACGGCAAGTACGGCTGTATATGTCAAGTACGAGTACATGCCTGCAAGGCTCAAAGAAACCTATAACATCAGCGGCGCGAATACTGCAGCACTTATTCCTGTTGACGAGGCTATTTCGGCGGCAGAGGCCGCGGCATTGGCGGGACAGGCGTTGTATCTGATAGACACAAGCGTAGGAACTTACGTAGCTTATACAATAGTGTCGGCAACGGCAGGGGCAGCAGGAGCGGCAAGTATAACAGTCGATTCAACGCCCGCAGTAGCGACAGCGGACGGCGACGAGATTTATATAGGCGATAACTGGACGCCTGTTATAAACGAAGACTGGCATATTCTGTTGACGTATTGGGCGATATATAAGATTTATTCTACAAGAGGAGCCAACTACATCGGGCTTGCGGATTACTGGAAAAATACGTTTTATATGGAATACGGCTATATTACCGACAGTTTAGGCGAACCCGAAAACATGAAGAACACTTATTATCCGATAAGCAACAACGGCGGCTGTTACATAGACCCGCTATCTTAGAGGTATAAAAAATGGAAATCAAGACACCCAAGACATTAAAAATACAACCCGGGCAAATGAAAGGGCTTATGCAGGGCGTAGATGAGAACCTGCTTAAACCTTCATACTCTCCCGACTGCCAAAACATAGACGTCAGCGAAGGGATAATAAGCACAAGAAAGGGTGGTACAAAATCTAATACAAGTTCAGTGCCTCCTAGTATCAAAAAAATAATGCGTTTTTACAATTCAGACCCATTTTGTTCCATAAGTATTCTTGGAACAACTGACTCTGAGAACAATCATCGTTGGTATGCATATTATGACAAACTTGGAGCGGGAAATGATTGGTACGAATTAACATATTCGGGTGGAGTAGAGGCCTTAAGAAACGTTGACCCGACCTATGCTAATTATATTATGTACGAAATGAGTGGAACACCTTACCTAATATTAACTTCGTATCGTATTGACGTTTATAAAATTTCCTTAACAGGAACAACAGGAAGTCTTCTTTTCGTAGTAGATTACTTAGGAGGCTCGCCACAAGATTGTAATTTTATTACTCTTCATAAAGACCGAACATGGTTAGCAGGAGATTACGACAACAAAAATACTGTCTATTATTCAAATCAATATGATCCGGAAGACTGGAGTACAGCGGGCGAAGCGGGCGAGATCAGCATATATACAGCAAATAACGACTATATCATAGGCATAGTAAATTGGCTTGATGATGTTCTAATATTTAAAAAAAATACAATATGGCGCGTTGAGGGAGACACCCCGGGCGAGTATGTAGTCAAACAAGTTTATTCGGTACAGGGCACCATTTGGAAAGATAGCCTTTGCTCAGATGGTAATTACTGCTTTTTTGCAGGAAGTGATGGAATTTATCAATATAACGGAATAGAAGCTGTTCCAATATTAACAAGTGAAATAAAAGACGTATATGAAAATATGAATAACATTTCGTGTATGCTACTTAACAATAAATTATACATAATGGATAAGGGAACACCATCATATGCAAGCGTTCCGTCTGTTGTTTATGACATAAGAACAAAAACTATTGAAGTCTTGTACATAACAGGTGGAATTACAGCAGTAGGAGCATTTACAGGACCATATGATAATAGTTTGTATTATGGAACGGGAGAAGAAAACGCTTTTATTTGCTATCTAAAAGACAATAAAATTGTCTTTAATGGCGAAAGTCAGGAGAACATAGACGCATACTGGTATTTCCCCGAAAGCGATTGCGGGTACCCAAACGCTGAAAAGACATTGACTGGCGTTTATTTTACTGGTTGGGGCACAACATCGGCAGGCGCGGCAGGCGGTCAGGTAAAAATAACTGTTTATTATACGAAGAAAAACGGAACTCAGGCGACTAAAGAAAAAACTGTGACGTTGCAGACAACGCGAAAACTTCACTATCTGCGGTTTTATGCTAGAGGCCGGTTATTTAAATTTAAAATAGAAAATGTTGACGGCAGCGCTATGAACATATCTAACCCCGAGTTTGTATTTGAATTGGCGGAGGATTAGATTATGGGTTTATTCTGGAAACCAAAGCGCGAGTTTTTGAGCAGTAAAAGCATAAAAATTACTAACGCTTTTCTCGGTGATGTGGCAAAAAGATTAAAAACCGGTATAGCTGATAGTAATTTGGTAGAGATAGACAGCGCAAGCGTAACAAACGGCGAGTATGCAAAGTTTACAGCGAACGGACTGGAAAGTAAAAGTGCAAACGAAGTCGTGGCCGATTTAAGCTCTGTGCCAAAAGCGGTAAACCGACAGAATAACACTACAAATAGCACAGTATCAAATCAATTAATACAAAGTGGCTGGGGTTATATACCGGGAGCGGCAACGAATTATTTAACTGAAACAATTACATTTCCAGTTGAATTTGACAGTGCGCCGATAGTAGTTGTAACTTTTATAGGGCAAAGAGCCACAGCAGACGGAACACCTGATAACTCGAGTTGGTTTAATACCGCGCCTGCTGATTTTGCAATGACAGAAGACATAGCAAAATCAGGGTTTAAAGTTTGGTTATGGCAGAGGGATTCAGGTTCAAATTTTGCAACATCACAAAATTATGGATATACGTGGATAGCGATTGGAACAAAAGCAAGATAAAAAAGAAAAACACGTCAGGCGGCGCGGGTTAAATAAAAAGAAAGTAGGTAAAAGAAAATGGGTAGGAATTATTACAATGCTATAGGCCTTGCAATGTCTATGGTAGACCCCGACATCGCCGCTGGAATAATAGGTGCAGGACTTGACGGTATTGCCGACAGAGTTATGCAGACCAACGGGAAATACGTTTACCTTTCAAGTGTAGACGGAGATGCCGGTTACGACGGATTGAGTTGGCAAATTGACGATACAAACAATTATGGCCCTGTCACAACTTTGGCAGCGGCAGTTGCTTTATGCGACGAGGGCGATTGTATCGTTGTTATGCCTGGTCACGTTGAGACTATTATAGCCTCAACAGTAGTGGGGATAGACGGTATCGCAATCGTAGGAGTCGGCAGAGGCGATAAAATGCCGCAGATTAAATTTAACAATGCAGCGGCAGAAATCAGCGTAACGGCTGATAACGTACTTTTCCACAATATCAGATTTACTGCGGACGTCACAGACGTTCTCGTGGCTATTGAAATTGAGGACGGCGTGGTAGGTTGCGAAGTCAAGAAGTGCAGGTTCGACGTTGTAACGACAGCAACCGATGAGTTTGCGGTTAGCATAAGAACAAACGACGCGTCGAATAAGCCAGTTATTGAAGAGTGTTATTTTAACATGGGCCTTGGTGCGGCAGTATCGGCTATATCGTTTACGAAAGACTGTGACCAGCCTATTGTACGTAACAACGTTATTGAGGGCGACTATTCGACAGCGAACATCAACGGAATTACTACACTGTCGACCAATGTTCTGATTGAGAAGAACTTGCTTATCAATGGTGGAACGGGCGCGCTTGGCACAGAACCGGTAATCGAGCTGCTTACTGGAACAACGGGCGTTATACGCGACAACGACTGCGTATGTAACCTTGCGACGATGGCAGCGGCGATTGTGGCTGATACTTGCATGCGGTTCAGGAACTACTACAATGAAGATGTTGACACTGGAACAGGTGCTGTCCTCGGAACGGCATCAGCAGACGACTAAGAGGTTGCTTAACAGCTTTTATAAGCTGACACAACAATGGCTATGGCGAAGTTCTGAATTTACGGGGCTTCGCCTAAAGGCCAACAGGAGGCATGGCAGATATGAAAGAGCTTATAAGATTTTATGAACAGCTAGACCGCAAACTGTTTATAGACGGCACAAAAGAATTTGCGGACATGAACAGCGCATTACATATCGAGTGTGGGCAGACAACGCCGACACCGACTACTGTAATGTTTATGACAAAAATGCTTGAGCTCGATAAAAGTTGCAAAGTGCTTGAGATCGGCACAGGGTCTGGATATAACGCCGCTTTTCTTGCGGAGTTTTCCAAAGAGCTGTTCACGGTAGAGATAATACCTAAACTAATGGAAAAAGCGAGAAACAGGCTTCAAAGATTAGGGTACACGAACATCAGGTATAAAACAGGCGACGGCGGCGAAGGATGGCCGGAGTATGCGCCGTATGACCGAATAGTAGTAACAGCGTCCGCAGAGCACGAACCTGTTAATCTGCTTGAGCAGTTAAAGCCGAAAGGTATATTGATATCTCCGGCGCATAACGAAACCGGCCGGCAAGACCTTGTTATGTACTGTAAGGACGGAAAAAAGATTGAAACATACCGTATACGCGGCGTGCGGTTTGTACCAATGACGAGGAAATAAGGAGGATAATTATGCTAAATAAACTTATAGATTTTTTGGAATCACAGGTTAATAAAGCAATATATGTCTGGGGAGCGCAAGGGCAAGCAGCGACAAACGAACTGATAGAAAAAAGTAACAACACAAGTTTGAATAAAAAACGCGCAAAAAAAATGTTAGCTGACCGTATAGCAGCAGGTATCAAAAAAATACTAGCGTTTGATTGTAGCGGTTTGCTTGTTTACTGGTTATTTAAAAACGGATTGATTAAAAGTGACATGTCGTCAAGGACAATGTACGCTATATGCGAAAAGCTTAAACGTTCACAGCTCAAAAAAGGTGATTGGGTATTTAAGTACAGTTATACAAGCGGCAGGATTGTACATGTTGGCTGTATCGTAGACGATGACTTAAACGTCATACATGACAAAGGCAGCAAGTACGGCGTAATTAAAGAGCCATTAAATAAATCGACATGGAATAGGTACGGCCGGCCGCCATATTTTAAAGATGAAGTATCGGAGGATGAAGAGATGATAAACGGTAACAGCGAAAAAACAGAAATAAAACAATTTCAAATTTACCTTGAAAAAGCAGGGTTTAAAGGCGACATGAATTCTGATTATTACGGTCAATGGGGCAGCAAGACCGAAAAATCAGTAAAAGCGTTTCAAAAAGCGTATGGGCTGGCTCAAACAGGCGTTGGTGACTGTGCGACAATGCTTAAACTTGTAGAAGTATTATCAAGCAATTCTGCTGATGTGGTAAAGCTCATAGCAGAAAACGAAGCGTTACGAGCAAAAATAACAAAGGCGATTAACGATTTAAAGTAAGCAACATAAAGAAAGTAGAGGGCATCGTAATGAACATCGGAACAATAATTTTAACGTTTTTAGCGGCTTTTTTATCGTTAACTACAGGGCTGTTGCTTGCGAAGGTAAACCGCATTGAAAAGAAAGCAGACAAACGGTACGAAGAAGCTATTAGACGCGAGTTGCTTTTGAGCACACATAGAACAGACATAAGTGTGCTGCTTTTGGAAGTTGTTCAAGCCGTACAAGACGATAGATGCAACGGAGAATTACAGACTGCAAAAGAAACATTTAAAGCTACAAACAGACAGTACGATGAATTTGTACGAAAACAGGCAAGCGAAAGGCTTGCCGAGCTGAGTAAAGCGTGAGGCGCTATGATGGAAAGTTATGAATGGATTTCGATAATAAGTGCGGTGCTCGTTGTAATATTGGCTGTATGGACGATTGTAGAAAAGATACGCAGGTCGGGGCGTTCGGCAACAGGAAAAGACATCAGCATATCAAGTTATGGTACTCGCATTTCTAAGATTGAAAGTGCGGCTCAGGTTATCCCGACGCTTAATCAAATACGCGATGTTGTCGAAACGCACAAAGATTTGATGTCTATATTCGCAGAAGATTTCTTGTTATTGCTCGATAAACACAGATTAGACGATGAAAAATCAATGGAACAAAAATATCAAGAATTGATAAAGTTTATGGCTGAAAGAATTAGAAAACAATAATGAAAAAGGAGGTCAAAGGAAATGAAGAAAGCAAAACTAATGTTGGTGTCGCTAATAATGTTGGTGGTATTTATGCTGCCGTGTATCGCATTAGCAGCAGACGGAGACACAGGAGCCCCGAATTTTTGGGCGTATATAGTCGATGAGGCATATGTTCTTATCCCTGTACTATACGTAATCGGAATGATGATTAAAAAAATCCCCAAAATACCGGACTGGATAATCCCTTTTGGATTGTTAGTAATAGCGATTCCGGTTGCTATGGCGCTATCTGGATGGACAATACAAGGTGCAATCCAAGGTGTTTTAGTCGCAGGCGTTACTGTATTTGCAAACCAACTATATAAACAAAGTCCAATAAAAAAAGAGTAAATAAGTTAATGAACATGGTGTACAGCAGGCACTTTATTGAGTGTCTGCAATAGACCATATTCAACGAAAGGTGGGGGTCTATCATGGCCGAGTATAAAATACAAAGAGGCGATACGCTATCTCGAATCGCTAAAAAATACGGAACTACTGTTTCAGCACTGGCATCAGCGAATAACATCAGCAATCCTAATAAAATAAGAGCAGGTGCTACTTTGAAGTTGCCCGGTTCAACGCAGGCGGCGGCTCCGGCGTCTGCTGCCAGTCCATCGGCGGCCGTTTCTAATCCTGTGCAGAGCGGCATACCTGCTGACGCACAACTACGTGCTGAGGCTGAGAGCATATATAACCCGGGATATCAGCAGGCAATCGACGCTTTAACACAGAACGCAAACACAATATCGACAAGATACGGGCGTACTGTTGAAGATTACGGAGATTATATCGACAAAACATTAAAAGATACTCAATTAGCAATTGAAAACTCATTGCTCAAACGAGGCATGGGAAGATCTTCGCGCGCGGCGTATGAGGTAACAACAGGGCTTGCTGACGTTAATCAAAACGCCCAGGAACAGTATGCAGAATGGGAACAAGACTACCAAGATAGGATCGCGGCTATTAATACGCAAAAGCAGACACTTGCCGGTACAAAAGAACAGAACATACAGAGCAAAGTTTTGGAACTTAAACAATATTATGAAACTATACGCCAGTTTAACGAACAAATGGCGCTCAAAGAAAAAGAGCTTGCGCTTGCGGCTAAAAGCGGAGGAAGCGGCGGTGGCGGAGGAAAGAGCAGCGTCGAAACAGCATTAGAGGCATATCTCGCAAGTTTACAGGATCAGCCCAGCTCAAAAAAGAGTACGACTGTTAACATGAACTTTAAAAGCAAAGCACCATACACGGGCGCAGCTTCTGATTCGTGGTCCGGCAAAAGCTATCGTCCTGGCCATTATTCTCCGTTTTATTAAAAAGAGGTTATTATGGCAACATATTCAGAATATTTAAAAGAAAAAGGCATAACAGATAATAGGCCGAAAAAAACAAACTATAAAGACGTATATAACGATATGGTTAACGACCCTTTCAAGTATACGTCTGCTTTTGATAACAGTATTACAAAATATAAGAGCGAACTAAGTTATTACGGATATATGGCAGACGTTCAGGCTTTTGGATTGCCAAGCAAATATACGCAGTTTACCGATGTTTATGCTGATATGCGCGAAAACAAAGACAAATATATTGGAGCGTTGGGCGGTGAAAGAGCGTATAAGAACACTTTACAAGATGTCTCTGAGCTTTTTAATTTAGAAAAAACAAAAGCAAACCATGCAATGTCGCTTATGAATAACAGCGTAAAATGGAACGGAATTGTTTCCGTTGTTCCCGAGCTTGCAAACTATTATTCATATGATTTAAATAACGAAGATGACGCTATACTTCAAGAATTAGGTTATGCGCCTTCGTCCTTTAAATACAGCCAAGAAGATTTAGCAAAACTATATCAAACAGGACTTAAAGCGTCTGATTTTGCTGATGCTAAGTATATAGGTAATTTATATCAATATGACATGGCAGATGAAAAAGACCTTTTAAATAAAGCACTCGGTCTTATGCCGAAATCTTTTAAATATGAAAATTCTGTTGAAGATCAGATAAGAAAAAATAACAGGCAGTTACCCAAAGAAGCTGAACTGTACGAGAACAACACGGCACAGTTTATTGAAGAATATTCCGAATACTCAACAAAAATGCAGGAGTATAAAAACGAACTATACGCGTGGGAAAATCTGCCTAAATCAAGCAAGCTCGTAACGGAAAAGCCAGTTAACCCATACACAAATGAGGAGGATATACCGGCCTCTATAAAAGCATTAAAGGGTTACAGGCTTGCGATTGAATATGAAAACCTTGGAGCAAGTGAAGAGACTGACAACTTTTTTAATACTCCCGAAAAAAAGAGCAACATTGACACTCCTTTTTTTGCATATGATGAAAACATGCCGATTGAACTAGAAGACTTCGCGCCAAGCGACAACCTTGAAGAACTCGTGGCCAGATACGAACAAAAGATATCTTCTATGACTGACAGCGATTTAATGAGATATGCTGACGAAAACGGACTTAGAGGCGACATCATAGGTAACATATTCAAAACGCTTGTTTTTCCTGCTATCCCTATGAACGAAGCTAAGGACAGAGCAAGGGGCTCTATAGCAGACGAAATATATCAAGACATGTACGTAGAGCATTTAAAAGAAACAGGCGAATATGAAGAAATACAAGCAGACCAAAAGCAACTTAATATAGATATAGAAAATGCGCTTACATCAGAGTACACGCCGGAGGGTTTCGCGCTTTTGACGCAAAATCTTGACCCTGCTGCTGATTTAGGATTAGAAGGCGGCACGGAAAAATTGCAGGAAACAGCGATAAAAGCTTTGTACTGGTCAGAATATAAAGGTGCATATATGGGTTCTTCAGCAAGCACGCTTATGGGCGGTGGAATAGATACGGACATTTATGCAAAAAAAATATCATCTGACCCTGAGATTATAGACATAAAAAGCAAACTCGACGCTTTAGGATGGAAAGCAAAAGCAAATGGTAAAGCAGAAGATATAAACCCGGAAGTACAGGAACTATTAAACCAGGCTACATACAGGGCTATACAGCTGCAGAAAGATACGATAGAAGAACACAGAGAATATCTGAAAACTTTGCCGTCGGTGATTACTGCGATTGGAAGCGGTGCGTACACAGGGGCTAACGCTGTTGTTAACAATGCTGAATCGTTGTATAAGCATATACTATATTCTATTTCCCCAGACAATAAAGAAAGTTTAGGGCAGCAAATAACCGAAATTGCTAACAGGTCGCAGGCGCAACAGCAGTTAGGCAGCCTTAATACTGCACTTGGTAAAGGCGCGTCTGAGAGCACACAGTTTTTGTACGAAGCAAGCACAGCAGTAACAGAAATGGGTATAGAGTTGGCCGCAGCAGGCGTTATCGGAGCAGGCGGCGCAGGAGCAAAAGCGGCAGGTTTAGGAGTAGACGCGGCGACAGGAGCTAAAGCAATATGGAAAACTATAGGTAAAAAACTTGTGATGAACAAAAATATGACGCCGTTTTTTGTTTCGTCTTTAGGTAGAAATCTACTGGAAGGCGAACAGAACGGCCAAGATTATGCGGAAAGATGGTTGCAGGCGATACCCGCAGCGTATGTCGAGTCAATTATAGAACAGCGGTTTGGTGTGTTTTCTGGCCATACGCCTATGAGCACACTTATAAAGAACGGAGTTAAAAACGTTGGCAAGCAGTCTCTTGCGAATCTCGGCAAAACTATCTTAGACTATTCTTTAGGTGAAGCTGTAGAAGAAGTCTTGCAGGATTATTCTAATGAGTTTTGGCGCGGCGCGATGTATAAAGATTACGAAACGAGTTACCCGACAAACGAAGAAATTGGCAAGACTGCGCTCATGGCCGGTTCTATAGGTTTACTGTTTGCCGCTTTTGGACTACCATCTAATATATCGAAAGTAAATACTTCAATGAAAGCTGAAACGAGCTTTAACAAAGCCGTTGCTGCTTACGAGAACGGCGATATAAAAACTTTCAATGCTGAAATGCAGAACCTAAAAGGCTATATGCAGACAGCAATAGGCGATATTTACAACTCTATGGATAATGGTACGTTTGATAATTTAATGTCAGCAGTTTATCAGGCCGGAGGGATATCAAATAACCTTAACTATGCGCAGGACGCTATGAAGCAATCTTTGAAAGGAAAGCAGGCGTATGAAGCGGGGCAGATTACGGCAGACCAAGCGGCCATGCTTGACGCCAAGGCAAACGAAGCAGTTAATCGTATAGCTACAAATATCAATTCGGAAACTGCGCAGCCGAGAACTTTATACGAGCAGGTGGCAAGCAGTCAAGAGCTCACGAAGATGTTTGTCGATAACGGTTTTGCTGCAGAACTGATAAAGCAGAACAACAACCAACTGCTGACCAATGAGCAGGTACGGGCTTTGCGCGAAGTATACGCTCTCGCACAGGATAATCCTTATATCAACTCGAAATTCGGCAAGAAAACGAACGTTGAAACTTTGCAGAACAACGTGGATAAGAAAGCGGAAAGTACATCCGAGATACAAGCTGAAATACAGAGTACGATAGATAGTATAAACAAGATGGTTGACTATGCTTATTCGGTAAGCGTAGAAAAAGGGCAGGCAAAATATAAAGAGATTATGGAGAACGGGCTTTTTGACCAAGTTCAAACATTAAGAAAAACACTTGATACTAATACACGTAAATTAACGGAAAGCACAAAACGGCTAGACGGTTACAAAAAACAAGAACAGTACAGACAGATGTTTAAGTTAGGAGTGGGTGATTGGTATACCTATATGTATTTAAAGGAGCATGGAGGCCTAGAGCAAGCCTCTGCCGCCGATACCGCACAGGTAGCAGGCGAAGCAGGGCAATCACAAGGCGCGGAGTCAAGCACATCTCAACGGGGCGCCCGTAGCTTTAGAGCGATACCGATGGAGGGGAGTATAGATTCTGTTGTAGGTGACGCGTCGTTAAGCGAAATAGCCGAAAGCATTTCTTCGGAAGTCGATAATAAAATAGCCGAAGTGCTGACAGAAAGAGATCAGAAAAAATCGAAATTAAAAGATATTCTAAAATCAACGGCTGTAAAGTTCAGGCTTGACTTCACAGACACGGGAGCCGCAATTTATGACTTAGGGAAAAAGGTAAAAGACCCTTTTCTTTATCCTTCATATAACAAAGCAAAACAAAGCGTGTTTGCTGCAAATTATATGATAGGAGAAAAGCAAACTGATTTTAACGGAAATGTTGTTGGCCCATCGTTAACCGAAATCTTTAATCCGGTTTACAATATGACCAAAGAGCAACGAAAAGAGTTTTATACATACGCGTTCCACAAACATAATATATACAGAATGCAGCAGGGCAAGCCTGTGTTCGGAGAAAGCGTAACTGCAGAAATCAGCGCAGATTTTGTATCGGAATATGAATCGAAAAATACTGAGCATATTGCAATACTAGACCAGGCAGTACAGTACAATCAAAACTTGCTTCAAATGGCGGTAGATACGCATATGATTACGCAGGAGCAAGCAGACAGCTTAATGGACATGTACCCGTTTTATGTTCCTACTGACAGGCTTATTCCCGAAACGTCAGGTATAAATGTAATGGGAAGTAAGATAGGCGTATCTGATACAATAAGAACAGCAACAGGCAGTAATCTTGACCTGCTTCCGTTAGATGAAAGTATGGGGAGAAAAACTTTAAGAGACGTAGACGCCATAAATAAAAATTTGCTTGGGCTAAGGTTGTTGAAAGTTTTTGCTGAAAATCCGCAGGAAGCTTCAAAATATATAAGCGAAGTTAAGGTCGGGAAATCAACGTATGAGATTGACAGCGAGACAGACGGCATTAACGATACGCCGAACACGTTGCAGTTTTATAAAGACGGGGAAGTCGTTACGATGAAGGTCAGCGATGATATGTTCTTTGCTTTTAATGAAATGACAACTACTTACGAGAATTATAACCTTGTTTCAAAATTAGCAGAAGGAATAAACTCCAACTTTAAGAAATTAATTACCGGGTACAATCCTGTATTCACGGCAAGAAACGGTATCAGAGATATACAGGCCGCAGGACTTAACACAAAATACCCGTTGCTGTTTGTGAAAAACTATCCGCTTGCGGTGAAAGAAATTGCGACGAATGGGCCAATGCTGCAGATGTTCAAGAGCATGGGCGCTATGGGTGAGTCGTTCTTTGATTATAAGAGTGGCATTAAGAGGCCGAGCACAAGCACAGGTGCGAAAATAGCAAAGAAAGTGAACCCCATTAACTTGATAGAAAGCCTAAACCAAACTATAGAAATGCTTCCAAGGCTGACAGAGTTTATGGCAACGCTCGAAGCGGAAGGCATGTCTTACGAAAGCAAGGTACAGGCGTTATACAATTCGGCCGAAGTAACGGTTAATTTTGGGCGCAGCGGTAGAATTGCAAGAAAGTTAAACAGAACATGGGTGCCTTTCCTTAATCCTTCGATACAGGGCGCAAGCCGTTTCGTGCGCAGGTTTACGGAAACGAGAGGAGCAAAGCAATGGACGTCGCTTATAACAAGAACGGTATTATTAGGCATTGCTCCGTCTATAATAAACAGTTTGTTGTACGCTGATGATGATGAATATAAGGATATGAATAACCGTGATAAAGACAGATACTACGTGTTTAAATTAGGCGACGGCAACTGGTTAAAACTTCCGAAAGGCAGAGAGTTTTCAATATTCGGCTCTCTTGCTCAAATGGCGATGGGCGCAACCGACACGGACGCGGGAGAATTTGCGCAGCTTGTTGGTGAACAGGTCGCGCCGATAAGCCCGATAGAAAGCAATATTATATCTCCTGTATTGGGAGCGGTAAACAACAAGACATGGTACGGTACGCCTATTGAAGGTCAGCGGTTAGAGAAATATGCGCCAGGGCAAAGATACGATGAGAGCACAGACGCTTTTTCAAAATGGCTTGGGAGCGTCACGAACTGGTCTCCGAAGAAGATCAATTATATCATCGATAGTTATACCGGCGTTATAGGTGATTTCCTGTTGCCGGCAACAACACCTAAAGCAGAAAAGGATCCGTTCACGAAGGCTTTTGTTCTCGATACGGTATCAACAAATAAAATTTCAGCAGAGTTTTATGATAAGGTTGAAGATATCACGCAGCGCGTAAACTCCGGCGATAAAAAAACAGCTATTAAAGCGAAAGCAGAAAACAAGGTAATACAAAAATATGTAACTCAATCGTCTGAGCTGTACTCGTTAATCAGGGAAGCTGAAAACAGCGATAAGCCAGATGATGAAAAACTGGTCATTGTTCGGGATTTAAAGGCTACAATAGCAGCTTTGCAAAAGCAAGCATTAGAAAGATTAAAGTAAAATGCGTTTCGTGTGATATTTCGTGTGATATATGGTGTAAATGTACTAATATTTATGATAAATCAACTATATATTATGTATAATTATTTAAACATGGAAACAGGATAAGCACCATATAAAAACAGGGAAAACGCCGAATCGTCGATTAAAACGGAGTTTATAAATATACACTTGAAGGGGTTCGATTCCCCTAGGAGGTACCAAAACAGATACCATCTATTGATAAAATAAATTTATCAGCAGATGGTTTTCTTTTTGCCCAGAAGTCCAGTAAAACTGGGCTTTTTTAAACCCAAGGCTTTTATTGTGTATCAAAAGCTGGTAGTTTCAATAGGATATTTTTGTAGATTGGGAGAGTTGAACCGTGGTACTTTTTGGGCGTTCGTAAAGGCAAATCGTTAATAGAAAGTAAATCGTTAAAATTTGCACCCTATCTTTTAACGATGAATACATGCCGTTAAAAATGTCATAGAGGGATCACTCTATCTATGGTTTGAAGACTTGATTTTCCTCTTTATTGAGTGATAGATGTCAGACAAGGATATTAAAGCTGTTACAGCAGCACTCAAGCCGATTTACAAAGCGCCGGCGGAGAAAAGGAGCTGGTTTGAGTTGCCTTCATCTCCGCAAGCATGGTCAGTTCACATCTGCTCTAAATAGATTTAGAATGGTTTTGGTCCCAACCACTTTTCAACTAACTTGTTGTCAGTAAATTTTAAGAAAGCAGAGTCGTGAAATTTTGCACCAATGCTATTAATATTCTCGCCAAAATTGGTTGACCACACAAAAGTTTTTTTCGTTCCAACATTAGAAACAAGGATACCATAATCACCTATCAGAGAAACAATATCTTCATATGATGAACCAAGCTCAATTGCGTTATATTTATCTTCAGTTATTTGTAGTGTTTGTGCTCCAATAGTGTTCTCATAATAGTCTTGGGGCTCTTGACTTTCAACAGGTTCGACTTCTTGATTGTCTACAGGTTGCAATGAATATAGATAATTAATGATTTCTTGGATTTGATTTTCTAAATTATTAACTTGAGTTTCTAAAGCTTCAACCTGTGTTTCTAATTCATCAGAATTAGAACAACCAATAAAACTGAAAATTATTAGAATAACAAAAACCAACAATAGAAACTTTTTCATATTCTTACTCCTTACTTATTCAGATAGATTAATTTATCATAACATAATAATATCCATAAAACGACATAAAATTATTTTATTTACCGTATTAATTTCTATTTCATATTAGAGGAGAAAGAAACCAACAAAAATAGCCCGCCAAAGCGAGCCGTTTGTTTTCGTGTGTTATGCAGTGATTTCTGAACCGTTCCTGAACTTGAAAATCATCTCACCGTCCGTTGCGACTGTCACGCTGTCAATAACCGTGAGCCATAAGGTTTCATCCCACTCGGTAAGGGCAAGAGGTCTTTTCTCAATATCGCGGATGAAGATGTCGAGCGTTTTGGACTTGGCGAGCCGTTCACGCTTTGCGGTTTCCAACTCCTCAATCTGCTCCGTGGCTTTGCGGTGACGCTCTATGTAGGCGTTGTTACGATTGTTAAAGTCGCTCTGGCTCTGAGCGGTTCTGGCATTCTCATAGATTGCTTTTCGTGAGAGTTCTGTGACCACCTCAATCTCACGGTGCAGTTCGGCAAGTTCGGAGTCAATTGCCGTGGTATTGCAAAGGACGTTCTGCGCCAAACGGCAGTCTTCAATCAGTCCGTCTCGGGTTGCCATCAGAATATTGAACGCCGTGAGGAAGCGGGCTTTAATCTCCTCCTCGGTAACGGTAGGAGTATCACAGCGATTTCCTTCCTTCTTGTACTTATCGTTACAGCGGTAGATTTCCCGACGATAGGTTTTATCAGCTTTGTAACTGCCCCAGACCTTTTTTCCATACCAGCCGTCGCACTCGCCGCAGATGATTTTACCTGAAAAGGGGCTCCCGCATCTGCCGATGCTTCCGAGCTTTTTTCTGCGTTCAATTTCCGCTTGGACGGCGTCCCATTCATCGGGATCGATGATGGCGGGGTGATAGTGAGCAAAGGGCGAACAAAGCGATTCCCCTAGGAGGTGCCAAAAAAGATACCATCTATTGATAAAATAAATTTATCAGCAGATGGTTTTCTTTTTGCCCAGAAGTCCAGTAAAACTGGGCTTTTAACGCTTAGACTTTTTATTCTGTATCAAAAGCTGGTAGTTTCAATAGGATATTTTTGTAGATTGGGAGAGTTGAACCGTGGTACTTTTTGGGCGTTCGTAAAGGCAAATCGTTAATAGAAAGTAAATCGTTAAAATTTGCACCCTATCTTATAATGATGCCCCCCCTTTAAAGATAGTGGAAACAAAAAAAGACCCCTTTAAGGGGTAGCTGGTATTACGAGTACTCCTTTAAGAGTGGCAAAAGTTGCAAAGGCAATAAGGCTTGAACAAATGTAAAAGCCAGCATCTTTAGGTGCTGGCAAGTAATAAATCCTTATAGGATTAGGTCATGCCACCCGTTTTTGTACTGTTCCAAGGAAAATGGACATTGAGCAAAAACACCCCCTGTTGTAGGATTAAACAACAGGGGGTAATTTATATGACACGAAAATATACACACTTAAAGCATTTGAAACCGATCATATTCAAAATGAAAGGGGAAGGAATCAGTAACGCTGAGATTGCAGAGTCTCTTGGTGTAAGCAAGTCGCAAATCAAAGACTTGGTAAAACGGCACAATCGCCGGAGAATAAATGTAGATAAGATACCTACAAAGCCAAAAGGCCGTCCTAGAAGAAAACCTATTAATTCATGGAAAGCGTTAGAAACAGAAAACGCCAAACTGAAAATGGAGAATGAGTTGCTGCGGGATTTTCTCTCTGCTACAGAAAGGGAGTGAGGCCTGCGTTAAAGTTTGGTGTAATCTATCGTCATAAAACTAAATATTCTATCTGTGATATGTGTCGCTTCTTCAAGGTTTCTCGCAGCGGGTATTATGCATATGTTCGTAAAATGGATAAACCTGATAAAGACGAGCCGCTTGCTCAGATGATTGCCGAGTGCCAAAAACGCTGTGGCAAAACATATGGGTGTCGCAGAGTGCAAATATGGCTGGAACGAGAAAAGGATATATCTCATAACTACAAAACAATCTGGCGAATCATGCATAAATACGGGCTTCTTGCCGAAATCCGGCGGCGTAGATATAAATCTGCCGGGCAGCAGCTTCACCGTTATCCGAATTTGCTGAATCGGAATTTTTCTGCTCAGCGTCCGAATCAAAAGTGGGTGACAGATATCAGCTATATTCAAACAGGACAAGGAACGTTGTATCTTTCCATAATCCGTGATCTATTTGATAACAGCATTGTGGCATTTAAGACGCATGTCCGGCAAAGTGTCAAACTGACACTCGATACAGTAAGAGCTGCTGTAGAAAATGAAGCAGTCACTGCGGAGTTACAGCTCCACAGTGACCAAGGGTTTCAATACACTTCCCATGAGTATTTCAACCTGACAAAATCGTACGGCATTATACCGTCTATGTCAAGACGTGCAAATCCGTATGATAACGCGATGGCTGAAAATTTCTTTAGCATACTGAAATCCGAATGTATCCGAAGAGTAAAGATTAGAACGTTTGATGAAGCCAGACAGCTGATTGATGAATACATCCACTTCTACAACTTTGAGCGTATTCAGCTAAAGACAAAACTGACACCGTATGAAAAACGATGTCAGTTTGCTTAAATCATAGTAATTCTACGATAGGGGTATTTTTTTCTGTCCTATAACTCTGGAACAGTACATTTACGGGTGGCCATGACTATCAGTTTGTCGTTTTCACACCTCTTCGATAGCGAGTTTGGCGCTTCTATATTTATCGTACGCAAGAAACCCTAATGCGAGCGCAATAGCAAAAAATTCGGACACGGGCGTTGATAGCCAGATGCCGTTGAGCCCCCAAAGGTTAGGGAAAATAACTACGAACAATATGACTAATGCCTGGCGGCTAAGGCTTAGCACAAGCCCTTTGGTGCCCTGCGCCGTAGACTGCAAATATGCGGTTACCGAAACGGTAATGGGAAGCATAGGCAAAAACAGCGACATAAGCCTAAGGCCGACTGCGCAGACGGCAATGGTCGGCGAACTCGGGTCTAAAAACCAAGAGGCGAACGCCTCGGGTATGATTTCTATCGCGCCCGTCATAATAACGGCAAATACTGTACCCACGCCGATTCCTGTCCAGAGAGCTTTTTTAACTCTGTCCGTTTGCCCCATGCCGTGGTTATAGCCTATGATAGGGCCGATTCCCTGTTGAAGCCCGAATATAGGCATTAACACCAATACGATAAGGCTGTTTATTATACCAAGAGAAACTATTGCCGCGTCTCCGCCGTAAATAACCAGATACACATTCATAAAAGCGGCAGAAAGGCTTGTGCCCACGTTAATAACAAAAGTCGAGGCGCCTATAACGCAGATTCTACGGACTATTGATAACTTTAGTTTAAGGTTCGCTATGTGCAGGCGAAGCAATCCCTTTTTCGATATGAAAAAGTGGTTAGCCAGTATAGCAAAGCCAACGAACTGTCCTATTATAGTCGCTATTGCCGCTCCGGCGACGCCCATGCCCAAAGGGCCGATGAAAATATAATCGAGTATTATATTGGTGACGGCCGAAGCTATCTGGCTTGCCATCGCAAGGCGGGGCCGGCCTTCGCTTCTTGCAAGCGCGGCCATGGTGAACGAGCAAAGATGAAAGACCAAACCCAGCAGTATTATCTGCATATACTCCTGGGCGTAAGGCAGCACGTTTTCTGTCGCGCCTACAAACGAAAGCAAAGGAGCAAGAAAAGCTTCTCCCGCTATGCTCATTATAATGCTCGTTAAAACGGTCAATACAGCCAGATTGCCGTATATTTTATTAGCCTCGTCTAAATCGTGCTCTCCGAATTTAATAGAAATAAGCGCAGCGCCGCCCACAGAAAAAAGCGCGCCGAACGCGAATATTATCATCATTATCGGAAAAGCAATGGTAAGGCCGCCAAGAGCGTCCTCTCCCGAAAACTGTCCGATAAATAATCTGTCCACGAAATTATAGATTGCGTTTACGACCATTGAAATAATAGACGGTATTGAAAATCTTAATATTAATTTTAAAACAGGGTCAGTCCCAAGCTGTTTTGTATGATCCAAAAATAACCCCTCGTTTCAAATTAGTAAGGAAAAGTATACACAGAAGATTTTTTTTTGTCAAGTTATTCTAAAAAGAGAAAAAATTAAAAAATACTTATGGTTTACAAAGGAGAAATACAGATAAAAAGCGGCAAATTTACAAATAATATTTTCATTAAATAAAGGAGAGAAGCAATGGCGAAAGCAGGTATGAGGCGCCCCGATCCTAAAAAGCCGCATGGTACGCAGAGCAACAAAAAAAACAAGGTGTCAAAGAACACGAGCAGGCCTGTTCCCGAAATTGGCGGCAAGGCAAAATCGGGCAGCTGCAAAGCGGGAAATGTTAAAGATATGGGCGGAAAATAATCTTATAATAAAGGCATACACTTTTTTGCCGTTTTATTAATAAACTATATAAGGGTTGCCGTCTTTACGCTTAGGCAGCCGCTAAAGGGGCAAGGATATGGTTTGTAGTTTTGGCAACGGCATAAACGGCTTTACAGGCAATGAAGTCTGCTGCAAAAGAAAAAGACAGCTGCCGGCTTACGGCAGTATATATAATGAAGGTTCAAAAAACTTTACCGTAGAATTACCCGGAGAGTTTGTTCCTATAACTTTTAGCAGCAATGCTCTTTTGAGCAAGGGGCTGGTGCATATTCCCGGAAACGCCGAGGTTTTTGTTTGCAGCCCGGGAGATTACGAAATAGATTTCACGCTTTATTTTACCTCTTCGACAGCCGCTTTTGCAGCTTTTTGCATTCGAAGAAACGATACGGCTTTGCCGGGAGGGGTTTACAGCAAAATGCTTAGTACAGATTATCAGATCTATTCAGGCTCAACTATGTTGGAGCTTTCTTCGGGAGACATAATACGCCTGTGTTTAACCGCGCCCCAGGCAATAGATATCACTCTTGCGGGAAATGATGTAACGGCTTTCTTAAACATTAAAAAATTAAATTAGCGCTAAAAACTTCTGATTTTCGCTTATCTTGTTTTAATATTTGCCCGATGATATAATTATTACATTAAAATAATGGAGTTTTTTATGTCCAGCTTAATATACATATTAGATGACGACCCTAAAATATTAGATATTATCTGCAAATATTTAAAAAGAGAATCATTTGACGTAAAAACGTTTAACACAGGCGCGAAACTAATGCATGCGGCGAAAGAAAAACTGCCCGATTGTTTTGTGCTCGATATTATGCTGCCCGATACAGACGGCTATACGCTTTGCAAAGAGCTTATGCAAATTTCCAATGTGCCTATAATATTCGTTTCGGCAAGAGACGAAAAGATAGACAGAATAATAGGCCTTGAAATCGGCGCGGACGATTATCTTTCAAAGCCTTTCAGCCCGCGAGAACTCGTAGCACGGGTTAAAGTCTGTCTTAGAAGAACGGCTTATATAAAAAAAGATACTGACGAGAGAAAAAAAGTTACCGTCGGCAACACAGATATCGATATTTCGGGCAGAAATGTAATGTGTGAAAAAAAACGTATAGAGCTTACGGGCAGAGAGTTTGATATGCTCGTAATGCTTACAAAAGACCTCGGCAAAGCTTATTCACGCGAAGAGCTTTATAATGAGGTATGGGGATGGCAGTATACAGAAAACAGCCGTGCCATTGACGATTTGGTAAAAAGGCTCCGAAAAAAGCTTTTGCTTGCAAAAAGCTCTGTATCAATTAACACTGTGTGGGGATACGGTTATAAAGCGGAAGGGCTAAAGGCATGAAGACCGGATCCAAACTTATGATTTCATATTTGATGGTTTTTATTTCTGGTTTTGTGATAACCGCATTGCTCGCTTACGTTTCGGTTACTGCACAGTTCACGCAGAAAACCCGTCAGGAGCTCAATGTTTCTGCCAATCAGATAGTGAACACAATAAACACTGCAACGTCAGACGAACTGCACGAAAATTCTTATAATGAAACTGCTCTAAGGTGGTCTTATTTGCGGCTGGTAAATAAATTAAATGACGGCATCGTTGTTATTACGGGAGCACAAGACTCGATTTTATATTCTAATGATGAAATGTTTTATACGGGAGGCCGCTTTACCCTTGAAAATACAAATTTTGATATAGACGGAACAGCAGAGATAACATGGCAGAGCAAACCGTATATGATAGCAAAAAGAAGCCTTATGCTGACCGGCGCAGAATCTTTCAACGGATATATGTATTTTCTGGTAAGCATGGAGGAAATAAGTTCTATATCAAATCAGGTATTTCTTTCATTTTTGCCCGGCCTTGCTATTGCACTTATTATAGTTTTAATTATTGCGCTACTTGTGACACGCTCGTTTGTAAAGCCAATAAGGCTGCTTTCGGAATATGCTTCTTCAATAACGCCGGACAAAAAAACGAAGCTTCCAAATATATCAGCCAGTGCAGAAATAAAAGAGCTTGCAAAAGTACTCGACAAAATGTCCGCTAGGCAGAACGATTTTTATACCCGGCAGAATGAATCTCTGCAAAACCTTTCGCACGAACTAAAGAGCCCGCTTATGAGCATTCAAGGCTATGCCGAAGGCATACGCGATGGAGTTATAGACAACAAAGAAGATTATTACAGAGCATTGCATATTATATCGGAAGAAACGCAAAGACTTAAATCAATGGTAGAACAACTTTTGCTTCTCGGACAGATAGAATCGCAGAATGAAACAGAGCGCGTGAAAATCTCTCTTGCCAATATAGTGGAAGATGCTATGAACTCTGCCGGAGGGCTGGCGCTCAAAAATGCGGTTAAGATAAACTTTGAAAAGCAGGATGTTTATATTCTGGCGGATATTGAAAAGCTCGAAACAGCCGTTGCGAATCTGCTGACGAACTGTATAAAGTATGCAAAAGGGAATGTTTTTGTACAGGTTTACAGGCATGAGGATACTGCGTGCGTAAAGATATGCGACGACGGAAAAGGATTTTCCGATGAAGATTTGCTGCATATGTTTGAGCGTTTTTATAAGGGAAGAAAGCAAGGCACAGGGCTGGGGCTGAATATCGCGCAAATGATTATTAAAGCGCACGGCGGAACGATAAAAGCAAAGAATAGCGAAAACGGCGGCGCTTGCTATACTGTTTGTATACCAATACAAGAATGATAAATGCGTTTGGCGGAAAATATCTTAATAATTAAAAACCATATGACAATATATTTGAGAATAGCAAAAAGCGAGGGCGGCAAGTAATTTTATGCTACCTCTCGCTTTTTTACTATTGTTATGAAAATTTATTATACGGTTTGAAGGTGGGCAAGCACGACTGATAAACAATCTGCAATTCTTTCCTGGCTTGCCAACATATTTCTGTATCTGTCTTGAAGAGCATTAAGGTTTGCGAGGGCTCTCTCGACATCCAGCTCTTTCTTATTCTTATTCCAATCGGATATATTTCCACTGAACCCGTCAACACAATTTTGGTTTTTTATTGCTTCCTGCCGCAAAGTTTGAATGGCATTTCTTAATCTCTCTAGCTGTTCTTCATTTAGGTCAGGATTTTCGAGTAAAAGCTCTTCTTTTCTTTCCTGTATCTGCTGGCGAAGCTGCAAATTCGCTTTATGAGATTCTCTTAACTGAGTGCGAAGCTGTCTTAATTCGGCAAGCTCTGCTTTGATTGCCGCTGTAAACTCATTTTTCTTAATCTCATTGCTGTTGTTCGGCTTTTCTTTTTCAGAGCCCGCGCCCTGTCCAGGATTGTCGGCATTTCCTGCGGCAAGCGCCACGCTGCTGAAACTAAGGATAAATATCACTACCAACAATATGGTTAAAATCTTTTTTGTCTTTTTCATAATATATTCCTTTCTTTATTCGCCAATATCCATTGCCAATATTTCGTCTATTTCATTGAGAAGGACGTCTACTTCGTCAAGTGTTTTATCAAGCTCATTTGCCAGCTGCGAATCTTCGATTTTTGTTTCTTGCTTTGTTTGTTCATCCGTTGGTGCCGGCGTTTTTTCTATAGTTACGTTTTCGGCTGTAGCCGACGGAGTTTCCGCCATATCAGGCGTTTCCGCCGGCACTGCCTCATTCTCGTTTATATCAATAGTTTCAGGAGAAGTTACCGTGAGTTCTCCGCGCGGCGGTGTGCATGCGCTAAAGACAAACACAATGAATATAAGCAGCAATAGAATTAATGTGTTTTTTTTCATAAGCACTTCCTTTCTTACGTGCTTATTATACAAAAGAAAAAAGCGGCTGCAACAAAAAAGCCGAAACGAATTCATTTTCAACACACTATTGTTACATTTATTCCACATTTGCGGGAAATACGGCGCAAACAGCGATAGCGAAGCAAGCAGAAATGGCGCTTGTGCCTTTAATAT
Source organism: Christensenellaceae bacterium (assembly GCA_963665005.2). Classification (GTDB taxonomy): domain Bacteria; phylum Bacillota; class Clostridia; order Christensenellales; family SZUA-584. The sequence continues at coordinate 2,403,654 of CAXXTQ010000001.1, read as the reverse complement.
TTTGCAAACTATAAATTTGTATATATTTCAATTTTGGATTAAACTAATAACAAATTAATCAATTTAAAAACAAGAAACGATTTAAAGATAGCATTGGAGATTGGCATGGTAGAAAAAAGCTTTGATGTTTCGGGTATGACATGCTCTGCCTGCTCGGCACATGTGCAAAAGGCAGTTTCTAAAATAGACGGAGTAAAAAAATGCGACGTTAACTTAGCGACGGAAAAAATGACGGTGAGTTACGATGAAAGTATTATCAGCGATGCCGATTTGCAGAAAACGGTAGAAAGCGCCGGCTATAAACTCATACTGCCAAAAAGCGCAGATAAGAAAATTGAGATCGCTGTTGACGGCATGACTTGCGCTGCGTGCTCGGCGGCTGTCGAACGTGCGGCAAAAAAGCTTGACGGAGTTTCAGAATCGTCTGTAAACTTGACGACCAACCGTGCAAATTTACAGTACGACCCGTCGAAAATCAAACTGTCCGAAATAATGGAGGCAATAAAAAAGGCGGGCTACGAACCAAGAGAGATAGAAAAGCAGGCAAAGCCGGATGAACAAAGCAAAAGACGCGCAAAAGAATTAAAAACTATGCGTCTGCGCCTAATAACCGCTGTTGTTTTTGCGGCGCCTATATTATACATTGCCATGGGGCACATGTTCTCGTTTTTAAGCTTGCCGCTGCCCAAGGTAATACACCCCGAATCTTCGCCGCTGACATTCGCGCTTGTGCAGGTGGCGCTTACCATTCCGGTGTTAATTGCGGGAAGCCGATTTTTCAGAGTGGGTTTTAAGACTTTATTCAAAGGCGCGCCAAACATGGACACTCTGGTGGCCATAGGAACGGGCAGCGCGTTTTTATACGGAGTTTACGCTACTATTCTTATTTATCTTGGAGATACCGCTTTTGTGCAGTCGCTTTATTTTGAATCGTCCGCGGTGGTAGTAACGCTTGTAATGGTGGGCAAATACTTAGAGGCGGTTAGCAAAGGCAAAACATCTGAAGCAATAAAAAAACTAATGGGGCTAAAACCAAAAACTGCTGTCGTTATAAAGAACGGTGAAAAGATGAAGGTGCCGCTCGATGAAGTCGCGGTGGGGGATATAGTGCTCGTGAGGCCGGGAGCTTCGGTGCCGGTAGACGGTGTGGTGAAAGAAGGCGTTTCTTCGGTCGATGAGTCTATGCTGACGGGAGAAAGCCTGCCTATAGAAAAACAGCCGGGCAGCAGTGTCACAGGCGGCAGTATCAATGCGGAAGGGCTGCTTCGTGTAAAAGTTACTAAGGTGGGCGAAGATACCGCTCTTTCGCAGATAATTAAGCTTGTGGAAGAAGCGCAAAGCAAAAAAGCGCCTATAGCAAAACTGGCCGATGTGATTTCGGGCTATTTCGTGCCGGCTGTGCTCGGCATCGCGATAATCGCAGCAGTTATCTGGGCTCTTACAGGCAGAGATTTTAATTTTGTACTAAACATTTTTGTCACGGTGCTCGTTATAGCCTGCCCGTGTGCACTCGGGCTTGCTACGCCTACCGCTATAATGGTGGGCACGGGAAAGGGTGCGGAGCTCGGAGTGCTTATAAAAGGCGGACAGGCGCTTGAAACGACTCATAAGATAGATACTGTGGTTCTGGACAAAACGGGAACGATAACGGGCGGAAAGCCTGAGCTGACAGACATAAAAAGCTATGGAAAGAGAGGAGAAGAGCAGGCTCTTTTGCTCTGCGCCTCTGCGGAACGCGGATCTGAGCACCCCATAGCAAGAGCGATAGTTAAGGAAGCGGAAAAAAGACAGCTTGTTCTCGAAAAACCCGAGAACTTCAAGGCGGTTACGGGAAGAGGAATAGACGCAGAGATACAGGGCAAAAGAATACTGGCGGGTAATCTCAAGCTTATGCAGGAAAACAATATAGATACCAATATCGCTGAGAAAGACGCCAAAGAGCTTTCCGGCGAAGGAAGAACGCTCATGTACATCGCAGTAGACGGCACTCTTGCCGCTTTGATGGCGGCCGCCGATACCGTTAAGCAAACGAGCAAGGCCGCCGTGCAAAATCTGAAATCGCTGGGTATTGACGTATACATGATTACGGGAGACAACAAGAGCACCGCTTTGGCGGTTGCAAAGCAGGTGGGCATAGAAAACGTGCTGTCCGAAGTGCTGCCTGCAGACAAGGCAGAAGAGGTCAAACGGCTCCAGAATACGGGCAGGAGAGTTGCTATGGTGGGAGACGGCATAAACGATGCTCCCGCGCTTGTGCAGGCCGATATAGGCATGGCGATAGGAACGGGTACCGATGTTGCTGTTGAATCTGCAGATGTTGTGCTCATGCGCGGCGATTTAAACGAAGTATCGGCTGCGATTGCTTTAAGCCGTGCGACGATAAGAAATATACGCCAAAACCTTTTCTGGGCATTTATATATAATATAGTCGGTATACCGCTTGCCGCAGGTGTGTTTTATGCCTTCGGCGGCCCGCTTTTAAACCCCATATTTGCAGGTGCGGCAATGGCGCTGAGTTCTGTATCGGTTGTATCTAATGCGCTTCGGCTAAAGAGTTTTAAGATGAAAAAATAATAAGGTTCAAAAAAACAAAGAATTAACGAGTTTCTTATTTTTTTGTTTTAATTTACCAATTTTGTGGTATAAGAAAGATATGAAAAATATTGTTATGAAAAAAAGAGGTTTTACGCTTATAGAAATAGTTCTGGTGCTTTGTCTCTTGACTATTTTGATTGGCATAGGAGTAATAATTTATACAAGCACGTTAGATGCGGCGGATGAGAAAGTTTGTAATGTTCAATGTGCAGGCGCTAAGCAGCTATATTGTACATATTTAGCCAATGGGGGAGAGCCGATTGCTGACGGTACTGTCGGAACTAAATTTTTAGTGGAAAGCGGCTTTTTACAAAAAGAATATGAATGCCCCAACGGCGGTGTGTATACCTGGAGCGTTGATAAGAGCGGCAATGCTGTTCTTTCCTGCTCTGTGCATGAACAAAGCGAAGAGCCTGAGCCTACATTAACGTCAAAACCGCCGAGCCCGACAAAAACTGCGAAACCGCCTAAACCGACAAAAACGCTGAAACCTGTGCAACCCGCACAACCGTTTTAAAATATGGTCTGATAAAAACTTGTCGGCCAGACGCTATCGATGGTTTTTTATTGCCCCGTTAAGCAAGCTTTACTCTTTATTAATTTAAGCTAGATAAAGCTAATAAATTATGATAATATATAACAATAATTCATAATATTACAACGATAAAGATAGCATATTAATATTCTTTAGACGAGCAGCATGGAGCAATTATATGTTAAATCATAAAATTTCACAAGTGATTAGTGCAGTCAGCGAGACGTATGAAGAAGAAATAAATTTGAAGAATGAAAACAGGTTTGTTTGTTGTTTTGGGGCACTCTTGATTGTTATAGGCGCATTCTGCAGTTTCTTATCTCTCTATTTTATTTTTCACGAACCCATATCAAAAATCTGGCTTGACAGCACGATAATGTCTGTTTTTGCACTCATATTATTATCAGTTTTAGTTATATTTAAAAATGAAGTTGTTATAACTTATATGTTGTCTGCTATATTTGCGTTATATTTGGTTTTCGTTATGGTGCGGTATTATTCTTATATTGGCCCAGCCATATGGACGCTGGCGCTTATTACAGTAATGTTTTCAATTTTATACGAAAAAAAACGCATGCTATACATCATTTTATCAACGATTATAATTATGGTTATCCATTTCATATTTTCACCTAAAAAATTTGAAAGATGGGATATTTACTTTTTAGCTCAGGCAGTAATTTTTATACTGCTTTTTATGGTTATTATAGTAGTTCACAATGTAATCAGAAACCGTGCGGATAAAATTCAGGAACAATTCAAAGATATATATAAATCGCAAGAAAAATTATATTTAACTTTGCAGTCTGTAGGCGATGGCGTAATAGCGGTCGATTATGCCGGAAGAATAGAGTTTATCAATCCTATTGCCCAAAAGATAACCGGCTGGAATGCAAAAGACGCCATAGGGCAGCATTTTGAAAAAATATTCAATATAATAAATGAATATTCCAGAGAAAAAATTAAGTGCCCTATAGATATAGTTTTTGAAACAAAAGAAATTATAGAGCTTGCAAATCATACTATATTAATTTCGAAAGACGGTACAGAAAAACCGATTGAAGATACAATTGCCCCGATCGTTTACAAAGACGGTAATTTATTAGGCGCTATTATAGTTTTCAGGGATTTCAGTTTCAAAAAAGAAAAACAAAAACAGATAGAATATTTGAGCTTTCATGACCAGCTTACAGGCCTGTATAACAGAAGATATTTTGATGAAGAGTTCAAAAGGATTGATACACAAAGAAATCTTCCTCTTTCTATCGTATATGCGGATATAAACGGATTAAAGATAGCAAATGATGCTTTCGGGCACGGTATCGGCGACCAGCTTATAAAAAAAGCTGCTGCGGCATTCAACAAAGTATGCCGCGCTGATGATATTATCGCCCGAATCGGCGGAGACGAATTTATCATGCTGCTTCCAAAGACAGATTCAAACCATTTAAAAGAGCTCGTGGCAAGAATTGAAAAAGAATTGTCAAAAAAACGTATTAAAGGTCTTGAGATATCATTATCATTTGGCTGGGACACAAAAAATACCAAAGAACAGTCCTCTGAGGACGTATTGAAAAATGCGGAAGAATATATGTATCAGAGAAAGATATATAACAGCCACAGCAAGCGAAATGATGTTATCAAGTCAATATTAGATATGCTTATAATAGAAAGCCCTCAGGAAGACAACCATTCAAAAAGAGTGAGTATTTTGTCAAGAGATATCGGAAAAGCGTGCAACTTAAGCGATAATGAAATTCATCAGCTGCAGATTACAGGAGAACTGCACGATATAGGAAAGATTGCGATAGACGAAGAAATATTAAATAAGCCGGGCAAATTAAATAAGACTGAAATAACACAAATCCGCCAGCATGCCGAGATTGGGTATAGATTGATTGCGACCACAAAAGATTTTTATAATATTGCAGAATATGTACTGGCTCATCATGAAAGATGGGACGGAAAAGGATATCCCAAAAAGCTAAAAGGAGAAGAGATACCAATGCTGTCAAGGATAGTAGCGGTAGCCGATTCTTACGATGCAATGACAAGCGAACGGACGTATCACGAAAGACTGAATAAAGATCAGGCGATAGCAGAAATCAAGAAAAACGCAGGTACCCAGTTCGATCCGCAGATTGCCAGAATATTTGTAGAAGAAGTTTTAGAAGCACAGTGGTAAATTTCAATAAAAATGCAAATAAAAAAGCCTTATAAATATAAGGCTTTTTTTTCCGTTAATTATAAAATAACGATGTTTTCTGCCTGAGGGCCTTTTTGACCTTGTGTTACATCAAAAGACACTTTTTGGTTTTCTTCCAGTGTCTTGAATCCTTCAGTCTGGATCTGAGAAAAATGTGCGAAAACATCCACGTTATCTTCTCCGGTAATAAATCCAAAACCTTTTGTAGGGTTAAACCATTTAACTGTTCCTGTCATGTTAACATACCTCCTAATTTAATTCTTAAATCTTTGCAAACTATACTCATACTTTATAAATTAGGATATTACTTAGTAAAACCAATTAAAAAAAATATATGTTTTTAGTTACTATTCATTTAAGTTCGCTGAATAATAACATTAATCTGCCGTGTTGTCAAATCTGAATTTAAAATATTAGCTTTTTTTAGTATAAATCATTTTTTATTTCAAGAACATATTCGAGTAAATGCTCAAGAATTTGCTTTATTTTGTTAATAGAAGTATAATATTTTGTGTAAATTTGAAAAAATGCCCCAAAAACATTGCAAAAATTAACTTTCAAATATTAATTTATCATTTTGCTTCACAAGTATACATTTTTAGCCGCAAAAAAATTTGTTAAAAGAAAAAATCTAATAGAAGTTACCGTTTAAATTTATTTCTCTTCAACTGATTTTCAAGGAAAATAGAGTCTAATTTGAAAAAAAGTGATTTGTAAGAAGTTTTAACTAAAAAAAGATTAAATATGATAATAAAAATATGATAATAAAAAACATTGAAAGAAACATTTTCATTTTAATTATGTTTCCTTTTTTTTTATATTTCTTGTCGAATTATGAATAATCAAAAAACGATGTTGTGAAATAACGTAAAAACCCACATTAATATAAGAAAAATGTGCAAAAAAACGAGAAAATGGTCACAATAGTGAGATGTTATAGAATATGTGTGTAAATGATGTTGACATTGCTTAAATATCAGTCTATAATGCACATGATGACCACATAATATGTGTAAGTTGCGGAAAGCTGACGATTCATATTTTATGAATTAATTGTGAGGTAAGCAGCACGAAATCATCGCTTGTAAATATTAAATTATTGCCTTTGCTATTCTTGTTAAAAAAGAAAACAAGTCATAAAGGCTTTTATAAAGAATTTAATTTATTTATAAGGAGGGAAAAATGACAAAGAAGTATGAACCGTTTAAACAAGTAGTGCAGACAATTGATGAAACCGCAGAAATTTTAGGGTTGGAAGCAAAACAGTATGAAATTTTAAAACATCCTGAACGTCAATTGATAGTATCCATACCTGTAAAAATGGATAATGGAGAACTAAAAGTTTTCACGGGGTATAGAATACAGCATTCAACAATTAGAGGGCCCGGAAAAGGTGGCATAAGGTATCATCAAGATGTAAACCTTGAAGAGGTTAAAGCGCTGGCGGCATGGATGACATTCAAATGCGCAGTAGTCAATATTCCATACGGCGGAGCAAAGGGCGGTATAACAGTTAATCCTGAAGAGCTTTCAGAAGTTGAATTGGAAAGGCTGACAAGAAGGTACACAGCATCAATTCTGCCGCTTATTGGGCCGGAAAAAGATATCCCCGCACCAGATATCAATACAAATTCGACAATAATGAGTTGGATGATGGATACATACAGTTCTTTTGTTGGCTATCCGGTACCCGGAGTTGTAACAGGCAAACCTATAGACATCGGTGGCTCTCTCGGAAGAAGCGCGGCAACCGGCCGAGGCGTTATGTTTATGACAAGAGAGATAATGCACCGTCAGGGCAAACCATTGATCGGCGCTAAGATCGTTGTTCAGGGATTTGGTAATGTCGGCGGTACAGCGGCGCTTTTGCTCGCTCAGGAAGGCGCAAAGGTAATTTCGGTAAGCGATGTTTCGTGTGCTCTTTATAATGAGCGCGGCCTCGATATTGAAGAGATTTATAACTTCGTCAACGAAGGAGAAAGAAGAAAACTCTTAAACGATTATGATAAAAAAGGCGTAACAAAAATTACAAACGATGAAATGTTTGGGCTTGAGGCGGATATTATTGTTCCTGCGGCAATGGAAAATCAAATAACCGAAGAGATTGCAAAAAATATTAAAGCTAAGCTTATAGTAGAAGGCGCAAACGGCCCGGTTACTAGAGAAGCTGATGCTATACTCGAGAAAAAAGGCGTTGTTATAGTGCCGGATATTTTGTCTAACGCAGGCGGTGTTGTAGTTTCATATTTTGAATGGGTACAAAATATACAATCAATAATGTGGGATTTAGAAGAAATTAACCGTGCACAGGAAAAAATTATGATAAGAGCTTTTAATTCGGTTTGGGAAGCTTCTTGTGATAAGAAAGTTTCTCTGAGAAAAGGCGCTTATATAGTTGCGCTGAATAGATTAATTAAGGCAACATCAATAAGAGGTCAGTTAATTTAAATTTAATATTGATTTGGCGGGAAACATCATGTTTCTAAAACTTCTCCATTAAAGTTTATTAGACGAATATCAATGTCAAACCCTTTAAGCTGGTTCTCGCCGTAAAAAGACAGAGTGTAGACTCTGTCTTTTTTGTTTGCGTACTGTAAAAGAATAAAAATCTTCAGAAAAAAACATACAGAAAATAAAACAATTAGCTGTATAACACAAAAAAATGTGGAGTGTATGATATATGTTGATTAATTACACCTAAAATCCACAAAAAAATTCCTGTTTAGTTGCACATGGTCAAATTGGATTGTATATTTGGTATAATTATTGTATAATATTAATAACCAATAAACTTTTTTTATAAGGTGGTTATAAATTATGCTGTCTAAAGAAAGACAACAAGAAATTATTAGTATTTTGCATACCAATAAAATAATCAAAATAAAAGAGATTAGTGAAAGATTCAAAGTTTCTAATGAGACCGCAAGAAGAGATTTAGAAGCGCTCGAAGCACAAAAATTATTAAAAAGGGTTTACGGCGGTGCTGTGCCGCTGGCTAACATAAATGCAGAGCCTTTGTATTCTATCCGCGCAGAATTAAGCGTGTTGGAAAAAAGAGCAATAGGGAAAAAAGCAGCGGAACTCATTAAAGAGGGAAGCACTTTACTTTTTGATGTCGGTACAACTACTCTGGAAATTGCGAAAAATATTGTTGACAGGAAAAACATAACGGTTATAACAAGTTCGCTTCCTATAATTAACGAACTTGCTAATACAGACATTGAGCTTTTAGTGCTTGGAGGCAAACTGCGAAATCGTGAGTTGTCAATGTCGGGAAGCATACCGCTTATGGCGCTTCAGCAGATTTACGTGGATATGGCTTTTGTCGGAGCCGGCGGAGTTACTTTTGAGGAGGGTATTTCAGATTATAATATTGAAGAAGCTCAGGTACGAAAGCTTGCGATCGAGCGTGCGAATGCCTGTGTTTTAGCGGTCGATTCATCAAAATTCGGTATAAATGCGTTTGCAATGGTATCTCCTCTAAATGCTATAGATATAGTTATCAGCGATTGGAAGCTTGAAGAGGAAATAATAAGAGAGATATCAGAAAGAGGAATTGAAGTTATAATAGCTCCCGCGCCAATATGAAAATAAATATAGTTTAAAAGAAAACCGTTTTTTAAAGCGGTTTTCTTTTATATAGCCAAAACGTTTTTTTATTCTTTTTCCTGCCAGATATCAGGATTTTCTTTTAGCATCCATGTATGCTCTTCGTCGTCAATTCGAGTTTTATCCCAAGGGTTGCCTGAAAGGTGCCTTATACCCCATACGTAAAACAGCGCATAGCCGGGCGCCGCTGCCTGTGAATGAAATTTTTCTGTTATAAGCAAAAGGCCGTTGTGGTGTGTTTCATATATATTTCCGTTAGCAAAGCCCACGCCAAACCCCTGCGGTTTATCGTATCTGTAAAAATAGACTTCTGGCTGCGGATGAGAATGCGGGGGATAGCTGGACCATCGCCCCGGAAAGTTGATGACTTCGCCTAAAACCATGTTAGAATACGGGGCTGTCGAATAATCGAATATCGTACGTATATTTCTGCGCATAGCGCCGTCAAGTTCGCCGTTTGCGCCCGCTTTTTGAGTATGTGTATCGGCCGGGGCATAGAGTTTTGCGTTGAATGGTTTTTCGTTTTTCGTTTTTTGCACGTACAATTCGCTCGGCTCTTTGGCAGTCACAGTGATTTTAGTTTGACAGGGCGCGTGGAGGCACCATGCCTTAAAATCAAACGGGTTAGTTCGCTGCGCAGGGATATTACTGCCTTCCCACGAAAAAGCAACGCTGCCTTCTAAAAGCAAAAGCGCGATTTCTTTATCGGGTTCGTCAAAGGTAAAACTTTGGCCCGATTCTAAAACAAGCAGCGCGACGTCCATTAAAGCAAGCTTGCCTTCGGGTGAATCAAGAGCTATGTACTCGTTATAGCCATTGCTAATATTTTTTGAAATATACATAATATCCTCCGCATTTTTTATTGATCCTTTTATCTAAATATAAAAAATCGTTTAAGAAGTGTCAAGTCTTTGCCTGCAATATACTAAATTTTGATATATTTTTCATCTGCGGCACCCTAAAAACTGCAAATAATTATATCACAATTTATGGGAAAGGTGCATCATGAATACAAAGCTTTATAAAAAAGATTTTGTTTTGTAAATGACAAATAGCTTAAAAAGTTGTATATTTATATCTGTTATATTGTTTTTTAAACCAGGTTAAGAAGTTGTAAAATATTAAAATTGTGTTACGAAAATGTTGCAATTATATAACCGGCGTGGTATTATACATATATAAAAATTGATCTAACAATATAACTAAAGTAAAATATGAGAAGAGGAATGAATACGTGAATAGATCTTCAAAAAAGAAAAGCTTCGTTCTAAAGCGCATATTAAAAAAAATTCTGATAAAATTAAACAGGCAAAAAACCTCAGCTCAGGCCTCATCTGTCGGCTACCGTAAAAGGAGCGCAAAAACGCGTTTACCGGTTATAAAAAATAAAAAAAGGTTCTTTGTTGCTGTAGGACTTTTTGCTGCTGTGGCAGTATCTTTGATATTAGTTATAACGCTTAACAATAATTCCGCACAGGCCGCTATGTCCGAAGATAATAATGGAACGAATAGTTTAATAGCGGCCGCAAGTATGGTTGAAGCTGTCGATTCAGATATTTTAGCTACCACAAAGCCCGAAGGTAAAATCTCAGTTGCGATGCCCGTTTACACGTCCGTTTCTATTTCCCAGGGTATGCAGGCCAGCGTAATTATGTCTTTGCAGTCCCGCCTTATGGAACTTGAGTACATGGATATAGATGAACCGGACAACATTTATGATGAAGCAACAAAAACCGCCGTTGAACGTTTTCAGGAACAGAGCGGTTTTGAAGCCACAGGCGTTGTAGATCAGCAGACATTTGATCTTGTTATGTCGGCCGACGCCGTATATTATATCATCTCTATAGGCACGGAAAACACAGACGTTCAAGAGCTTCAGCAGCGTCTTTATGAGCTTGGATATATTCCAATAGTCACGGGGTATTTCGGGACCGACACCGAAGCTGCCGTTATGAAATTCCAGAAGCTCAACGGGCTTAGTGAAGACGGCAAGGTAGGCAAAGATACGCGCGAAATGCTATATTCGGGAGATGCCGCCGCAAACTCGTATTCATACGGTGAGCAGAGCCCGGAAGTAAAGGAATATCAGCAGCGCTTAAAAAAGCTTGGTTATTTAACGACAGAGCCGGACGGAAACTTCGGCGACGATACAAAAGCTGCTGTTAAGCGTTTTCAGGAAAACAGCGGGCTTATTGCGGACGGATACATTGGCCCCAGCACAAAGACGATGCTCATGTCCGACGACGCGCAGGGCAACGCGCTCTCGATAGGCGCGAAAGGCGACGATGTAACTAACGTACAAAAACGATTAAAAGAGCTTGGCTATATAAGCAAGGCCACTGGCTATTTCGGCTCGGACACAGATAACGCGGTACGCAGCTTCCAAAAAAACAACGGTCTTTCAGTAGACGGCAAGGTCGGCTCTAACACAATGAACAAGCTGACATCGGATAGCGCCAAAAAATCGACCGGCTCCTCGTCTGGCACAGGCGGCTCCTCGTCTGGCACAGGCGGCTCCTCGTCTGTCACAGGGCCTAACGTAGAATCGTTTATTTCGGTCGCGCTTTCTAAGCTAGGAAGCAAATACGTAAAAGGCGGCAAAGGTTCGAAGACATTTGACTGCTCTGGATTTGTATACTGGTGCCTAAATCAGGTAGGTGTAAAACAGGGCTACATGACGTCGCATACATGGGCTAAGTGCACGAAATATACCAAGATAAAAAGTATGGGCGACATGAAACGCGGCGATATTATAGTTTACAGCGGGCATGTCGCTATATATGCCGGGAACGGCGTTATGATAGACGCGTCATCGAGAAACGGCAAAGTAGTAAAACGCTCTTGTACATCATCGTGGTGCAAAAACGGCTTTATCTGCGCGTTCCGTGTATTTTAGGCAAAATAAAACAAGGCAGTTAGAAAGGGCATACTTACATATGAAAAAATGTTTACTGATATTATTTACCATTTTGATTTTGACAGCCGGCGCGTGCGCAAAAACCGCGGCGCCGTATGGTACTTCAGAGCAGGAAACTAATCAAATACCAGCCGCGGCGCCGGAAATCACACCGTCGCCTACACCCGTGCCGGATTTTTCCCAAACGGATTTTTCGGGAAAATGGCAGGTAAAAGAGCTCGTCGATTCTAACGGCGAAACGGTAAGCCAAGATATATTGCAGAGCATGGAGACCAGCTTTACGCTTGAGCTTCTTTCGGGCGATGAATACTTTGTCTACGACGAAAACGGCGGCCTTTTGGGGCAGGGAACTTACAGCGTAACGCTCAATCTGCTCACGCTGACTGCCGCAGACGAAGAAACGGTTTATGAGATACAGAATGAAGATACAATTTGCTGTACTCTTTCGGACAGATGCGTAACAGTCATGGAAAAAAGCGATGAAGAATCGCTGGATGCGGACGATGCAAACTGCGAAGATACGGATGAGAACAGCGAAGATACGGATGAGAACAACGAAGATACGGATGAAGGCAGCGAAGATACGGATGAAGGCAGCGAAGATACGGATGAGGAATCAGAGATATAATTTTTTTGCTTTACATAAAAATAACGTTATGTTATAATTCGCGTAAGATAAAAGTGTAGAAACTTTTTAGACGAGAAAAACTAGATGAGATTAGAAGAGTAGAGTAATTTAAAAAGCCGATTTTACGGGGGCGTCTCTACGTGCCCGTTTTTTATTATCATTTTAGCAGTAGTGGCTTAGAACCTCTTCTTTTCGTTTAAATAATAAAGGAGGGCGTTTTTTGATTTATCCGAAAAAAGACGTATTTAAAAAACTAGCCGAAACCGCGAACGTGATTCCGGTAACAAAAGAAATTTATTCTGATACAAAAACACCGATAGGGATATTTATTCATTTTGCCGCACAGGAAAACTGCTTTTTATTAGAGAGCATAGAGGGCGGCGAGAAATGGGGCAGGTATTCGTTTATAGGGAGAAATCCTTATATGACGTTTTCGAGCAGCGAAAATACCGTAACGATTGAGGATGAAAACGGGAAATTGGTCAAAAACGGCAACCCTTTTGAAGAGCTCAAAAAACTTCTTGATAATTTCAAATATGCGAAAATAGAAGGCCTGCCGAGGTTTACGGGAGGAGCAGTCGGTTATTTCGGTTATGATATGGTACGGCATATAGAAGAGCTTCCCGACACTCCGCCCGACGATATAAATTTGCCCGACAGCTATTTAATGTTCTGTGATGAGATAATAGCCTACGACCATTTAAAACAAAAAGTTATAGTTATTGTAAACGCAAGGATAACGGATGGTGCTTTAAATGCGTACGATTCGGCAGTGGGGCGAATTGAGCAGATCTGTGCCGACTTAGAAAAAGAGCCGGTACGTACGCCCGAAAAAAACATCACGGATAATATCGAAATAGAAGTGCAGAGCAATTTTACTAAAAGCGATTACTGCGATGCTGTACGAAAAGCAAAGCAGTACATAAAAGACGGCGATATATTTCAGGTGGTGCTTTCCCAGCGATTTGCTATTGAAACAAATGCGCAGCCGTTTGATGTATACCGAGTTTTACGCACACTTAACCCGTCGCCTTATCTTTATTATCTGCGCTTGCCCGATACCGTTATAGTAGGGTCTTCTCCCGAGCTTTTGGTAAGAGTAGAGGAAGACGTTGTAGAGACGTGCCCGATAGCCGGAACACGCCCTAGAGGTAAAACGCCCGAAGAAGATGAGCTGCTTGCCAAAGATCTATTGGACGATGAAAAAGAGCTTGCTGAGCATACTATGCTTGTCGATTTAAGCCGAAACGACATAGGCAGAATTTCGCAGTTTGGCAGCGTAAAGGTAGAAAACCCAATGCATATAGAAAAATATTCGCACGTTATGCACATAGTTTCTAACGTAAAAGGAAAGCGTACGGCGGATAACGATGCGTTTGATGTGCTGGGCGCTGTGCTTCCCGCGGGAACGCTCTCCGGCGCGCCAAAAGTTCGCGCTATGCAGATAATCGATGAATTCGAGCCTGTTAAGCGCGGCATATACGGAGGCAGCATAGGCTATATAGGCTTTGACGGCAACATAGATATGTGCATCACTATTCGTACTATGGTATTTCATGAAGGAAAAGCGTATATACAGGCGGGCGCAGGTATAGTAGCCGATTCAATACCCGAAAAAGAATACGAAGAAACACAGGATAAGGCAAAGGCGCTTATAAAAGCGCTCGAAAAAGCGGGGGATATAGCATGATTGTTATTATAGATAATTATGATTCATTCACATACAATCTGTACCAGTACATCGGCGAGATAAACTCTGATGTTTGCGTTTACCGCAACGATAAGATAACACTCGAAGAGTTAGAAGCGTTAAAGCCGTCTCACCTGATAATTTCGCCCGGCCCCGGATATCCCCAGAAAGCGGGAATATCAATAGAAGCTATTAAGCAGATGGGCAAGATTATACCCGTGCTCGGAGTGTGCCTTGGGCATCAGGCAATAGGTGCGGCGTTCGGTGCAGATATTGTGCATGCAAAGCAGCTCGTACACGGAAAGGCGCACGAAATCCGCCTGCTTGGGTCACAGATATTCGACGGCGTGAATTCTCCGTTTATGGCAGGAAGGTATCATTCTCTGGTGATAGACAAAAAATCCTTGCCCGATGTTCTGCGAGTAACGGCAGAGACGAGCGACAATGAGATAATGGCGGTAGAGCATGTTTCTCTTCCGATTTTCGGAATGCAGTTTCATCCCGAATCAATACTCACTCCTAACGGAAAACGGATATTGGCTAATTTTTTAAATATTTAGAGGTAAATAATATGCAAATACAACAGGCAATACAAAAAATCATAGAAAAGCACGATTTAACCAGAAGCGAGGCCGCTTTGGTGATGGATGAAATTATGAGCGGGCAGGCTACACCTGCGCAGATAGGCGGATTCCTGACTGCTCTGCGAATGAAGGGCGAAACGACAGAGGAGATAACAGGCTTTGCGCAGACTATGCGCGAAAGAGCGGTAAAAATATATCCCCAAGCGCCCGTTTTAATTGATACGTGCGGCACGGGCGGCGATTGCAGCGGCACTTTTAACATTTCTACCGCGGCCGCTTTTGTCGTCAGCGCGGCCGGCATTGCCGTCGCAAAGCACGGAAACCGTTCGGTAAGCAGCGGCAGCGGAAGCGCAGATGTGCTCGAAGCTCTCGATGTAAAGATTGATATACCGCCGCAAGCGATTCAGAAGTGTATAGAAGAGATAGGCATAGGGTTTATGTTCGCGCCGCATTTTCATCAGGCGATGAAATATGCAGCGCCGCCGAGAAGAGAACTTTCGGTGCGCACAGTTTTTAACATACTCGGGCCGCTCACGAATCCTGCAGGCGCGAATTGCCAGCTTCTCGGAGTTTACGATGAAAAGCTAACCGAGCCGATGGCGAACGTACTGTTAAACCTTGGCACAAAACGCGCCATGGTGGTGCATGGTATGGACGGCCTTGACGAAATAACAGTCACGGACAAAACAAAAGTCTCTGAAATTATAGACGGCAGAGTGAAAAATTACACCATTTCGCCAGAGGATTTTGGCATAGAGCGTGCGGATATAAGATCCATAAAAGGCGGAGACAGCAAGCAAAACGCGCGGATGATAAAAGAGATTTTAACAGGTAAATCGGGCGCAAAAAGCGACATAGTCGCGCTAAACGCAGGAGCTTGCATATATTTGTGCGGCGGAGCAGACAGCGTCGCGAAGGGCGTCGCGCAGGCACAAAAGATAATAAAAGACGGCAGCGGTATGAAAAAGATAGAAGAGATGGCGGCATTTACAAACGCAGTTGAGGATAAGATATGATACTTGATGATATAGTTGCGGTAAAGCGCCAAAAGCTTGCGCTGCAAATGCAAAATAAACCGTTAGATTCTCTCATGGCGCAGATAGACAACGACGATACAAAAAAACAGCTTTTTAAATCGGCGCTTGAAACCCCCGGGCTTTCGGTAATCGCGGAAGTAAAAAAAGCCTCTCCGTCAAAAGGGGTTATATGTGAGGATTTTCGCCCCAAAGATATTTCGGAAAGATACGAAAAATACGGCGCGGATGCAATATCGGTGTTAACCGAAGAAAACTTTTTTTTGGGGAGCAATGAATATTTACAGCAGGTAAAAGACACGGTAGAAATACCTGTGCTGCGCAAAGATTTTATAATAGATATATGGCAGGTGTACGAATCTAAGGTTTTGGGCGCGGACGCGATACTGCTTATAGCGGCTATTCTTACCGACAAGCAGTTAGCAGAGTTTCGTGAGGCTGCGCAAAAATTAGGGCTTTGCGCTCTTGTAGAAACACACAATGAACAAGAGATGAAAAAGGCTCTGGGCTCGGGTGCGAAGATAATAGGCATTAATAACCGCGATTTAAAAACGTTTGAAGTTTCTCTGAAAACTACAGAGAATCTTATTCGGCTGATACCGCCGGGAAAAGTTATCGTCAGCGAAAGCGGAATAAACACCGCGGACGACGCACGATTCCTGAGGAAAATGGGAGCGGACGCGGTGCTCGTCGGAGAGTCGCTTATGCGCGCGGGAAATGTGAAAGATAAACTAAAAGAACTAAAATCGGGAAAAGAAGAGCAATGACCAAAGTTAAGATATGCGGCCTGATGAGCCTTGATGACGTACAGGCTGTAAATAAATATAAACCCGATTACGCGGGGTTCATATTCGCGCCGAGCAGGAGAAGGCTTACGACGCAATTAGCGAAAAAGCTGTGCGGTGCGCTGGATAAAGATATTTTGCGTGTCGGAGTATTTGTTAATGAAGAAGCTGAGGTGATGATGCAAGCAAAAAGGCAGTGCGGTTTAGATATACTGCAGATTTATCAGGACGAAGAGAAAACGTACTCTTCGCTTTCGGGCGGGATATGGCGCGTGGTCAGAATAAAGGATGAGAGCAGCCTTGCGGCATTAGACAGTATTAAAGCAGATGCATATGTGCTGGATACATACAGCAAAACAGCGTTTGGCGGAACGGGAGAGACATTTAACTGGGATTTAGCGCAAAAGGCGGCGCAGTCTGATAAAATAGTTCTGGCTGGCGGTTTATCGCCGGAAAATGTACAGCAGGCTGTACGCAAAACAAAACCTTTCGCTGTCGATGTAAGCAGCGGCGTAGAAACAAACGGAATTAAAGACATTGAGAAAATAAAAGATTTTATAGAGAATGCAAGGAGATCATGATGAGCGATAATAATAGATACTTTGGAGAATACGGCGGTATGTATGTGCCCGAAACGCTTATGGGCACGCTTCTCGAGCTTGAAGAGACGTATGACCGCTATAAAGATGATAAAGAGTTTTTAGATGAGAAAGAATATTACCTGCGCGAATACGCGGGGCGCGAAACGCCGCTCTATTTTGCAGAGCGTATGACAAAAAAACTCGGCGGCGGCAAAATATATTTAAAGCGCGAAGATTTAAACCATACAGGCTCGCACAAATTAAACAACGTCATAGGTCAGCTTTTACTGGCAAAACGCATGGGCAAAAAACGCATAATAGCAGAGACGGGCGCGGGGCAGCACGGCGTGGCGGCTGCGACAGTCGCGGCGTTGTTTGATATTCCGTGCGAGGTGTACATGGGTAAAGAGGATATGGAACGCCAGGCGCTGAACGTTTTTAGAATGGAGCTTCTCGGGGCAAAGGTAATACCCGTTTTGTCGGGAACGATGACGCTAAAAGACGCGACAAGCGAAGCTATACGCGACTGGGCGGCGAACTTTGCTGATACGTATTATGCCATAGGCTCTGTCGTCGGGCCAAGCCCTTATCCGCGAATGGTGCGCGACTTTCAGTGCGTAATAGGAGAAGAAACAAAAAAGCAGATTATGCGCAAGGAAAACAGAATGCCCGACCTTCTTATAGCTTGCGTAGGCGGCGGAAGCAACGCAATGGGGCTGTTTTATCCTTTTATAAACGATGAAAAAGTCAAAATGATAGGCGTGGAAGCGGGCGGAAAAGGAACGGATACGCAGTTTCACGCGGCGGCGCTCGCGAAGGGAAGCCCGGGCGTGCTGCACGGCATGAAGTCGTATTTTCTGCAGGACGAATTCGGACAGATATTGCCCGTACATTCTATATCAGCAGGGCTCGATTACCCGGGCGTAGGACCCGAGCATGCAAGCCTGTACGATGAAAAAAGAGTGCGGTTCGAGGCAGTCACAGACGATGAGACGGTTGAGGCGTTTCAGTTTTTGAGCAGTATGGAAGGTATAATGCCGGCGCTTGAGAGCTCGCATGCCGTAGCGTACGCGTGCAAGATAATACCCGAAACTAAAAAAGATGACATTATAGTCATTAATATATCGGGAAGAGGAGACAAAGACGTATATTCGGTAGCTAAACATTTGGGGGTAAATATAAAATGACACGTATTAAAGATAAATTTGAAACGCTGAAAAACAACGGCGGGAAAGCCTTGGTTCCTTTTTTTGTGGCAGGAGATCCCGATATGCAGACAACGTATGAGCTTGTGCTCGAGATGGAAAAAGCGGGAGCAGATATAATTGAACTCGGCATACCATATACAGATCCGCTTGCCGACGGGCCGGTAATTCAGGCGGCGGCCGCAAGGGCATTAAAAAACAATGTCAATTTATCCGATATACTCGGCCTCGTAAGAAGGCTGCGCGAAAAAACGCAGGTGCCTATAGCTTTTTTGCTGTACTTTAACTGTGTACTGCAATACGGAGTTGAACGTTTTTTGGCCGACTGCGAGGCAAACGGCGTGGACGGTCTGGTAATACCCGATCTGCCGTTCGAAGAGAAAAAACAATACGAAAAGTTGTTTTGTAAATACAATGTCGATATTATACCTTTGGTAACGCCGGTATCGGGTGAGAGAATAGCCGGTATCGTAAAAAACAGCAGCGGATTTATATACTGCGTTACATCTACGGGGATTACAGGAGTACGCGATAAATTTGCTACCGATTTTGAAGAATTTCTCGGACAGGTAAAAGAACATACCGATACACCAAGGCTGCTTGGTTTTGGTATCTCGACTCCCGAGCAGGCGGCAGGGCTAAAAGACTACAGCGAAGGCGTTATAGTAGGAAGCGCTGTAGTTAAAAAGATGGATATCAAAGGCTCAAAGCAGGAAATGATACAATCTGTATGTGCGTTTATAGCCGAATTAAAGCAGGCTTTAAAATAAACAGCGGATAAAAACCATAAAAATAAGGATATTAGGTGCCTAGACGAGTTGTCAGGCGCCTTTTAATTTACACAGAAATTACATAATTATAAAACGCGCATTAAAGTATGTATTTACAATGAAAATATAAAAAAATGGAGGAACAAAGATGAAGAATAAAAAAGTGAGAATTTTAACTGCGGTGATGTTAATAGTTGCAATGTTTACACTGGCTGCGTGCGCTCAGACCCCTGTCACGGACGAGCCGGCACAGGAGACTAAGCAGCAAACTTCAGAAAAACCTTCTGAAGAACCCGCAGACAAACCGGCAGAAGAGCCAAAAGACGAGCCAACAGAAACGGCGCTTTCAGGAACGATTGAGCTTATAGGTTCAACTTCCGTACAGCCTCTTGCCGAAACTCTTGCAGAGGAATTCATGGCATTGAATCCCGACGTTACGATAAACGTACAGGGTGGCGGATCTTCTGTCGGCGTACAGTCTGCATTAGACAAACTTTGCGACATTGGCGATGCGTCAAGAAACCTAAAAGACTCTGAAAAGGGCCAGGGGCTTATAGAAAACGTTATCGCTCTTGACGGAATTGCAGTCGTTGTCCATCCTAACAATCCGGTTTCTGACCTTACTGTAGAGCAGGTAAGACAAATTTACATGGGAGAGATAACAAACTGGAAAGAAGTCGGCGGAGATGACAAAGAAATAATAGTGTTTAACCGCGAAGCGGCTTCGGGAACAAGAGGCGCATTCATAGAGCTGGCAGAGCTTGAAGAAAAGCAGGACGACGGAAGCAAAAAGCTTCTCATAACTGAAAAAGCGCTTGAAGCAAACAGCAACGGTGCATTAAAAACAAGCGTATCCACAAAAGAAGATGCTATCGGTTATGTATCATTGGGTTCTATAGACGAATCTATAAAAGCAGTCAGCATTGACGGAGTGCAGGCTACAGCACAGAATGTTATAGACGGTGCTTATACACTCTACCGTCCGTTCCTAATGCTTACAAACGGCGAGCCAAGCGAAGTCACACAGGCGTTCCTCGATTTCATAATGAGCGCAGACGGACAGGCAATAGTAGCCGACAAGTATATCTCGGCAAACAGCTAAAATAAGTTACCCCCCCTTGAAACAGTTCAAGGACAAAATATATCCCCAAGTTATGAGTGCGGGCGGAGAAGCCGTCGCACTCTTCTCCTTATTAAAAAAAGAGAGGAAAAGGAATGCAAAAGAAAAAATATCTAAAAAAAATAGCCGAATTCGGAGTGGAAAAGATATTTTTAATAAGCGCATGCATAGCTGTGCTTGCTTTGCTGGTAATAGGAATCTATATATTTGTCAGCGGCGTGCCCGGAATATTTAAAATAGGCGCGGGGCAGTTTTTATTCGGTGCAAAATGGAAACCTACCGAAGGTTTGTTTGGAATACTGCCCATGATAATCGCTTCGTTGATAGGGACGATTGGCGCGGCGGCTCTCGGTATAGGAATAGGCGTACCGACGGCAATATTTTTAGCTGAAATTGCTCCTAACTGGGTGGTTAAGATAATGCGCCCCGCAGTTGAGCTTTTAGCGGGTATTCCTTCTGTTGTATACGGATATTTCGGGCTGGTAGTGCTCGTACCATTTATTTCAAACACATTTGGCGGCGCGGGCAACAGCCTGCTCGCCGTAATAATTATACTTGCTATCATGATACTGCCTACCATAATAAATCTTTCCGAAATATCTATTCGGGCTGTGCCAAGAAGCTATACCGAAGCAAGCCTCGGTGTCGGCGCGTCTAAAATGCAGACGATACTGCACGTCAGCCTGCCTTCCGCAAAGTCGGGTATTACGGCAAGCATTATACTAGGCCTCGGAAGAGCGGTTGGCGAAACTATGGCGGTTATACTCGTCGCCGGAAACACGCCACAGATACCCGGGTCGCTTCTTGACAGCGTGCGTACGTTGACGATAAACATTGCTTTTGAAATGAGTTACGCTTCGGGCATACACAGGCAAGCGCTGTTTGCCACAGGCGTGGTACTTTTTGTAATAATAATGATTTTAAACTTCGCGCTTCAGATGGTTTTACATAAAAAAGCCGGATTTACGAGAAAAGAAAAAAGGATGTTAAGAGAGCAGGTGAAGCAAAGATGAAGAGAAGAAACGGTAAGCTAAAAGACGGGCTGGCGTTTTTTCAGATAGGTTTGTCTGCTCTGCTCACGCTAGGTGTTTTAGGATTAATACTGTATTATATACTGGTAAGAGGCGTACCGAATATAAGCTGGGGGTTTTTGACGACGAGTTTTGACAGCGAGTTTCACGGTATCGCCGATATACTGCTTTCAACTATATTTATAATCGGCATTACTCTTGTCGTAGCCGTTCCCATAGGGGTATTCGCGGCAATTTACCTTACTGAATATGCGAAACAGGGAAGGATATTAAAGATAATAAGTTTCTCTATAGAAAGCCTTGCCGGTATACCTTCTATTGTGTACGGGCTCTTTGGATATATATTCTTCGTTTTGCTTCTCGGCTTTAAATTCTCGCTTCTGTCGGGCGGGTTGACTCTCGCCATACTCGTATTACCCACTATAATAAGGTCTACGGAAGAAGCATTAAAAACGGTCCCGACAAGCTTTAAAGAAGCGAGCCTCGCGCTTGGAGCATCAAATCTCTACACTCTGTTCAAAATTACTCTGCCTTGCGCAATTTCAGGAATTTTATCAGCAGTCATATTGTCTATAGGCAGGATAGTGGGGGAAAGCGCGGCTGTGTTCTTGACGGCAGGCATGGTATACCGGCTTCCCGGAAGCATCATGGATTCGGGAAGAACGCTGTCCGTGCACATGTTTGCTATCGCGAACGAGGGTTTTTCGTTTGAAGAGACATGGGCGACTGCCGCAGTTCTCGTGATACTTGTCGCGATAATCAATACCGGCGCAAGGCTTCTCACAAATATTTTCAGTAAGAAGTTTTCAAAAGAAAAAAGGACATAAAAAAGTTATGGGAAAATATGATATAATAAAAATAGAAGAATTAAATCTTTTTTACGGGGACACTCAGGCGTTAAAAGATATAGATATTACAGTGAAAAGCAACAATGTAACAGCGCTTATCGGGCCGTCAGGGTGCGGAAAATCTACTTTTCTGAAAACGCTTAACCGAATGAACGATCTTATAAGCTCGGTAAAGATAACTGGAAGCATTAATCTTGACGGCGAGGATATCTACGACAGCGCGTTTGACGTCGTCGGGCTAAGAAAACGTGTCGGCATGGTGTTCCAAAAGCCGAACCCTTTTCCGTTTTCTATTTATGATAACGTTGCTTACGGCCCGAAAGTCCATGGCATTAAAAAGAAAAAGCAGCTTGACGATATAGTCGAGAGTTCTTTGCGGCAGGCGGCGCTTTGGGACGAAGTTAAAGACAGGCTTAAAAGCAGCGCGCTGTCGTTATCGGGAGGGCAGCAGCAGCGGCTTTGTATAGCTAGAGTGCTTGCGGTAGAGCCCGAAGTCATTTTGATGGATGAACCGACTTCTGCGCTTGACCCTATTGCAACATTAAAAGTTGAAGATTTAATACATGAGCTGAAGTCAAAATATACTATAATAATAGTCACGCATAACATGCAGCAGGCGGCACGAATATCAGACCACACTGCCTTTTTTCTGATGGGTGAGATAGTAGAGTTTGAAAAAACGGCAAAACTTTTTGAAAACCCGAAGGATAAGCGCACGGAAGATTATATTACAGGAAGATTTGGTTAAAGGAGAAAATATGTTGAGAATTTCGTTCGAAGAAGATTTGAAAAGCCTTCATTTGCAAATAGTTAAAATGCTTTCGCTGACCGAAGAAGCTATAGATATGGCGATGGATGCATTAAAGAATCAGGATGTGAAGCTCGCCAAAAAGGTCATTCAAGGCGATGATATAATAGATAAGCAGGAAAGAAAAATAGAAAAACTTTGCCTTGATATACTCGTAAGGCAAAATCCCGTGGCGGGCGATTTGCGAAGAATTACAAGCACTTTTAAGCTTATTACAGATTTAGAAAGAATTGCCGACCACGCCGAGGACATAAGCGAAATCGTTGTAAGGATTTATAACCAGAGGCTTATAAAACCGCTCATTGATATGCCTGTAATAGCCGATATGGCAAGGTCTATGGTAGCAAGAGTCATTACCGCTTATATGAATCAGGACGTTGATTTGGCAATTAAGGTGTGCGAAGACGACAATCAGGTAGACGATATATACCGCAGAATTTATAATGAGCTTATAGAAATGATGAAAAGCAATCCGGCAGTCGTAGAACAAGCTGTCGCGCTTATATCTATAGCAAAATATTTTGAGAGAATAGCCGACCATGCGACAAACATAGGCGAATGGGTCGTTTTTAACGAGACGGGAAAGCATAAACATCTCAGCACATAAAAAAGCACAGGCGGGTGAAATTATGGACCAGAAAAAAGTATACATAATTGAAGATGATAAGCATATTCGTGAACTGCTTTTTTATAAGCTTAAAGGTTCGGGGTTTGATACTACTGCGTATGCTTCGGGAGAATCGGGGCTTGCCGCAATATTGCAGGCGCCGCCCGATATAGTTTTGCTCGATCTTATGCTGCCCGGCATAGACGGTTATGAGATATGCCGGCAGGTACGCGCAAGCAAAATCGCTAAAAATGTAATTATAATAATGCTTACGGCAAAAGGAGAAGAGGGCGATAAAGTCCTGGGGCTCGAGATCGGCGCAGATGATTATATTGTCAAACCTTTTTCTATAAGAGAAGTCGTGGCAAGGCTGCGCGCTATCCTTAGAAGACTGGACAGGAACAATGAGAATCCTGATGTTGTAAAGATAGGCGATATCATGATTCTGCCCGATAAAAGAGAAGCGTTTGTAAATGACGAATTGGTGGAGCTAAAGACAAAAGAGTTCGACCTTTTATACTATTTAATGAAAAACGCCGGAAGGGTGCTCAGCCGAAAACAGCTTCTTGACGATGTCTGGGGATATGATTATGCCGGCGAAACACGCACGGTAGATGTACACATTAGCCAGTTAAGAATAAAGATAGAAGATAATGCAGAATTGCCGAAATATATTAAAACGCTGCGCTCTGTCGGTTACAAGTTCAGCGATATAAAAAAAGAGGAATTATAATGCGTAAAAAATTATTTATATATGGATTTACCGCTTCGATAATAGCCGTACTTTTAACCGGGTTTATATCTTTTTTTGTGACGCAGTCATCAAGCGTAGAAGAATCCAAACTCTCTGCTCAAAGCATGGCAAATATTATTTTAAACGAAATTCGCAGCGAGGATAAAACTATGTATGACCAAAAGGCTAAATCGCTTGGGGAATCGCTATCTGTCGATGAAAATGGAGCTTACAGAATAACGATTATTGACGCAGACGGAAAAGTCTTAGGCGATTCAAGTGCCGATATCTCATCTATGGATAACCATGCGAAGAGGCCCGAAGTTATGCAAGCGCAGGAAAACGGATATGGAAGCTCGAGGCGCGATTCGGATACGCTGGATATCAACATGCTGTACGTGGCGGTAAAAGACGCCGGCAGCGATATAGTTGTGCGTATTGCGCTGCCTTTAACCGAGCTGCAAAGAATGTCTTATAATCTTTTTATAGGCTGTCTTATAAGCATAGCGGCGGGGGCGCTTGTTTCGCTTATTGCTTCGTATATGTTCGCAAGAAGGCTCGGAAAACCCATCAAAAGGCTGGCTGTTTTCGCAAACAATCTTGCGGAAGGAAATATGCAAGAGCGTGCCGTGCTTAAAACAAATACAGAGCTTGATGAATTGGCGTACGATTTTAATGAAATGGCTTTTAGGCTGAGCGGCTCTTTAAACGAGTTAAAACATAAAAATGTAGAGTTTGACACCGTTCTTTCAAGCATGGAAAACGGGCTTATTGCTGTAGACATAGATAAAAAAATATTGTATATGAACCCTGTCGCAAAACAAATATTTAATGTTACTTTAGAAACAGACGGCGAAACCGCTCTTGAAAACATTATTTATCAAAAACGTTTGCTTGATGCTGTGGTAAAATGCCTTGCGCAAAAATCGTCCGTAACGCTCGATCTGAAAATAGGCGGAGAAGAAATACTGGATTTCAGGGTAACCGTTTCGCCTATGTTTTATAAGCACTCATTGACAGGAGCAATTATGCTTTTTGCAGATGTAACACACATTCTGGAGCTCGAGAAATTAAGGTCTGATTTCGTCGCTAACGTAAGCCACGAATTAAGAACACCGCTGACGTCTATAAAAGGGTACGCCGAAGCGTTAAAAGACGACGGGCTCGAAAATAAGGAAAACGCAGCAAGGTTTTTAGATGTTATTGAGATAGAAGCGGACAGGTTAAATGTGCTTATAAACGATTTAATGGAGCTTTCTAAAATAGAAAATAATCAGGATGATAACAATTTAACGCAGTACGATTTTAAAGATATCGTCCGTGAAACAGCCGAGCTTGTGCGCTTCGGCGCGGATAAAAAGGGCGTAGATTTAATACTGGACATTCCTGACAAGCTGATTGTATACGCTAATAAAGACAGAATAAAACAGCTTTTGCTAAACCTTATGGACAACGGTATCAAATATAACAAACAGGGCGGAAAGCTTTTTGTATCGGCGGCAGAGGCAGACGGCATGTTAAGAATAAGCGTGAAAGACACGGGCGAAGGCATTGCCCAGGAGGATATTCCAAGGCTGTTTGAGCGTTTTTACAGAGTGGATAAAAGCCGTTCAAGAGAGCTTGGGGGAACGGGCCTCGGGCTTTCTATCGTTAAACATATCGCCGAGCTTTATTCGGGCAGCGTAACAGTAAACAGCACAAAAGGCGAGGGCGCAGAGTTTATCGTCAAGATAGCGATTTTAAAAAACAATTAGGTAAGTAATTTTATATGCAAGCAGAAAATATATTTTTATTATGATATACAGATATTTACATGCTGTTGAAACTATTTGTATGTTTTGATATAATACTTTTACATCAATATATAAATTAAGGAGAGGTTAAAGGCTTGAAGGGTGAATAAGTCTATTGTGCAATCATTAATTTTTTTAATTTTAAACCGCCCTTCAATATAACATGAACGTTTTTTTGAAACCTAATAAGTATACAGGCAAAGAGAAAATCAATTAATCAAATTGGTATTTTTTCTGTATACATTTTTGTTTTAGAAATTGTGGAATGTTATGATTTTTTATAATAACTTTGAGATAAAAATGAACATCAAGGTGCCGTAAGCTAGCGAAAAAATAAGGAGCATTATGAAAGTTGGCATACCAAAAGCGTTGTTATATTTTAAATATGCCGTGCTTTGGGAGAATTTTTTTAAAACGCTGGGTATTGATTACATAGTAAGCCCCGATACGAATAAAGATATTTTAAGAAGGGGCATGAATTATGCCGTTGATGAGTCGTGCCTGTCATCAAAAATATACCTCGGGCATGTTGCGTGGCTTTGCGGCAAGTGCGATTATATTTTGGTGCCGCGAATATCTAACTATGGAAAAGCGGGCTCGGTGTGTACTAAATTTGAAGCTATATACGACGTAGTTAAAAACACGTTCAATGATGAGAATATAAATTTACTGCACTATAACATAGATTTGAAAAACTCAGAAAACGAAATGAGCGCTTTTGTTAAAATGGGCGCTGCTCTCGGGAAAAAGAAAGCTCAAAGCCTGTATGCTTATTTTATGGCGGTACAGGCACAAAAAACGGCGCAAACGCAGGCGATAAAAAAGCAGAACCGTTTATTTCAAAATGACAAAATAAAAATATTAATGATTTCTCATCCGTACACTATTTATGACAAATATCTCGGAGAGCCTGTTTTGAATATCCTAATAGATATGGATACCGTTCCGATAATCGGAAATTTAGTAAATAAAAAAGAGGCGGCAGCAGCTTCTTACCGCATAAGCGAGACGCTGCCGTGGCTGTTTAACCGTGAACTATTAGGGGCTATAGCTCTTTATCACGATAAAATAGACGGTATAGTACTGATGAGCACTTTTCCCTGCGGCCCCGATTCTCTGGTGAACGAGGTAATAATAAGAAGAATAAAAGACAGGCCGATACTCAATCTTATTATGGACGGGCAGGAAGGTACGGCAGGGCTAGAAACGCGCCTTGAGAGCTTTGTGGACATTATTAAATTTAAGAGGAACGATTTTGCAGTGTGACAGAAGAGTTACGTTTCCGCATTTAGGAAGTTATTTTGTGCCGCTTGAGGTGTTGTTTAAGGCAGGGCTCGGCGTCGATTATATTGTGCCGCCTCCTATTACGACGCGCACATTAGAGCTCGGCGGAAAATACAGCCCCGACCTTGTGTGCGCTCCTTTTAAATATAACCTCGGAAACTACATAGAATCTATTGAAGCGGGCGCAAACACTCTTGTGCAGGTGGGCGGAGTGTGCCGGCTGGGCTATTACGGAGAGCTGCACGAGCAGATAATAAAAGACTTGGGCTACGATGTGATTTTTGTCAATATGCAAAACACCAAGCTGACAAAACCTTTAACGTTTTATAACCAGTTAAAAGCTATCAATCCCGAAATGTCGCTGAAAAAGATAGCAAAGATGCTGCCTGTCGTGCTAAAAATGGTCGAATATATAGACCAGGCTGAAGATTTTATAAGAAAAAATGTAGGATTTGAAAAAACGCCGGGCTCTTTTGACAAAATGCATAAAGACTTTCTTGATGAACTTCGAAGCCTTCGCACAAAAAAACAGGTTAATCAAACGGGACAAAGATATTTAAAAGATTTAAAAAATATTTCTGTAGACAAGCCAAAGCGGCCGCTAAGGGTCGGTATAGTCGGCGAGTATTATACTATAATGGTTCCTTACAGCAATCATTATATTGAAAAAGAGCTGGCGAAGATGGGAATGGTGGTAGATCGCTGGATGAGCCTTACTAATTCGCTTTTGCTCGGGCCGCAAAAGACTATAAAAGACAGAATAAAGCCGTACGCCCGGTACGATATGGGCGCAACGTGCATGATGACAATAGATGTCGCGATGGAATTCGCAAAAAAAGGGTATGACGGTATCATTCACGTAAAATCTTTCGGATGCACGCCCGAAACGGACGCCATACCCGTTCTGCAGAATATTAGCGCTGATTACAAAATACCTATACTTTATTTTAGTTTTGATACGCAGACGAGCGAGATTGGCATAAAGACAAGGCTGGAAGCTTTTTATGATATGGTTGTAATGAGGAAGGAAGCAAAATGACGAATGACGTTTATCTCGGGCTTGATATAGGCTCTATATCTACAAAAGGAGTTGTTATAGACAAAGACAACAATATTACAGCGTGTGAATATCTCTGGACACAGGGAGACCCAATAGGCGCGGTAAAGCGGCTGCTGCCGGCGATTAAGGCGCAGCTGAGCGGCAAAGATATACGTGTAGCAGCTGTCGGCGTTACGGGCAGCGCGAGAAAACTCATTGGCGTTATAACAGGCGCGGCGGTAGTCAAAAACGAGATAACGGCACACGCTATCGGCACCATGTCTTTATATCCCGATGTGCGCACGATATTTGAAATAGGCGGGCAGGATTCGAAAATAATACTCATAGAAAACGGTTTTGTAATAGATTACGCCATGAATACTCTTTGCGCTGCGGGAACGGGCGCGTTTTTATCGAGCCAGGCGCAGAGGCTCGGAGTACGCGTCGAAGATTTCGGAGAGATTGCGCTGACATCAAATAAGCCTACATCAATAGCGGCGCGGTGTACTGTGTTTGCTGAATCAGACCTTGTTCATAAAGCGCAGATGGGGCACAAAAAAGAAGATATTATCGCCGGCCTTTGTAAAGCAGTCGTAACAAATTATCTTAACAATGTAGGCAAAGGCAAAAAAGTTATTGCGCCTATCGTTTTTCAGGGCGGCGTAAGCAAGAACGTGGGCGTTATAAAAGCATTTGAAGAAGCGGTTAAAAGCCCTGTTATAGTTGATGAAAACAGCCATCTCATAGGCGCGCTCGGAGTCGCCATACTTGCGAAAAAAGCCGAGCCTAATAGCGAGTTCCAATTCGATATCGCTGATATGCAGTTTATAACAAGAGGAGTAGAGTGCGGCGGGTGCGCAAACAACTGCGAAATCATATGCGTATATCAGGATGAAAAACTCATTGACGCATGGGGCAACAAATGCGAAAAAGGAGCAATAAGGCAATAAAATCGGCTTCTCTGAATACATTTTTAAGATTCTTCGACATTTCATTGCTCAGAATGACACAAAGAAATATAATTAGCACGCAAAGAGAGTGAAGAATCTTTTAAAAATCAATGCGCCCCTTAGGGGCGTTTTTATATGCTAAAAAAGCTTAAGTATAAGAGCAATGGATATGATATAATAAAAGAGCAAAAATATTTATAACAGTTGGGTTAAATAATGGTGACGATACAGCAGATGGAAGAAATGTTAAACGAGCTTGCGGCTGAGTTCCCGCAGGAATTTTTCAGAGAGCTCAACGGCGGAATAATTCTAAAGCCGGAAGAAAAGCTTCATGAGCAAAACATAGCCAACGATTTGTATATACTGGGGACTTATCACAGAGGGGGCAATCTCGGCAGGTATATAGCGATTTATTACGGCTCGTTTGTAAAAATTTACGGAAACCTTGCTAAAGACGAGTTAAAGAAAAAACTAAGAGATACTCTAAAACATGAGTTTTTGCATCATCTGGAGTTCTTGGCGGGTGAGCGCGGTTTAGAGATAGAAGATGCAAAGAATATAGAAAATTATAAAAGAAAATATATGAAAAAGCAGAGTAAATAGTACGATATGCCAAAAAGGCATTTAAGGAGTTAAAGATGAAAGGCGAAATTTCTGCGTCTATGATGTGCGCAAATTTTCTCGATTTAAAAAAAGATTTAGCCGATTTAGAGAAGGCCGGAATAGAATATCTGCATTTTGACATTATGGACGGAACCTTTGTGCCAAACTTTACGCTCGGCCCGGGGTTTATGGATGCTGTGCGTAAAGCCGTGAGCATACCGTATGATATTCATCTTATGGTAGACAAGCCGGAAGACAAGATAGACTATTTTGATATACAAAAAGGCGATTTTGTTTCGATTCATACAGAAACAACGAACCATGTCCAGCGGCTTTTGGCAAAGATAAAAGGTTTGGGCGCGCATCCGGGCGCTGCGCTTAATCCGGCAACTCCGCTTTGTGTTCTTGATAATATACTTGATGATATAGATTTTGTGCTTATAATGACGGTTAATCCGGGGTTTGCCGGACAAAAGCTTATACCGTACGGAATAGAAAAAATAAAGAAACTAAAGACGTATTTGACGGCGAAAGGTCACGGCGGCATAAAAATTCAGGTGGACGGCAACGTAAGCTTTGAAAATGCAAAAAAAATGCATGAAGCGGGCGCAGATATTTATATCGCGGGAACATCGGGATTGTTTATGAAAGATATGGATATAATAGCGGCGGCAAAGCGGCTGCGCAGTGCAATCGGCGGCTGATATAGGAGAGAGGAAAAATGGACGGCAAAACAAGAGCAAATATTAAACGGGGAATCGGCGTAAGAGTAGTGCAAAAGCAGGACCAGCGTTCGGGCAAACTGACGCAAGGCATAGTAGAACGAATACTGACAAACTCGCCGAATCATCCGCACGGAATAAAAGTCATGCTTGAAAGCGGAATTGTAGGAAGAGTAAAAGAAATATTATAGCGTTTACCGCTTAAATAATATCAAAAAATTATAACAGGAGAAACGGTATGGAGATTATAGACATAGCAAAAACATTAAAACTTAGTTCGCCGCATCTATTTGCGCTGCTCGTTTCGAAAGACGACAGCGGAAAAAATAATGTGATGGGCGTGTCATGGTATTCTTTTGCGTCATTAAAGCCGCCAAAGATGGTTTTGTGCCTTTCGGATAAAGGGCAAACAGGAAAACTTATAAAGCAAACGCAAAATTTTACTTTATGCCTGCCGACAGAGCAGATAAAAGACGAGGCTTTTGCCTGCTGTAAAAGTTCAGGGCGCGATACCGACAAAATTAAAGAATTGGGGCTTGAATTGATAATGCCGGAAGGGTTTGAAGTTCCGGCGGTAAAAGGATCAAAAATAGCATGGACATTAAAACTAGACGATACGATGCAGGCGGGGGACCATACTGTTTTTCTTGCCGATATACAAAGCGCGGCAAAGTTCTCGGATGAAAAAAACCTGTATGCATTCGAAGGTTACAGAGAATTAAAAACCATATAAGAGATTATTAACAAGGCGTTTGATAAAAAAACCGAGTACCTTATGTATGTAAATATCCCGCCAAAAATATAGCATATCCCAAATAGTAGGATATCTAAAAGGGGAAAGCAGTCTCGTAGTCTTTGAAAAGTTTGCCAACCTGAAATATGGGAACAGATACTTCTGGGCAAGAGGGGGGTGAGCGAGAAACTGTAAAAAAGCCGTTAAGATATATAAAAAAAGATGAATAAACGAAATTGGCAAGAGGCAGCAAATAAGAGGAACAAAAAAGAAAGACGGCTTGTTCTCTTCGAGTCTTGTCGCCGCTACCAAATAAAAAAAGAACAACGTTAGGTGTTCTTTTTTTCCTCTTCAAATGATTTTTACGTTGCTTGTATATACGGTTATCAGCGCCGAGAGTCTATTTTACATGCTATATTTTGATTATCGATATCATCCGAAATAATATCGGAATAGCTTTTTTCATGGCGCTTTAACCACATATAGGCGTAAGAACAGGTAGCTGTGGTTTTTAGCCTTTGCCCGCGTACATATTCTGCGGCAGCTTTCATTATTTCTCCCGCTATGCCCTGCCCTCTTAAATCGGGGCTGACAAAGGTATGGTCTATATTCATTTCGCCGTTCGGTGTTTGAAAAAACGTGGCTTCCGCAAGCAATTTGCCATTTTCATCGCTACTGTAAATTCTGTTTTTCTCATACTGCCAATTCATTTTTGTACATCCTTTTTGTAGTAAGTATATTTTGTTTATTATACTTAAGCTAATTTGATAAGTCAAAAAAAAGCAGCAGAATTTATGTGCTTACTTGATTCTGCTGTTTTTTATCGTTCTTATTAAAAGCGCGATTATCGCGGCGGCGGGAACAGCGAACAAAAGCCCCAGTATGCCAAATAAACTTCCGCCAATAATTATAGCGGCTATGACCACAACAGGGGGGACTTTTAGGCTTTTGCTGAGTATAAGGGGAGAAAGGACCCATGCATCAAGCAGCTGCAATAAAAAGTTTAAGACGATTGCCCAAAGAGCGAGAGCAGGGTCCTGAAAAATGACGATAACAGCCGTTATTACCATAGATGCCATAGGGCCAAGATACGGTACAAGGTTGAAAAGCGCGACTATAATGCTTATTAAAAGTCGAAGGTTTACGCCCATTATCCACAGTACAATATAACAGATTATGCCGATTATAAGAGATATTTTAAGACGGCCGCCAAAATACCTGAACAGTATATTAAACGATTCTTTTATAAAACCGGCTGCTGTTTGGCCTGCGTTTTTCTGCATGGATACGCTCCTTTACCAGCTGTTATAATATATATACTGCAAATTATTTTTAAATGCAAGGCGGTAAAAATTTTTTGCCGATCTACTTTACCAGTTTGGCGTGCACGACAAAACGCGCGTCGTCAAATTCGTAACTGCATGTGCAAAGCGTAAGCACGACGTCTTCGGCGGTAAGCTTAATATCCGTCTTATGCATGCTTTTGTTTTTTATGCTGTTTAAAAAAGCAAGCCACTGTCTGTCGTCTTCAAAGTCGGTATCTATAAAATAAAAGTTAGTGTCCGATACGTACGCCGAAAATATTTCCCATTTATGATCTTCATACAATGTATCAAAAGAAATCACAGGGTTTTCATAAAAGAAAAGCTCGTTTTTATATTCCATAAGATTATGAAACATGCTGCCGTTTCTCATGTTATGGCCGTATAAAATATAATGGCCGCAGAGCGGCTGCGCCTTGGTATCACATCGGTAGTCTAAAAAAATTGTTCCGCTCTTGTTTTCTTCTTTATCATAACCTATGCCAAGATAATACTCATTATCATCCGATTGTGTAACAAGGTATTTTATACCTAGCGGTTGTAAGTTTATTCTGCCTACGATATCCGAATTTTCGCTGAGCACGTCTTTAAAGCAGTCTCTCGGAATTAAAACTTTTGGTTCTTCGGGCTGTTCGAAAACCTGCTCGGCGTCTGCGTTTTTGCTGGCGGGAGCGCTGTCCGAAATGGTTTTTTCATAAAGGCTTACGGCAAAATCTTCTTTTATGCTTTTTGTGGTATTATAAAGTAAAGACGGAAATATCGAATATACGAATATCAAAATGAATCCGACGCCCATCAAAAAAGCAAAAAGTGAGACCGAGATTTTTGCTATAAGGCTGCTTTTTCCGTGTGAAAGTGCAAAGGGAGAAAAGTGTTCTCCTGTGTTTTTTTCTTTAGTAAGCCATTTCCATTTGTACAAAAATAAATACTCCTCAATACTTTTTTTGCGAATAAATCCGAGTTTAAGTATTGGTTAAAGAGCTTGTTTTATTCACAAAACGTATTAATAAGTATTGTTTAGTACTCTAATTAATGACGATTAGACATATTAAGTTTTTTTTCTACAAAAAAACAGGCGCGGGGGAGCCCTTAATAAACAAAAGGCTATTAAAAATGAGTATAAAAAAAGACGCTTAACCCGCGTCATAGGTTGTTTGGTAAACCTGTTAACATTGCTATTAATAAGTGCGGTAATATCCTTCACTTCATTCAGGATGACACCGTATTATAATTCAGGCTTTCTAATATTCATAAACCTTTAAATAATCTTCCGCTTTTTTCATCATTATTCCGGGTGTGCCCGAAGCGTCTTTTGTTGTGTCTATAACATACCATTCGCTGTCCAAGTATACTTCATTCCATGCATGGTAAGTTTCAGGATCATAATTCGCGTATCCTTTTACAAGCTTCGTCGGTATGTTTATGCTTCTTAGCATCGAAGCTAACAAGGAAGCATAATCGTAACATATACCTTTCTTGGTTGCGTACGTGTCTTCGATATCGGGAAGATAAGTATTGAGCAGATACTGTATTTTTTTATCGTCATATTTTATATTCTGCACTATATAGGTATACAAATCGCCCGTAGATGAGAAAAGCAGTTTTTCCTCAGGCTCGTTTACCAAACTGTCCGAAATGATATAGCGGACATCTTTTATGGGCTGTTTATCATAATCCCATTTTATATTTTCTATGGAATTCAAGAAAGGGTCGTTCTCGTTTTCTATTTGTGCGTCAAATTTCTTTGTTTCTACAGCAAAATATTCGTCGTCTTTTCTATTCTGCATTATACGGGCCATATATTCGCCCGACCCGTACTGAAGCGGAAAATCTTCTATAGAGCCGTCACCCTTTAGATTATATACAATGGCGTTCTCGCCCATTTTTACCTGAAGTTTGAGCTTTGCGCCTTCTTCGCCCTGATAACATACGCGAAGCAGCCCGATGCTAGTGTAATCGGTGCATATAATTTCATCAGGTTTTACTTCGGGCACTAAAGAAGGCCCGGGCATTAAAGATACAAAAAGCGCGTCAATATCAACAGCAGGGGGCTTTGACGCAGGTATGCTCAGCTCCTCGATTTCTTCTGATTCAGAATTTTCAATTGTGCTGCCGGCGGCACAGCCTGTATAAAGCAGTACCATGAATAAAGCGAGCAGCATTAGTATTAATCTTGTTCTCATATTAGTATAAATAAATTAGTATAAGTTTTATTGCCTGTCCGTCCATCTTTCTATTTCAAGGCTCTTTTCGTCCGCGAGGTCATGTACGAGCAGAACCTCGAGCCCAAGGTCTTGCTCATCGTTCCATAACTCCAGCAAAATTTCCATTCTGTTTTGGCTTACGCTTATATCGGTATCAAACCCAAGCGAGACTATTTCTTTTTTAAGAGCGGTTACTATATCGGCGCTGTCTTTTTCGTATGCGTCTGAAACCGCTTTGTCTATTTCGGCATACTGCTGCTGTGCCTGTGCTTCGACGGCATAATACCTTGCGTTCCAGTCTATTACTTTTTGCCCGAGACGATAGCTTGAGAGTGCAGTTGTAAGCGCGGCGATACCAAACACAACGAGAACTATGAGCAAGAGTATGACGAGTATAGACGAAGCGCCTTTTTTTGACGACAGTGTTTTTTTAATCATGCGCCTGCTCCTTATAGTAAACTTTGGTGCTTATACCGGCGAATTCTTTGTCGTCCTTATTTGCGCTTACCTTTACGGCATAAAGTGTGCCGGGATAACCGCCGTCTTGATCTTCTAAATCTATTGCAATATCATAACCGTTGCAGGCGGCTATATACTCATTTTTTATTTCGTCCGTATGCTCTATATCAAGCGCATCAAGAGCCTCATATATTGTATCGGCACAAACAATGGTTTCTACAGCTGAAGTAACGCAAAGCTCTGCGCTCTGAAGCGAGCCCGCTTTATCGTTTGTATCTCCGGCAAGCACAAAAAGCCGCAGCAATACCGCGCATATTATAGCGAGAGACGCAATGGATATTATTACTTCTACAAGCGTAAAACCTTTTTTGTTCTTCATGATCTCAGCCCCACTGTACCGCGTGTAATTTCGCTTTGCTCGCCGTTTTGCGTTACACATTCTATGTGAATATAGCTGCCGTCTTTTTCAATGCTTATTCCCATAAGTTTTGTTATCATATTAGACGCATCTACCTTTGGCATAATATCGCTCTTTGACAGGCATTCATAAAGCGCGCCTTCAAAAAAGAATATAAACGAAGAAAACTCGCTGTCCTCGAAATCAATTTTTAAAGTATCTCCGAATTCTGTCTGAATTACATTGACACCGTCCGAGGCATCGTGTTGTTTTATTTTCATGTTTATATACGAATAAGCAACTCTCGCGCTTTCGGTACTCACCTTATCATTTGTAATATTGTTATAGGCGTTAGTACCCGCGTCTATAACAAGAAAAACAACAAACGCAAAGAGTATGAGTACAAACATTACAATCATGGATTCAATTGCTATTACTTTATTTCTTGTGAACATATTATTCACCCGCCTTTTCTTTTGCCAGTATTTTTATGTCGGGTAAAATATTCGACGCAAACATTTCATAATGATAAATAAATTTGTCTCTTTCGAGCTGGAGCCCGTAGTTGTCATGCAGGTAATCTAAATCGGGAGGGTATTTGCCCTCCAGGGCGTAGCACTGTACGGTATAGCTCAATACCGATAGTTTTACCTCTTTTAGCTTTTTCTCACTGTAGCTGCTGCTGTAATTATTCACACTAACAAAGATCAATGCTGATGCGGCGGCAATAATCAGTACGGCAACTATTATTGAGATAAGAGATAAGCTAATCTTCTTCATTAAATTTATCCTACTGTGTTCATTATTCTTGATACCGGCAGTATAACAGATATTAAAACAATGCCGATAATGATTGAGAGTATTATTATAAGCGCCGGTTCAAGCACCGTCGTAAGCTTAGTCAGCCTTTCATCAAGCTCTTCTTCCATTACGTCGGCGGCTTTGTCCAGCATATCGTCTGTGTGCCCTGTGCTCTCTGCGACAGCTAGTATCCTAAGCAGCAGGTTAGGGAATAGCCCGAGCGATAAAAGCGCCTGCTTTAGTGTGTCGCCTTTTTCAATTCTGTCGGCAGCTTTTAATATAAGCGATTTGATTTTGCTGTTCATCACTATAGCGCTTGTCATGCTTACGCCTTCGGCAAGCCCAATTCCGCTTCTTATAAGCATCGCGAGGCTTCTCGAAAAACGCACACACGCAAGAGTTTTTTCTATATTCTTTCTTATAGGCATTTTTAGTTTAAGCGAATCGAGTTTCTCCCTGCCATTTTGAGTCTGGCGAAGCATTATAACAATAATTATTATAGCCGCTATAATAGCAAGCAGTATATAATAATACATGCTTATAAAAACTCCTATGTCCATGAGCGCGCGTGTAATTCCCGGCATATCTCCGCCAAGCGAAGATAAGACTTCGTCAAACATAGGAAGGACTTCTACCAAAAGAAGTATAATCACGCACAGCATAAGCACCGAGAGTATGATAGGATACGTTACGGCGGATAAGACTTTGCTCGAAACTTTCGCATCTTTTTCGTAAGAATCGGCTACGCGGTATAACGTCTTTTCTAAATTACCGCTTTGTTCGCCCATGGCAAGCATCTGTATATAATATTCGGGCAGCAGACCTTTTTCTTTAGCAAACGCATCCGCGAGCGAAAGCCCTTCTGTAAGCCTCGTTTGAGTCCGCTCAAGAAGCGATTTTAATGCTTTAGATTTTGTTTGCTGGCTGATAAGCGATAAACCCTCCTGCATAGACAAATCGGAATCTACTACAAGTGCAAGCTGCCTTGACAAAGAGGACAGTTCACTGTTAGACAGCGCTATTGCTTTTTTCATGCCTTTTCTCCTTTACCGTTTTGCAATGTTTAAATACTGATTAAAGAGCCTTACGTCCTGTGCTTTAAGCTTTGCGATCTCTTCGTCGACTAGGCCGTCGGCGACAAGGCCGGCAAGATTTCTTTCCTGAGAGCACATGCCCTGTTCTTTACCTGTTTGTATTATGTTGTTTATTTGATAATGTTTTCCTTCCCGAATAAGATTGCGTATGGCGGGGGTAGAAACCATTACTTCGCAGGCGGGTATAAGGCCGTCGCCCGCTTTGTTTGGGAGAAGCTGCTGAGATACTATTCCCTCAAGCACAGTCGAAAGCTGGCTTCTTGTCTGGTTCTGCTGTTCGGTCGGAAAAGAATCGAGTATTCTGTCGATAGTCTTTACCGCGCCTATGGTATGAAGCGTAGACAAAACAAGATGGCCTGTTTCGGCTGCCGAAAGAGCAATCTCCATTGTTTCTTTGTCGCGCATTTCTCCAACCATTATAACATCAGGGTCTTCGCGAAGCGCCGACCTCAAAGCGGAAGAAAAGCTGTCCGCGTCTGCGCCTATCTCTCTTTGCGTCACCATGCTCTTGTTATGGCTGTGCAGATATTCGACAGGGTCTTCTATAGTCAGAACATGGTATCTGTACTCTTTGTTTATCAAATCTATAAGGCTGGCAAGAGTTGTAGATTTTCCGCACCCTGTGGTGCCGGAAAAAAGCACAAGCCCGCTTGTTTTTTTTGTAAAACGCTTGATAGTCTGCGGAAGCCCAAGCGTTGAAAAAGCAGGTATTTTAATAGGAAGCATACGTATTGCGAGTGCAAAAGTACCTCTCTGTTTATAAATATTACACCTGAACCGCCCGAATCCTCTTTTTGAATAAGAAAAGTCTACGACCTTTTCCTTGCGAAGCTGGTCTGTTTTATCTTCGGTAACGCTGTTTTTTACAATTGTATTGACTTCATCCGGGCTTGTTATTTGTGTGTCGGGCACTTCAACAAGTTTAGAATTTACCCGCATTAAAGGCCGGGAACCAACACAAATATGCAAATCTGTGGCATTATATTTTTTTGTTACTTCCAGCAAGCTGTTTAACATGTCAAACTGCATTATTTAATTCATCCTTTTATAGTGTCTTCTATATATAAACAAATAATGAACATTTTAAACAAAAATACAGCAGATTTTAACAATTGTTACTGAGGAGGGAGTGAAGTTTTAATTAAACTTCACTTGTACTTTTCCTCAAGGTTCAGCAAATAGTGTTTTATTTTTGTGCCGCCTCGATAGGCGCAGCGGTTTTTTGATTTGTGCACGACACGGTGGCAGGGGATAAGTATAGGCAAAGGGTTGGCTTTCATTGCGCTTCCTGCCGCGCGCATTGCCCCGGGGTACCCGGCGGCAAAAGCTATGTCCGAATATGCTGCAGTCTGCCCGTACGGTATTTTTAGAGTCGCTTCATATATCTTTTGCCTAAACGGCGTACCCGGTATCAATATAGGCAGAGAGAAGCTTTTTCTTGTTCCGTTAAAATATTCTGACATCTGCAGCGCGAACAAAAGGGTATCGTCAATTTCTTTCGTATACAAACCCTCATTCGGAAATAGAACTCTTTTTATAACTCCGTCTTCGTATAACGCAGTAAATACTCCTTTAGGCGTATTCGCTCTGCATGCTGTATAACTCATCGGAACAACAACAGGCTTAGTGCCATAACCGCCATGCCGCCTGCCATTCCGTAAATGGACAAATGCGGTTCTCCGTATTCTCTCGCTGTAGGCAGTATTTCATCGAGAGAAATAAAAACCATTATGCCTGCAACGCTCGCATATATTATTCCAAATATTACATCATTGAGTATAGGCATCAAAACCAAAAAAGCGACGATTGCGCCGACAGGCTCTGACAAACCGGATAATAAAGACCATCGAAATGCCTTTTTTCTGTCTCCGGTCGCGTAAAAAACAGGCACGGACACGGCGATTCCTTCGGGTATGTTGTGTATAGCAATAGCGATAGCAATAGTTATACCGAGAGAATGGTTATTCAGTGACGCTATAAAAGTCGCCATGCCTTCGGGGAAATTATGTATGGTAATTGCTACTGCCGTAAAAATACCAAGCCTCATCAGTTTGCCTTTATGCCGCATAGCATCAGCACCGTGATGGCGGCGTGCGCGCTTTGATAAGGGCGGGGCAATGCCTAATCTATTATTTTGTTCATCTTCTGCCGTTTTTGCTGACATAGCTTCGACCATTCTCATTTCATGCGGATTATCAACTGCGGGGACAAGTTTATCAATTACCGCGATAATAAACATTCCTCCGAAAAAGCCTGCTACTGTAATCCAAATACCTTTTGGGTCTCCGAGAGAAGCTGTTAAAAGCAGTTTTGCTTCCGCAAATATTTCTATCATCGACACGTATATCATTACTCCGGCGGAAAAACCGAGCACAACCGACAAAAAACGTGTATTTGTCTTTTTTGCCAGTAATGCAATAAGGCTTCCTATGCCTGTGGACAGCCCTGCGAAAAGCGTCAGTCCAAAAGCAACGAGTATGGTCTGCAAATCAAAATTCAGCATTTATCACCTATATCTTTTTAGTCAAGCATATTTTATCATTGCGCAGATTATATATCAATCGCAATATTAAAAAACCGGCTGTAAAAATACAACCGGTTTGAAAACGTACGTATAAGTGCCCACGCCTATGGGGGCAAGGTTCGTAAGTTTGTTATCGCTTATTTAAGCTCAGCAGTAGCTCCGACTTCTTTTAGCTTTGCGACAACAGCGTCAGCGTCTTCTTTGCTGATGCCTTCTTTAACAGCACTCGGAGCGCCGTCAACAACATCTTTAGCTTCTTTTAAGCCAAGGCCTGTTATCTCTCTGACAACCTTAATGACCTTGATTTTCTCCTGGCCTATTTCGGTAAGCATTACGTCAAATTCTGTCTGCTCTTCAGCAGAATCAGCAGCGCCTGCAGCAGCAGGGCCGGCAGCGGCAACAGCCACAGGAGCGGCAGCGCTAACGCCGAACTTTTCTTCGATCTCTTTAATGAGCTCTGAAAGCTCAAGTACGCTCATTTTTTCGATTACTTCTAATATTTCTTTATGATCCATTATATTTTCCTCCAAATAATTTTAAATTTTTTATTAGTGCATTACTGCACGAGACTTTTTCTAAGCTTCTTTTTGTTCTTTAACCGCGTTTAAGGCATAACCGAGCTTTGAAATAATGCCGGACAGCGATCTTGCAAAACCGGTTACAGGTGCATTCAATGTACCCGCAAGCATGCCGAGCAGTTGATCTCTTGAAGGCAGGGCGGCAAGTCTTTTAATGCCGTCGACGTCAATAATTTTGCCTTCTAAAATACCCGTCTTTATTTCTGTTTTCTTTAGCTTCTTAGTAAAATCTACCAGAACCTTTGCAGGGGCAACAGGATCGTTAAATCCAAAAGCAACAGCCGTTGGGCCAAAAAGATGCTCTTCTAGGCCTTTTATTTCAAGCATTTCCGCCGCGCGTTTCAACATAGAATTTTTTATTACTCTATATTCAACATCCGCTTCGCGGAACTGGTTTCTAAGTTCGGATACTTCTTCAACGCTGAGGCCTCTGTAATCGTAAAATACCATTCCTTTGGATTGTTCCATCTTGCTTTTGATATCAAGAACGATCTGTTTTTTCTCCGTGATTGCCTTTTTTTCCAATAGTTTTCACCTCCTTAGAATATAAAATATAATCAAAAACCCTCTTTGCGCAGGGAAAGCTACACAAAAAGGGTTGGTTTTCGCATTACTCTCCTCGACAGGATATTAAGCGCTTTACCGGGCGCACCTGTGTCTTCGGGCAGTTTCAGGTTATTTAATTCTTGGCTATTCTATCAGCCATAAAGATAAATGTCAACAGTTAGGATAAAAACTTTGATGCATTTATTTTGATTCCGGGGCCCATTGTTGACGATATTACCACGCTTTTAAGATAAGTACCTTTGGCGCTTGCCGGTTTCGCTTTTATAACAGCTTCCATAAGCGCGTCCAAATTTTCTAAAATCTTATCTTTGCCAAAGCTTTTTTTGCCTATAATTGTATGTATAATAGCCGTTTTATCGACTCTATACTCAACTTTACCCATCTTTATCTCTGTAATGGCTTTTGCTACGTCTTTAGTAACCGTTCCCGATTTCGGGTTAGGCATAAGGCCTTTTGGCCCCAGTACTCTTCCGATTTTACCTACAACGCCCATCATATCAGGGGTGGCTACGCAAACATCAAACTCAAACCAGTTCTCGTTCTTTATCTTATCTACGAACTCATCGCCGCCTACATAATCAGCGCCGGCTTCTTTTGCGTCTTTCGCATCGTTATCTTTGGCAAAAACAAGAACTCTTAGCGTTTTGCCTGTGCCGTTGGGAAGGACGATAGCTCCGCGAACCTGCTGGTCTGCATGACGGGGGTCTACGCCGAGGCGTATAGACATCTCTATAGTCTCATCAAAACTCGCTTTTGCTGTATCTATCGCAAGCTGTACAGCTTCGGCAGGGTCATACTGATTTGCTTTTTCATATGTTTTTACACTTTCAGTATATTTTTTTCCTTTTTTCATACTTTCCTCCTTGTGGTAAACGGTTTTTTTAAAAACCTCCCACTTTGTTACATTAGTCTACGACTTCTACGCCCATGCTTCTTGCCGTTCCGGCAATCATGCTTATAGCAGCATCGTCGCTTGCCGCGTTAAGGTCGGGTTTTTTAATATCAGCGATTTCTTTAAGCTGCGCTTTGGTAATTTTACCGACTTTTGTCTTGTTTGGCTCACCGCTTCCGCTTTCAAGATTAATTGCCTTTTTGATAAGAACGGCTGCCGGCGGCGTTTTCATAATAAACGAGTAAGTTCTGTCCGCATAAACTGAAATGACTACCGGGATAATGTAGCCTGCCTGTTTGGCGGTCTTTTCATTAAACTCCTTACAAAAGCCCATAATGTTTAAACTGTGCTGCCCGAGAGCCGGGCCGACAGGCGGGGCAGGAGTTGCTTTTCCTGCAGGTATCTGCAGTTTAATGTAACCGGTAATTTTCTTAGCCATAGTTACACCTCCTAAATACTTTTAATGTGGTACAAGCGAAGTAATTCTCCCACTTGTTAAAAGAAGTAAAACCTCTTTATATTCGTTTGATCTGTACAAAATCGAGCTCTACCAAAGTATCTCTGCCAAACATTGATACAACGACTTTGACTTTCTGCTTTTCGGGATGGACTTCTTTTACTATGCCGATAAAGCTTTCCAAGGGGCCTGCCGTTACCATAACGTTTTCGCCCACTTCAACATCTAGTTTAATCGTAACATTTTCGACTCCCATTGCTCTGACTTCTTTGTCTGTCAGGGGGATAGGCTTGCTTCCCGGGCCTACAAATCCGGTAACGCCTCTTGTGTTACGCACGACATACCACGATTCGTCATCTAAAATCATCTTAACCATGACGTATCCTGGAAACATCTTTTTCATTACATGTTTCTTTTTGCCGTTTTTAACTTCTATGGTCTCTTCCATAGGGACCTTGACATCTAATATAATATCCTCAAACCCACGGTTTAATATTGCTTTTTCAAGGTTGACTTTAACTTTGTTCTCATACCCTGAATAGGTGTGAATAACATACCAGTAAGGCCTGTCGGTTTTTTCCTGTTTTATAAACACGCCGGTAGTATCAGGTTTCTGCTCCGGCGGATTTTGCTCATTTTGTAAAGGCAGTTCTGCGTTTTCTTCGGGAAGGGCAGAAGATGCCTCGTCTTTAGAATTTATATCTTCTTCCGGCAAAGCCGAAATCTTTTTTTCTTCAGGCGAATCTGCGGTATCGCCTATGTTTGTTTCTTTTGACATATAAACATAAATGCATCGCCGCATAGCTCGGCAATACGCCTCCTTATCTTTGCAGGACGAGGTTAAACAACGAAGAAAGGCCATAGTCCATAACGCCGACTATGATCGCCATTACTATAATAAAAGCTATGACAGCGCC
Organism: Christensenellaceae bacterium; assembly: GCA_963665005.2. Classification (GTDB taxonomy): domain Bacteria; phylum Bacillota; class Clostridia; order Christensenellales; family SZUA-584. The sequence continues at coordinate 2,360,032 of CAXXTQ010000001.1, read as the reverse complement.
CGTATATTTAATAAGAGTCTTCGCCGTTGGCCAAGTAACCTTTTTTAATTCAGAAAGAATGTCTTTAAAAAACCTTGCGGGGCTTTTTCTTTTCTTTTTGTTAGCCTTTTTAGCAGCCTTTTTTTGCTGTTCAAGCTTTTCTTTTCTGTCGTTACCGAGTAACTTTGTTTTTGCCATAACAATCACATCCTAAACTAATAATTATCCCAAGGTAAACTAAAACTATTTCGTTTCCTTGTGCAGGGTATGCTTTTTGCAGAAACGGCAATATTTTTTCATTTCCAATCTATCCGGATCGTTTTTCTTGTTTTTCATGTTGTCATAGTTTCTCTGCTTGCACTCGGTGCATGCCAATGTTATTTTGGTTCGCATGGGTTTTCCTCCAACTTTCGTTTCAGCGCAATCTAAAAAAGGCCTTTTTGGCCAAGTCGTTTAGAGCACTTCCATTAATCTATCACAACGCAGTGTAGATGTCAATGCTTTTTGGCCGCTTTCTACTGGGATAAACGATATATTTTTCATCTCAAATCTGCTGTAAAAAACCAACAAAATTATACAAAAAAAGCATGCAGAGCGGGTTTGCCCTGCATGCTGTATTTATATATACGCTTTTATGATTCAGGCGTAGGTGAAGGTATCGGCGTAGGTGACGGAGCCGGTTCGGGCTCATCTTTGGCTACTTCAGCCGTAACTTCCTGAAGTTTAGTAAGATCAAGCATTACTCCGCTTGAATCTCCGCCGACGTATACCGGAAGATTGCCCGACCACTTTTTTATCCACTCGAGTTCGAGAACTTCGGGGCTCTTTGCTATAGCTGCCGCCAAAATCTCTTTTTCTTTGGCTTCGGCCTGCGCTTGTATAATACGTGTCTCTGCGTCAACTTCTGCCTGAGTACGTTTTTGTACAGCAGTTTCAACCGCCTTCTTGGCAACTGCTTCATCCCTAATGGCTTGCTCTATCTCGTCTCCGCCGTCAGTATCAAGGAATGTGATAGAGTGCAGAGCAATGCCGTCAGTCGAAAATCTTTCTTTTAAAAACTTTTCTATTTCAATATATACCTTAGTGCGTTCGTTGCCTAATATTTCAATAATATTATAATTTGTTGTTGCCATTTCAATTGCACGCTGTGCAGCAGGCTCTACAAGCGAAGAACTGACATTTGATAAAGTTCGGAATCTTTTAAAAACTTTTACGGCATCTGCTTTTTCAACATAATATTTTACATCGATAGAAATAGTTAAAAACTGTGCGTCTTTTGTTTGCCCTACTGTTTCGAGCCTTGCTGTCTGAACTTCGGTCGAAAGCGTATAAATTTCGTCGAAAGGGCCTTTTGTTTTTATACCCTCGTCTAGCACAAGGTCTTGTACGCCGCCTGAAAAAGGCGAGTAGACAACGCCGGCGCTGTTTGCGGGTATTATAGTGAAAAAAGCACCCAAAGCTATAAGTACCGACAGCAAAGTCAGCCACTGCTTTGGATTCACTTTCCATCCTCTGTTTTCTTTAATCTTGGTAAACCCGGTAATTATAAATATGGCAATCGCCGCGACAGCCGCTAAAATTATAAAAGTCATGATTTGTCTCCTTATTTTTTATATAGAATACATTATATAATAAACGATGGTGTTTTAAAAGTAAACAAACTGAAAATTGCATGCTCTTATTATGATATAATAAATAAAAAAGAGTAATATATAAGGAAAGAATATATGAAAGATAATTTCAGCAAAATAAGTTTCGATATGAAAAATGCGGTATTTGCCGCGGGCGATATTTTAACGGACGGCTTTGGCAAATGCATTAGTGATGCTCAAAAGAAAGACAATTCGCTCGGTTCAAAATATGCGGAGCAGAGCGGTCGTGTCATAGAGTCGTCTTTGCTAAAAAGCTGGTTTGCCGCAAGAAAAGATGATATAGCTGTTATAACAGACGGCGTGCCGAAGCTGGCAAAATCTAATGGCGCAAGTTACACCATAGAAGAATTCGGCGATATACAAAAGTATGCAGGGCCTTGTTTTTGCATAAGCTGCCTTGAAGCAGGCGAAGCGTTCGAAAGAGGTATAAGAGATTTTTGTATAGGAATAGCATATTTAGAAGATATGCAGGTAAAAGCGTCTGTGGTTTTTGATCCTGTCAATGTTGAGCTTTTTCATGCCGTTCTCGGCTTGGGGGCGTATCTGAACGGAAAATTTATAGAAGTTTCGAAAACAGAGCACACAGCGGACGCTTATATAAGCATAGGGCATGAAGCTTTAAGAAAAGCGGATCCCGAAGCTTTGAGTATGCTTTGCAAAAAGGCGCTCTGCGTGCGCACGGGCGCAACATGCGGCCTCGAGCTATGCTATACCGCCTGCGGGAGAATCGACGCGGCTATAAAAGCAAACCAGTCTTTCTGCGATTACGTGCCCGGGCTGCTGATTGCCAAAGAGGCGGGCGCTAAGATAAGCCTGCTAAAAGGCGGCGCGTATGAGGGTATAAAAGAAATGGACGAACGCCAAAGCGTTATTGCGTCATGCCCGAAAATCGCGGGCGAACTAGCCGATACCACATCGCTTTTCTGACATCAGAGTTCATCGGCTCTGATAAATGACGAAGGCATACGGGAAAACCCGGGCGGCATATCGTAGAAAGACGAAGTGTTTTTTCTGTTTATCATGGGAACCATGCCGTTGTTCGAATTATCCAGCATATCATAATAAGAATCCGCTTCATATAGATAGGAAAGCGGCATTTTCTGCCGGGTTTTGTAATCGGCTTTTTTTTGTATGTTGCTGTCTGCTGTTTTTGTGCTGTTATTAGTACAGCGATGATTATTGCAAAATGAGCACACTATAATTTGCCCTCCTGTATGTATTTCTTTTATATATTATGCGCTTATATGCGTGTGCGTGAAATATGAACAGAGCGTAAAAACGGATATTCCCAGATTGTTAAAACGCGCGGGTCATGATAAAATAGCCGTATGTTTGGATATATTGAGCCTTTAAAGCCCGAATTAAAAATGAAAGAATACGAGGCTTTTAGAGGATATTACTGCGGTTTATGCAAGACAATAAAAGATAAGTATACAAACACCGCAAGATTTATGCTAAACTACGACTGCGCTGTCTTGTCTATACTGCTTTCTTCAATGAGCGATAATTTGCCGATTGTTAACCGTGAAAGATGTATCGCGAACCCGCTGAAGAAAAAGACTATTGTGCGGTCAGTCGAGGCGGAATATGCCGCGGCGGTAAACGTAATCTTGGGGTACGGCAAGATAAAAGATACTCAAAGAGACGATAAAAAAGCATCCGCATATGCGCTTGCACTATTTTATAAAAGAGTGCGCAAAAAAGCGGCAAAGGGCAACGCTGTGCTTATGCTCGAGTTTGATAAAAGAATGAAAGCGCTGCATGCTCTAGAAGAAGAAAAAAGCGGCAATTTAGACGCCGTATCGTCGCAGTTTGCGCATCTTCTGGCGGCGGTCTTTTCATTAGCGCCGTGCGATTTTATAGATGAGCGGGCAAAAAAGATACTGCGGCATTTTGGATATAACCTTGGGCGCTGGTTATATATCGCAGACGCTATTGACGATTTGGAAAAAGACGACAAGAAAAAGCGATATAATGTTTTTTTGCAGAGAGAATATGATAATATAACACAGCATAGAAAAAATATAAGAGAAGAAGCGGCTTTTAATATGAACTATTCGCTTGCCGAGGCGTGCAAGGCGTACGAGCTGCTCGACATAAAAAGAGACAAGCCGCTGCTAGATAACATAATGTATCTTGGGCTTGCTAAAAAAACGAAAGACATTTTAAAGGGGGAAGGCAATGGATCCTTATAGAGTTCTGGGGGTCAGTCGGTCGGCATCAGACGCCGAAATAAAAACAGCATACAGAAACCTTGCGAAAAAATACCATCCCGACAAATATAACGGGCACGATTTGGAAGACCTTGCGGGCGAAAGATTAAAAGAGATAAACACCGCTTACGATATGATACAAAAAGAACGCCAGGGAGGCGGCGGATATGCCGGAGCCGGAGCCGGTTTCAGAAGTTCGTCTTCGCACGGCTCGAGCCAGTTTAACGACATACGCCGCGCTATACAAGCGGGCGATTTGACAAGGGCGGATTCCATGCTCGACGCCCAGACTAACAGAAATGCCGAATGGCATTATCTAAAAGGCATGGTGCTTCTTAAAAAAGGCTGGTACGACGGAGCGCGCCAGCATTTTGCGACGGCTAATAACATGGACCCCGGAAACGCGGAATACGAGAACGCCTACCAGACGGTCAACCGAAGCGCCGCGGGATACGGGCAGCAATTTTACGGTACGCAGAACGCAGGGGCAAACGACTGCGGAGTGTGCAACATCTGCGGAGGGCTTTTGTGCGCCGACTGCTGCTGTGAATGTATGGGCGGAGACTGTATATCTTGCTGTTAGAAAGACATAACAAAGTATTTTTAAAAATAGCTATTATAATGTATGGAGGAAGCAATGCCGCGATTTAAACGTACAGCTCACAGAGTAAGCCTGACAGCGATGTTTGCGTCGATGTCACTTTTATTTTTGTACCTTGCTTCAATACTGCCTACTATGCGCATAGCCATGTATTTTTTAAGCTCTGTTTTTGTTATGGGGCTTGTCTTAGAAGAAGAGATAGGCTTAGCGTTTTTGATGTTTGCGGCGGTGTCTGTTCTGTCGCTGCTGCTTATGCCCAATATATTAAGAGTGGTTCCGTACGTTTTATTCTTCGGGCATTACGGTATAGGAAAGTTTTTTATCGAAATGAATATTAAAGACAAGGTCGTGCGGTATATTATAAAGCTTTTGTATTATAACGTGGCGATTGTGCTTATGTTCCTGCTTGCGAAGCAGATACTTATACAAGACGTTCTCGGGACGGGCATAGCTGTGTGGATAGTCATAATACTTGCCGAAATTGCTTTCATTATATATGATTTTGCGTTTACCAAGGTAACGGCGTATTATTTTAACAACATACGAAGAAAACTTATGAAAAACTAATTTCTGTCGTGCGTCTTGCTGCTGTCCCCCGTAATCGGAATAGCCTCTCCTAAATATTTAGGTTCGGGAAGAAAAATATTAACATAGAAAAAATCTTTCACTCTGGCGAAGCTTTCTCGAAAAGCGTCGTTTTTTTCATTCGCGTATCGCCTTGGGTCAGAGTTTACGCCATAAGCGTTAAGACCAAGTTTTCTGGCGATATAAACAGCGCGCGGCAGATGAAATTTTTGCGTAACTATTATAATATCAGAAGCCTGAAAGATATCGCGCGCACGGTAAACGCTCTCGTATGTGCTAAAGCCCGCGTGGTCAAGAAAGATATCCTGTTCGGGTACGCCTTTGCTCCGTGCATACTCCATCATAGAATTTACTTCGCCATATTCGGTCTGCCCGTGGTCTCCCGAAAAAAGTATTTTATCCGCTTTTTCAGCTTCGTATACAGCAATTGCATAATCTACCCGGTCCTGCAGCACAGGCGAGAGGCTCTCGTCTCCGTAAACTTTCGCGCCCGGAACAAGCACACAGTCTGCTTTGGGCAAATCGGCGATGTCTTCTATATCAAAAATATATTTGCCCGCGTAAGCCTTTACGTGTGCGTTTATTATAAAGAAAGCCGCCAATACTATTATTATCAGCCCGCCCGCTATTATAGATATCAATAATACTTTTTTCTTTCTGCTCATATTAAACCTCTGCATTTATGCCTGATTTATTATAACATACATACGAGCATGCCATAAATATATTTGCATTATCCTTTATGTGTGATGTAAAATGTTATATATATATTTTAACGGAGGAAATAATGGTTTGTTCAAAATGCGGAAGCTTATTGAGCGGCGGTATTTGCACAGTCTGCGGAAATGATATGCACCGAAAAAGGCCTGTGGCGATCATTGTAATGTGCATCGTTCTGGCAGTTATAATTACCGGCTGCGCAGCGGCGTTTTTTATTTTGCCGTCTGATGATGTTGATATAGGTATTGAAGCAAAAAACTTTATAACGGCTGCTTATTTTGCAGACAATATAGTTAACAATCCAAACAATTATACTTCTTATGATGATTTTAAATATGATCTTGATATTGCAATCTCTTCATGCGAAACGATAAAGGGCGGCTTGCTCGATTTTTTGACGATTAATAATTCTAGATATAATGACGATGTCAATGAATTCGCCGACGAATTTTCAGCGAATATGAAAAAAGACGCAGACATTGCGCTCTTGGCTCTAAGCGCTCTTGACGCTTCGGTAAACAATGCAACGGGAGCGGACGATTTTCAGGATGCGGTTGCCGACGCTAAAGATGCGCTCCAAAAAGCGGACGAAACAAGAATAGTTATTGGCAGCAAAGAGGTTTCTTTCAGCGGCATTAATACGCTGGGTAATGTTAACGCCGCCGTATTTGGCGCGGATATAGTTATCGGCGAAGATGTATTATATTTTGGAGCACAGGGAACAACGGTATTTTATGCGCAGTCGCTTAGCTCAGATATTGCCGTTATAGACAGCGAAAGTGCCGAAGGAGCGGTGATGGAAACGGGCGGTATTTCCGCTCAATTGCAGGATGGAGCTAGCGTTGCCGTTACGTATGCAGATTTAGACGACGAGCCTGAGATAAGCGTTTTTTCTGCCGGAGACAAGCCGCAGTTTGCCGATATGATAACGTCGCACACAGGGGAGTTTTCTGCAGCAGCAGGCAATACGGGCGCTAATAGCGCAGGCAGCAGCACAGCGATTCATGAAGGCGGAGAGAACCTGAGCGAAGCGTTTGTTATAGGAACGTGGCAGTATGCTCCTGCCGTTATAAATCCTTGGAAAACGCTCAGTGAAGAGCAGATACAAGCAGTACAGCAGGATTTAGAAGATAAAAAGACGCCCGGTTCAAGCCTTACATACGCCGATAAATTACACGAGAAATATATGATTTTTCGCCCGGACGGAACGGGTATAGACTATTGGGTCGTCGAAGATGTCGGCATAAATCAAGTAATGGGATTTTGGTGGAATATAGACGAGGCAAACGGAGAGGTTGTTTTATCTTTTAAACATTCGCCGACAGATGGGTATTTAACCGAATGGACGGATGACGCTCTGCAGGATTTTGAAGACTTTAAAAACGGGGATTATACTAATTTTGGTTCCAGTACTCTTTTCTACTGGCAAAAATACTATGATGATTTGTACTATTCTGACAGGTCGGGAAAAACAGACTATTGCTTGGATTATAAAAAAGTTTCTGATTCAACCTATTTTGAGCTCGATAATTCGAATTAACAAAAGGATATTATCGGTCATAATATATAGATTTAACGGAGGTAATATTTTATGGTCTGTCCAAAATGCGGGAGCCAGACTAACGGGCCTGTTTGCGGCGTCTGCGGAAATATCGTAAAAAATAAAAAGCCAATAGCGCTTATAGTGCTGAGTATTATACTGGCGGTGGTTATCGCCGCCTGTGCTGTGCTTTTCTTTATTCTCCCGACAGGCGAAAACGGTATTGTTTCTGCCGCAAAGAATTATGTCACGGCGGCGTACTATTCGAACAATATCATAAACAATACGGCATCTTATTCTTCATACAAAGATTTTAAAAGCGACCTCGATATTGCCAAAAATTCATGCGGCGCAATTGCCGGAGGGGCTTTTGATTTTCTGGCAAGCGCAAATGTTGATATTTCTCTTTGCAGAGTTGCGCATGCGCAAGATATGCTGGAAGGGCTTGATACAGATGCGGGCCGAGGCTATTCGGGAGGATATACAACCGGCGCCAATAAGAACATAAACGATTTTCTTACAGAAATAAAAAAGGACGCGGCAATCGCCAAAGACGCACTTGAAAAGCTTGATATGGCGATAGACGATAACAGCAGCGAAGAAGATACGATGGATGCCATTGATGACGCGAAAAAAGCGCTGAAAAAAGCGAACAACGTCAAAATAATAGTGGGGAAAAATATGGTTTCTTTTTCATCTGTACAGGCAATGAGCGAAATAAATATGGCTTTTGGCGGCGCGGATATCGTGATAGATAAAGATACGCTTTATCTTGGAAAAAACAATACCGTTCTTTTGTTCGCGGATACTATAGGCTCCGAGTTAACTGTTATAAGCAGCAAAGAAAACGGCGGGATTGTGTTGGATACAGGCGAAATCGCGGCAGGCATACAAAACGGAGCAAGTATTGCAGTAAAATTTGACGACTTAGACGAAAAACCATCCGCGGCAATTTTTACTTCAGCCGAAAAGCCGCAGTTTTATAACATGATATCAAACGAGTTTGGTTTGGATATTAAAGAGTACTCTGCTTCTTCGCAGACCGATTCGAACAACAGCACAGGGCAGTTTGCAAATGATAGCCAGGGTAATGTAAAAGAAGATATAATCGGAACCTGGATGTGGTCTGAAAGAATTGTCAATCCGTATCTTTCGTTATCGGGAGACGACTTAGCAAATGCTCAAAGTGAAGCGGCAGAGTTCGGAAACCCTCCGTTTACAGATCAGGATTCGCGCACATTTAATGTCTGCAAGATATTTCGGCAAGACGGAACGGGGCTAGACTATTATTTATATGATGATGGAAGCGTGAATTTTGTTAAGCCGTTTTGGTGGAGAACAGACGAATCAAAAGACATCATTGTTTATTTTTTAGGAGTTCCCGATACTGCCGAGTGGACGGATGAGCTAAGAGCGCAAATGCAAAGATTCCAAGACGGTGATTATTCAGACATTGCCGATCCGGCGGAACTTGATACCTACAGAGAAAGCGAAATGAGACTTCTGGGATTAGGGCCCGGAGGGCTTTCCAGAACTTGTACCGTATATGAAAAAACATCAGATTCTACAGATTTGATTTATTGATAAAACGGGAGGATTTTACTATGTTTTGTAATAAGTGTGGAGCAAAGATACCGGACGGAAGCATATTTTGCAGTTCGTGCGGACATAATTTTGCCAAAGATTCAGCAAGGCAGCAATTAAATCAGCCGATACCACCAAATCAGCCGGTTGCGCCGCCATATACACCGCCGCCTGTTTACGGAGCGGCTCCGGCAGGTGTGCCTTTGCCGAAACAAAAGCACACAGGGCTTATTGTGCTTGTGAGCATACTTTCGGTTGTAGCAGCAGCGGCAATAGTATTTTTATGCTTAAAACTTTTTGCTCCGCCCAAAGCCGAGCCTGATAATTTTGGCGATGTATACGGTTCGCTCATGCAGTCTTCATTGGCGGGGGTACAAAGCCAAACGCCCGCGACAACTCCTGTGCCGGCTGCTACTCCCGAGCAAACACCTATGCCGGCCGATGCGACGATAGATTTGCCGTACGACTTCACACAGCTTGATTATCCGATGGCAGCTTTTTCACTGATGCAGTTTTCAGGTAAAGCGGATTTTGAGGCTGCTCTTTGGTCAACATCGTGGATATATCAATTATCCGAAACAAACCCCGGCGCAACGATGTTTAACGGCGGATATGTAGATGTTGGCGTCGATGCCGCAAGCACGAGCAAACATGCTTACACATTCAATAATGATTATTCAGCTAAACTTTATGATATTAACTCTGCTGATAACAGTATTTTAAGTGAAACGACCGAAAATTATTGGACTCAAGAAATCGGCGGTGTGTTCTGTGCGCTTGCAGATCTGGGAAACCAGACGGTATATGACGGAGCAGGATACGATGCTGTTGCTTTGATGTTTATAAATTCGGACGGGAATCTTGTAGAGAGCTTAGCGCTTTACGATGCGCACACCGAAAAAATATTTTTTATATCTAACTATAATATACTTTCGCCCACAAATTTATCTCCCGCCGCAACTGCGCCGCCCGTATCGTCTAACAGCCACACACCTATGGAATGGGAATATGACGAAGAGTTTGAAGAAATGCTTATGGGGGTTATGTGGCATTATGTCGGCACTGAAAACCTGCCCAAAGCTTTCGAAATTCCAGAATACAGCGACATAACAACGAACGTAACTAACTTGATTTTTAATACTGATTATACTCTCGATGCAGTGCTTGCCGATTCAACCACAGATACTATCAATTATGGTATAGGGTATTTTCATGTATATATTGTGCTTCCCGGCGAATATGAATATGACGGCGTGATTTATGAAGCAAACCACCATTATTATATTGACAGCGAGGGTTATTTGATAGAAAGTGTAAGGTTCTACGATTTTGATTTAGATGAATATTTCCTTGTCTCGAATGTAAACGTCTATGAGCCGATAAGCCCTTGATTATGAAAATATATAAAAAAAGACGCGTTCTATAAGAGAATGCGTCTTTTTTGTATGAAGATTTATTCCGCTTCCTGATGTTCCTGCTGTATATAATAGCCGTTTTTCATTGTCACATCAAAGTTCTGCGGAGTTGTTTGCATTACGCCAAGTTCGTCGGGCATGGAAATATCCATTGATGTAACAACTTCGGTGTCCTTATAATACTTATATTCGACTATATAAACGGGCTTGAGCTCATTATCCTTTATAAAAGCGTTTATCTCATCAAGGCTGCTCGATATCAATATTCCGCTGTCATACGCCAGAGTTTGCGTTTCTTCGTCAAGTTCATAAATAGTCTGCGATAAGACTCTGCCGTTTTCCAATTTGTATACGTTCAGCGACGCCAGCTGGTCGTAATCGTCGCCCGAAAGCTTAGGAATAAATGTTGCTGATATTTTCTGCGTATCTCCAAGATACAATACAACGGCATAGCTTTGCACATCCTGATCGGATAAATAATAATCTAGATAATAAGTTGCCTTATCTTTTGTATATTCTATTGTAGTCAAATCGGCAATTCCCATAGCGAAGCCAAGCGAATCATTCTCTATATCAAAATAATAAGAACGGACGGGAACATCATATTGGTCTTTTAGAACGCCGACATCATCTAATATACGCTCGAACCTGTCTTCGCCGATTTCGAGTAAAGCGCCCGGGTAAACCTGTTTGTCGTCCGATACCTGCTCATAATGATGATGTATAACAAAACCTTTGTCTGCTCCGCCTTCGCCGGTAAGCGTGCTTGTATCGTCAAAAAAGGTAATGGTTTTTTCGCCTTCTAAAATCTCGACTATGGCGTATATATCGCCCTTATCGTTTTGTATGCTGTATACTCCGTCATCTTTTACAAGCGCTTTTAACACAGCGGGATTGGTAAAATCGGGCTGGCGAAGCAAGAGGGGAAGGACTACTGCGGCTGCTATTACCAATAAAAAAGCTGATATTTTCAGGACAGTCTGAAGAATTTGAATGCGCTGTTTTTTCCCGAATTTTTTATTAGCTAAAATCTTCCCTGCGTCTCTATCAACAGTTTCTGTTACCTCGCATTGCTCGCAAACATATTCATAAGATGAGCCAAGAGGAATAAGATTTATAAAAAAAGCAACAAAGTATTTTGTTATCTTAAAAAATTGATATTCCTCGCCTTTGCCGCACTTTTCGCATTTATCGCTGTTAAAGCTGCCCATCTGAATTCTTTTTTCTCTAATGCCAAAAAACATAGAATCATTTCTCCTAAGTTAGAATTTTATTTGGAAAGTAATTATATCATAATATACCATACATTATTGCCATTGTTTGTGAATATATTATTAAAAGATATTTTGCGAGGTGAAAGATATGCCGCTGTATCCAATGAAATTTGCGTTTACGCCCGGAAAAAACGAGAGAATAGAAGCGGTTGTAACCATTCCTAAAGAGCAAAGGAGCATTGTTCACGGTACGGTTTATGATATGGACGGCGAAAAAATAAAAGATGCCGTCGTGCGGCTTTATCTTCAGGAAGAACAAAAACTGACTCCTGTTTCTCATACGTTTTCTGACGGCGAGGGAGAGTTTTTATTCGGGCCGCTTGCATCAGAAAAGAATTACGTTGTTAAAGTTTACGTAAACGGCGTAACATTACGAGAGATTACAGTAAAGCCAAAAAGAAAAAGAAGCACAACAAAATAATACATATATTGCCAAGTAATAACAAATATATTATTGCAATTCGAACAAATTATCTATATAATGTAAATAAATAGAATTAAATGATGAAAGAGGAAGGTTATGAAAAAAATACGTTTTTTTGTGATTTTATTGTTAGCGCTTCTTATTCTTTTTCCGGGCATAGCTCTTGGCGCAAACGCCGTTCCTCAAGAAGTTTTAGACGCGCGTGAAAGTATAGTACGTATTATTTGTGGTTATTCATTTGACGATAAAATTATTGTTACCAGCGGGACTGGTTTTGCAATAGGAACAGAATCTCCAATAGAATATATCGCTACTAATTACCATGTGATTCAAGGGAATCCCCATATTATTAAGGTTTTTTTATCAGATTCAATTTCCACCGAAGCGACTGTTTACAGGAGTATTGAGAACTCAGATGTTTGCATATTAAAACTTGATAATCCTATATACGAATTGCCGCCGGTAACGATAGAAGATTTGACAGAGCCTAAAGCCGGAGACCCGATTGATACGCTTGGTTTCCCGGGAACTGCAGACGAAATAGAAGAAGATGTTGCTTTGAACATAGAAGATATAACAATAACCGATGGTATAATCAGCGCTCTAAAATCCAGTTCGCTGATAGATGGCGGCCCGGACAGGGAACTTATACAAATAAATGCTGCTATAAGCCATGGCAACTCAGGCGGCCCGCTGCTTAATGAGAACGGACATATTATCGGTATCAATACTCTTGCTTTCGGAGACGATATAAATGTTGCTGTCAGCATTAAAGAACTAATACCTCTGCTGACTTCAAATAATATTGCCTATTTGTCTTCCGCGGCGATAGAGGAGGAAAAATTAGAAGAGACACCTGCGCCCATAGCTACGATTGAGCCGGAGGTGACTGCCGTGCTCGGCGCAGCTACTGAATCGCAAGAGCCGCCGCCTGCCGATACTTCGAGTTTGATAATTTTCATCAGCGTAGGCGTTGTGCTGCTTGCGGTTATTTGTTTTATGTTGTTCTTTTTACTGCGAAGAAGAAAAAAGGTATATTCTTATAACGATTATTTTATGGCATGTAATCTATCGCTTGACGCAAAGCTTTACGCCTTTTTACCTTTGATACGAAAGGTTCGCGAGCTGCATAATAAAGGAAAACATAATCTTGATATCTGCCCGCAGAATATATCAGTTAACAGCTCGGGAGCGGTTTTGTCTGTTAAAAATGCATTATCGAAAAGTCAAGGCGCATTGCTTATACGCCCCGGGTATTCTGCGCCCGAGCATTACAGCACGGATAAGATGAAAGGCCCATGGACGGACATATATTCTTTGTCCGCTGCATTATATAACATAATTACAGGAAAAACGCTTGCGCCCGCTTATGAAGCCTCAAAAGAAAAAGTGCCGGATTTTGGCGGAGAGCTTGACGATAAATATAAAAACCTTATAGAAACAATAAAAAAAGGCTTAGAGCCCGAATATCAAAAAAGAGCGGTTTCGACAGACGAGCTTATTAATCAGATCCAAGCATGTTTGATTAAATATGAATCGTCCGCGCTCGAATCGGGCGAAAGCACAACAGCTGAGAATACTGCAGGTTCACATACAGATTTTTCAGCACATAAAATACCAAGATTCAAACTTTCAAGAAAGGCAGCTGTTATAAGCTTGATAAGCGTTGCACTTGTTATATTGGCTTTCGGGATTTTGCTGATTACATCAGAGAGCAGTTATGTTACGGCAACCAATTATATTGTAGAGGGCGAATACGCTAAGGCGGAAGAGAGCCTTAAGGGCGCGCTTTCTTTCTATAAAGACAGTCAAAAATTATCTAGATATATAAGGGCAGGCCTTTATCTAAAGAGCAATGAATTCGAAAAAGCGAAAAAGATTTATGAAAACCTTGATGACTTTAAAGACGCGGCCGATATGGTATCCGAAACGGATTATCTGTATGCAAAATATTTGGTTGAGAATTCCTCGTTTGAATCGGCTAAAAAAATGTTTATAGAGCTTGGAGATTATAAAGATTCTAAAGATATGGTTATGGGCGTGGATTTGGCGGAAGCCCAAAGCTATATTGAGAAAGGTAAATTCGATACAGCAGAAAAAATGCTAAATGAACTTGCAGGCTCGGGGTATGAAAAAGCAGAAGATTTGCTGCCCGAAATATCATATCAAAAAGCGCTTCTTAATATTGGAGAAGAGGACTGGATTAGTGCAATATCAGAGTTAGAAGCGATTGGAGAATACAAAGATTCTAAAGATAAATTAGAAACAATAAAAGAAGATTTATATGTTGAAGCGTTAGATTTTTTTGAAAATAAAGAATATGATTTTGCTAAAGAGAATTTGGAAATAATTACGGGATATAAACAAGCGGATGATTATATTGGTTTAATACCGTTGCTGATTATTATTGATGATAAAGAAGAGTTAACAAAAGATGAATATGAAACGTTTATGAGTTATTCAGGTTTGATTAATGTTTCGGAATATGTTCTAAAAGACTCAGTAATATTTTGGTTTTTAATAGGATATTGGGAGGATTCTTCAGGAGATTATAGATTTGAAATGAGTTATGATAAAGATAAAGATCATTGGAGTGCCTGGGATAGTTTTACTAACTGGGATGGTGATTTTTATTATGATATCGAAGACGCTAAGTTTATAATTTATAGTGAAGAAGACGATTCTGCACATGATTTATATGAATTTGAATTCGAAGGTATGGATACCATCCGTGTTTACTGTTACGAAGATGATAAAACTTATACTTTACACAGGGAATGATTTTATATTATAAAAGCGCCGATTAAGGCGCTTTTTTTGTATCGGAATATAATTTTTATATTATATAAACAGCAACTTTCTCTTTAGAAAGATTATGCCGCATGGTATAATGCCAATTGTAAAAGGAGATGTGCATGGCAAGAATTTATGTTACCGATGGAAGCGATGCTCGGCGTATGACAATGCAGCTTCTGCAGGCGGCAAGGCCCGAGCTCGGCTTGGATAAAAACGTAAGCATAGGGCTAAAACCTAATCTCGTGGTAGCAAAAGGGTATAAAAGCGGGGCCACGACCAACCCGGTTATAAGCGA
Source organism: Christensenellaceae bacterium (assembly GCA_963665005.2). Lineage (GTDB taxonomy): Bacteria > Bacillota > Clostridia > Christensenellales > SZUA-584. The sequence goes on along the minus strand of CAXXTQ010000001.1, from coordinate 2,344,954 downwards.
AGCTATAATTGAGTATTTTGCAGAGCGCGGTTACAATAATCTAAAAGTAATAGAGAGTTCATGGCTTGCGGTAAAAACAAAAGACGCTTTTAAAGTATGCGGATATGATGATTTGGCAAAAAGATACGGCATTGAGCTTATCGACGTAAAAAAGGATAGTTTTAAAAAATGCGAATTTCGCGGCATGGAGATAAACATTTCGCAGCGTGCGTTCGATATAGATTATCTTATAAATCTGCCGCTTATAAAAGGGCACTGCCAGACCAAGATAACTTGCGCGCTTAAAAATTTAAAAGGGCTTATACCCGACAGCGAAAAACGCAGGTTTCACGCTATGGGTCTGCATAAACCTATAGCGTACTTAAATAAAATGATTTATCCTTCTCTTACTATTGCGGACGGAATTTACACCGACCCGGATTTTGAAGAGGGAGGGAATCCTGCGGCAATGAACACCATGATAGCAGGAACGGACAGCGTGCTTATAGACGCATACGCTGCCGATTTGCTGGGATACTGCCCTGAAGATATAGAATATATAAAAATAGCTGCTGATATAGGCGTGGGGAGCAGCGACCTTAGCGGCGCGGAAATAGTGCATATAGGCAAAGCGGCTTTAAAGACAGAGCATAAAAGATCTAAAGAGCTTGAGTCCGCCGCTTCTCATATAACGCAGAGCAAGGCATGCAGCTCGTGCTACGGTAACCTGGCAAATGCGATTGTGCAGATGGAAAAGAATCACGATTTGGGCAGTTTGCATATCAGCGTGGGTCAGGGTTACAGAGAAAAGAACGGCACTATTGGATGCGGTAACTGTACTAATGGTTTTGATTACTGCATAAAAGGGTGTCCGCCTAGCACGGAAGAGATTGTGGAAGGAATAAAAAGATATAGGAGAGATATATGAAAAAGTTTACGATAGTACTAGACGGAATAGCAGACAGAGCGCAAGAAAAGCTCGGCGGGAAAACGCCTATGGAAGCGGCGAATACTCCTGCGCTCGATAAACTGTTTGAAAAATCGAAAGCGGGAGTTGTGCGCACTATCCCCGAAGGGCTCGAGACAGGCAGCGCAGTCGCCAATATGAGCCTTCTCGGATACGACCCCGAAAAGGTTTATACGGGAAGGGCCGTAATAGAAGCGGCAGGCGCGGGTATACCTGTTGAAAAGGGAGATTTGTATATAAGGTGCAACTTTGTAACGCTTGAAGGAGACAGTTTCGAGGAGGGCGTAATACAAAGCTACAGTGCGCACGATATAGAAACTCATCTTTCAAGGCCGCTTGTGCAAAGGCTGAATAAAGAAGTATTCACAGGCCCTTTCGAGCTTATTAACACCGATACGTTTCGCAACATACTCGTTGTAAAAGGCAAGGCTGATATCGCTAAAGAATTAAAGTTCATGCCGCCGCACGATATTATAGGCGAGGATATAAGAAAATATATAAAAGGCGGGGGAGTCATAGGCAAATATTTTGATTTGCTCAAAAAAGCATATGAGGTGCTCAAAAAAGATAACGATACTCGTGCCAACGCAATATGGTTCTGGGGTACGTCATACGCTCCCGACTTTGGTGATACGCAAAAGGCGAGCCGCGTTATACTTGCCGAGACATCTCTTATGCGCGGTATTGCAGCGCTTTCGGGCACCGACTGCCGTACTATGAGCGAAGAGGGCAGTTTTGTTGATTTTCTGAAAAGAAAGAAAGAAGCGGCTATAAAGGCGGTTAGCGAATACGATTTCTCGTATATCCATATACAAAAACTTGATGACCTTTCTCATGAACTTTTGCCGGTAGAAAAAAAAGAAGCAATAGAGAAAATTGACGAGTATTTTATAAAACCGTTTTTTGAAGAGATAAAAGAACGGTACAGCGGCATTATAGTTTCTGACCATTATACTTTCTCGGACAGCGGCGGGCACGGCGGCGAGCCTGCTCCGTTTATGCTGCTCGGGCAGGGCGGGGGGCAAAAAGGCAGGTTCACTGAACAGTTTTGCAGAGACGCGAAAAGAAGCCTGACTGCGCCGGAGCTCGTTGCGGTTCAGAATAATGCGGAGGAATTGTGATGAAATTCGAGTTTTATACGGCGTCAAAAATCGTCTTTGAAAAGGGCAGTATAAAAAAGCTTCCCGAGCTAAGCCGGAATTTAGGGCAGCATTTTCTTATAGTCGCCGGCGGCGAGTCTATGAGAAAATCGGGCGTGCTGGAAGAACTGGCAGGCGGGTTGGAAGCTATGGGGAAAAAACACACGCTTCATACGGGCATTACGGCCGAGCCGACGCCGGAAATTGTTGACGAAGCTGTAATGGCGGCTATAGACGCAGGCGCAGACGCAGTCATAGGAATAGGCGGCGGAAGTGTAATGGATACCGCGAAAGCTGCGGCAGGCGTTATCACAAACGGCGGCAGCGTGCGCGATTATCTTGAAGGCGTGGGTACGGGCAGGCAGATAGAAAAAGATCCTCTGCCTTTTATTGCTGTGCCTACGACATCGGGCACGGGTACGGAAGTTACAAAAAACGCTGTAATTATGTCTTTAAAAGAAGGCTTTAAAAAAAGCATAAGGCACGAAAAGCTAATCGCCGATATTGTTCTGCTTGATCCCGAGCTTACGCTATCCGTTCCAAAAAGCATAACGGCTGCTTCGGGCATGGACGCTATATGCCAGCTTATAGAAAGCTACACAGCAAAACAAGCTAACGAGTTTTGCGATGCTATGTCGCTTTACCATACTCCGCTTGCAGTAAAAGCGCTCAAAAAAGCGTACGACGATGGCAGCGATATAGACGCGAGGGAGACTATGGCACTAGCGTCTATGGTAAGCGGAATGTGCCTTGCTAACGCGGGGCTGGGCGCCGCTCACGGAATAGGCGCGGGTCTTGGTGCAATGCTCGGAGTGCGCCACGGAATTGCCTGCGGCATGCTTTTGCCGCATGTAATGAGATACAATATAGATAAGGGGATCACAAAATACGCAAATCTGGCAAGGGTTTTTAGCACAAATAAATTTTTGAATGAAACAGAGGCATCTTACGCCGCTGCCGATAAAATAGCTTCGCTCTGCCAATATCTCGGGCTGCCCGTAAGGCTCGGGGAACTGGGCGTAAAAATCGAAATGGTGAAAGATCTGGCAAAGGCGTCGATGGGTTCGTCAATGAGCAAAAATCCTATAGAAATTTCGCTGGAGGACTGTGAAGAATTTATTCTGTCTATCATATAACCCAGAGCCCTTAGCATATCCTTTACCGAGGAGTTTTTATATGGATATGCTGGCTGTACATAAAATGAAACCAAAAGAGAAAATAGAGACGCTCAGCGCTTATTATAAAGTGCCCGTATGCATGATAATGAGGGCAAATTCAATTAATGAAACAGGATTTTACGGCAAAGAGATAAAGATACCAAAAAAGTGTTACTGCAACAGGTGCGCAGGAGAGAAAAACAGCGGCGTATTTATTACATACACAGCAAAGGCGCAGGACACCTTTTACAGCATAGCAAGAATGCACGGTATCACAATGAACATTCTTCTAAAGACAAACGGCATTGACGATTTAAGCAGCATAAAAGAGGGTGATATCCTTAGCATACCAGTGATAAAAGGAGAGCTTTATACAGTACGCCCGCATGAAAGCATTGAAGATATTGCAAAACGGTATAATATAAGCGCAGACAGTATAAGAAATATAAACTGCCTTGATAAAAGCGGCAAAGTTTATCCTGGCATGCGGCTTATTCTATCTTGATATTTCAATATGTTTTTTAATTTTTGCGTATCAAAAGACTGTTTTGAAAATTAATAAATTTATTTGACGTCTTTTTTGATAAAATTGTCGGCGGTGTGAATGATTTTTTTTATTTACTGTGATACAATATAAAAAAACCGGGAGGTAATTATGGATTCTCAAACATTAGCAATTATCATGTTAATCGTCTATCTTCTTATAGGCATTGTATTCTGCTTCTTTGGAAATCGTTGGATAAAAATTATTATAGCTGTTTATGGGTTTGTGCTTGGCTTTTTGCTTGCGAGTACGCTTCTGCCTGCCGTTACGTCTCTTAGCGACATAGCAGTTTTGCTGATCAGCCTCGGGGCGGGAGTTGTCGGAGCGGTGCTTTTCGTGCTGTTTTTCTATGCCGGTATATTCTTCATAGGGTTTGGGGGAGGAGTTCTTCTCTGCCTGCTGCTTATAGAAGTATTCAGCCTCAATATTTTCGACTGGTACGTATATATTCCCGTGCTTATAGTAGGATGTATATTAGGGTCTATCACGCTTAACAAACGTCGCATTTTTGTTTCTATATTCACGGCGTTTATAGGCGCATCGGCGCTTGCCCAATTTATTTATCATCTGACGAGCAATCTTCAGCTTACAAGCCTTGCCGCTTATTACGACCAGCAGACAATGTTCGGCGCGTTTTCTTCGACTGTATATCTTATAACACTTGCCGCATTGTTTGTCGCCGGCCTTGTTATTCAGCTTACCGTAACAAGCAAAAAGGAAAGACAATCTAAATAGAATGATAAGAGAGGGACTGATATGGATTTAGCTTTAATACTGCTTATAGGCGCAGGAGTTACAGCTTTATTAGCGTTTGTTTTTTGTTTCTTCGGATACCGCTGGGCAAGATTTCTCTTGCCTATATGCGGCCTGATAGTACTCGAAGGCTTGATATACGTTTTTGTTTACGGGCGGTTTGCTTTAAACGAGCTTGGTGTCTGGCTGTTCTTTGGGGGAAGCAGTATAGCAATATACATTATACTCTTCTTTTTAAAGAGAATAGCGGGCTTTTTTACAGGCCTGCTGGCAAGCGCGTTTTTTCTGCTGTTTATAGTATACGCATTTAATATTCAAAATCTGATTTTCCTTCTTCCCATATGCCTTACTTTGTGCATAATAACGGGAATACTAACAATAGTCTATCAAAAAAACGCTGTTATTGTTTCCACGTCGTTATTTGGGGCATGCATCGTTTCATGGCTCGGGCTATATGTTGTGTTCGAGGTGTTTATAGGCAAGACTCCTTTGGCGCTCGATAATCTATCGTCAGCACTTATGGGCTATCTGTCGGCAAACGCACTTCTTGTTGCAGCAAGCGCGGCGGGTCTTGCGATACTAAGCGCGCTTATTCAAATATTCTCTACGGGCAATAAGCAAGCTCTTGCGGGCTTAGCAAAGGAAGATACGAGTTTTCATTTTGAAAAAAAATCAAAACCGGAGAAAAAGCAGCAGCTTACAGAGGACGAGCAGAGTGAAGCAAAGCCTGCTGCGCAAATAAAGAAAAAGAGTTTTGCGCTTGAAAAAAAGCAAAAAACAAAAAAAGAAGATGCGGAAAAAAGCAAAAAAAAGAGCTTTCGACTGCAAAGATAAAATAATTTATTGCAAATAAAAAAAGAGCATAAACTGCTCTTTTTTTGCTGCCTTTTTTATTGCTATGTTCTATAGCTTGCGTTTATTTTAACGTAGTCGTAAGAAAAATCGCACGTCCACATAGTGTCGCCGCCTGCGCCCTCGCAAAAATCAAGAGTGTATGTAACTTCTTTTTTATCAAGAATTTCTTTTGCAGCTCTTTCGTCAAATTCTAATCCTCCGCCGTCTTTGCATACCTGTATATCGCCGATAAAAATGTTTACTTTCTCGGGATTAAAAGAGGCGCCCGAATATCCGGCGGCAGTAAGAAGCCTGCCCCAGTTCGCATCATTGCCGAAAGCTGCCGTTTTGCACAACGGTGATTTTGCGACAGCGCACGCTATCATATGCGCGTCTTCGCTCGTTTTTGTGCCGACAACTTTTATAGTCAAAAGCTTTGTTGCGCCTTCTCCGTCCGCCGCAAGTATTTTTGCAAGTTTTATACAGACATCGATTAGCGCTTTTACAAAGATATCGTATTCATCCGTGCCTTTTTTTATCTCTTTATTGCCCGCAAGGCAGGACGATAAAAGCAAGACTTTGTCGCATACGCTTGTGTCTCCGTCTACAGAAATGCGGTTAAAAGATTTGTCCGCCGTTTGCGTAAGCGCGCATTTTAAAGCATCTATAGAAATGTTTGCGTCGGTTGTAATAACCGATATCATAGTCGCCATGTCAGGGTGTATCATGCCCGAGCCTTTAGCCATTCCGCCTATGCGAATTTCACATCCGTCTATTTCTACGCTCGTCTGTGCCTGTTTAACTGTCGTGTCCGTAGTCATTATAGCATTAGCGGCATTAAGCCCGCCCGATTTTACAGGCTGTGCTTTTTCTATTCCGGCTTTTATAAGCTCCATAGGCATTGGTTTTCCAATAACGCCTGTAGAGCCGGTAAGAACATCATCCGGGCAGCAGTCAAATGCGTCTGCCGCGAGTTTTGCCATCAATAGAGCGTCTTTTTCGCCGCGCTCTGCAAGGCAGGCGTTAGCGTTGCCGGCGTTTATTATAACCACCTGCGCTTCGCCGTTTTTCAGATTTTTTTGCGCAAGCGCAAGTGAATGGCCGCGCACAACGTTGCGTGTAAAAATGCCTGCCGCTTTTGCTTTTACATCGCATTTAATTATCGCTAAATCTTTATTGCCGTTTTTCTTTATTCCTGCTGCGACACCGTCGGCGGTAAATCCGGCGGGGTATGTTACACCGCTGCTGTTTTCCATATATTATTACACCTTTCTTGCTGACTGGTTATTTAAAAATATTATATCACAATAATTCGCGGCGGTTAATAAGTTTATTTACTTTGCAGTATGTCTTCGAGCCGCTGTAAATCGAGTATGTCAAAACGGTTTTTATCGTATCGGAGAATTTTGTCTTCGCGGATTTTAGAAAGCGCGCGCGAAAGAGCGCTTTCTTTATAGACTGTAACACTATGCCAATATTGTTTGTTTTATCGCCTTCCATCATTATCAGCGCGCCCTTGCGATAACAGATAACAGATGCGCCGAGACAATCCAAAGTTTTTTTCAGTTCCTTGCTTTTAATATCTTTGAATACGATATCCGAATAGTCAATGATTTCTTCTTTGTTGCAACACTAAGATTCTTTGGGATAAACACCCTCATAAATGACATAAATTTGTATATTTTTAACTTATAAAGATTCTTTTCAGCAAGATATTCATAGGAATTTACCTTAAAATTTTGAAATATTCGTTCTTTGGTATATAATACTGTCTAGAGATAAAAAAGGGGTATATATGCTGGAGTTTAAAAGTATTGAATTAGAAGATAAAGAGCTCTTCGAAGAACATACGTATTGCCACGGTTACCACAACATTGAAGCTTCTTTTGCAAATATATATTTATGGAGCAAGGTTTGGGGAATAAGCATGGCAACAGACGAAGACGCAATGTATTTATATATAGATAACGGATGCGAGAAATCGTTTATGCTGCCCCCTTTCTTAAAAGAATGTGAAACGAATATAAGCCGCCCGATAAAAAAATGCGAAGAATATTTGAAAAGCGTTAAGGAAACGCCGCCGCTTATAAAAGGCGTTACAGGTATGATAAAAGAAAAGATTGAAAAAGACTGCCCGGGTGAATATTTATTTACTACCGACAGAAAAAATTTTGATTATGTTTACCTCTCTGAAGACTTATGTACGCTCAGCGGGAAAAAATACCACGCCAAGCGCAACCATATTAACAGGCTGATAAAAGAACACAGCTATGAATATAAACGCTACACAAGCGATTATTATGAATCTTGCATAGAACTTTGCCGCCAATGGATGCAGGGCAAAGACGAAATTTTAGAGGGGCATGAAGAAGAGCATTCGGTAATAAGAAATGCTCTTGCTAATCTTGAGGCGCTCGGGCTGGTGTGCGGAATGATGTTTATAGATGATGAGCTGGAAGCTTTTTCGATTGGAGAAAAGTTTGATAAAGATATGGCGATTATACACATAGAAAAAGCGAACCCGGATATACAGGGCAGCTTTGCGCTTATCAACAGAGAATTTGCGAAAAACGAATGGTGCGATGTTAAATATATCAACCGTGAAGAAGACTTGGGAATAGAGGGGTTAAGGCGGTCTAAGCTATCTTACAACCCTGTGTTTTTAATAGAAAAATTCGATTGTGTCAGGAGATAAAAGTTTGAACGTTCGTTTGCTGGATGAAAACGATATACCGCAGGCAAAAGCGCTTTGGAAACAGGCTTTTTCCGATTCTGATGCGTTTATTGACTGGTATTTTAAGAACAAGGTTTCATCGGGAAATTCTATAGGGCTGTTCGACGGCGGCCTTGTGTCCGTTTTGCATATGGTACCGTTTAAGATAAGCGTACAGGGGCGGCATCTTAGCTCAGTATTTATAACGGGAGCGGCGACGGAAAAGAAAAGGCGGGGCGAGGGGCTTATGCGCACCGTTCTAAAAGAAGCGCTGTCGCTTTTAAGGCACAGAAAAATCTTTATGGCACACCTTTACCCTTTCAAGCACAGTTTTTACGAGAACTACGGCTGGGCAACTTATTCTTATGTCAACAGACTTAGCGCGAGCAGATCTATATGGCAGCAGGGCGCTGAAATTTTTGAGACGACCGATTATCTGGTGCTCGACCTCATGTACAGAAAAATGATGCGGGGTTTTGACGGTTATGTTATAAGAGATAAAAAAGAATGGCTCTGGAGGCTAGGAGAGTTAGAGAGCGACGGCGGAAAAGTTGCCGTAGTGAAAAAAAACGATGTGCCGTGTGCGTATATGCTGTATTTCGGCAATAATAAAAAAGCCGATATAATAGAAACAGTGTATTCGGACAAACAGGATTTAGCTACGCTTTTGGCGCACATATTAGGGCAGGGGTACGACAGGGCGGATTATTTCATACCGGCAGAAAAACACAGGCGCCCGATGCCTCACGGAATGGCAAGAGTTGTCGACGCTAATGCGCTTCTTCACGCTTTTGGAGCAGAGCATCTGCTCGAATATGTCAATATCGTGGATGACTTTGCCAAATGGAACAATACTAATAATATATATGCTGACCAGGAAATGAGCATAGACGAACTTGCAAGAATTTTTCACCAGGGCATAAGCCTGCAGATAGGCGAAGAGGATTACGAGACTAATATTTTGACCAATGATCTGCGTAATATATTTTCGCATCAAAACACTTGCATTTTTGAAGCATATTAATTAGAATTAGTAAGTTATGTGGGGATTATTTATAGGAATAATTATCGGAGTACTGCAAGTGCTTGCGCTAAATAAATTAGGATTAATGATATTTAAAGGTAAGCCGTTACAAAAGTTTATCGCCGGTACGCTGCTTTTAACTAAAATGGCGGCAATTGTTTTGATACTATACCTGTTATCAACTATATCATTAGACCACTTAATCTGGACGGCAGGAGGGATTTTATTAGGGCTTATCGCTATTTCGGTATTTATATTAAAAAAACGCAGTAACAGAGAGGACAGCAGCGATGGTTGAGAACATAATGACAAATACGGGAGGCGTGGGACTGAAGAGCGAACAGCTTTCGGTAATGCCGCCCAAAGTTTCGGTTTTTGGATTAGAACTAAGCGAAACGATAATAATTACCTGGGCAGTTATGCTTATATTAATACTCTTTGCTGTTATTATACGCATATTTGTTCTCCGGAAATTCAAAACGGTACCAAAAGGCATACAGAATATCTTAGAGATGTTTGTAGAATTCTGCGAAAAGTTTACAAACTCTTCGCTCGGCAAACGGGGCGCTTCATTTGCGGCTTATATTTTTACGGTTGCCATAATGATATTTTGTACAAGCCTTGTTGAGCTGTTCGGGTTTCGGGCGCCCGCGACGGATATTAACTTTACTATAGCGCTCGCGCTTATGTCCTTTGTGCTTATAAACGCTTTTGGCGTGTATTATTCGGGCATATTCGGAAGGCTGCGCTGGTTTGTCAAACCAAAAGCTTTTATGCTGCCCATCAACATAGTTACACACGCGGTAATACCGGTGTCGTTGTCCGTACGTCTTTTCGGAAACATGTTTGCCGGCCTTGTAGTTATGGATCTTTTATACAGCGTTACATTTTTGTCATTCGGGCTTCCCGCACTAATGTCGATATACTTTAATCTTTTCCACGTCGGAATACAAACGTATATATTCTTGGTACTGACTGTCTCGTTCATGGAAGAAACAGTAGTCTATGGAGCGAAAAGATAAATTTAAATTTATAAATCTGGAGGTAACAGAAAAATGGATCTTATTGCAATTGGAATTGGAATAGCGGTTTTTACAGGGTTCGGAGCAGGTATCGGTATGGGTATTGCCACAAGCCGCGCGACGGAAGCCGTGGCGCGTCAGCCTGAAGCAAGCGGCAAAATTAATCAGATGCTGCTCATTGGGCTCGCCTTTATGGAGACGACAGCTATTTACGGCTTTGTTATTGCCATACTGATGTTCGGAAGGCTGTAATAAAGACGAAAACAAAATGAGGTACTGTTATGCTTGAATTAAATATTTGGGAGATAGGTGTGCACGTTTTAAACGTGGTTATACTTTTTATCGTGCTTAAACTGCTGCTGTATAAGCCTGTCTTAAAATTTATAAAAAAACGTGAAAACATGTTTGCTGACAGAGTTGACGAGCTTGATACAAGGCAAAAAGAGCTTGTTCAGCAAAAGCAGGAGTATCAGCAGATGATGGCACAGGCGAATAACGATGCGGCGCTGATCATTACAAAGAGTAATGAAATGGCGAAAGATAACGCCAGAGATATACTCGATAACGCTAAAGAACACGCCAGAGATTTAGTTATTCGCGCTAAGAAGGAAATTGAAGGAGAAAAGGTACAGGCGCGTATGGATATGAAGACAGAGATTGCCGATATGGCTGTACAGATAGCGGCAAAAGTTTTAGAGCGCGAAGTTTCTCTCGACGATAATCGCAAAATAATAGACGAGTTCTTTGAGAGGGTGGGGTAATTTGGCTATAGACGGCAAACTAAAATCTGCAATACAGCTTGACGAGTTAACCATTCAATCTATCAAAAAGAGATTCGAGTCTTTAACGGGCAAAGAAATCAACTTTAAGGTTGAGGTAGTGCCCGAGCTTCTCGGCGGTTTTATTGTCGTGCTCGACAATAAAGTCTACGACAGAAGTATCCGCACGCATCTTGGAAAACTCAAGAATTTTATTGTAGAGACAGAAGAAGGCCCTTACAGAGTAGATGATTTTAAAGAGGGCGATTTCAATGTAGATTTTAACATAGAGGAATTCGGGCAGGTAACAAAAGACCGCATACAAGAGTATACCGGAGATCTCGATGTTACAGAGATAGGAACGGTAACGTACAGCGGAGACGGCGTTGTTCACGTGCAAGGCCTCGAGGGGTGCAAGTACGGTGAGCTGTTAGAGTTCGAAAACAATTCTTTCGGCATCGTTATGAATCTTTCCAAGGAAAGCATAGGAGCTGTTCTGCTTAACAAAGCTGACGAGGTTTCAGATGGGTCAACCGCCAGAAACACGGGTACTGTTGTTCAGGTGCCGACCGGCGAGCCGCTGCTCGGGCGGGTAATAAGCCCGCTGGGAGTTGCTCTGGACGGCAAAGGAAAGCTGCATGCTACGCAGTACCGGACGATAGAGGCCGAAGCGCCGCAGATAATAGACAGGCAGGGCGTTAAAAATCCGCTTGAAACGGGTATCACGTTCATAGACAGTATGATACCTATAGGCAAAGGGCAAAGAGAGCTTATAATAGGCGACAGGCAGACGGGAAAGACAGCCATCGCCATAGATACAATACTTAACCAAAAAGGCAAGCATGTTTACTGCGTATATGTTGCCATCGGACAAAAGGCGTCAACAATTTCTTCTATAATAAATACTTTGGAAGAAGAAGGCGCTATGGAATATACGACTATCGTTGCGTCTACGGCAAGCGATACCGCCTCAATGCAGTATATAGCGCCGTATGCGGGGTGCGCGGTCGCCGAGAGTTTTATGTACGACGGCAAAGACGCGCTTGTAGTATATGATGACCTTTCTAAACATGCGGTAGCTTATCGGACGATGTCGCTGCTGTTAAGGCGCCCGCCGGGCAGAGAAGCATATCCGGGAGACGTTTTCTATCTGCACTCAAGGCTGCTTGAACGAGCGGCAAAGATGAACGATGAAAACGGCGGAGGGTCGCTGACGGCGCTGCCTATAATAGAAACGATGTCGGGCGATATATCGGCGTACATACCGACAAACGTTATATCTATAACAGACGGACAGATATACCTCGAGTCAGAGCTTTTTAACGCAGGCATACGCCCGGGTGTAAACGTCGGGCTTTCGGTATCGCGTGTCGGCGGAAACGCTCAGACAAAGGCTATGAGAAAAGTCGCTGGGCGATTGCGCCTCGATTTGGCGCAGTATAGGGAACTTGCGGTGTTCTCGCAGTTCGCTTCGGATCTTGACAAGACTACAAGGGAAACACTCGACCAGGGCGCGAAACTGACAGAGACGCTAAAACAGGGACAGTATTCTCCTCTTCCCATGGCGAGCCAGGTAATTTTATTGTACGTAGCGGTAAACAAATATCTTGTTCCGCTTCCGATAGAGCACGTAAAACCGTTTAACAAGGGTTACATAGAATATGTAGACTCAAATTATCCCGATGTGCGTATAAGCATGAATAAAACGGGAGACCTTTCGGACAGTTCTATTGAAAAACTGAAAAAAGCGGCAGAGAAATATATTGTTTCGTATTGCGAGGCAAACGGAATTGAACTTGAAAAAGAGGATGATGCGTAATGGCTAGTATGGGAGATATTAAACACAGCATACGGTCTATATCCGAAACAGAGCAGATAACAAGGGCTATGCATCTTATTTCCACATCCAAGATGAAAAAAGCGATAGCCAAGTTTGAGGCTAACCATGTACATTTTGAACGGGTACAGTCTGCGCTCAAAGATATCTTTTCCCATTCGCACGATATCCACCATCCGTATATAGGCGAGAGCGAACACGGCAGGGCGGCGTATGTCGTTATAGCGGCGGATAAAGGGCTTTGCGGCGGATATAACCACAACGTTTTAAACTTCGCTTTAGAGACAATGCAGCAGAGCGAAGAAAGATATATTTTGACGGTGGGGCAGGAAGCGCGCGCGTTTTTTGAACGCAGGGGCTTTATGGTAGATGTAGAGTTCCTTCATGTTTCGCAGAACCCGTCACTGTATAACGCACGGAATATCACTAAAGATATATTGGAGCTTTACGATAATGGCCTTATGGACGAAGTGTATGTCATATATACCGATTTTTCTTCGGTATTTCTTCAGGAACCAAAAGCTATAAAATTGCTGCCGTTGTCCATATCAAACTTTGAAGGCGTTGATACGGAAACTTCGTATTCGGCAGAAATGAATTATCATCCATCGCCGAGAGAAGTTTTTGATATTCTTGTGCCGCAGTATATGATAGGCCTTGTATACGGATGTCTTGTACAGTCTTACGCCAGTGAGCACTGCGCAAGAATGACGGCTATGGAAAACGCGACGGACAATGCGGAAGATATGATACACGACCTTACAAAACAGTACAACAGGGCAAGGCAGGCTGCTATTACAAACGAGATTTCAGAGATCATGGGCGCTCTGGAAGCTTTATCATAATATTCGGGAGAAAGATATGCAGGATTATAAAATAGTAAATAAGGGCGAACTCATAAGAATAACAGGCCCCGTTTTAGACGTTATGTTTCACGACGGGTATATTCCGGAGATTTTCAATGCCCTCGTTATAAAATTGGGTGAGAGAGAAGTATGGCTAGAGGTAGAAATGCACATAGGCGGCGGCGTAGTTCGCTGTATCGCTCTGCATGCGACAGAAGGCCTTTCATGCGGACTGCCCGTAATAAACACGGGAGATAAGATAACAGTACCTGTCGGCAAAGAAACGCTCGGAAGAGTTATGAACGCCATCGGACAGCCGATAGACGGCAAAGGGCCTATAAACGCCGAACATCAGTGGCCGATACATCGTGACCCGCCGAAGTTTTCTGAACAAAATCCGGCGACCGAGATATTTGAGACAGGAATAAAAGTTATTGATCTGCTCGCACCGTACGCGAAGGGCGGGAAAATAGGCTTGTTCGGCGGAGCGGGCGTCGGTAAAACTGTGCTTATAATGGAGCTTATAAAGAATATTGCGACAGAGCACGGCGGTTTCTCGGTATTTACCGGAGTAGGCGAGCGAAGCCGTGAAGGAAACGAGCTCATAGATGATATGAACGAGTCGGGCGTTATAGAAAAGACGTGCCTTGCATTCGGACAGATGAACGAGCCGCCCGGATCGCGTATGCGTGTTGCGCTTACAGGGCTGACAATGGCTGAATACCTGCGCGACGAAGAACATCAGGACGTTTTGCTTTTCATAGATAATATTTACCGTTTTATACAAGCGGGCTCAGAGGTTTCGGCGCTGCTTGGGCGTATACCTTCGGCGGTTGGTTATCAGCCGACTCTGGCAAACGATCTCGGCGCGCTTCAGGAGCGTATAACTTCGACAAAGAACGGCTCGATAACTTCGGTACAGGCGATTTACGTTCCGGCCGACGATTTGACAGACCCGGCTCCTGCGACGACGTTTACGCATCTAGATGCTGTTACCGTTCTTTCGAGACAGATATCAGAGCTTGGCATATACCCTGCGATAAATCCGCTCGAGTCAACTTCGAGAATACTCGACCCGCGAATAGTTGGGGAAGACCACTACAACATAGCGCGGCGCGTGGGTGAGATTCTGCAAAGGCACAAAGAGCTTCAGGATATAATAGCTATTCTAGGTATGGAAGAACTCTCTGACACAGACAAGACGCTTGTTTACAGAGCGAGAAAGATACAGAGATTTTTATCGCAGCCTATGTCTGTAGCAGAAGTCTTTACCGGCATACCCGGAAAATATGTCTCTATGCCAGAAACAATAGAAAGCTTCAGAACTATAGTTGACGGAGAAGCGGATGATATACCCGAAAGCGCCTTCTTTATGGCGGGCGATATAGACGACGTAAGAGTTAAAGCAAAGAAGAAATAGAGGATTTGTTATGCCTGCAAAATATACGCTGGAGATAATAACGCCCGAGAGGATATTTTTCCACGGAGAAGTAGAAAGTGTTATAATTCCTACTCCCGACGGATTAATGAGCATACAAAAAATGCACGAGCCCATGGTTTCGGCAATTAAAGTCGGAGAAATGAAGCTTCAGATAGACGGAGAGTGGAAACAGTGCACAACGACGGACGGTTTTGTTGAAGTAAGGCCGGACGAGACTATTATATTTTCTCAGGCAGTAGAATGGCCCGAAGAGATAGATATAAGGCGCGCGCAGGAAGCCAAAGAACGAGCGGAAGAACGGCTGCGCCAAAAGAAAAGCTATCAGGAATATATGCAGAACCAGATTGCGCTTGCAAGAGCGATGGTGCGCCTGAGAGTCGGCCGAAAAGACCGCAATTTAGAATAGAAATTCCAGTGACAAGCCGTGTAAAAACGGCTGTCTTTATTTTAGGAGAAATATGACAGAGCTTGTTTTGGCGCGGCACGGTAAAACAAAAGCAACAATAAGCAGGGTGTATTGCGGGAAAACCGATTTACCGCTTGCCGATGAAGGCAAGGATGAAGCAAAACGCACGGCAAAAGCATTATCGCAAGACAAATTTGATTTTGTTTACAGCAGCGATATGAAAAGAGCTGTGCAAACAGCGCATATAATAGCGCCCGGTTACGAAATAGAATATACAAGAACTTTGCGTGAGATGGATTTTGGTTTATTTGAAGGGCTTACCGCAAAGCAAATTGAGCAAAAGATGCCCGAACAGTGGAACAAATACTTAGATGATTATTGTTCGTTTGTTTTTCCTGAAGGCGGGAGTGTCAGAGAATATTTCGGCGGCGCGGTAAATACCATAAACAGCATAATTTCAGAGCATGAAAACAAAAAAATACTGGTGGTTTCTCATAAAGGCTTCATAGCGTCGGTATTGTCTTTTTATCTACACGGCGATAAAACACATCTATTTAATTATGATATAAGGCCCTGCGGATTCGCGAGGCTGTTTTTATACGAAAAAACGGCCGTCTTAGGGCAGTTATACTAAAAAAGAAGTAAAAAAAACAGCAGAAAATGTTTAAAAAATTGACTTTAGTCGATAATGAAATTATCACATTGCGGCTAAAGGCAGGCTGCCCCGCCCGCCGCGAGAAAGAGGAGATTATGGCAGGCGAGAGAGCGACAAAAATGCTTATATTAAGCAGCGCGAGAACTTTATTTTCTGAAAAAGGCTATGACCAAACACCGGTAGAAGAAATCTGCGAACTGGCCGGTGTTGCAAAAGGAACTTTCTTTTATCATTTTGAAAGCAAACAGTATATTGTGCGCTATATTTTAGCGGCGCAGCTTCAAGAATACAGCGAAAAGATAAAAGAATACATGGAAAACCAAAAAGATGTTATGTCAAAGATAGAGTATTTTATAAGCGAACTTATTGAAAAAAGGGGTTTTCAAAGTGAGCCTCGAACTTATTTCAAAGACGGCGAAACAGAATGGTTTCGTGCCGTGATAGACGAAGAGAGAATGCACGCACTTTATCCGCTCTTGGAGAATGTGGTATACGAGGGTATAGAGCAAGGCGTTTTTAGAGTAAAGAACCCAAGCGTCTGCGCGCGCGTCGCTTTTCTTGGAATAGATGCTTTTTTGCACAAGAATAATGACAGCGAGGAAGATATAAATAAAGGAATTCGCGAAATTGCAGCTAAAACTCTGGGCGTTAAAGGCTGGGCGTTTGCGATATAAAAATATATTGAGGTGTACGATTATGAAAACCGCAGTGGTATTTTATTCAAAGGACGGCAGTACAAAAATAGCGGCGGAGATTTTGGCAGAGAAATTAGACGCGGATTTATATCCATTAAAAGAGGTCAAAAAAAGAGGAAGGTCAATATTTGCATATCTTGCCGCAGGGTTTGCGGGCGCTGCATGTAAAAAGAGCGAGATTATAGATTCTTTCAAAGAGCAGATGAAGCAGTATGATAAGATATGTATTGGTACGCCTATCTGGGCAGGTAACCCTGCGCCGGCTGTAAATACTTTTATGAGCGAGTTAGACGCGGACGGTAAGCAGATAATTATCTTTACAATGCAGGCGGACAGGACTCCTTATAAATCAAACGCCAAATGTGCGGATATTATAAAAGAGACGCTCGAAGACAAAGGCGCGAAGGTTTTACAGATAATTAAACTATATAACGCAAAAGCGGCAAACTCGGCGCAGAGAGACAAAATAAAAAAACAGATAGGCGATAGGAATTAGTAAGGAATCTTGCTTATTATGCACATAAAAGGGGCAAAAACGAAGCTTACAGCATGAATTGTATGAATTTGGGTAAAATGAATAATGTTACAAAAGTGTTACGTTAGCATTGACATGAATTTGAATATAGTTTATTATTGACTAATAATAATGCGATAATGCTTATTCGGGAGATAGTTTTTAATGGTAGATGTCAAAGGTTCTTTGAAAAAGCTCTTTTCAAAACTGGGTAAAAAAAGAACCGCAATAATAAAAAAGAATATCAAAGCGGAAGACATTTCGTCTTTTGTTGAGCCTGTTTCTTTAAAGAATAAGGGAAAAAAGCAGAGCAAAGCGCCAAATAGTAAAGTGCTTGCCGGTATGTGCAAAAAGAATAAAGCGGACGCGAAGACCTTTTTAAGTGCACAGCAAGTCGATAAAGGTTTAAGAACAGCGCCTAATAAAAGATTTGTTAATGGTAATAAGAAAAAATTATTTGGCGGGCTAATATCAAAATTAGCTTTATTTTTTGGCAGAAAGAATATGAAAAAGAGCAAAGATTCTGCATTGTTATTTGCCGAAAGCGGAAAAAGAGCTGGTAAAAAAGCAAGTAAAATCAAACGGATATATATATATGCAGGGGCGGGAGTATTAGTTGCTGCTGTATTGCTTACCGTTTTACTCGTTCCCTTAGGAGGCGCGGCGCCTAAAGAAGAAGAGCCTGTGCCGTTGCAAGCCGAAGCAGAGGCAAAGGCAGAAGAGACGGATGATATAGCTGTGCTTGCAAAGCTTCAGCAGTCAACCGACGCGTTATCCGAAATCGAAACAGAGGTAACGTCAATACCCACTACGCCGCCTGACGAAACCGCGGCGCCTACGCAAAAATCAGCGCCTGCAGCTACTACCGAGCCCGAGCCGACGCCCGTTCCGGTTGTAATGGACGATCTGATAGATGATTTTATGGTAGAAGCCGACCTTTATTATAACGATGTCGGATACTCGACAAATTATTATGAGTATACAAAGGACGAGCTTTATTTACTGGCGCAGATTATTCAAATAGAAGCAGGCGGGCAGTCTTATGAAGGAAAACTTGCCGTCGGCAATGTCGTTATGAACCGCGTTTTATGCAGAGGGTATCCGGGCAGCACTATAACAGCGGTAATAACAGCGCCCGGACAGTTCGCATATGCGAGGCATAAAGACAGAAAACCGAAATCTTCGGCCAAAGCGGCGGCAAGAGATATACTAGATAACCAGCACTGGGTTATTGCGCAAAACGTATATTTTTTCCGCTCCGGATCGGGAGAAGGCGACTGGGGAAGCCATCCGTTTTATAAAAAGATCGGCGGACATTGTTTTTATACACATAGATACAGCGGGCGTAATCGCAACGGGCAAGTACCACCTTCGCTTTTTGACAGAACATATAAATGGCCGCGTTACGGATGCAAGCCGGAAAAAAGAGTATACAGAGTTCAGTATATGCTAAATAAACTGGGCTATGATGTTTACGCAGACAGTTATTTTGGCAAAGATACTGAAATAGCCTTGCAGGAGTTTCAGGAGAGCAAAGGGCTGGATGCTGACGGAGTTGCCGGGCCTTCAACAATTGAGGCGCTGATAAAAGCGTACGGATTTGAAAAATATTATCTTGATTTTTACAACTGATGAAGAAAAAGCGGTTTAACGGCCGCTTTTTTTATGTGCATTCAATTGTAAAAACAGGGCAAATTGTTACGAATCTGTTACGAATATATTGACAATGCGTAATAGATGAAGTATTATAGAATTAACATGATAGTATAAATCTTTTTCGAGGAGAATGACAAAATGTTTAAACAACCGGGCAGGCACTCGGAGAAAAAGTCAATACAAAAGCGAAGAAAAAGCAATGGCGTTTTTAGTAAAAGCAGAAGCATTAAACAAGATGCTGTTTCTAAAAGCGAAACTTCGCAGCACCGCTTTAACAGCACGAACAAAAGAAAACCTAAAGGTTTTTTAGCTATAGCAGCTGATTTTTTTGTCCGCAATAAATATATAAAAACCAATGCGGAAACTGCAGCTGGCGAAAAAAGATCGAGCAAGAAGAAAATAAGAAGTAAATATAAAACATTTGCGGCGGCTTTTGTTATATTGACAGCCGCTATTATTTTAACGGTAATTATTGCACCCTGGAACGAAGCAGACGCACAGCCGTCTCAGACAGAAGAGCAAAGCAGCGCTCAACTGGAAGAAAACGCAGCGGCGCTTGCGCAAATTCAAAAATCATACGATTTTGATACCAAAATCAGTTCGTCTGATATACCTCAAGTATCTGCAACTCCCGTTCCGACTACATCTCCGGATGATATACCGACACCTACGCTAGAGCCTACGCCGACAAAAGAGCCCGAGCCTACGCCGACAAAAGAGCCCGAGCCTACGCCAACAACAAAGCCCGAGCCTACGCCGACAACAAAGCCCGAGCCTACGCCGACAAAAGAGCCCGAGCCTACGCCCGAACCGGTCGATTTGAGAGAGCTTGCGGATTACTTTATGGTAGAAGCAGACTTATATTATAACGAGGCTGGGTATTCTTCTAACCATTATGAGTATACCGATGAAGAGCTGCACGTTTTGGCGCAGCTAATACAAGGTGAAGCGGGAGGGGAATCTACCGATGGCAAGATAGCTGTGGGCAACGTTGTCATGAACCGCGTTCTGGCAAGCGGATATCCCGGCGATGATATAATAGAGGTCGTTACCGCGTCGGGGCAGTTCAGCGGATATTCTTCGTCTATAAATCCGAGTTCTTCATGCGAATCGGCAGCGCGGGCTGTTCTTAATGACGAGGTTTGGAAAGTTCCGCAGAACATCTATTTTTTCCATCCAAACAAGCCTGAAGGAGAGAATTGGGGCAGCCATGTTTTTTATACCAGAATAGGCGGGCATAATTTTTATAGCGATTCGTATTCGGGAAGAAGCGACTCTGACTCGAGACCTCCTGCACTTTTTGAACGGACATATAAATGGCCGCAGCTTGGATGCAAGCCTGAAAACAGAGTGAAAAGATTACAGTTAATGTTAAATGCTCTTGGATATGATGTTTATGCAGACAGTTATTTTGGCAAAGGCACGAAAGACGCTATAATAGAGTTCCAGAACGAAAAGGGGCTCGAGGCCGACGGAGTTGCCGGGCCTGCGACTTTGAAGAAGCTTATAAAGCAATACGGCATAGATAAATACTGCGAGGAGTTCTGTGATTAACTTAATGATATAAAAATTATTGCAATAATCTGCGAATTTCTCTTAAGGCTTTGGCGTCACCGCTGTAAGCCTTTTTTGATAATTCATCCAGTTCATTTGTATACTGCGGAAAAAGCAGCCTGTTTTTTTTACATAACAATTCATAAATGGCGTATCGGCACTCGTCATCCTGATAAATCTTTATATCCGGCAGTACGGGAAAGACGCCGAGTGCGTAAAGCTTTTTTTGCGCGCTTTCGCTTACCAGAAATTCGGTAAAAGATATGCACATTTTTTTCTTTAGTTCATCTTCAGATTCTGCCGCGCTTATCATCTGCGCCATATCTGTATAGCCGCTTACCGCGTATGCTGAAAAAGAGGGTGCTTCGTTCTGTTCGTACAATGCCTGAGCTTCAAAGAGCTGTCTTTGCGATGCTATGAGTATACATGCCTTTTCTTCGCAGAAAGCTGTCAAACCGTCGGTATACGAAGTTACAGGCAAACCAAGAGCGGCGTCGGGCACGTCGCCTTCGCCCCAGGTAGAAATGTTCGGACGTTTTGCCTCCGGGTATTCATGCAACATGACCGAAGGAAGAGAAGTATAGCCTTTTTCAGAGTCAAAACATAAGCCGAACTGCGCAGCTGTGAGCAGTTCGTCGGGGCGCAAACCCCAGCCTTCTGAAACCTCGGCAGCCTGTTCAGACAGCATATCTGTATTAATAAGCATACAATAGCCGCCGCGCATGTAAGGATATGCGGTGCTTAGCGGATTTACAGCAAAATCTTTTTGCGGCAGAAAAGACAAGGGGAAAGATATTTCATAGCCGTACGGATAAGAAACGATATCGGGAATCTCGCCGCAGCTTACAGCTTCGTTTGCCTCAGCTGCCGTCATGCTTACCGTTCTTATAAAAACGTGCGGATTAACAGATTCAAATTCCGAGGCGCGTTTTTTAAGAAAGGAAACTCCCGAAGAGCCGCCCGTGCGCCAGCCTGTGATATGCCACAGCGTTAATATTCCCTTATACGATTCGTTTTCGGGCATAGTTTCATAATACGATAATATAAAAACGGGTGATAATGCTATAAGAATAAGCGTTATTGCGCATAAAAAATAAGCATAAGGTTTAGCTTTCATAAACAGCCCCCTTTTACTTATTTATACTTTGCTTGTTATGCAATAATTACTTTTTATCGCTTTGCTTATTTTTATCCAATTCGCCCGGCGCGATTATCTCAAGAAGTTTGCTGTCAAGCTGTTCGGCGGTAATATGGCCCATGCTTTTAAGCCTGAAGTTCATTGCTGCAACTTCTATTATTATCGCTAAGTTTCTGCCCGGCCTTACCGGAATGGTGATAGTGGGTATTTTTACTCCGAGCAAAGTTAAATATTCTGTCGACAGACCGAGCCTGTCTATGTTAGAAAGATCGCCGAGCTCTAAGTTTACGGCAAGCTCTATAGATTTTTCTATCATGACCGCGCCTATGCCGTAAAGAGTGCGCACATCTATAATACCAAGCCCGCGGATCTCCATCATGTGCCGTATTATCTCGGGAGACTTTCCTATAAGCTGGTTATCGGCAAGCTTATTTATTTCTACCACATCGTCGGCAACGAGCCTGTGCCCTCTTTTAACGAGCTCTAGCGCGGTCTCACTTTTGCCTACGCCAGAATCTCCCATTAAAAGTATACCTACGCCGTATATATCCATCAATCCGGCATGCCGCGAAATACTAGGCGCCAGAACTTTATCTAAATAAACGGTCGTTTTATGGCTGAGTTTTGTAGTGGTAAGCCCGGACATGAGTATAGGAGTATTATATTTTTGTGCCGCTTTGACCATTTCATCGGGAGGGGTAAGGTTACGCCCTATAAGCACGCAAGGCATATTGCTGGCAAAATATTTTTCGAGCCTGCTCTTTTTTAGTTCCGGGTCAAGGTTTTGCAGGTACGTCATTTCTACCATACCGAAAAGCTGAATACGGTTTATCGCGAAATATTCAAAAAACCCTGCCATCTGAAGCCCCGGACGGTTTAGGTCGGAAGTATTGATTTCTATCTCTTCAACATCGCCTTTATATAATATGCTTAATTTTAAATCTTTTGCGAGCTGATCAATGCTTAATCGAGTTTTCATGCCTTGCCTCCAAGAATATATTTATCTATTATATCCGCAACGCCGCCCTGCTCGTTAGAAGCGCAGATAATATCGGCAGCTTTTTTTACTTCTTCATACGCGTTGCTTACTGCAATGCCAAGCCCCGCGTACTCGAGCATGGAAATATCTATCGGTGAGTCGCCTATAGCTATTATCTGATTTCTTGCCACGTTATAATACTCCGCAACAAATTTTAACGCTTCGCCTTTGCTGACATCGGGGTGGGCAAGCTCTATGTACATTGGTTTAGAGCGCACTATTGCAAGCGTCGGGAAAAGCGTTTTTAAATCTTCTTGTATATCGACAGCTTTATCTTCATCAAGCACAATAAGCACTTTTGGAGTAACGATCTGTTCTATCTCCATTATATCCGGCGTTACGATGCCGGGGTATCCGTAAGGGCCCTCGTATATAAGCGCGTATTCATTTATATCTTTATACACAAGCTCACCGTCAATATAAACCTGAGGATGAAGCCCTTTTTCATATGCGTATGCCATCACTTGCTTTGTGAGCCTCGAATCTACCAAACAAGAAAAAACTCTTTTAGACTGCGCGTCGTAAACCTCTGCTCCGCCTGCTGTAATAAACAAGGTATCAAGCCCGAGAGAATCATAAAAACGCTGCCCGCCTTTTTTTGTCCTGCCTGTGGCAAGAACCACATGCACGCCCTTTTGCCTTGCTTTTTGTATGCTGCTTTCTACCCTTTGAGGAATAGTTCCTTCGTCCGTTAACAAAGTATCGTCTAAATCAATTGCAATTAACTTGTATCCCATTTTACCTCCGATGATTATATGCTAACCTTATTATACATGTACAGCCGCGATTTGGAAACAATAAAAATCAGAGGCGAAGCGTTTACAGAACGCGGGGATGCGGGGAATTTACCAATTCACAAAAAACGACAAAACTGTTATACTATTGTAAATAGATTATTTAAGGGGTATATATATTTGAAAAAAACAGCAGCTTTTTGTTTGACATTAATTATTTTCATGATTTTTTTTATAGGATCTGCCTTTGCCGCTCCGCCGTATGACGGTTCTATAGAATCAAATGCGGTTATGCTGATAGATTCCGCAACCGGAGAAGTGCTATTCCAGAAAAACGCGGACGAACAAATCCGCCCGGCAAGCACAACAAAGATTATGACGTGCATACTTGCTCTTGAAAAATCTTCTATGGACGAAGTTGTAAAGATAGGGCCCGAGGGAGACTGGACGGGCTCGGGTTACTCTTTATTAGAAACAAAAAACGGCGAAGAGATTAAAATGAAAGACCTTTTGTACGGATTTATGCTTGTTTCGGGCAATGATGCGGCGGCGGCAATAGCCGTGCATATAGGCGGGTCTGAAGAAGGCTTCGCCGCAATGATGAATGAAAAAGCATCTGAGCTTGGAATGGACAATTCTCATTTTGTCAATGCTCACGGCACAGACGAAGATGAGCATTACGTAACGGCAAGAGACATGAGCAAGCTCGCGTTATATGCCGCAAAGAATGAACAGTTCATGGATATAGTATCGACCGCGTCATATGATATGCCCGAAACCAATAAGAATATCGCGAGAACGGTATATAATACAAACATGCTTCTTCGCAACGACGAGGAAGCTGTAGACGGCGCTTACTATGAATATGCGAACGGTATAAAGACGGGCTCGACGCCAAAAGCTTTTCGGTGCCTTGTAAGCTCTGCTAAAAAAGAAGGGACGCAGCTTATCTGCCTCATATACGGAGACGAGACAAAAGACGGTACTGAGCGCTGGCCGCTGGCAAAAAGCCTTTTTGAATACGGATTTGAGAATTATAAAACGGTAAGTATTCAGCAGATAATAGATAACATGCCGCCCCAAAGCGTGCAGGTGCAAGAATGCGCTTCGGATGATGACGGAATGCTCGAGCTGAAAATAAACAATACAGGCAGCGGATTTATAACTATGGATAAAAGCGCTGCAAAAGAAATTCTGCAGGGCGGCGCGGGGATAGAAAGCACTATAAAGTTTTACAACGGCGATGTTCTAAGTGTACCCATAGCAATAGGGGAAGCAGTAGGTACAATTACATATAAAAGCAGCACAACGGGAGATATCGCCTTTGAGGCAGAGCTTATTGCCGGGCGTGACGTATTAGGGCAGGGACAGTTATCATTCGACAACGGCAAAAATCAGGCAGCAGACGGCGGGCAGGCGGGCGATACGGGCGCAAAAACGGGCATTGTAGGATTGGCCTGGCTTTGGATAACGATTGCGGTTTTGCTGCTCGTTATAATAATTTTTCTTATCGTTTCGCTTATAAAGGGACGCAGAAGATAATAAAAGGCATATAAAGAGCAAAGAACAAATTTTCGGACATTCCTATTTTGCTTTGTTTTGTCGAAAAAATGCTTTCAAACTATGTACAAAGGTTTACAAAACTGCTATACTAGCTATAATCTTTTTTTAAGACATATATTAGGGTATTCAGAGAGGATGTATAGATTTGAAGAGAATTACATCTATTTGTTTGGGGTTTTTTACAGTATTTGTACTGTTTATGGGTACGGCATTTGCTGAAACGGGCTATAGCACAAAGTATACCGGCACAGTCAATCCTAACGCGGTAATGCTGCTGGACGCCAAAACAGGTAGTATATTATATGAAAAGAATAAAGACGAGAAGATAAGGCCGGCAAGCACGACGAAGATTCTTACTTGTCTTGTCGCGCTCGAAAATTCCGGCCCCGATGAAGAAGTTTTAGTAAGCCGCAATGCCGCAAGTGAAGTTCGCGAAGGGTCGTCATATATCGGCCTCGTAGAAGGCGAAAAGGTTCTTATGAAAGATTTACTCGGCGGTATGATGATGGTATCGGGTAACGATGCCGCTGTAGCTGCTGCCGAACATATAGCCGACTCGGTAGAAGATTTTATTGGAATGATGAATTCCAAAGCAAAATCTATAGGAATGGATTCAAGCGAATTTCACAGCGTACACGGTAAAGATACAGACGGGCATTTTGTTACGGTTTCTGATATGAGCAAGCTCATGCTTTATGCGTTCAAAAACAAACAATTTATGGAGATCGTTGGCAAATCGGAATACACTATGCCGAAGACCAACAAAAACAAAGAGATGACTTTACAAAGCACTAACCATCTCATGCTCAGCGATGACTCGGATTATTACAGATACGCAACGGGCGTTAAAACAGGGTCTACTCCCGAAGCGGATAAGTGCCTCGTAGCAACGGCGTCAAAAGATGGTATGGATCTTATTTGTTTGGTATTCGGCGATGCCACAGAAGAAGGCAGCGACAGATGGCCGCTCGCGGAAGATCTTTTTGAGTTTGGGTTCGATAATTTTGCGACGGTGGATATGCAGTCGTTTCTAGATATGGTGAACCCTATACAGGCGCAGGTAGAGAATTACTCTGAAAGCGACGCAGGAGACGGCCTTATAGAGTTTCAGACGCCCGTGACCACGGGAAGATATACAACTATAGAAAAAGACATACTAAAGAATATACAAGACGGCACGGACAGTATAGAGACGGTAGAAGAATATAATGTTCCTGTGCCGCTTCAGGCGCCTATTATGGAAGGCGATATACTAGGCACGGTAACTTACAAGAGCAAGGAAACGGGAGCTGAGATTTATTCGGGAAACCTGGTTGCTTCAAGAGATATTTATGAGACAGGAACAGACCCGAACGCCAGCGGCGGAACGGCTGTGGTAACAATGCCTCCCGCAGATTTAAATGAGGCGCTTACTCAAAAGGATAACGCCGGTATATGGTGGTGGCTGCTTTTGCCCGGAGCGCTTATTATTTTTCTTGTGATACGCCTTGTAACTGTTAATAGAAGAAAAAGAAAACGCTTTAAAGGCAGAAAGCCGCACTACAGTTACAGAATAAAAAGATAACATAAAAGCCGCATTTATGCGGCTTTTTTTGACCAATGTCGCAGCATTCTTAGTTTGTTTTGCTCATTCGCAGTGGCTTTAGATTTTTTTCTAAGAAAGAAATGATTTATAAGCCGAGATGACTTTGTCTCCGAGCACGGCAAGCACCGCCGGGCTTCCTTTAGAAGTGCGTGCGGTGCGCTTAAACTGGTTCGAAGCAAGGTCGAAGCTTTGCCCCGATTTTAAAACTGCGACAACCGCGCAAGGCTCTGTTATGCAAAGCGCAGCGGCAACATATGCGCCTGTTGAGCCGTTTTTCATAAACGGTATCGCTCTTATTCCTTTTCCGCCTCTTCGCTGAGTTTCGAAATTACTGACTTTTGTAAGCTTCGCGTAGCCTTGGTCTGTAAACATCAATATGTCATCGTCGCCGCCTATTGGCGAAGATAAAACTATAGCGTCGTTTTGTTCAAGCTTTATACTTTTTACGCCTTTGGCAGACCTTCCCATGCTCGATATATCCGAAGTCGAAAAGCGTATCGCCATGCCGTGGCGTGTAAGCGCCATCCAGTCGCGGTCCTGCTCAATTAAATTGACAGATACTAAGCTATCGCCGCTGACCAGCCCGCATGCGGCGATTTTTTTCTTGCGTACGTCGTATTCACTAAGCTCAGTTCTTTTTATAAGGCCATTTTTAGTGGAGAAGACCAAATGCCCTTGCGAATAATCGTCTATGGCAAAAATGCCTATGATTTGTTCGTTCGCGTTTATTCCGGCGAGTATTGCTGTAAGCGGCTTTCCTTTGTCGCGGAGCTTGCATTCGGCAATATCCGTTGTCTGGAGTGTATAAAGATTGCCTATATTGGTAAATATTTGTATGCGCTTATCTGTAGCCGACTGCAAAACGCATTTTACCGCTTCGCCGTCCGCCGCAGAGCCTGCCGATTTTTGGTAAGATTTTTGATTTACACGCTTCAAAAAATCGTTCTGGGTAAGAAGAATAACGCATTCTTCCACAGTTTTATATTCTTCATGGTTGATTTCTATCTCGTGGTTAGATTTTAATATTCCCGTTCTTCGGCTGTCGCCGTATTTATTCTTTATTTCGGTTAATTCCAAAACTATTATTTTAAGAAGCTTGCGTTCGGAAGCAAGAATCGCCTCGAGCCTCGCTATGGTTTCGAGTATAAAAGCGTATTCGCTTTGCAGCGATTCTATCTCTAGAGCGGTAAGCCTTCCAAGCCGCATATCGAGTATTGCCTGCGCCTGTATATCGGAAAGAGAAAATCTGGCTATAAGCTTTTTCTTTGCTTCTTTAGGAGAAGACGAGCCTTTTATTATACGGATAACTTCGTCTATATTCTCGACGGCAATTATAAGCCCTTTTAAAATATGCTCTCTTGCCTTTGCTCTTTCCAAATCGAACTTTGTGCGCCGGGTGACGACCTGCTTCTGAAAAGCTATGTAGTGGTCTATCATCTGCATAAGCGATAATTGCTTTGGCTGGCCGTCGGCTATACAAACCATATTGATGCCAAAAGTAGTCTGCATGTCAGAATATTTGTAAAGGCAGTTGAGTATTTTATCGGGGTCGTACCCTTTTCGCACTTCTATGACCGCCCTAATGCCCGTGCGGTCAGATTCGTCGCGTATATCTGCGATACCTGCAAACATTTCTTTTTTCTGCTCGGTTATGCGAAGTATCTTTTCGAGCATTGCCGCTTTATTTATCTGATACGGCATCTGCGTAATAACTATTTTGGTTTTTCCGTTTGCGCTTTTTTCAAAAGTTGTTTTCGCGCGTACTATAACTTTGCCGCGCCCTGTCTCATAAGCGGATTTGAGCTCGTCCAAATTAAGCATATATCCGCCGGTGGGGAAATCGGGCCCTTTTATATGAGCCATAAGCTCTTTTAAAGTTAGCTCGGGGTTAACTATACGTGCAATAACGCCGTCTATAACTTCATTTAAATTGTGCGGCGGTATGTTTGTGGCAAGGCCGACGGCTATTCCGGATGCTCCGTTTACCAAAAGGTTCGGAAAACGCGCAGGAAGCATAGTCGGCTCTTTTAAAGTGTCGTCAAAGTTAAAGCTGTATTCTACCGTGTCTTTATGAATATGCCCGAGCATTTCCATAGCGATGGGGGAAAGGCGCGCTTCAGTATATCTCATGGCGGCGGCGGAATCTCCGTCCATGCTGCCGAAATTGCCGTGCCCCGAGACAAGAGGCGCTCTCATAACAAAATCCTGTGCCATGCGCACCATAGCGTCGTATACCGCTTTGTCGCCGTGCGGATGGTATTTACCCAAAGTATCGCCGACAATTCTTGCCGACTTTCTGTGTGGCTTGTCGGGCGAAAGAGAAAGCTCCATCATGGTATAGAGTATACGGCGCTGTACAGGCTTTAAACCGTCCTCAACACGCGGCAGGGCCCTGTCCATAATTACATATTCTGCGAACGGTATCATGGAATCGTGCATTACGTCGCCCATAGAGATAGGCGTTATGCTTTCGTTTATTACCGGTGCTTTTTTCTTAGGCATCTTTGCCTCCTTCTATCTTGAAAAAGCTGTCCTCTTTGTTAAAGTTTGCATGTTCAGATATGTAAATCTTTCTTTTTTCCGCTTTGTCACCCATGAGTATGGTAACAAGTCTTTCGGCTTCTGCTCCGTCATCGAGCTCAACTCTGTAAAGCTGCCGAGAGCCTGGGTCCATAGTAGTTTCCCAAAGCTGTTCGGGGTTCATTTCTCCAAGTCCTTTATATCTTTGGAGATTAGCGCCCTTGCCCATTTCTTCCTGCGCCTGCCGGAGCTCTGTATCAGAATAAGCGTACAACGATTTACTGCCTTTATGAACTCTGTAAAGCGGCGGCCTGCCTATATAAATGTGCCCCGCAGTTAAAAGGTCTTTAAAATATCTGTAAAAGAACGTCAGAAGTATAGCGCGTATATGCGCGCCGTCCTGATCTGCATCCGAAAGTATTATTATCTTATGGTATTTTAGCGACGATTCTAAGAACACGCCGTCAAAACCTGTGCCTATAGCCGTAATGATAGACCTGAACTCTTCGTTTTGCATCACCTGGTCAAGACGTTTTTTTTCTACGTTAAGAGGTTTTCCGCGAAGGGGGAGTATGGCCTGAAAACGCCTGTCCCTTCCTTGTTTTGCGCTTCCGCCCGCGCTGTCGCCCTCTACCAAAAACAGTTCGTTTTTAACGGCGTCTTTGCCCGAACAGCTTGAAAGCTTACCGACAAGAGGAGCGCCTTCAAGTTTGCTTCTCTGGCGTTCGAGTTTTTTTGCTTTTGTAGCTGCCGCTCTTGCCTTGGCGGCGCTGACCGCCTTTCCGACAAGTTCGCTAGCCATGCTCGTGTTGTTAAGGTCGGCTAAAAATAAAGACAATTTTTCCTGAACTATGCTTTCGACAATCGTCTTTACTTCCGTGTTTCCGAGCCGTGCCTTTGTTTGGCCCTCAAACTGGGCGTCTTTCATTTTTACGCTTATTACGGCGCATAAGCCCTCGCGGTAGTCATCGCCCGAGAGGTTTGATTCTTTTTCTTTAAGCAGGCCGGTAGCTCGGGCGTACTCGTTCATTACCTTTGTATGAGCAGATTTAAAACCGGAGACATGCGTTCCGCCGTCTGCCGTTTGTATGTTGTTGACGAATGATAATATATTGTCATTATAGCTGTCGTTATATTGAAGCGCGATATCAACTTTTACATCTCCGAGCGCGCCGCTGAAAGATATCGGCGTTTTATGCAGCGTCTTTTTCTCTTCGTTCAAATACTGCACAAAATCGACAATGCCGCCCTGATAATCAAAAACTTCTTTTTTGGGTCTGCCGTCTTTTTTTACACGTTCGTCTATTAAAGTTATCTTTACGCCTTTTGTCAAAAAAGATAATACCCGAAGGTGAGAGGATACCGTATCAAAGCTCATGGAGATAGTTTCAAAAACGCGGTCATCGGGAAGAAAAGTTATTTTTGAGCCATGGTTTTTTGACAGCCCTGTTTCTTTTAATTTAGAAACGCGTCTTCCGCTTTCCATTTTTCCGTCTTTTAAATAGCTTTTAAAGCTTTGTTCATAGCTCTTGCCGTCTACATACACAGTGACGTTAAGCCATCTTGAAAGTGCGTTTACAACAGACGCCCCGACTCCGTGCAAACCGCCCGAATATGTGTAAGAGTCGTTGTTGAATTTTCCTCCCGCGTGAAGCTGTGTAAAAACTACTTCTACGCCCGAAACTTTTTTCTCGGGATGAATACCGACGGGAATGCCTCTGCCGTTGTCCTGCACTGTAACAGAATTATCTTCATGCAGAGTAACATCTATTTTATCTGCAAACCCGTTTGAAGCCTCGTCCACAGAATTGTCGACTATCTCCCAAAGAAGATGATGCAGCCCTTTTTGTCCGGTAGAGCCTATATACATGCCCGGCCTTTTTCGTACGGCATCAAGCCCCTCTAAAACCTGTATATCACCGGCGCTGTATTTTTTGACCATAAATCCTCCTCGAGTTATTTACAACACAAAATATAGTGTGTAAAAAGATACACACCACATTATATTACTCCAAACAGCTTTTTTTTTCAATATCTAAATAGTAATTGAAAAGGGGAGATTTGCTATTCTTTATACTGTATAAGTTCTATTCCCGATTCATTAAAAATTTCGTGCGAAAATTCATCGGGATATGGTTTTTCGTACACGACTCTTGCAATGCCGGCGTTAACAATCATCTTTGTGCAAATTACGCAAGGCTGGTGGGTGCAGTAAAGCGTAGCGCCTTCTATGCTTACACCAAGCTTTGCCGCTTGTATGATAGCGTTTTGTTCGGCATGTATAGCATAGCACAGCTCGTGCTGCTTTCCTGATGGAATGCCAAGTTTCTGGCGCAGGCATTCGCCTTTTTCTTTACAGCTTTTTATGCCCGCCGGAGCTCCGTTATATCCTGTAGTTAATATGCGCTTGTTTTTTACTATTATAGCGCCGATATTTCGGTTCTCTTTGTAACAGCTTGACCACTTTGCAATAGTCTTTGTTAAATCCATAAAACGCTTATCCCATTTATTCATAGAAACACCCATGCCCTTATATATTTTTATATGCAGAATGTTTCTACTTTCAACAAAATGCCAAAAATTCCTGCCGTGCCAAAGAAAATAGTTTTTTTATTTTAAAAAATACCTGAATTAATGATTCTTATAGAATGAAGAAGTATGGAAGAGAAATTAGAAGATATAAAGCGATAATCTTAACAGAGCGTGTTTATTGAAGGTTGCCATCATTGACCATATATATTATATTTAACGTTGTTAGCACTCAACTCAGCCGAGTGCTAACAAATAATATGCTAATTAATTATAAATATAATTTAAAAGGAGGTTTATGCATATGTCCATAAAACCATTAGGTGACAGAGTAGTAATTAAAAGCCTTGAAGGCGAAGAAACAACAAAGAGCGGTATTGTTCTTACGGGAAGCGCTAAAGAAAAGCCGCAGACGGCAGAAGTAGTAGCTGTCGGCCCAGGCGGTATGATCGACGGCAAAGAAGTTGTTATGACAATCAAGGTCGGAGAAAAAGTCTTATACTCGAAATACGCTGGCACGGAAGTAAAGCTTGATGACGAAGAATTCATAATTGTGCGTCAGAGTGATTTACTTGCGACAGTGGAATAAATTTTTAAGGAGGAATAATAATGGCAAAACAAATTAAGTACGGTGAAGAAGCAAGGCGCGCTTTAGAAGCGGGCGTTAACCAGCTTTCTGATACAGTCAAAGTAACACTCGGGCCAAAGGGCCGAAACGTTGTACTCGATAAAAAATTCGGTTCGCCGGTTATAACAAATGACGGAGTTACAATAGCTAAAGAGATAGAGCTTGAAGACCCGTTTGAAAATATGGGCGCACAGCTTGTAAAAGAAGTTGCGACAAAGACAAACGACGTTGCCGGAGACGGAACAACAACAGCGACATTACTAGCGCAGGCGATTATCCGCGAAGGGCTCAAGAACGTTGCGGCGGGCGCAAACCCGATGGGCGTTAAAAAAGGTATTTTAAAAGCAGTTGAAGCATCGGTAGACAGCTTAAAGAAACTATCTAACCCAATTTCCGATTCAAAAGCTATCGCACAGGTAGCGGCTATTTCAGCAGGAGACGAAGAAGTAGGCGAGCTTATAGCACAGGCTATGGAGAAAGTCGGAAACGACGGAGTTATAACCGTTGAAGAAAGCAAGACAATGAAGACAGACCTCGTCGTTGTAGAGGGTATGCAGTTCGACAGAGGATATGCTTCACCTTATATGGTAACAGACGCGGACAAAATGGAAGCTGTACTCGAAGACGCGCTTGTTCTTATCACAGATAAAAAGATCACGAACATACAGGAAATATTGCCTATTTTGGAGCAGGTTGTACAGCAGGGCAAAAAGATGCTCATAATCGCCGAAGATATCGAAGGCGAAGCACTGGCAACACTCGTTGTAAATAAACTCCGCGGAACGTTTAACTGCGTTGCGGTTAAAGCTCCCGGATTTGGCGACAGAAGAAAAGCAATGCTTCAGGATATCGCTATTCTTACCGGCGGCCAGGTCATATCTGAAGAAATCGGCATAGAGCTAAAAGAAGCTACTATGGATATGATGGGAACAGCGCGCCAGATAAAAGTCGACAAAGAAAACACCACTATAGTTGAAGGCGGCGGAGATCCTTCTGAGATCAAGGCACGCATAAACTCTATTAAAACACAGATAGAAGAAACTACATCAGATTACGACCGTGAAAAGCTTCAGGAACGTTTGGCGAAACTTGCAGGCGGCGTAGCTGTTATACAGGTCGGCGCGGCGACAGAGACAGAAATGAAAGAAAGCAAAATGCGTATAGAAGACGCTCTTGCGGCAACTCGCGCGGCAGTAGAAGAAGGAATAGTACCGGGCGGCGGAATCGCTCTACTTAGCACATCAAAAGCTGTATCGGCTATAATCGCTAAAGCAAAGGGCGATGTAAAAACGGGTATGCAGATAGTTCTTCGCGCACTCGAAGAGCCTGTTCGCCAGATTGCGCTAAATGCAGGACGTGAAGGAAGCGTAATTGTAGAGCAAATCAAACATACTGATGACGCTAACTATGGATACGACGCTGCTAAGAATGAGTACGGCGATTTGGTAGCGAAGGGTATTATCGATCCTACAAAAGTTACCAGAAGCGCACTGCAAAACGCAGGTTCGATTGCGGCGCTGCTTCTTACAACAGAGAGCATCGTTTCTGATATCCCAGAAGAAACGCCTCCAATGCCACCAATGGGCGGCGGCGGCGGAATGCCGGGAATGTATTAAACAAAGAACACTAAGCAATATAAAAGCGCGGGTTTTACTGCCTGCGCTTTTTTTGTTTTATAAAATTAAAAAAATTATATTTCTTGGAAATAATACAATGTTATGGTAAAGTGTTATACAAATAATAAATTTTTATCTTTTTTATATATTTTTTAAGGAGAACCGATGAATAGTGTGAAATACAAAAAGCTGACAGTCTTGATTTTAGTCTTAACTCTGATTTTGACTTTGTTTGAAGGTACTGCTCTTGCGGCTGCTGGAGATACGGGTACGCAAGGCGATTATACTTGGACGGAACTAGCCGACGGCACTGCAGAAATTTCTGCATATACCGGCAGCGGCGGAATAGTTACGATACCCAGCACGATAGCGGGCAGGAATGTATCTGCCATTGGTAATGAAACTTTTAAAAATAATACCACGATAACTAAAATAAACTTTCATAACGGAATAACTGCCATTGGCAGCGAAGCATGTTATGGATGCACTTCGCTTGCAGACGCTGCGCTTCCGGGCGGCTTGAAAAAGCTTGGTGACGCGGCGTTTTATAGTACGAAAATTCCGCTGGCAGTGATTCCGGCAAGCCTTACAACGTTTGGCGGAGGTATGTTTGCAAATTGCTCATCATTGACCGACTTGACTTTTGCCTGCGGACAGCTGCCGCTGAATCAAGGTATGTTTTCCGGCTGCACAGAATTGAAGAACCTCACTTTTACCGGCAGTTGGACATCCATTCCGACCGATACTTTTGCGGGATTTTCAAAGCTTGAAAAGGTCATTCTTCCCGAAGGATTAACAACAATCGGTGCTCATAGCTTCGCGTTATGCAATTCTTTGACGAGCATAAATCTTCCCGGCACTCTTAAAACTATTGAAACGGTCGCGTTTAGCGGCTGTCCCTCATTAGCGGATATTACGCTGCCCAAAGGTTTAGAGACGATTGGCGATGCTGCTTTTATGAATTCGGGTGTCACGCAGATAACTATTCCGGCAAGCCTTACAACGTTTGGCGATGCTGCGTTCTCAAATTGCACTTCATTGACCGACTTAACTTTAGCCTGCGGGCAGTTACCGTTTAATCACAGTATGTTTTCCGGCTGCTCAGAATTGAAAAACATCACCTTTAAGGGCAGCTGGACATCAATACCAAGCGATGCCTTCTCGGGGCTTTTAAAGCTTGAAAAGGTTATTCTTCCCGAAGGATTGACAACAATCGGTGCTCATAGCTTCGCGTTATGCAATTCTTTGACTAATATAAATCTTCCCGGCACTCTTAAAACTATTGAAACGGTTGCGTTTAGCGGCTGTCCCTCATTAGCGGATATTACGCTGCCCGAAGGTTTAGAGACGATAGGCGACGCTGCTTTTATGAATTCGGGTGTCACGCAGATAACTCTTCCGTCAAGCCTGACAACGGTTGGCGGAGCTGCGTTCTCAACTTGCACTTCATTGACCGACTTAACTTTAGCCTGCGGGCAGTTACCGCTTAATCACGGTACGTTTTCCGGATGCTCAGAATTGAAAAATATCACCTTCACGGGCAGCTGGACATCGATTCCGAGCGATATTTTCTCGGGGCTTTCAAAGCTTGAAAAGGTCATTCTTCCCGAAGGATTGATAACAATCGGCGCTCATAGCTTCGCGCTTTGCAATTCTTTGACGAGCGTATACCTTCCGGGCACTCTTAAAACGATTGAAACGGTCGCGTTTAGCGACTGTACCTCATTAGCGGATATTGCGCTGCCCGAAGGTTTAGAGACGCTTGGCACTGCTGTTTTCATAGCAACTGCACTTACGCAAGTAACGATTCCCGCAAGCCTGGTAACTTTAGAACCAGATGTATTTTTAAACTGTGCGCAGCTTAACAAGGCAGTGGTACTCAATCCGGCGACAACTTTTAACGGCGTTATATTTAACGGCTCAGCTATAAACGCAGACGGCATATACGGCTTTGCGGGCAGCACTGCGCAGGCTTATGCTAATAATTATAGCCATCCCTTCCATATCCTGCAGACGATAGAGTTCGATTCGCAGAGCGGCAGCGCCGTGAACGATATGTACCAAACCATAGGCCAGACGATAAATGCGCCGACGGCTCCGGCAAAAACAGGGTACGATTTCGGCGGATGGTATCCTACACCGGCATGCAATACAAGCAAAATCGTATTTCCATATACAGTTACCGGCGATGCAACTCTTTATGCCAAATGGAATAAAAGGGTTACAAGCGTAACGCTTAGCAGTTCGTCCAAAACGTTAGAGATAAACGAATCGATTACATTGACCGCAACAATTCTTCCGGCTGACGCGACATTTCCGGCGGTCACGTGGTCAAGCAGCAATACGGGCGTGGCAACGGTCGACCAAAACGGCAAAATAACGGCAGTAAACGCCGGCAGCGCGATAATCACGGCGGCCGCAGACGGTAAATCGGATACATGCTTGATTTCGGTAAATGCTGCGCCGACACCTACGCCTACGCCAACAGCAACACCTACGCCAATAGCAACACCGACGCCAAGAGCAACATCTACACCGACATCTACACCGACGCCGTCCAATACACCTACACCGACGTCGTCAATATCACCAACACCGGCGCCGACAGCTGCGCCGTCTGCGTCCGTGCCTGAGACGGGCGATAATGCCGAAGATGATGGTCAAAAAGATACAGTCATTGTTGATATTGATGTCTCAGATCTGCCCGAGGGCACACATTTAATACAGCTGCCAAACGGCGAGATAATAGATATTGCAGGACAGGACAATATTCAGTTTGAAGTCAGCAAAGACGAGCTGGATGAAAAAGGCTCGGTAGAATTGACTGCACTAAACGAAGAAGGCGTACCGCTTGGAAAGGTGGACATGCAGACGGATGAGTCGGGACAGCTGGTCAGTTTACCAAGCTCCTCTAATGTACGGAATAGCATTTGGCCGATACTCATGTGGATTTTGATAGGTATAGCGGCCGCGGCGGCGATAACCGCTGTGCTGTATTTCGTATTCAGAAAGAAATCGGCTTAAAAAAACAAAGCTATAAAATATAAAAAAACAGGCTGCTCTTTATCGGAGCGGCCTTTGTTTTTTACGAAAATAATGACGTTACTGTTACATCTGTTGCGGCGTATAAATTTAAAGTATATAATAATAAATCATAATCAATAAAATCTATATACCATAATTTTATTAAGGAAGTGATTTTTTTGGATATTTTTAACGGTGCCTTTTTGTATATCATGGGTGCAGTTGTCGCCGTATTTGTGCTTGCGCAGTCGGTGTATTTTCTTGTCAGGGCGGTAAGGCAGGGTAAGAAAATCGGGCTTTCAAATAAAGTCATGAAAGACGCCGCCGTGTCGTCCGCGACTTTTTCAATCGTTCCTTCAGTACCTATAGCCATAGCTATGATAACGCTTGCGGCAACTCTCGGCGCGCCTTTTTCGTGGATACGGCTTTCCGTAATAGGCTCTATGTCGTACGAGATATTTGCGGCAGGGCAGGTTGCCGAAGCTGCGAACGTTGCTACGAACAGCATGCCGCTCGATATTTTCGCAGGAGCCATGTGGGTAATGACTCTCGGAATCATAATGGGGCCTGTTTTTAATATCTTTGGACTTAAAAAATATCAAAGCAAAATTGAAGAGATAAGCGCTAAAAGCCCAAAATGGTCAAAGATACTGATAGACGCTTTATTCATGGGCATAATCGCTGTTATGGGCGGTCAGTTTATCGCCAAAGGCATAGCCGCTTTCGGAAACCTTGCTTCCGCAGAAATCATTAAAAACGGACAGGCGCAGTTCTTAACGCTTGTTTCGGGCGCGGTAATAATGCTGATTTTTGGTTTAATCATTAAAAAGGCAAAAGTAAAATGGCTGGAGAATTTCGCACTTCCTATATCAATGGTCGGCGCGATTGCGTTATCCGTGATTTACCACGGAATGTTTTAGGGGGTGTGTAAGATGAATAAAGAGAATGGGTTTATGATAAACGAATATAAACAGCAGACACACAAAATAGGGCGTATATGGACGGGCGCGGCATTGCTTATAATTATCTGCGTGCCGCTTCTTTTCGGCATTATATACGGGGTTACTCCCGAATGGAACTCGTTTTTAAAAGGCGTTATCGCCGTTGTTCCGATGTACTGGGCGATAGGGCTTATCGAGATATTCAACTATTCGCCTATGCTCGGCTCTGGCGGAACGTACCTAGCATTTGTAACCGGCAATCTGCTCAATATGAAAGTTCCGGCGACGCAGGTTGCCATGAACAAAGCGGGAACCAATGCGGCGACACCGGAAGGAGAGGTTCTTTCTACGATAGCTGTTGCCGTTTCTACAATAGTCACGGATATCATACTGATAATTGCTTTGCTGCTGGTAATTCCTATAGCAAACTGGATAAACTCAAGCGAAGTGCTTTCCAGCGTATTCAACCTTTCCACAGGATATGTAATACCGGCGCTTTTCGGAGCGCTTGGCGTTGTGTTTATATCAAAAAGCTGGAGAATAGCGCTTGCGCCCACACTGCTTATGATACTTGTATTTTTGATTATACCGTCGACATACGCGATCTCGGGAATTTTTATACCGCTGATGTCTGTGGCGGCGGTGCTGCTCGCAAGGTTTATGTTTAAGAAAAATATGATTTAGGAGATACGACAAATGATAATTCTTTATGCGGTTATTGCGATAATAGCGCTTCTTGCCGCGATAATGGCAATAAACACGATTTATAAAAAGCCGGTGAAAGAAGCCGCCCGAAATCTTGAGAGCCTTGAGTTGGATAAGAGAAAAATTGCGCAGCATTTGTCGGGCATGATAAAAATAAAAACAATCACGGCGGCAACGGTGGAAGAGTGCGACAAAAAAGCGTTTAAGGGTTTTCACAAATATCTTGAAAAAACGTATCCTCTGGTGCATAAAACGCTTGAATACGAAACGGTAAACGATTTCAGCCTGCTTTATAAATGGCCCGGATCGGGCAGCGCTAAAAAACCGTTTCTGATGATGGCGCATATGGACGTTGTTCCGGTGGACGAGAGAACGAAAGATAAATGGAAATACGGCGCTTTTTCGGGAGAGATAGCCGACGGTTATGTATGGGGCAGAGGCGCAATAGACATGAAAGGCCAGCTTGCGTCCGTCATGGAAAGCGTAGAGTATCTTATTGCCGAAGGGTTTACGCCAAAGCGTGACATATACATTGCGCTCGGGCACGACGAAGAAAGCATGGGGTTATACGGTGCGCAGGCGACTGCGGCGCTATTGGAAAAGAGGGACATACACTTTGACTTTATCTTAGACGAGGGCGGCGTCGTAATGGACGGCAAAGTCATAGGCGCGAATGTCATGGCCGCGACTATAGGTATCTGCGAGAAAGGGTACGCTGATATAAGGCTGACGGCGCAGAGCAAGGGCGGGCATGCCTCGAGGCCGCCGAAGCAGACGGCTGTGGGCGAGATTGCGAAAGCGATTATAGCGCTTGAAAAAAAGCAGATGAAAGCGTCGCTGAACGAGC
Source organism: Christensenellaceae bacterium (assembly GCA_963665005.2). Taxonomy (GTDB): domain Bacteria; phylum Bacillota; class Clostridia; order Christensenellales; family SZUA-584. Next base: position 2,305,592 of record CAXXTQ010000001.1, on the reverse strand, counting down.
CCCTGCGGCATATGCTTAGTGCAGTCGGCGGATATATGAAATTTCCGCTTAACGTTATTGCCGCCAATCTGTTTATCACAAAACCGCTGCTGCTAAAAGGGCTCGCGGCAAAGCCCACGAGCGCGGCGCTTGTGCGCACAACGGCAGCGCCCACGATGCTCAAAGGCTCGACTGCGTCAAACGTGCTGGCCGAGAAAGCGGAAGCGGTGGTAAACTTTCGCATATCGCCCGATAATACTGTTTCTGAGCTTATGGCGCATATAAAAAAGACTATAGCGAACGATGATATTAAGATAGAAATCATACAGGCATACGAGCCGTCGCGCGTCTCCGATACCCAAAGCGAAGCGTACCGCGTTATAAGCGGCACTGTAAAATCTATCTTCGGCGAATATGTGGTATCGCCTTATCCCATGATTGCCGCGACCGATTCGAGATGGTACACGAAAGTCTCGGACGGCACGTATTTGTTCCAGCCGTTTTCTTCGCTCAGCGAAGATTTAGGCACCATACACGCAGTGGGCGAAAGGCTGGCGATAGACTCGCTTGCGCAGGGCGTAGAATTTTTTATCCGTCTTGTAAAAAACGCGGATGAGTGATAAGAAATGATTACGCCTCTGTGGACTAATGGTAAGTCGCTCACCTTTATAGTATTGTTTTAAACGATACCTTTAAAGTGGGAAATACATGTTCGATTCATGTCGGGGCACAACTAACTTAGAGGTAAAATAATGAAATTGGTTCGTAGCAGGAATCTAAGATTATTCAAAAAAGAAATTGGTCAAGCGAATCAGATTTTATAAGTGAAAAATATAGAGGGCTTAATATAAGTGAGGCTTTATCAAGATTTGACAATTCAAAGGAGCCAACCTTTAAAGAAGTTGCATCGCTAATAAAAGCGGCTATTGATTATATATATGAAGTTGATAGATTATTTATCGAGAAAATAGATATAATGACATATGTGGATAGGGTTCTTTATTCACATCTTAGTACTTTTACAAGAAATAATATTAATTGTTTTTTTACGAGAGATATTGAAACACAAGAACGAAAAATAAGGAACATATTAAGGCAATACGGATTCAACGAAGAACCGGACAATGTAGTGGATCAATTTTGTGAAAGGATAAGTAGAAAAAAATGCAGTGAAGCCAAAGCGTTGTTTGAAAAAGGGACTTTTATAGAATAACCTAATTGAAACTAGATTTGATTGGGTTTTATGGGTGACAGATATGAAGAAAGTATTATTAGCAGGAAATGGCTTTACTTCTAATTTGATTAAAGAATATAGTAATGTCCAAATGATGGCAAAAATTAAGGATTCAAATTTTGAATTATTTAATGTTATAAATAGAAAATTTGATTTGTTTAGATGTTTAGTAATTTCAAAGGATGAAGAGAAAGATAATAAAGAAAGAATAATAAATTGTATAAAAGAAAATAATTTATGGGCAGAAAAACCAGCAGAAGAAATTTATGAGGTTTACTTTGAAAATTATGGTTTAAAATATGAATTGGTGAAAGCAGACCTTTCTGGGATAGAAATGCTTTTAAAAGTAACAAAATTATTTAAAATGACGATTGAAAAGGAACTTAAGCAAATAGCAAACGAGATTTATTTTAATGATGGAAATAATGGGATTAACAGCATAAAAGAAGGAATTAATATTGACAAATTAAATGAATTCATTAACTCCTTTAATCAAGTTTATACTACTAATTTTGATTTTTTACTAGATAATGTTTATAAAGATGAGGTTTTTCATTTGCATGGTGGATTCGATTACACCAAAATTAAAGAACAATGTGGTGCTATAGATATAATTCGTGGTGCTTATAAAGGAAAAGATGAAAATTTTGAAATACTTGAAGAGCCATTTTTAGCATGGGGCATAGTCGGAGACGAGAAACTTAAGAGTACAAAAGGCGGTATGACATTCCCTATGTCGTTTCCTTTTCGCTTCCCTCTATCAGCGATAGATATATATTTCGATAAACTTGAAAAAAGCGAAATTGAGGAAATTCATATTTGGGGATATAGTGGTCAAAATGATAAGCATATTAACGATAAAATAAAATCCAATCCTAATATTAAAAGAATATATTATTATTGCAATCCAAAAACAGAATTACATGATGAAAAATATCATAAACATATTGATAGTTTGTTTATGACGGACGGTAAAACAGTGGCCTTAAAATCTTGGGAAATAATCTGGAAGGCGGCTGGAGTATAAATTTATCTTTTTTATCGCTTCTTGTAAAAAACGCGGATGAGTGATAGAATCTATCTGATGTAAAGTACAATAATATTTCAAGCAATCATATATATTTTATAATTTTTTAAGGAGTTTTTATAATGCGTGAGTTTGTAATCGTAACTGATTCTGACACTGAAATACCGTATGAGTATGCCGAAAAGCATAACATTCCTGTATTTTTGATGCCGTATACGGTAAACGGAAAAGAACAACTTTTTGATCTTGGACGAGAGATAGACATTCCTGCTTTCTTTCAAGAGTTAAGAGACGGCGCGCAGGCAAGCACATCTACACGCCCGCCGGTAGACATCGCCGATTTTTTCAGAGAAATCGTTGAAGAAGGCAAAGAAATATTGTACCTTTGTTTTTCTTCACAGCTTTCGGGGCATTACGATTTGTCGGTATTGGCAAAAAAGATGATTTTAGAAGAATACACCGATGCTAAAATAGAGATTGTTGACACGCTGCGTATATCTATGGGCGCGGGACAGCTTGTAATACATGCGCAGGAATTAAAAGAGCAGGGCAAATCATTAGAAGAGATAAAAGACTGGGTAGAAAAAAACAAGCTTCGTGCGCACGCGTGGTTTTCTGTCGATGATTTGAACTTTCTTAAAAAAGGCGGAAGGCTTTCGGGAACGGCGGCGGCTCTTGGCACCATTCTTAGCGTAAAGCCTATATTAAAGCTTGACAGCGAAGGAAAAATAGTAAACGCGGAAAAAATAAAAGGCTCGAAAAAGGTTCTTTCGTTTTTTACAAATGTTGTTTATGAAAACATTGAAAACCCCGAAGAGCAGACGGTGTATGTTTTGCATGCCATAAATATGGAAGCGGCGCAAACCTTAAAGATGATGATAGAAAAAAGCGTTAACCCGAAGCAAGTTATTATAAAAGATATCGGGCCTGTTATAGGATGCCATACAGGGCCGGGCACGCTCGCGGTCATTTTTATGGGTAAAGAAGAAAAATAACAGCGATAAGCAAACAATTTTAGGAGGCTGGAACATATCCGGCCTCTTTATGTATAAGGACAGCAAAATGAGTATTGCGAAATTGCAAAAAATAATAGACGACAGCGACAACATAGTATTTTTCGGAGGCGCGGGCGTATCGACAGAGAGCGGTATACCCGATTTTCGAAGCGCGGACGGTATTTACAGCAAGAAATATAAATATCCCGCAGAAGTGATATTGAGCCATACATTTTTTTTGCAGCATATGCATGAGTTTTTCGAGTTTTATAAAGAAAAGATGCTGTATCTGAAAGCACAGCCGAATAAAGCGCATAAAAAGCTTGCCGAGCTGGAAAAAGCGGGCAAACTAAAAGCGGTTATAACGCAAAACATTGACGGGCTTCATAAAAAAGCGGGAAGCAAAAACGTGCTGGAACTGCATGGCAGCGTTTACGAAAATTATTGTATGAAATGCGGGGAAAAATATGACGTATCAATGATTTGCCAAAGCAAAGACATTCCTTACTGCGAATGCGGCGGCGTTATTCGTCCGAAAGTAGTTATGTATGAAGAAGCGCTGGACGATAGTGTAATGCGGCAGGCGGAAAAGTATATACAAAATGCAGACGTTTTGATTGTCGGCGGAACATCGCTTGCGGTATATCCGGCGGCAGGGCTTATAAATATTTTTGCAGGCGAAAAGCTTGTATTGATTAACAAATCGCGTACGCCTTATGACAGCAGAGCGGATATAGTTATTGAAGATAGCATAGGGCAGGCGCTTGGCCGAATAGAAATTAAAAGATAACGGAGAAAATTATTATGGCGGATGAGTTTAACAAGCGTATGTTTACCACAAAACAATTCTTTTATATTATTGACAAAGCTCTGTCGGGAGCTGGTGATTTTAGAAAAGCGAAAAAGAAAAACCTTATATCCAAAGAGCTGCAAAACCATATTATGCTTGTTGTGACGCAGGTAAACGGCTGTGAGATATGTTCGTACAAACATACGAAAGATGCTCTTGAAATGGGAATGTCGAAGCGGGATATAGCAAACTTTCTCTCGGGAGTAACACGCGACGAAGAAGAAAGCGTTGCTTTATTTTTCGCGCAGCATTATGCCGAGATGTGCGGAGATTATTCTAAAAAAGCCTGGGATAGGGTTGTCGATACGTATGGCAGGGATAAAGCAAAAGGCATATTAGCCGCGACAAGATTTATAATGATGGGAAACGCTTACGGCATAGCTACAGGCGCCTTGCTAAACCGCATTAAAGGAAAACGTGTTAAGAAAAGCAAGCTTTTGAATGAACTGGGTATAACTTTTTCGGTACTAGTCTTTGTCCCGATTATTTTGATTAAAAATATTTTTAAATAAATTTATTCCTTTACAGCATAGCAATAGTTTACATTGTCAAAAGCGGTTATTATGCTGTCTTGATTTTTCAAATTATACTCATTGAAATACTTTTCTGTAATCTCGTCTGGGCTAAGATTCTCATATAATTTGAATCCTGCACAGAAAAGCACTTCTTCGAGTTCGTTTTTTGAGTAGGAGGCTTTCATTTTTTCGCCTGCTTTTTCTGCCATCATTAATTGTTTTTGAGTGCGCTCTGCCGCTTTGTCTGTAAAAGTAAATTCGTCAGGATAATCGCATACAACACTGCTGCCGCTTGCAGAAACTTTTGATATGTCTTTTAGCATTGTTTGAAGTTACTGAAGATAAAAAATACCGTGCGGCAAAAAAGATTTTTGTAACAAAGCCGTCCGATGTCCAAATGATGCAATTTCTGCTTGAAGATTATTATAAGCTTATCTTTACTAAGCCTCAAAAAAACAGCGACGGAACTTTATCAAAGACAATTAAAAATACTAAACGCATGCAGCGCGAAGCGGCTAAAGCAAACAAAACGATTGGGGCTTCAACAAAAGCACAGCTGCGCAAATATTCACAAAAAAAGGCTGCGGTAAAAAAGCAAAAAACAAAAAATAAAAAGGCATATGCCGATGAGCAATATAAACTCCGGAAGCGTAAGCGTATGCAGAAACACAGAGAAAGGTAACCGGTTAGTTAGAGTTTTCTGCGTCTTGGAGGCTTTTGTATCCAAGCGCTTTTACCATATATTCGTATGAAACGATAGAAAGATTTGTATTTTCTTTAACGCTGCTTTGAATATGAGCCCAAAGGCTTTGCAGTGTTTCGTCAGAATACGTTTCAAGCTCGCACGAAAAATAAGTTTTAAAAGAGCGTATATTGCGCTCGGGGATATCGTGCGTTAAAGGGCGCGCTTTCGACATGATTTTAGGATAGCGCTGCTTCATTTCACGCTGCCATGCAAGCATCTGGTTCGCTATCTTTTTTATAAGCGGATTGTCTGAATAAGGGGGGATCTGCCCTTCCATGCGCGCGTATTTTATAGTCATAAGGTTTATCTTTTTGCCACGTGCGTCGGTAATATGGTTAAGATAAAGGCGTAATGTGTTTTCGTCCCAAGCAAAAAACTGCACTTTTCTGTGGAAAACAAAGCTGTCGATATCCGCTTGGCACGCACATTCGCCTTGCGTTTTAACGGCAAGAAACATTTCTTTCTCAATTTGCACGATATCTTCGATAAGCGATTGTTTATCCATAGCATTCCCTTTCTTAATAAAGGCCGGGCAGAGTGCGTATTTGTTTATCCGATATACCCTGCTCTATGGCGCCCTTATAGTCGGCGAGAAAATCTCCTTTTTTTACGGCGAGGCCGTGGCTTTCAAATAAAGTGATAATATATGCCGAGAGCTTTTCTATATTCCCCAAAGTATCGCCGTGCCTGTCGGTAAGAACAGCTTGCACTCTATACGCGATTTCTGCGTATTTTTCGGGCAGCTGCTTTGCAGCGCGCAGTTTCCATTTATAGAAAGGAGCATACCTGTCGCTCATCAGAAACGCCAGAGAGAGAGCATGCGAGCAAAATTCGGCAAGAGCATATTCTGAGGCGAAAACATCGTTTCTTTTACTGCTTCTAATATAATTATACTGCCCCGATTGTCCTGCAAGAAAAGCCTCGCATGCGATTTTCTTTTTCTTAACATCTTCGGGATAATGCGAATAAGCTTTTCTCCATGCGCTAAACTCACCCGAACCGTCGAAGAAAACCTCTCCGTTTGTGCAGACTGCAAGGCCGGAAGAATCTGCATGAAGCCATTGCAGGGTTGTCGGCGCGGTATTTGAAAAACCGGTATACATTGCAAAAAAGCGTTCGAGGTTGATTATGCCTACACGTCCGGGCTCTGTAACATACCTTGGGCCGTATCCGTCGAATTTCTTGGGAAGGGCGTCGTACCATTCGGCTAGATCTTTGCCGCGTATTTTATAAAGCCTTTCGGGTACAAAGACGCAGAAAGCAGGGCCCCAGTCGTGGTCGCGCGAAATCTCGTCGTCAAAGCCGAAACAATCTGACCCAGGCCCCGATAAACCGACAGCAATGTCGTCTATTATATGCAAAAAACATGATTTTAAAGAAGCAAGACCGATTTCATCAAAATATTTTTTACACAACGCTAAACCTTTTATAAAAACCACCCCTTAGCTTTATTATAATTATATAATATACGGTTGGCAAGGAGTGGCAAAGAAAGCCGTTTTATTTATCTGTCAGTCTTTCGCGCTTTATATGAATTGATCGAGAGCTTCTTTTAATACCGTGACGCAATACGCCATCGACGGCCCGCCTCCGAAAGCCACCGAAACCATAGCCGCTTCTATTATCTCTTCTCTGCAGGCACCCGCCTTTATAGCTTCATTCACATGATACACTATACAATATTGGCATCTGTTATAGCATCCTATGGCGACGCTTATCAATTCTTTTGTTTTAACGTCAAGGCTGCCCGGCGCGTATGCAGCCTTTAAAAGGCCCATAAAAGCGCTAAGAACTTCGGGCGATTCTTTGCTTATTGCCTCAAGCCCGCCCGTAAAATCATCGAGTTGTTTTTTTCTGTCTTCCATTTAATTTCTCCGTTCTAAACTTTTTAATAAATGTATTTTTAAATAGTGTTTTCTTTTTAAAAGCTTTTTATTCCATATAAAAAGTACATTAAAATTGTTTACTTCATTCGATAAAAAACTACAAATAATGTTAAAATTATGATACGCTTTTTTTTATTTTGACAACGTGATATAATTCATAAAGCATCAAAAATTCGGAGGATATTCATGAGAAGGCTGATACTTTTAATAACGGCATTATTAACAGCATTGATATTTTGTGCCTGCGGAGATAAAACAGACGATTTGCCCGAGGGTACTGTTTCGAATTCTTTACAAAGCCCGTCTGCGCTTGATGACGAGCGAAATGAACAAGACGAGATATTCAACTTAACAATAGGCTTTTCTCTTGCCGGTGAGGGCGCTTTTTATGATCAGCTTTCTTTAGATATTAAAAAAGAATGTGATACGCTAAACTATGAGGCGCAGATAGATATAGCGGACAGCGCTAAAAAGCAGGAGCAAGACTTAGAGAATATGCTTAGCGTGGGGGTTTCTGTAATCATTATAGATCCTGTAGACGTGGATTTGCTTGAACCGATACTCGCTGAATGCGAAACGCAAAATGTTCCGGTGATAAATATTATGAACTCAATAAACGGCATTGTCAGCACGCTGATCTCTCCCGATTATGCCAGCATAGGCGAAAAAGCAGGGCAGTGCGCTGTTGATATTTACGGAGAATCGGGCGGCGGGTGCATGATGTTGAAAACCGATTACGACAGCTTTACCATGCAGCTTATGTCGGACGGTTTTGAATCGGCTATCGATAAAGACGAAAATATATCGCTCTTATCAGAAATGTTCTGCGGAAACGATGAGGAACAGGCATATAACTTAACTAAACAAGAACTATTGTCAGAAAAAACGATAAACTTTATTTTTGCACAAAACGATGCGCTGGCTTCGGGCGCGCTTAGGGCTATAGATGAAACGGGAAAAGATGTAAGCCTTGTAGTTTTCGGCGCGGGAATGGACATAGTAGAATCTATAAATTCGGGCGATGTTTACGCCGCGATATTCTTCGGGCCGTCAGACGTGGCCGAAAACGCAGTATATTTTGCGGACAAGTTTATAAATGATGATACATATTCGCCTCCGCAGTATAAGGAACTTGCGGTAGAAACTATAAAATCTGATAACGCCGACAATTATTTGGATACAGAAAAGGCGTATGCGCAGATTATAGGAGAATGATCTAAAATTCGTTACCGGCTGCATTTTTTGCGTCCGGTTTTTTTATTTCGAAAATCTTTTTTCCATAAAATGCATATATTATTAAAGGCCTAAACGCCCTGTTGTTTTCTTGGCGTAAAAGTGTATTAAACTATAAATGCCGTGAATAGATATATATGCAGGTGGTGATATTATGGACAGAGAAAAAAGCAGCCCTAAGAAAATGATCGTAACAAACTTGTGTATTATAATAATAATTCTATTCGTGTATGTAATGGCTTTTACTTCGTTGGGGACGTCGCTGTTGTCGCGCGGGCCGATGTTAAAAGGAAACACGGGGCAGAAAAATGTGGCGCTTCAAATAAAGGTAGACAGCGCAAGCGATGTTGACGCCTATTTAGATTTGCTTGACGCATTCAAGGCAAAGTGTACATTTTTCTTTTGTGAAGAAGCTGATAATGAGGATATCGTGCAAAAGGTAATAAAGCGCGGGCACGAAACGGGATATTATTCTGAAGGCGGCGAGGAAAAAACGGATTTGTATCTCGGAGGAGGCAAAAGCATTCCCGTAATGAGTTTTGCGAATAACGCCAAGGTTTTTCAGGTAAGCCCGTCGATAGACATAAACAAACTAAAGAAAACAGAAGACTGGGAGAAAGAGTTTGCCGAAAAAATAAGCAATGATATGTTTATTTATATAAACGCAGACAACAATTTTGATGATTTTGAAAAAATTATACAAATTGTGCGCAATAAAGGTTATACTATCTTAAAGATAGCGCAAATGCTCTAAAGGAGACTGCAAATGATAAGAACGCTTGATAACGGCATAAGAATAATCGCTGAAAAAACACCGAATTACAATTCTGTGGCTGTGGGTATATGGGTAAAAACAGGTTCAACTTGTGAAACGCCCGAAGAAAACGGAGTTTCGCATTTTATCGAGCATATGATGTTCAAAGGCACAAGCAAAAGGTCGGCGAAACAGATCGCCATTGATATGGATAAAATAGGCGGGCAGATAAATGCTTTTACGTCAAAAGAGTGTACATGCTATCACGCAAGAGTTGTGCCCGATAAGCTCGATACGGCGGCGGAAGTGCTCTCAGACATTTTTGCGAACTCGGTGCACGACGCGGGAGAGATGGAAAAAGAAAAGGGCGTGGTGCTAGAAGAGATAGCGATGGTAAATGACAACGTAGAAGAGCTTGCCCACGAGAAAACATCCGAGCTTTTCTTTACGGGAAGCGAGCTTTCAAAGCCCATTCTCGGGCCTGCGGAAAACATTAAGAATTTTACAAGAGATGATTTGATAAATTATATGGACAGGCACTATTATCCGGGAAACGTTATAGTATCTATCGCAGGCAACTGCGATGAAACTCTCATGACAGACACAATGCAAAAATATCTCGGCGGGTATTCGCGCGGCCAAAAAAGAAAGGCGGATGTATGCGCAGATATTTTTGCGCCTAAAGTGCGCTCGCTGTTCGTAGAAAAAGACGTTGAGCAGACGCATCTAAGCCTTGCTTTTCCCGGGTATACCTTTGCTGACGACGAGAGATTTTCTGTGGCGGTGCTAAATAACATTCTCGGCGGCGGCATGAGCTCTCGGCTGTTCCAGTCTATTCGTGAAGAAAAAGGTTTAGCGTACTCGGTATACTCTTATCCGTCGACGTACAGCTTTGCGGGAATGTTCGCGCTCTATTCGGGAACGACCGCGGCAAACGCCGATACTGTAATGATGTTAATGAAAAAAGAGATTGACCGTTTGAAAAAAGACCGCCTGAGCGAGAGCGATTTTTCGCAGGGCAAAGACCAGCTTATAGGAAACTATGTGCTTTCTATGGAGGGAACAAACGCTAAGATGAGCGCGCTTGGAAAATCGCTGCTGCTTCTTGATGAGATTTATAACGAAAAAGAAACTATGCAGAAAATAGAAGCTGTTACTCTAGAGCGTGTAAACGAGCTTATTGATAATATATTTGATTACTCAAAGATGTCTGCTGTTTTTGCGGGCAGGATAGAAAAAAGAGAGAAATTAGAAAAATTATTGGAGGGGTTTTAATGGACAAGCTTGAAAACATTTTTGCGTACCAAAACAAATTTGATACCGAATTGGTGAAAAACCGCGGGCTCGAGGATATTACGATGGACCAGTGGATACAAAAAGAAACTCTGGCTATGCTTTCCGAGCTTGCAGAGCTTATCGATGAGGTTAATTTTAAATGGTGGAAGAACGAGAAGCAAATAGACAAAGACAAGGTTAAGGGCGAGCTTGTCGACATACTCCACTTTTTTGTAAGTATGTGTTTAAAAACAGGTATGGACGCAGACGAGCTGCATCAGCGTTATCTCGATAAAAATGCAGAGAATTTCAATCGCCAGCACGGGAAATCAGAAAAGAAAGGTTATGAGGCGGATATTCGCTGACATCAAAATAATATAGATTAATTATACAAAGTGCCATGCGTGTTTTTATGCCCGCATGGCTTTTTTAATGCGCCCCGGGCACTCACCCAAAATATAAAAAAAGCATATTATAACTTGAGTATATATTTCTGGGGGTACTAAATGCGAATGCAGAGCATTTTGATAATAGGCGGCGATAAAAGGCAGCTTGTGCTTTACGAACTGCTTAAAGAAAAAGGTTACGATATTTACATAACGGGATTCGGCGGGCTTGGGATTGCCGATCAAAACATTGACAACCCCGATTTCGTTTTTCTTCCTGTGCCGTATAAAGACAAAAACGGGGAGGTAAGAGCGCCTTACGCCAAGGCCGGGTATTCGCTTGCTAATATAATAAAATGCTTTCCGAAAAGTGTGTACGTATTGGGCGGGTGCGACGATGCGGCTAAAAAATTATTTGGTCAGAATATTTCGTATATTGATTTGCTGCGCAACGAAGCGTTTCTTATAGAAAACGCTATTCTTACGGCCGAGGCGGCAGTAAGTGCGTATATCGCGAATTCTCAAACGGCGCTTTGCGGCGCTAAGTGTATTGTGGTCGGTTACGGCAGAATATCAAAGTTTCTCTGCAAAATTCTGCAGGCTTATTCGGCAGAAGTTACCGCAACGGCAAGAAAAGAAAAAGACATAGCGCTCATACGCGGTGCAGGCCTTCGTGCGCAGCATACAAAAAACTTAAAATTCTTTCTTTGCGGCGCGGACGTTATATTCAATACAGTGCCCTGCCATATTTTCCTGGAAGAAGAATTAAAAAGCATACGCGGGAATGCCAAAATAATTGAGCTTGCTTCGCCGCCTTTCGGTATGGATATGAATTTGGCGAAAAGGCTTGGCGTAAACGTAACTATTGAATCTTCTCTGCCTGGAAGATATTTTCCCGTTTCCGCGGCGCACGCAATATTGCGCGCCTTCGAAAGTGAGGAATATTAGATAATGGATTTAAAAGATAAACGGATAGGATTTGCAATAACGGGGTCTTTTTGCACATTCTCACAGATAATGCCCGAAATAAAAAAGCTTGTGGAAGCGGGCGCAAAAGTTACTCCCATATTGTCGAGCAACGCCTCGGCATATGACACGAGATTTTTAAAATCGGCGGAGCTTAAACACTTTTTATCAGTGACAACGAAAGAAGAAATAATAGACAGCATAGTAAAAGCGGAGCCGATAGGGCCGCAAAAACTTCTTGACCTTCTTATAATCGCGCCGTGCACGGGAAATTCGCTTGCTAAACTCGCGCTCGGCGTTACAGACACGCCTGTTCTTCTTGCGGCAAAATCGCACCTTAGAAACGCTCGTCCTGTGCTTATCGCTGTATCTTCAAACGATGCGCTTGCTGCTAACGCAAAAAACTTAGGAATTCTGCTAAATTCGCGCAATATTTTTTTTGTGCCGTATCGCCAGGATAACCACCAGAAAAAATGCACATCTTTAGTAGCCGATATGGGCATGATTTCCGAGGCGGCGCAGCTTGCGCTTGAATATCGGCAGATACAGCCGCTTATGCTCGAACCGCGCTAGGGATAAACAGGAACACATTTGCGGATAATAGTTTTATTAATGCAAAAAGAGGTTTCTATGCAGAATAATAACGATGACAGTAAGCAGAAAGACAATGCTAAAATAGGCGCGGAGATAAAAGAATACGGTACGCCGCTTTCTGTCTCCTCGCCTATACATATACTTAGCATAATAGGGCAGATAGAAGGGCATATAAACCTTCCGCCGCAAAATAAAACTACAAAATATGAGCATCTTATGCCGCAGCTTGTAGCTATTGAGCAGGACCCGAATATAAAAGGGTTTATGCTATTGATGAACACGGCGGGGGGCGATGTAGAAGCGGGGCTTGCTTTAGCTGAAATGATTTCGGGCATGAGCAAACCAAGCGTAGCGCTCGTACTCGGCGGAGGGCACAGCATAGGAATAACGATCGCCGTTTCCGCCGACTATTCTTTTATATCGCCAACAGCAAGCATGACTGTTCATCCTATACGCATGAGCGGGCTTATTATAAGCGTGCCCCAGACATTTGATTACTTTAACAAAATGCAGCAGAGAATAGTCATGTTTATATGCGCGCATTCTAAAATTGGCGAAAATGAATACCGTCGGCTTATGATGCAGACGGGGCAGATGGCAAACGACTGCGGCACAGTTTTGGTCGGGAAAGAAGCTGTAGAGTGCGGCATAATCGACGAAATCGGCACTCTTCAAATGGCAGCGGAAAAAATAAACATGCTCGCAGGCATTACGCCGTCCGAGTAATGAGTTTCCAGCTCTATTAATTATTGTATATTTTGCTTGGTATGGTATAATACATACCGAGGTGAAGTATATGCCGAGAGGCAAACACGATAAATCAAAAGCAAAATCAAAAACTAACAAAAAAAGAAAACCGCTTGGAGAAATAGCAGGCATTATTTTTATCGCACTGGGCATTTTTCTCGGCGTTTGTGTTTATGTTAAAACGGACACGGGGATACTCGGCGGAGCAGTAAAAGACGCCATTTTCGGGCTGTTCGGGCTGTTTGCGTACCTCGCGCCTTTCGCAATTGTTGCGCTTGGTATTTTTGTTATAGCGGCGCGCAATAAAAAGGTGAATAAAGGCAAAGTTGCGCTTATAGTGCTTCTTATAATTTCGATTTTGTCATTGACGCATACATTCCTTTTAAAAGAGCTGCGCCTCGGCGACGGTTTCTTTCGCTATATCGAAGATTCGTATAATGCGGGCGTACATTACGTTGCCGGCGCAGGAGCGATAGGAAGCCTTCTTGTATTTCCCTGCTACCTTTTAATAGGCGATATAGGCTGCGTAATACTATTTATTACGCTGATACTGATATCCGTGCTTGTGCTTACCAATCTTTCAATAAAAAAGATGGGAACAGACGTCGCAATGGCGGGAAAAAGAACTGTCGAAAGAGCTATAGAAAGCGTTTCGGATATAAAAAAACGCAGGCTGTATGTTGAAGATCTGCGGGATGAGCAAGACGACGATTATTTAAAAGAGCCGGAGATATTGGGCAAAAAGAGTTTCCACAGAAGAAAGCGCGATTCTTATTTTGACGACGAGATATATAAAACGGAAGATGTTCGCAAAAAAGCTGCTGAGCTTCCCATACCCGGAGATGATATGGACGGCAACAACGATTTTTTAGACGAACCTTACGAAGACAGCGAAACGGGAATTACCATGGAGACTTATGAGTCTTACGAACAAAGAAAAGGCGATCCGGGCGACGATTCTGATTATTCGGAAGAAAAAGAGCACGTCGTAAAAAATAAAAATAATCAGCAATATAAAAAGCCGCCTATTTCTCTTTTATCCAAGCCGGAAGAAAAAAGCCGCAGCGCGGGCATGGAAGAACAGCGCAGAAATGCGCTTTTAATAGAAGAAACGCTCGCTAACTTTGGCGTAGAGGCAAAGGTAGTGCATATTGTTAAGGGCCCTGCCGTAACAAGATACGAATTGCGGCCCGCACCGGGCGTCCGCGTAAAACGCATAAAAGAGCTCGAGAACGACCTTGCAATGAACCTCGCGGCAAAAGCGGTTAAAATTGAAGCGCCCATACCCGGAAAAGCGGCGGTGGGCGTAGAGGTCCCCAACTCGGACGTAACTTTTGTGCATCTGCGTACGCTTCTTGAAACGGAAGAGTTCAGAAAAGCAAAATCTTCGCTTACGTTTGCGCTCGGCAAAGATATTTCGGGTAAAAATTATTATGTTGATATCACAAAGATGCCGCATGTACTTATCGCGGGAGAGACGGGAGCGGGCAAGAGCGTCTGCCTTAATTCTCTAATAACTAGCCTTTTGTTCAAAGCCAAGCCAAGCGAAGTAAAAATGATACTTATAGACCCGAAAGTCGTAGAGCTTTCTGTGTTCAAAAATATTCCGCATCTGCTTGTACCGGTCGTCACCGATACCAAAAAAGCGTCCAGTGCGCTAAACTGGGCGGTAAGCGAGATGAAAAGCAGATATAAAGTGTTCGCCGAAATGGGCGCGCGCAATATAGACAAATTTAACGAAATTGCCAAATCTAACAAAGAAGAAAGCCTGCCGAGGATTGTAGTCGTTATAGACGAGCTTGCAGAGCTTATGATGGCAGTGCCGAGAGACGTAGAAGATTCTATCTGCCGCATAGCGCAGCTTGGGCGTGCGGCCGGCATACATCTTGTCGTCGCGACACAGCGTCCGTCGGTAAACGTTATTACGGGAGTTATAAAAGCAAATATATCTTGCCGTATTGCGTTTAAAGTAAATTCGGGCGTAGACAGCCGGACGATACTAGACCAGAACGGCGCGGAAAAACTACTTAGAAACGGCGATATGCTATACTACCCGTCAGACGCACCAAAAGTTATCAGGCTTCAAGGCTGTTTTGTTTCTGACAGCGATTTAGAAGTCGTTACGCAGTATGTCTCACAAGGAAGCGAGGCCGAGTTTGACGAAGAGGTTGTTTCTGATATATCAAGCGCAGACACAGAGCCCGAGCCGGACGACGATTACGATGAGCTTTTGCCAAAAGCGGTAGAAATTGTTCTCGAATACGGACAGGCATCTATCTCTATGCTGCAAAGGCGCCTGCGAGTGGGTTATGCCCGCGCGGCAAGGCTTGTAGATGAGATGGAAGTAAGAAAATTTGTCAGCCCGTTTGAAGGCAGCAAGGCAAGGCAGGTTCTTATTTCTTGGGATACTTACGAGGAAACATTCGGGGCAAGAGAGGACTAGCATGGAGCAATTATTTATCCACGTCGTATCGCTTGGATGCGCGAAAAACCGAATAGATACCGAACTTATGCTAGGCGTATTGTCGGGAACAAACGCGGCAATCGCAGACGAGCCCGAAGACGCGGACGTTATTATTATCAATACTTGCGGTTTTATCAACGAAGCAAAACAAGAATCAATAGATACCATACTGGAAATGGCAAAATATAAAAACGACAGGGCAAGAGCGCTTATTGTTACAGGCTGCCTTTCTCAGAGGTACGCCGATGATTTGGTAAATGAGCTGCCCGAGGTTGACGCTTTTCTTGGAGTGTCAAGCTACAGCAAAATAGGAAACGCGATTTCATCCGCTCTTGACGGAAAGAAATATATGTGCTGTGACAGGCTGGATGAAGACCTGACGGGAAGAGTTCTTACGACGCCTTCTCATCTGGCATATGTGCGTATCGCAGACGGATGCTCAAATTTTTGCAGTTATTGTGCTATACCGATTATACGCGGGCCTTTAAAAAGCCGTAATATGAAAAGCATATTAAGTGAGCTTTCCGACCTTCGCGCAGGGGGCGTAAGCGAGGCTATACTCATAGCCCAGGACACTACAAGATACGGGCAGGATTTAGGAAAACCGGCTTTGGCAGAGCTTGTCAGCGAAGTTGCGGATATAATGCAGGGAGGTTGGCTTAGAGTACTTTACTGCTATCCCGAGGGCGTAAATGATAAACTCATAGAAACTATGTTAAAACATGAAAGTGTCTGCAAATATATGGACATACCAATGCAGCATTTCAGTGACGATATCCTTGGGCGCATGAATCGCAGGCACACTAACGCATCTTCAAAAAAGCTGGTCGAAAAGCTGCATAGCGCGGGGTTTGTATTAAGAACGTCAATAATCGTCGGGTTCCCGGGCGAGACAGAGCGGGATTTTGATATTCTTTTGTCGGCAGTCGAAAACCTTAAATTTGAACGCCTCGGCGTTTTCCGTTATTCGGCAGAAGACGGTACACCTGCGGCGGGAATGCCGAACCAAATTCCAAAAGAGATTAAGATGAAGCGGTATGAAACGCTTATGGGGCTTCAGGAAGGCATTTCACAGCAGATATGCGAGGCGCAGCTCGGAAAAACAATTCGCGTCATTGTAGACGGCAAAGACGAGCAGACGGGAATTACAATCGGCAGAAGCATGGGTCAGGCTCCGCAGGTTGACGGTATTATAGATATTTCCACAAAAAAAGACTTGACGCCCGGGACATTTCATGATGTCCTTATAAAGCAGGCGTACGAATATGATTTGCTTGGAGAGTTGAATGAACATAGCTAACAAACTGACATTACTTAGAATTATACTGATACCTGTTTTTATAGCGTTTTTTTATATACCTATAAAAAACTGGAACTATTACGCGACGTTTGTGTTTATTGCCGCCGCCGTTACCGATTTGTTCGACGGTAAGCTGGCACGAAAACACGATATGGTCACCAATTTTGGAAAACTTGTTGACCCGATAGCAGATAAGCTTTTGGTTTGCAGCGCGCTTGTGCTCTTGACAGCTATAGGCTGGGTGCATGAGATCTTTGTTATTGTGTTGATTGCAAGAGAGTTTATTGTCAGCGGTTTCAGGGCGATAGCGGCGGCAGAGGGCAAAGTCCTTGCGGCAAGCAGCCTCGGTAAACTGAAAATGATAGTTCAGATTGTTGCTATATGCGCGGTGCTTTTAGAGGATGCGTTCTTTAGAGCATGGGATATTCCTCTGGGGCTGATATTGATATGGGCAAGCGTAGCTTTATCTTTAGCGTCATGTGTCGATTATTTTGTAAAAAATCGCTCGGTATTAAAAGGCATGTTTTAAAGCACGCTTTTTCGGACAGTTAAAAAGTTATAATATTTTTATAAAAGCAGGGGGTATTCTTAATGTCAATGGAAAAACAAAAGGCGCTCGAAATGGCGCTGACGCAGATAGAAAAGCAATTCGGCAAAGGCAGCGTAATGAAGCTTGGCGATTCGGTCGGCGTTCCGGTGTCCGTGATACCTACGGGCTGTCTTGAGCTCGATATCGCGCTTGGAGTAGGCGGAATACCGAGAGGGCGGATAATAGAAGTATACGGGCCCGAATCTTCGGGTAAAACGACGGTCGCGCTGCATATGGTTGCCGAAGCGCAGAAACTCGGCGGAGCGGCGGCATTTATTGACGCAGAGCATGCCCTTGACCCGACTTATGCTAAAAACCTTGGCGTAGACGTAGATAATCTTTATGTTTCACAGCCGGACACGGGCGAACAGGCGCTCGAAATAACCGAAGCGCTTGTGCGAAGCGGCGCAATTGACATAATTATCATAGACTCTGTCGCGGCGCTTGTGCCAAAAGCAGAGATAGACGGAGAGATGGGCGCGTCACATGTCGGGCTGCAAGCTAGGCTTATGTCTCAGGCGCTGCGAAAACTAGCAGGCATCGTCAGCAAATCTAACACATCTGCTGTGTTTATAAACCAGCTTCGTGAAAAAGTGGGCGTAATGTTCGGCAGCCCGGAGGTAACTCCCGGCGGCCGTGCGCTTAAGTTCTATTCGTCGGTACGGCTTGACGTAAGGCGTATAGAAACGCTTAAAAACGGCGCTGACATGATAGGAAACAGAACGCGTATAAAAGTAGCTAAAAACAAGGTGGCGCCGCCGTTTAAAAAAGCTGAGTTCGATATTTTTTACGGCGAGGGAATATCCGCCGAAAGCAGCGTTATAGCGCTGGGAGTAGAGCTTGGCATTATAAAAAAATCGGGCGCTTGGTTCTATTATAAAGAAACGAGAATCGCCCAGGGGCGAGATAACGCTAGGCTGTTCTTAAAAGATAACCGTGATGTTTACGAAGAAATTAAGGCGCAGATACTAAAAGAATATAATCTCGGCGCCCAAGCGAAAAACGAGCAGGAAGAGTCAAAATAATTCATTTTTTTAAAAGGAGATATGTGCATGAGCAGTAAAGTGGCAGTTTCTGTCAAACTGATCAATGACAGGATGATGTTTGAAGGGGAAGTTCGGACCTCGTTCGAGATCGCTTCTGCTTAAAATGAAATAATTTATAAAAAAACAGCGCCGATTCAATAATGGTGCTGTTTTTTGAATAATTTGTAAACACAGCGAGAATAATGTATGCCATATTGAAAAAAATTTACACATAGTGTATAATCAGAGCTAAAGGTGGTGCAGTATTCTAGTCGGTACTGCGGTTTCGAAGGCGGGGCTAAAAATCCGCAAACGGGCACATCGATGAAGTTTCTGGTGTTGGCCGCTGACGCCCAGTCGGGGGCTGATGCTGGGAGTTAAGGTCGTGGGGCGATCCGCAATGGCATGCGGGCGTTGACCCTGCTTCCGTGGAGACCCAAGCAGGTAGCACATGGGACTTTAAGCTACTACTTGGGGTGTAACCTGTAATGCGGCGAAAGCTGTGTACAGAGTAGCCTGCCTTGAGTTATTCGGGGTGTATTGCAGAACACGCCCCGGCGCGCAAAGTACACGCGTACCGGGAACGATTGCTGTAAGAAACCCGCATGGCAAAAGAGGCTAGAAACCGCGAAGGTGCTGTAGAGGAAAACTCCTAGGCTGTACGTGTGCGCTTTATTGGCACCGAGATATTTTGGAGATTATAGTGTGGTCTAAACGGCAATCCAGTCACGTGTCCGGCGACGGCGCGTTTCAGGGTTTAAAGGGAAACCGCTCCATCGGCGACGGGGAGTATTCCTGAAGGGAAATCCTACTGGACCTAAGCTGCAAGGTTTATCCAAGATATCACCCCTTTCTTATTTTTATTTTTTTTCGAGGAGTGCCTTTGAAAAAGAAAAGAAAACAAACGGGTATAAAATTTTGGGCGCTGAAAATATTTATTATAACGCTTATATTAACAGCGGGAATCAGTGTCGTTACAGAGTCGCTTATGGGCAGCCTGCCCGTAACAGCGGCTGTTTTTATAATTGTCTTTATAGTTTTTATCGGAATACTTTTTGATGTAATAGGCATAGCTTTTGCGGTATGTGACGAAAAGCCTTTTGTTGCTATGGCGTCTAAAAAAATTCGGCGAGCAAAAAGCGCTATAAAGCTTCTTCAAAACGCCGACATCGTTTCGAACGTATGCGGCGATGTAGTCGGCGATATCTGCGGCATAGTAAGCGGCGCTGCAGGCGCGGCTATAGCATTAAACATTGCGCTTTCGCAGCCGGAATTTGAAAATATAATTTGGGTGATAATTATCTCAAGCATAATTGCCGCTATGACAGTCGCGGGAAAAGCGGCAGGCAAATCAATAGCTATAAGAAAAAATAAGCAGATAGTCAGTTTTGTTTCTTATGTGCTAACGCCGTTTATGCGCGAAAAAAGAAAAGCGGCAAAAACCGACGAATAATCATTTGGTATTAAAAAATGACAGAGAAAAAACGTTTAGACGTATACCTTTTTGAAAACAAAATGGCGCAAAGCCGCCAGAAAGCAAAAGCGCTTATTATGGCAGGCGCTGTTTTTGTTGACGGGCAAATTTGCGACAAACCTTCATCGGCTGTAAGCAATGAACAAAAAGTGGCTTTAAAAGAGCAAAATGAGTTCGTGAGCAGAGGCGGCAAGAAACTTAAAAAAGCAATAGAAACCTTTGGGCTGAATTTAGAAAATATCACGGCGATAGACATAGGAGCATCTACAGGCGGTTTTACCGATTGCATGCTAAAAAACGGCGCTGCGTATGTATATGCTGTCGATGTGGGATACGGGCAGCTTGCCTGGCCTCTTCGCAGCGACAGCCGCGTCTGTGTTATGGAAAGAACAAACGCGAGATATTTAACGCGCGATATGTTCGATAAAAATATAAATTTTGCCAGCATTGACGTTTCGTTTATATCTTTACGGCTTATACTTCCGGCACTTATTAATATACTGGCAAAACCTTTTACAATTGCCGCGCTTATAAAACCGCAGTTTGAGGCGGGCAGAGACAAAGTCGGCAAAAAAGGCGTTGTACGCGACCAAAATGTGCACGCAGAAGTAATACAAAACATTGTAGATTTCGCAAAAGACAATGGTTTTTGCGTGTGCGGTTTAACATACAGCCCTATAAAAGGCCCGGAAGGCAACATTGAATATTTGGTATGTTTAAAGAACTGCGAAGAGCATTTTGATATTGATATTAAAAAGACAGTTGCGGACGCGCATACTCTTTTAAAATAAAATCTTAAAAATTTTTTCTTTCACGCTTTTTTGGTGTTGTATATTTATTCAGAATTTATTATAATGAGTGCATATGAAAATTGTAAGAGCAGGAATTCTTTCTAACCCCAAAAAAGACATATCGTATAAAGGCGCCTGCCGTGCCGCAAAATTGCTTCGAAAACGCGGTGCAGAGGTTTTTTTTGACGAGTCCGGTTTACCCGAGGGCGAAAAGGATATTATTGATTATTCACAAATTGATTGTTTGTTCGTGCTTGGGGGAGACGGAACGATACTTAACGCGTCCGTAGAGGCAAGCCGATTCGGAGTGTGCATGCTCGGCATTAACCTCGGAAGGCTCGGTTTTCTGACCGAGATAGAACTCCGTGATATAGATAAAGCGATAAATGACATCTTCGAAAACAAATATTATATAGAGAAGCGTACTATGCTAAACTGCTCTGTTTGCGATTCGGATAAAGAAATATTTTCCGCCGAAGCGCTTAATGATGTTGCTGTCACAAAAAAAGATATGGCAAGAATGATAAACATAGAGCTTATAATAAACGGAAAAACAGCCGATAAAGTACCATGCGACGGTATGCTTGTAAGCACGCCTACAGGTTCTACGGGATATTCTCTTTCGGCCGGCGGGCCTATAGTATGTCCAAGGCTCGAATGTATGATAGCTACGCCGATATGCCCTCATTCACTTCATTCAAGAGCAATAGTAGTTTCATCTGACGATGCACTTATAATAAAACCTGCTTCGCCAAACGGTATGGTGCTTACAACCGATGGTATATTGCAAAGAGAAATTTTGAGCAGCCAAATCGTAAAAATAAAAAAATCGCAGCATGTCGCGCATTTTATTAGATTCAAAAAGAATTATTTCTATCCTCTGCTGAGGTCAAAGTTTTTAAACTGGGATAGATAAGAAGGAAGGGTTCTGATGAAAGAGGGAAGACACAACATGATCTTAGAGATGATCGAATCTTTCGACATCGAAACACAGGACGAGCTTTCGGTCATGCTCAAAGAAAAAGGGTTTGAGGTTACTCAGGCGACTATTTCGCGTGATATTAAAGAGCTGAAACTGATAAAAGTTCAATCGGAAAGCGGCGAATATAAATATGCGGCTTCCGGCAAAGAAACGCTCGGAAAGATAGATGTTTTTAAACGTGTCTTTCGAGATACTGTCGTTTCGGTACAGAGCGCGGCTTCTCTTGTTGTGATACGTACAATGACGGGCAGCGCCGCAGCGGCGGCGGAAGCTGTTGACGAGTTAGAGCTTGATGCCATTGCGGGGACTATTGCGGGCGATAACACCATTTTTGTGGCCGTGAAAAAAGAAGGCATGCAGGCGGGCGTCGTTGAAGAACTCAATAGAATGTTAAAATCAAAGAAATAATTTTATATTTTTCAGGTATAACTTTATATGTTAAACAAACTCGTAATAAAGAATATAGCGCTTATAAAAGAGCTGCAGGTAGATTTGTCTGACGGCATGAATGTTTTGACCGGAGAAACGGGCGCCGGCAAGTCTATTATTGTAGATTCTGTTAATCTTGCGCTCGGCGAGCGCGCAGACAGAGAGCTTATACGTACTGGCGCACAAAAAGCGTCAGTTGAAGCTTGGTTTACGGATATAAAACAAAGCGTAAATGATATTTTGAGCGAACAGGAGATAGAATGCGAACCGGAGCTTGTTTTAAGCAGAGAGCTCAGCGCTTCGGGCAAAAACGTATGCAGAATAAACGGTACTCTCGTAACGCTCGCATTGCTAAAATCGGTAAGCGACCAGCTTGTTGATATTCACGGGCAGCACGAGCACCAGTCTTTGCTGAACGAAAAACAGCATATTGTTATGCTTGACGGTTTTGAAGAGAAAATCGGCGAAGCAAAGGCGGATACGGCAAATGCTTACAAGCAATATTCTTCAGTTAAAAAAAGGCTTCAGTCTCTTTTCGGAAACGACGGAGACAGAGAACGAAGAATAGACATTCTGCAGTTCCAGATAGACGAAATAGAAAAAGCAAACATAACAAACGGTGAAGAGGAAGAGCTTTTCCAGCAGAAAAAAAAGATGGACGCCCAGGAAAAGATAATGGATGTGCTAAACGAATGCTATGAATCTTTGTATTTGGCAGAGCCGTTTAACATACTTGCGTCTTTAAAACAAATAAGCGGCCGAATGAAAACGATAGATGACATCGATGAAACTTATGCCGATATCGGGCAAAGAGCGGACGAGGCATATTATGCGCTCGAAGAAATCGCATCCGATATAAGGCAGCAGATGGATATGAGTTTTTTTGACGCCGATGCCTTAGAAGAGATACAAGACAGGCTTGCGTTTATCTTTGGCCTTAACAGGAAGTATCAGGATGCCTGCATAGACGGCGCGTTTATAAAAAACGCTAAGCAGGAGCTAGCCGACCTTATAGACAGCGAAAAGCTTGTAAAAGAACTTACACAAAAAGAGCAGAGCCTAAAAGCGGATTTGTATGAAAAATCGTTGCAGTTATCTCAGATAAGAAGGCAAACGGCAAAAATATTCGAGAGCAAGGTAATGCAGCAGCTTTGCGACCTCGGCATGGCATCGGCGAGTTTTGGCGTAAGGTTTGCTGATATCAAAAGCATTGACGAATGCGTATTTGGGGCAAACGGCATAGACGACGTGGAGTTTTTTATATCTACCAACCGCGGAGAGCCTCAAAAGCCGCTTCGCAAAATAGTATCGGGCGGCGAGGTTTCGCGTATAATGCTCGCGCTGAAAAATATTGCCGCAGATAAAGACGGTGTGCCGACAATGATATTCGATGAGATAGATACGGGCATAAGCGGAAGAATAGCGCATGTGGTTGCACAAAAGCTAGGCAACATTTCTGCCGGCCGCCAGATTATCTGCGTAACGCATCTTCCGCAGATAGCGAGCATGGCGGACAGGCATTTTCTTATACTCAAGCAAAGCGGGCAAAACAGCACGAAGACACATTTAAAGCTGCTGGACGAAGAGCAGAGAATAGAAGAGATAGCAAGGCTTGCCGGCGGAGATTCAAGCGTCACGAAGCAGCATGCTAAGCAAATGCTTCAAAGCGCGAAAGAAACAAAAACGACAATATAATCAAATATTGATGAATATTACAAAGTATAAATAAGCGCACCTCTAAAGACAATAATATAGAATCTATTGTCTGCGGAGGTGTTTTTTGAAAAAACTGGTAAAAATATTAGGTATTTTGTTCGTGTTTGCGCTTTGCGTGCTTTATTTCCTGCCTGCGGTTAAGAATTATTCAAATATACCGAAAGAAATATATATACAAAAGGGTTCGTCAAAAACTATAGACCTCGGGCTGCCCGTAAAAGCGGATCTGCATGCGACGGGTGTTGTCAGTATTTCTGGCGAAACGCTTAGCGAGGCTCTTTCAATGCAGAGCCCTCTTGTTATAGATACAATAAACAGCGGCGATGCCGTTATAGAGCTGTCACTTTTCGGGCTGCCCGTAAAAAATGTAAAAGTTAACGTAAGCGACGAGATAATGGTAATCCCGGGGGGTCAGAGCATAGGCGTTACTTTGTATACAAAAGGGGCGCTTGTGGTCGGAATAACGGGCGTAGAGCTCGAGAACGGCGAAATCGTAAACCCCGCCAGAGACGCCGGTATGCTTCCTGGCGATGTTATTTTGAGCATAAATAAAACTCAAATTCAAAACGCAGATCATGTCACAAAGATAATAGACAGCATAGATGAAAAATTTGATATCGTTGTCGACAGAAACGGCAGAAAGCTTAATTTAAGTGTTACTCCTATAGTAGATTATTCGGACGGAAGAAAAAGGCTGGGTGTTTGGGTTCGCGACAGCACGGCCGGTGTGGGTACACTGACGTTTATCATGCAGGACGGAAGATTGTTCGGCGGGCTCGGGCACGCTATCTGCGACCTTGATACAGGCAGCGTGCTGAGTGTAAAAGAAGGCGACATATATTTTTCTGAGATTATTCAGGTCAACAAAGGCGAAAGCGGAGTCCCGGGCGAGATAAAGGGGTATTTTTCAAGCTCTTCGGGAAATATGGGCAAGATACAAAAAAACACGGAATACGGAATATTCGGCGAGCTTTATGACGACATCGATTTATCTGCCTTTTCCGATCCGGTACCCATTGCACGAAGAGACGAAATTACCGTCGGCAGCGCATATATACTCGCCACAGTAGACCATGAAGGCGTAAAAAAATTTGAATGTGAGATTTTAAAAGTAAACGAGCAAAACACTATAAGCCAAAAGGGCCTTGTGATAAAAATTACAGATAAAGAACTCTTGGAAAAAACAGGAGGTATTGTACAGGGCATGAGCGGAAGCCCGATAATACAAGACGGGAAAATGGTGGGAGTTGTAACGCACGTGTTCGTAAATAACCCGACAAAAGGATACGGATTGTACATTGACTGGATGTTAGACCAGATGTATTAGAAAAACTATAAATGTTGAAAAGTGTAAAATGTTAACTAATTATGGGATTTTTTCTTTTTTATAAAGGTTTTACATAAAACTTGTTGAATATAGATGTTTATCACACCATTTATTTATACTAAAGGAAATATGGAATAATGGAGAAAGAAAAATACACGACAATTCTTGCCGACAGTAACAGAGATTATCTAAGATTATTAACTGACTTTTTGGATGAGACGGACAGATTTTATATTGAAGATTATGCTTATGACGGAAGGCAGGCTTATGAACTGACGATGGATAAAAAGCCCGATTTGCTGATAATAGATTTGATAATGCCTGTTTATGACGGCTTTGCGGTTTTAGAAGAGTTACACAAAAACGGATATAATGCAAAAACAAAAATAGTAATGATGTCTGCTATAAGTATAGATTTTGTGCTTGATAAAGCAGACAGTTTTAATGTTGACTATATTTTTTTAAAGCCTTTTGACAAACAAGTATTTATAAAACGAATTTTGGAAATTATGCAGTTTGATAACCGGCATGGCCAGTTTTCTCGCGAAAACCGCCGCGCTGATCCGAGTGAACTTGTTACGAGAAATATAAAGACAGTCGGAATAACAGCAAATGTTAAAGGATATCATTATTTAAGAGAAGCTATACTCTTAGTGCATGAAGATGAACAAATGATGAACCATCTAACGACCGGCCTTTATTCAGAGGTAGCAAAAAAATATAAGACAACGCCGCAAAGAGTAGAACGCGCAATGCGCCATGCGATAGAGGCCGCATGGAACCGAGGCAACATAAATGTACTGGAGGAATTTTTCGGATATACTATTCTTGATACCAAGGGCAAGCCTACAAACGGCGAATTTATTGCTATGTTTGCTGATAAATTAAACACAGAATTAAAATATATAGATTAGTTGGTACGTTTATTCATTAGCATAACCACCGCCTGAAAAGCATATCTATTCTATACGAAGATTGTGCGGAGGCGGTGCCATTGTTAGAAAAACTAAAAATGCGTTTTTTTTCTGACGTGATGGATAATAAAGTGCAGTATCTGGTGCTTGTTTTTTTTCTTATTATAGGTATAACAGCAGGCACATTTACTCTCGGAAATATGAAACAGGGCGCAAAAAGTGAGCTGTCGGAATATATAAACATGCTGTTTATTGCCATAAAATACAAATCATTAGATTATTTTAGCATAATTTTTAATTCTTTCTTGCAAAATACCGTAGTATTTGCGATAATAACAATGTTCTCTTTTGCGGCTATCGGCATACTGGTTGTCCCAATTATGTTGGTAATCAAAGGGTTTTGTGTTGGATTTACAGTAGGTGTTCTGTCTTTAGGTTTTATTTCAGGTGGTTTCTGGGCAATCGTTTTTTGCACTTTTTTACCAAACTTGATATTACTGCCTTGTTTATGCAAGGCAGGTGTTATGTGCATAAACAACTCAATAAAAGTTTTCAAAAACAGAAAAATTCCCAAAACAAATAAAGACAGGCTTTTATATTCGAGGCCGCATCTAATAAAAATAGGGAAAGTATATCTAATTTTTATGCTTGGTATAGGTTTTGAAACCTTGCTGATTCCGGCACTTACTAAACTAATATGATAATAAGTTGGTGAGCAATATTGTATAGCAAGCTTAGTTTTAAAGATTATCTGGCACAACTGAAAATAACCGAAATTACTATTGATTCATATATGCGCGATGCAACAAAGTTTTGCGAATACTTGAGAG
Organism: Christensenellaceae bacterium; assembly: GCA_963665005.2. GTDB lineage: Bacteria > Bacillota > Clostridia > Christensenellales > SZUA-584. Next base: position 2,278,565 of record CAXXTQ010000001.1, on the reverse strand, counting down.
AAAGCAATATTGATGAAGTATTAAACGTCACCAAGAAAGATATCGATGAATATTGTAACAGCCTTTTACAAAAAGGGCAGGCGGTAGTAAGCGTACAGCGCAAGATAGCATCTTTAAAAAAGCTGTTCGATTATTTAAAAGAGCACGGCTTTGACAATGAGAATCCTGTTGTTGGTATAAAGCTTGAGAAAACGATTAAAGAAAAACCCAAAGTTCTTTCAAAAGAAGAAATTTCTAAGCTGTTGTCTGCACCGCGAAATACAACTGCGATCGGTATAAGAGACAAAGCGATGCTTGAGCTTATCTGTGCTACCGGAATAAAGGTAAGCGAACTTGTAGGCCTTGATATTAACTGCATTTGTTTTGACGGCAATGTTCTATTTATAAACAGGCGCGGGCAGGAAACAAAAATAGAATTGTGTAAAGAATTATGCGGGCATCTTAAAAAATATTATGATGATGCACGCCCTGTTATAGCCGCCGATAAACCTAGTGATTATTTTTTCTTAAATTCTTACGGTGAAAAATTGTCAAGGCAAGGATTTTGGAAGATTATCAAGAGGTACTCAAAAAAAGCTGAGATTACAGGAGTTACTCCCGAAGCTATTCGAAGAAGTTTCGCGTGCCATCATGCAAACGAAAAAAATGATATAGAGATACTAAAAGATATACTCGGGCATTCTGATATAGCGACGACTAAAGCATATGTAAAATAATTTTATAATTTACATATGCTTTTTCTAATGTAAATAATAATTCCCCGGATAATTTGCAAAAACGCAAACAAAGCTCAGATGAACAATAAAGCTCAGATGAACAATATTGTATTTAACATTGTGCAACTCGGCAAAATGGTGTATAATTTTTTGGCGAGTTTTTTGGCATTAGCGGTTTACAGCCGTAAAAATATATAATAATTTTTTAAGGAGAAGCAAATAAATGGCAAAAAAGTATGTTTACCTATTTAGTGAAGCAAACGCTTCAATGAAAAACCTGCTTGGCGGAAAAGGAGCAAATCTTGCGGAAATGACAAGCCTCGGGCTGCCGGTACCGCAGGGTTTTACTGTTTCGACCGAAGCGTGTATCCGTTATTATGATGACGGCGAAATCATCGCGGATGATATTTTGGAACAGTTCTATAAAGCTCTTGAAGAAACAGAAAAAATAAATGAAAAGAAATTCGGAGATCCTGAAAATCCGCTTTTAGTTTCTGTTCGTTCGGGCGCGCGCGTATCTATGCCCGGAATGATGGATACTATATTAAACCTTGGATTAAACGACGTATCTGTAAAGGGCGTAGCAAAGCTGACGGGCAATGAACGTTTTGCTTATGACAGCTACAGAAGATTCATACAAATGTTTTCTGATGTTGTTATGGGTATTTCCAAAGCGAAATTCGAGGAGATTCTCGATGATATTAAAAAGGAACGCGGAGTTAAGCATGATACTGAGCTTACTACAGAAGATTTGAAGCTTGTCGTTCTAAGATATAAAGCGCTGTACGTCGTAGAGCGCGGACAGGAATTCCCGCAGGATCCGAAAGAGCAGTTGCTTGAAGCGGTAAAGGCCGTATTCAGGTCTTGGGATAATCCAAGAGCTATAGTATACCGCCGCATGAACGATATTCCGAGCGACTGGGGTACTGCTGTTAACGTGCAGGCAATGGTTTTCGGAAATATGGGCGACGATTCGGGAACGGGAGTTGCCTTTACGAGAGATCCTTCAACAGGCAAAAAACTACTTTACGGCGAGTTTTTGATGAATGCTCAGGGCGAAGACGTTGTTGCCGGAATAAGAACGCCAAAAATGATTTCCGAGCTTAAAGACGCAATGCCCGAAGTATATAACCAATTTGTTAATATAGCAGAAAAGCTGGAAAACCATTACCGTGATATGCAGGATATGGAGTTTACTATTGAAAAAGGCAAGCTTTTTATGCTTCAGACAAGAAACGGTAAAAGAACCGCTGCCGCAGCGTTGAAAATTGCGGTGGATTTGGTAAACGAGAAAAAGCTTACAAAAGAAGAGGCTATACTAAAAGTTGAGCCAAAGCAGCTGGACGCGCTTTTGCATCCGGCTTTTGATACTGATGCTTTGAAAAAAGCTGAACCTATAGCGACAGGTCTTGCCGCTTCGCCGGGCGCTGCGTGCGGAAAAATATATTTCTCGGCCGTCGATGCTGCCGAAGCTGTTGAATCGGGAGAACAAGTCATACTTGTAAGGCTTGAGACATCGCCCGAAGATATAGAGGGCATGTACGCCGCAAACGGCATACTTACCGCAAGAGGCGGAATGACATCTCATGCGGCAGTTGTTGCAAGAGGCATAGGCACATGCTGTGTTTCGGGCTGCGGCGATATTATGATAGTAGAAAAACATAAGACAATGAGCACTACTGATGGAAAGGTGTTCCACGAAGGCGATTATATATCAATAGACGGTTCGACAGGCAATGTATACGGAGAAGCTATCGCAACAAAAGAGGCAGAGCTTACGGGCGATTTTGGAATATTAATGCAATGGGCGGATGAAGCGAGAAAATTGAAAATCCGCACTAACGCCGATACGCCCAAAGACGCGGCTACGGCAGTTCATTTCGGAGCGGAAGGTATCGGGCTTTGCCGTACAGAGCATATGTTCTTTGATGAAGACAGAATACCCGCAATGAGAGAAATGATTGTTGCGAAAACACAGAAACAAAGAGTAAGAGCGCTTGCCAAACTTCTTCCCATGCAAAAGAAAGATTTCAGAGGAATATACGAAGTTATGGGAGAGCTGCCTGTTACGATAAGGCTTCTCGATCCGCCGCTGCACGAATTTTTGCCGCAGGAAGAAGACGATATCAAAAAGCTCGCCAAAGAAATGATAATACCGATTGAAGAGCTCCGTCTTACGATTTCCAATCTTCACGAGTTTAACCCAATGCTCGGACACAGGGGATGCCGCCTGGCGGTTACATATCCTGAAATCGCAGAGATGCAGGCAAGGGCTATAATTGAAGCGGCTGTAGAAGTAGCGGAAGAAAAGAAAATCGTCATAAAGCCGGAGATTATGATACCGCTTGTCGGCGACGTAAAAGAGTTAAAGTACGTTAAAGATATTGTAGTTAAAACTGCCGAGACGGTTCTCAAAGAAAAAGATGTTAAGATAGATTATCTTGTAGGTACGATGATAGAGGTGCCGCGTGCGGCGCTTACGGCAGACGAGATAGCAAAAGAAGCTGAATTCTTCTCGTTTGGAACAAACGATCTGACGCAGATGACGTTTGGTTTCTCAAGAGACGACGCAGGCAAGTTCTTAGACGATTATTATAATAAGAAGATATTCGAATCTGACCCGTTCGCAAAAATTGATACGTGCGGAGTCGGCAAACTTATGCAGATGGCCGCAGAGCTTGGAAGAAAAACAAGAAAAGACATCAAGCTTGGAATATGCGGAGAGCACGGCGGAGAAGCAAGCTCGGTAAAATTCTGTAACGATTTGGGCCTGAATTATGTTTCATGTTCGCCTTACCGTGTTCCCATTGCAAGATTGGCGGCAGCGCACGCAGCAATTGAAGCGAAAAACGCTAAGTAAACAGATATAAATAAAGTATAAAAGAGGTAAAGGCAGACCGCTTTTGCCTCTTTTTTAATCGTTGTTTGTGCGGTAAAAAAGAAAGATTGCATATAAGTTCATTAATAGTTAATGCAAATTGCAGGATTTTTTCATTATTTGTTTAAATTATATCTATGGAAAATATTAATAATAATTTTAGGCAGGAATACGAAAAACAAGAATATCTCATGCTTTCAAAATTCGCTACAAAATCGGCGGAATCCAAAGGCAGGCAGGTTTTTACAGAGCCGTGCCCGATGCGCACCGTTTTTCAGCGCGACAGAGACAGGATAATCCATTGCAAATCGTTTCGGAGATTAAAGCATAAGACGCAGGTTTTTTTGTCTCCCGAAGGGGACCATTACCGTACGCGGCTTACGCATACTCTTGAAGTTGCGCAAATCGCGCGCACAATTTCAAGATGTCTTCGGTTAAACGAAGATTTGACAGAAGCGATAGCTCTCGGGCACGATCTTGGGCATACACCTTTCGGGCATTCGGGAGAAAGAGTGCTGCAGGATTTAACGGGGCATTTTGAGCACAATGAGCAAAGCCTGCGCGTTGTTGAGCTTTTGGAAGACGGCAAGGGGCTCAATCTGACATTTGAAGTAAGGGACGGTATATTAAACCACAAAAAATTGTGCGTACCCGCAACGCCCGAAGGAATGGTTGTAAATTATTCAGACAGAATAGCTTATATTAACCACGATATAGACGACGCGCTAAGAGCGGGCATTATAGGCGATATACCAGGCGACTGCGCACAAGTACTCGGCAAAACGCACAGGGAGCGTATAAACACAATGATTTTCGATGTCGTAAACGTAAGCGCCGGCAAATTGCAGATAAAAATGTCTGCCAAAATTGAAGAGGCTACCGATAAACTAAGGCAGTTTATGTTCGAAAACGTTTATTTTGGGTCGGAAGCGAAAGAAGAAGAGGGAAAAGCCGAAAAGATAATACGAATGCTGTTTGCGCATTATAAGGATAATCCTTGCGATATGGGAGCAGATGCGCAAAAGCGTATAGACGAGTTCGGGCTCGTTCAGACGGTGACCGATTATATAGCGGGAATGACGGACAGGTTCGCGGTAAAAGTTTTCAGAGATATCTACATACCGAAAGGCTGGTATAAATATTAGTGGCAAGGCTAGACGAGTCATGGCTCGAAGGGCTGTATTCAAAAAATGATATTATTGACGTCGTATCAGAGTATACAACGTTAAACGAACGAGGAGGGCGTTATTGGGGGCTGTGCCCTTTCCATAACGAAAAAACGCCTTCTTTTTCTGTAAGCCGTGATAAGCAGCTGTATTATTGTTTTGGGTGCAAACAGGGCGGAAACGTAACAAATTTCATAATGAAAGCTGAAAATGTTACTTTTATGGAAGCGATAGAAATGCTTGCAAAGCGCGCGCATATTCAAATGCCCCAAATGATAGAAGATAAGCAGTATAGGCAGATAAAAGAAAAAAAGCAGGAAATCGCCAAGATGAACAAGCTTGCGGCGAAGTTTTATTATGAAACGCTGCATTCTGATAAAGGTAAAAAAGCACACGAATACCTTATTAAACGCGGTATACAGGAAAACATCATAAAAAGGTTTGGCCTGGGGTATTCTTCGGAAGACTGGGAGGGAGTAACAAACCTTTTAAAGAAAAACGGTTTTTCGAAGGAGCTTATTTTGCAGAGCGGGCTTGTGTCGCAGAAAAAAGCGAATCTTTTTGACACATTCCGCAACCGGGTTATGTTTCCTATAATAAATACTTTCGGCGATGTTATTGCTTTTGGCGGCAGAGTGCTCGACGACAGTACGCCAAAGTATTTAAACACAAAAGAAACTATTGTTTTTAACAAAAGAAGAAATCTTTACGGAATAGATTTAATACGAAAAATGCGCGACATAAAAAGCGTCGTTGTCGTTGAAGGCTATATGGATGTTGTTTCTCTTAGCGCACACGGAGTAAAAGCGGCGGTGGCATCTCTTGGAACAGCATTTACAAAAGAGCAGGCCAATCTGCTTAAAAAATATACCAACGATGTTTTTATCGCTTATGACGGCGACGAGGCGGGGCGTATAGCGACTATGAAAGCGCTGGATATACTTTCTGGCGAAGGGCTTCGGGTAAGAGTAATAAACTTTGACGAAGGGCTCGATCCGGACGACTACATAAAAAAATTCGGGCTTTCAGGGTTCGCAAAAAAGGTGAAAAGCGCTACATCTGCCATAGGGTATAAACTGGATACGAAAAAAAGAGAATACGATTTATCAACGGACGACGGAAAAGAAGGTTATGCCATAGCCGCGTCGGATATTGTTGCCCGTTTAGACAGCCCTATCGCAAGAGAAAGGTATGTTGAAAGGCTTGCAAAAGAAACGGGATTCAGCCAAAAATCAATAATGGGCCAGATACAAAGAAAGAACGGCGTAAAGAATACTAATGGCAATAAAAGGTATAATAGTATTGAAAAAAGAATAGATGACAGCGTTCAGAGCGCATTTTTGGCATATGCTCTTGCGAATCCGGAATATCTTGAAGATATTGCGGATGACGTAAGTATTTACGATTTTACTGTGAAATCTCACAAAACTATTTTTTCTGCGTTAATTGACAGTATAAAAAGAGGAGTTAGGCCTACATATGCCGAACTATTATCCGAACTTGAGTACGAAGAAGATAGAAATGAGGCGGCAAGGCTTTCTAATATGAATGTGGTCGCGGACGACCCTAAAGGCTATTTAAAAGACTGTATCAAAAAAATGCGCAAAAATATGCTAGAGAATAAAAGACATGAGCTGTTAAATGAACTTAGGAATGCCAAGGGAGAGCAAAAGCGTAAACTACTTACCGAAATAGGTGAGTTAGATAAAGAATTAAACCAAAAAAGGTAGGATTGGGTGATATTATTTTGAACAAGAAAACGGCTGTAAAGCCGAACAAGACAAAGAAAAGTACGGAATCTAAAAAAGATGCCGGTGCAAATTCTATTGTCGGGAAAGAAAAAAAAGAGATTAAAGAAAAGCCGGAAACCGAGCCGAAGAAAGAGGCTTTGAAGAAAACTAAACAGCCCGCACAAACTAAAGAAAAAGCAGCAGTAAAGCAAACTGCCAAGAAAAGCAAAGCAAAAGGTAAAGACAAAAGTATGGATATGACTTTATCCAAAGAGAATTTGCTTAAAATAGAAGCGCTGAGCATGCTTGCGGAAGAAGATACGGACGATAAGCTGCAAGAAGTAATAGAAACGGGCAAAAAGAAAGGTTCTTTGACGTATAAAGAAATCAACGACGCTCTCGAAGGCGCGGAGATAGAAGCAGAGCATTTAGACAAGCTTCTTGCCGCTCTTGAAGAGATGAAGATAGAAGTCGTTGAAGCGGATGACGACGATAAAGATTCAAGCGATCTGGAAGACGTAGACAAGGCCGTAGATATTTCTGTGCCCGAAGGCGTAAACATTGACGATCCTGTGCGCATGTATCTAAAAGAGATAGGCAAGGTTAATCTTTTAGTTGCCGAAGAAGAAGTTACTTTGGCAAAAGCAATGGCGCAAGGCGACGAAGCGGCAAAGAGAAAGCTCGCCGAAGCTAACCTTCGTCTTGTGGTAAGCATAGCAAAACGGTATGTCGGAAGAGGCATGCTGTTCTTAGACCTTATACAGGAAGGTAACCTTGGGCTTATAAAAGCTGTGGAAAAGTTCGATTATACAAAGGGGTATAAGTTTTCCACTTACGCGACATGGTGGATTCGCCAGGCGATAACGCGCGCGATTGCCGACCAGGCGCGTACGATTCGAATACCCGTGCATATGGTAGAAACCATAAACAAGCTCATACGCGTATCGCGTCAGCTTTTGCAGCAATACGGCAGAGACCCGCTTCCCGAAGAAGTGGCAAAAGAGATGGATATAAGTGAAGAAAAAGTACGCGAGATCATAAAGATAGCGCAGGAACCGGTATCGCTGGAAACGCCTATAGGCGAAGAAGAAGACAGCCACCTCGGCGATTTTATACCCGACGACGACGCTCCGGCTCCTGCCGAAGCCGCGGCGTTTACTCTACTTAAAGAACAGCTTATGGATGTGCTCGATACTCTGACTCCGCGGGAAGAAAAAGTTTTAAGGCTGCGTTTCGGGCTTGACGACGGGCGGGCAAGGACGCTTGAAGAAGTCGGAAGAGAATTCATGGTGACAAGAGAACGTATCCGCCAGATAGAAGCAAAGGCTCTTCGAAAGCTTAGGCATCCGAGCAGAAGCAAAAAGCTAAGAGATTTTTTGGACTAGCTTTATGCAAAGTAATTATAAATAGCAATGAGGCAGTCTTAATAGTGGGCTGCCTTATTTTTAAGGGGATTGTTAATGTTATCAAACAGGCTAAAAGCAATAGTAAGTATGGTGCCCAAAGCAGATGTTATAGCCGATATAGGCTGTGACCACGGAAAAGCCGCGGTATCGCTTATAAAGAAGAATATAGCACAGCAGGTTATATGCACTGATATAAGCGGCAAATCTTTGGACAAAGCGAAAAAGCTTGTAAAATCATCGGGATATGCCGAAAAAGTGTCGCTGCGGGAAGGAAACGGGCTTGCTGTGCTTAACGAAAAAGAGGCTGATATTGCGGTTGTTGCGGGAATGGGAGCAGAGCTTATCATAGATATTTTGGACGCAGATAAAGCAAAGGCGCCTGATACGCTTGTGCTTTCGTGCAACACAGGTTCAGGGCTTCTTCGGCAATGGCTTGGCAATAACGGATATGTCATACAGGATGAATCGCTTGTGTTCGAAAACCGGCATTTTTATCCGGTGATACTGGCAGTAAAAGGAAAAGCTCAGGAGCTATCTGAAATGCAGATAGAGTTTGGCCCCGTGCTTCTTGAAAAAAAGCCTAAAACGCTTAAACATTATGTGGCAAAACGTATTGACAACGCAAAAGAGATAAAAGAGAAAATAGAAAAATCCAAAACATCAAGAAAAGACGAGCTTATACGAGAAATTGACTTGCGCTTAAAAATGTATTCGGAGGTAAAGCAATGTCTGCATCGATAGATGAATTTGTAAGAATTATAGAAAAAATTGCGCCGAGAGAGTTAGCCTGCGATTGGGATAATACAGGGCTTTTGCTGCGCTGCAAGGATAATATAAGCCGCGTGCTTATCGCGCTTGATGTAACTCACGCGGTTATAGACGAGGCGATAGAATCAGGCTGTGATATGATACTGTCGCACCACCCTGTGATTTTTGAGAATATAAAATCTGTAAGTAATGAGGATACACAAGGCATTATTTTGATGCGGCTTATAAAAAACGATATATCAGTATACAGTGCGCACACGTCTTATGATATCGCGGGGGGCGGAATAAACGACATATTATGCAGAAAACTGGGATTAAGCAATGTAGAGACTGTTAATGTGGACGGGACGGAGTTTTTGCGCACAGGATATTTGCCTTCCGCTTGCGATAAAGAAAAGCTGGTAAATCATGTTAAGAAGGCATTTGGAATAAAATACATCAAGGTATCGGCCGCAAACTGCGGTATAATAGACAAGGTCGCGGTCGTGGGGGGAAGCGGAGCCGATTTTCTTTCGGCGGCAAAAAAAGCGGGTGCAGCGGTGCTGATAACGGGCGAAGCTAAGCATCACCACTATATACAGGCGCAGTCGCTGGGGTTGCTTTTGATAGAAGCGGGGCATTTTTATACCGAGCGTTACTTTACAGGAGAAATATTTTTGAGTTTACAATCTTGCCTGAATGATGTACAATTACCACTGGACTTAAGAAAAGCAAAGTGTGAAAAAGCGCCGTACAAATATAAATAGATAAGGCGCGCAGGAGGAATTTATTTGGAAAAGCTGGCTTTATTATACGAATACCAGCAGGCAGACGCCAAGTTGGAGGTCTTTGAGAAAAAACTTAAGAATACCGCTACCAGAAAACAGCTGGTCAAGCTGCAGGCGTATTTGAAAAAGCAGCAGGTGGCTCTTAACGATATGGAAAAAAGGGCGATGGTTGAGCAAAACGACCTGTCAGAGATAGATACTCAGTATGATAGGATGATTAAGCTGCTGGGTAAAAAACATAAGGATATCAGTGAGTACGAGAAGGTAGACCCGGGTGATCTCGATCCTAATGTGGTAAAAGCTCTCGTGAGCGAATATGAAGCTACATACGAAAACACGATAAGGCAGAAACGAAAAGCAGCCGCTCTGCAGAAAAAAGCGGAAGAAACAGAAAAGAAACTAAAGCAGATACTTCCGCGCGTAAGCAAAGCGCAAAAAGAGTTTGCTGAGCTTAAAAAACTGCATGCCGAAGAGTTGCGCGCAGGGGCAAAAGAGCTCGATAAACTGAAAAAAGCTGCGGCACAGGCCGCCGAAAAGGTTGATAAAAAGCTGCTTGAGAAATATAACAGAATCAAGCAGAATAAAGATATGCCCGTAACTATGTTAAAAGACGGCAGATGTATGGGATGTAACATGGAACTGCCAAGCAGAGACTTGGCTAATATAAAAAAATCCGGTGCGATAATCGAATGCGAAAACTGCGGACGAATATTGTATCTGAAATAAATTTTTGAGCAAGCTGAACGGTTGCCCGGCACTAGAATGAATATTGACAATAGTTGTGTTAATACATGATATCATTATTTATTCTAGTGCCGGGAGGAAAGTCCGAGCTCCGCAGGGCAGGACGCCGGGTAACTCCCGGTGGAGGCGACTCTAAGGAAAGTGCAACAGAAATATACCGCCAGTCATTAAATTGTAAGGCCTTTAAAGCAGGACAGACAATTTAGTGACTGGTAAGGGTGGAAAGGTGAGGTAAGGGCTCACCAGCGCCTTGGCGACTTGGCTGGCTATGTAAACCCCGTCCGGTGCAAGATTGATAGTGGGCATGAAGCGGCTGCCCGCCGCGCCCCGTGTAATCGCTGGAGCCTATTGGCAACTATAGGCGTAGATAGATGACCGTTTTTGACAGAACTCGGCTTACAGGCTTGTCTCAAATCTTAAAAACACGAAGCTTTTGTTTTTCAAAGGCTTCTTTTTTTTGTATTTATAAACAGACAAAGGAGAATAATATGAGTATTACTTAATTTATTATGGAGGGGTTTATGCGCCAAAAGCACGGTATTAACATAAATATACTGGACGATGTAAAACTATCCTGGCAGGAACTGCTTGAATACGCACATAATTTATCGCTTGCACATAAAATTTATACAAAAAAAGTTGAATACCGGCATTTTAGCCTTAGCGACGAATACAGATGGATAGAAAACGCTTATTTTCTGTCTAAAAAAAGCAAGAATACCGGTATACAGCTTCCTACGATTTCGAAATGGATATACGATAACCGTTATTTGTTTGTCGAGCAGATAAAACAAACGGGGCTGCATAAAAAAGCACAAAGGCTTCCGCACATAAAAAACGGCAGGTTCGCGCATTACCCGAGAATATTTGTGCTGGCATTCGAGCTTGCGCGCCACAGCTCTTTTTATATCACGGAAAACGGTATACAGGAATTTCTGGCAGCTTATCAAGAGGAGACGGGGCTAGATTCGGGAGAGCTATGGCTGTTTGTGGATATGCTGAAGATCGCGCTTTTACGCGCGGTTGCAGAGCTTTCGAAAAGAAGCGTGCGCAATTTAAAGATGCTCGACAGGGCTGCAGAGTTTTGCTCTGAAATAGAAAAAGATATGCTTTTGACGAAAAACGTTATAAAAGAGTACAAGAGTTTTTTAAGAAACCCTGAGTTTATAGAGCAGGCAATGGCGCGGCTTCGCGAAAGCCCGAATCTGGCAGCCGTAAAAGAAGCTATAAACAAATCATTGTCTGCGTACGACCTTTCTGTACAAAAGCTTATAAACAAAGCGCACGCGTCGCAGGCAAAAAGCATAATGCTTATATCAAACGCTATAACCTCGCTTCGTACTTTGTCGAAGATAAATTTTGAGACTATTTTTGAAAATGTATCTGTTGTACACAAGAATTTAAGCCGTGATGAAGATTATCTTGGTATGGATTTTAAATCCAGAGAGTATTACCGAGACGGTATCGCGAAAATAGCAATGAGCATAAAAGCGTCCGAGCCTGCAGTCGCAAAAGCGGCATACAGCCTTGCACAGAAAAGCAATGAGCATGTCGGGCAATATATAGTCGGCGTTAAGCGGCATTTTTTATTCAAAGAATTCGGTAAAATGCCGCAAAAAGAAAAGCTGCGCAATTTGGCAAAGAGGCATATGCTTTTGCTTTATGTTGGCACGACTATAATCTCTACGATAATAAGCGCAGCGCTGCTTTGCGTGTCGTTGTTTTTTATGTATCCTGCAATATACGGAATAATGGGGTTTTTGATAAGCCTTATACCCATATACACGGTTGCGGTCGCTGTAAACAACAGGTTTTTTTCTATACTAAACAAGCCAAAGCTTATTTTGAAAATGAAACTGGAAAACGGTATTCCAGAGCATTGCGCGGTAATGGTCGTAATTCCTGCGCTTGTTACAAGCCTTGAAAGCGGTCGCGAAATACTGGAAAAAATGCGCGTTTATTATGCGGCCAACCAGCAGAAAAACATATATTTTTGCCTGCTGTCAGATTTTAAAGAAAATAAAAACGAAGTAACGGCAGATGATGAACAAATAATAGAAAGATTAGAACAGGATATAAAGAGCATAAACAAAAATTATGAAAGGAATATATTTTTTTATGCCCAGAGAAAAAGAACGCTTGTGCCCGGCTCAAATAAATATTCGGGAAGGGAAAGAAAACGCGGCGCGCTTCTTGATTTCTGCAATCTTCTATGCGGAGATTTAAGCGAATTTTCTCATGTCACAAAAGGGCTGCCCGATAATATAAAATATATAATCACGCTTGATGCAGACACAGAGCTTGCACGCGATGCTGCCGTAAAGCTCGTCGGCGCTATGGAACACCCTCTAAACCGTGCCGAAATAGACGAGGCAGCAAACACCGTAAAAAGAGGGTACGCAATTATGCAGCCGCGCATAGGTGTAGATGTTGTAAGCGCAGTAAAAACAAAATTTTCTCATGTGTTTTCAGGCAATGCGGGAATAGATACATATGCCGCCGCCGCTTCGGATATTTATCAGGACGGTTTCGGGAGCGGCATATTTACCGGAAAGGGAATCTTCAATCTGGAAATATACAAAAAAGTACTGGAAAACGCTTTTCCTGATAACCGTATACTCAGCCACGACCTTTTGGAAGGAAGCTATCTGCGATGCGCGCTTGTCAGCGATGTCATCTTAATGGATGGATATCCCGCAGAATATATTTCCTGGGCAGAGCGGCAGCATAGATGGGCAAGGGGCGACTGGCAGCTTATGCCATGGCTCTGCAAAAACGTCAGCACAAAGAATGGTAAGATAAAAAACCCGCTGTCGAAGCTCGCCAAATACCAGATACTCGATAATCTGCGCCGCAGCCTTGTAATGCCGTTTTGTTTTATTGTTATACTGCTGTCCCAAACGGCGTTTTACCGCTCGGCCTTCTTTTGGCTTATATCGGGCATATTGCCTCTTTTTATAGACGGCATACTCGATTTTGCGGGCAGGATAATAACGATTATAAGAAACGCAGGCAAAGGCTCTACGCTAAAAGATGCTTGGCTTGAGACAAAAACATTGTTTGAAAGAGCATTCTACCAGTTTGCGTTTTTGCCGTACCAGACTTACAGAATGGCGGACGCCGCGATAAGGACAATAATACGTGTCGCTGTCACAAAGCGCAATATGCTCGAATGGGTGACGGCTGCCGAAGGAGAAAAAAAGAGCAAACATACCGCCGTCTATTATTGGAAAAAGATGTTTGTCGCGCCTTTGCTTGCCGCCGCGCTTTACTGTTTGTCGATACTTGCGACCGGGACTTTTTCATTAGTCGCTTTTTTGGTTTTTGCCGTGTGGTTTTTTGCACCGTCGATAGCTTACGCTATAAGCAAGCAGATAAAAGAAAGAAAATATGTGCTCGATAAAAAACAACAGGAGTTTTTGGAAGATATCGCACTTAAAACATGGCGCTTTTTTGAAAAGTTTTCTAAAGAAAGCGATTATTTATGGATGCCCGATAATTATCAGCAAAGCCCGCGCAAAGGAATAGCGGCAAGGACATCGCCGACCAACATTGCGTTTTCCATGGTATCGGGAATCATCGCTTATTATTTAGGTTTTTGTACTCTTATAAAAGCGATAAACACTCTTGATGCCTGCGTCGCAGGAATAGAGAAGGCAAAAAAATGGGAAGGGCATCTTTATAACTGGTACGATATTGTAAGCTTAGAGCCGCTTGAGCCGCGATACGTTTCTTCTGTGGATAACGGCAATATGGCTTGTTATTTGATTGTCGCCGCCGAAGCGCTTGACGATATGATAGCAAGCCCGATAGCCGCTTATATGCAGCGCGGTTTGTCTGCGGTTTGCAGAGAATGCAAAAAAGAAATTAGCTTTTATTTAAACGATGATATATTCTCAGCAATTAACGCGCTCGGCAAAATTGAAGACAGAAAAGATGAGCTGGGTGAAATAAAAAATAAATTTGACGAATTTATCGGCAAATACGCACAATGGGCGTATGTAATGCGCGATTTTCCTACTCAGTTTGTGCACACTTACATAGAGCAGACAAAAGAGCTTCGTGAAAAACTGAAAAATATCTCCATCGGCGATTTTGTGCTAAAGTTCCACAGCCTGCTCGAGCTGCTGTCAGCTGTCATGGAAAAAGCGACGGAAGAATCTCACGATGAAATTCTGCAATGGGCAAAGCTTATGGAAACAACTTTCGGAGAATGCTATATCTGCAGTAGAAGGCTGTGCCAAAAGGCGATAAGGCTAAGAGCAAGAATAACGCAGGTTTTTGATGATATGGACTTTTCCAGGCTTTATGACGAAAACAAAGGCCTTTTTTCGATAGGGCTCAACGTTAAAACGAATAAGCTTTCCGATTCACATTATGACCTTCTTGCGTCTGAAGCAAGGCAGACGGGGTTTATCGCCATAGCAAAAGGAGACGTACCGGAAAAACATTGGTTCCGGTTAAGCCGCCCGCTTGCCGCCGCCTCTAAGAGCCGTGTTCTGCTATCCTGGGGCGGAAGCATGTTCGAATATCTTATGCCTCTTCTGATAATGAAAAATTACGATAACACAATGCTCAGCGAAACATACAAATCTGTCGTTGAAATGCAAAGAGATTACGGCGAGCAAAGGCACATTCCGTGGGGAGTTTCAGAGTCAGGCTATTACGCTTTTGACCTTAACATGAACTATCAGTACAAATCGTTTGGGATACCTTCTCTCGGCATGAAATCGGGGCTTGTCCGCGAAACGGTAATATCGCCCTATTCTGTATGCCTTGCCCTGCACATAAATCCAAAAGCCGCGCTCTCTAATATGGCTAAGCTCTGCAAACTAGGTGCGCGGGGAAGGTACGGCTTTTATGAAGCAATAGACTATACGCGCTCGAGAATGCACAGGGGTAAGGAAAAACGCATTGTAAAAAGCTATATGGTGCACCATCAGGGTATGATACTGGCTTCTTTGTTAAACTGTCTTCAGGAAGCAAAGATGCAGGAACTTTTTCACAGCGCCATGTGCGTAAAAGCGACGCAGACGCTGTTAAAAGAAAAGGTGCCGTCAAGAAATGTCACGCTAAGGCTCAATGACGTACAGCCTGAAAAGACATCGTTTGCCGACGAAATACACGCGGCAAGAGTTTACACCAACACAATGCAATATCCGCAGGCGCACTTTTTATCTAACGGCAGGTATACCGTAATGCTGACACAATACGGAACGGGATATTCCAAGTGCGACAATATAATGGTAAACCGGTGGCATCAGGACTGCCTGCGGCGGGCACCGGGTATACATATATATATAAAAGATTTGGACAGCGGCGTTGTTTGGTCTGCGGCATTTTTGCCGACGTGCGTTAGGGTGGATTCTCATCGCGTTGTATTTGAACAGCACAAAGCCTCGTATATTACAGAGGCAGCCGGATTAGAGACGACGCTTGAAATTTGCGTATCTCCCGAATGCAATATGGAAGTAAGAAGCCTTAATATAAAAAACAACAGGGAGACTGCGGCATCTCTGGCTGTTTTCTGCGCATATACGCCCGCGCTTTGCAGTGAAGCGGATTTCAAAGCGCACCCTGCTTTTGCAGAGCTTTTTATTGATACGCAGGCGGACGAAGAAAACAATGTTGTATACGCGCGGCGCAGGGGAAGAAATATCTGCAGCGCGATGAAAGTTTGTACACAGGGCAGCACAGAGCTTATGACGGACAGGACGAAGATATTCGGCAGGCAGAATGAGTTCGGCATACCGTCCTGCATGGCGGACAGGCAGACGGAAAGAGACGTAGCAAGGGCTGTAGGTATAAAGAGCTGTATTAATCTTAACAAAGAAGAATCGCAGAATATATCGTTTGTGATTGCGTCTGCGAAAAATATGCAGAAAGCTTTTAGCTGCCTTTCAGGCATAACGGGAGAAGACGATATAAAAAGAGTGTTCCAGCTTGCGTGGACTCATTCTCAGGTTGAGATGAGGTATCTCAAATTAAAAGATGCTCAGGCGAATATTTTTCAGTCGATAGCTTCGCGTACCGTCATAAAAACACCGCCCGCTCATGCGTTCGGAGGGCAGCCGGAAGGTATAGAAAAGCTCTGGGAAATGGGTATATCGGGAGATTTGCCTATAATCTGTATACTTGCCAGTGATATTTGCCATATAGGCAATGTTGAGCTTGCCGCTAAAGCGCAGGAGTTCATGAGCTTAAAACACGTAAAGGCGGATATGGTAATAGTCTATGAAGGCGGCGAAGAATATTTCTGTCCTATAAGAGACAAGGTAACAGAGCTGCAGGCGGCGGCTATGTCGAGGCCGTATAACAAAATTATTGCGTTGTCCGCATCGTCTCTTTCAAAAAATGATATGGCAACTATTCTGCACGCCTCCTGCCTTGTGTTAAAAGACAGCGAATCTTTGGGCGCGCAGCTTAAAACGGACACGCTTTTGCGTACCTTTATGGTATTTGGCAAAAAGAGCATAAAAGAGAACCCGAAAATACCAAAACGCATAAAGGCGTATGATAATTCTGCAGGCGGTTTTATAAATCACGGAAACGAGTACGCGATAGATGTCGCCGATAAAGCGCCGCTGCCCTGGAGCAACCTTCTCGTAAACAAAAGCTTCGGCAGCCTTATAAGCGCCGGCGGAGGCGGGTATACATGGGCGGAAAACGCTAGAATGATGAGGCTTACGCCTTTTAGGAACGATGCGCTGACGGACGTTTCGGCAGAGAGCGTGCTTATAAGAAACGATGCAACCGGAAAAGTTTTCAGCGCCGCGCCCGATATGTATGTTTCGGGAAAATACAGAGTTATACACGGTTTTGGATATAGCGAGTTTAACAGATACGGGAATATTGACTGCAATGCGGAATACTTTACCGATTTTGAGTTGCCTGTAAAGGCAGGCATAATAAGCCTTGTTAACAACACAAAGCAAAAACAGGAACTTTCGCTATATTATTTCGCAGAGCCTGTGCTTGGCGCGGCGGTAAGAGACGGTATTTTAGCAAAGTTCGAAAATGAAATATTGACAGCATCGTCATCTTTTTCTGACGCGGATAAATGCATGTTTATATCTATGCCCGGGCAAAACGTAAGGTATACAGCGTCGGCATACGAATTTTTCGGTACTCCGGGCAACAATATTATTCCTGCTGCTCTTAAAACGCACGAGCTTTCTAACAGTGCGGGATTCGGGGCGTCCCTGCTTGCGCTTCAAACAAGGATTTGTCTTCTGCCTGCCGAGAAAAAGCAAATACCCGTTATATTAGGGTATGGAAACAATAACAAAATCGCCGACGCCGTGAAAACTATGGGCAGCATAAAAAGCATTAAAGAGAGGCAGAAAAAAACCAAAGACAGCTGGAAAGTGCTGGTAGGATCTATAAAAATATCTACATCGAATAAATCTTTTGATATTTTAGTAAACGGCTGGCTTACGTATCAGACTTACGCGGCAAGGCTTTGGGGAAGAACGGGGTACTACCAATCGGGCGGAGCTTTTGGATTCCGCGACCAGCTTCAGGATGTTCTTTCTTTAATATATACAAACCCGTTGATTGCAAGGGAACAGATAATAAAATGCGCGGCACATCAATTTTTAGAAGGCGATGTTTTGCATTGGTGGCACGAACCGGCGCAGGGCGTGCGCACCAAGATAAGCGATGATAAACTGTTTTTGCCTTACGTTGCCTGTGAATACGAGAGAATCACAGGTGAGATGAGCGTGTTTGACGAGCAGGTAAAATATTTAAAGAGCCTTGATATTCCACAGGGCAAAAACGATATATATGAAGAGTTTATGACCGGGGAAAGAAGCGAGAGCGTATTTTCGCACTGCCGAAGAGCGATAGACTCTGCGCTTGTTTTGGGAGAAAACGGGCTGCCGCTTATAGGCACGGGCGACTGGAACGACGGCATGGATAAGATAGGCGAACAGGGAAAAGGCGAAAGCGTATGGCTTGCGTTTTTCTTAGCCGAAGTGCTTAGAATGTTCTGCCCGCTTTGCCGCGCAAGAAATGAAAATGAGCTTGCCGAAGAATATGAAAAACAGCGCAGGCAGATAATGGGCAATATAGAACAAAACGCATGGGACGGGCAGTGGTATATGCGCGCATTTTTCGACGATGGCACGGCTATAGGCACAAACGCGTCTCCCGAATGCAAGATTGACCTCGTATCGCAGGCATGGGCGGTTATTTCGGGCGCGCAGAGAGCAAAGCGTGCGTTTTCTTCTGCGGAAGAGCATTTGGTCATGCGCGAAGAGGGAGTAATTCGCCTGTTGTCGCCTCCCTTTGATAAATGGGACAAAAACCCAGGATACATAAAAGATTATCTGCCCGGCATAAGAGAAAACGGCGGGCAGTATACGCATGCCGCCGCATGGTTTGTTATAGCCGCGGCAAAGCTCGGGCTAAAGGATCAGGCGCTTTTCTTATTCCAGATGCTAAACCCTATAAACCATACGAGAACGCCCGAAGGAGTGGAAAAATATAAAGGAGAGCCGTATGTAATGGCGGCAGATGTGTATTACAGCGACGAGCACAAAGGCAGAGCGGGCTGGACATGGTATACAGGCGCGGCGGGCTGGATGTATCAGGCAGCGATTATTTACATACTCGGCATGAGAATAGACAGGGGAGAGCTTATGGTAGCCCCCTGCGTACCCGATGATTTCGGCGAATATACAATAGACTATAAAAAAGACGGCGCTTTGTATAAAATCCGCGTAAAGGTTGCTGCCGGATATTCAGGCTGTGCATGGCTTTGTTTGAACAACGGGGAAAGAACAAAAAGCATTAAACTCGACAAACATTCGGGTGTTCACGAAATTTTCGCTTGTTGGTAACGGCGCGTGCATGTATACTCTAAAGCATGAATAATAAATTTTTGCCGATGTCCGCGCAGGAGATGGACAGCTTAAATATAAAACAGTTTGATTATATAGTCGTTACGCCCGATGCGTACGTCGACCATCCTTCTTTCGCGGCGGCAATTGTCGGCAGATACGTGCAGAGCCTTGGCTACAGCGTAGGCATGCTCGCACAGCCCGACTGGAAAACGGGCGAAGATTTTATAAAACTCAGTACGCCAAAGTATGCTTTTTTGCTCTCCGGCGGAAACATGGACGGCATTGTAAACATGTATACGGCTGGGCGAAAGGCGCGAAGAGAAGATTCGTATTCGCCGGGCGGCAAGACGGGAAAAAGACCCCCGAGGCCGACTATAGCTTATACGGCAAGGCTAAAACAGGCGCACAAAGGCACGCCCGTTATAATAGGCGGCATTGAAGCTTCGCAAAGACGTTTTGCGCATTACGATTACCTTGAAGACAAAGTGAGAAGGTCTTATCTTGCCGACAGCAAAGCGGATATGCTTATATACGGCATGGGCGAAAGGCCTCTTGCCGAAATTTGTGCGCGTTTCGCGGCTGGAGAGAGCATCAACGATATGATGAATATCAGAGGAACGTGCGTGCTTGCTAATTCTATAGAGGGCATAGGCGAATTTATTAAGCTGCCTTCGTTCGAGAGCGTCGCGGCAAACAAAAGAGAATTCGCTGCTGCTTTTAAAACTATATATAACAATTCTATTGCAGGCGGAAAAACGCTTGTACAGGCGCACGACAACAGATACCTAATACAGTTTCCGCCGTCGAGGGCGCTGTCTACGCCAGAGATGGACGAAATATACGGCCTGCCTTTTACAAGGCGGCAGCATCCGAATTATAAAGAGCAGGTGCCTGCGCTTTTTGAGGTGCAGTTCGGCATTACCGCCCAAAGAGGCTGCCCGGGTATGTGCTCATTTTGCTCAATATCTGCGCACCAGGGAAAAAGAATACAAAAACGCTCTAAGAAATCGATAGTAAGCGAAACGCAGTATATAGCATCCATGCCCGAATTCAAAGGTAATATTTCGGACGTCGGCGGCCCTACGGCAAATTTTTATGATGCTGTATGCACATCGAAAAACAGCGATAAATGCACGAAAACGTGTCTTTACCCGAGTATATGCCCAAACCTTAAAGTCAGCCATAAGGGGTTGACGGAGATACTTCAAAGTGTAGAGCGCGTTGACGGCATAAAGCGTGTTTTTATACGCTCGGGGCTAAGGTACGATTATATAATGGCGGACAAGGATAGAAGGTTTTTTGACAGGCTGGTAAAAAAGCACGTGAGCGGGCAGTTAAAAGTTGCGCCCGAGCATGTCTGCGGCGAAGTTCTGTCGCTTATGCACAAGCCGAGCCACAAAGTATACGATAATTTTGCCAAGCGGTTTGATGCGGCTACAAAAAGAGCGGGCAAAAAACAGTATCTTCTGCCTTATTATATTTCATCGCATCCGGGAAGCACTCTCGAAGACGCAATTTTGCTTGCCCAAAAGATGAAACAGCAGCATTTTATACCCGAGCAGGTACAGGATTTTTACCCCACGCCCGGAACGCTTTCTACCTGTATGTATTACACAGGGCTGAATCCGCTTACAGGAAAGGCGGTATATGTCGCGACTACAACTAAAGAAAAAGCTATGCAAAGGGCGCTGCTGCAGTTTAACAAAAAGCGTAACTGGCCGATAATTCGCGAAGCGCTGAAAATGGCGGGCAGAGAAAACCTCATAGGCGCGGGAAAAGATTGTTTGGTGCCTTTTGGAGGAACGCCTGTAAAAACGGCATATAAAAAAAGGAACGTTAGTCCTAAGCGGAGCCAAAAACCAAAAGCTAAAAAGAGCCGTTAAAAAAATCAAAAAACTGACATCGAGTGAGTAACGGTGCCAGTTTTTTTTATTACCTGTAAGCTAAGTGAGGGAAAGCTTACAGATTACATGATAGGACTTTTTTTGTTGCTCTCAAGTGAGCATGATCTTTGTTTAATATTTGCCGAATTCGTCGTCGTTTAATTTGATCTGCACTTCTTTTGAATTATAACTTGCCATATCCTGCTCTGCGGCGGGCAAATTGTTTGTCTTGGCGGCAGCAAAGTTTAATTTCTTGTCTGAACTTAACTTGAATTTGCCCACCATATTTTTAAGAAGCGCGGCCTGGCTAGAAAGCTCTTCCGAAGCGGCGGCCGCTTCCTCGGCAGTCGCAGAGTTTGTCTGTACGACCTGCGAAAGCTGTTCTATGCCTTTGTTTACCTCGGCTATGCCCGTCGCCTGTTCATTGCTCGCCGAAGCAATCTCGCTAACCGACGACACCGTTTTTTCTACGCCGTCGACAATGCTTTCGAGTGCTTTTGCCGTCTCGTCGGCAATGCGCGTTCCCGCTTCCGCTTTTTTAGTTGAGCCTTCGATAAGGTTGGTTGTTTCGTTTGCAGCTTTGGCGCTTCTTGCCGCAAGGTTTCTGACTTCTTCCGCGACGACTGCAAAGCCTTTGCCGTGAATGCCCGCCCTTGCCGCTTCAACTGCCGCATTCAATGCAAGTATATTCGTCTGGAAGGCTATATCATCTATAACTTTTATGATCTTTGATATATTTTCAGACGATTCGTTGATTTCCCGCATAGCATTCTGCATATTTTTCATCTGCTCGTTTCCGCTTACCGCGCTGTTTTTCGCGACAATTGAAAACTCGTTTGCTTTGTTCGCATTCTCTGCGTTTTGCCTTGTCTGCTCTGATATCTGCGTTACCGAAGCTGTAAGCTCTTCAATAGAGCTCGCCTGTTCCGTTGCGCCCTGAGATATCTCCTGGCTGCCGTCCGAAACCTGCGCAGTACCCGAAGCTACTTGATCTGCCGCTGTATTTATGTTTGTCATTACCTCATTCAAAGAGACGGCAATATTGTTTATTGAGTCTTTAAGGGCTACAAAATCGCCTCTGTATTCCGATGCGATTCCAACGTCGAGGTTTCCGCTTGCAACTTCTGCTAAAACGCCCGAAATCTCATCTATATAACCTTTGATAGTGTTAACACTGTCGTTAAGAGCGTCTTTTATTACAGCATGGTCGCCTTTATAATCGCCGGTGACATTGCTTTTAAGATTACCTTTCGCCATTTCTTTTAACACGGCAGCTGCCTCATTTACAGGTTCAATGACTGCATCTAGTGTATTATTTACGCCCTCGACGATTTTTTGATAATCGCCCTTATGGCGGCTTGCGTCCGCTCTTGTCGAAAGCTTGCCCTGCACTGCCGCTTGTGTCAGCATATTAGCGTCTTCTGCCAATGCTTTTATGGCAGACAATATATTTTTAAAAGAATTTGTAAGCTGGCCTATCTCATCTTTAGATTGGTAATTTGTATTTTTTACGTTAGTATCGCCGTCCGCAAGCAGATTGGCTGCATCAGAAATCTGGCGAATGGGTTTGCTTATTATCCTTGAGATGATAATTCCCAGAGCAACCGCCAGTATTACGGCAATTGCTACCAGAATAATCATTATAAGTATCGTATTATTGACTACATCGTTCTCCTGCTCCATCATAATCTCCGCCATCTCAACGTTTGCTGCCACAGCTTCGTTTATTGCCGCCGTTGCTTCTGTTATTATATTTGCTGAGTTGTCCGCTTCGAGCAGCTTATGAGCCGCTTCAAAATCGCCCGCCACGCCGAGCGAGATTATTTCGTCTCTTACGTTTCTGAAATCTTCTATCTTTTCTACAAGGTTAGCGTGAAACGCCCTATCCTCCTGCGTAATGCAGGTATGCCCGTATGCGTCAAGATAATTCGTTAATTCTTTATCCGATTCAGCAGCTTTCTGCTGTATTTTTTTTGCCGCGGCTATATCCTTGTCTATCACGATATCTCTGTTCATTGAACGCTGTTCTTCGTAAATACCGTAAACATAGCCAAGGTCGCCCTGAGAATTTCCGTGTTCTTCAAAAAGGCTCTGGCTGCTTGTGTTGACCGATGACAGCGATATTATGCCGTATAAACCTACACCTCCGGCTATAAGCGCTATTATCATAAAAGACAGCAGCAGCTTAGCCGATATTTTCAAATTAATAAACCATTTCATTTTTTTGTCCTCCTTATTTTATCTCTGAAAGTATTTTGTCGTCGAGTAATATTTCACAATCGAGCAGCAATTTTATGCTGTCACCGACTTTGCCTATACCGCTTATATATTTGTTGGCGGCATGTGACTGGATATCCGGGGGAGACACTATGTTTTCATCATCGATTGTCATAACCTCGGCAACTTTATCGACTATCAGCCCTGCTGATATCTGCCTTGTCTCTATGACAATGATGCATGTGCGGTCGGTGTAATCTATCTGATTTTTTTTCAGCCTAAGCCTCATATCTATAACGGGAATGATTTTGCCCCGAAGGTTTATAAGGCCTTTGATATACTCGGGCACTTCGGGCAGAACATTGATGGGCTGAATGCTTATTATCTCTGTAACGTGCCGGATTTTTACTCCGAATTCTTCTTCGCCGACAGAAAATATCAAAAACTGCCCGTGCATTGAATCTTCTTCGGCCTTTGTTATTTGCGCCTGTATTTGTGTCACTTTATGTTCTCCTTTCGTAAAAATTATTAAAAAACCGTATACTAAATAATCCCATTAAAAAAATGTGCTAAAATAACAATTTTTTGTGTGAATTATCTTTGCTGTTCATAGGTTATATCGATACGTTGTATGGGAACATTAGATAAAAATACAATTAAATGATATATTTATACAAATAAAACCATATTTACAATTAAATAATTATTTATAAATGCAATATAATAATCTGCTAGTTAATTGTAAAACACGTTTTCTTTTTTTAAATATTTTAATAAAAAGAATATAAAAACTGACACCGAGTGAGTAAACGATGCCAGACTTTTATAAGTACCTGTAAGCTAAGTGAGGAAAAGCTTACAGATTACATGATAGGACTTTTTTTGTTGCTCCCAAGTGAGCATGGTCTTTGTTTAATATTTGCCGAATTCGTCGTCATTAAGATTTATTTTTACTTCATTTGTTTTGCCGCTTGAGTTCTCTTCTGCCGAAGCATTTATATCATTTTTTTCTTTTACAGAATTATTAGATGTTTTATCAGAGCTAAGCTTAAACTTATTTACCATATCCTTTAAAAGCGCGGCCTGGCTTGAAAGCTCTTCGGCGGCGGCGGCAGATTCCTGCGCAGTTGCCGAGTTTGTCTGTACAACCTTAGAAAGTTGTTCAATACCTTTGTTTACTTCGGCTATGCCCGTTGCCTGTTCATTGCTCGCTGAAGCAATCTCGCTTACAAGCTGAACGGTTTTTTCTACGCCGTCCACAATGCTTTCGAGCGCTTTGGCCGTTTCATCGGCAATACGCGTTCCCGCTTCCGCTTTTTTAGTAGAGCCTTCGATAAGGTTGGTCGTTTCGTTGGCTGCTTTGGCGCTTCTTGCCGCAAGATTCCTGACTTCTTCCGCTACGACTGCAAAGCCTTTACCGTGAATGCCCGCCCTTGCTGCTTCTACGGCAGCGTTTAGCGCAAGTATGTTGGTCTGGAAAGCTATATCGTCAATAACTTTTATGATCTTTGATATATTTTCAGACGATTCGTTGATTTCCTGCATTGCTTTCTGCATATTTTTCATCTGCTCATTGCCGCTTCCCGCGCTGTTTTTAGCAACCATGGAAATCTCGTTTGCTTTGCTTGCGTTCTCGGCATTTTGACGTGTCTGCTCTGCTATTTGTGTAACAGACGCCGTAAGCTGTTCAATTGAACTTGCCTGTTCGGTAGCGCCCTGAGACATTTCCTGGCTGCCGTCCGATACCTGGGAAGTGCCTGCCGCAACCTGTTCGGATGATGTGTTTATTCCTATAAGAACATCGTTCATAGAGTTGATACTTTCGTTAAGCGCATTTTTTATTACGGCATGGTCGCCTTTATAATCGCCTGTCATTTTCACATTTAGATTGCCTTTTGCCATTTCCTTTAATACGCGGGTAGCTTCGCCTATTGGTTCAATAACCGCATCAAGGGTATCGTTTACTCCTCCGATTATCTTTTTATAATCTCCCTGATGCTTATCGGCATCCGCACGAGCCGAAAGCTTGCCTTCAACTGCCGTCTGAGAAAGCATATTTGCGTCTTCTGCCAATGCTTTTATGGCAGACAATATATTTTTAAAAGAATTTGTAAGCTGGCCTATCTCATCTTTAGATTGGTAATTTGTATTTTTTACGTTAGTATCGCCGTCCGCAAGCAGATTGGCTGCATCAGAAATCTGGCGAATGGGTTTGCTTATTATCCTTGAGATGATAATTCCCAGAGCAACCGCCAGTATTACGGCAATTGCTACCAGAATAATCATTATAAGTATCGTATTATTGACTACATCGTTCTCCTGCTCCATCATAATCTCCGCCATCTCAACGTTTGCTGCCACAGCTTCGTTTATTGCTGCTGTCGCTAAGGTAATTATGTTTGCCGAGCTGTCCGCTTCGAGCAGCTCATGAGCTGCTTCAAAATCGCCCGCCACGCCAAGCGAGATTATTTCGTCTCTTATTTTTCTGAAATCTTCTATCTTTTCTACAAGGTTAGCGTGAAACGCCTTATCCTCCTGCGTAATGCAGGTATGCCCGTATGCGTCAAGATAATTCGTTAATTCTTTATCCGATTCAGCAGCTTTCTGCAGTATTTTTTTTGCCGCGGCTATATCCTTGTCTATCACGATATCTCTGTACATTGAACGCTGTTCTTCATAAATACCGTAAACATAGCCAAGGTCGCCCTGAGAATTTCCGTGTTCTTCAAAAAGGCTCTGGCTGCTTGTGTTGACCGATGACAGCGATATTATGCCGTATAAACCTACACCTCCGGCTATAAGCGCTATTATCATAAAAGAAAGCAGCAGCTTTGCCGATATTTTCAAATTAATAAACCATTTCATTTTTAAAATCCTCCTATTTTATCTCTGAAAGTATTTTGTCGTCGAGTAATATTTCACAGTCGAGCAAAAGCTTTATGCTGTCGCCGACTTTGCCTATACCGCTTATATATTTGTTGGCGGCATGCGACTGGATATCCGGGGGAGACACTATGTTTTCATCATCGATTGTCATTACCTCGGCAACCTTATCGACGATAAGCCCTGCCGATATCTGCCTTGTCTCTATGACAATGATGCATGTGCGTTCTGTGTAATCTATCTGCTTTTTTTTGAGCCTCAGCCTCATGTCTATAACGGGAATGATTTTGCCCCGAAGGTTTATAAGGCCTTTGATATACTCGGGCACTTCGGGCAGAACATTAATAGGCTGAATGCTTATTATCTCTGTAACGTGCCGAATTTTTACGCCGAATTCTTCTTCGCCGACAGAAAATATCAGAAACTGCCCGTGCATTGAATCTTCTGTTATTCGCTCTTGTGTTTGTGTCACTTTATGTTCTCCTTTCGATAAAATTTCTAAAAAACCGTATACTAAATAATCCCATTAAAAAAATGTACTAAAATAATAATTTTTTGTGTGAATTATCTTTGCTGTTCATAGGTTATATCGATACGACTGAAGGGAACATTAGGAAATTATAGATATTTATTTAAAAAAATATATTTAATAGCGTAAAAAACATAAAATGTTATTTATATTCGTGTTTTTAATGCAGGCCAATAAGAAAAGATTATTAATTAATATTTAAGTGCTTTAGTATGCTTATTCCGATAACTTCGCCCAGTCTCGGGGGAAGTGCGTTTCCGATATGGCGCGCGATAACTTTTTTAACGACCTCTTTATTTTCGGGAACGAACGAATATGATATAGGGAAAGTCTGCAACAGCGCTCCTTCGCGCAAAGTCAATGCTCTGTCCTGTTCGGGATGGCCGAATCTGCCCGTGCCGTAACATGTAAACTGTGTGGTAATAGTAGAAGAGATTTTATCCCAGCTTAATCTGCCGTATACAGACTGGTAAGTATTGCCTGATTTTTTTTTATGGCAGTCAAGTATAAGATTTTCGGGCCAGTCGCGCCAGGAACCGCCCGGCTTAGAATGCTTTATTCTTTCTAAGTTTTTTTCAGACAATCCGTACGCGACATGCAGCCTGTCGGTATGGTTATCTTCACCCGCGCCTATTTTCGGCAGGCCAAAGATAACATCGCGCACAGTTTTATATTTGTCGTGAGTCTTTCCTATAATCCGTATGGGTTTTTTCTTTGAAGCTAAAAGTATTAATCTTCGGCGCATTTGAGGAACGCCGTAATCGGCAGATTGTACAACTCTATAGTCCACAAAATAGTGCTCATCTGTCAATGTTTTAAGAAAATCGGTAAAAACCTGTTCGTTTTTCAGCTGCGGAACGTTTTCCATTGAAACAATATCAGGTTTTACGTCTCTGACCATTCTTGCAAACTCATATAATAATCTCCAGTCTTTATGATCAGAGCGTTTTTGTTTATTCTTCTGATATTTGGAAAAGGGCTGGCAAGGCGCGCAGCCAACCAATATTTTTATGTCGTATCCTTTAAGCAGGCGTATAACTTCCCTGCTCGTAACTCTTTCGATACTGCTGCCTATAAATAAGCTGTTATTATTATAAGAGAAGGCATAATCACAAGATAAATCGGAATCTATGCCGGCAGCTACTTTTAAACCGGCTTTTTGTAAGCCGCATGTTAAACCGCCCACACCACAAAAAATATCTACAGCCCCAACTGCCATTTAAGCTCCTTTTTTAATAAGCTTTGTTGTTTATTTTAATAAATAATTATAAACCTTTTTTTATGGTAATTCAAGAATCTTAAGCAAAATATGTCATTATTTGTAGAATAAACACGAAATATGTAGAAAATCATAATTATTTTATACTTTTTTTGAAAATTCTATACAAGAATTAATTTAATTATTTAATAATAACATTGTTTGACACTTTAAATAAATTTATATTATTATGAGAACACCGTATGCGTATTAATATTTTTTATTTTATGGTATAATCAATTACACAAAAAGCAAGGAGAATGTATTTATGAAAAGAATACTGATCGTTGACGACGAAGTTAGTTTAATAAAGGGGTTAAGGTTTAATTTGGAGCAGCAGGACGGATATACAGTTGATGAGGCTCTCGATGGAGAACAGGCGCTTGAGATATTTGCTCCCGATAAATATGATTTAATACTGCTCGACCTTATGCTGCCAAAAGTTGACGGCATGGAAGTCTGCCAGAGAATAAGAAGTATATCAAATGTGCCTATAATTATGCTTACGGCAAAAGACGACGATATGGATAAGATTATGGGCCTCGAATTCGGTGCTGACGACTATCTGACAAAGCCTTTTAACATGCTCGAGCTAAAGGCGCGCATAAAGACATTATTCCGCAGAGTTGACGGAAGCGTTAAAGCAAAAGAGCCGCAGACGCTGCACGCTAAAAACATGGTGGTAAATATAGAAAACCGAAGCGTGGAGATTGACGGCCAGGATATAAGCCTTACTGCAAAAGAGTTTGATTTGCTTCAGCTTTTTATTACGAATAAAGGAAAAGTTTATGACAGAGAAAAGCTTTTAGAGCTTATATGGAAATATGAATATCTCGGAGACCTTCGAACTGTAGACGTGCATATACGCCGTCTGAGGGAGAAGATAGAGAGTAACCCGGCAAAACCCGAATTCATACTTACTAAGTGGGGAGTGGGGTACTATTTCTCGGACAAATAACATATTTTATTCAATACGCTGGAGATTTGTATTTATCTATTTATTTGTAGCCGCTGCGGCTTTTGCGGCGGTTACGTTAGTTGTTGCCTATTTAGCAGAAGATTACCTTGTAAAAATACGCGTGGGAGACCAGCTTAAAAGCACTAACAGCGTCGCGGTAAGCATAGCTCCGTATTTAGACAGTTCAAATTCCGAAAAAATGCATGAGATCGCACAGGAGAGCTCGCAAAAATACGGCGGGCGTTTTTTAGTGCTCAATAAATCGGGCATAGTACAGGTAGACAGCTTTTCTATTTTAAACGGGCAGAAATTAGAACATAAAGAAATATCAGATGTTTTGCTTGGGCCAAAGGATACTTCTTACGGCTTTCATGAGATTGATGACGAAGAACAAGACACGTTTTTTACGGTATACTATACAGCCGCGGTCGTTTATGAGTCGGAGACAATAGGCGCTGTTTTGTTCGCGGACGATATAGAAGATGTTGTTGCGATAACGCGTGATTTTGTAAGCGGGCTCATATTAATATCGGCGGCCGCGTGCCTTGTACTGACGATTATAAGTCTTGTGTTTTCCGGCTATATAACAAAACCGATTAACCAGCTGAAAAATGTCGCAATCTCAATATCGAGAGGTAATTTGCACCAACGCATAAAAGTAACGGGAAAAAACGAGATATCAGACCTTGCAGGAACTTTTAATACAATGAGCGCAAAACTCGAGAACATGGACAGAAAACGCAGCGAGTTTGTTTCAAACGCGTCACATGAATTAAAAACGCCGCTTAGTTCGATGAAAATACTCATAGAGTCGCTTTTATATCAGGACGGCGTAGACGAGAGGATATACAAAGAATTTCTTACAGATATTAACGGAGAGATAGACAGGCTGAACGAAATTATATCCGGGCTGCTGACGCTTGCGAAAACGGACAGCGAAACGGATGCGCTTGTGCTCGATAAAATTCTCTTGAGCGAACTGGTTTATAAATCTGTAAATGCTTTAAAACCTATAGCGAACGAGAAAAACATCAAATTGAGCTATACTGTAAACAACGATCTGGAGATAGAGTGTGACTCGCTGAAAATCATGCAGGCGGTAATGAATCTTATAGAAAATGCTATCAAATATACCGATAAAGGGAAAAATGTCTGGGTAACGCTTCAAAGATCGGGCCAGAACGCCGCTATTATCGTACGCGACAACGGCTGCGGAATACCAGAAGAAGAGATAGCGCACCTTTTTGACCGCTTTTACAGAGTTGATAAGGCAAGAGCGCGCGATACGGGAGGAAGCGGCCTTGGGCTTCATATAGCAAGAAAGATAGCGCTTCTGCACGGCGGAAGCATAGATATACAAAGCAAAGAAGGCAAAGGCAGTGTTTTTACTCTGTATCTGCCCATAAAAAACTAGGGAGACAGGTATGGCAAAATTCAGAATAATTTTAGTAATATTACTTGCGATAATAATGTTATTTTCAGGATGCGGCTTTTACGGCGGCGGAACAACAGACAGAAACGTACCTGATATTAACCCGAGAGCAGAAGCGGCAAACAAAGATACTTCAAATGTTATGCTGTATTTTAGCTACAGGGATGAAAATCTATTAGCGGGAGAGATGCGCTCTATTGATGTTCCGGTAAGCGATACGCTTGAAGCAGCGGTAATAAAAGAGCTTATAAAAGGGCCTTCGGCAGACAGAGACGAGCTCGTCGGGCTTTTCTGGCCGGGAGTAGAGCTTGTCAGCATATCTACTAATGCCGACATATTCTTTATTACTCTGAGCGAAGAGTTCATAACGACCGAGCCGGAGGAGAAAGACCTGCTTGAAGGGCGGACGGTCGCTCAGCAGAAGAAACTTGCAATATATTCTGTAGTCAATACTTTGGTAGAGATGGGCAAATATTCAGCAGTCCAGTTTTATGTAGGCAGCGAAGGCGGCGTGATAAAGCGCATTGCCCCTTCGGATGCGGGTTGGAGCGAAGACGCAAATCAAGAATATTTAGAGCCGCTCGGAAGAAACGAGGATTTGATTTTGACGCCCGAGAATACTCTTTGGCAGGCTCTTGATTCTTTTACTAAAAAAGACTGGACAAGGCTTTACAATTTTACCGCTTATTCCAGTCTCGATGGTTCGCAAAAGCCGGCAATAAGTGATTTTTCTGAAGCGCTCACGGACAAAGGAAACAGCCTTGTTAGCTTTGATGTGGTTGGTTCAAACGTTGCGTACGATGGGCAGTCGGCGGTAGTAATGCTCGATTACACAATAAAGACAAGAGAAGGAAACAGCATTCCAAAACTTAACAGGCCTTTTGTTCTGGTAAGAGAAGACGATATTTGGAAGCTTACGTATACTTCGATTGTGGATATACTTATCAATACTTAAAAAAAGGACAGGCAATGAAAAAGTTTTTTGCTGCCGTACTTGCGTTATGCATAATATTTAGCGGATGCGGCGTAATAAAAGAAAATAACGAACCGGGAGAATATATACCTGCCGGCGAGATAAATATCGGAGACAGCGCTTATCTTAGGATAGAAAAATCTGCCATATATTTTTTGAACAAGGCGAGCGATACTTTAACGGCAGAGCTTCGTTCTCTTGCGGTAAAACAAGACACAAACCCCGGCGAAGCGGCAGTGCAGGAACTTCTTAAGGGGCCTTCAAATGAAGAACTTATAGGCGTTGCGCCCGACGGCGTTAGTCTTGATTTTATTGAGTTTTCGAGAGATGTCGCAAATGTATATCTTTTAAACAGCGGCGAGGAAATAGCCGCAAAAGATAAGTTCGTTTTGGAGCTCGCTATAGCGAATACAATTACGGATATTCTCGGCGCAACTTATATCTGCGTTTTTTATAACGGCATACAGACAGGAATATCTGGATCGGCTTTTGCGCCGCAGAAAAAACAAACGGGAAGTATTGAAGAAGCATGGGCACAGGCAAAGGCAAAGTATCTTCCCGAGACGCTCGCGCAGACGGGCGAGCCGCAGGCTTCTGTTTCGCCGTCGCCTACGGACGGTGAAGACTCCGAAGCACAGACGGAGCTTTTGCCGCAGGAGCCTAAGTTAAACGAGATAACTACAATACTATATTTTGTTTCGGAGAACGGCGGATTTATACTGCCCGAGGCGCGTAATATTATTTATACCGATGATAAATATGCGGAAAGTCTGATAGAAGAGTTGAAAAAAGAGCCGCAGGATACGTCAATAATGAAAAGCCCGCTGGCCGCAGACTTAGAGCTTTTAAACAAAGAACTTACAGAGATAGACGGAGGATATCGGTTGATGCTCGATTTTTCAAAGCTGCCCACGCAGTTTGATTTTGCGGGCGCGGAAGACTCTCTTTTATCTTTCGCCGCAGTTATTTATACTATTACGGGGTTTATTCCGGGAATAAAGAGCGTTGATTTGTATGTGCAGGGAAAGCACATAACTTCTGTAGACGGGCTTACCGGGTTTACAGACGATATGCAAAGGCAGGATTTTACCGGATATCTTGGAAGCAGCGCGCCGATTTATTTAGAGGACAAAGAATCCGATTTACTGCTCGAAGTTTCTAGAAGCATGGAACAGGAAAAGACATGGAGCGCGAAGTCAAGAATTCTTGAAATAATAAAAGGGCCGCTTTCGGGAGGAGAAGATAATGCTGACGCTGTTATGACAAAAGGTATAAGCGCCTCGGATATATTGTCTGTCGATATATATGAAGATACGGCATATGTTAATTTATCGCAGAATTTTAAAGATTCGTGCGACGGAATTTCTTCAAAGACGGAGATGCTGCTTGTATATTCTATCGTGAATACAGTTACGGCAATGGACGGTATAACAAAAGTACAATTTCTGATAGAAGGCAAACAGACGGATACGCTTGCGGGTTATCTGTGCCTTTCAGACCCGTTTTTAAAAAACTACGGTATAATCAAAAAAAGCGGCTGATGCTAAAATCTAAACTGCACTTTATATTCTTCAAGCCACATATTAAGCTGGAGCAAAAATGCAAAAAGCTGCGGACCTGTCATGAGCTGGCCGAACCACGGAGTTGATATACTCATTGTATCGAGTATTTCTTTTATAAAACCGGTATCTATTATTGCGTGTATGGGCGCGTTTTTGTCGGAAAGTATGTCTTTTAACGTGTTGCAGACAAGTCTCGTATATTCAGGATGGTGAGTCTTTGGATAAGGGCTTTTTTTTCTGTTGTAAATAACCTCGGGCAAGAGGTCTTTTACGGCAAGGCGCAGTATTCCCTTTTCCATGCCGCCTGTATTTTTCATATCCCAGGGTATGTTCCAGGCGTATTCGGCTATCCTATGGTCGCAGTACGGTACTCTTACCTCAAGCCCGCTCGCCATGCTCATTCTGTCTTTGCGTTCTAAAAGGTTTGCCATAAACCATTTTATATTAAGGTAAAACATCTGGCGCCGCCTTTTTTCTTTGGCATTTTCGCTGCAGAGAAGAGGCGTTTCTTCAAGAGTATCGAGAAACCGGGATTTGGCGTAATCTTCTATGTTTACATGTGACAAACTCTTAGACATAACGTTTCGCCGAAGATCTAATGAATTTGCCCACGGAAAAATATCGAGTTTTAATAAATCGTCTCTGTAAAACCAGGGGTACCCGCCGAAAATTTCGTCAGCGCATTCTCCCGACAGCGCAACCGTCGCATGCTGCTTTATTCTTCTGCAAAACAAAAGAAGGCTTGAATCTACATCTGCCATGCCCGGCAGGTCTCTTGCGGTCATTGCTTCTTTCAAAGAGGATAAAAGCTGCTCTGTATCTATTTCATGCGATATATGGTCGCTGCCTATGCTTTTGCTCATTATATCTATATAATCGCTGTCCGGGCTTGGCTGGAAAACGCTTCGTGTAAAGTATTTGTCGTTGTCGGTAAAATCAACAGAGAAAGTTTTCAGCCTTTTGTTTTTTTTGCCTGCCTGCTGTGCGGCGATCACCGAAAGAACGCTCGAATCGACACCGCCGGATAAAAATGTGCAAACAGGAACATCCGAAACAAGCTGCCTTTTTACTGAATCGGAAATCAGCCACGACAGCTTCTGAGTTGTCTGCAAAAGAGTATCGGTATGTTCTTTGGAAGCAAACTGCCAATAGCGGTGTAAGTATGTGCCAAAAGGCGAATATATCATGCATTCGCCCGGGCGAAGTTCTTCTATTCCCGCAAAAAGAGTCTTGCCCGAGGTGCGCGCCGGTGCAAGAGCAAAGAGCTCAGAGAGCCCCGTTTCATTCATAACGGGCGATATCTCAGGATGAGCAAGAATTGATTTTATCTCTGATGCGAAAAGAAGAGTGCCGTTTGCTCTGGCGATAAACAGAGGCTTTACGCCCATTCTGTCGCGCGCAAGAAAAATGCGCTGTTTTTTTTCGTCCCATATTCCAAAAGCGAATATACCGTTTAGTTTTTCTAAGCAAGAAGGCCCGTATTCGATATACGAACAAAGCAAAACTTCTGTATCGGAATGCGAAAAAAATGTTTGGCCTTTTGCCAAAAGCTCCTGCCGCAGCTCGTATGTATTATAAAGCTCGCCATTATAAACTATAGTGTATGTATTATCACCAAGAGACCTTGTCATAGGCTGTGAGCCGCCTGCCGGATCTACTACAGTAAGCCGCCTGTGCCCGAGAGCCGCTTTGTGCGTCATAAAAGTTCCGGCGGAATCGGGGCCTCTGTGACTAATTTTATCGAGCATGGACGACAAAATACCGCTTTCTTCCAAAAGATTTTTTTCAAAATTAATAATGCCTACGATACCGCACATGAACAAGCCCCCAAAATAAAAGATACTTTCTATACAGTATATGAACGCAGTTTATTCGCGTGCGAAAAAAGCAAATTCGGCGTTGCAACATATTGGCAAATGCATTACAATAAAACAAAGATTAAAGGAGATTATCAATGACAAAGACAAACCACACCAAAACACTTATTGTATCGGGTATTCTTGCGGCGCTTATATTCGTTGTTACGTATTTAATACCTATTCCGATAGGCAATAAGGGCGCTTATATGAATATAGGCGATTGTGTTATATATTGTTCAGGTATGCTTGTCGGAGGCCCTTGGGCAGCCGCCGCTGCCGGTATAGGAAGCGCGCTTGCAGATTTGGCTCTCGGAGCGTCCATATATATTCCAGCAACTCTTATCGTTAAAGGCCTTATGGGCTTTGCATGCGCAATGTTGATGAAAAACGCCAAAATCACAAGATTTGTGCTCGCCTGCATAGTGGGCGGAGCTATAATGGTAGTCGGTTACGGCGTATACGAATGGATTATTGCCGGCTGGGCTTATGCTGTTGGCACAGCTCCGTTTAACCTTATACAGTGGGTAGCAGGCGTGGTAGGCGCAGTTGCTCTTTATTATCCCGTAAAGAGAATAAAAGGAACTTTATAATGAAACTGACGTGCTTTGGAAAATACGGGCCGTACCCAAAAGGCGGGTGCGCAACCTCGTGTTATATGATTACACATGAGGGCAAAAATATACTTCTTGACCTTGGAAGCGGAGCGCTGTCTAAAGTACTGCAAAAAATAAGAGTGCAGGATATTCATGCGCTTTTATTATCTCATCTGCATTCAGATCATATGGGCGATGCGCTGACTCTGCGGTATGCTCTTGCGGCGGGTAAAAAAATGGGTCATTTAAGCGATTCTATACCCGTATACCTGCCCGAGTTTCCGTTAAAAGAGTCGAGCATGCTGTCGGAAAATGTTATGATGGATACCAAATTTATAACCGACGGTATGCAATGCAATATATTTGGAATAGATGTAATTTTTGCGCGCATGCCGCATGCTGTGCCAAGCTACGCCATGTCGTTTTGTGCGGACGGAAAGAAGTTTGTTTATTCGGGCGATACTCAGGATAACGATAAGCTTGCGGTTTTTGCCAAAGACGCCGACTTGTTTTTGATGGACGCCGCGCTGTTATCAAAAGATAAAAGCGAAGATGCCGCGCATGTAAGCGCCAAAGACGCGGGGCGCATAGGAAAAGATTCTAACGCAAAAAGGATGCTTATCACGCACCTTTTTCCCGAATACGATAAAGACATGATATTAAAAGAAGCCAGGGAGGGCTATTCAAAGGCCGAGTTTATAGAGGAAAAGATTATATACGAGGTATAGATGTATAATAAAGCTAAGGCAATTCGCATATTAAATAAGCGGCCGCTTTTTATTATTGCTTTTATTTTCGCTCTTGGTATAATTCTCGGAAGGTACTTTAATTTTAAAATTCTATATATTATAACAGCTGCGGTATTTACTGTCGCGGCTGTTTGTTTTTATAGAAAAAAAGTTTTTATACTCGTTTGCGCCGCTTTCATGTTTTTTGCTGCGTTTTTGAGTTCGGGCGCTTATAATGTTGATTATGTTTCTGTGAATGATAATATGCGGGTAGTCGGGCGTGTGTATTCACAGCCTTACCAAAACGATTACGGCAGCACTATATATTTTCTTGACCAAGCCCAGATAGACGGCACGCCTTGCGGCAATATAAAGCTATACATATCAAACGAAGAGCACGACACATATGAAACAGGCGATATCATAGAAGCAAAGGCGGATGTGCAGATACCAAAAGGCGTTCGCAATCCGGGCGGATTTGACGAAAAGCTGTATCTTTTATCTCAGGGAGTGCATTATAAAGCGTATGCCGACAGCTATTTCAAGGCGGGCATAAAGGGCGGTTTGCCTGTAACATTCTCTAAAACAAGAGAACACATCGGGCAGACGATAGACAGCATATTTGAGCCGGATATAGCTCCCGTAGCCAAAGCTATGCTGCTCGGAGACAAACAGGGGCTTGACGAGCAGGTATACAGCGCTTTTAAAGATACGGGTGTTGCGCATATCTTAGCCGTCTCGGGGCTGCACGCGGCTATACTTATTGCATTCATTTACTATCTGCTAAAGCTTTTAAGGCTGGGAAGAAAAACAAGACTTATAGTAACGCTTTTGTTCATAACGCTTTATGCATGCGTGACGGGCTTGACTCCGTCAATACTGCGCGCATCCATAATGGCGGCGGCGATTCTCGTCGGCAAACACTTTGGCAGGCAGACGGACACGTTAAACTACCTTTCGCTGGCGTTCGTTTTATCGCTTATAATAAATCCGTTAGACTTTTTTTCGGCAGGGTTTGCTCTTTCGTTCGGAGCTGTCTTTGGCATACTGACGATTGGCTGGCAGATAAATTACTGGCTTAATAAAAAAATGCACGATAAATTATCCGCTGTGCGCGGTGCTGTCAGCGTATCGGCAGGGGCAACTGCAGGAACGATGCCCGTTTTGGCGTCAATGTTTAACAGAGTATCCACGTTTGGCATAATAACAAACATTTTTGTTATACCGCTGGCTTCCGCGGCGATAGTGCTAGTATTCATATCAACTCTTGCAGGCTTGATTTTTTCGCAGATAGCTGTGTATTTAGCATACGTGGCTGGTGCTTTTATACGCGTTATATTATTTATAACGCAGTGGCTCGGGTCTTTGTCTTTTGCCGCACTCGATATTGCGTCGCCGCCATGGTATTTTATATTAGCTTGTTTTGCGTTAATGTTTATATGCTCAAAATACCTTTTGATAAAAACGAAAATAAAAGCGGTGCTCAGCGCTGTAGTTTCAGCGGTCACAGTTTTTGTTATGCTTATATCGGCTCCGGGCGCAATGTATTTGGTGTTTCTCGATGTCGGGCAGGCGGATGCTGCTTTTATTAAAACACAGCAGGGCGGAGAGTATTTTATAGACGGCGGCGGCGAATACAGCACTGAAGAAATCGTAAATTTTACAATAAGGAATGGTTACACGCCCGAGGCCGCTTTTGTATCACACACCGATTCCGATCATTTTTCGGGAATAGTAGAACTTTATAAGCAGGGGCTTTTGGGCAAAGTGTACTGCTCCTGGCAGGAAAGAGATAATGTTTTAGCCGCTATGCCAAATGCAGAAGTGGTGCCGCTTGGCGCGGGGGACAGAGTTTTGCTGGACGATTACACACAGGCTTTGGTATTATATCCGTATAAGGATTCTGTTGGGGAAAACAGCAATGAGAATTCATTAGTGCTTTTGGTTGAATACAACGGGCATACAGCGCTGTTTACCGGAGATATCTCGGGGCAGACAGAAACGCAGATTTTCGCCGATACCACAAATGTTGATATATACAAGGCCGCGCATCACGGCTCGAAATATTCTTCATATCAGCTTCCGCTGTCTGGTTTGCTGCCCGAATACAGCGTGGTAAGCGTAGGCAGCAATCAGTTCGGGCACCCGCATGAGTACGCGATGAGTAATCTGCAGGAGTTTTCAGAGAATGTTTATACTACAATGGATAACTACGCGATAGAGTTTTATATTGACGATAAAATAAAAATTAATACGTATTGTGAGTGACGGTATATGAAAAAAAACATTTACATATTTTCAGGCGATAGTTTTATGGTGAAAAAAAGCGTAAGAGAGCTTAGAAAAGCGCTTGATATATCAAACGAAGAGCTTAACGTGACAGATTTTAAAAGCATGCCAAAGGCGGACGAGCTTATCGCCGCCTGTGCGCAAGTGCCGTTTATGTCAAAATATAGGCTGGTTATCGTTTCGGAGTGCAGTGTACTGCGGGCAAAGGGCGGCGCGGAGCAGGCAAAAAAAATAGCTGATAATCTTGAGAAAATACCCGATTCTACAGCTCTTGTTCTTTGCGTAGACAGCGCTGACAAAAGGCGCGGCCTATATAAAAAGGCAAAAAAAATGGGCGAGGTAAAAGAATTTGCCGAGCCGCGGCAGGCCGACTGCATAAATTTTATAATTGAACAGGCAGATTCGCTCGGTGTAAAGATATCGCGGCAGACGGCGGCAGAGCTTGTATCCGTTTCGGGGTGCGATTATTATACTCTCGAAAACGAACTTAAAAAGCTTGCGGTGTACTGTAAAAAAGAGGCTGTAACATCCGAGCATATAAAGCAGTGCTGCTCAAAAACATTAGAATACAATGTGTTTGAGATACACGGGCTTTTTGTAAACAAACAGGCACAAAAAGCAAAACTCATGCTCGACGACATATTAAAGTCTGAAAGGCCGGAAATGCTTATCGGACTTTTCGCGAGAAAGATACGGGATATGTACAAAGCAAAAATGATGATAAACGCGGGCTACAGTCTTGACAAAATCGCGGGGACGCTGCATGTGAAAAATTTTGTTGCGCAGATACTCTATAAAGAATGCAAAAGGTTTTCTGTAAGCCAGCTAAGGAACGGGCTTTTACTGCTCGCCGATTTGGATTATTCAATAAAAAGCGGAGAAAAAGACGCTTCTCTCGCACTGCCGGAAGCTTTGGTGCGTATATACAGCCTGTAAAAAAAGAAACACAAAAAGCCTGCAATCATAAGGCGTTCATCGCCAAAGATTGAGGCTTAAATTCCAAAAGATACTTTAATTACGCGGATACAGTATCTAAAGCTTTCGAAATCTGCGCTTTTTTACGGTTAACGCTGTTCTTATGAACTACGCCTTTTAAAGCTGCTTTATCAAGCGCGCCGGTATATTCTTTATAAAGTGCCGCTGCAGCCTGCTTATCTCCCGTTTCTACAGCGCCGCTGAACTTTTTATTTAAAGTTTTCAGTTCTGTTTTTACAACACGGTTTCTAAGAGTCGCTTTAGCTTCAATGCGCATACGTCTTTTAGCCGATTTAATGTTTGGCAAGTGTTTCACCTCCAGATAATAATAATCGTTTTAACAACGAAAGGTATTTTAACATAGACTAAAGCGTTTTGCAACAATATTAATTACTTATAAGGTTATTTTCAATATACTGCAAAAATATATATTTATTTTTTTACATGCACTTTGTATCTATTAAAAAGACAAATTATGTGGTAGAATACGTATACTTATTTTATAGGAGAAAATTATGTACTGTAAAAACTGCGGAAAAGAATATCCCAAAGAGAAAAAGATTTGCAAAGACTGCAAAATAGCGCTTACTCCCGGAACATCTCCCGCTTCGGCAAATAAAGGAGTTAACAAGAAATTTATTATAATAGGTGTTGTCTTAGCGGCCGCCGTAATCGCTCTGTTTTTGATAATCGGGCTTTCGGGAATGGTGCCTGCAGATCTTAAAGGAGAATGGTATGAAACTACGGGTATGGGAGGTATGCTTGAGTTTATGCCCAACGGTGAGCTGAGCTACAATATATTTGGGGAAGATAAAGTCGGCTCTTATGAATATAACAGCGCTTCGAAAAAAGGAAAGCTTGCCTTGGATGAAAAAGAGATGGCAGATTTTACATGCGACGGAGTAACAATCGAAATGGACGGCGCAAAGTATACACGACAATATGTCGAACAGATGGATTTCTCGGAGATTTTCGAAGGTATAGCGGATAATCTTGATAAATAAAGATTTTCAAAAATTTTGTTTAAGATCATATAACGATAATTATTAAAATATGTTATAATATTACATATATATGTTAGGAGATTTTTTATATGTTTTGTACTAAATGCGGACATAAAAATGAGCAGGGCGCTGCATTTTGCGTCAATTGCGGAAACGCGCTTGAAATGGCAGGAACACCGCCTATGCCTCAGGGACAGCCTGTTCCTCCGGCTCCGGCATATACGCCGCCATCGGCCGCCGGTATGTACGGCGCACCGCCTATAAAAAAGAGCAGAAAAGGGCTGATGATTGGGCTTATTGCAGGCGGAGTCGTTTTAATAGCCGCCGCAGTCGTGCTTGTTTTGCTTTTGATGGGCGGAAGCAACATTGTTGGGGAATGGTACAACAGCGACCGTGATGAAACTCTTGAGTTTTATGATGACGGCACTATAGAGATAACCTCGCCGTATGCCGATTATGAAGGCGAATATGAATATAACAAAAGCAAGGGCGAAGGCGTTATTACCATAGAAGGCGAAGATTACGATTTTGAAGTTGATAAAGACGAGATAGATGTCGATGATGTAGGCGTTTATGTTAAAGACGCAGATGCCGATGAAAAATCTAATGAGATAGTCGGGCAATGGTATAACGAAGAGCTTGATGAAACAATGGAGTTTAAAAATAACGGTAATATAGAAATCGAAACGCCTTACGAGGATTATGAAGGCGAATATGAATATAATCAAAGCAAAGGCGAAGGCGTTATAACTATAGATGGCGATGATTACGATTTTGTTTTTGACGGAAACGAAATTGATGTTGAAGACATAGGTGTTTATCAAAAGCAAAGCGGCGGAGATAATTCGCTGGATTTTAATAATGGCAGCGATGCTGCGTTCGGCGGCAACTCGTCCGGAGTACAGAGCGGGCTTTTAGGCGTTTGGTATTCGGCCAATGGAGAGGAAGGCGTGCTGGAGTTTTATGCAAACGGCACATATGATGCTGAAATAATGGGCATAACATTGTCAGGCACTTATACTTTTGACCCGTCATTAGGCGAAGGGGAAATTGTAGCCGAAATGATGGGGGAAACAAATGTTTCAGATTTTTATTTAGAGAACGGCATGCTCGATATAGACGGCTCGGAATATACAAGAGAATATGTAGAGCAATTGAATATGGAAGATTTTCTGGAAAATTTTGAGGATATTGAATAGTAGTATAGGTAAGATATTATTAACGGGCCGGCCTTTGCTGCCGGCTCTTTTTAAAGCACTTATTATGAGTTGAATTTGATGTCAAATCATGATAGAATCAAGCTTGCATAAATAAAGTTACAGTACTTTTTGGAGCGTGAAGTTTTTTGAGAATATTAAAAAATATTTTGCTGATAATAATAATCGCTGCCGTTGGCGCAGGTGTTTTTATTTATGCTTTAAATCAGGAAAGCGGGCAGGCGGCACAAACTGATAACGTTATTATCAGCGAGTTTATGGCGTCTAATAAAAGCTGTATAGCCGACGAAGAAGGAGAATACAGCGATTGGATAGAGATTTACAATCCTACGGAACAATCTAAAAACTTGTACGGGCTTGGGCTTTCTAACGAGAAAGATTCGGTTAAGTGGGTTCTGCCGAGCATAACGCTGGAGCCAAAAGGGCGCTTGGTTGTTTTTGCTTCGGGTAAAGCGTCATTGGGCGCGAACGCCGTATCCCAACATGCCAGCTTTAAATTAAAAGCATCGGGCGGAGGCATATATCTTACCAACTCTGCGGGGCAGATAATAGACCAGATAGAATATAAAGACCAGCAAAGTAATGTATCTTTAGGCAGAGACGAAAACGATATATCGCAATGGCTCGAGTTCGAAAACGCGACCCCCGGGTTTTCCAATGATGAAGAAGGATTTGAGGCGTTTAAAGCAAGCAGGGTTACGCAGGTAACAGGGCTTATAATCACCGAAGTAATGCCTTCTAACAAAACGGTATATGCTGATAACAACGGCAATTTCAACGATTATATAGAGATATATAATGAGGGAGAGCAAGCAATAAATCTTGAGGGTTTTTGTCTTTCGGACAACGAAGATAACATTTCCAAGTGGCAGTTTCCTGCCGTTACTATAGAGCCGGGTGAATACCTCACTGTTTTCGCATCAGGCGAAGACGAGCAAAGCACGGACACCGACAATAAAATTTTACATACGAGCTTCCAGATATCAGCATACAAAGAAACGATTATTTTCGCCGATACTTTAGGATTGATAATAGACAGCGTAACTGTAACGGAAACTCCGTCAGACTATGCGTATTCAAGAATACAGCAGGGTGACGGCAGCTACGGCGATGAATGGGAGAAGACAGTTTATCTTTCGCCCGGGTTTGCTAACAGTGCGCAGGGTAATGCGCAGTTTGAGCAAAATCAAGAGGTCGCTCTCGGGCCTATAGTTATAAACGAAGTCATGATATCCAACTCATCTTATATGCAGGAAGAAGACGGCGAATATTACGACTGGATAGAGCTTTATAACAGCGGAGACCAAGCGGTCGATATAGGCGAATACAGCCTCAGCGACGACCCAAACTATCCCGTAAAATTTAAGTTTCC
Source organism: Christensenellaceae bacterium (assembly GCA_963665005.2). GTDB lineage: Bacteria > Bacillota > Clostridia > Christensenellales > SZUA-584. The sequence goes on along the minus strand of CAXXTQ010000001.1, from coordinate 2,235,809 downwards.
TAGCGTTACTATAAACGCGGGAGAATATCTTACGGTTATGGCTTCGGGGCTTGGTGAGAATCAAGAGATGGACAATGCAGACGGCGACAGCGTAAAAAAAAAATATATTCATACAAACTTTAAGCTAAGTTCGTCAGGCGAAGTTTTGATACTGTTCAACAGCGATGTGAAAGTTCTCGACAGGTACAATTTATTTGATTTGCCGAGGGATGTTTCGCTGGGCAGAATGAGCAATGAGAGCGCTCTTTTTTATTTTACGCAGCCTACGCCAAACGCAGTGAACTCTTCGCCAAGCAAGGGAATAGTGGCTGCACCATTGCCAAAAATTGCGGCAGGAAGCTATGACGCGGCACAGCAGATAACGTTAAGCAGCACAACTCCCGATGCGAAAATATATTATACGCTCGACGGCACAGAACCCACACAAAATTCCACCGCATATTCAGCGCCTGTTTCTATGAGTGCTACGGGTATGATACGCGCCGTTGCGGTTAAAGACGGATATATACAAAGCGAGGTAACTTCCAACACTTATTTTATTGCAGAGCAGCACAGCCTGCCTTTGGTCTCTATCGTTACTGACCCCTATAATCTGTTTGATGAGACTACGGGGATATACGAACTCGGCCCCAATCCGCAATTGATAGAAGGCTCGACGACGCATTATGAAGTCGCCAACTATCTTGAGCAGGGCCCCGAATCGGAACGCCCGGCCTCGTTCGAAGTTTTTGATGAGAACGGGCAGCAGGTTTTTGTGCAGGACGTCGCTATACGTATTCAGGGAGGGTTCAGTCGGGACTGCGCCCAAAAATCTTTCGCGATTATGGCGCGGTCGGAATACGGAAAAGGCTCAATGGAATACGCTTTTTTTAATGACAGGCCGTTTACCGAATATCAGTCGATAATACTGCGCCAGGGCGGACAGGACCAAAATATTGCCAAAATAAAAGAGATGGTTGCGCTTTCGCTCGTGGAAGGCAAGGGGCTTAATTTTCTTATTCAGGCATGGAAACCTTACGTTTTATATATAAACGGCGAATATTGGGGCGTGTATTTCATGATGGAAAAGCGCAACGAGGATTTTATAGCACAGCATGAAGGCGTAGCCGACCCTGATAACATGAATATAATGCAGGCGACTACACGCCTTAAACAGGGAAGCAATGAAGAGTATGGAAAACTGCTCGATTATATAAGAAATAATGATATGTCTCAGAAAGAAAACTTTGATTATATAGCTAAGTATATTGATACCGACAGTTTCATGGACGAGATGATCTGTGAGATTTGGGTGGCGAACTCCGATTACGCGAATATGGAGTTTTACCAGATACTGCCCGACGGAAAATGGAAACAGATATATTATGATTTTTGCTGGACTTTTGGAAGCAGCGAATATCCGAATGCCACTCATCCTACGCTGAAAAGAAGAATGGACGATGATGTAACCGGTTCGACAGTATTTGCCGGTTTGCTTGCGTACAAGCCGTGGCGCGATGCTTTTGTTGAACGTTTCGCCTGGGCGCTAAAAGAGATATATAACCCCGAGCGCGTTATAAAAACTATAGACGAAATTGCAGACATGATACGAGATGAAATGCCGGCGGAAAAAGCTAAATTCGGAGGCAGCGTTGAAAGCTGGGAAGCAAATCTTGAAAATATGCGTGTATTTGCGAAAAAGCGCGGAGATGTAATAGAAGATCAGCTAAGAAATGTTTTTTCACTTTCGAGCGAACAAAAACAAATGCTTGAAGACGCGATTGGCGAAGACCATTAGATAATATTGACTTGAGGTAAAAAATGGCGTATCGAAGAAATTCGGATGATATCTTTAAAAAACTAAACAGAGAAAAACCGCTTGTGCGTCAAAAAAACGCAGGAGTTTCGAGCTCCCGAAAAAGCTCATACGATTCTAGCCAAGAGAAAAAAAGAGAAGATTTAAGACACACTTTGCAGTCGGGCATACAGCCCGAAACAAGAATGTCGAGGCGCAGTCGAAAAACTCAGAAATCGGCGGTAAAGCAAGCGAAGCAGATGGCTGCCGGATATCAGGAGCGCTCTAAGAGAACAAATAGAAGCGGCGAGAAAAGCGAGCTTGATATATTCGCGCAAAAAACGCGCGCAAAAACAAAAGTGAGAATGCCCAAAGAATACGATGCCGTAAAAACACAGCCGGTAAATACACAAGCGGAACTGCAAAGCCCGATACCAGAAATAAGGCAGCAGGCACAGCAGTCAATGCAAGTGCAGAAGCCCGCAAGGCCAAGACAAATGCAGGAAGCGATGCCGTACAATGATAACGTGCGTCAAAAAGCCGTAAAAGAAAAACCTTTTTTAGGAGTGCAGGCCATACAGGAGAGTAAAGCTCTTTCTTTTCGGCACGAATTAAAGTATTATATTAACTATCGTGATTACATAATTTTGCGAAATGCGCTTAAAGCAATGATGTCGCCCGACGCTTATTCGCAAAGCAATAACTCTTACCATATACGCAGTTTATATTTTGATGATATGGACGACAGCGCTCTTAAAGATAAAGTTGCGGGAAGCGACGACAGGTATAAATACAGGATTAGGATTTATAACTTCAGTGACGATGTTATACGTTTTGAAAAGAAAATAAAAAAAGGGCAGTTCATAGCGAAAAAAGGCATACTGCTTTCTCGCGGTGAATACGAGAAAATTGTCGCTGGGGATTATGATTTTCTTTTGGGCAGAAAAGAGAATTTTGCGCGGGAAATCTTTCTTCAGCTAAGGACAAGGCAGCTAAGCCCCAGAGTTCTTGTAGATTATACGAGAGAGGCGTATGTGTCGCCTTTTGAAAACGTGAGAATAACTTTTGACAAAGACTTAAAAGGCTCACTTACTCTTAAAGATATATTTGACGAAAAAGTGCCCGTAATGCCTATGTACGATAACGGAATTATGGTTTTAGAGGTAAAGTTCAACGGGTATCTGCCTCATCATATAAAATGTGTGCTAAACGGTATAAACGCGTCGGACAGAGGCGCGATTTCAAAATATGTAATATGCAGAAAGTTTGACTAGGAGGATTTTATGAACGATATAGTAAAAAAGAGTGTGCTGGAGAATTTTCAGCTTTTGGGGGAAATCGATATTATCGATGTTATAATAACGCTGGCTCTGGCGTTTATTATCGGTATGTTTGTGTATTTTATATATAAGCGTACTTTTAACGGTGTGGTTTTTGTAAAAAGCTTTGGGACTTCTCTTGTAATGCTTTCAATGGTTACGGCGATGGTTATACTGCCTATCACAAACAACTTTATGCTTTCGCTCGGCATGGTCGGCGCGTTGTCTATCGTAAGGTTTAGAACGGCGGTAAAAGACCCCATGGACACCATATTCATGTTCTGGTCTATTGCGGCAGGCATAACGCTTGGCGCACGTCTTTATACCGTTGCGCTGCTTGGATCTTTGGCGATAGGGGCATTCCTCTTAGTGTGGAATTTGTTTAAATCGAAAAATAACTTTCCGTTCGTGCTCGTAATACGCTTTGAAGAAGAGTGCAAAAAAGAAGTACAGTCTATACTGCGCAAAATGCCGCAGGGCAAATTAAAATCCAAGATAGTATCTCAGGGGACTATTGAGCTAACTATAGAAATGAATATCCGAGAAAGCGAAGCAGGCATGATAGACGCATTTTCAGCGATACCCGGAGTACACGACGCTTCGCTCATAAGCTATAAAGGCGATATGGTCTCTTAATATTAAGCTTATAATTAAAAAATCTAATTGCCGCATCTTACAGGTGCGGTATTTTTTTTGCGTTTTTCGCCAAAGTTAATTTGATGTTCAGAAAACAGCAAAAATAAGAACATAAATTCGCACAAAAATTCATTCTCTACCATATATTGTATTTTAAAATTCTTCCAAAACATATTGCAATTTTTTTATTATTTTTATTGATTTAATAGAAGGAATTCCAGAAAAAACAACGAAGTAATATCATATTGAGTGGGGAATAATGGGTAACTATGGTGATAGTAGGTGTAGATTGGTGGGGAAGTACACATGCATCCCTTTTCAATAAATAAGAGGCAGTAAACACAAGGCATCGGGAGGGATAGTCTTTGAAGGGATCACTCATTGGCACATATGTACATAATGTAGACGAAAAAGGCCGTCTTGCAGTTCCTTCAAAAATGAGGGCTCAGCTTGGTGATCCGTTTTATATTACCTGCCTTTCAAAAGAATGCCTAAGCGTATATTCTGAAGAGGAATGGCAAAAGTTTTCCGACAAATTAAACGCTATTCCGCAGACTGATACAAAAGCACAGAGCCATGTGCGAATGATATTCTCGAGCGCATGCAGATGTGAGCCGGACAAGCAGGGCAGAATACTTCTGCCGCAGCTGCTTCGCGAAAAGGTCGGCATAGAAAAAGAAGTTGTGACAATAGGTGCATCGTACCGTGCCGAAATCTGGGCGAAAGAAAAATGGCAGGTATTTGTTGAGCAGACTGAGCAAGACGATAATGCGGCGATGGCAAACCTTACGGCATACGGTATATAGGCCATGGAACACAACACCGTACTGCTAAAAGAAACGATAGAAGCACTTAACCCTGTGCCCGGAATGACGATGGTTGACGGCACGCTCGGCGGCGGAGGCCATTCGCAGGCAATACTCGAAAAGATAACGCCCGGCGGAAAGCTTATTGGTATAGATAAAGACGAATACGCCATAGGCAGGGCAAAGCAGAGATTAGAAAAATACAGCGAAAACACAGTATGTGTAAACGATGATTTTAAGAATATCAAAAGCATACTTGCTATGCTTGATATAAATGCGATAGATGGGGCGGTGCTCGACCTTGGCGTGAGTTCGTTCCAGCTTGACCAATGTAACAGGGGGTTTTCATATAACCAAGACTCAAAGCTTGATATGCGCATGAATATAAAAGATAAAACATGCGCCGCAGACATAGTAAATAGCTATGCGCAGCAAGACCTTGAGCGAATACTGCGAGATTACGGTGAAGAAAGATGGGCCGCTAGAATTGCTGAGTTCATTGTGAGGGAACGAAGCGACAGGCCCATTATGACCACCGGGCGTCTTGTAGAGGTTATCAAAATGGCAGTACCCGCTGGAGCCCGAAGAGACGGGCCGCATCCCGCGCGGCGCTGTTTTCAGGCGCTTAGAATCGAAGTCAACGGAGAGCTTGATGCTCTTGCCGGTGCTCTTTTTGATTTTGTGCAGGTATTGAAAAACAAAGCGCGTATTGCCGTTATTACTTTTCATTCATTGGAAGATAGAATAGTAAAACAAGAATTTAGGCGTTTTGCCGATCCTTGTGAATGCCCGGCTGAGTTTCCTGTCTGCGTTTGCGGAAAAGTTCCTATGGGCAGGGTAATCACGAGAAAACCTATTTTACCGTCAGATCAAGAGGTTAGCCAGAACAAAAGGTCAAGAAGCGCAAAATTAAGAGTATTTGAAGCAATCAAATAACGGAGGCAGCTATGCAAACCGCACAAAGAAAAGTTCATCATGCACCTCGTACAGCGTCTCGCACTACGCCGCGTGCTTCGACACGAACAATGCCGCGCAATGTATCGCGCACTGTGACTGCGCCGCGCAAAGCGCCTGTTGCTTCGCCGCGTAAAACGCCGACCAAAAAAAGAGTAGTAAAGATGGACGGCAATGTGGCATATATTAATAATGGTTTTGCAAAAAAGAAAGTAAAGCAGACGGCTGCCGCCGCTAAAAAAGAAGCGAAGCAAAAAAGATCAGGGCTTGCGTCAACGCTTTTTGTGTTATTCTTAGCCTTTTGCGCAATGGCATTGCTTATCTCAAGATATGCGGCTGTATGCTCAATAGGGTCGGATAACAACCAGCTTGAAAACAAAATAAAAACTGTGCAGACAAAGATTGAAGAGCTTTCACTCGATATGGAATTGCGCGACAATCTTGAAAATATATCTAATTATGCAAAACAAGATCTCGGGATGATGTATCCCGAGCAGGAACAGAAAATATATATTGATATGGGCGGATGACAGGTAAGAAAAAATGACGACAGCGAATGGAAGGAGGCTGGCAGGAGTGCCATCTCTTAAAGCAAAAAAAAGGCTACTGTTTTTCATGACTGCAATAATCGTTTTGTTTGTCGGCTTATCTGTAAAAATGGGAATAATAGTTTTCGCACAGGGTGAATTTCTGCAGGAAAAGGCTCTTATTCAGCAAACCAAAGATCTGATCGTCTCTGCTCAAAGAGGTTCTATACTCGACAGAAACGGCAATGTGCTTGCACAAAGCGCAAATGCCGATACAGTCGTGCTTCGCCCGGCAGAGGTAAAAAAAGGCAATGTAGACTCTATCGTCAGCATACTGTCCGAATTGCTCGATATAGACGAAGAATCGGTAAGAAAAAAGGCTACGGACGAAAGCAAATCGGAAGTTTGGCTCGCAAGGCAGATAAGCAAAGAGACTGCAAACGAGTTAAGAGAACTGAATCTGCCCGGCGTGTTTTTTACGGTTGACGTAAAAAGATATTATCCGAACGGCTCGTTTTTAACGCAGACGCTCGGCTTTACTTCGGTAGACGGCACAGGGCAGGAAGGCATAGAGGCATATTACGATAAATATCTTTTGGGGCAGGCAGGGCGTATTGTCTCGGAAGCGGACGAAAAGGGAAGGCAGATACCGCTAGGCGAAAAACAGTACGTCGCGCCGGTAGACGGATATAACGTCGTTTTGACTATAGACGAAGTTATACAAAGCTTTCTCGAAAAACAGCTTGATGAAGCTTATGTCGCGCAAAACGCGATAGGCGCACGGGGAATCGCTATGGACCCGAAAACGGGAGAAATACTTGCGATAGCGAATATACCCGATTACGACTTGAACGATCCGCCCAGAGACGACATCAGCCTTTTGACGGAGCTTACGAGAAACCAGATAATAACAGACGTTTATGAGCCGGGTTCTACGTTTAAAGTAGTGACATTGGCGGCTGCTCTTGACAGCGGCAGTATAACCCTTGATGATACATTTGATTGTTCGGGTTCATTGGTTGTCGAAGGGCAGCAGATAAAGTGCTGGAGATACCCAAGGTCACACGGGCATCAAACGCTTTACGAAGCCGTGCAGAACTCTTGCAACGTAGCTTTCATGAATATGGGATTAAAGACGGGTACACAAACGTTTTACGATTATATATACGATTTTGGATTTGGGCAAAATACGGGTATAACATTCCCTTCTGACCAGAGCGGCATAATAATGTCAGAGAAATATGTCAAAAACAGTGACCTCGCCCGCATTGCGTTCGGGCAATCTATAGCCGTAACACCACTGCAATTGATCTCCTCATTCAGCGCAGTGGTGAACGGCGGTTTTTTATTTGAACCGAAACTGGTAAAAGGGCTCTCGGATGAGCAGGGAGATTTTATAGAAGAATATGAACCGGTGGTCGTTTCACAGCCTATAAGCGAGTCAACATCGGATAATATACGCGATATCTTAGAAAGTGTAGTGACCTTGGGAAGCGGCAAAAATTGTTATATCCCCGGTTACAGAGTAGGCGGAAAAACAGGAACAGCGCAAAAGTACGATGAAGATGGCCAGATAATGAGCGGAAAACATATTGCCTCTTTTATTGGCTTTGCACCTGCGGACGATCCGCAGATAGTTGTTTTGATTATTGTCGACGAGCCGGATGTCGCAGTAGATTTCGGCAGCGTTGTAGCGGCGCCGTATGTTAAAAATGTACTTCTCGAATCGCTTCAATATATGGGCGTGACTCCCGATTTTGATGAGGCGCAGGAGCCCGAATCGGTAACGCTGACAGACGTTTCGGGCATGGATGAGCAGCAAGCCAAGCAAGAGCTTGATTCTCTTGGCGTAAAATACCTTCTTGACGGTTCGGGAGATGTTATTGAACAGATGCCTGCGCCGGGCGAAGAGGTTGAAAAAGGGACGACGGTATTGCTGTATATGCAAAATAAGAATACCGGCATGGATTTAAGCGGAACGGTAACTGTGCCAGACCTTGATGGAATGAATATCATGGACGCGTACAAAGCTCTAGAGAGCTTAGGCCTCGAACTAAAGGTACAGGGAAAGGGGCTGGCGGAGTACCAAAGCCCGTCGGCGGGCGAAACGGTGACTATAGGCACCGAAGTTAAGGTGAAGTTCAGCGAAGCGGGAGGATAACGTAAAATTAGTTTTTTTGCGTTACAATCTATTGTTGATATGATATAATTCCACAAGGTATTGTAATGCTAAGGGAGGACAGTAATTGAAGTTAGCTGATTTATGCCATAAAGGCATGAACATTATAGGAAACGGACAAACGGAAATAACAAGCATAGAGTATGATTCCAGAAAAGTGTGCGAGGGTGCGCTCTTTTTCTGCATCAGCGGATTTAAAACTGACGGGCATGACTATGCGCAAAGCGCAATTGACAACGGTGCAGCTGCGCTAATGGTAACAAAAAAGCTAGATGTAAATGTGCCTCAGATACTGGTGGAGGACGCGCGCGCTTCTATGGCGTATATTTCCCGGGAGTTTTTCGGCAGGCCTGATAAAGATTTGACAATGATAGGCATAACGGGCACAAACGGTAAAACAACGACAACGTATATGATAAAATCGGTGCTGGAGCATTCGGGCAGAAAAGCCGGGCTTATAGGCACGATAATCAATATGATAGGCCAAAAAGAAATAGCGACGGAAAGAACTACGCCTGAATCGCCCAATTTATTTGCGCTTTTGCGGCGCATGGCGGATGAGGGCTGCGATACGTTAGTGATGGAAGTCTCGTCGCATTCTTTAGAGCTTGGCAGAGTTGACGGAATAATATTTGACATATCGATTTTCACCAACTTAACGCAGGACCATCTTGATTTCCATGAAACTTTCAGCAATTACAGAAACGCCAAAAAGAAGCTGTTTATTTCGTCGGAAAAAGCGGCGGTCAATATTGACGATAAATCGGCAGGCTTTATTATGGAAGGCGTCAACATAGACTGGTGTACTTACGGCATAAAAGAAAAGGCGGACGTATACGCTAAAAACATTGAGATTACTCCAAAAGGCGTGACATACGACCTTTGCTGTGAGCAGGGCATGCTTCCTTTAAAGCTTCAGATACCGGGCATTTTCAGCGTATACAATTCTTTATCAGCGGCAACAGCCTGCCTGCTTATGAATTTGAGCATGGAAACAATAAAAACGGGGCTAGAGGCAATGCCGTGTGTCGCGGGAAGGTTTGAAGTTCTTGATACGGGCGGAAGGCCGTTTACAATCATACTTGATTACGCGCATACTCCAGACAGCCTGGAAAACACTCTGCTGACCGTGAACGATTTCGCAAGAGGGCGGATAATACCCGTTTTCGGCTGCGGAGGAGACAGGGATAAGACAAAGCGCCCGATAATGGGAGAAATTGCGGGAAGGCTTTCTTCGTTTGCAATAATAACATCGGATAACCCAAGAAGCGAAGACCCGTATGATATAATAAATGCTGTAGAGCAGGGCATGAGAAAAACAGATTGTGAGTATGTCTGCATAGAAAACCGAAGGCAGGCTATAAAATATGCCATAGACAATGCAATGCCCGAGGATATAATAGTGCTCGCGGGCAAAGGGCATGAAACATATCAGGAAATAAGCGGAGTAAAACATCCATTTGACGAAAAAGTTGTGGTCAGAGAGCTGCTTTCAAAAGACACAGAAGATTAACATAAAAAAGCGGGAGAAATAATACGTATGGATATACTGATATACGCAATACTGACATCGTTTATAATAGCGCTTTGCGCAGGGTATGCGGGGGTGCCGCTTCTAAAAAGGCTAAAATTAGGGCAGCAGATAAGAGATGACGGCCCAAAATCACATCTTTCAAAAGCGGGCACGCCTACAATGGGCGGAGTTATTATACTTATAGCTCTTGCTGCCGTTTCTTTGATATTCGCAAAAGGTAATTTTGAATTTATCTGGGTTTCTCTCGGCGTGACAATAGGTTTTGGTTTGATAGGGCTTTTAGACGATCTTATAATAGTTGTAAAAAAACGCTCGCTCGGGCTCCGGGCATACCAGAAGATTATCGCGCACTTGGGCATAGCCCTTATAGTTGCGTTTTTTGCGTATAACAACCCTTCTATAGGCTCGAAACTAATCGTTCCTTTCTTCGGCATAGAATGGGACCTTGGCGTATGGTATATTCCGTTTACGGTAATAGCAGTAATTCTTATAGTCAACAGCGTGAACTTAACGGACGGGCTGGACGGTCTGGCTTCGGGCGTAACGCTTGTTAACTCTGCGACATATATGATTATCTTTTTCGGGCTTTACAGCGTATACACTGCCACAGGCCAGTCTCTGATGGCGGTGGGCGCTCAGAACATGATGGTGTTTGCCGCCGCGCTAACAGGAGCCTGTCTTGGCTTTCTGCGTTTTAATGCTCATCCTGCAAAAGTGTTCATGGGTGACACGGGGGCTTTTGCACTCGGAGGCGCGCTTAGTATTATAGTCGTTATATCAAGGCTTCAATTGCTGCTTATTATAACAGGCTTTATGTTTCTTCTTACATCGATTTCAGTCATACTGCAGGTCGGCTCTTATAAGATAAGAAAAAAGCGCATATTCAAAATGGCACCGCTTCATCATCACTTTGAATTGAAAGGAATTCCCGAATCAAAAATAGTAGTGTTTTATATAATGACAACGATTATACTCTGCCTTGTCGGCATATTGTCTGTGAACTAGAGAGGATTATATGGATTTTTCTAATAAACGTGTAATGGTTGTGGGCATGGCAAGAAGCGGCATCGCAAGCGCGAGGCTGCTTTTAGAAAAAAAAGCGGAAGTAGTGCTCTACGACTCTAAAAAACTGAGCGAATTTAATGACAACGTTTTCGACGAGTTTTTAGGAAAAGCTGAGTTTGCTTTCGGAGCGGACGCCGAAACTGTTGCAAAAAGCGCAGACATTTTAGTTTTAAGCCCGGGCGTTCCCACTAACCTTTCTTTTATAGAAAACGCAAGCAAAAACGGCAAAAAAGTAATAGGCGAGATAGAGCTTGGATATTTGTTTACCGATGCCGAGTTTGTCGCAATTACGGGTACAAACGGAAAAACTACAACCACCGCACTTACGGGCGAGGTTTTTAAAAATGCCGGGTTTTGCACGTATGTTCTAGGCAATATAGGAATACCAATAACCGGAGAGGTTTCTAAAACTAAAAAAGGCGATATCATTGTTGCGGAAACAGCAGCTTTACAGCTTGAAACAATAGATGAGTTTGTTCCGCACGTATGCGCGGCTTTAAATATTACCGAAGACCATTTAGACAGATTCGGCAGTATGGAAAAATACACAGCGGCAAAGGAGCGCGTGTTTGAGAATCAGAAAGATACTGATTACTGCGTGCTGAATTATGATAACGATATTACAAAAAGCATGGCGGGCAGGCAAAAATCCAAAGTAATTTGGTTTTCGCGTAAAGTTAAGCCCGAATGCGGCGTATTTATAGAAGAGGGCAACATAGTAAGCGAACAATGGGGCGAAAAAACCGTTATCTGCCGCGCAGACCAAGTAAGAATACCCGGGCTGCATAACCTGGAGAACGCACTTGCGGCGGCGGCTATCGCCGGATGTTATAAAATTCCAGCAGAGATAGTAAAAAAGACTTTTATGGAGTTTGCGGGTGTTGAGCACAGAATAGAGTTTGTGCGTGAACACGAAGGCATAAGCTATATAAACGATTCTAAAGGTACCAACCCCGACGCCACGCAGAAAGCGGCCGAAGCCATGACAAAACCTACCGTGATAATACTCGGCGGTTACGACAAAAAAAGCAGCTTTACACAGCTGCTCGGCGGATTCGGAGAAAACATAAGAGCGGTAATTGCGCTTGGCGACACAAAGCAAAATATTTTGGATGACGCAAAAGAAGCGGGCTTTGATAATGTATACACGGCGCAAAGCTTCAAAGATGCTGTATTAAAAGCAAAAGATATCGCAGAAAATGGATGGAACGTGCTGCTTTCTCCTGCCTGCGCGAGTTACGATATGTTCGATGATTACGAGCAGAGGGGAAGAGTGTTTAAAAGTATAGTTAATTCATTCTAGGAGGATATCATGCGCAAACGCTCATTTGATTATACGCTGCTTATAGTAACGATAATACTCGTAATGTTCGGTATCGTCATGGTATTCAGCGCAAGTTTTTATTACGCGGAAAACAGCGCAAATACGGGTTATGACGGTTATTATTTTTTCTGGAAGCAGATCAGCGGAGCGGGCATCGGGCTTGTTCTTATGATAATGCTGATGTTTTTTGATTATAACAAGCTAAAGAAACTAAGATTCTGGGTGCTTGGCATCGCGCTTTTGTTAATGGTACTTGTCTTTGTTCCAGGCATAGGCATAATGAAAAACGGCTCGCGCAGATGGGTAAATCTTTTTATTTTTGATTTGCAGTCGGTAGAAGTGTTAAAATTCGCGATAATTTTATTTATGGCGACAGGCATATCAATAAATCAAGATAAAATGCAGCAGTTTAAATACGGCATGCTGCCTTATCTTATACTGCTTGGTATCTGCGCTTTGCTTTTATATTTCCAGCCGAATTTCAGCGCTGTGGTAACTCTTGCGCTGTTGATGTTTATAATGATGCTTATAGGCGGAGCGAGTCTTTTGCAGTTCGGATTGGTCGGCGTGACGGGCATAGGGCTCGGCGCGGTCGCCATGGTCGCGACAGAATACAGAATGTCCCGGATCTTCGCGTTCTTAGACCCTTGGGAATATGCGGCCGACGAAAGTTACCAGCTTATACAATCGCTTTATTCCATAGGCTCGGGCGGCTTTTTCGGAATGGGGCTCGGAAATTCAAGACAGAAATTTTTGTACCTGCCGTACGGAGAATCTGATTTTATATTCGCCATAATCGTTGAAGAGCTTGGATTTTTAGGCGGTATTTTACTTATAACCGCTTTTGCCATACTCATTTGGCGCGGTATAAGAACAGCTCTACGCGCGCCTAACACTTTTGGCATGATGCTGGCGACTGGCATTACCGCTCTTATCGCCATACAGGTACTTATAAATATAGGCGTTGTAACGGGAGCCGTACCGCCGACTGGCGTTGCTCTTCCTTTCATCAGCGCGGGGCGGACATCTCTTGTTATTTTTATGGCGAGCGTAGGCGTCTTGCTGAACATCTCAAGACAGGGAGATAAGGCACAGCGCACACCTTAATTTAAACCGCATAAAATATTAGTATGTAATATATATGCGGGGTATAAAATGGCGAAATTGATAATAAACGGCGGCGCCCGGCTTGAGGGAGAGATTAAAATACAGGGAGCAAAGAATGCGGCGCTTCCTGTCTTCGCGGCCGCTTTGTTAACTGAAGAACCGGTGATAATCTACAACTGGCCGGCGATATCTGATGTTTATAATATGTTATCCATATTAGAACATATCGGTGCGCACGTGGCATATGAAAAGGACAAACTGGTTATCGACTCGAAAAGGGCGTTTCGATGGGAAATGCCCGATAGGCTGGCAAAAGAGATACGGTCTTCCATATTCATGATGGGACCTATACTTGCGCGTTTTAGAATGGCAAGGTTTACTTACCCGGGCGGGTGTGAGATTGGTACAAGGCCGATAGACCTGCATTTGCGGGGCTTAAAAAAATTCGGCGTTAATGTAACCGAAGCGGGCGGGCATATAATGTGCGAAGGCAAACGGTTAAAAGGCGCAGATGTACATCTTGATTACCCGAGCGTAGGAGCGACGGAAAACCTCATGATGGTTGCCGCGCTGGCTCCTGGAAAAACGGTTATAAGAAATGCAGCGCGAGAGCCTGAGATTGTAGAGCTGCAGGAAGTTATAAACCAGATGGGCGGCGACGTTAAGGGCGCCGGCACAAGCAATATCTGTATAGAAGGCAAACAGAGGCTTTCGAGTTTTAGGTATACATGCATGCCCGACAGAATAGTCGCGGGAACGTTTATGGTCGCCGCGGTAGTTACAAACGGCAAAATCACCTTGAAAAATATAGTGCCAGAGCATCTTTTCTCTATAACGGCAAAGCTAAAAGAAGCGGGCGCGAGAATAGATGTTTATAACGACGCGATAACTGTATGCGGACAGGGCAGGCCGAAAGAAATGCACTTGATAGAGACAGGGCCGTATCCGGGGTTTCCAACGGATATGCAGGCGCAGATGTGCAGCGCCGCTTGTATCGCGGACGGAGCGAGCATTATAGTAGAGAGCGTTTTTGACAACCGTTTTAAGCATATAGGCGAGCTTATCAGAATGGGCGCTAATATCGTTATTAAAAATAATGTCGCAATAATAAAAGGAGTACCGGCACTTCACGGCGCGGAAGTAAAATCTATGGACCTGCGGGGCGGCGCTGCGCTGGTGCTCGCCGGGCTTTGCGCACACGGAAAGACAACGGTAGAGCAGGCGAAAATTATCGACAGAGGGTATGAAGCGCTCGAGTCTGAACTGAATCTTTTGGGGGCGGAAATAAAAAGGGAGGAATAAGCGTTTTGAGCAAAGGCAGAAGAGCTGTAACGGTAATATTTTTAATAATATTTATTTGCGCGCTTGCTTTTGTTTTGTACAAGTTGTTTCAGATAAGAGAAATTACCGTTACGGGAAACGAGAATTTTACTGACGAGTATGTTATTTCTCTGTCCGGACTCGAATATGATTCAAGCGTTTTTACAATAGACGAAGATGCGGTTTTGCAGGTTCTTTGCGGGCAGGCGTATATAAAACCCGTAGCTGTTAATATAAGATATCCCGATTGTGTTGATATAGTTATAGAGGAGAGAAAAAAAGCCGCGTACGTAGAAAAGCAAACGGCACTTTTGCTGATTGATTACGAGGGGTATTTGTTAGAGGTAATTGACAATACCGAGGCGTGCAATTTACCTTTGATAGAGGGACTGCATGTAGATGAATTTTCCGTTGGGAAAAGGCTCGAGGTACCGGGCGGCTTTAAGCTTAGCGTTCTTTCAAGTGTTTTATCCCAAGCTGGTAAAAGCGAAATTGAACTTGTGAAAATAGATATCGGGTTTGCAGCCGACATAATATTAGAAACCAGCCAGGGCTTTACTATAGAAATAGGCGATGATACAAACTTGCCTGCAAAATTTGAATTAGCAAAAACATCTATGATAGAATTGGTAGAAATGGGAAAATATAGCGGCATTTTAGACGTTTCGGCAGGCACAAATGCTTATTACCGTGAAAATTAGCACAAATGCTATTGTTATTTGTTGTAAACATGTTATTATAAATATGGGGAAAGTATTTGGTTGAAACTGGTATATATTTTACATATTTGTTGAGGGGAAATTTTGTCGTACTATGAAAAACATTGCGGCCGCTATCGAGTTTGGGACGTCAAAGATAATCTGTGTGATCGGACGTGAAAAATCAGCCGGGCGTTTTGAAGTGTTAGGTTCGGGCGTTGCGGCATATGAGGGTATAAAAAACGGCCGTTGGAGAAATCTTTCAAATGTAGAAGAAGCAGTTTCAAAAGCACTATATATTGCGGAACGAAAGGCAAGAAAGAGAATAAAAGAAGCGTACGTCAGTATACCGGGAATTTTTTGCAATGTATTATGCCATGAGGGAAACGTGTATGTTAAAGGCGGCGTAGTAACAAAGAAGGATATTGAAAGTTTAATTGACGACGCTGAAGATTTTTATTTAGATCCTAGATATATGGTCGTGACGAGCACGCCTGTATATTTCGTGCTCGATGACGGCAATCATTATATTGACGTAATAGGTAACCAAACAACCCAAATGAGAGGAATGGTATCGTTCGTTCTTGGTAAAAAACAGTTTATAAAGGACGTAACTGCAATATTTGACAGTATTGGCATTAAAACCAAATCTTTTATTCCCGAAATGCTTGCAGAAAGCCTTTTTCTTGTTCCTACTCACGAAAGAGACTGCAGCGCTGTTTTAATAAATGTAGGATATTTTGATACAAATGTAACTATTGTATACGGCGACGCGGTTATATATAATAAAACAATACAGGCGGGCGGCCGTCAAATTACAAACGACTTATCCATAGTAATGAATATGGACATAGATACGGCTGAACAGATAAAAAAACGCTATTCTTTTGGACTTGAAAATTCTGGCGCAAAGTTATATGATTATGCTAAGTCAAAATCGGGTAAATTAGTAAAGTATAAGCACGATATAATAGCACAGATAGTAGACGCGCGTATTGAGCATTTATGCCGGATTATATACGAGCATATAGAGCAAAGTCCGCTGGTTTATACGCGAAGAGCGAGAATATTTTTATCGGGCGGCGGAGTGGCAATGATGAAGGGCGCAAAAGATATGCTGGAAAGCCTTTTAAAAAGGCAGGTGCGTATTTTGAGCATAGAAGCGCCGCAGCTTTCTACACCGAACTATTATGTTGCGCTGGCTCTGCTCGATTATATATTTGAAAGTGATTATTACGGTGAGGGGTACGGGGGAGAATCCATATTAAAACGATTATCGGATAAAATGAACGATTGATATCCACGTATTAAAGGGGGTAACTATGCCATTAGAAATTGATGTTGAACAGGATAGTATTGCGAAGATAAAAGTCATCGGTATAGGCGGCGCGGGAAACAATGCTGTAAACCGTATGATTGAGCACGGTCTGTCCGGGGCGGAGTTTTATGCCGTGAATACAGACAAGCAGGCGCTGGTTCTGTCAAAATCTAAAAACAAACTGCAAATCGGAGAAAAGCTGACAAGCGGGCTCGGGGTTGGCGGAGATCCGGAAATCGGAAGGCGCGCGGCCGAAGAAAGCATAGAAGAACTGACTTCTATAGTAGAAGGCGCGAACCTTATTTATATAGCCGCAGGGCTCGGCGGAGGAACGGGAACGGGCGCTGCGCCTATTGTTGCCGATATTGCCCGCCAGAAGAATATTTTAACGGTAGCGGTTGTAACAATGCCTTTTATGTTTGAAGGCGGTCAGAGAATTTCGAGAGCAAAGATAGGACACGAAACTTTGACCGAAACTGTTGATACTATCGTTACGATACCAAACGACAAATTGCTTCAGGTTATAGGCAAAGGAACGTCCATGCTAGAGGCATTTCGCGTGGCGGACGATGTTTTGCGCCAGGGTATTCAGGGTATAACCGATCTTATCGTAAAACCCGCTCTTGTCAATCTCGATTTTGCCGACGTACGAACGGTAATGCTTGAAAAGGGCGTTGCGCATATGGGCATAGGCGTAGGTTACGGAGATAATAAGACTATGGACGCAGCAAAGCAGGCGATACAAAGCCCGCTTCTTGAAACGAGCATAGAAGGAGCAAGAGGAATATTATACAACGTCACGGGCGATCCTACTATGGGGCTTTTGGAAATCGAAGAAGCTGCCAACCTTATTCGCCAGGCGGCAGACCCCGATGCTAATATTTTCTTTGGCGCCGATACGGATGCCAGCCTGGAGGACGAAGTGCGCATAACGGTTATAGCGACAGGATTTGACGGCGTGCGCAAACCAAAACCGCAGGTAAGTGAAGAACTCAACGGGCAGGAAGACGAAGACGAGGTTGATTTTGTACCTGTTAAACCCGAAAAAAGAGGGCCGATAATAGGCAGCTTTGCAGATTCGGGCAGCGACCTTGATATACCTCCTTTCCTTAGAAGAAAACGAAATCGAAACGATTAAAATGTTACTCAAAAGCCTGTTTTATGATAGCAGGCTTTTTTTAATTGCCATTTAATAAAAGCACAAAGGAATACTATTTCACTGTTTGTTTTCTTTTTGTCAATTGACTTTGCCCGCCCGCATATATTATAATTAGCCGATATAAAAGGAACGGGGAAGTGTTTTTTTGAGAATTTACAACACGATGACACGCAAAAAAGAAGAGTTCGTACCGGTAGAACCGGGCAAAGCGAAGATTTACGCCTGCGGGCCGACTGTATACAATTTTTTTCATATCGGCAATGCAAGGCCTTTTATAATTTTTGATACCTTGAGAAGATATCTTGAATATTCGGGTCTCAACGTAACTTTTGTGCAGAATTTTACAGACGTCGACGATAAAATGATAGCTCGCGCAAAAGAAGAGAATACAACTTTAAAAGAGCTTGGAGAACGGTTTATAAAAGAATATTATACCGACGCCAAGGGGCTTGGAATAAAGCCTGCGGATTTTCAGCCCAAAGCGACGGAGCATATAAAAGATATTGTAGCCCTTATAAAAACGCTCGAAGAAAAAGGGCACGCATACGAGGCGGGCGGAGACGTCTATTATGATGTTTCATCATTTCCCGGTTACGGAAAGCTTTCGGGGCAGTCGCTTGAAGATTTGCAGGCGGGTGCAAGAATAGACGTTACGGACGTTAAAAGAAACCCCGAAGATTTTGCGCTGTGGAAAGCTTCGAAGCAAGACGAAGTAGGCTGGGACAGCCCCTGGGGAAAAGGCCGGCCGGGCTGGCATATAGAATGCAGCGCAATGAGCATGAAATATTTGGGAGATACTATAGACATACACGGCGGCGGGCAGGATCTTATTTTTCCGCACCATGAGAACGAAATAGCACAGTCGGAAGGAGCTACGCAAAAACCTTTCGCAAAATACTGGATGCACAACGGCTATATAAACATCAATAATGAAAAAATGTCAAAGAGCAAAGGCAACTTTTTTACAGTGCGAGATATAGCCCAAAAATACGATTTGTCGGTAATAAGGCTGTTCATGCTTTCCGCGCACTACAGAAACCCTGTTAATTTTTCAGAAGAGCTTATAATGCAGGCGGCGTCTGCCATGGCAAGAATAAAGAACTTCAGAGACAATCTAAAGTTTATTATAGATTCAGGCGGCAGCAATGAAGTTGATATATCGAAAGACATATGCGCACTTGAAGACGGATTCAAAAAAGCTATGGATGACGATTTGAACACTGCCGAGGCGATAGGCGTTATTTTTGAGTATATAAAAGATGTTAATCTGGCTTTTGAAAACGGAGCTGACAAGAAGAATGCGCAGGACGCGCTTATAGCGCTCGATAAAATACTTGATGTTCTCGGAATAACATTTTTGCAGGACGTTATTCCCGATGAAATTAAAGAGCTTGCGAAAAAACGCGCCGATGCCCGCGCAAACAAAGATTTTGCGGCGGCGGACGCGCTAAGAGACGAAATATCTGCGCTGGGGTACGATATCAAAGATACTCCGGAAGGTGTTAAAATAAACAAAAGATAAAGAGGTGGCATTTTGGGAGACATTAATCAATTCATGTCGTTATTCATGATAATAGTAGGAGTTTTTATTATGTACTCTGCTATTACGGGCAAAGGCCCTGCATATAAAAACGATTATCCAAAGGCAATGAAAGAAGAAGCAAACGCTTTTCTAAGAAAGTTTTGCTGGTATATCGGGCCTGTGGCGACGATTACGGGCGTTCTTGATTATTTAGGTTACACATGGGCTTATTGGGTAAGCATGGGAGTAATAATTCCCGCAATCGTTATTTATGTTATATTGTTCAGAAGAAAGTTCAATAAGTATCTGAAAAAAAAGTAATGTAAACAAATATACATGCACACGCATAACATATACTATGTTCATTAAGGACAAAGGGGGATTATAGCGTGAGCGAACTTTTTTTTACACTGCAGAATGAATGGGTGCGCTTTAACAATGGCAGGGCATTTGTCGGGCTTACGGGAAAAGGCATAGACGGCGATGTGGTTTATGTCGAGCTTCCCGAGATAGGGCAAAGTGTCTGCAAAGGGCAGCCCTGTGCAAAGGTAGAGTCTGTAAAATCGGTAATGGATGTACACGCGCCGGCAACAGGTACCGTATCTGCGGTTAACGACGCTGTATATGATGACCCTGATATAGTGGTGAAATCTCCTCAAATGGCGTGGCTTTTCAAGGTGGATTTTGAGGGCGAAGAAAACCGGGACGGTTTACTTACCGAAAAAGAGTATAATTCTTTGATATAAATAGTTTTCAAAGTTGCTTTAGGCTGTTCCCTTAAACGGAACGGCCTTATACTTATGTAACAAAGGAGAAAGAAACATGAAAAAGTTTTTCACGAGCCTGTGCAGCGTTATCGGAAGTATTGCTCTTATCATTGCGATACTTATCTTAAGCATAGAAATGTTCGTGATGAATCGCGGCTTTTTTGAAAGCGAATATTCAAAGCTCGGTACCGCTCAAAGTATAGGTATGAGCGAACAGGATTTATCCAAAGTAACCGATAACCTTTTAAGTTATACTGAAGGAAACCGTGACAGCCTTGATATGGAAGCGAAAATAAACGGCATAACGGAAGAAGTCTTCGGCGAACGCGAAAAAGACCATATGGTAGATGTAAGGAATATGTTTATTACGGCAAGGCTTGTGCGCACCGTCTGCCTGATTGCGGCGGCTGTGTTTATCGCAGCGGCGTTTATTATAAGCAGAAAGAAAGCAGTGAGGTCTTTGTGTATATCGTTTACAAACGTTTCTATTGCGTTTTTATTTACGCTAGCTGTGCTTGGTTTATACGCGGTTATAGATTTTACTTCATTCTGGACACATTTTCATTATCTGTTTTTCAGCAATAATCTTTGGATGTTAGACCCGCGTACCGATATACTTATTATGATGGTGCCCGAGCAGTTTTTCTCTGACCTTATAATAAGAATAGCGATACGTTTTGTATCAATATTTGCCGCGCTGAATATTGCGGCTATAGTCGGAAATTCTATTTACAAAAAGAGGCGGCGGCTTGCTAAACAGCCCCAGGAGATAAATGAGGCATAGCGATGGATAAGACAATTCTCGCAATTGAAACTTCGTGCGATGAAACGGCGGCGGCTGTAACAGCCGGCAGGCGTGTTCTTTCAAACGCTGTATATACGCAGCAGGAGCACGAAAAATACGGCGGTGTCGTTCCCGAAATTGCGTCGAGAAACCACATCTTGAAATTGCCGTATATAATAGATGAAGCATTAAAAAAAGCGGATACGGATTTTTCCGGCCTTGACGCTGTCGCGGTAACGGACGGCCCGGGGCTTGTCGGTGCACTGCTTGTGGGAGTATCTTACGCCAAAGCGCTAAGCTATTATCTTCGTTTGCCGCTTATACCCGTACATCATATACAAGGGCATATATGCTCATTATATATTTCTCACCCGAAATTAAAGCCGCCTTTTTTGTGCCTTGTCGTTTCGGGGGGGCATACACATATAGTGTCTGTAGAAGATTACACAAAATACAAGCTTATTGCCAAAACGCGCGACGATGCAGTCGGCGAGGCTTTCGATAAAACAGCGCGCGCGCTGGGGCTCGGGTATCCGGGCGGCCCAAAGTTAGAGAAACTGGCACAGCAGGGCACTGCGATTTATGAATATACAAGAGGTTTTAAGGGCGAAGATCATCTCGATTTTACATTCAGCGGGCTTAAAACAGCCGTGATAAACCATATGCATAATATGGACCAAAAGGGCGAACAATACAGCAAAGCGGATATCGCGGCAAGTTTCCAGAAAGAAGCGATTTCTTTTTTGGCGGATAATACTTTCGAAGCGGCCGCAAGGCACGGCATGAAAAAAATAGGAATTGCAGGCGGCGTTTCGTCTAACAACGCTCTTCGGCAGCTTTTTGAAAAAAGGGCGAAGAAAGAGGGGATAGAGCTTTATCTGCCGTTGAAAGATTACTGCACGGACAACGCGGCTATGATAGGGTGTGCGGCTGCCTTTGCAAAGCAAAGCGAAAATCCGCTTGCCTTAAATGCGGACGCGTCAAAAGTTCTGTTTTAACCAAGGTATAGCCATAATAATTGAATAATATAGATTATATATCGGCGGAGGGTTTTTATGAAATCTGTTTATCGTTATATAATTTATTTTTTTATTGTGGCATTTACCGTTTTACTGCTTTTGATGATGATTCCAAAAGAACAAATGGTCATGAATCAGAGCAAAGGCATTATAGTCATAGACGCGGGGCACGGGGGTTTTGACGGGGGCGCTATTGGCAGATTTACAAAAGTCAGAGAAGACGAGCTTAATCTCGCTGTTTCAAAAAAGCTGCAGAAACTTTTTGAAAATGACGGCTATACGGTGATTATGACAAGGCAGGACGACAGCGCTGTCGGTGCAACAAAAGACGGAGACATGTGGAAAAGGCGTGATATTATAGACAACTCGAACGCCGACATCGTTATATGCATACACATGAACAAATATCAGGCATCGTCTGTTGCCGGGCCGCTTGCGTTCTATTTCGAAAAATCTACCGAAGGAAAAAAACTTGCGGCATTTATCCAAGAGGAAATGAACGAAGAGCTAAAACCATCAAGGCCGAGAAAGCACCTGCCCGAAAGGTATTATATACTACGCTCGGGGGAGTGCCCGTGCGTGCTTGTAGAATGCGGCTTTTTATCTAACGAAAGAGAAGAAAGGCTTTTGCAGACGGATGACTATCAGGCTAAATGCGCGAACGCCATATTCAGAGGCGCGATTATCTATTTACGCCAGCGGTTTGTTACGGATATTTCCGAAGATATCGAACAATAATTTTATAAATTCATCTAAAAAACTGTTGCATTTTCATCAAAATGGTGTATAATATATTAAAGGTCAAAGAAAGTCAAAGGGGAGACGTGGTATGTCTATACTTAGCGACACAATAGAAGAATTTATAAAAGACCTCATGGGAGAATATGAAGGCAAGATTGAGCTGCAGAGAAATGAGCTTGCAGAACATTTTAACTGTGCGCCTTCCCAGATAAATTATGTGCTGGCTACAAGGTTTACTCCCGATAAAGGCTATATAATAGAAAGCAGACGCGGAGGCGGCGGCTATATAAGAGTCGTAAGATTAAAGATAGAAGAATCAGAGCATTTGTTCCGTCTTGTTACTACCCGAATAGGTGAAACAATTTCTCAGAGAAACGCAAACGACGTTATAAGAAGGCTTGTCGAAAGCGATTTGGTGACAAAGAATGAAGGCGCGCTTATGGAAGCTGCGATTTCTGATAAAGCGCTTAGTATTCCGGCGATGCTGAAAGATAAAATAAGGGCAAGCATACTAAAACAACTGGTTTTGGTTTTGCTCAGCAAGGGGGCAGAATAAATGCTGTGTGATGATTGTTTAAAAAACAAGGCAAGCGTACACATGACAACGTTTGTGAACGGACAGGTAAAAACAGTGCATCTTTGTGCGCAGTGCGCGGCAAAAAGAAAAAAACCTATTGTAATGTCGGGATTTTCGTTCAATGATTTCATGAGCGCATTTTATGATGAGAACGAGCCGTCCGATACAATATGCGAAGTTTGCGGCACGACGCTTTCTGATTTTAAAAAGACAGGAAGGCTCGGGTGTTCAAATTGTTATAAGGTTTTCGAATCCAGCATACTGCCCGTTTTAAAGGGAATACATCTGAATGTCAAGCACACTGGCAAACGCCCCGGGCAGCGCGTAGAGATCGATTTTACAAAACAAAACGAGGACGAAAAGAAAGATAAAAAAGCCGAGCTTAAAAGAGAGCTTAGGATTGCCGTATCCACGGAGAACTTTGAACAGGCGGCAAAGCTGCGCGACGAAATAGCTCTTCTTGAAAAGGAAGGTGAATGATATGCCAAAATGGCTGGAAGAAAAAGCGCCCGAATGTGATGTCGTTGTATCGACAAGAATACGGCTCGCGCGCAACCTTGAAGGCGTGCCGTTTCCGTCAAGAATAAGAAACCGCGCGGATATTGAGAAGGTTCACGAAGGAGCAAAATCGAGCCT
This sequence comes from Christensenellaceae bacterium, assembly GCA_963665005.2. GTDB lineage: Bacteria > Bacillota > Clostridia > Christensenellales > SZUA-584. Next base: position 2,212,043 of record CAXXTQ010000001.1, on the reverse strand, counting down.
GCTAAAATCATCCGAGTTTAAATATTCAAAACTTGCCGATATGCAGGAGATAAGCAGAAGAGCGCTTATAGAAAGGCATATAATAAGCAGCGAGCTGGCAAACAACAGCAACAGCGGATTGATAACAAGCAGAGACGAGAGCCTCAGTGTAATGATAATGGAAGAAGACCATTACCGCCTTCAGAGCCTTGGTTCAGGGCTGTCGCTTAATAAGGCGTACTCGGCGGCAGACCAGCTTGACAAAATGCTTTCGGACGGAGTTAATTATGCTTTTAATGATAGATTCGGCTTTCTGACAAGCTGTCCTTCAAACACGGGAACGGGGCTGAGAGCCTCGCTTATGCTTCATCTGCCCGCATTGACAGCAACAAAAGGAATTCCGCGAATAACGTCTATGATAAGCAAGGTGGGAATGACGGTAAGGGGCGCGCACGGCGAAGGCAGCGCGGCTCTCGGGTCGTTTTACCAGATATCCAATCAGGTAACTCTCGGAGTAACCGAGCAGGAGATATTAAGCAGGCTTGTGTCAACAGCGAACAAAGTAATTGATTTTGAACGCAACACAAGAAAAGAGCTTTACAAGAGTTTAGGGATAATGCTTGAAGACAAGATATGGCGCGCGATGGGAATACTTACTCACGCCAGAAGAATAGGCGATGCGGAAGCGCAGAAACTTATTTCGGATGTGGCTTTCGGAGTGTCGCTTGGAATCGTCAAAGGGCTTTCGCCTAGCCTTTTGTATGAGACTATGATGAATTCGCGCCCTGCGATAATCGCAGAGCAAAAAAAGAGCGGCATAACACAGCAAAACGATATAGCAAGGGCGGATATAATAAGAAAGATATTTAACAATGGTAAAGGGGAGGAGATATAAATGGATTTTTTTACGAAATTTACTGACGGCGCAAAAAATGCGCTTAAACAAGCGGAAGATAAAGCAAGGGAACTCGGGCATAACTATGTCGGGACAGAGCATTTGCTGCTAGGTTTAATATGTGAGAAGCAGAGCGCGGCGGCAAACCTGCTCGGAGTGCTCGGAATAACAGAAGAAGCTATAACACAGGATATATTAACTCTTATAGGAAAAGGCGATTTCGCTTTTACACAAGGGTTCGGATATACTCCGCGTTCAAAAAAAATATTGGAATTAAGCGTTGCGTTTTCGAGACAGCTTGGGCAAAGCTATGTGGGCACGGAACATATATTGATGGCGCTGATAAAAGAGAAGGAAGGCGTAGCTTATAAGATACTCGGCGATATAGGCGCGGATTTTTCCGAGATAGAACAGGGTATTTTAAGCGTAACAGGAGAAGCGGTGGCAAAATCAGCTGGCGGGCAGAAAAAAGACGTAAAAACGCCGAAGCTTGAAAAGTTTGGCGTTGACCTTACGAAAGCCGCAAAAGAGGGAGAGCTTGACCCGATAATAGGAAGAAGCACAGAAATTGAACGTATTACTCAGATTTTATCGCGCAGGACCAAGAATAACCCTGTGCTGATAGGCGAACCGGGCGTCGGCAAATCGGCGATAGCCGAAGGGCTTGCACAGCGCATAGTAGAAGGAAACGTACCCGAGCTTCTTCGCGACAAGAGAGTGTTTTCTCTCGACCTTGCCGGTATGATAGCCGGTACAAAATATAGAGGCGAGTTTGAGGACAGATTGAAAGAAGCTTTAAAAGAGCTGCATGAATCGGGCAATGTCATATTGTTTATAGATGAAATGCACACTATAGTAGGCGCGGGAGCGGCAGAGGGCGCAATGGACGCTGCAAACATATTAAAACCGGCTCTTGCCAGAGGCGAGATACAGGTTATAGGAGCGACGACGTATGATGAATACCGAAAGAACATTGAAAAAGATGCTGCGCTAGAAAGGCGGCTTCAGCCGGTACAGGTCGGCGAGCCTACAAATGAAGAAACTCTTGAGATACTAAAAGGCATAAGAGATAAATACGAAGCGCATCACAAAGTGAAAATTACCGACGAAGCGCTAAAAGCAGCTGTCGAGCTTTCAGACAGGTATTTATCCGACAGGTTTTTGCCCGACAAGGCAATAGATTTAATGGACGAAGCTGCTTCAAAAGTAAGGCTCAGCCTTTATACTGCGCCGCCTGATTTAAAAGAGCTTGAAGAAAAACTCGAAGAAATCCGTAAAGAAAAAGACCAGGCGATAACTCACCAAAACTTTGAGAAAGCAGCGGAGCTTAGAGATGAAGAAAAGACTCTTGAAAAGAAGATGAAGGCATGTAAGAACGACTGGGAAAAAGATACTAAAAAGCGCGAAGGAAAAGTTACTGAAAAAGAGATCGCTGAAATCGTATCAAGCTGGACACACATACCGGTTGTTAAGCTTACCGAAGACGAAGCAAAGCGCCTTCTTGATCTCGAAAAAACACTGCATCAAAGAGTAATAGGTCAAGACGAAGCCTGCGTTGCGGTGTCACGCGCGATAAGGCGCTCGAGAGCGGGCCTGAAAGACCCAAAACGCCCGGTTGGCTCGTTTATATTCTTAGGGCCGACTGGCGTCGGTAAAACGGAGCTCTCGCGTGCGCTTGCAGAAGCAATGTTCGGAGACGAGGACGCGCTTATACGGCTCGATATGTCCGAGTATATGGAAAAGCATGCTGTATCAAAGTTAATAGGGTCTCCACCGGGATACGTCGGTTTCGACGAAGGCGGGCAGCTTACCGAAAAATTAAGGCGCAGCCCATACTCTGTTCTTTTGCTTGACGAGATAGAAAAAGCACACCCTGATGTTTTTAACATACTTCTGCAGATACTAGAGGACGGACGGCTTACAGATTCTAAAGGGCGTGTTGTAGATTTTAAAAACTGCATTATAATCATGACATCCAATCTCGGCGCGCATGGAATAGAATCTAAGACAAAGATAGGTTTTGCTGCTCAGGATACAGACAACGGTTACGAGTTTATGAAGCAGGGAATAATGGAAGAGCTCAAAAAACAGTTCAGGCCGGAGTTTATAAACAGGCTGGACGATATAATAGTCTTCCACAGGCTGAGCAAAGAACATACAAAACAGATAGTTAGACTGATGCTAAATAATGTGATAAAGAGGCTGGAAGAAAGAGAGATTTACCTTACATATTCAGACGATACGGTAGATCATCTCGCGAAAGAAGGCTTTGATGAAAACTACGGCGCAAGGCCGCTTCGCCGAATGATACAGCAGCTTGTCGAAGATGAGCTTTCTGAAGAAATTCTCGAAGGAAAGATAAGCATAAAAGATAAAGTGCATATGTCTATGGAAAAAGGAAAGCCAGTGTTTAAAAAGAAGTAAAGATAAAGCTATAAATAAAGCGGCGGCAGAATTAATCTGTCGCTGCAACTTTTTTTTATAGCATTTTTTAGGCTTTTATAAAAAACGACAAATTTAGACAGAAACTTATTGAGAAAATACCTTTGTTGATATACAATATTTGTGGATTTAATAAATATATTTTCGAGGTTTTTATGTACATTATAGATTATCTTGAACTCATAGGTGTCGCTGCGTTTGCGATATCCGGCGCAACAGCCGCAATAAAAAAGAAGATGGACATTTTCGGCGTTATTGTCCTTGCGGTAGTCACGGCTATTGGCGGCGGAGTGATACGCGATGTTGTTATGGATAACGGAGTTCCTGTTTTTTTTACGCGATACGAATACATTATAGTTATATTGGCCGCGTCTGTATTTGTTGTATTATTTAAACGCTATATTAAATGGAAAAACATATTCTTTTTGTTCGATGCCATCGGGCTGGCAGTATTTTCAATTTATACCGGTGTAAAAGCACTGGAAATGGATTATAATTTTCTAAGTTTTATATTTGTATGCCTGATTACGGGCGTAGGCGGCGGAATGATGCGTGATGTGCTGATTCGCGAAATACCTATGGTATTAAAAAAAGAGATTTACGCAACAGCTTCAATAATCGGCTCGGTAGTCTTATGGATATGCTATCCGCTGATCGGAACACAAATAAGCGCATACATAGCAATCGGCGTAATTATTTTGATTCGTATAATTAGTAAATGGTTAAATATTAATCTTCCGTTCGCTAAGGAAATTGATAGTGATTAATCTGCTGGCTAGGCTGCGATGTTGTTGGTTATAATTAAAATTTAATGAGAAATTGACGTTGACACTTAATAAATTGATATGTTAGTATTTCCATAATATAAATAAGGGGAAATATAAATGGAATACTGGGGGAATTTAAGTATCAATGAAAAAGGGCACTTGGTGCTCGGGGGGTGCGACACGCTCGATTTAGCGGCGCAGTTCGGTACGCCTCTTTACGTAATGGAAGAAGATAAAATAAGAAACGTTTGCCAAGGGTATACAAAAGCTCTTGCCGCTTATAAGGGCGGCGGAAAAGCGCTGTTTGCCGGCAAGGCTTTTTTAAACACGGCTATGTGTAAAATAGTGCAGAGCGAAGGGCTTGGGCTTGATGTTGTTTCGGGCGGAGAGCTTGCTGTTGCCATAAACGCCGATTTTGATTTAGCCAATGTGTATTTCCATGGAAACAATAAAACGCCAGATGATTTGCGTATGGCGGTTAAAGCGGGCATAGGAAGAATAGTAATAGACAGCGCAAACGAGATAAAGCTTCTTGCCGATATAGCGGAAGAGCTTGGAAAAGTGCAGAATGTCTCGGTTCGCATAAAGCCGGGCATAGAAGCTCACACGCATGAGTATATTAAAACAGGACAGGTAGACTCTAAGTTTGGATTCGGCATAGGAGACGGGCAGGGTTTACAGGCGGTAGAAAGCATTTTAGCGCGCCCCAGCCTTAAACTTGTCGGTATGCACTGCCACATAGGCTCTCAGATATTCGAGCTTACGCCGTTCCGCGACGCTGTCGACGTCATGCTTTCTTATCTGATGGAAATAAAAGAGAAGTCGGGATTTGAATTTTCTGAAATCAACTTCGGCGGAGGGTACGGAATACACTATATGAAAGAAGACGCGCCGCTTCGCCCCGACGAATATGTAAAGACAATGCTAAAGGAACTTACGCAGCTTTGCGAGCAAAAAGATATGAGCCTTCCGTTCTTTGTAATAGAGCCGGGAAGGTCTATCGCAGGCGAAGCGGGAACGACGCTTTATACCGTAGGTGATATTAAAACAATTCCCGACATCCGCACGTATGTAAGCGTAGACGGAAGCATGGCGGATAATCCAAGGCCTGCTTTATATCAGGCGGAATATACCTGCGCGCTTGCAGGAAAGATGTACGAGCCGGATGAAACTATAGTATCTATTGCCGGAAGGTCGTGCGAGAGTGGTGATATGCTTATATGGAATGCTAAGCTTCCCGAAACAAAAGCGGGAGACGTGCTCGCTGTATTTTCTACCGGCGCTTACAATTATTCTATGGCAAGCAACTATAACAAGCTTCCGCACCCTGCCGTAGTGTTGGTTAAAGACGGCAAAGCGGAGCTAATGGTAAAGCGCCAGACATTCGATGACCTTATTAAAAACGACGTTATTCCAAGCTGGCTGTAATAAATAAACGAGGGATAAAGAGATATGAATTTGTTCATATCTCTTTTTTTTATCGCAAAAAGGTATTACAAAGCGCATACGTTCATATATATAAAGTGTTAAACAATATGTACAAACGGAGGGTGCGCCATGCAAAGCTATAATTTATACAAGGATATTTCGCAAAGAACAGGGGGAGACATTTACATAGGTGTGGTAGGTCCGGTAAGAACGGGCAAATCTACATTTATTAAGAGATTCATGGATATTTTGGTGCTCCCTAACCTAGACGACACACATTCGAAAGAAAGGGTTGTAGACGAGCTTCCGCAAAGCAGCGCGGGTAAAACTATAATGACGACGCAGCCCAAATTCGTCCCAAACGAAGCGGTAAGAATAAAGATAAACGAAGAAGCGGAAATGAATGTAAGAATGGTCGATTCGGTCGGGTATATGGTAGAAGGGGCTATGGGCCATCTCGAAAACAATGTTCCGAGAATGGTTTCTACTCCTTGGTTCGATCACGATATCCCATTCGAAGAAGCGGCCGAGACGGGCACTAGAAAGGTTATAACAGAGCACAGCACTATAGGCATTGTAATGACGACGGATGGCAGCATAACAGAGATACCGCGCTCGAATTATATTGAAGCGGAAGAAAGAGTTATAAACGAGCTTAGCGAGCTTGATAAGCCGTTTATAATAATACTAAACTCGGCAAATCCGCAAAATGAGGATACAATAAGGCTAAAGGGCGCCATGGAAGAAAAGTATAAAGTCCCGGTTGTTCTCATGGATATTATGCGGCTTTCGGAAAACGACATAAACTCTATGCTCGAGAATCTTTTGTATGAGTTTCCTCTAAAAGAGATAAACATGGATATGCCGGGCTGGGCAAGGGCTCTATCCTCCGATCATTGGCTAATGGAAGAAATTTTCGAAGGTATATCGGGAACGCTTGATAGCTTAGAGAAAGTTAAAGACTATTACGGGCTGCTCGACTCCATGAAACAGTTAGATGATGTAACGGACGCGTCTATAGTCGGCATATTGCTTGGGCAGGGATGTATTAACATTCGCCTTGATTTTTCCGAAGAGCTCTTCTATAAGATACTCGGCGACGAATGCGGTTACCCAATAGAGGATGACTATCATTTAGTATCAATAGTCAAAGGCCTGGTCAGCGCAAAAAAAGAATACGACAGGCTCGAATGCGCGCTTACCAGCGTAAAAGAAAAGGGGTACGGCCTTGTTCCTCCTGCAATTGACGAAATGTCTTTAGAAGAGCCCGAAATGGTAAGGCAGGGAAGCCGTTTCGGCGTTAGGCTAAAGGCAAGCGCGCCGTCGCTGCATTTGATACGTGTTGATATTGAGACGGAGATTTCGCCGATAGTAGGTACCGAAAAACAAAGCGAAGAGCTTGTAAAATATCTTCTCTCAGAGTTCGAGAACGATCCGTCTAAGATATGGAACACGCAGATTTTCGGAAAGTCGCTGCATGAACTTGTAAAAGAAGGGCTCTCGGGAAAACTGGCGCATATGCCCGAAGACGCAAGAATTAAAATTCAGGAAACGCTTTCGAGAATTATTAACGAAGGAAGCGGCGGGCTTATATGTATATTGTTATAAATAACATAAAAAACTATAAATAACGCTATGCCCTGGAATGAAAGTTTCCGGGGCAATTTTTTTATAATCACATTTTAAAAAAAATATGAAAAAAGAGTAAATTTTATAATATAAAAACTAATAAAATTTTCTGGAAAAATGAAATTAAAGCAAAATATATTTACAAATATGTTACGAGAAAAAAGGAGTGGTTAATATTATGGAAAAAAAAGAGCGAAAAACCTCGAAAATAGCAAAGAATATGTAATAAAAACTCGTATCGGCGCGAAAGTGAAAAATCCATTTTATTGGAAAATATTTTTTTTAACTTTTTCGAAACAACTGTAAATACTACTGCGTTGACATATCAAGATTTGCATGATAGTATCTGCTAGATGGTTTGATTTTACGGTATTAATTTAATTCCTGCATGATTATTTATATTGTTGGTACATGATAATAATATAAATATTTTTCTTTTTGGAAGGAGATATACGATATGGACTTAGAAAAGGTTTTTAATCTTATAGACAAGGCGGAAAAGTCTTCGTTCAATAAGATAAAGATACAGATAGAAGATGTAAAACTAAGCTTAGAAAGAAATTCAAGCGAAGAAGTTTTTAATTTACCAAACACTGTTAAAAAAGAGAAATCATCAGAAGTAGTTGAAGAAGATCTGGATATGATTTATGCGCCTATATCCGGAGTTTTTTATGTTGCTAAAGAACCGGGCGCAGAGCCTTTTGTAAAAGAGGGCAGCAAAGTGAAAAAAGGCGATACAGTTTGTATAATAGAAGCCATGAAGATGCTGAACGAGATTTGCGCTCCAAAATCGGGAGTTATAAAGAGTGTGCTGAAAACTGACGCACAGGCGATAATAGAAAAAGACGCGCTCTTTAGATATGCGAAGGAAAAATAGCATGAAGACGGTATTGATTGCGAACAGAGGCGAAATTGCTGTTAGAATAATAAGAACGTGTAAGAAGATTGGCTATAAAACTATAGCTGTTTATTCTGAAAACGATGAGGGCGCAATGCATACAAGGCTTGCGGACGTAAGCGTATGTATAGGCCCGAGGCAGGCGGGCAAGAGCTATCTTAACATAGAAAGCATAATGGCCGCTGCAAAAGCATATAACGTAGATTTGATACATCCGGGAGTAGGCTTTCTTTCAGAGAACGCTGAGCTTCAGCGGGCTTGTGAAGAGCAGGGTATCAGATTTGTCGGCCCGAGCGCAGAATCTATGCTTTTGCTCGGAGATAAACAAAAAGCAAGAGACACCATGATAGAAAATGGTTTTCCTGTAGTCCCGGGCTCTAAAGGCGCTGTAAAAAGCCTAAAAGAAGCGATAAATCTTTCTAAAGAGATTGGTTTTCCGCTAATGATTAAAGCGGCAAAGGGCGGCGGCGGAAAAGGAATCCGCGTAGTCAATGACGTAACAGAGCTTGAAAGAGATTTTTCTTTAGTTTGCAGAGAAGCAAACAACAGCTTTGGAGACGAGAGTGTATATATAGAAGCGTTTTTGCCCGAAGCCAGGCATATAGAAGTTCAGATACTGGCCGATGAATATGGCAATACGCTGCATTTCGGAACAAGAGAATGCAGTCTGCAGAGAAAGAACCAGAAACTGCTTGAAGAAGCGCCGGCGGCGAACATAAAGAAAGACTTGGAGAAAAAAATTCTTAACACCGCTGTGGCTATTGCAAAATGTGTTAAATATAAAAACGCGGGAACTGTTGAGTTCTTGCTTACAAAAGATAATAAATTTTATTTCATGGAAATGAATACAAGAATACAGGTAGAGCATCCTGTTACAGAGAGCGTTTACGGTGTAGACCTTATAAAAGCGCAGATACAGGTCGCCCTTTCGCACAGGCTTTGCATAAATCAAAAAGATTTGGTGATAAAAGGGCATGCCATAGAATGCAGGATAAATGCGGAAGATTTAAATGAAAACTTCCGGCCGTCTCCCGGAACTATAAAAAGCATGAAAGTGCCGGGCGGAAACGGTGTGCGCATAGATACGGGTTACGCGGAAGGCGATGAGATATCGCCGTATTACGATTCTATGATAATGAAAGTTATCTGCTTTGCCGATGACAGGCAGGAAGCTGCCCGTCTTAGTTTGTCGGCGCTGAGTGAGCTGAAAATAGAAGGAATACAGAATAACATAGAATTTGCCAAAGCGATTTTACAGGACAGTGATTTCTTAAAGGGCAGAGTAAACACAAAGTGGATTGAACAGGTATTCTATGATAGGTTTTTGAGAGGAAAGTTATGAAACTTTTTTCAGAAAAGATAGAAGTTAAAAACGAGGCTAACAAGCCAGCAGAAAACGCTCTCGAAAAGCTTCATTGCAGAGAGTGCGGAAATGATATGATTTCACAGATTGCGCATGCAAATGATTCGGTATGCCCTTACTGCGGCTCGCTTTTTCGTCAGCCTGCGTATAAAAGGATAGAAATGATAGTAGACAGCGGAAGCTTTATAGAGATAGAAAGAGAAGCGCAAAGCAAAGACCCTATATCATTTCCCGGGTATAAAAATAAAATAGAAAATGAAAAGACCAAATCTAATGTTCAGGAAGGCGTTATTATAGGCAAGGCAACGATAAAGGGCGTCAGAACTGCGTTAGCTGTTATGGACTCATATTTTATGATGGGAAGCATGGGTACGGTAGTCGGAGAAAAAATAGTTATAATTACCGAATTTGCGACGCTTAATAAACTGCCGCTCATAATATTCTGCGCATCGGGCGGAGCCAGAATGCAGGAAGGTATACACTCGCTTTTGCAAATGTCGAGAACAACTATTGCTTTAGCCAGGCACAGTGAACAAAAACTTTTGCATATAAACGTTTTGACACACCCGACAACGGGCGGCGTTACAGCAAGCTTTGCTATGCAGGGAGATATAACTATTGCCGAGCCAAAAGCGCTTATTGGGTTTGCCGGCCCGAGAGTTATAAAGCAGAATATCGCGGGAGAGCTTCCCGAAGGTTTCCAGTCGGCAGAGTTTTTGTACGAGAACGGTTTGCTCGACAGAATAGTAGACAGAAAAGATTTAAGAGACACTCTTGCAGAGCTGCTCGCGCTTCACTGCGCAGACGAATTGCAGCCAAAAGTCAAATCTGTTATTAAGGAAAAGTATGACGATGTCTTCAAACGAAATTAAGAAAACGCAAAATACAGTTTATTCTTCAAAAGACATGGCAAAGCCCTGGGATAAAGTTAAAAGTGCAAGGAAAGAGAACCGGCCGCAATCAAGAGATTATATTGACAAGTTGTTTAACGGCGTTTTTGAGCTGAAAGGCGATAAGTGTTTTGGTGACGATCCGTCTATGATTACGGCTATAGGATGGTTTGAGGGCTGGCCTGTGACGATAATCGGACAGCAAAAAGGCCATACACTTGAAGAAAGAATGAAATGCAATTTCGGTATGCCGCACCCCGAAGGATACAGAAAATCTATTAGAGCGTTAAAACAAGCCGAGAAATTCTCGCGCCCTGTCATATGCCTTGTGGATACACCGGGGGCTTTTTGCGGTGTGGAAGCGGAAGAAAGAGGCCAGGGGCTTATAATAGCCGAGCACTTAAAAGCAATGGCACTTGTTAAAGCGCCTGTTATATCTATAATTATCGGTGAGGGAGGAAGCGGCGGAGCTCTTGCGCTGTCTCTCGCGGATAAACTTATTATGATGGAAAACAGTTATTTTTCTGTAATTTCACCTGAAGGCTGCGCTTCTATATTATTCAAAGACAGTTCGCTTGCAGAAACAGCGGCAGAGAATTTAAAGCTTACTTCAAGCGATCTAAAAAAGTTTGATATAGTGGATAGCGTTATCAAAGAACCGGAAGGCTTTGACCGTTTTAACATGAATAAGAGCGTTAATGATATAAAACGTGAGATAAAAACTACATTAAGAAGACTTACAAGAATCGATCCTGAAAGGCTTGTTGAAAAAAGGCATGAGAAATTCTTGGGGATGAGAGGTTTATAATTGATAGCACCAGTAGAAATAGCAGGTATCGCAAATTGCCTGCCTAAAAAAATAGTTACTAATTTTGATTTGGAAAAGCTTGTTGATACAAGCGACGAATGGATAACAAAGCGCACGGGTATAAGCAATCGCAGAATAGTTGCAAATGAGACTGCGGTCAGCATGGGTATACAGGCGGCAAAAGAATCGCTTGCTCATTCGGGCATTAATAAAGAGGACGTTGACCTTATTATCACGAGCACTTTTACGGGAGAGACTTTGGTCCCGTCTATGTCGAGCGAAATACAAAAAGCCATTGGCATAGATTGTGCGTGCATGGACATATCCGCCGGCTGTACCGGTTTTGTTTACGCTGTTACAACTGCGGCGAGTTTGATGGATTCGCTAAACTTAAACACAGCAATTGTTATCGCGAGCGAGGCACTTTCGACTTACGTTGACTGGGAAGACAGGTCTACATGCGTTTTATTCGGCGACGGGGCAGGCGCTGTAGTTTTAAAACGAAGCGAAAAAGCGTATCTGTCACATCCCATACTTTACGGTTTATCCGACATTGAAGATGTTATTACTTTAAAAAGAGAAAAACGCAAAACACCTTTTAACAAAATAGGCCGTATAGAAACAGAATACCTTAAAATGAAAGGCGCAGAGGTTTTTACTTTTGCTGTCGGCGCGGTTGAAGATGTCATAAGAAAGCTTTTGGCAAAATGCGGAGATAAACCGTTTACCAAGATAATACCGCATCAGGCGAACGGCAAAATAATAGACTATGTGATTAGAAAAACAAAACTTAAGAAAGATCAATTTTTTATGAACTTGGACGAGTATGCCAATACTTCTTCCGCGACAATACCTATAGCTATGTGCGACGCTTATAAAAAAGGCTGGCTCAAAAAGGGCGACAGGCTTGCGATCGTAGGTTTCGGCTCCGGTTTGTCTTTCGGAGGATTGATAATAGATTGGACAATTTAAAAAATCAGGAGGACTAAAAAATGAAAGAGATAATTATTAAAAACCTAATGGAGCAGCTTGACCTTGACAGAGACGATATCAAAATGGAAAGCAGCTTTATTGACGACTTCGAGATGGATTCGCTCGATATGGTAGAAATGCTCATCGATCTCGAGAAAGAAACAGAAATCAAGATTCCTAATGAAGATTTAAAAGACATCAACACGGTAGGCGAACTTGTAGCTTATCTGGACGAGAAGAAAAATGCCTAAGTTCAAAGGAAGTATATGCGATATACTAAAAATCGAATATCCTGTGATACAGGGAGGTATGGCATGGGTTTCTAACGCGCAATTAGCTGCCGCTGTTTCAATGGCGGGCGGCCTTGGTGTAATTGCCGCAGGTAACGCGCCCCCTGAATGGGTAAGAGAGCAGATAAAAATTGTAAGAGAAAAAACGGACAAGCCTTTTGGTTTGAATGTTATGCTTTTAAGCCCGTTTGTTGAAGATATCGCAAAGATAGTTTCAGAGGAAAAAGTGCCGGTCGTTATTACCGGTGCGGGCAATCCGGCTTCTTACGTAAAGTCTTGGAAGGAAGCCGGATGCATTGTAGCTCCTGTAGTTGCAAGCCGGGCTCTGGCGATAATGATGCAGAGAATGGGTGCTGATTTTCTTATTGCAGAAGGATGCGAGGCGGGCGGACATATAGGAGAACTTACAACGATGGTACTAGTGCCCGATATCGTACAAAGCGTAGAAATACCTGTAGTTGCAGCAGGCGGAATTTATGATGCCGCCACGGTAGCAGCAGCTTTTTGCCTTGGGGCAAAGGGTGTTCAGGTCGGTACAAGATTTATTCTGGCAGAAGAATGTACAGCACACGATGATTACAAAAGACGGTTGATAAAAGCTAAAGATATAGACAGCAAGGTAACAGGGCGTGTTACCGGGCATCCTGTAAGATTGCTTAGAAGCCCAATAGTACGTGAGATGGCCAGAATCGAGTATGAAGAAAACGCAGTAGAGAAGCTGGAGAAATTAGGCGAAGGTTCGCTTCAATGCGCAGTTATTCACGGAGATAAAGAAAGAGGCTCTTTCATGGCCGGCCAGTGCGCGTGCATGCTTACGAAGCAGCAAACGTCACAAAGCATAATAGAAGAACTTTTCGATAAGCAATGCTTTGAAAAAATCTGCAAAGATGTGTTTAGCGGACAGCTTGGCTGCTAGATGGGTGAATATATGAAAACAGCGATATTGTTTCCGGGCCAAGGGTCACAGACGATTGGCATGGGAAAGGACTTATACGATAATTTTAATTTTTATAAAGAAACTTTTCATATATGCGAGCAGGGAGCCGGGCTTAATTTAAAATCCGCTTGTTTTGAAGGCGAGAGAATGCAGGAAGGCGAAGTTGTACAGCCGGCTATTTTTGCGCACACAATTTCGCTTTTAAAAGTATTGGAGCAAGAAGGGTTAGGCGCTGATATTTATGCCGGGCTGTCTCTCGGCGAATACAGCGCTCTTGCCGCTGCGAATGCTATAGATATCGCGCAGTGTGCTGCAGTCGTAAGAAAAAGAGGAAAGATAATGGATAACGCGTTCGCCAAAGGCAAGGGGGGAATGCTGTCTGTCATAGGCTTTGATTTAGACAAAGTATCATCTGTTATTCAGAGTTATGAAAATGCATATGTAGCTAATCATTTGTCCGAATTACAGATTGTTATCGCGGGTTATACCGATGATTTGCTTGCTTTGAAGGATACGTTCGAAAACGAGGGAGCAAAGATGGCGTCTTTGCTTAACGTTAGAGGCCCGTCTCACGCGCCGCTTTTAAATGACGCAGCGGACGAGTTCTTCAAGGTGTTAAAAGAAATAGAATTTAAAGATATGCAAAGGACAGTTTATTCAAATGTTCTCGGTAAACCTTACGGGAAAAGCAGCGATATAAAAGAGCTGCTCGAAGAGCAAATGCGTTCAAGAGTAAGGTGGCACGATTGTTTTGAAAATATGGCGGAAAACGGTGTTGAAAGATATATCGAAGTCGGCCCTTCAAATGTTTTATTTAAGCTTGCAAAGCGCAGGATTGGGAAAAGTGCGATAACAGTTTCTGTACGCGACATGGCAACTCTTGATAAGTTTTTATCGTCAAATTAGGTTAAAGAGGTATTTAAAGATGAGCAAATTAGAATTGGATAATAAAGTAGCGGTTATTACAGGCGCGGCAAGAGGCCTTGGGAAAGCAATAGCAGAAAAATTCATGCAGCAGGGAGCGGCGGTTGTGATTACCGATATAAACGAACAGACTTTAAACGACGCGGTAGAAGAGATGAAATCTTCGGGCGAGGTTTATGGAGTTTTAATGGACGTATCAAACGCGCAGAGCGTTGAGGACGCCATAACCTCAATAATAGAAAAATACGGCAAGATAGATATACTTGTAAACAACGCGGGAATCACAAAAGACGGGCTGATGATGCGCATGAGCGAGAACGAATTCGACAGCGTTATTGCCGTTAATCTAAAAGGGACATTCAATACAACAAGTATTGCTTCGAAATATATGCTTAAAGCAAGAACGGGCAGCATAATCAATATTTCGTCTATCGTGGGTATTATAGGAAATGTTGGGCAGGCTAATTACTCTGCATCAAAAGCAGGAGTTATCGGGCTTACAAAAACCGGCGCTAAAGAGTTCGCAAAACGCGGTATAAGAGTAAACGCAATAGCGCCCGGGTTTATAAAATCTGATATGACCGATGTACTTGACGAAAAAGTTAAAGAAAATCTGTATAAGAATATTCCGCTTGGCAGGCTTGGGCTTCCCCAGGACATAGCAAACGCGGCGGCGTTTCTGGCTTCTGATAACGCAAGCTATATAACAGGCCAGGTGTTAGTGGTAGACGGCGGAATGGTTATATAAAAGGTGAGGGATATGAGTAATAAAGTAATGATAACGGGCATGGGGGCGGTTTCTCCCATTGGACATAGCGTAGAGCAGTCTTTTGAAGCGGCAAAAAAAGGTGAATGCGGAATAGTAAACGCAACAAGCTTTGATACAGAACGGACGCAGATATTCACGGCCGGAGAAGTAAAAGATTTTGATTTTTCGCAGTATATAACAAAACGAGAAGCACGGCGCATGGCAAGGTTTACACAGTTTGCAATGGTTGCCGCTCTTCAGGCATGGGAACAAAGCGGTTTAGGGCAGGGCGAATATGACGCTGAAAATATAGGCGTAATACTCGGAAGCGGCATGGGCGCGCTCGATATTATCTGCGAGCAATACGATGAGTATAAAACAAACCCAAGAAATGTTTCGTCTTTGTTTATTCCCAAGGCAATTATAAATACAACGGCAGGTTTGATTTCCATAAGGCTTGGGCTTCACGGGCCTTGTTTTAGCGTAGTGACGGCATGTTCTTCGGGGGCTGATGCTGTCGGTCATGCTTATTATGCTGTAAAAGAAGGGCGTATGGACGCTGTGTTAGTCGGCGGAGCCGAATCTACTATGACAGAGCTTGCCGTACAGGGTTTTCATCAGATGCAGGCATTGTCCGAAAGCCGCGACCCGAAAAAGGCTTCGAGGCCATTTGACAAAGACAGGGATGGTTTTGTAATGAGCGAAGGCGCGGCGTTTATACTCATAGAAAGCGAAGAGCACGCAAAAAAACGAGGGGCGAAGGCGCTTGGGGAGATAGCCGGCTTTGCGCAGACTTGCGATGCTCATCATATTACTGCACCGCAGTTTGACGGTATATATGCCGCCAAAGCGATGGAAATGGCGCTAAAAGACGCGGGCGCAGAAAAGACAAGCGTAGGGTATATAAACGCGCACGGCACAAGCACGCCTTTAAACGACGCTTTTGAGAGCAGAGCTATTGAAAGGTGTTTTGGTGAACACGTGAAAAAACTTCTCGTTAATTCTACAAAATCTATGACGGGGCATATGCTTGGCGCGGCGGGGGCTTTTGAAACTATAATCTCGTTATGCGCTATAAATGAAGGTATAGCGCCGCCGACAATTGGCCTTGAAACAGAGGGCGAAGACTGTAATCTCGATTACGTCAAAGGCAAAGCGAGAAAAATGGATACACAGTATGCTATTTCAAACTCTTTTGGTTTCGGCGGACACAACAGCTGTATCGTTTTAAAAAGACAAGAGCAATAATTTTTTATTTGTTAAGGAGATAATATGTTAAGTATAGAAGAGATAAAAACAATACTGCCTCACAGAGAACCGTTTTTAATGCTCGACAGAGTTGATGAATTAGAGCCGGGAGTGCGCGCAAAAGGCGTTAAAGCAATAAGCGGAAATGAGTGGTATTTCATGGGCCATTTCGGAGAAGTTAAACTAATGCCGGGTGTGCTTATGATTGAAGCTCTGGCGCAAATGGGAGGCATAGCTTTACTTACTATGGACGAGATGAAAGGAAAGCTGGCTTTTCTTGGCAGAATAAGAAACGCAAGATTCAGCGAAAAAGTTGTTCCGGGAGATATACTAGTACTTGAGACCCAGATTGAGGTATTAAAAGGCAGCATAGGAAAGGGAAGCGGGAAAGCGTACGTAAACGGTAAAGTTGCCGCTAGCGCCGATCTTGTGTTTGCTATAGGAGAAAAAGAGTAAGAATTATTTTAATATTTGAAAAGCGCCTTTGATAAAAGAGTAATAGCTTTTTATAAGGCGCTTTTTCTTAACTAAAAAACCAAATAATGTTAAATATTTTTAAGCATAAAAAGGATATAACATTAGTTTAATAGAAATATTAGAATAGAAAATTTTTTTCTATTCTAATTTGTATTTAAAGGAGATTTAAGAGAATGAAGAAGATAGCGATTTTATTTTTGGCGTTCTTGTTAATAACGGCTGCTTTTGCGGCATGTGACGGGCAGTCACAGCAAAGCGGGCAAGATGCTCAAAATCAGGAAAACCAGCAAGTACAGGAAGATGACGTAAACAGTGAGACACAAGAAAAAGAAGAGGCAGTAAATGAAAAGGATAATGAGACTGAACAAGAGATACAAGAACCCGAGCAGATAAAAGAAACTGAGCAAGAAAACGAGCCGGTTGAAGAGAAAAAAGACTGGATAACGGTGGTAGTAGCATTTGACAGCCATAATGAAACAGAATATGGAGGCGTGATAAACGCTTTTGAAGGCAGCGGTATAAAAACAGAAACGGTAAGCACGCAAACAGGTGAAGCAAAAGGGGATAACGACGGTGTCATAGCTATAGAAAAAACCATATCCGAGGTAGAAGACCCGGGGCTTGGCGTAGTAATAATCGGAGGCGCCAAGTGCATGGTGCTCTGGAAAGAGCAGGATTTAATAGATCTTGTTCAACAGACAAACGATAATGGCGATTTGGTGGCTGCTATATGTGCGGCTAACGGTGTTCTGGCGGTCGCTGATATTATTGACGGTAAAACTGCCTGCTGGGCAAATTATCCTACATTGGACGGCATGATGGAAGAAGCAGGATGCACCGATTCGGGTAAATCCGTGACTATTGACGGTAATCTTATAACGGGCAACGGACCGCCGGCGGCCGAGGAGTTTGGGGCAGCAATTCTTGATTACGTCACAAACATGTAAATTGCAAATAATAAAAAATTCGCATAAAAAAAGGGATAAGCTTTTAATCTTATCCCTTTCTTACGTTCTAATAATTGATTCTTTCTTTTATGGTTACGTTTAAAGCGGAACGGTCATTTGTCAAGTCTATATATTTGTTTGTGGCTTTGTTGTTATATATAATTTTTATTAAAGGACGAAGGCTCGTTGTCTCATAATTCTTAACTACAATGCCGATTTCTCCTGTGCTTAATTTTAAACATGTACCAACAGGGTAAGGCGCAACTTTTTTTGTCAGCGCTTTTACGACAACCGGGTCAAATTTTGAATCGTACTCGCTCATTATGTATTCGATGGCATCAGAAGGCAAAAGAGCCTTGCGGTAAGGCCTGTCGGATGTAAGAGCATCATAAACATCCGCGACACATACTATTCTGCTAAACAGCTGTATATCTTCTCCCGAAATGCCTTCGGGGTATCCGCCGCCTTTATACTGCTCATGGTGATGAAGCGCCACGTTTTTAGAATCTTCGGGAATGTCAATATTTTTGCGCAGATATTCAAACCCAAGCTCGCTGTGTTTTTTTATCTCATCAAACTCGCCAGCGTTTAGCTTGCCCGGTTTATTGAGTATATGCTTATCTACAAACATTTTACCCGTGTCGTGAAGCAATGCTCCTGTTGCAAGATGGTAAAGAGCATCATTGTCCATTTTTAGTACAGAGCCGAGCAGAACAGAAAGCACAGCAACATTTAAGCTGTGGCTGTAAGTGTAATCATCGTACGAGCGCAAATCAATAATGTTTACCATTACCTGTTTGCTGTACATCACTTCGTCTACTATATCGTGCACAAGCTTTTTGATCGTTTTTACCTGCTTGTTAAGTTTAGCGGCAAAATTATTTTCTGCGCTGTAGAATAAAGACTGAAGCTCCTTTTTTGTTTTTATTTTTAAATCAATGCTGACTATATTATCAATAAACAAATCTTTAGATAAATCATCGTCTATATAAAGGCCTTGAAAACCTAATATTTTTATCTTATTAATTAAAGATTCGGTTAAAGATATTCCTTTGCGCAGCAAAACTCTGTTTTCGTTTAAAAACAGATTTGCCGCCAGTTTATAACCGGGTTTTAAATAATTAATAGGAATATATCTCATAGTCTTTTACCATAGTATTCCGTTGATATCAAGTATAAGGCTTATGCTGCCGTCGCCAAGAATAGTACAGCCCGCTATGCTTTTTGCATCACCCAGAGTTTTTAAAATATATTCGGGCATAGGTTTTATTACAGTTTGCTGTTCGCCGACTAGCCTGTCGACAAATAAACAGTAAGTCTGCGATTCTGCTTCTATAATTACAATGATTCCGTCTTCAAAATTCGTCGTCTGCGTTTCTATGCCAAAAGCTTTATGAAGCCTTACAACAGGATAGCAGTTGCCGCGTATATGAATCATTTCATTGCCCTGCGTGTCCTGAAAAACATCTTTTTTATTCGGCTTGAAAGATTCTTTTATGGTAAGCAGCGGTATGATATACGACGCCTTGCCTACAGCTACCTGCATGCCGTCTATTATGGCAAGTGTTAAAGGTATGCGTATTTGAACGCTCATGCCTTTATCAGGAGTGCTGTTTACAGACACGGAACCGCCGATTTTGCCTATGTTTTTCATAGCGACATCCATGCCTACGCCGCGCCCCGAAAACTCCGTTACCTGCTCTTTCATAGAAAAGCCGGGTGCAAAGATTAAAGAATACGCTTCTTTGTCCGTAACTTCATTTTTGGGCTTTTTGATAAGGCCTTTTTTTATGCCTTTTTCAATAATTTTATCTTTATCAAGGCCGCGCCCGTCGTCCGATATAGTTATAAGCACATCGCCGCCCGTGTTGCGCGCTTCAAGAATGATTTTCCCGGTTTCGTCTTTGCCTTTTTTTATACGTTCTTTTGCCGGTTCCAAGCCGTGATCCATAGCGTTTCTTATGATATGCATCAGCGGATCGGAAAGATGGTCCAAAACATTTTTATCAAGCTCGGTATCTTCGCCGATTATTACAAGGTTAGCTTGTTTATCTACTTTGCCCGCCATATCGCGGACGATACGTTCCATTTTGTGAAAAATTGCCGAAACGGGTATCATGCGTATAGACATTACTATGTCTTGCAGTTCGTCGGTCAGTTTATGAAGCTGGCGCGATGATTTGTCGAAGCTGTCGATCGAAAGGTTCAATATCTCGGGGTTTCTTGTAACAGTCGATTCAGTTATGACAATCTCTCCGACTATATCAAGAAGTTTATCGAGTTTGTCTAAACTTACGCTCATGAAATTCTGCTTGATCTTATTTGAAGACTCAAGCGTTTTCATAGCCGCGTTTACGCCTTTTTTATTAACTTTTTTAACTTTTTTACTGAAAACCTTAGAGGCTTCTTCATCCTCTTTTTCTATTTCTTCGAACTCCAGTTTATCCACGAAAAATGTTTCTTGTATCTTTTTTAGTAGTTCATCCTGAGGCTTGTCAGATTGTATGTACATTTTAAAACCGTTTAGTACGATTTCATCATTGCTGTCATCATGAAGCAGATCTTTTGGTACGGTTGCTATTTTAGAATACATCTTGTCGAGCGACTTTATAATGCCAAGAGCACGTACATTTTCCATCTTGCAGTTATCCTGAAAGAAAATATGAGCTTTGTAACAGCTTCCTTCATTGCCCGAATTTTCCGAGTCGTCAAAAAGCTCGTCCATAAGATCTTCGCTTTCGTCTTGCTGCGGTGCGGGCGGCGTTTTGCGGTGAGTCAGCTTCTCATGAAACGTTTTTATAGAATCTACAATTTTTGTGACATCGGTATCAGATTCACCGCCGCTCTGCAATTTTGCCATTTCTGTTTTGATGATGTCGAGTGTCATAAAAGACAGATCGATAATTTTCTTAAAATCGTTTTTGCGAGTATCATGTTCACGCAGAAAATCGAATAAATCTTCCAAAGCGTGTGAAAGATTCGCGATATTATCAAAGTTCATCATCGCTGACGAACCTTTTATGGTATGAAGAAACCGGAATATATCCGCCACTTGTTCAGCAGAAAACGTCTTGTTTTTTTCGCATATAATAAGCAGCGATTCGAACTTTTCTAAAAGCTGTTCATTTTCGTATATGTATATATCTAACATTGAATCATTCAATGAAAGCGCCCCCCTTTTTGTTTTTAAGCGTTTAAGACAGGTTCCCCAGCGCAGATAATATAATATCTTCTTTAAAAGGCTTAACAATAAACCCTTTTGCACCTGACATTACGGCCTCGCGGACCATGCTTTCCTGTCCCATTGCGGAAATCATAATAATATTAGCAGACGGGTTGATAGATAAAATCTCTTTTAAGCATGTAAGCCCGTCCATCTCCGGCATAGTAATATCTAAAGTTATGACATCGGGAGAAAGCTCTTGATATTTTTGTATCGCCATTTTACCGTTCTCCGCTTCGCCGACAACTTCATAGCCGTTTTTTGTTATCATGTTTTTAATAGACACGCGCATGAATGCTGCGTCATCAACCACAAGTACTTTCTTCATGGATATAACCTCCTGTAATATATGAATAAAATTCTCGATTTTTATGTAAACAAAAAAATCAAATCAAACGTATTGAGTTAGGAGAAATCGTCCTGACCTGAAGCAAATTGCTTTTACAGCAAAAGGCTATAGATCTGCCGAATGTGCCGCCCGTATCTTCGCTTGCTATGGCAATGGCGGACTCATGCAACATTTTACGGCACATTTCTACGTTTCTCTGGCCCACATTTATAACATCGTTCTTATACGAAAGATTAAACATATGCGCTCCGCCTGCAAGCTTTGCAGACATTTTATTGCGCCTTGCGCCCGATAGAAGCATCTGGCGTATAAGCTCAATAATAGCGGTATCAGCAAACTTATGCTTATTGGTTATATTAGTTCCTTTTGGCGCTGTCGGAAGCATAATATGCACCATGCCGGCGACTTTGTTTATTTCGTCATAAAGAACAAGCCCGACACATGAACCAAGCCCAAGAGTAATCAGTTTATCGGGCGATTTCGCTATTTTTTGTTCTGCTATTCCTATCGTTAATTCTTTCATTTTTAAGAAATGTCCATTCTTTCAATTAAGATTTTGTACGATTCTATGTCAGGAATAAGGAAAAAATGGCCAAATAAGCTTTCTGATTTGTCTATAAACTCTGTCTCTAAAAGCAGAACAGCATCGCCGTATTGCCCATAAGCGCTCGCAACAAGGTTCATTACCGCACCTGCCATATCAAACACAAGATTAGGCACCGAAGCGTTTATTTTAAGCCCTGTCAGCTCACAGATGGCTGTTATGTATGAGCCTATTAAAATATTCGCCAGCTCTTTTAACGCAGATATCTGAAGCTCGCTGAACTGCTCGCTGCCTGTATCCGGTTTTTCTGCGCTGCCTATAATAGAATTTGTCAGCTTATAAGCATCGTCTTTATCTAAAACAAGCAGTATAAAACCGTTTAAATCGTCGGATATGCAGACAAGCAGCCCGGCGACAAGGTTTTCGGGGCCGTTTAAAATATCGCACATCTTAGTAAATTCGCAAAAACGTATGTTTGGAACTTTAAGCGTGATTTTATGGCCCAACATAACAGACAATGCCGTGGCCGCGTGGCTGGCGCCAATGTTTTCAAGCTCTTGAAAAAAGTCCATTTCATTTTTTTCTATTTTATTGATGTCAAACATATCCGCCATCCTTATATTTTTAAATAATAAAACCAAAAGTGGACAGCCCGTTTTTCCCGCTTTGCTGTAAGCGGATAAATTTTTTGTCGAACCTATAATTTATATCGTTACTTTTAAAAAAACTATTAATCTTTTTTAAAATACCGATAAATAAAATAAGCCGTATAAAAAAGAAAAGCCGAAACTTTTTTTATAAAAATGCCCGGGCTGTAAAGGTAAAAAATGTACATAGAAATAGAAAAAATTGAACGAGTAAGGAATGTTCCCGATGCGCAGCAAAAAGAGCAAGGTTCGGCTAAGCTTGCAGCGGGAGATGTTTTTGTGTGCAAGGTAATAGAAAAAAAAGAGCATTCAGTGATGCTGAAAAGCGAGAACGGAAATATATTTACGGCAAAGATAATAGGCGATATCCGAATAGCTGTGGGAGATAATGTAGAAATAATAGTGAATCATACAGACAACGGGCAGTATACGCTTCAGGTTTTAGATATACATTCACATGTCGGTAAACAAAAAACAGCGCAGCAAGAGAATCACAGCAGACTTCCGGAAACTTTTGAACAAAATCAGGACAAAAGCGCGAAGCAGCTAGTTGAAACTTTGACTATGCTCAAAAGAAACCCGGGCATCGGGCCCAAGACGGCAGCTTTTATATCAAAAAATAATATTGCTGTCTCTGCAGAGAATGTTGAAATAATTACGCAGCTTATAGAAGGCAGCGAAAAAACGGGCAGTATTTTATCGCAAATTTTATCTGGCGTTTTTTCGTCTATAAATAAAATAGAGGGCAAAGCGGTGTTTGAGAATAACGAAACTCAGGCAGTTAAGCCGGGAAAGCAGGAGAAAAGTGAAACTCTGGCAAAAGGAAAATTTGCTGAAAAAGAACCTGTACAAAATTTGAGTACAGATAACAAATCGCAGGTTCGCCTTTATATAAATAATGATGTAGGCAGGATGTTCAAAAAATACGAAAATAATGCACAAAACAATATTATAGAAAAAATACAAGCTATATTTTGTTCGCTTGAAAAAGAAAAAAGAACAGGGCTGCAAATCAAAAACGCTATTGCCGATATGCCCGAAAAACTAAAAGAACTAAAGATTTTGCTTAATAATTACGATAATGAAAATAAAGACGCTTACATGCAAAAAATAGACCGTCTCGAAAAACAAATCACGCTTATGGCGGATATAAAAAGGTTTAACTGTCTGCAGTTTCCGTACAATTTAAACGACAACGAGACAAGAACCGCAGAATTGTTTGTCTACCGGTATAAAAGAAAAAAGCAAAAAGAAGATACAGAAAATTATCTTATTTTATTAGGGCTGGATACACAAAATCTTGGGCGCGTAGAAACGCTTATAAAGGTAAAACAAAAAAATATTTCGTTGCTGTTTCGACTCGAAGAAAACGAAATTATAGATTATGTTTTAGATGAAAAAGAGCTTTTGGGCAAAGCCGTGCAAGATACCGGTTATCGTATAACCGACATTAAAGCGGTTAAGCTTGAAAAGAAAATCACAGTGGTAAACGCTGAAGAATTTCTGGCAAAGCAGGCAAAGGAAAAATCGCAAAACGTTGATGTGCGGATATGAAAAAAGATAATGATGAAATAAAAGAAATCAAACAGGCGGCAGCCTTAAAATATGAAGCGGGCAAAGATAATGCGCCGTATATAACAGCGTTGGGGAAAGGGTACCTTGCGCAGCGCATGATAGAGCAAGCGCAGAAAAACAAAGTAAATATTATTGAAGATAAAAAATTGTCGCATATGCTCGGTAAGTTAAGTGTAGGAGATGAAATTCCCGAAGAACTGTATACGGTTGTGGCGGAAATACTTGTACTTATCAGCAATATGGACAGCGAGTATAAATCTAAAATGGGGCTTTAAAAAAATATCGGGGTGAAGGGGGAATTTTCTATGCCATTAAACGGCGCTACCGCGGCACAATCGGTGCTTTTGCAGAAAATGCTGAACAGAAAAAGCGAGAATACGCAAAATTCTGATCTGTTTACAAAAATTATGTCTGACGCGATAGCTGATTCTGATAATAGTGATGAATACTGCGTACCGGATTATGACAAGTTTACCAGTTTGCTAAGCAGCAGTATATCAAATTCTCTGCTCAATTCTCTGCTTGAATTGGGTATATCGAGCGGTGCGAATTTAATGCTTATGAGCCTTGGAAAAGCTCTGAGTACACAAAACAGCGGATTTGCGCCTTTGGGTTCTCCATTAAAAGCAAAAGAGAGCATAGTATCTTTATATTCTTCGGCGTATTCGGGGAAGATTCCGACATCCTCGTCGGTTGCGGCTAACCCCGCGATAACGAGCGATATCTATGACAGAGACGCCGATCTGTACCGCGCAGTAATAGAGCAGTTTTCGGTAGAAACAAACAAGCGGTACGCAGTAAATAAAAAGGGCAAGAACGATACATACTGCAATATTTTTGTGTGGGATGTTACAAGCGCAATGGGGGCGCAGATACCGCATTATTACGATGCGGGCACGGGGCAGCCGCTTACTTCGCAGGATGAGGGTGCACGAGAGATGACGGCTAACGGCATCTATAACTGGCTGCATGAATTCGGCGATGAATACGGATGGTATGAGGTAAGCAGTGAAGAAGCGCAGGGGCTTGCAAATTCGGGCAGGCCGGTGGTAACTGTGCTTTACAATGAAAGCGGCCACGGACATGTGCAGGTTGTCTGCCCTTCAAAATTCGGCATTTACGATGAAAAACGCGGTGTTACTATAGCGCAGGCCGGACGCACGCTGACAAGCTACGGCCATATAACAGATATCTATAACGCAAGCCTTCCAAGAGTGTCTTACTTTGCGCATATGTAATGCGGGAAATAAAAATTAAAGTTTCTTATCGTATAAAACGATAGAGAGATTATGAAATATGTTTTGTTATCAATCAAATTCTAATTGGGAGTGAACAAAAATGTCATTTACAATTAACAATGATTTAAGATTGACCGGATTGTCTTCAGGGCTTGATACTGATTCAATTGTAGAGGGGTTGCTTTTAACATATCAGTCAAAGCTCGATAACCAGTGCAAGAAAACAACAAAGTTCGAATGGAAGTCAGACGCGTATCGCGAAGTGAACTCTCTGACAAAAGCGTTTAGAGAAGAGTATATGAGCGTGCTGTCCGATTCTAATATGCTGTCATCTTCTGCATACAACATATTAGATGTTACCATGATAGACGAAAGCAGCGCAGTGAAAATAACTGCCGGGCCTTCGGCTTCCGCTTGCTCTATGACGATAGACAACATAACGCAGCTTGCGCAGGAAGCGATCGCGCAGAGCATTGACGCGTTTACGGGGGAAACATATTCTGCAGACACCGCTTTAAAGGATTTAGAACTTGCAAATATGATGCAGTTCGATGTTGACGATAAGATATCCTTCTCGATAAACGGCGAAGAATTTACTTTTTCTAAAGAAACCTCGATAGGCGCGATGATGAGCGAGATAAATTCCTCCGATGCCGATGTCAGAATGAGCTTTTCAAGCCTCACGCAAGGCTTTACCATAAAGTCTAAAACGACGGGAAGCGAAAGCTCGGTCGAAATAGTCAACATGTCGGGCAACGCTTTTTCTGCCGTAGACAGCGCTATCGGCATAGCCGAAGATACGTATACCGGACAAGATGCGATACTCAGCATAGAAGGTATAGAGGTTACTCGTTCTAGCAATACGTTTAATATCGACGGCATAGCTTATACATTGCAGGATACTACGGCGGAGCCGGTATCATTTATTCTGACGCAGGATATTGACGCGGCTGTCGATAAGATTAAATCTTTTGTCGACGGATATAACGACCTCGTTGAAAAACTAAATGACATAATTGATGAAGAAGTACACCGCGATTTTGATGTTTTAACAGAATCGCAAAAAAAAGAAATGACCGACGATGAAATTGAAGCCTGGGAGCAAAAAGCAAAAAGCGGCTTGCTTTCGAAAGATTCTTTTATTTCTTCTGCTTTAACACAGCTAAGAAGCGCATTTTATACCGTTGTTGAAGGTACAGGGCTCAGCACTTATGATATTGGGCTTACAGCACAAGCGTATTCTTACGACGGGCAGATTTCGCTTAACGAAACGATACTGCGCCAGGCTATGGAAGACGACCCCGAAACAGTACTAAGCCTGTTTACACAAAGACCGGCTGTCGGTTCAACTGAGGTTTACGGGGAATCGGGGCTTGTGAAACGGCTGTCTGATACATTGATAAATTTAACCGAATCAATATCGGATATGGGAATAGATTCTCTTAAGCAGAGAATCAATAATTCTGAGGACAGAGAAGAAGAGTTAGAAGACAGGCTTGCGATAAAAGAGAAATATTTATGGTCAAAATTCACTGCAATGGAAACAGCGCTTTCAAGCTTAAACCGCCTGTCGACATGGTTAGATACGTTGTTTGTGGAATAAAGACTTCAAAAACAGTTAGGAGAGGGAAATGGTACAAAAAGCGAATCCGTATGAACAGTATAGAAAACACGGTGTGCTGATGGCAAACCCGTTAGAACTAATTATCATGCTTTATAACGGGTGCATAAAAAAACTCAAACTTGGGAAAATCGCTATTGCCGAAAAAAAATATGAAGCGGCAAACAATAATTTTCATAAAGCTCAGGATATCATTATGGAGCTGATAATGAGTTTGAATTTAAATTACGATATATCAAATGAGCTTCTGAATCTTTATGAATATATTCACCGACGCATTATAGAGATAAATATGGCAAAAGATGAGCAAGCGATAGATCCGTTGATAGAAATACTTTCTAACCTATGCGAAACATGGACACAGGTTGAAAAAGAGTGCAAAACAAGAATAACGCATGAAATGTATGAGAATTAGATATGAGTGAAGATATTAATATAAAACCTATAGAAGTTTTGAAACAAAAAAGAGGGCTGCTTTTGAGCATGTTCGGTATTATGCAAAGCAACAACGAACTGCTTCAATCAGACCGTATAGATGAGTTTAAGGACCAGGAGAAAAAGGTACAGCAAATTATAAAAGAAATAAATCTTTTAAACCTTGCGTTGTCAAAGATGAGGCAGCAGCAAAAAGAAAACTTCGCTGCGCAAAATGTTGTAGGTATGAAAAATGATATAAAAAATATCATAAAAAAAATCATAAGCATGAACAAGAAAAATAATGACATTGCAGAGGAAAAAGTCAGGCTGTATAAAAACCAGATAAAAAACCTTAATCATGCAAAAAAAGGTAAGGCTTATACAAAAAGCAAAGCAAATAATGCAATTTTTGTTGACGCCAAAAAATAAGACCGGAGAGCCTCGAACGGAGTTTTTGTAAATGAAGGTAGAAGAAATTAAAAAAGTTTCGGCAAAGACGCACGACTGGACCGAGATTGAACACAAGAAATCCAGCGCGGGCCAGAATCAGGCGTTTTACCGGCAGATGACGAAGTTAAATGAAGAGCAGCATTTAAAGTATATAAAAGGACTGCAGGCAAAAATAATTGAGCAGGGAGAAACCATAAAGGAAAAGGCGGATATTGAAGAGATCGCGAAATACAGGCAGCTGATTTCCGAACTTTTAAATGATTTGGTGTCAAATTCTTATACCTGTTCAAAATCCGATTCGTTTGATGCAAGAGGTAAGCACAAAATTTTTGTTGTTATAAAAACCGTCAATAAAAAACTCGATGAACTGGCAAACGAGATATTGACGGAGCAAAAAGACAAAATTAAGCTTTTGGAAATGGTGGACGATATTCGGGGGTTATTGGTTGATTTATTTTTATAGGTTTATTTTTTATACAAATTTCGCGGAAAAGTAACTCAAAATGTGAAAAGAAGGAGGAGAAAAAATGAACGCTACGAACGAGGAAATTTTAGAACAACAGGAAGATACTCAACATGGAAGATATCTTACGTTCAATCTGGGAGAAGAAGTGTTCGGCATTGAAATCAAGTTCGTAACAGAGATTATCGGAATGCAGCCAATTACAAAGATTCCCGAAGCCGTTGATTATATCAAAGGAATTATAAATCTGCGCGGTAAGATTATCCCTGTTATTGATATGCGGCTTAAATTCAAAAAAGAGCCCATAGATTATAACGACCGTACATGTATCGTTGTTGTTGATACCCAGGAATTTATTGTTGGATTGATAGTAGATAAAGTATCCGAAGTCATGACTATTGACGATGAAGATGTTGTTCCGCCGCCGAACCATAAAACGGGTATACGAAATAAGTATATACGCGGCATAGGCAAAATCGAAGGAGAGATTAAATTACTGCTCGATTGCATAAAGCTTTTTGATGAAAATGAAGCAAAGCAGATAAATCTGGCAAAAGAATTAAGTGAGTAAAATTTAAAAATGATAGGAAAAGTGAGGGGAAAATAATGAAATGGTATTTGAATATGAAAATTGCTCCAAAGCTTATTATTGCTTTCATAGTCGTTGCGATAATAGCCGGAGTAGTGGGAGTAGTGGGGTTTACTTCCATAAGTGAGATAGGAAATGTAAGGCTTCCGTCTGTCCAAGCCTTGCTCGAAATGAACACGGCACAGGCAGAAGTGATAATCGGAGAACGCGGGTTGATAAATGATAAAATGACAGACCCCGAGTTAAGGCAGGCGCAATACGATTATATTGACAAGGCTCTTGAAGAGGCTCAGGCAGCGTGGGATATATATGTACCGCTTCCTAAGAATCCCGAAGAAGAGGTTTTGTGGAACGAATTTGTACCGGCTTGGGAAGAATGGGTCGCTGCGCACGAAGTGGTATATGCATTAGCCCAGGAGAGAGACGCGCTTATTGATTCGGGAAAATCGGAAACCGATATGACTGTTATGGCGCATGATATAGAGACCATTGAAAAAAGTATAGAAGCAAGGACTAAATTTTTAGCATCAGAAGAGATTCTGACTCAAATCGTTAAACTGAATAAAGAAGGGGCAGAAGAAGCGTCTTCGAGCGGAATTTTAATGATACTTATCTTTGCTGTAGCAGGTGTATTGATATCGCTGGCGCTTGGTATTGTTATAAGCAAAATTATAAGCAAGCCTATAAATGAAACTGCCGCACTGGCACAGTCTTTGGCTTCTGGAAAACTTGATGAAGAGATTAAGATTAAGTCAAAGGACGAAACCGGGCAGTTAGCTGCAACAATTGATAAAGACGTAAGGAAGGCGTTCAAAGATATTGAACAGGCACGCATCAAGACTGAGAAACAAAACAAATATCAGGCCAATCAGGTGGATAAACTTATCGTCAATATTGAGAAACTCGCGCAAGGCAACTTATCATGTGATATGACAGTTGAAGAACCTGATAATGATACACAGGATTTGTATGCCATATTTATAAGTATTAGTGACAATTTACATAAAAGCATTGATACCATTAAAGGCTACATAAAAGAAATAGCTTTTACATTAAACGAACTATCAAGAGGCAACCTTGTCGTAGATATTTCGTCAGAGTACCAGGGCGATTTCGTACAGCTTAAAGACTCTATCAATTCTATAATTGATTCGCTTAACACAACGCTTTCAGAGATCAACACGGCCGCCGACCAGGTCGCATCGGGCACGAGCCAGGTATCTGATGGAAATCAGGAGATTTCTCAGGGAGCAACCGAACAAGCGAGCTCGATTGAAGAGCTTTCATCGTCTGTTACGCAAATGGCTGAGCAGATTAGACAAAACGCGGCTAATGCAACCACTTCGAAAGAACTTGCGGGTACAGCGAAAGACGCCGCCGAAGAAGGCAATGTAAAGATGAAGGGCATGCTGCAGTCTATGGAAGAGATCAATGAATCTTCAAACAATATTTCGAAGATTATAAAGGTTATTGACGACATAGCGTTCCAGACGAACATACTCGCGTTAAACGCTGCGGTTGAAGCGGCAAGAGCGGGCGCTCATGGAAAAGGATTCGCTGTTGTAGCAGAAGAAGTTAGAAATCTTGCCGCACGAAGCGCAAACGCTGCCAACGAAACTACGGCGCTTATTGAAGGGTCAATGAAAAAGGTTGAAGCAGGTACTGCTATTGCAAATGAAACAGCTGGTTCGCTCGCGAGTATTGTGACAGGCGCAGAGGAATCGGCGTCACTGCTGAACGATATCGCGGCAGCCTCGAACGAACAGGCGACAGGCATTGCCGAGATAAACAAGGGCATAGAACAGCTTTCGCAGGTTGTCCAAACAAATTCCGCTACGGCAGAAGAAGGCGCGGCTGCAAGCGAAGAGCTTTCGAGCCAGGCAGAACTTCTAAAGAGCTTGATTGGCAACTTCTCGCTTAAAGCAGACGAAGGCAGAAGGTCTGTCAGCAATGATACCAAAAGCGCGCCCGCTTCTGATGAAGACACTGAAAACGGCAAACCGAATATTGTATTAAACGACAACGAATTCGGCAAATATTAATCAAACAAATAATATTCTAGGTAACTTTTGGGGGCTGCGAATATGCAGCCCTTAAGGTTATAAAGATAGGTGGGAAAATGATACGTATAAATGATAAAGAGTTTAATATGCTCGTTGAATATTTTAAAGAGAATTTCGGAATTAATCTAAGCAAAAAAAGAACACTCATTGAAAGCAGGCTTAATAACTATCTTATAAAAAAAGGTTATAGCGATTTCAAATCATATTTTGATAATGCTTTGAACGACAAATCCGGCATGGAGCTTAGCCAAATTGTAAACTTCCTGACAACAAATTTTTCATATTTTATGCGTGAATGGGACCATTTTAAATTTTTCAGAGATTCTGTTCTGCCCGAAATAACGTCGGGTATACGCGGCAACGATCTGCGTACATGGAGCGCGGGGTGCTCAACGGGAGAAGAGCCATATACTCTTGCAATGCTGATATCAGATTACTTTTCAGATAAAAGCGCAAAATGGGACGCTAAAGTTTTGGCGACGGATATATCGGAAAAAGCGTTAAAAAAAGCAAAAGAAGGCAGCTATGAGGAAGAATCGTTAAAAAATGTGCCGACGCTCTGGAAATTTGGTTATTTTTCAAAAACGCCTGACGGTACGTGGAAAACAAAAGATAAATTAAGACAGGAAGTTGTGTTTAGAAAGTTTAATCTGATAGAAGAACATTTTCCATTTAAAAAAAAGTTTCATGTTATCTTCTGCCGAAACGTAATGATATATTTTGATGATGGGCCAAAAAGAAAACTCATAGAAAAATTTTATAATTCATTAGACGACGGAGGATATTTGTTTATAGGACAGTCCGAATCAATTAACAGAGAAGATACAAAATTTAAATATATAAAACCTTCAATATATAAAAAGGTAGTGTGAAAAAATGGCGTTAAAAAAAGCGATACGGGTGCTCGTTGTGGATGATTCAATGTTCATGAGAGAATATATTTCAAAAGCAATATCCTCAGACCCTAATATAGAAGTTGTCGGCAAGGCAGGAAACCCTTACGAAGCAAGGGATAAAATTATAGAGCTTGTGCCAGACGTCATGACTTTGGATATACAAATGCCGAAAATGGACGGTATAAATTTCTTAAAAAAACTGATGCCTCAGTTTCCGATACCCGTCGTAATTGTAAGCTCTGTAACAAGCAGGGTTTTTGACGCTATGAATGCGGGCGCAGTTGATTTTGTAAACAAAATGGAGACTAAAGATAATCACGACAAACCGCGTTTCGCAGAAGAATTGATTGTTAAGATAAAAATAGCATCCATCGCAAAAGTCGGGCAGCATAAACATGTTGCCGAGCAAAAGAGCATTACTGCAAGGCACGGCAAATCGATAAAGGATAATCATATAATTGCTATAGGCGCTTCAACGGGCGGTACAGAAGCAACATTCAAAATTTTGAAAAACCTTGGAAACGATCTGCCCGGAATCGTAGTTGTACAGCATATGCCGCCAATATTTACAAGATTGTATGCAGAACGGTTGAATAACGCTTGCGCTATGGAAGTAAAGGAAGCAAAAAACGGGGATGAATTAAAGCCGGGAATGGTAATGATAGCACCGGGAGGTTTTCATCTGTCTGTAGAAAGGCAGGGCTCAGGGTTTTATGTAAAATGCCGAAACGGCGAAAAGATAAGCGGCCATTGCCCGTCGGTCGATAATATGTTTAGCTCGATTGCGAAAATAAGAGGCATAAAAAGTTTAGGCATTATTTTAACTGGTATGGGCGGAGACGGAGCAAAAGGCCTTCTTGAAATGAAAAAAGCGGGCGCATATACAATAGGGCAGAACCGACAGACGTGTGTTGTATACGGAATGCCGGCGGTTGCATTCGAAATAGGCGCAGTAGATATACAGCTTCCTTTGGGCAGTATGCCAAAGCGAATTTACGAATGGTATGCAAAATCACATAAGGAAAAATAAAAAAATTAAAAAAAAGCTAAAGTTTGTCCAGTAAGTCACGATAGTATGATTATAGGTGTGGTTTATGGTTAGCGTACAAAGTATTTATTTATCTAAACTTGAACAGTTCCAAAACGTTGTTGCGGCAAATGCCGCAAAATGTGCAGGGGCTGATTTGGCTTTTGCCGATATACTCGATTCTATTGAGGAAAAGATAGATACAACGCAAACAGACGAGGCTGCGCAGACGGAGTATTACACGGATAGTCTGGAAACGCTTTTAGAATACAGCACATTGCCGCAAACAGGCGATAAAAATGAAATAGAAGAAGCAATAACATGCGCTGCTTTAAGCACAGGTTTTGACGAAGATTTGATAAGAGCTGTTATACAAACAGAATCGTCATTCCGGACGGACGCCGTTTCGGGCGCAGGAGCCCAAGGGCTAATGCAGCTTATGCCGCCAACGGCAGAGGAGCTCGGCGTAGACAACCCGTTTGACGCATATGAAAATGTGATGGGCGGCAGCGCCTATCTGGCAAAGCAGTATAAACGTTTCGGAGATATCCGCTTGGCGCTTGCGGCGTATAACACAGGGCCGCACAAAATAGCTTCTTTGAATATTACCGACGCGGATAATGCGGCTGAATATGAAAAAATCTCACCAAGGGTAAGAAGGTATGTCGATAAAGTTCTTTCATATTATGAACAATACAGTTAAAAAAAGAACAAAAAAGGGAGGGTTTATTTGCTTTGAATAATCTTTTTGGCAATATAGACCTGCTTGGCAAAGGCCTCGATGCATCATGGCTGCGCAACGAGGTTATTGCAAACAATATAGCAAATGTAGATACGGCCGGCTTTAAAAGCTCTAAGGTCGATTTTGAGTCGTCTTTCAAAGATGCGCTTAAAAGCGGTTCTTTTTGTGCGAAAACTACGCGCGATAAACATATAAAATTCAACGATACTGATAATATAGAAGCGAATATTGTTAAAGATACCGCCACAACTTACGGTATGGACGGCAACAATGTAAACATAGATTACGAGAGTACAGAGCTTGCGAAAAACACTATATTTTATAATACACTGATTTCGCAGGTAAAAAGTGAGTTCAGAAAGCTAAGAATGGTTATCAGCGAAGGGAGATAAGCAATGGGTTTTTTATCGTCTTTGGATATAAGCGCATCGGCGCTTACCGCACAGCGTATGCGAATGGATATAATAAGCGAAAATATCGCTAACGCAGAGACAACAAGAACACAAAGCGGCGAGCCTTACAGAAGAAAAGTTGCCGTGCTCGGCCAAAGGCAGGCTTCGTCATTTTCTTCGGCGTTTAATTCCGCAATTGGCGGCGGAGTCGCCGTTTCGCAGATCATTGAAGACACGTCGGATTTTGAGCTTGAGTACGACCCTGATAATCCCGACGCGAATGAGCAAGGTTATGTACAAATGCCAAACGTTGATGAAACAAAAGAGATAATAGATTTGATGTCTGCGACACGCTCATACGAGGCAAATGTAACAGTACTGAACGCTACAAAGAATATCGCGATGAAGGCGCTTGAAATCGGTAATTAGAATTTTTTGAAAGGTGATGAATATGGAGATTAGTTCTTTAAACAGTATCATTTCAGGAATCGAACGTATTAGCTCGGCTAAAAACGTAAACGAAACAGAAGAATTTTCAGAGCTGTTAAGCAACGCCATAGACAACGCACAGGAGACAGAAACAGCGGCCAAAGAGCAAAACGTAAACCTGCTGACCGGAGAAAGCGACGGGGACAGTATCCACACCGCAATGATAGAAGCACAAAAAGCAGAGCTTGCTTTAAACCTTGCAATACAAATAAGAAACAAAGTAATAGAAGCGTATGACGAAGTAATGAACATGCAGTTATAAGCTTTGGCAGCAAAGAAAATAATAACTCAATTAGAAATATATAATATAAAAATGATATATTACAAATAATAATTAAATGTAACATAAATGTAACATAACAAGCTAAATGTATAAAATAGCTTATAAATGGAATATTATGTTTCATTAATAAATCTTTGGGTATATAAAGTGTAGAGCATTATTTGGGGGAGTTTATGGACAACGTTTGGTCTACATTTTATTATATTATAATAATGGCCGCTGTTATATTTGCGGCATATTTTGTCACTAAATTCATATCGAAAAAGTCAAGGCGCATTACAAAAAGCCGTTATCTTAATGTGCTTGAAAGAATGCCCGTTTCAAAAGATAAACAGATACTTTTACTTAAAGTGGGAAACAAGAATTTAGTAATAGGAATTTCAAACCAGTCTGTAAATCTCATTACAACGATAAATGAAGATGAATTAGAATCGGTTGAAGTGGCGCCGAAGAACGAAGAAACTTTGATTGCCAGACTTCAGGGGATTATTAATACTGCCAAAGGTTCACAGAAAAATCTTAAAAACGCCCGCATGAAGGCGAAAGAGGGAAAGAAAAATCGAGCGTCTTCCAAGCTGCCGAGCGACGATATTTTAGAGCAGATGAATAATGCAGTGCAGCAAAGAAGAACAAGGATAAACAAAAAAAGCAAAGATGAGGTAATCGAATGAAGAAGATTATTGTAGTCGTCGCTTTTGCTTTGTTGATTTTTCTTCTTTCGGGATGTTCCTCTTTGGATGCGGCGGCCGAAGGCTCGGGCGGGCAGCAGGTGTTAAACGGCGTACTTGGCGACAGGTCGGAGACTGTAGACATAATGCTTATGCTTACTATACTTTCTATACTGCCGTCGATACTTATAATGCTGACGTGTTTTCCTAGAATTATAATAGTTCTTTCGCTGATAAGAAACGGGCTTGGTATGCAGCAGATGCCGCCCAACCAGGTGCTTATCGGGCTTGCGCTTTTTCTGACGTTTTTTGTTATGTCGCCTGTCATAAACGAAATAGAAACAACGGCATACGAGCCTTTCGTAAACGAAGAAATAGACGTAGACGAAGCGCTTGAGCTTGGCATGAAACCGGTCCGCGAGTTTATGATGAAACAAACGTATGAAGCGGACTTAGAGTTTTTTATATCCGTTTCGGAAGACGTTGATATTAAAGAGCTCGACGATATTTCAAATGCCGTACTGATACCCGCCTTTATGACAAGCGAAATAAAGCGCGGATTCCAGATAGGCTTTTTGCTGTATCTGCCGTTTATAGTAATAGACCTTATTGTGGCAAGCGTGCTCATGTCTATGGGAATGATGATGCTGCCGCCGATAGTTATATCGCTGCCGTTTAAGCTGCTTTTATTTGTACTTGTCGACGGATGGATGCTGACAGTACAAACTCTTATTACAAGCTTCGGATAGCTATTCAGCTTTTATTGATAAGTTATAGCAAGGTTTTAGATACGGAGGGCAAAGAAATTGAATCAGGCAGAAGTGATTACCGTCTTGCAGGACGGTATCTCAACTATATTAATAGTAGCTGCTCCCATGCTTATAGTGGCAATGGTTGTCGGAGTTATTGTATCAATATTTCAGGCGACCACACAGATAAACGAACAAACTTTAGCTTTCGTGCCTAAAATAGTCGCGGTGCTGCTGGCAATACTTTTGTTCGGAGGCATGATGCTGACAAACTTAACAGAATTCGCCACACGCATGTTCGGCTATGTCGATACTATGCTCAAGTAATAAGAATATGGAAGAGATATTAAGCAAAATTGTCATAAACTTAGACTGCTTTATATTGATGTTTATACGCGTGACGGCTCTGATTGTTTCTTCTCCTATATTCGGAAGAAAGAATCTGCCTAATATATTAAAGATATGTTTTTGCCTGATGGTGACTTACGTTATTTTTTCATCACAAAGCGAAGGGACGGTGGTAGAGTACCAAAACGTATGGGTGTTTGCGCTGTTGTGCATAAAAGAATTGCTTTTCGGGCTGGTGCTCGGATATGTGACAACATTGTTTTTTTCTATCGTGCAGACATCAGGGCAGGTTATGGATATGCAGATGGGGTTTGGTATGGTAAATGTGTTTGACGTACAGAGCAATATCAGCATACCGATTACAGGGAGCCTGCTGACTATGGTTATGATGATAACATTTTTTTCTGTAAACGGGCACCTGCAGCTGATACACATCATAAAAGGGACTTTTTCCAACATACCGATAGGAACGGTTACGCTTAGCCCCAAGATAGGAATAGTCGCGCTAGATGTGTTTATACTTGCATTTTTGCTGGCGGTACATGTCGCTATACCTCTTATAGCTTCGGGGCTTTTGGGAGAAGTCGTGCTCGGGTTTATCGTTCGAGCGATACCGCAGATGAATGTCTTTGTTGTCGGCATACCGTTAAAAATACTGCTTGGGTTTCTGATGCTGCTGCTGATCTTACCGGTTTTTGTGTATTTCACTGATGTGATTTTCAGTCAGATGTATAAATCTATAGACAAAATGATTTTAGGGTTGATTTAAGCAATGGCTAAACAGCAGTCGGCCGGAGAAAAGACAGAAAAAGCAACACCCAAACGAAAACGGGAAGCCAGGGAAAAAGGCCAGGTATTCAAGAGCAAAGAAATGATTACCGCTCTTTCATTGGCGGCAATGTTCGGGGCGCTCTCGGTATTCGGCGAACAGATAATAAATAATATAAAAGATTTATTGCGCTATTTCTTTTCGCAGCAGGATGTAACAAAACCGTTTACGGCAGTTACAGCCTCAACAGCAGTAGCCGACGCTATACTGATGCTGCTGACAATATTGGCTCCGGTGCTTATAGCCGCTCTTATATGCGCAGTAGTCTTTAATGTATTGCAGGTTGGTTTTATCTTTTCTACTAAAGCGATGGCGCCAAAGATGGAAAGAATAAGCATGGGCGCGGGATTTAAGCGTATATTTTCCAAGCAAACGCTTATGGAACTGGTAAAGTCGCTTGTGAAAATAGCAATACTCGGCGCGGTTGCTTACAGCGAATACGAGCGGACTATGGGAAAATACCCCTCGCTGATGACGGAAGATATAGAATTTTCTATTACAGCATTTGTCGATATACTCTTTAGCGCAGCGTTTAAGCTTGCATTAGCACTAGCCGTTTTTGCGCCTTTTGATTATATGTTTCAGCGATGGAAACACAACAAAGACATGATGATGACAAAACAGGAAATAAGAGATGAGTATAAAACGACTGAGGGTAATCCTCAGATAAAGAGCAGAATAACTCAGAAACAGAGACAGATGAGCCGCATGCGTATGGTTCAGGCGATAAAAGACGCAGACGTAGTTATAACAAACCCAACGCATTACGCCATAGGGCTTGAATATAAAGAAGAGAAAACTTCAGCGCCGGTAGTAGTCGCCAAAGGCAAAGACTATCTTGCGCAGAAGATAAAAGAAAAAGCAAGAGAACACAAAATAGAGATCGTAGAGAATAAACCGCTTGCGCGGTCGCTGTACTTTTTCTGCGACGTGGGCGACGAAGTGCCCGAAGATTTATACAAAGCTGTAGCAGAAGTACTGGCTTATGTATACCGCATGAAACAAGGAGGGAGAAAAGCTTGAAATTTACCGACATACTGATAGCCGTGTTAATACTGATAATCGTAATACTAATAATTATTCCGCTTTCTCCCGGATTGATGGATTTTTTCCTGATTATAAATATCGCAACATCGCTTTTGATATTGCTTGTAACGCTGTACATAAAAAAGGTTTTGGATTTTTCTACGTACCCGACGGTGCTTTTGATAGTTACGCTTTTCCGGCTGGCGCTTAATATTTCGTCTACACGGCTTATACTCGGAAACGGCGGCGAAGCGGGAAGCGTTATAAAAGCGTTCGGAAGCTTTGTTGTAGGAAGCAACCTTGTTGTCGGGCTTGTGGTTTTTCTTATTATCGTAGTCGTACAGTTTATCGTTATAACAAAAGGCGCGGAAAGAGTAGCCGAAGTTTCGGCAAGGTTTACTCTTGATGCCATGCCCGGAAAACAAATGGCCATTGACGCAGATTTAAGCTCGGGGCTTATAAACGAAACACAGGCAAGAGAAAGAAGACAGGAAATACAGAGCGAAGCCGATTTTTATGGCTCTATGGATGGTGCTTCAAAGTTTGTTAAAGGCGATGCCATAGTCGGCATAGTTATTACCGTTATTAATATCGTGGGCGGCATAATAATAGGCGTGCTCGGCGTGAGCGGGCAGGCGGTAAGCTTTGATGAAGTAATACAAGTCTACACTCTTGCTACTGTCGGCGATGGGCTGTGCAGCCAGATCCCCGCCCTGCTCGTATCGACAGCAACGGGTATTATAGTAACTCGCGCCGTAACAAAAGAAAGCTTCGGACAAGATCTTTCAAAGCAGCTACTCGGCAAGCCGTATATATTTTATTTACTCGGCGGAATGCTCGCGCTGATTGGTTTCATGCCCGGGCTGCCTACTGAAATACTTATAATAGTCGGCGTAGCGCTTGCGATAGTCGGTTACTATAAATCGACACAGACGAAGAAAAAGCAGGACGCGGTAAAAAAAGATGCTGCGGAAAAGAGCGCGGTAGAAAAAAGAAAGCCCGAGAGCGTCACATCGCTTTTGCATGTTGACCTTATTGAAATGGAATTCGGATACGGGCTTATATCTCTTGTCGACGCCGCACAGGGCGGAGACCTTCTTGACAGGGTTGTAATGATAAGGCGTCAATGCGCGCTAGACCTTGGAATAATAGTACCTATAGTAAGGCTCAGAGACAACATACAGCTTGGGCGAAAAGAGTATGTTATAAAGATAAAAGGCCTCGAAATTGCCAAAGGCGAAGTCATGCTTGATCATTTCCTGGCATTAAAGCCGGATGACGTAGACGAGCCGATTGACGGTATTGAAACGGTAGAGCCTGCGTTTGGGCTGCCCGCGCTGTGGATAACGCAACGCGACAGGGAAAAAGCAGAACTAAAAGGGTATACAACTATAGATGTGCCGTCCGTTATATCTACGCATTTGATGGAAGTCATAAAACAGCATGCTGACGAGCTTTTGGGGCGTCAGCAGGTACAGACTATTATAGACAATCTCAAAAAACAGCAGCCGGCGCTTGTCGAAGAAATCATACCCAAGCTGTTCACAATAGGTGAAGTACAAAAAGTATTGGCAAACCTTTTGCGCGAAAATATTTCTATAAGGGATATAAGCTCTATACTTGAGCTTTTGGGAGATTACGGTACGGTAACAAAAGATACCGATGTATTAACAGAATATGTGCGCCAGAATTTAAAACGTGCGATTACAAAACGGTTTATTCCCGACGGAAAAGCAAGAGTTATCACGCTGAACCCCGACCTTGAAAAAGCTGTTTTAGAAAGCATAAGAAAGACAGACCAGGGTGCGCATGCTGCGCTTGAACCTTCGCAGATTCAAAGGATGCTCAGCAGCCTGAAAAACGCTGTGGACAAGTCTCTTGGTTTGGGAATACCGCCTATGGTGGTTACAACGCCGCTTATAAGAAAGCACATAAAAAACCTTTCAGAATCCATTTATCCGGAATTAATTGTTCTCTCGTATAACGAGTTAGAGCAGAACATTGAAATATCGTCAGATTGGGTGGTGAGTTTATAGAGATGTTTGTAAAAAGATTTGTAGCAAAAGACAAGCAGCAGGCTTTGCAGAAAATAAGAAAAGATTTTGGCTCGGACGCCGTTATTCTCGACAGCAAAATGATACGCAAGAAAGGTATCGCCGGCCTATTCCAAAAAAAAATGGTTGAGATTGTAGCGGCGTATGACCCTGCTGAGTTTCGAAAAGGCTCTAAACAAACCGATAAAAAACCGGCCGAGAGCAATTCGGATAACAGCGAATCATCAAAGAACGTTAAACAGATAAATTCGCTGAGCGAACAGGTGAGCGAGTTAAAAGATGTCGTGCGCGATTTTTCAAACAAGATTCGTGTCGCCAACAAAGAAACGACTCTGACGTTTACCTCGGAGATATTGGGTTTGTATAACGGGCTTATAGAAAGCGAAGTGCACGAAGAAATAGCAAAAGAAATTTCGCAGCAGACGCAGGAGATTCTCGGCAGAAAAGCAATAGATATAAATACTGTTGCGCAGCAGCTTATATCAAACAAACTCGGCGAATCTGTACCACTCAAATTAAAAAAGTATAAACAGAATGTGCTTTTGTTTGTCGGCCCGACAGGAGCAGGCAAGACGACAACTCTTGTAAAACTGGCGAGCCAGCTTGCTTTTAACCAAAATCTTAATGTGGGGCTTATAAATATGGACACATACCGTGTAGGCGCGATAGAACATATGAAAATATACTCGGAGATAATGGATATCAATATGCAAACCGCTTATAACACTCAGGAATTAAAACAAGCTTTAAAGGCGCTGGAAGACAAAGACGTCGTGCTGATAGATACTGCGGGGAAAAGCACAAAAGATGAAGAGTACAAAAAAGAATTGGCGGAATATATGAGAGTCAGCCAGGCGGACGAGGTATTTTTGATACTCAGCGTAGTTACAGGATACAGATCATGCAGAGATATTGTCAATTATTATTCGTTTGTCGATGATTTCAAGTTTATTTTTACAAAGCTTGATGAGATAAATACCTGGGGCAACATTTTGAACATTGCCGATTATGCAAGAAAGCCTCTTTCGTATATGACGACGGGCCAGAATGTGCCGGGGGATATCTGTGAGGCAAGCGTAGAAAGAATAGTGCAGAATATTGCGGGGCGAAGCGTATGACAGACCAAGCTCAAAACCTGCGGGCAATGTCCGGCAGGCGCAGGAAAAACAACACAAAGGTTATAACTGTGACAAGCGGCAAAGGCGGAGTCGGAAAATCGAGCGTTGCTCTTAATATGGCAATTGCGCTAAACCGCAAAGGCAAGCGCGCTCTTATCATAGATATGGATTTTGGTTTTTCGAACATAGATGTGATGCTTGGCGTAAGCACAAAGTACGATTTACTCGATGTTATAGAAAACCGCAAAGATATAAGCGAGATTATTGAAACGGGGCTAGAGGGCGTAAAGTTTATTTCAGGCGGAAGCGGCGTTTATGAGCTTGTTAATCTAAACGGGAACTCGCTGGGGGCTATGCTGCAAAACCTTTTATATCTAGATGACATTGCCGACGTTATCATTTTTGATACCAGCGCCGGTGCTTCAGATAACATGTTAAGGCTGATACAGGCAAGCCATGAAACGATTCTTGTAACAACGCCCGAGCCGACTGCCGTTGTTGATGCGTACGCGCTTATGAAAATTGTCAGCGAACAAGCCTGTGACACCAAAATAAGTTTGGTGCTCAATTTCGCGCAAAGCGCGCAAAAAGCCGATTTGGTAATGGACGGTATAATTCAGGTGGCAAGAAACAACACAAATTTAAATGTTGAAAAACACGGGTTTATTATGCGCGATATCAATATGGAAAAAGCGGTAAGGCTTCAGATACCGATTCTGATAAGCTTTCCGAAATGCAAAGCAGCGGCAAATATCGAAAAGCTGGCGTCAAAATATCTGCATAAACCGCAGCAAGATACTGTAAAACTCGGCATGAACAGTTTTCTTGAAAGATTTTTAGCAAAAAGAACGGAACATTGAGGTAAAAAAAGATGTACTTTGATCAAATAGTAAAAATCGGGGAAATCTTAGTAATAAAATATCAAGGGCAAAATATAAGGACAAAGCTTTTAGATGTTTTGGACGATCATTATTTTGTCGTGCTCCAGCCGACATTGAGAGGCATACCGATAACGGCAGGAGAGGATAACGACTTCGAGTTTACATTTTACAGGCAAAACGGCGTGTTTTTATTTAACGCTAGCATGCAGGACACGTTTACCGCACAAGGTGTGAGGCAAAGCAAGTTTCTGGCGATATCCCAAGTGGAAAAAAAGCAAAGAAGAGAATGCTTTCGATTGATGACGGCGATAGATGTTGTCATGCAGAGAATAAATGACAAAAATATTATTATTGAAAAAAGATACCGCGGAAAAACTATAAGCATTTCAGAAAAAAGTATACAGCTTACCTCGTTCACCGCTTTTTCAAAAGATACTAAAATAGCGGTGGCAATAAGCCTTGAAGAAACTATGGCGCTTCAGACTAAGGTTCTGATATGTAAAGAACCGGATAATAAAAATGAACCTTATGAAATTGTGCTGCTATTTGAAAACCTGTCAAATAAACAAAAAACCGATATCAGCAGATATATATTAAGACAGCAGATTATTGCGAGAAAAAACAACGACCATTTTTAAAATGAAGGATGGAAAACATTATGGGCCAGAGCAATCTTAGTACAGAGACTTTATGGGAAAATTATTCAAGAGAGAAGAGTATCGAGCTGAAAAACGAGCTTGTTATGCGTTATGTTCCGCGGGTTAAATCTATTGTTATGCGCATGATGCCAACTTATCAGGGATACTGCAATTACGATGATATGTTAAGCTGCGGAGTTCTGGGGCTTATGGACGCAATAGATAAGTACGATATTTCCCGTGATGTCAAGTTTGAATATTACGCGACAATGCGTATTAAGGGCGAGATAATCGACAACATCCGTAAACAGGACTGGGCGCCTTCAAGCTTAAGACGAAAAATTAAGGAAATAAGCAACGCTTACACCGAGCTCGAAAACAAATTGCTGCGCGAACCGACAGACAGCGAAGTTGCCGAGCATTTGAATATGGATGACAAAGAGCTTCAAAAAACGCTGGGCAAAGCTCAGATGTTTAATATAATTCATTTCGAAGAGATGGTGAGCGATGATTTCTCATCCGAAGTGTCTATACAAGACACCAACGTATCGTTAGAAAAAGAAATAGAAAACAAAGAAATGATAGAAATATTAGGCGGTTTTATAGATAAGCTTTCTGAAAAAGAACGATTGGTCGTTACGTTTTATTACTACGAGGAAATGACATTAAAAGAAATCGCTGGAGTGCTTGGAGTATCCGAATCAAGAGCCTCGCAGATACATTCAAAAGCGATAATGAAACTAAGAACAAAGATGGAGATTGTTTATAAGTAATCAGTTTTAATCTAAGAAATAATTTTATGTATTTTGAGGTGAAGAAAATGACGATATCAGGTTATGTGTTTGCGTTTTATGTATTTCTGCTAGTTTGCGCGGGCGTATGGTTCTATTTTAAAATGGTGCGCTCTTATAAAAAAAGCAAAGATGACGGGAATTACGAAAAAGAACAGCGTATTTTTAAGCTTTATCAGAACGTAGAAGATATGATGACCAGCTTTGAAGAATACGTAGAAGAATCAAAAGAGCAAATCAATAAAGCAATGGCTGAGGCGGTTTCGCTGCTCGACGAAGCAAAAAAAGAGAATCAGACAGCAAAAACGGAAATAAAAAGCGCTGAGGAGGCCAAAGAAAAGCCGAAGAAGAAAAGCGATTCAAGTGATGGCGATAAAAAGAAAGTTATCGCAAAAGAAATGATTTTTGAGCTTATGGATGATGGCCTCAATGAAGATGAAATTGCAAAAGAACTCGGTATTTCGAGAAGAGAAGTGTCTTTATTTAAAGAGATGAAAAAAATTGAAATAAAAAATTAAAAAATTGCTAAAGTTAAAGCTGAATTAGCACGATATATAAAAGGTAGAGTACTGTATTTTTTATTTATAAGAGGTGGCTTTAATGCTTAGAAGTTTTTATATTGCCGGCACTGGAATGTTGGTGCAAAGAGAAAAGATGGATGTTTTGACAAATAATATTACCAACATTGATACGACGGGGTATAAAAAAGACAAACTTATTTCAAGCGCATTTAAAGATATGCTGATAAAAAGGACCGACGATCCATACATTCTCTCTAGAACTAATTTGATAGGGCCGCAAAACACAGGAGTGCATATAGAAGAAATTGTGACCAGCTTTAAGCAGGGGAATATGGAACAGACAGACCGCATGGAAGATTTAGCTCTGGAAAACGAAGGTTTT
Source organism: Christensenellaceae bacterium (assembly GCA_963665005.2). Taxonomy (GTDB): domain Bacteria; phylum Bacillota; class Clostridia; order Christensenellales; family SZUA-584. The sequence continues at coordinate 2,167,388 of CAXXTQ010000001.1, read as the reverse complement.
TTCGTGATAGAAACGGCGGAAGGCAACAGATATACGAGAAGCGGCAATTTCTCGGTAGACGTCGAAGGATATCTTGTCAACAGCGACGGATTATATGTAATGGGAGAAAACGGGCGCATAAATGTTGGCGAGAATGATTTCACAGCAGATGCCGAAGGAAATATATACATAAACGAGACTTTAACAGATAAGATCAAGATTGTTACGTTTGATGATTTAGCCGGGCTTAGAAAAGAAGCAGATAATCTGTATTCAAACTATTCGGCGGGACAGGAGCGCGCGGCAGCAGAGGTAAAAGTAAAACAGGGTTATTTGGAAAGTTCAAACGTTGATATGGCGCAGGAAATGGTAGACATGATGGCGTATTCGCGGGCTTACGAAATAAACCAGCGTGTACTTAAAATGTTAGATAGTTCGCTTGAAAAGACAGTGAACCAAGTTGGAAAGGTTTAAATTATGCAGGCTTTATATTCAGCGTTACAGGGAATAGCGGCACAACAGCAAAAGATTGATACGATAGCAAACAATGTTGCCAATGTAGGTACTTATGGTTATAAATCACAAAGCGTATGTTTTAAAGACACGCTTTATACAAATATGATAAATGCAGCAGATATAAAAAGCATCGCTAACCTGAAGCAGGGTACGGGAGTTGCCGTATCGTCAGCGTACCGAAATTACACTCAGGGCACGCCCGTTAGTACGGGGATAAATCTTGATTTTATGATTGACGGAGACGGTTTCTTTACGGTAAGCGGCAATGACGGCATGCCCCTTTATACAAAAAGCGGAAGCTTTGCCGTTTCTAACGAACAGGACGGCAACTATCTTGTTACTGCGCAAGGCCGGTATGTGCTCGATACGAACTTAGACTTTATCAAACTGCCGGATAATACCGAAGAATTGTCTGTCAGCGAAAACGGGGAATTGTATGTGGGAGATAACGATACATTCGCAAAATTGAATATCGTTACTTTTGTAAATAAAGACGGATTGTTGGAAACGGGTGATTGCTGTTATGCGCAGACAAAAGCATCGGGCGATGCGCTAGAGACGGATGCCAAGGTCTCTCAAGGATACCTTGAATCTTCAAACACCAATTTGAATAAGGAGCTTACCAATCTGATACGCGCACAAATGGCTATGTCACTGGCATCAAGAGCGGTCACGACTTGGGATGATATGGAAGCGGCGACAAACAATCTAAGGACATGATAAATATAAGGAGGGTATAAATGAGCACTAATCTAAGGCAGTGTAAACAATGCGGAAAGTTGCTTTCTACGTATTCGGAATTATGTTCTGAATGTTCAGAAAAGAGAGACAAAGATTTTATACTCATAAAGGACTATATTTATGATTATCCCGAAGCGAATGTTTCACAGATAGCAAAAGATACAAAGGTAGAAGAGAAAGTGATACTGTATTTTCTCAAAGAAGGAAGGCTGACAGTAAAGAGTGAAGATACCGGCCTTAAATGCGAAAAGTGTGGTAAAATAATACACAGCGGACGTTTTTGCGGCATGTGCAAATTGAAACTGGAAAATTCATTGAACAGCGTTATGCCGGCGAAGCAGCCGTCAAAACAAAGCAATCAGAGCGATGCAGTAAGAAGAAACGCAAAGATGCATTTTAATTATCGTAAAAAATAAATTTTATATAGAGGTGTAATATGAAAATTAATTCTATTCCTCCAAAAGAACTTCTGAATAAATATATTCACGTAAGGGAAAAGGAGACGGAAGCCAACCAGTGCTCGGGAACGGATAAGGCCGAGTTTACAAGCGAAGCAAAAACATTTTCTATGGCGTTCAAGGCGGCTAAAGAAGCTATGGAAATAACGACACCGCAGCAGATTCAGCATATTAACCAGGTTAAGCAGCAGGTGGACAACAACACGTATTCTGTTTCGGGCAAACAGGTAGCAGAAAAAATACTCGATAAATAAATTTTATTGATTAGATAAGGAGCATTATTGTGAATTCATTCTTGAGTGTACTCAAAGAGTTGATTATGCGCGAAATTTCGGCTTATGAAAAGCTGATATTGCTTTCTAAACAAAAAAAAGAAGCTGTTATAAAAAATAACTTTTCTGATGTGGATGATATTATCACAAAAGAACAGGCGGTAATAACAAAAATAAAGTCGCTTGAAAGACAAAGAGATGACGTGACCAATAAGATAGCGTATGAGCTTAAGGCTGAAAAAGGCAGCGTGCGGCTCGGGGAGATAATTGATATCGCACAAGGGGAAACAAAGCAGGAGTTTATAAGTTTAAGAGAAAAGCTCGAAAAAATAATATTTGAGCTGTCGCGTTTAAACGCCTTGAACAAAGCGCTAATAAATACACATCTTAAATATTCTTCCTTTTGCATAGAGGTTGTATCAGGATATTTAAATGCGCTTACTACGTACACAAATTCGGGAAAGGCAAATGATAATGAAAAGAGCAATTACTCTCTGCTTGATCGGACGGTGTAAGAAAAAATGTCAAGTTTATTCTATGGGTTGGAAATTGCACGAACGGGTTTATCTGTAAGCCAGCGTGCAATTAATGTTATCGGAAACAATATAGCCAATGTTGATACTGTCGGTTATACGCGACAAAAGCTGGAGACTGCGTCTATCGATTCTTCTTACGGTACGCGTATATTTGAAGCAAGCAAAGGCGGAGGCGGCGTTAATGTTGTTCTCATTGAACAGATAAGAAGCGATTATATTGATAAACAGATAAGAGAAGAATATTCGGCCTTGGGGGAATGCAGCACGCGCGCTGACGAAATGGAGTTTATAGAAACTATTTTGAACGAAACTTCGGATACCTGCATTGCATCGTCAATTGCAGATTTTTTTAACAGCCTTAGCGAACTATCGATAAATCCGGCAAGCGAAGAAATAAGGACGAATGTACAGCAGAACGCTCTTCAGATGGCCGAAACACTTAACTACTGTTATAACCAGCTTACAGAGCTGCAGAATACATACAACGAGGCTATGAATATAACTGTAGATTCTATAAACAGCCTGTTGACGAATATTTCTAGCTATAACGAGGATATATATTCTTCCGAGCTTGCGGGTCAAACTGCAAATGAGCTAAGAGACCAGAGAAACATATTGCTCGACGAGCTTTCAAAGCTCGTTAAAATAGAATATACCGAAGATTCGGACAAGAAACTTATAATTACGTCGCAGGGCGTAGAGCTAGTCAACCATACCGACACTACTCTGCTCGAGACCGCCGCAGATCAGACAGGCGCTGTTTCGGGGCAGGCGGGATATTATTCGATTTATTATGAGGGTACAACTACAGATTTTGCGTACAGCGGCGGAGAGCTTGCAGCGTACGAAGATCTTCGCGACGGAAACGCAATCGATAATATGGGAATTCCTTATATATTATCGAGCATGAACACTCTGGCACGCAGCCTTGCGCAGGAGTTCAACGCTGTGCATAACACAGGCTACACAATGCCGTACGGCGCAACGCCGTCACAGACGGGCGTAGATTTCTTTGAAGTTCCCGCGGGCGGTTATGCCGATATTACGGCAGGCAATTTTGCGCTTTCGGCCGAGGTGCTCGCTAATGTAAATAATATAGCGGCGTCCGGAGAACTCATTGACCTTAGCGCTCCGAACTCTCAGGAAGGCAACAACGAAGTGGCAAGAGCTATGGCTGCTCTTGCTTCAAGCACGACACTTGCGACAATCGGCAGTTTTGAAGATTATTGGTCAAGCTTTGTGGTAGAGCTCGGTATAGAGAGCGGAAGCTGCCGGGAAATGCTCGACAGCCAGGAAGCCATTGTAGGCAACCTCGAAAACCGCAAAGAGTCCATTTCGGGCGTGTCGCTTGACGAAGAGATGATAAACCTTGTATCTTACCAGCATGCCTATGCCGCCGCCTCACGTGTTTTTACAGCCATAGACGAGGCGCTAGACAGATTAATTACGAGTACAGGAATAGTAGGAAGATGACGATTATCTTTATAAAGGAGGAAATGCTATGCGTGTTACAAATAAAATGATGCTGAATAACTATTTAAATAATCTAAATAACAATTTAAAAAGTATGGATGAAATACAAACGCAGATTTCTAAAGAAAAAAAGATAAATCGTCTTTCGGATGACCCTGTGGGTTTGATCACGGTCATGCAGTGCAGAACTAAGCTTTATAAAACAGAGCAGTATAAGAAAAACATCGATAACGGGCTAACGTGGCTGACACAGACGGAGACATCTGCCGCAAGCCTTAATGAAGTAATACAAATGGCATACGAGATTGCCATTGAGGTTTCTTCCGATACTGTGTCCACAGAAGATAAAGCGGCTGCCGCCGAATTGATTGCTCAGCTTCGAGACGAGATTGTGGATATAGGCAACTCGCAGTCGAGCGATAAATATGTTTTCAGCGGTTACAATGTAAAAAAAGCGCCGTTTGAAGCCGATGGTTCGGGAAATATACTTTACAACGGTTTGGATTTAACAAACGATCTTGACCCCGATTTGATTGCGGAAGACGAAATGTCAATAACTTATGAAATAGGGTATGAGACTACTATGGATATTTCCATTGCGGGTACCAAACTTTTTGGTATGGGCGATGACAACATATATACGGTTTTAGATAATTTCTATAACTCGCTCAAAAGCGATGCCGATGCGCAGACTTTGAACGGTTATATAGACAAGCTTTTGGATAACCAAAGCAATGTTCTTTCTATTGAAGCGAAAGTAGGAGGCATGACAAACAGGCTTGAGCTGTTAAAGAACAGATATGAGGATAATACTTTAAGCTACACAGAATTGCAGTCTAAAGTTGAGGACGTTGATTTAGCCGAGGCCGTTATGAATTATGAAATGGCGGAAAACGTATATACAGCGGCATTGAAAATCGGGGCGGATATTGTTCAGCTTTCACTCATTGATTTTCTGAACTAAAGTATGATGAAAAAAATAATAAGGAGGGCGTACCATGCTCATTGACACCGATAGATTTGGTACTTTTGATACTAAAGACAGTAAAATAATAAAATTTCCTTTAGGGCTTCCGGGCTTTGAAGATTTGCATAAGTTTATTATATTAGAGGTAAGCAGCACCAAGCCGATTTTCTGGCTTCAGTCTACCGAAAATAAATTTATTGCTTTACCTGTAATTATATCTTTCGAGATCTTGGAAGATTATAATATTGACGTACGGGAAAACGAGCTTGACGAACTGTACGTCGAAAGCAAAAACGATCTGCTTATCATGAACGTAGTCGTCATACCTTCCGATTTTAAGAAGATGACGGTAAACTTAGCTGCGCCGATTGTTATAAATGCAAAGCGGGGCATAGGCAAACAGATTATAATAGACGCAAAAGAGCTCGAGATACGCTATCCCGTTTACGAAGCCGTTATGGAGAGTTTGGAAAAAGGAGGCGAAGAGAATGCTGGTTCTGTCACGGAAAGCCGGTGAAGGCATAACGCTGGGCAAAGACATCATATTAGAGATCTTGGCGATTGACGGCGACAGAGTTCGTATAGGCATTCAAGCGCCGAAAGAGACGCGGATATTTCGAAAAGAGCTTTTAGAAGAAACTATAGACATTAATTTAGCGGCGGTAAACGCTGCTGTTGTTTCTTTTAACAGCATAAAAGATAAGAAGCAAGCTAAATAAATATTATGACAGAAAGCCTGCCTATAGGGGCGGGTTTTTTTATGCAATTAAACGATCAATGCACAGCCTTGTCTTAAAAGCGACGGTACGGTTTCATCATGGGGCTGGAACACTTACGGACAGCTTGGCAACGGAACTAATCTCAATTGCAGTTCAGCCGGGGCCGTTTCCGTGTTATCGGGGATAACCGCAATCGGCTGCGGCGAAAATGAAAGCATAGCCGTTTTGGATGACGGCACAGTCTGGGCATGGGGCAGAACACATACGCAAAGCTTAGAGACACACGACTGACGATACCAATGTTCCTGTACAGGTATCGGGCCTGGATTTGAATTGATATAGAAAAGTTATTTGAATCAGGAAAGAGGTATGAGAAAGCCCCGCTCTGTATGGCGGGGCTTTCTCAAAGAACATTATTTGGATTGTAATTTTCTTATTGCAGCAACGAGAGCACGTTTTGAGGAGCTGAATTGGCTTGAGCCAACATAGAAGTCGCAGCCTGTACAAGTATGCTCGATTGCGTATAAGTTGTCATTTCCTGTGCCATATCAACGTCGCGAATACGGCTTTCAGCAGCTGTCAGGTTCTCAGATGTAGTGTTAAGATTGTTAATCTTATGTTCCAGCCTGTTCTGTATAGCGCCGAGTTCCGCCCGCTGTTTTGATACAGTATTGATGGCCGTGTCTACTGCGCCAATTGCACTCTCTGCATTAGAAGCAGTTCCAATGTTTAATCCTGAAACGCCAAGTGTAGTTGAATCCATAGCATCAATTGATATGGTCATGTTTTGGCCTTGATTTGCGCCTGTTTGAATCTGTGCGTCTGATCCGGAAGATACAACTTCAACAGTTCCGCTTAAAGCATCAGCGCCATTAGCAAAGCCGCTGCTAAGTTCGATAGTTATGCCGAACTCTTCAACCTCAATCGTTTGCGCGCCATCCACAGGGCTGCCGCCAGTAATGGTTACGGTTGTTGTACCATCTGAAATCTCTAGGTCGGCACCATCATCGATAAATGTGTAGGTTCCGCTTGCAGTACCCGATATTGATATATTGGCTACGCCTGCTTTATCGTCTAATGTGGAAGTAGCTGTATCAATAGCAGTAGACGCACCAAAGGTGCCGTCAAGCAGATTCATGTTGTTGAAGGAAGTATCCTCTGCGATGTCGTTTATCTCGGATATTAGCTGAGAGAACTCCGCTTGAAGCGCAACACGGTCGACTGTGTCTTCGTTCGTGTCCGAGGCTGACTGTACGGACAACTCACGCATACGCTGTAGTATTGATTCGCTTTCCTGCAATGCGCCCTCGGCAGTCTGCACGAGAGAAATTGCGTCTTCACTGTTCTTTGATGCCATATCGAGGCCGCGGATCTGCGCCCGCATTTTCTCTGAAATGGCAAGTCCGGCTGCGTCGTCACCAGCAGTGTTTATCGCATAACCGGAAGACATTTTCTTTGTCGAAGATGCCAGTTTGTCGTTGTTAAGCGCGTACTGGCGGTGCGTGTTTAACGCCATAATGTTGTTGTTAATTCTCATAATTTAATCCTCCATGAAATTTTTATTTGCATCCTTGCAATATTTACAAGATATTCAGCGTTGTTTTTTTGGCGCCTTGATCAAAAAACAACAGCATAATACCTTATATTTTGTTTATCGTCATAATAAAAAAAAACTTTACAATAAAATGTAAAATATTTGTTTTAAATACAAAATATTTGTTTATAAATAAAATACCTGCCATTCTATGAAATGGCACAAATATTAATATAATTATATAAAGGCGTATTATGGCAGAAATAATAAAAAAGTTACCAAATAGAATAATTAACTATTTTAGCGAAATGGAAAAGGGCAAAAGAAAAAGCTTTTTCGTTTTTATCATTATTATTATTGCAGTTATCATTATTGCTTCCGTATTACTAAATCAAACTTCTTATTGTGTTTTATACAGCGGCATGGAAGCATCTGATACAGGAGAGGTTTTAGGGCTTTTGTCCGAAATGGGCGTAAGTGCAAAAACTAAAGGCGAAGATACAATACTTGTAGCAGAGAGCGAAGTGGATACAGTAAGGCTCGAGCTTGCCGCAAAAGGATACCCGAGCAGCGGATTTAACTATGATATCTATGAGCTTGCGTCAGGGCTCGGCGTGACAGACGAAGTAAAACAGCGCTACTATCAATTTCAGCTTCAGGAGAATATAAGGCAGACTATAATACAGCTTAATAAAGTTGAAGATGTAGTAGTCAATCTCGATCTCGGCGAAGACAGCTCATTTATACTTTCGGATGACAACGAGTCTGCAACAGCTTCTGTGGTACTGATTTTAGAACAGGGAAAAGAGCTTGACAACGGCGAAGTGACAGCTATTGCCCAGCTCGTTTCAAAAAGCATATCCGGCCTCGAAACAGAAAATGTAAGCATCATCGATTCTAATATGAGGCTTTATTCAACAAAAGAAGAAGACAATCTAAAAAGCGTGGATTCACAGCTTGCACTCAAAACGCAGGTACAAACTCAGTTTGAAGAGCAGATAATAAACCTGCTCGGCCCTGTATTGGGCAAAGAGAATGTACTGGCTGTTGTGAGTGCTGTTTTAAATTTCGACTCTGAAAAAACAGAATCTGTTGAATACACTTCTCCTAATGACGACGGCGAGGGCATCGTAGTGAGCATGCAGGAGCTTGTAGAAGCTATATCAAACAATGCTGAAGATTCAAGCGGCAACGTTTCGGGCGTTGATGCAAACGGAAGCGCTTCTGAATATTTAGCGACAATACAAGACGAAGAAAACGCGGCATACTATCAGGTCTCAAGAGAAGCTAACTATGAAATAAACGAGACTATTACACAAGTCGAAAAAGCGCAGGGCCAGATAGAAGATCTGTCCGTCTCGGTTGTTTTGAACAGCGAAAACGATGCAGACGATTATTCTGATGAAATAAAACAGCTTATAACGACGGCTGTCGGTGTGCAGGAAGATAAAATCAATGTTGAAATGCTGCCGTTTAAAGAGAATCTCGATTCGGCGGCAGACGACACAGCGGCAGCGTTTGAGGCACAGCAGGAGCTTTTGAAACTTGCGCAGGACGGCTCGACAAAAGAATTGATAATAATAATCGTGGGAGCTGTAATAGTTTTCATATTACTGCTCGCCATGGTAAAAACACTCAAAAAGAAAAAGAGCGATGATCTGGATGAAGGGTTTGAATTGGTTGCGGATGAAAATATTATTCCCGATGCAATGCAAAAAGAAACTAACATTGAAGACTTTGAAAAAAAGGACGGCAATTTGTCGGTACTTGAAGAATATATAAATAAAAATCCGGAGTCTGTTGCAAACTTATTGCGCAACTGGCTTAACAACGAGTAAGGAAGGTGGCCGCTTTGAACGCTAAGAATCAGTTTTCATTAAAAGAAAAAGCCGCAGTTCTGATGATTACCATGGGAAAAGATTCTGCGGCAAAGATTTATAAATATCTAACCGAGGAAGAGATAGAACAGTTAACGCTCGGCATAACGGGTATGCAGAGAGTTGACCCCGATATCAAAGAATCGGTAATAGAAGAATTCATGCAGATATGCATGGCGCAAAAATATATTTCTGAAGGCGGTATAGACTACGCAAGGGATATTCTTGATAAAGCTTTAGGGGAAGATCGCGCTAATGAAATGGTAATGAAGCTTTTATCCTCGCTTAGAGTAAAACCTTTTGATTTTATACAAAAAGCAGATAACACTCAAGTCTTAAATTTCATACAAAATGAACATCCGCAAACAATTGCATTGATTCTGTCGTTCGTAAATTCTAAGAATTCGGCGCAGATTCTTTCTGCATTACCGCTGGAAAAACAGCTGAGCGTTATTGCAAGAATAGCAAATATGGGAACAACGTCTCCCGAATATATAAAAGAAACTGAAAGAATTTTAGAGAGAAGGCTGTCTACTTTAAACTTCGGAGACCAGACGTCTACCGGCGGTATCGACAGTCTTGTTCAGATTTTAAACTGTGTAGACAGAGGCACGGAAAGGCATCTGCTTGAGGCTCTCGAAGAAACGGACGCCGAGCTTGTTGAAGAGATAAGAAAACGTATGTTTATTTTCGAAGATATTGTCAAGCTCGAAAGCCATGCTACACAGCGAGTACTCAAAGAAATTGATAACAGAGACTTAGCTATCGCTCTTAAGGGCGCGACGGAAGAAGTTTCTAAAGCCATATTTAGTAATGTTTCTAAACGTCTGCAGGAAATGATACAAGACGATATGGAAGTTATGGGCCCGATAAGAGTAAGGGATGTAGAAGAAGCGCAGCAGAAAATTGTTAATATCATACGCAAACTTGATGATTCAGGTGAAATTATTATTACCCGCAATATGGAGGACGAGTTAGTTGTATAAAATTGACAAATCCTTAGTTGATAATATGAATTTCAATAAATCATTTATAATCATCAACCGTGAGGATCAAAAAAACCACAAAGAAGTTTATGAGGAAAAACGCGAGGAAGTCCGCGAGCCTGTTCCGCCTGCTATAAAAATAAAAGAGCACTGTATTTTAAAAGGGGCGAGAAACACTGCAGAGGGCATTATCAGCGAAGCGCAAAAAGAAGCGGAGAAAATCAAAGAGTGCGCGCGCCAGCAAGGATATGAAAAAGGAATGCAGGATGCAACAGAGGAACTTGAGATTTTAACAGAGAGACAGACGCAGGAAGTTAGCAGCATTGTAAAAAAATTAGAGAGATGCCAGCAAGAGATAGATTCTAAGATGCAGGATTCGATTTTACAATTGTCTATAGACGTCGCAGAAAAAATTATTAATATTCAGATAGAAAGAGACGATACATTGTATATAGGCATTGTTAAAAAGGCAATTGCCGGTTTGAAATCAGCAGAAAAATTCATATTGCGCGTAAGCCGTGCGGAATATGAGAAATATTTTAAAGAAGGCAGCAAGCGGCTTTTGGATGAAATGGAATGTGTTACGTTTGAAGTAATATGCGATCCATTTGCAGAAGAAAAAAGCTGCATAGTGGATTCTGATGAAGGGATTATAAACGCGGGCGTATCTGCGCAGCTAGACAAAATACAGCGTTCTTTGAAAGAGAGGGCAAACATATATGGATAAGGGCGCTTGCGAGAAAACATACAGAGACAGCTTAAAAGATATCGACTCGTTTGAATACGGCGGAAGTGTAAGCCAGATACTCGGTTTAACGGTAGAAGCAGCAGGGCTTACGGCAAAACTTGGAGACATATGCAGAATATATACAGAAAAAAGAGAGAATTTTATACTTTCTGAAGTAGTGGGGTTTAAAGATAAAAAGGTTTTGCTTATGCCGTTCGGCGATTTATCGGGCGCGGGCCCAAACAGCTTTGTAGTTTCTGATAACCGCTCGCTGAATGTACCTGTTGGAAAAGCGTTTTGCGGAAGAGTGCTTGACGGTTTGGGAGATCCGATAGACGGCAAAGGCCCGATAAAGGCGGAAACGTGTTATCCGATAATGAACAATCCGCCAAACCCTATGGACAGAAAAAGAATAGCAGAGAGGCTGCCACTTGGAATAAAGGCAATAGACTCTATGCTGACGATAGGCAAAGGCCAGAGAATAGGCATATTTTCGGGAAGCGGCGTAGGAAAAAGCACGCTTCTTGGCATGATAGCAAGAAATACATCGGCGGATATAAACGTTATTGTGCTTATCGGCGAAAGAGGAAGAGAAGTCAACGATTTTATAGAAAAGGATCTGCAGGAAGAAGGATTACGGCGGTCTATACTCATTGTGGCGACATCCGACCAGCCGGCGCTTGTAAGACTAAAATCTGCAATGGTAGGCACGGCAATAGCGGAGTATTTCAGGGACCAGGGTTTGCATGTAATGCTGTTGATGGATTCTCTGACACGTTTCGCAATGGCGCAGAGAGAAATCGGAATGGCGATAGGAGAACCGCCCGTTTCAAGAGGATTTACTCCGTCGGTATACGCGATTATGCCAAAGCTTCTAGAGCGCGCCGGAATGTTTAACGGCGGATCTATCACGGGGCTATACACCGTACTTGTAGAAGGCGACGACATGGATGAGCCGATATCCGATACAGTTCGCGGCATACTAGACGGGCACATCGTGCTTTCTAGAAAGATGGCGAACAACAATCATTATCCGGCGATAGATATACTTCAAAGCGTTAGCCGTTTAATGCCGGATATCGTACAGAAAGAAGATTTAGATAAAACTGCTTATCTGAAAAAAATTATGGCAACGTATAAAGACGCGCAGGATCTTATATCAATAGGCGCGTATAAAAAAGGCTCGGATGTTAAAATTGATGAAGCAATAGATCTTATAGAACCGGTCAACGAATTGTTAAAACAGCAAGTTGAAGAAAACTTTTCTTACAAAGAGACTATGGAATTTGTAAATGAAATATATAACAGAAGAAATGCGGGTAGTGCGGTATGAAAAAGTTTGTGTTTTCTTTGCAGTCTTTATACGACATGCAAACAGGATTTGAGAAACAACAAAAATTAAAAATTAAGAATATAGAAGCAAAACTGGCAAAGCAGTCTGAAGAAATGGATTATCTTAAACGTGAATTCGATAAAGCGAAAACAGAGTATCACGGAGTAATCACGGCCGGAGTTATGGCAAACAGGGCATTAAAATATGACCGTTTTTTTTCACGGCTGAAAACATCCATGTCTGCTGTGCAAAAGAAAATTTTAAAACTCGAGTCAGAGAAAGAACAATGTATGCAAAAGTTGGTTGATATACGTAAAGAAATAAAGATGCTTGAGAAAATAAAAGAAAAAGAATACGGTAAGTACCTTGAAAATTTAAAAAAAGAACACGCCAGGCAGATAGAAGATTTTATTTCTTATAAAGTGATTGTTTCTTAAGGGTAATGTATGCAGGAAGAAAATAAAAAAACCGAGAAAAAAAAGAAAATTTTAACTGCTAAATCCGCATCTGAAAAAAGGCCTAAAGAAAAGCCTTCAAAGATGAAGAAAAAGAAGAAACGCATTTCTTCGGGTGTATTGGCGAGTATTGTTTTTATCATTGTAATTGCGGGAGTTTTTGCAATGGTATATTTTAATATAGGCGAATCAAAGCAGGCGGTAATAGAGCTTTTTGCCTTGGACATTGCGCCCGACGTACGCATAGTTTCGGCGAATGAAATGCTTGAAGAGGCGCTTACAAAACAAGAAGAATTAGAATTGGAGATTGAAGCTCTTGAATCGCAGATTGATGTATGGGAAGAAAAAGACGACGAGCTTGAAGATATAAAAAAAGACCTTGCGAAAAAAGAGAAGGAGTTATCCGAGCTTGAAGTGTCGCTTACAGGCACAGGCGAAGACGGTGAAGTGAAAGACAGCAATTTGATGGCGACCGTAGAAATCTTTGAAGAAATGGATACGGTGAAAGCCGCAGAGGCTATTGGCGGAATGAAAACTGTGCAGGAAAAAGTATTGGTTCTTGTAAATATGCAAAGCGATAATGCGGCATCTATATTAGACCAGATGGATAAAGAAACAGCGACAGCAATTTTATCAGAAATGATAAATTAAATAATTTTTATTAAAAAGGAGGTGATAAACAATGAATACTGCAATGGTGTTTCAAACATGCGAAGCACCAAACTATGCTGCTGTAAAAACACAAGCGGCGCAGTCAAAGACAGACTTTACCGTATACGGTAAAAATGCCCCGAAAGCAAAGCAAAGCTTTAAGAAAAAATTACAAAGCTGCGAAGAGGGCACTATATTGCAGCAAATTATATCGCAATTGACGGCGCTTAACAACAGCAGTAAACAAACAGATAATAGCATGGCCTGCGATTCTGGCACTGGGGAACTTTTATCCGGAATTGTTGGCATTCTCGAAGGATTCGGATTGCTAGATTATCAAACAGACAATACTATACTGCAAGCTCAGGCAACAGATACAAATGCAATTAATCAGCAGGAAATAATGCAAAAGCTGAATGCATTGACAGAGCAGGCGGCAGCAGGACAAGAAAATATTGAATCATTGTCTGAACAATTTGCAAGGATGCTAACGAACAACCAACTCGATTCAATGCCCAAAGAGGCACAGGAAAAGTTAAAAGAAGCGGTTGGTAAGTATTTGTGCTCCTTCGAGAGTACCAACAAGAAACAGTCTTTAAAAAATAATGAAGAATCGGCAGTAAACGAAAAACCGGCGGTTGCCGTTGCGGCGGAAAAAGAACCGGCCGTTAATGAAAATACTATAGCGGGCGTCGAATATGCCGAGGATAGCAAAGTTATGGAAATTAAGAAAAACTTTGATGACGTTATCAGCGGTTCGAATGAAGAAAATAAGACTGTTTTACAAAAAGAAGAATTGACGACAGCGCAAAAACGATTGTCTTCTCAAACAAAGATTACTTCTGCGGAAAATAACGGTGCAGACAACAATGATGGCAATACTGCAGAAATAAGTGATGTCACGGCAAATGTGCAGGAGAAAAAAACAGAGCAAAAAAACGTGATAATAAAAGAGCAAAGCGGTTTTGCAGAAAAAAACAACGTTAACAGTCTAAAAGGTGCCGTCAATGAGAATACCCCGGCAGGTGTAAAAGAAATATATGCTGCGGATACGGCAGAGCAAACAGAAAGCCAAGCACAGGTTGTGAAGCAAAATGTTACTCGAATAGTCGAAAAAGTTAACATTAACGCAAAACAGGGCAAGTATGATTTTGAAGTAGAGTTAAAGCCCGGTTTTTTAGGAAAGGTTAACATAAAACTGACTATGGAGAACGGCGACATCAAAATGCGTATCAAGACAGAGGATTTAGCTGTAAAAGAATTATTCTCTGAACAGATGCCCTCTTTACAATCAATGATGAAAGAAAAAGGTATTGCCGTATCGGATATTGACGTTACGTATGAGAACCAAATGTTTGCAGACAACGAAAATCAGGCGTTTGAACAAAACAACGGCGGCACGAAAGAAACGAGATACAGGAAGGGCAGTCAATTATCGGAAAAAACTATACAAAACTTGGTTTACGATGCTGTAACAGATTTGCCCGATTTGTATTTTATGAACAGCTCTGTTGAATTTTTAGCGTAAACGAAAGGAAAAGTTATGAGTACAGTTAATTCAACCGAGTCTATTTTAAGGACTCTGGCTGATTACAATAACGAAAAAGCAAGCGGCAGCGAACTGCTTCAGGGAGATTTTTTAGAGCTGCTTATGGCGCAGATGAAATATCAGGATCCGCTTGAGGCAACGAGCAACACGGATTTTGTAGCTCAATTGGCGCAGTTTTCCATGCTTGAGCAGATGCAGGCGCTAAGCGCTGAGTTTTCTACCAGCCAGGCGTATAATTTAATAGGTAAATATGTATACGTAGAGGGCGACAAAGACACTTTGATATGCGGCAAAGTAGAAGGCGTTGTAAAAGAAAAAGGTGAGAACTATCTGATGGTCGGAGACAAACAATATGAATTGTCGTCGATCTTCGGAGTGGTAGATGAAAACGTCATTGAGGGAACAAAAGACGAGCAGATACTGCAGAGCGCGAACCTTATAGGAAGCACTGTTTCAGCCGATATCATTGATGAGCAAACAAGCGATGTGACAACAGTCACGGGAACGGTAGAAAAAATACTGATACAGAACGATTTGATTTATGCGGTAGTCAACGATCAGAATATTCTTGTATCAGACATTACGGAAATAACTAAATAGGAGGAAAATTATTATGATGCGTTCATTATACTCAGCTATCACAGGGCTGAGCAACCATCAGACCAAAATGGATGTAATAGCAAACAATATAGCAAACGTTAACACAGTATCATATAAAGCAAGCCGTGTAATATTCCAGACGATATACAGCCAGACGATTACACCGTCTTCGGCAGGCACGGCTACAAGCGGAGGAACAAACCCGGAGCAAATAGGCCTTGGCGTACAGTCAACTATAGATGTTCTAACGGGAAAAGGCTCGTCTCAGTACACGGGAGATACTCTTGATCTGTCAATTGACGGCGACGGTTACTTTACGCTTCTAGAGGGCGGACAGACCACATTCTCGCGCGCGGGCAACCTTTATACCGACGCCAACGATTATCTGGTCAACGCTAACGGCGCGTTTATACAAGGGTACGAAGTAAACCCTGACGGTACATTGGTGCTTGTTGGCGGAGATCCTGTCATGACAAACATATACATTGACCCTGCTTATTACGATGTATCTATAAGCAGCAACGGGCAGGTAGTAGGGCTTGATGAAACGACAAACGACAGCGTAGTTTTAGGGCAGATAATAATCGCTACATTTGCCAACTCTAACGGACTCGAAAAAACGGGCGACAGCGCATACCGGACAACAGTGAACTCGGGAGACCCGAATTATTCAACGCCCGGAGAAGGCGGGGCAGGTGAGCTTAATCCCGGGACGCTGGAGATGTCTAACGTTGATTTAACACGCGAGTTTTCAGATATGATAGTCACGCAAAGAGGTTTTCAGGCCAATTCAAGAATAATAACAACTACCGACGAGATGTTAGAAGAAGTAGTTAACATGGTCAGATAAAAGAAAAATGATGTAAGCATGGGGGGGAATCGTTCTCCCCATGCGAAGTTGTAAAAAATGATGAGAGAAGGCCGTATCGTGATTAATGTTCATAGATTGAATAACGAAGAATTTCTGTTAAATTGTGAGTTGATAGAGTTTGTAGAAGAAACGCCCAACACGGTGATTTCAATGGTTTCGGGGCGAAAGCTTGTTGTATCCGAAAAATGCAGTAAGATAAAAAAACTTATTATTGATTATAAGCGCAAAATAAACTCAAGCCCGGTTAACAAAAAATAGAGGTGAATAGTAATGGAAATAACAACAATTATAGGTATTGCAGCAGGATTTATTTGCATATGTGTTTCCATACTTTTTAATGGCGAGTTAGATTCGTTTATTCATTATCCGTCTATGCTTATAGTTTTCGGCGGAACGATTGCGGCTACTGTTGTTGCCTATCCGGCAAAAATGTTAAAGTCGCTGGTAACGGTATATAAAAAAGCGTTTAGAAAAAAGAATGTTGATTTAAAAGAGGATATAGATTTGATAATCAACATTGCCAATATAGCGAGAAAAGAAGGCCTTTTAGCGCTTGAAGACGCAATAGAAGACATCGACAACCCTTTTTTGCAAAAAGGTATTATGTTGATAGTCGACGGCGCGGATACCGAGCTTGTAAAAAACGTTCTTCAGACAGAGATATATTTTATACAGGAAAGGCACTCGCAGGGGCAGGCGGTAATTTCAAGTATGTCTACATATGCTCCGGCTTTCGGAATGATAGGTACACTTATAGGCCTTATTAACATGTTGAAAAATCTGGATGATTATGCTGCGCTGGGCCCCGGTATGGCAACCGCTTTGATAACAACATTTTACGGCGTGCTTTTGGCTAACCTTGTTTTTAATCCGGTGGCAAAAAAACTAAAAGCGCGAAGCGAAAGCGAATGCCTTCAAAAAGAGTTATATATAGAAGGGCTTTTGTCTATACAAGACGGAGAAAACCCGAGAATTATAAGAGACAAGCTGACCTCTTTTATTTCGAGGCGTGATATAAGAGAAGAAGAAAAAGAACATGAGATCAATCCTGAGGTTAAGGAGATACAGGATGAAGAATAAGAAAAGAAAACCACAAGCGCCGGATGAAGAAGGGTCTCCGGCATGGATGAATACATACGGCGACATGGTAACGCTGCTGCTTGCTTTTTTTGTTCTGCTGTTTTCTTTTTCTACTATTGACGCGGAAAAATGGAAAAAAATTGTAAGCTCGCTTTCGGGGTCTCAGATTGTCGCGATAGAAGCATCAGAGCCTAATAATGTGCAGACGCTCGGAATAATGAATACACAGCAAAGGGATGATGAACAATCGGGGGCGGATGAGGAAGAATCAGGGCTGGAAAACGAATCGGCGGGTAATGCCGAAACTGTAAAAAAACGATTTAATGAGTTATATGAACAGATACAAAATCACATAGAAAAAAACAAGCTGGAGAACAAAATACACGTATCGGAATCTGAAGATACTATACTTATAAGAATGACGGATTCGGCGCTTTTCGACTCGGGACGTGACGAAATAAAATCGGAATCTGAAGTTATTCTGCTTAAGCTGTGCGATATTATACAGGATTATACGAATTTGATAAAAGAGATACAAATCGAAGGGCATACGGATAATGTCCCTATCAGTACGGCGGAATTTGAAGATAATTTGGCGTTATCGTCATCTAGGGCAGAAGAGGTTGTAAGGTACTTTATTCGGCATATGGATATTAACCCTTCAATCTTGACACCGCTTGGCCGTAGTGAATATCATCCGGTAGAGAGCAACGATACAGAAGAAGGCAAAAAGGCAAACAGGCGTGTCGATTTTGTAATAGAAAGTGTTCTAAAAGAATAAAGGACGGACATAACGCCAATGAAAAAAAAGATAATTATAATAGTTGCAGTTGTTATTGTGGCAGCTGCCGCTGGAATATATTTTATGGTGCTGAATCCGGGAGAAAGCGAACCTGAAATAAGCTACTATTTGCCGGGTGATTATTTTGTAACTAATATAAAAGACAGCAAACGTCTGCTTCAGGCTACTATAGTTCTTGAGCTTGCTACAAACGACTTAGCGGGGACGGAAGCTTTTCTGACAGAGAATAACCATATACTGCGGGATGTGATTGTTTTTACGCTTCGTGAGAAAACTGAAGCAGAACTTCGGAGCATAGGCGTAGAAGACGAGCTTCGTGAAAAGATAGTTTCAAAGCTGTCCGAAGAAATGGACGCGGATTATATAAGAACGGTATATTTTGACGATTTTGTAATACAGTAAATTTTTATCAGGAGAGAAGTTTTGGCAAACGTATTATCTCAAAATGAAATTGATGAACTATTAAATGCTCTTGCCTCAGGAGAGGATACGACATTTGATGAGCAGTCGGACGATGAAAGCAATGAAATAAAAACATATGACTTTCGAACGGCTAATAAATTTTCCAAAGACCAGATGCGTACGCTGCATTTTATATATGATAATTATGCAAGCAGGCTTTCTACGTATCTGTCGGGAACGCTTCGTACTATCTGTGAAGTCGAAATGGTTTCTATAGAGGAACAAAGTTTTTCGGAGATAAGCAATTCTATGCCGTCGCCTGTCATTATATCCATTATAAATATGCCGCCGCTTGCGGGCTCTATGCTTTTTGAGATATCTCCTATAATCTCTTACGAGATAATAAACAGAGTTCTCGGCGGTACGACCGATTTCCCCGAAACGGATAAAGCTTTTACAGAGATAGAGCTTTCTATAATAGAGAGAATAGTAAGAAGAATGATAAACATGATGGACGAAGCGTGGGAAAAGATAAAGAAAGTCAGCGCTACGTTCGACAGAATAGAAACAAGCAGCCAGTATACACAGATAGTATCTGCAAACGAGCCTATAGCTATAATCACGATGAATGTACAAATAGGCGATGTTTCTGACACTATCAATCTTTGTATACCGCATGTGGCAATACAGCCGATAGCGAAACAGCTTGTAATGAAAACATGGTACTCAGAAAACTACAGCAATATGAATACTATAGATAAAAATGAATTAAAGATGCGTTTAGCCAACATTACACTTAATTTAAATGCTGTATTCAATGATACATTTGCGACAATTGAAGAGATTGTCGGTACGCAAGTCGGAGATGTTATACAGATTAACCACAACATCAATAATTCGATAATACTAAAGGTCGAGCATATTCCGAAATTCAGGGGTTTTATAGGAATGCAAGACTCGAATTACGCGGTTGAGATATCAGATATACTAGAGGAGGAAACGCAAGATGAGTACGCCCAGGCCTGTGAATGACGAAAAAATAGAAAATGAAAAAAATCAAGCGGAAATCATACTAAACAGCAATGTTAAAGATACTTTAGGTGAAATCGGCAATATTTGCATGGGGACTTCCGCGACAACACTGTCCACTCTTCTTGGCAAGCGTGTCAATATTACTACGCCAAAGGTAAGTATCTGTAAAGGAAGCGAATACTTAGACGAGTATGAAAAGCCTGTTGTGGCGACTAATGTGTCGTATACAGAGGGGCTGGATGGGAAAAATGTTTTTCTTCTGAAAAAAGAAGACGCGCTGAAAATCACGAATCTTTTAATGGGCAATGAAGGAGAACCGGGCGAAGAGATTGAGGAACTTTATTTAAGCGCAATAAGCGAAGTTATGAACCAGATGGTAGGTTCGTCTTCTACAGCGCTTGCCGATATTCTGCATGTGGGAATAAATATATCACCTCCTATAACAAAAGAACTCATTAAAGGCGATAAAGAGGCTGAGCAGCTGTTTACGCAGGAAGAATCATCGATAAAGATAAGTTTCAGAATGGAAATTGACGAACTGCTTGTAAGCAATATCATGCAGATAATGCCTATTGAGTTTGGGCAAAGGCTTGTAGATTCTTTAAACGACAATAAAGAAGACGAAGTTCCAGAAGTACAGGAGCAAAACCCAGAACCTCCCGTTAAAGAGGTTAAGCAGGAAAATAAAACACCGGAAAAAACCGAGAAAACTGTCGATTTAAAAGCTGTTAAATATCAATCGTTCAGTAATGAAACTGCGGCACAGCGCACGGCGGAAAAAAACGAGTCCAAGAAAAATATTGATTTGATAATGGACGTTCCGCTTCAGGTGACTGTCGTTCTCGGAAAGAGCAAAAAGAGCATACAGGAAATATTAAACCTTAACATGGGGTCGATAATTGTGCTCGACAGAATCGCAGGAGAAATGGTCGACGTACTGGTAAACGGCAAGCTTTTTGCAAGAGGAGAGGTAGTGGTCATCGATGATAATTACGGTGTACGAATAACAGAGATTGTCTCGACAAAATATAAATTAAACTAAGACTCCAATTTGTCAGAAATAAGAAACTGCTTTTATTATTTTGTGTTTAGTATAATGCAAATTTTATATAAAAGCTTTTTTTATATTTGTTGAATATTAATAGAATTATAAATTACTGTAAATTTACACAAACCAAAAAATATGTTACATTAAATATAAGTTATCAGTATGGTTCACACTTTTTTGACTGCAAGGAGTATGAATTATGTCTATTCACAGAAAACGCAATAAAAGCTTAGGTCTGCCCGAGCTTGTCGCAATAGCTCTCGGCGGAATGGTAGGCGGCGGAATATTTACAGTTCTCGGCGTTTCTGTGTCTCTTATCGGGAACCTTACTCCTCTGGCAATTTTTCTCGGCGGTATTATAGCAATGCTCGCCGCATATTCGTACGTTAAGCTTGGCAAGTATTATAAAGACGAAGGAGCGACTTTTTCGTTTTTTAAAAAGACTTACCCGAAATCTCATTTTGCGCCGTCAATAATAGGATGGCTCGTGATATTCGGATACATAAGTACACTTGCGCTATATGCTTATACTTTTTCTTCTTATGCCATAAGCGGCTTTGCTTTTGCGCAGAACATATGGATAAGAAAAATAATAGCGATAGGCGTAATAGCGGTATTTTCAGGAGTAAATGCGTGGAGCGTTAACGGCATGGGCAAGATAGAAGATATTATGGTTTATACCAAACTTGTCATATTGCTTGCTATATCGGTAATATTGATACATTTCGGTACGCCTAACTTGCAAAGTTTCATGCAAAACTTATCGCAGGACGCGGGAAAAACTAGCATACTTAGCGTTTTAATTGTGGCATCTATTACGTTTGTCGCTTACGAAGGTTTTCAGCTGGTCGTGAATGCTGTGGGGGAAATGCGAAATCCTGATAAGAATATTGGGCGCGCGATATACCTTGCGGTAACGCTTGCCATAGTCATTTATCTTGTTATATCTATAGGCGCCGTGCTCGCGATCCCCGCTAAAGATATTATTCAAAACAAAGAATATGCGCTTGCATCGGGGGCAGGCAAGGTTATAGGCAGCCTCGGCACCAATCTTGTGATACTCGGCGCTGTGCTTGCGACAAGCAGCGCGATAAGCGGAACTCTTTTCGGCGCATCGCGTCAAATGGCAGTCGTTTCGAAAAGCGGTTATCTGCCAAAGATACTATCATCAAGAAGAAAAAACATTCCCATAAACGCAACTATTACAATGGCAGCAATATCGAGCCTGCTTATACTTATAGGCGGGTTAGAGCTCATATTAGAATTCGGAAGCATAACTTTTCTGCTTGTATCGCTTCTTATGGCGGCGGCTAATTTTAAAATCAGAGAAAAGACAAAATCATCTGCAGTTTTTGCAATTATGGCAATGGCGGTATTGGCGGTTGGCGGAGTGTTGATTTTGTACTATGAGTTTACAAACGAGCTTTGGCAAATGCTTTTTATAATAGCATTGTATATAGTGCTGGCTTTAGGAGCGTATTTATTTGCCAGAAGAAGAGACCGCCAGAATAATAAAATAAAAAATTAATATAAGGAGAAATAAATGGTTGCATTGATTATTTATATAATTGCTGCTTTATTTTCCATTACGTACATATATCTGACCGGCTGCGCTGCCCAAGACACTATCCCGAAACATTTTACGTTGACGATTTTAATTATGTGCATTGGAAAATGGTGACGTACGGCGTTGATAATATTGAGGCGACTGCAACGTTGCGCAATACAAAGACGGCACGCAGGAAGTTTACGCCCGAGATACACTATCTTCAAAAAAAGCTGCAGGAAGGTATTTGGTATAAATTTTGAGCCTGTATAAATTAGTTTGTTAAAATAAAGAAGAGCTGAACCCGTAAAAGCGGACATTGAGAAAAAAGAGCCTCCTGATGTAAAATAATTGCATTAGGAGTTTTTGTATGGCAGGAAAAAAAGACAGATAAAAGCACGTCAAATCATGTGACTCGCTAATCTGTTATCGAGGAATAACTATTCTGTACTGTCCGAAATATTGGCGGAGAAGGAGGGATGTTAGTGGCAAGACAAAGTTTTGTGACTGCATTGTTTTTTTAAAATCACTCCCACTCATCGTTCCCGTCTTCACTAACGAAAGCCATAGAATGGCTTTAGTTTGCCGTACGGCACTGTTAAACGTTTAAATCCTTCTGGTAAAAATAAAGTGAGATTCATAGCAATGACAGCGAGGGAATATGAGTCGTTGCATTGACCTGCATTAAGAACACGCGGTATTCCGCCTAGGTCACCAAGCGGCAACTTGTTATAACGGTACTTTTCACATCCGGCTGTCAGGATAACCGTGTCTAGCGGAAGATTTTCTGCAATTCCGTGTAGTATTCTCTTGATTTCATCCTTCGGTCACAGCCGGACATAACAAAAAACTTTTTAATCGCTCCTGATTTGATCGCTACAACCTTATAGTTACAGCGTTTTAATAACGGAAGCATTACTATAATAGGTTATAGATAGATCTTTCCAAAAGAGCTGTATACTCAATTAGTTATTGACATATGCTCATAATGCGTTATAATTTAGTTATGAGCATAAGCCAATAACTAATTGGTTACGCTAATAACAAAAGGAGATTGTTTATCTATGAAAATTGCAGTATCCGCAGCAGGGAATACAATGGAGAGTCAGATGGATCAAAGATTTGGGAGAGCGGCGAGTTTCATCATTGTTGAAACCAAAACCATGGAATATGAAGCTATTGAAAACACCGGGGCAGCTTCTTCGGGCGGAGCGGGTATTTCCGCGGCGCAACTGGTTGCAGACAAAGGCGCAGAGGCTCTTATTACCGGCAACGTTGGGCCAAACGCGATGAACGTGCTCAAAGCGGCAAACATCGAAATATACAAAGGTAATTTATCGACTGTTAAAGAAAACATGGAACTGTTTAAGAAAGGAGCGCTTGAAAGAATCAGCACAACTGTTCCCGCGAATTTCGGTATGGGAGGGAAGTAATGAAAATAGCTGTTTTAAGCGGAAAAGGGGGCACCGGCAAAACGACGGTATCCGCGAGTCTGGCCATTTCACTGAGTAACAGCCAATATATCGACTGTGACGTAGAAGAACCAAACGGCGCTCTGTTCCTGAAGCCAAAAATAAAGAATGTGACACCTGTAGACGTCCTTGTGCCAAAGGTTGATGAATCAAAGTGTGACGGTTGTGGAGCATGCGGAAAAGCATGCCGTTTTAACGCCATTGCTGTTGTTAAAGGGAAGGTGCTTATGTTCCCCGAAGTCTGCCACCATTGCGGCACGTGCGTAATCGCCTGCCCGCATAAAGCGATTACTGAAATAAAAAGAGAAATTGGGGTTGTCGAAGCGGACGGAGAAGGCCATTTCCTGCAGGGCAGGTTGAACATTGGCGAGCCGATTACGATACCGATAATCAATGAATTAAAGCAGTTAATACTTAATGACGTTCCCGTAATTCTGGATTGCTCACCAGGCGCGTCCTGCACGGTGGTACAGACCATCGATGGATGCGATTATTGCATACTGGTGACCGAGCCCACGCCCTTTGGCCTTCATGATTTAAAAATCGCTGTGTCATTGGTGAGAAAAATGGGAATTCCATTCGGCGTTGTGGTAAATAAGGCTATGCAGGAGGATCAAAGCATACAATCATATTGCCAAAATGAAGATATTGATGTATTGATGGAAATTCCGTATATGCGCGAGATTGCGGAAAGCTATTCAAACGGCGTGCTGCCTGTGCAAATGGACAAAGGCTGGGAAACTAAATTCATTCAATTGTATCACAGAATTAAGGAGGGCAGATCGTCATGAAGCAGATCGTATTTATCAGCGGTAAGGGCGGAACAGGGAAAAGCACGGTTGTGGCTTCGCTGAGCCTGATTGTCAAAAACAAAATAATGGCGGACTGCGACGTGGACGCACCTAACCTGCATTTGCTGCTGAAAGGAAAGCAGCTGCAGAAAGACGATTACTACGGTGCGGAGGAAGCAATAATCGATTCGGCGATATGTATATCCTGTGGGAGCTGCAGGCAAGTATGCCGGTTTAACGCCATATCTGAGGATATAGAGATACTACCGATGAAGTGCGAGGGGTGCGGTGCGTGTGTACTGGCCTGCCCCGTTAATGCAATTTCGCTGACGGATGTGAAGACTGGCGAAACCTATGTAGATAGTACGGAACGCGGGACGTTTTCTCACGCACTGCTGGATATCGGCGCAGAAGGCTCGGGAAAGCTTGTGACCGAGGTCAAAGAGAACCTGTTTGGCAATATTAACGGAGAGGATTGGGCAATTATCGATGGGTCACCCGGCATCGGTTGCTCGGTTATAGCATCCATTACAGGAGCAGATGCTCTCGTTGTAGTATGTGAACCGACAAGGTCCGGACAAAGCGACATGGAAAGGGTGCTTGGCGTCGCACAGCATTTTAGGATTCCCGCATTTGTGTGTGTAAATAAATACGATTTAAATACGGGCATAACTACTGAAATCGAAGCGTACTGTGAAAAAAACGGCGTACCCGTAATTGGAAGAGTTCCGTTTGAACCAAAGATTGTCAAGGCGCTTCAGTCGTTACAGACGCCAGTGGAAGCGGGAATAGAGAATGTGGCCAATGAGATTAAAAAGTTATGGAACAGGCTTGAAAAAGAGCTTGTTAACACGAAAATAATGGAGGAGTGAATCAATGCTTTATGCAATTGCGACAGACGGAGGATATGTGTCTCCACACTTTGGAAGATGCCAGACTTATACGATGGTGGATATTGAAAATGGACACATTGTGAAAAGAGAGAAGGTAGCTAACCCAGGTCATGCACCGGGCGCTATTCCTGAGTTTCTGAATAAAAAGGGTGCGAAGAAAATCGTTTGCGGTGGTATTGGTGCAAGAGCGACGGAGCTTTTCGCACAGTACGGGATTGAAATCATAGCGGGAGTGGATGATACGGTTGAAAATGTAGTAGAAAGGCTGATGAAAGGAACGCTTGCAGGTGGAGATATTCTCTGTAAGCCGGGCGATGGACGCGGGTATGGTATCGAAAAAACGGAATGTGACCATACCCATGAAGAATAGGAGGTTGTTATGCCAGGAAGAGATGGAACGGGACCGTTGAGTCAGGGCCCTGTCGGTGGCGGCGGAGTCGGAATGGGAAGAGGCGGCAGAGGCCGAATGGACGGCAATATGGCTGCGGGTCCGAGCGGATATTGTACATGTCCGAAGTGCGGTGAGAAGATCCCGCATCAACAGGGAATGCCTTGCAGTTCGGTAACATGCCCAAAATGCGGCTCAAATATGGTTAGAAGCCAATAAATACTCGGGTGGTGATTCGAATGAAGAAGCTGACACCATCAATACAGGATTATCTTAAAGCATTGCTGGAGTTATCAAAGGATGGTAAGCCTGTTCACTCTGCGGATGTTGCAGAGATTGTTGGCGTTTCGCGTGCAAGTGTCAGCCGGGCGATGAACGTGCTCAGGGATGCGGAATATATCATAAAAGAGAAATATGGAACTATATTGCTAACACAGTTGGGCAGGCAAAAAGCGCAAATAGTCAAAAAGCGCAACGAACTGATTACCACTTTTCTGACAAATGTACTTGGCGTCAATTCTAGAATGGCCAAAGCAGATGCTTGCCGCATGGAACATACGATCAGCGCGGAAACTGCGGGTAAATTGGAAGAATATTTAAGAGAAGTTTGTGAGGTACAAGGATAACCAAGGAGGTGGTAAAGATGCCGGGAGGAGACAGAACTGGCCCGCTGGGAATGGGCTCAATGACCGGAAGGGGCTTGGGTTATTGTACAGGTTTTACTGGGTTTAGCAGGTTTGTCAAAGGCCGCGAACGTGGTTTTGGCTGGACGTGTTTAATAACCGGACTGATTGGCCTTGGAGCGATTTGGATCTCAAGGAAACGCAAAAATTACTAAAGAGGGTAGAATTCAAAGGAGGTGAATGAAATGCCAAGGAGAGATGGGACAGGTCCTATGGGTATGGGCCCGATGACAGGAAGAGGTATGGGTTACTGTGCCGGCTATGCGATGCCCGTATACGCGAATGCAAGGTTTGGCATGGGACGTGGAAGAGGATTCCGAAGGATGTTCCGAATATTTGGATTTGGAAGACGCTTTCATTTTCCTGCCCGCGGAGCAGGCCGTATGAGATGGTATTAAAGCGGGGAATTTTCGCAAAAATGAAAAGGAGGTAAAACATCATGCCAAGAGGAGACGGAACAGGTCCTGCGGGAATGGGACCGATGACAGGAAGAGGTATGGGCTATTGCGCGGGATATGCAGCACCCGGATATGCCGCCGGATTCGGCATGGGGCGCGGAAGAGGCTTTAGAAGGATGTACTATATGACCGGCTTGCCGGGCTGGGCACGTTATGGCGCCTATCCATATGATTTTGCGCCTTATGCATTTCAAGGTCAAGCGCCTGAAATGGACGAAAAGGAAGCCCTGCAAAATCAGGCCGACTTTTTGGAAAAGCAGCTTGGTGAGGTACGCGAACGGCTCAAAGGTTTCGAGAAAGACGAATAGTTGAACGAAATCAAGAGAAAAGAAGGCAGGAGCATCCTGTCTCCTTTTCGTGTGATTAGGGATAAAACAATGAGCCGGATCTATGGAGACTGAAAAATGGATGTGTTTCGGATGGAATACAAGCAAGTGCTTAAAACGATGCATATTGCGGGGGTAATTTCAAAACAGACGATGAAAAGTGTATATGGCCAGATATTGGATATGTCGGACAGCGATCGCGAAGAATACCTGAAAAAGGTAATACGGAACAGTATAAAAAAAACAACCATAACGAAAGAACCGACGAATAACAATACATTAAGAAAAAAGGCCGAGAGCGTAACAAAAACCAGTAAGTATATACGCGCACTTCTTGAAAATATGGCTGATGTTATGTACAGTACGAATGGCATCGGTCTGGCGGCAAACCAGATTGGCGTACTGAAAAGACTTGTTGTTATTGATGTTGGCGAAGGGCTTATCAAACTTATTAATCCAGTTATCATCCATAGCAGCGGTGAACAGACAGGTCAGGAAGGCTGTCTCAGTATCCCGGACATTTGGGGTATGGTGAAACGGCCTGAAAAAGTCGTTGTCAAGGCGATCGATGAAAACGGGAAGAAAGTTGAAATAACTGGAGAAGACCTTTTGGCCAGAGTTTTGTGTCATGAAATTGATCATCTTAACGGTATTCTGTTTACAGACAAAGCAGAACCCGGTACGCTTCAACGAGATTGTAAAGAAGGGAACGATTCATGTTAGTTTTTGGACCTGTACCGTCAAGACGTTTGGGGCAGAGCCTTGGCATCAACCATATTCCGCCAAAAGCATGCTCGTATTCGTGTGTGTATTGCCAGATCGGCAGAACAAACCACATGACGGTAAAAAGAAGCGAATTCTATAAGCCCGAAGAAATATATGCTCAAACTAAACAGAAGCTGTCCGATATAGGTGGGGAACGTGTGGATTATCTGTCCTTTGTTCCTGACGGAGAGCCGACACTGGACATTAATCTGGGGCGGCATATTGATTTGTTAAGACCTCTTGGAATTAAAATCGCGGTTATCACAAACGCGTCGTTGTTATGGATGGATGACGTAAAAAAGGATTTGCGGAAAGCCGATTGGGTATCCATAAAAGTTGACGCGGTGGATCATGACGTCTGGAAGAAGGTTGATAGGCCTCATGGCTCGCTTGAATTGAAGCGGGTTTTACAGGGAGCGGCTGATTTCACAGAGCGGTTTAAAGGCAGGCTGGTAACGGAAACCATGCTTGTCCGCGGGTTTAACGACGATGAGTATCATCTCAAAGAGATCGCAGACCGAATTCATTGCATGAAGCCCGAAAAAGCCTATATTCTTGTTCCCACGAGGCCACCCGCAGAGAGCGGTGTTGCCGGGCCAACAGCGGAAATGCTACGTAACGCGTTTGATATTTTTCGTCAAAGAGGTATCCTAACGGAATGCATTACCGGGGACGAAGGAGACAGCTTTTATTTTACGGATGACGTTGCAAATGATCTCTTGAGCATTTCAGCGGTTCATCCGGTGAGAGAAGATGTCATAATGAATTTGCTTAAAAAGCGGAATTTGGACAAAACGGTTATTGATCAGCTTATAGATAAACAAATGATCAGTTCGTATGTATACGAAGGAAAAAGATTTTATAAAAGAAACATATAAATATTTATTAATTGAGGATTTGTATGGAAATATTTCGTATTGTCAGGTTAAAAAAAGAAACCTGAATATGGCGCTCAGCCTTTATCCAAAGCTGAAACAGCTTTGAAAAAGCAAGGAAGACCGTTTATATTGGGCGTTAAAAGCTGGCGTGATCGAGAACGTACTTGATTCTGCTATATGTTTCGGATACGATATAGAAAGAAATATAGATGAGGAACTGGACAAGCCTTTTGCCGTTTGCGACGTGAAACGACGATTAAAGACAGCGAAAAGTATATTGATTATAGGAGATAACACAGGAGAAACGGTGTTTGACTGTTCGCTTCTTGAACAGCTTCCAAACGTTAATTTGACTTATGCGGTAAGAAGCGCAAAGTGATAAGTGAGGTGCCACATGGCAAGGCCAACGAAATGGCGGCAAATTGAGCATATTCCAAAGGTAAAAAATTTTGTTCCCTCAGACCAGGGAACAACTGAATTTGAGGAAAAAAAATTAAAGCTGGAGGAGATTGAAGCGATACGACTTAAAGACTTGGAAGGCCTGGAGCAGGGAGAATGTGCGGGAAAAATGCAGGTATCCCGTCCGACTTTCCAGCGGATACTCCTTTCGGCGCGAGAAAAGGTTGCGGACAGTTTGATCAATGGAAAAGCGATTCGTATTGAGGGCGGCAATTTTACGAGAAACATATGCCCTGTTCGCTGTCTTGAATGCGGCCACGAATGGAATGAAAGCTTTGAAAATATGGAACGGATCGGAAGCGGAGAGTATGCTTGTCCAAAGTGCGGATCAAAAAAAATTGTTTGTGGCCGCGGTGAAAAAGGCAAGTTCTGCAAAGGCTATTGCCACCGGCACGGAAGATGCCTATAAAAGTGATACCATGCAATTGATTAATTATGGGTCTTATGCTTATAACGAACGAGTGTATGAGATGTTGAGGAATATATTGAAGGTTTCAATTTTAGCTGATAATATTGTTAATAAAAGAAATTTGATTGCGGAGCATGGACTTTCTCTTTATATAGAATATAACGGAATCAATATATTGTTTGATACTGGGCAGTCTTCTGTTTATTGTCATAACGCGGCTATCATGGGAATTGATCTACAGAGAACAGATTGCATTATACTGAGCCACGGTCACTATGATCATTGCGGTGGACTAATCCATTTTCCCAAAAAGGGAAAACACCCCGCGACTTATGCGCATCATCAAGCGTTTTGTAAGCGTTATAAGGGCAACCCTATTGAAAAAGGATATACAGACATTGGTGTTCCGTGGAGCCTTGCCGATTATCCCGATATTCAAAGCAGTATGATTTATAGCCCTAAAATGCTGAATCCCTATACCGGAGTCCACATTTTAACTGAAATACCCGGATCAACTGATTTTGAAGATATACCAAAAGGCTTTTTTATTTATGAATCAGAACGCATGACTCAGGATATGTTTTTTGATGAGCAAATCCTTGTGATTGAAGCAGACGAAGGGCTTGTTGTCTTTCTTGGATGCAGTCACCCCGGCGTTATAAACTGCCTTAAGTATGTAAGAAAGTGTTTTCCTGAACAAAGCATTTATGCGCTTTTTGCCGGTATGCATATGGAAAAAGCAAGCCCGCTCCGGGTAGAAATGACCATTCAATATATGATGGAGTATAGGGTTCGAAATGTTGTACCTCTGCATTGTACAGGCATTATGGCCATCTGGGAAATGAAGCGTTTTCTAAACGAGCGCTGTCATGTGCGGGCTACGGGAGACATTTTGGATATTTAACTGCTTATTGAAGGAACAAGAGGATGAATATATATGGGATGTTTTGATTTTTCCGATACAGTGCTTGAGCATTTTATGTGCCCAAGAAATATAGGCGAAATGGACGATGCAGACAGCATTGGAACCGTTGGGGAACCTAGCTGCGGCGATGCATTGAAAATTTACATTAAGGTTAAGAATGATGTGATTACTGATATCAGCTTTTTGGTTTATGGCTGCGTGGCGGCCATCGCGACAAGCAGCATGACTACGGAGCTCGCAAAAGGAAAAACTCTGAAAGAGGCCTATCAGATTACAGAAGGGGATATTGTAAACGCACTGGGCGGCCTTCCCGACTACAAGCTGCACTGTTCTGTACTTGGCCCAGAGGCGATTAAAAAAGCAATTGATAATTACAGGTCACAGGTTGCAGATGAAAAAAGCGCATCATTCTGACAATCAAAAGCCCTTCTAAAGTAACGGTTAATATTATATGCCGCAAAATTTATGATGAAGTCATCAAAAGTAAACTTGAGAATGGGACATATAATTCGCTTGGCCTGATATAAGGCTCTTTGGCAGAGATAATAGTTGCCGGAAATGTCGCTGAGAAGGCTTCGAGCGTAGATATAACGGAAATGCCGGGCGTTTGTATTCAACATATCACGATGGTTGGTGTGTTTGGAGATACAGCCGCGGTTTCTGAAGCAAGCATAGCTGGATTTTGTTGCCATTT
Source organism: Christensenellaceae bacterium (assembly GCA_963665005.2). GTDB lineage: Bacteria > Bacillota > Clostridia > Christensenellales > SZUA-584. The sequence goes on along the minus strand of CAXXTQ010000001.1, from coordinate 2,136,093 downwards.
GAATAGAGAAAGGCAAGCTACATGTTGAGGACCATCTTGCTAATAACAATATGCACACCCCTAAGAAAAATGCACAACCCTTGCCTAGAATCGTTGAAATTTAGATAAGGGGTGTGCATTTTATCAATTAGTTGTACTTTATACAGTAGCCTCCAGGGGATTTTCGCACATATAATATATTAAACCATATGTATAATAACTTAAAATTCTATAAGAGGTAAAATAAGGGGTAAAAATTTCATAAAGGTACAAAAAAGCACATAAACACTGTGTTTATGTGCTTTTCTTTGGCGGAGAGGGAGTATTAATACCCGAATTTCATATTCGGGAAAAACAGTTAATTACTTAAAAAAGCGGGAAACAATTTAAAAAATATTTGTATGGAAACTGACATGAAAACACGAAACTTCTACAATAGTTGTTAATATATTGTGCCTCATGTTGTTTTGTAAATTAATATTCTCAGGGTAAAATATTACTAAAAATAATTTTATATTACAATAAATTATACAAAAAATGTATTACAGTATGGCAAGACAAACTTAAGGAATCTGAGGATCGTAAAGACAAATGTGTAATAAAATTTAATGATTCTGAAAGATACAACAAAAATAGCAAATTAATGTAACTTACACTAGATATGTATTGATTATAGTGCTATACTAACAATATAATTAAGTAAAAACCGCATCGAACTCACTTAAGCTATTGCTCTTGTGGAGGATGCTAAAACAGAATATGAGTATGAGAAAAAGGAAGTCCGGTATAACCGGCACAGGCTTACCCCTACTGTATGCGGGTACGAACGGCTGCCATTGCTCCATTGGACGGAGCGAGAAGGCGCTTTAGTAGAATGATCCGTAAGTCAGGAGACTTTACTCAATGCTAAAAAGCAAGAAAATTCTTGGGTGAGGGAATGATTATAATTTATATTTGCAGCAGCGTTCCGTTATTAGGTGCGCTGTTTTTAATTGTGCTTATATGTAATATAGGTCTTCATATGAGTGAAGTAGAGTATAAAAAGTGCTGCGCAGTTAGAGGTCTACCAAACATCACAACTCCACAGCGCCGCTAAATAAAACAATCATCGCAAGGATGTCCTATTTTATTGCTCTTTTATTATATCGCAAAGAGGTATTTATAGGCAAGTAACGTTTGAACGGAGAAAAAGAATGAAAAAGGCACAAAAAAAGCAGTTATTAAATATCGTAATGGTTGTCCTGATAGCAGCAATAGTATTTTCCGGCGTCATGTTTGCCGGAAGAATTCGTGGATGGTTTGCCGACGATAGCACAATCACCGTGTCAGACAAATTGGGGAACGCCAATATTGAACGGGAAGGCATTGCGTACTCACTGACAAAGGGAGCTGCTTTAGCGGCCGGTGATAAAGTCGAAACGCGGGGCAATTCTACAGTTACTCTTACAATGACGGATGTTGGAAGCATTATTTTGGGAGAGAACACAAAGATAAGTATTACTACAGATCAAGACAAAGTAATATCTATTGACGTAATTGGCGGAGAAGTATTTACAAATATTGAGACTAAGCAAGAGATCCAATTTATATTGAACGTCAACGGACGAACTATAACTTCAAACAACGCTGTATTTTCACTTAGCGCGCCATCAGGCTCCCAGAGCATATATGTTTACGGCGGAAGAGTAAATTTTGCGGCAGACTGCATTTCGGGCGAAACGTCAGCACAGGCTGGGCAAACGGCGACAATGCTTGAAGGTGATTCGGGCGAAACGCTTTGTTCGCTGGGTACATTAACTGCAACCGCGCTGAATGATTTTCTGATTACACAGGTCAAGACTGCGAACGACGCGGTTAATCTTTGTTTTACCGACGAGGAACTAGATATAGTTGTCGCCGAAAGGCAAAACGAGCTTATGGCCGCTGTGATAGAACGTGAGGCACATGAGAAGGAGCTTTTGTCGCAGGGTGGAAATGTAGAAGTTCCGGTTGAAATTCCGCAGATTGAAGATACGGATTCCAAAGAAGTCGCTTCAACGAGTGGTAATACAGGCAGCAATTCGTCGGGCGGCGATAAATCTGACAAACCATCGGATGATCCCAATCCTACAGAAAAGCAGCCGTCTGCTGCACCAGCACCCGATAAAACGCCTGCACCTACATCATCCGCTACACCGGCCCCTGATATATATACCTGCACAATATCCATACGTTGCGATACCATCCTTGACAATATGGAAAATTTAGTTGAAGGCAAGGCGCAGTATGTGCCGGCAAACGGCGTCATACTAGCCGCTTCATCTGTGCAGTTTTACGATGGGGAGACGGTGTTTGACGTGCTGAAAAGAACCTGCAAAGCTGCGGGCATACAGATCGAGTATTCCTATTTTCCTATCTATGAGAGCTATTATATCGAAGGTATCAACCATCTGTACGAGTTTGACTGCGGTGCGGAATCCGGCTGGATGTATAAGGTTAACGGCTGGTTCCCTAACTACGGCTGCTCTGCCTATATGCTGGAGGACAGCGACACGATTGTGTGGTGCTATACGTGCAACGGATTGGGGGAAGACGTCGGAGGCTCAGTTTATTAAAGCTTTTTGGAAAACCAAAGAGATTTTGAGGATATAGATATCGGAATAAAAGGAGAAACGAATGATAATTACCAAAAAAAGGCTATTGGCATTATGGCTGGCGATTACAATGCTGTGCTTGTTTCCGGCTATGGCGCTGGCAAATGACAATTATGTCAATCAAGCACATGCGATTGATACTCTCACACCGCAGCAGATTAGAAATTTGCTGGGGAGCCTTAATGAAGGTGAAACAAGCAGAGATATCGTACGATTTGCTCTAATGCGCTTGGGTGACCCCTACTCAAAGGCTAAGCGCGGACAGGGAGATTATGTGGACTGCTCATACTTTGCCAGATGGTGTTACCAGAAAGCTGGTGTTTCATATTATAAGGCGTCATCGGCGGCAGAGCAGGCCATATATTGTGTAAATAATGACTTGTGTATATCGTATTCAAACCTTGAGCCCGGAGACCTGATTTTTTGGGCATTCAAAGAGAACGGACGCTTTAAGAATATTTCTCATGTTGGGATCTATTCCGGGGACGGATATGTGATAGATGCATCCAGTTCATTGGGCATGGTTGTATACCGGCCTGTATTTGGAGTAGACAGCATTGTTGTCTGCGCCAGGCCATATACGGAACCGGAAATGTAAAATTATGATAATAAATCATACACCGATTAACTGCTTAAGGCCGGTGGTGTAATGATCGTTTGATATTAAAGGATGATAATAAACGGAGGATAAAAAATGAAAAGCACAAAGAGGTTTCTGGCTATACTGCTGGTAGTTGTTATGTTACTGGGCATGGTTCCGGCAACGGCATTCGCGGAAGGGAGTCATGACGACCAAGTCCACATAACAGTAGAAAATTCGCTTCCCACTTTGAAAGAGGGCGTATCAGCAACGGAAAGTGCCAGTGTTGCAGCAGGCAGCGGTTTTTCGCTCGATCTTTCCAAAATATTTACGGATGCGGACGGCGATACGCTTACATACACTGTAACAGTAAACGGTGCCGACCCAGTTGCTGCGGGCAAAGAATACACCTACAAACCAGCAACGGTTGATGTGACAACGCTAGTATTTAAAGCGAATGATACGCAGGCGGAATCTACGGACACGTATACGGTGACGTTGACTACAACGGAAATTTGGTATAAGACAAGTATTACAACAGCAACGCTGATGACCCCTACAGATTCAATGCTTGATGCATCGAATGCATTAGAGGGTTCTAGCTTTTATAGAGCAACGCTTCCGGAGGGCACTACACATGTACAGGTGGAATTTGACTTTGCTGATACGGAAGCGGAACACGGCGGTTATATAACGGGTTTTGATTTATGGTCTAACGAACTTAGTATGACTGAGAACGGTGAAAAAATCAATTTCCCGAACAGTAGTTATGATAGTACGACTAAGATATTTACTATCGCGCTATCAGACATTAGCATGGATAAGTATTCAGACCGGCAGTGGTATGTTGAAAATTTGGATTCATCTAATAATTATTATGCGTTGGGAGGACAAAAGTGGATCTCTGCTGGAAACGGATACGACTATGAGGACGTTGTATATATTTTGGATGTGGCTGCGGAATCGCCCGGACAGAATACACCTTCTGCTCCCGAGGCCGGCATGACAGAGATGGGAGACGAAGGAATTGTGTTGGCTGAGGCGGGTTCCATGGATGCGGAAGATGAGCCGTTCACTGTAAGCGCAGGCGGGGAAACGCTGAGCTTAACGACAGGAGAGATAGACAACATCCCCGGAGATTGGGGGGATACTGCAATCACAGAGCATTATATCGCCGAGGTGTCGGAAAGCACGACGGAAATAGTGCTGTCGGATTATACTGTGCTAGGTGATTGGGACGCTGCGTCTAATCATGATTTTACCACTATAGCCTATTTAAACGGGACAACATCTGCAACACTGACATTGGCAGACTACGCCATTGCCGACGGTGTTATCGCTGGTATCAACACTGCCGAGTATGACTGTGCGGCAGCGCTTATATCCTTTTCAAACAGCGATTTTACAATATCTGAAACTTATCTTTTAGAAATACATATACTTGAGGCCGAGGCTTTACCGTTTACAGTAAGAGCAGGCGGGGAAAAGTTGAACTTAACGACAGGAGAGATAAACAGCATCCCCGGAGATTGGGGGGATACTGCAATCACAGAGCATTATATCGCCGAGGTGTCGGAAAGTGCGACAGAAATAGTGCTGGCGGATTATACTGTGCTAGGTGATTGGGACGCTGCGTCTAATCATGATTTTACCACTATAGCCTATTTAAACGGGACAACATCTGCAACATTGACATTGGCAGACTACGCCATTGCCGACGGTGTTATCGCTGGTATCAACACTGCCGAGTATGACTGCGCGGCAGCGCTTATATCCTTTTCAAACAGCGATTTTACAATATCTGAAACTTATCTTTTAGAAATACATATACTTGAGTCGTCGCCGTTCACAGTAAGTGCAGGCGGTGAAAAGTTGAGCTTAACGACAGGAGAAATAGACAGCATTCCCGGAGACTGGGGAGACACTGACATTACAGAGCATTATATAACTGAGGTGTCTGAGGGCACAACGGAAATAGTGCTGGCAGATTATATCGCTACTGGCGATTGGGATATGGTGTCCACTCATGACTACATAACCTCAGTTTATTTAAAAAACAAAACTTCAGTAACACTCGCACTGAATGATTATGCCATTGCAGACGGCGTTATAGAGGGTGTTAATACTGCCGAATATGACTGTGTGGCAGTATTAATAACTCTTACAAACAGCGACTCGGCATGGGAAACTTATTTGCTGGAGATACATACAGGTGAAAGCAGCGGCGTGCCGGCTGAAGCGCCTACATTTAGTTCTGATTTGGATACAGATGAAATCATTTACTATATGGATGATGCTGTGGAACCTCCGCTTGAGGTTATCGTAAATAGCGTATCAGACGGCGGTATACTGACATACCAGTGGTACAGCAACGACGAGAACAGTACAGACGGCGGGCAGTCGATTTCCGGAGAACAGGGCACGCTGACTGAGGGGAACATGGCAGCAAGTTATGCTCCGTCGGTAGCATTGGAAGGGACGATTTATTACTATGTCACAGTGACCAATACAGCTGACGGAAAGACGCCTGTGACAGTTGCGAGCGCTGTTGCAATGGTAACTGTTTTGCAGGGCAGTGCACCGGCCGAGACACCGACGTTTAGTATGAACCTGAGCTCGGAGGATATGGAGTACGAGACGGATGAAATACCTGAGCCTCTGTCAGTTACGGTAAACGCTGTATCAGACGGCGGTACGCTGACGTATCAGTGGTACAGGAACCTTAATCAAGCTACCTTCGGCGGAGAGGCGATATCCGGCGCATCCGGTGAGTTGACTGCGGGGAATATGACAACGACCTACACACCGGTTATAAACGAAGAAGGGGAAATGCATTATTATGTGGTTGTAACCAATACAGTAGACGGCAAAATGCCTGTGACGGCTACGAGCGTTATTGCGACTGTTATCACTGTTAAGGATACCGCGTTCTACTGGTACAACTTCACCCAGGAGCCGGATATCGTAGCTGCAGGGGATGCCGAGTATCCGGACTTTGAAGGATATTACAGGATTACGAGCAGCGAGGAGCTTGCATGGTTTGCTGCGCTTGTCAACGGCGACCTTGAAGATAGAGGGAAAAATGAATATGCAAACGCAGTCCTTGCCAGTGATATTTATCTGAATGATACGTCAGGCTGGATGAACTGGGATGAAAACACAACAGGACTAAGAATCTGGAAGCCTATAGCTAGTTCAGCGTCAAGCAGCTATTACAGAGGCATTTTTTCTGGGAACGGGCATGCAGTTTACGGTATATTTACCGATGGATGTTTTCAGGCCGCCGGTCTGTTCGGGCAGGTAAAAACCGCCGAAATCATCGATTTGGGCGTTTGTGACTCGTTTATTTATCAAAAGAAGCATTCATATTCAAATGGTTATCAAAACGGACGGGAAGCGGGCGGTATAGCAGGATATGCAACCGGAACGATCGACGACGGTTTTTCAAAAATAACAAACTGCTACAATACAGCAACAATTATGATAGAGCATAGGCACTACAGCACGTGTGTCGGTGGTATTGTGGGCCATTTGTTTGCAGGCGAGATCGAGAACTGCTATAACACTGGTCTCGTCATATCCGCATCATATGGGGTATATCCTGCAAAGGCAGGCGGTATTGCTGGGGATTCACGCGGAGATATTTTAAATTGTTATAACCTCGGTGAGATTCGTGGATTAAACGCATTTAACTATAATTGGATCGCTGGAATTACTATGGGCGATTCTATGTCACAGGGTACGTGTGAAAACTGCTATAATGCAGGCAAACTTACAGTGGTGTACACAAGCGGAATATCTCATGCTGACCGCAACGTTGTTGCCCCGGTTTACTTAGTGGGCAGATATATTGGCAGTATGGCTGATCCGTCACAAAACAGCTATTATCTAAATGGCTGCATAGACGAGTTGTCCGAAATATATATTATTGACAACGCAGCAGCGGAAGCTAAAAGTGAAGTGGATATGACTGACGGAACGGTCTCGGAGCTGCTTGGGAATGCGTTTGCGACGATAGCCGGAGTAAACAATGGTTACCCAGTACTAACGGCGTTTGGCTCGGATACTGCCAATGCACGGGAGATTCCGAAGATTGCCAACGGCGTTATACCTCTGGCAATAATTGAAGTTGATACGTCAAGCTCAACGAGCTATACGGTCAATCTGTCAGGTGTTTTCACCGGGTCAGATCTGAATTATAAAGTAAGGACGGCTGACAGCGGCTATACCGATATGGCAAGCGCCGTCTATAGCGGAACGTTCAGCGATGAGACGGTTTTGATCTTCACGGCTGACAGCGGATATACCAATGGTGAGAAGTATACGGTACTGGTAGTTGAGAAGGGCGCTGAGCAATCTGTACGCATGGCTCTTGCCGACACATATTTGACGGCTGCTGCTTATGACGATACGGACTACTATACGGAAAATGACCTCTGGAACGGCAGGGAGTACAACGAAACAAGTTTTTGGATTGCATTTAATGCCGTTTTGAACACTACACTGAAAATTGTGCAACTGGAAACGACGGACGACGCATATAATGCCCAGAGTGCCGAGTTGCAGACGGCTGTTGAAAATTTAATACCGGCAGCACAGGCAAACACAACAGAACTATACGAGGCACTGGAAGGCGCTTCTGGCAAAGAGGAAAGCGACTATACCGCCTCGACATGGCTGACCTTCAGTGAGGCGCTGGAAGATGCGCAAATTCTTATGGCGTCGTTGTTTGATCAAACTGGCAATGCTACAGGCGAAAACATGAAAGGCAAACAAAACGATGTCGACGCTGCAGCAGTAAAACTGACAGCAACGACTAAGGGGCTGTTTACGGTTGATGATTATAATACCTTACTATCATCGTATAAACAGACAATAGAAGAAGCGAAGACCTGGATCGCTATGTTTGGCATAGATGACTTTACACAATCGGACTATACGGCGGCATCGTGGGCAGTGTATGAAGCGGCATATAGTGCGCTCGAATACGATACGCAGTATGTCATTGTCGGCGGAACAGCCGAGGACAAAGCTGTTTTAGGAAGCATATCGAGACATCTTATAGATTTTAAGAGTGCTGTCAGGAACCTGACCAGCGATGGTGATATTACAATATCGTTTACATATATCAACAATTATGCTGCGATCAACGAGGGAACGACGGGGACATGGTTGTATGAAAATGATGAGCTCTCTCTCTCAGAAGGCAGCACGACAGCGTCTGATGCTATTACGGCAGCCGGAATAACGTATGATACTACATCGCCCGCGCTGATGGTTTACGTAAATGGAATATGCTTCATTACACCGAACATTCTGGCCAATCTGCCTCAAAATGATATTCAGCTGCACCAGGGCGACGAAGTCGTCGTCGTTCGCATCCCGGCTCCCCAGTTCAAACAAGAATACTCAACCGGCTATGATTCAACAAGCATCGGAACATATCAAGCCGCAGACTCAAACTTGTACACGCATAGTATCGCGCAGATAAACGCTGATGTTACGGAGGAAACGATCAAGGTCGGCGACAAGGTAACTATCAGCTCGTCGGTTAACGGAGCTTACCTTACTAATCTGAGCGACGTGTTCTCAGCCGAAGATATCACTTTGTTTGTCAGCGATGTCGGCGACTCGCAGACGCTGACTGCGCCGGAAAATGCAACAACAGCCATAACAAACGAAAACGGTGAGCTGGAGTATGTGTTTACCCAGTCGGGTTGGTATACGATCGGGCTGTTCAACGTTACCGAAGATGACCTTACGTTTATCGATGTTTATAATGTGACAACGTACGGAACTTACAATTCGCTGTTTGCCGGCGCATATGCCATGGTTTATGTGGAAGCGGCAGACGATGAAGATGCAGTTATCGAAGCATACAGAACCGAGAAGACACAGGAGGCGCAGGTTTATTTTGAAGCGTTCCATGACTACGACTTTCCGGAAGGGTATTACGACGATACGTTCGCGGCGCAGTATAATACGCTTGTAAGCAATATGAGCAGTGCAACGACGCTCAAAGAGCTGCTTGATCAGTACAACCTGGATTTCAAGCGGCTGCAGGAATACGGAGACACAGCATATGACCATGATGCAATCATTGAGGAACTGCGGTTGTACCTCTCGTATATACCAGATGATACTTTCCAGATGGATTATACCTACAAGAAGACTTTACAAAGAATCAGCAATATCGCTGACGGCATGAACGATTATCAAAAAGGGCTGATGTCACAGGATGAACTATCGCTGATCGATGAGCTTATGGTTATTCTCGCCGATGAATCCTACATGGTTTATCCGGCAGAGGTCAGTGTGGACATACAGCTGGACACCAGCACGATTGAACTTGCAGAAAGCTACGGATTCTTAACTTCTGCGCCAAATCACAACTATGTTTTTGTACTTTATCCCGACGGTACAAAAGGATCATCCTATTATAAATATACCACTGGCTCGGGTACGGAACCATCGGACAGAGGCATGACGGCCTATCTTGGTGATCGAATAGAGGTAAGAAGGCTGATCGTAGTATCTGACGAGTCTTACTGGCCGGTCTATTCTGTAGACGGCGGAACGACCTGGGAGCTGGCTGAAAATCACGGGGTTAATCCATCCGCAACAGATGAAACTCTATTTAATATTTCGTATATTGTGCCGGAAGACTTTGAAGGCAGCTCACTTGCTATTCAGATAAAGGGAATTACAAAATATGAGTACGATATAAGAGACGTTGAAGAGGTGCGTGCTGCGGCACTTGAAACCTTGCAGGATACGTACGACAGTTACAATCTCGAGTTATATGACGATGCAGGACAGCAAGCGCTGGCAGCAGCTCTTGCCGTCGGCATTGCCAATATTAATGTGGCTATAACATGCGATGAAGTGACGGCTGCGAGAAAAGCGGCAATCGCAGCGATGAGCGTTGTCAAGACTTCTTCGGCAAGCGCCGGGGGAGACGAGATTTCCTATGACTCCGGAGCTGTTGTCGGACAGGTTTACATATCAATCGAAAACAACACATATAGCGAAGGGGATCTAACCGGAACGATTGTTGAAGGGTGGTACAACCTGGGGGAAAACGACTCCATGATGACCATGATTCTAAAAGCGCTGGAACTGGATGGCTATAATTGGAATGACAACTCGTATGATTACAACATCACATATCTTTCCGGAATCATCATAGAAGATCTGGAACTGTTCGAATTTAATGGAGGACAGAAATCCGGATGGATGGGAACATTGAATGATTGGTTTACGAATGAAGGCTTTGCAGCGTTTACATATGAAAACGGAGGGATAGAAAGCGGCGACACAATAAACGTTATGTATACGTGTGATTACGGCGAGGATATCGGGGGCACATGGTACAATTCAAATACCTCGCTGAAAGACTTGACCATTAGCGGTGGTCGGCTGAAGCCGTCCTTTGACAGTGATACAAACTCTTATATTCTGAATATCTCCGGCGATAGAGCAAGCGTTATGTTTACGCCTACAGCGGCCAATAAGAATTACCAGGTCAAAACATTTTTAAATTATTACAACAAAGACAGCGCTTATTATAAGAGAACGGAACGAATTTCCGTAAAACCGGGAGATATATTGTATATCGGTGTAGGTGAGTCTGGCTGGGAGACTATGAACAGCAGCGGCGAGCCGATGAAGTATACGATCACTGTAGAAACCGGCTTGCAAAACACGCCTCCCGCTCTCAAAGACGACGTACCGGCAGGGATATCTGCAGAAGCTACAGTGGGCGAAGCCTACACGCTCGACTTATCCACGATATTCGTGGATGAGGACAATGATGAGCTTAATTATAATGTGAGTATCAACGAAGCTTATGCAGTTTCTGCGGATGAAAACTACTCAATAGTTCCGCCGACGGCGGGAGTCTACACTCTCGTATTCAGTACAAATGATGGTATTGTAGATTCAGCGGATACATACACGGTGACGTTGCTGGCGCAGGATACTCAAACTGAGGCTAAGCTTGCTTCACTTTTGATACATACCGGATATTCGCCCACGAACAATACCGTGCTGCTGAAGAATGAAGGAGATTCCTACGATACGGCATTGGTATTCGATATAGATACACAAAGCTATACGCTGGCGGCACAGACGGACAGTGTAACACAGTTGCGGTTCAGAGCGCTTGCGGCGGAAGACGGCGCAGTTGTCACATTATACTATGGCGACGGAGAGTGTAAAGACATTACGTGGACGAGCGGCTCGTCCAAATGGGCAAACTGCCTGACCGTTGGCCGTAACGTACTCACAATTGTGGTGACACCGCCTACAGGCTCTGGCAAAGAGTCTACTACGTATACGTTTACGATCGATTGTGTACCGAACCTGAGCGCACTCGGAGTTGCAAGCGCAGATGTGAAGCTTTACCTTGAAGAGGAGTTCGACCCTCAAACTACTGAATACAGTCTCACGGTGCCGCAGAGCGCAGAAACAGTGGATGTTGAAGCAACACCTGCGTCGGACGCCTATGAAATCACGTATAACGGCAGCGATTCGAATACCGTGGACATTTCGTCCGCGGACGAGATCGATATCGTTGTAACGGGCGGAGATGGCGAAAGCGCACTCAGCACTACCTATACGCTTAACTTGACGAAGGTAGCACAGCTTGATTTTGAGGTTAATGCAACGCCTTCAGATGCGATCGTAAAGGTGTATGACCAAACAGGAGCGACAGTCAGCGCGAACAGCGAGGGCAGCTTCAGCGGCATGTTCGGCGCGTATGATTACACCTATACAGTTTCAAAATACGGTTATGTCGCGCAGAGCGGTTCAGTACCGCAGACTGGCGGTACGATTGAAGTAACGCTCAATAGCGCTGCGGATGACGGCCTTGAGGATGTGGGCGCATACTGGGGGAATTTCCGCGGCAGCGACGATAACATGGCGATCACGGATGTGCAGCTGCCGATAGAAACGGAGAACATCAATCTTAAGTGGAATGCGCAGCTGGGTTCGGGATGGAGCGCCGCCCCCAGCATTCAGATCATCGTGGATAATGCCCTCGTGGTGATGGCGGGCACGACTATATACAAGCTCGACCTGCAAACGGGAGAAACGCTTGTGACAGGCAGTATGACAGCAGCACCGAACTGGGGATATACACCGCCTACGTATGCGGAAGGAATGATTTTTGTACCACTGACGGATGGTACGATACAGGCGTTCAATGCAGATACGTTGGAATCACTTTGGATATATGAGGACAATCTTGGAGGACAGTCATTAAGTCCCATTACCTATGATGACGGTTACATCTATACCGGATTCTGGACAGGTGAATACAGGGATGCGAATTTTGTCTGTCTTAGTGTAACGGACGAAGATATTACGCGGACCGATGAGCCAAAACTGGCGACATGGAAACATACGCAGCAGGGCGGTTTCTATTGGGCCGGTTCGGTGGTAATTGGAGATGCCGTTATCGTTGGTACAGACGACGGAGCAAGCGGATATAGAGGATCGTCCAAGCTCTATTCATTCGATCAGTTTACGGGCGAGGTGATTTCAGAACTTGATATAACGGGCGACCAGCGATCATCCATTGCATATAACAGCGATAGCGGAAAGATATACTTTACAACTAAGTGCGGCTATCTGTACAGCGCAAACGTTAATGCTTCAACTGGTGTTATTTCCGGACTCAAGGGTATTAACCATAATGCGCAAAGTACTAGTACTCCGGTTGTTTATAAGGACAGGGTTTATTTCGGAGTAGGCAGCGGTATAAGTGCTACAGGTTCATCAGGAAACCTTCTGGTAGTGGATGCAGACAGTCTGGAGATGCTGTACGCCATAGGACTTAAGGGATATCCGCAGTGCTCGATGCTTATGACGACGGCATATGAAGATAACACGGGATATATCTACCTGTATTCGACATATAATTCGACGCCGGGCGGTATTTCTATGATTAAGGCGGAGCCGGATGCCACAACGGCAGAAGGCGCAGAGCTAATTGAGCTGTATGATGCAGCAGGATTCTCGCAGTATTGTATTACAAGCCTGATATGCGGCCCGGACAGCACGATATATTATAAAAACGATTCGGGCAATGTGCTGGCCGTTGGCGTTCCGGAAGCAGTTGGGGTAATCAAGCTGATTGACGCTATCGGGACTGTTACGCTGGATTCAGGCGACGCAATCACCATAGCGCGCAACGCCTATGACGCATTGCCGGAAGATGAAAAAGCAAATGTTACGAACTATGCAACACTTGTAGCAGCAGAGAAAACGTTCTCGGCGCTTCAGATAAGCAATGTAGAGTCGTTGATTGATGCTATAGGAGTCGTAACGCTTAGCAGCGAAGCCGCGATAGAGGCTGCGAGAAACGCATATGGCGCACTGACCGAAATGCAGAAAGCGTTGGTGAGCAATTACGCGAGCCTGACGGCGGCGGAAACACGCTATGCGCAGCTTGTGGCGGACACGTCGGCAGCAGAAGGTGTTGATGATCTGATCGCGGCGATCGGTACCGTGACGCTGGAAAGCAAGGGAACGATAGCGGCGGCAAGGAATGCATACGACTCTTTGACGAATGCACAAAAATTACTCGTGACAAAATACGCAACGCTGACGGCAGCGGAAGAACGCTACAAGAAGCTAGCAGACGGGGCAGAGCAGGCAAAGATCGACCAAGCGGCAGCAGAAGGCGTGGAAGATATGATAGACGAGATAGGCAATGTCACGCTGGATAGCGAAGCGGATATCGTCGCAGCACGGGCGGCATACAATGCGCTGACGAGTACACAGAAATCCCTGGTATCAAATTATTCGACGCTTGCAGCGGCCGAAACCAAACTTGCTACCCTTAAAGAAACAACGGAAACTACGGAACAGGTGACGGTCACGCTAGAGGATGAAGACGTGCCTGAGGGTGGTGTAGAATCCGTCACGATCGACGGAGTAACATATGAGGTTGATGCGCAGATTGCCGAAGTGATGATACAAATCGAGGGTATAGCGGTAGATGAAAACGCAGAGCCGGATATCAACAGCCTGATTAACGTATATCTTGCATATCAGGAACTGACGGACGATCAGAAGTTATTCGTCGCTAATTATGAAAAACTCGAGGCGTATATGAAGGCATTTTCGGAAGAGAATCATACCGATGAGCAGACGGGTATCAGCATATCTTCCGGCCTTGAGTGGTATGTAAAGGTTATCGTTACCGTGCAACCCCTTGATAGCGAAGAAGCTGCAACGCTTCAGCAGACGCTCGGCAAAAACACGCTGATCATGATGGCCAACATAACGTTGCATGACCTTATCAATGACAAGGAATATGAGCCGGACGAGCCGGTGGAGGTGAGGCTGCCTGCGCCGAATATGGAAGGTTACGACGGCGTCGTTATCGTGCATCAGAAGAGCGACGGCACTATCGAATATATAGAAGCGAAGATCGAAGGCGATGAACTGATATTCACGGCCACGAGTTTTTCATACTACGGTGTGGTGGGCTACAATGGGCTTTCGCCGCTAGAGCTCGGCGGTACGCCTGATTTAAGCTGGCTTATATGGCTGGGCATAGGCGTTGTGCTGCTGGCCGCGCTTATCGTACTGCTGATTATTCGTAAAAGAAAATATACAGCAGTGGCTTAACAAAAGTAGAAGATAGCAAAATTAATTTGGGGCAAAGAGCGAATTAGCTCTTTGCCCGTTGCTGTTTGTTTTTAGGATTAGAAAGAGTGAATATGGAGACAGACAAATTTTCGGCATACAACCCGATCATAGGCTTTTTATTTTTTATGGGTGCAATATTTATGGGAATGTTCTTTATACACCCACTGTTTTTGTGTGTATCCGGTATTCTGTCGATCGTATATTACTTGTCTTTAAAGGGACAAAAAGGGTTGAAACTTGTCGGTATACTCTTGTGCGTTTTAACTGCTATTACATTGCTTAATCCGGTGTTCAATATGTTGGGTGATACGTTGCTATTTACATACCTTGGTGGGCGTAGGTATACATTGGAAGCCTTATATTATGGTATGGCGACGGGAGCGATGTTTCTTAGTATTATGATGTGGTTTGCATGCTACAACATTGCAATGACCAGTGATAAGTTCATATATTTGTTCGGCAGGCTGATACCAGCAATCTCGCTTATTTTCACGATGGTGCTAAGGCTGATACCGAACTATCAGAAAAGGGCTAATACTATTACAGGAGCACGTAAATGCATCGGGAAAAGCGCGGGCAAAGGAAGCCGGCGTGAGCTTGTTAAGAACGCAAGTGTTGTGATTTCGGTTCTTGCCGGCTGGGCGCTCGAGGACGCTGTTGTGACGGCGGATTCGATGCGAAGCCGGGGTTACGGCCTGAAAGGAAGGACTAGTTTTTGTATCTACAGGTTCGGCAAAAGGGACGTATCTTTGCTTGCGATAATGCTAGCGCTTATATCATCAGTCATATTATGTGCAGTCAACGGTGCGGTAAAAGTGAGTTACATACCGGCTGTGACGATAAGCGGAATGAATGGCTATTCATATTTTGGCATAACAGCATATGCTGTATTCCTGATGATACCATCTATAATGAAAATTTCGGAGGAAATTAAATGGCGCATTTTGAGATCAGGGATCTGACGTTTACTTATCCAACGTCGGGTAAGAAAGCATTGGATCATATCAATCTAAGTATTGAGAAGGGGCAGTATATTGCGATCTGCGGAAAGAGCGGAAGCGGTAAAACAACGCTACTGCGGTACCTCAAAACAGTATTAACGCCCTCTGGCACAGAAGAAGGAGAAGTCTTCTTTGAGGGACAATCACTTGATAAAGCGGATTTAAGAACACAGGCCGGGCAGATCGGTTATGTCATGCAGAACCCTGACAACCAGATCGTAACGGACAAGGTGTGGCACGAGCTTGCATTCGGCCTTGAAAGCCTGGGATACGATAACAAAACGATACGAATGCGTGTTGCGGAGATGGCGAATTACTTCGGAATACAGACATGGTTTCATAAAAACGTTGCAGAACTATCGGGAGGCGCAAAACAGCTGTTGAACCTTGCTTCAATAATGGCAATGCAGCCGTCGGTACTTGTTCTTGATGAACCGACTTCCCAGCTTGATCCAATTGCAGCGGCGGATTTTTTAAACACCATACGAAAAATAAATCTAGAGCTGGGTACGACGATAATTATAACGGAGCACCGTTTGGAGAACGTGTTCTATTGCTCTGACAGGGTGGTCGTGATGGATAAAGGCCGTATTATAGCAGATGATGAGCCGCGCAGCGTGGGCGCTTCGCTCAAAGATGAGAACAACGATATGTTCGCTGCTTTGCCGTCGCCCATGCAGATATTCTATGCGGAGGAAGACGGGGTTGATTGTCCGCTGACCGTTAGGGACGGGCGCAACTGGCTTAGTAAGTATTTTAACGGCGGAGTTATAAGAACAAAAGAGCTAGAAAAGCCGGAGAAAGATTTGGATGAAGGCAACTGTGCTTTATCGCTTAAAGAGGTGTGGTTCAGATACGAAAAAGAGCTGCCCGATGTGTTAAAAGGTGTTGATTTGAAAGTACCCAAAGGGTGCCTGTTTGTCGTGATGGGCGGCAACGGAACAGGTAAAACGACGATGCTGAAAAGCATTTGCGGTATATGTCGGCCATATCGCGGTAAAGTGGTGATCGGCGGCAAACGTATTGAAAAGTATAAATCCGGCGAGCTTTTCGCAGGCAACCTGGCCATGCTGCCGCAGGACCCGCAGAGCCTTTTTGTTAAAAAAACTGTACGGGAAGATCTGGCTGAAATGCTGCAGGCAAGGATGCCGGATGATGAAAAAAGAAGAATGATAGAAGATGTTACGAAAACAACGCAGATAGAGAAACTGTTGGAATCACATCCTTACGATCTTTCGGGCGGCGAACAGCAACGCGCCGCACTTGCAAAAGTCTTGCTCACTCGGCCGAAAATACTGCTGCTGGATGAGCCGACCAAGGGCATAGACGCCTTTTTCAAGATAACGCTTGCAGCTATACTTAAAAAACTGATAGCAGACGGCGTTACAGTTGTTATGGTATCGCATGACGTTGAATTCTGTGCAAAATATGCGGACATAGCGGCGATGTTTTTTGACGGCAGCATAATAACGACGAACACACCGGATAAATTCTTTGCATCAAACAGTTTTTATACAACGGCTGCAAATCGAATGAGCAGGCATCTGTTCAAAGATGCTATAACGAACGAGGATGTGATAGAGCTATGCAAAGCGAATATGTAAGTGCTGAAGAGAATGGTAAAAAAAGGCTGACAAAAAGAACGCTCACGGCCATGCTGCTGATACTCGTTGCTATTCCTCTGACGATATATCTAGGGCTTAAGCTGGGCGACAGACAGTATTATTTCATTAGCTTGCTGATTATACTCTACACGATGATACCTTTTTTAATGGTGTTTGAAAAGCGCAAACCTAAGGCAAGAGAGTTGGTGGTAATAGCGGTGCTCTGCGCTATTGCGGTAGCGGGCCGGGCGGCGTTCATATTTGTGCCGTTTTTTAAACCACTTGTCGCAATCGTGATAATTACCGGAGTAGCGTTTGGCGGCGAGGCAGGGTTTTTATGCGGTGCGGTAAGCGGCTTTGTATCAAACTTTATATTCGGACAGGGACCGTGGACTCCTTGGCAGATGTTTGCGTTTGGAATTGCAGGTTTTATCGCCGGTGTATTATACAATAAGGGTATTTTAAAAAAGAAGAGGCTGCCGCTCAGTATATTCGGTGCTGTTGTCGTTATGGTGATAGTCGGCCCCCTGCTGGACATGTGCGCACTTTTTACGATGACGTCAGTCGTTAACACGGAAAATGCAATTGCTCTTCTTATATCGGGGCTGCCGGTCAATGCTATACATGCTACTGCAACCGTAATTTTTTTGCTGATTATTTCCAGATCTATGTTCGATAAACTGGACAGGCTCAAGATTAAATACGCAATGCTGAAGGATTAAGAGATATGAGATTTGATTCATACCATCCGACAATAAACTTTGTTTTTTTCGTATCAGTTATTTGTTTTACGATATTGTTTAAACA
The DNA here is from genome assembly GCA_963665005.2 of Christensenellaceae bacterium. Taxonomy (GTDB): domain Bacteria; phylum Bacillota; class Clostridia; order Christensenellales; family SZUA-584. The sequence continues at coordinate 2,117,825 of CAXXTQ010000001.1, read as the reverse complement.
TCCGGTATTCATTGCGATATCGTATGTTACAGGCTTTGTTTATTCAATAAAGCTCAATCGCATAAAAGGACTTGTTTTTAATGCCGTACTGATACCGTTCATAGCTGCTTTCGCTTTCTATTATTCTCAATTCGAGCACTTTGGTGTTACGAATCTGGGGCAGACAGCGATTGGTAATGCGGTGACGCTGGAAGCGCTTGTATTCGGATTGGCCATAGGGACGATTATAGCAAGCGTTATAATGTGGCTTTCATGTGTACATGCAGTTGTTACTGCGGACAAGGTCATTTATCTCATGGGGCGTATAGCGCCTAGATTATCGCTGTTCATTTCGATAATACTAAGGATGGGGCCAAAGATAAAGGAGCGGGCATCAAAGATAAATACGGCTCAGAAAGCTATTGGCAGAGGAACGAAACAGGGAAATGTGATCCGCAGGGTGCAAAATGCAGTAAGGCTCTTGTCGATAGTAACTACGTGGACGATGGAGAACTTCGTTGAATCCTCCGATTCTATGCGAAGCAGGGGGTATGCTTTGAAAGGCCGGACGGCTTTTTCGATATACAGATTCGATAACAGGGACAGGGGATTTGTTATTGTCATATTTTGTGCATTTACGGTGATACTTGCCGGATATGCACTAGACCAGATGAGGATACTATATGATCCGCAGATTATAATAAATCCTGTTACATCGCTTAGCTATGTGTTCTATGCGGCTTATGCGTCCCTATGTCTGTTGCCAATTATGTTGCAAATAGTAGGTGAATGCAAGTTTAAGCGGTTGAAAAAAAGGCTGTAATAGAAAACGCCGGGGATATTTGCAACGCAGATTTATATTGATCTGTAGTTATAAAAGCTAAATTTTAATTGCACTGATAATAGAATTAAATTGTTCTGATGGTAAGATAAAAGCACGTCAGAAACGACGTGCTTTAAAACTTTATCGAACAGAAGCTAATTATTCTGTCCTATCCGAAATTATGGCGGAGAGAGGGGTTTTAATTATCTTTCCAAAATAAATGAAAAATTATATAAGCAAGTTATTGGCAGCATTAATATTGACCTGAAAAGAGTATTAATCGAAGAACTAAGTGATACATAATATAACGATGATTGTATATGCATATTTGTATCCAAACAGATATGATGGGAAAAGGCACAAGAGAAATTGAAGGAAGTGTACTGTTTTGAGGACATTCAGTGTATATACAAACCCATAATAACAATGATTTTCGGCGAATTTGCTTTTGAAGGGGGAAGTTGCAAATATGCTCATCGTATGAGGTAGCTGTTGTAAGAGCAGTTATATCGAATTCCTTAACGGCAACATGCAGGAGGGCCTGCCACAGCGCAGCGAAGGTATGAGTTGTTAAACAACAGAATGTTTGATACTATAATTAATGAAAGAATAAAAGAATCCCTATTGGGCAAAATGAAATTTTTACAGTGCATTCAGGCCTTACTGTTCATCGAGATATCGACCGCTTGTATCCGTGGCCAGATATCTAACAGAATATCATTGCTATAAAATTCATTTTAACTTTGTAGTATTAACGGGTGAGACAGGCCAACTTATTGGTGTGAGGAGGTTATGGTATATGAAAGATTCGGATGAGGGCTATTATTCAAATGGCTTCGAAGGATTTTGCGAAGCTTTGTCAAAAGTAAAACCAGAAATATTATTTTGTGAGCAGTTTGATGAAAAGAGTAGCATATGGAATTTTGAGAGCCATAAACACGATTGCATTGAACTACTATATTTTTTATATGGCAATGCTGAAGTGTCGGCAAAGGAGAAAACCGTTCAAGCATCTTTTTACGATATCGTTATCTACCCGCAGAATGTTTATCATACGGAACTTCTCCAGATGAATCATCACCAGGAAATCATTTGTATTTGGGTAAACATACCAGGGTTTGAACTGAAAGATGTTATCCATATTCAAGATAAAGATTCGAGTATAAAATGGGTGCTGGAAAAGCTGCACGCAGAATATAAAAGCGACACACCTTCCAAAGTGATGATAGATCATTATATTAAATTGGCTGCAATGCTGATTGCAAGACTGAGCTTTGATAACAGTCAAAAAGCGGATCCTCTAAGCAAAGTGGTTTTGTATATGCAAAGCAATGTGGCGGAAGCTATAACAGTCGGGCAATTAGCGGATTTGATATATGTAAGCAAATCATATTTAAGCCGATATTTTAAACAGGAAATGGGCATGTCAATAATCGAATATTTAAGGCTGATTCGAATAAATGCCGCTAAGAAACTTTTGGTTTCTACGGATACTGGTGTAGAAGAAATATCAAGCATTATTGGATATAATTCATCAAAGTATTTTTATAGAGCTTTTCGGAAATGTACGAACATGTCGCCATCAGAATATCGAAAAAGTGAAAAAACCAAATCAAAAGGAATGGATCCTGTCTAAGCGTCTGCAAGCGCGGCCAGCCAATAAAAAAATCATATTAGTTCATAAAAAGATACTTTTCGTATTGTAATAGAGGTTTTGGAGTTTATAGTTTTATTGTAGTATAAATATCGTAGCAGAGAATTAATATACGGTATACGCGTATCGTTGTAGTGAAACGCGTTAAAAAATCTCTATTTCTTCATGCAGGGGACTCTATAATTATAAGGTTTTTTATGTGATGCAGACTGTTGAACAGTATAACATTATTGAAAAATATTATGGAATGGAAAGGTTTAGCGATATGAAAGAACAGAATTATCTGGATAGTTTAGTTGGAGTTTTTGGCCATCCTGTGGCAGAAAACCCCGGTGTTGTCATTCAAGAAGCAGCGTTTAAGGATATGAGTTTGGATCTCTGGCGTTTTTTGACTATCGACGTTGAGCCGGAGGATCTCGGCAAGGCGATTGAGGGCTTAAAAGCGTTCAAAATGCGGGGTATCAACTGTACGTTGCCGCACAAAATTAATGTGCTTGAGTATTTGGATGAGCTTTCTGAAAGCGCTGCTTTGATTGGCGCAGTGAATATGATCGTGAATACCGATGGGAAACTCTTTGGTGAAAATACGGACGGAAAAGGGTTTATGGAATCGCTGACGGATAATAATGTTAATCCCAAAAACAAAAAAATCGTAATTCTGGGTGCGGGCGGAGCGGCAAGAGCCATCAGTGTTGAATTGAGTCTGGCAGGTGCAGGTAGTATCACGATAGTAAATCGTCCCGAGGATGCTGAGATCGGTAAAAGTCTTATGGCGGTGTTGAATGATATTGCGAATGATAGCACATACGTTACTTGGGATCATACATATAAAGCGCCTCAAGACACAGATATTTTGATTAATGCAACGCCGGTGGGACTATATCCGGATGTAGATGCTATGCCCAATATTGATGTTGATTCAATTCATGCGGATATGTTTGTTCAGGATGTTATCCCAAATCCTGCGGTTACACCATTCTTGCGTGCGGCACAGGCAAAGGGCGCGCGGTGGAATACGGGCACAGGAATGCTTATCAATCAGGCAGCAATTAATATTGAGATGTGGACAGGGATGAAACCGGATAAAACGGTGATGCTTAGAGCATTTGAGGAGGCAATGAGTTAATTTGCGCCTTGAAGCTTGGCATCGGGGTAAGATAACGGAGACGAACAGAAAAAGATATTGCGGCAGAGATCGGCTAACATGTAAAGAAGCATATTGATACAATATCATCCAGTTGTAACTGCGTGGGTATTTATACATCCGCATACGTGGTCAGCTTTCTTATGCCAAATATCTTCAGTTTTGCGAAACAATCAAAAAAGACAGGTTCATTTTAGGATACATATTGTGCGTGATAAACGGTTATATCGTACGGGATGGTGTTCTATAATATGAGTGAAATCAATCGTATATGCAATATTATAAATAGGAATTTTACAATTTGATTTTCAATAGGCGAGCGAAAAATTGGGGTCTAATCATGAAAGAATGCATTAGAAAAATCGAAAATTTAGAACAGGCGATCCGAATTAAGCAGCTCAAAAAGGACATGCTTGATGAGCAGCGGTATGCTTCGATAGAGCAGGCGAGAATTATCACAAAGGTCTATCGGAAAAATGAAGATGCATCAATTGTGATTAAAAGAGCGCTGAGCCTCTATGAATCGCTGAAGCAGATTGATATACGCATTGATCAAGGTGAATTGATTGTGGGCAATAGAACTGCTGGTGTGAGAGCCGGTGTTATTTTCCCCGAATCGGGAATATCATGGGTAGACGATGAAATTGAATCGTTATATGATCGACCGCAGGACAAATTCAAAGTAAAAAAAGAAGATATAGAGACTTTCAGAAATGAGATTTTGCCGTATTGGAAAGGCAAGACGCTGGAAGATAAGGTGGCAGAGTTGATCGGTGAAGAAAAATCACTGATTGGGAAAGTGGCGAAAATAAACCAAACAGACCATGCGCAAGGGCATATTTGTCCAAATACGGAGAAATGGCTGACAAAGGGTCCGCGCGGTTTGCTCGATGAAGTGAATGCGAACCTGGAAGTTTGCGCACACGATGAGAGAGAATTCTATCAAGCGATGAAGATTGCTTTAGAAGGGGCTGTGCTCTTTATTGGACGTTATGCTGAGCTTGCCAGACAGATCGCAGAAAATGAGAAGGATGCGAAGCAAAAGCAAGAATACCTGAATATTGCGATGATGTGCGAAGCAATTCAAGAAGCACCTGCTGCCGGTTTTCGTGAAGCCGTTCAATCCGCTTGGTTTCTATTTGTAATTCTGCAAATGGAATCGAATGCATCATCGTTTTCTCCGGGCAGAATGGATCAATATCTGTTGCCGTATTTTCAAAAAGATCTGCGCAGCGGTGAAATCGACTACGCGGACGCGCTTGAGATTATTGAGTGCATTGTGCTGAAATTTAATCAGATCGTATATTTGAGAAGCGCAAACAGCGCCAAATACTTTGCAGGTTTTCCGATTGGGTTCAACGTTGCTGTCGGAGGACAGACGCAAGACGGGAAAGACGCGACGAATGAGCTGTCGTATCTGTTCTTAAAGGCACAAGAGCATCTTGGATTACCGCAACCAAACTTGTCTGCGCGTGTCTTTGCCGGATCGCCGTATGAGTTTTTAAGATGGTGTGCGCGAGTTATTGGTAAAGGCAGCGGTATGCCACAGTTGTTTAATGATGAGGCGGTCATTCCTGCGCTGATGAGCAAAGGGATCAAAAATGATGATGCATATAATTACGCGATTGTTGGCTGTGTGGAACTGACCACCCACGGAAATGCTTTGGGATGGAGCGATGCGGCGATGTTCAATCTGGTCAAAGCTCTGGAACTTGCGCTGAACGATGGTGTCTGTCTGCAAACGGGCAAACAGATGGGTGCGCAAACAGGCACGCTTGTGGATTTTGACACATACGCCGACTTGGAAAATGCATTTGAACAGCAAATCGATTTCTTTTTCGACAGAATGATACCATGCTGCGAAGTGGTTGAAAAGCTACATTGTGAAATACTGCCGTCCGCATTTCTGTCTTCTGTTATTGATGATTGTATAGAGAAGGGCATAGACGTTACCGGTGGTGGTGCAAAATATAACTTATCAGGCATTCAAGCGATTCAGCCGGCAAACATAGCGGACAGTCTGGCGGCGATCAAGAAGCTTGTTTTCGATGAAGGAACCGTGGGAAAAGAAGCATTATTGAAAGCGCTGCGCGAAGACTATAACAATGCAGAATTGCTGCGGCTCAAGATGCTGAACAAAGCACCCAAGTATGGCAATGATGTTGAATGGGTTGATGAGATCGCCCATCGGTGGATAGAGTACTTTTCCGACAAGTTTAACGGGTTAAAAAACGCAAGAGGCGGTATCTATCATACCGGATTATATACCGTTTCTGCGCATGTGCCGATGGGGGCGAATGTCGGGGCAACAGCGGACGGCAGGAAAGCCGGACAACCGTTGGCCGACGGCGGACTGTCTGCGGTATACGGGAGAGATATTAACGGGCCGACAGCACATCTGAAATCTGTCTCAAAAGTTGACTCCATGCTTGGCAGCAACGGTACGCTTTTAAACATGAAGTTTTCACCGGATATTTTTAAAAGCATAAAGGATACTGAAAAGTTCATTGATTTTTTAAAAGCGTTTATTGCGCTGAAAGTTACGCATGTTCAGTTTAATGTAATAACCAAAGAGGAACTTATAAAGGCGCAAAAAAATCCGGAACAATATAAGAGCCTGACAATAAGAGTTGCCGGATATACCGCTTACTTCACAGAGCTTGCACCTGATTTGCAGGATGAAATAATTGCGAGGACTTGCTATGACGGGAGCTGAAACACAAGGTGTTATCTTTGATGTCAAACGGTTTGCATTACATGATGGTGAAGGCATAAGAACAACGCTGTTTCTAAAAGGATGCCCGCTTCGGTGCCCGTGGTGTCATAATCCGGAAGGCAGAACAAAGGCGGTAGAACTTATATGGGCGGCTGCTCTTTGTGTAGGATGCGGAGAATGCGAGCGTACATGCAATCGACATGCGATCCGGCTTGATTGTGCCAAGGTGGTTATTGATCGGCAAAAATGCGTGCTTGATACGAACTGCACAACGGCTTGCCCGAGTAACGCGCTGAAGCTGAACGGCAGGATGATGACTGCGAAACAGGCATATAAAGAAGCGACAAAAGACGAAATATTCTATATGTCGAAAGGCGGGGTAACGCTTTCGGGCGGAGAACCAATGGCACAGGTGCCGTTCAGCCTGTCTGTACTCAAACTTTGCAAACAGAACGGAATGAATACGGCTGTGGAAACGTGTTTGTATGCAGGCGAAGAGGATGTTTTAAGCTTTGTGCGGGTGGTCGATCAGTTCTTTATTGATATCAAAATATTTGATAATGATAGGCACAAAAAGATTATTGGAGTCGGCAATCAGATTATATTGAACAATTTTCGAACGCTTTGTGATGCAGGTGCAGATATATGTGTCCGGATTCCGCTGATACCGGGATTCACTGAGGATGATGAGAATATACGCAGTATAGCAAACTTTGTGTCTGGAGTTAGAAAGAATGTTGAAATAGAGCTATTGAATTATAATCCTTTGGCGGAAAATAAGTTTGGTATGATTGATGAGATATATAAGGTTGGTAAAGGTGTTGAACCGTTAACAGAGCAACAGATGGCCCAAAAGAGAAAAATAGTTTCTGATATTATGGAGGCATAACATAAAAATGAAAGAACTTGCAGCAGCGGCAAAAAGAGACGAGACGGTTTATATATCGGATGTCGTACATGCATTTACTGCTTTGAAAGAAAAAACATTGATTTATCTTACAATGGATATGATCGAAGCAGGTGAATGCAGGAATTTTAGTTTTTATTTGCCCGGCACATTCAAAGAACAGGCGTTAATCGAAGATTATTTTTACGGGAAGATTTATAACATTATTTCGGCGGTGGGCGGAAGAAAACTGACGGTGTACTATGACACTCAAAATGTGCAGGTTGGAAATTTGGTATCAAAACTCGACGAAGTTTTTGGTATCAATGAAACGAGAAAGCAAAGGACAGGTTATGCACGTGGGATCAACGTTGCGGATCGGTTGAATGAAGCTTTGTACGGCGGTCGGTTCAGCATAGAAACGAAGGATATTAGAAACAAGCCGGAAAGCAATACTTCTAAAAGACGAGAAGTGCGGAAGACAAGGCACATCGAAACAGTCAATAAACTCAAAGGGTTGATGTGTGGTATTGATATCGGCGGAACAGATATCAAGCTTGCGGTATCTTCGGACGATAGGATCCTATGCTTCAAGGAATATGACTGGTTCCCTGCAAGTTATCTGACGATCGACAGCATAATTGATTCAATCGTTGAGCTAATAAAGTTGCTGCGCATTAAAGCAACATTTGAACTATTAGGCGGGAATGAAGTGATGGGCAAGATACTTGATATCGCGCTTGACAAACATGCCAAAATGGATGATATCGATCGATGTAATCGATTTGGTGAAAGCCTTTATAAAGATCAGGTGGTTCTATTCGACGGCATTGGGATGTGCTTCCCGGATGTTGTTGTTAGAAATAAAATCGTTGGCGGAGAAGTGTCAAAAGTTAAAGGGGCCAGGGAAAACGACTCGCTTGATTTTGAAGAGGAATTTAGAAAGCTAAGCAATCTGGATCAAATATTACATATGCACTGCAAAGATGACGGTGTTGTAAATATGACCAATGATGGATCTATGGCGGCATTTACAGCGGCAGTGGAGCTTGCGTATGGTGAAGGGGAAGAACGGATAAAAGACGGTGTGTTCGCGCACACAATGGGCACAGAGCTTGGTACCGGATGGGTGGATGAAAACGGAAGTATTCCGGAGATTCCGCTGGAAGCGTATAATTATGTGGTGGATCTGGGCAGCTATAGCCAACGAGCGTTTGAATGTGATGATTTGCGGTCGGTCAATAACTTTAACACAGATGTATCGGGAACCGTTCAAAAATATACAAGTCAGTATGGTGTGTTTCGGCTGGCAATTAAGTATTTTAAGCAGGATAGGCCGGATATTTACAAGGAGTTGTTTGAAAAAGGATTCATTGTTGAACGGAATGGCGGGCTATATGTACCTGCGGAGCCGGTTGATCTGCGAAAACCGTTTTTGGAGTTTTTAATGTCGCTGCCTGACCGGGAATGCTGCCCGGTCTGCGATCGAATATTCAAAGAAATTGGCGAACATTTGGCGATTGTATGGATCGAGACAGAAGCTATTTTGTCTCCGCTGACAAAAGAGCGTGTCCTATTCGGTAGATTGGTAAAAAACAAAACTTGCTTTAAGCTCATGCGGGAAGGCGCAAAAAGAGTGGCCCCGAGCATGGTATTGAGTGTAGCCAACGAAGACATGGCGAATACACCATTGATGAAGCAGTTAAAAGCACATCCGGAGTATACAGTGGCACAATTTGCGCAATCAGTAGGGGCGATCTATTTTGCAAGGAGTGCAAAGATCTGATAAGCGAATACCGAAATGATGTTTTATGGATGAGATTAAACTTAAATATAATTAAAGGAGATTAATACTATGAAAGCAGTTGATGTCAAACTGGAAAGATTATCGGACGTAACGCCGGAAGAGTTTGCACCTTACGGATATATAGTTGGACGAAAGGAAACAAGCAAACTCACAATGGAAAATACCGGATCAAATTTGACGGTATATTGGGAGCTGCTGCCCGTCTTAAAAGGAGAAAAAGGTGTATTGTCGGTAGCGCTACTTACGTTTAAACCAAAGGATCCTGGTAAGCTGACCGATTGGATGGAGTGCCACAAAGGAACGGCCGAATGCTTTATACCAATGGGCGGAAAGGAAATCGTATACGTCGGGGCGCCGGCGGGGGACAAACCCGATGTTGACAAAGCAAGGGCTTTTATTGTAGGCCCCGATGAAGGGATCGTTATACCAAAAGGCGTATGGCACTGTGCTCCGTATGCTCTTAATGGCCCCGCTCAATGCTTGATGCCTCGATACGGAGATCTGGTTGAAACTGATGGTGGCTTTCTGGATTCCAGAAAGACGGTATGTTACGGTTCCAAGGCGAATGATGGTACTGAAATGAGTATACGGCTTATATTCTAAGAGGATTGCCTTCCAATCCATGTACCGGCTTCAAAGCTGAAAAATGGTCAAATGGATTAAAGAAAAATCAGATAGAGCAATACAAAAATGTGGTTTTTGATGAAGGCTTGAATAATTAATGAATGTGCAATAGTTTAATAATTTAGCGGCATGTTCCGCAAAAAAAGGAGGAAAAGGAAATGAAAAAAGTAATAGCAATTCTACTGGTTATTGTGCTGGCGATAGGGCTTATTGGCTGCGCTAATGAAACCCCAGTAGACGACACGCAAGATGTAGTAGATGATTCGGGTGCAGCAGATACGGACGCAGACGAATCGGACGCAGACGAATCGGACGCAGACGAATCGAATGAAACAGATGAAAGTGGAGACACTCCGCAGGAATCTTATAAACTCGGAGTTATACTGATGAGTCTTGCGAGTGGGTCTCAGGCTTATTTCCAGAAGGTTTTTAACGAATCATCTGCGGATTATGGCTTTGACGTAACGGTCTATGATGGCACGGACGCGACGGTTCAGAGCAACGCGGTAAGAGAATGTATCGCGGAAGGTGCCGATGCAATTATTATCAGCGCTGCTGATTCGGCGTCACTTATCCCCGCTCTTCAAGAGGCAAAGCAAGCCGACATCCGTGTAGGTCTGATTGGCTCTACTCTTGACATAATGGATGAGACGACATATGATTTCCACACTGGTGTGGACGATTACTTTGCCGGCAAGGCTTCGTCAGAGGCGTTTCTTGCTCAGTTTCCGGACGGCGCTAACGTTGTAGAAATCGGTGGCAAAGCTGGCACATCTCCTGCGACAAAACGGCATGATGGGTTCACAGAGGGTCTTGAAGGTAGCGGTATTAATGTTCTGGAATACCAGGCGTGCTCGGATTGGAACGCAAACGAAGCAATGGGCATTATGGAAAACATGATCGTGAAATACGGTGATGAGATCGAAGGCGTATACGTTCATTGGGATAATGCTGCTACAACTGTTATTCAGGCGCTGCAGGCACAGAATATGAACGATATATTTGTGGTCGGCGTCGATGGCTGCCGGGCTGGTTTCGATCAGGTAAAGGATGGAACGCAGGCCGTAACAATTATGCAAAGCTTGGATGCCAGAGCGCTCAAATCTCTGGAAGTTATGCAGAAGGCGCTTAAAGGTGAAGCGTTTGATGAAATGAATATGTTAGACTGGAACATTGTTACGATCGACAATATCGACGATTTTATATACCCTGAGTGGTAAGAAAAAAAGAAGCACAGGCTCGTTCCTTTGAATGGAACGAGCCTGCGCACATCATGGGAGAGGAGCCATTGCAATGAAAGAAAATGTGCCTGATATCATTCTTTCCATCAAAGACGTATACAAATCGTTTCCCGGAGTGGTAGCGCTGAACAATGTTTCCATAGAAATCAGACGTGGAACCGTACATGGCATCGTTGGAGAAAACGGCGCGGGGAAATCTACACTTATGAAGATACTAGCCGGGGTTTACACAAAAGAATCGGGTACGATATTTTTTGACGGGAAAAAAATAAAGGATATAACACCTATTCAATCCTTGCATATGGGGCTCAGTATTATCTACCAGGAGTTTAACCTTGTCAATTCGATGACTGTCGGTGAAAACATATTCTTAGGCCGCTTCAAAGAGATGAATGGTATGCGCGGAACACACGCAAAGGCGAGAGGACTGCTGGACAGCATCGGTAGTTCAATTGATACGAAAAAAATGGTGTCAGAATTAAGTGTTTCTGAGAAGCAGATGGTCGAGATTGCAAAAGCGTTGTCTTTCAAGTCAAAGCTCATTATTATGGACGAACCGAGCAGCAGCTTGACTGCCGATGAGCTAAAGAGCCTCACGCAAATCATCCATCAATTGAGAGAAAAAGGAATTTCAATTATATACATCAGCCACAAGCTGGATGAGATATTTGATCTATGTGATATTGTGACCGTTATGCGTGATGGGAACGTTATTGACACCAAGCCGGTTTCTGAGATGACTCGCAGTGAAATGATACAGAAAATGGTCGGGCGTTCTATAGAGAATGAGTATCCCGAGCGCCCTCGCTGCGTGGGCGAAACGATTATGGAGGTGCGTTCGATCAATACGCGGAAGCTTCATAATATATCATTTGAACTGAAGAAAGGTGAAATTCTCGGATTAGTTGGGTTGGTGGGCGCCGGCAGGACGGAAATTGTCAGGGCGATTTTTGGCGCAGACAAAGCGAAAGGGCATCAAATTATACTGAACGGCAAAACTGCCAGGATAAAAAAACCGGCTGATGCTAAAAAAGCAGGAATGGGCTTGGTTCCGGAAGACCGGAAGCTGCAAGGACTTGTTTTGAGCTTCTCGGTTCAAACCAATATTATTTTGGCAAGCCTGAAAAAGCTGACTAAATTTGGGTTCATCAACAGGCCTGCAGCGAAGGAGATTGCGAAGAGACAGGTGGGAAACCTTAATATCAAGACGCCGTCTATCGCAACACAGGTGATGACACTTTCGGGCGGGAACCAACAGAAATGTATTGTCGGGCGCTGGCTGGAAATCAGTCCGCAAATACTTATACTGGATGAACCGACGAGAGGGATCGATGTTGGTGCTAAATACGAAATATACCTCTTGATGAAGAAAATCGTCGAAAACGGGGGTTCAATTATCATGATATCCTCGGAGCTGCCTGAAGTGCTGAACATGAGCAACCGCGTTCTGACCATATGCGATGGGAGAATCACTGGTGAGTTTAATCCTGAAAACACATCAGCACACGAAATCATGGATAAAGCGATAGGCTGATCGGGGAGAGGGACATGAATATAGGAACGAAAATTAAAAAAATAATGCTTGAATATCTGGTTTTGGTTTTTATCTTGATTCTTGTGATTTTAACTGCGATTATTGAGCCGAAATTCATGACAAGTGCTAATCTGAATAATATTTTGCGGCAATTTGGACCATTGAGTTTTGTTGCACTGGGGATGACTTTCGTGATTATTGGCGGTTATATTGATTTGTCTGTGGTCGGGATTATGTCTTTGGTAACCGTTGTTACAGTATCTCTCATCGACGCGATTGGGCAGGTTGCAGCACTAATTGCAGGGATCGCTATGGGGGCGGTAATGGGATTAATCAACGGTTTGCTGCTGCTTGCCGGCGGAGCGAATACTCAGGCAAAGGCTTTGTTTATTACATATGGAATGAGTACGTTGTATGGTGCGGTTGCGTTGATGTATACAAATGGCGGCACGCCTCATATGAGCTGGTTGACTACACCCCAGACGGTGTTTACGGCGATTGGTTCGGGGAATATAGGTTTTATATCCGTATCATTTGTCATATTCCTTGTATGTCTTATTACGCTGCATATATTCTTGAGCAGCACACATCAAGGAATGGCGATACACATTGCCGGGGGGAATAAGGTGGCCGGCGAGCTTTCCGGCGTACCTGTGAATTATAGCCTTGTATTGATATATATGCTGTCTGGCCTTATGGCGGCTATTGGGGCGATTGTGCTGTTTTCTCGTACCACGATGGCAAATCCAACAGCCGGCACTGGATATGAGTTAAACGCCATCCTGGCCGTCGTGCTTGGTGGTACGAGCTTTAAGGGGGGCACTGGCAATGTGCTGCGCACGGTTCTTGGTGTTTTACTGGTAACGCTGATGGCTAACTGCCTTGATCTGTTGAGAGTTACAACTTATTATCAAATCGTTTTTAAGGGTTTAATCCTTATTATGGCGATCTGGCTGGATAATCGGAATAAACAGCAGGGAGGCAAGTAAAATGGAGAATATCAAAACCCGTGGGCAAAATATTATAAAAACTATCATTAAGCAAAAAGCCGTGGTGGCAGTCCTTGTGATACTGATCCTCATGTTATTTCCAGACACAAACTTTTACTCGTCATATAATTTGATCAATGTTCTTCGGTCTACCTCGGTGTTGGAAATTATCGGTTTTGGTGTGACGTTGACAATCATTGCCGGCGGCGTTGATCTTTCCGTCGGGGGAATGGTAACTCTTTCTGGAATTCTTGTCATCAAACTAATGGACTTTATGCCGATGGTGTTTGCGATACTGTGTGTTATGTTGGTCGGAGCCATCATAGGAATAATCAACGGATTTCTCACAGTGCACCAGAAAACAGAAGCTTTTATTATTACATTGGGGATGGGCATGTTGCTGAAGGGAATTGCGCTGGTATTATCGAACGCGCATCCTGTTGTAAGCACAAATCCGGTATTTGTACAAATTTCTAATGGTCTATTATTTAATACCGTTCCGTATCTTGTCATTTACATGCTTGTACTTCTTGTAGCTACTCATTGCGTGTTGAGGTATACGAAATTCGGAAGGAATTGTTATGCGATAGGCGGCGATTATAACGTTGCGGCTTATTCCGGTATCAACGTCGTATCGACAAAATGGGTAACGTACATCATTTGCGGAGTATTAGCTGCGCTTGCCGGAGTGTTGTTTGCTTCCTCAATGAATACTGGATCGCCAACTTGTGGAGATGCAATTCCGCTTTTAGTCTTCTGTGGCGTCGTTGTGGGCGGTACATCATTTTCAGGTGGTGTTGGCGGCGCATTCCAAAGCTTTTTCGGATTGCTTGTGCTTCAAATGTTGTCTAACTGTATGAATATGCTTGGGATTGGTGCGTACCTGCAGCAGGCTCTTCAAGGAATCGTCATTGTAACGATAATATGGATGGATTGCTTCGCCGATAAGCGTAAACGTGAGGCTGTTTGATCAGTTTGGCAGGAATACGTGGCAGACTTAGTTAAGCTGTTGATGTATTCAGCTTGCGAGACACACACGAATCTATGTCATGCGATAGAAACATTTACTCTGGATGCTTATGGCCATGTCGAAAGAAAGCAGAGACAGTAAAACGCATGGGAAACTTTATTCAAAACATAAAAAGCTAAAATCTATAAGGGGTCAAATAAGAGGTAAAAACTTTATAAAGGGTACAAAAAAGACCATGAACACGGTGTTTATGGTCTTTTTTCTGGCGGAGAAGGAGGGATTTGAACCCTCGCACCGATTACCTCAGCCTACTCCCTTAGCAGGGGAGCCCCTTCAGCCGTACTTGGGTACTTCTCCAAATAAAAACTGTAGCGTGCTATATTATAGTTGATAGTATATTTATTGTCAATGGATAGAAAAGCAACAAAAAAACTTTTTTTAATGCTCAATTTAAAAGAGTAAATAATAAGTGAGAATTTTATACTTTTCTCTCTCTTTTTCTATATAACATTACGGCAAAAAAAAGCCAGATAATATGAACAATAAGACCGAATAAATAGGTAAGAAATTGTGGCTGCTCAATAGCTTTTATAATCCAGTAAAAAGGCGTTATATAAGATATATAGTTTAAAATTTTGTTTCCGAAAAGCTCAAAGAACATGGGAAGCATCAAAATTCCGAGCGCTTTGGCGTATGTCATGCCCTGCACTTTGTCTTTTGCAAATGCGCTGAGGAACAACGCTATCATAATATTCTCTATTACTACTATGACGCAGAAAAACAAAATGCAGCCGGCAGGCAATATATTTAATCCGGAAATAATTCCTGCGAACAGACAGTAAACAACAGAGACGAGAGAGGGCAAAAACAATCTGCACGTATAATAGCCTCTCATTCCTGACGGCGTGATTCTCATAAGAGGAAAAAGGTTTTGGTCTTTTTCGTCAAGTATCAGAAAGCCTGTTAATACAGAAAGCATATACGGAGCAAAAATAATCGTCATTGCTGTGAAATATTTAAAATACGGCGACAGGTCAAAATCGAGTTCGCGTATCAAAATGCCGTTCAAAACAGGCGCACCTAATTTGAACAGTATAATAAGAAACATCGGAGCGAACATCATTACCATCATCAAAGGTTCGCGCAATATAAGTTTTATGTCAGTTTTCAGTCTTTTTATCAAAATACTCATTTTCATTCACCCAAATAAACTTTCTTTTGGATTTTCTTTATTGTTAAAATAAAAAGCATTATAGAAAAAACGACAAGATTCAGACAGCAGTATAAAGCTTCGAGAAAGCTGATGCCTGTGTACGCTCCAAAGATTAGTTTTAAACCGGTGTATGTAGGCAGGGCTTTAAAAAAACCTGTATAAGGAATGTCAAACATTGCGATTGCAGGTATTATTATAATGATATAATACGGAATCAGTATTCCGAAAAACTGGTTCATGCTTTTGCAGCCGCATGCAGCATATATTCCAATTAAGGTAAAAAAGCTTGACGACAAAAGACAGCCCAGCAGCAATATAAATGGGTTAAAAATCTCTCCAGTTGATATAGCAAGTGCAAAAGATACAATCAATGATAAAGCGCTCAGAGAGATGATTTTAGAGAAAAGGTATTCTTCAAGCTTTAATGGCGTGATAAGCAAATATTGAAATATTCCCTGCCTTTTTTCCAAGAGAAATATCGCGCCCATAAACATAAATCCTAGAAGCGAAGGATCGGAGAATATCGCGGCGGGAAGAGAATAGAGCAATGCCTCTTTAGGAATTTGTATAAATATGATTATATAAAGCAGAGTCATCGCGGCATATACATAATAAAACCCGTGTTTGAATTGAAAACGCATATCGGAAAAAAGCGCGTTTTTCAGCCTTTTCATACTATTTTTCTCCCTGTAACTTTTATAAAGATATCTTCTAATGTTGCTTCGCTCGTATGTATAGTTTTTATCTCATGGGTATTCAGCAATTTGAAAAACTCTTTATTTTCGCCGATAGCGTCAAGCTTGAAATATGATTTGCCCGGGTTCCCGTTTTTAAAATACTCTACCGCAAGCTCTCTTTTGCCGTATTCAAGCATAAGTTTTTTCGGGCTGTCTATGGCTTCGAGCTTTCCGTCGACAATAAAAGCAACTCTGTCGCATATCTGCTCGGCTACCGTCATATTATGAGTTGTTAAAAAGACTGTCTTTCCTTTTGCTTTTATTTCTTTGATATATTTTTTTATTAAATCAGCATTAACAGGGTCAAGCCCGCTTGTCGGTTCGTCTAAAAAGAGTATGCTCGGTTTATGCTCTATAGCGCGTATAAAATTTAACCTTACTTTCATGCCTTTGGAAAACTCTTCAACCTTTTTATCTTTGTGTTCTTCTAAACCTACGCTTTTTAAAAGCGAAACCAAATCTATTGTCTTTCTTTTATAGTAAGCGGCAAAAAGCTCCAGATTTTCGTATGCGGTAAGTTTTAAACAAAGATTGGGAAACTCGAAAGCGACACCAATTTCTTCGAAAAAATCTCCGCCCCATTCATTTCTTGGCTTACCCAAAACATCTATCTTTCCTTGATATCCTTTTAACAGGCCGGTGATCAATTTTTGTGTAGTCGTTTTACCTGCGCCGCTCGGGCCCAAAAAACCGAATATCTCTCCTTTTTGAATTGAAAATGATATTTTTCTAATTGTCTCGTGCTTTGCATTGCGGTACGAAAATCTTAAATCTTCTACGTTAATCATAATAGTATCTCCTGTCAGCAATTCCTGTTTCAAATAAAATCAATCGTTCATATTTAAGGTAAAAAATATATATACCATTATTTGTGTTTATTGTTATAATCAATGATTCCGGCAATGCCGAAAAAAGTATACATGAAAAAAGTTTTTATAAGCTCTTTTTTAGTTTCTTTATCGCTGTAATTTTTGCTTATAAAAAGAATACCCTCGATAAACTGGGACACAAAAATATCTGCCATTTCATCTTTGTTTATAAACCCCGCAAACTTTTTTTTAAGGTCGCGCAAAAAATGTTCTTTTATAATATTTTCAACTTCGCGCCTTGTGTTTTTGTATTTGACTGTCTCGCCGCAGGTAAAGAGTATGTAAAACCTTTTAGAAAAAACGCTTTCCAGCATATCAGATAATTCGTCTAAACCCTTTTCCCAAACCTTTGCATTTTTTACGTCCCAAACCTGCTCGTCAAAGTCGTCCTGTTCGTGGTTTTTTATAAAGCTTTTAATAAACTCGTATTCTTCACTTACCAGCTCGTCTAATATTGCCTCTTTATTTTTAAAGTAGTTATATATGTTTCCGAGCGTAGTGTCAGCTTTTTTTGCAATGCTTCGCAGAGAGGCGTCTTTAAAACCTTTTTCGAAGAATTCGTCCTGAGCATGGAGAAGTATTGAGTTTTTAATTTCCTGCTTTTGATACTGCATAAAAAATCACCTGTTCATTATTATAGTATCATAATAAAAGAATTGCAATATAAATATTTAATTGATTAATTTTATTGATTTGTTTTCTTATTGTATTATTATAAAGGAAGTTAGTATTTATTATCAGCAATTGAATTCAAGAATTAGCAATCCAAATATAGTATTGTTTAGCAAGAGGAGGTGAATATGGATAATCAAGAACAAATAAAAGCAGTTGCCTGCATGCAAAAATATATTGAAGATAATATAAAAAAACCAATTACTTTGTATGACATAGCAAAAGCGGCGGGATATTCTCCGTGGCATAGCGCGAGGATATTTAAAGAATATACCGGAAAAAACCCATTTTGTTATATAAGGTCTTTAAGGTTATCAAGGGCAGCTGTTTCGTTAAGAGACGATAACAAAAAAATAATTGATATCGCTCTCGATTTTGTTTTTGATTCGCATGAAGGGTTTACAAAGGCATTTTCTAAACAGTTTGGTTTATCTCCGAAAAGATATTCAATGGATACACCTCCGATTAAACTGTTTATGCCATATCGTGTAACTGATTTTTACAACATCAATAAGGAAGGAGAAGAGAAAATGGAAGATAAAACAATAAGCAATACTATATTTGTGCAGGTTATCGAAAAGCCTAAACGAAAGATGATATTAAAAAGAGGTATAAAAGCAAAAGATTATTATGAATACTGCGGTGAAGTAGGATGTGATATATTTGGAATTCTTTGCAGCATAAAAGACGCGCTGTACGAACCTATGGGGCTTTGGCTGCCCGAAAAATTAATTAAGCCGAATACCTCTTTATATGTTCAAGGGGTTGAAGTTGCCTCGGATTACAACAAGCAGATACCGCAAGGGTTTGACATTATAGAATTGCCTGCCTGCAAAATGATGATTTTTCAAGGGCAGCCATTCGAAGATAGTGAGTTTGAAACAGCTATAAGGGATTTATGGAATGCAATAGATAATTATGACCCGTCATTATACGGTTTTGAATGGAGCCATGAGGCGCCTAGGTTTCAGTTAAATCCGCAGGGTTACAGAGGCTATATAGAGGGCAGGCCGGTTCGTGTAATAAACAATAAATAAAAAATTACAAACCGACATAAAAGAGCGTCTTATTTTAGGCGTTCTTTTAATTTTAATAAAAAAGAAGAAACACCAATTAAAAATGATCAATGCTTTAAATTTAAGGGCTAATTTTGAGGGCTAATGATGTTGACAAATACTCATTTGTTTGTTAATATCTTTATAATATGAGGCGTAGATGGAGACAGGTTTGATACAGATTGCTTGCAGAGAGCTGGGGTTGGTGAAATCCAGTAGCTTGGTATTAAACAAATCCCTCCGGAGCTGCATGTCGAATTTAGTAGACATAGCCGGTTAATCTCGTTATAGATTTAGGGCTTGATAGAGCCTGAAGTGGTCTTTTTTTTGAAAGACAAGATGGGTGGTACCGCGAAGTTAAGATTTAACTGCGTCTCTTCAATTTAATTGGAGTTGCATGCAGTTTTTTTAATTATAATGGCAGAGAGAGGAAGATTACTATGAAACAGGACGGTGGAAATAATTCAATAGTTAAGCAAGATAATGATGAGCAGAGTAAAATTACCATGCAGAGGGTCATATCTTTTATAGTATCGAATCAGCCGGGTGTGCTTTGCAGGATTGCGGGCCTTATAAGCAGGCGCGGGTTTAATATAGAAAGTATAACGGTAGGTGTGACGGATGATCCCCAACTGTCGCGAATAACTATTGTTATGTTCGCGGAAGATTCTGTTATAGAACAGGTTGTAAAACAGCTTGACAAACAGCTTGACGTTAAAGCTATAAAAGAGATTCCGCAGGAAAGCGGAACGTTCCGCGAGATAGCGCTTGTTAAGGTAAGCGTTTCGGATGCGCAGAGAAAAGAATTTATGGACGTTGTTAACTCGAACTGGGGAGTAGTTTTAGATATTAATGAAAAAGCGGCAACAGTTCAGCTCTCGGGCACGATTACGTATATAAACGAGGGGATAGATAAGCTTAGAAAGTACGGCATTATAGAGATAGCAAGAACGGGAATGGTAGCTCTTGAAAGCGGCGATACGCAATTATCGTAATTAAACGGACAAATAATAATTATATTAGATAGTATCTATAAATTTATTTGTAAATAAATTCAATTATAATTAGGAGGAAGTATAAAAATGGCAAAAATGTTTTATGAAAAGGATTGTAACATAAAATTACTCGACGGAAAGACTGTGGCAATCGTTGGTTACGGCTCACAGGGGCATGCCCATGCGCAGAACCTTCGTGACTCGGGAGTTAATGTTATAGTATCGGAATTAAAAGACGGAGCTGCTTGGAACCGTGCTAAAAAAGCCGGATTCGAGGTTTTTGAAGCGGACGAAGCAACAAAAAAAGCTGATATCATAGTAATGCTCGTAAACGACGAGCTTGCACCTATTATTTATAAGCAATCAATTCAGCCGAATATTACAAAAGGTAAGTATTTAATGTTCGCTCACGGATTTAACATCCATTACGGACAGGTTATACCTCCGGATGACGTTAATGTTTACATGATAGCGCCAAAAGGCCCGGGCCATACAGTTCGTTCGCAGTACGAAGAAGGAAAAGGCGTTCCTTGCCTTATCGCTGTATATCAAGACCCATCGGGCGACACACAGGACATCGGCCTTGCATACGCTGCCGGACTTGGCGGAGCGCGCGCGGGAATTCTTCAGACAACTTACAGAGAAGAAACAGAGACGGATCTTTTCGGCGAACAGGCTGTTTTGTGCGGCGGTGTTTCAGAGCTTATGAAAGCTGGTTTCGAAGTATTGGTAGAAGCGGGTTACGAACCAGAGAGCGCTTATTTTGAAGTAGTACACGAGATGAAACTTATCATAGACATGGTAAACAAGGGCGGATTGTCTTATATGAGATATTCTATCAGCGATACTGCTGAATTTGGCGATTATCAGGTAGGCAAACGCATAATTACCGAAGATACGAAAAATGAGATGAGAAAAGTTTTAAAAGAGATACAAACAGGCGATTTTGCGCGTGAATGGATACTCGAAAACAAAGCCGGACGCCCAAGCTTTATGGCAAAAAGAAGAATTGAAAGAGAATCACAGGTAGAAACAGTAGGTAAAGAACTTCGCAAAATGATGCCTTGGCAGGACGAACCGGAGTATTAAAAGAGGAGTTTAATATGGCAAAAAGGATAGAGGTCTTCGACTCAACGCTTCGCGACGGTGCGCAGGCGCGCGGAATAAACTATTCGTTGTCTGATAAAATTCATATGCTTGAGCTGCTCGACAGCCTTGGGGTAGATTATATAGAGGCGGGTAATCCTGCCTCTAATCCTAAAGAGCGTTTATTTTTTGAAGAAGCGAATAAATTAAAGCTTGCAAACTCAAAACTTGTTGCTTTTGGAAGCACGCGCCGAAAAGATACCGATGTAGAAGTTGACCTCGGAGTAAAAGCGTTAAAAGATGCCGGTACAAAAGTCGTTGCCGTTTTCGGCAAAGCATGGGACCTTCATGCAACAGACGTGCTCGGCACTACGCTTCAAGAAAATCTTAATATGATTTTTGATACTTTGAAGCATCTAAAGCAGAGCGGCAGAGAAGTCATCTTTGATGCCGAACATTTTTTTGACGGTTTTAAAGCGAACAGGAAGTACGCTCTTGATGTTATTAAAACGGCTTGCAAAGCAGGCGCGGATACGATAGTGCTCTGCGATACAAACGGCGGTACTATGCCGCGCGACCATGAAGAAGCTGTGCGCGCGTCTTTAGAAGTTGTGAATGTAAAACTCGGCGTTCATGCACACAACGACACTGAAATGGCCGTTGCAAACACCATATTAGCTGTACAGCAGGGCGCTGTGCACGTACAGGGCACATTACTCGGTTACGGAGAGCGGTGCGGAAATGCCCGGCTTACTTCTATAATTCCGAATTTGCAGATAAAACTCGGGTACGATTGTATAGGCGAGCATATAAAAGATTTATACAAAGTTTCTAGAAAAGCGGCTGAGATAACCAATTTAGCGTTTGACGAGACTCTGCCATATGTCGGAAGAAACGCTTTTGCGCACAAGGGCGGCATGCATATCGACGGGCTTAAAAAAGCAAAAGGTTCGTTTGAACATACAGAACCGTCAAGTGTCGGTAACCAGAGAGAATACCTGCTCTCAGAAGTTGCAGGAAGAAGCGCTATGGCGTCTAAGCTTGAAACCGAGTTTCCAAAAGTGGCTAAAGACAAAGAAAAAGTCGGAAAGCTTATGACAAAGTTAAAAGACCTGGAGAATGACGGATACAGCTTTGAAGGCGCGGAGAGCAGTTTTAGAATATTCGTCCTGAAAGAGCTTGGGCTTCACGAGCCGAAATTTTCGCTTGTTCATTTTAAAGTGAGCGACGAGCCGACACACCAGCATACTTTTGGTGCGCATGCGCTTGTAAAAGTGAACGTAAACGGTGAAAACCGTTTATCGGCGGCTGAAGGAAACGGCCCGGTAAACGCGCTTGATAAGGCTTTAAGAGAAGCTTTGGGCAACTTTTTCCCCGAGTTAAGGGATGTTACCCTAACCGATTATAAAGTGCGCGTGCTTGATACCAACGAAGCTACGGCGGCAAAGGTGCGCGTTGTTATAGAAAGCAGTGACGGACAGAATTTCTGGAGGACGATGGGCGTTTCTACAGATGTTATAGAAGCAAGCCTTTTCGCGCTGATAGATTCTATAGACCATTTGCTGCTTAACGGAAACGGTCAAAAATTAAACAAAGAAGCATAAAATATTTTTTGAATATAAATACAATGATTTTTGGAGGTCAAATGAATTATAAGATTGCTGTTATACCGGGTGACGGTATAGGGCCGGAAGTGATAAAAGAGACTGTCCGCGTGCTGAAAAGCGCGACGAAAAACATGGACTTTGAACTGGAATATAATTATTATCTTGCGGGAGGGTGCGCTTATGATAAATACGGGCATCCGCTGCCGCAAGAAACTGTAGATGTTGCAAAGCAGAGCGACGCCGTGCTTCTCGGCGCAGTAGGCGGAGATAAATGGGACAATCTCGCTTCTAATTTGCGTCCGGAACAGGCGCTTTTAGGGCTTAGAAGAGAACTTGGGCTCTTTGCTAACCTCAGGCCGGCCGTATTATTTCCGCAGCTTGCGGATGCGTGCCCTTTAAAGCCGTCTCTAATTGAGAACGGGCTGGATATTATAGTAATAAGAGAGCTGACCGGCGGAATATATTTCGGGAAAAAAGAAAGAGTAGAAAATAGGGCTTACGATACGCTTGAATACAGCAAGCAGGAAATAGAGAGAATAGCTCATGTAGCGATGAAAACGGCTATGGGCAGGAAAAAACGGGTGGTAAGCGTAGATAAAGCAAACATTCTTGAAACTTCAAGGCTGTGGCGCAGCGTTGTAACTGATGTCGCGAAAGAGTACCCCGCAATAGAGTTATCACACATGTACGTAGATAACGCGGCTATGCAGCTTGTAAGATACCCCGCACAGTTTGACGTTATTGTTACAGGAAATATGTTCGGAGATATAATATCTGACGAAGCTGCGATGATCACAGGCTCTATCGGAATGCTTCCGTCAGCCAGCCTCGGCGCAACAACGCACGGCATGTACGAACCTGTGCACGGCAGCGCGCCCGACATAGCGGGGCAGGGAATAGCAAACCCTCTTGCGACTATAATGTCAGCCGCAATGATGCTAAGGTATTCGTTCGGTCAGGAAAACGCCGCGAAGAATATTGAACTTGCGGTTAACAACGCTTTAGAAAAAGGCGCAAGGACCAAGGATATTGCGCTGGATGGTGAAAAAACAATTTCAACGACGCAAATGGCGGACATGGTAATAGAATATTTGGAGGAATTATAATGATTAGCGATGGTGTAAAAAAGGGTGTTGACAGAGCTCCTCACAGGTCTTTATTCAAGGCTATGGGATATACGAACAGCGAACTCGAGCGGCCGCTTGTAGGCGTGATACACGCCGCAAACGATATTGTGCCGGGGCATATATACCTTGACAGAATTGCGAAAGCTGTTGCCGACGGTATAAGAATGGCGGGAGGCACGCCGGTGCTTATGTCTACGATAGGCGTTTGCGACGGAATCGCGATGGGCCATTCGGGAATGAAATATTCTCTTGCTTCAAGAGAGCTTGTTGCCGACTCTGTAGAAACTATGATAATCGCTCATGCTTTTGACGCGGTGGCGTTTGTGCCTAACTGCGACAAAATAGTACCGGGTATGCTTATGGCTGCTGCAAGAATAAACAGGCCTTGCATATTTGTAAGCGGCGGGCCTATGATGCCGGGCAGAGATTTAAAAGGAAACGATACCAGCCTTTCTAATATTTTTGAAGCGGTTGGCTCATATAACGCAGGGAACATGGACGGCGCCGATTTAGCAAAGCTTGAGGATTCAACATGCCCGGGGTGCGGTTCGTGCGCAGGTATGTTTACCGCGAACAGTATGAACTGCCTGACCGAAGCTCTTGGTATGGCAAGAGGCGGAAACGGTACGATACCTGCCGTTCATGCCGATAGAATTCGTTTCGCCAAAGAAAGCGGCGAAATGCTTATGAAGATTTTTGAGTCAGGGCTTTTGCCGAAAGATATTATGACAAAGCAAGCTTTCGAAAACGGCTTAAGGCTCGATATGGCAATAGGGTGTTCGACAAACTCTGTGCTGCATCTTCCGGCGATAGCGAACGAATGCGGAATAAAGCTTGATTTGGAGCTCGTCGATAAGATAAGCAAGAGCACGCCGAATTTATGCAAGCTTTCTCCTGCAAGCTCTACTCATATTGTTGATTTGCATTATGCAGGCGGCGTTTATGCAGTTCTTAACGAGCTTAGCCGTAACGGGCTTTTAAACAAAAATGCAAAAAGCGTAAATCTGAAGAGCATGGGTGAATCTGTTGAAAATTCGCTTATATGCGATTCGAGCGTAATAAAAAGCTTTGACAGCCCGTATTCAAAAGAAGGCGGTATAGCCATATTAAAAGGCAACTTAGCGCCAAACGGCGGAGTTGTTAAACAATCTGCAGTAGCTCCCGAAATGATGAAGCATACCGGGCCTGCGCGTGTTTTTGACAGCGAGGAAGAGACTATAAAAGCTATAAATGCAAGAGAAATAAAAAGCGGCGACGTCGTCGTTATAAGATACGAAGGGCCTTCGGGCGGGCCGGGAATGAGAGAGATGCTTTCTCCAACATCCGCGCTTGCTGGCATGGGGCTCGATAAACAGGTAGCATTGCTCACTGACGGGCGTTTCAGCGGAGCAACAAGAGGAGCGGCGATAGGCCATGTTTCTCCCGAAGCTGCGGCAGGCGGAACAATCGCTGTAGTTGAAGAAGGCGATACCATAGAAATTGATATTCCCAACAGAAAGTTATCTTTACTGGTAGATTCGGATATAATTGAGCAGAGGCTTGCCAAACTTTCTGCAAAAGAGCCTTCCATAAAAACAGGATGGCTGAGCAGATACGCAAGGCTTGTATCATCTGCAGATAAAGGCGCAATACTCGAATAAGAAAGGGGAAGCATATGACTGGTGTACAGATAATACTAGAATGCCTTAAAAGAGAAGGCGTAGATACCGTTTTCGGTTATCCCGGCGGTAAAGTCATAAAGCTTTATGATGCTATTTATTGTGATGATAAAATTTCGCATATAACATCCGCTCATGAGCAGGGTGCAACTCATGCTGCTGACGGATATGCGAGATCGACAGGAAAAGTCGGTGTTTGTATCGCGACATCGGGGCCGGGCGCAACCAATCTTGTAACAGGGCTTGCAACCGCTTATATGGATTCCATTCCTATAATCGCTATTACGGGCAACGTTCCGGCGGCGCTGCTTGGGCGCGACAGCTTTCAGGAAGTTGATATTATGGGCGTTACAATGCCTGTAACCAAACATAACTATCTTATCAAGAAAGCGTCATGCATATCCGAGGTTTTCAGAGAAGCTTTTGCTTTTGCAAAAAGCGGACGGCCGGGGCCGATATTGATAGACATAACAAGCGATGCTTTTGCCGAAGAATGCGAATATACAGAGCCAAAGCAGGCTCTTGAAATGAAGTGCAAGACAACTGACATTCCTATCGACGAAATAAAAAAAATGGTAGAGAGCGCGAACAAGCCCGTTATACTGTCGGGCGGCGGAGTGGTATCTTCGGGAGCGGCGGACGAGCTTTATGAGTTCGCGGAGAAAATTGACGCGCCTGTTGCTTGTACACTCATGGGTACAAGTTCTTTCCCGGGCAATCACAAGCTTTATACAGGATTGGTCGGAATGCACGGAACAAAGGCGAGCAATATGGCTTTCCAGAACTGCGATTTACTTATAGTTCTCGGGGCACGGTTCAGCGACAGAGTTACCGGAGACGCAAGCAAATTTGCATCACATGCTAAAATAATACAGATAGACATAGACGCTTCCGAAGTTAATAAAAATATTCCTACAAATCTGCATGTTATACAAGACATAAAATTTGCGCTTAAAAGCTTAAACAAAGCTGTGCAGAAAAAGACTCATGACGATTGGGTAAAAGATGTAAATGACTGGAAAGCGGAAAATGAGGCACATATACCAAAAGACCATTTGCCAAAGCTGATTATGGAAGCGATAAACGACAATTTGGGAGAGGATACAATAATAGTAACTGACGTTGGCCAGCATCAAATGTGGACTGCGCAATATTATCCATTTAAAAAACATAACACGTTTCTTACCTCGGGCGGCCTTGGCACTATGGGGTACGGGCTTGGCGCGGCTATTGGAGCACAGATTGCCTGTCCTGAAAAGAAAGTTGTGCATATTTCCGGAGACGGTAGTTTTCGTATGAATCTAAATGAAATGGCTACGGCTGTAAGATATAACCTTCCTGTAATCACCGTGTTGTTTGATAACAATACTCTTGGCATGGTTCGCCAGTGGCAGACTTTGTTCTTTGGCGGAAGGCATGCGGAGACTAACCTGCCCGAAATGAATTTCTGCGCGATAGCACAAGGGTTTGGATATCATGCCGAAAAAGTAGATAATTTAGAAGATTTTAAAACGGCATTTAAAACGGCATTGAAAAACGGCGGCCCCTGCCTTATACATTGTAAACTTGATATTGATACTATGGTTCTGCCTATGGTGGCGCCGGGCGCTTCTATAGACAACATTGTAATGAGCTTATCATAAACGTATAATAAAAAAGAGTTTCTGTAAAAGAAGCTCTTTTTTTGTGCTTTAATAGATATTCTATACCAAACTAGCGCCTGCGTCGAAAGCGGCATCGTTTATTTCGATTAGATGAGGTTTTGTCTTTCCGAAATATTTTTTTATTCCTGCCATGATACTTTCTTTTTTAATTATACCAGATGCAGATACGTATGCGCCCAGCATTATCATATTAGAAACCTTGGCGTTTCCGAGCTGCTGTGCTAATTCGTTGGCGGGGATATAGTATGCCTCAATATCGTTTCTTTTTGCTTTTCTGTCTATTAAAGAAGAATTGACAAACAGCTTGCCGCCTTTTTTTAAACTGCTTTCGAATCTGTCTAGAGAGGGTTTGTTAAGAACAATAACAGCATCGGCTTCTGTTACAACGGGTGACGCAACAGTTTCATCCGATATAATAACATTGCAGTTTGCCGTTCCGCCGCGCATTTCGGGGCCGTACGAAGGAAACCATGAAACATTTTTGCCTTCTATCATTCCCGCATATGTCAGCAGCTGTCCTAAAAGCAAAGCGCCCTGTCCGCCGAAGCCGGAAGCAATAATTTCATTTATCATGCTATTTTGCCTCCTTAAAAACGCCGAGAGGATAGTACGGAATCATATTCTCTTTTATCCATTTTAAAGATTCGGCAGGGGACAGGCCCCAGTTTATCGGGCAGGCGGAAAGCATTTCTACCAAAGAAAAACCTTTTTTCGATATTTGTATTTCGAACGCTTTTTTAACAGCTTTTTTTGCTTTGTTTATATTGGGCACATCATGCAAAGATACTCTTTCTATATATGCAGAGCCTTCAATTGTGCCAAGCATTTCGGAAATGCGTATAGGGTAACCGCAGACTCCCGGATCTCTGCCAAGCGGAGAAGTGGTAGTCTTCTGGCCAACAAGCGTTGTTGGAGCCATCTGCCCGCCCGTCATGCCGTATATTGCGTTATTGATAAATATAGTCGTTATATTCTCGCCTCTTGCCGCCGCGTGAATGATTTCGCCCGTTCCTATAGAGGCTAAATCGCCGTCGCCCTGATACGTAAAAACAAGGTTATCGGGGTGTACGCGTTTTGCGCCTGTGGCAACCGAAGGAGCTCTTCCGTGCGAGGCTTCGTACATATCTATATCAAAATATTTATAAGCAAAAACAGAACAGCCGACGGGAGCGATGCCTACTGCTTTTTGCTGCATACCCAGTTCTTCGATGCATTCGGCTACTATTCTATGCGCAATGCCGTGCGTGCATCCGGGGCAATAGTGAAACGGCTCATCGGTAATAACAGCGCTCTTTTTAAATATAACCGCCATTTTATATGCCCTCCTTTATTTGCTTTAGTTTGTCGATTATTAAATCTGGCGAGGGTATCAAACCGCCCGTTGTGCCTGTAAAGAATACAGGGCGTTTTCCGTTTACGGCAAGCTTTACATCCTCGACCATCTGCCCGGTGCTCATTTCTACCGACAAAAAGGCCGCGCATTTATCCGCAGCGTCATTGATAACCTGCGAAGGATACGGCCATAAAGTAATAGGACGGATAAGCCCTGCCTTAATACCGTGCTCTTTACGCGCTTTTAGAACGGCGTTTTTTACTATCCGCGCTGTAGAGCCGTAAGCGACAACACATATATCGGCATCATCCATCATGAATTCTTCGTACAATATTTCGTTCTGCTCTATTTGCTCATATTTTCTCTGGAGCCTTGCGCACACTTCGCTTAGCTCTTCAGCCTTTATAAAAAGTGAGTTTATTACGGCACGCTGTTTTTTGCCGTCATATCCGGTCGCCGCCCATATTTTTTCAGGGAGGTCGCGCTTTTTCTGATGTCTTATTTCTACAGGTTCCATCATCTGCCCGATAATACCGTCTCCTAAGATAAGAGCGGGTACTCTATAGAAATCGGAAGCGTCAAACGCCTGCATAACACAGTCAGCGGCTTCCTGCACCGAAGAAGGAGCGTATACTATAAGCCTGTAATCGCCGTGCCCGCCGCCCTTAACAGACTGAAAGTAATCTGCCTGCGAAGGCAATATGCCTCCGAGCCCCGGCCCGCTTCGTACTATGTTTACAATAACGCACGGAAGCTCCGCGCATGCGATATAGCTTATGCCTTCCTGCTTAAGGCTTATTCCCGGAGAAGAAGAAGAGGTCATTGCCCGAGCGCCTGCGCCGGCCGCTCCGTATACCATATTTATTGCGGAAATTTCCGATTCCGCTTGTATAAATGTCCCGCCTACCTGCGGCATTCTTCTTGACATATATTCGGGTATCTGATTTTGAGGCGTTATAGGGTATCCTGCAAAAAACCTGCATCCTGCCTGTACTGCGGCTTCTGCTATTGCCTCATTGCCTTTCATTAAAACTTTTGCCATTTATAATCACCTTTTTTATTTCGCTTTAATTATTTTTCTATTGTAAACCCAAAATCGGGGCAGATCTTCGCGCACGAAGCACATCCCGTACATTTTTCCATGTCTGTTGTTTCTGCCGGACTGAAACCTTTTGAATTAAGTTCGTTTTTTGATAGTTGAATAATCTTTCTTGGGCATACAATAACACATAGCCCGCATCCTTTGCAGCTATCTTTATCTATAGTTATTTTTATCAAAATCTAATCCTCTTGTTTCTAGTGATTTCATCTTATATTTCAAGCAAGGATATCATGAAAATGAAGGCAAAGTCAATGTACGAAAATTTAAGAAAGTTTTAACTATTGTTAGCAAATAACTAAAAAACTGTGTAATAAAATGTTATTTTTTCCGCTCATATCTTTAAAAAAGCTATGAAAAGAGAGTGTAGTAAAAGAAATAATTCAAATTTTGTTTATAATTCTTTAAGTTATAAACGGTTGCTTATAGCATTAGCGAATGGTAGAATATATAAAAGCAATTTCGTTAAATATTTACAAAATATATTAAGGGGAAACTATGGGACTGATTAGAAATATAATCGGCGGAAGTAACGAAGGCAAGTTAAAAAAGCTTCGCAAAATTGCCGATATCGTTGAATCACTGGAGCCCGAATTCAAAAATTACAGCGACGATGAGTTAAAAGCAAAAACAAACGAATATAAAAAAAGACTGGGAAATGGCGAGGATTTAGACGATTTACTTCCCGAAGTATTTGCACAGGTTAGAGAGGCGTCGACGCGCGTGCTTGGCATGCGCCATTTCTATGTACAGATAATAGGCGGAATAGTTCTTCACCAGGGCAGAATTGCCGAGATGAAAACGGGCGAAGGAAAAACGCTTGCCGCAACGCTTGCGGTATGTTTAAACGCGCTTTCGGGCAAGGGTGTACATGTTGTTACTGTAAACGACTATCTTGCGAAGAGAGACTCGGAATGGATGGGCAAGTTATACACATTCTTAGGATATACTGTCGGGCTTGTTATCCACGATATACCGGCTGAAGAGAGAAAGCAAAATTACAGTGCCGATATAGTTTACGGCACAAACAACGAATTCGGTTTTGATTACCTTCGCGATAACATGGTTATACGCAAAGAGCAGATGGTGCAAAGGGATTTAAATTTCGCCGTAATAGACGAAGTTGACAGCATATTGATAGACGAAGCAAGGACTCCGCTCATAATATCGGGAGCGGGCGATAAGAGCACCGATATGTACAAGCATGTCGACAGGTTTGTAAAAACATTGAAACTAGAAGACGACTTTACAATAGACGAAAAGCTAAAAGCGACAACGCTTACCGAAACGGGCATAAGCAAATGCGAAAGAGCGTTTAACGTAGAAAACCTGTCGGATATAGAAAACACAGAGCTTAACCATCATATAAATCAGGCGCTTAAAGCTAACAGCCTTATGAAAAGAGACATAGATTATGTCGTAAAAGATGGGCAGGTTGTTATAGTTGATGAGTTTACAGGAAGGCTTATGGTAGGGCGCCGTTACTCAGAAGGGCTTCATCAGGCTATCGAGGCAAAAGAGAGCGTTAAAGTAAAAAGAGAATCGAGAACATTGGCTACAATAACGTTCCAGAATTATTTTAGAATGTACAAAAAACTGTCGGGCATGACGGGCACGGCAAAAACGGAAGAAGACGAGTTCCAGGGTATATACGGCCTTGATGTAGTACAGATACCGACAAACCGCCCTATGATTCGCGAGGATAACAACGATATTATATACGCTACCGAACAGGGTAAGTTCCGCGCAGTTGTTCAGGAAATACAGCGTGTGCATGAAACGGGAAGGCCGATACTGGTCGGTACCGTTTCTGTAGAAAAATCCGAATACCTTTCAAACCTTCTTATAAAAACAGGCGTTAAGCATAACGTATTAAATGCTAAAAACCACGAAAAAGAAGCTTTTATAGTAGCACAAGCGGGTAAAAAGGATGCTGTTACCATAGCTACCAACATGGCGGGCAGAGGAACTGATATTATTCTCGGAGGAAACCCCGATTTTTCCGCAAGGGCGGATATGCGCCGTGACGATTTTACCGAGGAAATGATAGAAGAAGCGGTCGGGCATGCGCATACGGAAGATGAAGATATTCTAAAAGCGAGAGAAAGGTATACTGCTCTGCTTGAAAAATATAAGAGCGAAATGAAAGATGAGCACAACACGGTCGTGAATGCAGGCGGGCTTCATATAATTGGCACAGAACGGCACGAATCGCGAAGAATAGACAATCAGTTAAGAGGAAGAAGCGGAAGGCAGGGAGACCCTGGTTCTTCGGTGTTCTTTATATCGCTTTCGGACGATTTAATGCGCCTGTTCGGCGGCGAAAGAGTACAGGGGATAATGAACTCTGTGAACAAAGACGACGATATACCGCTCGCTTTCGGTTTGCTTACAAAACAAATAGAATCTGCGCAAAAACGTATTGAATACAGAAACTTTGAGATAAGAAAACATGTTTTGCAGTACGATGATGTAATGAATAAGCAGCGCGAGCTTATATATTCTCAGCGAAGAATGGTGCTTATGGGCGCAGACGTCAAGCAGAACATCATGGATATGTTAGACACCTTGATAGATACTATATTTCCTGTTTTCTGCCCGGAGGGCTCGTTTCCCGAAGACTGGGATATAAAAGGTCTGAGCGATTATCTGCATAAAGTGTTTTTGCCAAAAGAAATGCAAATATTCAAGAAATCACAAATTGAAGAACTGACGCATAAAGCGGCTCTTGAAATAATACATCAGACCGCAAATGAGCTGTATTCTCAAAAAGAAGAAATAGAAAAGAGCGGGCAGAGCATGCGTGAGATAGAAAGAATAATACTTCTTCGCGTGGTAGACAGAAAATGGATGGCTCACATAGACGCTATGGACCAGCTTCGCCAGGGCATAGGCCTAAGGGCATACGGACAAAGAGATCCTGTTGTAGAATACAGAAGAGAAGGCTTCGACATGTTCGAAGAAATGATTCGCGAGATACAAGAAGACACCGTTACTATGCTTTACCATGTTCAGATAAGCTCTAAGCCTGTAAGAAGAGAAGCGCCAAAGCCGATAGCTCCGCCCAAAAAAGTTGTTGATTCAAGCGGCAGAAAGGTAGGGAGAAACTCGCCCTGCCCGTGCGGAAGCGGCAAAAAGTTTAAAAACTGCTGCGGCAGCGCAGAGTAACCTAAGGAGAATATAAATTGTTGCAGATCGATGAGGCAAAAACAAAACTAGCAGAAATAAAAAATCTTATCAAAGACGCGCAGGCAGCTTTATCTATAGACGAACTTAAAAAAGAACTTGACGGCCTTAAAAAACAAATGGAAGCCCCGGGGTTTTGGGACGATAATAAAAAAGCGAACAAGGTTAATAAAAAGATAAAGCCTATAGAGGACAAACTTAACCAGTTTGATAAAATTTCTTCGAGAATAGGCGATGCCCAGGCAATGCTAGAAATGCTCGAAGAAGAGAGCGATCAAGAGTTAGAAAACGAGCTTTCATCTGAACTTGAAGAGCTTTTTGCTGATACTACTGATTTGCGGCTGAAAGCTTTATTGCGCGGGGAATATGACGCAAGCGGCGCTATATTATCACTTCATGCGGGAGCGGGAGGCACTGAAGCGCAGGATTGGGTAGAAATGCTATACCGCATGTATACAAGATGGTGCGAAAAAAAGAATTACACCGTAAAAGTGCTGGATTTTCTAGCGGGCGATGACGCAGGCATTAAGAGTGTTACGTTTGAGGTTATAGGTTTAAACGCATACGGCTATTTAAAAGCGGAAAAGGGCGTACACAGGCTTGTGAGGATATCTCCGTTCGATTCTTCGTCGAGGCGGCACACTTCGTTTGCTTCGCTCGATGTTATGCCGGATATAGAAGATGATGATACGGACATACAGATTACGGCTGATGAGATAAAAGTAGATACTTACAGAGCTTCGGGCGCGGGCGGCCAGCATGTTAACAAAACCGATTCTGCCGTGCGCTTAACGCATCTTGAAACGGGAATTGTCGTACAGTGCCAGAACGAGCGCTCACAGATGCAAAATAAAGAAACGGCTATGCGTATGCTAAAAGCTAAGCTTATAGAAAAAAGGGAAAGCGAAAAACTTCAAGAACTTCAGGAATTAAAAGGCGAGATGAAGAAAATAGAATGGGGAAGCCAGATACGTTCTTATGTATTTCATCCGTACAGCATGGTCAAAGACCACAGGACGAATGAAGAGACGGGAAACGTTGCGGCTGTAATGGACGGCGAGATAGACGCATTCATAAACGCTTATTTAACGGGGTTATAAAATGTTTAAAGCAGCTATAATTTATTTCAGCGGTACGGGAAACACATGGTGGGCGGCGGATAAAATAAAAAAGCAGCTCGACAGCCGTAATATCAACGCCGATATAGTGTCTATAGATACCCTTGACGCGAAAAAGGCAAATTGGTGGATAAAAACAGCCGACCTTGTGATTTTCGGATGGCCGGTTTACGGCTCTGACCTGCCCGAACCTATGAAAAAATTTATAGACGGGCTTATGCCGGTAACCAAAGGTAAGCATGTGCATACTTTTTGTACACAGATGAAATTTTCGGGTGACGGCGCTTGGTTGTACCATAAAAATTTTGAGAAAAAAGGGCTTATTATAGACAGCGCTGCGCATTTTATAATGCCTTCTAATGTCAGCGTTTATCGCCATGTTATAAATCCGCCGAAAAGCAAAGAGAAAATAGACAGCATTATTGAAAAGTGCGGGCAGCAAATAGAAAAATATGTCGAAGAGCTTTTGACAGGAAAATCAAAGATTCAGGGAAAAAACTCTTATCTTCTGGGAATTTTGCAGCGCGGGCCGTACAGATTATTCTATAAACAATTTCAAGATCTTTTGGGTATAGACGAAACTAGATGTAATAAATGCGGTATATGTGCGCAGCTATGCCCGTCGGATAATATAAAAATGAAAGATTTTCCCGAATTTGCAGGTAAATGTGCTCTTTGCCTGCGGTGTTACACTTTCTGCCCGAAAAGCGCGATAACTTATAAAAATAAATCAAGAAATCTTGAAAAATGCGGCAAGCCTTACAGGATTGCAGATAAAAGGTTTAAGCCGAATTTGCTAAAATAAAATTACGTTTATAAAATAACATTCATTTTTTATGCTGTATGTATACATAATTTTTTGTGTGCATATATTTTTATGTATGCGATTTTATAAACGAGGAGAAAAGGTTATGTATATTGATGAACAAAAAGAAAAGCCTATGAATACAGCGCCGCACAAAGTCGTAATTGATTCGAGAGAAAAAGTAATTATTACGGCGGTTGAGGACGTTGACAGTTTTAATGAAAACGAGATAATACTTCTTACAAACCACGGCTTTATTACTATCTCGGGCGAAGACCTTCATATAAACAAGCTCAATTTAGATGAAGGCCAATTGGTGGTAGAGGGAAAAGTGCAGAGCCTTGATTATGCCGACCATGAAGAAGAGCGTACAAAAAGCGGAGTTTTCTCTAAGATGTTCAGGTAGGTAAACAAATATGGAAACAACGACTTCACAGCCATTCATATTCATTATAACGCTTTACGGCGGCCTTCTTGCTGGCATAGCTTATGATGTGTACAGAAGCATAAGAAAAGCCGTAAAATGCGGCAAATGGTCAACTGCCGTGCTTGACACACTGTTTATTTTAACTCTTGGGCTTATTGTTATGTTTGTTATGTTTACAGCAAACGAAGGAGAATTGCGGCTTTTCACATTCGTAGGTTTTGTTCTGGGATTTGCTTTATACATGATAGGGCTATCGCCTTTTATATCATATCTGGCCAAAAAAATAAAAAATCGCATAAAAAAGAATAATAAAAACAGCAAAATTGATTATTAAAAAGGAAATTTATATCAAATGTCGAACTTTATAGTATGTATTAAAGAGATGAAATATCATCCGATACGTTATTTGTGAGGATTTATGAAAAAAAGAAAAATAAAGTTTAGGTTCAAGCTTCTAATGCTGGCCATTTTTTTGGTTTTCATAGGAGTTTCGGTCTATGCTCAGCAATTGAATATATTAGAGCTCGAAGAAAAAAAGCAGCAGCTTGCACAAGAATATGAGCAGACTCAGCAAGAGCTCTACAGGCTTGAAAACAAAAGCGAGTATATGAACACAAATGATTATATTGAAGATACCGCAAGGGAAAAACTCGGACTTGCTTATGAAGATGAGATAATAATAGAGACCAATAAGGACGAATCGGAATAAACAAAAGAATAATGGCGCGTAAGCGTCTTTTTTTTATGCTATAATATTAAAAATAATATGCGGGGGATACGTAATGACAAATTATGCAGTGGTAGATATAGGTACGAATTCAGCGAGGCTTATGATAGCTCATATAAAAAATGATAATGTAGTTTCGCGATATAAAACGCTGCGTATGATACGTGTCGGAGAAAAAATGCACGAGGAAAAAAGAATAACGAGTGCAGCGATGGAGCGTGCAAAAAACGCTCTAACTGAGTTTTTGGATATAAGCGAAGAATATAACGCGCAAGATAATTTTTACTGTTTCGCGACAAGCGCCGTAAGAGATGCTCAGAACAAAAATGATTTCCTTGAATATATAAAGAAACATTGCGATATTGATATTGAGATAATATCAGGCGATATGGAAGCTTCGCTCGGTTTCGCAGGAAGCGTAAAAGGATACGACGGAATGTTTGATATAGGCGGCGGAAGTACAGAAGTCATGTTCGGCAGCCGCGATGACGTTAAATATAAAAAAAGCTTTGATATAGGCACTGTAAGATTTCTGCAGATGTTTCCCGGCGGAGACAATGCGGATAAAAATGCGTTTGAGCAGGCGCAGGATTTGGCAGCAAAAACATTCAGTGAGATACCCGACACAAAAGATACCGTGTTTACAGGCATAGGCGGCACGGCTACCGCTTTAGCTGCGATTGATCTTGGTTTAAAGCAATACTCTGCAAAAAAGGTTCAGGGGCATATAATAACGATAAAAAGAGCAGAGCAGGTATGCGACATGCTTATGAGCAAAACGAAAGTGCAGAGAGAAGAAATAACAGGGCTCGAAGAAAGGCGCGCAGACGTAATAGTATTTGGCGCGATAATAATGCAGAGTTTTATGCAGGCAATAAACGCCGGTTATATAATAGTAAGCGACAGTGATAATCAGGAAGGGTATCTTGCGCTAAAGCTTGGGTTAATATGATTGCTATTTATAAATTTCTTTTTGGTACTCCGAAACTTTTTGGCGGTTCAGCCTGTATTTATTGACAAAGTAAAGAGTCAATACAAAGCAAATCAAAAGGCCGGACGGAAGTATAAGCCCGAGTTTTACATATACAGGGCGGGGCTGTATGATATCTGCATTGAACTTTATGATGTCGAGCAAAAAACCTACGAAAAGCACGGCTAAAGCCTGTGAAAGTTTATATAAGAAAGTTGCGCATCCGTAAAAAACGCCTTCTTTTCTGACGCCTGTAAAATACGCGTCTTTATCAATAGTATCGGAAATCATAGAATAGGGAAGAGCAATGCTTCCGCCCATGGAAAACCCCATTAAAAGAGCAAGGGGAAGAACTATCAAATAGTTTTCCGATATCCATCCATATATAAAAACAGAAAACGCAAACAAAAGAGAAACGCCTATGTTTATATAAAGGCAGGCAAGAAGTGCCGTTCTTTTTTCATATTTTTTAGCAATTGCTACCCATATCGGCTGTGCGATAAGCGCCATGCCGAAAAGAGAGCCGAATATAACGGCGATTTGGCCGTTGCCGAAGCTAAAGGTGTAGGTGAAAACATGCATGCCCACAGCGCCGACTATTCCCATTGCCATATTAATAAACAAAAGGCCTATGCTGATATTTCTAAACTCGGGCTGCCGCAATGCGTTTGCCGTTTCTTTTAGCATGTTTACAAACGAGCTTTTCTTTATCTTTTTTATTTCAGAATCTTTGTTGTCTTTGTAGGTAAGGAAAATACAAACGGCAGCGCAAACGAGAATTATAACAGAAGCCGCTGCGCCAAGCGATGCATATGCGGCAGGGTTTAACTGCCCGTTAGAAAACTCGGGCGTTGGCCGAAAGAATATCGACATACCGATGATAGTGGGAAACATAAACCCGAGAAAAAAGAAAGCGGTACGAAAAGACTGAACAGATGTTCGCTCATTATAATCTTGCGTAAGCTCTGAACCAAGCGCCATATACGGCGTTGTGAACACGGTAGAAAAGGTCTTAACAAGCAACAAGAAAACACCCAAAAGCGCTGCTTTAGAGACAGCCGAAAGCTGCGGATTGATGCTCCAAAGAAAATAGTTTGTTACCGCAAGCCCTATAGCTCCTAAAAAGACATAAAAAAGGCGCCTGCCGAATAATATTTTTTTGCTTGTCTGATCTGATATATATCCCATAACAGGGTCTGTAAAAGCGTCCCAAATAATACTAAAAGAAAATATAGCTCCTGCTAAAGTTCCCGATATTCCAAGCACAGCGGTAGAATAAAAAATAAAGTAGCCTGAAATAACCTGAAAAGGTATGCCGTAAGATAGTGCGCCTATGCCGTAGCCGATCTTTTCGCGCAGCGGAAGTTTATTTTTCTGCATGCAAAACTCCTTGTTGTTATATGAAGCAGCGCAAAGCGCCGCAGATTATTTCTTTTCTTTTTTTGCGCGCCTTGACGCGTAGATTTTCTTACTGACGAATATACCAATAAGGCATACGGCAGAGTAAACCGCAAACACGGCAAACGTAACAATATATAGCCAAGGCTTATCGTTCACCCAGGCAGATACAGGAAGATCGAGCACCATCATAAGAGGTATTCCGATAATTGCGGCAAAACCTCCGCCAAGCACGAGGCTTTCGGGTACGTTGGATTTTCCTAACGGGTCTATTTCTTTTAAAAGAGCCATGCCGGTAACGACTGTTCCCGTCCACATACCGTATAATGCAACGGCATGTTCCAGCTTTTCTTCTTTATAAAGC
Source organism: Christensenellaceae bacterium (assembly GCA_963665005.2). Classification (GTDB taxonomy): domain Bacteria; phylum Bacillota; class Clostridia; order Christensenellales; family SZUA-584. The sequence goes on along the minus strand of CAXXTQ010000001.1, from coordinate 2,079,348 downwards.
CATTTTGCCATTTTGGCCGAATAGAACATTGTGAACAATCCGCCAGCTGTCGTTATTACAAGTATAGGCACAATGTACGCGCCAAGAACGGCAAGAGAAACCGCGCACACCGAAGCGGTTATCATGATATCAAAAGATACGGAAGAAATACGCTGGAGCAGATAGTTGTCTGCATAATCTATGCGTACGACATTCTTTTTCTGGAGTAAGTTTAAGAATTTGCGCACGCCCATGGCGATTATAGTACCGAACATAAACTGGAAGCCCCAGAACAAGGTTGTAAGAGTCCCTTTGCCGATAAGTGCCTCGAGGCCGATCAAAAGCAAATATGTAAGAAGGTAACAAATTCCTATAAGAACGGCCTGTATAGTAAGGTCGTCTAGATAAATGCTCTTTGGTATCTTTGAAGTATGCTCTTGTATATCCGCTTCAGTTTCAGATTTTATTTCATCTACAACGATTTTTTTCTTTCTGTAGATTCTTCGCATAATATTCATAAACGGTATTCCGCCGATTATTGCCCACAAAAAGCCGAATGTGGCGAAAGACAGGCCTATGTTTGCCCCGTCTGCAAGAGCTTTAGCGGCCGGCTGAAGATTTTCGAACGCCTGGCCTGTAGAAAGAGCCTGTCCCGGCCCTTGAGCAAATGAAAGGGGAAGAAGAAGGCCAAAACCTTCGAATAGATTCGGGAAAAATGTTACTACTAGCAGAAGCGATATTCCAAGCCCGAGTACTGCCTGCCAGATATAAGTATTGATTATTGCAAAGCCTGTGTTTGTAATGTTCTCTGTGCTTTTCTTTTTTCTCTTCTTTAAAGCAAGCGCGATAAAACCAATAGACATAAAGTGGTATATCATATCCTGCAGAACCTTGGTATCAAAAGGCACCCAGCCGAGTATCTGCGGGCCGAGAATCAATCCCAGAAAACCGCCGAACAACGCGGTAGGTACAAGGTGTTTTTTAAAAAACTTGATTTTTGCCTTTATGATGAGTGATATGCCAAGCAGCGCAAACAAAAAACAAAACTGCAGCACCGTGTTCCAGTTTTCGAGCAATTCCATATTAAAAAGCCTCCTTAATACCGTCTCTTATAAGCCCGAGTGCACTAAACCATTTGTACGGCGATACACGCCGGTTTGTAAAACGTATTCTGTAATCACATGATTTGTAACGAAATGTAAGCTGGCTTTTGAAATGTACGGATATGCCGTAAATATCGTCAAGGTTAAATACAAAGCTTCCTATGGTAAGCTCGTTATTGGTAAGTGTAAGGTTGCCGCTTTCAACGTCTTTAAAATGCTCTTTTGTATCACAGGTTGAGGCGAGATGAGCGTCTTTATCGCATAACAATACATCTTCTGCTTTTTTAAGAAGAGAGAAAGAAAGTTTAAGCTGTTCTATCTGCCATTTATTTAAATCAATTATGTTTTCTGTAGGTAGGTAGCCTTTTGTCGAATGTATGTAGCCATACTGGTCAAGAAAATATTCAGCGCCGCAAGAGGTACACCAGATTTTTTCGCTGGCTGAATCCATGGTGCCTATATTTTTGCACTCGGGGCAGACGAACAAAAGACGCTCAAATCCTTTTGCCAGTTCTTTTCCTTTATACGGTATATTCTTGATCCGCTGCCAGTCGAATTCGTTATGGTCAAGAGCTGCGGTGATTTTTTCTTCTATCTCCGAAAGGGTCATGGAAGCAAGGCTTTTTTCGTCAAGTATGGTTTTTAGCTTAACTTCTACAAGCCCGCGCCTTTTTGTGGTTGCCCATCTTGGGTCGGATAAATACGCACCCATTATTTTTGCGGTTACTACGGGTACTTTTAACATTTGTATAAGCCTGTATGTCGGCGTTTGAATATGTACAGTTTTTCCGTCCCAGCTTCTTCTTCCTTCGGGGAACAGGCCGATGATGCCGCCGTTTCTTGTTGTTCTTATTATCTGCCTTATTGCTTTTATATCGCTTACAAACTTTTTCTTAGGTATGTAACCCACAACAGAAAGCAAACCGCCTAGCGACCGGTATTTAAACATAGAATCGGTAACTACGAAATTGATAGGTTTGGAAAGTATGCATTGCAAAAACCAGCCGTCGAGGTTATTGCAATGGTTAGCAAGCAATAAATACGGCGGCTTAACATTATAATCTGAATCTGGTGAAATCTTAAGCCTGTATCTTTTACTTATATACAAGCCGTAGGTTATTTTATAAATACCAAGAAATATATAATGTATCGTTCTTTTAGCGAACCAAACGAATCTTTTTTCTTTCCTTTTAGCCACAAATTACCCCTGTTATTAATAATTTTTTCTAAAAACATTATAGCATTAAAATCCTAAAAGTATAGTTAAACTTGTGTTACACGTAATTAATTTTTAGTAAATTATGGACCTCACACCTATATTTTAAAAATTTTTATATAAAAAACAGAGCGCCTTTTGCAAGACGGCTCTGTTTCTTAAAATCATTTAATTATTATTTGTTAAAAGCATCCTTGAATGCTTTTCCCGCTTTAAAAGCCGGAGAGTCTGATGCCGCAATATCAATCTGTGCGCCTGTCGCAGGATTGATGCCTTTTCTTGCAGCTCTATGTCGAAGTTCAAAAGTACCAAATCCTGTCCATTGTACTTTGTCACCGCTCGCAAGCGTTTCGCTTATAACGCTGACTAAAGCCGAAAGACAACTTTCTGCGTCTTTTTTTGTCATGTTAGATTTTACCGCTACTGCTTCCATTAAATCTGTTTTGTTCATTTTTTTTCCTCCTGTGTTATTAATATTATTAGTATTCAACTATATATGGTAACTCTTTCCTTATATCAGGAAACTTATTTACTTATTGATTATCTTTTGTCGATAATTTTGCATACTCCCACAACTCATTTAATTTATCAATGCTGCACGCCTGCATGTCCACGTTTTGGCTGTCGGCAATTTTTTCAACTATCTCAAACCTTGAAATAAATTTATCTGTTGCTTTTTGAAGAGCAGTTTCGGGCTCAACTTGGGCAAGCCTTGATATATTAACTACCGCAAAAAGCAAATCGCCAAATTCTTCCTCGGCGTCAATGCTACTGTTAACGTCATGCTCTAATTCATCGATTTCTTCTCTAAGCTTGAATAAAGCTTCGGAAACATTGCGAAAATCAAAACCTATATGCGCCGCCTTATGCTGAACCTTTTCGCTTCTTAATAGTGCCGGCATGCTTTTTGGTATATGCCGCAAAACCTCTGTCTGTGTCTTTTGTCCTTTTTCGTCCTTTTTTATCTTTTCCCAATTATCTATGACATCGGAAGCAGTATCCGCAACTCCGCTGCCAAAGATATGTGTGTGCCTTGAAATCATTTTTGCGCATACAGCGGTTGTGATATCCGTATCGTCAAATTCGCCGTTCTGCTGTGCGATTTTTGCATGGAACACTACCTGAAGCAATACATCGCCGAGTTCATCATAAAGTGCCTGTGTGTCGCCGCTGTCAATAGCTTCCAAAACTTCGTAGCTTTCTTCTATCAAATATCTTTTTAAGCTGGCATGCGTTTGTTCTTTATCCCAGGGGCAGCCGTTTTTTGAACGAAGAGTATCCATAACTCGTATTAAATCAGAATATGCATACCGTTTTCTGTCCATAAAACTACTATGTGTAATAATTATACTAATATAATACCCGTAGAAAGGCACTCCGTCAAGTGCATAAAGCGGAATACTTTTTACCGTTCTGTTAATACTATCGGCTAAAAACACAGTTTGCTCCCGGTCATAACACTTCAATAGTTTTGTTTTTAAAGATGCTGCCGTTTCTGTTGTTTTTATTTGCTTTATAAGCAAAATATCGTCGTAATCATATATTCTGTCAAAAGAGGTTGCTGTATGTACCAAAACACTTTTTACAGTACTTATAACTCCTTGCTCAAAGGCAAGACAAAGCGATGAGTCTCCGCCGTCGATTATTTTAACGATGCCGCTTTGCCTTTTGGCACGTTTTATGATTTCATGCGCTATATTATCAAAATATATTTCAGCAGATGAGATATAAATCAAACCGTCGCATATTAAATCATCTGCTAAATCAACAAGGTTATATTGGCCTTTTGCATCTTTTAATATCTCTTCGAGAGTTTCATATTTAATATCTTCGCAATCGGATAATAATGGCGATATATCTTCCGTCTGCAAAACAACGCGCTCTGCTTTCTTTGCGGCGTTTAGAACATCTTGAGAGATTCTGCCCGCGTTTGTAATTCCGGTTAATGTAATATTCATCATTCCCAAAAATCCAGCTTTCTCATTAATCGTGTAATTGTTGAACCGCCCGGTATAAACTCCATGTCTTCGGATTTTATTGCGCCTGTGATAAATAGCAATATCAAATATACAAGCATAGCACCGGCAATGCTTATAATTGTAGCTGTTGTGTTACCAAGCGAAGATGAAAGCGAATTATGCATAAGATAGACTACAAGACCCATTGCTGCAGACGATAATAAAGGCATTATTACGCCGGATATAAGCTGTATTTTCGGTTTTGCAACTCTTATTACAGCTAAAACATTTAGCATTGAGGCTATACCGTAGCAAGCAGCTGTTCCTATAGCCGCGCCGTTAATATTCAAAGATGGTATGCCTATGAGTATTAAGCTTAAAATGACTTTGACCGATGCTCCTACAGCAAGGTTAATAAGGGGTATATGAACTTTTCCCGCGCCCTGAAGAACGCCCGTCATAGTCTGCAGCAGCGTCAAAAACAAAACTCCTATAGCAGAAATTTTAAGAAGCTGAGCGCCTACTTCAAGCTCTGCGGCAGAAAGCCCTGCGGAATAAAGCATTGAAATTATGGGTTCTGCCAGTAAAAACATGCCTATGGCGCTTGGTAATCCTATAAGCACAGCCAGTTTAAAACCCATTGCCGAGCGTTTTCCGACTTCCAGAGGGTTCTTCTCTGCCCGCGCTTCTGATATTGCAGGAACAAGGCTCATGCAAAGTGCAAGAGAGAGAACAGCCGGCATATTTATAAGAGGGTTAACCGTACCGGTAAGAACGCCGAAACTCGTAGTTGGGGATAATATGTTATAAGCGGAATAATTTATAGCGGCTAATTTGTTCGTAACAATAAGAGTGTCTAAAAAAGCAACTATCGGCATTATACTGCCGCCTATTGTAATCGGTATTGCATAACGCAGAAGCTCTTTTGCTGTCGATTTAAATGAACTGGTAATCGGGGTTTTGCTGTGTATTTTTCTTTTTTCTTTTATGTCTCCTTTTTTACGGTTATAAATAAAAATTATAACTATCAGCGCAAAAACTTCGGAAATTGTTACGCCTAAGAGAGCTCCGGCTGCGCCGTATTCAAAACCTTTGCTTATCCATAATGAAGCGAGATAAAGCCCAGCTCCAAGCTTGATAACCTGTTCGACGATTTGCGTAAGCGCAGTTGGCGACATCATTTGAAGGCCTTGAAAATACCCTCTGTATGAGGAAAGTATAGCAACAAAGAATAATGAAGGGGAGATCAGCATCAAACCTAATTTTGCCGTCGGGATATTTGCTGCATCAGCCAGAACGCCTGAAAGGGCAAGCATAATGCCAGTTGAAACAACACCCACCAAAAACAAGACTTTAAGAGCAGTCTGGAAAACTTTGTGGGCTCCGCGGTAATCTCCTACGGTAACACGCTCGGCGACCATTTTTGAAATGGCGGCAGGAAGGCCGGCAGTAGCTATAACTACAAGCGTCGCATATACGGGATAAGCGACCTGATAGTTTGCCATACCGTCTGCGCCTATTATATTTGTAAGCGGAATTCTGAATATCGCACCGATGAACTTTACAAGAAGGCCGGCGCCTCCGAGTATCGCAGCACCTTTTACAAAACTCTTGTGTCCTTTTGTCATGCACCGACTCCGATCTAGCTTTTATATATATTATTCTTAAGTTTTACACTCTAAGCATTATATTATAAAAATTATCGTTTGCCAATAAATTATTATACCTTGCCAACAGCTGTTAATATTAAGTTTTTTCGATTATGAGATTTGTATATTCTTTTGCAGTTAGGTATAATCAAAAAAAAGAATGCTGGAGGAGACAATGCGTATAAACATTGTTTTGGTTGAGCCGGAGATTCCTGCAAATACAGGGAACGTCGCGCGTACCTGCGCTGTCACGGGCGCGCAGCTTCATCTTGTGAAGCCGCTCGGGTTTAGCATAGACGATAAAAAATTAAAAAGAGCCGGTTTGGATTACTGGAAACACCTTAACGTAATCGTGCACGAAAGCATGGACGAATTTTTCAGCAGTACCAGCGGAACGTACTATTATTGTTCTACAAAAGCAGCCAGGTATTATCATCAGGTAAACTATGAAGATAACTGTTATCTGCTTTTTGGAAAAGAAACAAAGGGACTGCCCGAAGATATTGTTTTTGGCAATCCGCAAAATGCTATTAAAATTCCCATGAAGGATGGACTGCGCTCTTTAAATTTATCGAACTCAGTAAATATTGTACTCTATGAAGCGCTGAGGCAGAATGGTTTTTCCGGCCTCGTATAACGTTTAAATACAATTAGCAAAAAAGTAAATAATTTTGGTATTTTCGATAATTTATATTTATTTTACATTGACTTTACATTACGAAAGCATATAAAATAAGCAAGTAGGAACTAGTAGGCGGAGAGGGAAATATATGGATATTTGGATGATTATTCAACTCATTGGCGGCTTAGGGCTGTTTTTATTTGGAATGAAGTTAATGGCAGAAAGCTTAGAGAAAACTGCCGGAAACAAATTACGGCGCGGGCTCGAAGTTCTTACAACTAACAGATTTGCAGGCGCTGCCGTAGGATTCGGAGTTACCGGGCTTATACAAAGCTCTTCTGCGACAACGGTAATGGTTGTCGGGTTTGTAAACGCAGGGCTGATGACATTAATGCAGGCATCCGGTGTAATAATGGGTGCTAACGTCGGTACAACTATCACCGCATGGATCATCTCAATAGATTTAAAAGATATAGCGCCTATATTCGTATTTATCGGCGTTATTATGATGTTCTTTTTTAAAAAACGTTCGGTAAAGAAAATAGGAGGAATCATTCTCGGATTCGGCGTTTTGTTTGTCGGATTAGATATGATGTCGGGTGCGATGAAGCCTTTAAGGACGATGGAATCGTTCCAAAACTTTGTTGTTTCTTTTGAAAACCCATTTATTGGAATACTCATAGGAGTCCTTGTGACAGTCGCTGTACAAAGCTCTTCTGCGACAACGGGTATACTTGTATCAATGGCTGCCGCGGGAGCAATCGCTTTGCCGTCGGCAGTTTATGTGATTTTCGGATCTAATATCGGCACATGTGTCACGGCAATTTTAGCTAGTATAGGCGCGAATAAAACAGCAAAAAGAGCCTCGGTCATACATCTTGCGTTCAATATTATAGGAGTAGTTATATTTGCAATTATCATACAATTTATTCCGCTGACACAGTGGCTTGTTGGCACGGGGCTTGAGACAAGAACTCAAATAGCTTTATTCCACACAATATTTAATGTGTTCGCACTTGTTCTTATGATATGGTATCCGCAAATATTAATAAAATTGAGCAAATTGATTATACGCGGCGAAGACGATATGGGGCGGCAGAAGAAATTTAAATATCTCGGGGAAAAGCTTTTGGATACGCCGTCAATCGCTGTCGGACAAGCAATCAAAGAAGTAGGGAGAATGGCAGAGATAGCAAAAGAAAATTACGAAATTTCCATGCAGTCGCTTTTAGAACTTGACGAAAAAAAAGCAAATCTTGTTTTAGAGCAAGAAAAGATAGTGAATTTTCTAAACCATGAAATAACAGATTTCTTGGCAAAACTTTCTGCGCTTGAGCTGACATCAAAAGACGCGCTTAAAATTGCGGATATGTTTCATATTGTAAACGACTTAGAGCGTATTTCCGACCATGCGGAAAATATTGCCGAGTATACTTTGATAAGAATAGACGACAAAGTACCGTTTACGCAGGATGCGCAGGACGAAATCAAAGAAATGAATAAATTTGTTTTAGAAGCATTGGAAGACTGCGTTCTCGCGTTTGAAAACAACGATAAAACTTTAGCAGATGAAGTAATAAGAATAGAAAAAATAGTAGATGATATTGAGGAGAAGCTTAAAAATAATCATGTGGAAAGAATATCGAAAGGAGAGTGTACTGCAAGGTCGGGTATGATCTTTACAGACTTGATTATTAATTTAGAAAGAGTGTCTGACCATGCTACAAATGTTGCTTATTATGTTAGCAAATCAGATTACCGATAGATTTAGAGAGAGCATTAGAAATAAATCGCGAATATAATTCTTGATTTATTCGAGTCTTTGCAATAAAATAAGTCGGGATAATTATACTTTTTTTTGGTATTAGGATATTTATAAATTTACGAAGGAGTAAGAAATGGACAAAAAGACAATTAAGGACATTGATGTCAAAGGAAAAAAGGTGCTCGTCAGAGTTGACTTTAATGTTCCTCTAAACAAAAAGAAGGAGATAACGGATGAAACACGAATTGCCGCAGCTCTGCCGACAATAAAGTATCTTCTTGATAAAAAAGCAAAAGTTATTTTATGTTCTCATCTTGGAAGGCCTAAAGGTGAGTTTAAAGAAGAATTTTCTCTTGCTCCTGTTGCAACGTGGCTGAAGAAGAATATGGATTGCAATGTCACTTTTGCTACTGATGTAATCGGAGAGAGCGCGAAGACTGCAGTTGAAGAAATTCAGGAAGGCGAAATAGTACTGCTTGAAAATGTTCGTTTTCATATTGAAGAAACACAAAATGATAAGGAGTTTGCGAAAAAGCTTGCTTCTTATGCAGATGTTTTTGTGCTCGACGCTTTTGGCACATCCCACAGGGCTCATGCTTCTACAGTCGGAGTAGCCGATTTTATACCTGCGGTAGCCGGATTTCTCATCGGTAAAGAGTTAGATGTGCTAGGCGGCGCTTTAAGCGAACCGCAGAGACCTTTTATTGCTATACTCGGCGGCGCGAAAGTTTCTGATAAAATCGGAGTTATAGATAATCTTATAAATAGAGTTGATTCAATTATCATAGGCGGCGGTATGGCTTATACTTTCCTCAAAGCACAGGGGTTGGAAGTAGGCGCGTCTTTGGTAGACGACGAACGAATTGAGCTGGCAGCGGGGCTTTTAAAAAAGGCTAAAGAAAAGGGAGTAGATATTTTTCTGCCGGTTGATTCAATCGTGGGCGATAAATTTGACGAAGACGCGAAAACAAACGTTGAGCTTTCTGAGCATATGACTCCCGGATGGCTCGGCCTTGATATCGGGCCTTCTTCAAGAATGCTTTTCGCGGACAAAATAAGAACGGCAAAAACGATCATATGGAACGGGCCTATGGGCGTTTTCGAAATGAAACCTTTTGCCGAAGGCACAAGGGTTATCGCAAAAGCTATGGCGGATTGTGAAGCTGTTACGATAATAGGCGGCGGCGACAGCGCGGCTGCTGTTAAAAAGCTTGGTTTTGCCGATGCGATGACGCATATTTCAACGGGCGGCGGTGCAAGCCTTGAGTTTTTGGAAGGAAAAGAGCTTCCTGGAATAGTCGCGTTAGAGGACAAATAAGCAGGATGTTTATTTTATGAAAAAGCGGGGCTGCTCTTTTGGGCAGCCCTTTTAAAAAGGCGAAAGCCTCAAAAAAGTTTTGGAGGATTTAGAAAATGAGAAAACCTATTATTGCAGGAAACTGGAAGATGAACAAAACGGCTTCGCAGGCAAAAGAGCTTATAGAGGCGCTTATACCGCTTGTGAATGATGTGCATAAGGTGGATATAGTTATATGCCCTCCGTTTGTTAACTTGGAAACAGCATCAAAGGCGCTTTCCGGCACTAACATTAAGCTCGGAGCCCAGAATATGCATTTTGAACAAAGCGGCGCTTATACAGGCGAGATCGCTCCGGAAATGCTTAAAGAGTTTGGCGTACAGTATGTCATTCTCGGGCATTCTGAAAGAAGAGCTTATTTCGGCGAAACCGATGAAGGCGTTAATAAAAAAGTTAAAACGGCTTTGAAGTTTGGATTAAAACCAATAATTTGTGTTGGGGAAACTCTTGAAGAAAGAGAAGCGGAAATTACTTCAGAAGTAGTTTGCCGCCAAACAAAGCTTGCTCTTCTTGGCCTTAGGGCAGATGAAGCGGCAGATTTGGTTCTGGCATACGAGCCAATATGGGCTATAGGCACAGGTAAGACGGCTACTGCAGAAGACGCAAACGAAACTATCGCGGCAATAAGAAACGCTGTAAAAGAAGTGTATTCAGATGATGTTGCGCAAAAGATACGCATACAGTACGGCGGCAGCATGAAACCGGGTAACGCGGCAGAGCTTATGTCAAAACCTGAGATTGACGGCGGGCTTATTGGCGGCGCGGCCTTAAAAGCAGAGGACTTTTCTGCTATAGTAAAGTTTTAGAGGCTGATATGTCAAAAAAACTTACGGCGTTGTTAATATTAGACGGTTTTGGCGAAAGAAACGAGAGCGAAGGAAACGCGATAAAAATTTCCGGAGTTCCGGTTATTACCGCCTTAAGAAAAAAATATCCTGACACTGTTTTAGGAGCGTCGGGTATGGCTGTCGGCCTGCCCGAAGGGCAGATGGGAAACTCTGAGGTCGGCCATTTAAACATAGGCGCGGGCAGAGTCGTTTATCAGGAACTAACGCGTATAACAAAAGACATAAAAGACGGCGGTTTTTTTGAAAAAGAAGAAATCGTGGCGGCTATTAACAACGCAAAGGATAACGACAAAGCGCTGCATATAATGGGGCTCATTTCGGACGGCGGAGTCCACAGCCATTTAACGCATCTTTATGCGCTGCTAAAAATGGCAAAAGTTAAATGTCTTGATAAAGTATATGTGCATTGTTTCATGGACGGCAGAGACGTTCCGCCAGACAGCGGTAAAGAATATATACGGCAGCTCGAAGAGAATATTAAGCAGATAGGCGCGGGCGAGATAGCAACGGTAATGGGCAGATATTATGCTATGGACAGAGACAACCGTTTCGAGCGTGTGCAAAAAGCGTATGACGCCATGGTTAACTCAGAAGGCGTTTATGCGCAATCGGCAGAGCAGGCAATGCAGCAAAGCTACGACAAATGCGAGATGGACGAGTTTGTTATGCCGACTGTAATTATAAAGGACGGGAAACCTACAGCGAAGATAAAATCGGGTGATTCGGTAATATTTTTTAATTTCCGGCCGGACAGAGCAAGAGAAATCACAAGAACGTTTACGCAGGAAAGTTTTTCTGAATTCAAACGCGAATACTTTCCGCTGTTCTATGTTTGCATGACGCAGTACGATAAGACATTTAAGAATGTACACGTTGCTTATAAACCGCAGAAGCTAGACGATACTCTTGGCGAATATCTCGCAAAATGCGGCAAAACGCAGTTTAGAATAGCCGAAACGGAAAAATATGCGCACGTTACGTTTTTCTTTAACGGCGGCGTTGAAAAGCCGAATGTCGGAGAAGACAGGTATCTTATACCTTCGCCCAAAGTAGCTACATACGATTTAAAGCCTGAAATGAGCGCGTATGAGGTAGCCGACGAAGCGGTGCGGCAGATAGAGTCGGGCAAATACGATGTTATGATACTGAATTTTGCCAACCCTGATATGGTAGGGCATACAGGTATACTGCAAGCTGCGGTAAAAGCGGTGAATACAGTTGACGAATGTGTGAATAAGGTAATAAAAGCAATACTAAAACAAGGCGGAGAGGCAATTATTACAGCTGACCACGGAAACGCTGAGAAAATGGCTGATAATGACGGAAGGCCGTTTACCGCGCACACTGTCGGAAAAGTACCGCTTATACTTGTCAGTGAGCGATATAAAAACGCGAAGCTGAGTAAGGGCGGTATACTTGCGGACATTGCGCCGACTATGCTCGCTATGATGGGGCTTTGCGTCCCCGAAAGTATGACCGGAAAATCGATTATAAAAGAATAAAACAAAAAAGCGCTTTTGACCGAATTTGTGGCAAAGCGCTTTATTTATAAAATAAATATTAACAAATTAAAAAATTGTGTTTTTGGGTGTGGATAAAAAACGGCAAACATTGTATAATTAACGAAAGTAAAAAGGAGTGATGCCATTATGATAAAAATTATTTACGGCAAAAAAGGCACCGGTAAATCAAAGAAACTTTTAGACTTGGCTAATAAAGAGGTTGATACTGCGCGCGGAAATATTGTATATATCGACGACAACAACAGGTGCATGTACGATTTAAAACATGAAGTTCGGTTTATTAATACAGCAGATTACGGCATAGATACTGCGGACAAGCTTTACGGTTTCGTATGCGGAATTTTATCCAAAGACTTTGACATCTCTTCAGTTTATATAGATGGAATAAAAAAGATAATCAAAAAGGAAGAGGAAGAAATTTCTTCATTAATTGAAATGTTTGATGGTTTATTTAATGAAGTAGACGCCTATATGGTTATAAGCTCAAGCGGCGAAGCGCCGGTATATTTGAAAAAATATATTGCGGAATAATAAGTTTAATTAATAACACTGCCTGCGCCCCCGGCGGAAGTTTTTCATTTGTTTATTTGTCTTTTTTTTGCCGGCAATAAACAAATTTGATTTATTGAGCGCGGGTTTTATTTTTTTACATGAGGAGAATTAAGCATGAAACTTATAAGCACAAGAAACAGCGGTGAAAAAATTCAAGCCTCTAAAGCTACGCTGCAGGGAATAGCGCCGGACGGCGGACTTTACGTGCCCGAACATTTTCCTAACATAGAAAAAATCGGCGATATCGTCGGCATGTCATATTCTTCTCTTTGCGCAAAAGTTCTCGGGCTGTTTTTTGATGATTTAAATGATTTAGAATCGCTGACAGAAAGCGCTTATAAATGCTTTGACGGCGAAGATAAAGCGCCTTTAAAAAAGATTTCTGAAAATTCGTACATTCTCGAGCTTTGGCACGGGCCTACGCTTGCGTTTAAAGATATGGCTCTTTGTGTACTTCCTCGTTTGATGACTGCCGCAATGGATAAAAAGAGTGATAAGGATATACTTATTCTTGTTGCGACTTCGGGGGACACGGGCAAGGCGGCCCTTGAAGGGTTTTGCGACGTAGAGCGTACAAAGATAGTTGTTTTCTACCCTGATGAAGGCGTTTCGGAAATGCAGAGACTCCAGATGGTTACACAAAAAGGAAGCAATACTCATATAGTAGCGGTAAAGGGCAATTTTGATGATGCGCAAAACGGAGTTAAAGAGTTGTTTACCGACAAGGATTTTATTAAAAAGGTAGAAAAGCGCGGGTTTACTTTTTCTTCCGCCAATTCTATTAATTTCGGAAGGCTTGCGCCGCAGATTGCTTATTATATATGGAGTTATTTTCAGCTTGTAAAAAGAAAAGAGATAAAGCAGGGCGATCATATAAACTTTGCTGTGCCGACTGGAAACTTTGGAAATATACTGGCAGCTTACTACGCTAAAAAAATGGGGCTGCCTATTGCAAAGCTTATTTGCGCCTCTAACAAGAACAACGTTTTAACAGACTTTTTCCGAAAAGGAGAGTATTCGCTGGAAAGAGATTTTCATAAAACGATGTCTCCTTCAATGGATATATTGATATCAAGTAATCTCGAGAGGCTTTTGTTTGAGCTTGTTGACAGAGATTCGCAAAAAGTTAAAGATATGATGAAAAGCCTGAAACTGAATAAAAAATATAATATAGACAAGCAAGCTGTGAAAAAAATTGAAGATGACTTTTTTGCCGATTGGTGCAGCGAAGAGGAGACTTCGAACAGCATTAAAGATACGCTGCATGAAAAAGGGTATCTTATGGATACTCATACAGCGGTTGCGCAATGTGTTTATCAAAAATACCGTGAAACGGGCGATAAAACTAAAACTGTTATTGTTTCTACTGCATCTGCGTTTAAATTTCCTAAAGACGTTTTAGAGTCGCTTGGTTACGACACCGAAGGGTTATCTGCTTTTTATCTTGCTCAGCAGTTAAGCGAAGAAACAGGGACCGCTTTGCCAAGGCAGATAATAGAGCTTGAATCAAAGAGAATATTGCATGAAAAAACTATAGAAACAGACGGTCTGCGCGAAGCAGTACTCGATATAATATAAAAATGCATGCCTGTTTTTTTGAAGTGACTTTTAAAATATATGCTGTTTCCAGCTTGAAAGAAAAACGCATGATAATAAAAAGCATTATCAAAAGATGCCAAAATAAATATAACGCATCGGTAATAGAAAGCGGGTATAATGATAAATGGCAGCTTAGCAGCATTGGATTTGCGATAGCGGCAGTTAATAAAAGCACGGGCGATCAGAATGCCCAGAATATAATTGATTTTTTGTACAGCGACGACAGAATAGAAATATTAAATATTGAAAAATTTTAAAATGGCATAAGGAGATAGGATGGAAAACAAAAAAACTATATTTTCGGGCATACAGCCATCGGGTGTTCTTACAATAGGAAACTATCTGGGCGCTATAAAAAACTGGGTTAAGCTTCAGGACGAATATAACTGTTATTACTGTGTTGTTGATATGCACGCGATAACAGTAAGGCAGAAAGCGGCCGAGCTTAGAAGCAGGTGCCTTGATACTTTATCGCTCCTTTTAGCGGCAGGGCTCTGCCCCGACAAAAATATAATGTATTTTCAATCGCACGTTTCGAGCCATGCCGAACTTATGTGGGTTCTGAATTGTTATACATATATAGGCGAGCTTTCGAGAATGACGCAATTCAAAGAAAAGAGCGAGCGTTACACAGAAAACATAAACTCAGGGCTTTATACATACCCCGTTCTAATGGCGGCTGATATACTGCTTTTTGGGTCTGATCTTGTACCCGTAGGCGCAGACCAGAAACAGCACCTTGAGATAACAAGAGACATCGCGATTAGGTTTAATAATTTGTACGGCGATGTGTTTACAGTTCCCGAAGCGTATATACCAAAAGCAGGCGCCAGAATAATGAGCCTTTCAGAGCCGGTGAACAAAATGTCAAAATCGGACGAAAACGAGAATGCGTACGTTTCGCTTCTTGATAAACCGGATGTTATACAAAGAAAGTTTAAGCGCGCAGTTACAGATTCGGACGGGCAGATACGTTATTCGGAAGATAAGCCGGGGGTATCAAACCTTATAAGCATATACAGCGCAGTAACGGGAAAATCTTTTTCAGAAGTTGAAAATGAATTCAGCGGGCTTGGATACGGCGTATTTAAATCGCGCGTAGCTGACGCAGTTTGCGAAGAGCTTGCACCGCTACAAAAGAGATACGAAAAAATTCGTGCAGACAAAGCGTATCTAAACGAAGTCATGCAAAGCGGTGCGCAAAGGGCAGGCAAGAACTCAATAAAAATACTCAGCAAAGTATATAAAAAGGTCGGCCTTGCGCCAAGAAAGGTTTAACTTAAAAGTTATGAGCATAAAAAAAGACTATAAACTCTATGTGTTTGATTTAGACGGTACGCTTATTGATACAAAAGTTGATATTGGAAGAGCGCTGCAAAGCGTGATTAAAGATAAAAAAGGCGGGGAAATGAGCTTAGAGCTGCTTATGGCATCCATAGGGCGCGGCGCGAAAGAAACGCTGCAAAACCTTTCAGGGCTTGCTGGCCCGGAGCTTGATGAGCGCCTTATAGAATTTAAGAGTATGTACGATAAAGTGTGTACCGATAATACAGTTATCTATGAAGGCGGGGAAGAACTATTACACAGATTAAAAGAAAACGGCGCTTTGCTCGCTTTAATAACTATGAAATCAAAAATTCCAACGCACAAGATTCTAAAGGCGCACGGACTGTTTGATATATTTGATGATGTAATTTCTTTTGATGATGTAGAAGCACGCAAACCCGACCCCGAAAGCATGCTTATGCTATTGGAAAAACATAATTTGCGGCCGGAAGATGCAATAATGATAGGTGATACCGTTACAGATATAAGGTTTGCAAAAGCCGCGGAAGTTGACGTCTGCGCTATGACTTACGGATACGGCATAACAGAAGAATTGTTAGAAGAGAAACCGGAATATACGCTTAATAGTTTTAACAATTTTTAATTTCATAATTAAATATTAAGACGCTCTATAAATAAGGGCGTTTTTTATTTGCAAAAAAATGAGGGCTGTGATTTAAAAAAGCCCTCTTAAAAAAACTGCCAAGTCCATACGCATTTAAATGCGTATATGTTGTATGAATGCTAATATATTTTTTGTTGAGATATAAATCCGAGATGGCTAAAAAGCCATATCGGAAAACTCATTTAGCATTTTGCGTCGCATTTGCCGCAATTATCATAACCGCCGCAGCAGCAGCAAAGCAAAAGAATTATCCAAAGACAGTTGTTGCCGCCAAAGCCGCCGTATCCGCCGCAGCCGTCACCGCAGCCGCCAAAGCCGCCGCAGCAGCATAACAGTATAATAATCCAGATGCAATTATTGCCGCCAAAACCGCCTCCGCAGCCGCATCCATCATAACCCATATATAACGTCCTCCTTCAAATATATTTTTAGGTATCCTTTTATTTAAGGCTCAATCTATATTACGCGAAAGAGGAGTTTTTGGTGCAGAAGCAAGGCTGTGCGTACGATATTAAATTTTTTGTTATGATTAAAAAAACTATTCGACGAGCTGTGCATTTTCATTTTCGAAATTGTCAACCTTGCTAAGCTGCTTTTCGATAGTCCTTGATTTTCGTGAAGCATCTTCAAGATTATGCTGTGCGGCAGATAGGTTTTTTTGAGTTTTATCAATAGCTATGGTAAAGTTCGAAAAAGCTTTTTTGGTAGAATCAAGAAGTTTTAGTATTTCTCCCGACTGTTTTTCTATGGCGACAGTCCTAAAGCCCATCTGAAGGCTGTTAAGAAGCGCTGTGAGGGTTGAAGGGCCGGCGATGGTAACTCTGTGCTCTCTTTGGCATACTTCGGGTATACCGAGCGATATAGCGTCTGCATAAAGCCCTTCTGTAGGAAGATACATAATGGCAAAATCAGTCGTCGAGGGAGGGTTTATGTATTTGTTTTGTATGCGCTTTGCTTCTAGCACCATGCTTTTAGCAAGCGACTTCAACGCTTCTTTAGAAAGTTCTTTGTTACCCGAATTTATTATCTCTTCCTTTTTAATAAAATCATCCATTGGGAATTTAGAATCTATGGGTAAAAGCACGTTCTCGTTTGTCAGGCCGGGAAGTACGATAGCGTATTCAACACGTTCCTGATTGTCTTTGACGTTAGCATTTTTAACATATTGAGAGGGCGACAAAACAGAAGAAATAAGACTTCCGAGCTGCATTTCTCCCCATGTGCCGCGCACCTTTACATTTGACAGCACGCGTTTTAAGTCGCCCACACCTGCGGCAAGAGATTTGACTTCGCCCATACTGCGAAAAACCTGTTCAAGCTGATCCGAAACCTGTTTAAAAGTGCCTGTAAGCCTTTTCTGCAGTGTATCATGAAGCTGCTCGTCGACTGTTTTTCTTATCTGTTCAAGCCGTTTTTCATTGCTGTCAGATATATGGTCAAGTTTTTTTTCGACAGCCGACCGTAATCTTTCCATGCTTTCTATGTTGGCTTTTGCGCTGTCCGAAAGAGTTTTTGTAGAGGTATCGCCCAGAACTTTAAACATTTGCAGTATCTCGCGCCTCTGCTGATATGAAGCTTCATTATTCTGAGATTTTAAATCCTCCAGCCGGCGATTTATTGTTGCCTGCATTTCAGTTAGGGCATTGCTAACATTAAAGTTATTTTTTTTTCTTGATATAGTAATTATTAGCAGAATTATTACTAATAAAAGGCTTGCGCCGCTAATTAGATACAAAATAAAGTCCATAGTAAAATGAATCCGCCTTTTTTATTTTATTATACCATATGTTAAGGTATAATTTTGGGACATATGCGACATAATATTTATTGAAAACCAATAAAAATTTGTTGACTTATGCTATTTGTTATGCTATTCTCGCTTAGGAATGGAGGCTGAATATGAATATTAACAAGTGGAATATTCCTTTGATTCTAAAGAGAATGCTTGAGATTCTGTTGATTTTAAGCCCTGCTGTTATGATAGCGCTGCCGTTTGTTTTAGCGCCCATGAGCCAAGAGTTCGTAAACGTTCATATTTCAAGCCATGCGCAAAGCAGATGGGTAACTTTGGCGTTTTTGGAGGCGTGCGGTGTTATATGCTGGCTTGTGCTTCTGATGCTTCAAAAATTATTGTCAACAGTTATTAAAAGTACGCCGTTTGTTTATATAAACGTTAAATACTTAAAATATATATCTTATCTGACGGCATTGGCTGCAATCGTTCTAATTGTAAAATCTTTTGTTGATTTTTCGATATTGACTCCGATACTAGCGATCATCTCTTTATTGTCAAGTTTGTTTTGTCAGACGCTTGCTGCCGTATTTGATAAAGCAATACGTCTAAAAGACGAAAATGATTTAACGATTTAAAGATGGGAGGGTAATAATTGTCTATAATAGTAAATTTGGATGTTATGATGGCAAAAAGAAAAATGTCGCTTAATGAATTGTCTGAAAAAGTTGGAATAACTAAAGCCAATTTATCTATATTAAAAACAGGTAAAGCTAAAGCTATACGTTTTTCTACATTGGTTGCCGTTTGCAAAGAACTTGATTGCCAGCCCGGAGACATTTTAGAATACAGGGAGGATAGCGATGACTGACACTAATTATTTATATGAATATTTTTTAAAAAACAGCCCCGAAAAGGATGATGAATCCGGTTCGGAACAAAAGCAGGATCAAAATTCAGATAATGATGAATAAAATGGCGGCTAAATACATATAATTGACTTAATATATGCATTAAAACAATAATGATTGACCTTTATATTATGTGCATGATATAATCACAAAGTTAAAAGGGAGTAGCTTCCAAAAACAGCGGTAGCCCGGTTCGTCATCACGCTGCTTGTAAAGCAGCCGGCCGTGCAATAATTGCGAGACTTTTAATGCGTATTTGCATTAGAAGTTTTTTTATTGTAATAAAAGGGGCGTGTATATGTTTTTAACTGTACTGCTATTCGTAATAGGCCTGGTAATAATAATTAAGGGCGGAGACTGGTTTGTCGAAGCGTCTGTTTGGGTTGCAGAAATAACAAAAGTACCAAAAATGCTTATAGGAGCAACCGTAGTATCGCTTGCCACAACACTTCCCGAGTTCTTTGTTTCGGTTATCGCAGTTTCGAACGGAGCGACCGATTTAGGTATAGGAAATGCTCTTGGCTCTGTTATTTCTAACACAGGCCTTATACTCGCGCTTTCAATTTTTATAAAACCTACAGAAATAGAAAAAGAGCTTTTCTATAAAAAAGCGGCAATAATGTTCTTATCACTTGCGATATTGTTTGTCTCAAGCCTTGATAATAGGCTGACTGCAGCAGAGAGCATACCGCTTTTTGTAATGCTTGCGCTTTTTATATACTTGAATGTTTCTCACGTAAGAAAAATCAATCTTGAACGGCAAAAAGAAATCAGGCATATAGATACTCATAAGAGAACTGTTGGCATTTATGTATTAAAATTTATTGCAGGAGCGGCAGGAATAGTAATAGGCGCGAAATTGTTAGTCGAGAGCGGAACGGATATAGCGGTAAGCCTCGGTGTTTCTGACGGAATAATAGGCGTCACTATCGTGGCGCTTGGTACATCGCTTCCCGAGCTTGTTACAACGATAACAGCTATAAGAAAAAACGAAAGCGCAATGGGAATAGGAAATATTCTTGGAGCAAATATACTTAACTTTACTATGATTTTATCTACCTGTGCGATTATTTCGGGCACCGGTCTTAATATATCGCAGGATTATATGCCCATGCTTTCGCGTATTGCTGCCAGAAATGTTTATATTGATATGCCGGTAATTGCCGCATTGTTTTTGATTCTTTTAATAACGCCCATTATATTTAAAGGAAAGCTAAAAAGAGCGCAAGGCGCGCTCATGCTTTTAGTATATGCTGCATTCATGATATTTTTGGTGCTGAATCTGTAAATCAGGCAATTATTACGCCGCTTTTTTTAACCGCTTTTTTTACATCGCCGGATAATCCATCATCAGAAATGAGTATATCAATATCACTAAGATTGCAAAATGTATAAGGAAGGCTTTTGCCGACTTTTGTGGAATCCATAAGCATTATAGATTTTGAGGCTCTTTTTAAAACTTCCTGTTTTAGTTCGCATTCTGAAAATGTACCGCTTGTAAACCCGTTTTGAAGAGAGAAACCGCTTGCCGCCATAAAAGCAATATCAATGTTGACTTCCGATAAAAAGATATCTGCGTTTTCGCCCGAAACGGAGATAGTGTTTCTGTTAAGCTGTCCGCCTATAAGAGTAACGTTTGGTTTTGATTTCTTTATAATTTCAAGCGCGATGTTCGGGCCGCTTGTTATTATTGATATATGGTCATCCGGAATTTCTTTTGCAAAAAGCATTATAGTTGTGCCCGAATCAAGATAAACAGATCTTCCGTTTTCTATATAAAATACCGCTTTTTTCGCAATCTCCAGTTTACATTCCGTATTTTCGAGTATTCGCCTTGAGTATAAATCTTCTGCGGCCATAGACAAGCGGGACAATGCAACAGCACCGCCGCGTGTACGTTTAACAAAACCATTCTGCTCAAGAAAAATAAGATCGCGCCTTAATGTCATCGTTGAACAATCGGAGAACAAAACCTCGAGGTCTTTTAATAAAACCTCGCCCTTTGTGTTGAGTATTTCTTTTATAGCTTCACGTCGTTTTATCACTTTATTCCACCCCGAAAATTTATATTTACAATATATCACTTTTGTTAATAATTTTCAAAATGTTTGTAATAAAAAACTTTAGAAAAGCAACAAGAATAATAGTTTTAAATAACTTGAAAAGAAGATATAATGTTTACATGAACATACATGTGAAATTTATGAAATCGGCGCTGGAACTGGCGAAAAAGGCGAAAACCAAAGACGAGGTTCCCGTTGGCGCGCTAATAGTAAAAAACGGCAAAATTATATCAAAGGCTTATAACGAAAGAGAAAGCAAGAAAAGCCCAATTGCGCATGCAGAAGTATCAGCGATTATAAAAGCCGCAAAAAAAGAAAAAGGCTGGAGGCTTTCGGGATGTACTTTATATGTGACTTTAGAGCCTTGCCCGATGTGCGCAGGAGCAATTATAAACGCTCGTATAGACGAGGTCGTTTTCGGCGCATACGACAAAAAAGCAGGTGCTTTTGGTTCATTATATAATCTTAGCGAAGGAAAACTTAATCATATTCCTAAAGTTACGGGCGGCGTGCTTGAAAATGAGTGCTCTCTTATATTAAAAGAATATTTTAAAGAAAAAAGGAACTAACAAACCATAAGAATTGAGAAAATTTAGAAATAATTGGCCCGCTTTTGTTTCAATAGCGGGTCTTTTGTTTATTATTATAATATGTTTTCAGGAGGATAATTTGAAAGATTATATTTCGACAGTAAAAAACAAGAAAAATGTTAATAATAAAAAAGGCGAAATAAATTCTGCAAATTCAGATGAAAAAATGCAGAATAATGCGCTGATTAATGAAATTGACGGCATTACCGCGCATGTTTATTCGTGGGAGGCCAATTTTTCGAGCAGTACAATATATTACAGCGATTTATTTAGTGAAAAGACAGGAAGCTGGACTTTTTATGAATTTATGAATTTCATTGAAAAAAATGACGCAGATAATCTTTATAAGTTTTTTTTAACAAATGAAACAGACAAGCCTTTAGCGATAGATATTGATATAAAAATCAATATAGAAGAAGAGCAAAAATGGTTTAAAATAAAAGGATATGCAAAAAGAGTGTCATCAGAATGCGAGTTTTTTGCTTCTGGTGTTGCGTATAATATAGACAAAACGCAGCAGTATAAAAAGCGCCTTGAATATTTGGAAACGCATGATTATTTAACGGGGCTTTTTAATTTAAACGTATTAGATGAAGCTATACGCAGTTGTGTGCAGAATAATGAAGGTTCACAAACACTTGTGGTTGCAAACATAGATAATCTAAAAGATATAAATGATACACTTGGTTATAGCGCCGGCAATACTCTTATAAAAAACGTAGCCAATGTTATAAAAGAATGTTTTGAGGACGCGGAGATTATCGCGAGAGTAAGCGGGGGAGAATATTGTGCTCTTTTTATAGGAAAGAATAAACTTGAAATTGACATGATGCTAAAAGAAGCAAACATGATTCTTCATAGAATGTATCTTAATCTTATTAAAACCGAAGTTACTTTCGGATATACAACAAGCAAAACAGGTTCTAACTTTACAGGTTTATATCGCCAGGCAGTCAGCTATATGCAAAAACAAAAGAAAATAAAAAGCGCATTGAGCAATGATTCGGTAATTGATGTTATTAACGAAACATTAAGCCGGAAAACCGGCTGGGGCAAAAGGTCTGTAAGGCTTCAGAGTTTGGCGCTTCAGATTGGAAAAGAGCTTGGATTTACAGAAGAGTGTTTAAATGAAATAAAAGTATTATCGAAAATCGCCGATATTGGGCTTGTTTGTATAGACGATGATTTGGTTAAAGAAAGAATGAGCCTAAGCGGTAAAAGAAAAATGCAATACCTAAAACATGTAGAATACGGAAGGGAGATAATTTCAAGGCTAGATAACGTTAGTGATATGGAGAAATCTTATCTGGATATTTATAAGAGATATGATGAATATAAAGGCGAACTTAGTCTTGCGAGCATGGTAATAGCCGTATCTATACGTTTTGACGATATAGTTTCATCGGACAACAGTATAAAGTTCAGCAGTATCAAACTTATGCTTACAAAAGAAAAAGAGACTATATACTGCCCTAAGGTCGTAGATGTTGTCATAGGATTGATGGGTAAAAATTACGCATAAAAAACTATTGTATAACAGTAAGATAAAAGCCCGGGAAATATACTCGGGCTTTTAATATTGTTTAAGAAATTTATTTTGTATATTTTGCGCCGATTTTAGCATCGACAGGAGAAACAGGTGCTTTGGGAACCGTTTTGTTCTCTATATTCGAAAGGCAATCGCCGGCGTTTTCTTTTCTTTTATCGGTAATAACACATTTTCCTTTAAAATATGCGCCCTGTTCGATTATTACGCTTGCTGCCTGAAGATCGCCTTCAAGCTTAGAGCCGGCAAGCATTTGCACAATTCCGTACGAGTTTACGTTTCCTAAAACAGAACCTGCGATATTAACGTCTTTTCCCGTAACAGTACCTTCAACTTTTCCGTCAGATCCAATAGCAATGTTGCCGGCGGCCGTTAAGTTACCCTTAATACTGCCGTCAATTTTTACTCCTGCCTTTGTTTCGATATCACCTGTAAAAGATGTGTCAAAAGGAATGTTTGCGTCAGGAATATTTTTATAAGTGCGTTGCGGTTCTTCCGCTGCCGGTGTCAAAATTTTTCTAGCCATAATTTTCTCCTTTGAATTTTTTAAGCAGCTGCTGCGCCGAATGGCACTAAGCTGTTTATTTATTAAAAAATGATTTCATTTTCAAAAAATTATCAGACAATTCTTCGTAATCTTTATAGTTATAACTGTAAACCTCAAGCATCATAGCATTCTGGTAATTTATATTCTCAAGTGCTTTTTTAAACCTTTCAAAACCCATTTCACCTTTAAACGGAAGCCTCGGACATACGCCGTCTTGTTCATCGATTTCATAATCACACATATGAATGTTAGATAGCCTGCCGTTTGTCATTTCCAGAAAATTAACAGGGTCGTATCCTGCCTGCACAGCCTGTTTTATATCAAGAGTAAAATATAGATTATCGGTGTTTACAAGGCCGGATATTTTTTTTGCGAAATCGGGAGCCACGTACCAGCACCAGTGCACGTTTTCCCAAGCGAGTTTAATTGAGTATTCTTTAGCTATTTCAGCGAGATAATCTGCCGTCTCTGCGATAAAAGAGTAATTAAGTTTTAATGTCTTTGCCCGTTTGACATGCGCAGGGCCGTGAAACACATAGACTTTTGCGCCAAGCTTTGCGCCAGATTCTAAAACCTGCCTGTAAATATCAAGGCTGTCCTGCTGTGCTCTTTTATGCGATGAAAACAACTGAGGCTCAAACTGAAGTGAAAGCGGATGTATGGAATAAACATTCATGCCGTTATTTTGTATGCGTTTTTTCAAATCTTTTGCAAATGATTTTTTATATTCCGAAAGGCAGCTGAAAAAAATCTCAATGTTTTCTACATTCATTTCTCCCATTTTGTCTATAGCAGATTCAGTATAAATGTTTGGGAAAAAGCAAGCGGTGGACATGCCAAATATCATTTATTTCCTCCAATAAATATTATAACAGAGTTATTGAAAAATATAAATATTAAATTAAATGGTAAATATATCTATATTATATCGTTTTCAACTTTAATATCCTGTACCTACAGCTATCATTAAAAACCCTATGCTAAGCGCAGCTATAATAAGCTGTATCCATATCGTAAAACGGAACCATTTTGTATAGCTTACTGTTGTAAGCCCAAGAGCAATCAGAAGCATTGCGTTAGTCGGGTAAAGAACGTTTAAAAAGCCGTCGCCGAGTGCATAGGCAAATACTGTGGTCTGGCCTGTAATGCCCGACATTGCGGCAAGCGGAACGATAAGCGGCATTATCAGAAAAGCTTTTGCAGACGCCTGTGCAACGAAAAACTCGAGTATCAGAACAGCTATATATATTATAATAATATTTATAAACGGGCTGGTATTGGTAATTGCCCCGGAACAGTAATAGAGCAGTGTGTCTTGAATTTGGCTGTCTTTAAAAATAGTAGAAACGGCCATTGCCAAAGGTATAAGAAGAATTCCGGGCGATATATCAAGAATACCGGTAAAGAAAGTTTTAGCTGTAGATTTATATCCGGCGATCTTTGAGCCTATTACCGAGGCGAGTATGAATATGACCGCAATTACTATCATTGAATAATCGGCAAGGCCGGTAAACGGCGCAGAGATTAAAAACACAAACATTATCGCAAGAAGCAACAGCACAAAAACAATGGGTTTTCTGTTAAACTGCGCGGCTTTTTTTATTTCGTTAGGTGTAAGGCTGTATTTTTCTCTTCTTAGTGTGTCCTCTTTATAAACCGCAGACAGCATTGGATTGCTGTCGAGTTTTTTAGCATACCGAATAAGAAATATCAAAAGTATTCCGTATATCACAAAAAAGAATACAAGGCGAAGCAGAGTTCCCGAATAAAGCGGAACACCTGCAAGCTGCTGAGCTATGCCTATAGAAAACGGATTATACAATGCCGCTGCAAAACCAAAACTAGTCGATAAAAGACTAAGCCCAAGGCCCATAAGGCTGTCCCAGCCAAGCATAAAAGACAAACCTATGACAAGAGGTATAAGCGGCACGATTTCTTCTAAGATACCGAAGAAAGAGCCAAGGAACATAAATACAAACGATATAACGACGATCAAAAGATATTTTTTATGATACATTTTAGCCGCTATCTTAGCAATGACCGCTCGTAGTATAACCGATTTATCAAGAAGTGTAAACGAACCGCCGATAAGCAGTATGAAAAGCATTATAACTATCATAGTAACATTTACATCGCCTAGCGGCGCGAAAGATTTAAACACCGATAATATGATATTGTATACGGGATAGCCGCCTGCTTCGCCTGTCTGCGAATAAGAACCCGGGACTAATACCGAGTTTCCCGAGGCGTTTTGCTTAACATCATAATGCCCGGGCGGAACAAAAAGAGTAAGGCAGTACGACACGACAATCAAGAAAGATATTATAAGCACTGCGGTTATAAGGCTTCTTTTGTTAATTTTAAAACTCGAATTCTTCTGTTCCAAAATATTTACTCTCCCTTTTTAAAACATGGTATAATTATGCTATACACATACTTTAAAGTCAAACTAAACTCATAATACTTGGAGGATATAATGAAAGACTATCCCAAGCGTGCTAAAATTCTTTTGATACTGAAATATTTAGAAAAATATACCGACGAGCAAAATCCGAAAAGAATGAGCGATATACTAGAATATCTAAATAGCAAAGGCATAAATGTAGAGAGAAAAGCGGTATATTCTGATATCAATCTTTTGCGCGATTTAGGATACGATATAGTAAAGACAAGCGACGGGGGAGCGGCTTATTTTTTAGGCGAAAGATCTATGGAGATAGCAGAAGCGGAGATTTGCGCAAGCGCGATTTCGGCTGCTAAGTTTATAACACAAAAAAAATCGGTAGAACTTATAAACAAATTCGGCAACATGTTTTCTGACGCGCAGTCAGATATTTTCAGAAACAGATTAGAGCTTGCAAGAACGTTAAAGACGAGAAACGAAGAAATCTATTACAACGTCGATAAAATCGTAAACGCGCAAAACACAGGGAAAAAGATATCTTTTTTATATTTTGAATATATGCCGGATAAAAAGCAGCGGCTGAGAAGAGAGGGAAGAAGGTATTTCGCAAGCCCGTATTCTCTTATGTGGTTCGAAGATGCTTACTATCTTATATGCAATATAGATAAATATGATAACCTGTCGCACTTCAGGGTGGACAGAATGGCAAAAATAGAAGTTCTGGATGAAAATCTGAGAAACATAAACGAGGTTTCTGAGTATAAGAACTATATAGACTTTGACGAATACCACAGAAGCGTTTTCGCAATGTTTGGGGGAGAGCTTTCAGGAGTTCGGATACGTTTTAAAGATGAGCTTGCGACTACAGTGTTCGATAGGTTTGGGCGCGATGTGTATATTACAGAAATAAAAAACGGCTGGTTTACTATCTCTGTAAATGTCAGAGTTAGCCCCGGATTTATATCGTGGCTGACCATATTCGGAGACAAAGCGGAGGTGCTGTCGCCCGACAGCCTAAGAAAAGATATAAAAGAGCTGATCGATTCTTTGGCGGGTATATACAAATAAAGATGCAATGTAAAAGAACCGCAGAATTTTCTGCGGCTCTTCTTTAAAGAAAATGTACTGTTATTTAGAAAAATATATCTCCGCCGTAACCGATAGAACTGTCATCGAATTCATAATCGGTGTCTGGCGGTATATCTCCTGCATTATTGTAAAACTCAAGAGAAAGCGTCACATCAAGCATATTGGCACCGCCGGGTATTTGTGTTGTAATTATTTCAGTATATTCTCCCAAAACTTCGTCATACACCTTTGACACCACCTCAACAGGCACAGCGTCCGTTATAATAGCGTTTAAGCTCGTTACTTTGATAAAGTATTCATCGTTCGATAATTCATCCAGAATGGCTTTTAATTCATTATACGTACTTTTCATAGTCACGGTTATTGGGCATATCTCCAGCTGTTCGTATGTAGTAACATCACCGAACTCGAACATTACCTTCTGGGCGTTCTGCGTTATTACCTTTTCAAGATAAACAAGTATCGGAGGTTGGTCAAAGCCTTGCGAAAGGCTTACGCTGTAATCTTCAATCTCTTTTTCCTTTTCTTCTATCTGGCTGTCAAGAAGGGCGATTCTGCTTAGCTGTTGTTCATTTGCCAAAACAAGAGCTTCCTTGCTTGATTTTGCAGAAGCCAGATCGCGCATATCGTCAAAATATGGCTTGAGAAAATATATATAATATACGCAGAGTATAGCTAATATCAGAACGATTATTATAAGTCTTTTTTCGCGTTTTGAAATGTTCATTGCTGCACCTCCTGTATCTGGCTTCCGGTAAGCGCAGGTGCTTCCTGTACCAGTGATTCTTGCTCCATAAGGCTTACGGTACTCGTGCTTAGCGAAGTCTGAAGCATTGCTGTCAGAGTAAAGACAGAAGACTGCCCGTCTTCAGTATTAAGCTGGCTGGTGTAAACAAAAACATCTTTGAACACATTTGTTTCGCGAAGCCTAAGACTAAACGTTGCTATCGTTGTATCGTTATCTGCAACTCCCGTGATGTTTAGCTCATCACTCATTAACGAAAGCTCAACAATATTGGCATTTTGGGGGAGAGAGGTTTCTATAATGTCAATATAATCAGAAACATCAGATTTCTGTATGTTCAGACGGTTTAAACCTTCAAGCTGCTTTTCGAGGTAATTGATTCTGTCCGATTTTTCGAGCATAAGATCTGCCGTATCGGTAGAAGCGCTGAGTTCTTCGTCAAGTTTTGCGACAGAATTTTTTTCGGCTTCAAGAGCAGCTGTAGGAAAAGTTATTCCCGCATACAAACCGCCCGCTAAAACGATTATTCCCAAAAACGCAGTTAGAACTTTTTTCCCGTTAGGTTTTTTTACTTTACGTTTATATAACAGATTAATATCATTTTTCATTGTATTTCCTCCCTAAACGATGCTGTATATGCGTTAAGCAAAAATGAAAATGCACGGGAATCTACACTTTTTTTTGTTTTCTTGTTTATTATCAAATCAGACGCAAAGTGCACGGGCATGTTGATAAGTTCTTCCATGTAATCTTTTAAGCCGGGAAGAAGCGAACCGCCGCCGGAAATATAAATAGATTGTATGTTGCTTTTTGTACGGTTTCTGAAATAATCAAAAACACGTACTATCTCATATACAAGAGCGTCAACTTCCTGCATGACTGCGGATTTTAACTTATCGTTGCTGTGATCTTTCGTCAATAGGTTTACTTCGCGTTTCATTGTTTCTGCAGAAAGTATATCTTTACCCGAGTTCTTTACAATAAGGTCTGTTATGCTCTGGCTTGAACGTTTTAAAACGTTGCTGACATAGTAATATCCGTTATTGTATATATTAACTCTTGTATTGTTCTTTCCGAAATCTATAATACAGATACCGCCTTCAATCGAAAAATCTTCGTCATGCTCATCATTATATCTTAATATCTTTTCTTTTGAATTTTCACAGGTATCAATTACTTTTGCGTTATATCCCGCTGCGCGAAGAACCTTTTTATAATTATTAACAATTCGTTTATGAGCCGTAGTTACCATTACTTTATACATCTCAATATTATCTTCATTTATTTTTTCAACTATTTTATAATCAACATAATATTTTTCGGGGTCTACGGGAAGATATCCAACCATTTCATGCAGCACATTTTGGTACAGGTCCGCTTCTTCAAGAATAGGAAGTGTGAAATGGCGTATTATAATATTGCTTCCGCTTATAACTAGATTACAATTGCATCTTGGAAGCCTGGCAGTTTTCCGTGCTGTTTTCAATGCTTTTATAAGAGATTCTTCAGACAAAATATTAAGATCATCAACACATCCATCGGGTAATTTGTGTACGGAAAATTTAACAATTCTGCCGTCGGCAGATGTTTGTACTAATTTTAGATTAGAATGTCCTATATCTACAGATACAGATGAGGTTTGTTTTATTGGCATAGCTGTCTCCTTAATTTACCCGGCCTTGCGCCGAAACATTTTGTCCAATAAACACATCTTCTTCAAGCTCAGGCTCACCGGAAGAACCAAAGAAGAAGCTGTTATTAGGATTTTTGACTATTTGATCAATGTATGATTTGCTGTAACTTACAGTAATGCTCTTGTTATTGCCTGTCTTAAAATAAATATCATTTATGCCCATAACAGCGCCAAAGACGTTAACGCTGCCTAAGAATTTTAAATCGCCGGCTGAAAACAGTACTCCCATAATAGAGCCGCTGCCGATCTCAAGACTATCGGACGAGTATATTATACCATTAAAACTATAATTTGTGATAGTGATTTGACCGGATGAATACAGATTACCAGATACAGAAAGATTATTGCAGTAAATGCCGTCTCCTGAATAAATGGTTGTGTTTAAACTGCAGTTAGTGGCTGTTATAAAACCGTCGCAGTATATTGTACCTGTAAGATTTATATTGTTTATGTTTATGTCTCCTCTGCAATATATATCTCCTCTTATTGAAGCGTTTGTAAGGCTTAAATCTCCGTCACAATAAATATCACCATATACAACCGCGTTATTTATTTTAACGTCGCCCTTAACGTGTACAATGCCTTCGGGGATGTTTGTATTATTAAATTGCAGATTTATTCCTTCGTCTGTTGTGACCGTAATAGGAGGTTTGCCTGCGTCATTAAGATTTACATTCTTACTGCTTTTTGTAATATGCAGATCTACATTTGTAAGCGACGGGTCTGTATATGAGGGATAGCTGAGCATATCGGCCATAGAAGAGGAGAGGCCGGGTTCTACTATTAGCTCTCCGTTCCATATGGTTATCGGCTTGTTATTCTTCGGTTCATATTTTAAATCTCCGACATGTATATTGCCGCCGTTTACGATTGCGCTGTTGTTCTTTGCGAGATCAAGAGTTCCGCCCGCTTTTATTGCATCTCCGCCCGATAGCCAGTCGTATCCGCTTGTGGATACAATATTTACTCTTTTTACATAAACGGAGCCGTTTATAACATAACCAGTACCGTCATGTGAAGTAGCTTCGCATGATATAAGAAATTCGCAGATATCATCCTTATAACTGCCTTTTGAAAAGACCGTGCTGGTTGTAATGCCGGATATCGAAGGCTCAACGAAATTTAAATCAGCGTTTTTATTTATATCTGCAAAAAAGTTGTCGTACAGTTTTTTATAAGCTTCGCCGCTTGATTCAAGCATTTTGGAATAATAACTTGAAACTTCATATTTTATATGTTCAATTGCGCTGTTTACGCCCGCCTCGGCGGCATAATATGCTTCGTTATTTTCCGAATCTTCGGTATTATTTATAAGCGTACCCATAGACAAAGTCGCTACCGCAAGCCCGAGGAGTATAAGAATAGATATTATAACAAGAGCCATTATAATAGCTGAGCCGCGGCTATTCAAAATAATTTTAGCTTTTGTTTTTCTCATTGATAAAACTCCTTAGTTTTCGCGCCCTTGGATATCTATATCCTGTCCCATAAATACATCTTCATCAAGCACACGGTCTATGTCGTGCCAGAAGAAGAAGTCGTTTGCAGGGTCATAGATAATCTCGTCTACATTCGTTGCTATAATGTTATAGCTTACGTCAAGGTCATTGTTCGAATCAGTTTTAAAGAAAATATCATCTATCGCAATTACCGCGCCATAAACTGTAACGTCACCCAAAAATTCGATATCTCCGCCGGAAAACAACACGGCAGTCAATGTGCCCGCTCCTATGGTCAGCTTTGTAGAAGAGTATATTATACCGCCAGACACTTCCGAAACATCCATTATTATTTCGCCCTCGGAATAAAGGTTGCCGACGCTTGTTGAGTTGTGTATAGCAATACCGGTACCCGAGTATACATTGGAATCAAGTATTGTGTTAGTGATATCAACATACCCGTCACAATAGATATCGCTGTTTATATGCGAATTGACTATATCGACATTACCTCTGCAGTAAATGTCTCCTGTAAAGCTGTATGTATTATCAATTTTCAGATTGCCGTCGCAATATATGTCTGCATCTACAACACAATCGGTTATAGTGACATCGCCTTTCACATGTACAATGCCGTCAGGTATAGTGCATGATGAAAAATGCAAAGCTATTCCTTCGTCAGTAGTAACTCCGATCGGTACTGGCCCTAAATTATCCCAGTCAATTGTATCATTGCTTGCAGTTATATGTAAATCTATATCTGTCATTGTCGGATCGGTAAACGAAGGATAAGAAAGCTTATCTATCATAGTCAGCCCGAC
The DNA here is from genome assembly GCA_963665005.2 of Christensenellaceae bacterium. Lineage (GTDB taxonomy): Bacteria > Bacillota > Clostridia > Christensenellales > SZUA-584. Next base: position 2,047,646 of record CAXXTQ010000001.1, on the reverse strand, counting down.
ATTTGAATCTATAGTCACCTCTCCGTCTGTAATAGTATATGGATTATCATTCTTGTCTTCGTAGGTTAAATCTGCGACTAAAACATCGCCGCCGGTGACGTTAACACTGTTTTTTGATTCCAGGTCGAGCGTCCCGCCCGATTTTATGGCCGCTCCGCCCGAAAGCCAGTCGTAAAGCTCTGAAACGACTACATCGACTTTTTTGATATAAACTTTGCCGTTTATAATGTATCCCGAACCGTCTGGAGAAGTTGCTTTACATGAAACGATATATTCGCAAAGGCTCTCGATAGGGTCGAAAGTTCCGGTAGCAAATGTTGTAGTTGTTATTATATTCGCTATTACAGGCTCAGAAAAATACTGCTCTGAATTTCTCTTAATACCATTGAAAAAATCATTGTACAAAGCTTTGTACGCATTGCCGGACGATTCGAGCATAGCGGAATAGTATTTGGATGTCTCATACTTTATTTGTTCTATTGCGCTGTTTACTCCCGCTTCCGCGGCGTAATAAGTACCGTTGTTTTCAGCATCTTCAAGGTTATTTTTTAGAGTGCCCATAGATAAAGTCGCAAGAGACAAACCAAGGACGATAAGTATTGTCATAACAACAAGCGCCATGACTATTGCAGCTCCGTCAATTTTCCTGATACAATTTATAATTCGATTTTCCCCGTTTTTTAAATGAAACATATAATCACCGCTTTACTGCGCTAGAGAGAGGGAAGTGGATAAGCTGTTGTTGGCCGTGTTAACAAGGCCTATCTCAAGCACGCCGTTAGCTATGCTGACATTGAACTCGCTTATTCCGCTTGCAAGGAACGCGCCGTTTTTTATAATCTGTTCTCCCGAAAGCGTATAGGAATAATCGTCAACATTAAGCACTCCCAGTTCATATGTTATCAAATCAGGTGCGGTTATTCTTGCCTTGTTTGTAATATCTGACAAAACCTGTCTCATGTTCATCTGTTCGTCGGCCGATTTTGTTTCTGTCGTGTAAAGATTGAATCCCTGCCCAAAAAAGGAAAACATTAATAATGATACTACTGCTACAAGCGATAGTACAATAATAGTTTCTATTAACGTGAATCCTTTTTTATTTCTTCTCATAGTTCTTACTCTACCAATTCTTAATATTGATATAACTTTCTGATTTTCCTTTTTCATTTATGCCGGCTGCGGTGTCGTAAACGTATGTAGTAACGTGTATCAGCGAAGTAGAACCGGTTATCATATTGCTGTATAGTTCGTAGTCGCCGTTTATTGTGATGTCTTGCTTTTGGTCAGCTTTACAATGAATGACCGATTTGCAGCTAGGCCCGAGAGTAACGTTTGTTAATATTCCGTCATTTTTCTGCATAGAGTTTATAAGCAATGCGCAGTAAGCAAAATCCGATTTGCCGCTTATAACCGAGTCGTCACAGTTAAAAGTATAAATACCCATAGTTACGCTGAACGAAATATTATCGGGGACGCTGCTGTATATTTTCCATTTGCCATCAGGCATAACTGCCATCATTGTGTTATCGCTGTAAAAGATTAAATGAGCATATTCACAAGTTCCTGTAAAAAGAGAATTCACTGTACCGTAAGGTTCTATCTTAGCTGTTAAATAATAATCTTCTACCTGCATACGATTGGGCAGATTTTGCAGCGCTAACGGATAAGTAGTCGAATCCAGCTTTTCTATATAATCCTGAGATATATAGTTTGAATTCAGTACGACTTTTGCCGCCTGATCTGTTTTTATCGACTGCAAAAAGACAGAAAGCAGGGGAAGGGCTACGACCGCTACAATAACTATTGCTAAAAGAGTCTCTATTAGTGTAAATGCTTTTTTGTTTTTTAATCTTTTCATTTTTTTATAACAGCCCCATATACCAATTTATCAACGTATCTCCAAGAAAAATACTTATAAGTATTCCGATTGACAGAAATGGACCAAACGGTATTTCATCTCCTCGTGCTTTCTTCTTAGTTCCAAGAAGTATAATGCCTATAACCGCTCCGAGAATAACGCCTATAAGATAAGATGTTATAACGAGCTTCCATCCGATTACAAGGCCGGCAGCTGCCATTAATTTTATATCTCCGCCGCCCATAGCCTCTTTTTTAAATATGTATGTGCTTACCACAGCAATCAGCAAAAGGGGCAGGCCGCCTGCCAAAAAACCAATTGCGTACTCCGTCCAGCTTCCGAAAACGCCGGTAAATATTGTTGCCGTTAGCTGTATAACACCGACCGCCAGCATAGCGATTATCAAACCGTTAGGTATTATCATGTGCTTTAGATCAATAAAAGATATTACTATTAGAAGACTGACTAAAGCCATGTTAACAAGCAGGCTGTACGAAAGGCCGAAAGTTAAATATAACAGCAGAAATAAAACGCCTGTTAGCCCTTCGATCAAAGGATAAACAAAAGATATTTTGCTTTTACAGTGCCTGCATTTTCCCCCCAGAAAAAGATAACTGAAAATCGGTACCAAATCGATTGCTTTTAGCCTTTTGCCGCAGTTTTCGCAAGACGAGGGGCCTGTTACTATCGATTGGTTTTCCGGCAGCCTTGAAATGCAGACGTTTAAAAAGCTTCCGATAATCATACCCAGTATAAATGATAAGATATACATATATATTTCCATTGCTTCATCCTTTGTTTTCTATACTATTAATATACACCGGTTCGACAAATTAAAACAAAAAGATACAATTATAAAACAAAAGCGAAAGAATTTATTCTTTCGCTTTTACGATATAATTCTGATGATAAATTATAAAGGACTAGTTGTTGCGGTTGGTTCAGCAGCTATCGCTACGTTACCGCTTATTGTCAGGTAACTCCATGCAAGTGTCTCGGCTGTTGCATCAAGACCCTGAGGCCATAAGTTTACTCCCGAAAGAGCAGTTTTCGCAGCAGCTAATGTCGTATCGTCAGCAAGCATAGAGCCCGGGTTCAAGTTGTTGTAGGCGTTATATGCCGTAGCTATATTTCTTGCATTTGCAAGAGCAACCTTTGCGTCTGCCTGGTCTGTTATCCCCATAAAACTCGGAATTGCTATAGCAGCGAGAATTGCCAATATGGCGATTACTACGATAAGTTCTATGAGTGTAAAACCTTTCCTGTTTTTTCTAAATAATTTGTACATTTTTTCATTCTCCTTTCGATTGCATCTTAAAGATTTCATTCTTTATATACCCGATAAAATTTGGTTGAAACACAAATCGACAATTTTTTTATTATTTATACGGCATCATACATGCTGAAAATAGGAAGAAGAATAGCAAGCATTATAAACAGTATAATCGCAGCGACTACAACGAGCAGAATAGGCTGTAATAATGTGGTAAGTTTAGTGATAGCGGTGTCCGCTTCATCTTCAAAATATTCGGCAGATTTCTCAAGCATCTGATCAAGCGTCCCCGATTCTTCTCCGATCTTTGTCATATGCACAGTCATACTGGGGAAGAGGTTTGCATCTTTTATTGAAGCATACAGGGTTTTGCCTTGTTTTATCTGTTCTTCAACTTCTAAAAGTTTGACTTCTGCAAGTTTATTTGAAACAACTTTAGAAGTTATACGCAAAGACTGTGTAAGCGTTATGCCCGTGCTTGTAAGCGTAGCAAGTGTCCTGCTAAAGCGCGCGGCAAGAATTTTCATCATAGGTTTGCCTATAAGAGGCGCTTTTAATTTTAATGTATCTATCTTTAATCTTCCGCTTTTTGTAGCTTTATAAAGCTTGAATGCAACAACAATAAGAAAAATAATCGCAATAATATACGGCCATCCGTTTATAACCGCGTCGCTGATAGCTATAAGAGCTTTTGTAATACCAGGAACTTCAGCAGTAGAGCCTTCGAAAAACCCCATGAAACTCGGTACTACAAAGACAAGCAGGAATATTACAACCAGAACTGTAACAATACTTACGACTATAGGATACATCATCGCAGACTTTACTTTTTTAGCAATCTGATGGTCTTTCTCAAAATGCAGAGCAAGCCTTTCAAGCGATAAATCTAAAGTTCCGCTTACTTCGCCCGCTTCTATCATTTCAATTAAAATACTGGGAAGCGATTTTTCATGCTCGGAAAAAGCTTCGGAAAGGCCTTTGCCGCGCTGAAGTTCTTCGGCAACGCTTTGCAGTATTTTTTTCAGTTTCTTGTTTTCCGTCTGCTCATCCATAATAGAAAGCGCCTGAGTTAGAGGAACGCCCGCTTTTAAAATACTTGCAAACTGTGTACAAAAAACAGCCAATGCTTTTTTGGGAATCTTTGCAGAACCTAAAGAGATATCCAGCGAAGATTTAGGATTGATCTCTGAAAGCTCTATAAGAAACAACGATTTCAACCTTAAATCGATAATAACAGATTTTTCGTCTGACGCTTCTATAACTCCTTCAATTGTCTGCCCGGCTTTATTAGCCGCTTTATATAGATATTTGATAACAATCACCTCTGTTTTTTTAGCGCCCGCTTTTTAAAGCAGCGTAGAAATATAGTTTTTATCCATTGAATACATCAATGCCGTTTCTCTTGTTATTGTTCCTGTTCTATAAAGCTTAGCAAGCGCGTCATCCATAAGCTGCATACCAGGTACAGAGGACGACTGCATTGCGCTGGCTATCTGGTGTACTTTATTTTCTCTTATAAGATTGCGTATTGCAGGTGTCGCTATAAGTGTTTCAACCGCCGCGACGCGGGTTTTATTATCAGAGCTTAGTATAAGCAGCTGTGAAACAACGCCAATTAGAGTCATAGAAAGCTGGACGCGTATCTGCTCCTGCTGAAAAGGCGGAAAAACGTCTATTATTCTGTCGATTGTCTTGGCGGCTCCCGTTGTATGCAGCGTGGAAAAAACGAGATGTCCTGTTTCTGCCGCTGTCATAGCAATGCTTATAGTCTCAAGGTCGCGCATCTCGCCGACGAGTATAATATCCGGATCCTGCCTGAGCGCAGCTCTTAATGCCTCTGAATAGCTTCCTGAATCTACGCCCATTTCTCTTTGGTTGACAATACATTTTTTATGTTTATGAAGATATTCTATGGGATCTTCAAGCGTTATAATATGTTTGTTTTTTGTGTTGTTGATCAAATTTATCATAGCGGCAAGAGTAGTGGATTTTCCGCTTCCTGTTGGCCCGGTCACAAGAATAAGCCCTCGATTATAAGAGCACAAGTCTTCAATAACATTGGGAAGGCCAAGCTGGTTGATATCTGGCGGATTGCTGTTTATAAGGCGCAGCGCAAGAGCTATACTTTGGCGCTGTTTATAAACATTGACGCGAAAACGGTATTTACCCGGAAAAGACAAAGAAAAGTCGCACTCACCTTTTTCTTCAAGAGTGTTCCATTGCTTGTCATTCATTATCTGCCTTGCAAACTGCTCTGAAACGTCAGGGGTTACAATTTCGTTAACAAGCGGTTTTAACCCTGCACTTACTCTGACCATAGGTGGTATACCGACAGAAATATGTAAATCTGACGCGTTAACGCGTGCCGCATTGTCAAGAAGCATATTTATGTTCATTTAGAATCTCCTTTGTATGCGTACGATGTTTTGATTACTTCTTGTATTGAAGTGATTCCCTGTTCCATTAATGAGATACACTCGATTCCTATAGTTTTCATGTTTTGATTAGAAGTCGCATAGTCGCGGATTTCATCCACGCTTACATTGTCTGTGATTTTCCTTCGTACTTCTTTATCAATAACAAGTATTTCATGTACGGCGCGCCTTCCTTTATATCCTGATTCGTTGCAATTTGAACATCCTTTGCCGATAAAAATATCTTTATCGTAATCATCGGGAAGCCCGGCTGCGCTAAGCTCGAACTTTGAAGGTGTATATTTTGTTTTGCAAAACGGGCAAAGCTTTTTAACAAGGCGCTGAGACAGTATCCCGACAAGAGATGCCGCAAGCATGTAAGAGGGGATACCCATATCAACGAGCCTTGATATCGTGCCGGGGGCATCGTTGGTATGTATAGTGGATAAAACAAGATGGCCGGTAATAGCGGCCCTTATGGCGATTTCAACAGTTTCTTCGTCTCTTATCTCACCGATCATTATAATGTCGGGGTCTTGGCGCAATATTGAGCGCAGGCCGTTAGAAAAAGTTAAACCCGCTTTGCTGTTAACCTGTACCTGATTTATTCCCGCGATAGAATATTCGACAGGGTCTTCAACTGTAATAATATTTTGCGTCGTATTATTAAGCTCGCCGAGCATAGCGTAAAGTGTGGTGGATTTACCGCTTCCTGTAGGCCCGGTAACAAGAATTATACCGTGCGGGTTTTTCAAAAGAGCGTCAAATTTCTTGATATTCTCTTCAGAAAAACCAAGTTTGTCTTTAGTAATTAAAAAGTTTCGTTTATCCAAGAGACGCATAACGATCTTCTCTCCGTACACTGTGGGCAAAGAAGACATCCTGACGTCAACGTCCGCGCCGAGAGAAACGAGTTTGTATCTTCCGTCCTGCGGAACCCTTTTTTCGGCGATATCCATACTGCCAATTATTTTCAGTCTTGTTAAAACGGCAGACTGCGCTTTTTTTGGAATAGTAAGCACAGGTATGAGCTGTCCGTCGATTCTCATGCGCACACGTACTTCCTTTTCTGTCGGTTCAACATGTATATCGCTTGCTTTTGATTTAACAGCCTGTTCAAAAATAGAGTTAACCAATCGAACTATTGGAGCATTTGAGATGTTAACATTCTGTGCGTCCAGGCTTTGCGCATCAATATCTTCACCGTCTTCTTCGGCAAGTTCTTTAATGGCGGTTTCGGCATATTCGTTTCCGTAAACCTTGTTTATAGCCGCCTCAATAGCATGCGCAGAAGCTATCATAGGAAATACATCCATACCCGAAATAACTCTTGCGTCTTCGAGCGCGATAAAATCAAGCACATCATCCATTGCCAGGTAAAGCTTTTTATCGTCAACTTTTACCGGCACCATGGTATGTTTGCGTGCAATAGAAACGGGGATATAGTCGGCCAGGGAAGGAGAAAGGAAAACATTATCAAGGTTGATAAACGGTATTCCCAGCTGATATTCCATTACTTCCATTAGCTGCTGTTCCGTAACGTATCCTTTAGCCTGAAGTATTGTTCCAAGCCTTTCGCCCGTGCTTTTTTGTTCGTCGAGACACTCTTTTAGCTGCTCTTTTGTTATAACGCCTGTATCTTGAAGCATCTCGCCTAAAAATTTACGTTTTATTGCCATAAAAACTCCACCTGCTTAAAATTCTTCTAGTTGTAATATAAACAGTATACATTTATATAAAACAAAAATCTATTAATCATTGGCAATTACAATCAAAAATGAAGGTTTTTTTCTTTACATAGGGGCATGTTTTATGTATACTTTAGTACGACAATAATAAAAGGGGTTATTTATGAAGAAATTTCACTTAAAAACAATAATAATTGTTTTATGTTTGGTTATGGTTACCGCTGTTTTATCAGGCTGCGGAGGAGCGCCGCTTGAAAAGCCGGAGCGTTTGGCAGATGTACCTACTTATGATATTACAGGTAATTGCGAGCTCGAATTAAACGAGGATGTAATAACCGTTTCGGGAGAAACCGATTTTATGGACGGAGCTTTACTGCATATTTCTGTTCATGACCAGGCGGGCAATGAATTAGATTCCGTGAATATAATAAAAAACGGAGATAAAGTATCTCAAAAATTTCAGGTAACGCAAAACAAATATGATGACAGCATTTTATATGTTATAGGCTATATTACGTGTGCACCGACTTATTACGGAGACCAAACAGAAAGTGTTTTTGCAAATTACGGCGAAGAATTTGAATACGTTAATGCGCCGGAAGGCAATCTGATTTGGAGCAATGACGGCAACATGGTGTTATTTAATTCAGATATGGTAGAATTTTAAAAGCAATATATAAACCGCGGTTTATCCGCGGTTTTTTTATATCTTGTCTTGCCTCCAAAGGCCGATAAGAAGATCTGTCATTCTGCCGTAGCTTTTTACTCCGTCCTTTTGCAGATTTGCTTTTAAAAAAGTATTGTTAACCGTCTGCGAAGCTTCGTTAACCGGGCTTTCAAACTTCTGCCAGTAACGGGCATTGTTCTCAAGGTCACGGTTTATGCCGTCGCAGTAAGTCTCTCTTAGTTCATAGTATAAATCTCTGTCCGCGTCATAGAGTTTATTCATGGAATGAATAAGCGCAAGCATTGTACCCGAATACTCTATTGACGGGTCATCCGAATAAGAACAAACATAGAACGCAAGGAAATTAGCTTCGTCTTCTCTGGCATATCCGCGCTGATGCGCTCCTTCGTGTATTGCCGCGGAAGCGAACAAAAGCATAGGCACATCGGCATTAACGTTAGCTTCTGCCGTGAACGGGAAATAAACTCCCGTTATGTTGGCATAGGAAAGGCCGGTGGAATACAGAGCAGGCTTTGCCTGTCCGTAACTGCCGCCCAAGAAATCTGCACCTGATAATTTTGCCGCATTGTTGTAATTTTCGGCAACGCTTTTCATTACATCTTGTTTTGTATATTCAGGAGAAAAGATTCCGTCGCCATCTTCCGGCACGCTTTCGCGCAGCGCGTTGGCTTTCTCAATTATACTTTCGCATGTTGAATAAAGCTCATCAACGGTCGCGGGCGACGTGTTAAGCCCGAGCGTTTTGCCCAAGGGCTGTCTTGCGTAATTAAAAGCCCACATTCCAACAAAAAGTGCGTATACAAAAGAAAATACACAAAGCAAAATTAAAAACCGGTTTAAAAGAGCAAACCACCAATCCTTTTTTGCCTGTATTGATTTTATAATCATTATGACAATAAAAACTATTAAAAAAAGTACAAAGGCATAGAGCAGAAATTCTGCTAAAGAGAAGGGCAGTATTCCTGTAACTGTAGATAATAACTGATTAAAAAATGTAAATATTGTGCGGGAATAAACTTTCTCAGTAAACTCGGGCCATAGAAAAGAAAGCCGAAAAAGCGCGTAAAAAACAGGCCCTGTTAAAAGCCAGATAAGTTTAATATATATTTTTTTCATATTAACTTTTGTTTGCATACTTTTCATTTTCCTCACTCTTTCTATATATAATTGTATATGTATGCTCTAATTAGGTCAATGGAAATGTGAGGGAGTAAAAAGTTAAATTATATTACATACTGTTTTGAAGCTTTGATTCTTTATGATACCTGTGAAGTTTTATCATGCTCGAAATCCAAAGGTACGCCACAAAAGGTATTACAGTCAGAGACAAAAGAGGTATATCGGACATGAGCATAAAATCAAACGCGCCGTGAAGAATAGCGGGAATGAATAAAGATTTCTTATAATATCCTGCACACTTATTTTTTTTCGTGCAATATTTAGCGAGAGAAAGGTAATAGCCCATTGTGATTCCTAAAAGCATGTGTATAGGCACGCTTAATACCGCGCGCATAATCCATATGTCGGGGCTTACCGCATAATATGTTATTACGTATATTATGTTTTCAAGAGTTGCGAACCCAAGCGCCGCAACGCTGCAATAGACTATGCCGTCGAGCCTTTCGTTAAATGCAGGATGATGATACACTGTTTTTAAAACAACCCTGCGTTTAAAAAATTCTTCGACGAGCCCCACGACAAAAAACGCCTCGAAAATAAGCCCGAATATTCCGGCGAAAATGTTAAAATAGCGGCCAGCGATTTCTACTATTACAGTGGGTATTGTAGCCAGCATGCCGAAGAAAAACACTTTTAATAACAGGCGTATAGGCTCTTTATCGTATCTGTCCTGAAAAAGAATGAATAGTGTCAGTATAAGCCCGGGTGCGATGGCAAGCAATATTAAGTAAAATAGATTCATTTATCTTTCCCTATAACAAACTTTATATATAATTATAGAGTGACAGCCAAAACTAAGCAAGAAACATTTATTTAGGGGATTTACGTAATTGACATCAGCCCCTTGCTATATTATAATCTTACCACTGCATAGATAAAGAGTAGTATTGCACATTGCGTTCGCAAAAGAGAGAGATTCCGCCGGCTGAAAGAATCTTGCGAAAAGAGTGCAGGAAGTCGCTTTTGAGCACCGATTATGAAATTTATGTAGTTTTCGGCGTAGCCGTGCGTTAAACGGAACAGAGCGCAGGCAAGTTGATAAAACTTGTTTGAATTTAGGTGGCACCGCGGATATTTCCGTCCTTTTTACAGGGCGGTTTTTTGTTTTTAAAAAGATTTAATTGGAGGATTTACGTATGTGCGCAAAAGAGTTAAATAAAGTTTATGACCCGGGCGAAGTTGAATCTCGGCTGTATGAAGGCTGGGAAAAGGCAGGGTATTTCAAAGCGGAGCCAGACAAAGACAAGAAGCCGTATACTATCGTCATACCGCCGCCCAATATCACAGGGCAGCTTCATATGGGGCATGCACTCGATAATATGATGCAGGACGCTATAATACGTACTAAGCGCATGCAGGGGTACAGTGCGCTTTGGATTCCCGGAACAGACCATGCGAGCATTGCGACGGAAGTTAAGATTGCCGACAAGCTAAGGGAAGAAGGAACGAGCAAGGAAGAGATAGGCAGAGAAAAGTTTCTGGAGCGTGCCTGGGAATGGAAAGCGCAGTACGGCGGAAGAATTGTTGAACAGCTAAAAAAGCTAGGTTCTTCGTGCGACTGGTCAAGGGAACGCTTTACTATGGACGAAGGGTGCAGCAGAGCTGTAAACGAATTCTTTGTAAACCTTTATAAAAAAGGGCTTATATACAGAGGCGACAGGATAATAAACTGGTGCCCAGACTGCGAAACAGCGCTCTCGGACGCAGAAGTCGAATACGAAGAACATGATTCTTCTCTTTGGTATATAAGATATCCGGAAGAAAACGGCGGAGATGGAATAATCGTTGCTACTACGCGCCCCGAGACAATGCTTGGGGACACGGCTGTAGCCGTCAACCCCAAAGACGATAGGTTCAAACATCTTATAGGCAAAAACGTTATACTTCCGCTCATGGACAGAGCTATCCCCGTCGTGGCGGATGAATACGTAGATAAAGAATTCGGCACGGGCGCCGTTAAAATAACGCCTGCGCACGACCCTAACGACTTTGAGGTGGCAGAGCGCCATAACCTGCCTATAATACGTGTGCTCGACGACAACGGAACGGTAAACAGTTTTGGCGGAAAGTTTGAAGGCAAAGACAGATATGAAGCAAGAAAGCTTATAGTTGAAGAATTAAAAAGCCTTGGGCTTATGGTAAAAATAGAAGATTATAAGCACAACGTAGGTCAGTGCTACCGCTGCAATACGGTTGTGGAACCAATAGTATCAAGACAATGGTTTGTTTCTATGAAACAGCTAGCACAGCCTGCAACAGACGCTGTTAGAAACGGCGATATAAAATTTGTTCCAAAGCACAGCGAAAACATATACTTTAACTGGATGGATAATATCAGAGACTGGTGTATATCGCGCCAGCTTTGGTGGGGGCACAGAATACCCGCCTATTACTGCAAAGACTGCGGTGAAATGATAGTATCGAAAGCAATGCCCGAGGTTTGTACTTGCGGAGGTAAGAACTTTACTCAGGACGAAGATGTGCTGGACACATGGTTCAGCAGCGGTTTGTGGCCGTTTTCAACTCTCGGCTGGCCGGAAAAATCAAAAGATTTAGAATATTTTTATCCTACGAACGTTCTTGTGACGGCGTACGATATAATTTTCTTCTGGGTTGCGCGAATGATAATGTCGGGATACGAATGTATGGGAGAAAAACCGTTTGAGTATGTTAACATACATGGGCTTGTTCGCGATGAGCAGGGAAGAAAGATGAGCAAATCGCTAGGAAACGGCATTGATCCTCTCGAATTAATTGATGAATTCGGCGCCGATGCGTTAAGGTTCAGCCTTGCAACGGGCGTTAAAGTTGGCGGAGATATGCGCTTTTTACACGAAAAAGTTTTGTCTTCGAGAAACTTCGCCAATAAGATATGGAACGCGGCGAGGTTTGTTTTAATGAACACCGGCGATATCGTAAAACCGATTAACGAGAATCTTTTAGATACTGCGGATAAATGGATACTGTCTAGACTTTCTAAAACGGTCTCGGAAGTTACAGATTTTATAGAAAAATTCGAGCTTGGTATGGCCGCATATAAAGTGCATGATTTCCTGTGGAACGAATACTGCGACTGGTATATAGAAATGGCAAAACCACGCCTTAACGGAGAGAATGCAGACGAGAAAGATACGTCTATTTCGGTACTTAATTTTGTTTTGGCTGATACGCTAAAACTTCTTCATCCGTTTATGCCTTTTATCACAGAAGAGATATTTTCATCATTGCCCGCAGCCAAAGGCAGCATTATGGTATCCGAGTGGCCAAAGCCGGGCAAAGTCTATGAAGAAGAGCAAAAAGCCATGCAGAACGTTATGGAAATAATAAGAGGTATAAGAAACATAAGAGCAGAGATGAACGTTCCGGCAAACAAAAAGGCCGCGATAATGATTCTCGCATCTAAAGAAGCAAAGCCCGATTATGAGATGTGCGCGAAATACATTGAAAGATTAGCGTTTGCGTCGTGTATAACTTTTATAGACAATAAATCGGATGTTCCGAAAAACGCGGTTTCTGTAATAGGCGTGGGTGCGGAAGCGTTTATGCCGCTAGATGAGCTTATAGACATTGATAAAGAGATAGAAAGGCTTAAAAAAGAAGCGGATAAACTTGAAGGAGAAATTAAAAGAGCAAAAGGAAAACTGGCGAATAAAAACTTTGTCGGAAAAGCGCCGGAAAAAGTAGTGCAGGAAGAAAAAGATAAGCTTGATTCATATGAACAAATGCTCGAAGCTATATTGCAGAGGCGCGGGCAGCTTGTAAAATGAAATTTGTTCATATAGCGGGCACAAACGGCAAAGGCTCTGTTGCTGAATATATAAATGAGATAATTACGGCGGGCGGCAAAAGGTGCGCGATTTTTACATCGCCGCATTTAGTGTCGCCTTGCGAAAGAATGCGAATAGGCAACAAATGTATAGGCGAAAAAGAGCTTGAAAAGCTCATAGCTGAAGTTAAGCAAAAAAAGCTTGCCGTAAACGATACTCTTTTTGCTGCGTATACCGCCGCCGCTTTGCTTTGGTTTGAGAAAATGGGAGCGCAGTTCGCGGTAATGGAAACGGGGCTTGGCGGAAGGCATGACTCGACAAACTGTATAACGCCTGACGTTGTCGTACTGACAAATATAGACTATGACCATGTAGATATACTTGGCAGCAGCCTTCATGAAATAGCGGAGGATAAGTGCGGAATAATAAAACCTAATGTTACTGTCGTTTCTGCAATACAGCAAAAACAAGTACATGAGGTTATTATTTCGAGCTGTGAGAAAAATAGATCTGCTCTTTATTTTGCGGAAGATGTAAAGCTTCTGTCAAACACGCTAGAAGGCCAAAAGTTTTCGTTTAAAGGAAAAGAATATTTTATTCGGGAAATAGGCAAATATCAGCCGGAAAACGCCGCGCTTGCTATATTGGCATGCAATGTGCTCGGAATCGGCGAAGAGAGCGTAGCTTGCGGATTGTATAACACTATATTAAAATGCAGGACACAGTATTTTGCTCAAAAACCCCAAATGATATTAGACGGAGCGCATAACGCCGCTTCTGTGGATATGCTTATTGATACACTGAATACTCACTTTAAATATATCGATAAGGTTTTGCTGTTTGCGTGCATGAAAGATAAAGACTATAAAGAGATGATAAGCAAGCTCGGCTCTTTATTCAGAGAAGCAATAATAACTATTGTTGATAAACAAAGGGGAGAGGCTCCCGAAGTTTTATGCGAATACTTTTCAGAGCATACCGATTGCACGACTGAAAATGATGTAAAGAAAGCATATTCTAAAGCAATAGACATAGCCGAAAATGATAATTCACTTCTTGTGGTATGCGGTTCTTTTTACCTTGCCGGATTAATATATCAATTTCAGAAATAAATTTAATAAAATCAAACAATTCTTAAGTTCTTTTTTATTACCTTTTAAGCGTAATTTTAGTTGACACGTCATACTCCTAGATGATAATATATCACATATAGATGTGAAATAGTATCATTTGAAATGACGGAGGTTATAAATGGCTGTTGGTGTTATTATGCCGAGACAAGGGCAATCGGTAGAGAGTTGTATCATAGAATGGAAAGTAAAGCAAGGCGATAAAGTATCTTCGGGAGATGTTCTTTTTGCTTACGAAACAGACAAGGCGTCTTTTGAAGAAGAAAGCACGGTATCGGGTACCGTTTTAAAACTTCTTGTCGAAGACGGAGACGATGTGCCTTGCCTTGATTATGTCTGCGTAATAGGCGAACCGGGGGAAGACATAAGCGAGTTTATTACCAAAGAATCTATAGAAGAAACTGAAATTAAGCAAGCAGAAAAATCCAGCGTACAGCAGGAACAGCCTGTAATTACAAAAAATATCAGTGATAAGATAAAGATTTCTCCGAGAGCAAAAAATATAGCCGAGCGCCAAAACCTTGATATAAATAAAGCAAAGCCAACGGGGCCGGGCGGAAGGATAATAGAAAGAGATATATTAGAGCTTTCTAAAGATAATACTTATGAGCAAATGCCCGCAAAGACCTCTTATGATGAAGTATCAGACATTGAATATGAAGATATTAAACTTTCGGGTGTACGCAAAGCCATCGCAAAAGCTATGCACGCGTCGCTGTCTAATATGGCGCAGCTTACTCTTAATTCAAGCTTTGACGCGTCCGCGATTCTAAAGATACGCTCAAAGATAAAAGATAATATGCAAAGCATGTCTCTTCCAAACATAACTCTTAATGATATCGTTATGTTCGTGCTTGCAAAAACGCTCAAAAGCCACACGGATTTAAACGCTCATTACTTTGAAGATAAAATAAGGCAGTATAAAAGCGTGAACCTCGGAATGGCTGTCGATACGGAGAGAGGGCTTTTAGTGCCGACTATTTTCGGCGCAGATGAACTTTCGCTCCGTGATATATCAAAAAAAGCAAAATTGCTTGCACAAAGCGCGCAATCGGGCAGTATTTCTCCCGACCTTTTGTCTGGCGGGACTTTTACGGTAACGAACTTGGGCGCTCTTGGAGTAGAGAGTTTCACGCCTGTTATCAATCCGCCGCAAACGGGTATACTAGGAGTTTGCAATATTACATACAGGCAGAAAAAAACGGAAGGTAAATTTGTGACTTATCCCGCAATGGGGCTGTCGCTGACTTTTGATCACAGGGCGGTAGACGGCGCGCCGGCGGCAAGGTTCTTAAAAGATTTGTGCGACTCGCTTGAAAATTTTGATATGATACTCGCAATATCTGGAGGTAAAAATGATATATGATTTGATTGTGATAGGCGGCGGGCCTGCCGGATATTTAGGGGCGGAAAGAGCGGGTCAGTCAGGCCTTAAAACTCTTTTGATAGAAAAAAGAAATGTTGGCGGAGTGTGCCTTAACGAAGGGTGTATTCCCACCAAAACGCTTTTGTATTCTGCAAAGATAAAAGACAGCGCCGAGAACGCAAATAAATACGGTGTGTCTATAAAGGGCGCAGCTCTTGACCATAATGCTGTTATCGCAAGAAAAAACAAAGTGGTAAACACACTTGTGCGTGGCGTGCAGGCGGCTCTGAAAGGCTCGGGAGTAACCGTTGTAAATGATAAAGCAGTCATTATGGGAAAAAACAAAGACGGTTTTGCCGTTTCTGCGGGCGAACAGGAGTATACAGGTAAGCGGCTGCTTATAGCTACAGGCTCTTGTGCCGCCGTTCCCGGTATACCCGGGCTGAAAGAAGCGATAAAGAGCGGTTTTGTGCTAACGAGCAAAGAGATGCTTGATATAAAAGACGTACCTGATAACCTCGTTATAATAGGCGGCGGCGTAATAGGCTTAGAGATGGCAAGCTATTTTAATACGGCAGGCGCTGATGTAACTGTAATAGAAATGCTGCCGGCAATCGGCGGCCCAATCGATTCGGACATTGCTGAAATCTTAAAGAAAAGCCTTATAAAAAAAGAAATTAAATTTAAGCTGGAATATAAAGTAAACGCAATTAATAAAAAAATAGAATTTATAGATAAAGACGGCAATAAAGACAGCTTGGAAGCTGATAAGGTGCTTCTCTCTATAGGCAGAATACCCAATATTCAATCAATCGGCTTAGAAGCTTTGTGCGTTTTAACAGAGAATGGCGCGATTTTAACAGACAGCAGAATGCAGACCAATATACCGGGCGTTTATGCGGCGGGAGACGTTAACGGAAAATCAATGCTTGCTCATACAGCTTACATGGAAGCAGAAACGGCTGTTTCAAATATGCTCGGTAAAAAAGATATTATGAACTATAACGCGATACCATCGGTCATTTACACGTCGCCCGAGGCGGCTGGTGCAGGCATAACACAAGAGCAGGCAAGAAAGCAGCAGCTTGATGTAAAGGTAAAAAGCATTACAATGAATTATTCCGGCAGGTATCTCGCCGAGAATGAACGCGGAGACGGTATTATAAAACTTATGGTCGATAAAAAATGGAATAAGCTTGTCGGCGTACATATGATAAGCCCGTACGCTTCGGAGATAATATACGGCGCGAGCATGATGATACAAAAAGAAATGACTATAGACGAAATTAAAAAAATGGTATTTCCTCACCCGACGGTAAGCGAAGCGCTCAGAGAAGCAGTTTTTCAATTGTAAAAGTTTTTAATATTTATAATAAAGGAGCAAAAGATGACAAAGTGTTTGGTAGTCGACCCGGCTAAAGAAAGAAAAAGCGGAAAAATATCTTTTAGTGATATTCCCATGAATGTTTATCAGAAAAGCATATGTGACGAAAAAGATAATTTTACTAAAGAAGAGTTTGTAAGAATGTACAGAGATATGCTTATAATACGCGAATTTGAAAGCATGCTCAATCTTATTAAAACTACTGGTGAATATGAGGGAACGGCATACAACCATCCCGGGCCCGCTCATCTTGGCATAGGGCAGGAGGCGGCATACGTCGGGCAAGCTTACGGGCTTAGCATAAACGATTTTACTTTCGGATCTCATAGAAGCCACGGAGAGATATTAGCAAAAGGGCTCTCGGCAATATCGCAGCTGCCTGATGAAGAGCTAACAAAGATTATGAAAAATTTCTTTGAAGGAGAAACTTTTTCCGTTATAGAAAAGACGACAAAAGCCGCCAGTGTAAAAGATATGGCAAAAGAGTTTTTATTGTACGGAACGCTTGCCGAGATATGGGCGAAGAAGACCGGCTTTAACCGCGGGCTCGGCGGCTCTATGCACGCATTTTTTATTCCTTTCGGTATATTTCCGAATAACGCAATTGTCGGAGGCAGCGCAGATATAGCAACGGGAGCAGCGCTTTATAAAAAGGTTAACAGCAAGGACGGGTTAGTTGTTTGCAACATAGGCGACGGAAGCATAGGATGCGGGCCTGTTTATGAAGCAATGAATTTCTCTTCTATGGACCAGCTAAGCACGCTTTGGGATGAAAATCATAAGGGCGGGCTTCCTATAATTTTTAACATATTCAACAATTATTACGGAATGGGCGGTCAGACAGACGGAGAAACTATGGCGTACTCTAAGGTCGCGCGCCTTGGCGCAGGTATTAATCCTGCACAGATGCATGCCGAGAGAATCGACGGTTATAATCCTCTTGCGGTTATAGATGCTTATAAGAGAAAACGCGAAATTATAGAGAAAAGGCAGGGGCCTGTGCTGCTTGACGTTATCACTTACAGGTTGTCAGGGCACAGCCCTTCGGATGCTTCGGCATACCGTACAAAAGAAGAAGTGGATATGTGGAGGCAGGCAGATTCCATTGAAGAATTTGAACGGCAGATAATAGCCGCAAATGTTGCTGATGAAAAAGAGCTTGCGGCGATCGGCAAGCAGGTTAAGGCGGATATATTAAATGCCGTTAACCTCGCTAAAGATGATGAGCTTTCTCCGAGAATGGATTTAGAAAAAACTCCGAATATAATAGCGGATATGATGTTCTCTAACGAGACTGTAAAATCAATGGACGAAAGCAGAAAACCCGAGGTTCTGCAGGATAAAAAGGATAACGCGCGCATAAAACAGCTATCTAAAAAAATAAGAAGCGCGTATGACGAGAACGGGAAAGCAGTATCTAAAAATAAAGTGCTCCAGCTAAGAGACGCTCTTTTTGAGGCAATAGCAGATAAATATTATGAAGACCCGACGTTGACGGCGTACGGCGAAGACGTAAGAGAATGGGGCGGGCCTTTTGCGGTTTATCGCGGTCTTTCGGATTTTCTGCCTTACCATAGATTATTCAACGCACCGATTTCTGAAGGCGCAATAGTCGGTACAGCGGTAGGTTACGCAATGGCGGGCGGCAGAGTAATAGCAGAGCTTATGTACGCAGACTTTTTGGGGCGTGCGGGCGACCAGGTGTTCAATCAGCTGAGCAAATGGCAGTCTATGAGCGCGGGCGTGCTTAAAATGCCTTGCGTGCTTCGTATGTCGGTCGGTTCAAAATACGGCGCGCAGCATTCACAGGACTGGTCTGCGCTGTGTACGCATATACCGGGGCTTAAAGTCGTTTTCCCCGCTACTCCTTATGACGCCAAAGGGCTTATGAACACGGCGCTCTCGGGTACAGACCCCGTAATATTTCTCGAGAGCCAGAGAATCTACGACGTTGGCGAAATGTTCCATGAAGGCGGAGTTCCCGAAGGTTATTACGAAATAGAGCTCGGAGAGCCTGATGTAAAAATAGAGGGCAGCGATCTGACTATTTTATCTGTCGGAGCAACATTATATCGTGTGCTTGAGTCTGTTGAGCTGTTTAAAAAGCATGGCATAAGCGCCGAAGTCATTGACGCGAGAAGCCTTGTTCCGTTTAACTATGAAAAGGTAATAGAGTCTGTCAAAAAGACGGGCAGAATTATAATAACGGGCGATGCATGCGAGAGAGGTTCACATCTTAACGATTTCGCAAGAAATATAACAGAGCTTGCTTTTGATTATCTTGACGCACCGCCTGTTGTTGTCGGCGCGAGAAACTGGATTACTCCGGCGCATGAGCTTGAAGATAATTTCTTTCCCCAGCCGGAATGGATTGTTGACGCTTTTCATGAAAAGATAATGCCAATCAGCGGATATGTGGCAAAGCATAATTTTACAGAAATTGAGCAAATACGCATCAATAAAAAGGGCGTTTAATTAAGCACTTATTCTCCTTAATAATATTTTTCTAAAGAATGGGCGGAAACGATATGTTTTCGTCTTTTCTTATGAAATAAACCAAATGGCTTTTTCTTAAAGTTTTATTGTGCTATAATTTTTGTAAACGTCGACGATTAACTTTAACGAATTATTTATCGTTAAAGCAAAAATAAATTTTTAAGTGGAGGAAATATGAAAGCAAATGCACTTGTAGCACAGTCGGGCGGGCCGTCACCCGTAATAAATGCTTCTCTTCAAGGCGTAATTGAGGCTTGCTTGCAATACCCCGAAAGTATAAACGAGATTTACGCCGCATGGCACGGCATAGAAGGCGTATTGCATGAAGAGCTTATTGATATGGGAGTGCAGGACAAAAAGGAAATAGAGCTTTTGCGAAGCACTCCGGCGGCGGGTGCTATCGGTACATGCAGATATAAGTTAAAGGAAGGTCAGCAGGAAGATTTTGAACGTATAATAGACGTATTGCGGGCGCATAATATACGCTATTTCTTCTACATAGGCGGAAACGATTCTATGGATACTGCATATCGCGTATCGCAGCTTGCGCACGAAAAAGGGTATGAGCTTATAGTAGCGGGTGTGCCAAAGACAATAGATAACGATGTCGGCGATGAAGAGTTCACCATAATAGACCATACACCAGGATACGGAAGCGCCGCAAGGTATTGGGCGATGAATATGCAGAATATTGAAGAAGAAAACCGGGGCATGAATGTATCGGAGTGTGTAAGCGTGCATCAGGCTATGGGAAGGGAATCGGGATTCATTACGGCGGCATCGCGGCTAGCCGATCCTGAAAGGAAAATACCTCTGCAGATGTATTTTACAGAAGCAAAAAAGACAATTGAAGAACTGGCGGATAACGTAAACGATCAGCTAAAGCGCGACGGGCGCTGTATCGTAGTTGTAAATGAAGGATTTGACGCGGGTGAATTCGGTGCGAGAAGAGACGGTTTCGGGCATATAGAATACGGCGCGAGCGAAAGCACAGCCGTTCAGCAGGTCACAAATTATCTTAACCGCCACGGCTTTGCGGCAAGAGGCCAGGCATCGTGCCAGCAGGTTGGCGTTATGCAGAGAGATGTGTCAATTTACGCGTCGAAAGCCGATGTTGAAGAAGCGTATCAGGTAGGGCATAAAGCGGTTGAAATAGCGATAAACGACGGCACGGGATTTATGGCGACAATACTGCGCAAACCCGGGGAAATATATCAGCCGTATTACGATAAAGTGAATTTAGAAAAAGTTGCAAATTCGGTTAGGTTTCTGCCGGATAGCTGGCTTGCGCCTAGCGGTATAGACGTAACTGACGATTTTATAAAATACGCAAAACCTTTAATAGGCGACGGATGGCCCGAAATACCTATGGAAAACGGTCTGCAAAGGTTTTCGCGCATAGAAGTGAAATTTATAGATAAAAAACTTAAAGATTATATACCGTGTACAATGAGATAAGGAGAAAAAAATAATGATAAATCATGTTGTATATTTTAAATTTACGCAAAACGCGGCAAAAGATGAAATAAAAAAGCATATGGATATGTTTGAAGAGATTTCAAAAAGCATACCGGGTGTGGTCTCATATTGGGCGGGAGAAACATTCAAAGTATCTTATGAAAACACTGCCGATTACGACACAGTTCATTGTCTTTCATACAAAACAAAAGAAGATTTAGAAAAGTATGCTTCTCATCCGAATCATAAAGATTTCATAGAAGAAAATAAAGCTATCTGGGCAGATGTTCTTGTGGTAAATGCAATAGTACCAGACTGAAAAACATAAAGAAAAAAACTATTGGCATACTAGATCCCATAGGTTAAATTTGTATTTACAGAGAAGAGAATTCGCTCGGATTAATCTATCGACAAACACAAACAAATGTGCTATAATCGCTAAAGTTGAAGGGATAGATTAATATGGATTTTAAACTTCACGCAAAGTATAAACCTGCCGGAAGCCAACCGGAAGCGATAGACGCGCTTGTAAACGGCATAAAGGCAGGTAAAAAGGCGCAGGTGCTTTTAGGCGTTACGGGCAGCGGAAAGACTTTCACGGCTGCTAACGTAATAGAACGCCTTAACCGCCCGACGCTCGTTTTGGCGCACAACAAAACTCTTGCTGCGCAGCTTTGCGGAGAATTTCGGGAGTATTTCCCACAAAACGCTGTAGAGTTTTTTGTAAGTTATTATGACTATTATCAGCCCGAGGCATATATCCCAGGGCAGGATTTGTACATAGAAAAAGACTCGAGCATAAACGACGAGATAGACAGGCTGCGTCACAGCGCGACGTCCGCTCTGCTCGAGAG
This sequence comes from Christensenellaceae bacterium, assembly GCA_963665005.2. Lineage (GTDB taxonomy): Bacteria > Bacillota > Clostridia > Christensenellales > SZUA-584. The sequence goes on along the minus strand of CAXXTQ010000001.1, from coordinate 2,026,091 downwards.
AAGAGACGTCATCGTTGTAGCTTCTGTATCGTGCATTTTTTCTCTTGGCAGCCCCGCCGAATACCTGAAAATGAGTATATCGCTACGCCCGGGCATGACAATAAAAAGGGATGAACTTATATCGCGTCTTGTTGATATCAATTACGAGAGAAACGATATTGATTTTGACAGAGGCAGCTTTAGGGTACGCGGAGATACGGTGGAGATCTTTCCTGCGAATACTATGGAAAAAGCTGTGCGCATAGAGTTTTTCGGAGACGAGATAGAACGCATTTTAGAGATAGAGGTTGTTACTGGGCGCGCAGTATCTACAAGAGAACACATCGCTATTTTTCCGGCGTCACATTACGCAATCGAGCGCGAATCTATGCTGGAATCGCTCGGCACAATAAAATCAGACATGGTAAAACAAATAGAGTTATTCCGCGGGCAGGAAAAGCTTCTTGAAGCAGAGCGTATAAAACAGCGCACTATATACGATATGGAAATGCTAAGGGAACTCGGATACTGCAACGGCATAGAAAATTATTCTAGGTATTTTGACGGAAGAAAACCGGGCGACCCGCCGTTTACGCTTCTTGATTATTTTCCCGAAGATTATATTATGTTTATAGATGAATCGCATGTAAGCCTTCCGCAGACGCGGGCAATGTACAAAGGAGATTTCTCTAGAAAAGATATGCTCGTAAAATACGGTTTTCGGCTTCCGTCGGCTTATGACAACCGGCCGCTTAAATTCGAGGAATTTAAAAAGAGGCAGGGTTACACCGTTTACGTAAGCGCTACGCCTGCTGAATATGAAAGAAATCTTGCCGGAGATGTAGTAGAACAGATAGTGCGCCCGACAGGGCTTGTAGACCCGTCTGTAACCGTACTGCCTGCAAAAGGCCAGGTAGAGAATCTGCTCGGCGAAATAAGAAAAACTGTGGATAAGGGTTTTCGTGTGCTTGTCACGACTCTTACGAAAAAAATGGCGGAAAGGCTTACCGATTATTATAAAGAGCTAGGTGTTCGTGTAAAATATATGCATTCGGAAATAGACACTATGGAACGCATGGGAATAATACGCGAGCTAAGAATGGGAGAGTTTGATGTGCTTGTCGGCATAAACCTTCTTCGCGAGGGGCTCGATTTACCCGAAGTGGCACTGGTAGCCGTGCTAGACGCAGATAAAGAAGGTTTTTTGCGCAACGACACATCGCTTATACAGACTATAGGCAGAGCGGCTAGAAACGCTGAAGGTCGTGTGCTGCTTTATGCGGACAAAATTACCGGCTCTATAAAAAGAGCGATGGACGAGACTAAACGCCGCAGAGATACGCAAATTGAGTATAATAAAAAACACGGCATAACGCCAAAAACAATAATAAAAGATACTCTTGGCATGCTTGAGATAACAAAGCCTGTAAAAGACAGCGAAAAGCTTACGGTTAAACAGGCTCAGAAAAAAGCACAGCTTATCGAAAAGCAGATGAGGCAGGCGGCTATGGAGTTAGAGTTTGAGACGGCGGCGGCCCTTCGAGATGAACTGTTCAGGTTGAAAGAATTTATAAAAGAAGGAAATTAATGAAATACATAACGATAAAAGGCGCAAGAGAACACAATTTAAAAAACATAGACGTGAAAATACCGCGTGACAAGCTGGTCGTAATTACGGGGCTTTCGGGAAGCGGAAAATCGTCGCTTGCATTCGATACGATATATGCCGAAGGGCAAAGAAGATACGTAGAATCTCTTTCGGCATACGCGCGACAGTTTCTGGGGCAGATGGAAAAACCGGATGTCGACCATATTGACGGGCTTTCTCCCGCAATATCTATTGACCAGAAAACGACAAGCAAGAACCCGCGTTCAACCGTCGGCACAGTTACCGAAATACACGATTACCTTAGGCTGATTTTCGCAAGGGCGGGCGTTCCGCACTGCATAAAATGCGGCAAAAAGATAGAGCGCCAGACGGTTGACCAGATTGTAGATGAAATATTAAAGCTGCCCGAATCATCAAAGATTATGATAATGGCCTGCGTTGTCAGCGGCCGAAAAGGCGAACATACAAAGCTTCTTGCCGACCTTAGCAAATCGGGCTATACGAGAGTGAATGTAGACGGAATCACGTACATGCTCGACGAAGAGATTATTCTTGACAAAAACAAAAAGCACAGCATTGACGTGGTAATAGACCGCATAGTGCTAAAACAGGATATCGCCGCAAGGCTTCATGATTCTGTTGAAACGGGGCTTGCTCTTGGCGACGGGGTTATAAAAATATACAATATGGATACCGAAAAAGAAACGAGGTATTCACAAAATTACGCATGCATAGACTGCGGTATAAGCATAGACGAAATATCACCGCGCATGTTTTCTTTCAACAATCCTTACGGTGCGTGCCCGCATTGTCACGGGCTGGGCACTATAATGAAAGTAGACGAAGACTTGGTAGTGCCCGATAAAACAAAATCTTTAGCACAGGGCGCTATACGCGTGTCGGGATGGAACTCGGGCTCTAAAGACAGCTGGGGCTCTCATTATTTTAAAGGCATGGCGCGGCATTTTGGTTTTGATATGAATACGCCGTTTGAGCAGCTTGACAAAAAAATACAGAAGAAAATTTTATACGGCACAAATAACGAGAGGTTCGAAGTAGATTATACTTCCGAATACGGACAGGGTACTTTTCTTAACAAATTCGAGGGCATAATTAAAAATCTTGAAAGAAGATATATGCAGACCGACTCGGAAATGATAAAAGCAGAAATTGAAAAGTTTATGACTACGCTCGACTGCCCGGTCTGCAAAGGCGCAAGGCTTCGCCCAGAGCCTCTCGCGGTTAAGCTCGGCGGTATAAATATTTCGCAAATTTCGAATATGCCTATAAACGATATTTTAGAATTTATTGATAATCTTAAACTTACAGAGAAACAAATGATAATTGCCGACAGGGTATTAAAAGAGCTTAAGGCACGTCTTAATTTTTTGCTTAACGTCGGCCTGTCTTATCTTACTTTATCTAGGGCGGCAGGCTCTCTTTCGGGAGGCGAAGCACAGCGTATACGGCTTGCTACACAGATAGGCTCGGGGCTGACAGGCGTTTTGTATATACTTGACGAACCAAGCATAGGGCTTCATCAAAGAGATAATCTAAAGCTTCTCGGCACGCTAAAAGAGCTTCAGGCTCTGGGAAATACTCTGATAGTTGTCGAACACGACGAAGAGACAATAAGAAACGCAGACCATGTGATAGATATAGGCCCGGGTGCCGGCGTACACGGCGGCGAGATTGTTTCGAGCGGAACTCCGCAGGAAATCGCGGACGATGAAAATTCTATTACAGGGCTTTATCTGTCGGGGAAAAAGAAGATAGATATTCCGCAGGAAAGAAGAAAACCGAGCGGTTCGTTTAAAGTAATAGGCGCCAGAGAAAATAATTTGAAGAATATAGACGTTGAGTTTCCAATGGGCGTTATTACGGCGGTAACGGGCGTATCGGGAAGCGGAAAATCTACGCTGGTAAATGAAATTCTGTTTAAATCTTTGGCAAAAAGTATTTACAGAAGCAAACAAAGGCCGGGCAAACATGACCGCATAGAAGGGATTGAGCTGATAGACAAAGTAGTAGATATAGACCAAAGCCCTATCGGCAGGACTCCAAGATCTAACCCCGCGACGTACACACAAGTTTTTTCGCACATACGAGACCTTTTTGCTTCTACAAAAGATGCAAAGATAAGAGGGTATAAAAAAGGACGGTTTTCTTTCAATGTAAAAGGAGGCAGGTGCGAAGCATGCCGCGGAGATGGTATAATAAAGATAGAAATGCACTTTTTACCTGATGTATACGTTCCGTGCGAGGTCTGCAAAGGAGCCAGATACAGCAGGGAAACGCTTGAAGTAAGATATAAAGGCAAGAATATACAAGAAGTTTTAGATATGACGGTAGAAGAAGCTGACGCCTTTTTTAGCAGCATACCTCCTATACACAATAAACTAAAAGTGCTGAATGATGTTGGTTTGGGTTATATAAAGCTCGGACAGCCGTCAACAACGCTTTCGGGAGGCGAGGCTCAGAGAGTAAAACTTGCAACTCATCTTTCTAAAAGGCAGACGGGAAATACTTTATTTATACTCGATGAGCCTACAACAGGGCTTCATACTGACGATGTAAAAAAGCTTATCAGAATACTCAGCAGGCTTGCTGACAAAGGAAATACGGTAATAGTCATCGAACATAACTTAGACGTGATTAAATGCGCAGATTATTGCATTGATTTAGGCCCCGACGGCGGAGACGGCGGCGGGGAAGTTATAGCATCGGGAATGCCCGAACAAATTGCTAAAGAAAGCAACAGCGCAACAGGATTATATTTAAACAAGATATTTCAATAAAATATATAGGCCGATAGCTTGTTTTTTTAATATAATATTTTGGAGGTTATTTTGAGTATTAAAATCAAACTAACGCTCACGACTATTTTAGTCTTTATGTTTATGGTCGTTTTAATAGGATTTATATTCTTTTCCGCAATGCGCGAAAGCCTTGAAACGAGCGCGGAGCAGCAAGCACAGCATTTGTGTAATGATGCTGTGTTTTCTATGGAAAAGAGCATATTGGCTGAAACTAATATTGTAAGGTCTATAGCGTCAAGAGACAGGCTTGTTTCTGAGCAAAGAACGGTTAAGGAGAAAATTGAAGGCCTTCAAAATAACATAGAAATTTATGGATATGAATATATAATACTGAATATAAACGGCGAATCATATAAAATAGCTGCCGATGATTTTTATTCCGAAAAACCTGAAATTGAATATCCTGAAGGCGAGACTGCTTTTTACGGAAAGTTATTCCATAATGAGGAACAAGGCTTGTTTATATCTTATCCGATATCGGATAACTCAAGCATTTTGGCAAAAAGACAGAGGGAATTGTTTTGGCAGGATATCTTTTCTTCAAATGATGAAATTATTTTTTCAAAACATGACGGAGAAATTGTATATCCATACAATCTTGCCGGTTCTATTGCAAAATTTAATATAAATACCAAGGAAGATGTTTCTTTTACAAGAATATCGGGTGAAGATAAAAATGGGCAAGATAGTTATGCTATAAGTGTTTTGTCTGATGAAATTCCGCTTTATGTTACATCTTATATAAACCTGCATGATGTAAATGAACAATTAACTAACTATATTCTTTTATACGTAATACTTGCGCTCTCAAGCATAATAATTATTGCTGTAATTTCGTATTTATTTTCTTATTTGATGACAAAATCTATAAACGATTTATCCGAATACGCAAAGCATTCACAGATAAAAATCAACAACGTCCCCGAGAGATTTTTAAAGCGTCACGACGAAGCAGGCGCTCTTTCGCGGTCTTTCTCCAGCCTTATGAACAAGCTTATAAGCACATTGAAAAAGAATGAATATATGGCGTTTCATGACAGTTTAACCGGACTTTTTAACAGATACAAAATGGAACAGGATATTACTAACCTTTTTTTGAAACAGAGTGCCTTTGCTTTTGCTCTTCTTGATATTGACGACTTCAAAACTATAAATGATTCTTACGGACACGCGGAAGGCGACTTGGTGCTTGCAAATCTGGCATCAATATTACAAAGAGTTTCTTCAGATAATTTTGAAATCTATCGATGGGGCGGAGATGAATTTGCACTTATAATATTTGGGAATTCAAATGAGGAACATAAAACAATATTAGATAATATTATGAAAGAAATAAGCGCAAGCCTTAAACAATACGAAGGAAAGAGTATAACAATAAGCATTGGCGTATGCCAATATCCTGACTGCGCCAACACTTATAAATCGCTGCTTATCGCTGCCGATAAGGCTTTGACAGAATCGAAATTCGAAGGCAAAAATCGCTATACCTTTTACGATAAAGAATAAAAGCTTACCATTTAAGTTTTAAATAATTTCTTCGATCGGCACTGTGCCCTTCGTTAGAATCGTGCATGCGTAAAACGAAAGATCGCCTGTTGCTATTACGGCATAAGCCTTTTTTGCTCTTTCATAAAAATCAAACCGATTGATATATCCTACGGCATCGCGGCCGCGGCTGTCGTATTTTTCAGCCAGCTTGAAATATTCTTCGTGCAATGGTATCTGCATATGCGCATCGCTCTTTTGCTTTTCCATTATCAAAAAAGGCTTTTCAACGTTCAAATCAAGATTGATAACTTTTAAAACAGCGTCAATAATCTCTAAAGTGCCATTGCCGTCCGCGCGAAGCAATATGTTTTTTGCTGTGCTTGCGGCGGGGTAGTTAATATCTCCTATTACGATTTCGTCTCCATGGCCCATCTCTGATAAAACTTTAAGCATATCGGGCGAAAGTATTCTTGGTATTCCTTTTAACATTTTATCCACCTCATAACTTATTTATAAATACATACTAAATATAACACAGGCGCAGTGCTTTGTGAAATAAGCGGTATCGCTGGTATTATTTTTTAGGCAGAAGTATGAGCATAGATGTATTTTTCTGATATTCCTTATAACCTTTCTTAGATTCTAACAGCCGCTTTTCCATCATTGGTATGCTGATATATACGAATAGCAATGTCATAAGAACGGGCGCACCGATCGTCCACCAGATTTTTGGCAAAACGCTTATCTGCATGATCCAGACACCCCACCAAAAGCTTATTTCGCCAAGATAATTAGGATGCCTCGAATATTTCCATAAACCTTCTTGCATGTTTTTGCCGGTATTTTTGGTATTTTTTCTGAAACTTAACATTTGAGAATCGGATATAATTTGCAGCAAGACGGCAGCCGTGCATACCGCTGCGCCAAAAACAGTTAGTATGTTAAGATTATTTGATGATGCCGAAGCAAAATATGCAGGAACCATGGAGGCAAATACAAAAAGAGTAGGCACCATATTTATGCCAAACAGATTTGTCATAAACCAAAGCTTTTGATTTTTTTGCCTGAGCATGGTATATCTCCAGTCCTGATGCCGCAATCCGGGCCAGCTTATGATCCAGTTCAGAGTAAGCCTTACGCCCCAAAAACAAAAGAGAAGCAGATATAAAAGATTAATTACATCCAGCTTTGAATTAATTAATATAAAAGCTATGAACAAAATTATGGGCGCAACGCTCCAGTAAGGGTCGTACATGCTCGCGTTTTTAAATATTATGCCAAAGAACCATACTATAAGAGTAGCGGCTATATCGGCAAGAAAAAACGCCGCCAGAGGAGTATCATAGAAAAAATTGTATATTAATAATCCAGTAAAAAACGCCGCAAGATAAACAATCAAGACGACAAAAAGAGAAGCACCGCGTGATTTTGTCATATTAATAACACCTCAAAAAAATATAATTTCAAGGTTATTATATAACATGCAAAGCGCCGTCTGCAATTTAAGTATTATTATTCATAAATTTAAACATATCTTCCGGTTTAAAGTTTTTCATAGATTTCATCATGCGCATCATGTTTTGCATGTTCTTAAAATTTGCCTGTTCTTTCTGAGGCATAAACATAGACATTGCTTCAAACATATCTTCGGGCGAAGAGTTATCCATGTCTCTTAATTTTTGCATGCGCCTGCTCATTCTCTCGAAATCCTCCTGCATTTTTGCAGATTTTATAAGGCTTTGCATCATGGCGCCTGTATCGTGCGAAGCGTATCTTTGCAGCACGTTTAGCAAAGACTGCTGCCTCGAGAGCTTAGAAAAATCCGAAAGCCCCGAATCGCTGTGCCCCGGCCGATATTCGGGAGAGCTTTGTTTAAAATCATCCGTAAGTTTTTTCGCGCCTAAAACGCTATGTATAGCCTGCTTATCCGATTTTGAAACGTAAGGCTCTATGTTTTTCAGCATATCAAGCACAGTGTTTTGGCATAACCCGTCTTTTAGCGTCATGGCAAGAAGAAAACTAAGCTCTGGTGAAAACGATGCATTTTTCATTAAATCATCATACTTGATTTTTGATTCTTCAGGTTTGTTTAGCTCTTTCTGTCGGTTTTGCATATGCCGGGGCAGTGGCCTTGAATTAAAAGGAAATCTTAACATAGCTTTTTTGCTCCTAAACGAATTCTTCTAATATTTTATGCAGCGGGTTTATAAGCTGTGCACAAACATGCTATATGCGAATATATATGTAATATAATCGTTGGAGGTGTTATTATGCCAAAAAAAGATTTAAGGCAGATGAAAAAATCTAAACTGAAAAAAGACGATGTATTAAAAGCTGCTAAAAAAGCGAAGCTAGACAAAAAAGCAAAAGAGGTTAAGGATGATGATATAAAGAGTATGGAAGATGCAATATCAAAATATGAAAACAAAGATGAAAGCGAGCTTATGGAAGATTTAGAGCAAATGGTAAGCGAAGGCAAAAAAGACGGAAGTTTTAATGACGACATGATGGAGCAGTTTATAAAAAACGTTTCGCCAATGATGAACAAAGAACAAAGGCAAAAACTTGAAAGTATAACTAAAATGCTAAAAAATAACAAATGACCGTATTGGGCTAAAAGCCGTCAGAGAATATCATTATATTAGTGTGCTTTGTATGATGTTATGGTATAATGCAAAAATAATAGAGAAAGGAATTTTGTATGGGCAAAACCATTGTTTTGACAGGCGGCGGCACAGCCGGCCATGTAACACCTAATTTAGCAATTATACCAAAGTTAAAAGAATTTGGCTTTGATGTTTCTTACATAGGCACAAAGAACGGAATAGAAAGAGAGATAATAGAAGGTATTGGAATACCTTATAACATTATTAGCGCGGGTAAACTCCGGCGTTATTTTGATTTGAAGAACTTTATTGATCCATTTAAGATTATAGCGGGAACGATAAAAGCATTGAGCATACTCAAAAAAATAAAACCGCAGGCTGTTTTCTCCAAAGGCGGTTTTGTAAGCGTGCCGGTTATTTTTGCGGCAAAAAGACTTGGTATTCCAATAATACTTCATGAATCGGATTATACTCCCGGGCTTGCGAACAGAATCTGTATACCAAGAGCAAACAAAGTCTGCGTTGCTTTTTCGTCAACTTTAAAACACATACCCGAAGGCAAAGGCGTTTATACCGGGCTGCCGATACGAAAAGAAGTAACAATGGGCGACAGGCAAAAAGGCCTTAAAATTTGCGGCTTTTCTGGCAGCAAACCTGTTTTGCTTATAATGGGCGGAAGCCTCGGCGCAAAATGTTTAAACGTTGCGGCAGATAAAATAATGACAGAACTGCTGAAAATATATGATGTCATTCATATAAGAGGCAAACAAAACCTGACAGAGAGTAATGATATAAAAGGATACAAACAGTTCGGGTATGCAGGAAAAGAACTGGGCGATATATATGCTGCGGCTGATATTATGCTTTCAAGGTCTGGCGCTACAGCTATTTTCGAGATACTCGCGCTTTGCTTGCCTGTTCTGCTGGTGCCTTTGCCGATAGCGTCAAGCAGGGGAGACCAGATACAAAACGCACAGTATTTTAAAGAAAAGGGTTTTTCATACGTTCTTGACCAGGCGGATCTGGAAAAATCTTTATTAGAAAGCATTAATAAACTTTATGCAGACAGGTCTGTGCTAAAGAGCAATATGGAAAAAGCTAAAATACCCGACGCAGCGCAGAAGATTGCAGAGATTATAATAAATGAGCAGTAAATCAAACCTTGAAGGGTTAGTCAAACAATATATTACGCAGGCGGGGGCAAAAAGCAAGCAAACGCTTGAAGCCATACTGCAGCTGCGAAATGCAGAACGGCATATTTACGGTATGCTTTTTGAAAGCAACCAAAGAGCGTGCCTTAGGGTTCTTATTGATGCGTGCAAAAAAAGAAGAAGCCGTGATGTAATAAAACCTTTTGTAATTCGTGATGTGGACAAGCTTTTGTCTATAGAAGATGATAAGGCGAGAAAGAACGCAAGTATACTTATAGGTTTATGCGCACCTGACGAATGCGCGGACAAGCTTTCTGACGCGTTGGAAAACGAAAAAACACGGTTCGTTCGACCTTCTATTATACTGGCGCTTGGCAATACCAAAGATCCGGGCAAATATCTGGACGGATATATTATTGAGCCTGGCGAAGATAAACACATAAGGCAGGAAGGCGACGCTCTGAAAAAAGCTTTAGCAAAAATGCAGAAGCCCAAAAAAGCGTTAAATATTAAGCTTCCTTTATGGTCTTGCTTGACAAGCTTAAATAAAAGCGCTTTGCTAGCGGAACTCGTAAATAATAAATGCGAATTCAAAGATGAGACTAAAATAGAAAACGCATTTAATGTGCGTACAAAAGATATTAAAGATTTAAGATGTTATATTGACGCATTGTATTATATCGGCGATATTGGCGGCTACGCAAAAGCGGCGGATAAGCTTATCGAATTTGGATTAAAAGGGCTAAGCTATCGTATAGAAGCGGGAGAGGTGCGTACTGAAGAGAGAAGAGAAGTCATAAGAGCGGTTTCAAAAGGATTTTCGGAGTTTGGTTTTTTTGATAATCCGTCTGCTTATTCTTTCGAGATAAGGCTAACGGGCGGCTCTATGTATGTATATTTTCTAAACGATGAGCGATTTTCTTACAGAGAAAAATCTATTCCCGCAAGCATAAACCCTGTTGCAGCGGCAAGCATTATGCGTATATGCAAGCCGTATATGAAACAAGACGCAGTAGTGCTGGATCCGTTCTGCGGAAGCGCGACAATGCTTATCGAAAGAGAGTATATACAAAAAACGAAAAAGCTCGTAGGAGTGGACATCGCACCTGCCGCAATAAAAGCGGCCTGTGCAAACCGCAAAGCAAGCGGAATGAAAATTAGCCTAATAAAGGCTGATATTTTATCGTATGAAGCCGAAAAATATGACGAGGTCATTTCTAATATGCCTTTTGGCATAAGAGTCTCGGGGCACGATGCAAACGTAAAGCTATATAAAGCTTTTTCGGACAAGCTGCCGTCATTAATGAAGAAAGACGGAGTTGCGTTTTTGTATACACAAGAGAAAAAACTTTTAAGAGACGTTATTAAGCAAAATCGCGAATTTACTATTGTAAGAGAAGAAAAATTTGAATCTGGAGGGTTGTGCCCAACTTTATTTATAATAAAAAGGGGATAATAAGTTATGGTAGATTTTACAACGCTTGGGGAACTTCTAATTGATTTCACACCGTCGGGAGAAAGAGACGGAAGAAATTTGTTCATGCAAAACCCAGGAGGAGCTGTGGCAAACGTAGCTGCTGCAATTTCAGGTTTTGGCTTAACTGCTTCTTATTTGGGAATGGTGGGCAATGACCAGTTCGGAAAATTCCTCGAAAATGTACTTACTGAAAAAGGCGTAAATACAAGCGGCCTTATAAAATCGGAGGAATATAACACCACACTTGCATTCGTGCATCTATTTGAAAACGGAGACAGAGATTTCTCTTTTTACAGAAACCCGGGCGCGGATATTATGTATTCGCCTGAAAACCTTGACGAGAATGCTGTGAAAAACACAAAGATTTTTCATTTTGGATCTTTATCTTTGACAAACGAGCCTTCAAGAAGCGCAACTTACAAGGCTTTGGAGATTGCAAAAAGAGAAGGAGTTACAGTTTCTTATGATCCGAATTTAAGAGCGCCTCTTTGGGAAAACGAAAAGCAGGCTTTGAAATATATATTATCGGGAATGCAATACTCTGATATATTAAAGATATCAGACAATGAAATAAAATTTTTGTACGGTGATATTACGTATGAAAAAGCTGCATTAAAATTGATTGATGAAGGAATAAAACTCGTTTTTATAACGCTTGGAAGCGACGGCGCGATTTATGCAAATTCTTCTGGCATAGGAAAAGCAGAAGGAATAAAAGCAAAGGCGATAGACGCAACAGGCGCGGGTGATTGTTTTACGGCTGGCGTTTTATATAAATATCTGACTTGCGGAAAAGAGCTTGACGATTTAAACGAAAAAGATATCGCCGGATTTGCAGAGTTTGCAAACGCAGCTGCTTCAATATGCGTAGAAAGAATGGGCGGTATTCCGGCAATGCCGAGCGTGCTGGAGACAGAGCAAAGATTAGGGCTTTAGATAAAAATATGTTTAACTTATGCTGACGTGTTGACAACAAGACGCATAGCATTTAATATTTAACAAAAGAAATTTATATTTTATGAAAGGCGGTTACCATATGCAAATTCAAGAAATAACCGAAGGGCTGACATTTGACGATGTTTTGCTAGTCCCGCAAAAAAGTGTTGTCCTCCCTTCAAAGGTTTCGGTCAAAACAAAACTGACGAAGACTGTAAGCTTAAATATACCGATTATGAGCGCGGCTATGGATACGGTCACTGAGGCAAGGCTGGCAATAGCCATGGCAAGAGAAGGCGGTATTGGTATCGTCCATAAAAACATGTCTATAGAAGAACAGGCATCTAACGTAGACAAGATTAAAAGAAGCGAACATGGGGTTATAACAGACCCTTTTTCACTATCTCCCGAACATCTTGTTTCTGACGCTAACGCTTTAATGGCAAAATACAGAATATCGGGCGTTCCGATTACAAAGAAAGGCAAGCTTGTCGGAATCCTGACAAACAGGGATTTACGGTTTGAAACGGATTATACACGTAAAATTTACGAAGTAATGACTTCTGAAAATCTCGTAACTGCTCCTTTTGGCACAACACTATCAGATGCACAAGAGATTCTCGGCAAACATAAGATAGAAAAACTTCCCCTCGTAGACGATAAAGGTTTTCTAAAAGGCCTTATTACTATAAAAGATATTGAAAAAGCAATACAATACCCAAATTCGGCTAAAGACATCAACGGCAGGCTTCTTGCCGGCGCGGCGCTTGGCACAACAGAAGATGTTCTCGAAAGAGCGGCAGCGCTCGTTGAAGCAAAAGTTGATGTCGTCACAATAGATACTTCTCATGGGCATTCTATGCCGGTGCTTAAAACAGTTGAAAAATTAAGAAACAAATTCCCGGATTTGCAGATAATCGCAGGTAACGTTGCAACGCCCGAAGGTACGGTCGATTTAATAAAGGCGGGTGCAGACTGTATAAAGGTTGGCATAGGCCCCGGTTCTATTTGCACAACAAGGGTTATTGCTGGTATAGGCGTTCCCCAGTTTACGGCAGTCCTGCAATGTGCAGAGGCGGCGGATAAACTCGGGAAAACGATAATAGCCGACGGCGGTATAAAATTTTCAGGGGATATTACAAAAGCTCTTGCGGCCGGCGCGACTGCTGTCATGATAGGAAGCCTTCTTGCAGGCACGGAAGAAAGCCCGGGAGAAACGGAAATATATCAGGGCAGAAGCTTTAAAGTATACAGGGGCATGGGATCACTCGCCGCTATGCAGCACGGAAGCAAAGACAGGTATTTCCAGACGAATGCAGATAAGCTTGTACCCGAAGGCGTTGAAGGCAGAGTGCCTTATAAAGGGCCTATAAGCGATACGGTGTTCCAGCTTATCGGCGGCTTAAAATCAGGCATGGGTTACTGCGGAGCGGCTACGCTTGAAGACCTTAAACAAAACGCAAAGTTTATAAGAATCACAAATGCGGCGCTGAAAGAAAATCATCCGCATGATATATACATTACAAAAGAAGCTCCGAATTATACAGGAAGGTCTTAAAATATTGTGAGAGAAACGATATTAGTTCTCGATTTTGGCGGGCAGTATAACCAGCTTATTGCGAGGCGTGTGCGAGATCTTTCGGTATATGCTGAAATATTGCCGTATGACGCATCTCTGGAAAGAATAAAATCATATGACCCTATAGGTATAATATTCACTGGCGGCCCAAGCACTGTAACGGACGACGACGCTCCTATGTGCGACAAAAGGCTGCTTAACGCCGGTATTCCTATACTGGGTATCTGTTACGGAAGCCAGCTTATGGGAAGCGAACTCGGCGGAAGCGTTAAAAAAGCGAGCAATAGGGAATACGGTAAAACGGATATAACATATAATACAGACTGCATGCTATTTAAAGGGCTTGATGAAAAATCAGTTTGCTGGATGAGCCATACGTATTATGTAGATACTCCGCCCGACGGATTCCAGATTGCCGCAACAACGAAAAGCTGTAACGTAGCCGCGTTTTGTGACGAGGAAAAAAAGCTTTACGGCGTACAGTTTCACCCCGAGGTAGTTCATACAAAATTCGGAAACGAGATCTTAAAAAACTTTTTATACAATATATGCAAAGCGAGCGGCGGCTGGACAATGGACAACTATGTCGAAACGGCTGTCGCAGATATTAAAAAGCGCGTGGGCGGCGGAAGGGTGCTTCTCGGATTGTCGGGCGGTGTTGATTCTTCTGTGGCGGCGGTACTTCTCGATAAAGCAATAGGCAGCAAGCTTACTTGTATATTTGTTGACCACGGGCTTTTGCGAAAAGAAGAAGCACAGCAGGTAGAAGAGGTATTTTCGGGCGCTTATGACATGAATCTTATATGCGTAGACGCATCAAAAATATTTTTAGATAAGCTAAAAGGCGTTACCGAACCAGAGAAGAAACGCAAAATAATAGGCGAGGAGTTCATACGCGTTTTTGAACGGGAAGCAAAAAAACTCGGCAAAGTAGATTTTCTGGCGCAGGGCACGATATATCCCGATGTTATAGAATCGGGCAAAGGGCACGCAGCTGTTATAAAGAGCCATCATAACGTAGGCGGTTTGCCCGACGCTGTCGATTTTGTAGATATAATAGAGCCTTTGCGCGATTTGTTTAAAGACGAAGTAAGAGCGCTCGGCGAGACTATGGATATGCCAAAACATATAGTTTGGAGACAGCCGTTTCCGGGGCCCGGGCTTGCTATAAGGATAATAGGCGATGTTACGCAGGAAAAAGTAGACATTTTACAGCAAGCTGATTATGTGTTCAGAGACGAAATTGCGTCCGCCGGCCTTGACAGTGAGATATGGCAGTATTTCGCGGTGCTAACGGGCATGCGAAGCGTCGGCGTAATGGGGGACGAGAGAACTTACGATTACACTATCGCTCTTCGCGCCGTCACAAGCGTAGACGGCATGACCGCCGACTGGGCAAGAATACCTTTTGATGTGATGGAGAAAATCTCTTCGAGAATTGTAAACGAAGTGCCGCACGTTAATCGTATTGTTTATGATATTACAAGCAAACCGCCGTCGACGATTGAGTGGGAGTAAGCGGGGCGCAAAGAAAATATGATGCCCAGTATGATAAACACCGTTCAGGGGAACTGGTGCCCTTTAGTGTGGGACTTAGCTAGCAAACTGGTAAGTACCAAAAAAATATCAGATGAGTTGAGAAAAATCTTGGGTTTTTATAAGTGCCGGAGGAAGGTTGATGTTTAATTGCAAATAGACTTTTGCGAATCATAAGAAATATGGTATAATTTCTAAGCGGTCAAGCTAATGGTGATAACACACCCTTGATAGCATTTTGATAACAGAAGATCAGCGAACGCCGTAGAGGGTGGATAACTGGTATCAAACTGAGTAAAAATCTATCACGAAGTCTAAACAGAATTGTTTAAAACAAGCTTTGAATTTGCGAGTGGGAGTGACAATATAAATAATATAGATAATACAAATAATACGAATGAATAAACACTATATAAAAGTCATGCTGGATAGTGCTTTTTTTTAATAAATCGAGAAACTTTTAGAGGATAGTTTTTTATATAAAAAAACACAACTTCGTTGAAATGCGTCGTTCAAACGAATATAATTATTACTATATTGTAGAAAAAAGGGGTCCAAGTATGCAGTACATATCCGCTCTGGAGGCCTCCGAAAAGTGGGGGGTTTCTTTAAGGCAAGTACAAAGGCTATTGGCTGATGGTCGGATACCTTACAGTAAAAAATACGGAAGATCATGGATGGTTCCGGAAGACGCCGCAAAACCTGTCGATCCGCGTATAGAACAGAAGCTGGGAGGGCCTTTGGAATCATCTGGGATCGGCCAAGTGATTGATGCCACTTCCTCACCCATGCCAAGCAACAACCCCGATTTGATTTTACAAACGGCGAAGGATGAAAGATCGCGGCGTCAATACGAAAGTGAGCTTGCCTATCTGCGGGGCGATTTCGCGCACGCGATGCGTTGCTACCAGGAAACCGAGGGGGACGACACGGCCAGATTGCGCGCTTCCATGGTAGGGGTTGCAGCAGCAATCAGCCTTGGAGATTACAATACGTACACAGAGACCGAAGCTTATCTTAAAGGTATTTTGAAAACACGCAAAGAGAGGGACTTGACCATTATGGCAGAGCTGGCGCTGGCCAGCGTTGCCGTAAGCGTCATGGCTCCTAATATGGTTCCCGACTGGATTAAGAACGGAGATTTCAGCGCTTTTCCGCTACAGGCAAAGCCAGCGTATATGCTTTATCTGCGTGCGAGGTATTTCCTGTGCATTGGTCAATATGAAGCCGCTTTGGCTATAGCGCAAACCACGCTGGTTTTCGACGATGCAGAGAAGGGAATCACGTTTTATGGGATCTATTTGCGGGTGATAAGCGCGCTCGCCTGCCATTGCCTCGAACGCGAGGATGAGGCTGCGCGCTGGCTGCTGGACGCAATGCACATTGCGCTGCCTCACGGTTTTTTAACGCCTTTTGCGGAGTGTGTTTCAGATTTTGGCGGTCATGTGGAACAATGCGTCAGGCAGGCGTTCCCCGGACACTACGATGCCGTTATCGGGCAATGGAAGCATACGGTTACGAACTGGATTAGCTTCCATAACCGTTTTACAAAGGATAATATAACAATGATGCTGTCGCTCAGGGAATACCATCTGGCACAGTTGGTGGCCCGCCGCGTTCCATACGCAAAGATCGCGAAGCAGTATGACATCTCCGTTGGCAGGCTTAAGAACATCATGCTGGAAATTTACCAAAAACTTTTTATATCAAGCAGAGACGAACTTGCAAAATATGTTCTAATCTTAAAATAAGAAGAATTCCGATTGCATAAAGGAGTATACCTTGAACAGAGAACTTGCGACATACATACGTTTTCAGGCTGCCATCTCTGCCACTTTCAATTTTTTTATCGGCGGAATGATCGCTGCTCTGGTATACCACAAGGCGGATTACGTGCCAATGGATACAATCAGCATCTCCATTGATATAACGGTTACCTGTTTGCTGACCTTCGCAATTACCACACCCTTTGCCAGAGCAAGCCTGCGCAGGGATAAAACCGGGAGCATTTTCGCCGCGAAGACCGTATTTGACCGATTACTTCACCGGCTTTTTTGCCATCCTTTCCTGATAAGCGTCTTGCTGAGCTTATGCGCCGCGGTCATCCTGACCTCACTAACAGCCGTTTTTTTTACATTACTAGGCGTGAGCGTAATGCCGTTTTATCTCTATATCGTGCTTAAAAGCGTATTTTGCGCGGCGTTGGGCGCTTTTGTTACCTGCATGGTGCTGTATGCGGGTATGTGTTCGGTGGAATAAGGGCAGTAAAACATGTCGTTCATACGACCATAAAATGACCACAAAATAAAAAGGAATTTAGGTTTGCCGCAAATAGCATATTAATACATGCTGATTTAAGTCAAAAAACGTGACTTTTTAGGCACAAAAAGTCACTCCCCAAAGAGTAGCAATTGCCCTATGATAGTAGTAAAGCAAGCTATCATAGGGTTTTTTGTACCCAGCTAATAGAAAGGAATACAGACGATGCTCCATAGGCAAAAGCAGCCGTATAAAACATACCGGGTAGGAGGCAAAAGCTTTTGCATCTACCTTGAATATGATGAACAACTGCAGGAAAGCTACCCCGCCTATCCGAACTTTCAGGAAAACCCGGAGTATACCCATGAAAACAGGCCTTTTGCTACGGCGGAACAGGAGAGTTGTTCGTATGGAAAGTCTAAGGTCTCCGGGGGTCCGCAGCCATATGATTGCGGCGGGTGCGGCTGGTTTTATCGGGAGCTAACGCCTTACGACCCCATCGGTATTTGCATGTGCGATTTGCGGCGGAAGAACGAATAAAAATGGATTACCAAGAGCAATTATGTTTAATAATCACTGTTGCGGATTTAAAAGATACGGGGGAGAAACAATGTCGGTAAAGTTTGGTCGCAAAAACAAATTTATAGAGCATGATAAGCCGGAAGGCACAAAGAGTGTTCCCGAAAGAAAGAAACAAAACAAAAAGAAAATCATCATATTGGTTTGTCTTACCGCCGTTGTACTGGCGGGTGTCAGTATCGGGTGCGCTTATCTTTTTAACGCAGGTTTAGGTATTTTTTCAATAAACGCGCAGGTGACGGTTTCTTTTGACAGCACCGGCGGAAGCGAGGTTGAAAGTATAACCATACCAAAAGGTGAAAAGCTGACAGAGGTTGCTTCCTCTTCACGCAGCGGCTATGTTTTTGCAGGATGGTATTATGAAGAAGCGCCTGTCAATGCATACAGCGAAGACGACGTATTTAATCAGGATACAATACTCTATGCCGGATGGTATCAGCCAAAAATTGAGTCTGACATAGAGGAATATATTAAAGATTGCGACAGCGATATGACCTTTCTCGTTCATTCCGACGTTGAGCTTACGGATGGTAATCTGTCTGATTATATCAGCTTCTCCTGCATGGAAGGCAAAGATGGGAGCACTGTGTCTGTTCAGCCGCAGAATGATGGATATTTGTTGTATTCCAAAGACGGTTTTACAGCGGGCTTAACATATTCCATTGAGATATTGGACACCAAGAATATATATTTTGTGAAGGCGGGTAATGAAAACGTATCCGATTCGGGGATTAAGACCTACAACTTCACAGTTTACAAGGAGAATGTGAATAACGTCGTAATGAAGGCAGATCCCAAGCTTCTCTCATCCAATGACGTAGCAGATTTTGAAACAGCGGGGGAAGTGGCTGACGGTACGACAGACAATGAAAACGATAACGGAAAAACGATTTATCGTTTGACACTGGCGAACGGCAACGGTAATTATCAGGCTGGAGACATTGTCAGCCTCGGCGATGGCGAGGAAGATGCACCGGAAAACCAATACTATAAAGTTATTGATGTAATCAATAATGATACCGGTCAATATCTTGATTTAATAACGCCGGATTTAAATGATATCTATTCGCAATTTGAGGTTTATTACAGCGGTGATGCGGCCCATTTTGAGGATGTGGAGGAAGACGAAGAGACAAGGGCTATCGAGCAGAATATTCAAACCTCGCTGAAGAAAAGCAAAGGATATGATTATGTTTGCAGATCGATTGCAAGCGGAATTAAAAACAGCCCAACATTGCTAAAAACGGTCAGCACCATGAGCCGCAGAAGCCGGGCGCAATTTGAGGAGCTTGATATAAACGGTTTGGTTGATTTGTTAAAAAACGTAACCGTCAGTGTCAAAATTCAAAAATCATATGATGATATGGGCAACGAAAACGGAATCCGTGGCTGCCTCAGCTTTTCTACGGGAGACATTGGCATCAAGCTGGATGAAAATATAAAACTGACGATCAATCTTTCCATGACAAACGATATCGAGGAATTAGCTCAGGGATATGTTACGAATAACCGCGATTTGAGTTTAAACATTAACCAATGGGGTAGGTTGACGAACCATTGCAATATTTCCTTCAGCGCGGTAATTGCAACCAGCAGCGGGGAAAAGATCAACATAACCGAAGAAATACAGAAATTAATTGACTCTCAAAGTGATGATAAAACTCAAGAAATCGTTGACAATATGAACGCGGAGAATCTTTTTGGAGACGATCTAGGTTATGTCACGATACTAGACGAGGAGCTCGGAAGTAAGACGGTCTCCATATACCATGTGCTGACCATTCAATT
Organism: Christensenellaceae bacterium; assembly: GCA_963665005.2. Classification (GTDB taxonomy): domain Bacteria; phylum Bacillota; class Clostridia; order Christensenellales; family SZUA-584. The sequence continues at coordinate 2,006,285 of CAXXTQ010000001.1, read as the reverse complement.
TAAACTGAATTTCCATGTTGATATAGGTATGCGCGTGGGGCTGACGCTGAACTTTGACAGCACGGAAGTGCGAAAAGTCGGGCTGTGCAACATGAAAGAGCTGACCGGACAGCGCGGTATGGTATCAATCAACGAAAGATTGAGTTCAAATACAACTTTTTCCGCGACTCTTAAGGGGCAGGTGGGTATACGGGCCGGTTTTAAAGCAGAGGTCAATTTTAGTCTGATTCATTTAAATGCGGTTGCCAATTTTGGATTTACAATCGACATAGGCGTATATGAAGAAATCACCGGGTATGTGAGATTTGATTATAGTTCTTCGGAGGGCATGCATTTGTCCGGCGGTATTAAAAGTGAAACCGGTATATATGCCGAGCTCGATTTTACATGGGATTTGTTTGGATGGGATGGTAGCGTAGCGATTGCGAAACTGAAATTTCCAATACTCACGATAGGCGCACTTGAATTTGCGTCTGAATTTGATGAAACGAACAGCGCGGTCACATTCAATACGACTTCTTATAATATCAAAAACAGCAACGATGATCTGCTTCAATTGAAATACATTGATATCGACACTTCGGGCGGCGGGGCGACTATCAACATCAAGCCCGCGTCCTTGAGCGGGGATTATGCATTTTTCCTTACGCAGGATCAGACGGGCAAAGGCGGCAAGGACGATTCTGAGTACGTGAGCGTGGATCATGAAACCGGCATGGTGACGATAGAGGACGGCGCGCCCGACCGTCTTGACTTTACGGTTGTCGTTCAGTATACAAAGGGTTACTCGCTGTTCTCAAAAGGTTCGGACCCAATCATCAAGAACATCAACTGTACATACTTGAAATATCAGGTGGAGGACAGTACTCAAAAATATAAAGCAACGTTCTACATGCCGGATGGAAGCGTTCTGGAACAGAAGGAATACTATGTAGGCCAGATTCCTGTCGCTCCGGATGAAAGTACATACGAGGATAAGCTTGAGTTTTCAAAATATACCGTTACGGACTGGTCAAAACCGTGGAAAGAGAGTTTTACGGCCATATACGCGGATACGGGCTATCACATGAATGCCGAATTGAATTATAAGAATATTACCTTTTACGGGAACGTTTACGATGCGAATACAGGCGTATATCAATATGGTGTGATAGCGGTGGTTCCGACGCTATGCGGAGAGGTTCCTGTGCCGCCCGAGGTGAACGACGCGGATTGGGGCTGGAAATTCGACAGCTGGAGTCCCGAACTGCGCGAAGTGCAGACGGATTGCAATTACACCGCGGTATACAGGCAGAGCGACGACGTGTGTTGGACCAGCTTCTACGCGGACAACACGATAATAACGGCGGGTTTTGTAGAAAAAGGAACAATGCCCGAAGCGCCGGATATGAATGCATATAATACCGAAGATCAGCAGTTCGCAGGATGGTGGCCCGCGCTGCATGCTTCAATCGGCAATTCGGAGACATACTTTGCCGTATTCAGAAAGTATGTGAACGTAACTTTTGAGGATAGGGAAGACAATGTGATATCAAGGCAGCGCGTGCTGGCCGGAACGACGCCGGAAGCGCCGGAGGTGGATGACGCCGTCGAGGGTGAAGAGGATTATTACGAGTATCATTTCAGCCACTGGGCAACAGAGGGCGGCATGAAACTGGGGAACGTGTACGGCGATACGGTATACGTCCCGGTGTACGATACAAAATACCTTGAGGTGACGACCATATTTGACGCGGGCGAATACACTTTTGAGGACGGGACCAGTATAAAGGAATACTCAGGGACATATGCACCGTATAATTTCCTGTATATGCCGCAGGTGACATGCCGGGATAATGAAAATACCTATACGGTTGATTATTGGATATCGACCGAAAAAGTGAATGGTTCATACGTCAAACTGTACATGAGTCAATTTTATACGGGTTATAAGTACAACCTGACGTTTGCTCCGGTGTTTAAAACTGGAGAGCCAATTGAATATACGGTTCGTTTTTCCGGCGGTGACACGGATATCTATCTTACAGGATGTTACGGTGAATTGATTACCTCTGATATGCTGACCGGCCTTACAAAAACGTCGGCGATAAATAACTACTACTATAAGCTGACCGATTATGGGCTGGCGCTGCCGTATCGGTTTGGAGCCACGATGGGCTCGGATGGGATGCCCGATATGTATATCGTTGCGAAGGCCACCTTCACACTGGTTGGCGTGGATAAAACTTTTACGTTTGATGCAAACGGAGGGAAATTCTCTGGTAGTGAAACTGTGAAGTCCGTTACAGCGCATTACGGGTCTCATTGTTCTTTCACCGATGAACCCCAAAAAACCGCGGATAACGAGTACACGTATGAATTTGCCGGATGGGCTTATGAGAAAGATGCCATAACCGGAATGGATTTCAGCGATTTTATTATCAATGGCAATAGTACGCTGTATGCGGTTTATACGAAGACGCTGAGAAACTATACTGTCACCTTTGACGCGGGCGAAGGATATTTTACGGGCGGTGCATCGAAGGTTATCCAATCGTATCATTACGGCGATACGATCATGCAGCCGGAAGATCCGACGCGAGACGAAGATGCCACATACAGGTATTTGTTTATAGGTTGGCAGCCTGTGCTGCCTTCCGGAGCGACGGTTACCTCAAGCGTTACGTTCACCGCTGCATACAGAACCATTCGCATAGACGGCACGCTGGAAGAGACCGGAATCATTGTTACAGACGGCAGCAGCTATGAGGATATCAGCGTTGGAAGCATCCCGGGGTATACATACGAACTGGTCGGCCCGGAATATGTTCCCACGCTGACGGTAACGGGCAACGGTTTAACGTTCAGCGGCGGCAGCGACGAGGTGTGCGTGAGCATCGGAAACAGCGCTACGGATGTCACATTCGACGACCTGACACTTTCAGGCGCGTACTCGGAAAGCGGTGTTCTGGTAACGGCGAACACGACGAGCGGCCTGTCCATTCGTATATCCGGCGTGTGCGTACTCAGCAATACCCAAGACGCAGAGCAGGGCGTACGGTTCGAGCGCCCGACGCTGCTTTCGGGCGTAGGATCGGGTGCAAGCCTTACAATAAGCGCAAAGGGAAATTATACTGTCTACTGCGCTGATGATTTCGATGTGGATTCGCTGGAGCTTGAGATCAACAGCACCAACACCGCGGTCGGCAATGACGAGGTTGCGGGAGAAGAGTGGCGGTTCACCGATTCCACGGTCCGGCTGAACGCGGCAAACGCCGCTTGCGGAACGATGCAGGATATCACGCTTGATGATTCCAACCTGACCGCAGTGGGTGAAGATGGAATATTCTGCGTGAACATGACGGTTTCAGGAGCATCTGCCGTTGAAGTGACTGCCAGAGGCGAAGATGCAACCGCGGTAGGAATGATGAACGACCTGGTATTCGCAGACTTTACTGGAAGCCTTTGTGCCAGCAGCACGAATTCTACTTCTGCAGGCATCGCTGTGGCTGCGTACGGCAATATAGAATTCAAAGAGGGCGGTGCAGTGGTAAGCGACGATGGTTATGACCTTGGCGGTGCACAGATTGCCAGTTTCGAAGACGCATATTCAGGTACATATTCAAGCTTCGGTATTGACAGCGGCGGAACGCTTATACCCGTCTCGACTGTGGCCGTTACAAAATCGTAAAAAGAAATATAGTATGAATTGAGAAAAACCTTGCGTTTTTTAGAGCACTGGAGGAAGGTTGATGTTTAATTGTAAATGGACTTTTGAGAATCAAAAAAATATGGTATAATTTCTAGCAATCAAGTAATGATGATAACACAACCTTGATAGCATTTTGATAACAGAAGATCAGCGAACGTCATAGAAGATGGATAACTGGTATCAAACTGAGTAAAACCCTATCACGAAATTTAAACAGAATTGTTTATAATTAGCTTAGAATTTGCGAGTGGGAGTAATTTGAGAAGCGGAGAATAGCCGGTAACCATGCGGCTTTACGGCTCCTCAAGTAGCCCCGTGGCAACGTTTTGGCAACATTGATTGTATTAAGAGCTAACTGATTTTAAGTGTCAGTTAGCTTTTTTTCTATTGTGGTGGTGTTCAGTCTATCACATAAACATTGCATGGCATTTTTTGCTGTGGTGATATCTGTTTTCAAAGGAACAATCACAGTAATGCCAAATAGGGTGCCCCTCTGGAATATTAGTTCTAGGGGATTATTCATAATTGAATATTGTGCAGCATCTGAAACTGCGATTAATTTTCCTCTGAGCTGTTCTTGATATTCTTTGATTAGAGCACGGTTTCCAAGCAACTCACCTAAGAGTGGCGGATTGGCAAGATGTTTCGTGAGCTTGATGAACTGGGCCGGAAAAAGGTGTTCGCAAGGTCACGGTGGCAGCGCAGGATTTTAAGGAGGCGATATCACTTGCAAAGGAAGGCGTTTTGTCGCGTGGGAAAATTCATACGCTAGAAAAGAAGGCGCAGAAAGCAACGGTTAGGGTTCGGGAAGTCTCGCGGAGATATTCTCGCGGGATCAGGAGGAACGTGAAGCAAGGCGTAATATGCGCCGTAATGGAAGAAAGCGTGATGAGTACGAACGATGATAGTTAATATTAATAACTTAAAATGGTGTTTTTTTGCGATGTAGCGGTATAGAAGTAAGCGGGTATTATATCCACTGCAAAGTGCTGGTATAGTATAATGCATAATTAAACTTGCATTCTTCATTCGTGGTATGTAGTTTGAGTAAAACCTTTACATTTATTACTATAAAGGGTAAAATATATGAAAATAATAATTGGGAAAAATGACTTGCGAAATAATTCGAATACAAAAACAGACATTCTAAATGAAAAGCTTAATCAAGACATTTCATTTACCGAATTTTTTGATGAAAATGCAAAAGACTTTTTAGATATCCCTTTATCTCGTTACCTTAAAGCGCTTATAGAAAAAAGAGTTTATTCAAAGGCTCAGGTTATCAGGGACAGCGGGATTAATCGCCGATTCTTCTTTGATATATTAGCCGACAAACGAAAGCCCACAAGAAACTATGTGCTGCGTATTTTAATCGCGCTTAAAATACCGCTGAAGAATGTGCAATGGTTACTAAGAGCTACTGGTTACGCGCAGTTATATGCAAGGGACAGACGTGACAGTGTGATCATTTATAGTATTAATCACAAGTCAAGCGTGAATGAGTGCAACGATATGCTTAAGAAAGTTAATTTTGAGGAGATATAGCTTTGGAGTATTTTAATTAATATTACTAAACTTCTACTCTTTATTCAACAAATAAGTGAGCGCAACGCTCACTCTATTCACAAAACAAACGAGGTCATATAATAGACACGATATAACAAAACGCTTATTGCGTCGTTAACATTTATGAATTAGAAGCGAGGGAATGCGATGAAGGGATTGGAGCAAAGAGGATATTCCCAAATTGTTCATTTAACTACGGGCGGCGAAGGCAATGTCTATACCTGCGAAAAAGAAGGCGAAAAATACATTGCAAAGGTCATCGCCATGCTCGACCCTGAGCAGCTCAATATTCTAAAAAGCATTAATGCACTCAGAAGTGAGTATTTTCCTAAGATTATTGAGATTCTGAACAATGAGGATCAAACCATTATTATTCGTAAGTATATTGAAGGTGCAACGCTTGCCGATGAAATAAAAAAGAACAATTTTTATTCGTTTCAAAGAGCAAAAGAAATGATATTTGAGGTGTGCAACGCATTAAGAGCGCTACACACGATGAAACCGAATCCAGTTATCTATCGCGATTTAAAGCCAGAGAACATTATCATTACACCTAATGGCAAAGTCAAGCTGATTGACTTTGGAATCGCCCGTTATTACAAGCAGGAGTCTGTACGCGACACGGTTTTGGCCGGAACAAAAGGCTATACCGCGCCTGAAGTGATGACGGGTATGCAGAGCGATGTCCGCAGCGATATATATAGTATAGGATTGGTGTTTTATGAGATGCTTTCGGGTAAGTCGCTGCAAGACCCGCCGTATCAGATTCGGCCGGTTACAGAGAACAATGAGTTTATTCCCGCTTATGTGGATGAGATCATCGCTAAGGCCACGGATATTAACCAAATGAATCGGTACGAATCTATTGACGAATTCGTTTATGAACTAGAAAACATCAAAGAAATCAAAGCAAAACAGAAAAATAAAAAACGCAGACGCAGGCTTTTTGTCGCGCTGGCGATTGTGGTTGCGCTGGCGGTTGCCGCCGTACTCACTATCCCGATGCTGACGGCGGAAAGGGTGGAGATATTGCTTAAACTTGAGTTTGATAATGAAGACGACTTGGGATATGTCATTGATTATGAACATAACATCGAAACAATGTTTGCGTATCGTGACGGATATGTCAGTCCGAAGAGTGCCGGGGGATTAATGTTCAACTATGCGCTGCGTGGCGGGATGCTGGTACATTACCGCGTACAGTTTAAGCCAAACACCTGTGGATGTGTGGCACTAAGTTCAATGGAAGGAAATGAGATTTACTCATATCGGATTAGCCCGGATTCGAATTTTCTAGCTGTATTTGATGATCCGACGCAAGGGAAATGCTTGGAAACGGGGGATCAAAAACTTCAAGGCTTACCCATTGCAAACAACAATCAGTTTATAGATGTGATTTTATATATCTCAGAGCAAGATGATGCTGTATATGCTTTTGTTTGTGATGAAGATGCGATTGCTTATACAGCATATCAAATCCCTGAAAAATTTAGGGCGAATGAATACTACGCTGAATCCGCAGCGTTCTTTGAGAACGAGGATGATTATATCAATATTGATTCGGTCAGCTTTGCGGAGGGGTCAGTGAAACAGTACTTAGCAGAAAACACAGCAGCGTATCATCATCATAACCAGCGTATAGACGAGTTTCTTTCAATCGAAACATCTAGTTTACCGGAAATGGTTCTTGTATCATTGGATTAATGGTGTTAACGAAATTATTTAACGGAGGGTATTATGAAAACAAAAGCATATGTTATCGGACTAATGGGAGGAGTCTTGTGTCTGCTTTGGACAGCTGCTTTGTTCATTGCATCGCTGCAAATCGATGACAGCATGGAACCTGCCGGAAAGGTTGTTGTCTTTGTACTGCTGCTGATTGCTGTATGGGCGCTGTATTGGGTGAAAAGAGCGCGCGAAGATGAAAGGTGCACCAGTGGCGTGCTTCTGATAGTGTTCAGTATGCTTCTTGGCTTTATGCCTGTCACAATGGTTGCATCAATGGCCCACAGCGGATCAAAGGATCAGGCTTCGTATACGTTTTGCGGAATCTTAGGATCGATTTTTATGCTGTTACTTTTGGCTGGCGGCATATTAGCTCTGGTAACGCGAAAAAAAGCTTTTATTCATATAAACTCAAGATACAATGTGTCGGACACATTTAAAAAAGCGCCTCTCCTGCTTGCATGGATCGGCGGCGTATTTAACGCTGTGATCGGAATATGGATGTTTGTCGATACGATTGGTTATTACGATTATGGCAGTGAATTGAGTTTGGGCATTACGATAGCATGTATGGCGTTATTGGCGTTGCTGTCGCTGGTAGGCGCTTTCATGCTATATTTCAACCGTCTGATCGGGAGTCTGTTGCTTCTGTTATCCGGCGGTATATTATTTTTAATTTTCGCCGTGATTTCTATTATTGGTGGAGTGTTTGAGGGGTTTGGTTTGGGCGTAGTTCTTCTGATTGCGCAGTTGATTGTGATTGTTGCGGGGATACTGAATATCCGCCACTTAAAGATGAAGAAAAAGGGATAAGAGTTTATGATAAAGAGCAAGATGAATTGACCCATATAATACCAAAGGGGTGGGAAATGGATACTAAAAATGAAACATTGGCACAAACGATTGAAGATTTGAAAAAGCAATTAAGTACGCAGCAAATAAAAAATAACGCTGAATTAGAAAGCGTTTGCTGGTTTTGCAAGAGCAATTCCCCTTTTGAAAAAAAACAATGGGCAAAGGTATGCCTTAGAAAGGTGATCAGCCGAACATCAAATTGGGAAAAATCTAAAGAACTGAATATTATTGTACCACGCTGCGAAAGGTGTTATAAAATACATAGACGCTTATCATGGATTATACGATATTTTTTGGCGGCGTTTTTTGGGCCGATTGTTATAATGCTTTTAGGTATTATGGATAATGCTGAAGAAGCCTCATGGGCAATAATAGAATATATAATGATAAGTGCATGGGTTGTATTGATTCTTGGTATTATATTATATTTCGTGACATTTCCAAAGGATACACGTAAAAAAAATTATTCAAATCAATATCCCCCTGTGATTTATGCAAAAGAACAAGGATATAGAGGCTTTTTGGGGCGACTATTTTCTTAAGAGCTTACAGCTTTAAAATATCGAAGAGCGTAGAAAAAGAAGGCAATTAAATTTGAATAAGAGGTGTATGATGGCAAATATAAAAAAAGAGCTTAGATCAATCGATGCTTTGGACAGTGAAGCAAAAAATAAGGCGATACTTGAATTAATTCAGAAATCAGATGTGAAACAGATGAAAGCTATTACGCCTTATATAAAAGAGGATGATACCGAGTTGATAGAAATGGCTGTAAACGTATTAACTAACTTTTTAGACAGTGAAAAGCCAAGTATATGTAAAAGCGCAATTAAGCTCATTTCACATTTTAAAACTTTGAGTGCAATCGATGCTTTGATAAAGACGCTTTCGAGCAGCAATAAATACATCAGACACTATGCTGCAAAAGCATTAGGCGGCTATTGTGATCAAAGTGCTTTTAAGCCGCTTATAAACGCTTTATCGGATGAGTATTTAAAAGTGCGAGTAGCAGCAGCGCGAGCTTTGGGTAATCTAGGTAATCATGATGCGGTGATACCTCTTACAGAACTTTTAGATGATGATGTGAATGTTGTTCCATCGGTAGCGCAAGCATTAGGAAAGTTAAAAGATAAAAGAGCATTACAGCCGCTTGTTGATGCGCACCGTACATACAATGTCAGTAATGAACATATTGTTAATGCGATTGGTGATATTGGTGCAAAAGAATATATTTCAACACTCGGCGAATGGTTAAAAGACTGTAAGATACCAGGAGAAAAAGATGCGATACAAACAGCGCTTGCGAAAACGAAAGACCCGCGTGCAGTACCGTTTATTTTTTCATGCTTAGGCGGTACTTACCCTGATTGGGAACATACGATCAATGCGTTGGGACAAACCCAGTGCATTGAGGCCGCTTCACCCATACTTGACGGCTCGATTTATACATCATTTCCACAAACTTGGACTAGTCATGGCGGCCGAAATGAAATTTACACAAAAGCGGTAAATGCCCTACTAATGCTTCCTCAAGCTGAGGTATTAGCCATTTTGATAAAGCATTTTGTTAAGCTAAAACAAGAGAAGCAAAATCTGTTTATTTTAGTTTTTTACGATTTTTCTGAAATGTTTATTGAAAAGATTACAGATCCAGCGGCAAAGAATTTGCTTGTATCATTGCTTAATTATGATAAACGAAAAATAAGGAATGCGGCAAAACGAGCTATTGAGAAAATTGATTTATAAATTATAGTTATTTGTTATGTACTATGTGTATTAAATATCAAAGCAGCGTGAAAGACTATAATACGATGATGGACAAAGTCAATCTTGAGTTGATCTAAGGGATAGTAATTATACTTATCACATATTTAAATAGTGAGCGCAACGCTCACTCTATGCAAATTATTTACCTCCAACTATAATTTAAATATTCAAGCAGGAATTGGTTTAAAAAGGCTAGGAGAAAGCCATGAAAGAAATTGAAAGACTCGGATACAGTAATTTTATGCATCTGGCTTCCGGCGGTGAAGGTGAAGTGTACACCTGTGAAAAGCAGGATGTTAAGTATATTGTCAAAATCGTTAATGCGTTCGAAGAAGAACAGATAGAAATGCTTAAAAGGGTGAACGCGCTGCGGAACGAGTATTATCCGTGCATCGTTGACATCATTGCAAGCGACGAGAAAACCATCATTATTCGTGAATATATTGAAGGTGTGACATTAACGGAGGAGATCAAAAAAAACGGCGCATTCGCCTATGGTCGTGCAAAGGAGATCATTTTCGATATCTGTAGTGCCCTGCATGTGTTGCACGTTATGAAGCCACATCCGATCATCTACAGGGATTTGAAACCCGACAATGTGATCATTACGCCTACCGGCAAAGTTAAACTCATCGATTTCGGCATTGCGCGTTACCAAAAGCAGGATTCCACATGCGATACGGTTTTGGCCGGAACAAAAGGATATACTGCGCCAGAGGTGATGACGGGTATGCAGAGCGATGTCCGCAGCGATATATATAGTATAGGATTGGTGTTTTATGAGATGCTTTCGGGTAAGTCGCTGCAAGACCCGCCGTATCAGATTCGGCCGGTTACAGAGAACAATGAGTTTATTCCCGCTTATGTGGATGAGATCATCGCTAAGGCCACGGATATTAACCAAATGAATCGGTACGAATCTATTGACGAATTCGTTTATGAACTAGAAAATATCAAAGAAATCAAAGCAAAACAGAAAAAGAAAAAACACAGACGCAGGATTTATATTGCTTTAGTGGTCGTGGTATTGTTAGTAGCGACGGCAGTATTGCTTATACCCCTCTTGCAGCAGCCCGATTCTGAGACCATACTCGATCTGCAGTTTGACAGCACGGAAGACGCGGGCTGGCTGGAAATTCACGGTCTTGATGCTGAGAACACTGTTCCGCAAGATTGTGTGGCGGACGGCGCATTTTTGCTGGAGCAGGAGGCGATGCTTAAATACGCACTGGAGCCGGGGCAGATGGTACACATCCGCGCCAAAGCGTCGGGCATTATGCGTGACGGTTCGGTATATTTTATTGACCTTAACCCGGTCGGCGCGCCCGCTTTGCCGCGCGAACGGCCGCTTTGGCTTCGGTTTAATGTGGGCAGTAATGAACCGTACCGGCTTGAAGCGCAAAGACCGAGCGGGTATGCACCGCTGACACCGACCGATTCGGCGATGCTGGCGCGCGCGGATGAAATGGTGGATGTTCTTGTCTGGCTGGACGATAAAGATCAATCTGTGCGATACATCATCAGCAATCCAAACAGCGCAACGGATATCGCCTGCATCGGCGTTGCGCTGGATGACGAGTTTGTCAGCGCTGGATGGGATGTTTCGCTGCAGGTCAACACAATCGGCGGAAACGATGCGTCCTCCGGCAGCGATGTGCAGACGAATATTGAATTCATTCGTGTCTCTTCCGGCTCGGTCAAAGCATATCTGGAACAAAACATTCCGGCATACACAGCGCGTAAAGACCGTGTGGACGCTTTTTTTGCGGAAACGATGCCGATGATCTCGGAGCTGGAATATTTGCCCTATGGCTAGAACTAGACCCAAAGTGAGCGCAACGCTCACTCTAGGCGGCGGCGCGTAAAACTGATATGGTATAAATCTAAATTTATTTTGAATGAACAATATGGAGGTTGCAAATATGTCTATTTTTGTGTTTGACCCTGCTACACAAGCGATATCAATCAATCGGAAGAAAGTAAAACGGATAAAAACAGAAATTATAATCCCTGAAAAAATACGGGACAAGAAAATCAAGCAAATTGAACAATCTGGATTTGCTGAAATTGATAGCGTAATTCGAATCGAACTACCGGAGGGGATAGAGGAGATACAAGATAAAGCTTTTGATACATGTAAATCCTTAGAAGAAATACAAATCCCGGATTCTGTAAAGGTGATTGGTGAATGGGCGTTTGGGTGGTGCAAACAGCTAAAAAGCATTAAACTGCCGAATGGGCTAAAAGAAATACCGAAATGGGCATTTGTTTACTGTGAATCCTTAGAAGAAGTTCAAATCCCGGATTCTGTTATTATGATTCGTGATCGTGTATTTGAAGGATGTAAATCCTTAAGAGAAATCAACGTACCGGATTCTGTTGAGTCAATAGCGGAAGCGATGTTTCGCGATTGTAAACAGTTAAGAAGAGTTAAACTGCCAAAAGGGATACGTGTAATACCAGATGAGGCGTTTCGTAATTGTGAGTCCTTAGAAGAAGTTCAAATCCCAGACTCTGTTATTAGAATTTGTAGTCGTGCATTTGAAGGATGTAAATCCTTAAGAGAAATGGACATACCGGATTCTGTTAAGTCAATAGGTGACAAGACATTTTTAGATTGTAAACAGCTAAGAGGAATTAAACTGCCTGAGGGAATTGAAGTAATAGGAGAAGATGCATTTGAAGAATGCGCCTTCTTGGAAAAACATAAAATACCGGATTCTGTTAAGGTGGTCGGCGAACAGGCACAACAAAAGAATATGGGGACGCATTATCGCGATGAAGCACAGGCTCACGCTAACTGGACAGCACAATATATCACGACATATACGCCTGTTCTTATTTGCAGGTTTCAAACTTTAAAACAAGCTAGAAAAGCTATAGCCAGCACCAGCTTTATTCATGAATCGGGCGGTGATCTCATTTCCTCAGAAACGATTGATTACGGATGTTATATAAACAGCGATCAAAAAGGTGAAGTTATTATATGCGGGCATGGGTTCAGTACTGAGATGTTTAATGAGGCAAAGCAAAAACTGATAAATGCAGGTGGTGAGATTTATAAAGAACAGGAGCCGAAGAAGAAAGAAGAAAAAGAATCGCAACTAAAGAAATCAACAGCACCCATTGCAGAGGAAGTTCTTTTTATAAAAAATACAAAAAAGGAACTTGTGCCAGGTGTTGTTGCAACATATGAAAACTATTCTGCGCCAAGTGAAGCAGTTGCAAAAGAGTTTTTAGCAACAAAGAGTGTCTCTCAGCCATTGTATTATATTGTCGTTGATACACCGCAAGGTTCTTGGGGTAAGGACTCTGACGGTATTTACAAAGAATAGCTGGAATGATTTACGGTTGAATTAAGTGTGATGTGTGTGATTAAGCTCGGAGTCGATGTAAGAGAAAACAATGAGTATTTATATTCTCTGGCAAAGAATTAGTTTATCTAAAATATCAGAATAGTTGATAATGAATGATGGTTTAGATTTAAAAAGAGAAAGGAAAGAAGAATAATGGATAATACAAATGATTTTGAATTTAGCAATGGAGAGATTACCGCTTATCAGCATAGATATACCATTAAATGTTAAAGAAATAGGGCTATGTGCGTTTAATTCCAATGAGCTAACAAGTGTTACCATCTCTCGAAGGCTTACAAAAATTGAGCATGGGGTATTCGGAAAGAATAAGCTGATAGAAGTATTCGTTCCAAACAGCGTCACCGATATCGGCGAATATGCATTTGACAGAAATCCTATTAAAAGTGCGTCCATACCGTACAATACGAATCTTCAGACAGGGGCTTTCCCGGATGGTGTGGATATCATTGTAAGAGATGAAGAAGAGCAAATGTTCGAAATCTCGCAACTTGGGCAAACAGTTTCTATAGATTACTATAAGGGTGATAAAAACAATGCTCTTTATGTATGATTATTTAGGAGGGACGTTATTATGAAAGCATTGTCAAAAAAAATAGAAAAGAAAATAGCCAAATACGTAAAAAGGAAAAAAGTCAAACCGCTGATAAAGATGATGACGTTTGCAGAGAGTACTAAATATGCGATAGCAGAATGTAAAGGTTATGAAAAGTTGTGGCCATACTTACGGCCTCAGGAGCGTGAGAGCCATCTGCGTTATCTCGCTACAGATATACGCGAAAAGGCAGCGCAAGCACTAGGCGTAATAGGTAAAGATGAGGCTGCCACAACTCTAATTAACGCACTGGGCGATTCGGATCTTGTTCGTCTTGCGGCAGCACAATCGCTTGACCAACTCGGGCATCCTATGTGGAAAGATATGATAAAGGGAAATAATAATGATTTTAAAAGAATGGGTGAGTCGGGAAATGAGAAGGTTGTTCCTGTTTTATATCACGCGCTCGAAAATGTAAATAGCGAAGTGCGAAGTGTAATAAAAGATGCACTTAATACGCTTGCAAAGGAGACTGGCAGTAAACTTGCCGCCCAAGGAGCGATATTAGCTGAACATATGGATGCAAATGATCTTCTTACTAGGCTTAATAACTTAGGCCGCTAAAAAATTAGGCGTTAGGGATCGTTGCTTACTATAACGTATTTCTTTGGTCTTGATGACGGCGATACCAAAACGCTTCCTTTATAAACATATTGGATAACAAGGTGCCTTTGTAAGCATAGGCAGCAAGCGGCATATTTGAAAAACGCATATCAAAGGAAAGTATAAACACTTTGCTATGGAAAAGAAGATCCATACCTAGAGAGGCATTTCGTACATGTGAACATTTATGAGAAATCGACATACCGGATTCTGTTAAGGCAATAAGTGGACGGGCATTTATGAATTGCATTAGGCTAGAAAAAATAAAGCTGCCGAAGGGGATTGAAGCAATACATGATGAAGCTTTTGACAGATGCAACTACTTGGAAGGTAAAATACGATGATAGATAACGCAAAGAGAAGAGAACGTGTAAAGACAGACCCGGACGAACAGCTTTTAACAATGCTGAAAAGCGGAGACCAAAGAGGACTGCAAATTGCGCTGAATAAAAGAACATCCGAAGCACTGGCCGCATTGGAGGAAACGATCGCACTATATTCGGGGAATCCAGATATTACTTTTTATCGTCTGGGCGGGCAGCGGGTATATACGCAGGATACTGCGCAGTCCGCAAAAGAGCAGATTATGGATATGGCTCTGAGCGATACGCTGCTTGAAGATCCCGCGTATACCCAATCGCTGATTGCCAGCCTTGGCAGCACTTCTGGCGCCAATGAACTGATCATGAGCCAGCTTGCCGCGCGTCCGCAGGCGCTTTACCATTATCAGCTTTTAGGGGTGCAGATGCAGCTTGCGCATCTGGTTGGGGGAAAATAGACTTTATGCCCGGCGGCTGCTAAATACAATGAAATTGAATAGATTGTTATTTAAAAAAGAGAGGTAATGTTATGAAGAAAACAAATTTTATTATGGGGATTATAGCGAGTGTACTGCTGATTGTTATATACATTAGTAGTATGGTCAGTGTGATAGATGATGGCGGCAGCGGCGGACAAGGAGCTATCATGTTCGTTTTGCTCATTCTGGCCTTTGTCCTGCTGTGGCTTACATACAGGGCTAGGAGAGCACAGACAGTAGCAAACGGAGTGTGGACGATAATAATTGGTTTAGCTTGCGGCTTTTTCCCCTTAACCCATACAATTATTAAAGTGTTCCATTACCATAAATTAGAACTGATCCCGGTTTTCGCTCTTGTCAGCTTAAGCATCTTAGCTATTATAGCGCGGGGCATTATGACGCTGATATCAAAGAAAAATCCTTATGAACTGGATGATTTCGATATGGGCGCAATAGTAAGAGAGAGAAATATAAGCAATATTACAAACTCTGTTTTCGCTCTTTTAGGCGGCCTTGCCAATGCGCTAATAGGGATCATTACACTTATAGAAATGTTTAGAGAAGATTTATTTGATTCAAGTACATTTGATATTACTGCGATTCTCATATTTATTTTGATATTTTCATTTATCGGTGCAATTGTGCTGCTGTTCAACCGATTGCAGGGCGGCGTATACATTTTGACAAGCAGCCTTCTTGCGCTTCTTTTTGCAAGCGTATCGCTTGCGTACCAAGACCAAAGCGCGGTGTTGCTTATCCTGCCTTCGCTTGCGCTGATCGCTTCCGCTGTTATCGGACTGAGGGGATATAACAAGACAAAAAAGCAGCGGGCAGACGGGCCGAGCATAAGCGCGGGAAGCCACGGAAAACAAACATAACGTGTCCGATTACATATCGAGGGAGTGAATCTTGATGCACATGGTTTGGTTAAAATATCCGATTCGGCGGTAGTTGAGATAAAAAATTTATCAATCTATAAGGAGGAAACAAAATGATTTGCAGCAAGTGCAAAAAGGACAAATCGGTCGGTCGGATCGCGAGATGGTATCACCAAAAAGCGGAATATGAGGATGTGACAATGGTGCGCTACGAACAAAACGTGAGCGTGGCGGAGTATTTTCTCTGAAAAGATTGCATTACTAAGCGCCTAAAGAGGCTGCGCGCGTTTGCGGTACTGAGCCTTGCGGTGTTTTTGTTTATGCTCATTACATTCGGCGTAATGGCTCTGGGCGATAACGAGGTGATCGGTGTTTTCATATTTTGGGCGGTATTGTTCGTCTGGGGGCTTGCAGTGTTTTTGCCAATAATCATAAACCCGTTCCGTGAAAAACTGTATGACAAAGCATACAATGGGACGATGCGGCGGATGATCGAATTTCGCACATGGTGGAACGGAAAAAGCGCATACAGCAAACGCTCTTTGGCACTCGTATGAGAGCGCATGGATGGTTCGCAGGATGCGAAGAAATAACAGAAATCTGGCGGCAGGCGGCATATCTGAAAAACGCATATCCAGGGAAAGTATAAACGCACTGCTGGGAATGCTTGGGCAACCAAAAATATAATAATTGCGAGGTCATCACTATGGCGAAAACGAATTTCGTTATGGAGAACGGACATGAATGGCCAAAAATAGAGGAAAAAATTTGGAGCAAACCAAGTTTAGGCTTTACTAAGCAGGCTATAAAGAATAATTAAGGAGATATAAAATGAAAAGACTATTGATATTGATGATCGTGATTGCGCTGGTATTTGGCTTTGCCGCTTGCAGTGTTTTTGACCCTGCACCTGCTGAATTTACTACAGGCTATAACATAAACTCTGACCTATTACCTGACGAGATTCCCATTCCAGATGATGCTGTATTTTATAGAGTACCGACTGAGGATGATAGATTTAATATTGTCTACTTCGGAAGTGACATGAAATTGGACAAATTGCTTGAATATTATACTGAAGCATTTGAGAAACATAATATTACAACTGAAATAGAAAGTTATTCAGATGATACAGTTTACATTGAATGTGAAGTAGACAGATGCCCAATCAGTATCAAGATTGAAGATACAAAAACATATCATATGCCAGGCGAAGATGGAGAAATATACAATAAATATGTACCTCGAGAATACAAATCAACTTTATATATTAGTAAAACACACAGACTAGAAGAACGTTTAGAAGGTTTTTGGTATTTGTGTGCTAAGGGTGGGCTTATTGTAGATATTATTGACCCAATTATTGCTGCTCAAGGAATTGCTTTTGATTTTAAAGATGGCAAAGTCACTGGATATATGGATGGTAATGTTATATTTGAAAATATTCCGTTTGAGGCAATAGATAACGAAACTATTAAGTTTGAAAATGAAAATGGCGAAGTAATAACAAAAATTGAAGAGAAAAGTTTCTTCTATTTAGATGAAAACAGAGATGCTATTATTGTGGAAACCGTAGGAGATGATGGACTGTTTGTTAAGATGACTAAGAATGAAATGACTGAAATATATAAAGGTGTTAGAAATTAATTATTATGTAGTTATAGACTGAATCAAGATTGGCGATGTAATCATGCTACCCAAAGTAGCTTGGGCTACTCATTCAATGTGCGTTTGATAGAAGAGGCGCCCCTAGTGGTCGCTCAAGATGCTAATAGGGTAAAAGACTATTTTAAAGCGAATAAGGATGAAGCATTTCAATCAAACATATACACCATTGAGGTCATCAGCGGGAATGGAAAAGTGCAGTGATATAATATATATGTGATTTTAAAGTAAGCGATTTTGTCTATGTTGCTTGCTATGAATGATAAAATTTTAGGAGATAAAAATGAAATGATTAACTATATTAATACTTGCAGTAATTATGGTTTTAAAATTAGCTGAATGTGCAAGTGACCCGCATAAGGAAAAGCTGCAAGGAGATTGGTGGTATGACGAGTTTGGAATGATTGACATGGAGTTTGGAAAGAGTGACTTCCTTAGCAGTGATAAGTGCACGTTAACTATGTATTACACCAATCAAAAAAGAACTGAATATAGACTTGATTATGAGTTTGACGGAACAGTCTTAACGCTTATAAACAAAGATGTTTCTGTAGATTTTAAGTTGACATAAAAGAAGATGGCGATATTACAATTGCGTACAAAAAGACAGAGTTACCGATAACATTTATAAACACATACTCCAGAAGAAAAACGTTTGCTGCATATTATATGGAATATGTGTTAACTGAAGTGTTTTCTGAAATAGATGATGAACCAAGTTATAGTGATGAAAAAAGCACTCAAAAACTTGTAGAAGAAATTATGACAGATATAATTGAGGATAGAGAAGCCGAGCTGAAAACAGAATATATACTATTTGTTTTAGATGAGTACTACGAATTTCTTGATGACTTAGGTGTATTAGAAGACGAAGATAGAATAACTGATGAGAAGCAGCTTGATAGTTAATCAGGTAGCTATAGACTCACTATACACATAAATAAGACAGCTTAAAAACTTATGTATATTTAGGAGGATAAACAATATGAAAAAACTATTATGGGTAATGCTTGCGGCAATAATGCTTTTTAGCATGGCGGCATGCGCGGGACAGAAAGCAGAGCCGGAGCAGACGCCCGAACAGACGGCGGAACAGACGCCTGAATCGAAGTCCGACTGGGAGTACGACGCATCAACCCATACGCTGTATGTTAACGCTGATATGGGTGCGTTTGAGCCGGACGCGCCGGACTTTGACGGAACGACAAGCAATGCGCCCTGGGCAGAGTTTTTGCCGGAAATTGAGAATGTCATTGTCAGCGATGAAGTGACAGTTATCGGCGATTACGCTTTTGCTTTCTGCACAAATCTGAAAAATGTTGCGGTTGGCAATAGTGTAAGTTCTCTAGATTTCAGATGTTTCTTTAAGTGCGGCGATTTTGATAACGATTCAAAAATTGATATGCATTTTAACAGCACACCTTCCTTTGGCGATGATGTATTTGGTTACACATGGGACAATCCAAATGTTGTGATATATGTACCGGACGATATGAAAGAATACTGGGCGCAGTTCATTATGCAAAAGGGCGAGATGGCTCTTGACGGATATGATTTGGTTCGTCCAATAAGTAAAGATGATGTGCTGTATTCCATGCTTGCAAATCCTCAGGAGCTATGGAGCGAAGGAAGCGGTGGCTTTTCTGAAAACGATGGCGGAGAATTCGGCGGCGGCGTAAAAAAGGGATATAACGCAGACATGCAAAGGCTGGAAATCTTCGGCGAAGAGAACGGTGCTTGTGCGAAATTTAATACAAGCTTGATGACTTGTATGTCGGATGTGGGCATGGAAAAGATTCCTCAGCAAGCGGTTGTTGTTAAGTTTTCGGCATCGGATATATCAAACGGCGCAAGAGTTTCATTTGATGCATTAGATGAAATTGATTTTTGGTTTGGAGATGACGGCGTAAAGTTTGTTGATGTCGCAAACTTCTTTGAAATGCCAATAACCGATTTTATGCCAAACAATCTGGAGCTTAAGGACGATACCATCTATTACTTCTTCTTTGCTTTTGATGCCGAAGGTAATATCCGCATGTTTATCTGGGAGGATGGTTCGGCAGAAAATAAAGCCTATTTTGAATATGATTTATATCAGGACGCTGCGGATATTGATAGCTGCGACTTGATAATGCATCTGGCTATTGGGGCGGATGAGCAATTCAACCTCTATGAATACTGGATATACACATTTGACAGCTTTATGGATAGTTCGTCTTTCATATCATCGGGTGACAATCAAAATGGCGATACGCAAAACGCTGATGAAGATCTTGGCCCGGCATGGACAATTAATATCGCAGGCAACTTTGACATTATGAGCGATTTAGTGTGGCAGAGTATTGAGCTGCAGGATATAGAAGCGGGCGGCGATACGTTCAAAGGTTATAACCTTGCGGATATGATGGACTTCTCGGGCAACGGCTCGGATGCAGCGATAGTTAAATTTGCTGATGGAAGCGAAGCAGAAGCAACTCCGACTTTTGATACTTTCATAGTATTCAAACAAAACGGTGAATTATTAGGAGCACCTTATGTGCTATCAATGGACGGATTGTCAGAACAACCAGTTGTGGAAGTTTATCCGAAATAATAACTAGAAATAGTATATCCGGTGACATTATTTGCCACACCGGATATACTAACCATGAATGGGTTGAGTGAGTTGCCTATAACAGGTGTTCATACTAAATAATAGCATAAAACCAACAATAAAATTCTTTGCAAATTTGAGGAGGGATAAAAATGAATACAAATTATGATAACCATCCTATATTACAAAAATGCTTTTTTTGTAAAGCAAATGATGCCCAAAAGAAATATGCCTACCGTGCAGTTGTTAACGAGACATTGTACAAAGATGCAGCATCTCACAATTACAAGCAATACAAGTTTAGTGTGCCTAGATGCTCTGATTGCGCAAAAATATACGTGAAATTTATGTTAGTTTTGTCTTGGATGATATTCAGTGCATTTTTAATGCTGATACCATTGTTCTTTTTTTCTCTTTATGAAACTGTTGACTTTGGCGGAATCGTTGTATTAATAGTTTTTATTGCTATTTTTGTCTGGAGCATTGTGATAAACACAAGAATGAGAAGAAAGTACCCAAACCACATCAATCCTCAGAAAACAGCAGCTGAATATCTAAGTCTTATAAAGCGCATAGAGGATGAACGAGGTGAAAGCAATAAGTAAAAAGCATATTAGTAAGTGCTTGATATTGTACTAGTAAAACTCTCTGTTAAAATTCCAATAACATTCCCAGGTAAAATTGTATATACAATAGGGAGTGCTTATAACGTTGAAGGGAATTCCTGTAATATAAATATATCGCCTTGAGATAAGGTAGTTATCGTTTATGAAAATCAAGAGATGAGTAACAATAGTTATATGCAAATAATTTTAATATTATTAGGATTTGTCATAGTCGGTGGGATAATAATATTTGTAGCAATTAAGAAGAAACAAACCGAACAATTTAGTGGTACTGACAAAGCATAAGAGCATTAACTTGGCAAACAGCATCCATTAATATTATTTTTTGTATGATGCGTTTGCTGATATTATCCCAAACTGAATGTAACTATGTGGCTTAAGTGATCGAACGACATGGTGCTTAAGCCAATTTCTCACACATCGCATGGAAATATGATACAATTTTAATCAACTAGACAGAACTCTAAGGAGTTATTGATATGAAAAAAATATTCGTCGTATTTTTTATTATTGTTTTGTTTTGCGGGTGCTCTGTATCAGACGATAGAGAATTAACGCAAGCGCCAACAGAGTGTGGCCAAACTCTAATAAATGTGTCTGATCCGACGCTGACTCCTGAACAGACATCCACACCCACACCAGAACCAACTCCAGTACCTTCGATCAAGAGTGTGGCGTTGCCGGTTGTTGTTTCGGATTACGAACAGTTTCTAACTCGCGTAAGCGATAACGAAAACTCCGGCTTTGTCACTGAAATGGAAACGCCGATACAGTCGCTTATATCTCCCGGGGATGACGCCTATTATGTTGAGTTTAATCCTTAAGAACTAGATTAATTCTAAACTTTTGTAAATACATTTACATTCAGTATATTTATGTTATAATTTTTAAAAAGGAGGTAATTAATTATGAAGAAAAGCATAAAAATGCTGGTGGCTATAACCTTTATCGCTATGGTTGTTGTGAATGCGTTGGCTAATCTACTTCCTATAAACGGCATTGATACAGGCAGCGTATCAGATTCATATCAAAACCTTTTTGCACCTGCAGGGATTACTTTCTCAATTTGGGGACTTATTTATTTACTGCTTGCAGGATTTACGTTTTATCAATTTGGAATTATCAATAAAAATGGCAGTATAAGCAAAGCGTTATTAAACAAAGTAGGAATCGTTTTCAGCATATCATCAATAGCAAATATGATTTGGATTTTTTCGTGGCATTATGACATTATCTTTTTGTCTATGATTCTAATGGCTGTCATTTTAATTTGTCTTATTATTATTGTGAAAGCTGTTATGGAAGAGAACCTTACACTAAAAGAAAAATTATTCATAAAACTGCCTTTCAGCATTTATTTTGGATGGATCACCGTTGCAGCAATTGCTAATGTGACAACTCTTCTTGTAAGCTGGGGTTGGAATGGTTTTGGTATATCCGAAACAATTTGGACAATAATTATTCTTGCCGTTGGTGCTATTATTGGAATATTAACTATTATAAGAAATAAAGACTATGCTTATGGACTAGTAATTATCTGGGCGTATATCGGCATTTTGATTAAACATATATCTTCAAGCGGTTTTAACAGTATGTACCCATCTGTTATTATTACTGTGATAGCCGCGTTAGCTTTACTAGCTGCTTCTGATGTGTTTGTTATTGTAAAAAAGAAAAAAAGTTAAATCATTAATTAATAATAGTTATATAATCCATTTTAAAAGCAGCGAGAATTATTGTACATAAAAAACGTTTGTATTCAAAATACGAACGTTTTTTTAATTTAACAAAAAAAAGTATGCTATTATCGTTGACATGTAAAGGGTCTGTAAAGTAGACTGAACATGTGGTAGAAAACAAAA
This sequence comes from Christensenellaceae bacterium, assembly GCA_963665005.2. Lineage (GTDB taxonomy): Bacteria > Bacillota > Clostridia > Christensenellales > SZUA-584. The sequence goes on along the minus strand of CAXXTQ010000001.1, from coordinate 1,983,686 downwards.
ATTAATTGCACCATATATGCAAGGAGAGTGCCATGAAAGTAGCCGTGATAATGGGGTCAATTTCCGATTTACCAGTGCTCGAAAAGACTATAGATACGCTAAAATCTTTTGGAATAGAGACGCAGGCGCATGTAATGAGCGCGCACAGAACGCCCGATAAAGCGCATGAATTTGCAGCGTCCGCTAAAGACAACAACATTGACGTTATAATTGCTGCTGCTGGAAAAGCGGCGCATCTTGCGGGAGTAATAGCGGCTTATACCACGCTTCCTGTAATAGGGCTGCCTATAAAATCGTCAACTCTTGACGGCATGGATTCATTGCTGTCTACCGTGCAAATGCCGCCCGGAATTCCTGTGGCAACGGTCGCAATAAACGGTGGAGTTAATGCTGCGCTTATGGCCGTACAGATAATGGCTTTAAAATATGCTGAATTAGAATCAAAATTAATTGAATATAAAAAAACCATGGCGGAAAAAGTTGAGCAAGCTGATAAAAATCTTCAAAAGGAGTTAAATTTATAATGAAAAAATTAGAACAAATTTATGAAGGAAAAGCAAAGAAAGTTTATTCGACGGACGATGCAGATTATGTTATTGTCGATTACAAAGACGATGCAACGGCATTCAACGGGCAAAAGAAGGGTACAATTGTAGGCAAAGGTATTGTAAACAATAAAGTATCTAATCATTATTTTAAACTGCTAGAGGAAAACGGTATTCCTACTCATTTTGAGAAGCAGCTTTCTGACAGAGAAACTCTTGTAAAAAAAGTAGAGATAGTTCCTGTTGAAGTTATTATCCGCAACAAAGCCGCGGGAAGTTTTTCTAAACGCGTTGGAGTAGAAGAAGGAACAGAGCTTAAATGCACGATCATAGAGTTCAGTTATAAAAAAGACGAACTTGGAGACCCTTTAATTAACGATTATTACATTCGTGCGCTTGGTCTTGCGACCGATGAAGAGATGGACAAAATCAAAGAGTATTCGTTTAAGATAAACGATATTTTAACAGAATATCTAAAAGGGCTCGGCGTTGAGCTTATTGATTTCAAACTTGAGTTCGGGCGTTTCCACGGGCAAATCGTTTTGGCTGACGAGATTTCGCCCGATACCTGCAGATATTGGGATATAAAGACAGGCAAAAAACTCGATAAAGACAGATTTCGCAGAGATTTAGGCGAAGTTGAAGAAGCGTATAAAGAAATTATAAAAAGGTTGATGGGAGAATAGAATGCCGCTAAAAATTAAACTTCCAAAGCCGTATCAGAGAATAAAACCTTACGATGACTGCATGAGAGAAGAATGCGGTGTTTTTGGGATTTGGTGTGCTGACGATAGTATCGATCCGGCGGAAGCTGCGTATTATGGTCTTTTTGCACTTCAGCACAGAGGCCAGGAAAGCGGTGGAATAGCCGTTGTAAGAAACGGTAAGATAGATTATCATAAAGGCATGGGTCTAATATCGGAAGTGTTCAAAGACGGCCTTGGCAATCTTGTGAAAGCACGCTCGGCTATAGGCCATGTGAGATATTCAACTACGGGCGACAGCCATTTGGCAAACGCCCAGCCGCTTGTTATAAGCTCTAAAAAAGGCAACCTTGCACTCGCACATAACGGTAACCTTATTAACGCAAAAGAGCTGCGGGACAGCCTTGAAAACGAAGGGGCGATTTTTCAAACATCTATTGACTCGGAAGTTTTGGCAAGCCTCATTGTAAAAAACAGCAAGAACGGTATTATAAACGGCATTAAAAAAACTATGGAAATGCTAAAGGGCAGTTATGCGCTCGTAATAATGACGCCCGACCAGCTCATCGGCGTAAGAGACCCTAAGGGCATAAGGCCGATAGCGCTTGGCAAAATAGACGATTCTTATGTGTTTGCGTCGGAATCGTGCGCGTTTGATACAATAGGCGCCGAGTTTATAAGAGACCTGCGCCCCGGAGAAATCATATCAATAGATAAAGACGGCTTGAAATCGTATCAGGGTACAAGGGCGATGGAAACAGCGCTTTGTATTTTTGAATATGTATATTTTGCACGCCCCGATTCTGACATAGACGGAATATGCGTACACAAGGCAAGAGAGCGTGCAGGAGCAAGGCTTGCGATTGCTAATCCCGTAGATGCAGATATAGTAGCGGGGGTGCCCGATTCGGCAAGGCCGGCTGCTATGGGTTATGCCGAACAGTCGGGAATACCTTTCAGAAAAGCGCTGGCAAAAAACCGATATGTGGGAAGAACTTTTATACAACCCGCACAGGGAAAAAGAGAAGTAGGAGTTAGCTTAAAGCTAAATGCTTTGAAACGAAACGTGCACGGACAGAGAGTTATACTCGTAGACGACTCCATAGTGCGCGGAACGACTTCTAAAAGAATAGTTGAGATGATAAAACTTGCGGGAGCCAAAGAAGTTCATATGCAGATAAGCTCGCCGCCGATAAAGCATCCGTGCTATTTTGGCATTGATACTTCTTCGCACGACCAGCTTATAGGTGCGAAAAATTCTGTTGAGGAAATTCAAAAGCTGATAGGGGCGGATTCTCTGCATTATCTTAGCATAGAAGACCTTTTAAAAACGGTTGAAGGCGCGGCGTGTAATTTCTGCCTTGGCTGTTTTAACGGAGAATATCCCGATAACGTTGACCATCTGCTAAAATGTCAAAAGAAGAATGTACTTGATTAATAAGGAGAAAATATGAGTTACACATATAAAGACGCGGGCGTAGACGTAGAGGCCGGCTACAAAGCCGTCGGCCTTATGAAAAAGCACGCCGCGTCCACGTTTAACAAGAAAGTGATGCAGGGTCTTGGCTCTTTCGGCGGCATGTACGATAACGGAGACAGCGTTCTCGTTTCGGGCACAGACGGCGTGGGAACAAAACTAAAAGCCGCGTTTATACTAGACAAGCACGATACCATCGGTATAGACTGCGTTGCCATGTGCGCAAACGACGTTATCTGCCATGGGGCAAAGCCCATGTTTTTCCTGGATTATATCGCTATGGGAAAACTGGTGCCTTCAGTCGCGGCGGATATAGTTAAAGGTGTGGCAGACGGCTGCAAACAAGCGGGATGTGCGCTGATAGGCGGAGAGACGGCAGAGATGCCCGGCTTTTATAAAAAGGGCGAATACGATATAGCGGGTTTTTGCGTAGGAAGCGTTGACAAAAAAAAGCTTGTTAACGGAAGCAAAATTAATGAAGGCGATGTGCTGATAGGGCTAAAATCGTCGGGAATTCACAGCAATGGGTTCTCGCTTGTTCGCGCTGTAATAAAGATGGAAGAAGAAACATTAAATCAGCAAGTATTCGGTTTCAATAAAACGCTGGGTGAAGAGATTTTAACGCCTACAAAAATATACGTAAAACCGCTGCTAAAGCTTATGCGCAAGTTTGATATAAAAGGCGCTGCGCACATAACGGGCGGAGGGTTTATAGAAAACATCCCGAGAATGCTTCCCGATGGGCTGGGGGCTGCTATAGAACTTGGAAGCTGGGACATGCTGCCTATATTCAATCTTTTAGTTGAACAAGCAAGTCTAAAGACGAACGACGCTTATAACACATTTAATATGGGTATAGGAATGGTTATCGCCGTAAAACCTGAAATCGCTAATGAAGTTGCTTTTGCCGCTAGAGAACATGGAGAAGAGTCTTTCATAATAGGAAGCGTTATCGAAGGTGAGGGTGTAAAGCTTTGCTGATAGACAAACTTGTTGTTATGGTTTCGGGCGGCGGTACGAACTTTCAGTCAGTGCTGGACGCATGCGATGACGGCACTATACCTGCTAAAGTTGCAGGCGTAATCTGCAGCAAGCAAGGCGCTTATGCAATAGAACGTGCAAAAAAAGCGAATGTACCGTATGTCGTTATAAACGATAAAGATTATAAAAATCAATCGGAAAAAGACAAAGCCATAATAGAAGCTGTACGCAATTTCGGCGGACAGGCTATAGTTCTTGCGGGTTACATGTCTATACTCGGCAAAGAGGTAGTAGATAAATTCCAGATTGTTAACGTACACCCTTCGCTTATTCCTTCCTTTTGCGGAAAAGGTTATTACGGCATACGTGTTCACAAAGCTGTGCTCGATTACGGCGCGAAAGTATCGGGAGCAACTGTTCATTTTGTTGACGAAGGAACGGACACCGGACCTATTATAATGCAGAAAAGCGTACAGGTATTAGATGACGATACTCCCGAATCGCTTGCCGAAAGGGTGCTCGAAACGGAGCATGAAATATTGGTAAAATCAATTGCTGCTCTTTGTAAAGACAATCTTGAAATTTGCGGAAGAAGAGTAAAAATCTTAAAATAGCGATGATATCTCTTTAATTTTGTGTGATTTAAATTTTAAATATATTTTAATTTTTTTAGGAGGATATAATTTATGAAAAGAGTTTTTTTAAGTGTGTTTGACAAAACAGGCATTACAGAATTTGCGGCAGGGCTTATAGAACTGGAGTTTGAGATTTTGTCGACGGGCGGAACACAGCGGGCGCTTGAGAAAGCGGGAATAAAAGTTACCAATGTTTCGGATATTACAGGCTTTCCCGAATGCCTCGACGGAAGAGTAAAAACTCTGCATCCTAAAATACATGCAGGGCTGCTCGCTATGCGGTCAAGCAAAGAACACATGAAACAGATAGAGGAGCTTGGAGTCGGGCTTATAGATATTGTTGCTGTTAATCTGTATCCTTTTAAAGAAACCATTTCGAAAAGCGATGTATCTTTGGAAGACGCCATTGAAAATATCGATATAGGCGGGCCGACAATGCTAAGGGCGGCGGCGAAAAACTGGCAGGACGTTGCTTCTATAGTCGACCCTGCCGATTACGGCAGAGTTTTGGATGAGCTGAAAAACGGAGGTATAACAAAAGAGACTAAGTTTGATTTGTGCACCAAGGTTTTTGAACATACAGCGGCATACGATGCTCTTATCTCAGGATATTTGAGAAAACAAAACGGCGGGGGATATCCCGAGAAACTGACATTGACATATGAAAAAGCGCAGGATATGAGGTATGGAGAAAATCCGCATCAGAGCGCCGCTTTTTACAGAGAACCGCTTGGCATATCGGGAACGCTTGCGTCGGCAGAGCAGCTTTGGGGAAAAGAGCTTTCTTTTAATAACATAAACGATACAACGGGCGCGCTCGACTGCCTGCGAGAATTTGAAGAAACCACAGTAGTAGCGTCTAAGCATGCAAACCCTTGCGGAGTGGGAAGCGCGGATACCGTTTACGAAGCATACATGAAAGCGTATGAGGCAGACCCAGTATCCATATACGGCGGAATAGTTGCTGTAAACAGGGAAGTTGACAAGAAAACTGCCGAGGAGATGGTAAAGATTTTCTTGGAGATAGTAATTGCTCCTTCTTTTACAGACGATGCTTTGGAAACTTTGAAGACAAAAAAGAATCTGCGCATTATGGTTCTTCCCGACATAACTGCAAAACCAAAGGACGATGCAGTAGATATCAAAAAGCCTTCAGGCGGCCTACTCGTACAGCAGCTTGACACAAAGCTTTTCGACGGAGATTTAAAAGTAGTTACTAAACGTAAGCCCACGCAACAAGAATTGGATGATTTAAAGTTTGCATGGAAGCTAGTCAAACATTTAAAATCTAACGCTATCTCGGTAGCTAAGAATAAAAAATCTTTGGGCCTTGGCCCGGGCCAGGTTTCAAGAATATGGGCAGCAGAAGATGCGCTCCGCAGAGCAGGCGAGAGTGCAAAAGGAGCGGCGCTTGCTTCAGACGCTTATTTTCCTTTTGACGACTGCGTAAGGCTTGCCGCAGAATACGGCATTACAGCTATCATACAGCCGGGTGGAAGTATACGCGATGAAGATTCTATAAAAGCGTGCGACGAGCTTGGCATAGCCATGGTAACGACGGGCATGAGACATTTCAAACACTAAAAGGAGCAAAGCATGAAGATACTCGTTGTCGGAGGCGGCGGAAGAGAACACGTCATTATATGGAAACTATTGCAGAATAAAAAAGTTTCCGAGGTGCATTGTGCGCCGGGTAACGGCGGTATAAGCGATATTGCAAAGTGCGTGGATATTAAAGCGACGGATATAGACGGTATTGTCGATTATGCTAAGGCGCAAGCATTCGATTTAGTTATTGTCGCGCCCGATGACCCTTTGTATATGGGTATGGTAGACAGGCTTCAATCCGAAGGCATACGCGCTTTCGGGCCGAAATCCGACGCAGCAGAAATCGAAGGCAGCAAAGTTTACGCAAAACAGCTCATGAAAAAATATGATATTCCGACAGCCGGATATGAAATTTTTGATGATTATCAAAAAGCTTTGGATTATATTGAAGGCTGCAGTCTTCCGACCGTCGTGAAAGCGGACGGGCTCGCGCTCGGAAAAGGTGTTATAATATGCGAAACTAAACAGCAGGCACAAGATGCTCTTTATAACATAATGATAAATAAAGCGTTCGGCGATGCGGGGAAAAGAGTAGTTATAGAAGAATATATTCAAGGGCCCGAAGTTTCTATTTTGTCGTTTTGTGACGGAAAAACGATATTGCCCATGGAAAGCGCGCAGGACCACAAGCGCATATTCGACGGCGATAAAGGGCCGAACACGGGCGGCATGGGCACTTTCAGCCCAAGCCCTAAGTATACCCGCGAGATAAAAGAGCAGGTCGAAGAAACAGTAATAAAAAGAACGCTGCATGCTTTGCAGAGCGAGGGCAGAGATTTTAAAGGCGTGATTTTCTTCGGGCTTATGCTGACAAAAAGCGGCCCGAAGCTTTTGGAATATAACGCGCGTTTCGGCGACCCCGAGGCACAGGTAGTACTTCCTCGTTTAAAAAACGATCTTCTAGATATCATAGATGCCGTTATAGACGAAAGGCTTTCTGAAATAAATCTTGAATGGGACGAGCGCAGCGCCGTATGCGTTGTAATGGCATCGGGAGGATATCCCGGGAAATATGACAAGGTCATAAAAATTAGCGGCATAGATAAAGTAAACGGTGCGACTGTATTTCATGCCGGAACGGCAAAAAAAGACGGCTCATATTACACTAACGGGGGAAGGGTGCTCGGCGTTACGGCGCTTGGGGCAGATATGGAACAGGCGCGAAAGCTTGCGTACGCACAGACAGAAAAAATTGATTTCAAAGGCGCGCAATACCGCCGTGATATCGGTATAAAATAGCATAAAAAAAGAAGCGTCGTGTATATAATTCGGCGCTTCTTTTTATTTTACAGAGAAAATGCTTGCGAAACAACTTCAATGGCGTCTTTTGCTCTGTTTGCGTCAACGCAGAAACAAATCTTTGTCTCGGATGTAGTTATTATATAAATACCTATATCTTTTTTTGCAAGCGCTTCGAATAGCTTAGATGCAACTCCCGACTGCCTCTGCATTCCCGCGCCTTCAACCGTCAGCTTTGAAAGTGAATCGTTTGTAATCATTTTTGCGCCGCCGCTCTCAAACTTTTTCAGTACATTAATGCATTTTCCCATATCGCTGTGCGGCATGGAAAAAGACAAGCTAACGATACCATTATGCGGCGCAGTCTGGCTTATTATATCGACTTTTATGTTTTTGTTTGCTATCTCCTCGAATATGTTCGCTATCATAGAAGGCGAAAAAGGTATATCCGTCATTGTAACCATAGCCTGTCTGTCGTCTTTATAAATGTTGGTAATAGCGATTTCGGATATAAGGTCGTTCATATCATAAAGTCCGGCCGGTTTGCCAACCATAAAGACCGCCGCCCTGAGTGCACCCGAAGCAAAAATCTTCTTGGACTGCGCGATATGGTTAACCTCAATTATCTCGTCAGTGCCTATAAATTGTACGCTGTGTTCTCCGGTAATTGTTCCGCCGCGTACAGCGTGAAGGCAGATCTCCCTGCCTCTTTTTTCAGTTTTTGTGTGCCTTCCGTACATATATTCTTTTTTATCGTAGTATGCGTCGTTTATATAATCGGCAATTGCAAGAGCAGTACCGCTCGGCGCGTCTACTTTCTGGTTATGGTGCTTTTCTATAATTTCTATATCGTATGCTTCACCTAAAAATTCGGCTGATTTTTTCGCAAGCTCCATCTGAAGGTTTACGCCAAGCGACATATTAGCCGCAAAAAAAACAGGAATATTCTGGGACGCCTCTTCAATTATTTTCTTTTCATCGTCCGAAAAGCCTGTTGTAGCTATTACAATAGACATATCATTTTTTTTGGCATAATCAAGATTAGCCGTTAATGCTTCCGGCCTTGAAAAATCTATTATTACATCTGCCTTTTCTTCGCATTTGTTTATATCGTCATATACGTTATAATCATTTTGAATACTTGCGGGAAATTTATCTACGCCTGCTACAACGCACATATCGTTTGCTGATAAAGCGACGTTCGATAAGACCTGTCCCATCTTGCCGTTTGCGCCGCAAATTATTATCTTTGTCATATCCACCTCGTAAAATATCGTAATTGTTTATAAATAGTATAATATAGAACAGCCCTTTTTTACAAGGGCTGTATATCATCTTACAGATAAACGTGAATTAATTTCTTTTTTTAAACCTGCCTTTTTATAAGAGCGGCTGCTGCAAGATTTATGCTATATCAAACCCGAATGCTATAAGTTCCTTTTTTAATAAAGCAGCTTTATCGGCGCTCATTTCACAAAGAGGCATTCTTAAAATACCTGCATTTATGCCTATCATATTTAGCGCAGTCTTTACCGGAATGGGATTAACTTCTGAGAAAAGCGCGTTTGTAAGCGGATTTAAAGCAAATTGCAATATTCTTGCCTTTTGAATATCGCCGCTCAAAAAGCTTTCGACCATATCATGCGTCATCTGCGGAGCGACGTTCGCAACAACTGAAATAACGCCCTTGCCTCCAAGCGAAAGAAGAGGTACAACGTGATCGTCGTTACCCGAATATAAGTCTATACCGGGGCAGAGCCTTGCCGTTTCTGCAATCTGCACAATGTTTCCGCTTGCTTCTTTAATACCCACGATTTTTTCGTGAGAACTTATCTCTTTCATTACCTTAGGTGAAATGTTAACGCCCGTCCTGCCCGGAACATTATAAGCTATAACAGGAGCTACAGCTTCATCTGCAATAGCAAGATAATGGCGTATAAGCCCGGTATCTGTGCATTTATTGTAATAAGGCGTTACAACCAATATACCGTCTACTCCAAGGTCGGTCGCTTCTAAAGATGTTTCTATCGCAGCTGTGGTGTTGTTGCTCCCCGTTCCGGCGATTACAGGAACACGTCCTGCCGCCTGCTTAACAACAAAATCAATAGCGCTTAAATCTTCCTCTTTTGTCATTGTTGAAGATTCTCCCGTTGTACCGCATACGATAAGAGCATCTATATTGTTCTCTATCTGGTATTCTATCAATACCTCAAAAGCCGCAAAGTCTATACCATTGTCGTTAAACGGTGTTACCAATGCTGTTCCGGCACCTGTAAAAATACTCATAATTTAACTCCTTTTTTTATTACAATCTTATTTATCTAAATAACCTTTTGCAGCTAAAAGCTCTGCTACCAGAACTGCGCCGCCTGCCGCGCCTCTTAACGTGTTATGGCTAAGGCACACAAACTTATAGTCGTACACATTATCTTTTCTCAGGCGCCCGATTGATACCGCCATACCATCGCCGTTGTCACGGTCAAGCTTTGTCTGCGGCCTTGAATCGTCTTCAAAATACATCAAAAACTGTTTGGGTGCGCTTGGAAAATTAAGCTTTTGGGGGAGGCCTTTATAGCTTTCCCACCTTTGCTTAATTTTCTCTATAGACGGCGGGTTAGAAAACCTTACAAAAGTTGCCGCCAAATGCCCGTCTGATACGGGTACTCTTATACACTGGCTTGTTATCACCGGTTTTTCGCAGTTCGCGATTTTAGCGCCCTTGACTTCTCCCCAGATTTTCATCGGTTCTTGTTCGCTTTTCTGCTCTTCGCCGCCGATATACGGTATAACGTTGTCAAGCATTTCCGGCCAGGAATCAAACGTTTTCCCTGCTCCTGAAATCGCCTGGTAAGTGCAGGCAACAACTTCTTCTATGCCAAAATCCCAAAGCGGGTGCAGCGCGGGCACATAAGTTTGTATAGAGCAGTTTGGCTTAACAGCGATAAATCCGCGCTTTGTGCCAAGCCGCTCTCTCTGTTTTGGTATAATCTGCAGATGCGCATCGTTTATCTCGGGAATAAGCATAGGCACATCAGGTGTCCCTCTGTGCGCGCTGTTATTTGAGACTACAGGTATTTCCGCTTTGGCATATTTTTCTTCCAGCTCGCTTGTCAGCGCTTTATCTAAATTAATAGCACAGAAAACAAAGTCTGCGTTTTTGCCGGCGGCTTTAATATCATTAGCATCATAAACCGTCATTTTTGAAACATCTTCGGGCATGGGAGTACTCAAACTCCACCTTTTACCGACGGCATCTTTATATGTTTTTCCGGCAGATCTTTCGCTCGCGCTAAGGTGAGTAATATTAAACCACGGATGATTCGCCAGAAGCGAAACAAACCTTTGGCCCACCATGCCGGTTGCTCCTACAATCCCTACATTGAATTTGCTCATATATCCTCCTAAAAATATAATATACAAAAATAGCACGCATTACTACAAAGCGCGCTATATCATAATAGATAAATTTATAACAGCAGCGCTCCGTCCAAAAAAATGGGCGGCAGTTGCATGGATGTTAACCATACACCCAGATAAAATTTTTCGGATAATTTTACCTTCGGCGGTTTGCCCTTTTTAATAATTCTCTAACGGCATCCGATGCCTTGAATTATTATACTGATGAAAACCGCGCCTCAAACTGTAGTAAGTATTCGTTTTGCAGTATTATAACACCCGCTTGTTTTATAGTCAACAATAAGATTAATTAAAAAACCGTTACATAATCACAGTTTTAATTTTAATCGATTATTAAAACTTTATAATACAATTACTATATATTGGATACAAAAGTTCTAAATGTTTACATATATTATTAGTCTAAAACGTGTTTTTATTTTTTTAAATATGATATAATTGCCATGTAAAGGAATACGTTTAAGATGCTAAATAAAAATAATGAAAATAAAATATTAAGCTTTAACCAGCCGGCAGAATTCTTTTTAAGAAAGGCTGAAAAGCATATAGACGCCGGTAATCTTTTAGAGGCTTTGCAGTTATACCGCCAGGTACTCGGAACAGATCCGAAAAATGTCGAGTATTTGCTTTGCATCGCACAGGTTTATTCGGAAATGGGTTTATTCTCCGAATCCAACGACGTACTGTTTAAAATTACGCGCTACGGCGAAACTCCCACAGAGTGTTTGTTTGCCCTTGGATGCAATTATATGGGTATGAAAAACTATGCTCTTGCCGATGAAGCCTTTGAACAATATCTTATGGTTGACCCAAACGGAGAGTTTGCCGAAGATATAGATGAACTTTTTATGATTTTAGATGAAGAAGAAATTTCGCAGGGCGGTGTGCTTCACGATTTAAACCGCCGCCATGATTTAGACAAAGCGTATGAAGGCAAAGCGTATTTAGATAAAGGCGATTATAAAAGTGCTATAAAATATTTAGAAGAGTCTATTCGCAAAAGCTTATCAATGTGTCCTGCAATGAACAACCTTGCGCTTGCTTATTTCTTTGACGGAAACAAAACAAAAGCCATTGAAATTTCAAAAGAAGTTCTGCTAATTTCTCCTTTGAACCTGCACGCTTTTTGCAACCTAGCGCTTTTTTACTCCGATTCAAATGACCACGCAAGAGCGGCGCAGTACCTTTCTAAAATTGATAACCTTTCTGATATTGAGCCGGAAGATATGCATAAAGTTGCGCTTACTTATTGTGAGCTTGGATACCATGATAAAGCGTACGTCTGGTTTATTAAACTCTTGGCTTTTCATCCTTTTGATATACGCATTCTGCATTTTTGCGGTTTGGCAGCGTATAACTTTGGTAAATACTCCGAGTCTTTTGATTGTTTTTTAAAGATACTAAAGATTGACCCGGGCAACAGCCTTGCGTCATATTATAAAGAAAAAGCTAAGCGGGCAAAGCAAATTGGCGCGGCCAATGAACTAGAATATGTTTATCAGGTACAGTTTGATGAAATTAAAAAGAGAATAAAATATTTAAACGAATGCCTAAAACAAAAAGACGACAGCTTAGAAAACAAATGGCAAAAAGATGATTATTTCAAGTCTATAATTTTGTGGGGACTGAATTTCGGAGACGAGTATATAAAAAAGATAGTTCTTGAAATAATGAGTATATTCTCAGATAAAAGAGTTGAAGAAGAGTTTAGAAGTTTTCTTTTAAAAAGCGCGGAAACGGACGAAATTAAAAACGATGTTTTTATGTACCTTAAACGTATGAATGCCAAAGAGCCTTATGTCGCTTATATTAAGGGCGCGATTTCGGAAGTTAGGGTTGGAAGCGTTTCAGAAGAGATAAACAACCTGCCCGAAAAGTATATTGAAACTCTTAAGTATTTTATTAAAAACACAAGAGACAGATACAGCGATGATTTTGTTACCACAGGCGTTGAACTAATGGCGACTATTGCTCGCGAGAGAAAGGATAATGGCGTTTGGATAAAAAGGCCTGCTGCGTTTGCGGCCGCGCTTGAATACTGCGTTTGCAATCTTTTAGAAAATATAAATACTCCGCGAAAAAAAGAACTTGCCCAGATATACGGTGCGAACTTGGATACTTTGAACAGGTATTGCAATAAAATTTACGGCTTGCCGAAAGAAGGTGTACCTGATGCTGATTGATTTTGAAAAAAAGTTTGCAGAATATTTGAAGTCTTACAAGAAATCTAACAACCTTGAAGACGAAGCTTTAGAAGAAGCTGCCCCTGAGCTTTATCTTGCCTGGCTCGATTCGCCAAAAGAATGGCTCGGCGAGAATTCGCCAAACGATTATTTCAAAAAATATCATGCCAGCGATTTGATTAAAGCTCTTGGTCAATATATCTTATCGGATATAACTCTTCCGGGAGTTTTGCTTAACAGAATAGCAGATGACAAAGAAGAAACTTATCCTTTTTTAGTATCGTTGATGGAAAACTACGAAGGAGAGAAAAGCGATGCGTTAAAAAAAGTTATTGTGAGAATTATAGAAGAAATGGATATGGTTCATCCTTACAAACTTTACATTGATGCTATTGCCGCTTCAACTGAAAAGAACGAGTTCTCAGAAGCATGTGCCGAAGAACTGAAGAATTCAGGAGCGGGCGAGATAGAAAATATAATAAAAGCGTATGAACAGGCAGAAAGCGCCTACGCTTCCGATTGTTTTCTGGATATTCTGACCGATCTTCCGTACGATGAAAGAACGTATAACTTCGCACTTGAAAAGTTTTTATACAGCGATACACAAAAAGCGTTTTACGCAAGCTGCCTTGGCAAAATCGGCAACGATAAAGCTCTGCCATATTTAGAAGAGGCAATAAAAGAAGAAAATACAACTTATTTTGAATATTTAGCAATAAAAAATGCATACGAAGAGCTGGGCGGCGAGATTGAGATAGAAAGAGATTTTTCGGGCGACAAGGATTATGAATCTTTGAAAAAAGTGAGGGAATAATTTGCAGGTTACTTTAAACGATGTCAAAAAGAGCGAAAAGATAAGAGAGCTTGTCAGCCATTCTAACAAGTGTCTCGAAGTTATCGGATATACCGACCACGGGCCGAGGCATGTCGGGTACGTAAGCCGTATTGCGGGGGAAATACTCTCAAGGCTGCAAAGCCCGCAAAGGCGTGTAGAACTTGCGAAAATCGCCGGATGGGTGCACGACGTAGGAAACCTTATAAACCGCAAACACCACGGGCTAAACGGCGCTGTGATGCTTTTTCCTATACTTTGCGATATGGGTATGGATATTGCCGAGGTCTGCGATATTTGCGCAGCAGTAGGTTCCCACGAAGAAGAAACGGGCAACCCCGTAAGCGATGTTTCGGCCGCTCTTATCTTAGCCGATAAGGTAGACGCTCACAGAGCGCGCGTAAGGCTGAGAAAACCCGATTTATCCGACATACACGACAGAGTTAATTTTTCTATACAATCAACTAAGCTTACTGTAGACGACAAAACCATTTCTATAGAATATTCAATGAATAACACATCTTCGCCTATGGATTTTCTGCGTATTTATATGACGAGAATGCAGATGAGCGAGAGAAGCGCAGAGTTTTTGAACCGCAGATTCGCGCTTTATATCAACGGTGTAAAATTAAACAGATGGGATAACGTTAATGAAGCATAGATGTTTTGCTTCCTGTTCGTTTGGCCTTGAATCGATAGTCGCGGCAGAGCTTAGAAACCTCGGTTTAAAGGACGTCAAAGCTTATGACGCACGCGTTTATTTCAGCGCGGACGAAAACGGGCTTGCAAGAGCCAACATATGCCTGCGCACAGCAGACAGGGTTTATATAGAACTAAAAACGTTCACGGCAAAAACTTTCGATGAGCTGTTCGAGGGCGTTAAATCTGCCGAGCTTGAAAGCTATATTCCGCCTGACGCCGAATTTCCCGTTAACGCCGATTCAGTAAAAAGTGCGCTTTTTAGCGTATCGGACATACAGTCTATATCAAAAAAAGCGGCCGCCGACCGGCTTATGCAAAAACATAAAACAAAAATTTTAGCAGAAAACGGCGAAAGATACGATATACATATTAAAATACTGCGCGACGAAGTTTCAGTCTGCCTCAACGTAAGCGGCGCGGGGCTCAACAGGCGCGGGTACAGAACGGCTAACGTTAAAGCGCCTATACGCGAGACGCTTGCCGCAGGGCTCGTTATGCTTACGGGATGGAAGAGCGGTGAGTTTTCCGATCCCATGTGCGGCTCGGGCACGATAGCGATAGAGGCCGCCATGATAAGCGCGAACATTGCCCCGGGATTACATCGAAGCTTTGACGGCGAGAAGTGGCGCATGTTTAGCGGAGAATGGGCAAAAGAAAGAGCAGCGACAAAAGCAAACGAGCGCGAACAGGCTACCGTGTACGCCTCTGACATAGATACAAAAGCTCTCGGCGCGACAGAGAGAAACGCGAACAAAGCGGGCGTAAAGCTGCGCATATATAACGCCGATATAAAAGACTTCGCGCGAAAAGATGCAATAGTGCTGACCAATCCGCCGTACGCAAAACGGCTCGGAGAAAAAAGGCAGACGCAAAATCTTTATCAGGATATGGGAAAAGCGCTCGCCGAAACAAAACGAAAGTTTATCATCACCGCCGATGAACAGTTCGAGCGGTATTTCGGCAAACGGGCGAGCAAAAAAAGAAAGCTTTATAACGGCAGCATACGCTGTACGTTTTATCAATATTTCTAAAAATTCAAATTAGCTATTTGACAAGACGCGCTATTATGGTATATTAGTAAAGTTCGTGCGCCCGTAGCTCAGCTGGATAGAGCGTTGGACTCCGACTCCAAAGGCCACAGGTTCAAATCCTGCCGGGCGTACCACTAAGAAAAGTCCCCAACCGGGGGCTTTTTTTAGTGGAAAGTTAGGTGTGTTTTTAGTCTGTTAAAAAAAGGCTGTGCCATTAACCCTTCGGGTTTCGATTACAAACTCACGTTTGTAATCGAGTCTTGCCCCGCAAGCGGGGCGCTTGTACGTGAGTTAAATAATTTTTATTCACCTTTCACTGGCAAAGCCAGATGAAAGGCATGTTATATTCAGCCTTTTAGAACGAGGTTTGCTTCGTTTTAAAGGGATTTTTTTGTTTATTATGTAAATTTATAGATTATTGTGTTATAATGTGGGTAATTGTAGTAAAATCGGATTTGATGCTGATTATGTCTATAATGGGAAATTAAAAGAGGATATTAAATAGAACAAGAGAATATAGCAAACCCTAAACAATTCGTAATAGGCAGAGTCTAATCTGCAGAATGTTAATTGTAGAATAATGTTATAAATTGTATTTTTACGCTTTGTTTGTTATAATAATAAAAATTATATATATAAAATCGAGGCATGTAATGGAGTATATTGATCCCACCAAAATGGTACAATCATTCATAACTCATATAAATAGTAAAAGGAACTTAGCTTTTCTTTTTGGAGCAGGAATCTCAATATCTTATATACCAACAATAGATAAGATCACTAATAATATCGGAATCCAAATAAACGAGGCCTCAGAAAAAAGCAAGCAAGCATGGACTTCCTTAAAAGAAGAAGCAATAGCAGCAAATAAACATTTCAATATTGAGTACGTTTTTTCATCTTTATCTAACAAAATTTTAGCTGTTGGGAAAGAAAAATTATTAGGAATGAATCGCAAGGAACTAGTTGAATATATAAAGTCATTAGAATCTCTCTTTAAACAAGAGGTCACGAAGAACATAAAACCAGATGAAAATGGCTCTTATGAAAGAATTATTATTGATTCTCCACATATAAAATTTGCCGAATGGCTAAGTCAACGAAACGATATAAAAGGTATTGAGATTTTCACTCCGAATTATGATTACTTACTAGAGTTAGCTTTTGAATACCAAAAGATTAAATATTTTGATGGTTTTAGTGGTTGCTTCATTCCCTATTTTGATGCAGCTGCCATAGAGAATTTTGAGTATAGAAAATCAGATGTTAAGCTGTGGAAGGTGCATGGTTCTTTAGGATGGTGTGGACATCAAAATAATATTATAAAATCATTGACAAGTATAAATGATATTATGATATTGCCATCCTCATTGAAATATGATGAAACAAAAAAGCTTCCTTACACAGTATTGCTTGATAGACTTGGCTCTTTATTAAAGTCGAACGAAACCACGTTAATAATATGCGGTTATTCATTTAATGATAATCATATAAATGAAACAATAATCAACTCTTTACAAACAAATAAATCCTCTCAAGTATTTGCTTTTATTTATGATAAAGAGCCAACGGATGGAAACTCAAGTAATATTAATGAAGCAAATGGATGTTCCAATAGTTTTAGTGTAATACCCGGAAGCCATTATGAACAAATATGCAAACAGTCGAACCAAATAATGATCTTTGGTTTTCGTTCTGTAATATATAAAGGCGAGACCTATATTACAAAATTGTCTAATTACCCTCAAAAGCCAGATAATGATATTGCATATTTTTCATATGATACGGAAAAAAATCAAGGTTCCGATGCCCATGAATGTAATGGTTTTGGAGAATTAAGGATTTGCGATTTTAAAGAAATGGCTAGTTATCTAAAAAGAACTGTTGGAGAAGTAAATGGACAACAAATATAATATTGGTTCTGTTGTAAGTATATCGGGATCAAGTGTTTCAATACATTTGAATAAAAATATACAGTCGAATGTAATATCTATCAATGGAGAAACCTATAAAATTGGACAAATCGGAACCTTGATATCAATTTCTATGGGATTTTCTATTGTTATTGCAATGATAGTTCGTACTGGAATCTCTGCCGTTCCTGTTGAAGAAATTAACCAACTAGATATTGAGAAGATTCTTGATGAGAATAGATGGGTTGAAGCCGTATTGGTTGGAGAGATAAACGAAGGAATGTTTGAGAGGGGGGTAAGCCAATACCCGATTGTAGGGGATAAAGTATATTTAATTTCCAATAATTTATTAGGGTGTATTTATAATCAAACAAAAGATATTTATCCTATAGAAATTGGGACTATCAATGAATCAAGTGGGTTAAGAGCAAAGTTAGACTTAAACAAAATGATTTCAAGACATTGTGCAGTTCTCGGTTCAACTGGATCGGGTAAATCCAATGCTGTTTCGATATTACTTAATCAAATAGCAGGGATAGATGAATTAAAAGGTTGTAGAATATTGATTATTGATCCTCATGGAGAATATTCGGATTCATTCGCGGATAGGGCCAATATTTTTAAAATTGATCCGGATCCCAATGACATTAACTCAAAGCCCTTATTTATCCCATTTTGGGCATTGGATATAAGTTCCTTACTCGAAGTAATAGGAATTCAATTAGAATCCCGTGCATTTGACAACTTAACATCAAGGGTAAACAGAACGAAAGAATCAGCATTAGATAAAATGAAGATAAATAAGCTTAATGCTAATTTTAATTCCCCAATCCCCTACAACATCTATAAACTTTGGTACGATATTGAAGTTAATGAAAACTTCACTTGTAATGATAGAAATAATCCGACAGGAACTATGACCTATGAAGAAGAGGGTAACTGGGAAGGTCTAATGAGACCTAAATTTAAAGCCCCTGCACCAGGGAGTGCCCCTCCATATTTAGGTAACACAAATGAAGGCCTAAAGCGTTTCGCAGAAACTTTATGGTTAAAAATGAACGATTCCAAGTATAACTTTATTTTTCACCCAAATGATTATAAACCTCAAGGCCTTGAAGGAGTCCCTAAAAAGGATTTATATAATTTAATAAGCGAATGGTTTGAAGGGGACAAGAGGATTACAGTTCTTGATTTATCCGAGGCTCCAACAGATATTATCCCCATAGTAACGGGTAGCATATTAAGTTTTGTATATGAATCGTTAAGAATAAAAGACCAAAAAGCTTCTGGGAAAGCCTCTCCAATTCTTTTTGTATTAGAAGAGGCACATATTTATTTATCGAAAGAGTCAAATACCATTGCAACTACTGTAATTAAAAGGATTGCAAAAGAAGGAAGAAAGTATGGAGCAGGTTTATTATTAGTTTCTCAAAGAGCAGGTGAAATTGAGGAGACCGTATTAAGCCAATGTGGGACTATTCTTGCTCTGCGTATGAATAATTCAAGGGATCGCAGCGCTGTTTCCTCCGCTATGCAAGACGAACTAAAGACTCTGGTGGACCTGTTGCCAATACTCAGAACCGGGGAATGTATTGTAAGCGGTGAATCCACTATAATTCCATTAAGAGTTAAATTTGATTTAGCTCGTTTTGCAAAACTAGGGAAAGACCCAAAAGTATCAGAGTGCTGGAAGAATGTGAAACCTGGAGAAGAAGATTATAAATTATTAATTAAAACATGGCGTAGAGGAAGTGAGATAAATTAAATGGGAGATTGGGTTAATGTAACGTCATCAAACATTTCATGTGTGAAATATGATGAAGATAACAATGTTTTGACTGTTAGGTTTAATTCAGGTGCAGAATATGAATATTATGATGTCTACTCCGATGATTATTACAACTTGATTTCTGCTCCTTCATGTGGTAGCTTCCTTAATCATAATATTAAGGGGAAGTATAGATATGAGAAAATCTATTAATAGTTGGTGATATGGATTTTTAGCTGCTGTCCATTATCCATATAATGCTACCCCTTAACCAACTCATCCAAATTCATCACATCGCACCCGAGGTTTTCTATAACATAATCGTCGTGCGTTACAAGAATGGCCGTCTTGTTTTTGCTCATATATAAACTCTTAAAAAGCGTTATCATCTCTAGCTTTAGCTTGGTGTCAAGCCCCTTGAATGGTTCGTCCATAAGAAGCAAATCGGCAGGGTAGACAAAAGCCCTTGCTAGGCAGACGCGCCTGTTCATGCCGCCCGAAAGCTTAGACGGGCGCTTTTCTTCGTGTCCGCCGAGTTTCACGGCGTCTATAATTTGCTTGACTGCGGCGTCTATCTGCGGTTTTTCCATAACATCTTTTAACACAAACTCAAGGTTTTGCTTAACGCTGTACCAGGGCAGAAGCCTGTCTTCCTGAAACATTATCGATATACTCTCGGGAACTCCGGAAACGCTGCCGCTAAAATAACTGTCGAGCCCGGCGATAATACGAAGAAGCGTTGTTTTTCCGCCGCCCGAGCTGCCCGAAATAATAGTAGTTTTTCCGAGCGGTATGTCAATGCTAAGATTATCAAAAAGCGTATGCTCCCCGAATTTTTTTGTAAGCGATTCTATGCGTATGCTCATTGCGCACCTTCTTTTGGCAAAACTCTTTTTATAAGTTTCTCGAGTATTATGCTGATGATTATTATAGCCAGTGTCCATGCGAAAAGCGCAGGTATGTCAAGGTGCTGTTTTGTGGAGAAAAGGCTGAACCCCATAGAATAATCTGGGCTCGAAAGCACTTCTGCGGCGACTACCGATTTCCACGAGAAGCCAATGCAAAGCGACAGCGCGGCGTATATGTTCGGGCGCAAAGACGGCACCAGAATTTCGCGGATAATGCGCTTGCGTTTTATCTTGTAGACATGCGCGAGCTCTAAAAGGTTGTTATCCACGTTTTTTATTCCCGTAAGAGTGTTTGTATAAAATATAGGGAAACAAAGCAGTATGCACGAAAATACAGGCACGAAAGAAGAGCTAAACCATATAAGCGCGAGTATTATTATAGATATTACAGGCGTTGATTTTATAGCCGTGACGGCGGGGCGGAGAAGGTTTTCGAGCCATCTTGAATGCGACGCTAAAAATGCTATTGCTATTCCCGCCACAAACGATACTGCAAGCCCGAACACTACGCGGTAAAGCGTAAACGCAACGCTTAGCCAGAATTTTGACGTTGTGACAAGGCCGCCGAGTGTTACAAATGTTTCAGCGGGAGAGGGCACAAAAAGCGACTGATTTATTATCATTGCGGCAATCTGCCAGACAGCGAACCAAAACAAAATTATCAGCAGCAAATCTCGTATTCTTTTTAGTCTGTCATGTTTTCGTATAGGCATAAATGCTCTCCGTATTTTTCCGTTTAAAAAATTATATCATACAATAATAAACTTTTGTTTAAGTATTTTTAATAGCAGCATAGAACAAAACGTTAAATTCATTTGAATCATGAAAGTATATAGAGTATTATAATAACAAAGGGGAAGGGATTTTCTAATGGGTTTCACACATCTACATTTACATACCGAGTTCAGCCTTCTCGACGGCGCCGCTCGCATAAAAGATGTCGTCAGCAAAGCAAAACTGCTCGACATGAAAAGCATTGCCATAACCGACCACGGCGTGATGTACGGCGTTGTCGATTTTTATAAACACGCTCTTGAAGCGGGATTAAAGCCGATAATCGGCTGCGAGGTTTACGTTTCTCCCGGAAAGCTTACCGACAAAACTAAATCCATGAAAGAATACTCTCATCTTGTGCTTCTCGCAAAAGATAATGAAGGATATAAAAACCTCATGCGCCTTTCGTCTATTGGTTTTACAGAAGGTTTTTACCACAAACCGAGAATCGATTACGATGTTCTGGAAAAACACAAAAGCGGCCTTGTTTGTTTGTCTGCCTGCCTTGCGGGAGATATTCCTAGAATGATACTTAGCGGAGACCAAAAAGGCGCGGACGAGCTTGCAGTGCGCCTGCGCGATATGTTCGGTGAAGATTTTTACCTCGAGCTTCAGGACCATTACCTCACAGAACAAAAACAGGTAAACGCCGCGCTAATTGATATGAGTAAGCGTCTTTCTATACCGCTTGTAGCGACTAACGACGTTCATTACACAAACAAAGAGGATGCCGAGGCGCAGGACGTTTTGCTCTGCATACAAACACGCACGTACGTCGAAGACGAGAACCGTATGAAGTTCGGCACTGAAGAGTTTTATCTAAAAAGCGAGCAGGAGATGCAAGAGCTTTTTCCGCACGTTCCCGAAGCTATAGAAAACTCCGAGAAGATTGCAGATAAATGCAACGTGACAATGGATTTTTCGTCTATTCATTTGCCTGTGTTCGAAGTCCCCGAAGATATAAGCAACAAGCAGTATTTAAAAAATATATGTTACGACGGCTTAAAAGAAAGATACGAGAACATAACGGACGAGCTAAAAGAGCGGCTTGATTTTGAGCTCGGCGTTATAGATAGCATGGGTTTTACAGACTATTTTCTTATAGTTTGGGATTTTATAAAATTCGCGAGAGACAACGGCATAATGGTAGGGCCGGGAAGGGGAAGCGCCGCCGGAAGCCTTGCTTCGTACGTGCTTAAAATTACCGATGTCGACCCTATAGAATACGATTTGCTGTTCGAGCGTTTTCTAAACCCCGACAGAATAAGCATGCCAGACATAGACATAGATTTCTGCATAGAACGAAGGCAGGAAGTTATAGATTATGTGGTAGAAAAATACGGCGAGGATAAAGTCGCCCAGATAATAACTTTCGGAACGCTCGGTGCAAAGCAGGTCATACGCGATGTTGCGAGAGCGCAGAAAGTTCCGCTTGCCGACGCCGACAGAATAGCCAAGATGATACCGTTCGCCATTAAAATGACCATTAAAAGAGCGATGGAACAAAACGACCGGCTTATGATGGAATACCAAACCAAGCCGGAGATTAAAAAGCTAATTGATACCGCAATGAAACTCGAGGGCATATCGCGCCATGCGTCCACTCACGCGGCGGGCGTTGTTATTTCTAAAATGCCTATAACAGAATACGTTCCGCTTCAGATTAACCCGAGAGACGGAAGCGTTATAACTCAGCTTCCCATGAGCACTCTAGAGAGCCTGGGTCTTCTTAAAATGGATTTTCTCGGGCTGCGCAATCTTACCGTTATCCGAAAAACAATAGAAACTGTAGAAAAAACGCGCGGAGAAAAAATAGACCTGCAAAGCCTGCGTTTTGATGACAAAAACGTTTATGAGCTTATAGCGTCGGGCGACACTGACGGTGTTTTCCAGCTTGAAAGCGCAGGTATGAGAAGCCTTATGCAAAAGCTTAAAGCGCAAAACCTCGGCGATATAATGGTAGGCATATCGCTTTACCGCCCGGGGCCTATGGATTCTATTCCTTCATATTTAAAAGCTAAAGCAAATCCCGAAAAGCTGTCTTACCTTCATCCAAAACTAAAACGCATTTTGGGCGAAACGTACGGTTCTATGGTATATCAGGAACAGGTGATGGAAATCGTGCGCGACCTTGCGGGATATTCTCTCGGGCGAAGCGATTTAGTTCGCAGGGCAATGGCGAAAAAGAAAAAAGACGTCATGGAAAAAGAAAGGCGCATATTCGTTCACGGCGACGAGAAAAGCGGCGTCGAGGGTGCCGTAAAAAGAGGCGTTCCGGAGAAAGTTGCAGAGCGGATCTTCGCTCAGATGATGGATTTTGCAGAATATGCTTTCAACAAATCCCATGCGTGCGCTTACGCCGCGATAGCGTATTATACGGCATATCTGAAATACTACTATAAAGTAGAATACATGACTGCGCTTTTAAACAGCTTTATCGGCACACCCGATAAGATTTCGGCATACATACAGTACTGCACTAATTCCGGAATCGAGCTTTACACGCCGGATATAAATAAATCAGAGTTTTTATTCAGCGTTGAGGGAGAGGGCATACGTTTTGGATTTGCGGCAATACGAGATGTGGGAAGAGCGGCGGAGGATATTGTCGAAGAGCGTAAAAACGGCGAGTTTAAAAGCTTTCGCGGGTTTATAAACCGCACTGTCGGCTCTATAAACAAAAAAATGCTCGAAGGGCTTATACAAGCAGGTTGTTTTGACAGCCTCGGGCTGAAACGTTCACAGCTTGCGGTGGTAAGCGACAGAGTGCTGAAATCGGCGCAGGACGCGAAAAAGAAAAACGTTGAAGGCCAGGTTTCGCTTTTTGACGCTATGCCAAATCTCGACAGCGGCGAAGCAGACGATTACCCCGACACAATAGAATATAAAAAGGATAGGCTTCTGGCGATGGAAAAGGTTGCTACCGGTGTTTATCTTTCGGGGCATCCTTTAGACAAATACAAAGATGAGCTTGAAAGAAAAGATATAAACATATACAAAATAATGTCTGCAACGGACGACGCAAACTCGGCAAGATATTTTGAATCGCGCATTGTTGAGCTTGTCGGAATAATAAGCGGTATAAAAAAGCGCTCTACAAAACAAAAAAAGATGATGGCAAGCGCATTGCTTGAAGATTTGTACGGGTCTATAGAGCTTGTGATTTTTCCCGGAGTTTACCAGAGAAATGAGATTTTGCTTGTAAACGATACTATAGTAAGAGTTACGGGAAAAGTCGACATAAGAGAAGGCGAAGTTCCGCAGATTCTTGTAGAAAGCATATCGCCTTATGTAAAACAAGACAGTTCTTATGCGGATAAAAAACTTTACGTGCGTATACCAAAAGATATGGGAGAGAATACGGGCAGATTAAAAAGCGTACTAAAAACTTCTCCGGGGAAAGAAAGTGTTAACGTAGTAGTTGAAAAAACCGGTGAAAAATTTAAAACGAGCGGCGCTTTAAAAGTTACTTTGACAAGTTCACTTGTCAACAGTTTAACTGCGGCTTTTGGAAGCGAGAATATTATAGTTAAATGATTCTGTTGCTATTGAAGCGTCAAATAAATTATGTTACTATGAACCAAACAGTATAGGAGAAAGATATTATGGAGATAAAAGACCAGAATCAGGATTATATAGTTATAAAAGCGCTTGAAGGCGGCGTGAATATTATTGGCATGACAAGAGGAAGAGACACAAAATTTCATCACACTGAAAAACTAGACAGCGGAGAAGTTATGATTGCACAGTTTACAGAAAACACTTCTGCAATAAAAATTCGAGGTAAAGCAAGCATTCATACAGCATATGGTGTTGTCTGTTCGGGAGAATAGTTTTTTAAGGAGAAACTTTGATATGTGGATAGTAATCAGTATGTCTAACAATCAGCAGATCGCAGAAAAAACACAAAAAAAACTTGAAGCCGAAGGTATACTCGTCAAAATAAGAAATATTGCTTCAAAGACAAAAAATAATGGCAATACTTTTGAGATTATGGTTTTAGAATCTGAATCGGAGTCGGCAAGAGAAATATTATTTGAAAACGGGCTTTAATTCAAAACAACATTAAAAAAATAGTAAAGAAATAGCACATCGAATATTCAATGTGCTTTTTCTTTTTTTGATTATTTATTTAGAGCGTGCATAAGCTGCGCAATATTCTGCCCTAATGTTATCACTGTTTGCATACCTTCTTCGTCGTTTTGTACATCGCCTATCTCTCTGCCGATTCCCTGGTTCCAGTAGCTGGAGCCTGCAATTATACTCTCACTTATAGTAAAAAGGTTATTCATAGAATTAAATGCCACGAGCGCGCCATTTCTTCTCGCTGCCGCAATGCTTGCGCATACCTTTCCTTTAAGCGCTTTATGAGGCCTTGTAACATATCCGACCCTGTCAATAAACGCTTTCATTTGTGCCGTAAGGCCACCGAAATATACCGGGGAACCTAGTATCAAAGCGTCAGCCTTTGCTATTTTTTCTATCGATTCGTTTACTATATCATCGTCAAAAACGCATTTCATAATACCGCTTTCACGGCATTTTCCGCAGCCAATGCATCCGTGTATGTTTCTGTCACCTGCCTGAATGATTTCCGTCTCAATGCCTTCTGATTCTAATTCTTTTAAAACCGTTTTCAGCAAAAAATATGTATTCCCCTTTTTTCTGGGGCTGCCGTTTACTGCTATAGCTTTCATTTTTTGTTTCCTTTCTATCAATATCATAAATATTATATTAAATGTGTAATGGAAAAAACAACCTTTTTAATAAGATTCTTTTAAAATTTCATATAATTCTTTTACGCTGCTGAATAAATAATGAGGCTCCATACCGCTTTTCTTAATATCCTGTTTTGTCATTTCGCCCGACAAAACTCCGACAGCGCACATATTATTATCAAGCGCCAGTTTCATATCGGTATATAACCTGTCTCCTACAACGCCTGTTTTATCTGCACTGGCTTTAGTAATGTTTTGTATATAAGCGGCAGTCTCGCAAGACGGCTTTCCTAAAAACTTTGCTGATACTCCCGAGGCGTGCGTAATCATAGCGCATATGCTGGAACAGTCGGGAAGAACCATATTGTTTTCCAATGGACAGACAGCGTCAATGTTTGTTGCATAAAAAGGCACGCCTTGCGAAAGCAGGTCGACAGCGGTTTTGGCTTTTTCGAAGCAAAACGATGTATCGAATCCGACAACTATGCAATCAGGATTATCATTTGTGCATATAAAACCTCGGGACAAAAACTGTTCAGTTAAAGACTCTGTCCCTACAACATAAACTTTCGAGCCGTGTCCGTATGTTTTTATAATGTAATCCATGGTAACATCAGCCGAAGTTATTATACTTTTCTTATTAAATTTCCCGAAACCAAGATTGGCAAGCTTTTTCAAATATTCATCGGGCGATTTTGAGGAATTGTTCGTGAAGAAGTAATACGGAATAGACTTCTCATTAAAAAATGATATCAGTTCTTTTGCGCCCGGTATAACCTGGCTGCCAAGATATATCGTTCCGTCCATGTCAAGAATATAGCATTCGAGTTGCTTCAATAAGACCATTTTTTACCGCCTAATAATTTTTGCTGCTGTAATGATACAGCCATGTGATTTTATCAAATATACAGGGATTAGACAATAGGTGTATAACTATCTTTTATAAATTCAGTATGATAAAATAATAATATGATAGAAAATAATTATAAAGAGGTTATTAAAATTATGAAAGATATTAAAGGAAAGATAGCGATCGTTACAGGCGCCGGAAGAGGAATAGGCTGTACCGCTGTAAAGACACTTCTTGATAACGGCCTTAAAGTCTTTGCAACATCAAGAAATATTTTGGCTCTGCAATCTATCGATAACGATAATTTGGTATGCTTTTCAGCTGATTTAACACACGATAACTCGTTTGAACAAATAGTATCTAACTGTAAAAAAGCTTTCGGCGGAATTGATATCATTATAAATAACGCAAGTTATGTTAAAAAAGATTTGCTCAGCGACACATCTGCTAAAGAGTGGGACAGGCAGATGCAGGTAAATGTGCGCGCGCCGTTCCTGCTTGTAAAAGAGGCAATGCCTTATCTTCTTGAATCAAATCACGCTACAGTAATAAATATATGTTCCGTTGTCTCTAAAAAAGGGTATGTTAACCAAGGCGCGTATACTGCATCTAAGCATGCGCTTTTAGGATATACAAAAGTTCTTGCCAGAGAAACGTTTGAGCAGGGGATAAGAGTCCACGCAATACTGCCAGGAGGAGTCGCAACCGAACTTATTAAAGAAACAAGGCCGGATTTAGACGCGTCTATCTTGAGCACTCCGCAGGAGATCGTGGATATCATTGTATTTATTTTAAGCAACAGAGGCGGCGCCGTTATGGACGAAATAAATGTAAGGCGCTATTCAAAAGAACCTTTTGCCTAAACTTTACTACTATGAACTGTAATGATATAATTAAATATAAAGAAAAGATATAAAGAAAAGCTGCAAATATATTTTTGAGGAGAATATATGAAAAAGATCGGTATTGCGCTCGGCGGCGGGGGAGCAAGAGGTATCGCACACTTAGCTTATTTAAACGCACTTGAAGAACTCGATGTTAAGCCAAGCATTATTTCCGGTACATCTATAGGCGCAATTATAGGCGCGCTTTACGCCGGAGGTATGAGCCCCGATGAAATGTACGGCCTTCTAAAAACTCTTTTCAGTGCAAAAAAAACTAAAAAAAGCTCTTCTAAGAGGCTCGATAAAATACCCGGCGGAATAATCGCTTCTTTTGCAAGAAGATACTTGAATCGTGTTTTGCCGAAAAGCCAATTTGAAGAATTGGATATCCCGTTAAAAATCGTTGCGACAAATTTTAACACACTTGAAGAACGGGTATTCGAACAAGGTGATATATTAAACGCCGTTATGTGCAGCATTGCTCTTCCCGGTGTATTCGCTCCTCAGAAAATCGACGATTCTTTTTATATTGACGGCGGCGCAACGAACATAGTACCTTTTGATATAATACGTGAATATTGCGATGTTTTGATTGCTATAGATGTTTCAAAGATAAGGACAACACAATTAAAGCCAAGTATTAAAAACTCTATACTGTCAACCTGGGCGGCAACACAGGAAACTATTCTTAATTATAAATTAAAAGAAAACCCTGTTGAGATATTTGAAAGGCCGGATCTAAACAGTACTGCAACATTGGAGTTCTATAAATATAAACGCGTTTATGCCACAGCGCAGGATTTAGTGCCTGAGTTTAAAACAAAACTCAAAAAGTTTATTTAAAGGGGAAGAAAAAAATGAAAAATACTCTCGGAATTGCTTTTGGAGGCAGCGGTGCGGAAGGTATCGCAGGTATAGCTTATATAAAAGCTCTTGAAGATTTAAATGTAAAACCGGATATAGTTTCGGGAACAGGCGTCGGCGGAGTTATAGCGGCTATGTATGCTGCAGGCATGACAAGCGAGGATATGATAAGCTTTTTGGAAAATGTTAGTTTTCCGGGAGAAAAGCGCCCTATTAACATAAAAAAAATAAAAGATGCCAAATATGGAATTTTAGACGGCATAGGTCTGGAAGAGTATTTTCAGATGATAATGCCTGTAAAAGTTTTTGACAGGCTGTATTTTAAACTAAAAATCGTAGCTGCGAACTATTCTAGTGGCGAACAGATAATATTCTCTGACGGTAACGTCGGGCCGGCCGTGCGCGCCGGAGTATCCGTTCCGGGCATCTTTTCTCCATACGAGAAAGAAGAGACTTTTTATATAGACGGTTCATGCGTAAACCCTGTGCCTTTTGATATAATTAGAAACGACTGTGATGTGCTTGTTGCTTTCGATCCGTATATAAACCAGGCAATAGATGAAAACGGATTTTCTTTAAATGTTTTTCCTGCTTTTATGAGCGCTTTTGAAGCTTCTAAAAAATCTTTGGTTAATGAGAAAAAAATTGCATGTAAACCGGATATTTTTGAAAGAATTAATATAGAGAACATAACAATGTTTGATTTTGCATTATATGAGCAAATTCTTGCATCTTTTGAAGAAAAAACAGAAGTTTTCAAAAACACATTGTCAAATTTGTTAAAATAAGCTAAAATAGGATGATGTTTTTAAATAAATGAATAAATTTGCTAATAATTGTATAAGCTTATATTGGTACTTTGTTACTGTTAATAGGTTTTTCTCTCATATTTTTCTTGACAAATGGAAAAACTTATGTATATAATAAAATTAATTAAATATATACAATAATATTTATAGTTTATTTATACTAACATTTAGGGAAAAGCTAACTCGTTCGAAAGGCGAGGGCGCAAAGCATGAAGTCTAAAGCGTGAAAACGTCAAGATGGTTCGGTCGCCTCATATATTGAGCGCGGCTTTTTTAATAGGTATAGATAGGTTATAAACAAGTATAGATGTGAAAAGCAAACCCGTTCGAAAGACGGAGACGCAAAGCATGAAGTCTAAAGCGTGTTTATACGCCACGATGGTTCAGCCGCCTCAAGTGTTTTGAGTGCGGTTTTTGTTTTATAAAAACCAAGAATAAAAAGATTTCTAGATAAAAAGGAGATTTGTTATGAAAAAAAGAGTTATAGCAATGCTTATAGCAATTGCAATGTTGGTGGCGCTGATTCCTGCTACAGGGTTAGCTGATGATTCCGGCTTTAAAAGCGCAAGCGGAAATAATCAAAATTCTGGCGTCTCACATCCAGAGCGAGCTTATGTATTGGATGATAATCGGGCTGAGTTTGATAGTTCGAGCGATCATGTAGACTATACATTTGGAAGCAACATCGTTCCTTCGGATGCAACTATTACAGGAATCACAGTACAACTTGTAGCAAGAAAAAGTGGCAGGAACTATGATGGCAACGCAAAATTCAGTGTAAGCTTATTGGATAATGGATCAAGCGTTGGCACAAAAAGCACAAGTGCATTATCCGGCTCATTCAGCACTTATACTCTTGGCGGCAGTTCTGATACGTGGGGGCATTCGTGGTCGGATACAGCAGTCAATTCGATTGAGGCCAGAGTTCAATCTTCTAGTTATGGCAAAATTTATCTCGATCATATTAAGATCAAAGTTGAATATACCTTGGCCGCCGAAACCTATAATGTAACATACAACGCAAACGGCGCACCGGGTTCGCCTCCTGAAGACAATGCAGACTATGAATCGGGCGACCCAGTTCAAGTGCTCGGCGCAATGACATGGGGGGCCGGCCATTCATTTGAAGGTTGGAGCGACGGAAGCACGACATATCAACCCGGAGGTTCGTTCGACATGCCGCCACATTCTGTGGAGCTTACCGCAGTATGGCAGGAGGTACCGTCATTTACAGTTACGCATCACGGAGCAAACGGAGCGGGTCAAGGCGGAGACCACGGCGATATAGTCGTATCGTATGAAGGCTCCACACCGGAAACACTCTCTGACGGAGAAACTGCTACATTTACTTATGTACAAGATGGCACGTTAACGATCAGTTTCGCTCCGGATAATGGTTATGCATACTGGAGACATGTTGAAAATTCGGGCGGTCCCTTAAAATCTAATCCCCGGACGATTACAACAGATACATGCATTGACTACGGTATTCATCCGCAGTGGCGTAGTTCCAATTTATATCAATTAACAATTATTAAGGATCCTCCCGAAGGCGGAACAGTAACCACAAATCCAATCGGAGCAGACCCGGAAGCTTCGTTCTTTACAAGAAATAGTTGGGTTTATTTAACTGCATCCGAAAATCCGGGATATACATTTACCGGCTTTACCGGAGGAAATGGTCACTATTATCAAGGCAACTATAGAGTCTTCATGAGTAGCGACAAAACGGTAACAGCGCATTGGACAGAAACAGTGGAAACATATAACGTAACATATGATGCAAACGGTGGTAATAATCCCCCTTCGGATATTAAAGAATATGAAGAAGGCGAAGAAGTTACAGTGCTTTCTGACGCCGGCATGACAAACCCCGGATTTTCATTCAACGGCTGGAAAGACGGCGACGGTAATGAATATGAAGGCACAGGTTCCGAAACATTCCCTATGCCGGCAAAACCCGTGACGCTGACAGCACAATGGGAGACAGCTTATACCCTTACAATTAATAAAGTCGGTTCGAGTTCCGCTACAAACGGATCAACAGTAAACCCGGTGAGTGGTTCAACCTTTACTCCCGGAACTGTAGTGCCGTTAAGCGCAACTCCAAACGCGAACTCAAGATTTGTAGGCTTCTACGCGAATCTTGTACCTACTTCGTTTGGAACAACATATTCTGGCAGGATTTCTCCTGAACAAATAACAATGGACGAAGATAAAACTATATACGCTCTCTTTAGCTATTTACCATATCACTTTGATCATATTGATATCGAAGTTGAAGGTTCGCTGACTATAGAGCACAAAATTAACGGAGTTACGCAAAGTTCTGAGTCGCTTGACGTTACAACTTCAGACATAACATGCAGCTATACGATAGGCAGCACAACAACGCCTGTTTACGGCTTTAGTGTAAGTGGTAACGAATGGCGGGCGCTTGGTTTATCATTCACATGGCCCGATGCTGTTACTATCACCGCGACGTTAACTGCTGTCGGCGGGTCGCACGCAGGAGAAGAATATCCGTTTAATCATACTTTTACCGGAGCTGAGATAGCTGCGGCGTATGCTCATTGTCCGGGTAGTGAATCTTCACATAATAAAGGATTCGATTTTGTGCTGAATGCGTATGATGTTGAAAACACAATAACGCATGATGTCACTTTCAAGACTTCGAACCCGGGCGGTACGATTGACGGCGATTATACTGATATAGACCACACCGGCGTTCTCGATGGAACTGATATGTCTACTTTAGTACCGGCGTTACAGGCGGATACCGGCTATACTTTTGCCGGATGGTCTCCTAGTCTGCCGACTGATGTAACGGATGATGGAGTATATACGGCAACATGGGAAGAAGATATAACATATGACGTAACGTTCGTTGCAAGCGGCCCTGGAAGCTTGACTGGTAATACATCGTTCACAGGCATTGCGGACGGCACAAACTGGGGCGACGCTGTTACGGTACCGACGCCGAATCCTGATACAGGCGCATATTTTGTTGGCTGGACGCCTTCGTTCCCTGCAACGGTAACAGAAAGCAAGACATATACTGCAACGTTCGCGAATAAGACACCTATCACGCTTACGGCAAATAGCGATACGGTAACATACGACAGTACGCTAAAAACGGTAACAGGGTTCACGGGCCTTCCTGCCGGCTTGACAATTACGGGCGTCAGCGCATCGGGCTCAGGAACAAATGCGGGAAGCTATAACGTGACATTCACAACTAACGATGTGCATATTTTTGATGTATCAGAGGATGTTACAGATCAATACAGCGTTACCTATGTAAACGGTACGCTGACGATTGATCAGAAGGCCGCAACGATTACGATCGATAGCAAGAGCAAAACATACGGCGACGTTGATCCTGCGTTAACAGCTGTAGTAACCGGCACAGTCGGCAGCGAAGTACTCGATTACACATTGAGCCGCGCAGCAGGTGAAGATGTAGGAACATATGCTATAACAGCAGCTCTCGGATCTAACCCGAACTACGATATAACAGTTGTAGACAGCGTGCTGACGATTGATCAGAAGGCCGCAACGATTACGATTGATAGCAAGAGCAAGACATACGGCGACGTTGATCCTGCGTTAACAGCTGTAGTAACCGGCACAGTCGGCAGCGAAGTACTCGATTACACATTGAGCCGCGCAGCAGGTGAAGATGTAGGAACATATGCTATAACAGCAGCTCTCGGATCTAACCCGAACTACGATATAACAGTTGTTGACGGCGTGCTGACGATTGATCAGAAGGCCGCAACGATTACGATCGATAGCAAGAGCAAGACATACGGCGACGTTGATCCTGCGTTAACAGCTGTAGTAACCGGCACAATCGGCAGCGAAGTACTCGATTACACATTGAGCCGCGCAGCAGGTGAAGATGTAGGAACATATGCTATAACAGCAGCTCTCGGATCTAACCCGAACTACGATATAACAGTTGTTGACAGCGTGCTGACGATTGATCAGAAGGCCGCGACAATTACGATCGATAACAAGAGCAAGACATACGGCGACGTTGATCCTGCGTTAACAGCTGTAGTAACCGGCACAGTCGGCAGCGAAGTACTCGATTACACATTGAGCCGCGCAGCAGGTGAAGATGTAGGAACATATGCTATAACAGCAGCTCTCGGATCTAACCCGAACTACGATATAACAGTTGTTGACGGCGTGCTGACGATTGATCAGAAGGCCGCAACGATTACGATCGATAGCAAGAGCAAGACATACGGCGACGTTGATCCTGCGTTAACAGCTGTAGTAACCGGCACAATCGGCAGCGAAGTACTCGATTACACATTGAGCCGCGCAGCAGGTGAAGATGTAGGAACATATGCTATAACAGCAGCTCTCGGATCTAACCCGAACTACGATATAGCAGTTGTTGACGGCACGCTGACAATTGATCAGAAGGCCGCGACAATTACGATCGATAACAAGAGCAAGGTGTTCAACGATGCGGATCCGGCATTAACGGCTGTAGTAACCGGCACAGTCGGCAGCGAAGTACTCGATTACACATTGAGCCGCGCAGCAGGTGAAGCTGTTGGAACATATGCAATAACGGCAACGCTCGGAGCTAACCCGAACTACGACATAACGGTTGTTGACGGCACGCTGACAATTGATCAGTTGTTGTTGACAGTAAGCTTCTTTGAAGCTGACGGCACGACACAGATAGGCCTGACGCAGTCAGTTGCCTGGGATTCTGCAGCTGCTCTTGAAACGGCTCCGGTCGTTCTCGGAAGCACGTTTGCAGGATGGGCGCTTACGGGAGATAATGTAACCGAAGTTGACAGCCTGACTAATGTAAGAGAAAATATTACAGCTGTCGCAACATATACACCGATAACATACACAGTTACATTTGTAGACTTTGAGGGAACTACAATTGGTAGAGATAGAGTGCTTTACGGCGAAGCTGCGACCGCACCGGATGTACCGGCCAGAGATGGATTCGAGTTCTCCGGATGGGATGTTGCCTTTGATAACATCACAAGAAGCATTACGGTAACGGCACAGTATACTGAAGTTGAAGAACTGTTTACATTATCTGTTACTATAGTAGGAGAAGGAAGCACGGATGATATATCCGGGCCGCACGTTCCGGGAACCGTGATTGACCTTACTGCTGTAGGAGTTACTCCGGGAGAAGGGTATGAATTCTCAGGCTGGGAAGATGTAAACGGAAATGCTATTACCGACGTTACTATGGATGCCGATACTGAAGTTGTTGCGGTATTTACTGAGACTGAAGTAATAGTACCGGAAGATGTACCGGAAGCAGGAGACCCAGAGCCGCTTGCTGACGAGCCTGTTCCAGAGGCCGGACCGAACAATGACTGGTTATGGTGGCTGCTGATGCTTATACCTCTCGGACTGCTGCTGTGGCTGATATTCGCCTTATGGTTTGCGGTAGTACCTATTGCCGAAGTAATAACTAATAACGGTGACGGCACATTCACGGTACAGTGGGGCTATGAGAACAGAAAAATAAGCAAACAGGAAGTTGAAGAAGAAGACTCGATACTCTCGGCGCTGCTCGGTAAGATACTAAGCAGTACGAAAAAACCGCCGCTAGAGTTCGAGAAGGGCAGAGTCGAGAACGTATTCTCTACAGTTGCTGATAAGGATTCTAAGATCCAGTGGAAGATAAGAAACCGTAAAGCAAAAGTTGACCTTACAAAACAAGATAAATAGTAAGGCTCTAACTAAATAATAACTTTTAGAATTGCATTCTTAACCGGATGCAATTCTTTTTATTTATTCAGCTGCTCTCTTGACCGGGCTATATGAAACACATATAATATAAACATATATAAAGACATAATTTTCTTTTTGGAGGTAAAAAATGGACAGAGTCGCATTTTCTCTTTTTGGCAAAGATATATATTGGTACGGTATAATTATCGCTACCGCTCTTATCATAGGTGTAGTTCTTGGCGTAATTGAAGCAAAAAGAAGAGGATACCGATCTGATATGGTACTCGATTTTATGCTTATCGCGATACCGATATGTATTGTATGCGCAAGGCTTTATTATGTGATTTTTGCATGGTCTTCATATTCGGGCGACCTTTTGCGAATGTTAGCAATATGGGAAGGCGGCCTTGCTATATACGGCGCTGTTATCGGCGGGGTTATTGCCGCTATCATATTTTTCAGATGGCGCAGAGTTCCCGTCGGCGAGATAATGGATATTGCCGCCCCGAGCATTATAATTGCCCAGGCTATAGGAAGATGGGGCAATTTTGTTAATCAGGAAGCACATGGGGGAATAATAACAGATAAAGCCTGGCAGTGGTTTCCCGCGGGAGTAAACATAGAAGGAGTTTGGTATCAGGCAACATTCTTTTATGAATCAGCATGGAATGTACTGGTCTTCATATTCCTTATGTTGATTAGAAAAAAAGTGAAAATAAGAGGCGGAATATTTGCTCTATATTTAGCATTATATGGTTTTGGGCGTTTTTGGATAGAAGCTATGAGAACAGACAGTTTAATGTGGAACAACGTAAGAGTTTCGCAGGCACTTGGCGCGATATTCTTTGTCGGCGGCCTTGCATATATTATTTTTAGGACCTGGAAGAAAAAAGAATACAAACCATACGACGGATTATATTGTATCTCATGGACAGAAGCCCAGATAAATGAATATAAAGCTAACGCTAAAAAAATAAAGGCAGAAGACAAAGCAATAAGGGCGCAGGAAAAGGCAGCCGCTATGTTAGAAAAAAATGATATAGCCGCATCAAAGGTTCAAAAAGCGGAAGATAAAGCTAGAAAAGCAAAGAAAAAAGCCGATTTAATTGAAGACAAGATTAAAATATCTGAGATAAAAGCCCATAATGCGGACGATGATTCTTTAGATATAACGCAAAAAGAAAAAAAGAAAGCGCAAAAAGCCAAAGAAAAAATAGGCAAGCTTTCATCTAAATCTGCTGCCGCAAAAGAGAAAATTGAAAAGGCGGAAAAAAAGGTTGAAACTGCTGAAGAAAAGGCTAAAGAAGTAGAAATGAAAACAAAAAAAGCCGAGCAAGCTGCGTTAAAAAAAGCCGCCGATGCAAAAAAAGCCGAAATGAAAGCCGCCGATGCAAAAAATAAACTGGATTCCGAAAATAAAGATAAAGCTTAATAACGTCGCCTAATTTGACATAAAAAGACTAAGAAATAAGCACCGTCCGACAATTTTATTTGCCCAGGCGGTGCTATTATTTTTTTAGGAGGGCGGCCTTATGAACTATTTAAAAAAAAGCTTTACGGGTAACTATAAAGCAAAATATGCAGACAAACATATACAATATCTTAAAGATGATTATGAAAAAATATTACGCGAGCAAAAGAAAAGAATATTCCATTTGAGAGAACAGAATCATCAGCTGTCTTTAGTTGTTAAAGATTATAAAGAAAATGAAAAATATATAATCGGCGCAATCAGCCAAGCGCAAGAAGAAGCGCAGTCTATAATACGGCGGGCGGATAAAGAAGCAAAAAAGCGCCTTCTGATTGTTAAGTATAAGGAAAATCAATTAAACAGGGTTATCAGCGGCTATTATGAGAAGCTTTACGAGCTAAAGGTTAAAAGCGAATCTATTTACAAAGCCGTTTCAAAAGCAATAACTGAAAAAACTGATAACGACAGCACAAAAATTATTCGTGTTCAGTAAAAAGCCTGTCCATTTAATATTTTAACAAGTTTAATTATTATTAACATGGTGTAAACAATATATGCCCTTCTATGCAACATGTAATAATAATGTTATAATTTATCATATATTTATGGAGGCAATCTTTACGTGAACATTATTATTTATTCCATACAATTTATAGAAACATCTCTGTTATTTAGTGCTTTTTTATTTTCCGGCGTTATGTTTATAAGAACAAGAGACGTGCTTGCGCGCCGTACATTGATGGTTCTTCTTCCGATTTCTGCGATACTCTTTATTTCATATATGTACAGCATTAGCGAAATGACTTCCTCCATCAGCAGCAAAAGCTTAGAGTGGCTGTCTCCGCTTGTTGCGCTTATTGTAATCGCTCTTATAATGGCGTCAATACTTGCCACCTGCCATTATGTTATTCAGCTTTTCCCCATAACAAAAAGAAAAAAAAGATTAGGCCTTATATACGCTGCAATAATCGTAAGCGTATTGCTTATTATAACGACTATACTCGTCATGTTTATTTCAAAATCCGATTTGTCACTCGCTATCACAAATGCTCTTTGGGC
This sequence comes from Christensenellaceae bacterium, assembly GCA_963665005.2. Lineage (GTDB taxonomy): Bacteria > Bacillota > Clostridia > Christensenellales > SZUA-584. The sequence goes on along the minus strand of CAXXTQ010000001.1, from coordinate 1,946,584 downwards.
TTTTTACCCGCTTTGTTCTATAGCGCTTTTTTTCGAGGCGGTCGTTCTATCGGTAAAGTATAAAAAAATAAGCAATGCTCACGATCAGAGATTGGCTAAATATTTTATAATAGCTTTTTTACCCCAAATTTTCTTTTCTTTATTAGATTTCTTTTTTCTGCGAAACATTGCTTTTCAGCTGACACATATGACTTTTTCAACATTTTCTATATTCGTGTTTGTTGATCTTTGTTCTTATTTCTTTAAAAATTATAATACCAATCTCGATATCACAAACGACAGGCAGACACTTAAACAAAAGTATACTTTATCTGACAGAGAGATAGAAGTTGTAGAGCTTTTAGCAAAGGGAATGACAAATGAGCTTATAAGCCGCGAGCTTCATATTTCGATTAATACCGTGAAATCTCATATTAAACGTATTTACAAAAAGCTCAATATATCAAATCGGCTTCAATTGAACAATATTCTCGGCAGAACACATTTTATGGCTGATTCAGGCTGATTAGTTTTACATTCACCCGAAAAGGTTAATAAAAAATCACCCATTATAGTGCACTATTTCCTTCGCTCGGGTAATTGTGCGCTTTGTTTTTATACCATAAAATAGAAATATATGAATAATGCTTTACAGGAGTGCATAATTGAATAAGTTTTTCAACGCGGTTATAAACAGAAAAAAGACAGTCATATTAATTTTTATAATTTTTTCGATTCTATGCGGATTTTTAATGCTCGGCGTGGGCCAGAATTATGATATGTCAAAATATTTGCCCGATGATTCACCTTCGAAAAAGGGCGTTGATATTTTAAAGTCCGAGTACAGCTATAACGGCAACGCAGTTATTATGCTGCAAGGCGTAAACATAGTTGAGGTATTGGAGAAAAAACAGCAGATAGAAAAAATAGACGGTATTAAAAACGTAGTTTGGCTTGACGATATTGCCGACTTAAAACAGCCTATAGAATTAATTGACGAAGAAATAAGGAACAACTATCTCGTAGGCGACAGCGCCCTGCTCCAGATTATATTCGAGCAGGACGATTATGCCGAGCAGACACGCAGAGCAATTGACAATTTAAGAAAAATGTTCGGCAACGATCTGATAATCTCGGGAAGTGCTTCGGATGAATATTATAACACTAAATCTGTAAACGAAACGATATTCACAGGCATTATAATTGCGCTTGTTATCATACTTTTGATTTTGTTTCTGGCAACAAATTCTTTTTTCGAAGTCGCGCTTTTTCTTATCACTATTGGAGCGGCGATACTTCTTAACATGGGCACAAACGTCATTTTCGGAGAAGTTTCGTACATGACATTTGCGAGCGCTTCTATACTGCAGCTTGCGATATCTATGGATTATTCTATCTTTCTGCTGCACAGGTTTGAGCAGGAACGCAAAACAGAAAAAGATGCGGGCAAAGCTATGATAAAGGCAATAAAGGCATCGTTTTCTTCTGTTTTATCAAGCGGATTGACGACAATAGTTGGTTTTATATCGCTTGTTTTTATGAGCTATACAATGGGGCAGGACATGGGGTTTGTGCTTGCCAAAGGTATTTTCTTCAGCCTTATAAGTGTAATGATACTGCTGCCTGCTCTGTCTGTTGCTTTTGTAAAAGCAATCGACAAAACAAAGCATAAAAAGCTGATGCCTTCTATGAAAAAGGTACAGCATATATTGGGCGGAAAAATTAAATACATAGTTTTAGGGCTTTTGCTTATACTGTCTGTTGTGAGCTTTTTGGCACAGAGCAATAACAAATTCACTTATGCTTCTAACACGGGCAGCAGTGAAGAGCAGAACTCTATGAATCAAAAAATAGAAGACACATTTGGTTCAAGCAATAATATAGTAGTATTAGTGCCCAGGGGAGACGAGGCGGGAGAATACAGCAACGTAAATGCAATCGATTCTCTTGCGTTCGTAAAGAGCGTACAGGGGTATTACTCGTTTATAGACCCGGCAATGCCCGAAGAAATGATACCCGAGAATATAAAGACCGAGTTTTTGAGCGATAATTATTCTCGATACATAGCTGAGATTGATACAAGTATAGAAGGCGATGATGCGTTTTTTGCAGTCGAGCAGATTAGGCAAACTGTAGAAAAAACATATGATGATGCATTTGTTACGGGAGCTTCTCCTGTTATTTACGACATCAAGCAGGCGACTAGCGGAGATTTTCTGCTCGTATCGCTTATATCTATACTGCTCGTCGGCTTAATACTTTTATTAACGTTTAAGTCTGTATCAATACCCATTATACTCTTGTTTATCATACAGACTTCTATCTGGATAAACATGTCTATACCTTATTTTATGGGCACGCCTATGGTTTTTATAGGGTACATGATAATAAGCGCTGTACAGCTTGGCGCCACAATAGACTATACGATAATTATGACTAATTATTATTTGGAGGGCAGAAAAACGCTGGGCAAAAGAGAGGCAGGGGAGTATGCCGCAGAAAAGGCAGGCGCGTCTATACTCATATCCGCACTCGTTTTAACAGCGGCAGGCTTTGTAGTTTCTGCAACGTTTTCGCTGCCTGCAATGTCGCAGCTCGGCACTCTAATAGGGAGAGGCGCACTTTTATCGGGAGCGATGACGATAATAGTATTACCACAGGTGTTAATACTTTTAGATAAGTTTATAAAAAAGACAACTATGACAAGAAAATTGTTTTTGGGGAGAAGAAAAAATGAAATTTAAAAAAATTGCCGCAGCTATATTACTTATAGTAATGTGCTTAAGTTTATTTGTGACATCGGCTTTTGCGGCACAGCAAAAAAACGAAACGGTATATGCGTCGCTTAATCACGACGGCAGCGTTAAAAAGATATACGTCGTTAACCAGCTATTCGGCGAATATGTTGATTACGGACAATATACAAACATAAAAAATCTGTCTACGCTAAGTGAACCTGTAGTAAAAGGCGATAAAATTAGTTTTACCGATGATTACATAGAGGGAGGGCTCTATTATCAGGGAACTACAGAAGGCGAACTGCCTATGGTTTTTGATATACAGTATTTTCTTGACGGAAATAAAATTTCGGGTATCAATCTCGGCGGGAAAACAGGGCATTTAAAAATAGAAATAGAGTATAAACCTAACTATCTATGCGAGAAAAGAGTACGCGACGGCTTTATGGCACAAATTACATTGCCGCTTAACATGAATACCGCAGGCAATATTAATGCAGACGGCGCCGCTAATGTTGTGGTAGGGCAGACTATGAATATAAGCTATAATATTTTTCCCGACGAAAGCGGAAAAGTATACTTAGAAGCGGACATAAGCGAATTCCAAATGGACCCTGTTTCTATCACTCTTGTTAAGGGCGCGTTTTCTTCTAGCGGAATAGAAGACAGCATAAGCGAATTTCAGGATGGATTTTCTGATATGCTGGACGGCGCAAGCGAAATGGTTGATGGAACATCCGATTTAAAAGACGGTATCACCACACTAAAAGACGGCGTGGGAAGCCTTAGCTACGGCATGTCGCAGCTTGCTGAAAACGGCGACGATATGCTCTCGGGCATGAATCAATATTCTAACGGCCTAGGCGAATACCTTGACGGTATAAAGTCGCTTTCGAGCTCATCATCACAGATTGGGGCGGGGTTAGATGAACTTTCAGCTAACGGTAAGTCTGTCGCGGAAGGTATCAGCGGCATAAACAGCGGCCTTGGCGCTCTGTCCGCTTCCTCGGGCGGTTTAAAAGCCCTGGCGTTATCATTGCAATCAAGCGCCGATCCGTCCGTTTCTGCGCTTGCCAATGGAACTCTGGAGATACTCGGAACTCTGGAATCTTTATCTGGCGGCCTTGGGTCAGCAAGCAGCGGCCTTGGCGAATATACAGCGGGAGTTTCGCAGACTGCACAAATGTATAAGCAGTTTGACGAGGGGCTAAGTACCGCCGCGGCTAACGCCGGCGAACTAAAAAGCGGGTATGATGAATTAAAAGACGGTTTTGCGCTTTACAGCGGAGGAGTAAAAAGCAGCTCTTCGGGAATACGCCAGTTATATTATTCTATAAAAAAGCTTCCTGAAAACATTCAGGAATTGATAGACGGACAGATAGATTTTAAAGATGGAATTTCAACCGCTAAAGATGAAATATCTTCTCAGACAGATGCTTTTCTCTCCGATGACACACCGGCTGTATCTTTTGCATCGCCCGATAAAAACAGCCCTTCGAGCGTACAGTATATTCTGACTACACCGGAGATATCTTCGCCAAAGCAGTTTACTGTGCAGGAAACGCAGGAAAAAGAGGAGAACTTCTTTTCAAGGTTTGCCGCTTTATTTCAATAGTATAATAAAAATAAAGGCTCTTGCCCCGTAATTTGACGGGCAGGAGCTTTTTTGTTTATCTTTTATATTATTTTAGCGAGTTTAAAGCCCAGAGCGTCACATGAAACAAGAGTGTACTTAACGCCCCTTACAACGCCCGATAAGGCGTTTTGTATACTGCCCGAGTGCAAATGCCCGTAAACGACGTGCACCGCTCCGTACTCTTCGAACAGCTTTGTATAAAGAGTTTCGTTTCCCTGTTTGCCGGACGGCGGAAAATGCATCATGCAAATTAGTTTTGCTTCCGGAGATGCCTTCTTTGCATGTTTTAACGAAAGCTCAAGCCTGCCCGCTTCGCGCAGATAGAGTTTTTCGTCATCTTTGGCGTTATACTGGCTTGTTCCGGGGGTAGTCCAGCCTCTTGACCCGGCGATTACATAGTCTTTGTAAACGCAGCTGTTGTTTTGTATAGCCTCTGTATTATTGCAAAGAAGCGATTTAACCTGCGCCAAAGAGCTCCACCAGTAATCGTGGTTGCCTTTTATCATTACCTTTTTTCCCGGAAGAGAACAGATTTCGCGCATATCGCCTGCGGCCTCCGAAAGCCGCAGCGCCCAGGATAAATCTCCGGGCAGAAGTACGAGATCGTCACTGCTTACAGTTTTCTGCCAGTCTTGTTTTATATTTCCCCAGTGACCTGTCCAATGGTCTCCGAAAATATCCATTGGTTTAGGAGAAAACCCCGAAAGATGCAAATCACCAATTGCGTAAATGCTCATATCTGCAATGCCTTTTCTATTTGTTCAAGAAGCTGTTCTTCGCCAACTTTTTTTAACACGGAGACCGCTACTATAGGATATTCTACACCGCCGCTGACCTTTTTCTTAATTTCACTCAGCCTCTGGGGGCGTCTTGATTTCGCGATTTTGTCCGCCTTTGTCGCAACAATTATGACATGCAGCCCAAAATGCGCCGCCCATTCGAACATGAGCATATCGTCATTCGTAGGCTGGTGCCGAATATCGAGCAGTATCAAAAGTGCGCGCAGTTTTTCTGACTTTGTAAAATAATCTTCTATCATAGTTGGCCAGCTTTTCTGCTCTTCTTTTGAAACTTTAGCGTATCCGTACCCGGGAAGGTCTACAAAAAGAAAATTCTCGTTAATTACAAAAAAATTAACGAGCCTTGTTTTTCCGGGGCTGGAGCTTATTTTTGCAAGTTTAGAATTTTTCGTCAATAAATTTATAAGCGACGATTTGCCTACGTTAGATTTTCCGCATATCGCAATCTCTGTCATGCCTGTTTGCGGATAATCGCTTATGCTCTTCATGCTTTTTAAAAAACTTGCCTTTTTTATTTCCATTTATACAACCTATTCTTGATTTACGGCGGTTTTTATAACTTCGCTAAGTTCAGTAACCGGAATAAAGTTTATCTTTTTTCTTACGGCAGACGGTATATCGGCCAAATCTTTTTCATTTTCTTTGGGGATAATGATATTGCTGATACCTACCTTTACAGCGGCAAGAGCTTTTTCTTTTAGCCCGCCTATAGGCAAAACCCTTCCGGTAAGAGTTATTTCACCCGTCATGGCAATATCGCTCTTTACCGTTTTACCCGAAAGTACAGAAACAAGAGCGGTAACTATTGTCACGCCTGCCGAAGGCCCGTCTTTTGGTATTGCACCTTCGGGAAGGTGTATATGTATGTCATTGCTGTCTATAAAATTTTCTTCAATGCCTAATTCTTTGCAGTTAGAGCGTACGTAACTAAGCGCGGCTTTTGCAGATTCCTGCATAACTTCGCCAAGCTTTCCTGTCAGCACCAGCTTTCCTTTGCCGTGCATCTTTATAGCCTCTACTACAAGCGTCTGCCCGCCAGCGGCAGTCCATGCAAGCCCCGTTACTACGCCTATTCTGTCAACAGAATCAGACTTTGTCTGAGAAAACATGATTGGCCCAAGATACTTATGCACTGTGTTCTTTGTGACCACAATATTAGTTTTCTTTTTCTTGGAAAGTTCGAAAACACATTTTCTAAAAACGGTAGCTATCTTTCTTTCGAGGTTTCTCACGCCCGCTTCTCTTGTGTAATGACGTATTATCTCGATAAGCGCGCTGTCTTTAATTACAGCTTCATCGGGCAAAAGCCCGTGCGCTTCCTGCTGTTTTTTTATCAGATGATTTTTAGCAATACCTATTTTCTCTAGCTCGGTATAGCTTGAAAGGTCTATTATTTCCATTCTGTCGAGCAGGGGAGCGGGTATTGTATCGTAGCTGTTTGCGGTAGTTAAAAACATGACTTGCTCTAAGCTAAATGGCAGATCAAGATAATGGTCGCGGAATGTGCCGTTTATTTCGGGGTCTAAAACCTCAAGCATAGCAGAAGCGGGGTCGCCCCGAAAATCGTTCGCCATTTTATCTATTTCGTCGAACAAAAACACAGGGTTAACGCTTCCCGCCTGTTTTATCGCGGATATAATTCTACCCGGAATAGCGCCTATATACGTTCTTCTGTGCCCGCGGATTTCCGCTTCGTCGCGCAGCCCGCCAAGCGACGTCCTTGCAAACTTTCTGCCCAGCGCTCTGGCGATAGAACGTGCGATAGAAGTTTTGCCTGTACCCGGAGGCCCGACAAAACATAGTATCGGCCCATGCAAATCTTTTTTTCTTGCAAGCACAGCCAAATATTCCACAACTCTATCTTTAACTTTTTCGAGCCCGAAATGGTCTTCGTCGAGTATCTGCCTTGCGTGAGTTAAATCAAGATTATCCTTAGTTTCTATGCCCCAGGGCAAGTCAATAATCCATTCAACGTATGAGCGAATAACGCCAAGTTCGGGCGATCCGAGTGAAAGCTTTTCCATTCGCGATATTTCTTTTTCCGCTTTTTCTCTTACCTCATCGCTTACGGGAAGTTTTGAAAGCTTTTCTCTTAGCTCATCCGCGTCAGATTTAATACCAGAGCCTTCGCCGAGTTCAGTTTGAATTGCTCTTAGCTGTTCGCGAAGAACGTATTCTTTTTGCGATTTATCAATCTGGTTTCTGACTTTATTTCTTATATCGTTTTCTATCGTAGCTATTTCAAGTTCGCTCGATAAAACTTTTACGAGTTTCTCCAGCCTTGCTATACTATCTGCGCTCTCTAATATTTCCTGCTTGTCTTCAAGAACAAAAACCACGCTTGAAGCAATAATATCCGCCATCTGTCCTACATCTTCAACACTGTTTACAGACGAAAGCGTTTCGGAAGATACTTTCGTGCTGAGGCTGGTAAGGTCATCGAAAAGATTGGTAACCATTCTTTTTAAAGCCAGTTCTTTCGAATCGTTTTCAGAAGATTTTTTTGATACAAGTTGTTTTGTTTCGACTTCAAGATACGGTTCGGTTTTTGTAAACTTAACAATCTTTGCCCGATAAACCCCTTTTACTAAAACGCGTATTATATCTCCGGGAAGCTTTAGTATTTGCTTTATTTTTGAAACAGTTCCTACCTCGAATATATCTTCGGGGCTGGGGTCCGATACTTCTTTATCTTTCTGCGCAGCAAGAAAAATTGTCTGGTCATTTTCCATAGCTTCTTCCAGTGCCGCTACTGATTTTTCTCTTCCGACTTCAAAATGAAGCGCCATCTCCGGAAAGACTATAACGTCTCTTAGCGCAACCATCGGCATCGTGTTGCTCATTAACTGCCTCCAATAAATATTTGCTGGTGTATTATACATTAAAAAAAAAGTGTCTGCAACTTTGAATAATCTATATAATAATCTAAAAAAATCCAACTTGGTTTTACATACAATACATTCATTCCTATTTATTATACAATCTTTTTACTTAAGAATCCGTTACAAACAGATTTATTAATACCTTTTTTACAACTAATACTAAATGTATGCTATAATAATCATACATTTTTTATGATATATATAGTATTGAATAAATATTTACTTATAATGGAGAAAAAAATGAGAAAAATCAAAATTATAACCGACAGTACTTCGGATTTGCCGAATGACTTGCTTACCAAAAACGAAATTGAAATCGCGCCTTTAACTATTATTTTGGGCGAGCAAACATTTCTTGATGACGGCAGCGTAACTAGCAAAGATCTTTTTAGATTTGCCGAGGAGAATAAGGCATTGCCTAAAACGGCGGCGGTAAATGTATTTCAATTTGAAAAGATTTTTTCCAAATGGCTAAAGCTTGATTACGATATTTTATTCATAGGTATTTCAAAGAAACTTTCAAGCACCGTTCAAAACGCAATTATAGCATCCAGGCAACTCGGCGAGGACAAAATATCCGTAATAGATTCTATGAGCCTTTCATCGGGAATAGGTCTGCAGGTTTTGCAGGCGTGCGACGCAAGAGACGAAGGAGCTTCTCTAAAAGAAATAACCGACAACGCTACAATGCTTCGCAGCAAAGCAAGGGTAAGCTTTGTTTTAGATACTTTAAAATACCTTTACATGGGAGGAAGATGTTCAAGGCTGTCTTCGTTAATGGGAACAAAATTAAAAATAAAACCTATGCTTGAATTAATAAACGGCGAAGTTGTACCGACCACAAAATTTCGCGGAAGCAATTATATAGATAAATATTTTAATCTTATTATGGAAAACGCTGATAAAATTGATTCAAAAAGAGTATTTGTTACAAGCTGCTTATCTGATGAAGCAGAGAATTTTAAAAAGAGGCTGGAATCTGAGTTTAATTTAAAAAACGTTTATACACCAGATGCTTCGGCAACTATTTCTACCCACTGCGGCCCGGGCACGATTGGAATATTGTATATTGAAAAATGATAAATGCTTTGTATACATTCTAAAGTGCGCTGATGATACGCTCTATACAGGCTGGACAAACGATTTGCAAAAGCGCGTTCTCGGACATAACAGCGGCAAAGCAAGCAAGTATACAAGAAGCCGCCTGCCGGTAAAGCTTGTTTACAAGCAAGAGTGTTTCTCAAAAAGGCTGGCTATGCAGCGTGAATGCGCGATAAAAAAACTAAGCAGAACCAAAAAATTAGAATTAATAGCAAAACAAAAGAGCGTAGATTAAAAAACGCTCTTTTATATTTTGTATATTTTATTTTAAAATAAAATACAGCGCCGCGGCAACCGCTAATATAATAAGCACAATACCGCCGATTTTCAAAACACTCTTCGGAGAATCTGCTTGAACTTCGCCCGTCTGCCCGTTAACGAAAAAATTATAAATCTTGTTTTTGAACTCGTAAGAAGATATCCAAATCGGCAAAAGCATATGTTTATATTTAATATCGGTATAATGAGTGCTTATATTGACAGTTCCGACAACATCGCTGCCTCGCTTTAGTATATCTCTTATATCGTTTCTTATAGATTTGCGCATAAAAGCTTTTGCTCTGCCCCAAATTATTTTTAAGCCGGAATTATAATGCTCTGCCTCGAAACCTGTCATAAACTTTTGGTCAAATTTTATCAGCTCGTTTAATCTGTAAGGTTCTATCTTTTCTATTCTTTTTGGGTCTATATTTCTAGAATCGTTATACATTATAGCATCGAATTTTTTATCAAACGTACCCGATATAAAACGCCATCTTACTTTTTGTACCTTATGCGGTTTTGTCTCTGTTTTTCCGTCTACAGTGACGGTACGCATTTCTGTATCGTTATAATAATCTCCCGCCTGTCCTATGTATGACGATTTTGTTTGGGTATCGTGCGACCAGTAAGGAATATATACTCCTCTTAATTTATTCGAGCTATAACCCTTTTTTAGAGCAAAGGGTGCTAGCCAGCGTTTTTTAATCCATGTTTCAAAAAGCAAGGCCGCTTTGTTCATATCAATTATAAACGGTATAAGCGATTCAGGCCGAATTCCCGGCTGCTCCTGAACCGGCGCTATATTTACAGAACCGCAAAACGCGCATGATACTAAAGGCTTATCTGTTGCAGTTACCGTTTTTGCGCCGCAGTTAGAGCACTTTATTGTTTTAGTTTTCAAGCCCCAGTCGTTTAACGATTCGTCATTTTCCGCGGCTTCAAAATTAAACTCCTCAATATCTTCATTAACCGCCAATAAACGTTCGCGGCGGTCGCAGAAATCGCAGCCAAGCTGTCCCAATTGAGAATCGTATTTCATATCCGCTCCGCAGGAAGGGCACTTAAAGCTTTCGTTTTTTACATCATTATTCTTCATAATAAATTCCCGCCATTATAAATTTTTGGCTTTATGCTACTATATTATAATAATACTTTTTTATTGCTAATAAAAGAAAAATTTAATTTAAATGAAGGCATATATAAAGAACTTTTATAATTTAGTTGTTAATTATATTGCGATTATATATAATAAAGCCAAACAAATATGTAAAACGGCAGCGGAGGTTTTTATATGGTACCCGGAAGCAAAGAAGTAGCAAAGGCTGCTGTACGCCTTGCTCTTACATCAAGCAGAGAAGATGAGAAATTGCTGAAAGAAAAATACCTTAAAAAAGGTGTACATGTGGCAGCGGTAGATTTTGGAGGAGAATTTTTAGCTTCCGTAATGCGAATTATCGAATGCTGCGTGGTGGCGGCAAAAAGAGAAAAGATTATCGAAGAAACACTTCACGAAGAAGGCGCCGTTGCAGGAGCCGTAAGAGAAGCGATTTCGCAGATTACATCTAAAGCGATAGGGTTAAACGTTGGCGGCAAGATAGGCATCGCCAGATACGACGGGCACCTTGCCGTAAGTATATTTTTCGGAATAGGCTTGCTGCATCTTAACGAAGTCGCTATAGGACTGGGGCATAGGGTTATATGAGCAGAATTAATATAGCGATAGACGGGCCTTCGGGCGCAGGAAAAAGCACGCTTGCAAAAAACTTAGCAAAAAAACTAGATATATATTATTTGGATACCGGCTCTATGTACAGGGCGGTAGCATACGCCGCGATAAATTCTAAAGTTGATATAGGCGATTCTGGCCAGGTAGAAAAATTAATTCAAAATATAGATTTGCATACCATTTATCAGTCAGGAGAACAAAAACTCATTTTAGACGGCAAAGATATAATGCCTTATATACGTACGCCCGAAATTTCGACGGCCGCTTCCGATATATCTGCTTATCCGTGCGTACGTTTAAAACTAGTTGCCATGCAAAGAGAAGTAGCACAGCAATATGATGTCGTGCTCGATGGAAGAGACATAGGCACTTATGTACTGCCCGACGCGCCGCATAAATATTTTGTTACCGCAGATGTAAAAGAAAGAGCTAACCGGCGTTATAAAGAACTTGCTGCCAAGGGAGTCGATAAACCTTATGACGATGTGCTCAGTGAAATGGTTTCGCGTGACAAAAACGATTCTACAAGAAGCTTTGCACCTTTAAAGCAGGCCAAAGACGCTGTTTTTATTGATACTACGAAATTAAACGCTGAGCAGGTTCTGCAAATAATATTGAAAGATTTCGGAGAATAAACGATGCTGCTATACTATTTTTTAAGATTCATTGGTACGATTATAATAAACTTATTATTTTTTCCTAAAATAGTTGGCAAAAAGAATACAAAAATAAAAGGCAAATGCATTGTTATCTCTAATCATACAAGCATGTGGGACCCTTTGATTATAGTTATAGCTTTTAGACGGCACATATACTGGATGGGAAAGATAGAGCTTTTTAAAAGCAGATTTTCCAGAATCTTTTTCCGTCTTGTAAGGGCTTTTCCGGTAAGAAGAGGCGAGGGAGACCTAACCGCTATACGGCATGCTTTCAGTATTTTAAGAAAAGATAAAATCATTGGCATGTTTCCGGAAGGCAAAAGAGCCAAAACTGGAAAAACAGAAAAGTTTGAACCGGGCACATCTATGATTGCGCTTAAAAACAATGCTCCTATAATCCCCATATATATAAAGGGCAATTACAAATTTTTCAGAAGAATAAAATTAGTTATCGGGGAACCAATACTTCTTTCCGACTATGTCGGTAAAAAATATAACCCCGAAGCTGTAACAAAGGCGACAAAACTTTTAGAAGATAAAATTCAAGATTTAGAAAAAAAAGCGCAGCAGGTATAAATTTTGGTTATTTTAGCTAAAAACGCGGGCTTTTGCTTTGGAGTAAAAAGAGCTGTTGACGCAGTAGAAAAAAATATTGATAAGAAAATTGTAACTTTCGGACCGTTGATACACAATAAAAACGTTATAGAATCTTTCCGGTCGCGCGGCGTAAGAAGTATAGACAGCATAAGCGAAGCGCAAACGGGAGAAACTGTTGTAATACGGTCTCACGGCGCTTCTGCGGACATTTACGCGCAGCTTAACAGCAAAGGCATAGATTATATTGACGCAACTTGCCCGTACGTTAAAAGAATACATGAAAGAGTATCAAAGGCAGATAAGAACGGCATTCCCGTAATTATAATAGGAGAAATAGGGCACCCCGAAGTAACGGGAATACTTGGCTGGGCAGGAAAAAACTCTTTTGTCGTATACTCTATCAAAGATGTAGATAAACTCCCCGAGCTAAAAAAAGCTGTTGTGGTAGCCCAAACCACTATAACAGAAGAAAAATGGAACAGTATTTTAGCCGTTCTGCAAGACAAAATCGACGAAATCGTTCCGTTTATGAGCATTTGCGAAGCAACAAAAGAAAGGCAGCATGAAGCAAAACAGATTGCTCAAAAGTCTGATGCAGTTATTGTAGTTGGCGGTAAATTCAGCTCAAACACTAAAAAATTATATGAATTATGTAAGAGATACTGTAAAAATGTTTATCATATTGAAGATAAAAGTGAACTATTACTTGAAAAAATGAGTTTTGGTGATATAATAGGCATTGTCGCCGGTGCTTCAACACCGGATACGATGATTAGGGAGGTTTACAACTACATGATAGAAAATGAAAAAGTGCTGCCTATCGATGGCGAGCAGATCGCCAGCGAGAATGATGCGGCCAACGACAAGGTAGAAGATACCAGCAAAGAGTATCCTACCTCTGAAGAACCGGCTATTGAGGAAACAATTAAAGCTACAAAACCCGATGAAGAAAATGAAGAAAATAACGAACCAGAGCCAGAGGCAGAAGATACCGCAGACGCCGATTCCGAATCAATAGATGAAAACGCCGAGGCTGTGGAAGAAGATATAGCAGCTGCCAAAGAACCGGAGCCCGAAGCGGAGGCTGCGGAAGAAGACACTGCAAAAGCCGATGTAGTTGATGAAAAAATCGTTCAAGAACCCAAGGAAGAAAATGCTGCTCCTGTAACGGAGCAGGATGAATTTTTAGAAGGGCTTGAAAAAACAATTCGCCTGAAAAAAGGAGAATTAGTTAAAGGCAGCATCGTACAAATTACGGATGAAGATGTTTGCGTTAACATTGGATATAAATCTGACGGCATTATACATAAGAGCGAACTTTCTTTTAAAGACGAAGACGCAAAAGATGCTTTTAAAGTCGGAGACGAGATAGAAGCTGAAATCATAAGCATGAATGACGGAGAAGGAAATGTCCTTCTGTCAAGAAAACGAGTAGAGAAAAAACAAAACTGGATAAAGATGCAGGAAAACGTAGGAACAGACAAGCTTTTCAAATGCACAATAAGAAAAGCGGTTAAAGGCGGAGTTACTACTAAAATAGAAGGTTACAGCGCATTTATTCCTGCTTCGCATCTTTCTTTGAAATACATTGAAGATTTAAAAGAATTCGAAGGACAGGAACTCGAAGTTACTTTGATAGACGCTGACAAAAGACAAGAACGTCTTGTAGCTTCGCATAAAAGTGTTCTTTTAAAAGAGAAACGCGAAAAAGAAGCGCAGATTTGGGACAGCTTTGTTAAAGGCGAACATATTACAGGCGTTGTAAAAAGGCTTACGGATTTCGGAGCGTTTGTAGACGTCGGCGGTGTCGACGGTTTGCTTCATATTTCAGACCTTGCATGGTCTAGAGTAAAGCACCCATCGGATATCGTTTCAGAAGGCCAGGAGTTAGAGCTTCTTATATTAAACGTAGATCCGGCAAAAAGAAAAATAGCGCTCGGATATAAACAGCTTCAGCCAAAACCCTGGGACACGGTGCCCGAGAAATATCACGCAGGCGATGTGGTAACGGGCAAAGTTGTACGCATTGTTCCGTTCGGTGCTTTCGTACAATTGGAACCTACGGTTGACGGACTTATACATATATCTCAGGTTACTACTCATAGGATTGAAAGAGTAGAAGACGAACTTCGCGTAGGCGATGAAGTAGAAGTTAAAATTCTTGAAGTTAACGCTGAAAAACGCAAAATCAGCTTATCGAGAAAAGCGCTTCTGACTCCCGAAGAAGTACCTGAAGAAAAGAAGAAAGAGTTTGATAAAGAGGAATCATTTAAATATGAGCTTCCTCCCGTACAAGAGTCGACAGTTTCTCTTGCAGACTTTTTCCCAAAAAATGAAGAATAATAATTGTTATTTTGGTAATAATTATTAAAGACCTCACAAAATATATTAAGACCCCCTTTACATTGGTCGTGATGCAAATCACGACTTTTTTTTATCATCTGCCGAGCCAAAGAGTTTCAAAGCGGTTGCATAAGCCAGAATAATAATTTATACTAGATTCAAAGAAAATTTGTTACGGTCAGGAGAAAAAATGGCGAAAACCTTAATGGTGGTTGACGGAAACAGCCTTATGCACAGGGCGTTTTACGCTCTTCCGCTTTTAACAAATAAAGACGGGGAATATACAAACGCGGTTTACGGCTTTTTTTCTATGCTCAACAGCGCGATTACTTCTTTAAAACCCGATTATCTTGCCATAGCTTTCGATAAAAAAGGAAAAACTTTTCGGCATGAAATGTTTGAAGAATATAAAGCAAAAAGGCTAAAGACGCCCGACGAGCTTATTCCTCAGTTCGGAATGCTAAAAAAGGCTCTTGAAACAATCGGTATTTCTTCGCTCGAGCTAGAAGGGTATGAGGCCGACGATCTTTTGGGCGTTTTATCGCGCCTTGCTTCACAAAAAGACATGAACAGCGTTCTAGTTACGGGAGACAAAGATGCTTTCCAGCTTGTTTCGGATAAATGCAATGTTATGCTTACCCGAAAAGGCGTAAGCGAACTGGAGATTTTTGATATAGATAAACTATACGAGACGTATGCGCTTACTCCTGCGCAGATTATAGACTTAAAAGGCTTTATGGGCGACAGTTCAGATAATATACCCGGCGTTCCGGGCGTCGGCGAAAAAACCGCTCTCAAGCTTTTGCATGAATATAAAGATATGGATGGCGTTTATCAGAATATTGAAGACCTAAAAGGCAAGTTAAAAGAAAAGCTGCAGAATAATAAACAGATCGCTTATTTGAGCAGAAAACTAGCGGCAATAGACGTTAACGCGCCGTTAGAGGTCGATATGCAAAACCTTGCTTTTAATGGTTTCGAGCGCGAAAAAGCATTGGCTGCTTTTCAAAACCTCGGGTTTGCTACACTTCTTAAAAGAATGGGTTTCGAGAAAAAAGAAGAAAAAATATCGGCTGCTCAAAAACAGATAGACAACATGCCTGCGTTAAAAGAGTTACTGTCGCATGTAAAAGAAAACGAATATATAGCGGTTACTTTCGGTGATAATATCACTCTCGCTTATTCTGATAAAGAAGAGCACGTCATTGTTGCGGAGCATACACTTTTAAACCTTGATTTTTCGAGAGAGATGGTTTTAAAAGAACTAAAGCCGATTTTAGAAGACAAAAACATCAATAAGCTTTTGCACGGCGCAAAACAAAACATCACCGATTTAAAAGAATACGGCATAAAGATTAATGGTATATTATTTGATACAAAGCTGGCCGAGTACGCGCTTAATCCGGGGGCTTCTAATTTTGAACTTTCGGCTTTAGGTGAAAAACGCGGATACAGCGGAAATGCCGCTCTGATTGTTTTCTTATATGGAGCACAAAAAAAAGAGCTTGTTGATAATGAGCTTTGGTATGTATATAACGATATTGAAATGCCGCTGATGAACGTATTGCTCAGCATGGAAGATACAGGTTTTAGAATAGACCTTCCCGAGCTTCTTAAATATTCTGCAAAGTTAAATAGCCAAATAGACGAGCTAACAAAGTCGATTTATGAGCTGTGCGGATACGATGATTTTAATATAAATTCTACAAAACAACTCGGCGAAGTGCTTTTCGAGAGGCTTTCTCTTCCGGCCGTTAAAAAAACAAAGACAGGTTATTCAACCGACATAGAAGTTTTGGAAAAACTTGAAGATAGGCACCCCGTAATAATAAAAATAATAGAATACCGCCGTTTGAGCAAGCTAAAGAGCACGTATATTGACGGCCTTAAAAAGATTGCCGATAAAAACGGATTTATACATACAACGTTTGTGCAGATATCCACAGTTACAGGGCGGATATCGAGCAAAGAACCGAACCTGCAGAACATACCTATAAAAACACAAGAGGGAAGGGAAATCCGACGGCTGTTTTTGCCGTCTGCCGATGGCAGAAAGCTTGTAACGGCAGATTATTCTCAGATAGAGCTTAGAATACTGGCGTATATCTCGGGCGATGAGGTAATGAAAAACGCTTTTTTGTCGGGCACCGATATCCATACGCGTACCGCTTCAGAGGTTTTTGACGTTGCTCCGGATGATGTTACGGACGAAATGAGAAGAGGCGCCAAGGCTGTAAATTTTGGTATAGTATACGGCATAAGCGATTTTGGTTTATCGAGGAATCTAGGTATTCCAATATTCAAGGCGGCAAAATATATAGAACGGTATTTCCAAAGGTTTGCCGGCGTTAAGCAGTACATGGACGACATTAAAATAAAGGCAAAGAACGACGGCTATGTTACAACGCTGCTTGGAAGAAGAAGATATCTGCCCGAGCTTGCTTCAAGAAACTACAATATTCGCGCGTTTGGAGAAAGAGCCGCGCTGAACACGCCTATACAGGGCACAGCCGCCGACATTATAAAGATTGCCATGATACACGTTGCCGACAGGCTGAAAGAAGGCGGATTCGAGTCAAAGCTTATACTGCAGGTACACGATGAACTTATAATAGACACGGTTTTAAGCGAGATAGATGATGTAAGCGCGCTTTTAAAAGACTGCATGGAAAACGCCTATAAAATTGATGTCCCGTTGGTGGCTGAGGTTTCGGTAGGCGATAACTGGCTGGATGCGAAATGAGAAATAATATTTTAATTGGGTTGACGGGCGGTATAGGGTCTGGCAAATCTACAGTCAGCGATTACCTTTCTTCGCTCGGTGAAAACGTAATATGCGCAGATGCCGTTTCAAGGCAGGTAACAGAGCCTGAGCAGGCGGGCGCAAAGGCCATAAGGCGCGAGTTCGGAGACGGTATGTTTCTTGCCGACGGTACTTTAGACAGGCAAAGACTTGCCGACTCTGTATTTTCTGATAAAAAAAAGCTGGAACGGTTAAACGGTATTTTACATCCTATTATCATTGATAATATGTTTTTAGAAGCAAGTAAAAAAAGCGGACGTGTTTTTCTCGATGCTGCGCTTTTAATACAAACGGGCATGCACAAAAAAACAGACTATGTCTGGCTTGTTACCGCTGACATCAAAGCAAGAATAGAACGCGTAATACAAAGGGACGGTCTCGAATATTCTAAAATAAGAAAACGTATGGAAAATCAACTGCCCGATAAAGATATGGTATGTTTTACCGACGAGATTATACAAAACAACGGCAGCATTCCTGATTTGTATTCCAAAGTTGATGAGCTGCTTAAAAAATCCCGATACCAAGAGGTAATAAAATGACAAGAAGGCGCACCTCGGCTAGAGATGATTATAAAAAAAGAAAGGCATGGACAATTGTCTGCCTTATACTCGTATGCGCGGCGGCAATACTTTTAAGAGGCGTTGCTGTATATAAGCTTTATCCCCTAAAATATCAGGAACAGATAAAGCAATACAGCGAAGTTTATAACATTGACGCGTATTTTGTAAGCGCAGTCATATGCGCTGAGAGCGGTTTTGACCAGCAGGCAATTTCGAGCAAGGGCGCGATAGGCCTAATGCAGATAATGCCAGACACGGGCGAATGGGCGGCAGGAAAAATCGGCATAGAGAATTACTCGCTTTCGGTTTTAAACGAACCGGATACCAATATACAAATAGGCTGCTGGTATTTAGGATACCTCCGCGATAAATTTGACGGAGACCCGAGAAAAGTATTGGCTGCGTATAACGCTGGGCCTTCAAACGTAGGCGATTGGCTCGTCGAAGATTCCGGCCTGGAAAACATACCTTTTGAGGAAACAGACAGCTATATTGAGAAAGTACAGAATAATTATGAAATATACAAAGGCTTATACAATGATTTTTAAAAGAATAACTTTTTTTATGATGGCTTTTATGATGGGCATATTTTGCGCGTGCGCATCTACCGAAGAAATTGCAGACACGGCAGAAGAAGAAATTCCGCAGTATACTCTGCCGCCTATTGAAAAAGAAACTGTGCCGGCAATCGGCGGAGATTTGATTTTCCCTATTCCCGAAAACCCCGCAACGTTAAATCCTCTGAAAATAAAAAATGTAGAGTTATATAACCTGTTTACTCTTATATACGAAAAACCCATCAAGATTGATGTTGACGGCAAAGCGCAGCCAGAGCTTGCTGAAACCTGGGATGTTGACGAAACTGGAACAATATGGACGTTTAAATTAAGAGAAGGCGTAAAATGGCAGAAAGATTACGGCGAATTTACGGCTGCTGATATTATATACACAATAGACCTTATAAAAAGCTATTCGGCTGCCGATTCGGGATATTCTAAGTATAACGATGTTATCTCAAGCTATTATGCGGACGGCGATTATAAAATTGTTATAACACTTTCGCAGCCAGGCAACGCCGCTATCTATTTCATGACATTTCCTGTTTTGTGCAAAAAATATTTTGAGTCTGGGAATATTGATACAAGCACGCCTGTCGGAACAGGGCCTTATGCTGTATCGGAGTATGAGGAGAAAGTTCAAATGCTTCTCGAAGCCAACAGCCTTTGGTGGAAGCAGGCGCCGTTTATACAAAAGCTTACTGCAAAATGCTTTCCGAACCATGATACCGAGCTTGCCGCTTTCAGCCTGAAATTCATTGATTTTGTTACTACTTCAGTGCTAACGGTAGACACTTACCAAAAATACGGCGAAACGGAATCTATAGACTATCTTACGCAGTATTATGACTGCCTTATACCAAACATAACGGGCGATATTTTCGGCGATATAAACATGCGCCTTGCTTTAGCTTACGCGCTTGATAAACGCGACATTATTTCTAAAGCGCTTTTGGGACATGCTGTTGCGACAGACTACCCGATAGCGCCCGATTCGTACCTTTACGGCGGTTCTACTAACATATACGAATATAACCTTCAAAAATCCATAGAGCTCTTAGAGCTTGCGGGCTGGAAAGACAGGGATGACGACGAAATTTTTGAAAAGGTCGAAGCCTCGAATATTTCCGATTTAACGTTAGAGCTTTTGATACCGCTGCATAAAGAGGATGTTTACCGCCGAGATGTCGCGGAAAACATTGCACTTCAGCTTAAAAACTGCGGCATGGAAGTTACAGTAGTCGAAGAGCCGGAAGATATTTATAAACAAAAGCTGAAAAACAAAGAATTTGATTTAGCTCTCTGTTCTTTTTATATAGACAAAAACCCCGATATTTCATTTATGCTCAAATCGGGAGAAGCCGCCAATTACGGCGGGTTCTCTGATATGGAATTCGATACACTGCTCCAAAACTGCACTCTTGCTTTAGATGAAGAACAAATGATAAGCGCGTATGCTGCATTAGAAGAAAGGTTTGCAGAGCAAGCGCCTCAAATAGGTTTATATTACAGGACAAACGCTTTGATATATGATATAGATATCAACATACCAGATAAGCTAAGGGATATGAATATTTTTTCTACTCTGCCGCATTGGTATATTTATACCGAGGATATGGAGTAATTTGTGAAAGAGATCATTACAAGCACAAAAAATGAGTTCGTAAAATACGCAAGAAGCCTGAGCAATAAAAAAGGCAGAAAAGAAAACGAAGCCTTTTTAGCAGAAGGAAAAAAATGCGTCGATGAGCTGATTTTTCATATGCCGCACAATCTGCAAAGCGTTATTTTAACAGAAGGTAAATTTGAAGATATCGCTGATTTTGCGAAATCATCAGGCAAAAAAGTTTATTACGTTACCGATAATGTGCTAAATTCTATATGCGACTGTAAAACGCCTCAGGGCGTTGCCGCAATCGCCTCAATACCGTCGTCGGCAAATATACCAGATAGCGGTTTTATATTAGCCTTAGACGACGTGCAGGACCCGCAAAACGTAGGTACCATGATAAGAACGGCAGACGCGGCAGGATGCGCCTGCGTGGTTATGTCGGATGGCTGCGCAGATTGTTATTCTCCAAAAGCTGTCCGCGCTTCTATGGGCAGCATATTTCACATACCTGTGATAAAAACGGATTTGCTTAATTTTTTAAAAAGCCTTGCATCGAATTATAAAATTGTAAGCGCCGATATAAACGGGCAAACCGATTATAAATTTGATTTTAATTTTACCTGCCTTATAATCGGCAATGAATCAAGAGGTATATCGCAGCAAATAAAAGATATATCGGACACGAAAATAAAAATTCCTATGTACGGAAAAGCGGAAAGCTTAAACGCGGCTGTAGCCGCCGGTATTCTTTTATATAAAATACGCACTTGAATTTTTTGCATTTTCTGTGCTATAATTCGTTTTATAATGCAGTGATGCTTGAAAAGTATCTGTTCTTTTTCAAAACATGTTTCAGAGACAAACGCCTTTGGCTGTAAGCGTTTGCTTGTAAGAACAGAGAAATTTCGCAAGTTTAGCAGCCCCAATTTTTTTTGGGGACGGGACGTTCCGTTACGACGCAACAGGCTTTTTAATATTGAAAGCGAATTTGGGTGGTACCGCGGACTTTCGCCCCAAGGCGATAGTCTTTTTTATTGCAAAAGAGCAAGTTTATTATAAAATTTTTATCTTGATTTTTGAAAGGAGATATTAATGAAAGGGCATAATTTGGAAAAAATGGCCGAACGGGTTTTAGCGGATATTGTAGACAGTTCGGATATGGCCGGCCTGGAGGCCATAAGAATTCGCGTTCTTGGTAAAAAGGGAGAGCTTACCGCTGCGCTTCGGGGCATGAAAGATATAGAAGAAAAAGACCGCCCTGCTTTCGGCAAAAAAATAAATGAAATAAGAAACCTTGTTACGCAGGCCTTAGACAGCAAAAAAGAACAATTTGAACAGAGTGAAAAGTCGAAAAGACTAAAGGCTGAAAGCATAGATGTTACTTTGCCCGGGAAAAGACAGGGGCAGGGGGCGTTTCATCCGCTGACAAGAATTTATTATGAAATAAGAGATATTTTTGTATGCATGGGTTTCGAGGTTATGGACGGGCCGGAGGTAGAGTACGATAAATATAATTTTGAAATGCTCAATTTCCCTAAAGACCATCCTTCAAGGGATTCGCAGGATACTTTTTATGTATCGGACGAAATCGTGCTAAGGACGCATACTTCGCCTGTACAGGTAAGGACTATGCTAAAACGCAAACCGCCTATACGTATGATATGCCCGGGCAGGGTATACAGAAGCGACGATGTCGACGCTACTCATTCGCCTGTTTTTAACCAGGTTGAAGGTTTGGTGGTCGGCAAAGGCATTACTTTTTCGCACTTAAAAGACACTCTGGACAGCTTTCTAAAAGAATTTTACGGTGAAAACACAAAGACAAAATTCCGCCCAGGGTATTTTCCGTTTACCGAACCGAGCGGCGAAGTTGATGCCACGTGCTCAAAATGCGGCGGAAAAGGCTGCCCGGTATGCAAAGGAACGGGCATGATAGAAGTTTTGGGGTGCGGTATGGTACATCCGAATGTGCTGCGCAACTGCGGAATAGACCCAAAAGAGTATACGGGGTTTGCTTTCGGGCTGGGGCTCGACAGGCTTGCAAGCATAAAATACGGCATTACAGACATTCGACTGCTTTTCGAGAACGATATTCGGTTCTTGTCACAGTTTAAATAGAAGGAGATAGATATGATAGCACCATACAAATGGCTTTCCGATTATGTGGATATGGATATCACGCCCGAAGAGCTTATGCAAAAGCTTATAATGACGGGCAGTGAAGTCGACGGCGTAAAAGAGCTCGGATCAGCGCTAAATGAAGTAGTCGTCGGCAAAATCGAATCTATAGAAAAACATCCCGATGCAGATAAGCTTTCGGTTTGTTTGGTTGACGTTGGTGAAGAACCACTCCAGATAGTCTGTGGAGCGAACAATATATTTACAGGCGCGCTTGTGCCCGTCGCTCTTACAGGAGCGTGCCTTCCGGGCGACTTCAAAATCAAAAAAGGCAAAATAAGAGGCGTTTATTCATACGGCATGCTGTGCTCGGGCGAAGAGCTTAATCTTTCTGACACAGATTACCCGGGCGCCGAAGTTGACGGCATAATGATATTGCATGAAACTTACGAGCCTGGCACTTCTTTGCGCGAAGTGCTCGGCCTTACAGATACCGTACTGGAGATCGAAATCGGCGCAAACAGGCCCGACTGCCTTTCTATGCAGGGTATTGCAAGAGAATGCGCAGCAGCGCTTCAAAAAGACATAAAAGAGCCCGACTCGGCTTACCAATCAAGCGATGGTGATATTTGCGATTATTTATCGGTAGAAATCGCCGGCAGCGACCTTTGCGAAAGGTATGTTGCAAGAGCTGTAAAAAACGTAGTTATAAAACCTTCCCCGAAATGGCTGAGAGACAGGCTTGTAAGCGCGGGCGTCAGGTCGATAAATAATATAGTGGACATCACAAATTTTGTTATGCTCGAAACGGGCCAGCCTATGCACGCTTTTGATTATAACGATATACGCGGCAAAAAAATAATAGTCAGAAGAGCAAAAAACGGCGAAAGCATAACCACTCTTGATGATAAAGAAAGAAAATTAACGGATGAAATGCTGCTAATTTGCGACGGGCAGGGGCCAATAGGCATTGCGGGTATAATGGGCGGTTTTAATTCCGAGATAAAGGATAATACGTCTACCGTGATATTCGAGTCGGCAAAATTCCTGCAGGGCAATGTTAGGCGCACTTCAAGAGGTCTCGGGCTGCCGACAGAATCTGCGATGCGGTTTTCTAAAGGCGTAGATACTGCGGGCTGTAAAAAAGCAATGGACCGTGCGCTTAATTTGATCGATCTTCTCGAGGCGGGCGATATAGTCGGCGGAGAAATAGACATTTTGTCTGCCGATATTTCACCCAGGCAGGTTAAGGTAGACGCCGGGCAGATAAACGGTATACTCGGCACGGACATAAGCGCAGCGGACATGGCAGATTTGCTGCGCCGCGTATTTATAAAAACTCAAATTTCAGGAAATACTCTTACCTGCGACATACCAAGCTTTAGAAACGATATCTCTCTCGGAGAAGATATCGCCGAAGAGGTCGCTCGCATGTTTGGGTACGATAATATTCCAACAGTAAAAATGACAGGTGAAGTAAAAAGGGGAATAGTTCCCGAAGAGGAAAGAAGTATAGACAAAATTAAATCTTTGCTAGTGGGGCAGGGGTGTTATGAATGCGTAACGTATTCTTTTTCTTCTAATACCGAGCTTGATAAGCTTATGCTTTCGCCTGACGACGAGTTAAGGCGCGCAGTTAAAATTCTAAATCCGCTCGGGGATGAGCAGGGCCTTTTGAGAACTTCACCCGTTCCCGATATTTTAAAAGTTGTAGCTAACAATTTAAATCAGAAAGTTATGCAGGTACGGCTTTTTGAATCGGGAAGAGTATATCATCCCACTTCTGCAAAAAATGAACTTCCCAAAGAGAAAAAGTATATCTGCATCGCAGTATGCGGAGAAGAAGATTTCTTTTCGTTAAAAGGCATAACAGAGAACATATTCGAAGCTTTCGGTATAAAAAAAGTCAAATTTTCGAATGAAGCGGCAGTTTATTATCATCCGGGAAGAAAATCTTCCGTGTATGCCGGAAAAGAAAAACTTGGCGAGCTTGGAGAAATACATCCCGATGTTGCTTTAGCTTTCGGAATAAACAAGCGGGTATATGTCGCGGAGCTTTGCCTTAAAGCTATATGCGAAGCATCGGACGATACCATGCGCTATGAAACACTGCCGAAGTTCCCTGCGGCACAAAGAGACATTGCTCTTGTAGTGGATAAAGATGTATCATCTGCAAGCCTTCTGGAGTGCATAGAGCAAAACGCAGGGCCGTTTTTTGAAAGCGCGTCATTGTTTGACGTGTACACGGGCGACCAGGCTGGAGAAGGAAGCAAGAGCCTCGCTTACTCTATTGTTTTCCGCGCAAAAGACAGAACTTTGCTCGATGAAGAGGCAAATGCTCAAAGAGACATCATAGTAAAAGCGGCAGCCGACAAATTCGGCGCTAAAATGCGCGAATAACACAACATTTTGTATATCAAAGCTGTTGAAATATTCTTTATGTTGGTATATAATAGTTTTTATAAAGTAGTCTGGGGTGTTTATATACTATGGAAAAGACACGAACGCTTGTTAATATCTGCGGAAAAGAATATGTGATGGCCGGTTTTGAAAGTGAAGAGTATATTCACAGGGTCGCTATATATGTTGATAGAAAGATGACCGAGCTTAAAGGCGAGTATGTAAACCTGAACGAAAATAAGCTTTCGGTATTAACTGCTATTAATGTTGCGGACGATCTTTTAAAGCTTCAGGATCAGTTTGACGCTTTAACAAAAGAATATGAGCAGCTCAGCGAAGAAACAAAACAGCTTAAAGCTGAGATTTCTCTCGAAAAAGCCGACCGGAGGCCTAATGTGTCTTCCATCAAAAAACCGGGCAGCGGCTCTCGTTTTGATGGATATAAGTAGGCTTATAAAAAAATGCTTTATAGGGCGCGCCTGTTTGGTGCGCTTATTTAATAAATGCTGAAGTGTAATTGATATTTGAAATTGGAGAAATTTATGAACAGTCCTATAACACTATTGCTTAGAGGAAATTTTGAAGGATTTTTATTAACGGTATTATATCTATTGCCCGCGCTTGTAATTGCTATTTCTTTTCATGAAGCGGCGCATGCCTGGGCGGCGGACAAAATGGGAGACCCTACCGCCAAAAACCTTGGGCGCTTAACTCTCGACCCTACAAAACATTTTTCATTATGGGGTGTAGTTACGTTTTTATTTATAGGCTTTGGATGGGGAAAATCTGTGCCTACAAACCCGCGTAACTATCATAATTACAAAAAAGGAAATGTAATTGTAGCGCTTTCGGGAGTTACAACAAACTTGATACTCTCGTTTGTTTTCTATCTGATTTATTTTCTTTTAACTGTCTTTGGAGTAACGAACACTATTATTCTGACTATAATTTTTTACATCGTTTATATCAATATAATTTTATGCTTTTTTAACCTTATACCCATACCGCCTCTTGACGGGCATCATCTTGTAAAAGGGTTTATAGCAAGAAAAAGCCAGAGATTTTATTTTGCTTATCAAAGGTATGGATTCTTTGCCTTGCTTATTCTTTTGTTTTTCACTGATTTACCCGTATGGCTCGGATATTTAACATCGCTTGTAATATCACTATATAAATTATTTTTCGGATTGTTTGTTTAAGATATGCAGGATAATGAATATAAAGTACAAATTGAACAGTTTGAGGGGCCTCTCGACTTGCTGCTCCACCTTATAAACAAAGCGAGGATAGACATAGAAGATATCTTTGTTTCAAAGGTAACCGGCCAGTATCTCGAGTATATTTCGTCTATTCCAAATTTGCCCATGGATAAAGCAAGCGAATTTATAGAGATGGCGGCAACTCTTGTTTACATAAAATCAAGAATGATACTTCCTTCGGGCAGCTTTGACGACGAAGAACAGGACCCGCAGCAAGAGCTTATCGAAAGGCTGCGCGCTTATAAAGTTTTTAAAGAAGCTTCCGCCGCAATGAAGGAGTATGAAGCAAAAGCGCATTACGTATACTATAAACTTCCTGAAGAAATATCTTTCCCCGACGATAAAGTTGAGCTCGAAAAAATGACGATGCAGAATCTTTTTGAAGCTTATCTTGAAGTTTTGAAGCGAATACCCGACGCTAAGCCCGAGCATATTGAAAAAGTAGAAATCCATCATGATATATTTACTATAAAAGAGAGAACGAAATATATAGTAAATACGCTAAACGAACTCGGAAGCGCAACTTTCTTTTCGCTGTTCGCAGATGTGCGCACGAAGATGGAAGTCGCGGTCACATTTATCGCGCTTCTAGAGTTAATACATGAAAATATTGTTCTTATAAAACAGCACGAATGTTATAAAGACATATACATTTCAAAATTAAGCGAGGAAGCTGTAAGTTGAATGATGAAAGAATAAAAAACGCACTGGAGAGCATACTTTTTGTAGCCGGTGACGCAGTAGAATTATCCGATGCCGCCGCCGCTCTTGATGTAGATATAAAAATTTTAAATGAAATAGTCGACCAAATCATAAAAGACCGGCTGGAAAAAGATTCGGGTATACTGCTAAAAAGAATAGAAAGCAAAATTCAGCTTTGCTCTAACCCAGAGTATATGCAGTACATAGATAAAACGCTTCAGACGGTAAAAAAATCGAGATTATCCCAGTCGCTGCTTGAAACGCTTTCCATTATTGCGTATAAACAGCCAGTCACAAGGTTTGATATAGAACAGATAAGAGGAGTATCATGTAATTATTCTATAGCGATGCTTATTGAAAAAGGTCTGATAGAACGCTGCGGAAGAAAAAAGACGCTCGGCAATCCCATGCTATACTCAACCAACGATGAATTTTTAAGGCATTTTGGTATATCGTCTTTAAAAGAACTGCCCGAATTAAAAGAAGCCGAATAATGAATTAATTTACTTTATTAGATAATAATAACAACGTTACTTTTTTTGAAAGGCGTTGTTTTTTATTATTATTTTTTTTATTTGTATCGCTCTTTTAATACTCATCCTGTTAATAAAGGTAAAAGTTACGATTAAGGCAAAAAATAATTTTTTTACCGTTACTGTTGAAATACTAAAAATATTAAAACTACGCCTGAACTTTTTGATAAAACGCCAAAAAAAAGAGATATATTCTTTGTACAAAATTAAAAAGAAATATTATAAAAGAATAACATCATTAAAAAAAATACTTCAAGATTCAAAAAAGAAAAAGCTTACCGACAGACAAAAACTTGCCGCTAAAAAAGCGCTAAAATTTCTATACCAAAAAACGAGGCTCAAAATTAATCTGGTAATAGACGCCGGGCTTTATAACGCTTATGCAACCGCTATGCTGTGCGGCGCTTTAAAGTCAGCTTTCTTAATTGCAGGCAGTATTTATAACACAAAAATGCACAGTATCAACATAAGAATAAATCCGCAATTTGCTAAACAGATCTTTTCATTAAAAGCAAATTGCATAATAGAGCTTACTCCGGCAAATATTATATTTGGGTTTATTATTTACAAAAAAAATAAGGCGGTGAAATAAATGCATCCAATAGAAAACATTATGCAGACGGCAATGGCCGAGATTAAAGAAATGGTAGACGTAAACACAATAGTAGGAGAGCCAATTATATCTACAGACGGTTCCACTATTATTCCTGTATCAAAAGTTGCGTTCGGTTTTATCTCGGGCGGGGGAGAATACGGCGAAGCGGCAGTCGATGAAACGGATATACAGTTTCCATTCGCGGGCGGCGCGTGCTCGGGAATTTCAGTTTGCCCGATATGCTTTCTTGTCGTAGACGAAAACGAAGTGCAGCTGTTGTCTGTAAGCGGCAAAAACTACCTCGAAAAAATAGTCGATACTGTTCCTTTGCTGATAACGGAAATAAAAGATGCGGTAGGGCAAAGCAAGCGCGAAGGAGTGGATTAAGCTTTGAAAAAACATTTTATTAAAATATTCGCGATTTTGCTGGCAATAACCGCAGTATTTACTTATAATGTACAAGAATCGAGAGCGCAGCAGGATGTCTCTGCAAAATCAGCTATTTTGATAGAAGCGGTTTCGGGCAGAGTACTTTTCGAAAAGAACGCTTTAGAAAAAATGCCTATGGCTTCAACGACGAAAATAATGACGGCTATAATTGCGATAGAAAACTGCTCTATAAATGACACAGTTGTCGTCGGGCAAAACGCAAGCGGTGTTGAAGGCTCATCAATATGGCTGTCAGTCGGCGAAAAGATGTCACTTCTTGATATGCTGTTTGGGCTGATGCTCGCTTCGGGAAACGACGCGGCTATAGCGATTGCCGAACACGTAGGGCAAAACGTAGAAAATTTTGTCACTATGATGAACCAAAAAGCAAAAGATATTGGAGCATATAATACCAACTTTGTCAATCCTAACGGGCTTCCCGATGATAACCATTATACGACAGCTTACGACCTCGCTCTTATATCGGCATACGCCATGCAGCTTAATGTTTTTCGCGAAATTGTAAAAACGCAGTATAAAACAATACCCTGGGAAGGGCATGAATGGGACAGAGTAGTAAAAAACAAGAACAAGATACTCTGGAATTACGACGGCGGAAACGGTATAAAAACAGGTTATACAAAGCAGGCAGGCCGGTGCCTTTGCGCGGCGGCAGAGCGTGACGGCATGCAGCTTGTGTCAGTGGTGCTCTCTGCACCCGATATGTTTGGTGATTGCATGTCAATGCTAAATTCCGGCTTCGAAAATTTTTCATATAAAAAGATACTTGAGGCGGACGAGTTTATTGGCAGTGTAGACGTTTTGCAGGGCATGGAGGATAATTTCAAAGTGTTTACAGGCTCTGATGCCTATTATCCTTTAACCGATGAAGAATACGGCAAGCTTGAAAAAAGAATCTATATAGATAAAAGCGTAGATGCTCCTGTGGTTAAAGACCAGAAAGTCGGCTATATAGATATATTGCTGGGCGAGAATAAAATATATACCGTTGCGCTGACGGCGCCCGAAAGCATAGGCGAAAATTCGTATAAATTCAATCTTTCCCGGCTGCTGGATAGCTGGATAAATAAAAGGATACTGCAAATGTAAAAAATACGGAGGTATTTGTGAGGTTAAATAAATATATAGCTTGCTGCGGAGCGGCATCCCGCCGGGGCGCGGACAAACTCATAGAAGAAGGAAAGGTTAGCGTTAACGGCAAACCTGCGTCTATAGGGCTTGATATAGATGAATATAAAGATAAGGTCTGCGTTGACGGCGATATAATAAATCTTGAATATGAAAAGGTTTATATAATGCTAAATAAACCGGCCGGTTTTTTAAGCTCTTGCAGCGATGACAGAGGCAGAAAAACTGTAATAGATTTAGTACAGATAAATGACAAGAGGCTGTTTCCGGTCGGCAGGCTCGATTTAGACACCGAAGGGCTTTTGCTCCTAACTAATGACGGAGAGTTTGCATACAGCATGACGCATCCTAAACATGAGATAAACAAAAAATATTTTGCGATTGTTAAGGGTGTTTTAAACGACAAGGTTATACAAACGCTCTCCGACGGAATTATTATAGACGGCGTAAAAACTTCCAGGGCTCAGATAGAGATAATAAATAAAACAAGCAAGCGTACCGAGCTTTTTATTACTATACATGAAGGAAAAAACCGGCAGATAAAAAAAATGTTCGAGCTCGCAGGATGCAGAGTGTCTTATCTTAAAAGAACGGCTATAGGAGGCCTTCAAATCGGAAATCTTCCTCTTGGTAAATGGCGTGAATTAACTCGAAACGATATAAAGCTTCTCTCTGAAAACAGCTAATAATATAAATATTAATTTAAAAATTTATTCTAATGTTATAAAAATTTAAAGGAAAAAGGAGATTTATGTAGAATAACGAATATGGGCTAAGTTGATATTTAAATTGCTGTTTTTTTATATATACAGTTTTATATACAATTTATAATGGAGGTTTCACTAAATGAGCGAACTTTATGGTTTTGACTTACTGGCGAAGAAAAGACAGTCTGCCAAACAAGGCGGCGGTGAGCAGTCGCAGGACGACCAGCACGCGCTGTCTAAGCTTACAGCTAGGGAAAGACTGAGCAAGCTTCTTGATCCGCAGAGCTTTGTGGAGATGGATGCACTTGCACAACACTCTAACGCAGTCAGCGGTCTAAAAGAGGTCAGCGCTCCCGGCGACGGTGTTGTTACGGGATACGGTACTATTGACGGAAGAGGAGTTTATGTTTTTTCGGAAGATTATACTGTACTCGGCGGCGCAATGGGAGTAATGCATTCTAAAAAAATAGTCAAAGTTCTCGAGCTTGCGGGAAAAACAGGGCTGCCTGTTATTGCGATGCTCGATTCAATGGGCGCGAGGCTCGGCGAAGGTGCAGGAGCGCTTGAGGGCTACGGCGCAATTATTTCAAAAATGACAGAGCTTTCGGGCGTAATACCGATAATCACAGCGGTCTGCGGTCAATGTGCGGGTACGGCTGCGTTTTTTGCGCCGTTGTCTGATTTTGTATTTATGACAGAAGGCGTAAGCGGTATATACACAATCGCTCCCGGGTCGTTTAATGAAGCGGGCAAAGAGACTGATATTAACGCCATCGGCGGAGCTACAGTTTCATGCAAGCAGACAGGCCTTACTCATTTTAAATGCGAAAGCGAAGACGACACATTCTTTTATCTCAAACAATTATTATCATATCTTCCCGACAATAATCTTGTAGACGCTCCTATAGTTTTAAGCGGCGACGATTTAAACCGACAGATAGAAAATTATAAAGGCGCTTACGACGTAAGGCAAATGATAAAATCGGTTATGGATAACGGCGTATTCTTTGAAACGCAGGCTTTTTACGCAACTTCTATACTCACCGGTTTTGCACGCCTTAACGGAAGAAGCGTCGGAGTAGTAGCGAATTATCCCGGAGCGGCCATAGAAACAGACACGTGTGCAAAGGCGGCAAGCTTTATATCTTTCTGCGATTCTTTCGGCCTTCCTATAATAACGTTTACAGATACTCCCGGATTTATAAAAGACATAGAGCAAGAAAAATGCTGCCTTGTGAAATCGGGCGCTAAGCTTATGTATGCTTATGCGCAGTCTACAGTAGCTAAAATTAATGTTATCACGGGAAAAGCTATAGGATCAGGGTATGTTGCCATGTCGCCAAAAGCTATGGGCGCCGATATGGTTTTCGCATGGCCGGAAGCGCAGGTCTCATGCCTTTCTGCTGATGCTGCCGCCGTTATATTGATGAAAAAAGATATAGCTGGCGCCGATCAGCCTGTCGAGGCAAGAAAAGCGGCCGCCGATATATACAGCAAAACATTTGCTTCTCCATGGGAAGCGGCGAAGATGGGCTATATAGACGAAGTAATATACCCCAGCGAAACAAGACAACGGCTTGCGGGCGCACTTGAGCTTGCAATCGGAAAACGCGAAGGCACGCTGCCCAAAAAGCACGGCACTCGCCTGTTTTAGGGGGTATTTTAAATGCTTGAACAAATAATAAACCTTGCGGAAGATACAGAAGTCGCAAAAGTAATATCCGAAAAAGCAAGCAATCCTCTTGAAGCTCTCGGGCTTGGCGGAAGCGTTACATTACTAGGCGTAGCTATTGTATTTTTAGCATTGGTTTCGCTGATATTGATAACGTGGCTTTATCCTAAGATTGTAAAATATTTAATAGGCAAATTTTCTGTAATCAAAGAAAATAATAAAGCCAAAAAAGCAGCTAAAAAAGCAAACAAAGCAGCTGAAAAGCTTATCTCTGAATCGGATACTAAACTAAAAGCAGAGCAGACATCAGTTGCCGCTAAGACAAGCGGAGTTGACGATAAAGAGCTCATTGCTGTTATAACCGCTGCTATCGCGGCAAGCCTCGGCACTTCTTCTAATGGAATTATAATAAAATCATTAAGAAGATCGGGCGCGAGCATACCGTCATGGGGTTTAGAAGGAAGAAATGAACAAGTTTACAATAGATTTTAATGGAGGTTTCAAATAATGCGTAAATTCAAGATTAATGTGAACGGCACAAGTTATGATGTAGATGTAGAAGAAATCGGAGGAGCTTCAGCTCCTGCGGCGGCACCTGCGCCAATGGCGGCTCCCGGGCCTGCTGCACCGGCGGCGGCACCTGCTGCTGCACCTTCGGCGGCACCCGCTGCGGCTGTGGCAGACGGTACACAGGTTAATTCGCCAATGCCCGGCAATATACTTGATATCAAGGTAAACGCCGGAGACAGCGTTACAGAAGGCGACATACTGATGATACTAGAAGCAATGAAAATGGAGAATGAGATTCTTGCGCCCGTTTCCGGCAAGGTTGCGGGAGTGCAGGTAGCAAAAGGCGCTGCTGTTAACTCTGGTGATGTGCTTGCTGTTATAGCTTAGTTTATCACAAAAATACTTTAAAGGAGGGTTAACACATGCAGGCATTTAATTTGGGCGACTCGCTGACTACATTTTTCTCTAACATGGGTTTTGCGAATTTTACCTTGCAGCAGATCGTAATGATACTTATCGGTTGTGTATTGCTGTATCTTGCGATAGTTAAAAAATATGAACCATTACTTTTAGTACCTATAGCTTTTGGTATGATACTTACTAACCTGCCGGGCGCAGGGCTTATGGAAGGCCCGTTCGAACTGCTGAATTTGAAAGAAGTCGGGCAAGGCGCTAAGGGCGGAACTGATTATATAGTATCTCATGCAGATGGATATCAGAACGGCGGGCTTTTATATTATCTATATCAGGGAACGAAACTTGGTATTTATCCTCCGCTGATATTCCTCGGCGTAGGCGCAATGACCGACTTCGGGCCGCTTATCGCTAATCCGAAAAGTTTGATACTCGGAGCCGCTGCGCAGATAGGTATATTTATTACATTTGTAGGCGCTCTTCTTCTCGGTTTTGCCACAAACGAAGCGAGCTCTATAGGAATTATTGGAGGAGCAGACGGCCCAACGGCGATCTATGTTACGTCGAAATTGGCTCCCGCGCTTCTCGGGCCGATAGCGGTAGCCGCTTATTCATATATGGCTCTGGTGCCGGTAATACAGCCGCCTATAATGAAAGGGCTGACAACAAAGAAAGAACGTATGATAGTCATGGAACAGCTAAGGGAAGTAAGCAAAACAGAAAGAATAATTTTCCCTATAGTTGTAACGATATTTATTTCATTACTGCTGCCTTCGGCGGCGCCGCTCGTCGGTATGCTCATGCTCGGTAATCTATTTAGAGAATGCCTTGTTACCGACAGGCTTAACAAAACAGCACAAAACGAGCTTATAAATATTGTAACTATATTCTTAGGCGTAACTGTCGGCGCGACTGCAAAAGGAGAAACTTTCCTGAGCCTGCAAACGCTGATGATAATAGGCCTTGGATTGTTCGCATTCGCTTGCGGTACTGCGGGCGGAGTATTGCTCGGAAAGCTTATGTGCAAGCTTTCGGGCGGAAAGATAAATCCGCTTATAGGAAGCGCGGGCGTTTCCGCGGTTCCTATGGCGGCGCGTGTATCGCAAAAAGTTGGACAGGAAGCTAATCCGAAAAACTTCCTGCTTATGCATGCAATGGGGCCAAACGTGGCAGGAGTTATAGGCTCTGCCGTCGCCGCGGGCGTTTTATTATCGCTCTTTGGCGTTTAAAGAAAATTAGGAGGTTTATATAAATGGGAAAAGTATATATAACAGATACGATTCTGCGTGATGCTCATCAATCGCAGGCGGCTACCCGAATGAGAACATCCGAAATGCTGCCGGTGGCAAAAGAGCTCAACGAAGCGGGATACTGGTCTCTCGAAATGTGGGGCGGAGCGACATTTGATTCGTGCCTGCGCTTTTTAAATGAAGATCCATGGGAAAGGCTTCGTCAGTTAAGAGCCGCTATGCCCGATACAAAAATGCAGATGCTTCTTCGCGGACAGAACATTCTTGGCTATAAGCATTACGCTGATGATGTTGTGGATATGTTTGTCAAAAAAGCTATAGAGAACGGCATTGATGTTGTCAGGATATTCGATGCTCTAAACGACACAAGAAATATGCAGCAGGCAATAAAAGCGACTAAGAAATACGGCGGGCACTGTGAACCTGCTATTTCTTATACTACAAGCCCTGTACATACAAGAGCGTATTACGTAAAGCTCGCTAAAGAGCTTGAATCTTACGGCGCGGACACGATTTGCATTAAAGATATGGCCAACCTGCTTTTGCCTTACGAAGCTTACGAGCTTGTCAAAGAGCTTAAAAAAGTTATTAAGGTGCCGATACATATGCATACGCATAATAAAAGCGGAATAGGCGACATGACGTATCTTAAAGCGGTCGAGGCGGGGGCAGAGATAGTAGACTGCGCACTATCTGCGCTCGCTAACGGTACGGCACAGCCCTGCACAGAGTCTTTTGTAGCAACACTTCAGGGAACGCAATACGATACCGGGCTAGATATTGCAAAGCTTAACAAAATATCAGGGCACTTTAAAGAAGTTGCTCTGCGTTTAAAAGACGACGGATTCTTAAATCCGGGCGTACTCGGCGTTGATATAAAAACACTGATATACCAAATACCGGGCGGAATGTTCAGCAACCTTTTAAGCCAGCTGGAAAAGCAGGGTGCATCCAGCCGTCTTGAAGAAGTTTTGTCGGAAGTTCCAAGAGTCAGAGAAGACTTCGGCTATCCGCCGCTCGTAACTCCGACAAGCCAGATTGTCGGAACACAGGCTGTTTTCAACGTTCTTGCGGGCGAAAGGTATAAAATAGTTACAAAAGAAAGCAAAGCGCTTCTTAGAGGTGAATACGGCAAGCTGCCCGCCGAAGTCAATCCGGACGTACAGAAAAAATGCATAGGCGATGCAAAGGTTATAACGCACCGCCCGGCGGACGACATACCGCCAGAGCTTGATAAATACCGTGAGGAGATAAAAGAGTATATGGAGCAGGAAGAAGATGTTCTTTCATACGCTTTATTCCCTCAGGTAGCAATGAAATACTTCGAGTTCAGAAGAGCGCAAAAATACGGAGTGGATTCGTCAATGCTCGATGAAGAAAACCTTATTCATCCTGCTTAAAAAAATTTGTTTTAAATAAGCCCGTTCCTAAACAAAACGGGCTTATTTTTAAGAGTTTTTAAGGCAATAATAATCAACATATGGTTTGCTTTTTGTATTTTGATTGTTGTATTTATCGGCAGAATGCTTTATTATTAAGAAGAATATTTTCAGACAAATTAGATTTGTAAAATTTTAATTTATATAGGAGGAAAAATAAAATGGCAATTAAAGTAGGTATCAATGGTTTCGGAAGAATCGGAAGGTTAGTATTCCGCGCGGCGGCAAGCAACCCGAACGTAGAGGTTCTGGGCGTTAACGACCCTTTCATCAATCCCGAGTATATGGTTTATATGCTCAAGTACGACACAGTTCACGGCCGCTTTGACGGTACGGTAGAAAGCAAAGACGGCACTATCATAGTTAATGGTAAGCAGATTAAGGTGTATTCCTGCATGAATCCGGCGGAAATTCCGTGGAGCGAATGCGGCGCGGAATATATCGTAGAATCTACTGGCGTTTTCAAAGATATTGAATCTGCTAGCGCACACTTCAAGGGCGGCGCTAAAAAGGTCGTTATCTCTGCACCATCTGCAGATGCTCCGATGTTTGTTATGGGAGTTAACGAAAAGACTTACAGCTCTGATATGAAAGTTGTCTCTAACGCATCATGCACAACAAACTGCCTTGCACCTCTTGCTAAGGTTATCGATGATAATTTTGGTATAGTCGAAGGGCTTATGACAACTGTTCACGCAACTACTTCTACGCAAAAAACGGTAGACGGCCCATCCAAGAAAGACTGGAGAGGCGGCAGGGGAGCAGCATTTAATGTCATACCGTCTTCTACAGGCGCTGCAAAGGCTGTAGGCAAGGTTATACCTAAGCTAAATGGATTGCTTACAGGAATGGCATTCCGCATTCCTACGGCTGACGTATCGGTTGTAGACCTTACCGTGCGCTTAGAGAAAGATACTACATACGAGCAAATCAAAGCTGCTATGAAAGCAGCTTCTGAAGGCGAGATGGCAGGCATAGTCGGTTATACAGAAGACATGGTTGTTTCTTCTGACTTTATCGGCGATGCAAGAACAAGCATATTTGACGCTAATGCCGGCATTATGCTCAACAAAAACTTCGTAAAGCTTGTTGCATGGTACGACAACGAATGGGGTTATTCAAACAAAGTTATTAACCTTATAGAGTACATGGCTTCGGTCGACTAATATTTAAATAAGAACTATCAAAAGAGCGGTCGGATTTACACGGCTGCTCTTTTTTTGTAGGCAATTTTGAATATGGTATAATGATTACGAAAAAAATTATAAAAAAACAAAAAAATCCCCTTACGTAACCTATTGCTCATGACGTTACGTAATATAGTAGCATACGCCTTAATGGGAGGTGAAATCTATGTCAAAATACACGACAGGCGATATGGCAAAATTATGTGAGATTTCGATAAGGACGGTACAATTCTATGATATTAAGGAACTGCTCAAACCAACAGATTTAACCGAAGGCGGAAGAAGGCTTTACAGCGAAGACGACTTGAAAAAGCTGCGCACTATCTGCCTTTTAAAAAGCCTCGGGCTTTCTCTTGATTCTATAAGAGGAATTATGGACAGTAAAAACCCGGGCAAAATACTCTTGCTTTTGCTCGAGCAGCAGCTAAAGAGCCTGGATACGAAGATAGCTGATATGCAAAAACAAAAAGATGCCATTGAAGCTATCAAAAAGAGTATACGCGATACAAAGGCCATATCTGTCAATTCTATAAATGACATAGAAAAAATCATGAGCGAAAAGAAAAAACTAAGAAAGGTGCACGGGATTATGCTCATCGTTGGTATCGTCATGGATATCATAGAGATCGCCACGATCGTTCTCTGGGCTGTAAAAGGAATATGGCTGCCTTTTGCCGTCGGTATGCCTATTGTTATTTTGCTTGGTATT
This sequence comes from Christensenellaceae bacterium, assembly GCA_963665005.2. Classification (GTDB taxonomy): domain Bacteria; phylum Bacillota; class Clostridia; order Christensenellales; family SZUA-584. The sequence continues at coordinate 1,909,254 of CAXXTQ010000001.1, read as the reverse complement.
CTTATGACGAGAATGTATTATAAAAATACGGCATATATATGTCCCGAATGCAGCGCTAATTTCAGACCGAAGCTAAAAGAATTCTTGTTTGCAAAACATACGCCAAAGACAAGAAAATTAAAATGTACGACATGCGGATACGAAGGTTATTGCGTAGAAAAATATGCAGACGAAAAAACTTTCAAGAGTAAATAATTATTCAAATAAAAACGAGGCACGCTCTTATTTCGGGCGCAGCCTTGTTTTTTATATTTTGTTTACTTGATTTTTTGTTTGTACAGAGATACAATATATGTTAATTTATGGGAGAAATTTATATGAAAAGATTTTTGCTGATAATTATGATATTATTCTGTCTTGCTTTTACGGTAAGCTGTACGTCCGAGCAAAGCGGCGCTTTATTACCCGCACAAACAGGCACTGCGAAGCCGAGCGTTTCTCCTACCCAAACTCTGCCTGTACCGTCTAAAACCAAGCCCATTCAAAGCGCAGCATCAACACCCGAGCAAAAACCGCAATATACGTATTTTGCAGAAGGCACAAAAATATATAAAGCTTCAGATAATGAAAATACCGTCATATATGATGCAAACGATTATTATAATGATGTGGAAATTATTCTTTCTAATTTAATAACACAAGATTATTTGTTTTTTACCGAAAGCAGCGGCACTAAAGATGAAAACGGCAGCTTTAATTTTGATATGACTCATTTTATTGTGCGTATAGATACTGACGGAGAAAATCGCCGGATACTTAATAATATGGAAGGCCCGATTGGTTTCAGCAATTTGGTGAGTTTTAGTGACAGACTGTTTTATATAGTAGACGGTTTTGACTCGTGTGGTATAGGAGACGTCGGAAAAGACGGCAAAACAAGAAATATGCTCGACATGAAATCGTATGCGGCACAGTTCGGCGCAGAGCCATATTATGGGCATGTTGGTATAAGAAGCGACGAGGAGTTTTTGTATTTGGAAGTAAGTTTAATTTTCCAAGATAACGTAAATGTAAGCGGAAATTATTCTACACATTATCTGCGCATTGATAAAGATTTAAATATTGAAAAAATTCCGCCGCCCGAAGATATATATTGGACTGATGGTAAAAAGATATTTATGGAAAGCTCGGCGGACGGCGAGAGCAGCGTCGTTTACGATGCAGCAGATTATTACGCCTGCGATGTGAAAATATTTTATTTGCAGGCTGATGAGGACGCATTATATTTCATTGAAAGAACAGAGTTCGGCGGGCATCTTGATGTAATAATACGTTTTACAAAAGACGATAAACAAAGGCTTATATTAACATACAGCTCAAGAGAAAAAGCAGACCCGAATATTAACTATTCTCAGATTGCGGTATGCGAGAATAAAGTTTTTTATATTGAAAATTATGAAAAGAATTCGGGCTTTGGAAATATTAACACTAACATAGGTTATTTAAGCAAGGATGGCAGCGAACTGGGATTTATAGATTTTTCTGAAATCTCTTCGCAGCTCAAAGTTGATAATATGCGCTATTCAGCTTCTATGTACAGCTCGGGGAATTATATTATTGCCGATATAATTTTTTATACATGCAACGGCGCATCTACAAAATACTGCAGCTTAAAAATTGACGAAGATTTGAATATAGAAATTATTGATTGAATCGACAGGGCAGGGGATCGGCTGAAGGCGGCAATTTCGTGTTCAAGTCCGCTTTACACAATCCACATAAAAAAGCCGGGATAAACCCGGCTTTTTCTTTTGGTGCACCGCTCATACATAAATCCGAACCCTCAATATCAGCCATTGTTATGGTCGTTGTCCCGTCCTTATAGTTGAACGTGAACACGATCTTATCATCGTACAGGTATATCGCGTTAACGAAAATGTCAATCAGTTTTTGCCGCTGTTCCTGATTGGTCACGTCAATATCCCTGAACCTGTGCAGAAAATAGGCAATCTGCTCCCGCGTCAAAAGCGGTTTTTGCATTTCCTCCTGAAGGATGCTGACCTCAAGATCGCTTTTTGTCTGTTCCAACTCGTCAAGACGCTGCTTGGTAGAGGAATTGAAAATGCCCTGCTGGATGGCGTCCAGCATGTTTTTAATACTCCGCTCCGTTTCAGCAAGCTGCTGTTTCAGATGAGGCAACGTGGTGTTCTCTCTGGCCTGCAATCCCATCGCCGTGTCAATGATATATAGCAGGATGTTATCGTCCTGAAGCATTACAAGAGTTTCATTCACCACGATATCTTCTATCCATTCTTTTCTCACCGTTTTCTTCTTGCAACCCTGCTTCTTCTTGGCGGTGACGCATTTGTAATACTGATGGAATTTTCCCGTATGGCTGGTGCCGCTTTCGCCCACCATGTAAGCGCCGCACTTGCCGCAAAACAGCTTAATCGTTAAAAGATATCGTTCCTCTATGGCCTTGAACCGCGCGGGCGCTTTCTTGTTCCTGATAAGTCGTTCCTGCACCCGCTCAAACAAGTCTTTAGGTACAATAGCGGGAATGGCGTCCGGCTCCACAATATCGCGGTAACTGTACTCACCAATGTAGCGGCGGTTTCGCAGCAAACGGTTAACACAGTCAATCCGCATGGGCCGCTTGCGGCAAGACTGGATGCCCTGCGCGTTCAGCCAGTCTACAAGTTGTTTGATGGTCTCGCCCTCTGAATAGCGGGTGAAGGCTTCCAGAACAAGCGGCGCGGTTAGCGGGTCGATCTGGTAATGCTTGTCCGTATCAATAATATATCCGACAGGAACGCCACCGCCATTGTATCTGTGCTTAAGCGCATTTTCCGTCAGGCCGCGCGTCACCTTTTCAGACAGTTCGGCGGAATAAAATTCAGCATACCCTTCCAGCAGCGATTCCAGCAAAATGCCAGTGGAATCCTCCGCGATCGCTTCCTTTGCCGACACCACCTTTACACCGTTTTTGCGCAGGATAGTTTTGTAATGAGCGCTGTCATATCGGTTGCGGGCGAACCTGTCCAGCTTCCAGACAATGACCACATCAAACAGGTGCTTGGCGCTGTCCTTAATCATGCGCTGGAACTCCGGGCGGTTGTCGGTCTTGGCGGACAAAGCCCGGTCAATGTAGCTGGACAGAACGGTAATATCGTTGCGCTCGGCGTATTCCATGCACTCGCGGATTTGGCCTTCGATGGATTCTTCGCGTTGGCTGTCCGAACTGTAACGTGCGTAAATGATGCCTTTCATTTCGTATCATCACCTCATTTGCCATAATAAATTGCTACTGGATGAACAACATATATATTTTCTTCTTTGGTAGGTAAGAGAGTACGTAACGCTTCATTTACAAAAAACTGCAATGAAGCAAAAACATTTGATGAATCACCAGGGTCAGTATCTTTACCAATAAGATTGGTAATATAACCAACGCAAGTTATTTCACCACCGTGTTTAAATCCCATGGTTTTAGGATTATCCCGAAAGTAATTGTCTTCTAAAGGGATAAGAAATCCATCATAGGATATTAGCATTCTATTATAAGGGATTACATGTCTGATTGCTTGCACAATATCGGATATATCATCGTATTGTTTATAGCTATCGCCAACGAGTTTTTGTACTTTTTTCTTTATGATAGCCCCAGCTTTCCTTCTTTGGTCACGAGTAAGATTTTCTGTTGTCTCTTGGGCCATAGTTACTTCGATTTTTTCTTTAGATGTTTTTTTAAGGAAATCGATAAAACTATCTTTTGCAAACAGCATATTAATATAGTCCATATCAACGAATTCAAATATTCTATCCAACTCCACAAAAGAGCCTATTTCGGCACTGACTGGTTCCAAATCATAATTTTTTTTAATTTGTTCATATGCAATATCAAATGCTGCATCATGCAATGTTTTTGTAGCAATTTCTTTAAGTAGCAATTGCGATTGGGTTTCTGATGAAATACCTCCGCTAATAGATATCTCCGCACCAACTTTTGCAAGTTTCCATAAGCCACCCTCACCTTCGGCTTTTAATGAAGCCTGACCAGTAGAGGTTTTTGTCTTGCTATCGAGTTGATCTTGTTCACTTGAAAACTCAGATACTAATCCTTTATCCTTTTGAGCAATAATTGAATTGATAATATCAATATCAAGGTAAATAAACTGTTTCATTTTTCGTTTCCTCCCATCATCTGCATTAACGTTTCTTTGAGACGGGCGCTCATTGGTGAATTGGGGTCAAAGCACATCTCCACGAACTGCGCCCATTCCTCTTTGTCCTTCATGTGCTCCGTAAATGCCTGCGGCTCATATTTGTATAGCCTGCCCTGCGGATTATCCGTGCGCCCATAGATATAGTCCATCGAAACGTCAAAATAATCTGCATACCAGAGCATGGTTTTGATGGGCGGCTCGGCCAAGCCCGTTTCGTAACGGTAAACGCTAGTCTGCGTGACTTCGAGGATATTCGCGATGTCCTTTTGAGACATGCGAAGCGTTTCGCGCAGGGCGCGCAATCTGGTTCCAACTTCATTCATACGGCAGCCTCCTTACATATTGCCATTATACACGTATTAAGAAAGTGTGTAAACACATAATAAGTGTTAAGAGGCTGGCTGCTTACAAAAAGAGGGTTTCCAAAGGGGAAAAATTCCCCTTTTGGCACACTGCTTTGCGAAGCAAAGTGTAGTGTGTTACACCGCTATTACACTGCTATTATCCAAAATGGCTCGGTCGAGAACTTTGTGCATGGTGTAAAGTTACTGTAGGAAAACGAAAGACGCAGAGAAAGTTCCACCCACCCCCGCGGGGGTGGGTGGAAAAAATCGCCATAAGCCCTTAGAATATAGGTTGGCCACCAAAGCTAAGGAGGCGACCTATGAAGAGCATACAACAGATTGTGTCAAATGTCATGTGTCAAATGACAAAAATTTCATCGAAAGGCAGCCCGGATGGAATTAAGGGTATGGCGAGAGATATACAAAAAGCGGTAAATGAGTCTTCGCTGAAAGTATTGGGGATCATACTGGCTGAAATTGACGACGAATTGCGCAGAGATAAAGAGCGCCAAAAGAACTGGGAAATCGTTCGAAAGGATGACCCGAAAGCCATTATGACGTGCGTTGGAGAGTTGACCTATAGGCGCAGATATTATCGAAACAAGGACACCGGGGAATACAAGCATCTACTCGATGACTGGCTTAACATTACCCCTCATCAGCAGATTGGAGAAGATGTGCGCGAGGATATTGTCGTATCGGCAGTGGATCTTTCGTATCAAAAGAGCGGGAAAAGTTCTGCGCCGGAGCCGGTCAGTAAGACCAGTGTAGGTCGATACGTCAAAGACATGCCTGTAAGTGCTACGATGCAAAGCGATGGGAAAAAGCGTATATGTAAAGAGTTATACGTCGAAGCAGATGAAGATCATGTGGCGCTGCAGAACGGGAAAAATGTCCAGGTACGGCTCGTCTACGTCCATGAAGGCAATATATCGGATAATGAAAAGCGCGCACAACTGGGGCATGTCAGGTATTTGACATGGCCGGTCCATGGCGATACGGACGATATGTGGGAAGCAGTTGCCACATACATCGAGGAGCAATATGATACCGGCAAGCTGGAGCGGATATGGCTGTCGGGCGATGGGGCCAAATGGATTGATAAGGGCGAGGAATGGCTGGTTAAGTGCCAAAAGCTGCTGGACAGATATCATGTTAACAAGCGCTTCATGAGCCTCACGGCGCAGGTTTCTAATCTGAGAGGATGGGGCCGCCATATATTGAGGCAGGGTACAAAAGCGCAAATCAACGTGCTGTACGAGCACGCTGCTGGAAAAGCGGATACGAAAAACAAGCAGGATCAGCTTGTAGAGGATACGCGCTATTTTATGTCCCATTGGGAGCAGATCACAGCACGTTCTGCAGATACGCCGGGATGCAGCGCCGAGGGGCACGTCAGCCATGTGCTGTCGGCAAGGCTCAGCTCAAGACCGATGGGCTGGAGTGAAGAAAATCTGAACCAAATGGCGGCTCTGCGGGTGATGGATGCGAACGGCATGCCCATTATCTATGAGCGTAAGAAGGTACATAAAGAGGTTTGCGCTCAGCCTTTATCTTCGAAGGTGCTGTCTGCCGCCGCTGTCAACGTACGTGGCAGGATAGATTCCGCAATGAAGAATATTCGCCTGCCTATTCTAGCGGCAGGTCAATATACGCCAACCTATATGGCTTTGCGTGGCTTAAGCGATGGTCATGCCGTTTGATTCCCTACAGTGGCTTGACGCGATCAACTTTGTGTTCAAAATTGACATTGGAAGAATGTAGCCATATAATTATTATACTCTAAAATAAGGAGAAATTCTGATTGATTGATCCAATTGCTATAAAAAATTTATTTGGGATACAGGGGTTTAATATTGCATGGTATGGAATCATCATTGCTGTGGGTGTTGTTTTTGGTGTATTTGTTTCATCAAAGGAAGCGAATCGGAGGGGTTATAAAAACGAATTGGTTTTTGACTTCTTATTCATTGCGCTTCCGCTTGCTATTATCTGTGCAAGGATTTATTATGTCTCAACGTCATGGGATCATTATTCTGGAGATTTTTATGAAATAATTGCGATCTGGCACGGTGGACTTGCCATCTATGGGGGAGTCATCGGTGGAGTCATTGCTGCTCTTATATTTAGTAAATGGAGGAAATTTCCTGTATTGCGACTCCTTGATATTGGGGCACTTGGGCTTATATTAGGTCAGGCGATTGGTCGGTGGGGTAACTTTATGAATCAGGAAGCGTATGGGAATCTAATTACCAACCCGTCGCTACAGTTTCTGCCCTATGGAGTATATATTCAACATTTGGGTGAATGGCATCAGGCGACTTTTTTCTATGAAAGTATATGGGATTGGGGCGTCTTTGTTTTATTGATGTATTACAGAAAAGAGGCCAAATATGATGGGAGCGTTATCAGTATGTATTTTATTTCATATGGAATTGGTCGTGTATTTATTGAAGGCTTGCGTGCAGACAGCTTGTATATAGGGGCATTTAGGGTCTCGCAAGTATTATCAATAGTATTTATTATATGTGGACTAATTTATTTATTGGTTCGAAGAAAAATAAAAAAAGCCGATCCGATTTATAAAGGACGGTATTGCAGATTTGTTGGAACAAAAGAAGAGTAAAAACAGGAGTATTCGCAATACTATGTTAAAGCAACATTTCTTTATTAAGAATAAAATCAGCGCTCGTCTGCGCAGTATATAAGTTGGGCCTGTCCTCGTGCTCTGTTCCTTTCCGCGTCCCTATATTTGCATGCTTAACCGCCTTGGCTGCTAAAAGCATACAGTGGGGAGCCGTTCATTTTATCCTTGACGTGATCCTCTCTCTTTTGCTATAAAACTACTCCCGTATCAATCTGTCAATCTCGCTCTGCATCGAATACAGCCAATCAATGTATTCCTTCTCCGACAAATGACCATCCTTTACCGCCGTTTTCCGTTCGGCATTTCCGGTCTTGAACGCTTCAAAAGCCGTTTCCACTTTTGCCAGCTTATCGGAACCAGGCACTTCCTTTTGCAGCTTCTTCACCTTGTTGTACCAGTACATATAGCTGTTCTTATGCTGCCGCTCAAAGGAAAGCCGCTTGGCTTTTTTGTCAAACCGCTGCTTGTTGAGCCGTACCGCTTCGCGTTTGCAATCCTCGCCGCAGTAGGTGGGGATGTTGGCGGTTTTGGCAAGGAATAAATTGTTGCATAGCTTGCACCGCTGAAAATACAGATGGTTGTCATAAATGCGTTTGAGACCATACATGAGCAGCGGCATGAGCGACACCGTGGCAAAGCCGTATTCGTCGTTGGTAAGATTCCCGGCCCAAAGCAGGCCGCAGGGATGGCGATAGTATTCTTCATCAAAATATCGCAGCGGAAACTTGGGATGGTCACACTGCCATGTCATAATATCGCTCTCAACGGAAAAGCAGAAGGGGAGCGTCAAGTCCTCGATGCGGTCAATGAAGGTGCTGATGTATTCCTTATCTTCGACGTTCTGATTACGCTTGTCATGTACCGCCTTTGTCTTATGGTATTCCTGCCAGAGCCGTACCGACAGAAAACGGTGGCAAACACTATCCGACTGATACAACATTTCCAGAAAGACTTGAGCTGCTTCAAACAAGGACGTTGCTTTTCCCAATCCATCGGCAAGGCCGATCTGAAGGTTGGCCATCTCACCGGCCAAAGGGGAAAAGCACTCTCTGGCGAAAGAGCCAATCTCCCTTTTTTCTTCCGCGAGTATGACAGCCTGCTTATATCCGCGCAAATACCGCTGCACCTCATGCAATTCGCCTATAAGTATATGTTCTTTGCCCTTATCAAAGTCGAGATTGAGGGCTAGGATGCAATTGCCCGTAATGGGAATTCCAGATTGTTTATTGTCCATGGCATAAATCCTCTCAAGTTTTTTATGGGAATACAGGTGCATACTTTCTGTATTAACTACAGGATACCGCGTAACGCTGGACATGTCAAGTAAATCATATTAAAATGTGCATGTAGGTAATCGCAGATAAAAATATTATAGGTAACAGCAAAAGGAGATGAGAACGATAGCGCAATACGGAATTCTAAGGTTTGAGAAACACAAGGGCGCTCCCGCCGGAGCGCTGGAAGCCCACCACGAACGAAAGAAAGAAAAATATGCAAGCAATCCCGACGTAGATACAAGCCGCAGCAAGGATAACTTCCACATCATACCGCCCGCAGGCCGGTACCGGCAGGAGATCGACAGCCGGATACAGGCGGCGGGCTGTCGCACCCGCAAGGACAGCACACGGTTCGTGGATACCCTCATCACCGCCAGCCCGGATTTCTTCTACGGAAAAAAGCGAGAGGACATCGCGGCCTATTTCAAACGGGCTGCGGAGTTTCTTTGCCGGCGGGTCGGTAAAAAAAATATCATATCGGCGGTGGTGCACATGGATGAGAAAACACCGCATCTGCACCTGACCTTTGTGCCACTGATGGAGGATAACCGCCTGTCGGCCAAGGAGATATTAGGCAATCGGGTCAGCCTGTCCAAATGGCAGGATGATTTTCACGCCCATATGTCGGCGGCGTATCCCGATCTAGAGCGCGGGGAATCCGCATGGGAGTCGGGTCGGACGCACATTCCCACACGGATATTCAAACAGGCCGTGCGTTTGACAAAGCAGGCGCAGAAGATACAGGAGACATTGAACGGTATCAGTCCCTTCAACGCCGCAAAAAAGCGAGAGGAAGCGGCGGAGATGCTGCATAAGTGGTTTCCGCAGATGGAGAACTTCGAAGCTTACCTGAAAAAGTATCAGGCGGCGCTGAACAAGCTGAAAAAAGATAACGCAGCCCTTGTGGAGCGGGCGGAAGAGAACAGCACAATCCGTATCGACCAGCGGCTGGAGATCGGCCAACTGCAAAGCGATTTGCGGAAGCTCCAACGGTTTGTGGACACCATACCGCCGGAGATGATGGAACAGCTTCGCGCTGTCCGCAAGCAGCGCCAAAAAGAGCAGTACAGGGAGGAGCGTTAGGATTGATAGATCGGATGGAAGCGGGGTGCCGCTGACATGGTAAAAAAGAAGGATTACGGCACCGGAATTCCCCGGCACGAGATAGAAGGCCTTGCCCGTTCGTTGCTTCCAGCGATGCAGGCGTTCTTCGAGAGCGCGGAAGGCCAGCGCGAGTTTGAGGAGTGGAAACGCAAACAGGCCGAGAAAAAGGAGACGAAGCATGACACAACAGATACCCCGTGAACTGACAGCTGCCGAGCGCCGGGCCATCCGGCGTTTGGTTCTTTCAGAGTGTGCCAACTACGACAGTGAATATGGCTGCCTGCCATTGAACTGCGATTGCATTATGCTGAATAAATGGTGGACGGGTGGCTATTGCAAATATTTTGAATCGTCGATATTGCCCGCTTATCCGGTGCTGGAACGAGTGCTCAAGTGTAAGCCGCCAGTCAATACCAAACCCTGCGCCGTATGCGGCAGGCGTTTCCCAACGTCTGGTCGTAAAATCTACTGTTCTGAGAAGTGCCGGGAGCAGGGGCGCAAAGTAGCTGATGCGAATAGGGCGAAGAAATACCGTCGGAACAAGGGGACATCCGTCACGGATTAGCGCGGAGAAAGCCCGTTGTTATGCGGGTTTCCGGCAACGAAAAAGTGGGGGATAGGGTAAATGCCTTATCCTCCGCTTTTTTGATGTTTTTGCGTGATGATTTTTGAAAACCGGCTTGACTTATATCGTTTAATGATATAGTATAGTATCGTTGAACGATATACCAGGGAGGTGAATTGAGTATGCCGAAACAAGACTATTTTGAAAAGGGGCAGTTAACCGATTTGGTATATCTGGTGTTGCTTTCGTTGATTAAGCCAAAACACGGCTATTTGATCATGAACGAGGTTGCGACGTTTACGGAAGGTAACGTCAAAATCGGTCCTGCGTCTCTATATACGACTATAAAAAAACTATTGGACTACGAGTATATAGCACTGATAGGCAGTGAGGATAAAAAGAAGATTTATCAGGTCACTCCGAAAGGGTTGGAAATGCTATTAGCGGAAATCGAAAAACGCAAAAAGCTTGTCGATTATGGAGTGAGAGCATTGAAGGAATATGAGATGAAGAATGGAGGTAAAAACCATGAAACGCTATAAATACAAATTTAGTAACAGCATTGTCTTCTTCGAGAATAAAGATCTTATACTTTTGAAAAAAGCAGCTTTAGACGGATGGCATTTGAAAAAAATCAACTTCTTCGGTTTTTATAAGCTAGAGAAAGGCGAAAATAAGGCGATAGATTATGCCATTGATGTTAAACGAATAAAAAGCGGTTCTGAGGATTTTGCGGAATATCTTAGTATCTTTGAGAGCGGTGGCTGGAGATATGTTTGTAGCATAGATAATACCTTTCACTTTTTTACTGCGTCACAGGGGACTACCCCAATTTATACCGACTCGAATAATGAATCCTTAAAATATAGGCTATCTGCCCGATATGTTTTAAGATCAATATTCATTTTTCTAGTTGTAGCCATACCGATGTTTACATTGTCAAGACTGTTTCTTTCTCCTTCATTATTACGTACTCTGCTTTATGCTCTGAGTGGGGCACTATTTGGCTTGACACTAGCATATCTTTTCGCATTTATCTTCAATTTGATTCGAGCATTTGCAACAAAAAGAAAAGAACAAAATGGTTGATGTTTATTTGAATACCAAAAGAGGGATAATGGGTCTATCCTTTATCCCTCTTACATTTAGCCGTTCATTTCTACGGGTACATTTTAATGCAAATATAAAACAAATCCGAACCCATCGCCAACAGGAATAACCTGTCGTGAATGGTTCGGATTATGTATGTTTGGTGCGAGAAACAGGACTTGAACCTGCACGATATCACTACCACACGGACCTGAACCGTGCGCGTCTGCCAATTCCGCCATTCTCGCAAATTTTCAGCATTACAAATATATTATATTGTTTATAAAAAGTCAAGAATCAAATCGCAGACTTGCAAGTGTCATTCATACATAGAGAGAAAAAAATTTAAGATATTTCTTTGGAAGCCGTATTGCTAAAACAGCCGCACAGGGCTGTTTTTTACGCCACTTCAAATCCGACTATCTTACAACTCATAACCAATGACACTCTTGCTGAGTACCCGCATCTTTACTTTATTTTTAACAGCTTTTTCTCACAAGCCGTCTCGTTTGCCTTATTCCGCCATAGGCGGCGGCAAACTCGCTTCGAATCCACTTTCCGTAAAAACAAAAACACCCATTTAGGGTGTTTTTGTTTTTGGTGGAGGGAGGTGGATTCGAACCACCGAAGTCGTCGACGGCAGATTTACAGTCTGCTCCCTTTAGCCACTCGGGAATCCCTCCAAGCATATGGAGCTGATGATGGGACTTGAACCCGCAACCTGCTGATTACAAATCAGCTGCTCTGCCAATTGAGCTACATCAGCATGGAATCGCCCCACCGATTTTAAAATCAATGGGGACGAATAAATAAGTGGTGCCTCAGGACAGAATCGAACTGTCGACACATGGATTTTCAGTCCATTGCTCTACCAACTGAGCTACCGAGGCAGGTTTGCGATGGGGGAGAAATCCCTTTTACACCGCTGTGGTAATGGCGACCCGGAAGGGACTCGAACCCTCGACCTCTAGCGTGACAGGCTAGCGTTCTAAACCAACTGAACTACCGGGCCATATTTGGTGGGGCCTCAGGGACTCGAACCCCGGACCGATCGGTTATGAGCCGATTGCTCTAACCAACTGAGCTAAGGCCCCACTTGTATGGCTTATAAAAAAAATTGGTGACCCCTAGGAGACTCGAACTCCTGTTACCGCCGTGAAAGGGCGGTGTCTTAACCGCTTGACCAAGGGGCCGCTAGTGGCGCCGCGATGTCTGGTCGGGGTGAGAGGATTCGAACCTCCGGCCCCATGCTCCCAAAGCACGTGCGCTACCAAACTGCGCTACACCCCGCGAGATTTCGCGACGAAGTATAATATACAGTATTTAGCTGCCAATGTCAACAGGTTTTTGACCAATATCATGTGTTTTCTGGGGAATGCTTTTTAGTCACCTTTTTGTATAATTTTACAGTCACTAGAAATTACTTATAAACAAATAATTATTTACATTAAGTTGATAAAAAAACTCGCAATGACTATAATGTTTACGATATAATTATATAAAAATAACTTTTTATTCGAAAGGTAATATAAATTAATAGTGAATGAACAACTAAAAAAGCAGATAACGCAAAATAATCTAACTTATTTTATAGAGACATACGGCTGCCAGATGAATTCTCACGACAGCGAGAAAATTGCCGGTGTGCTAGAAAACGCGGGGTTCAATTTAGCGGATGAAAAGAGCACGGCGAATCTTATACTTTTTAATACATGCTGTGTAAGAGAGCATGCAGAAGCGCGGCTGTACGGCAATATAGGCGCTTTAAAACACCATAAGGAGAATGTAAATAATGCAATAATCGGCGTTTGCGGATGCATGATGCAGCAGCCGGGTGTCGCAAAAAAGCTTCTTTCGCGATTTGCTTTTGTTGATATCACTTTTGGCACAAACCATATACATCAACTGGAACAGATGCTCTTTGATGTTATAATAGATAAAAAGCGTGCACTGTATGCGGAAACTATTGAATCTGTTACCGAAGGGCTTCCGGCTAAAAGAAACTCTTCGGCAAGCGCGTTTGTAAATATAATATACGGATGCAATAATTTTTGTACTTACTGTATAGTGCCTTTCGTAAGAGGGCGTGAGCGAAGCCGCAAATCGGACGATATTATAAATGAGATAAAATCTCTTTGTGATACCGGCATTACCGAGATAACACTGCTCGGTCAAAATGTAAATTCTTACGGCAAAGATTTAAAGAATGATATTTCATTTGCCGAGCTTTTGCGATTAATTGATGCAAATACGGGTATTAAAAGACTGAGGTTCATGACATCTCATCCTAAAGACCTTACGGATGAGCTTATAGACTGCTACGGAAGCCTTGACAGCCTCTGCGAGCATATACACCTTCCTGTTCAGTCGGGAAGCGATGATATATTAAAAAAGATGAATCGGCGTTATACCAAAGAACATTATCTAAACCTCGTTGAACGGCTTCGCGAAAGAGTACCTGATATCGCCATTACCACCGATATCATTGTCGGCTTTCCGGGGGAGACAGAGAGCGACTTTTCGCAGACTCTTGATTTGGTAAACGCCGTACAGTACGACGCGGCTTACACTTTTGCTTATTCGAGCCGCAGACTTACAAAAGCGGCCGAAATGCCCGGGCATATAGATAAACAGGCAAAAAGTGAAAGACTTGCAAGCCTTAACAGCGCTGTATCACTGTACGCGAAAAGAAAAAACGAGCAGTATCTTGGCAAAACCGTAGAAGTGCTTGCGGATAGTTACAGCAAGCGGAGGCAAAACGAAATAAGCGGAAGAACGCGAACGTTTAAAACGGTTAATTTTATAGGCGGCGAAAGCGAAATCGGCAGTTATATCAATGTTAAGATAGATAAAGTGAAAGTACACACGCTTGGCGGCGTGCGTGAGGAAGAGTAAATTGTACAGAGAAGATTATCGCCAAAAAAACAGTGCAGCACTTATTATACTTATCATACTGCTGATATGTTCTGTTGTGGGCGCGCTTTTATTCTATATAAATAAAGATTCTACTCAGCAGGAAATAACTTTTGTTCAGCAAAAAGATTATTCAACAGGCGCAGTATCCGCGCAAAAAGAAGCTGTAAACGAGACGCCCGGCATAGCATTTTCCCTGCAAACTAAAGAAGAGCTAAATAACGATGAATATAAAACGCCTCTCGGATTTTCTATAGTCAGCTACAGTGAAAAATGGAAAGGCGACAGGCTGGTAGAAATTTATGACGAGCTTTTAAAGAACGTGCACGGGCTTGAAATGAACTATATCTCAAAAGTTATAGTAAACCCCGGCGGCGCGGATAACGGCACGTCCGAGATAGATATTGCAGGCACTCATACATCAAAGCTGCAGAACTACTCTGTTTTTTTTAATCTGCCTGCGCTCGTTCCGCAGTCTTTAAAATATAAAATAAACAGAATGCTCAGCGAAATAGAACTTTATAATATGGATGAGTTTGACAGTATACAGCAGGCGTCAAGAACGATTGCGCATGAATACGGGCATCATTTTACCATTTTTTATTTTATGCAGAATGACGACGCTGTGTTTGAGTCCGAGTATTATAAGCTAAGAAATCTTGCGAATTATGAACAGGCTGATATCTTTGGCAGCACTGCAGAATATTACGCTAACCATGAATGGAGTATTTATGAGATAGCGGCGGAAGATTATGTTCAGCTTATGGGAAGCCCAACCGCAAAACAAACAAAGCAATACCTTGATATACAAGGTGTTTTAAGGTTGAAAGATTCCGAAGGATACCTGCCGGAGGTAAGCGATACTACAGTAAATGTCTTTCCGCAAGAAAATATATATTTGCCTTTAGCAGACGAAATAAACGGGCTCCGCGATTATTATTATTCTTTTATAGATGCTAAAAACGAATTAGGCTCCACAGAACATGTAGATTTTGGCTTGTCTATTAAAAAAAGTAATAAGCATTATGATATCACATGGACTAAAACAAGCACGGATAAAGACGCGCTTTATACTCTTGTATGCTATGACAAAGACGGCAAAAATATTTCGCCTATAAAAACAGTTTTCGGCGACGAGAAACCGATAGCTACTGTGGGTATCGCTTCATATACTTACGGCAATACCATAAAAACAGGCGATGATAATATCACAAAGAAAGACAGGTATTTTAAATTGTTTTTGCTTTTGCCCGACGGGCGCATGCAGTCATCAGAATTGTTTTTCGTCGATTTTTGATTTTTTCTTATTTGTATAACGAATTATAAGCGCCAGCAAAATCGCCAATATCAACGCTATGCCGACAACTCCAAGTATGGTAAATATCATCACATCGTTATCGTAATCTTTTTTTAGCTGGGCTAAATATTCAATATTTTCATTATTAATTTTTTGTGTTTTCAAAGAAATTTTTGTAACTTCATCAAATTGCAGATTCCAAGTACATATATTTTCGTTTTTCTCATGAGCATTGGTCGCTATTATATCACCCGGAAGCGAAATAGATATTTTATAACTGCCTGCTTTTGCGTTTTTCTGCAAAAATTCTATTTCTTCCTCGGGAATATTCTGAATCTCGTTCTGCCTTATTATATTCTCTAGGGATATTGCCGCTTCTAAGCTGTATTCATCTTTTTCAAAAGAAGGCAGGTATTCAAAATTCGCGTTCGTAAAAACAGAATCTTCGCTTGTTATAAGCTCACAAAAATCTGCGGCGGCAGATTCTTTATTATCGCTGTCGGTAGATTTGCTGCCCTTTATAGTGTGAATCTCACCTTCTTGCCCGACAGTAGTCGTAAAATCCATGCTCTGCCAATATTCGGTGATAGAATTAACATAACCTTGAACATTCTCTTCGCCCGGAGCTATTTCAATAGAGTAATCTATTGTTGATACATTTTCATTAGAAAGGCGGTAAGAAATATCAACATCCGCGCAAGCCGCTAAAAAAAGCGATAAAAGTATGCATAATATGATAATTAATTTTTTCATTTATATCTCCAATGTTCTCATTGTAAAAAATTATATTCCAAACGCTTCTTATTTTCAACAACAATCATTTTTTATGATATAATATGTATAAATTTGCTACGGAGGAATTTATGGCAGAACTTACACCAATGATGAAACAATATATGCAGCTAAAGCAGAGGTATAGCGACTGCCTGCTTTTATACCGCCTGGGGGATTTTTACGAGCTTTTTTTCGAAGACGCGCTTTGCGCTTCAAAAGAGTTAGAAATAACTCTTACGGGAAGAGACTGCGGTTTAGAACAAAGAGCGCCTATGTGCGGAGTTCCGCACCACGCCGTCCAAGGGTATATAGACAAACTGATAAAAAAGGGTTATAAAGTCGCCATCTGTGAACAGACATCCGACCCTGCGCTTTCTAAAGGCATTGTAGAACGCGATGTTGTAAGAGTAATAACACCCGGCACCGTTACGGAAAACACAATGCTAAGCGACCAGGACAACAACTATATACTGTCGCTTTTTGAGAAGGACAAAAAGGTCGGTATAGCTTATGCAGATGTATCTACGGGCGCTTTTTATGTTGCCGAATGCAATATAGAAGAAGATCTGTCATCTGTAGTAAATGAAATGTCGAGAATACAGCCGAGCGAAGTTATTTACTGCGAAAGCGATTCGGGCATCATAGAACAGCTCGGCTCTATCATAAAAGAACAGAATATTTATATAAGCGAATATCCGCAGTTTACCTTCGAACACGACACGGCTGTCGATTCTCTTTTGTCGCATTTTAAGGTAAAAAGCCTTACCGGATACGGTATAAGCGAACAAAGCCCTTGTATAAACGCCGCCGGCGCACTTGTGGACTATCTTAAAGAAACACAGAAAAACGCTCTTGCGCACATAAACAGCATACAAACGAGCAGCAAAAATGAATTCATGGATCTCGATATTTTTACGAGAAGCAATCTCGAGCTTACAAAAACGCTTAGAGAGGGCAAGATAAAAGGCTCGCTCTTTGGTACTATCAATAAAACAAAAACAGCAATGGGGGCAAGGCAGCTAAAACGCTATATAAACGAGCCTCTTCAAAATATAAATGAGATAAACGACAGGCTTGATGCCGTTGGAGAGATAAAGGAAAACCTGCAGCTTTCAGATAATATTGCAGACGCGCTCAGCGGAGTATTTGACCTTGAAAGGCTTATCTCGAAAATAGCTTATTCTTCGCTTGACGCTAGAAACGCTCTTGCTATAAAAACCTCTCTCCAGAGGCTGCCTATGCTAAAAGAAAGCTTGAAGGGGTGTAAATCTTCGCTGTTATCGCGGCTTTACAGCGGGCTTGACTGCATGGAGGATATATTCAGCCTTCTTGACGCCTCTATAAAAGAGGACGCTCCCGCTGGCGTTATGGCAGGCGGAATAATAAAGAGCGGTTACAGCGCAGAGATAGACGAACTTAATATGGCGGCCAAAGAGGGCAGGCAGTGGATTGCTTCTCTAGAAAACACCGAACGACAGAGCACTGGCATAAAGAATCTGAAAATCGGTTTTAACAAAGTTTTTGGGTATTACATAGAAGTAACAAAATCTTATCAGGACCTTGTGCCGTATAGATTCATACGCAAACAAACTCTTGCCAACTGTGAGAGGTTTGTAACGCCCGAGTTAAAAGAGATGGAAGAAAAACTCTTGGGAGCGCAGGAAAAATGTATCGTTTTAGAGTACGAGTGTTTTGTTTCTATAAGAAATACTCTAGCAGATAATATAAAACGTTTTCAGAGTGCGGCATGTACAGTCGGCGTTATTGACGTGCTTCGCAGTTTCGCGGCGGTTTCGTATTCAAAAAACTATTCAAAACCGACAATGATAGAAAACGGAGATTTGCAGATCATCGGCGGGCGGCATCCTGTCGTAGAATCTTTCGTAAAGTCGTCTTTCGTTAAAAACGATACGAGTATTACGCAGCAAGGCAGCATAATGATATTGACCGGACCAAATATGGCGGGTAAAAGCACGTACATGAGACAGGTCGCCCTTATCGTTCTAATGGCGCACATGGGCTGTTTTATACCTGCCGACAGCGCAAATATATGTATCGTGGACAAGATATTCACGAGAGTCGGTGCTTCTGATAACCTTGCTTCGGGGCAAAGCACGTTTATGGTAGAGATGAACGAAGTGGCAAACATACTAAACAACGCCACAAAAAACAGCCTTCTTATATTAGACGAGATAGGAAGGGGCACAAGCACGCTTGACGGTTTGTCAATAGCTTGGTCTGTAGTAGAATATATAAGCAGTAAAATATCAGCAAAGACGCTTTTTGCTACTCATTTTCATGAGCTTTCCGAGCTTGAAGGCATGGTGCCCGGCGTTCGCAATTATTCTATTACCGTCAAAGAAATAGATGATACTGTAATATTTTTGCACAAGATAGTCAGGGGAGGAGCGGACAAAAGCTTTGGAATAGAAGTCGCAAAGCTTGCGGGTGTTCCGTCGGTCGTTACCAAAAGGGCAAAAAAGATTATGCAGGCTCTTTTAAAAAAGGATGAAATTGCGCTTGGCATAAAACGTGAACCAAAACAAAACCAAGCATTTGAAAAAGACGAGCTTATCGCCATGCTGCGCGATGTGAATTTAGATAACATAACACCGCTAGATTCGCTTGCGCTTTTAAGCGAGATAAAATCAAAACTATAAAACAAGGAGTTCTTATGGGAGAAATAAAACTGCTTCATAAAAATGTATCTAATAAAATAGCCGCTGGCGAGGTTGTAGAGCGCCCTTTGAGCGTTGTAAAAGAGCTTGTGGAAAATGCTATTGATGCCGGCGCCGGAGCTGTCAGCATAAGCATCACGGGCGGAGGTATAAATGAAATATGCGTTACCGACAACGGAAGCGGTATAAAGACGGATGATGTCTGCCTTGCTTTCGAGAAGCACGCGACAAGCAAAATTTTCTCTGAGAAAGATTTAAGCAATATTACCACCCAAGGGTTCAGGGGTGAGGCTCTCTCCAGCATAGCCGCCGTCAGCGTAGTAGATATGAAAACAAAAACAAAGGATGAAGATATGGGCATGCATGCACGTATATCGGGCGGGCGCCGGGATTACATTGAGCCGGCAGGGCTGCCCGACGGAACGAGCGTTATGGTCAGCAATTTATTCTTTAATGTACCCGCAAGGCTTAAGTTTTTAAAAAAGCCGCCGCAGGAAGCGGCCATTATCACAGACCTTATTTCGCGTTATATACTGGCTTTTCCGGAAATCTCTTTTCACTATACATCGCAGGGAAAAACGATATATCACAGCCCGGGCAATAACGACCTACGTGAAGCAATTTACTGCGTATACGGCGCAGAAATTATGGAAAACATAGTTTATGTGCAGCACGAAGTAAACGGCATAAAAGTGAACGGATACGTTACGCGCCCCGGAATACTTATGAAAAACCGCCGTGCGGGGTCTGTTTTTGTTAATCGCAGATATGTTAGAAGCACCATGCTTCACGATATGGTTAAAAGCGCGTACGGAGAAACGCTCGTCAAGGGCGAGTTTCCTTTCTTTGCGCTGAATATTGTTCTGCCGTTTTCCGACGTAGATGTAAATGTTCACCCTAACAAGCTTTCTGTGAGGTTTCGCGACTCTGCCGCCGTAGAGTACGTAATAAAAGAAGCGGTTTCGGCGGCATGCAGAAAAACGCACGGAAGCGTAGATATGAATTTTAAAAAACAAAATGCTCCAAAAAAAGCCGCCGTCGAGATGCAGTCGGCGGATACATTACAGACAGAATTTTTCTCAGGCTTTTCAAGAGCTGCTTTTAAAGAAGACACAGGCATAATGCCACCGCAGAATGTGAATTCGTATGAAACTGAAGATACGAAAATTCCGTCGGCTGAACCAAACGAAGAAAAAACGCCGGCTGGTGAATATGCTCCGAAAGAGGAACAGGATTACACTGAAAACCCGATTTTAGGATATAAGCTCATAGGTAATTTTCACAAAACTTATGTTCTTGTCGAACAGGGGGAAAATTTACTTTTGATTGACCAGCATGCGGCTCATGAACGCCTTTTATATAATAAGTTTAAAAGCAGTCCCGAATACGCATCACAGCCTCTTTTATCGCCGCACGTAATGTCCGTTTCACACGAACAAAAAAACCTCATAGATGAAAACATAGAAATATTTAATGAACTTGGATTCGATATACAGCCTTTCGGCGCACTTGAATATAAGATAAACGCTGTACCGTCAATAGCGTATAACGTAAGCGTGAATAATCTTTTGATAGAAGCTCTGGATGAGATTTCGGGCAACAGCGGCGATGTTGTGCTGTCGCGGGAGAATATAATAAGAGCATCTTGCAGAAGTGCCGTAAAAGCGGGAGACACGCTTAGCGATACCGAACTTCAAAGCATCGTAGACAGCTTTCTTTCAACTGATATTATTCCGACCTGTCCGCACGGCAGGCCTGTTATAAGCGTTATTACAAAAAAACAAATTGAAAAGAGTTTTAAAAGAATAGTATGAGCCGCAGTAAGTTTATTGTAATAACAGGGCCGACAGCTGCAGGGAAAACCAAAGTTGCGGTTAGCATAGCAAAAGAACTCAAGTCGCAGATTATATCTGCCGACAGCATGCAGATTTATAAAGGCATGGATATAGGCACGGCAAAAGCAACTAAAAAAGAAATGGATGGTATCGTTCATCATTTTTTAGATATTGTATCTCCCCAAGAAGATTATTCAGCGGCAGTGTTTCAAAAAGAGGCGTTCGGCGTTATTGACAAACTGAATAATAAGGGGATTGTGCCAATCGTCGCGGGAGGAACGGGGCTTTATATCAATTCGCTGGTATATAAACTAGATTTTTGCGGTTCGAATAAAAACGAGTCGTTTCGACAAAAATATGCGCAACTCGCCCGTGACAAAAGTGTTTTGCACCTGTATAATATACTAAAAGAAAAAGACCCAAAATATGCTAATATCATCTCTTCGAACGATAAAAGACGCATCATAAGACGATTAGAGATCATTGAAAACAGCGGCCCTCAGCATTACGACTTTCGGCAGAAAAATGATAACTATGATATATTGATAATAGGCCTTTGCTTACCAAGAGAAATATTATATGAGCGGACTGACAAACGAGTTGACGATATGCTTCAAAACGGGCTTATTGAAGAAGCCAGAGCGCTTTACGAAAATTACGGTAACGTGAAAGCCTCAAAGGCAATAGGATATAAAGAATTATTCGCATATTTTGACGGTGAATATGATATAAACGAGGCGGTAAGGCTGATAAAGCGCAACACAAGGCGGTATGCCAAAAGGCAATTGACGTGGTTTAGAGCAGATGAACGTATACAATGGTTTGATGTCTTATCAAAAGCCTGTATAGAAGATACAATTAATGATATAATTAACTATATTGAAGAAAAGGGGTTTTAATATGCAAAAATCAGTCATTGTTCTGCAAGATGTTTTTTTAAATCAGGTACGAAAAGAAAAAGTTCTAGTTACTATTCATTTAACTAACGGATACCAGATCAAAGGTACGGTTAAAGGCTTTGACAATTTTACTATTATACTCGACACAGAGGGAAAACAGCTTATGATATACAAACACTCGGTTTCTACTATCTCGCCTAGCAAATCTGTTTTCTTTACTTTCTCGGACAAAAAGGATTTATCGGAAAAAGAAGAATGAAAGAAATTTTAAACGATTTGGGTATAAGCGATAAGATTATAAATCTTGTACGCGATTGTGAAGCTGCGCTTTTTAATGTATTTCACGCTGTAGAAACAACCGGGGAAGCTAATCAATATAAAGTAATCGGCGCTTTTCGAAAAGAAAATATAGGACAGCGTCATTTCAGTGCAACTAACGGTTACGGATATTCTGATGCGGGCAGGTTTGCCTTATGCAGAGTGTTCGCGCGCATCACCGGAGCACAGAGCGCCCTTTTAAGCCCGCATATAGCTTCGGGCACGCACGCCATAGCATTAGCATTGTATTCCGTCCTGCGCCCGCACGACACGCTTATAAGCGTCACAGGGCGCCCTTATGATACATTGAACAGCATTATAGGCAAAGAAGGCGGCAGCGACAGCGGCTCTCTGTACGATTTTTCTGTAGATTACCGGCAGGTCGAGCTTTCAAACGGCGCGATTGATATAGAAAAAACACTGGAGGTTCTAAAAAGCTGTGAGCGCCCGAAAGCTTTGTTTATACAGCGGTCGAGAGGTTATGAATGGAGGCGCGCGCTGTCCGTAAATGATATACGCGAGTTTTCTGATGCAATAAAAAAAGTTTACCCTGATATTATTATAATCGTCGACAATTGTTACGGCGAGTTTTGCGAGCTGCAAGAACCCACGCAGTGCGGCGCAGACCTTATGGCCGGTTCCATGATAAAAAATCCCGGGGGAGGGCTTGCTCCGACGGGCGGGTACATAGCAGGAAAAAAAGAATTAGTAGAACTCGCTGAAAACCGCCTTACAACACCAGGGCTCGGAAACGAAGTCGGCTCTTACGAAGCTTCTTACAGAACTTTCTTTCAGGGGCTTTTTAACGCTCCGCATGTTGTAGGCGAAGCGCTTAAGGGGAGCATACTTTTTGCAAAAATATTTGAAAATCTAGGATATGAGGTTTTTCCTTCGTACAATGATACGCGAAGCGACATAACGCAGGCAATTAAACTCGGCAGCGAAGAGCTTTTGCTTGCATACACAAGAGGAATACAAAAAGCATCGCCCATAGACAGTCAAGCTGTCCCCGTTGCCTGGGATATGCCCGGTTACGATGATAAAATTGTGATGGCGGCGGGCACTTTTGTTCAGGGAGCGTCTATAGAGCTTTCTGCCGACGCACCAATAAAACCGCCCTATATTGTTTATGCACAGGGCGGCTTAACGTATTCTCATATGAAACTCGGGGCTATGAGCGCTCTTGCTGAAATGGGTATTATTTAAACATTCTTAAGACACCTATGACTTTTCCTAAAATATCGATTTGCTTTGTAAAAATAGGCGAATATTTATCATTTTCGGGCTGGAGCCTTATTTGGTCATTTTCTTTGAAAAAGCGCTTTACGGTAGCTTCTTCGTCCATCATCGCTACGACGATGTCTCCGTTTTGCGCGTGCTGCTGCTTTTGCGCTATTATCTTGTCTTTATCTAGTATACCTGCGTCTATCATGCTGTCGCCCTTGACGTTTAGTATAAACACATCGTCTGAACCAAGAAGCGAATAGGGCAAAGAGAGGTATTCATCTATATTTTCAACAGCAGTAATAGGAACCCCGGCAGCTACGTTTCCTACAACGGGTACTGATACCATTCTCACTTTTACGGTATTGTCGTCTACCAAAATCATAATAGTCCGAGGCTTTGCAGGATTTCTCGATATGTATCCTTTTTTTTCGAGCTTTGTTAAATGCGCGTGGGCGGTAGATGTGGATTTTAGATTCATAGCTTCGCAGATTTCACGTACGCAGGGAGAGTACCCTTTTTCCTGCATATAATCTTTAATGTACTCAAACACCTGGCTCTGCCGTTTAGTTAGTTCTTCCATTTTGCAATCACCTCAATTTATAATATCAAATATCGTTTCGTCTGTCAACGAAAATCAAACGTATGTTCTTATTCCTTCTTGTTGTTTATTTTTACCGCAGAAGCTGCGGACTTTCGCCTATCTTCATCGATAGCCGCGTAATGCTTTCTTGTTGTATTTACGTCTTTATGGCCAAGAACATCTGCAACCAAATAAATATCTCCCGTTTCCTTATATAGCATCGTACCGTATGTGCTTCTTAATTTATGAGCAGATATGCTTTTTAAAGGAACTGCAATTCTAGCGTACTTTTTCACAATCTCCTGAAGAGCGCGAACACTCATTCTTTTTTTCTGTAAAGATAAGAACATGGGGGAGTCGGAAGAATAATTTGCCTTGGTTTTTCTCTCTTCTATATACAGGTTAAGCGCAAGGCTCGTTTCTGCACCAAAATATAAAAGAACTTCATTCCCGCCTTTTCTTAAAACTTTAAAAGAATTGTTTTTAAAATCAAAATCGCTTACATCTAGCGCACAAAGCTCGCTTATGCGAATTCCTGTAGTTAAAAACAGTACTATAATAGCATAATCACGCACTTTTGTCTTTTTATGGTATTTTTGCTGGCTCTTTGACAGGCCTTCGCCGGTATCAACGGCATTAAGCAACGCCAATGCTTCCTGATTATCCAGGCGCAAAATCGGTTTTTCGTGGATTTTCGGTGTTTCAAGTTTAGTCGTTATATTGCTGTCTATAACTTCTTTTTTATAATAGTATTTGTACATCGCTCTGACGGATGAAAGTTTTCTTGCAATTCCTTTTTCATTATTTTCTACGACTGTATCATTTTTATAGTATAAAGAAAGGTATTCTAAAAAGACTTCGAAATCAGTAAGAGTTAAATTCTGAAGATCTCGGGCAGACATATTAGAAATATCTTTGCCGAGTTCGGTTTCTAAAAACGAAAAAAAAATTCGCAGGTCGTAAGCATAATTTATACGCGTTAACAGCGAAGTATTAGAATTCATGCTTCTGAAAAAATCTAAACAAAACCTAGGCAGTGTGGAGAGCACATTGCGCAGCTTATTTGTTTTTTGTACATTTAATTCTGTTTTGCTTGACTTAGACATTAAAATTACCTGTTATAAATAGCTTTTTTCAAGCCTATTATCGCATATTTACCTAAAAATAGCAACAACTATGCGCAAAACTTGTCTTTTACGCATAGTTGTGTTTACTTCTCTATTCCGTTTTTAATAGCTTTTCTCGCTAATTCGTCGCAAATGTTGTTATATTTATCGTCCGAATGCCCTTTTACCTTTTTCCATGTTACCTTATGCGTTTTTGTAAGCTGCAATATTTCTTTCCAGAGATCCTGATTCTCGACCGGTTTTTTAGCCGTCGTTTTCCAGCCGTTGTTCTGCCAATTATATATCCAACCTTTTGTAAAAGCATTGTATATATACGCGCTGTCGGTATGCACTATAACACTGCAAGGCTCTTTTAACGCTTTTAGCGCTTCCAGTACTGCTCTTAGTTCCATACGGTTGTTTGTCGTTTCTTTCTCAAAGCCGCTTATCTGCTTTTCTGCGCCCTTATATTTAAGCACTGCTGCCCATCCCCCGGGGCCAGGATTAAACGAGCACGCGCCGTCCGTATATATGATTATCTTTTTCATAATCAACTCTTTTCGGACAGGTATTTTGATTTTGCGGCGCATTTTTCCACCGCTTCGCCTACTATCTCATGCAGCCCGTTTTCTTCGAACGATTTGACCGCTTCTATTGTAGTACCGCCCGGCGAACATACAGCGTCTTTTAGCGCGCCCGGGTCTTGCCGCGTTTCCAGCACCATTTTTGCCGCACCCAGCGCAGTCTGGGCAGCAAGCGTTAACGCTTGTTCTTTTTCTAGCCCAAGCTTTGCGCCGGCGTCCGAAAGTGCCTCAATAAACATGAAAAAATATGCAGGCCCGCTTCCCGATACCGCCGTTACTGCATCCATGAGCGATAGCGGTGCATATTCGACCTTCCCAAGAGCGGCAAAAAGCGTTTCCGCAAATTTAATTTCAGATTCCGATAAACTGCACGGACTCTCAAAAACGCTCATGCCCTCCCCCACTAAAAGCGGAGTATTTGGCATAAGCCGAAGAACGCGGCTGTTTTTACCTATAATATCTTTTATTTTACCGGCGCTCCATCCGGCCGCGATAGATATAACAGGTATGTCATTTGAATGATTCTTTATCTGATTTAAAACATCGCCCATTACATTCGGCTTTACCGCAAGAAGCATAATATCACACTTTTCGCATAAATCGTCTATACTCTCAGCCGCATTTATTCCAAGGCTGTTTTTCAGATCTTCTAATTTCTTTTCGTCAATATCATAAACGTATATATTATCCGAATTAATAACATTATTTACCAGCGCGCCCTTAATTATCGCTTGTGCCATATTTCCGGCACCTATAAACCCCAGTTTATTTTGCTTCATGTAAAACCTCCTATTGACTTGGCAATGCAATTTTATTATAATAACGTTTGTCTGCTAAAGGGGAGTGGCTCAATTGGTAGAGCATCGGTCTCCAAAACCGACGGTTGCGTGTTCGAGTCGCGTCTCCCCTGCCAACATAAGCAACGTAAAAAAGCGCCGCAATTACAGGCGCTTTTTTTATACGTTTATTTCGCCCTTTATTCCCAGACTACTATCATATTTTTTTAGAATTGGCTCAATATGCATATCTATAAAGTTTTGCGTCTGGATACTTGCACACCCTGTAAACTTTTTAGCGTCTATAAGTTCGTCAATCTCATTTTCAGAAAGTCCGAACGCCTTATCTTTTTTTATCAAATCCAAAAGATTGTTAACAAGCCCCTGCGCTTTTACCCTTTCGCCTGCCTGCATGGAATATTTGCGTATAAGCTCGTGAAGCTCCTGCCTGTCGCCGCCGCGTTTTACCGCTTCCATAAGTATAGTTTCTGTCGCCATAAACGGCAGTTCTTCGTTTACCCTTTTTTTGATGACATTCTCGTAAACGACCATACCTTGTGTAATGTTAAGATAAAGGTTAAGTATAGCGTCAATCGCCAGGAAGCTCTGTGGTATTGTCAAACGCCTGTTTGCTGAATCGTCAAGCGTACGCTCAAACCACTGCGTAGAAGCCGTCACAGCCGCGTTTATGGGCATAGACAGCACAAACCTGCAAAGCGCGCCCATTCTTTCGCTTCTCATGGGGTTTCTCTTGTAAGCCATTGCAGACGAGCCTATCTGCTTTTTATTAAACGGCTCTTCTATCTCTTTTAAATTTTGCAGCAGCCTTAAATCGTTGCTGAATTTATATGCGCTCTGTGCCAGCAGTGAAAGCGCATTTAAAACAATAGTATCGAATTTTCTGGGATACGTCTGACCCGTTACGGCGTACGACTCATTGAACCCGAGCTTTTTGCATACCGCTTTATCAAGCTGCATTACTTTTTTCGCATCTCCGTCAAAAAGTGACAGAAAACTCGCTCCCGTGCCGGTAGTACCTTTAACACCGCGAAGACGAAAACTATCCAAAATATTATCTATCTCATTTAAATCGAGCAAAAGCTCCTGCATCCAAAGTGTTGCACGTTTCCCCACGGTCGTAAGCTGCGCCGGCTGATAATGCGTGAATCCCAAAGTAGGTAAATCCTTATATTCTAAAGCAAACTGCGATAAATTAGAAAGAACATTGACGAGTTTGGTTTTAACCATTTTCAGAGCGTCATGTATAACTATAAGATCGGTGTTGTCGCCTACATAACAGCTCGTCGCGCCAAGGTGTATAATAGGCTTTGCTTTTTTGCACTGCTGCCCGTAAGCGTATACGTGCGACATTACGTCATGCCTTACAACTTTTTCGCGCTCTATTGCTACATCATAATTGATATCGTCCTCATAGCGTTTCATTTCTTCTATCTGCGCGTCCGTTATATTGACGCCCAGATCTTTTTCGCACTCGGCAAGCGCTATCCAAAGCTTTCTCCAAGTTCGAAATTTCTTATCATCAGAGAAATTTTCGCTCATCTGCTTTGAGGCGTAACGTGATATCAATGGATTTTCGTATAAATTATTCATTCTTTTTCCCCTTTTAATGTCTAAAGAAATTTTAATATATATTGCGCAAAATTACCATAACAAATTTTACGTATCAAATCATTGTTGTATCCGCGGCGCATCATTGCCTCGGGAATTTTTTGAAAATCGGAAGCGGAATCGAGCCCCTTTGGAGTGTACTGTATCCCGCAAAAATCTGATCCGAACCCAACATTATTATTTCCGCCTCGGTTTAATATAAATTCAATATGGTCCAGAATATCGTCAATGCCTGCATACCTTCCCTTTAAAAACTCGGTATAAAAGTTTATACCAATATATCCGTTTTTCTCGATAATACAGTCTATCTGATCGTTCTTTAAATTTCTCTGGCTTTGCACTAAATCGTAAACGCACGAATGCGACGCGCACGGAGCGCCATTGTATAAATCCACAGCTTGCCAAAAACCCTGTTCGTTTATATGCGATAAATCAAGCGCTATGCTCAATCTGTCTAATTCAGCTACGGCGTCTTTCCCTTTTTCTTTCAAACCGCCGATACTGCCGCAGCCACTCGCAAATTCATTTTCTCCGTTCCATGTAAGGCTTAGCATTCGAGCACCGCGTTTGTATACCTGCTCTATTCGCTCTACGGAACAGTCAATGCTCTCCCCGCTCTCTATCGCGAGAATCGCTTTTATGCCTTTGCCGTCCTTTACATCTTGCTTCTCTTTGCACAGCTTAATACCGCCTTGTGAGCTTTGAATAAAGCTTTCAAGGCAGTTTATTTGTTCCAGGCCGCATTGCCACGCGTCTTTACTTTCCGCGGGAACCCAAACTGCGAAAACCTGTATCGCCACGCCGCCTTTTTTCATGCGCATCAAATCGGCATGGTCAAAAAGCCGCCCCTTTTCGCTGCCCAACATACAATACGCCAAATAATCGCAATGCGAATCGGCAATATCTACCATTTTTTTACTCCTTACAAAAAAAGAAGAGCTGCCTAGTACGGCGGCTCTTCTTGAAATCTTACTTTGCGAAATCTACAGACCTTGTCTCGCGAATAATATTTACTTTTATCTGACCGGGATAATCCAGGTCTTTTTCGATTTTCTTTACAATATCCTTTGCCATCAGATGCATTCCTGCATCATCCACATCCTCAGGTTTGACCATTATCCGAACTTCCCTGCCTGCCTGTATGGCATAGCATTTTTCAACACCTGAGAATGAGTTTGCGATTTCTTCTAAAGCTTCTAAACGTTTGATGTAGTTTTCGAGAGTTTCTCTTCTTGCGCCCGGCCTTGCGGCTGATATAGCGTCGGCAGACTGTACAAGCACAGCTTCTACAGTTTTAGCATCAATATCTCCGTGATGCGCCTGTATACAGTGTATAACGTCGCTGCTTTCGCCGTATTTTTTGGCTAAGTCTGCGCCTATCTGTATATGAGGACCTTCAACTTCGTGGTCAACTGCTTTTCCTATATCGTGCAGCAATCCCCCGCGTTTTGCAAGTTTTACGTTTGCGCCGAGTTCTGCCGCCATAACAGCGCTGAGGTGCGCTACTTCAAGTGAATGTTTTAAAACATTTTGTCCGTAGCTGGTACGGTATTTGAGCCTGCCGAGCAGTTTTATGAGCTCTATATGCAGATTATGTATACCAACATCGAAAGCCGCCTGTTCTCCTGTTTCGCGAACTTCGTTATCAACCTCTTTGCGTGCCTTTTTGACCATCTCTTCTATACGGGCCGGATGAATTCTTCCGTCTATGATAAGTTTTTCAAGAGCTATTCGCGCTATTTCTCTTCTTATAGGGTCAAAACCTGAGAGTATTACCGCTTCGGGTGTATCATCTATTATCAAATCAATACCGGTAGCAGTTTCGAGCGCGCGTATGTTGCGCCCTTCTCTCCCTATTATTCTTCCCTTCATCTCATCGCTGGGCAGAGGAACAACGGATACCGTATTTTCCGCGACATGGTCCGCCGCATATTTTTGTATCGCGTTGGCTATAATGTCTCTTGATTTTTTATCGGCCTCATCTTTCGCCTTGTTTTCAATCTCTCTGACATATACCGCCATTTCGCGTCTTGTTTCCTGCTCAACTTTTTCTAGCAAAAGCTCTTTTGCTTCATCGGTAGTCATACTGGATATGTTCTCGAGCTGTTCAAGCTGCTTTTTAACAGTTTCTTCTATCTCTTCTTTCTTCTTAGCAGTTTCTGTCAAACGCTTGTTTATCTGGTCTTCTTTAGCTTCAATACCCGCTATTTTTCTATCCAGTGTTTCTTCCCGCTGAGATATTCTTCTCTCTATTCTCTGAATTTCACTACGTCTGTCTTTAGATTCTTTTTCAAATTCGCTTCTCAAAATGTGGATTTCTTCTTTGGCTTCAAGAACTGTTTCTTTCTTAACCGCTTCGGCTTTTTTCTGTGCATCCGACACAAGCCTTTTAACGGAATCTTCCGCTCTGCCTACTTTTGCTTCGGCAACGCTTCTTCTGTATATATATCCTAAAAACGCGCCGATTATTATTGCAGCCAGAGGTAGTACTATCAGCAAAATATCCACTTAGATGTAGCACCTCCCTATTAAATTATGTTATGCATAAGGGTAAAAACAAAATGCATAAAATCATGCATGATGTTTTCACACTGTCATTTATAATCCTGCAAAAAAAATTACAAGCTTACTCTATTTCAATGCATATAGATAGCTAATTATGAAAAATCTATAAATTAATGTAATAATAATCCTTCAACATTAGAAATCATGATAATTTTATTATCTGACAGAGCTTTTGTCAAGTCAAGATGTTACCCCGGCTGCCTGTTTTGTTTTTGCGTTTTGCTTTTTTTATAAGTGAATATTGCAAGCGCAAAACATAAAAGCGCGATTAACGGATAATAAAACTTAAAACCTGATATTAGCGGCCAGCACATAATCGCTATACCACATATGATATATCCTTTTATCTTGACACGGCTAAATGCTGTTTTTTTAAATTCTTCAAAGGTAATTATCTTTTCTTCCATTTCTTTTTTTGCATTTTCCTGCGCTGTTTTTTCATCGGGCAGCATTTTTCTTTCGCCTGCAATTTTCAGGACTTCGCTTCCCGGTATAAGCTCTATTCTGCCGGGCAGCCGTGCGCACATTTTTTTAGCGTCCTCGGTAAACTCACAAAGCGATATTATAAGCACATCTTTGTTTTTTTCAAAACTTCTTAAAATTGCAAGTACTCTTTCAGCTTCACATTTTCCGCTTGGGTAATTATGCAAAACATATGCTGCCTTTTTATCATATTGCGCAGTAAAACCATCGCTGGTTAACTCAATTTTTTCAAATTTATTTTCAAAAAGAGAATTTATATATTTTGCAAATTCCTCTTTGCTCATAAATGTAAGCGTTTCGAGCAGACATTTTTTCTTAATACGCAATAAATCTTTTTCCATGAACTTTAAGGCTTTTTTTCTTTTGATGATTGCAACAGCAAAACTTACGGCTGCCGTTATAAAGACCGATATGAGCAAAGCTAGCGTAAGAGACCTTAATATATAAAAGGCCGCAAAAAACAGTATTATGAAAATTACCGCTCTGAAAAAAACCAGGTCTATCAGCCTTGCAGCAAGCGATCTCCCGCCGTACATCTTTTTTTTATAATACCTTAGAAGTCTTTTATTCATGGTTATCACCCCTTTGTATATATTTTTGCCACATTACTAATTTATATACTTGCACATCTTGTTAAAGGATTTCGGCTGGTATATAATGCTTATCATGAAAGGTGATAATTTTTTCGATTATGCTGAGTTTTCTAGCCTCGAAACAAAAGGCCTGCGGTTCAGTCAAAATAAAATCGGTCTTCTTGGCGGCACGTTCAATCCAATACATAACGGGCATATTGATATGGCCTATATAGCTTTGTATGAGTTCTCGCTTGGAGAGGTCGTATTTTTGCCTCTGGGCACTCCTCCGCATAAACAAAAAGAATATATTGCTCCTAGAAACCATAGGCTTGAAATGATAAACTTAGCCATAGAGAACGAAAAACGGTTTTCTGTAAACCCTGTCGAGCTATGTCGAAAAGGATTTACCTATACCGTCGATACTCTCGAATTCCTGGCAAAAAAGAATCCAAATGCAAAATACTACTTTATAATAGGCGCCGATACTCTTTTTGAACTGTGCAACTGGCGAAATTTTAAAAGAGTAATTCAATTGACGAGTTTTATTTGTATTATGCGCCCGGGGCTTGACGAAGAGGGCGTAAAACAATATGCTGGTATGATAAATGAGAAATACGGCGAGAAAATATTTATCGCAAAAGATATGGGGCCTAATATCTCGTCATCAAAGATAAGAAAAATGGCCGCGGATAATAAATTGAAAGATTCTTTTTTGCCTAAAAAAGTCGCCGACTACCTGCTCCAGAACCAAATATACTGCAAAGAGGGCTAATGTGTATTTACAAGAAAATGATATTATAGATTATTTAAAGAAAAGAATAGACCAAAAACGTTTAGAGCATTCTATAAATACATCAAAAGAGGCTGTGGTTTTAGCCCGTATTTTTGGTGCGGATGAAAAAAAGGCGCAAATCGCCGGACTTTTGCACGATGTCGCCAAAGGCAAATGCAGATTCGGCCTTGTGAATATAGCTCACGATTATAATATAAAGCTTGATGAGTTCGAAATATCTAACCCCGAGCTTGCGCACGGCAAGATAGGCGCGCAGATGGTGCGAAAACAGCTTGGTATAAAAGACGAGCAAATACTTTCGGCTATACGCTGGCACACCACCGGGCGCGCGGGTATGACAATGCTCGAAAAGGTTATTTACATAGCCGACATCATAGAGCCGTGCAGAAAGTTCGAAGGCGTGGAGAATATTCGAAAACTCGCCGTAAAAGATATAGACAAAGCGGTGATTATGACTTTAGAATATGTTATGAAATTTGTGCACAGCAAAGGATTGGCTCTGCACCCAAAAAGTATAGAAGCGTATAAATATTATAAAAAAAAGGAGGAAAAAATTTAATTTGAATTACAGTAAAGAAATCATAAACACGGCAAAACAGCTTTTCATGAAAAAAGCAGAGGACGTAAGGCTTTTAAATGTATCCCATTTAACAATTTTAGCGGATTACTTTATATTGGCTAGCGGGCGCAGCGATGTGCACGTAAAATCTCTCTGCGATGACATACAAAAATATTTAGATGAGCACGGAAAGACGCGCCTTCGCATCGAAGGTTATAGAAAAGGTAGATGGATAGTGCTCGATTACGGCGATATTTTGATACATATTTTCCATAAACGAGAAAGAGAATTCTATGACCTTGAGCGTCTTTGGATAGACGGAGACAACTCAAAGCAGATTACTCAAGCAGATTTTTAATTAAATAAGCAAAAAAATTATTGTGAAGCAAAAGATAATCTTGTATTCTTAAACCATGAGAGATAAACGATTGTTTAAAAGGTTTGCCGCCTATTACCGGCCGCACACAGTTTTGTTTACCATTGATATCGTCTGCGCTGTTATAGCAGCAGGTTTAGAGCTTATTTTCCCCGCGCTTACAAGGTTTACCATGCAGAGCTTTACAAATGACGGCTCACTGAATTTCATTTTTATAATATTGTCCGCTTTGCTCATAGCTTATCTTATAAAATGGTTTTTGGATTATTTTATGAACTATTGGGGGCACGTCGTAGGCGTTCGCATAGAGGCGGATATGAGAAGTGACTTGTTCCATCATATGCAGCTTCTCCCCTTTCGGTTCTATGATAAAAACCGCACGGGCGAACTTATGTCGCGCATGATAAACGACCTTAGATGGATAAGCGAGCTTGCGCACCACGCCCCCGAAGACGTTCTTGTAACAATCGTTTTGATTTTCGGCTCTTTTTCATTTTTGATAAACATAGAATGGCGCTTAACGCTTATAATATATTTTGTATTTTTTCCTGCGCTTATATGGTTTACCATATCAAGGCGCAGAAAGCTTTCGCAAACTTCGAGAGAAGAAAAGATTCGCGTCGCGCACGTTAATGCCGAAGTACAAAACAGCATTTCGGGCATTCGAGTAGCACAGTCTTTCACTAATGAAAAATATGAAGCAAAAAAGTTCAATAAGGTCAATTCTAATTTCAAGACAGCACAAAGCCATGCGCTAAAAGAACTAGGAATATTTGTATCGGGCATGAATCTTATCATAGGCCTTATTAACGTTGCGGCTCTTGGAATCGGCGCCTGGTTCATCAGCCTGAAATTCATAGACATTGCAGACCTTACTGCTTTTTTTCTGTACATTAATCTTGTTATACGCCCTATACAAAGGCTTACTAACTTAACACAGCAGTTTGAACGCGGGATTACAGGCTTTGAACGCTTTGAAGAGATAATGCGCGAAGAACCCGAAATAATAGATTCTCCTGACGCAAAAGATTTAGAAGATGTAAAAGGAAACATAAGTTTTTCCAACGTTACTTTTTCTTATGATGATACCAATAAGGTTTTAGAAAATATAAATCTTGATATAAAGGCCGGAACCACCATTGCCATTGTCGGCCCCTCGGGTGCAGGCAAAACTACGCTCTGTCATCTTATACCTAGATTTTACGAGCCTTCCGAGGGCGAAATTTCTATCGACGGCAACGATATACGCAAACTTACGCTGAATTCTCTTAGAAGCAGTATAGGGCTTGTAAGCCAGGATGTCTTTATTTTCAACGGTACTATCCGAGATAATATTATATACGGCAAATCGGAGGCAACCGAGCATGAAATTGAGGAAGCTGCGAAAAAAGCCATGCTGTCGGATATGATAAGCGAGCTTCCCGACGGGCTTGATACACAGGTCGGCGAAAGAGGCGCAAAGCTTTCGGGCGGCCAGAAACAAAGAATCAGCATCGCACGCGTATTTTTAAAAAACCCGCCTATACTTCTGCTTGATGAGGCAAC
Source organism: Christensenellaceae bacterium (assembly GCA_963665005.2). GTDB lineage: Bacteria > Bacillota > Clostridia > Christensenellales > SZUA-584. The sequence goes on along the minus strand of CAXXTQ010000001.1, from coordinate 1,874,550 downwards.
TTCTTCTCTCGATAACAAAACAGAGCGCAATATACAAAAATCTATGAAACAGCTTTCCCGCGGAAGAACTACTCTCGTGGTAGCGCACAGGCTCTCGACTATAAGAAACGCCGATGAGATAATTGTGCTTACGCAAAACGGCATAGAAGAAAAAGGGACACACAGCAAGCTGTATGCCCAAAACGGCTTATATAAAAATCTGTACGATTCTCAATTTTCCGATGGTTAGAATACTCTTCTGGCGCATATAAAGTTGCGCGTCCAGTACGATGAACTAAATATATTTGATCTTGTAACTATTTTCCCGTTTGTAGAAGAAGCGTCAATCATTCCCCCGTTACCCATATAAATGCCCACATGCCCGCGGAAGCAAATTATATCGCCTTTTTTCATGTCGCTCATTTTATCAATTCTTGGAAGGCTCGATTTGCCCCAGCCGCCTGATGTCATATATCTTATCTTATACCCGACTCTGTTTAAGCAGTAATATACAAACCCCGAGCAGTCAAATACATCCGGCCCTTTTCCGCCTCGTACATATCTTTTTCCAAGCAATGTTTTTGCATAATCTATAAGCGCGTCGGCCGAAGCCTTGTCCGGGTCTCCAACAGCTACAGGCCCCGAAGAACCTCCCGACGAACCACCTGAGGAGCCGCCAGAAGACGAAACTACTCTTGCCGCTTTAGCGTCTTCAGAAAACAGCACTTCGCGTGTGTTTTCTCCTACATTGCCGTCAACGTCAAGCCCGTTTCTTTTTTGAAAGCTTTTAACCGCGGCTTCTGTATCCGTACCGAAATAGCCCGTCTTGCCCGCTTTTAAATAATTAAGTTTCTGAAGCTGTTCCTGAAGAATTACAACGTCCGTGCCGTCATCCCCTATCTTTACCGTATACGGCATTGCATCTTCGGAAAACAATTTCGACATAGTCTGTTCGCCGATAAGCCCGTCTACGCTAAGGTTATGCTTTCTTTGGAAAAGCTGCAAAGAAAATTCTGTAATTCCGCCATAATAGTCGGTTGGTTCATCGTTTTCCATATATCCGAATTTCATTAGCCTCTTTTGTATCTCTACAATTCTAGCATCATGGCATCCGGGCACCAAATCGGGTTCGTCAGGCGCTGTAGTTTGTATAGGTACCGGCGGCAGCGTATTTGACGGAACCTCTCCGGAGCTGAATTCGGCTAGAGTTACATCATCATCCTGCGAAAGCGATGCGGCGATATTCAGTTCTTCCTGCTGAAGAGAAGCAACTTCTACGCCTTTGTCAATATTATATCCATCGTTACTGCCTGGCTTTTTTGGCAGTGCAATCGCTAAAACTACCGCTGCTACCACAACTAATGCTACTGCTCCCGAAATTATCCTTTTACTTCTCCACCAAGATTTTATCTTAGGTTGGAATCTCGTCTTTGTTTCAATACCTGCCGCTGTTGTCTTGGAATTAGCTTTTTGTACCAAAACAGTCTGGCGCGCTTTTTTACCGCCGTTTATCTTATTCTTTTTATTCGTGCCTGAAAAAAGATTTGTACAAAAATTCAAACAACTTCTAGCTGCTCGTTTCGTGAATTTTATTAGTTTATATATTGCTTTTACTATGGGCCTTAAAACGCTCATAATTACTTTTTTCATATATTTCCTCACATGCGGCAAAAATTATGCGTAACTTTATCGTAATATATTTGTAACTATTCTTAAATATTATACCCTTATATAATAAAAATCAACCTTTTTTGGCTTGTTACTCTATAATAAGTATATTTCAACTCTTATAATTCCGCTCTGTATTTTTCCATCAGGTGTTTAAAAATCTCGGCAGAAGTCGGCGGCGTATATGTTATTGCGTTTGCACCCGCGTCAATCGTACGTTTTATAGATTCTTCACTGGGCCCGCCTGTCGCAATAATAGGAACTTTGGGAAAATCCCGCCTTATTGATTTTACTATTTCCGGCGTTTGCAATGCACCAGAAACGTTGATTATTGACGCGCCTGCCTCAAGCCGTTTTCCAACATCAGTTACACTCGAAACAACTGTTATAACCACAGGAATATCCACTCTTTTTGCTAGCTGGGAAACAATATCATTCGATGTCGGCGCGTTTACCACTACGCCGATTGCTCCTTGAAACTCCGCATCCATAGCAAGGTTAACTACTCTTTTTCCGGTAGTCGTTCCCCCGCCTACTCCGCAGAAAACAGGAATATCTGAAACTGTGATAATAGCGTGAGAAATGAGCGGCTGGGGCGTAAAAGGGTATACGGCTATAACAGCGTTCGCGTTGCAGTTTGTGATAAGCGCAACGTCGGTAGAAAACAATATGGATTTTATTGTCTTGCCGAAAATCTTTATACCGCTGACGTCGTTTATTATTTCGGGCACAGTTATCATATGTTTTCGAAGATTGCCTTGAATTTCCGGTACAAATTTTGCCATTGCCCTTCCTCCGGCAGTTTTTTTAATGCTGTATTTTCTGTAAATTTAATATATTAATTTATTATATATGAATACATTTTTTATTGTCAAATAATTATAGACTTTGCCTGTTTGCTTTATTATAATTATTTATAAAAGAATCTTTGGAGGAATAAAATGGCTTGTGTAATACTGTTGTATGCACTTGCAGCTTTACCAGCTGTTCGCATCACGGAAAATGCTGTGAATGTGTTGCGTATCATAAAAGGCTTGGCGAAGCCCCCGGCTGCCTTTTTTCTAAGCAGGCAGAAAAAACGGGCGACAGAACAATTGAAAATCTTTTAAGAGATATGAAAGCAAACGCCGGACGATAAGAGTATTTTATTTGCATAAAAGATTCTGCGAAACAATGTCGGAAAAAAGCTCCATGCCTTTAGTATCGGCTATGCGTATAATGTTAGCATCATCTGTTTTCTGCGAAACTATTTTGTGCAGCACATTTTCTTTTTCCAGTATATATTCGGCATTAAACATAACATCTTTCTGCCCTTCAAATATTGCTATATAAAAGATACCCGTTTCTACAAGGTCCTGAAAGAAATGGCTGCCGTAAGAAAGCTCGGGCATAAACCCTTCCTCTTTTGATGCCATTTCGCAGATAACAGACATGTTGCATATTTCCGAGAAATTAACAGGCACTCCGAGCGACGGCGTAGTAGTCCCCCACCTTCCGGGCCCCATAAGCATAGTATTTTTATCTTTGAGCGCTAAGTTTATATGCCCTATTTGGCGTGCTACTGCGTGTTTTTGGCTCTCGCTGCTATTAAGGTAAGCCTGTATATCCACATAAACAACGTAATCTATAGGCAGCCTTACATTTCCTCCCATAAAGTTGCCTTTTGTATGGAAAAAACAATCGTAGTCGTCTTTTATCTTGGGTATTTTTACAGATTTTCCGAGGCCTGTAGTCTGCAGAGGGCGGCATTGTACGAGATTCACTTTAAAATTATTGTCTTTTGTAAAATTAGCGGTAAATTCTATATCCACTGGATAATCATATACCTTTGACAATACCGCCAGCATATCTTTCATGAGCGCCGGAAATTGTGTGTTTTCCAGCAATTTTTTAAAGCTTAGTATATACGGCGCTTTTTTATCAGCGTATCCAAGCTCACGCAGCCGCTTTGCCGTCGCGTAATCAGGGCTTGCGAACAGGTCTATATCAACTTTGAGATCATGCTCTGCAATCTCGTCAAAAGGCTTTACAGTCAAAACATTGTCTTTTAATGACAGTACGTCGACTTCATGCTGAGAAAACTTTTTTTGGTCTTCTGCGTCCATAAGCGGTATTCTTGCCGGATCATCAAGGCTGACGATTATTGCGTAATCACCTATCGTTCTTCCTACCGCTCTTGTTCCAAGCCCGAACACAAGGCGAAGCATTCCCGCCTCCATATCTATACTGCTGTCCCATACATAAAGGTTTGAAGAATTTCCCACGCCCGCGATATGCGGAAAAAAGTTTTCTTCATAATAATCTCCCGAAACACGCTGAACAAGTATAGCCATCTGCTCGTCTTTTTTAAAGAGCCCTCTATTCATGCGATAAGCGAGCGCATCGTCGTTCATAATACTAGCATAAACATATTTTACCGCCTGTTCAAAGGCATCGTACCGCTCTTGCGGTGTTCCCTGGTTTACGCAGAAAACACTGTCATATTTGCCCGCAAAAGCATTTCCGTAGCTGTCTTCAAGAAGCGAGCTCGAACGCACGATTATAGGGCTTTGCCCAAAATATTCGAGCATTTGTACAAACTGTTCCTGAATATCCTCGGGAAACTTTCCGGTATGTATTTTTTCTTTAAACTCTTTAGCGTATTTAAAATAGCCTTCCTCTGTTTTCTGTTTTGACCGAAGCTCCCACCATTCGTTTTGCACGATATAAGTATAAAAAACATCAGAGCCTATATAATACGAATCATGCGGCTCGAGATACTGTTTAAACCTGTTATCTTTATCTTTCTCTAAAATCTTTCTTGCGATAAGCATACCTACGCTTTTTCCGCCGATCTGCCCGCTTCCTATTTCTCTTGACGCCATATCCATCAAATCCTGCAGCTCAAAATATTTATCGCAAAGTTCAACCATTCTTGTTTCTCTGCCAATAAGCATAGCCATTAAAAGCTTCTTTTTCTCCTCAGTTTGCCCCGGCAGAAGCGATATGCCTTCTTTTACTTTTATATAATAATCAAGCCGTTTTCCATCTCGGTTTATGTTTGCAAATAATTCCGCCGCCTCTGCGCTTGCCGTAACGCAAACCGCTTCGTTTTCTTTTATCATATGAGGAAAGAACATGGTTGCGGAATATCTTTTCCAGACTTTTATCGGATGTATGTAAAACTCTTCGTTTATCTTATAAAGATTAAGCAAAAGCTGTGTGGTTTCGCGAATTCCGGCGATGGTGGAAAAAGTATGGGCATTTCTTATAATACAAAAATACGCTATTGTATCGAGTTCGTATAAAAACGGGCAGGTTACTTTAAAAAAGTTTCCTATCATAAGATCGGAATACCAGTAATCGAGCAGATCCGAAAGACAGTCGAAAACATAAAAAGCCCTTTCGCCTTCTTTTTCCACGATATTATGTATCTTAGTAGCAAAGCTCTCAAAACCTATTTTCGCATCAATTTTATATCTTTTTATATCCGAATTTTCTCCGAACAAAGGCTTGTGCCTGCCAAAGCGTATGTATACAAGCCTTCTGTTATCTTTTTTTGCCTGCGCTGCATACGGCTCTACCATTTTTTTGTAATCGGAAACAGATTCAACCTGCCAGACTACGTTATCTCCAAGACGCAGCTTATCTATCATCTGGTCAAAACCTTTTATACCCGTGCTTACTTTATCTTGTATACCCACCGGCAATCATCCTTTCTATATTTTTTTCAATAACCTTATGAATTTACAATGAATATTTTATTAGTATTCATTAACTCAAGCATAGCATAAAAAAATTGAAATAAAAAACACAAATGGTTTTATGCAGGCTCTTTTCTACATTAGCTTATCAACCCTTGACCCTACCCTAGCAAAAATAGTAACCCGCTTTTCTCGCTTTTGGACAGCCGGTATGAAATGTATTTTAGGGTTTCCAAACATATTCTACCTTCTTTATAATATAATCCCAACTACAGACAAATCGAAATTTGGTGAGTCGTTTACCCTCTCACACATTATTAAAAACCTCTTAATAATTTTTAAGCTTTCTCGAATACAAATCTTGGACCTTCAACCCCCATTAACCCATTTAGATGGAATCCGGCTTTCTCAAGAATTCGTTGTGATGCCTTATTATCCGGATCTGTCTCAGCTTCTACGTGTTTTACACCAATCTGTTCACTTGCCCATCTTGCCATTGCAGTCACAGCTTCTGTCATATAGCCTTGTCCTTCATACTCTTTTTTTATTCCGAATCCTATTTCAACCAATCCGTTAGAATTCAATCCTTTGAAACATAAATCCCCAACACTTCTACTTGTCTTATCATTTAACTGCATATTCCATACGGCATACCAGATTCTCTGCTCAGGATTTTGTTTGCATCCATCAAGCATTTCTGAATAGGCCTTTTTCATACCCATGTCCAGATTTATAACTATCAGATTTTCCATTTCGCTATCAGATAACGGATATATTATCAGACGTTCTGTTTTCACAACATTAGTTTTGTTCATAGTTGATATCTCCATTCTTTGTTCATAAAAATTCCAATTTATTTTCGTTTTACATCTTAATAATGTTCTTTAGAGTTAATTTCATCGTCACATTAGCGCATTAACTATACAACGCTTGTATGAAAAAAATCCAAATACGGGAACAAAGAATTGATTGCTGATATCACTTACTCCATTAAAGGAAAGCGATGGTACCTATAACATTCAATGGTCCTCAGGCTATAATTTCTGCTTGGCTAATTATCATTTACCTGTATTTCAGCAATGATAATCTTCGGTTTTCCCGCAAGCGTAACTGCTTCATCAATTTTTTCACCGGCGTTACCTGCGATAAATTCTGCATTGTCCATGCCGTTTAATTCAGCGTTTTTTTCTGCATCTTTTACGGCATTTTCCGAATACTCTATACCAATAACTTTTTTTGCACTCTTTGCCGCTAAAAGAGATATTGTGCCTATCCCGCAGAACAAATCAAACACCATATCTTTTTTAGTAATCTGTGCGTATTCAAGCGCCGTTTTATAAAGTTTTTCCGACTGCTCATGATTTATCTGAAGAAAACTCTAAAATCCAACTTGAAAGTTCAGGTTCTCATACGATTCTGTAATATATTCTTCTCCGTAAATCACACGGCTTTTTTCTCCCAAAATTACGTTGGTGTTTTTATCGTTATAGTTTACACTTGCGCTTTTTAAGCCCTTTACGCCTGCGCTAGCAAAAACAAAATGTGCAATTGGAAAGCGCCCCATATTCAATAAATAAAAGGAATAATCTTATATTTTACTTTCTTGGTGTACCTGTCCCAAAGCTCTCCGTATTTTGCCTTGCAAACTTTGTCGTCATCGGCCTGCCGGGAAAACATAAGACCGATATAGTAAGCAGGGTACAGCCACACCATCCAAACCCCAAGGTAGCCGGAGACAAGGGCTATGGCTATCGCCTGTATAATCTCTCCAAGATAGTTGATGTGACGGCTTGCGCCCCAGTAGCCATTTGCAAGCAGACTGAGTTTGCCGTCGCTAAGCACTTCAGGTTGTATCCAAAGAAATTTTCTGTCAGGTGCGGTTTTAAAGAAATATTTCTGCATATTTGCGCCGCGTGTAAACACCCAGCCGCACAAAAAAAGTACGCCAAAAAGTATTGTCAGCCATGCGGGATAACCGGGATCGGGAAGATGAGCGGTAAACCAAAGTGAGACTGAATAAAAATAAGGGTAGAACGCAAGACAGCCAAATCCTAATTTGAATCCTACGCGTTCAGCAATAAAATCGTATGTCCATAAATGGACTTTTTCGAATATCAAATACTCAAAACAAAACCATGTAAGCATTGCGCAGCCAAGCAAAAACCCGAAGTTTATATTCTCTACATTCATTATGTGATACGCTGCAAAAGAAAGAACATTCAATTGAAGCATAACAGCCCCAATTAAATATAACCACAACTTTGCATCAATAAGGCCGTCACTCAGCTGCGAATTTTTTACTCTGCCAAACCAAAAATCAGCAAAGAAAGATTTACCGGTAGATGGATATTTCAGAACAATAAAGAAAGAATATACTAATCCGATAACAACCGCGCCAATAAGACCGAGCCATCGGGTTTCATACAGCCATACGTATGGAACGATATTAAAATGCCCAAGAAAAAACCAGATAAAGATACTTGCCCAAAGAACAAATTTTCCGTTAATCCTGTAATTCATTACTTTGCCTGTTGTTTCATTCTTTACATATCCCTTTGTTCTTTTCGCCGGGATGATGATGTGCAGTAGAGTGATAACTGCGTATGTAACTAATGGGGTGATCAATCCTAAAAACAATTTCATGACAAACCTCCGGTGTTTTTTGACATTATATCGATTGAGGCTTTTCTGCTTAAAACCCTTAAAAGTATAAAACGTCCGACTTTATTTATGACGCCGGGAATGATAATGGGACCTTTTCCTAAGGCATCCAATGTTTGTTCAGCGACTTGGTTAGCTTTAAGCGTCCCGGGCGCTGGTTTGGTTTTCTCGGCCTGCTGATAGCCGGGAGTGAGAATGGCGCCGGCACAGCAGGCAAGAACATCGATTCCGTGCGGCCCCAGTTCTTTCCAAAGGCCTTCGGCTAAAATAGCGTTAAATGATTTGGTTGCCGCATAAGCTGCAAGGTTCGGGCTGCCCTGCCCCCCGGCAAGAGACGACATTAACACAATGCCGCCCCGTTTTCGCTGTATCATAGATGCGGATAAAAATTTTGTGAGCAGCAACGGTGCTTTGACATTTACATCTGCGGCAAGAGCCAGCTTGTCTTCGCTCGTATTTTCGAATAAACCAATTGGAGCAAATGCAGCATTGTAAACAAGCAAACCAATTGAAACTTTAAGATCACCAATCAATTTTTTTATATTTTCATAATCCGCCATATCCGCTGCTATAGAAATAACATCGATATCATATGTCTCTTTAAGTCGGGACGCCGCCGCTATAATCCGATCTTTCCGGCGCGCAATTAAAACCAAATTCAATCCTCGCCGTGCAATCGCCTCTGCAAAAGCAAAGCCCAATCCGTCAGAGCCTCCGGCGACCAATGCGTATTGCCCGTATTTATTTTTGAATTTAATAGTTTTCATAAGTATTACCTTATTAAAAATAGAATAAAAACCTCTCGGATTATTTATTGGTGTGAGTTCATCAACCTTTTAGAACTCTATTTTAAGCGTGATTCCGGTTTTTATCAACTACAATTTGTTGGTTTGTCAGTGTTTATCGTATAATTTCCTGAAAATTATGCGTAGCATTATTGGGGTTTAAGGGCAAGTATTCAAACGCTTCTGAAAAAATATCCACTCTAATTTTACATCAGCACCCATATTTTTCGTAAAGTTTAAGATTACCATAATTTTACCTACAAGTAGATGTAAGATGCATATAATTGTTTAGTTAATATATTCAAAAAACAATTATTTACTTATATATACCAATAACTCCAAAATTATATGTTTTGTTATATACAGGATTAATTGAGATAAAGTGAATATATACCGGTGTGTTGTCAAGATTAGGCTCTTTGTCAAATAAGAATCTATCAGCTTGACGTAAGGCTTGTAATGCGGTAGGCATTTCGTTATAAAAAATTTTATTTCTAATATACGAATTTCCTATTATACCTTTAACATCCACAAGCACTGAGCCAATTAAAACAAGCCCGTTTTCATTTTGCTCCCATGCAACCCTTACCTCATCACGCATTCTTGTAATCTGGTCTTCAGCATAATTTTGAGCCATAAACACAAATAGCTCCGCGGTTACATCTGAGTGGGTAATAGTATATTTTCTTCTCTTAATAGGCTCATATGGCTTCATTATGTCTCTATATTGAGCAAATACTTTTTGAGGATTAAGTTCTCTCACTTTTCAAACATCCTTAAATTTAATCACTTATATTCTATTCGCAACTAAAAAAAGTGTTAATACTGTTGAATGTCTTTTATATTTTTAAACTATGAGGGGTGTGTTATTATATAAAAACTCAAGAAAGTATTCGCCCGATACTTCTATCGCCGAATACTATGATCCGCTTGTTCGACGGGCCGATTAAAATGGTCACGGTTTTACAAGAAAAAATTCAATGTAGAATTCAAGCCCGGCGTGATTTTGGATGTGGAATGTACACAAAATCCTTGACATACTGCCTACTCTAAATAATATAATCTCTATCACTTAATCAGTAATAAGCATTTAATTTGTAAAAATGCCATAACTAAAGTAAAATGCTTTCTACTAAATTCTCGATTCTCTTGGTCGCTTTTTCTATGGCTTGCTGCCTCTCATCCTCTGTCGTACCTGTACCATCAACCAATAATTCTTCGAATCTTTCTATTCCTATAAATTTTATAATATCATGGATATAGTTAAGCCCTTTATTTAAGGCTGGCCTTATAATCCAGGGGATATTTCCTCCAGAAGACTGGACATAAATGAATGTTCTTATCTTATCGTCCAATAATCCGTACGGCTTCTTATTCTTAAAGGCAATTGTTTTCTCCGATTGTACAACGCAATCGATATATTCCTTTACAGGGGCGGGAAAAGAAAGGCTCCACATTGGCGCTGCCAAAACATAAATGTCGGCTGCTTTAAATTGGTCGCATAGCTTGATAATCTGGTTAACCTCTTGCTGTTCCTCGTTAGACAATCTGCTTCGCGCCTCCTCATTGATAATGGTATTTCTGCTTTCAAAATAACAGTATTTCAACTGCGGAATATGCTCTTTATACAAATTAACCTCTTCAAGCTGGATATCCGGAATTTTTGATAAAATACTGTCCACTAATCTCCTTCCCACAGTTTTACTTGAAGACATTTCTTCGGGTTTAGAGTTGGCTGTAATGTAAAGTAACTTTTTCATCTTTTCAAACCTCAATAATCATATTTAATCTTAATATTGATTTTAAATATATTTTTTATTCTAAAAATATTATTTTTTCGTTTTGTAGGCAAAAATGTCCACTTTAAATGCTGATTACTTACCGGATTTTGGTATGTATATATCCTTTCTACAAAAAAACCGATTCAAGCATAACTTGTAATCGGTTTTTCTTAAAAGAGTTATTAAAGTTCAAACTTGGTATCCATCTGATGCAATTAAAGCTTCTAGTGGAGGCGTGTTTCCTACCAGGCCTACAGCAAAAATGGTATACACCATGTTAGGGCTGAGTCGAATATCCGGGATCGCTAATACTACCTGCGGACTACCTGTAGGTCTCACCTGTAGAGTATAACTCCCTGGATCAAGAGTCATGTAATTTGTAACATCTTTAAACCCAATATTATTGAAAACAACAGTACCATTCGGAAGCGTAATGTCTACGGGTGGTGCATTGGGGGAAAGATGAACAAACCTCACATAGGACTTGCCTGAAGCCATCATGTTCACATATGGTTCTAAGATAGGCAGAAGGCTTATATTAGTCAAAAGGCCTGTTGCCGCCAATGTATAGGACGATTGCGGGGATACGGTTACATTTGTATTAATTACAGGGTTCATTTTTTGTCCGGCTGGGTAAACTTTTATGCTATATTCACCTGGTGATACTGCTAAATAGCCTGTTAAATCCTTATACGCCAGGTTTTGTACAATCATATTTCCGTTCGCATAAATATCAACAGGAGGAGCATCAGGTGAAGCGTGAAAAACCCGTATATATGAATTGCTGTTCATTTGCGGATGATAGTAAGACGCATACATTTTCTACACCTCATTGTTTATTTTTCATTTATAGTATATGACATATAACTATCTTTTGTTACGTATCACTCCAAAACAAAGGGTATAAAACTTTTCGGTATTATACCCCCACGTACCAATTTTGAAGAAAGGAGTTTTTAAAAATGGATTGTAATAAAATTATAAAAGAAGAAATAAACCTTCTCCATGAATATCAAAGACAACAAAATAAAAATGGATGCATACCATCAACCGAGATAGCCAATACGATTATAAATCTTATATTGTGTCAAAAACGTTTGCGTATATTGCGTTAAACACTTTATTAATCGTTTCAATAGATATATCAACACCTGTTTTCTTAAAACAATCGTTATCTGATTGATATAACGCAATTACAAGGTCTTTAGTGATTTTAGCGCACTCGATTTTCAAATCTGAAATATCTTCCATGGTTAAACCTCCAAAAATATTATTGTATATATTATACAGTAATATCTAGGAAATAACAATAAATATGAACGGAAGGAGAGTCCTAAATCAAAAATAGCTGATGCTTTGGACATCAACTACTTTTGCCGCGAATTGGAAACCCCTTGTTCTCCATGAACTATCTTACTTGATAGCTTACTTAAAATTAAGCTACTATTGTTCAACGAGGGAAAACACTGACACTTAAGCGGTTACGGTTCCGAAATTTTTAAGCCCCTTAGCTGTCAATTACTATTCGCAAACTACTTTGGAATATCCAGTTAATAAACGATGTAAAGGGGAGCAGGGCATACTCAAAAGTTTTACTAAGATAAGATCGACCTTCTTTCTGCCTTGAGCTAAAAGACATATAAATTATACCAGATATGTATTTTAAATGGAAGAGATTAGATGGTCGCTTGTCTCAAAATCATATCAAACATGTCAAATCCACGATTATTATATCTAAAACAGAACTCGTCAACATACGCTTGCATATATTTTACCGATACATGATGATATATTCCATATACGCCACGCTTAAGTGTTGCCCAAAAAGACTCTATGTTGTTGGTATGAGTTCCATTGTAGTCACTAAAAGCCTTTGTATGGTCTACTCGCAAGTGTATGAAGTTGTTATGCTTCAATGGGTCATAACTTCTGAATTGGTCACTAATAACCGTGTTGCCGTTTTCTTGCTTGCTAACCTTGTTGAGAATGTCCATAAGCTGTATTGCAGTGAGTTTCTTACCTTCATCATTCGGCATTGCAATCTTAGCGTATACTTGTTTGTTAAGGCGGTCTACGATACCGACTACAGGAGTTTTGGAAGTACCCCTACAACGTTTATTAGTATGGGTATCATCGTCATCATGGTTGTTGTTCTTACGTGGTTTGCCGCCGATATAGGTTTCATCGATTTCAACTATGGTGTCTATGAAATCTTTATGTTCGACATTTCCCATTGCAAGTCTAATCTGTTGGAGCATACGCCATGCAGTTTTATAGGTTACTCCGATTTCACGTTGAAGTTGAAGACCACTAATGCCCTTCTTACTGTTGAGAAATAGGTGAATAGCATACATCCACTTGCGAAGGTCTGTTGATGATTTCTCGAAGATTGTACCAGTAAAAGGGGAGAATGTATTGTTACAATTAGGACAATTGAAAACTTTCTTGCGATCAGTTTTTTGATAAACCGTAGGATTACCGCAATGGTTACAGTGTATACCATCAGGGTATCTAATGGTTATATAGTATTTAATTACGGATTCTTCTGTAGGAAATTTCTTTATTAGTTCTAAAAATGTCATCTTGAGCACCTCTTTCTATGATAATATTATATCACAGAAGGTTGGGTACGTCAAGGGATAATACCGAAACTTTTTTATTGATATAAATTTAAAAAGAAAGCCTGTAATATAAAAAATCAGCATGGCAGGTTAAATAAACCTGTTTTTACGCAACCCCGCTGTCATAAAACGCCATGACGCTTTCCTGTTTGTCAACCAAACGATCTGAGCGTCGTTTTTTGTGTTGCTGAGTATTCTCGGTATGAAGAACTTTGCAACTGTTTCAGGTTTATCCGTCAATATATTGAATATTGTTTTGAAATTCTCATGCGCGATGACTCAGACATTTCGCCATCCGGTGTTTTTGTGATAAAATCGGTCAGCATCATACCGGGTGATAACCCTGCTCATAACTTGAGAGTACACTTTTTCAATATTCGATGATAGATCGGCATATCTTTGTCACTCGAAGTCACAGACTCAAGTTTTCCGTCATGGATCATTTCTTCTATACGCAATGCAACCCATGAATCACCAATCCCAAGTTGGTATTTACCAAGAACTCGTCCGATAATCATTACTTCCTGAAATTCTTCGCCTTCTGCTATGATTTCTCGAATGATAAAGTCATCATAAAGTTTTTCTGAAGTACTAACCAACTGTCCATTCAGCATGGCTCGCAAAGGTGCGTTCTCTACTTGAAGCTCTTGCCAAAAAGATGCACAGTTTTGCATAAATACTGGCAACACAGGCTTTTGTAAGGCAATATACTGATGCCATTCTTCAGGAGCCACTTCACCCCAGCTATTTTTCCGTATGATATTTTCTTTTTTGTCAGCTTCCCATTCCGGGAGTTTGACAACAAAAACCTGTCCATCTTGCACTTTCCACTGATTCAACTGACTCATGAACCAATAAAGTCCACACATTTCATCAGGCTGATTGCTATACCATATTCGAAGGGCTTCTCCCGTTGCCACACGTTTCCAAATTGTTTTCAGATTTTCATTTGCTCTCTTAAGTATTTCTTCCGCTGCCTGACGCCCCTGGTCATCCGGATAAACGCTGTATAAGTGTTCCAACGTCTGTTTACGTTTGATATCGGGCTGATTTTCCGAAATATCTCCGACGCTTAACACCAAATTGAATCCATAGATGTCCGTTGTTTCCCCCCCCAAGGGTGTAGCACTCTCCCACGCCAAGCGTTCCTTTTTCTTTGCTTCTCGTCTGACAGCTTCAACTTCCCCTTTGGTTGGCTTGCTTACATCACTGTGACTAACGAAAACACCAATACAACCGTCTTGATATTTTCCTTCACCATAGTGCTGTGCCACCTTAAGACTTCCACAAGCACTTTCGCTGAATACGATATCAATCATAATAGTTATTCTCCAAGTCTCGGATTTACCTATCCGCTAAAATCATAATAAACTTTAGTCCTGAACACTCGATAAATTCAAATGTGCAGAACTAAATCGTTCTGTCACTCCGGTTTAGGCCATGTTTTGATATGTTCCCTCAAAGAAAAAATCACATTTTCCGCTCTCCAATATCAAACATAAAAACACACAAAAGGCTTATATCAAGCCCTTCCAGACACCCCGTTCTAAACCCTTGACATCAATACTACCGTCTCGACGTGTGTAGTATGCACAAACATATCGACCGCTTTAATTTTTTTCAGTTCATACCCTTTTTCGCAAAATAGAGATACATCTCTTGCAAGAGTCGAAGGATCACAGGAAACATAAACGATTTTCTGCGGAGAAACAGCGGTAATTTTATCTATCAAAGAAGAATCGCACCCTTTTCTCGGCGGGTCAAGAATTATAATATCCGGACGGCCGTAAAGCGAAACTGCCTCATCGATTTTTTCACCCGCGTCGCCTGCAATAAACTTTGCATTATCCATGCCGTTTAATTCAGCGTTTATTTTGGCATCCTTTACAGCATTCTCTGAATACTCGATACCTATAACTTTTTTCGCACACTTGGCGGCTAAAAGAGATATTGTGCCAATACCGCAGAACAAATCAAACACCCTATCTTTTTTAGTAATCTGTGCGTATTCAAGCGCCGTTTTATAAAGTTTTTCCGACTGATCATGGTTTATCTGAAGAAAGCTTGAAAACCCAACCCGAAAGTTTAGATCCTCATATGACTCTGTAATATATTCTTCTCCGTAAATAACACGGCTTTTTTCTCCAAGTATAACGTTAGTATTTTTTTCGTTATGGTTTACTACTGCGCACTTAAGCCCTTTTACGCCTTTTAGAGCGTTTAAAAGAGATTGCTCATCTATTTGCCCGCGGACGACTATTCCCGCCATTAAATCGCCGTTAGAGGCCTGCCGTGCAACGATATGGCGCAGAGTCCCTTTGCCCTCTGCCTCGTCGTACGCTTTTATACCGTTATAGCGCGCCCATTCTATAATTTTTTCTTTGACATCGTTTACCGCCTGTTTTTGTATCGGGCAGTCTGATGCAACCAGCCTGTGGCTTCGTGGTGCATAAAACCCTGCTTTTAACTTGCCGTCTGTCATGGCAACGGGAAAAGAAGCTTTATTCCTGTAATCGCGCAGATTATCTGCAGGTAATATTTCTACAGCACCTATGTCAATACCGCCCAATCTTAAAAAACAATCTTTAACGTGCTTTCTTTTAAATTCAAGCTGCCCTTTGTAAGACAGATGCTGTAAAGTGCACCCTCCGCATTTTTCGAACACTTCGCAGAACGGCTCTGCTCTGTCCTTTGATGCGACAATAATATCCAAAAGCTTCGCAACCGCATAATTTTTTGTTAGCTTAATTATTTTTACGTTTACCTTTTCTTCGGGAAGCGCTTTAGGCACAAAAACAACAAGACCTTCGTGCCTGCCTATTCCCGCACCTTCTATGGATATGTCCTTAATATCTATTTCAATGATATCGTTTTTTTTTAGCATACATTCCCCCGTATTTATTTATTATATCTTAACTGTCGTTTTTTACAAGATTATTAAGCTGCATAAAAAAAGCGGCAGACCAACCGGCCAGCCGCTTATCAATTAAAATAATCTATTCTATTTCGTACACCACTGTTATATTTGCCGTTACATCAAGCTCTCCCGCGGTAATCGGAGTAGCGCCGCCGTCATAAGCAGCGTCATCCATAGCATACTCACGCGTAGTTGAATAACTATAAGAACCTTCGGTTATCTCGAGCGTTCCTATAATGCTGTAACCGCCGGCAGCAGCAATAGCCTGCGCCTTTGCTTTCGCTTTTTGCACGGCATCGGTCAGTGCTTCGTTATAATATTCTTCTTTATCCAGTAGAGAAAAGCTAACCGGATACGCCGTGTTCGCGCCGTTCTCTGATGCAATATCAATATACTCTCCGACATTATCTATGTCTTTTATCGTCAGCTGTACCATATTAGTGACTTCATACACAGAAATTTCTCCGTCATTATCCGAATAATCACGAATAGGATAAACGTTATACTGCGTTGTGCGCATATCGTCTTCCGTCAAACCCTTTGCTTTAAGCGCGTCGAAAATAGTATTCATAAGATCTGCGTTTTCGTTTTGCGCAGCTTTGACGTCTTTATTTTGTGTAACTACTCCCACCGTAACATACGCCACATCGGGCATTACCTCAATATTTCCTGCCGCGTTTACCGTCAGCTTATTCGCGCTGTTTAGATTGTCGCCTACATCCACAGTAATCTTTTGCGGCGCGGTATCGTTCGGATTAATTGAGCATCCGGCAAAAACGAGCAAAGCAACAAGAACGAGTATCGCAGTAACAACTTTATTTCTCATTATTCTTTTCTCCCTGCGTCTGCGCCTTTTTTCCACGCTTTTTTCTTGAACGTTTTACAAGCCATACAATCAAAACGGCGATCAGCCCTAAGATAATAAGTATTGGCGCTCCGGCTACGAGAACAATAAGCAGCCCTTCTCCAAAGTCGGCAAGCGCGTTTAGTACAGAATAGAATCCGCTTGCTATTCTCTCTCCGACGCTTTCTTCAGAAGGAGTTATTGCCGCGACATCGTGTACTTCCTGCATACGAACGGTTATCGTAGAATAATCTATAAGGCTGTCATAGTTTCTCTTTTCTACCTCATTGGTCTGAATTTCGTATGCAACATCAGCAAGCTCTCTTTCAAGCTCAATGATATCCTCGAGGCCTTTCGCTTCTTCTAAAAGTGCTTGAAGCCTTTCCTCTCTTATCCGAAGAGTGCTGAGCCTTGTTTCTAAATCAAAATACCTCAAAGAGATATCTTCTCCGCTTATAGAGCTTGAGACATTCTCGCCTATTCCGCTTAGCATTTCGATAAACGCGTCAAACTTATCGCTTGGTACTCTTAGCGTTATTTCTACTTGCCTTCCCTCGTCCTGCCAGTCTTCGGGAGGAGTTCCGTACATATAAGCGTTTTCAACATAGCCACCCGCCTCGGTCAGCTTATCCAATATCATTTGATAATCTTCTTCGAAATTCTTCGTGCGCGATTCAATATACCCGCTGTAAATTATTTTCCTGTCGACACTCGGCTCTAATATCGAAGGAGCGTCATTAAGACCAAGGCTCGTTCCTCCCTCGCCTGAATCTTCCTCCGCTATCGGCGCTTCAGCCGACACATCATCTCCGATGTCTTCCGCATAATCCATATCTGCGGCAGGTTCCATTGCAGCTTCTGTTTTAGAGTAATATTCTTCGTTCGAAGAAGTATCTTGTGTTCCGGCAGCAGAACACCCCGTAAAAACCATTACCATAGCAAGTATCAATGCCATAATTGTCACTGTAATCTTTTTCATTTTATATCCTCCTAAAAATTGCGCCATATTCTTGTACAAAAATTAGACGCGCAGAATTATGATTTTGTTCCGCCTATTAATAATTTACCAATAAAGCTTTAAGTTTTTCGCGCCCTCGGTTGATTCTTGATTTTACCGTACCTATACTTATATCAAGCAAGCCGGATATTTCTTCATAGGAAAACCCGTTAACATCACGAAGTATTATAACCGATTTGTGCTCATCGGAAAGCGTATTTATAGCGCTTTGGATATTCTCTCTTTTTTCTATTGATAATGTGTACTCTTCGGGGGTAACTATGCTTTTATCTTCGTATGAAGCACCGTTTTCTATAGAGCTTTCAATAGAAACCGGTGCTTTTTTTCTTTTTCGCAGTCCGTCAAGGCAAGTGTTTACAGTGATTCTATAAACCCACGACGCAAAAGACGATTGCCTTTTAAATGAAGACAGCCTTTTGTATATCTTAATTAAAGACTCCTGCGCCATATCAAATGCATCGGCTTCGTTTCCCATAAACCGATAGGCGGTATTGTATACTCTTTTTTCATAACCGTATATGAGCTCTTCTAAAGCAGCTTCGTCACCTTTTTGAGCACGCTTTATTATAAGCTCTTCGCTGTCGAGCATACAAAAAACCCTCCAAAAGTTTCCATAAAATATTGCAGTATTATATCAGAATTATACATTATTATGATATGTGTTGCAAAGAGTTTTTATATTAACGCGTACTTTATTAAGGCTATATATACTATTTATAACAGCCATAGTATTTTCTTTAATAAAAAATATTGACATATATTTATAACCATTGTAAACTTGTATTTAATGTTCGGTTTACATCGGAGGTTGCTTGTGAAAACTAAGTATTTATTATTATGCGCATTGTTCTCTGCGCTTACCGCAATAGGTTCTTTATTTAAAATACCTTTAAATCCTGCGCTTATATTTACCTTGCAGACATTTTTTGTTTTTCTGTCGGGATTATTGCTAAGGCCGAGGTACGCTCTTATTTCCCAGCTTGTATACGCCGCTATAGGCCTGCTTGGCCTGCCCGTGTTCTCTAAGGGCGGAGGCCTTGCATATGTATTTGAACCGTCTTTTGGTTATATAATAGGCTTTTGTACATGCGCGTTTATGGTCAGCCTGCTTGTAAGAAAAAATTTGATTAAACTAAATTCAACCACGGAAAGAAAACGCAAATATATATTAGCAGGAAAAGTAACAGCTTATTCATTGGCGTCGGTTTTTGCAATGTATATCATTGGCATAACGTATATGTATTTGATGTACAATTTTTATCTTGGTACAAGTATTGCTCTTTGGCCGCTTATAATCTCTTCAACAGGTATTTTTATACTTTTGGATATAGCAAAATTCGCCTTGGCAATTCCGCTCAGCGCCACGGTATTAAAGCGAATGCCAAAAGAGTTTTTACTTCAAAATTAGATAAACTAATAAGGGCAGTACTTTTTCGTACCGCCCTAAGCTTTAAATATTATTTTAAATTTTTAGCTTTATCGTAGATTACGGGAATTTTGAATATATCGCCCTGCGAAGCTTTTATGATGCAGATTATCGTAAGCACAAGATAAGATATCCACAACAGCCAGGTTATAATAGAGAACAGCCACCATAAGAAGGGTATCATTCCAAGCATGGAAATGATTATTATAACAACAATGTAAACACAACCTAATATAAGTGACTGCCATGCGTGCAGCCTTACAGTTTTGTTGTCTTTTTCAGTAGCTAAAAGTATGATAGCACTTATAATAGAAATAATATAAGCAAACCAACTGGCTGTTTTTTCATCCATTCCCAAAGAATTCTTTTGATCAGACATATTAACACCTCTTATATTTTTTCTTAATTATACTATATATGCCTTTATGTGTACATAACTATTTTGATATCTTAGCGCCCGAAGCAATTTTCTGAAGAACTTTTGAATTGTACGCAAAATCAGATTTTTTCTTTTCCCTGCTCTGCTGTTCAGCAACAAAAACAAGCCTGTCGATTAGTTCAGAAAATGATACTCCGCAGGGCTCCCAAAGATAATAAGCAAAAGAACCGGGTATGGTGTTTACTTCGTTTACATAAAGATTGCCGTCCGATTGGTCGATTATATAATCTATACGCACGACACCTTTTAAATCCAAAGCCTTAAAAATTTCCACAGACATATCTTTTATGCGCTTTGTCATTTCATCTGATATATCGGCGGGAATTTTTCTGTCAAGCGATTTCATGCCTTTTGACACGTCGTTTCTAAGATACTTTTCTTCAAAGTCGAGAAAATCCTTGTTTATAACTGGCTGTTCAACAACGCTGGGCCTTGCATCGACAGCGTTTCCTAAAACCGAGCAGTTTACTTCCATAATGTCCGTTACCGCTTTTTCAACCAAAACCCTTCTGTCGTATTTGACAGCGACTTCTATCGCAAATATAAGACTGTCTCTGTCATCCGCGCGGTTAATACCAATACTCGAGCCGAGATTAGCAGGTTTTATAAAAACAGGATAGCCAAGTTTTTCTTCAACCTTTTTGCAGACTTTATCACTGTCGTCATAATATTCGTCGCGTTCGAAAAAGATAGAATCGAGTACCGGAAAACCAAACCCTATAAATGCTGATTTCATAAGTATCTTATCCATACCTGCAGCAGAGCCCGAAACGCCTGCGGATGAATACGCAATATCGCAGAGCTCAAAAAGCCCCTGCAAAGTACCGTCTTCTCCGTGCAGCCCGTGCATAGCCGGAATGGCAACATCGATTTTGCACAGCGGCTTGAATTTTCTTTGGCATTCATAAAGCGTGGAATCGGAAGATCCGGTTAAACACACTCTTTTGACACCTTTTGCTTTTACGTCAAAATTCTCATAAGAACTCATATCAAAAAGCTTTTCTCCGGTATACCACAAACCGTCCCTGTCTATATAAATGGGTATTATATTATATTTATCTTTGCTGGCATTTTGCATCAATTGATTCGCAGTAATAATAGAAATATCATGTTCTGCCGTTCTTCCGCCAAACGTTACTGCAAGGTTTTTTTTCATAAAGACCGTCCTTATTATTCGTTATAGTTATCGGGCAAATCGTTCTCAAATATTATTGTATCACCAAGTTTAACATCAGACCAGAGTTCTTTCGTCGCTTCGTTAAGAGATTTGAAAACCCGAATATTTTCTTTTTTAAAACCGGCGTCTGCCATACCGTCATAAATTGGTTTTGTGTGTTTTGGGCCTATAAGATAAACAACATCAGCAACATCCGCCATTATCTTGCCGAACTCGTAATTTTCTTTTTGCTCATGCCGGCCAAGCTCTACCATGCCGGGCGTTACAACGATTTTTCTTCCTTCAAACCCAGAAAGAACTTCCATGGCGGCGCGAACACCCATTGGGTTAGAATTAAAAGCATCGTCTATAACGTTTATTCCGTTTGCCGTGGGCATAAGGCAAAGCCTGTGCTCTACCGGCTCTATCTTTCTTATGCCAAGATGAATCTGCTTTAAATTAAGCCCTAGCTTTTTCGCGATGCACGCACACCCGATTATATTATTAATGTTATGCTTTCCGAGCAGCTTTGTTTCGCAGTTAATCGTTTCGTCTCCCAGTATAAGATCGAACCTGCTTCCGAACGATCCCGTTTCAATATTCTTAGCACGCGCGAAAGCCTCGCCTTTATAGTCTGTCGCGAAAAGATATTTTTCAACCTTGGTTTTTTCATATAGACTCAGGCAGATATCATTATCCGCCGGGAAAAAAGCGCATCCGTCATCGGGCAGGTTTTCTATTAATTCGTATTTAGTCTCTGCAACTTTTTTAATATTGCCGAACGTTTCGAGATGCTGCGGCCCTATTGAAGTTATCATACCGCATTTCGGGCGGACAAGACGGCAAAGCTCGTTGATATCCCCTTTGTTCCTCGCCCCCATTTCTGCTATAAAAACCTCATGCGCTTTTTCCATCTGCTCTCTTATAACACGAGTCAGCCCCATTGGCGTATTATAGCTTGACGGCGGAACAAGTACATTAAATTTTTCTGATAATATTGTGCCTAATATAAACTTACAGCTTGTTTTGCCGTAGCTTCCCGTAATGCCTATTTTAATAATATCATTTCGCAGTTTAAGCTTTGCTTTAGCATCATTGAAATACCACTTTTTTATAACCGCTTCTATCGGCAAAGCGGCCAAATTCGAAAAGAATATAACGACACCTACAAACAAAAGCACAGATAACACAAGCACTCCCTCAAAAGGTGTGCTTTTTAAAACGCGGAAATCTAAAAAATACATACCTATTGCAAGCGCTGTATATAAAAGCGATATATATACAAACAGCCTTTTTATTCTTCCCGTATAAACAAGCGGTTTCTTTGCTTTTTCTATATTCATTCTTCTCGCATAAACCAAAATCAATAAAATGTATATTGCTATAATCATCCAATGCATTCCAAAATAAAGAGTTATCGTGCGCGGCAAATGTATGTTTAACAGTATTTGAACAATTATCAATACGGCAGAAAAAATCAGCGGCAGGCAATATACCTTTTTAAAATTATGCTTTATCCATTTTATAAGCCCAGTATTCTTATATCCTTCTAGCTGAAGTATATGCAGCAAATTACGGGAACATAAAATCATGCTGACAGCAACCAGCGCGTATAATATTATCGGTACTATCTGTCTTACCAGCATTAATTATCCTCCAAAAAAAGTTCTTACTATCTTTAAATACCTTGGCAGGTTATCAAGGTAAGAATAATGGCCCGCGCCACTTAGCACAACAAGACCGGCGTCGGGTATCTCTTTTTCCATGATCTGCCCGAAATACACGGGAGTTTCTTTATCATTTTCGCCCCATATAAGAAGAGACGGGCTTTGTATTTTTTTAAGCTGGTCTTTTAAATCCTGATTCACTACTTTTACAAATATTTTTTTCATGCCGGGAGACAGCGTTTTATAATCTTGTGAACCGGCATTTTTTAAACGGTTTTCAATATTAAACCCCATCAAACCAAACAAAGCTTTTATCCATTTAACCCGGGCGGCGCGTTTGCCTATTTTATATGTATAGACTTTAATATAATAACTCAGCGTACGTTTTTTTCTTATGCCCGCCGAATTGGTAAAAACAATTTTATCTATTATCTGGGGATACCCTGCCGCTAAAAGTATGCTTACTCTTCCTCCGAAAGAATGGCATATTATATGCGGTTTTTTAAGCCCGAGCTGTACTATCAATTCATATGTTAAATCACTAAACTCCTGAACACCAAAATAATCCGGCGGCTCGCCGCTTTCGCCAAACCCCGGAAAATCTATCGCCGTAACTTTAAAACCGTCTTTTAACGCTTCCATAATTGGCCGCATTGTTTCTAAACTCGCGCCCCACCCATGTAACAATAAAACGTCTTTTCCTTCGCCTTTTTGTTCATAGTGAATTGTAATATCATCTATTATAATCTTCATAACTACTCAAATTCTATGTTTTTCAGAGTTGATTATACATTAAAAACATACGAACTATCAAGTTATGTTTTAGTTTTCCACATAATTAGCGCGTCTTCATTGTTATCGCTGTAATATTTTTTGCGCACTCCGGCTCTTTTAAAGCCGAGTTTTTCATACAAAGAAATTGCCGCCGTATTTGAAGTTCTTACCTCTAAGGTATAAGCAGTTATAGATTCCCCCGCCTGCGCGAACATTTCTTTAAGCAAGCTTTTGCCTATTCCGTTTTTCCTATATTCTTTTAAAACAGCGACGTTCATTATATGCCCCTCGTCAAAAACCATGTGCATTCCGCAAAACCCTATAATGCAGCCGTTTATGCAAGCGACAATATACAAAGCGTTGTCATTTATACATAGATCGAATTCGAAGGATTCTTTTGACCATGGCGTTTTAAAGCAATTTTCTTCTACAAACAAAATGCCATTTGTATCATTTAAAGAAGCTTTTCTGTACTCGATACGCATTTTTTATACCCGTTTGTTCTTTTGTGCGTAAACGCGTTCCGCCTGAGTCTCGCGCAGATAAAACGGCTCGAGAGTATATGCGTTCTTATACTCGTTATTTTGATATAAGCTGTACGCAGCAAGACCGACGCTGCCCGCTCTTTGCATTATGCTGCCGCTTCGCGCAATTCGAAAAGAATCAGAAGCCTTTATTATTTTGTCTTTAAAAATAACCGCGGCATCGCCTAAAAAGATTGTATCTTTTCCGCTCTGTTCTTCTAAAACAATATCAAGCGGAACGGCACGGTAATCTGTTATTTTACTGCCGTCTTTATAAGTTGCCGTGTATACATCGCCTCTTCTTGCGTCTATTACGGGGCAGATATATTCTCTTGTCCCTTTTACGTTCTCTGCCAAAGCGTCAAGAGTGTTTACTCCTATCGCCGGTTTTTTTGAAACATGCGAAAAAGCTTTTATCATGCTCGTGCCTATTCTAAGCCCTGTAAAAGAACCCGGGCCGACAGCACAGCAAAACAAATCGATATTCTTAATTTCCATACCGGCTCGTGAAAGGCAATCGTCCGTCATGGGCGCAAGCGTTTCTGAATGTGTTTTTTTATAATCGGCGAAAATCTCGCATATTATCTTTTCGTCGCTCAGCACGGCGACTGAGCAGGCGTTTCCCGATGTATCAACCGCCAGAATATTCATATCTGCCCCTCAAAACCTTCAATGTTTATCGTTCTTTTATCATCGCCCGAGCCTTCTAAAAAGACTTTTATACACTGCGGTATCTCTTTCGCGTGCTCTGCCCATTCTATTACGCACACGCCGTCTTTGCCTACATAATCATAAAACCCTATATGGTAAAGCTCCTGCTCGTCTTCAATGCGATACAAATCAAAATGATAAAGTTCATGATTTCCTTTATAAATCTTCAGCAGCGTAAAAGTAGGGCTTACCACTTCGTCTTTTATACCAAGCCCTTTGGCAATACCTTTGGCAAACACAGTTTTACCCGAACCGAGGCCGCCGTAAAGAGCAACAGTATCGCCGCTCTTTAACGACTTCCCTATTTTTTCACCAAGTTTAAGAGTTTCGCCCGCGCTGCCCGAAATCAGTTTCAATATTTGAGTTCTCCTAAAAATACTTTAAAAACAGTATACCAAAAAACGTTATTTTACGATAGTTCTTTATAATCTTCTACCTCATATGCGGCTGTTTATGCAAAAGCCCCGACAGCCTTTTATAAAGCAATATTACTATTATTGATTCGGCGACAGCCTTTATTGCGGTCAGCGGCACCGCGCCTGCAACCAGATATAAACCAACATTAAAACCTTCCGGCAAATAAGCAAGATAAATAGGAATCAAAACAAAATAATTCAATATAGGCGCAAGGATTATCATTGTAACACTGCTGATAGATAAACCTAAAATTGCTCTTTTTCTGCTCTTTTTTCTTTTGTAGATTAAGATTGCAGGCAAAACAAGCGCTATACCAAGAACAAGATTAGCAAGCTCTCCGACTCCGCCGGTACCTGAATTTTTAAGTAAAAAGCTGAAAACTACTTTTATAAACTCTATTAAGACTCCGGCAACAGGCCCAAGCGCAAACCCTCCTATCAGAGCTGGGACATCGGCAAAATCCATTTTCAGCCATGGATATACGCCGAATATAGGAAACTCAGCAAACATTAATGCCACGGACAACGCGGAAAGCGCCCCTATTTTCGCAATAGTTCCAATATTCATTTTTGTGTTTTTGATGCTCATACTTTAACTCCTTTACTCTTCAAAGCCTTTTAAAATAAAAAACTCCGAAGAACACTTCAGAGAAAATTGCATATATAATATTTATGCATTCCTTCTTTCATCCAGACTGTAACTGTCGGTTATGGAATTTCACCATATCAGCAAAAAAGCTCGCGGACTGTGACCGCCGGTAAGGGAATTTCACCCTACCCCCGAAGATAATTATTATTTATTTTGGCAATATGATACTATACTATATGCCGTTCGTCAAATACTTTGTGCATTTTAAGTTTCTATATCTTCAATATAATCTTCCATATCCCGCCTGTTATTAAACACTTTGCCGGCTGACAGCACCTTTTTTTCGTCTGTATCAAGGTTATCGAACTTTATGGGGATTTTTATGTAAATTTCCTGATTATCCGTCCCAAGAGACGTTCTGAACACCGCAAGCTCATTTTTATACTTTTTTAGTATCATATGCTCAGGGCAGTAACAGTCAAAGGTTTTTTTCAGTACAAGGTTATCTGTACTAAAATCTATTATTTTTATATCGGGGTATTTTTCACTAAACATCGAAAACGTAAGCCCTGCCATCTCTTTTTCTATCTGGCAGCTCACATAAATATGATGCTCGCATTTTTTGTACTCATAATCCCATTTTATTGTAGCATTATCTTCTATTTTTTCGTCATTTGCACCTGCTGGCAAAGCCGGCGATGCTTCGGGGGTATTTACTATCTCTACTATACGAGGTTCTTTTTTCGCAATAAAATACCCCGCTGCCCCTGTTGCGGACAGCAAAGCCAATATAATAAAAAATATGCATAGTTTTTTATGCCTTTTATAAAACAAAAAAATATCCCTCTTAGGTATTATTGGGATATTCTTTGTTAATATAAAAAAATTATACTCTTTTAATTTTCTAATCCAGTACAGCGTTATGGTAAACGTTTTGTACATCGTCGTTGTCTTCTAACATATCGAGCATTTTGTTTACATTTTCCTGTTTATCTTCGGGCAGTTCTACTGTATTTTCGGGCACCATCTGTATTTCAGCAAATAAAAACTCGTATCCCTTTTTCTCCAAACCTTCGTGAACGCAAGAAAAATTTGCAGTGTCTGTCGTTATCTCCAGCACACCGTCGCTCTCCTGTACATCGAGCGCTCCTTCGTCAAGCGCCGCCATCATAACTTCGTCTTCGTCTATACCATCCGTTTTTTCAATGGCCAGAACACCTTTTTTTTCGAACATCCATGCAACGCAGCCCGATGCGCCAAGAGAACCTCCGAACTTATCGAAACTGTGCCTTACATCGCTTGCCGTTCGGTTTCTGTTATCCGTAAGCGCTTCAACGATAACCGCTACTCCGCCTTCTCCGTAACCTTCGTATACGATAGATTCGTAGTTTATGCTTCCAAGCTCTCCTGCCGCCTTTTTTATCGACCTCTCAATATTATCGTTAGGCAGATTGTTCGATTTTGCTTTTGCTATAACGTCTCTTAGCTTAGAGTTATTCGCCGGGTCTGAGCCGCCCTCTTTTACGGCAACGGCAATCTCTCTTCCGATTTTCGTGAAAATTTTACCGCGTTTAGAATCCGTTCTTTCTTTTTTGTGTTTTATGTTTGCCCATTTGGAATGTCCAGCCATACTATACCTCTTGATTTTTTTGTATGTATAATAATAGCATATTTATAACTGCTGTTCAATTGTTTTAATCCGGTCACTGCTGCGTTTGTTCGTACGGCAGAAGATTTAAAAGCCCATCCGTGCTGTCAAACTGCATAAAGCTTTGCGGCACGCTGCCTATTATTATCGTTTCGGAGATAAGCACTTGTGAAGAAATTTCTACCGTCTGTGCTGAATTGCCGACAACGATTCTGACCGAAGCGTTTAATATAAGAAATATTTTGTGCCTTGTCTGGTTTATACCCGCGTCTTCAAATTCCGTCATAAAATCAGTCGTTACGGAACCTACAGGCTCTATTCTTACGCTTATAGCAGGCCCGCGCCCTGTTAAAAGCTGCCCTCCTATAATAGTACCAATCGGTATGTTTATGCCCTGCTCGCCTATGTTTAGTATTTTATCCTGCGCTGTGCTTGCCGTAACCGCGGCAAGATTGTTCATTCTGCCTGCATTAGCCGATATCATCGCAATATTTCCCGAATCGTCTTTTACAACATTTATAATATCTGTGTAATTCATCTCGTTTCCTATGGTTTCTCTGACCGCGTCGTTCATAGCTTTTACCGCTATTGCGCGCAGTCTTGCTTCGGACATGCTGAGTATAGTAGGCCTTACTGCATTGTCAATAAGGATATAGCAAACAGCAACTATAATAAGCAGCAAAATTGCAATCCATTTCTTTGACAGTTTTATTCTAAGCCGCATTCTACCACCCCGTATTAACTTATGCGTTCTTCGCTGTTGCCATAACATTAAAAGAGCGTTAACGTTTCGTAAAAAAAATGCTATTTTAATTACTTGTAATTATAAAATATGTTATAATACGTAAAAAAGAAGTTAAGGATATTATTTATGAGCGATGGAAATTCATCAAAAAATAATAAAATTGTTACTATACTGAATACATTTTGGAAATCTATAAAAAAGGTGTGCGCTGCCATACGTTCTTTTTTTCATAAGCTTTATTTATCCGCTTTGGGCGGAATAAAATCTGCGGCAGCATTTTTGTCCGGGCTTTTTAAAAGAAAGAAAACCGAAAAAATCACAGATGAAACGTATGAAATTTTAGAAACTGATAACGCGCAGACTAAAGAGTTTGGCGCAATATCGGGCGAAGACAAAGCCGGCGCAAGAAAAATTCCTTTTTCTCTTAAGAAATCAAAACAAAAAGCGGCTAAGCAAGAAAAAACACGTATATTGCCGCATATAAGCAAAGAGCATCTATCGGGCGAAGGCAAAGAACACATTAATATGTTTAAGCCAAAACAGCGCAATTCGAGCTTTGTTATAGGAATAGCGCTAACTTCTTTTAAGCTTTTGCTTATAGTCATATTCATGATGGGCGCGGCGGGAATAGGCACTTTGGTAGGCGTTGCCAAAGCATACATGGAAACCACGCCTATGCTTGATACCGGAAAAATCGAAGACCAGCATGAAAGCTCTTATATTTACGACGGCAACGATGAATTGATTACGACGTATACAGGCGTAGAAAACCGTGACTGGGCTACAATTGAAGAAATTCCAGAAAGACTGCAAAAAGCAATAATAGCTATCGAAGATGTAAGATTCGAACATCACACAGGCGTTGATGTAAAACGCCTTATAGGTGTTGTAATAAATAAGCTTGTTAACAGCTCGAGCGAAGGCGGAAGCACGATAACGCAGCAGCTTATTAAAAACCGGCTGCTTACCTTTGAGGTAACTTATAAGAGAAAAATACAAGAAGCCTATTTGGCTATGCAGCTTGAGCAGGAGTATTCAAAATTACAAATACTCGAGGCATACATGAACACTATACATCTCGGCGGTTCAAATTATGGCGTAAAAGCTGCCGCTATGGATTACTTTGGCAAAGATCTTGATGATTTGACGCTAAGAGAAAGCGCTATGCTTGCAGGAATTACTCAGTATCCTTACCTCTATAATCCAAGAAGAGCTTATTATGACGCAGAAGACCCCGAGCCTGTAAACGAGCGTACAGATGAAGTTTTGTTAAAAATGTATAAAGCAGGGTTTATCACAAAACAGGAATATGAAGTCGCACTAAAAGACACTGTGCACATTATAGAAGAATCAAAAGTTCTTGAAATGTACGATATGCCATATTTTGTAGAATATGCAATCCACGATGTAATAACTCATTTGCTCAAACAAAGAAATATGCAGGATACCGACCAAAATCGCGCGCTTCTAGACAAAGAAATACGCACAAACGGTTATCATATTTATACTACAGTAGACCGCGATATACAAAACAAAGTTCAGCAAAGCCTTGAAGAGTGGGATAAATACCCTGCTCTCGAAGATGAACACAATTCGGTAATAAGATACGAAAGCAACAACAACGTAACCGAGATAATACAGCCTCAGGCGGCTGCCGTAATCGTCGAACAAAGTACTGGCGAACTAAAAGCGGTAGTCGGCGGAAGAACAACTCCAGAGGCTAAAAAAACGCTAAACAGGGCATATCAGACAACAATGCCCGTCGGGTCTTCCATTAAACCCATCGCAGTTTATGCGCCCGCGATAGACAAAGGCTATTCAGACGGCACAATTGTACCAAACCTGCCGGTGCCTATAGATGGATGGGATTCGGAAAGAGGATATCCTCTTGGAGGGCGCTCTAAATACGGCCCCGTATCTTTGCGCACCGCTCTTGTTAATTCACTTAACAGCGCGACTGCTTACACATTGCTTGAGCTTGTCGGCCTGCAGGATTCTAAAAACTACTTGCTTAACATGGGTGTTAACCCCGCCCATATCCAAGAAACAGGTGCGGGGCTTGCGCTTGGAACATCGGGCATAACGCCTATAGAGATGGCGGGAGCTTACGCCACAATCGCAAACAGCGGAATATATCTTGAGCCTCTTTCGTTTAGGTATGTAGAAGATAAAGACGGCAATGTTATCTTAAGCGCAGACGATATAAGAGAACAGCGCCAGGTATTTAAAGAATCTACCGCCTGGCTCGTTACCGATATGCTGGTTGAAGCCGTAGACGAGGGCACAGGAGATGAAGCACAGATAGAAGGTATGACAATAGGCGGAAAAACGGGTACCAATCAGGATGCTACCGGCGTTTTCTTTGCAGGAATCTCTCCTTACTATACTGCGACAGTCTGGATAGGCCACGACAAATACAAACCTCTCGAAGAAGGTGTGTACGCTTCTGAATATTCAGCACCGCTTTGGCAGTATTTTATGTCTAAAGTTTTAGAAGGCATGCCTGATAAACCTATTATCGACGCAGACCCCGAAGGCCTCGGGCTTGTCAAAAAACGAGTATGTACCGTCTCGGGAATGCTTGCGACTTCTGCATGTAATGATGACCCGGGCGGTTATACACCTATGAATGCATGGTTTCTTATTGGCACCGAGCCGACTGAATCATGCGATGTTCACCAAACTCATATAATCTGCCAGCAGAGCGGTAAAATAGCTACGCAGTACTGCCCTGATACCGACGGAAACCTTCTGCCTCAGACTCTGTTGTTTATTGATAATGATTCAGTTTATTGGAAGCTTACGGAGGCGCAGCGTGCCGAATACCTGCCGGGCATGTATCACGCATTGCAGGGATACGATGTAACAGACCTTATTCCTTCAATGCCCGAATATTTTGATTATTACTGCGACCTTCATTCTGAAATATGGTTTACCGAACAGTCTGCTAAACTTGCGGCAATTGAAGCAGCTAACTCACAGATAGCGGCGTCTAAAATCGTTCTGGCAGATTCGACGCTTACCATACCGTATGCAGATAAACAGCAGCTTAATGCAAAAATATCCGAGCTTGAGACTCTGATAGCCGATGAGCTTTCGACTTCGGGAGCAATCGAACAAAAGACAGCGGAGTTAAAAAGCATGACAGATACGCTGGTAGCGCTTTATACCCCGCCGGCGCCTACACCAACTCCTACCCCGCCGGCGCCTACACCGACACCTACTCCGCCCGTTCCGACACCTACGACATAGGCGGTCATGGCATATATTTTTCTTCAGTTAACAAAGTTATTTTAACCGATGTGGAGGGCGGCCCCGAAAGCGGCTCTCCTTTTATTTTTATCTCGGGGTGAACGGGTACTATATAATATTTATAAGTGCTTCCGTATTCCACATTAAAATCATTTACGGTAATTCTTGCTGCCGCACCCGAATACTCCCCTATAAGCTGAGGCTTTTTATCGTTCTCATCAGTTCTCATGATTCTGTAAAGCGCGAATTCCTGTTTGGGCGTAAAGCTTAGCAGAGGGCACCCGCCGTCGCCGTGAGATACCGACAAATCGTCCGGAGGTATAGGAACGGCCCAATACGAAGTGTATTCCGTAGGTACGCTGTCCTGTGTAAAATATTCTAAAGCAGTATGTGCTTCCGGCGTAAATGTGCTTGCCAAAAGCGGTTGGTTATCGTTTTTTATAGACTGCATATCTATTTTTGCCTGCACAATGCTATCCGGTTTATCAAATTCCGGCGCTTTTTTCCCGTTATAAATGTTCTCAAATATCTTTTTTATAAGTTCGGCGGGATAAGTTCCGCCCGTTATATTTGATGCAAGGCAGTGCTGCTCGTCCGTGTTATCAAACCCCATCCAGCAGCAAACAGTATAGTCTGCGTTATACGCGACCGTCCATGCGTCTTTATTGCCGCTTATGTTATCCGCACTCGAAGTGCCTGTCTTTGCGGCTATACTTACTCCCTGAGGGCTTACTCTTCTTGCCGTCCCCTCCGACGCCGCGCTTTGAAGCATGGAAGTCATTAAAAACGCTGTTTCCTTGGATAAAACATTGACCTTTGTATCCGGCCTTTCGTATA
This sequence comes from Christensenellaceae bacterium, assembly GCA_963665005.2. Classification (GTDB taxonomy): domain Bacteria; phylum Bacillota; class Clostridia; order Christensenellales; family SZUA-584. Next base: position 1,842,409 of record CAXXTQ010000001.1, on the reverse strand, counting down.
TGATATTGCCCGTTTTGTCTTCTATTTTTGTAATGCAGGAAGGGCACGAATAATACCCCCCGTTTGCAAAAGGAGTAAAAGAATTAGCAAGCATAAGCGGAGAAACTCCTGTGGTGAATCCCCCGAGAGCGAGAGTTAACCCGTTGTCTTTTTCGTCAAATGGTATACCTACATTTGACGCATACAGTTTACCACTCTCCACGCCGATTTTTTCCAGCACTCTTACTGCAGGAAGATTCAGCGAGCTGGAAATCGCGCGCCGGAGAGTTACCCAGCCCGAGTACTGGTTTGAGTAATTTTTTGGTATATACCCGTCAAAATTCTCTCTTTCGTCAAGCACGAGAGTTGTCGGGCCAAGCCCGAGCTTTTCCATTGCCGGCGCATAAACAATTACCGGTTTTAAAGCAGACCCCGGCTGCCGCTTAATATCGAGCGCGCGGTTTAAGCCGCGCCTTGTCTCATAATCCCTGCCTCCTATAACCGCTCTTATCTCGCCTGTAGCGCTGTCGAGAATACATACGGCCGCCTGGCAAAGCTCGCCGTCGGCGGCGTTTGCAGGAAAGTTTTCGCTGTCGCCGAAAATCTCCTGGGCATAATCCTGTATGCTTTGGTCAAGTGTAGTATAAATTTTGCAGCCGCTTGATAATAGCTCTTCGCTGTCTAATGATAGTATATCTTGTGCTTCGCAAAGCGCCAGATCTATAAAAAATCCGTAATGAATTTCGTCTTCTTCGCTTAGCACTACAGGCTCAGCTTTTGCTTTTCGTTCCTGCGCCTTTGTTATAAAATTTTCTTTTTCCATCAAAGATAGAACGAGATTTCTTCTGTCTATTGATTTTTGCATGTTTATGTGCGGAGCGTAGTTTGTGGGAGACCTTATAATTCCGGCAAGCTGAGCCGCCTGCGCGACAGAAAGCGACGCTGCCGTTGTTCCGAAATACACCTTTGCTGCCGCCTCAATTCCGTAAGCACCGTTTCCAAAGTAAATATAATTCAAATACATTTCAAGTATTTTATCTTTGCCGTACTCGCCTTCCAGCTTGACTGCCATAACAGCTTCCTGAAGTTTTCTTGATATAGTCCTGACGCCCGTAAGGCTCGTATTCTTTACGAGCTGCTGTGATATGGAACTTGTCCCCCGTATTGAACTGCCCTTGCTTATTCCTTCAACAAAAGCTCCTATAATTCTTATTATATCTACTCCGCCATGCTCATAAAACCTTACGTCTTCAACGGCTATAAATGCATTTTTTACATGCTCGGGTATATCGTTTATAGAAACGTAGATGCGGTTTTCCTGGTTGTGCAGCGCCGCTGTTTCCAGCCCGTTTTTATCATAGATAAGCAGAGTCTGCTGCATCTCACCGATTTTTTTTGGATCAAATTCTTTCCATTCCTCGAGCCCCATCAGATAAGACGCAAAGAAAATTGCGCAGCCAAAACCCGCCACAACCATACTAAGCACTGTAAATTTGATTATTCTAGCTGTAATTCTTCTTATACGCTTCGGCCTTTTAGTATTCGGCCTGTGTTTCCCCATACCGCTTTTACCCTTTTTGTAATTCCTTCAGATAATTTTAGGCTGTCCGAATTCGTACAAAATATGTTATTTCGACAAATAGCAAAATTTAGCACAAAAACAAGTGCTTTTACGCTAAAACATCTTAAAGGAAAGTATACACATTAAAAGAATACGGTAAATGTATAACCTTGAAAGGATAAAACTATGCACATTAAAGTTACGCATTCAAGTGACCGCACAATCGCTTACCTCTTCGGAGAACTCGATCATCATTCAGCCGATCAGGTAAAAAATGATCTTGATGAAATTATCAGAAGATACAAGAAATCTAATTTAATACTTGATTTAAAAAACTTGAGTTTTATGGACAGCTCGGGGCTTGGGGTTATTTTAGGGCGCTATAAAAGGCTTAAGAAAACGGGAAGCCGCATGTATATAAAAAACGCCAACAGGCAGATAGAGAAGGTCTTTGATGTCAGCGGTATTTACAAGATTATCAAGAAATTAAAATAACGGGGGCTTTATATGAAAAACAAAAATATTATGGAACTAAGGCTGCTAAGCTTATCTGAAAACGAGAGCTTTGCGCGAAGCGTGGTCGGCGCATTTGCAACGCAGCTAAACCCGACACTTGAAGAAATAGCCGATATTAAAACTTCTGTATCCGAGGCGGTGACAAATTCTATCGTGCACGCCTATCCGCATACTATAGGCGATATCCGAATAATTGCCGAGCTTTCGAAAAACACAATTACCGTTACTATAGAAGATTTCGGCGTCGGTATAAATGATATTAAGCAGGCGAGACAGCCTTTTTTCAGCACGGCAAACGATGAGTCCCGCTCGGGCATGGGTTTTACTGTCATGGAAACTTTTATGGACGAGATAACGATAGAATCCGAGCCTTCAAAAGGCACAAAAATAAGAATGAGTAAAAAAGTCCATACTCAGGAATATTAGTATGTCCGGCAATTGTGTGCTAAAACACGAAGAAGCGCTTTTGCTTATAAAAGCCGCTCAAAACGGAGACGAAGACGCTAAACAGACACTTGTTATGCGTAATACCGCTTTAGTTAAAAGCATTGTAAAAAAATTTTTGAACCGGGGAGTAGAGTTCGACGATCTTATGCAGATAGGCAGCCTTGGGCTTGTTAAGGCAATTCTCGGTTACGACCCTAAATTTGAAGTACGCTTTTCAACATACGCCGTGCCCATGATCGCGGGAGAGATAAAAAGGTTCCTGCGCGACGACGGTATCATTAAAGTGAGCAGGTCTCTGCGCGAAAAATCTTTCGAGATTTTCAGCGTTAAAGAAAAAATGAAAGAAGATCTTAAAAGAGAGCCGACAATAGACGAGCTTGCCTCAAAACTTGAAATGAGCCCCGAAGATATTGTTTTTGCTATGGAAGCGGTACGCAACCCCGTGTCTATATTCGAGCCCGCTTTTGACGATGATAATTCAAAAACGCTTTTGATAGATACAATGGCAGGCGATTACGATAACGAAATGATAGACAGGATACTGCTAAAAGAACTTATCGCAAAACTTGACGCAAAAGAAAGACAGCTTATAATGCTTCGTTTTTACAGCGATAAAACACAAATGGAAATTGCCGATATACTCGGAGTTTCACAGGTTCAAGTCTCACGCCTTATTACAAAAACTATAAACAAACTTAAAAAAGCAATTGAATAGATTTGCTCTGGCCGGTGCCAAACTCACGTTTGTCATCGGGTCTTGCCCCGCCTGCTCCCTTCGGCACAGCCAATTGGGCGCTTTATGCTCTTTTTAGAATTATTATTAGCCATTCACTGGCAGAGCCAGATGAAAGGCATGTTGCTTATTCGGGTTCTATCCTACTTAAGTCCTTATGAAAAATAAATACTTTTTTATCAATCTGATCGAATAGATTTGCTCTTTATTATTACGATTTACAAATAATTTTTTCTATGCTGCAAATAATACTAACGTTGCGATATCTTACGCTGCAAATAAATAAACAGGACGTAATCTGGTATTGAATTTATTAAATCACAAATTGGTAGTTGCATTAATAATTATTACTGCAATATTTTTATTGGTATTGCTGTTTATATTTTTGTTCGGGCAATCCGGTTTGGAGACATATATTAACGCCTGGTACGTATAAGCTATGAAAAAAGATTTAACATTTTGCCTTAAAGAAACTGTATATACTCAAAACACAAAAATACCGTTGTCCGATATCTGTTCTATTTACGGTGCCAATGATAAAAAACTGTCGCAGTCGTTTCTTGGAATAAAAAACAAATCGGCTTCTTTTACTGCGTTTGAAATATCAAAGAAGCTGACAGAGCTTTATCCCGATTGCAATATCACGAGTCTCGGGCCGACGATATGCAATGTCATTTTAAACAGCAAAGAACAAAAAAAATTCATAGTTTTTTTAAAAATATTTATATTGTGCGTTGTTATGTTTTTTGGCGGGGCTGTCGCTATTATGACGTTTCATAAAGACGTTAATATGAGCGAGGTACACAGCGGTATATATTATTTTTTTACAGGAATACAGCAGACATACGTGCCAGTGGTCAGCATACCGTATACTGCCGGAATCGCTGTCGGGTTCGTTGTTTTATTCGGGCTGCTAAAAAGAAAAAAGAATATTCCGACGGTGCTTGACCTTGATATACATAAGCACGAGAACGATTTAAGAAGATATTTATCCGAAAAGAACAAAAGCGGCTATGAGTGATATTTTATCCGGCGTTGCGGGCTTGTGCGGCGGAATTATATCGGGCAGCGCGCTTTGCGCCTTTTATATTGCGCTTGGTGTTTTTTCAAAATCTATAATTAGCCTCGGCCTTAAAGACGCAGTGCTTCCAGTCTCGCTGAGCAACGCAGCAGGCGGAATTTTCGGGGCGTTAATCACGATTTTTGATTTAAGCATTAACTCAGGCGTAATACTGCCTGGCCTGTTTGGTTTATTTGCAGGAATTTATGTGGGTATATTTATAGCCTGCCTTGCGGATATTGTAGATTCCATACCCGTAATAAAAAACTTCGGAATATCAAATAACTATATTGCAATGATATTTTTAGCAGTCGTTGCAGGAAAAATGACAGGATCATTGATTTTTTGGATATTTGGGGGATTTTAGAGAAAGGATAAACAATGAAAAAATACGTAAAAATTCCGCAGGTCAACACAGGCTATACGCCTGCCGTGGAAGAAAGCGAAGAGTTTAATAAAACGGTGCCCGAAAAACAGCAAAAGGTATGAAAGTAAAAAATGGATATTAAAGATGTGGTAGAAAAGACAAGTTATAAGCAATATGTAGAAAAAAATATGCCAAAAAGCCATCTGTTAAAAGAATGCTTATTAGCTTTTTTAGTTGGCGGGCTTATCTGTGCTTTTGGCGAAGCGCTGAACGATTTTTCAAAAAACATACTTTTTCTCGACGAAGAAGGCGTAAACATTTTTCGTTCTGCAGTACTGATTTTTCTCGGTGCCCTGCTTACCGGAATAGGCGTGTACGACGTTATAGGCAGATATGCGGGAGCCGGCTCTATAGTGCCTATTACAGGCTTTGCAAACTCTATTGTAGCTCCTGCGATGGAATATAAATGGGAAGGGTATATTTTGGGTGTTGGCGCAAAACTTTTTACCATAGCAGGGCCTATACTCGTTTACGGAATCAGTTCTTCTATAATCGCCGGGCTGATCTACTATATATTCGGGCCATTTTAATATGGGAACTCGTGTGGGTAAAAAAACGGTAAGGTTTGATAATCCCCCGATAATAGCCTCTTCGGCCGCAATTGCCGGAAAAGCTGAAAAAGACGGGCCGCTCGGAAACACGTTTGATATTGTTTTTGATGATGAACTCTGGGGAGAAAAGACATATGAACTGGCAGAGCGCAAAATGTTTTTTACTGCGCTTAAAACTGCAATAAAAAAGGCAGGAATACAAAAAGAAGATATATCGTATTTGTTTGGAGGAGACCTTTTAAACCAAATAATATCTTCATCTTTTTCGGCAAGAGATATTGAAATTCCCTTTTTCGGGTTGTACGGCGCGTGTTCTACCATGGCGGAAACTCTGATACTCGGCTCTATGCTAATCGACGGAGGATTTGCGAAATACATTGCATGCGCCACAAGCAGCCATTTTGCTACGGCAGAACGCCAATACAGAAAGCCGCTTGAGCTCGGCACTCCGAAAACGCCGACGTCACAAAGCACAGTTACAGCGGCAGGCTCGTCCATATTATCGTCTGCCCGTGATACCGGCTGCCCGTCTATAACGTTCGCAACGACTGGAAAAGTAATAGATATGGGTATCACAGATGTTAATAATATGGGTGCAGCGATGGCGCCTGCCGCCGCCGACACTATACTTTCACATCTTGAAGAAACGCAGAGAAAACCCGATTATTATGACAAAATCATCACGGGAGACCTCGGGACATTCGGAACGGAGCTTTTGATACATTTGGCGTCTGAGGCAGGGTATGATTTATCGGCAAACCACGCAGACTGCGGAGTGCTTATATATCAGGGCGATGAAAAAATGAAATGCGGCGGAAGCGGCTGCGGCTGCGGAGCTTCGCTTTTAAACGGATATTTTATAAACGAAATGAGAAGCGAAAAAATAAAGCGTATACTCTTTGTCGCGACAGGCGCGCTGCACAGCCCGACGAGTTTTCTTCAGGGAGAAGACATACCGGCTATCGCGCACGCGGTGTCTATTGAAATGGGGTGCGAATCATGAATTATCTGTGGGCTTTTATTATCGGCGGAGGCATATGCGTAGCAGGCCAGATTCTGCTTTCTAAAACAAACCTTACACCGGCGAGAATACTCGTGCTTTTTGTAACTTTGGGAGTAGTGCTGACGGCGGTTGGCGTATACGAGCCTTTAGTAGATTTTGCCGGAGCGGGAGCTCAGGTTCCTCTTACAGGATTCGGATTCTCTTTAGCTAAAGGAGCGTTTTCCGCCGTAGACGAATCAGGAATAATGGGCGCGCTATCGGGAGGCGTATCAGGCACAGCGGGAGGCATTGCAGCGGCCGTGCTGTTTGGATATCTTATAGCTTTGATTTTTTCTCCGAAAACAAAAAAATGAGCGTAGCTCTCCGCCCGCTCATAAATAAATTATATCAATAGCCCTGCTCATATATCAGCCACGGGCAATTTGTGTCTTCACGAACAAGAATGATATTCCAATCATAATACATTCCCTCTTCATATGAGGTTTCCATTGTTTTATCTTCTGGAATCTCAACATAGAAATCAACTTTGAAAACGATGATATTGCTCTCGTCTATTTCCAAGTGCTGTGCTCCAAAACTCTTAAGCATTCCGTCATGCGGATCAAATTCATGAACTTCAATTAATTTGATTGTTTCTTCGCCATATAATACTGCAGAATTATTATCATTTAAGCGGGGATGCAATACCGCCTTAATCGCTTCATCGTCTTTAGCGTTAAGGGCGCTAAAATATTTGTAAACAACTTCGCGCGCAGCTTGTATATCCTTTTCTTTTAAACGCTCTTCATTTTGTATCTCTTGCCTGTCAACTGGAAATTCTAATTTATCCATGACAGCCTGCATGTCAACAGGCTCGGGCATTTCCTGCCCCGAATTCGCACCCTCATCAGGCATAGCTAAAGTAACAAAAACCTCAGTATCATTTCTGTACTCTGACAGCATATCATTTATATCGTCTATATTATTTGTGGCAACTTTCAAATCATAAATTTCAGAGCGGTCTTTGATTCTGTTTGTGCCCTGCAGCAAAGTATAGTAAACATCTTCATTACCTGTAATTTGCGAATTCTTCCAAACATACAGCTCTAAGCCTTTTGCCGCAGTTTTTTCAAAAGCGGGAGTATATTCATCAGTCACTATTTCAGACAAAAAATCTTCCAGCTCTTCATTTTGCATATTAAATTGTATAATCTCATTGCTCACCGTGATAAAACCTTGTGAACCCCACCAAATACCGATTTTTGAGCCGTCTTTCATTATTACATTAACCAAATCAGGGTAAGTTGTCCCTGCATCATCGGTATATTTATATGATTGATTAAATAACTCGGCAAACTTGTTTATTCGGATATCGTCTTTGCCCGCTTCTAATACTTTTTCATTTGTGCCGAAATATACCATATAATTTATATTGCCGGCATCAAGAGCAATGGGAAGCTCTTGATTTTTCGGTAAGAAAAACAGCACAGCAATAATTATAGAAATTAAAATGCAAATAAATATTATCCAAAACTTTGGATTTCCAGGCTTTATAGTATCCATATTTTCTCAACAATCTTTATTCTAAAAATTTGCTTCTTTTATCAGCAAATCTCTTTTTTTGCCTTTAAAGCAAAGTATCAAAGACCCGGGGCCTGCGTGCAGCCCAAGCACAGGCGTCAGATAATCTATTTTTATTTCTTTTAATTTTGGAAACACATTGATCAGCTTATTCTTAAGTTCTTCTGCCGCGGAGATGTCTCCCCCGTGCGCTATGGCCGCGCTGTCCGTAAGCTTAGAAAAATTCTTCTGCATTTTTTCTACCAAAATGCTCAAAGCTTTTCTTCTTCCTCTGGCGTTTGTAACAAGCTCTAGCTTACCCTTCTCGCTTATATACAAAACCGGTTTTAGATTCAGCAGCCCGCCGACAAGTGCCTGCATATGGCTTATTCTGCCGCCTCTGTATAAATGCTTAATATCGCCCACGGTAAACACAAGGTTATAATCAGCAAGCACATTCAGTACAAATTCTTTAGCCTGTTCTATAGTCGCGCCTTTTTTAATATCTAGTAAATCAAGAGCAAGTGCAGTTATTGCGAAACTACCCGTTTTTGTATCGACGACTTCTATTTTTCTTGCGTATTTTTCGTAAAGCTCTTTGGCAGCCTGGCAGGCGCTTTCGTAAGAACCGCTTACCTTTCCAGAGAGCGAAAGATGCAGTATATCTATACCGTTTTTAAGAGTCTGCTCCCAAACCTCATAATATGTTGAAGGATTGACCTTTGATGACTGCGCTTTATGCCCTGCGGAGAGCTTATCATAAAACTCCTGCTTTTGCTCATCATTGTCGAACTTATCCTTAAATACTTTACCGTCGAGTGTATACGAAAGATGCGCCATCAAAATTCCATATTTTTTTAATTGTTCGGCAGAAAAACATGCCGATGAATCTACGCTTATTATAAAATCACTCATTATTCACTTTTCCTTATTTTATTACTTAATGATAAGTTTTATTTTATACAAATGCAAGGGGAATTAATATTATTAATACAAGCGCAATAAAAAAATAGCAAACTTTAATAAAATTAAAATTACGCGGAAACTAAAAAAGAACGCCAACCTGATACAAGATTCGCGTTCGTATGAGTGAATAGTTTTTGATTTTTTCTTACGCGGATAATAAAAAAACAATGTCCGCAAAATCTATCGCGAACATTGCGTGCCGGCGCTGGCCGGCTGGTGCCGAAGACCGGACTTGAACCGGTACAGTGAAAATCACCGCGGGATTTTAAGTCCCGTGCGTCTGCCAATTCCGCCACTTCGGCAAACTGTTGGGCCCTGTATTAAAGCCCAAAAAAAAATGGAGGCGCCACCCGGATTTGAACCGGGGCATAAAGATTTTGCAGACCTTGGCCTTACCACTTGGCTATGGCGCCGCATTCTCCATTCTCAAAATTTTAAGCCGTGCAGATTAATTATAACATGCCGACTAAAATTTTTCACGCTTAAGCCGCTTATTTTCGGCCATTAGTATTTTTTTGGAGCGGAAGACGGGATTCGAACCCGCGACATCGACCTTGGCAAGGTCGCACTCTACCACTGAGTCACTCCCGCAAATTCGCCCGGATTATTAGATAAAAAAACGCCAAAATCTTTTTCTCGTACAGTCTATGCCAGAGACAAGAAATTGGCGACCCGGAAGGGACTCGAACCCTCGACCTCTAGCGTGACAGGCTAGCGTTCTAAACCAACTGAACTACCGGGCCATTTTGGTGGGAGCAACAGGGCTCGAACCTGTGACCCCTTGCTTGTAAGGCAAATGCTCTCCCAGCTGAGCTATGCTCCCACATTCCCGGTACAAACGTGCTGCGCTATTGTATAATAGACTGTGTTAAGTGTCAAAAGCTGATATTGGCGATTATACGCATTTATGCTATGCAAACTCGCTTATAATCGCCGTATCACCGTAATGCTATCAATATTGCTATCTGCGCTTTTCGAGCTCTGCGAATACTTCCTCGGGATTCATATCAAGCTCGCAAAGCATAACCATCAAATGGTATAACAGGTCGGCGCTTTCATACCTTACTTCTTTTTTATCGGCGTTTTTCGCGGCTATTATGACTTCCGCGCTTTCTTCTCCGACTTTTTTTAGTATTTTGTCTATGCCTTTATCAAAAAGATAATTGGTATAAGACCCTTCTTTGGGGTTTTTCTTTCTGTCTGTAATCACGCCGAATACTTCATCTATAACGCCGTATCCGCTCGTATTATCGCCGCCGCCATACAAAGACTCGAAGAAACACGAATAAGCGCCCGTATGGCACGCTACGCCCTTCTGAGACACAAGCGCAAGAAGCGTGTCGCCGTCACAATCAACCTTTAATTCGTGCATCGTTTGAAAATTGCCCGAAGTCTCGCCCTTTAGCCAAAGCTTCTGACGGCTTCTCGAGTAATAAACCATATTTTTAGTCTCGAGCGTTTTTTCTATCGATTCACGATTCATATATGCAAGCATTAAAACCGCATTTGTTTTTACATCCTGGACGACTACAGGCACAAGGCCGTTTTCGTCAAATTTTATTTTATCAGTGTTCATGTTTTCCTCCAAAATATTTATTTTCTGACCGGTATATTCTCTTTTATGAAATAGTCTTTCACGTCCTGCACGGTATACTTGCCGTAATGGAATATTGACGCCACTAGCACAGCATCCGCGCCGGCAGTCATAAGCACATCTTTAAAATGCTCCATTTTCCCCGCTCCGCCCGAAGCAATTACAGGTATGTTCACGGCATCTGCAACGGCTTTTGTCAATCGTATATCATACCCGTCCTTTGTGCCGTCCGTATCCATGCTTGTCAGTAATATCTCTCCCGCGCCCATAGATTCCGCTTTTGCCGCCCACTCTACCGCGTCGCGTCCTGTGTTAACTCTTCCGCCGTTAAGATATACTTCCCAGCCCTGTCCGTCCGCTCTGCTTTTTGCGTCTATGGCACAGACAACGCACTGGCTTCCGAATTTTTCCGCAGCTTTAGTTATAAGCTCAGGGTCTTTGAGCGCAGCCGAATTTACAGAAATCTTATCGGCGCCTCGCTTTAACATGTTGCGGAAATCGTCAACAGTCCGAATACCGCCGCCGACGGTCAGCGGTATAAAAACCTCTTCCGCCGTTTTTGCGACTACCTCGCTCATTATGCTTCTCTCGTGCGCCGAGGCCGTGATGTCGAGGAAAACGAGCTCGTCCGCTCCTGCCTTGTTAAACGCCTTTGCCATTTCCACAGGATCGCCCGCGTCGCGTATATCAACGAAATTCACACCCTTTACAACGCGCCCAGCGTGCACATCAAGACAGGGTATTATTCTTTTTGTAAGCATCTATTTAGCCCCCATGTCTATAGCATCTTTTAAATCTATACTTCCAGAGTAGAGCGCTTTGCCTATTATAACGCCCTCCGCGCCCGTTTTTTTAACTTTTGCTATATCTTCAGGCACGCTCATGCCGCCCGAAGCTATTATTTCCATACCCGTTTTTTCCACCATGTTCTTAGTCGCTTTTATATTCGGGCCGGTAAGCATACCGTCTCTGCTAATATCGGTATATATCACAGTTGTGATTCCGCGCTTTTTCATCTGCAAAGCTAAATCGACAGGGTCTTGGTCGGTGCCCGTTGCCCAGCCGCGCGTTGCTACCTTGCCGTCTTTGGCGTCTATGCCCGCGACTATGCGCCCCGGGTACTTTGCCGCCGCCTCGGACAAGAGCTCTGGGTTTTCATACGCCGCTGTTCCTATTATGACACGTGCGATACCAAGCTTGCCGAGCCGCAGATCTATATCTTCCATGCTGCGCACTCCCCCGCCAAGCTGTACTGGTATACTAACCGATTGCAGTATTTCACTTACCGTTTTCATGTTCGAAAACTCTCCTGCAAACGCAGCATCGAGGTCTACTATGTGCAAAAATTTCGCTCCCATGCTCTGCCATTTAACTGCCATCTTCGCGGCATCGCCGTACTGCGTCGCCTTTTCCATATCTCCCATAACAAGGCGCACGCATACGCCGTTTTTTATATCGATCGCTGGATATATTCTCATTTAAGCCCTCCGAACCGTTTTAGCATATCAAGCCCCACGCTGCCGCTTTTTTCGGGATGGAACTGCAATCCGTATACATTGTCTTTTTGCACAGCCGCCGTGAACCGATATCCGTAATCCGCCTCGGCGATTATATACTCTTTTGGCACTTTAGCAGCATGGTAAGAATGCACAAAATATACAAACTTGTCTTCGCCCTGCGAATCAAAAAGCGCATTGTCTTTTATTATCAGGTTGTTCCAGCCCATATGAGGCACTTTAAGCCCTGCAACATCAAACTGTAACACTTGCCCGGGTATCACGCCGAGCCCGTCGTAAACGCCGTTCTCGAAGCTCTTATCAAAGAGCAGCTGCATGCCAAGGCAAATGCCGAGGAAAGGCTTTCCTTTTTCAATCTCGGCAAGCATTGTTTCCTGCGTTCCCGATTTTTTCAGGCTGTCCTCGGCATCGGCAAAAGCGCCGACGCCGGGCAATACTATATGCGATGCGTCTATTAAATCCTGCTTTTTATCTGTAATAACGGCGCTGTACCCTAAAAATTCGAACGCTTTCTGCACGCTTCGAAGGTTTCCCATGCCGTAGTCGATTATCGCTATCATCTGTTACAGAACTCCTTTTGTCGACGGTATACCTTTTGCCCTGCCGTCTTTCTCGAGAGCAAAGCGCAGCGCTCTTGCCGCCGCCTTGAACACAGCCTCTATCATATGATGTGTATTGTCTCCGTAAAAGACGCAAATGTGCAGCGTTATTTTAGCGGTCGTCACAAAAGCTCTGAAAAATTCTTCGAAGACCTGCGCGCTTACGCCGCCGACCAATTCATCGGGGCATACGACATTGTATTTTAAATACGGCCTGCCCGAGAAATCTACGCTCGCCATAGCAAGAGCCTCGTCCATAGGCACATATTCCGCCGCGTACCTGTAAATACCCGCCTTGTCGCCTGCCGCTCTAGCAAACGCTTTTCCGAGAACAAGCCCCGTGTCTTCTACCGTGTGATGTTCGTCTACGTTTAAATCGCCTTTTACGCTGAGCGTCAGATCAAAAAGCCCGTGCTTTGCGAACAAATCGAGCATGTGGTCAAAAAAACCAATACCCGTATCTATCTTACGTGTGCCGTCTCCGTCTATGTTCAAAGACAGCAGTATATTCGTTTCGTTAGTTTTTCTCTCTATCTCGGATTTTCTCATTTAACTTCCTCCCCGTTTTCTTCGAACCTTACACTCACGCTTTTGGCATGTGCGGTAAGCCCTTCGGCGTCCGCAAACTCAATAATATCATTATAACACGCCTTAAGGCTTTGTCTATCGTAACAAATATAATTCGTTTTTTTGATAAAATCGTCTACCGACAATGCCGACGAAAACCTCGCCGTTCCGTTTGTGGGCAGAACGTGGTTAGGCCCTGCGAAATAGTCGCCGAGCGGTTCGGGTGAATATTCTCCCAGGAAAACAGCGCCCGCGTTTTTAACTTCTCTTAAATATCGCCTCGGGTCTTTCGTCAATATCTCCAAATGCTCGGGAGCAAAATCGTTGGCTATATCAAACGCCTGGTCAATAGACTGCGTTACTACGATAGTTCCATAATCCTCCACTGATTTTTCGGCGATACTCTTTCTTTGCAGTTTGCCAAGCTGGCGAATGATTTCCTTTTCCGCTTTTGCTGCCAGCTCTTCGCTTGGCGTCAGGAGTACACACGCCGCTTTTTCGTCATGCTCTGCCTGGGATAAAAAATCTGCCGCGATATAAACGGGATTCGCGTTTTCGTCTGCTATTATAAGCACTTCGGACGGCCCGGCTATCATGTCTATTCCGACTTCGCCGAACACTTCTCTTTTAGCCGCCGCCACGTATTCGTTTCCCGGCCCCGTTATAACGTCCGCTTTGGACACGCTTTTTGTGCCGTAAGCAAGCGCGGCGACAGCCTGCGCACCTCCGATTTTCAGTATGCTGCCCGCACCTGCGATATCGGCCGCAACCAATGTCAAAGGTGCGATTCCTCCGTCTTTGCCTGGCGGCGTAACCATTATTATCTGCTCAACTCCGGCTATCTTCGCGGGTATAATGTTCATAAGCACGCTTGAAGGATAAGCCGCTTTTCCGCCCGGGACGTATACACCCGCCGTCTGCATGGGCAGTATAAGCCTTCCGGTTACCGCTCCGCCGATTTTTCTCTCAAACCCTTGGCGCTTTTGCAGCTCGTGAAAAGCGGAGATATTCGCGGCGCTCTTTTTTATCACACCAATTAATTCTGCTGATATTTTTTTGTACGCCTTATCTATCTCTTCGCGCGTTACGCGTATGTTATTCTCGTTTATGTCAAAACCGTCGAATTTTTTTGTGTATTCAAAAAGCGCACTATCCCCGTCTTTTGCCACATCGGAGATTATTTTGCGTACTGTATCAATAACGCTTAAATTCGCTGACGTTTTTCTTTTCAGCCGCTCTTTGACCGTAGCTATTTCATTGTATTTATAAATTCGCATCAGTCTTCCTCCACAGAAAGCCTTATCTTTTCTATCAAAGGCTTTATTTTGCCTGCCTTTATTTTCAGGCTCGCGCGGTTTACAGCAAGCCTTGCTGAGACATCACCTATCTCTTCGGTGACAACCAAGCCGTTTTCCACGAGCGTTCTTCCGCTTTCGACTATATCAACGATTACATCAGACAGCCCGAGCATAGGCCCGAGTTCTACGCTTCCGTTTAGCTTTATGCATTCTATAGATTCGCCTTTAGACGCATAATATTTTTTCGCTATCTGCGGATATTTTGTAGCAACGCGAAGATTCGATGTTGTCAGCGAATTATCCTTTTTAGCGGGATACCCAGCGACCACCAGCCTGCATTTACCATACTTTAAGTCTGCCATCTCATAAAGCGGCAGCCCTGCCTCCATAAGCGTATCCTTGCCGACGATTCCCATGTCGGCAACGCCGTGGTCTACATATGTCGGCACATCGACAGGCTTTACCATTATAAAACGAATGCCGTTTTTCTTATCTTCAAAAATAAGCTTTCGCGTATCTTTGAACATCTCTTTGCATTCTATGCCGCACTTTTCCAATATCTCCATCGCTTTTTGCGCCAATCTGCCTTTAGCAAGCGCAATTGTTATTCGCATATCTATATCTCCTCGCCTATCTGCCCGTCCGCGTCAAAATACACAGCGCGGCCGGCTCCCTTTTCCTGCTTCATTTTTGCAAGCTCTTTTCTATTCAGCCCTGCCGAGAATATCGTGCGGTTTCCTTTTGCTCTTTGCTCTTCAGCGTACCCGTAAGCTTTTTCGCAGCTCTCGGGTGCGCAGGAAACAACTGTCTTTGTATCGTAATATCCGCCGAGAAGCCCTTGCCTCTCCATGGCTATCATCACACGTTTTATGCCAAGCGCAAAACCTGTCGCGGGCAAAGGGGCGCCAAATTTTGATAAAAGCTCGTCGTATCTTCCGCCCGAAACTATAGGGAAGCCAAGCCCGGGCGTGATGCCGCGGAAAATTATCCCCGAATAATAAGCAATGTCATGAAGCATGCCAAAATCGACCGATATATATTCTTCCATGCCGTATTTAGACAAAAGATCATACACGCTTCGCAAATTCTCTACTGCGTCTACGCATTCTTTTTTATCCGATATCGCCAACGCTTTTTCAAAAACCTCACGCCCTCCGAAAAGATTGGGCAGCGATAATATCTGCTGTTTTAGTTCCCCCGTTATATCAAGCTTTTGCGCTACGCTTTGTATTGCAATAATATCTTTAGAATCTACAGCGTGCCGCAGTTCGTCGATCTGCTTGTCTTTTAAACCAAGCCCGCTTATTATCCCTTTAAAGAAAGCGACCTGCCCTATGTCTATTGTGAATGATTTTAGCCCTGTCGATAAAAGCGATTTTACAGCGAGCGCTATAACTTCGGCGTCTGCGGTGAATCCGCTTTCTCCTATAAGTTCTATTCCCGCCTGCGTAAACTCTGCCGATTTTCCTATCGCCGGCGCGTCTGTAGCAAACGAGTTTTGTATATAAAACAGCCGCTTTGTGCTCTTATCGTTTAATTTTGTTGCTGTCATTCTTGCTATCGGCACGGTGATATCAGGACGCAGGACTAGTATCCTTCCCTTTGAATCGACGAACTTTACCATGCTTTCCTGCAGGTAAGCGCCTACTCCGCTTTGAAACAAGTCGTAAAATTCGTATGTGGGCGTTTCTATCTCTTCGTACCCCGACAAAACAAACTGCGCCCGCAGCGAGCCTTCTATTTTTCTTTTTAAATAACACTCGGCAGGAAGGCAGTCTTCTACGCCGTCCGGCACATGTTTTTTATATTCACCCATATTTATACCTCTTACAGTTATTTAGCGATTTAGCATGCTAAATCACTAACACGGTAGTATTTTATTAGAAACTGCACTTTTTGTCAATAGTTTTTTATGTTTTCTTCTGTGGTTTGTCATTCTGAGGGCATTTATGCCCGAAGAATCTTTTAACCTTTTTGTGTAAAGATTCTTTGCTCCGCTCAGAATGACAGATCCAAAAGTGCGTACAAATAAAAAAAGCGCCGTTTTATCAGCGCTTTGCTTTATATTAATTAATCGTTGTCTTTTCAAGCCTTTCGGCAAATCGGGTATCTGCATAATTTTTTAGCTTTTCGTAAAAAACCTCGTCATTTTTTTGTATATGCTCGGCAAGCGCTCTTGTATATTTAAGTAGCTTCATATCTTTTATAAGGTTAGCCATATATAAATCAGACAAGCCGCTCTGCCTGCTGCCAAGAAACTGCCCCGGGCCTCTTAGCTTTAGGTCCTCTTCGGATATTTTAAAACCGTCGTTTGTTTTGGTCAAAATCCTCAGCCTTGAATTATCCTTTTTGCCGCACATCAAAAAACAGTAAGACTTTTTATCCGACCTGCCCACTCTTCCGCGAAGCTGATGAAGCTGTGCCAGCCCGAACCGTTCTGCGTTTTCTATGACCATTATCGTCGCCGCCGTAACATCTACCCCGACTTCTATGACAGTAGTTGATACGAGCACATCAAACTGTTTATCTTTGAATCTTTGCAGTATATCGTTTTTTTCTTCGCCCTTCATTCTTCCGTGCAAAAGTGCGACCTTACATCCGGAAAGCTTTTCTTTGAGCTCTTTGTATATTTCTTCGGACGAACGCAGCTCCAGATCGTCATTCTGCTCTACGAGAGGGCACACAGCAAAAACCTGCGCTGCCTCATCTCTGACCTGCTTTTCAATAAACTCGTACATATCGTTTCTTTTGGATTCGGGAACACAGTGAGTAGATATGCGAATTCTTCCGGGCGGCAATTCGTCTATTATAGAAATATCCGTTTTTCCGTAAAGTATAAGCGCCAGCGATCTAGGAATAGGCGTTGCAGACATTATAAGCGTATGCGGCGCACTGCTCTTTTCCTCAAGCATCGCCCTTTGCCCGACGCCGAACCTGTGCTGTTCGTCGGTTATAATAAGCCCGAGGTTAGAAAACTCAAGCTTATCGTACAAAACAGCGTGTGTGCCGATAACTATATCCGTCTGCCCCGCCGCGGTATTTTCATAAACGGCTCTTCTTTGTGCGGCGCCCGTGCTTCCTGTTAAAAGCTCTATTCTTATATTCTCGTCAGCAAATATCTTTTGCGCATTATAGTAATGCTGTTTCGCCAAAACCTCTGTCGGCGCCATCATTACGCACTGCACATTGTTTTTTACGCAGATATGCATTGCGTAAAAAGCGGGCATTGTCTTTCCGCTTCCGACATCTCCCTGAAGCAGGCGGTTCATAGGCTTATTCTTTTCCAAATCCTCTTTTATCTCGCGCATTACTCTTTGCTGAGCGTTAGTCGGCTCGAATTCTAGTTTGCCAAGAAAGTCTTTTTTAATATCATCTCCGCTTTTCAGTGGAATCGCGCCCTTTTCCTGCTTTTTTTCTTGCGCAAAAAGCGCTATGTTAAAAATCAAGAGTTCTTCGAACAACAATCTGTATTTTGCAATTTCCAGCGACTGCTCATTTTCCGGGAAATGCAAATTTTTCAGTGCATAATTGATTTCCGCAAGATTGTGCTTTGTCCTAAAATCATTAGGGAAAATGTCGGTGATGCTGCCGAAAAAGTTTTCCAGCACATTTTTCATCATTATGCGCATTACCTTTTGCGTCAATCCCGCCGTCAGCGCATAGACGGCATTAAGGCCTTCGTGCTGGCCTCCCTGCTTTTCTATATGCGGGTTTGTAAACTGCAGTTTTCTGCCTAAACGCTTTACTTTGCCCGAAACATAGACATCGTCCCCTTTTTTATACATTCTTCTCATATACGGCTGATTAAAAAAAACAGCCTCTACCTTGCCCGTTTCGTCCTCTAGAACGAAAGTAACAAGATAAACACCGTTTCTGATTTTTCTGAAATTTGGCTGCTGCGCTATAACTGCCGTAATGCTGCAAGTCTCTTCTTCTTTTAGAGCAGATACCGTAACGCGGCTGCCCGAAGTTTCATACGCCCGCGGCATATAATACAGGAAATCCCGAACGCTTGTAATCCCTAGCTTGCATAGCAGCT
Organism: Christensenellaceae bacterium; assembly: GCA_963665005.2. Classification (GTDB taxonomy): domain Bacteria; phylum Bacillota; class Clostridia; order Christensenellales; family SZUA-584. The sequence continues at coordinate 1,824,013 of CAXXTQ010000001.1, read as the reverse complement.
TTGCTTTTTTTTGGCCAATGCCTTTTATAACTTCAACGGCATTATCAAGGTTCATTATTCTACCGAAAAAATAAACTGATACACCGGCTGCCCGCCGAACTGCAGCTCTACGTCAAAATCGTCGTACTTCTCTTCTACCATATCCGCTACTTTTTTGGCAAAATCTTCGTTAACGTCTTCACCGTAAAAGATAGTAATGATGCTGTCTTCGTCGGAAACCATGCTGTCTATAAGCCTTTGTGCAGTAACAAACATCTCGCCCGAATGGCAGACTATCTCTCCGTCTAATATACCTATTATTTCTCCCTTTTGTATAGAATGCCCCGACATCTTGGATTCACGGACGGCGCTTGTTACCTGGCCCGTTTTAACCGTCGATATCGCTTTGTTCATGCGTTTAGTGTTTTCTTCGAAATCAAGGTCCGGATTGTACGCCAGTACGCCCGTTATACCCTGCGGAAAAGAACTCGAAGGTATAACCTGAACATTTTTGTCCGAAAGCTTTGCGGCCTGCTCTGCCGCGAGTATTATATTTTTGTTGTTAGGAAAAACAAAAACGTTATCGGAAGGCGCTTTTTCAATCGCTTTGGTTATCGTCTCGGCGGAAGGGTTCATTGTCTGCCCGCCCTGTACTATCTCGTCAACTAAAAACTCTTTAAAAATATTTACAATGCCTTCGCCGGCGGCTACGCTTACAACAGCCATGTCTTTTAACGGCTTATCTTCACTGTCGCCGAGCTCGGTATGCTGTTCTCTCATATTGTCTATTTTTATTTTTGAAAGCTCTCCGAACCTTAAAGCGAACTGAAGCGCTTTGCCCGGTACGTTTGTATGAACGTGCGTTTTTATAAGCTGTAAATCGCCGACCACGAGTACACAATCGCCTATACGCGTCAATTTTTCGCGGTATCTGTCCACATCTTCCTGAGTGACCGATGCTTCAATGTTTTTTATAAAAAACTCGGTGCAATATGCAAACTCTATATCCTGCAGATCGGCAGCTTCAGAAAAATCTGCTTCGGAATCCTTCTCTAAAGAAATGTTATCGGTAACAGCTTCTCCGTCAAGCGCCATCTTAAAACCGCGGTAAATCACCAAAAGCCCCTTCCCCCCGGCGTCTACAACGCCCGCTTCTTTTAGCACGGGCAGCATATCCGGTGTTCTCTTTAGTGTGTCCGCGCCCTGCTCTAAAACAGCATCAATAAGCATAAACACGTTTTCACCTTTATTTGCGCTTCGGGTACCCATCTTCGCCATGTCTTTTGCAACAGTCAATATGGTGCCCTCTTTTGGCTTCATCACGGCTTTGTATGCCGCGTCTACGCCCTCTTGCATTGCTTTGGCAAAGTCGCTTGCATATGCAACCTCGAGCCCTGCAAGGCCTTTTGCAAAGCCCCTGAATAATTGGGAAAGAATAACGCCCGAGTTTCCTCTTGCGCCTTTAAGCGCGCCAAGAGACAGCGCGTCGCCTATATCACATACTTTTGAAACGTCCGCCGCTTTTACTTCTTTTACCGCCGACATCATGGTCAGCGACATATTTGTGCCCGTATCACCATCCGGAACGGGAAAAACATTCAGCGAATTTAGATTCTTCTTGCTTTTATCGAGCATTGCTGCTGCGGAAAAAATCATATCCTTAAAGATTTCGCCGGTTATCCTCTGCTGCATTTGAACCCCTCCCTTAAACCCGGATACCGTTAATAGTTACGTCAACCTTATCTACGTTAAGGCCGGTAAACTTCTCGACTTTGTATTTTACAGTATCTATCACATTAGAAGCAACCGCAGAAATAGACACACCGTATTCAACGACAACAAAAAGGTGAATACGTACAAGTTCTCCCTCTGTGGTTATTTTAACACCTTTGCTTAGGTTCTCGCCCTTTAAAAGTTCGACAATTCCGTCCATAGCCTTTTGAGAAGCCATTCCGACAATGCCATAGCAGTCCATTGTAGCGGCTCCGGCCAAATTAGACAGATATTCATCGGAAAATTCTATTTTTCCTAAAGAGTTCTGCTGTGTTACAGCCATAATCATGCCTCCCTTGTTTATATACGATACCTAATTTTATTCCAGCGTGATTAAATTTAACGCTTTTTTTGTGACTAGTCAAGGGTTTTAATTAAAATGAAATGAAAATTTAACTTTATGCTTGCCAAATTTGCAATGCAATGGTAAAATGAATGCTGTTTGATTTTTACTCTTGAAGAGAGGTGTTATAGCATGGCAAAATTTTGTGAAATCTGCAAAAAAGGGATAGTATCCGGAAACACGGTCAGCCACTCACACAGAAAGTCGAAAAGGACATGGTCTCCTAATGTACAGCGTGTAAGAGCGATTGTTGACGGCGCTCCAAAAAGGCTTTATGTATGTACCAGATGCCTTCGTTCGGGCAAGGTTGTCCGCGGATAGTTTTTTTAAAAAGCTGATAGGGGCTGCATATGCTTGCAGCCCTTTTTTACTTTATCGTCAGCATGAATATATGTATTCTATTTAAAGATTTTCTTTAGTATTCCGCGAAGAAACCTCGGCGCTTTTATACAATATACTTTCAATTACCCCACCTCCAAAAATGCTTCTTTAACATCTTTTAAAAAATAAAAAACAACCTATCGCTATCAATATTATTCCCAAAAAAGCAAGCCAAAACCAAAAAGGCATAAAACAAAATATTAAAATGACTCCGATAAAAAATAAAAAACAACCTATTATCCTTCGAAAAGCACAATTCCCGCAAAACAAAAAATCACCCCCGAGCCGACAGCACCATAAAACCATACCTAGTTTATAATACTAATATCCGCCCTTAAGTGTTACGCCTTATCTTGTGATTTTACTATGAGTGCAAAGCCGCCCGATATACTTAATTCGCATTCGTCTTTTTGCATTATATTGCTGATGCCCCTCGATGACCCGAATCTTAACATCAGGTTATCCAGAGGGTATTTTACATTTGTAGCGCTTACGCAAAGCTCGCCCGTTAGCGGCAGTATGGAAATTGTCTGCCCCGCTTTTCCTGCAAACACAAAATCTTTGTCTGATACAATCATTTCGTTATATTCGTCTTTAATTTTGCACTTGATTCCTGCCTTATAGGCTTTTATCATAAGCATTATATTAGACAGGCTGTGGTCTGCCCTTGTGCCGATTGCACCCAAGAGCAGTATTTCATCCGCTTTGCTATCTATAGCGTAATCGATAGCCGCTTCGGTATCGGTCACGTTTTTTTCAGGCATCAGCTTTATAACTTTCGCTCCACGCTGCTCAAGGCTTTTTACGCACTCGGGCTTTGCCGTATCAAAATCACCTATCAAAACGCCTGGCACTATATCATACTCATAGAACAAATCGGCAGCGCCGTCAACACTTATAGTAATATCGGCTGTCTCGCAGCTGCGTTTTAGCTCATTTTTTGCGGGCGGCGTACCGCCCGAGACTATCAAACATTTCATTTCTCTAGTTTTAGTGCGCTTATTACCTCTTTTGGGTTATCCGCACAGAAAATAGCGCTTCCCGCGACAATGACGTTAACTCCGGCGTCTGTAACTTCTTTTATGTTTTCAGCGCTTATTCCGCCGTCCATCTGTATATCTATATTAAGGCCTCTTTTGTCTATCATCGATTTTAGTTCTCTTGCTTTTTTCAGCGAATTCGGTATAAAACATTGTCCGCCGAATCCTGGGTTAACCGACATCAGCAGAACCATATCAGCGTATTCTAAGACATAATCGAGCACACACAAAGGAGTGTGCGGATTAAGCGCGATACCGCATTTTTTGTTTGTCGACTTTATAAGCTGCAGCGTTCTGTCGAGATGCTTTGTCGCTTCTTCATGGACAACGATAATATCCGCACCTGCCTGCGCGAAACCTTCAACATACCTTTCGGGGCTTTCTATCATAAGATGAACATCGAGCGTCAAACTCGTACATTTGCGCAAATCGCGTACCATGGGCTGCCCGAACGTTATGTTCGGCACAAACATTCCGTCCATTACATCGCAGTGGATATAATCGGCCCCCGCTTGTTCTACCATTTTTACAGCCTCGAACATTTTTGTGAAATCTGCTGATAAAATTGACGGCGCAACCTTAATCATATTTTCTTTCCCTCTTTTCTTTAACTTCTTTTAATATCTGAAGATATCTTTGATATCTTGTTTTGCTTATCTCTCCCTGACTGACCGCCTCTTTTACTCCGCATTGAGGCTCATTATCGTGCAGGCAGGAAGAAAACTTGCATTCGCCGGCATACGGCATAATATCATCGTAATATTGGCATAGCTGCTGCTCTGTTATATCCGCAGTATCAAAAAGCGAAAACCCCGGCGTATCTACTACAGTACCCGAAAAATCGTCTAAAAGCAAAAGTTCTGCATGCCTTGTTGTGTGCTTTCCTCTGTCTGTCTTTTTGGACATTCCCCCCGTTTTGAGATTAAGCCCTAAGAAAAGCGCATTTAATATTGATGACTTGCCCGCGGCCGACTGTCCGGCAAAACAGGTGCATTTACCTGCAAGCTGCTTTTTTAAAGCACCGAGCCCTTCTTTATTTCGGGCAGATACGCGAATCGTTGTGCACGCTTTTTCATACTCATCCTGAATAAATTTTGCTTGGGCTTCGTCCGCGACGTCACATTTGTTTATTATCATGAGCGGCTCTATGCCCTCTTTTTTAATGGAAATAAGCAGCTTATCGCACAAAAGATAATCAATACCCGGCTTCTCGGCAGAAACGACTATAGCCGCCATATCGATGTTTGCCACCCTCGGGCGCTTTAGCTCATTTGCTCTTTCTTGTATTTCTTCTATAAAACCATACGATTCTTTCTGTGCGCAAAAACGTACATTATCTCCGGGCAGAGGTACGATTTTTTCTTTTCTAAAACGGCCGGCAGCCTTGCACTCATGTATAGCCCCCGATTCATCGAGCACATAATAAAACCCGCCTACACCTTTTATTATCTTACCCTGTGATAGTATCGGTCCACTCTGCAAAATTCACCTCATCGGTATATAATTCTTCATTATTAATGTATATTTTTATGACTTTCGTTCCGTCTGAATGAAAATCAATTTTCATATCTAATAACAGCAGCCCTGCTTCCTCAGGTTTCTCTTGAATAACAAAGTTTACTATGTTGCCGCCCATCATCTCTTCAAGTACGATTTTTACTTTTGAGTCTTTCTCGGGGATCTCTATCTGCGCTTTAAAGTTTCCGGTATATGGTTTTATATCGTACTCGCTTATCCATAGATCAATATCGCTTGTAAGCGGCGTTTGTATTCCCTGCTCCGGGCCTTGCGCAAACACAATTCCCGGCTCTAAATCGGGCTCGAGTTCGCTTTTATCCTGATAAACGAAACAATTGGTAAACCCTGCTTCGTACAGCAGGCATACAGCCTGGTCAAGCGGCATGTTTGTTACCTGCGGTACTGCCGCATCATTTTTCATAACATCTCCGCAGACAACAAGATTGACCAAATCGTCTTCTACGATTACACTTCCCGCCTCTGGTATTTGAGAAACAACATTTCCTTCAGGCATGTCCTCTCGCGATTCATAGACAATATCTTCTATAACCAAGCCTAAATCTTCAATTATCTTCTCTGCTTCTTCAAGTCTCAGGCCGAAAACTTCGGGCATGATTAAATCCGCCGGCCCGCTCGATGCCGTTAAAGATACCGCATCTTCAAGAACCGCTTCAGCTCCCTCTTGCGGCGCCTGTGCGATTATAATGCCCTCTTTGATCGTTTCGCTCGGTTCATAAATTATCTGCGTCTCCAGCCCTATTCTCTCAAACATCTCAACTGCTGATGATACTTTTAAACCAATCGCATCGGGTATGAGCAGCTTTCTCTGCTTGTCGCTCTGGAGCGCTTCTGACCCGAAAAATACGATAGCCGCGGCGGCTAATATGAGCACAAATAAAATTCCGGCCTTCCAAAATCTGTGCTTTTTCAAATTGATCGTCTTTTTTAGCAAAGTATGCTCGGGCAAAACTTCGACAAACGAGCCGCTTTTATCTACAAGCGCTCTTACTAAATCGTCCTTTAACTCTTTCATAGAGCGGTATCTGTCTTTTTTGTTCTTGTTCGTTGCTTTTAGAATAATGTTATTTACAGACTCTGAAAGCTCGGGGTTGTTTACCGAAGGCGGCACTATTCTTTCATTAAGGTGTTTTAGAGCGACAGAAATTGTCTTTTCTCCCGTGAACGGCAACACGCCCGTATTCATTTCGTAAAGCAGTATTCCAAGCGAATATATATCCGTTCGCACATCTATCTTTTCGCCCTTTGCCTGTTCTGGCGAAATATAATATACAGAGCCCATAACTTTGTCTTCTGTCTCTTCTTTGGATGACACAGATTTCGCTATGCCAAAGTCGGTTACTTTTACCTCTCCGTTTTTATCTATAAGTATATTTTGCGGCTTTATGTCTCTGTGTATAATGCCGTTTTGATGAGCGGAAGCAAGCGCCGAACATATTTTTATAGCGTATTCTATCGCCTGTTTTTCTTCTATAATCGATTTTTCTTTTATAAGCGCTTTTAGCGATTTGCCTTCGATATATTCCATTACCATATAATAGACGCCTTCATCATAGCCGACATCTGTAACGCGAACTATATTGATATGCTCAAGCGAAAACACGGCTTCGGCCTCTTTTTTGAATCGCTTTACATACTCCGCGCTGTTAGTAAATTTTTCTTTAAGAACTTTTACGGCGACAATTTTTTTAGTCTTTTTGCACATCGCTTTATAAACGTATGCCATTCCGCCCGAGTCTATCATCTCTATGATTTCGTATCTCGAGCCTAAGATTTTCCCGTTCATAAACGCTCACCCCCAGGGTGCACGATTATCACGCTTATATTGTCGGTACCTCCGCCATCAAGCGCTTCATCTACCAGTTTTTCCGCGGCAGTCTCTATACCCTCGCCTAGAATCTGCGAAATTCTTTCGTCTAAAACGCTCGTGTTAAGGCCATCCGAGCAAAGCAATATACAATCATTTTCTTTTATAGTTAATGTATATACATCCGCTTTAACATTCGCCTGTGTACCTATCGCCCTTGTAATAATATTTCTCTGCGGATGGTTAAGAGCTTCCTTTTTTGATATGTTGTTGCTGTCGATAAGCGCCTGTACGTAAGAGTGGTCTTTGGTTATCTGCTGCAATTTGCCCTCGCTGAAAAGATAGCCCCTCGAATCGCCGACCTGGCCTATGATAACATGATTATTATCAAACGCGGCTATCGTTATTGTAGAACCCATACCGCTTTTTTCAGGGTCGCGAACAGACTCTGCCCAAACTTGCCTGTTTGCAAGCGCCACCGCTTTTTTCATTTCTTTTTTTGTGATCTCTTCAGGAGCAAGCAAAGAAAAAGCTGATACTATTGTTTCAACAGCAATTTTGCTTGCGACCTCTCCCGCGTTGTGCCCGCCCATGCCGTCTGCGACAATTGCAAAAAAACCGTCCTTGCCTTTGGGCACATAAATATAATCCTGATTCTCGCTTCTGATTTTTCCTTTATGTGTTTTTGCGTAAAAAATCATTTTTCCTCTCTTTATGACTTTTCGTATTTCACTTTCAGCTGCCCGCAGGCGCCCTGTATATCGCCTCCGAGCGACCGCCTTACAGTTGCGCTCATTCCCGTTTTCTCAAGCTCTGCTGCAAAAACATGCGCCTGTTTTTTTGCCGGAGCGTGCAAATCTCCCTGAGTAAGGTTAAGCGGAATTATGTTTATATGGCAGTTTAAGCCTTTAAGCTCTTTTTCCAGAGCTTTCATATCCTCTGTGCCGTCGTTTAATCCTTTTATAAGCGTATACTCTATTATAATTCTTCTGCCCGTTTTTTCAAAATAAGCACGAGCTGCGTCAATTATTTGCTTTACCGTAAAAGCTTTTGCCACCGGCATCAGTTTCTTTCTTTTTTCGTCTATTGCCGAATGAAGAGATATGCAAAGTGTGATCTGCATATCTTCTTTGGCAAGCTTTAATATGCCCGGAACCAGACCGCACGTCGAAAGCGATATATGCCGCATGCCTATGCCGTGGTTCTCGTTAAGTGCTTTTATAAAGCTTATAACGTTGTCATAGTTATCGAGCGGCTCTCCGCTTCCCATAAGCACTACGTTAGATATCTCTCCGCTTTGCTGCGCTGCTATAAACTGCGAGCGCATCTCTCCCGAAGACAGGTTTCGTATAAGCCCGTCTTTTCCAGAAGCACAGAAAACACACCCCATGCGGCAGCCTACCTGCGTAGATACGCAAAGAGTATTCCCATGATTATACCTCATAACAACGCATTCTACCAGCCCGCCTTTGGCCATTTGCATAAGATACTTTACCGTGCCGTCGCCCGATTCGTGCTTCTCTTTTATCTCCGCGTACCCTTCGCAATAATCTTGCTCAAGCTTTTCTCTTAAGCTTTTTGACAGGTTTGTCATTTTTGCAAACGGAACTCCCCCGCCAAGCCAAGAATCAAGCTGTTTAGCAGCATAAGGTTTTTCGCCCAGATCTTCCATCAATGATTTTAATTGATTTATATTTAAAGACAGTAGTTCTTTCATATTTCTCTTTTCATTACCGCTATATAAAAACCGTCCGAATTCTCAATATGCGGATAAAGCGTCACCGGTTTTTCTTTATATGTATACCCTTTATTGTTTTTCAAAAAGCTATCAGTAACGTTTTCGTTCTCCTCTTTATTTATAGAGCACGTATAGTAAGCGAGCGTTCCGCCCGGCTTAACATACCGGGCACAAGCCGATAAAATCTCCGCCTGTTTTTTGCTCAATTGCTCTATATCTTTTAATGCCCGCGAATATCTTATGTCGGCATTTCTTGACATAAGCCCCATTGCGCTGCACGGAGCGTCAACTATTACCGTGTCAAAAACTTTTTCATACTGCGAATCGTAAACCGCCGCGTCGTGCAATACCGCTTTTGCGTTTTTTACGTTCAGCCTTTCGTAATTCTTTTTTGTCATTTTAATTCTGTGTTCGTGTATATCCCATGCGGTTATATCAAGCGTGTTCCGGCAAAGCGCCGCCGCATACGCGCTCTTTCCGCCCGGCGCTGCACAGCAGTCTAACAGTTTGTCCCCTTTTGAAATATCAGTCCTTAAAACCGCCCTCATGGCGCTCTGTGCCTGTACCGCAATCCATCCGTTTGCGAAAAAATCAGTGTTTTCTATGTCTGACAGCCCTTCTATTCTGTAAGAATTCTCAACCTGCCCTTCTGAATAAACAAGCCCCGAGTTATCAAGCTCGCGCGTAAAATCATTTTTGCTGATTTTCAGCGAATTCATACGCACGCTTGTACCTTTTTGCGCTTTATAAGAAAATAGATTTTTAGTGAACTCATAGCCAAAATCGGCTATATACTTTTCGCATATCCAAAGCGGATAACTGTAATCAATACTCAGCGCTAAAGCGTTCTCGCCCCGAGGGTATTCTATGCTGTCTTTACCGCGAACGAGCGAACGCAAAACACCGTTTACAAACCCAGCCATCTGCGGTTTTATTTTCTTTGTCAATTTGACGCTTTCGCTTACCGCCGCGTAATCCTCTGTATCCAAATATAATATCTGGCATGCGCCGAGACGCAGTATATTGCGCACGCTGCCGTGCACGCGCCCCGTCTTTATGAACCCTTTTAGTGCAAAATCAATGCGCAAAAGGTTCTCAAGAGTAGTTCTTACAAGAGCAGACGCAAATTTTTTGTCTTCTGAAGGTATATCCTTCGGTATATGCTTTTTAAGCGCGAGAGAGGTATACGCGCCTTCTCTTATTATTGCGTTTAAAACATCATACGAGGCTTGTCTTGAATTAAAGCTCAATCGAAACGCTCCCCGGGTAATTTCTTGCCCCTAAGGTATTCCTTCGGGCTCATACGCTTTGCTCCGGGTGCCTGCATAGTTTCTATGCGCAATAGATTTTTTCCGGTACCTACGACAAGCCCGTCTTTTGCATTCGCAGTAACGATTTCACCCGGCTTCGCGTTTCCTTCAATTGCGCTTGCCTTCCATATTTTTATAACGTTTCCGTCTATAGCAGAATAAGCACTCATAACAGGGTTTAATGCCCGAACCAAATCGTTTATCCGCTTTGACGATTTTGTCCAGTCTATTAGCCCAAGCCCTTTATAAAGCGGCGGGTAATAACTGGATGCGGATTCATCTTGTTTTGATCTCGGCGCGGTCTTGTTTTTAATATCAACCAGAGTATCGGCAAGAAGCCCGGCTCCTGCTTCCGCCAGTTTCTCGTATAACTCTCCGCCCGTCATATTCTCATCAATAATTACGCTTGCCGAAGAAATTATATCTCCTGTGTCGAGTCCTTCGTCCATATACATTATTGTAACACCGCTTTTTTTCTCCCCGTTTATTATCGCCCATTGTATGGGCGCGGCACCTCTATATTTCGGCAAAAGCGAAGCGTGCACATTTATGCACCCAAGAGGCGGAATATCTAAAATCTCTTTGGATAATATCTGCCCGAAAGCTGCAGTTATTATAATATCGGGCGAAAGTTTTTTTATTGCCGCAACGCCCTGCTCCGTTTTTATTTTCTCGAATTGGAGAACGGGTATGCCGTTTTGTTCTGCCGCAACTTTAACGGGAGGCGCTTTTAACTTGTGCCCTCTTCCGCTTTTTCTGTCCGGCTGAGTAATAACTGCGGCAATATCGTGTTTCTTTTCAATAAGTTTTTTTAAGCTGGGTACCGCAAAGCCCGGCGTACCCATAAAAACTATTCTCATTCATCTTCCTCATACACTTTGTTTGTGGTTTCTTCTATCATTTTATCTACAAAAAGTATACCGTTGAGATGATCTATCTCATGACAGAAAATTCTTGCCTCTATACCCGATTTTTTCTCTTTGAGCCTCTTGCCTTCTCTGTTGGTATATTCTACAGTTATATCATACGGCCTTTTTACAAGCCCTCTTCTGTTAACAACGGAAAGGCACCCCTCGTCTTCTATCGCCTCGCCCGAAGATTCTAATATTACAGGGTTTACCGCTTCGTATAATTTATCTTCATATTCAACTATAACCACCCTCCTTAACACGCCTACCTGCGGCGCGGCTAGCCCGACTCCCTCTTCCGCATGAAGAGTTTCTAACATGTCGTCTAAAAGAGTAGTAATATGCTCATTGATTTTTTTTACCTGCCTGCTAGTTTTGCGCAGTGCTTCATTTTCCGTTCCCGTAACTATGTTTCTTATTGCCATTGACTGTTTCTCCTTTTAAACCATGCTCTGCGGATTGATTTCCATACCAAAAGCACAATCTTTATAATTCTTTGTATCTGAGTAAATATACAACCTTTTTCTAAACTCTGCAAGTTTCCCGTCGTTTAGCACCTTTATTAATATCTGCCAGCGGATTTTGCCCTGTATCTTTTTTATAGGCGCCTCGGATGCGTCAAACAAAAGCACTCTGTCCATCAAATCCCGAAAAGCCTCTTCAAAACCGTCTTCATAATCTCGGCATGAGTCTCTTACCGCTTTTTCGTTTTTGCCCGTGAAGACAATTCTGAAAAATACAGAATACGGAGGCAGCAGCGCCGATTTTCGTACTTGCATCTCCTTTTCGAAAAAGCCTTCGTAGTCGTGCTCTTTGGCGTGCGTAACGGCGTAATGATCGGGAGAATACGTTTGTACTATAACCTTCCCCGGGTCTTTTCTCCCCGCTCTTCCCGCAACCTGTTCGAGCAGCCCGAAAGTCTTCTCCGGGCTTCGGTAATCGGGTATTAAAAGCGAGCTGTCCGCCGCAACAACTCCTACCAGCGAAACATTCTCAAAATCGAGCCCCTTTGCTATCATCTGCGTACCTATGAGTATATCCGCCCTGCCGTCTTTAAACTGCTCATATATCTCATGGTGAGAGTTTTTAGCCCTCGTTGTATCAAGATCCATACGAAGTACACGTGCGTATGGAAAATGCTCTTTTACAAACTCCTCAACCTGCTGTGTCCCAAGCCCGAACTGTTTTAAATACTTTTTACCGCAATCGGGGCAAATTTCTCTTACTTTGCGCTTTCTGCCGCAGTAATGGCATATCAGGGCGTCGCGGCTCGAGTGATACGTCATAGTTACTTCGCAACTGTCGCAGTATTCTACAAAACCACACCCCCTGCACATCACAAAAGTAGAATATCCGCGCCGGTTCATAAAAAGCATTACCTGCCGGCCCTTGCCGAGCGCATCGCTTATTTCATTATACAAAAGCGACGAAAAAATTGTTCGGTTTCCTTTTACTATTTCTTCTCTCATGTCTGCTATTTCGACAACAGGGAGCTTTAGCCCAAAAAGCCTGCTCGGCATAACAACAAGCTCGTATATATCATTCTTCGCTTTTATATAGCTCTCTACAGACGGCGTCGCCGAAGCGAGCACAAGCGATGCTCCTTCTATGTTCGCGCGCATTCGGGCTACCTCGTGCGCCGTATATTTTGGATGTATATCCGACTTATAGCTCGTTTCGTGCTCTTCGTCTATTATAATAACGCCGATATCGCGAAGCGGCGCGAAAACGGCAGACCTTGCCCCTATGACCACTTTTGCGCTGCCCTGCACCATGCGTTTCCATTCGTCGTATCTCTCGCCTGCCGATAACGTGGAATGGTACACGGCAATATCCTGCCCAATTCTTCTCTCGAACATTGATACAAGCTGCGGCGTTAATGCTATCTCTGGCACGAGCACTATTGCGCTCTGCCCTTTTTTGAGGCACTGTTTTACTATTTTAATATAAACTTCCGTCTTGCCGCTTCCCGTGACACCGTGCAGAAGGTATTTGCCTTTTTTGCGCGTGATGGCGTTTATCGCGTCCGTCTGTTCTTTGGAAAGCTCAAAGTCTTTCTCGAGCTCCGCCGATTTTCTCGGGCTGCGCATTGTTTCTATTTTTTGCAAGTCAAGAAAGCCTTTTTTCACAAGTGCGTCTCGTGCGGCCACGCTGCCTTTTACCAAACTTTCAAGCTCGTTTGTCTTTAATCTTTTATATTCGCGCAAAACATTAAGCACCTCAAACTGCTTAGGCGCTTTTATTTTGCCTGTATTTGTTTTTAACGAGTCGATTGCCGTATTGTAAGCTTCGTCAGTCAAAGAGTAAACAATCTGCTTCTCGAATTTATCTTTTACTCTTCCTCCGCGCATTTCTGCGGGAAACATGAGCCTAAGGGCGGCCGCAAGCGTAGTGTGGTAATACCGTTTTATTAAATGCGCAAGTTTAATCTGGCCTTTTGTAAGCGCCGCAAAATCGGATATTACGCAGGAAATCTCTTTTATATTTTTTGTATCGTACCCGCAAGTTTCTGATAACCCGAGTACATAACCTTCGCGAAGCGCGTTGCCCTTTCCAAAAGGCACTTTTACGCGAAACCCGACGTCAAGATCCATACCGTCAGGTACGCGGTATTCAAAAAGTTTATCAACGCCCGAATGAACTATGTCTACGATTACTCTGGCAAACATGTTTCACCTCTCAAGCGTTTTGTTTTATATACTGCTCTCTTGCTTTTTGCATAATTTGCTTTGCAAGATAAGTTTTGCTCTGGCTTTCTAAATCGATTTGCGTACCGTCCTTGTAAAATAATTTTATATTATTGTTATCCGCGCCAAACCCTTCGCCCGGCTTTGACACATCGTTTAATGCTATAATATCAAGGTTTTTGTTCTGCAGCTTTGCTTTGGCGTTTTTCTCACAGTCGTGTGTTTCGGCCGCGAACCCGACAAGCAGCTGCCCGTCTTTTTTATTTTCACCGAGCTGCTTTAGAATATCTTTTGTACGCACAAGTTCAAGATTCATATCGCCGTCTTTTTTTATCTTGTGTGCGCTATATTCGTTCACGGTGTAATCTGCCACAGCCGCCGCCATTATAATAATGTCCGCGTCTTTGCTGTGCTTTATCATCTGCTCTTCCATATCGCTCGCTGACACCACGTTTACCATTTTCGCTTTGTCAATTTTTTCGAGCGCTACAGGCCCCGAGACCAAAGTAACATTTGCGCCTCTTTTCACCGCAGCCTCTGCAATAGCGTAACCCATTTTGCCCGAAGAATTATTAGAAAGGTATCTTACCGGGTCTAAATTTTCTCTCGTCGGCCCCGCCGAAACAAGAACGTTAACGCCGTGCATATCATACAAAGATTTTAGAATGTTTTCCGCGTATTCTATTATTTCGTCCGGCTCTTTCATGCGCCCGGGCCCCCGGTCTCCGCACGCCAAAAGCCCCTCGCCCGTATCCATAACATATAAGCCGCGCTTTTTCAAAGCTTCTATATTTTTTTGCGTAGATTTATCTTCGTACATAGCGGTATTCATTGCGGGCGCAAAAACTATCGGGCATTTTGCCGCCATAAGCGTAGTCGTAAGCATATCATCGGCTATGCCCGAAGCGGCTTTGCCTATAACGTTTGCAGTCGCGGGCGCAACAATAAACATGTCCGCTTTTTTTGCAAGCGAAACATGCGCCACATCAAAAGTATCTTTTTTTTCAAATGTATCTGTTATTACCGCGTTTCCGGAAATTGTTTCAAATGTAAGCCCGTTTATAAACTCTGATGCGGTTTTTGTCATAATTACCTGAACATCATAGTTTTTCTTTTTAAGAGCGCTTACGAGATAGGCTGCCTTATACGCGGCAATTCCTCCGCAGACACCTACAACTACCGTCATCGGCATGATTTTAACCTTCTTCCGGAGAAATGTATGTTATCTTGTCTTGAAAAATTTCTTTTGCCGCCTGTGATACAGGGTTTGCTTCCTGCTCCTGCGTCAGCGGCTCTGCTCCGTCGACAAGCTGCCTTGCTCTTTTCGCAGTCTCTACAACCAAAGCGTATCTGCAATCGGCCTTTCCGTTAAGTTCGCTAACCCCCGGGTACATCATATTATTCACCATTCCTTATAAAATTAATTTTTTCATTATTTCGAGACACTTTAAGCTTTTCCGCATGTAAAATGCTTTCTATGCTTTCTATGACTCTTTGCACCTTATCATTCACTATTACATAGTCATATTTATCTATTAGCTGCATCTCGCTTTGTGCCTTGCCCAGCCGTGTTTGAATCTGCTCTTCGTCTTCCGTGCCTCTGCTCCGAATTCTGTTTTCGAGTTCATTCATAGAAGGCGGTATCAAAAATATGTACACGCCTTTGGCAAATGACTGCTTTGCCGACAAAGCGCCCTGCACATCAATCTCGAGCAGAACATCTTTGCCCTCAGAAAGATTTTGATCAACAAAACTTTTCGGCGTGCCGTAATAGTTAGAAAACACCTCGGCATGCTCTAAAAACTCGTCTTTCTCTATTAATTGCTCAAACCGCTCCCGACTCGTAAAAAAGTAGTTTATGCCTTCTTTTTCTCCCGCTCTCGGGCTTCGCGTAGTACACGAAACGGACAAAATAATGTCTTTGTGTTTTTCTAGCAGCGCACCGCAAACTGTGCCTTTACCCGTTCCCGAAGGCCCGGACAAAACAATCAGCAACCCCTCACTCATACTTATTCCTCTGACTCGATATCTTTGTCCGAAAGCCTGTGCGCCACTGTCTCGGGCTGTACCGCAGATAGTATAACATGGTCGCTGTCCGTTATTATAACAGCTCTTGTTCTCCTGCCGTATGTAGCGTCGATAAGATTGCCCTTTTGCCTTGCTTCTTGAATTATACGCTTTATCGGCGCAGACTCGGGGCTTACTATAGCGATAAGACGGTTTGCCGAAACAATGTTGCCAAAACCGATGTTTATTAGTTTGATACCCATAAACATTCCTCCAAAAAGTTTATTCTATGTTCTGTACCTGTTCTCTTATTTTCTCTACCGTGCTTTTTCCTTCTATGACTGCATTGGTAATGTCCATATCGGCAGACTTTGAGCCTATCGTGTTTAGTTCCCGATTCATTTCCTGTACCATGAAATCGAGTTTTCTTCCTATTGCGCCGCTTTTTTTGACAGCTTTTCTAAAAAGATTTATGTGAGTGCTTAGCCTTACAATCTCTTCGGTTATATCTGCTTTGTCGGCGATATAAGCGATTTCTGTATTAAACCTTGTCTCATCGATTTCGCAGTCCTGCGTGAGTTCGGCTATTCTTGCCTTTAGCTTTTCGGCGTATTCTTTGGCTACCGTGCTTTTTTTAGAATCTATAATTTTTGTCGTCTGCTCGAGCGCATCCAAACATTCCATTATGTTAACTTCTAGCTCTTTGCCTTCTCTTTCACGCATATCCGTCAATGCGTCAAGCGCTCCCAAAAGCGCGCTGTTTACTATTTGCGATTGCTTTGTTTCATCGTCAGGCGTTTCTTCAACAACTATAGCTTCGGGTATGCGTATAATATCCGACAGCTGCAGATTATCGATTACTCCAACGTTTCTTCCCGCACGCCTTGCCGCTATAAGATATGAGTTTATAAGCCCGGTATCCGCTTTTGCTGTTTTGGCGTCTTCCCCAAGTGCGCTGTAGTTTACAAAAACATCAACTCTTCCTCTTGTCAGCTTTTCCTTTACCGTTTTACGGATTGCCTCTTCGGCGAAACCAA
The DNA here is from genome assembly GCA_963665005.2 of Christensenellaceae bacterium. Taxonomy (GTDB): domain Bacteria; phylum Bacillota; class Clostridia; order Christensenellales; family SZUA-584. The sequence goes on along the minus strand of CAXXTQ010000001.1, from coordinate 1,807,467 downwards.
GAGCGCGGGGAATCCTGATATTTATATCAAGAAACCTGTGGTTAACAGTCTTTATCTCTATTGTAACTTTTCTTTTGTCCTTCTCAGACTCTGCTCTGCCAAATCCCGTCATGCTTCTCAATATACTACCCACCTTATTCTTTCTTTTGATAATGATTATAGCACAACATATAAAAAAAAATAAGCGATTTTTTGTGAAAAACTCAAAAAATCTCGTATTTACGTGCATTTGCTTATCTTTTCGCCTATATGCTTTATAAACAGCGCGGTTTTATATATTAAACAGCTCGTCCGCTCCCGGCGCGCAAAGTATACTCTTTTGCCCATTTTCTACTAAACAAATTTCTTTACCGGTTATTTTTCCTATGACCGTCGCTTTGACACCATTTTTTTCCAGCGCGGAAACAATCTTTTTTTCGTCCGGCGTTGTTATAAGCATGCTTCCGCTTCCTATAAGGCGGTAAGCGTCTATGCAAAACTCTTCGCATATCTTTTTTGTAACGTCGAGCACAGGAATTTTTTCTTTATACAGCTCACAGCCGATTCCCGAAGCCTCGCAAATCTCGTGCACAGCCCCGAGCACTCCGCCTTCTGTTATATCATGCATAGCGGTAGCGCCAAGCTTTCCGGCTGTTATGCCCTCTTTTATAACGCTTAGCTTGCTTCCAAGAGCGATCGCCATATCATATTCAGATTGCGACAAAACCTTTTTCAGCCTTTGGCTGTGCTCTGAAGCGATTATAAACGTTCCTTCCACCGCCGCGTATTTTGTCATTATAATGGCATCGCCTTGTCGGGCACCGCTGCTTTTTATTAGATCGCTGCTCTTTGTTCTTCCGACAACAGTAGTAGACACCACTATTCTTCGGACGGCGTCTGTAACCTCTGTATGGCCGCCTATAATATTTATTCCAAGGGAATCTGCAGCCTTTATTATCTCCGCTACTACTTTTTGCACATCTTTCATTTCTTTTTCGGGCGGAATAAGAAGCGTTACGAGCATAGCGGACGGCTTTGCACCCGAAGATGCAATATCGTTACCCGATACGTGTACCGCAAGAGAGCCTACGTTCTCGCATGCACCCGTTATCGGGTCGGTAGATAAAACACACGCTTCGCCGTTAAAATCGAGCGCGGCGCAGTCTTCCCCCACTCCCGAGCCCAGCAGAATATCATCGCTGTTTTTCAGGTGCGAAAAAATCATGTCTTTTAATTGTTCATTGGTGAACTTGCCAATCCTCATAACTTGCCGAGTTCCTCCGTCACTATTTCGTTAACCGCTTTGGGGTTGGCTTTTCCTCGCGTTGCTTTCATTACCTGCCCCACAAAGAAGGTAAGCGCCTTTTTCTTGCCGCCCTTATAATCGGCGACTGGCCCCGGGTTTTTGCTTATTATATCTTTTATCATCTCGCGCAGTTCGCCCGTATCGCTTATCTGTACAAGCCCTTCTTTTTCTACTATCTCACTCGGGCTCTGCCCCGTGCGGAATACTTTCTCAAACACCGATTTGCCTACAGTGACGTTTATTTTGCCGCTTTCAATGAGCTTTAGCGTTTCGACAAGCTGCTCCGGCTTTACCGGATTATCTTCGGGCAGTATATCGTCTTCTTTTAGCAACCGCAGCAAATCTGTCATTATAAAATTGCTTATCTTTTTAGGTTCGTCGTACTGCTTCTGGCAGTCTTCGAAAAACGCGGCTACAGAACGCTCTGCCGTAAGCACGCCCGCATCGTATTCTGGCAAACCGAGAACGTCTATATACCTTTTTTTCTTTGCCTCGGGAAGCTCGGGCAGGCTTTCTTTCAACTCGAGTATTCTTTTGTCCGTCAAAGTTATAGGAACAAGGTCGGGATCGGGAAAATACCTGTAGTCATGCGCTTCTTCTTTTCCGCGCATGGCATAGCTTTTGCCCTTTACGTCATCAAACCGCCTTGTCTCCTGTTTTATACTGCCTCCGTCGCTAAGAATCGCGATCTGCCTTGCGCTTTCCGTTTCAATCGCTCGGTAAATAGCAGAAAAGCTGTTGAGGTTTTTCATTTCTGTGCGCGTTCCGAATTCGCTCTGCCCCGATTCACGAACAGAAACATTGACGTCACAGCGAAGCGAGCCTTCCTGCATTTTGCAGTCGGAAACTCCTGTATACTGCATTATGCTTTTTAATGTATCGAGAAAAGCCTTTGCTTCGTCTGCACTCCTTAAGTCGGGCTCTGTGACTATCTCTATAAGCGGAACTCCGCAGCGATTATAATCGACTGCCGTGCCTGCGCCCGCTTCATGCAAAAGTTTTCCCGCGTCCTCTTCCATATGTATTCTTGTTATTCTTATGCGCTTATCTTTGCCGTCTGCCGTTATATCAACCCAGCCCTCTTTGCATATCGGCAGATCAAACTGCGATATCTGATACGCTTTTGGCAGGTCGGGATAATAATAACCTTTTCTGTCCATCTTAGAAAAATTGGCTATCTCGCAGTTTATGGCAAGCCCCGCTTTTGCCGCAAACTCTACAACCTTTTCATTGAGCACGGGTAAAACGCCCGGCATTCCTATGCATACAGGGCAGCAGTGAGTGTTCGGCTCTCCGCCGAATTTATTAAGGCATGAGCAGAATATCTTAGTATTCGTAGCAAGCTCAACGTGAACTTCTAAACCTATCACCGTTTCGTAATTCATTACTGCTCACCTCCGGTAAACTTAGGGTTGCCTATCGGCGGCAGAGCCTGCTCTAGCGCGTATGCCGCTCTTAACATAGTTTCTTCGCCCATTGGCTTTGCTATTATCTGCATGCCTATAGGAAGCCCCTGTCCGCTAAGTGCGCTTGGCAGCGAAACTGCCGTCAGCCCGGCGATGTTTACAGGAACGGTATATATGTCGGTAAGATACATTTGCAGCGGGTCGCTCTTTTCTCCGGCAATAAAAGCGGGAGTCGGAGCGGTAGGCGATAATATACAATCGTACTTATTAAAAAGATTATCGAAATCGCGCTTTATAAGCGTTCTTACTTTTAATGCTTTTAAATAATATGCGTCGTAGTATCCTGAGCTTAAAACGTAGTTTCCGAGCATCATCCTTCGCTTAACCTCGGGCCCGAAGCCTTCGTTTCTAGTCTGTGTATACATATCGACGATACCGTCGAATTGCTTTGCTCTGTAACCGTATTTTACGCCGTCGTATCTAGATAGGTTAGACGTTGCCTCGGCCGAAGAGATTATATAGTAAGCGGAAAGAGCATAATCAAAAGTCGGAAGCGTCGTTTCTTCCACTATTGCGCCAAGGCTTTCGTATGTGCTAACCGCAGCGTCTAACGCTTGCTTAACATCGCCGTCGAGCCCCGCCGCAAAATATTCTTTGGGCAGCCCTATTTTCATTCCCTTAATATCTTTGCTTAAATTTTTTGCGTAATCGGGATACTCTGCCTTCACCGAAGTTGAATCACGCTTGTCATACCCGTACAGCGCGTTCAGCGCATATGCCGCGTCTTCAATAGTCCTCGTAAACGGTCCAATCTGGTCTAGAGAAGAAGCAAAAGCCACCAGCCCGTATCTTGATACAGCTCCGTATGTGGGCTTTAAGCCGACAACTCCGCTGTAAGAAGCAGGCTGCCGAATGCTTCCGCCCGTATCCGAGCCAAGAGCAAAAGGAGCCATGCACGCCGAAACCGCCGCCGCGCTTCCGCCCGAAGAGCCGCCCGGTACTCTTTTTAAATCCCAAGGGTTTCTGGTTGTTTGAAAAGCGCTGTTCTCCGTGGAAGAGCCCATCGCAAATTCATCAAGGTTGGATTTGGCGAGTGTGATTATTCCTTTATCGGCGAACCGCTCTATTACATGCGCGTCATACGGCGGAACAAAATCTTGCAGCATTTTTGACGAGCACGTAGTCTTTGTGCCTTTTGTGCATATATTATCTTTCACTATAACGGGAATACCGTCAAACATGCTTTTTTGCTGTCCTTTTGCGCGCCTTTGGTCAGACTGCTTCGCCTGCTCAAGCGCCGTTTTACGGCACACACAATTAAGAGCCCTTATTTGCGGCTCTTTATCTTCTATTCTTTGTATAAGCGCCTCTGTCAGCTCATGAGCGCTTATTTGCTTTTTTTGCAGCGAGTCCATCGCCTGCTTTATAGTCAATTCGTATAATTTCAATGCTTCACCTCATTCAACGACCTTTGGTACGATAAAACACCCGTTTTGCCTTTCGGGCGCATTGCTTGTAAGTAGCTCATTATCCATGCTTTCTTTGGTAACATCCTGCCTTAAAACATTTTGCAGGCCTTGTATATGCGCAGTTGGCTGCACATCGCTGGTATCCAGTTTGCTTAACTTTTGCGCAGTCATCAAAACATCTTCCAAATGATGCTGATATTCTTTTTTTTCTTGCTCAGAAAAAGAAAGCCTTGATAAAACTGCGATTTTTTCTACTTCCGAAATTGGTACTTTCATACCGTCCTCCTGTTTTTAATTTTATAAACTTAAATCGTAGACATACGTCGACGTTGCGTAAACGTTGTTTTGCGTATCTTTTACAGAGTCTATTAAGTATATTTCCCCGGGATTATCGCTTGGTATAAAGTCTCCCGTGCTGCAAAACGCAGCCTGTTCATGCACACCTGTCATTATATCGTACGAGAACAACCCAAACTTATATCCGGGCTCATAATCATCATCTTCAAAAAGCTCTTTTGTATAATAAACTTTTGTGCCGTTATGCATGAAATAAAAATTCATGATGTCGGGATCTTCGGCAATATAAGTGGTTTCTCCCGTTTTAATATCACATAGCTTAAGTTTTAACAAAATCTGTTCACCTTCCTGCGAAGATGCTTCGAGAACAAGCATATTCTTTCCGTCAGGCGAGATTCTTATATCTATACCGTCGGTGATCTCGCGCTTTGTATCGCTTATCTCATATACCGTATCCGAAACCTTATCCGCGAAGAAAACTCTTCCCTGCGAAACCTCAAGATTTCCCTCTGAACCCGCTTCTTCTTCTACAGCGTTTATCTCGAAAGTGCCGTCGGGCGAAAATTCGCATACCATCATCTGCATAGCGCTTTGCCCTGTCATGGCGTATAGCTTATTTTCAGTATCAGACCACGCAAAAGCGGCTGTCTGGTTACCGAAACCCTCTTCTCCGAGGTTTATCAGCCCTTGGGGCTCTTGTGTCTGAAAATCATAAACATAGAGTACTCGATTTTCTATGGATACGTCAAGTATGCTTATGTATCTTCCGTCAGCCGAAAAAGCCGCGTCATCTATTAAAAAGAACTCGTCAACATCAATATTTTGTATTCTTCCGTTCGGGTCTTGTATCCAGAGCTTTTCTGACGTAAGGTAACCGTCCTGCTCGAGCGACGGCTCTTCTGGCTTATAGCTTCTCGAAAAAGCTATTCTTCCGTCTGAGCTTGTGTCAAGATATCTTCCGTTTTGCAGCAAAACGGGAGTATCCATAAGCACGCCTTGTTTCATAACGACATTTTTTTCTTCAATTTCTACGTAATCGCCCGAAATATAATCGGGAAGAGAATTTCTTAAAAGCTCTATTACGTATATTTTTTTATCGGGCAGATTCTTTTCAAGCTGTTCTTTCGCTGTTTCTAAAAATTCGTCTGCTTTCTGCCTTGTGTCAAAGGGCTGGGATATCAGAATTTTATTAACTGCGTCCGAACACAGCACCGGCATCATATCTATATTATCTGGCCAGGTGCCGTCCTGATGTTCAAAAAATGAATTAGATACGCAGTAAAACATAGAGCTTTCGTTTTGGAGCCCAGGCATAAGCCTTATTACAAGGTCGCCTTCCGTCTCCTGCACAGAAAACTCCGCTTTCTGAGAAAGCTGTATATAGATTATAAGCGAATCGTTATCGGCGGGAACTTCTCTGAAAATACCAAGAACAAAATTGGACAGCGCCCATTCCGTCTTTTGCTCGTAATCCCAAAAACTTATATCCGAAAGCTTTATCATAAGCCTTTGCGGCTGCGGTAATTGAATTATCTCATATTCGGGAGGCTTAACAAGCTTAGATTCTGTATATCCCGCCGCCCTGCTCCCGCTTATCATAGACAGAGTAACAACTGTCTCTTCGCCATCTATGGCAATGTCAATGTCTTTAACGTTTATGTTATCGGCGTACTCTGAGACGCCTCCCGCAGCAGTTTGCTCGGGAGTTACCGTTTGCTCGGGCTGCTCTATATTCGGAGTGCACCCAAAAAGCAAAAACGTTAAAATTACTATTAATATGAATAATCTAGCTAGTTTTACCACCAAAATACCCCTTATTTATGATAAAATCTCTGCAGAAAATTTCTCTGCCTGCTGTTTTATTTCGTTAATATCGCCAAAAGTTATATCGCCGTTTTCATATAAAATATCGCCGCCTGCCATAGTAAGGCAAACGTCCGCGTCGCTCGCGCTGTAAACCATATGCGTTAACATATCCGTTTTCGGGCAGTAACGCAAGCCCCGCGTATCAAGAATAATAAGGTCTGCCTGCTTGCCCGCTTTCAGGCTTCCTGTTATGTCGTCTATACCGAGCGTTTTTGCACCGTTTATAGTCGCTGTTTTAAAAGCCGCGGATGCCGGAATAAGCTGTGCGTTTTGATTTACCCCTTTTTGCAAAAGCGCGAGCAGCGTCATCTCTTCCATCATAGAAAGATTGTTGTTGCTTGCCGCCCCGTCGGTAGCGCAGCTTACGTTTATACCGAGCTGCATCATGCGCGCGGCTCTTGCGATTCCGCTTCCGAGCTTTAGGTTGCTTTGCGGGCAGGACATTACGTTTACGTTTTTATTAACCATTATATCCATATCTTTATCGTCTATCCAGACACAGTGTGCCGCCATTACAGGCAAATCCAGAACTCCTAAGCTGTCGAGCAGCCCGATAGGCGTTTTGCCGTGCCGCGATATACACTCTTCATGCTCGCTTTTTGTTTCGGATATGTGTATGTGTATACGTGAACCGAGCCTCTCGGCTTGTTTTTTTATCTTTTCTAACATCTGCGGGCTAACCGTATATACCGCGTGCGGCCCGAACGCCGCGTTTACGCGTTTGTAATCTTTGACGATATCAAAAAGCGCAACGGCTTCTTCAAACATTTCATCGCCCTTTGTACCCGCATCTATTATGCCCGTAGCTATAAGCGCGCGTATGCCCGAATCGTTTGCGGCTTTTGCTATTTTATCTGTATCGCCGTACATATCGGAAAAACACGTAACGCCGCCCTGCACAAGCTCTGCGATAGCAAGCATACTGCCCCAATACACAGCTTCGGGCGTCATCTTTTCTTCAGCAGGCCAAATCTTTTTTTGCAGCCAGTCCATAAGCTCCATGTCATCCGCATAACCGCGCAGAAGGTTCATGGCTATGTGCGTGTGCGTGTTGATAAACCCGGGAGCTATAATACCGCCTTTTGCGTCTATCGTCCTGTCGGCACAAAACTCCGGAGCGTCTTTTTCTTTTCCCACGTACGAAATAATATCGTCTTTGACGTGTACGCATCCGCTCATGCAGGTATCGTTTTCGTCAGCCGTTATTAAAAATCCGTTTTTAATACAGATGTTCATATTACTCTCCGTGCAAATACTCTGTTTGCTCTTTTGTAAGTTCGTCAATGCCGATTTTCATTGCCTTTAATTTAAGCCTAGCCACATATTCATCTATGTCGCGCGGCACATTGTATACCCGGTTTTCCAGTTTATCATGGTTTTCTAACAAATATCTCAAAGAAAGCGCCTGCAGCGCAAAGCTCATGTCCATTATTTCGACAGGGTGCCCGTCGCCCGCCGCAAGGTTTACCAGCCGCCCCTGCGCCAAAACGCAAATCTGCTTTTCGCCTATATCATACGAAACTATGTTTTTTCTTACACAAGCGTTGCTTTTTGCCATGCTTTCAAGCTGTTTTACGTTTACTTCAACGTCAAAATGCCCCGCGTTAGATAATATCGCGCCGTCTTTCATTACTTTAAAATGCCTTTGTGTTATTACATCTTTGCAGCCCGTAACAGTTATAAAAAAGTCACCTTTTGGCGCCGCCTCGTCCATTGTGAGCACTTGGAAACCATCCATCGCGGCTTCTATGGCGCGCACTGGGTCTACCTCTGTCACGACAACTTTTGCGCCCAAGCCCTTTGCTCTCATGGCGATGCCTTTTCCGCACCAACCGTAACCCGCGACGACTACCGTCTTTCCTGCTACAACAAGATTGGTAGTGCGCATTATACCGTCCCAGACAGACTGACCTGTGCCGTAACGGTTATCAAACAAATACTTGCACTCGGCATCGTTCACGGCTATCACGGGAAAAGCCAGACTGCCGTTTTTTTCTCTTGCCCGAAAGCGCATCACGCCCGTTGTAGTTTCTTCGCACGCGCCTATAACGTTTACCGCTTTTTGCTTGTCTTTAGTATGCAGAGCTTCGGATAAATCTCCGCCGTCGTCTAGTATTACATGCGGACAGCAGGCAAGCGACATGCTTATGTGTTTGTTATATTGCTCATCCGTCGCCGCATGCCAGGCGTAAACGTTCATACCTCCGCCGGCAAGCGCAGCCGCCACATCGTCCTGCGTAGAAAGCGGGTTAGAGCCTGTCACAGACATTTTTGCCCCGCCCGATTCAAGTACACGGCAAAGATAAGCGGTCTTTGCTTCAAGATGAATGGAAAGCGATACTCTTTTCCCTTCAAACGGTTTATCTTTTTTAAAAATAGCCTCTATGGATGATAATACGGGCATGTTTTTCTTTGCCCAGTTTATTTTCATCTCGCCCGAAGGCGCAAGGCAAACATCTCTTATTTCGCTCACTTTATCTCCTTCGCGACGTCTAAAATATATTGCTTAAACCTGTCTTTTAAATCGTCTCTTTTTAAAGCAAACTGTACTGTTGCTTTTAAAAAGCCCATTTTGTCGCCTACGTCATATCGCGTTCCTTCGAACTCATAGGCGTACATGCCCTGCTTTTTGCCGAGCGTCTTTAGCGCGTCGGTCAACTGTATCTCTCCGCCTTTGCCCGGCGTTTGTTCATCCAGAATATCAAAAATTTCGGGCGTTATAATATACCGTCCGAGAATCGCAAGATCTGAAGGCGCATCCTCGGCGGACGGTTTTTCTATCATATCTACTACTTTATGCAGTCTATATTCATTAGAATTCACGGCCGGGGCTACAATGCCGTATTTATCAATTTCGGTTTTCGCAACTCTTTGTACGCCAAGGACACAAGTCTCAAATTCGTTATAAACATCCATAAGCTGGCCTATCGCCGGCTTTTGCGACACCACTATGTCGTCGCCGAGAAGCACGGCGAAGGGTTCGTTTCCCACAAACGCTCTTGCACAGCCTATAGCCTGCCCCAGGCCTTTTGGCTCTTTCTGGCGCACATAAAACACATCTACTAAATTAGAAATATCTTCTACTATACTGAGCAAAGAAGATTTGCCCTGTCTTTGGAGTTCTGATTCAAGCTCATAAGATTTGTCAAAATGGTCTTCTATGTTTCGCTTTCCTCTTCCCGTTATAATCAATATGCTTTCTATGCCCGCGCTTATCGCTTCTTCGACTATATATTGTATAGTCGGTTTGTCAACTATGGGCAGCATCTCTTTTGGCTGTGCTTTTGTCGCAGGCAGAAATCTTGTTCCCATTCCGGCTGCGGGTATTACCGCTTTTTTTATCTTTACCATTTTTCCTCCTGTCTGTCGGCAATTTGCTTAACCGTCTAATTATACTACACCGAGCGCCGATTTTGTTTACATTTTTATGAACATTCAATCACCATATATTATATAGGACGTAATATTTCCTGTCTATATTTTACATTATATTCATATTGACAGAATGTTTGTTCGCTAATATAATTTAGGTGAACAAATGTTCTATCGGAGATGAAAGTTATGGAAAGAATAATACTGCATTGTGATTTGAATAATTTTTTTGCTTCGGCGTCCTGCCTTTCGCGCCCCGAGCTTTTTCATAAGCCGGTCGCTGTATGCGGAGATATAACCAAACGCCACGGCATAATATTAGCCAAAAACCAAATTGCAAAACGCACGGGTATAAAGACGGGCCAGGCTATATGGGAGGCAAAGGCGCTCTGCCCCGGCCTTATAACAATAAACCCAGATTATCCGCTTTATATGAAGCTTTCGGACGAGGTGCGCGATATATACGGGCGGTATACCGGGCATATTGAGCCTTTTGGTATAGACGAATGCTGGCTTGACGTAACGCCGTATATGGGCACCGACGGATTCGGGGAGCGTATTGCCCACGATATACGAAGAACGGTAAAAAAAGAAACAGGGCTTACGATATCGATAGGAGTTTCGTGGAACAAAATTTTTGCCAAGCTTGGCAGCGATTATAAAAAACCGGATGCCGTAACGGTCATCAGCAAAGATAACTATAAAAAAATCGCGTGGCCTTTGCCTGCTTCTGACCTGCTCTGCGTCGGAAGGGCAACAAAAGAAAAACTCGGCATCGCCGGAATAAACACGATAGGAGATTTGGCAAAAACGCCCGTGCAGTTTTTAAGGTCGCTTCTTGGAAAAAACGGCGTGACTCTGCATGAGTTTGCCAACGGCAGCGATTTATCCCCCGTAAAAAGCACCGGGCACAGCTACGGAATAAAAGGTATAGGCAACAGCATGACTACTATGCACGATTTAACGACAGACAGCGAGGTTTGGCAGGCTTTTTTGATACTCGCCGAAATGGTCGCAGGCAGGGCAAGAAGAAAAAAGCTTCAGGGCGGCGTGGTGTCCATTTATCTGCGCGACAAAGATCTGGCGCACATAACAAGACAGGTAAAATTGCCCCGGAATACTTTTGTTTCGGATGAGATGGTGCGCTGTGCAATGCAGCTTTACAAAAAAAACTGGAACGCGAGCCGGCGCCCTATACGCTCTATAGGAATACGCATACAACAGCTGTCCGAAATAGATAAATATTATCAATTGTGTTTTTTTGATACTCAAAGAATACGCATGCAGAATCTGGAGTTCGCTAAAGACGATATCATAAAAAGATTCGGGCAAAGCGCGCTTTTACGCGCCTCGCTTATGCAGCCGAGCGTGGGCGAGCGCAACCCAAAAGAACAGCACGTCGTACACCCTCTGTCATATTTTCGGGCTTAGCCGGGAGGCCAAGAAAGGGCTCTTCCGCCGAGCAGGTGGAAATGAAGATGAGGCACCGTCTGCCCGCCGTCTTTGCCAGTGTTTACGACGATTCGAAAACCGTCGCTTAGTTTTAAATCTTTTGCGAGTTTTTTTGCCACGCTTATAATATGAGAAAAGACAGCCATATCCTCTTCGTCCGCATCGGCTATAGATTGTATATGTTTTTTTGAAACTATGAGCACGTGCACGGGCGCTTTTTTATCTATATCCTCAAAGCAAAGCACTTGCTCATCCTCATAAACTTTTTTTGAAGGTATTTGCCCCTTCACTATTTTACAAAACAGACAGTCTTGCATACAAAGCCTCCTTTAAATTTCTCTGCCGTATATAATTTTATCACATATTTTTTCGAGTATAACATTTTTTAAATCATTATTTTTAGCGTGCCCTGCGATACGTATGTACCTTTTTCCGTAACCCTCGAGACAGCCGGAAAAAGCATTTGATTTTTCTTCGAATAAAACTTGTTCAGATTTGCCAACCAAACCGCAGAGGTACTCTTTTTCTAAGATTTCTCCTAGTTCAATCAGCTGCTTTGCTCTTTGCTTTGCTATGCTTTTAGGCACTTTGTTCGGCATTTTATACGCCGCCGTGCCTTCACGCGCCGAGAACGGAAAAACGTGAATTCTCGAGAAACTTATCTTTTTTACAAAATCCATCGTCTGCTCATGCTCGTCTTGCGTTTCGCCGGGAAAACCTGTAATAATATCGGTAGTTATAGCCGGATTATCAAAATATTTTCGCAGAAGCGCTGTAAAATCATAATACTCGCCCGGAGTATATTTTCTGTTCATTCTTTTTAGCACTGTTTCTGAGCCGCTCTGCAAAGAAAGATGAAAATGCGGGCAGAGGCTTCTGGCATCGCTCGCCTTCTTTATAAAATTCTCGCCCAAAAACCCCGGTTCGATAGACCCGAGCCGTATTCTAATACCATTTATTTTATCAAGCGCGAGAATAACGTCTGCCAAACCGCACCCGCTGTTCTCGTATGAGGCAATGTGTATGCCCGTCAGCACTATTTCTTTTGCCCCGCCTTCTGCCAGCCTTTGCGCTTCGTTTATAATATCATTGAAGTTTCTAGAACGCGAACGCCCGCGCACATACGGTATTATGCAATAGCTGCAAAAATTATCGCAGCCTTCCTGAATCTTTATTACCGCGCGAGTACGGCTGCCTGTATTGGTGATATCCATTTTTTCAAATCCGCAGCCGCTTATGTCTTTTGTAGCGTCGATTTTTTCATGCCCGTCTATTATTTCATCGGCTATGTTTACTATCTTTGACCGTTCGTCCGTACCTATAACGGCGCATACACCGTCCATTTCGAGCAGTTTTTCAGCGTTCTTTTGCGCCATGCAGCCGGCGGCAATAACTTTGCCCGCAGCAGCAGCCCGTCTTAACGCCGCTCTGCTTTTTTTATCGGCAGTCGCGGTAACCGTACATGTATTCACTACAACAATATCCGCTTTTTCGCCGAACGGAACCAAAGTATACCCGCTATTCAAAAAAAGCTCTTGCATAAAAGCGGAATCGTACGAATTCACTTTACACCCGAGCGTAAAAAAAGCTGCTTTTTTCAAAATATTCCCCTTATTATAAACTGCCTACACATCCGCCTTTTTAGCTGCAATCGCTCTCCAGTCACCGCTGCTAAGCATCTCTGCTATTTCGAATCCATTCTGCTTTAACGAAGTAACTATATCCTGCTCCCTGCTGTCTATTATTCCCGAAACTATGTAAACGGCGTCTTGAGCCAAATAAACTGAAACATTCTCGTTAAGCCGCAATATAATATCTGCTATTATATTTGCAAGCACTATATCGTATTTTTTGCTATCCGCGTTTTGAAGCAGATCCGACTGCCGCGCTTCCAGATTCGCTATTCCGTTTGCTTCTGCGTTGTCTTTTGTTACCTTTACGCTTACGTTGTCATGATCTAAAGCAAGTACCCGCTTTGCCCCGAGCTTTGCGCACGCCATGCCGAGTATCCCGCTGCCGCAGCCGACATCTAAAACTTTTGCGCCCTTTTGCATGTACTTTTGCACAAGCTCTAAGCACATCTTTGTTGTTTCATGAGTGCCCGAGCCAAACGCCATTCCGGGGTCCATCTCTATTACTATGTCCTCTTCCCCGCTGTTATAGTCCTCCCAGGTGGGTTTTATAACAATATTACCTGCCGCCCGAAAAGTCGTAAAATGCTTTTTGAAATTTTCGTTCCAGTCCGTGTCCTTAACCGTTTTTACTTCTATCTGCAAACTGCCGACATCAACTTCCGCCGTATATTTCAGAGACTCTAAACGTCCCTTTATATAAGTCAGCGGCTTGTCAAAATCCTGGTCCGAATAATAAGCTTTTACACTCACCGGCTCTTTTTGCGGCGCGGGCGAAAGATATTCGTCAGAGCTCGCGGCAGGAGTTTCTCCGCCCGTAATCTCAGCGCCCTGTGCGCCCGCGTCCATAAGCAGAGAAACGACAAAATCGCTTGCCTGTTCGGTAGTTATAACGCTAACCTGCTTCCAAACCATAGCTATTTACCTTTAACTCTTTCGAAAAAGCTTTTATTTTTCTTGCTTACAAGAGTATCGAATTCTCTTAGCGCCGCCTTTTGCTTTTCGTTAAGCTTTGCGGGAGTTTCAACCTTAACCTTAACATAAAGGCTTCCTTTTCGTGTCGACCTTAAATGCTGTATACCCTTGTCTTTAAGCCGGAATACAGTACCTGTCTGCGTACCCTCTCCCATTTTATACTTTGCTTTTCCTTCAAGAGTAGGCACTGTAAGCTCTGCCCCGAGTGCCGCCTGAGCAAACGATACAGGCATTTCCAGATATAAATCGTATCCGTCTCTTACAAAGAATTTATGCGGCTGTACATATACGTAAATTTGCAAATCTCCCGAAGGGCCTCCGCGCTGTCCCGCGCTTCCTTCTCCCCTAAGCGTAATTATCTGTGCATTGTCTATGCCTGCCGGAATATTCACCTTTATCTTTTTTAGTTTCTTTAAAGTGCCGTGCCCTCGGCATTGTGTGCAGGGGTCTTTTATTACCTTGCCCTTTCCTCCGCAGTCCGGGCAGTCTACAACATTAACAAAGCTGCCGAATGCAGAGTTTCTCTGCTGCCTTATCTGTCCGCTTCCGCCGCAGGTCGGACATGTCTTTGCCTGTGTTCCTTTTTTCGCACCGCTTCCGCCGCACGCATCACAGACCACTTCTTTATTCAAATGAACTTCTTTATTTACTCCGAAAGCCGCTTCCTCAAATGTTATGCGAAGTTCCATTCTAAGGTCGGATCCGCGCACAGGGCCGTTTCTCGGCCTCGATGCACCTCCGAAAAACGATTCGAATATATCACTGAACCCTCCGCCGAAATCTCCACTGAAATCTCCAAAGCCTGAAAAACCGCCGCCGGGAGCTCCGTTGTTTGAATCAAAAGCCGCATGGCCGAAGCTGTCATATTGCTGCCGCTTTTTATCATCGCTTAAAACTTCATATGCTTCGCTTGCTTCCCTGAATTTTTTGCCCGAATCATCTTTATTTTCGTTAACATCAGGATGATGCTGCTTTGCAAGCTTTCTGTAAGCTTTTTTTATCTCTTCTTTTGTCGCGTCCTTTTTTACACCAAGGACTTCATAAAAGTCTTTTTTTACTGCCAAAATATCAGCACCGCCTAAACAAATAATTTACGCCCCAAAAGCCAAAGCGTTCAATCCGCTCTGGCTTTTGCAAAGGCTATGTAATGCTCTATATACTATTCTTTGCTGTCTTCGTCTTTTTCGTCGTCCACAACTTCGTATTCTGCATCCACTACGTCGTCATCAGGCGCAGCTCCGCCGTCATCTTCGCCTGCGGCTCCTGCTCCTGCGGCTCCTGCCGCATTTGCCTGTGCGTCCGCCTGCTGATAGATTTTACCGAACACTTCGAAAGAAACTTCCGAAAGCTTATCGGTAGCATCTTTTATGATGTCGGTATCGTCTCCTGCGATTGCAGTCTTAACGTTTTCGATTTCCGCTTCAATCTTACTCTTATCATCCGCTTCAATCTTATCGCTCAAATCTTTTAATGTTTTTTCCGTCTGGAAAACAAGCGAATCGGCGTTGTTTCTTATCTCGACTCTTTCTTTTTCTTTCTTGTCTTCTTCGGCGAATTTCTCCGCATCTTTGACCGCTTTGTCGATATCTTCATCCGACAGGTTCGTCGAAGCGGTTATAGTTACCTTTTGCTCGTTTCCTGTTCCCAAATCTTTTGCAGAAACGTGTACGATACCGTTTGCGTCTATATCAAAAGTAACTTCAATCTGCGGAACACCTCTCGGCGCCGGCGGAATACCCGTAAGAGTAAATCTTCCAAGCGTCTTGTTATGAGCCGCCATTTCTCTTTCACCCTGAAGAACATGTATCTCTACGCTCGGCTGTCCGTCGGCCGCTGTCGAGAAAGTCTGGCTCTTCTTTGTCGGAATAGTCGTGTTTCTGTCAATAAGCTTTGTGCATACTCCGCCGAGAGTCTCAATTCCGAGCGACAGCGGTGTAACATCAAGAAGTACGACATCGTTTACGTCTCCGCCTATTACGCCTGCCTGTATTGCCGCGCCGATAGCGACACACTCATCAGGATTGATTCCCTTATACGGCTCTTTGCCTGCGATAGATTTAACTTTTGCCTGTACGGCCGGAATTCTTGTAGAGCCGCCGACAAGTATAACTCTTGAAAGGTCAGCGGTAGTTACTCCGGCGTCTTTCATAGCCTTGCTTGTCGGGCCTGCTGTTTTTTCTACTAAATCAGACGTCAATTCATCAAACTTCGCCCTTGATATTGTCATGTCAAGATGTTTAGGGCCCGAAGCGTCAGCCGTAATAAACGGAAGGTTGATGTTTGCCGAAAGAACGCCCGAAAGCTCTATCTTTGCTTTTTCAGCCGCTTCTTTAATTCTCTGCATGGCCATCTTATCTTTTGACAAATCTATACCGTCAGTTTTCTTATATTCTTTTACTATATAGTCCATTAACTTATTGTCGAAATCATCGCCGCCGAGACGGTTGTTACCGTTTGTCGCAAGAACTTCAAAAACGCCGTCGCCGATCTCGAGTATTGATACATCAAATGTTCCGCCGCCGAGGTCGAAAATAAGTATCTTCTGGTCTCCCTCTTTATCAAGGCCGTATGCCAAAGCTGCAGCTGTCGGCTCGTTGATTATTCTAAGTACGTTAAGCCCCGCGATTTTGCCTGCGTCTTTTGTAGCCTGCCTCTGGCTGTCGGTAAAGTATGCCGGAGTCGTAATAACAGCGTCTGTTACAGTCTCTCCGAGATAGCTTTCCGCGTCCGCTTTTAGCTTTTGAAGTATCATCGCGGAAATTTCCTGCGGCGAATAATCTTTCCCGTCTATATGAACCTTTCTGTTAGTTCCCATATCTCTTTTGATAGAGCTTATCGTCCTGTCAGGATTTGTTATCGCCTGGTTCTTAGCGATCTTTCCTGCTAATCTTTCCCCTTCTTTTGTAAAAGCAACAACAGAAGGCGTTGTTCTGCTTCCTTCGGCGTTCGCTATAACAGTCGGTTCTCCGCCTTCCATAACAGCTACACACGAATTTGTTGTTCCTAAATCAATTCCAATTATTTTACCCATTAAAAATTTCCTCCTTATTTAAAATATATTATTTACTTACTACAACCATGCTGTGCCTTAATATCCTGTCTGCCTGCATATAGCCTTTTTGCACAACAGTTACTACTTTGTTCGCCGGCTCTCCGGGCTCTGCGTCAACCTGCTGTATGGCTTGATGCAGATTAGGGTCAAATGTTTCTCCAAGCGCCGGTATCTCTTGTATGCCCATTGACTTTAAAATATCAATAAGCTGCTTGTATACCATTAAGACACCCTGCACAAAGGCATCGTCTTTTTGTTCGTCTGCGTGCGCAAGAGCCCTTTCAAAGTTATCTATCACGGGCAATATCTTTTCTATTGCGTCACATAAGCCTATCTTTGCTGCTGCCGAAGCCGCGAACTGCGACCTTTTCTTAAAGTTATTGAACTCGCTGAATGTGCGCTGATAGCTGTTTTTTAATGAATCGCGTTCCTCGTGCATTTTCTCAAGCGCTTTTTCCAGCTTTGCGATCTTGCGGTTCTCCTCGCTTTTCTTAGCATGCTTCTTTTCTTTTAACTCATCCTTTATTTCTTCTTTTATCTCCTCTTTTATCTCTTCTATAATTTCTTCAATTTCTTCATTTTCTTCCGGCATTGCCGTATTCTGATTCTTCTCCTGTTCGTTGATTTCCTCATTGTTTTTGTCTCTGGTGTTTTCGCTCATATACTCTTCACCTGCCTTCTAATCGTCAATATCTATAAAATTTAACAGTATGCTGTTAAGGCCGCTGCTTACGTGCCCTAATATTGATACTATTTTTGCATAATCCATACGCGTAGGCCCTATAACCCCGAACGAGCCGAGAGTCTTGCCCCCGATTTTGTACGTCGCCGTAACAACGCTCATATCAAAAAGCTCCTGCGCGTCGTTTTCTTTTCCTATGGTCACAGAGAACTCAAGGTTTGTCGCTTTTTTCATCATGTTATAGAGCATATCCTTTGTCTCTAAAACGGCGATAAAATTCTTTGCCTTTTCTACGCTCATATACTCGGGGTAGTCTATAACATTCTGCGTTCCGCCGAGCACTATTCCGCTTCCGCCCTGCGGCTCTACACTTGTTTCAATAGCCGCTAAAATATCTGCCGCAAGCTCGCTGTTTGCGTTAGCATTTTCTTTCAAACAGCGTGTTAAATCTATCTCCGCCTCTTCGAGCGTCTTGCCCGAAAGATTGTCTGTCAGAATCCGCGACAGCATTTCCAGATAGTCTGCTGTTATATTACGCGGAACACTTATTACCGTATCCTTGACAAGCCCTGCGTTTGTAACAAGAAGCAAAATTGCTTTGTGCTCTGTTATTTTTACAATCTGTATACGTTTTATTAACGATTGCTTTAACTGAGGCTTTAACACCATAGAGATATGGTGCGTCGTATCAGACAGCACCTGCGCCGCTTTTTCCATTACCTGCTCAATTTCAGCCATTTTTTCTTCAAAATAGCTTTTTATTCTTGTCGCTTCGGCAGAGTTTAATTTAACTACCTTCATCAGCCTGTCGACATAAAATCGGTAAGCCTTATGCGACGGTATACGACCTGCAGAGGTATGCGGCTGCTCTAAAAAGCCAAGCTCTTCAAGATCCGCCATCTCGTTTCTTATTGTGGCGGAACTAAGCGCAAAGCCGTGGTTTCTTGAAATTGTCCTTGAACCGATAGGAAGGCCAGTCATAATATAATCGTCTATTACAGCTTTTAATATCCCGAGCTTCCTTTCATTTAGTTCCATAACACACCTCTTTAGTTTGTTAGCACTCTTGCTAGTTGAGTGCTAACTTTCTGGTATAAAAATAACACTTATTAACTAAAAAGTCAATACCATCGTTCCATATTCATAATTTTTTCATAAATTCGGTAATCAGCGTATTTTGGAGATCGAAGCCTTTAAGAGTAGGATAAATTCCCGCTTCATCTTCTGATATAAGGCCTGCTTTTTTAGTATATTCTATAGGCTGTTCGAATTCCTTTTTAAAATCGCCGCTAAAGCGTATATCATAATCGGAAAACACAATACCCCACTTTAATCTCAACCGAAGCATTATGTATTCGCTTTTTTCATCGGAGACAGATAATATTTCGCTTTGCGCCGTTGGTTTTTCGCCTGAATTTATTCTTTTTAAATAACCGTCTATCGTTTTTATATTCGAAAATCGAATTTTACCTGTGTCCTCTATATACGAATGCGCCGCTACGCCCAGCCCCAGATATTCTCCGTCCGTCCAATACTTTAGATTGTGGCGGCATTCGAAGCCTTTTTTAGCAAAGTTAGACGTTTCGTAATGGCTGTATCCCGCCTTGCCAAGCATTTCTACCGCACTGTGATACATTTGCCTGTCAATAGCCTCATCCGCCCCGCCGTATTCGCCTGCAAGCTTTGTTCCAGGCTCCAGCTTTAACGCATAAGCCGATATGTGCGGGATCTTTATGTCTATTAGTTTTTGTATTGTGGTTTTAAAATCGCCTTGCGTCTGCCCGGGCAGGCCAAATATCACATCGGCGCTTATATTTTTGAAAAATTTCTTTGCGTCTGTTACCGCTTCAGTAAACATACCGTATGTATGCCGCCTGCCTATGTTTCGCAGAATATCATCGTTATGCGTCTGCAATCCCAGGCTGAGGCGGTTTATGCCGCACTCGGCGTAGCCTTTTATCTTTAGCGTATCAAGAGTTTCGGGGTTAGCCTCTGCCGTTATCTCGTGCGGTTTCCAGTTACAAGCACTTTTTATACCGTTAACCAGCCTCTGCATTTTGGGCACAGATAAAAGCGACGGCGTGCCCCCGCCTATAAACACCGTATCGACAACACGGTTTTTCAGATAATCTGCGTATAAATACGCTTCACTAATAACAGCGTCTATATATTTATCAAAAACGCTCTCCATATTAGTGTAAGATACAAAATCGCAGTAATGGCATTTGCGTTTGCAAAAAGGTATATGTATGTAAATACCTAAACTTTTCATCAGTCCATCTTTAGCACAGCCATAAAAGCCTCGGAAGGAACCTGCACGCTGCCGACCTGGCGCATACGTTTTTTCCCTTCCTTCTGCTTTTCGAGCAGCTTCTTTTTTCTCGTGATATCGCCGCCGTAGCACTTTGAAAGCACATCTTTGCGCATCGCTTTTACAGTTTCCCTTGCTATTATTTTTCCGCCGATTGCCGCTTGTATCGGCACTTCGAACATCTGTCTCGGTATGGCGTTTTTTAGTTTTTCTGCTATGCTCCTGCCGCGTGCGTAAGCCTTGTCTTTATGCACTATTATAGATAAAGCGTCGCACATATCGCCGTTTAGCAGCATATCAAGGCGTACTAGTTCGCTTTTCTTATAACCTTTAAGCTCGTAATCAAGCGAGGCATACCCTCTTGTTTTGGATTTTAGCGTATCAAAAAAATCGTAAATTATTTCGTTTAGAGGAAGCTCATAGTGTATGAGCACTCTCGTATCCTCTATATATTCCATATTCTTAAATGTGCCTCTTTTTTCCTGGCATATCTCCATAACGGCGCCCACATATTCATCGGGTGTCATAATCATTGCATCGGCTATAGGCTCTTCCATATAATCTATTGTAGTTATAGGCGGCAGGTTTGTAGGGTTTTCCACAACCAGTTTTTGCCCCGTTGTAGTTATAACATGATAGCTGACGCTCGGCGCGGTCGTCACAAGGTCTAAATCAAACTCTCTTTCCAGCCGCTCCTGAATTATCTCCATGTGCAGCAGGCCGAGGAAACCGCATCGAAAACCAAAGCCCAGCGCTACAGAAGTCTCCGGCTCGTAAATAAGCGAAGCGTCGTTAAGCTCTAGCTTTGAAAGAGCATCGCGCAGATCTTCGTATCTTGCACCGTCGGCAGTATATATCCCGCAAAATACCATGGGCGTAACTTCTTTATATCCGGGAAGCGGCTCGGCGGCTTTGTTTTTAGCGTTGGTTATAGTGTCGCCTACTTTTGTATCCGACACGTTTTTAACGCTGGCGGCAATGTACCCAACCTCTCCCGCGGCAAGCGATTTAGTCGGTATTGGCGCGGGCAGAAATATACCGACTTCGGTAACTTCAAATTTCTTGCCTGCCGCCATAAGCAGTATCTGGTCTCCGGGAGCAACGCTGCCCTGCTTTATTCGCACATAACTTATCGCGCCCTTGTAATTATCGTAATAAGAATCAAAAATCAAAGCTTTTAACGGCTGCGTGCTGTCGCCGCTCGGCGCGGGCAAGTATTCCACTATGGCTTTGAGCACTTCTTCTATGCCTATGCCTTCTTTAGCGCTTATACGAGGCGCATATGAAGTATCAAGCCCCAATACATCCTCTATCTCTTTACACACTTCGTCAGGGCGCGCCGAAGGAAGGTCTATCTTATTTATTACCGGAAGTATTTCCAAATTATTATCCATAGCGAGATAAACGTTCGCAAGCGTCTGCGCCTCTATGCCCTGCGTAGCGTCAACAACGAGTATAGCGCCCTCGCAGGCCGCCATGCTTCGCGACACCTCATATGTAAAATCTACATGCCCGGGAGTATCTATAAGGTTTAATGTATATATTGCGCCATCCGTCTCATAGAACATGCGCACCGCCTGCGCTTTTATCGTAATTCCTCTTTCCTGCTCAAGTTCCATGGTATCGAGTATCTGCTCTCTCATGTCACGTTTGGAAATAGTATGCGTATTTTCAATAAGCCTGTCGGCAAGCGTAGATTTGCCGTGATCTATGTGCGCTATTATACAAAAATTTCTGTAATTATCCATACCGGATGCCATATATTTTTATCCTCCGATTTAATCTAGCACTATCATATATAAAACTCCTGGCAAATGCAATCAGTATCTTGTCATTGGTTAGCTTTATGGTGTAATATTATAATTAACATATTTTTGGAGGTATGACATGACAGACATAGAAAAAACTTTATCTGCTCTTGAAAAACACGGTTTTGTTTCGGTATATGCAAAAGACGCTCAGGAAGCTAAAGATTATGTGCTTTCTGTAATAAAAGATAATGAAACAGTAGGCGCAGGCGGAAGTGTAACTTTGTCTGAGACGGGTATTTTGGATGCGCTTTTGGAAAGAGGAAATCAGATAATTTCGAGCGTGGAGGCGAAAAAGCACGGAAAAGATAAAATGGCAGCCAGATATGCCGGCATGAATGCCGATATATACCTTTCTTCTTCAAACGCAGTTACCATGCAGGGCGACCTTATTAACATCGACGGAATTGGAAACCGCGTTGCGGCAATGTTTTTCGGCCCCGATAAAGTCATTATCGTAGCAGGCAAAAATAAAATTACCAAAAACCCTCATACTGCCATAGCGAGAATAAAAAAGATAGCATGCCCTCAAAATGCAAGAAGATTAAAATTAGATACACCTTGCGGTTTGACTGGTGTCTGCACGGACTGCGACCATCCCGACCGAATGTGCAATGTAACGGTGCGTATACAGCGCCCGCCCAAAGGCAAAGCAATTCACGTCGTGCTTATAGACGGCGATTTTGGTTATTAGCCGAGCGCAACATCAAGGCACATCATTACAGCAAAACCTATCATTGCGCCGAGCGTCAGCTTGCCGTCAACTATTCCCTGCCCGTCGCTGCCTCCCGGTATAAGAGCGTCTATAACAACGTATATCATTGCGCCGGCGGCAAACGCCAAAGCATAAGGCAGTATCGGGCGGATAAGAACTACAAGCAGCGCGCCAAACACACCCGCAATAGGCTCTACTATACCCGAAAGCTGTCCCCAGAAAAAAGCCTTGCCTTTAGACATGCCGTCGTGCATCAAAGGTAACGCTACCGACATTCCTTCGGGAAAGTTTTGTATTCCTATACCGACCGCAAGCATAATAGCGCCTATGATAGTCGCGCCGCTTATACCCGCCGCAACTGCGCCAAACGCAACGCCTACCGCCAGCCCTTCTGGAATATTGTGCATTGTTATAGATAAAACAAGCAAAGTAGTTCTTCGTTTCTGAACATTAAAATTCTTAGAAAATTTCAATTTTTTAATTAGAATATCTGTAAATTTTAAAAAGACTCCGCCAAGCAAAAATCCTCCCGTTGCAGCAATCCACGGAAGGCTTTCCATTTCTTCTGATAATGTAATCGCCGGAGAAAGCAAAGAAAAAAAACTTGCCGCTATCATAACACCTGCCGCAAATCCCAGCATGCCGATTAATAAATTCTTTCTGATTTTGTTAAAAAAAAGTACCGGCAGCGCACCAAGCGCTGTTATAAACCACGTAAAACACGTCGCGATAAATGCCTGTGTCACTACAGGCAGATTTAAAAACCAATCCATATATAAAAACACCTCATTGTTTTTATATATTCCGCAAAGACATTATAAGTGCTTATACCCGGCGCTAAATATTTTTGATATCAAGGGAAATCTGGTTTTTCAAGTCGTCTAAATTCGAGAATTTTTTTTCATCACGCAGCCTGCGAACAAAAAGCACATCTATCTCTTTATCGTATAAATCGTCAGCCATTTCTATTACATGAACTTCGACCGTTTGGCGGTTGTCTTTTGATACCGTCGGGTTTACGCCTATGTTGCACACGCCCTTATAAATATTTTCTTTTGCAATAACCTCAACGCTGTATACTCCTCCGGGCGGAAGGATTTTTTGTTTTGAAACCTTAATATTTGCCGTCGGAAAACCGATTTTCTTGCCTATACCTTTTCCTTTTTGCACCTTTCCGCTAACTTTATATTTATATCCAAGAAGAGTGTTTGCCGTCTGTATATCACCGTTTGCTATACATTCTCTTATTCTAGAAGAGCTTATAGGCAAGCCTTCGAATATTACCGGAGAAATAATATCTGCAAGGAACCCGAGCTCTTTCCCCTCTTTTTTTAGTGTTTGCACGTTTCCTTTGGCGTCTTTTCCGTAAGTATAGTTAAACCCTGCTATAACATTTTTGGGACAAAATACTTTATTTATAAGTTTCGTAAAATCCTCTTCATCCATATCGGCAAACTTCTTATCAAAATGTACAATACAAATATAATCTATGCCGGTATTTTTAAAAGCTTCTATCTTTTCTTCGAGTGTAAAAAGCCTTATTGGCACATGGCCTTTTAAAAATAAATCGACAGGAAGCGAATCAAAAGTAAAAACTATGCTGTTGCCCTCGTATTTTTTTGCTGCGTCAATAATCGCCAGATGCCCAAGGTGCAAACCGTCAAACGTGCCCAGAGCAACGGATGAATTGTCAAATTTCATTTTTTTCGCTTGATTTAAACTAATAACTTCCATGCCTTACCTATCCACTAAAAGAGTAGTAATTTTCAGCATATTATCTTTCAAACTGCCGATACCCAAAAGTTCGCCTTCTATATATATACATAACGTATTTGCGTCTTCTCCCACATGATTTAAACTTCCACCGTTGACAAGAATCGTTCTGTGTTCCTTTGATGCCTTTATTCTTGGTATGCTTTTTAGAAACATATTCATCGGCAAAAGAAATCCGCTCTTGTCGTCCGCACTCTTTAATTCATCGGCTGTTATACTATCGTTTACACTAAGCCCTGCGCATTTGCTTCTTATCAAAAACGACATATACGCCGGAATCTCTAAGCTTTTTCCAATATCCTCGCAAAGCGTTCTTATGTACGTGCCTTTACCGCATGCCACGCGTATAAGATGCGAATCATTCCTAACAGAGTTTAGATATTCTGCCTCATATATCACTATTTCTCTTTTTTTGGGTTCTACCTCTATGCCCTGCCTCGCGAGCTGGTACATCTTTCTTCCCTGATGTTTTACCGCGGAATACGCCGGCGTTTGCTGTGTTGTCTCTCCCAGAAAACTTTCAAGCGCTTTTTTTACATCGTCTTTATCGGGCAGAGCTTTTTTTGATACTTTTAGCGTTTTTCCGTAACTGTCGCCCGTATCTGTGCTTTTCCCGAAAGTTACCTGCGCTATATATTCTTTTTTACCGCCCATTAGATAAGAAGAGATTTTTGTAGCTTTGCCGACGCATATAGGCAGAACTCCGCACGCGCCCGGGTCAAGCGTACCCGCATGGCCTGTCTTTTTTAAGCCCAGCACCCCTCTTGTAAAAATAACGGCTCCGTTAGACGACATTCCGGGCGGTTTAAGAAAATTAATAACACCGTTCATATTTTTAAACTATCTCCAAGAGCCTGCCGAGCACATCTTTTTTTATTTGTTTAATCTTGCCCTTCGCGGTGCATCCGGCAGCATTTGCATGCCCTCCGCCTCCGTAAAAAGCGGCAACTGTGCAAACATCAACTCCGCCTTTAGACCTAAAGCTTATCTTAACGCCGTTTGCTATTTCCCTGAAAAATACAGCGACCTGTGTTTCTTCTATCTCTCTTGCAAAATCCACAATGCTTTCACAATCGCTTTGCAAAGCACCCGTCTGCTTTAAATCGTCTTTTGTTACCGTTAAAAAAGCTATTTTTCCGTCCTCGAAAAGTTCAAGCGCAGAAAGCGCTTTTGCAATGAGTTTAGTCGCAGCAAGTGTCCGTCTTCTGAAAAGTATATCTGCAGTCTCGCGCAAATCGAACAGTTCTACAAGCTCTGCCGTATACGAAAGGCATTTTTTGCTCGTATTCGAATATGTAAAATTACCCGTATCTGTTGAAATAGCTATATACAAAAACTTGGCCGATTGTGCGTCAGGCTCAGTTTCGAAAATGCGCATAAGCTCGAAAATTATCTCGCCTACAGAAGAAGCCTCTTTGATATAATTGAGTTTTGCGAAATTATCGTTGGTTATATGATGGTCGATGTTTATAGTGTTTTTGGCGCCGAAAAACGCTTTAAGGCTTTTGCCCAGCCTAAGCTTGTCCGCGCAGTCAACAGAAATCGCCAAGTCATAGCTTTTATCTATATCCTGCGGCTGTATGAATTCCTGCCCTTTAAATAATTGGGTATATCTGTGCGGCATTTCGCCTTCAATACAGACCTGCGTTTTTTTGCCCATTCTGTCAAACATGTTTTTGAGCGCAAAACACGATCCGAGCGTGTCGCCGTCCGGCTGTATATGGGCTATAAAAAGTATATCATTTGCCTTATCCGCGGCGTTTTTAATGTCGTATAAACTACACGTCATCATTTTTAACTTTCTTTAATAACTCGGAAATTTTACTGCTGTATTCAATAGAACTGTCTAGCAGAAATTTTATCTCTGGCAGCCGCCTTATACGAATGCGTGCGCCTATTTCATTTTTTATAAAATGTTCGGCATGCGTTAAAGTTTCGATAGTAGATTTTTTCATCTTTTCAGTATCGAATATACTGATATACGCTTTTGCGTACTGCAAATCGCGCGAAATCTCCACATGTGTTACGCTTGTCATCTGTGATACGCGCGGGTCGCTGATTTCATTTCTTATGATATCGCTTAACGCTCTTTTAAACTCGGATTTTATGCCCGAGAGCCTGTCTTTTTGCACTATCTTTCAATCTCCTGCATTTCGAATGCTTCTATAACATCGCTTTCTTTTATATCGTTATAGTTTTTAAGCGTTATTCCGCATTCAAACCCTTGGTTAACCTCTTTTGCGTCGTCTTTAAACCGTTTCAGAGATGACATAACGCCTTCGTGAACGACAACATTGTCACGAAGCAGCCTGACAGAAGCGTTCTTTGTGATCTTTCCGTCTGTAACATAGCTTCCCGCAATCGTTCCGATACGCGAAACATTAAAAATGTTCCTGACTTCTGCATGCCCTAAAATAGCTTCTTTAAATACCGGCGCCAGCATGCCTTTCATAGCAAGCTCAATGTCTTCTATTGCTTTATAGATAACGCGGTAAAGCCTTATTTCGACTTTTTCTTTCTCTGCTTCTGTGCGTGCCATGCTGTCGGGGCGCACATTAAACCCTATGATTATAGCGTTTGAAGTCGCCGCAAGCATTACGTCCATAGCTTTTATCGCTCCAAGCCCCGCATGAATTACTTTAACCTTTACCTCTTCGTTCTTCAGTTTTTCAAAAGCCTGTTTAACAGCTTCAACAGAACCTTGTACATCCGCCTTTATAATGATGTTCAACTCTTTCATATTTCCATCTTCGACCTGGCTGAACAAATCTTCTAGAGACGCTTTCGAAAGGTTTTTGAGCATAGAAGCTTTTTGTTTGTCTTTTCTTTCTTCTGAAACCTGTCTTGTCAGCTTATCCTGCTCTACAGCATGAAGTATATCTCCCGCTATCGGCACTTCGGAAAAACCGACGACCTCTACCGGCTGTGAAGGATACGCTTCTTCCACACGGTTGCCCATGTCGTCTATCATCGCCCTGACTTTGCCGTACGCAACGCCCGCGACTATCATGTCCTGTATATGAAGCGTTCCGTTTTCCACAAGAACGGTCGCTACCGGGCCCCTGCCTTTATCTAGTTTCGCCTCAATTATAGTACCTTTGGCAAGCCTTTTAGGATTAGCTTTTAATTCCTGAACCTCAGCAACAAGAAGTATCATTTCGAGCAGCGAATCTAGCCCTTCTTTTGTTATCGCCGATACGGGAACCATTACCGTATCTCCGCCCCAGTCTTCCGTGACAAGATTGTGCTCAGTAAGCTCTTGTTTAATCTTTTCTATATTAGCGTTAGGTTTATCTATTTTGTTTATCGCAACGATAATCGGCACATCCGCGGCTTTAGCATGATTGATTGCCTCAACCGTCTGCGGCATAACGCCGTCATCTGCCGCCACTACCAAGATTGCTATATCCGTTACCTGTGCTCCGCGAGCTCTCATAGCCGTAAATGCTTCATGCCCCGGAGTATCAAGGAACGTTATATCTCTATCGTTATGTTTTATAGTATAAGCACCGATATGCTGCGTTATACCGCCTGCTTCGTGCGCCGTTACCCGCGTTTCCCGAATTGCATCAAGAAGCGATGTTTTACCGTGATCTACATGCCCCATAATAGTTACTATCGGCGGGCGCTCCTGTAAATCTTCTTTATCTTCTATCTGCTGGCCTTCATCAAGTACATCTTCCGCCGTTTTATCAAGCTTATATTCAAGCGTAATATCAAACTCTGCGCATATAAGATGAGCGGTATCAAAATCAAGCTCCGAATTGATAGTACACATCATGTTTAACAAAAGCAGCTTTTTTAGCAGCGCCGCTACTGGTTTGCCCGTCTTTTCGGCAAGCTTTTTTACCGATATCAATTCGGTAGTCATCACAGCTTTATCAATTACAATAGGCGCAATAGGCTTTACTTCCTGCTTGCTTTTGCGTTTTCTGCTTCTGTATCTTTCATCGTTAAATCCAAAAGCGCCCTGCTCTTTCATCATGGCTTTTTTGGATTTTCTTGCTTTATCATCTCTGTTGTAACTGCTGTTATTATAATGCTTTTTACCTGATGAACTCCTTTTTTCTACATTAACAAATCCCGAAGTCACAGGCTCTGAAGGTTTTCTGCCCGGGCTGCGCAGAGGCGCTGGCCTTGCCTGTGTATTAGGGCGCTCTCCGGCAGCCCTGTTTTGTACAGGCGGACGCTGCGGTGCCGGCCTTGGCTGTCTTGCTGCTGTTTGCCCTGTAGGCCTTTGAAAACTTCCTGTCTGTCCTGTTCGCCCCGTAGGCTTTTGGAAACCGCTTTTCTGTACCGCCGTACGCGCAGGCCTCTGTGGTTTAGCTGTGCTTTTGGGCTCAACAGCTTTCTTTTCTGCCGGTGCTTCAATCTCTTTTTTGCTTTCAGTCTTCTTTTCTGCCGCCTCTTTTACCGCTGCTTCTTTTTCTGTCTTAACTTCCGTCTTTACAACTGCCCTTTTATCTTCTTTTTCTTCTTCTTTTTTGTTCGTTTTCGCCTCTTTTGCAGCTTTAGCCGCCTCTTCCTCTGCTGCTTTTGCCAAAGCCGCCGCTCTTGCCTCCTCGGCTTTCTTTGCCTCCTCAGCAGCTTTTGCCATAGCTTCCGCTTCTTCGCGAAGTTTCTTTTCTTCCGCTTCCGCCCGAGCTATCTTAATAAGCTCTGTTTCAACACGTTTGAGTGTGGCAAGATGGTTTTGCACACTTAATTGAAGAGCCTCCATCTTTTCGACAGTCTCTTTTGACCTTACTTTAAGCTGCTTATTAAGATCAATAATTTTTAATTTACTCATTCTTTGCCACTCCCTTTATTCTATACAAGTTCCTTTTTTATTTGTTTAGCGAACCGTCTGTCCGTTATTGCCAAAATCATTATTTCCGGCCTTCCTATAGCAGAGCCTATGCTGTCCTTTTCGTCAATCGATAAACAATCTATATTGTATCTTTCGCACAGCTTTAAAAAGGTCTGCCTGCTGTTGTCCGAAAGGCCGTGCTGCAAAAGCAGCAAACAAACGCTTTTCTTCTTAATACCTTTTTCACAAGCGGCAGTGCCGGCAAGCACGCTGCCCGCCCTGTACGCCAGCCCTATATACGATAACTTATTTGAGCCCACGTCTTAGTATCACCCTTTTTATATCATTATACGATTTCTCGGTCATGGGCGTATCGAGCGCCCTTGAAAAAGCCTTTATCTTTTTTGCTTTGTCAAGGCACTTTATATCGGGGCACAGATACGCGCCCCTGCCCTGTGCTTTGCCCGTTTCATCTGCGATAAGCCCGTCATCCGTAACGATAACGCGTACCAGTTCTTTTTTTGGTTTTCCTTCCCTGCAGGCAATACACATTCTCACAGGTATTTTTTTTGTCTTCAAAGCAAAACCTTCTTTAACTTATTTCTTTTTCTTTTTAGTTTCTTTTTCGGTGTCTTTTTCAGAAACTTCTTTTTCTTTCTCTTGCTCAGGCTCTTGTTTTGTTTCTTCTAAATCCTCATTTGGCGTTTCATCTATATCGAGCTCTTCGTCAATATTAATTTCTTCGATATCGCCGAGTTCTTCATCTATATTGAGCGCGTCTGCTATCTCGTCATCAATGAATTCGTCAAATTCGCTCTCGCTTTCATCCTGATTATCAAAAAGAGTTTCTTCTATCTGAGTCTGGCTCTTTATATCTATCTTCCATCCTGTAAGCTTTGCCGCAAGGCGCGCGTTCTGGCCTTCGCGCCCAATCGCCAAAGAAAGCTGATAATCGGGTACGACTACTTTAGCCGCTTTCTCGTTTTCATTTATCTGTACCATAAGCACTTTTGCCGGTCTTAGCGAATTTGCTATAAACTCTATGATATCAGAGCTCCACGGTATAACGTCTATCTTTTCATTACCGAGCTCAGCTACTATCCGGTCTATCCTAGAGCCTTTCTGCCCGACGCATGAACCTACGGGATCGACGTTTTCATCTTCCGAATAAACGGCTATCTTAGTTCTGGAACCCGCTTCTCTGGCTATGCTTTTTATCTGGACTATATTCTGCATTATCTCGGGAACTTCTATTTCAAAAAGCCGCTTTATCAATCCCGGATGAGTTCTTGAAACAACTATCTGCGGCCCTTTTGTCGTTTTGCGCACTTCCATAACGTATACTTTTATATGGTCATTAATGTTAAACCTCTCGCCCGGCACACATTCTGTAGCCGGCATAATGCCCTCTGCATTCTCGAGCTCGAGTAAAATACTGTTTTTGTCTATTCTGTGTATAACGGCGTTCATTATCTCGCCTTCGCGTTCTATAAACCTGTCGAAAATCACTCCGCGCTCCGCTTCTCTTAGCCTGTGCACAACGACCTGCTTTGCAGTCTGCGCGGCTATACGCCCGAATGACCCGGGCGTTACTTCAAGCTCTATAGTATCCTGCGGCTCATACGCTTCGTTTATTTTCTGTGCATCTTTTAATGATATCTCGAGAGTTTCATCTTCGACTTTTTCGACTACCGTTTTTTTAGCGTATACTATAAAAGAGCCGTCGTCGCCGTTGACTTCTACACGGACGTCCTGCGCGGCTCCGTAATTTTTTTTGTAAGCAGAAACAAGCGCGTTTTCTATAGCGTCTATTAATATGCTTTTATCTATACCTTTTTCTTTCTCCAACGCTTCAAGCGCGCTTATAAACTCTGTGTTCATAAGAAACCTCCATTAGAATTCTACGTGAAGCCGGATTATCGCCGTGTCTTTATATAAAAACGTTTCCTGCCCGCCGTCTATCATAAGCGTAAACCCGTTTTCATCATATCCGCATAGCTCTCCGGTAAACTCTTTTTTATTATTAATCGGGCTGTAAAGCTTTAAATCAACTTTCTTTCCCATGCTTCTTTTAAAATCTTCCGGCTTTTTTAGCGGCCGGTCCAGGCCCGGAGAAGACACGCACAAGAAATAAGCTTCTTCAACAGGGTCTTTTTCGTCTATCGCAGGCTCTATTAACCTGCTGATTTTCTCGCAGTCGTCAAGCAATATTCCGCCCGGTTTATCAATATATATTATAAGCTCTCTGCCCTCGCCCGATTTCTTTATTTCCGTATCTATATATTCATATCCGTTATCAGTTATAATAGGGGCAACTATAGCCTCAACCGTTTTTTCTATCTTTTTAGAAATTTTAATAACACCTGCCTATAACCCGCTTCCGGCGGGCTAAACCTTAGCGTAAGCCCAGTAATGTAAAAGAGTGGGGTTTCCCCACTCTCAATCAAAAACTTCCGCGAAAGAATAATACCACATTGCCCAAAAAAGTGCAAGAAGAATAAATTATCTGCGCTCTGCCTGCGGCTGAATAATAATAGTCTTATAATTTATGATTTTTCGCTGTTTTTACAAAACCCCGCGCTAATTATGCAGTTGAATAACTGCGGCCATAGCGCCCGTCTTTCCTTTATCCCGCCTATGAGAGAAAAACAGTTTAGGATTCTCGTATGTGCATATATCAGACAGCGTTATATTTTCGGGCAGAATATCGTTTTCGAGCATATCCAAAACGCATGCAATCGCAAGGTCTGCATAAACTCTGCCGTTCCTTTCTTCTATCGTCTCTTTTCCGAATTCTTTTTCAAATAAATCGTGTACGCCTTTGCCGACTTCAAAATGCTTTACACTTATACACGGCCCGACCGCGGCCAGAATATCTTTGGAGCTGCTTCCAAGCTTTATAAGCGAATTGACTGCGTTTGCGGTAATGTGAGAAGTTACTCCTCTCCACCCCGCATGACAGATGGCCGCAGCGCCGCGAACAGAATCGTAAAAAAATAACGGTACACAATCCGCATGGTATGTTACAAGCGGCAGGTTTTTTACGTCCGTGTAAAGCCCGTCGCATGTTGTATCCAGTTTTTCTTTGGTGATTCCCCTGCCCTCATCGCTTATATCCGCTTTATAAAGGATTGCGCTGTGCGCATAGTTTATAGCGACAGCTCTGTTATAATCAAATTGCACAGCGGAAGAAAAGCGATTCATGTTCTGCAGGAAATTCTTTTTATTGCCTTCTCTCTTTTGGCTGAAATTCAAAGTATCATACGGTTTTTCGCTTACACCGCCGACCCTAGTGGAAAATGCGCACGTTATTCCTCCTTTGGTTTCAAAAGAAGGTATAGTTAAAAATCTCACGCCGTTTTTCTTTCTCATTGTAAATCCGTGTGAAATTGCCTGCATTCTATTTCTCTTCTAAAATGTTTTGCAGTTCATGCATAAAAGTATCAACATCTTTGAACTCTTTGTAAACGGATGCAAAACGCACATAAGCTACATCGTCTAAATCTTTCAGGCCTTTCATTACAAGATTGCCTATTTCTTTTGATGTAATCTCCTGTCTCAGCGAATTGAATATTGTTTTTTCGACGCTTGCTACGAGCGATTCGATATCGTGCATTGGAACAGGGCGCTTTTCGCAGGCTTTTATAAGCCCGATTTTTATTTTGTCAGAATTAAAAGAAACGCGCTCGCCGTCTTTTTTTACAACAAGCAGCGGGAGGCTGTCTATCTTTTCATAAGTAGTAAAACGTTTTTTACAGTTAAGACATTCTCTGCGCCGACGGATTGAGCTTCCCTCTTCAGTAGGCCTGGAATCTACAACTTTGCTCTCCATATGCCCGCAATACACACATCTCATAAACATGCCCCCAATTTTTAGTTATATCCATTATAACACATCATATAATAAATTCAATTTAATTGTTATAATTTGGCATGCAGTTCATATCTACCTCGACCAATATCACATCTTCGCCTATTTTTCTGATATGGTTCCAAGGTATCACAGTATCTCTGTCTCCTTTGAAAAAAAAAGAAAACTTTGAAGGCCCGGGTACAACAAGTGCGCAGATTTTGCCCGTGCATACATCAAGAAGCAAATCGCAGATGTATCCGAGCCTTGCGCCGTCAATCATATTTACGACCTCTTTTTGCCTTAGTTTTGAATACTTTGTCATAAGCGTCACCTCATATCTATAATATAATATGAAAATGACGATAAAAAAGACCGTATGGTTTTATTTGAGCATCCAAGCCGGCCTTTTTTATAAAGACGAGTTTATATATTTCTCTTCATACTTTTAAGAGCGTTCTTTTCGAGCCGGCTAACCTGGGCCTGGCTTATGCCTATCTCGGAGGCTACTTCCATCTGCGTTTTGCCCTGAAAAAAGCGCATCATGACTATGTTCTTTTCTCGCTCTCCGAGCTTTTCTATGGCTTCTTTTAACGCTATGCCCTCAAGCCATATTTCATCTGCGCTGTTTTTGTCCTGAAGCTGGTCCATTACATATACAGCGTCCGTTCCGTCGTGGTAAACGGGCTCGTAAAGCGACACAGGGTCTTGTATGGCATCAAGCGCAAAAACAACGTCTTCAACTTTTATATCAAGCTCTTTGGCGATTTTCTCTACGCTCGGGTCTTTGCTGTTTTTTTTAGATAATGCGTTTCTCACCTGAAGCGCTTTATACGCCGTATCGCGAAGCGACCTCGAGACGCGTATGCTGTTGTTGTCTCTAAGATACCGCCTGAGCTCTCCCGTTATCATAGGCACGGCATAAGTCGAAAACCTTACCCCAAGCTCCACATTAAAATTATCTATTGCTTTAATGAGCCCGATACACCCTACCTGAAACAAATCGTCCATGTTTTCTTTTCTTCCTGTAAACCTTTGTATAACGCTAAGCACAAGCCTTAAGTTGCCGTTTATGAATTCTTCTCTTGCCGCCTCGTCTCCTTTTTTGATTTTCAGCATCAGTTCTTTCATTTGTTTTTGTTTCATGACGGGGAGTTTTGATGTGTCAACGCCGCAAATTTCGACTTTGTTTATTAGCATGTCATATCTCCTCACAAGCTTTTTGATATGACTAGCTTTACCATGCGAACTTGCTTTTATACGGCGGTTTCGGGCAGATCCTAGCCGCGAAAAATTGTGTGTATTTTAAGTAATATATAAAGATTCGAGGGCTTTGCTTTTGCTCTCGGACATACTGAAAGCATAGGTATATTTATGTTATCCAACACAATCAAAAATAAAAAGTTTATAAAAAAATACCCGTTTAAAAAACAGGCAATGTTGTTATCTTCGCATATTAATTTTTTCTTTAATGAATATTCTTTAAGATTTTTTATCTGTCTCTTTTCAGCAAATATAACGCAAGCTCGCGAAGATTATCCGCTTTCTGCCCGAAGCGGGAAAGCGCGGCTGTAGCCTCTTCCGTTTTGTTTTTTGCGATTTTTTTCGATTCTTCCAGTCCGTAAACGCTGAGGAAAGTTTGTTTATCCGCACCGCTGTCTTTGCCAAGCGTCTTGCCGACTTTTTTACTGTCTCCAACTCTGTCGAGTATATCATCAACTATTTGAAAAACAAGCCCTATGCTCTGTCCGTAAATCTTCAAAGCGACAATATCCTCTTTGTTCGCGCCTTGCAGCGCCGCGCCCGATAATACCGATGCTTCTATAAGAGCGGCAGTTTTTCGTTTGTGTATGTAAAAAAGCGCCTGCTCGTCTTTTTCTTTTTGTTCAAAATCCATATCAAGCGCCTGACCTTGCACCATGCCCCTCGGGCCCGAGGCACGTGCGATTATATTCGCCGCTTTTATAACTCCAAGGCTGTTGTCCTCTTTCGCGCAGCCGAGTATTATCTCGAAAGCGCAGTTTAGCAGCCCGTCGCCGGCAAGAATGGCATAAGCTTCGCCAAACACAACATGGTTTGTAGGCTTGCCCCGGCGCAGCGTATCGTTGTCCATAGCCGGAAGGTCGTCATGGATAAGCGAATAAGTGTGTATCATCTCAATTGCGCAGGCGAAATCGAGCGCCCGCTTTTCGTCTCCGAAAAGGCCTGCTGACATAAGGCAGAGCACAGGCCGAAGCCGTTTTCCCCCCGCCGCAAGGCTGTAGCTCATGGCGTCCTTTAGCCTTCCGGGCTCACAATATATATCAGTCAGCTTCATAAGCCTGCCGTTTATAAGCGAAGCTGTTTTTTCTAAATATTCATGCAAAGGCGCCACTATTTATCTACCTCGTTTTCCAGCACTTCTATTTTTGATTTATATTTGTCGAGCTTGTCCTGCAATTCGTCGGCAAGCTTCATGCCCTGTGAATAAAGTTCTATGCTCTTTTCAATGCCTATCTCTTTTGACTGCAGTTTTTGAGAAATTTCTTCGAGCTTTTTCAAGTCGTTTTCAAATGCTCCCATGATCATCAGTCCTTTCTCGTTACGGAAACGCGCCCGTCGGCAAACTCTATATCCATATTCTCGCGGCTTTTTTTACTGCTTGTAATCACGTTGTTATTTTCGTCGTAAACTATTGCGAAACCTCTTTTTAAAACGTTTTGAGGGTTAAGGCTGTTCAAATTGTTGATTTGATTGCCTAACAAAAGCGTATTTTTCTCGAGCAGCCCGATAAGGCTTGTTTTAATCATACGGCAGGATGCGGTTATCCTTTCGCCCGCCTGTTCCAGTTTCATAGATAACGGAAACGCTTTAATGCTGCCCGTCAGCATATCTGCCAAAAGCTGCCTCTGGTGCAGTGCATCAGCAAGATTTTCAAACAGCCTTTGTTTTTGCGCCCTGATATAGTCAATAATATCCTGCTTGCTTCTTACAACGAGTTCAGCCGCCGCCGAAGGAGTAGGCGCTCGCAGATCGGCCGCCATGTCACAGAGCGAAAAATCCGTTTCGTGCCCGACCGCCGAAACTATAGGTATCTCCGACTCAAAAACGGCGCGCGCTACGCTCTCTTCGTTAAACGCGAACAAATCTTCAAAAGACCCGCCGCCTCGTCCTACGATTATAACATCTACACTTTTTTTATCGTTAAAATATTTTATTCCGCCCGTTATCTGGCGCGCGGCGTCTTTTCCCTGTACCTGCGCGGGATAAACAGTAATGCTGATACCCTCGAACCTTCTTGTCGCGACGTTTATGATATCGTGTACTGCGGCGCCCGAAGCGGACGTTACCACGCCGATATTCAGCGGGTAGTCGGGAATTGCTTTTTTATACGCTTTATCGAAAAGCCCCTCAGCAAAAAGCTTTTGCTTGGTCTGCTCAAATTTGGCGTAAAGGTCTCCTATTCCCTCCGCGCTTGCTTTTTCTACCGCAAGCTGTACGCTCGCGCTTTTTTTGTAAAAAATTATTCTTCCCGAAACTTTTATAAGCGCCCCGTCTATTATTGCGTCTTTGTATTCATTGTCCGCGTATTCATACACAATACAGCTTATCATGCTGTCTTCGTCTTTCAGCGAAAAAAAGGCGTGCCCCACAGACGATAAGCTAAAATTCGTGACCTCTCCGACAACCGCAATTGCGCTGAGAAACGGGTCCCGAAACATCTTTTTGCTTATGTATTCATTGATCTGCGATACGCTGAATACAATATCAGCCATAAAGCCTTGCCGCCTCGACTGTGTTATCTATAAGCATCGTTATAGTCATAGGGCCGACGCCGCCCGGTACGGGAGTAATAAAGGATGCTTTTTTAGCCGCTTCGTCAAAAAGAACGTCGCCTTTGAGCTTTCCGTCTACTCTTGAAGTTCCGACGTCTATTACTATAGCGCCCGGTTTGAT
The DNA here is from genome assembly GCA_963665005.2 of Christensenellaceae bacterium. GTDB lineage: Bacteria > Bacillota > Clostridia > Christensenellales > SZUA-584. Next base: position 1,770,798 of record CAXXTQ010000001.1, on the reverse strand, counting down.
AAACTCGCCTGTTATCATTTCCGCCCTGCCTATGGCGGCGACGAGAATATCGGCTCTCGCACACTCCTGCGCCAAATTCTTCGTACGTGAATGGCACATAGTCACCGTTGCGTTTTCTCTCTGGAGAAGAAGCGATACCGGTTTGCCGACCATATTACTTCTTCCGATTACAACTGCATTTTTACCGCATATATCTGCACCCGTGCTCTTTATAAGCCTTATAATACCTTTTGGCGTACATGGTATAAAACCTTTTTCGCCTACGAGCAGCCTTCCGGCAGTTACAACGTGCAAACCATCGACATCTTTATCAGGCTCTACTTCACGCAGGACTGCCAATTCATTTAGATGCCCGGGCAGCGGAAGCTGTACAAGTATTCCGTGAATCTTCGGGTCGCTGTTCAGGCTTTTGATAAGCGCTATCAATTCGTCCTGCGGCGTTTGGGCTTTAAGCCTGTGAACTACAGAATATATTCCTATCTCTTCGCAAGCGCGAGCTTTATTGCGCACGTATATAGCCGATGCTGGATCATCGCCCACAAGAATGACTGCCAGACCAGGCATAATCCCTTTTGCTTTCAATTCTGAAGCCTTTCCTTTTAAATCCTGTCTAATCTCGTTTGAAATAGCTTTCCCGTCAATAATGCTCAATATTTTTCTCCTTTGCCGTATAAAATTTTCGCCGCGAGCGCAAGCCCGCAGGCGTTGTCACCGCTGTATTTTTTTTGCGCCAATACGCAACCGTACCCGTTTTGTGCGCAAACTTTTGTAATTTTCTCTCTTATTATTGTATTACAAATAACTCCGCCTGTAAAAATAAAATTTTTGATATTCGTATCTTTCGCGGCGTTTTTTATAAGCTGTATTATTGTATCTGCCGAACAGTCTATAACTGCGCTTAAAACATCATCTTTGTCTGCTCCTTGCTCTAGCATACGCAGCGCCTGTGTCTCTGCACCGGACAGGTTTGCTGACAAGCCTTTTACGTTTACAGCAAGATGAATGTCGTTCTTGCTATAAATCTTTTCTATCTGCTTACCCGAAGGAAACGAAAGCCCCGCCGCAACACCTATTCTGTCTATAAGCTGCCCGCATGTGATATCGAGCGTTCCGCCGAGCTTTTCTATATCTGTTACTGCCCCGTCAATATTTACTTTTAATAAATCAAGAGTTCCGCCCGATACATGAAAAACACAGTATTGCCCATTCTCTATGCAGTTTCCAAGAAATGCAGAGTAAATATGCCCGTGCTGATGCGTTAACCCAAATAACGGCACTCCGAGCAAAGCGGCGGCCAATGCCGCGAAAGATTCTCCTGCGCCAAACACCGGCATATAAGAATCTGCTCTCGGGCACGGCTTTGAGCTGTAAGCCACAGCTTTTATACTTTTATCTATATTGCTATACTCTGAAAAAAGCTGCTTTGAATTTTTTATATGTTCAAAAACAGCTTCCGACTGGCGCAGCCCTCTTTTTCCTTTTGGTACAGCCAGCATTATTCTTTTATCGTATAAAACCTCGTTCTCGCAGACAAGTGCGGCCGAAGTTGTGTAAAGGCTTGTGTCAAACGCTAAAAAGCACGCGTTATTCGCTCTCATCAGGAGTTTCCCCATTTTCGGCAACCACAGCAGCCAGAACACCGTTAACAAACCCCGAAGATTTTTCTTCGGAATATTTTTTTGCTAAATCTACGCACTCGTTTATAGTAATGCTTTGGTGTATATCGTCATTGTATTTTATCTCGCAGATACCCAGCCGGAGTATGGACAATTCCGCTTTTGCCATATGGCTGATTTTCCATTTTTTTGAGTTTGCCTCTATGATATTATCTATTTCTTCGCTGTGGCTTTTATATTTTTCTATTATATCTCGTACATATTCCCATGCGTTCTCGTTCATTCCTTTATCAAAACAATCCCGCATCACATCCATAGTTGCGGGATTGAACTCACCGTTTATTGAATATTCATAAAAGAGTCGAAACGCGGTATCTCTTGCCGACCTTCTGCTCAAAATCTTCCTCCGAAAAACTATTTAAAAATATCGGGCAGTATTCTGTCTAATATTACAAACAGTTTCTTTTTTAATTTATTGTCCGTTCCGAAAAACGCGCCTATGCCTATGCATATTGCTAAAAACAAAGTCCTGAAAAAACCTATTGTCAGTATTAAAACACCGACAACAAAACCAAAGCTTATGCCGATAATTATTTTTTTATGCTCTTTTACAAAGGTAACAAAGCGGTTCTCTTTTTGTTCGGACACTATTCAACACGCGCCTTTACGACCTGCGATGTCTTTTCGACAAGCAGCAATATTTTGTTTACTTCCACTCCCGTTAAAATCTCTATCTGCTCTTTTAGGCTTGTCTGCAAAGAAAGCAGAACTTCGGGTATGTTCGACCCTTCGTTAACGGCAAGCTTTGCCGATATGTTAACTTTAGAATCTTTGACACTGACATACGATTTTACGCTTCTTATCGCCGGGTTTGCTTCAATATGCCGTGTCGCCATCTCTTCCATCGCAGAAAGCGAAATAGAAATAGCCCCCGTTTCGGTTACCTTTATAAGCGCAGACTTTGGTTTGCGCTTTCTTATTCCCGAAAACATGAGAGCAATACTAAGCGCGATTATAGCTATGCCTATAACGGACGCCACGATACGCACCGTACTGTTGTCGTAAAGCGACGATAGCCAGTAAGTCGGGTGCACTATGTCGATAATACCCCAGGCGCAGATAAGCATTACGCCCGCGACAAATAATACTCCTAAAATATAAAGTGTCAGCAAAATTCTCATGAAAATACGCATTTTCATTTTTATCCCCCGTAACGTTTAATGCACGTTCAGCCCTAAAAAACTTTAATGTACACGCTTTGAATCTTCTGTCGGTTCTTTTGCTATGCGTACGCCTTGTATATGTATATTAGTTTCAATGACGCGAAGCCCCGTCATTGTCTCTACGCCTTTTTTAACATTGCTTTGTATTTTTTTGCACATTGAAGGTATGTCGCTTCCGTATTCTACGACTATAAATAAATCAATGGCACATTCTTCTTTTCCAACCTCGACTTTTACGCCTTTGGTAAGATTTTTTTTGCCGAGAAGCTCGGCAAGCCCGCCGGAAAAGCCGCCGCTCATACCGGCTACGCCTTCAATCTCTATCGTCGCGAGCCCGGCAATAGTCGCCACCACATCGTTTGCGAATGATACGCTTCCGTTCTGCTCTTCCCTGGTATTAATATTGTTTGTGCTCAAACATCTCACCTCTTCTCATAAGTACTTAAAGTATAACAGATAGGCAAATAAAATACAATCTACTTAAAACTACTTTAATACAAATTTAAACAGTTAGCCCTGTAGTATTACTTTTATATTTTGCGCCGGTTCGCCCGTTTCATTGCGCACTATTTCGAGTATTTTTGCCGCCTGTTCTTTTGTTATTTGCTTTGCTTTTATAACTACATTAACCGAACCTTCCTGTACTGTTATAATAGCGTCAGAAAATCCGCTTGCCGCAAGCAGCCCTTCGATTTTCAGCTCCGCTTCCATTTTTGCTACTATCTCTATTTTTTGATTCTGCGCATCTTTTACCGTTTCCATATCGCTGTTTTCGTTGGAAATTATGCTGTCAAGATACGCGACTTCCGTTTCTCTTACGCTTTGCCTGTTGGTTTTATAATCTTCGAAAGAATCCTGCGCCGACATTACAGCAAGATCATCAGCCGAAAGAGCGCCTTCAATTTCCATATTTTCGTTTGCCGCGATATTTTCCTGCCCCGGGTTGTTTATTAATGCAAAGTTGATATACCCGACGCCAATAAGCACTACAATCAAACCCGCAAGCAGCAAATATCTGCCTGTTTTCTTATTTTTCATTATTCCACTTCCCTTATTCATTATTCATTTTATATACGTCAACCTTGTCGGGGCTGACGTTCAAAATAGTTTTTACCGCGTTTAGCAGGCTAAGCTTTACGCCTATATCGTCCGCACCTTCGGCGATAACAAGCACGCCTTTTACCTCCGGGCTATTTTCGCGAAGCACAAGTGCCGAGCTCCCGCCGTTTCCGTTTACTGTCACTATCTCGCTTTGCGTATTTTGCGTATTTGTCGTACTGTCTCCGTTTTCGCCCGTATCGGTAGTCGTTGAGGTCTGGGTATCTACGCTTATTGCAGGAACTATCTCGGATGTCGATTCATACGTGATCATAACGTCGACTCTTCCGGCGCCTTGAATGTTAGAAAGCGTTTGCCGAAGCTTTGCTTCTATGCTGTCGGGCAGAGCGGATATGTCCGCAGGGTTTTCTTGTGTTTGGGCAGGGGTATTTGTGCCCGAAGAAGCAAAATATATGGTTAGAATCACTATTATCACAAGCAAGATTGCCGCGTACTGTATCTTCTTTTTTATATCAAGTTTAATAAACGCGGATAAGATACCACCCGCCTTTTTGCCCGTACTCTCTCGTTCATTATTCTTTTTCTTTTGCTCTTGCATGTGTACACCTCATAAACTTTTTCACTATTCATATTTATTTTATTCATTGCCCATATATACATCAAAAATATAATCTTTGTATAAAGCGCTGTCTATTTTATGTTCGCTCGCTTTTTTTATACTGTCTAGAGTATCGCCCGCTTCCTGCGCGAAATCCACGCCGCCATAAAGCCCGAAAAGCGGAGACAGCATTATAAGAGTAACCAAAACGCCAAGCACTACCTTAACGTATTTTTTTATGCTTGATTCGGGCAGGAGCGCGTTTATAATCGCGCTGAACAGTATTGCGATTGTCACGGATATTGCCCAAGATGAAAAAAAACTCTGCATATACCTACCTCAACATTATGTTAGTGTTTCCCGCGCCTATGATAACGGCTATCGTTATAAAAAACATTGCCGCCGCCGCTAGCACCGCCGCAAAAAGCAAAAGCAGCACCTCGGCCGCTTCGCCCGCGAATTTGCCCATGTTATTGCCCGCTATAGGCTCGAGAACGGCTCCCGTAAGCTTAAACAAAAAGTAATGGGCGAGTATAGCAAACACAGGTGAAATTATTATGCCCGCTATTATTATTATTCCCGCGATGCCCACGGAATTCTTTATAAGCAGAGTACACGTTATAAGAACGTCTACCGTATCAGAGAACATGCCGCCGATTATAGGTACGAATTTATCTATTGTGTATTTTGCGGTTTTTATAGATACTCCGTCAAACGTTGACCCGAGGAGCCCCTGTATTGTGACAATACCGAGAAACACGGTAAAGCATATACCTATAGCCCATTTTGTTACGCTTTTTATAAGCGAGCAGAAACCGTCTAGTTTTACGCTAGACGAAAAATTGTTGATTACCGTAAAAACAGTGAGCACTATTATAAGCGGCAGAACAAAGCTGTTGAAAAAAATTGAAATGCCTGTCGTTAAAAATACCGTCGCGGGGCTGAGAATTGCCGCCGAAGTTATTCCGCCGAGCGCAGTTAAAAGTGTAATGAGCAGAGGAAACAGCTCTTTTGTAAAATCGGTCATTGCGGTTATCGCGTTCATACCTATGGTAAAGGCGGTGACTATTATGCTTATGGTGATGGTGCCGATAATCACGTACTGCGCCGTACCCGCTGCTTTAGACACTCCCGAGCTTCCGAAAGAAGGTTTAAAATGTGTAATCACGCTGAACAGCAGAGCAATGACTATTATCTGTACTATAGCGGGTATGCTCTGTTTAACGCCGCCGAAAAGCGATCCTAAAACTGCGGTGTAAATATCGGCTATATCAAAATCGGCGCCGCCTTTGGCAAGCATTGTAATAAATGTTTTTAAATCGGTGCCGCCCGTTATGGGCGAAAGCTCTTGCTTGTATTTATTGTAGAAAGATTCTATCTCGTGCAAATCCGCGGTGCCAAGCGCGCGTTCAATGTTATCTTCAATCTCGTCCTCGAGCGCCTGTTCTATTTCATCATCCTCATCCGCAAATGCAGTGCACGGCATGAATAAAATACACGCCGCAATCAGGAGTATCAACAGTTTTTTTAGCATACGTTTATCCTAACAACCCTAAAACCATGTTCATAAACGATGTGATAATAGGCAGCGACAGCACGATTATGAAAACTCTTCCGCCAAGCTCTACCTTTGAAGCAAGCGAAGCTTCCCCCGTGTCTTTTAATATCTCGGCGGCAAACTCGCAGATATACGCTATGCCTATAATTTTCAGCACTATCGTTATGCTCTCATACGGTATATCATATTTTGTTACGATGTCTTTTATATAGTTAACAGCCGTCATTAGATAGTCGAGAACGTATATAAAGATTATAAGCCCGGCGACTATGCTGACCTGCATGCCAAGCTCGGGCTGCTTTTGCTTTACCGTCACTACGAGCACGCCGGCAACAATACCAATGAGCGCGATTTTTACAATTTCCATTTGTCAATACAAGCCAAAAATTCGTTTTACGCTTTCGAACAGGTTGCTGACTAAATCTACTACCATCAAAAGCACGATAATAAGGCCGGCTATAGTCACCATTGTTGCCATATCTTCTCTTCCCGCCCTTACCAGAAGCTGATTTAAAACGGCGATGAGTATTCCTATCGCGGCTATTTTAAAAATCAAGTCTATGTTCAACTCGTTATCCCTCCTTCATATAACCATCAATGCAATAAACAGCCCGCCGAGCACACCTGCCGAATTATACAGCCTGCATTTTTTTCTTTTTTCCGTTTCCATTTCGGTTATATATGCCGACAGCCTCTGGACATACGCCCTTGCCTGTTTCTCGCTCGGGTTTTTGCACAGCGTTTCGACAGCTTCTCCTCCGTCAAGAATTATCCGCTTATCCTCTTTTGTTAAAAACGTATATTTTGCTTCATTAAAATTCTTCTTCCATATAAGAGAGAACCTTTTGCTCGGTGAGTTTTTCAGGCTTTTCGAGCATTGCATGAAAAATTTATGAATATCGTTTTCGCACGAAGCATCGAGCGCTTTGCAAAGCTCGAGGCAGAGCCCTATTATCCTGTCGGTAAGATAAACCACGGCAGAATAATATTCTCTGAAAAATATCAGCCTCTGCGACGCTTTTTTAGAAAACAGTCTTCCTATATATGCGCTGAGTATAACAATCAATAGGCACAAAACAAGTTTCATTATTCCTCCGTTTTTTTCAGAGCAGAAAAGATTCTTTGAGCATCTCTTGTCCAAAACCGTCATGTATCTGTTCTATGGTAATTCTTCCTCTAGCCGCCGAAAGCACAACGTATGCGCAAAACAGCCGTTCTTTGAATATTTTTTGGAAAAAGAGCCTTTGGAGCAGGCACGAAAGGTTTGGCGCGTGCGCAGTCGTTATCATTACGACGCCGCTGTTTGCTATCTCCCGAAGCGCCTCTAAATCTTCGCTTTTGCCTATCTCGTCCGTCATTATCACATCAGGAGACAGCGACCGGAGCGCCATAAACACTCCGGTATGTTTTTTAATGTTAGACAATACATCCGTCTGTCTCCCTACATCAAACAGCGGCCGGCCGTACAAGCTTGCGGCAAGCTCCTGCCTCTCGTCTATCAGCGATACCTTGCAGGGATTAAGATAAATACCATCCCCCGCGCATCTTGATATGTCGCGCACAAGCGTTGTTTTGCCAAGCTTCGGAGCAGATATTATGAGTGTATTAATAAGCCGCCGTTCTTTTGATATATATGGCAGTAATTTTTTTGATATGCCTAATATCTCTCTTGGAATACGAAAGTTGATGCCGCTTATGCTTTTATAAGTTTTCACGCAGCCGTTAGAAAGAATCGCGCTTCCCGCAAGCCCTGCGCGTATACCGCACGAAAGAGTCAGAAAGCCGTTGCTTATTTCGTCCTCGTAAGCGTAAGCAGATTTGCCCGTGATTGCGCTGAAAGCCTGCTCAATATAATCTTCGTTTATTATCATGCCATCGTTTTCGCTGAGCACGCCGTTTTCACTTACGCAGTATCCGTTATCGCCCGTATACACCATAAGCGGTTTGGATAGCCTTAAACGCACTTCTTCTACCGCTCCGGCTATATCTTCATCTATGCCGTTTATTGCATTGTAAACAGCTTCGGGCAGGTATTTTTTTAGTTCTTCTTTCCAATTTACATTCATCATAGAGTTCATAGTTAAAGTATATGAATGGTGTTATTCATTTATAACGCTGTGTTCTTTAATATGGGTATAAAATCTTTTCTGCCAGAGAACATAATCTTTTTATAGAATGAAATAAAAGATGCTTGACAAGTAAGAGGTATTCGTTTACCCTTATATGTGAGGTAAAACATATCCCACATGAACTAAGGAGCGAATATATGAGTAATTATCCGAATCTTTCAAAAGCAGACAGATTAATAATGGAAGTATTGTGGAAAAACGGAGAGGTCAGCAACGCAACTATATTAAAAGAACTTGACGGTGTGCGTGATTGGTCGCGGCACACGGTAAAGACGTACCTAAGGCGATTGAGCGAAAAAGGGCTTGTCGGTATTCGTCAGATCAATGCACGAATGAACATGTACTATCCGCTTATTGATAAGAAAGATTTTATTGCGGATGAAACAACAGCCTATCTTAACAACCATTTTGACAGTCTTTCGCATATGGTTGCAGGCCTTATTGAAAAAGAAAAGGTTTCGGGCGACGAGATTGCCAAGCTAGAACAGCTTATCATTGATTATAAGGCGAAGGATAAATAGTATGGAAACATATTTAAAGCTGATATTTGAAACAACACTTTTTTCATCAATCGTAATACTTATAGTTTTGGCTATAAAAACAATATATGCCGGTAAAATAAGTTCAAAGATAATGTCTTTTCTTTGGCTGTTGGTGCTTGTCCGGTTGATAATGCCGGTTACGCTTGAATCGCCCGTGCACTTTGACAGCTTTATAAGCATACCGGAAGCAGATCAGCATGATCTCGCAAATATGGCCTCACAGCCAATCGAAATGGCAAACAATGATCAATTAAGTTATAGCAGTAACGACATTCCGCACAGTTTGCAAAAAATTGAAATGAACGACAATATTGCACAAAAGCAAGCAGAGGTATCGATTTTCAAGAAAGCTTTTGACTGGATAAAGAGCTTAAGCCTATGGACTGTTTTATTCGCTTTATGGATAACCGGTATAGCTTTGTTTGTATGTAAAAATATATTTGAGTTTGTTCGTTTTAATAAAAGAATCAAGCAATCCAGATTCAAAGCAAGCACTGATTTAATTAAAGCCTTAACCTATGGAAAAACAAAGCTGGGCATGACTAAAAATACTAAGATTGCAGAATGTAGCTGTATTGATATGCCGGTAACATACGGGCTCATAAAATCAAAAATATTGATACCGGCCGGATTGTCACATTGCATAAGCGATGATAAACTCAAGCTTATTATTATGCATGAGTTGTGCCATATAAAACGCTTTGATATACTAAAAAACTATATTTGGCTGGCCGCAAAGGCGGTACATTGGTTTAATCCTCTTGTATGGGTTGCGTATAAAAACTATATTAGCGCCAGAGAGCTTTCTTGCGATGAAATGGTACTAAAGCACATAGGCGAAAAAGATAAATTCGAATATTCTCAAAGTCTGTTAGATGTGATAAAGCTGTCACAAAACAGGCAAAAGACATCATTGACGTTATCGTTTTGCAGCGATAAAACGAAGCTGAGGCAGCGTGTCGAGAACATGATAAAACCTAAGCGCAAATCAAAATCCGCTGGTTTTATTGCACTCGCGTTGGCGGCGATTATGATTATCGCTTGCTTTACAACGGCCTGCCAGCCAACACCGGAGCAAAGCATTGTTGTTGGAAAAAACGATGATAATCTTGATAGCATAATAGCGGGTACGCCAGCCCCAACCATAGATGCGTCATCTACGCAACACAATGAAACATGGCAGGAACAGTTAAGCGGGACTAATGTGACTGTTAATATTGATGCGAAAATTATACTCCCAAAAGTAGCACAATTTCCAGTTGTAGAAGTAGGCTCTAAACTATATACAGAGGATGATGCATGGGAAATAATTAAAGTATTTTTCCAAGATAGCGCTGTATATGATGAACCAATATTCACAAAGGAGGACCTTGAAGCCCAAATCCTTACCCTGAAAAAGGAACTTGCAGAAGTGCATAGCGGCGCTTTAGATGAGGACGCAGAGAGTATACAAGCAGAGATAGATTATTATACACAGTTGCTGCAAAATGCGCCAAGCGAAAATGATGTGCCTCAGGCGTTAACCGATTTGTCTTTTGAAGAACAAAACGAGCGGGAAGTTATCAATGTATCAGCCACTATAGGCAACAATAATTATCCGGCTACATTAATGATATTTAAGAATACCAGCGAATATAATTCAGGCATCTACTTTTCAAATCGCCTTGATGGTATATCAACATATCCTGTAACAGAAAACAATATGGAAATGACATTGGATGAAGCAATTTCGAAAGCACAAAGCACAATGAGTGAATTGGGCTTAGAGGATATGATATTAACCGCTTCCGGTATTGAAGGTTCAGAAAATGAACAGGGGTATGTGCTGCATTTCATGAAAAGCGTTAATGGTATTGGTATTTCGGATTACCAGAGTCATATGATGTCAGGACAGAAAGAAGGAGAAGCCAGTGTTTACGCTCCATTTATCAACCCTGAACAAGTTACCATTTATATAAACGATACCGGTATCTTGAAATTCTACCTAAGCAATGCACTTAAAATTGGGGAAGTTATCAATGAAAATGTTGATACATTAAGCGTTAAGGAAGCAAAAGATATCTTCAGAGAACAAGTATTCTATAATTATTATGCACCTGACTATAACCCCTTGACTATTGATGTTAATCGGATAGAGCTTGGATATTTTGTACAGTCTGTCAAAGACCAGCAGGGATTATTCAGAGCCATTCCCGTATGGGACTTTTTAGCAAGTGAAAAATTGGCTGAAGGAGATTCATATACATATTCTGTTCTTACAATAAACGCAATAGACGGCAGCATTGTGAACAGGGACTTGGGTTATTAATTTAAATTCGATTTTTTTCAATGGCGATAATCATAGGCCACACTTTTTAAACCGGAGGCTTTGCCGGAGCAAGAAGCAGCATTTTTCGTCTTATTTTTGCGCCCAGCCAAAAGACCGCTCTACCGCGCGTTTCCATCCCGAATAAAGTTCCTGCCTTTGGTCCTGCTTCATATTTGGCTCAAAAACCCTTGCTAACTTCCACTGCTTTGCGATTTCCTGTTTGTCTTCCCAAAAGCCTGCGCCAAGCCCGGCAAGATAAGCCGCGCCGAGCGCTGTCATTTCGGTAACAACAGGTATCTCTATAGGTATGCCCAAGATATCCGCCTGAAACTGCATCAGAAAATCGCTCGCCGTCGCACCGCCGTCAACTCTTAACGATACCGCTTTCTCTCCCGAATCCTGCTGCATGCACTCCAGTATATCTCGCGTCTGGTACGCCATGGATTCAAGCGCGCTTCTTGCTATATGCTCGTTTGTCGTTCCTCTTGTAATTCCGACTATCGTTCCTCTCGCGTACATATCCCAGTACGGCGCGCAAAGCCCCGTAAACGCCGGTACAAGATATACTCCGCCTGTGTCGGCAACTCTGCCGGCAAGTTCGCTTACCTCTGCCGCGCTGTCTATAATCTTCAGACCGTCTCGCAGCCATTGAATAACGGCGCCGCCTATAAAAACAAGCCCTTCAAGAGCGTATTCCGCCCTGCCGCCGATAAACCATGCAAGGTCTGTTGTAAGCCCTGTTTTGCTCGGTTTCGGCTTTTCCCCAATATTCATCATAAGCGCAAGTGCTGTGCCGTAGGTGTTCTTTGCCATGCCCGGCTCGAAGCACGTCTGCCCAAAAGCTGCGGCGTGCTGGTCTCCCGCGTCTCCCGTTATCGGTATCTCCTGCCCGAAAAATGCATCTTTGCTCGTGACTGCAATTTCGCCGCTCGACGGTTTTAACTCGGGCAGTATATGCTCTGGTATACCGAGAGCGCCCAGAATTTTTTCATCCCATTTTAGTGTGTGTATATTTAAAAGGAGCGTTCTTGACGCGTTTGAATAATCTTCTACATGGCATGCGCCGCCCGAAAGCTTATACATCAGCCAAGAATCAACGTTGCCGAAACAGATTTTCTTAGCGTTTACCTTCTGCTTTACGCCGTCTATATTATCAATTATCCATTTTATCTTAGTGCCCGAGAAATAGGCGTCTATCAAAAGGCCTGTGTTTTTCCTTATATAATCGTCGTAGCCTTTTTCTTTTAGCTCTTCGCATATCTGCGCAGTCTGCCGCGACTGCCATACTATCGCTTTATATACGGGCTCTCCCGTGTCTCTGTCCCATAAAATAGTCGTTTCTCTCTGGCAGGTTATGCCTATTGCCGCGACCTCTTCCGCGCTCGTATTCCCTTTTTCGAAAGCTTCGGCGGCGCAGGCAAGCACCGTTTCCCAATATTCATTAGCTTCGTGCTCTACCCAGCCGGGTTTTTGATAAATCTGCTTTATCTCGCGGTATGCAGACGAATGTATCTGCCCTTCATGGTTAAACAGCACCACTCTTGTTCCCGTCGTCCCCTGGTCTATAGCCATTATGAAACGTTTTGCCATTGATGTAACTCCTCTAAGAAAGATTCTTTGTTTTATTATATCATAATAGAGTTTGGGTTGTTGGAGGAAAAAAAGTAGATGCTTACTCGCTCCTTTTAGATATCAAAAGCGATTTTACTTGCTGCAATGTTGTTTGATAGAAAGGATGATAAAATTCTTTGCCTATAAGCTCCATCTCAATTCCAAGTTTATTATAAATCAAGATTGTCAATAGATACTTCATAAATCTGTTAATTGGTGCTCTTTCGTTAAAAGCAGTCAATGCCTTTTTCTTTTTATCATCTCCATAATGCGTATAGTAGTTTCTAGTGTCGGTAATCCAGCATGCAATAATGTCAATGTCGTTCTCATCAAACTTAAAACATATCTTTGTGAAGTCTAGCAAATCAACCATTCTATGCCACGTTGTGACAGACCAATTATCTTTTTCAGGACATTGTTGTTCTGAGTTTTTGCACAGTTTTCCCTTGTCGCGAGTACGTTTTTTCGACAACTTCTTCACTTCGGCTTCCCTAAACTTGTTTGAATATACCTCAAGCGCTTGTACCAAATTCAAAAAATGATTTATATCAAAAGAGCGTTGAATTAATATTTGATAGAATAATTCGACTATCGGCTCTGCACTAGACATAAACTCAAACCAGTTATCCAAAATTGTTTCAAAAATATTTTCTATGTACTCAAATTTCAAGCAGAAAGTGGGAACCGGCCATGCTTCCTTTACGCTATTCGAAGCAAAATTTAAATGGTATTTAACTACGTTAGTTGGATTAAATTGCTGATAAAAATTAGGATATTGCTCTTTGAACAAATCTATTGAATTTGCTCCTATGTAGTTGAGTTTCAGTAGGGAAAAGAACATTTGTGTGATTGCTATATGTTTTCTCGCTGTCTTAATATCTATTTTATTTTCATAATTATACGTTGTCGAGACATTATTTTTAAATTCATATCTGTCAAATGATTCCGAACAAGAAAGTTTTGCATCGAACATTAATTCACAACCTTTTAAATTGTACTTAATAGATGAAGATGGAGTAAATGATAATCCTTTGTCTAAATCAAATTTGCAAAGCTCCAAATGAATAAACTCATTAATTTTATCATACTCAACGATGGTACTCGATATTGCAGTTTCATCATTCGCATAGAAACTTCCAAAAGCGATTTCACCCGGTTTTATTTCAATGGAATAATGCCATCCGTTTTCAATGTCATTTGGATCAGTATTTTTGCTGCTCTTATTCGACATAGTGGAATTTATGAGAGAAAAACACGTTCCTTCGATTTCACCAAAAAAATTAAAATAACAAACTTCGAATCCTCTAGTTTTTTTTCGACATATATCTCGGTATAAAAGTTCGCTTACTATATTGCCTACGAGAAGATAATCCGGTTCTCTATAAACTAGCTGAGCAAAAAATGATGTATCCTCATCATGCTCCAAATTAAATTTCCCTATTTTGTTAGCGTATTCGTCTAAATAGATATTCCGTGCCATTCCATTCACCTCTTATCAATATATAGGCATGCAAAAAATCTGACATAATAAATTATATCAAAAAAAATCATATATTGTAATGTTTTGTTATTTAATTTCCAATTAAAGGATTTCTGATAATATTCCGATATATTTTATAGCGGGATTAAAACGATAAGGACATCGGCGCCCGCGAGGTCGTTTAACGGCCTAAACAAGGAGGTTATCTCATGGATATAAGTAAAACGGGAAACAATATCACCCATCTTTCGGATTATAAGCCGCGCAATAATAAGCCGGAGCAAAACAAAGAAGAAAAAGGCGCCAAGGAGAAGCAGACAGTAAGCAGCGAAAAGCTGGCATTATACGCCAACCCGAAGCTTGCCGGAAACGCGCAGATCGTACAAAAATTCGGAAAGTATATAAACAAACAGCTCGGCAACCAGCTCGGAAGCCTAAAATCGTATATGCAAGGGTATCTTGACGGTAGCGGCCGCAGCCCGTTAAGCATCGATAATCTCGAAGCACTATTGAGCAAGCGCTATGGCATAGAAAGCGACCTCGATGCGGCGAACGTTATGGAAGGCGGCTTTTACAGCGCGGAAGCAACTTCTGACCGTCTCGTGGAATTTGCAATCGGCATCTCGGGCGGCGATTCGAGCAAAGCGGAAATGCTTATAGATGCGGTGAAAAAAGGTTTCGAACTTGCGCAGGATACCTGGGGCGGCGAGCTTCCGGATATATGCCAGCGTACATATGAGCTGACTATGGAGAAATTTGAAGCTTGGAAAGCGGGCGAGTTCGGCGCGTAGGCTGAATAGAATATAGAAATAAGCAAAAAACGAGCATACAAGGTTTTTCAAAACCAAGTATGCTCGTTTGTTTAATTTTGCCTTATGCTTCTTTAGAAATATAGCCTATAAGCCCGTTCGCGTCCATTATCTTTCTCATGAACGGCGGAAAAGGCTCTGCCTGAAACGTCATATCTTTTGTTACGTTATATATAGACCCTTTGTCTAGGTCTATTTTAAGCTCGTCGCCCTTGTCTGTATTTTTTACAGCCTCCGGGCACTCGAGAATAGGCAGCCCTATGTTGATGCAGTTTCTGAAAAATATACGTGCAAAGGTGTTTGCTATAACACAGTATATTCCCGAAGCTTTTATTGCTATAGGCGCGTGCTCTCTAGATGAACCGCATCCAAAGTTGTTTTCTGCAACAATTACGTCGCCCGGCTCAACTGTCTTCGCGAAAGTTTCGTCGATGTCTTCCATGCAGTGCGAAGCAAGCTCATTCTCATCCGAAGTGTTAAGGTATCTCGCCGGAATAATAACATCGGTATCTACATTGTTTCCATATTTATATACTCTCATATCATAAACCTTTCTTTATAAGTTCTCGGGGTTTTCTATTTTTCCGGTAAGAGCGGAAGCCGCCGCAACCGCAGGGCTAGCGAGGTAAACCTCAGATTCTACATGCCCCATTCTTCCGACAAAGTTACGGTTTGTTGTAGAAACCGCACGCTCTCCCTTAGCGAGTATTCCCATATGCCCGCCGAGGCAAGGCCCGCATGTCGGTGTGGAAAACACAGCGCCCGCTTCTACGATATCGGTTACTAAACCTTCTTTTACCGCCTGCAGGTAAATTTTTTGAGTCCCGGGAAACACGATTGTACGCACTCCCTTTTTCACCTTTTTGCCGCGAAGTATATCGGCGGCGATTCTAAGGTCGCCCATGCGCCCGTTAGTGCAAGAGCCTATAACGACCTGATCAATTTTGATGTCACCGACTTCGTCGATAGTCTTTGTGTTTTCAGGCAGGTGCGGAAACGCTACCGTCGGGCGAAGCGTGTTTAAATCGATTTCTATGACTTGGTCATACTCCGCGTCCTCGTCCGCCTCGAATACTTCGTAATCTCTGTTCGAATGCGCTTTTACGTACTCTATCGTTTTTTCATCGACAGGGAATATACCGTTTTTCGCGCCTGCTTCGATAGCCATGTTGCAAATCGTGAACCTGTCGTCCATAGTAAGCTCGGCAACGCCGTCTCCGGCGAACTCCATAGATTTATACAAAGCGCCGTCCACGCCTATCATTCCTATAATGTGCAGTATGATATCTTTTCCCGATACCCACTTTTGCATTTTGCCCGTCAATACAAATTTTATCGCCGACGGTACTTTGAACCAGCTTTTACCTCTTGCCATAGCCGCGCCGAGGTCGGTACTGCCCATTCCGGTAGAAAAAGCTCCGAGCGCGCCGTAAGTGCATGTGTGCGAATCTGCGCCGATGATAGCGTCGCCCGGCACAGCCAGCCCTTTTTCGGGTATCAGGCAATGCTCAATGCCCATTTCGCCCACTTCAAAATAGTTGGTAACGTCGTGCTTTAGAGCAAACTCTCGTATAAACTTGCACTGCTCCGCCGCTTTAATATCTTTGTTCGGCGTAAAATGGTCGGGCACTATCGCGACCTTGTCTTTATCGAACACAGTTTTTCTGCCCGTTTTATTAAACTCTTTTATGGCAACAGGTGTAGTTATATCGTTACCCAGAGCAAGGTCTATCTTGGCCTCGATATACTGCCCGGCATGAACCTCATCGAGCCCCGCCTTGCTTGCCAATATTTTTTGTGTCATCGTCATACTCAATTTTCTATCCCTCCACTTTTATTTCATAATAGTATCTGTTTATGGCGTCTACATAAGCTTTTACGCTTGCTTCAACAATATCTGTGCTTAGCCCTTTGCCTTTGTATTTCTTACCGTCCTTACCAAGCTTAACAGAGACTTCGCCCTGGGCGTCCTTACCGCCCGTTACCGAACGGACAACATAATCCTCCAGCCTAAAGCTCATGCCTACACATTTGTCTATAGCGTTAAAAGCTGCGTCTACAGGCCCGTCGCCCGTCGTAGCTTCTTCTAACACTTCATCATTGCGAATCAGCTTTATCATCGCAGTAGCCGTCATCTTGTTTCCGCTGTTTACCACGAAAGAATCTATCTCGAATTCATTCGGAATCTCTAACGATTCAAATTCGACAAGCGCGCGCAGATCCATATCCGAAACGTCTTTTTTTCTGTCCGCAAGCTCTTTAAACTGTTCAAAGCTGTGCGCAAGGCGCTCTTCGTCTATATTATACCCAAGAGTTTTCAGCCTGTCGGCGAAAGCGTGTTTTCCCGAATGCTTTCCGAGTACAAAAGTGTTGTGTTCAAGTCCAATCGACTCGGGTGTCATTATCTCATATGTTTCAACGTTTGCCAATATACCATGCTGATGAATTCCCGCTTCGTGAGCAAACGCGTTTTCTCCCACTATCGCTTTGTTCGGCTGTACGGCAACGCCGGTAATCGATGAAACCAGTCTTGACGAATTATAAATCTGCCGAGTGTCGATGCCGGTTGAAAAATCGTACAGATCGTGCCGTGTGTTTATAATCATCACGATTTCTTCAAGAGCTGCGTTGCCCGCTCTTTCGCCTATTCCATTTATCGTACATTCTACCTGCGTAGCCCCCGCGCGTACAGCCGCGAGTGAATTCGCGGCACCAAGCCCCAAATCGTTGTGGCAGTGTACCGAAAGGTCTACCTTCTCAATGCCCGCGACATTATTCTTTACACCAAGCACAAACTCATAATACTCTTCGGGAGTAGAATACCCTACGGTATCGGGAATGTTTACGCATGTTGCGCCCGCTTTGATAACGCCCTCGAGCACTTTATACAAAAACTCAGGCTCACTTCTTGAAGCGTCTTCGGCAGAAAATTCTATATCGCCGCAAAGCGATTTTGCATATTTCACCATGTCCGCCGCCTGGGCTAATACATCTTCCGGGCTCATCTTGAGCTTATACTTCATATGAATAGGAGACGTCGCTAAAAACGTGTGTATTCTCGGCGAGGCTGCGTTTTTCAACGCTTCATAAGAACGATCAATATCCTTTTTGAGCGCTCGTGAGAGACTTGCGACTTTTGTATCCTTAATTTTTTCGGCAATAGTCTTTACCGAAACAAAATCGCCCGGCGAAGCTATTGCGAAACCTGCTTCAATGACATCTACATTGAGCTTTTCCAGCTGGTGCGCAACCTCTATTTTCTCGCTTAAGTTCATGCTGCATCCCGGCGATTGTTCTCCGTCCCTAAGTGTCGTGTCAAAAATCTTGATCTTTCTCATAATGGATCTCCTTCCTTTACAAAATCTTTTTGGTACTGCACTTTTTTTATATAAAATCATACAAAAAAAGCCTTCCATCATACAGAGACGAAAGACCCGCGGTACCACTCTGCTTGCGATTAATAATAACCGCCAGCTTATCAGGGCACTATATAATGCCCGTACTCTTATAACGTTGAGTCACGACGTCTGCCCCTACTGAAATAAAGTTTCGGCACAGCAGCTTAGGAGCGAGTTTCGTCTGTATTCTGCCTGCCGTCTTTCACCAAACAACAGCTCTCTACGAAGCAGAGATAAGTCTACTTTTCTCCATCACAGCCTTTAATTTGCTTAATTATAGTTGTAAGACATGCATATTGTCAATAGTTTTTTTAGAAAAAAAGCAAAGAAATTATGGTATAATAACCGGGAGTACATTCCTTAAAATGGAGATCAAGCGATGAAAAACGATATCATAATCACTGATAAATTGAGCGAAAAGCAAAGGTATGAGGCTGCACAAATACTATACGGCGCTTTCGGCAAAAAACTAAGAGCTTATATATTAAAAGGCGACCCAAAAAAAGGCGAAAACTGCGTCAGAGAATGCATTAACGCAGACTGCGGATTATATGCCTTAAAAGATGACAGTGTAATGGGCTTTATAGGTTTAGATTATAATGGTTTAAAATTTATAGATTACAAATTTTCTGTTTTTAGAAGAAACTATGGCTTATGGGGCGCGCTTTGGAGAACTGTAATAAATAGAATTTTCGCAACGTTTTTTGAACACAGCGCGAAAAACACTGTTCATATAGGAAAAATCGCTGTCCGCGATGACGCACGCGGCGCGGGATACGGCACTATGCTTCTCGAAGCGTCTTTCAAGAAGGCAAAAGAGCTTGGCGTTACTAAACTTACACTGGAAGTTATTGATACCAATCCGCGCGCATTAAAGCTTTACCAAAAGATAGGATTTAAAGTTGATAAAACTCAAAATTTCGGGCGCATGACTGCATCAGCCGGCTTTACTGAAATCTATTGTATGAGCAAGCAGATTGACTGTTAATATTAGCTGTGCCTCCTTTGAAAATTTTTTTAGTTCTTACAACTTCCTAACAACTCTATTATATATTAAAAGGCAACGGAGGAAAATATATGGCACAAATTTTAATAGTAGAAGACGAAAAACCGATTAATGAACTTTTGCGCAGAAGCCTTACGCTTGTTGGCCATGAATGTACACAGGCTTACAGCGGCGAAGAAGCTCTTTTAAATCTTGAAGAAAAAACTTTTGACCTTATTTTGCTCGATATTATGCTTCCAAAGATCAGCGGTTTTTCTGTCATGGAAAAAATAGATTCGGCTCCCGTAATATTTTTAACGGCGCGCAGCGATTTAAACGACCGCGTAAAAGGGCTTAATCTCGGCGCGGATGATTATATCGTGAAGCCGTTTGAAACGCTTGAGCTTTTAGCACGCGTACAGGCCGTGCTCCGACGGACAAAAGGAATGGACAAGCTCTTTAAGCTAGATACTGCGACAGTCGATTTAGTAGGGCGAAAAACGTACCTTAGCGGCAAGGAGACCGCTTTAACGCCGCAGGAATTCGAGCTTTTGGAAGTTCTTATAAACAACAGGAACATAGCGCTCTCGAGAGAAAAGCTTTTAGAGCTTGCCTGGGGCTTTGATTATTACGGAGATACGCGCACGGTGGATGTTCATATACAAAAGCTTCGTAAGAAACTCAACTGGGAAACAAGAATAAAGACGGTTTACAAACTCGGTTACAGGCTAGAGGTATAATCTATGAGAGTATGGGAAAAAAACTTTTTGTTTTCGCTTTCGCTGTTTATATTCGTTTTGTTCATTTTTGTTTTTGTAATGACAAGCACATCTTTTTCTTCCGCGCTTGCTTCTGTGCGCGAAACATCGTTAAACGAAGAATATTTCATATCCAAAGCAATAATTTCTGATATTACAGCGCTTGAATCAAGAGACAACGCCAACGAGCAAACTCTGTCATCTGTTATTGCGCCTTACGGCAGTTATTATCAAAAAAGAGGAGTTTACCTTTCGCTTACAAGCCGCGCCGCTCTTTTTTATAACAATGCTCCTTTTGCTGCAGCCTCGACTGATTTTAAAAACGAGAGAGTATGCGAAATTATAAGCTCGGGCGAGGATAAATATGTACGCGTAACAGACGCGCTTCAAGGCACAAATAATGAATATGCTCTTGTATATTTGAAAAACATAAACCGCACTTATCAGGCGCAGAGCCGTCAGACGCTTTTTCTGATTATTACCAGCGTGTGCGTTTCCGTTTTGCTGGCTATCGGGCTTTATTTTACATTAAAAAAGATTTACCGCCCTATTGATAATCTCGCTCATGAGCTTAGAACACCGCTTACCTCTATCCGCGGTTACGCAGAATATTTAAAGCTCGCGGCGACGACTGAAGAAGAGCGCTATTCCGCCGCGGATTATATCATAGAAGAAAGCCGCCGACTCTCGGACATCTCTGATAAGCTTCTTATAATGGCAAATCTGCGCGAAGGCGATTTCGAATGCTCTAAAGTAGATATAAAATCTCTTTTCGAAAACGCCAAGATGACGTACAAAAACATTGAATACGAAGTAGATCAGCAATATATAAAAGGCGACAAAACGCTTTTGCAGAGCATGATAAACAACCTTGTCGCTAACGCCGTCTGCGCAAGCTTACCCGATCAAAAAGTTTATATTAAGGCGCATGATAATGTTATACAGATTAAAGATTCGGGAACGGGTATGAATGCGGATGAACTGTCGCGCGCCGCAAAACCTTATTACCGTTCCAATATAAATAAAAAGAGCGGCGGCGCAGGCCTTGGAATACCTCTTTGTTACCAAATCGCGCGGCTGCATAACGCAAACATACGCTTTGAATCAAAACCCGGCGAAGGTACAATCGTTTTTATTACTTTTACATCGCCGTAACATTCTCATGAGAACTTAGAAATACGCGCTGATTATCATGTAATCAAAACATGAAAAGGAGTCATGATTATGGAAAAGAAAAAAATGACAAAAATGAGAATCGCATTGATTACCGCAGGCGTTTTGATAGTAAGCACCGCAATGCTTGTCACAGCAATTTTGTTTTCAGGAAACGCTGAAGAAAATCGTATTTTTAAAACTGCTTATGCGCAAGACGGTACTGAAAAAGAAGTTATTGAAGTAACAGCAGATGATTCTAAAGATCAAGAGAACGATAACGCAGTTCTTGCAGACATCGAAAAAACGACGGAGGGCACAATACTGATGGCTAGTGCTGTAGTTGAGACAAACGAGCCACGTGCCGTCGAGACCCCTGCCCCAGCGGCAACCAATGTGCAGGATATAAAGCCCGGCCCAGAAGATATTACGGCAGATGAAGCGATCGACATAACAATTGAGCATATTGAAAAAATATTCGGAATGTCAATTGATAAAGCCGATTTATCAACGAGATTTAATAATTCGGGTTACAATGTTAAGCATCATACATGGTGGGTCTATAATGAAGACTACGGCTGCAGTATTGACGCAATATCAGGCGAGCTGCACTTACTCGACTATATGGGAGAATACCAAGGCAAAGATGATATAAAAGAGAAAGAATTCATGGATCTTGATAATGAAATCAGAAATAATCCTGAACCGTATTATGAAAAAGCAGCGGAAATTGTAAATGCAAATCTTGCCGACGGGCGTGATATTGAGTATATGCTGATAGACGGAATACAGGTCGTATTCATCAATGGGAATCAGCCGCAAACACTGCAGGTTGACTGCCGTGTGCTTATGGAAAGCGGAAGAAGTTACAGCTTTGGTTTTACGGGCAGCGAATTGTTTGTAACAAACTTTTATTCGCATCCTACACAAAATGCCGCCATATGGGGTTACTGGTGGGAGGAAGAAGCATCGCGGTATCCCGATTGGGAAGATACAAAGAAAACTTTAACGGATGATTCTTATTCTTTAAAATTCTCGCCAATGCCTACCCCTCAACCCTCTCCAACGCCTCAGCCCACATCAGCCCCGTCTTCCGAATCTGTATCAGAATAAATCACATTAATCTTATAATTAGCAGCCCTTCGGGGCTGTTTTTTTGCCATCGTTTTAAATTTAAAACCAGCGGTTTATTCCTAGTTCGCGGAGTGACTAAATAGTCTTTTATTTTGGTAGACGATTGGGAACTCGCTCCGTTCGCTATCGCTCACTTTTACGCCGCCTTCGCTTGCCTTTTTCCGCCCCCGGCGGCGGCAACCTCGTGTTCGAGTCCTCATTATCTATATAAAAAAAGTCTCTCGCACCTATGGTGCTACAGACTTTTTTGGTAGGCGATGTGGGATTCGAACCCACGACACCCTGATTAAGAGTCAGGTGCTCTAGCCAACTGAGCTAATCACCCATAATTTTTTTTGGAGCGGGTTCCGAATCGCGCCGCGTACTTCGTCCGCTTTCACGCCGCCTTGCTTGCCTTTTTCCGCCCCCGGCGGCGGCAAGCTCGTGTTCGATTCCACAAATTGATTTTTTTTAATATATGAAACCCACTCATCAATCATATATTATTTTTTTGGAGCGGGTGATGGGAATCGAACCCACGTGACCAGCTTGGAAGGCTGGGGCTCTACCGTTGAGCTACACCCGCAAATTGTTTTCTTTTAAAAAAATAGTGGAGCGGAAGACGGGATTCGAACCCGCGACATCGACCTTGGCAAGGTCGCACTCTACCACTGAGTCACTCCCGCTCGGTATCATTATTGGTGCGGGCGAAGAGACTTGAACTCCCACGTCCTAAGACACTAGATCCTAAATCTAGCGCGTCTGCCAATTCCGCCACGCCCGCCTAAAATGCCATTAAAAAAAGCTCGTTTTTTTAGGCACTTTGGTATTCTAACACTTGAGGTTATAATAGTCAATATGATATTGACAATCAAAATAAGTTAACCGCTAATTACTTCCGCAGCACTTTTTATACTTCTTGCCGCTTCCGCACGGGCACGGCATGTTTCTGCCAATTTTGGTAGAAACCGCCTGCTGGTCTGCGCGCCATTTGTCTCTTATTTCTTTTCGCTTTTCTACAGAAAGTATAGGCTCCCATTCATCAAGCGTATAAAGCCATTTCGCTTTTGCATTGAGCATATTATAGTAAAGCTTTTCAAAATCAGGCTTTAATAATATTTTGGTGCTTTCTTTGAGCTTTGCTAAGTCGTACTCTTTTTCAAGGCTTGAATTAATACCGTCCATAAACCCTGCAAAAACAACGCTTTCTATTTCGAACTCTGCCGCAAGAGCAGACAGATTTCCTTCGTAAAAATCTTCACCGCGCGCTAAAATCTTTTTATATACGCCCTTTTCTATATCAAAATACTCGTCCCAAAAAGCTTTGCTCTCTTCGGGCGTCCTCTCCATCTCAGCCATACCGTTCCATTGGCTTATTAAACTCATGCTTACCCCCGTAAAATTATATTAATCTTGTTTTTATCTGTTTTATAAATTCTTCAGTATTTACCTTTTGTTTGTTATCGGCCTCGCTGAGCAAATACAAATCGCCCGTCATTATTCCCTGCTCTATTGTATCTATAGACGCTTTTTCGAGCTTGTCCGCAAATGCTGCAAGGTCGTCATTGCCGTCGAGCTCTCCTCTTTTACGCAGAGCGCCCGTCCATGCAAAAAGCGTAGCCATGCAGTTTGTAGATGTTTCTTCGCCCTCGAGGTGCCTGTAATAATGGCGCGTAACAGTGCCGTGCGCCGCTTCATATTCATAAAAACCTTCAGGAGAGACAAGAACAGACGTCATCATGGCAAGGCTTCCGTAAGCAGTCGCTACCATATCCGACATAACATCGCCGTCGTAGTTCATGCACGCCCAGATAAAGCCTCCGCTGCTTCTTATAACGCGCGCTACAGCATCATCAATAAGCGTGTAAAAATATTCTATGCCTGCTTTTTCAAACTTGTGTTTATACGTCGCCTCGAACACTTCTTCAAAAATATCTTTGAATCTGTGATGATACAGCTTGGATATCGTATCTTTTGTCGCAAACCAAAGGTCTTGTTTTGTATCAAGCGCATAGTTAAAGCAGCTTTTTGCAAAGCTTTTTATCGATTTTGTAGTGTTAAACATTCCCTGTACAACGCCGCCCTGTTCATCAAAAATCGCCAACTGCTTTTTCTGTACGCTGCCGTCTTTTCGAGTCACTACAATTTCTGCAACGCCTTCACCGTCAATAACGCATTCCTGAGCGTTATAAATATCGCCGTAAGCGTGCCTTGCTATTGTTATCTGTTTGTTCCAAGTTTTAACGGATGGGTTAATTCCCTTTACCAGTATAGGCGTTCTGAAAACAGTACCGTCGAGTATCTCGCGAATAGTACCGTTCGGGCTCTTCCACATCTTTTTCAAATCATATTCCTGTACTCTTTGCGCGTTTGGCGTTATAGTCGCACATTTTACGCCCACACCGTATTTTTTTATAGCTTCTGCTGCCTGTGCAGTAACTTTATCATCAGACGCATTTCTTTCGGTCAGCGCTAAATCGTAATATTCAGTATTAAGGTCTATAAAAGGCTCTAAAAGATGATTCTTCATCATCTTCCAGATAATCCTTGTCATTTCGTCTCCGTCAATCTCTACCAAAGGAACGGGCATCTTTATTTTTGTCATCAATATCTCCTTAAAATATAAATATTAAAACTTAAAGTTTTATTGTCTTTTCACAATATCCGCGTTACATTCTAAATCATTGCATGAAAAAAAACAAGCTGTTAGTTGCAATTATTCCGCAAATATGAATTATTATAACAGTTCTGTTTGCGCACAAAAGCCGCTCTCTAAAGAAAGCGGCCTTATTTTAGAATCGAAAATTATGCTTCTTCAGCTTCTTTCTTTGCCTGTTCTATAACCTTATTCGCAAGGTTTGACGGAAGCTCTTCATAACGCTCAAATGTCATTTTAAAAGAACCTCTTGCGTGAGACATAGACCTAAGGTCTGTAGCATATTTAAACACTTCGGATAAAGGAACCTCTGCCACTAATTCCTGGTTTCCTTTAACGGGATTCATGCCTAAGATCCTTCCCCTGCGCCTGTTTATATCGCCTATAATATCTCCCATGAATTCATCAGGAATAGTTACGAAAAGCTTATAGATAGGCTCGAGAAGCGTTGCGCCCGCTTCTGCACATCCTTTTTTAAACGCATGGCCGGCGGCGACTTTAAACGCCATTTCGGATGAATCTACCGCATGGTAAGAGCCGTCGTATAAAGTTGCTTTAATATTAACCATAGGATATCCTGCGAGTACGCCTTTTGGCAAACTTTCTCTTAAGCCTTTTTCAACAGCCGGTATATACTGCCTCGGAACAGATCCGCCGACAATTTTATCGACAAACTCAAATTCTTCATCAGAGCCGACAAGCGGTTCGAATTCTATCCAGACATCGCCGTATTGTCCGTGGCCGCCCGATTGCTTTTTATGTTTTCCCTGCGCTTTTACCTTTTTCTTTATTGTTTCACGGTAAGGCACTACAGGATCGAAAAGCTCTGCTTCTACGCCGAATTTGTTTTGCAGTTTTTTGCAGATAACCTCTATATGAAGCTCTCCAAGGCCGCTTACCAAAGTATCCGAAGTTTCTATTTGCTTAACGACTTTGAAGGTTGGGTCCTCTTCTTCAAGCCTGTGCAGCCCCGCAAATACTTTTTCTTCCTCGCCCTGTTTTTTTGCCGTTACAGCAAACGATATGCAAGGCTCTGGGAAAGCAATATCGGGGAAAACAACCGGTTTCGAATCGTCAGCCAGCGTTCCGCCCGTTTCTGTATGCGCAAGCTTTGCAAGCGCGCCTATATCCCCTGCCGCAAGTTTTTCAGTATTGAGCTGCTTTTTGCCGAACATAATATATATCTGTCCGAATTTCTCGTGTTTTCCGGTATTCGCGTTTTGTATGGATTTCGAAAGAGTAAGCTCTCCTCCGAGTATTTTGAAAACTGACAGTTTCCCGACAAACGGGTCTGCTACAGTTTTGTACACCTGCGCGGCAAAAGGCCCGGATGAATCGGCTTTATATGTTACTTCTTCGCCTTTCGGAGTTTTTCCGGTAATGTTTATCGCTTTGTCGGGAGAAGGCATAAACGATACCAAATTGTCAAGAAGAAGCGATATTCCAAGGTTAGGAGCGGCTGCACCGACAAACACAGGCACTACGTCTCCCTCTACGATACCTTCTCTTAATCCTTTTACGATATCTTCTTTCGTAAGCTCCTGCCCGTCAAAATATTTTTCCATAAGCTCTTCATCGTTTTCCGCTGCGTTTTCGATTATCGCTTCGCGTATAGATGCCGCCTGCGCGGCTAAATCTTCAGGAACGGGTATTTCTTTAACAGTTTTTCCCGAAAACTCGTATGCTTTCATATCAATTACATCTACGATACCTGTAAATGATGGCCCGTGGCCTATGGGAAGCTGCATAATTGTTATATGAGTGCCGTACTTTTCTTTAAGGCTGTCAACCGCCTTTTCAAAATCTACATTCTCTTTGTCCATTTGGTTAACAAAAAACGCCCTTCCAATACCCGCTTCGACGCATGAATCCCATGCTTTCTCCGCACCGACTGTAAGGCCGTTTAAACCATTTATTAAAATCAGCGCGCTGTCAGCAAGATAATATCCCGAAGTCGCGTCGCCGATAAAATCAAAATAACCGGGAGTATCAATTATATTAAGCTTTGTTCCCTTCCATTCCACAGGAGCTACCGCAGAACTTATTGAGATATTTCTTTTAATCTCTTCGGGGTCAAAATCCATAACCGTGTTTCCGTCTTCTGTCCTGCACTGCCTGTCGATAGCGCCACTGTCAAAAAGCATTGCTTCGGCAAGCGTTGTTTTTCCTTCTCCACCGTGCCCAACCAATGTTATGTTTCTAATGTCGCCTGTCTTGTAAAATTTCATACTTTCCCTCCAACGTTTGCAATCAATATACTATTGCCGTATCATACTGATTTTTTTGATTAACATTAATTCTATCAGAAAGGCTGTAAAAAATAAATAGATTTTTCGACTTTAGTATAGAAATTCTTATAAAACTATGCAATAATAACGTATTAAGAAATTTGAGGAGTGTATTAATTAGTATGACTAAAGAAAAACTTACCGACAAACAACTTAAAATCGTGCAGGTTGTTGCAGGAGTATTGTGCGCGCTGGCGTTAATAGTTTCTATATATGTTGCGTCTTTAAAAGCAGCAGAAGAGAATGTGGTTCTACAGTATTTATTTTTAGTAGTATTTTTGGTAGTGATGTTTGGACGCAGAAAGATAGAATCAAAGTACCGTTTAAGGCTTAGCCTTTTCTCACTTGTTCTGATAGACGGAATATCTGTGGGCGTTTTGATTTATATCATTGTAGCTTTCTATTTTTCGCCCGCAACTACGCAAGTGGTGCTGGACGATACTATAAAGATTCTTATCGTGGTTGGGCTTTT
The DNA here is from genome assembly GCA_963665005.2 of Christensenellaceae bacterium. Classification (GTDB taxonomy): domain Bacteria; phylum Bacillota; class Clostridia; order Christensenellales; family SZUA-584. The sequence goes on along the minus strand of CAXXTQ010000001.1, from coordinate 1,743,043 downwards.
CCTGCTGTTATTTATATTGGGAATAGCATTGCCTTTAAAAAGATATTTTAAACGCAAAGAAGAAGGCACTATCATTCCGATAAGGCTTCCGGAAAAACCGCCTGTTCCCGAATCTGAAGAACCGGAAGAAGAGATTGAAGAAACAAGCGGCCAAAGCGCTATCGAAAGACAGATTGCCGAAATGACAAAAGATCTTGATAAAAAAGACGGCGAGGACAAATAAAACCTTATGCTTATAAAAAATGCCCGAAAACGTTAAATACGCTTTCGGGCTTTTTAATTTTAGTTTATTCGAGATAAGTTATGATAACATTACAGCCCGGATAAAGCTCTCCTATATATAAAAGGTTATCTTTATATACAAGCGCCTGGAACGCTTTGAAAGCTTCTTCATGCAGTATAAATGATACTGTGCTTTGAGTATCAGACCGCATAACATCTGCTTGTATATCATAATCCTGCATAAACGCATCGAAAATTTCTTTGAAAATCTGGGCTTCTGACCCGGAAAAGGTTAATTCGCATGCGGCAGCTTGCAAATCCATCGCCGGCTCTTGCTCTTCCGCCGCTAAATCATCCGCCTGCGTACATTCGTCCTCTACTATTGCATCGGGGGCCATAGCCGAATCGGCTTCGGGTTCTTCTGCCGCTTCTTCAAAAACAGCAGCCGCCTCGTCTTGCGGTGCTGCCATTTCTTTAGGTAAGGCGCCTGCGCCTTCGTCCGCAATCGAATTGTTTCGCTCGGTCAACGCCATTTCCTGCACCGTCTCGTTAATACCCGTACCGGGAATAATACCAGTTATAAAAATTATAACGAGCGCCGCCACAGCAGCAACGCCGACAGACGCGAAAGCAAATACCGAAATCTTGTTTTTCTTCGCTTTTTTTATGGCAGACAAAGCAAGCCCCTCGGGAGCGTCAAGTTCCCCGAGCCCGTGTAACTTTTTCTTTAACAAAAGAGTATTTTCTAAATCCTTTTTACATTCGGCGCACGATTCTATATGCGAAAAAAGCTGCTGCGTCTGCTCCTCGCCCAGCATATTATCGGCATACAGATTAATATATTCATTTGCAGTTTTACAATCCATAATCAAGCGCACTTTCCAAACTATAATAATACCCTATATCTTTTAAACGCGTTTAAAAGCAGATAAGTTCCAAAAGATCACTTAAAATTATATTATAAAATTCGGATTGTAACAACAATTATTTATGCCGAATGTTAACCGCACTTCGAATATCCGCAAGACCTGCACACCACACATCCGCCCTCGTGCTCTAACTGCGAAGCGCACTCAGGGCACATCGAGCCGTTTTTTAATGGTTTTTGCGTAACGATATCTTTGTCTGTGTTTCGCAATTCAACCACGCGCTCCAATACTCTTCCGATAGCATCAGGGCAGGATAAAACTTTCAGGCCTTTCTGCCTCAATGTAGAATGGCAGCGTATGCCGCGAAGCTGTTCTATAATACTTTCAACTTCTACACCCGAGCGCAGAGACATTGAAACGAGCCTGCTTGTCGCCTCTGACTGAGAAGGGCACCCTCCCGCTCTGCCGACGTTAGTAAACACTTCACAGATTCCGCTGCTGTCATAATTGACTGTAACGTAAAGGTTGCCGCACCCTATTTTTATCTTCTGCGTTATTCCTTTTGTAATCTCGGGGCGTTCTCGTGGCGCAAGCGTTCCTTTCTCCTCTCCGCCCGATTCTTTTTCTTTTTTACCCGTGCTTAAAACCTGCCCCTGGCGGCTGCCGTCCCTATAGATAGTGACACCTTTTAGCCCAAGACTGTAAGCCAAATCGTAAGCGTTGCGTACGTCTTCTTCGGTAGCGCTTTTTTTAAAATTGACAGTCTTTGAGACTGCGTTGTCCGTCGATTCCTGAAATGCGCTCTGCATTTTTATATGAAATTCAGGAGTAATGTCGTGAGCGGTAACAAAAACTCTTTGTATATCTTTTGGAATATCGTCTATGCCACAAAGCGTGCCTTTTTCGGCGATTTTTTGCATAAGCCCGTCGCTGTAAAAACCTTGTTCTATTGCTGTCTCTTTAAAGTACGGATGAACTTCTATAAGCTTATCGTCGTCCATAACATTTCGAATATACGATATCGCAAAAACAGGTTCTATACCGCTTGACGTTCCGGCAATTATAGAAATCGTTCCAGTCGGCGCAATTGTAGTTACGGTAGCGTTGCGCAAATATTCCATGCCCTGTTTTTTGTAAACGCTTTTTTCGAATAAAGGAAAGCTGCCTCTTTTTTCTCCCAGCTCTTTTGACGCTTCCAATGCTTTTTCTTTAATAAAAGCCATTAGCTTTTTTGCAGTTTTAACTGCGCTATCCGAATTATACGGTATGCCAAGCTTATACAGCATATCCGAAAAGCCCATAACGCCAAGACCGATTTTGCGCAGATTCTTCGTAGTTTCTTCTATTACTTTTAACGGGTACTTATTTACATCTATTACGTTATCTAAAAAGTGCACAGCGGTTTTTACCGTTTTTCCGAGCTCGTCACAATCAATTTTTTTGCCCTTTACGAACAAATTAAGATTAATCGACCCGAGGTTACAGCTTTCGTAAGGCAAAAGCGGCTGTTCTCCGCATGGGTTGGTACTTTCTATTTCTCCCGCTTCGGGCACGGGGTTATACTTATTTATGCGGTCAAGAAAAACTATGCCGGGCTCTCCGTTCTGCCATGCCATATGCACAATTTTTTCATAAACTTCCTTAGCGTTTAAGCTGCCCGTCTTTTTTCCGGTTGCCGGGTCTATAAGGTCATATATGGAGTCTGCCGCCACAGCTTTCATGAAATTTTCTGTAAGTGCGACGCTTATATTAAAGTTGGTAAGCTCGCTCGTATCGCTCTTGCATGCTATAAACTCCATAATGTCGGGATGGTCTATGCGCAGTATGCCCATATTCGCGCCGCGTCGCGTGCCTCCCTGTTTAACAGCTTCGGTGGAAGAATTAAATACTTTCATAAAACTTATAGGCCCGCTCGCAACGCCGCCTGTAGAGTTTACGCTAGAGCCCTCAGGACGTATTCTGGAAAAAGAAAAGCCCGTGCCGCCGCCGCTTTTATGTATCAGCGCAGCGTTTTTAAGGCTGTCGTAAATGCCTTCCATGCTGTCTTCAATTGGCAGCACAAAACATGCTGAAAGCTGTCCGAGTTCCCTGCCCGCGTTCATTAGTGTTGGCGAGTTTGGCAGAAATTTTAATTCGGACATTGCCGTATAAAAAGATTCCTCACTCTTTTTTACGTCACCGCCGTATTTCTTATCTGCCGCGGCAATCGTTCGCGCAACACGACGTATCATATCCTCCGGGCGTTCGCAAACACCGTCTTCATCTTTTTTCAAGTACCGTCTTTCAAGCACGATACGAGCATTCTTTGATAAATTCATAACTCCCCCTAATACACTTTATAATGTGGTTTAGCTAAATAGTAACACAATATATAGTAGAGCGCAAGAGCCTTGCATTTTATTAAGAAATAAAGTCTAAAAATAGTTTTTCGAATGTGTCAATATGAATATCTTGTCCCGAAGAAAAGAAAGATATGCTTCCTTTGAAAGTTTTTTCGCACAGTATATCTCTTTGTTTTAATACTCTTTGAAGCTGACGTGCGGTGCCGTGCCTGCCGTCAAAAATTTGAAAGTTTTTATGGTATGCATTATCAAAAAAATCTTTGATTTCGTTCTCAACAAAAGAATAATGGGTGCATCCGAGAACGACTGCGTCAATTTCCTGCCCATCTAAGCAGGGCATTTTACCTTGCAGATAGCTATGCACGCTTTTTTCGTCCGTTCTGCCCTCTTCAATAAGCTCTACAAGGCCGCCGCAGCCAAGACTTACCACTTTATTGTTCGCGCCCAGCCTTTCTATAAGCCCCAAATACCGCGCCTGAGAAACGGTCGCAGGCGTCGCCAGCACCAAAACCTTTCCCTTGCCTACTACACTAAGAGCCGGCTTTACGGCAGGCTCCATGCTTATAACAGGGATGTTATATTTTTCGCGCATTATCTTTACCGAAGCGCTCGTTGCCGTGTTGCACGCCATTACTATCGCTTTTACGCCTTTAGAAAACAAAAAATCCCCCGCCGCGAGCGAAAGCTCTTTTATCTGCGCTTCGCTTTTATCTCCGTAAGGCGCATTATTATTATCGCCGTAATATATATAGTTTTCGTTTGGCATAATCGCGCTGGCGGTTTTTAGCACGCTTATTCCGCCGATACCCGAATCAAAAAAACCAATAGGTTTGCATTTATCAGACATTGCATCTCCATGTAAAAATGATGTCTAATTATACATTAACGGCGAAACTTCTTCAACTTGTTTCGTGGTATCTTTTTAATTTGGCTCGAGTACACGGCTTAAAGCGAGCGCAACATATTTTGCTGTGTTAAGCGCCTGCTGCAAAGAATTGGCGTTGTGCCCGACCTCAATGAGAAGGCACATATCCGAAACATGCTGGTTGTACCTACCTGTTTTAACGCGTATCGGGCGTGTAAAGCCCTTTTTTATGCTCTCTAATTGGTTTGTTACCGCAAGGGCAAGCTTATAGTTGCTTTCATAGTTCGGTTTATCCGAAAACCCCTGCCCCGTCTTGCCTTCTCCCGTGCCGACAACAAACATCACTCGCGCGCACTCATCGCCGTCCACCGTCACGAAATCGTTTTTACCCTTTTCAACGTCTCCGTATGCGTCACGGTGCACATCTATAAAAACGCATATCGTAGGATATTCATCCGCGTATTTTTCCATTGTGACCACCGAACGCGAATATGACGAGCTTAATTTGGGCGGCTCATGGTTTGTAGTATCGTGCAGCACTGTATAGCCGTATTCCTCGAGCTCTGCTTCAAGCACACTGCCCACGGCGACTACCGAAAAATCTTCGTTACCCGTTCTCCATGCCCCTGTTTCCACATACTCTTCTCCCGTTACCTGCCTGTAGGCTTCCTGCGTATGCGTATGGTAAATAAGTATCTGGGGGCCTTTTGCGCCGACATAGAACTCTTTTGGAGTATCATTTGTAAACTCTAAGATCTCAAGTTTTATCTCTTCGGGAAGCACATCAAAATATATGTCCGCTTGCCCTTGCGCACCGCCCAGATCCGGCTTATTTTCAAGATATATTTCTTCTAAATCGACTCCGTATATTACGGGCATTTCCTGCGCGAGTATAAATTTCGGATCTATCAGGCTTTCATCAAAAACGCTTTCCTGCCCAGAGGCGTCTATAAGCGGGTTTACCGTCTTGAAAGAAACTGTATTTTCTGAAAGATTAGAGTTATCAATATTGCCGGTATCTAAAATTAAGAAAAAAGACAGTACTGTCAAAATAATTATTGCAAAATAAAACGCCGTCTTAAAAAAATTAGACTCATTTGTGTTTTTGCGGTATTTTTTTATTGCGTCAGATTTTTTGACAGGCCGTGGCGCGCCGATATAACGCCGATGTCTATAATTATTCATAATATTTGCTCCTAAAAAAATGTATGCAATTATATTATGATATATACTTTAAAAATTTTTAATGCATGTACCTTCTCGTTTCCTCAAGCGTAAGGTCTTTATGCAAAGCGATATTAAGCCCGTCGGAAATTATACGCGCAAGATCTTTTACTACTTTATCTATCTCTTTTGGCGTTACTATCATATCGGCTTTTGGTTCGGCTGCCATGCGGTTTATTATTCTTTGCATGCCAGCGTCAATATTATTCGAGCCTTTCATAGCCGCTTGTATAAGATCGTGAGCTACCGTAGATGCATAAACAACGAGCGGCACGCCTATAGCCAGCACGGGTATGCCGAGCGCCTGCCGATCGAGCGCTTTTCGCCGGTTGCCTATTCCGGCTCCCGGGGCTATCCCGCTGTCTGCTATCTGTATTGTTGTGCGTACTCTTTCTAAGCTTCTCGAGGCAAGAGAATCTATTGCTATTATAAGCGATGGTTTTATACGGTTTACTATGCCTTCTATGATTTCCCCCGTTTCCACGCCGGTTATTCCAAGCACTCCGGGAGAAATCGCGCTGACGTTGCCAAGCCTCTCATCTATGCCTTCGGGCGCGTATTCGTGTATATGCCTTGTTACAAAAACCATATCGCATACGTACGGCCCGAGAGCATCGGGCGTTACCTTACGGTTTCCGAGCCCCGCGATAAGCACGCCTTTATCTATGCTGTCCCCCGCCATGCTTTTTATTTCATAAGCGAGCGCTTTTGCGCAGTTTTCGTCGAGAACCGCGTCACCGCAGGCCATGTCGCCCGCTTCCAGAGTAACGTATGTACCTATTTTCTTTCCAAGAGCTCTTTCGCCTTCTTTTGACGATATGACGACCTTTACTTTATTAATGCCTTTTGAAACCTCGCCGCTCGTTACCTCTACTCCCGAAATCTCTTCTTCCCCGTAAACTTGTCTTGCTTCCATAGCCAAATCTGTCCGAATCATGTATGCCCTCCAAAAAAATTGATGATATTAGTATGAGCATACGCGGCATAAAAAAAACGCAAATTCTTTCTCGTTCGTCATTCTGAATTTACGGTTGTTTAAAAAAATCAGTGCGGTAAGATACTTCACTTCGTTTCAGCATGACGCCGCACTAATAAAATTGCATTTTAAAATACAAGCCAGCCCATCGTAAAAGCATATGTGTATATTGGCATAAGCAAAGCGAACATTACCGTGATAACTACATCCGCCCATTTGCGCTTTGTAAGAAGAGCAAGCGCAAGAAACAATATAACCAGCCCCATATAGTATCTAAAACCTGATAAAAGCCATGTGGGCGCGAAAACGACGAAGAGATAAACAATTGAATACGCGCCGTATGAAACACGCATTTTTTTGCATATAACGGGCAGCGTCAGCCCGCCGATAATAAGCACGGCAAACTGGCTTGCCCAAAGCAATAATTTCGTACGCATAAATTCCATAGTAAGCACCTGCCCGAAAGTAACGCTTAAAGTGTTGGCGTAACTGCCGAAGCTCTGGCTCCAATAATCCTGCTGTATTTTAAGAAAACCAAAAGCGTCGCCGAGTATGAATTGGTTTAAGAGCAAGTACGCTATAGTGCCGAGCGGAATGATAAATATATACGGAAAATCCTTTGCGAATGCTTTTAGCTTGTCTTTTATGTTTTGCCTCAAAAGTTTAGGTACCATGCTGTGCGCAAGAAGCATTTCCAGCAGTACGGGAACGGCAAGCAAAACGCCTACGTTTCGCGTAAGAGCCGCCAATCCTCCAAAAATACAGGCAGCGCTAAATTTTCTTATTCTGGCATTATAAAGGCAGGCAAGCGACAACATCAGAAACATCGATTCAGTAAAAGGTGCGCCGAGGAATACTGTTACGGGAAATATCAAAAGATATTTTAACGCTCTGTTGGCCGTTTTTTTGTCGTAATCTAAAAGCACAAGTTTGTATAAATAAATTCCCGCGCTGCAAAGGCACCCCCACGAAACGAGCATTGCAGAGAGCCGCGCGTCTACGAATATAAACTTAAAAAGCCAGACGACAGCCGAATAGAGCGGATAAAAGACTATTCTGATAAAGCCGTCCTCTGCGCTGATATAACCTTCGTTAACAATGCGCAGATATTGCTGAGCGTCCCAGTTGTTCCATACGTCGAGAATGTTATCGCCGTATCCCGAAATATGCACCGCGCCCCAGCTTAAGAGAAGAAGCACTATTCTCGACAGCAAAACAACGCCGATGATTTTTAATATTGTGTTTTTGTCTAAACCGACAGCCGGCTTATCGATGATGTTATCGCTCTTAAAATATTTGAGTATAATAAATATTGCCGCGAGTATAAACACAGCTAAATAAAATATTATAAATACAATATCAATAGTATTCCGCAGAATATCACTCATCTAAATTAATTGTTTAAGATACCTCTATATGTTGCGGCTTCCCGGTTTCACGGCAGGTATGCCCTGGCGGCACAGCGGGCACTCGTCCGGCTCGTATGATACCACTTCCTGGCTCAGTACCGCCTCGAAAGGAACTCCGAAATCCACTTTTCCGTTAGACCTGTCGACAATGCTTCCGACGCCTATAACTTCCGCGCCCATCTCTAAAAGAAGGTTAATCACCTCTTTTACAGAGCCTCCCGTCGTTACAACATCTTCTACGACAAGCACTTTTGCGCCTTTTTCTATCTCGAACCCTCTTCTGAATGTCATTTTTCCGTTCTGCCTTTCGGCGAAAACATTTTTAACCCCGAGCTGGCGCGATACCTCGTAAGCAAGAATTATGCCGCCAACCGCAGGCCCCGCTACCAAATCAACACCGCTGAATTTATCTGCAAGCTGCTTCGCGAACTTTTCTGAAATATCGGCGTGCTGAAAAAGCTTCGCGCACTGCATGTATTTATCCGAATGCCTGCCCGAAGTTAACAGAAAATGCCCTTCTAACATAACGCCCGTTTCCCTGAATATATCGAGTATCTCTTCTCTTGTCATTTATACCTCCAGCGCGCCGCAAAGCGCGGATATTTTGTCTATTTTCATTGACTTCGCGTAAGCCTCAAGTTCGTCTAATATCCTAAGTGACGCTCCCGGGTCTATAAGGTTAGCCGTTCCCGTCATTACCGCCGACGCGCCGCAAAGCATAAACTCGGCTGCGTCCTCGCCCGTCATTATACCGCCGAGGCCTATAACGGGTATATCCACCGCTTTTGATACTTCGTATACCATTTTTAGCGCGACAGGTTTTATGCACGGCCCCGAAAGCCCTCCTGTTATATTGCCGAGTATAGGCCTTTTTGTTTTCGCATCGACCGCCATGGCAGGTATAGTGTTTATAAGCGAAATCGCGTCCGCTCCCGCGTCCTGCACCGCTTTGGCAATAGCGACAACGTCGCCTGCCGCGGGCGTAAGCTTTACTATAAGCGGTTTTCTGCTTACCTCTTTTGCCGCGCTGACGCAGCTTTTAGCCGATTTTTCGTCCATGCCAAAGCTCACGCCGCCCATTTTTACATTGGGGCACGATATGTTAAGCTCGAATAAATCTATCTTAGTGTCGTTAAGCTTTTCTATTACATAGACATAATCCTGCGTACTCGCTCCCGCGATATTTGCGATAATGACTGTGTCTATTTTCTCTACCTTTTCAAGCGTATCCTCCAAAAACGAATCAACGCCCGGGTTTTGCAGCCCTACGCTGTTTATAACGCCCGACGCAGTTTCTGCAATTCTCGGCGGTTTGTTACCAATTCGCTTTTGCGGCGTTAGCGATTTTAATGCGATACCGCCAAGCCGCCCGACATCTATAAACCAAGAATGCTGCTGCCCGAAAGAAAATGTCCCCGAAGCCGCTATTATCGGGTTTTTAAGCTGCAATCCGCATAGATCGGTTCTCATATCCACAGCCATTATAAAACCACCTCGTATAAATCAAAAACCGGGCCTTCGACGCAGACTTTTTTATATTCCAGACCTTCATCTTTCTGCACTCCGCATACACACCCCGAACACGCCCCAAAACCGCAGCACATTCTCTGCTCCATAGAAACTTGTGCAGGTATGTCGAATGGTTCTAATGCTTTTTTTAATGCTTTTAGCATAGGCGGCGGGCCGCACGTCAGAATAACGTCGGGCGTCTCTCTTTCAAGCCTTGACTTTAACATATCGGTAACAAAGCCTTTTTCGCCTATAGTGCCGTCATCGGACGAAACGTAAACTTTTTCGCTTACGCTTTGAAAATCTTTCAGGCAGTATTCGAATTCTTTGCCTCGGTATCCAAGAAACGCCTCGTACGTTTTATCCGCCCATTTCCTGGTTACTGATAAAAGCGGGGCTATGCCTACGCCTCCGCCGACAAGAAACACTTTTTTGTCCGAGTTTTTTAGATGATATCCGCTTCCTATGGGCAGTATAGCGTCTAATACCGTGCCTTTGCCCATATCCGCAAGAGCCGTCGTGCCTTTGCCTTTTATCTGGTACACGAGCGTAACCGTATTTTTTTCAACATCCGTTTCGCAGATGCTTATAGGCCGCTTTAAAAGAAGCTCTTTGTGCTCAGGTACGCTTATATTCGCGAACTGCCCGGGCACGAAATTCGCCAAATCTGCGCCTTCGCAGATTATAACCATGCTGTATATTCCCCGAGCAATACGCTCATTTTTTATTATTTGCGCTTTAAGATTTTTAAGCATATATTACTCCTGTATGTCAGAAAGGCTTATCGGCACAATGTCTTTATCCGTTTTTCCCGATTTCATGCTCTGGAGAAGCACCTTTGCGGTATCTAGCGATGTAATGCACGGAATTCTATGCTCAACGGCAAGCCGCCGCAGTTTAAAACCATCCCTGCCCGCACGTCTGCCCCGTGTCGGAGTGTTTAATATCATCTTTAAGTTGCCGCTCTCAATAAGATCTATTATGCCTTTACTGTCGGTTGATAGCTTTGGCACAGAGTTTGCCGCGACAAAGTTAAAGTTTAATTCATGCGCTGTTCCGGGCGTTGCGTATATATCGTAACCAAGATAATCGAGCACCGCCGCTATCGGTATAAGCTCCTGCTTATCGTTGCCAGAAACGGTGAGCAGCACCTTGCCCGCTTCTTTTGGCATAGCAAGCCCCGAGGCTATTATGCCTTTTAGCAGCGCTTCGGAATAATCCTCTGATATGCCCAAAACCTCACCTGTAGATTTCATCTCTGGCCCAAGCCCGACTTCTACGTCGGGCAGTTTCTCGAACGAGAACACGGGCACTTTCACTGCCGTTATTTTTCGCTTCGGATAAAGCCCCGTGCCATATCCCATGCCGGAAAGATTTTCGCCGAGAGAAGTCCTCACGGCAAGCTCTATCATAGGCACGCCCGTCACCTTAGAAATATAAGGCACAGTTCGGCTTGAACGAGGATTTACCTCAATAACATATATCTCTCCGCCCGAAATGACATATTGTATGTTGACTATTCCGCTCACATCGAGCGCTAATGCCAGTTTTCTTGTTATCTCTATTATCTCCGCTTCCTGTTCGTCCGAAATTCTTCTTGCCGGATAAACGGAGATTGAATCCCCAGAATGTACTCCTGCGCGTTCTATGTGCTCCATTATTCCGGGTATCAGTATATCTTTGCCGTCGCTTATGGCGTCTACCTCAAGCTCGAGCCCAGTCATATATTTGTCTACAAGCACGGGGTGTTCCTGTTCGTACCTGCCTATAATGCTCATGTATTCGCGAATACCCTCTTCGCCCCACGCTATCTCCATACCCTGTCCGCCAAGAACATAAGAAGGGCGCACGAGCACGGGGTATCCAAGCTCGTCGGCGGCGTCTACCGCCTGCTGCTCTGTAAACACCGTCCGCGCTTTGGGGCGTTTTACATCCAGCGATTCGAGCAGCGCCTCAAATTCTTTTCTGTCTTCCGCGCGGTTAATGCTGTCTAAAGATGTACCTATTATTTTATATCCCATTGCCAAAACGTGTTTCGCGAGCTTTATTGCCGTCTGCCCGCCGAACTGTACAACTACTCCTTCAGGCTTTTCCTGGTCTAAGACGTTACCCACTTCTTCGGGTGTAAGCGGCTCGAAATAAAGCCTGTCCGACGTGTCAAAATCTGTAGAAACCGTCTCGGGGTTGTTGTTGACTATAACAGTGTCGTACCCCGCTTTTTTTAGCGCCCATACGCAGTGCACACTGCAATAATCGAACTCTATGCCCTGCCCTATGCGTATCGGCCCCGAGCCGAGAACGACTATCGTCTTGTTTTTCGGCAGCGTTGCTTCGTTTTCCTCATCGTATGAGGAATAATAATACGGGCTGACAGCAGCAAACTCTGCGCCACATGTATCTACCATTTTAAATGTGGGAGCAATGCCCATTTGCAGGCGTATCTTTCTTATTTCGCTCTCTGTCGTGTTCGTAAACTTTGCTATCGCATGGTCGGAAAAACCTATTCTTTTCGCCTTGCTCAACATGGAAAACTCTAATGCATTTTCCCCTTTTTCAATAAACACTTTTTCTAAATCTATAATCGCTTTTATCTTGTTCAGATACCATAAATCTATCTTAGTTAAATCATTAATTTGCTCTATAGTGATGCCGCGCCTTATCGCCGTCGCGACAAGAAATATCCTGTCGTCGTCCTGCTCTAATATTTTGTCCAAAAGTTCCTTATCGCTGTAACCGTCGGCAAAAGGAAACTCGAGAGAATATAGACTTAATTCGAGCGAGCGCACAGCTTTTAGAAACGCGCTTTCAAAGTTCGCACCGATTGCCATTACTTCGCCCGTAGCTTTCATCTTTGTGCCGAGTTTTTTATCGGCCGTGGTGAATTTATCGAAAGGCCATCTCGGGAATTTTACAACGACATAATCGAGTGTCGGCTCAAAACATGCAAAAGTCTTGCCCGTTACTCCGTTTTCTATCTCGTCCATGCCGTAGCCTATTGCAATCTTCGCCGCAATTTTCGCTATCGGGTAACCGGTGGCTTTGGATGCCAGCGCAGAAGAACGGCTGACTCTTGGGTTAACTTCTATTACATAGTACTCCATGCTATCGGTATCAAGAGCAAACTGTACGTTACAGCCTCCCTTTATTTGCAGAGCATTTATAATATTTATAGAAGCAGTCCTCAAAAGCTGATACTCTTCGTCGCGAAGCGTCTGCGAGGGCGCTATTACAATGCTGTCGCCCGTGTGTATACCGACAGGGTCTATGTTTTCCATATTGCATACTGTTATGCAATTGCCTTTGGCGTCTCTTATAACTTCGTACTCTATCTCTTTATAGCCTGCAACGCTTTTTTCTATAAGCACTTCGCCGACTCGGCTTGCGCGAATACCGCTCTTTGTTATTTCTATTAACTCTTGCTCATTTTTCGCTATACCGCCGCCCGTTCCGCCAAGAGTAAAAGCCGGCCTTATTATAAGCGGATAACCATGAATTTTTGCAAACTCTATTGATTTTCTTGGCGAATCGGAGATAATGCTGTCTATTATAGGCTCGCCTATCTCGTTCATAAGCTGTTTGAATTCTTCTCTTCCTTCCGCTCTTTTTATAGAGTTTTCATCCGTGCCGAGAAGTTTTACGCCAAACTCATCAAGCACGCCGCTTTCGGAAAGCTCCATAGCAAGGTTAAGCCCCGTCTGCCCCCCTAGAGTCGCGAGCATGCTGTCCGGCTTTTCTTTTTTTATTATATTTCTTATAACGGGCACAGTTAAGGGCTCTATGTAAACTTTGTCCGCTATGTCCATATCCGTCATTATTGTCGCCGGATTTGAGTTTACAAGCACTACCTCAATTCCTTCTTCTGTAAGTGCCCTGCACGCCTGTGTCCCCGCGTAATCGAACTCTGCCGCCTGTCCGATTATGATTGGCCCCGATCCTATTACAAGTACTTTTTTTATCTGCTTTATTAATGGCATTAAGCTTTTTACCTCACTGCTTTTCTTTGATGTACTTTTTTTATTATCTGCCTTTTACTTTTTGTTCTTTTTCATCATTGCAATGAACTCATCAAAAAGATACGCCGTATCTTCGGGCCCGGGCGAAGCTTCGGGATGAAACTGCACAGTGAAGATATCTTGGTTTGTATAATTTATACCTTCAATTGTACGGTCATTCCAGTTTCTGTGGCTGACCTTCAAACCCTCGGGCAGCGTTTCTTCCACTATCGTATAGCCGTGATTCTGCGACGTTATATACACCCTGTCTTTATCAAGGTCTTTTACAGGATGGTTAGAACCTCTGTGCCCGTATTTAAGCTTCTCAGTGTCCGCTCCCATAGCGAGCGCCAAAAGCTGGTGCCCGAGACATATCCCGAATATGGGCAGCTTTCCTGCGAGTTGTTTTAGGTTTTCTATAACTTCCTCGTTATCTTTAGGGTCTCCCGGGCCGTTTGTCAGCATAACGCCGTCAAAACCGCCGTCGAGTATCTCTTTGGCGGGTGTCCTCGCTGGAAACACCGTAACCGCGCAGTTTCTTTTCTTAAGGCTGCGTATTATGTTTCGCTTCAGGCCGTAGTCTATAACCGCTACCTTTATATCGCCCGCGCAGTATTCATATTTTTCTTTGCACGTAACGACATCTACAGGAAGAGTACATGCATACTCTTTCATGCTCTTTATTTGTTCTTTAGTCGGCTCAGATTGCGTAATTATTCCGCGCATCGTCCCCTTTTCGCGTATTATCCTTGTCAGCGCCCTTGTGTCTATGCCGTAAAGCCCGCATATATCGTGGTCTTCAAGGTATTTGCTAAGCCCGCCCTCGCTTCGCCAATTTGAAGGTTCTTCGCAGACCTCGCGCACTATAAAACCGCTTACCTGCGGATGCGCCGATTCGATATCTTCTTGATTGATGCCGTAGTTTCCTATAAGCGGATAAGTCATAGTAACTATCTGCCCACAGTACGAAGGGTCTGTCAAGACCTCCTGATACCCTGTCATTCCCGTATTAAACACTACTTCTCCGGCTACATCCTTTTTTGCACCAAAACTCTTGCCTTTAAAAGTTGTACCGTCTTCAAGCGTAAGTATCGCCATTTTTTCTCCTTCCGAAATCTATAAATCTATTCCGCGCTTTATAAGAGCGCTTAAAATATCCTGTTTCATATCAAGCACAGCCTGCCGCGCCGCCTGCGCCGCAGATAATCCCTGATACTTCTCTTTTTTATAAGCAAGCAATATACCGCGCGAAGAGTTAACTATCGCGCCGAGGCCGTTCTCATCAAAGTTGACGGCTATATCATCCGCGCCCGCGCCCTGCGCACCGTAACCCGGCACAAGAAAGAAAGTACTTTTCATGCTTGCCCGAAGCTCCTGCGCCTCCTGCGGATAAGTTGCACCGACTACCGCGCCGACCGAGCTGTAACCATTCTCGCCGATTAGAGGCTCTCCCCAGGCCGATACTTTATCAGCAACCACTTCGTAAAGCTTTTTACCTTTACACCCTGATTTCTCATCAGACACCACGAGATCTTGAAACTCGCCGCCCGTTGCGTTAGATGTTTTCACGAGCACGAAAATGCCTTTGCCAGTCTCCTTACAGTCTTCTATAAACGGCTTTATACCGTCGTAACCAAGATACGCGTTGACCGTTATAAAATCCGCCGAGCTTGCCGCTATGTACGCCTCGGAATATGCTTTAGCCGTTGCGCCTATATCGTTTCTTTTAACATCCGCGATAACGATAAGGCCTGAATTTTTCGCATATTCCATAGTATCAAAAAAGCATTTCATGCCGTACTCCGCGTATTTTTCGTAATACGCCGCCTGCACTTTTACACACGGTACGATATCGCTTATCTCGTCAATTATATCACAGTTAAACTCGTAAACGAGCTCTGACATTTCCTTATTATTCGGCATGCCTTTTCTTTTCATTTCTTCGGGCAGATAATCATAGTTAGTATCCAGCCCGGCACATACGGGGCATTTTGTCTTTTTTATCGCTTCACATAATTTATCTATCTGCATGATTTTTCTCCGTCGTACACCAGTTTACCGTCAACTATAGTTTGTGTAACAATACCTTTAAGATTTTGCCCGATGAACGGCGTGTTTTTACCTTTTGAAATTATGTCTTTTTCTTCAAGTGTATATTCTTTTTTCATATCGGCAATCGTAATATCCGCCGCCGCGCCTTCTTCGATAACTCCGCCCGGCTTTCCTATTATCTTGGCGGGGTTTATGCTGAAAAGTTTTGCGAGCATCTGCTCATCGTCTGTTAAATTAGTGGCCGCGAGAGAAAACGCTGTCTCAAAACCGCTTATTCCAAACGCCGCCAAAGCATACTCTATGTTTTTTTCGTCCTTATGGTGCGGCGCGTGGTCTGTGGCTATAGCGTCTATAGTACCATCTAAAAAGCCCTGTTTTACAGCCTCGACATCGTCTTTTGTTCTAAGCGGAGGGTTTACCTTTGTGCACGCGTCATATCCCTGACACATGCCGTCATCGCCCGAGAAATAATGCGGCGCGCTCTCGCACGTCACCCTTACACCGCGTTTTTTAGCGTTTCGGATAGTCTCAATACCGCCCCTTGTAGATACATGCTGTATATGCACTCTAAGGCCATAAGTTTCCGCGAGTATCACATCTCTTGCTATCATGCTCTCTTCGGCCGCGCGCGATATTCCAGGAAGCCCGAGTATTGTAGAGTAATACCCTTCGTTCATCACGCCGCCGCCTTTTATATCAAGGTTTTCTGCGTGCGACATTATAAACGCGCCGAAAGTATCGGCATACTGCATAGCAACTTTCATCATATTGCCGTTTTCTATCGGCTGCCCGTCATCCGTGAAGGCGACACACCCAAGCTCGCACATCTCGCCCATTTCTGTAAGCTCTTTTCCTTTTAGTCCGACAGTCGCCGCGCCCACAGGATATATCTTAGTGAAAGCGTATTTCGCTTTTTCCATTATGTATGAAACGGCTCCGGCGTTATCCATGGCCGGCTTTGTGTTCGGCATAGGGCATACTGCGGTATATCCGCCCTTGGCGGCCGCCTTTGTACCCGAAATTATATCTTCTTTATACTCCTGCCCTGGTTCTCGGAGATGACAGTGTATGTCTATAAACCCTGGAAATATTTTTTTACCCGAAGCGTCAATCACCGTATCGGCATCGCCTAAATCTTTGCCTATCTTTTTGACAATACCGTTTTCTATCAGAATATCGAGCTTGCCTTTTTTTTCGCCTTCGGGGTTTATTATCTCACCGCCGCAAATTTTAAGCGTCATCGTTTTTCCTCCTGGTAAGTATATAAAGCAGAGCCATTCTTACGGCTACGCCGTTTGTCACCTGTTTATTTATCACGGAAAAATCCGCGTCTATTATATCGCTTGAAAGCTCTACTCCTCGGTTCACAGGCCCCGGATGCATTATAAACGCGTCTTTTTTGCACATCTTTATTGTGTCCTCGTTAACACCGTAAAATCTGTGATATTCTCTGTCCGAGGCGAAAAGAGGGCTCTCTAGCCGCTCTTTTTGTATGCGCAGAGCCATTATAACGTCAGCATCGGCTATCGCCTGTTCCAAATCGTTAGTAACAGCCGCACCCGTTTCTTCTATACTCATAGGCATCATAGTGTTCATTCCGCAAAGAGTTACCTTCGCGCCGAGTTTCGTCAGCCCCCATACATTGCTTCGCGCAACCCTGCTGTGCGATATATCGCCGATAATGGTGACCTTTAGCCCTTCTATACCACCGAATCTTTCTTTTATTGTAAGCAGGTCGAGCAGCGCCTGCGTCGGATGCTCGTGCATGCCGTCACCGGCGTTTATCACGCTTCCCGAAAAATTATCGCCTAGAAATTTTGGTGCGCCTGCAAGCGGATGCCTTATTATAATGATATCCGTTCCCATAGCTTCTATTGTTTTTCCCGTATCAAGAAGCGTTTCTCCTTTGTTTACGCTGCTTGTAGAAACACCAAGATTGCTAAACGTCGCTCCAAGATATTTTGCCGCAAGCTCGAAACTAAGCTTTGTCCTTGTGCTGTTTTCGTAAAAAAGCGCGGCTATAGACTTGCCCTGCAAATGCGGCATTTTTTTTGCGTTCTGCATAAGCAGCTCTTTCATCGTTGCCGAAGAATCGAGTATAAAGTTTATCTCCTGCCGAGTCATGCCCTGCAGACCTATAATATCTTTAGATTTCAATAACATATTTCGTCTCCATTATTTTCGGGGAGCGGCTAAAGCGCTCCCCGACTATTGCTCTATTGCTTTTTAAGCTTTTTCTTTTTTGATGTCGAACTTCTCTGGAAGTACCGCATTAAGAACTATTCCTACAAGTGCCGCCAGCGCTATGCCCGAAACAACAAAACTTTCGCTTACGGGAATGGTAACGCCTATACCGACTACAAGAGTTATCGAAAGTATCAAAAGATTTCTGCTGCTTGTGAAATCTACCTTTGCTTCTGACATAGTCCTTACGCCTATAGCCGCTATCATACCGAACAGCACTATGCTCATTCCGCCGATAACGGGCGCGGGTATCGTTTGCAGAAACGCTCCGAAATAACCTATCATAGAAAGTACCATTGCATACACCGCCGCTATCCTTATTATCTGCGGGTTATAGTTCTTTGTTACCGCGAGCACGCCTGTGTTCTCTCCGTAAGTCGTATTAGCAGGGCCGCCGATAAGGCCGGCAAACATAGTCGCGACGCCGTCGCCTATCAACGTTCTGTGAAGGCCCGGATCTTCGAAGAAATCTTTGCCTACGACCGAACCGTTTGTAGTTATATCACCAAGGTGCTCCATAAACGTGGCAATTGATATCGGCGCTATAATTAATATTGAGCTTCCGCTAAACTTCGGCAAATGGAAGTTTGGCAGCTGTACTATAGACGCGGTATCAAAAGGCGCAAAGTTCATAAGCGGCGTTGCCCCTTCGGGAAGTGCAACGGTAAAATGTATTATCATAGCCACTGCGTAACCTACCGCCAAGCCGCATAATATCGGCAGCAGTTTAAAGAACCCTTTAATGAATATCGCGACGATTACAACAGTTAGAACAACCGATGCGGCAACGACCCATTTTGTCCACAAAAGCCCGCCTACAAAATCTCCGGTGATATCGTTAAAAATAACTGTCGGCGCAAGCGTTAATCCGATAACGATGATGACCGGACCGGTAACTATCGCCGGAAACAGCTTTTTAACGCGCTGCGGCCCGACAAGCTTTACGAGCAGCGCGAAAACAAGATAACACGCACCGGCTACCATAATAGCGCCCGTTGCAAACTCTTTGCCTTCGCTTTGCACAATAAACGTTATTGCCGTCATAAACGCAAAACTTGAGCCTAAAAACACAGGAACTTTACGCTTTGTTATAAAATGGAACAACAGCGTTCCGCCGCCGGCTGCAAAAAGCGCGACCGCGGGATCAAGGCCTGTGATAGCCGGCACTACGATTGTCGCGCCGAACATGGCGAACATATGCTGCAGGCCGAGCACTCCCATCTTACCCCATCCTTTTTTTACTTTTTCCATGGAATACCTCCTATAAAATTATAATAACTTTGCGGATTTGCACCGCATATAAAAAATAATCTTCAAAATGAAGATTACAAATTATGCAGATTTTCCAAATCGTTTATTACTACGTTGTCAACGTTATCAAACTCGCTGACATGGACGCTTATTACTTCGTTTTTTGAAGTGGGTATGTTTTTACCAATGTAATCAGCCCTTATCGGAAGCTCTCTGTGCCCCCTGTCCACAATGACGGCAAGCTGTATGTTGTTCGGCCGCCCCATATCCATCATAGCGTCTAGCGCCGCCCTTACTGTGCGCCCCGTATATAATACGTCGTCGCATAACACAATGGTCTTTTTATTTATATCAAACGCAATATCAGTACCTTTTATAACGGGATGGTCGGCCAGCAGCGATAAATCGTCTCTGTAAAATGTAATATCGAGAGTACCAATATCAACGCTTTGCCCTTCAAATTCTTTTATATATCCGGCTATGCGCTTCGCTATAGGCACTCCGCGCCTGTGAATGCCTATTAGCGCGACGTTCTCGGCGCCCTTATTTTTTTCTATTATCTCGTGGGCGATTCTTTTGAGCGCTCTTTGCAGCGCAACTTTATCCATTATCAATGCTTTATCCACGCGGCACCTCCATATGAAAAAACTATATCAAAAAAGCCTTACCAAACGGCAAGGCAAACATAGCAAAAGCTAAAATATATACCTTGCCGGACTCTCTTGGACCGAATTAAAGGATATAGTATTCTTGATTAAAAAGATACCACAACAGGCTGTATTTGTCCAGCTGTTTTCAAATATAAATAATTAATTTTTATTAATATTTTGATTTAGAGAATCTATTGCTTATTAAAGCTGTTTTTCTTGATTATGCTTATCTAAAAAAAGCCCTCTCTTGCATCTACCGCAAAGAGAAGACTTTATCTTTTTATTTATCAAAAATATTATTTATCTTTGTAAAGCCATTCTTTTTTATGATGGCAGAATGCTAAATAAATATCTTCATCTGCCTCGCGCATTATCTTTTCAAGCTCATCATCCCCAAAAGACGTCGTTCTTCCCTCGGAGAATTCAAGGTCGACAATTTCTTTAACTTTACTTACTATAACGTCTTTCTTGTTTACCGCAAGCTCACTTTTTAGTTTAAAGTGCGCGTTTATCCAGTGCGCAATACCTGCAAGCCCCGAATGAGCGTTAATTGCAACGGTAACCGGGCGGTTTAGTATCTTTTCTGTGTTAAAGATGTTGTAAATTTCTTCGTCTTTTAATAATCCGTCTGCATGTATACCCGCGCGTGTAGAATTAAAGTTTCTCCCTACAAACGGAGTTCTTGGCATAATATCGTATTTTAAAGTATCTTCAAAATATTCAGCAATTTCGGTGATAACAGAAAGATCCATTCCATCATCAGTACCCTTTAAGCCGCAGTATTCCATAACCATAGCTTCTATAGGGCAGTTGCCTGTTCTTTCGCCTATGCCGAGTATAGAACAATTGACCGAAGACGCGCCGTAAAGCCATGCGGTGGCAGCGTTTGTAACAACTTTATAAAAATCGTTATGCCCGTGCCATTCGAGCAGCTCTGACGAAAACCCGCAGTAAAACCGAAGGCCGTAAACGATACCCTGTACGCTTCTTGGCAGCGCGGCTCCCGGATATGTGATGCCGTAACCGAGCGTATCGCACATACGTATCTTAATAGGAACTCCAGTATCTCTCATTATTTTCATAAGCTCGTCCGCAAAAGGTATAACAAAACCATAAAAATCCGCTCTTGTGATATCCTCGAAATGGCAGCGCGGACGAATTCCGTATTCTATTGCTGTTTTTACAATACCAAGATACTTATCCATTGCCTGCTTTCGGTTCATGCCCATCTTTTTAAAGATATGGTAGTCAGAACAGCTGACGAGTATACCCGTTTCTTTTATTCCGAACTCTTTTACCATTTCAAAATCTTTTTCGCTCGCTCTTATCCATGTAGTGACTTCTGGAAATTCGTATCCTAAATCGAGGCAAGCACGGAGAGCTTCTTTGTCTTTTTCCGTATATACAAAAAATTCGCTCTGGCGAATAACGCCTTTTGGGCCTCCGAGCCTGTGTTCAAATTTATAAATATCTACAACCTGGTCTACTGTAAAAGGAGTTCTTGCCTGCTGCCCGTCGCGAAAGGTAGTATCGGTTATCCATATTTCATCCGGCATACGCATAGGCACTACTCTGTGGTTAAACATGATTTTAGGCACTGTATCGTACTCGAACATATCCCTGAAAAGATGCGGCTCCTTTACGTCCTGGAAAGAGAAATGATAATCATTTTCTACTAACAGGTTCCATCTTTTATCTGGTCTTCTCATTATTTTCTCCTTATTAAAAAATTTATTTGAGTGAGCCGGTAAACTCTTTTATTCTCTCCATTCCGGCCACTATATTTTTTTCACTTGTGGCGTAACCCATTCTTACATAATCGTCCGCTCCGAATGCTATGCCCGGCACTACCGCGGTTAAGGTGTTTTTAAGCAGAGCTTCGGAAAACTCTAAAGAATTGTTTATAGTAATTCCGTCAAACGCTTTTCCTTTTATCTTTGATATATTCATCATAACATAAAATGCGCCGTTTGGCACGCTGCAAGATAGCCCGTCTATTCCGTTTATTAAACCACACAGCATATCTCTTCTTTTTCTAAAAGCCTGCTTCATACGCGCAACATCGTCCTGCGGCCCGTTTAATGCTTCTATGCTGGCGTACTGCGCAATAGCGTTCGGGTTGGACGCCGCGTGCGACTGGTATGAGCCCATAATCTTAGCGATTTCGCCCGTGCTTGCGGTATACCCAATTCTCCAGCCTGTCATAGAATAAGTCTTTGACATACCGTTTACCAAAATAGTTGCGTCTTTAATCTGCTGCCCTAAAGAAGCAATGCTTACATGCTCTCCTTCATAAATAAGCTCGTCATATATTTCGTCTGATATAACAAAGATTCCTGCTTCTAAAGCCACTTGCGCAATCTCTTGCAATTCTTTCTTTGTGTATACCGTTCCGCAGGGATTAGACGGAGTATTTAAAATAAGAGCCTTTGTTTTATTCGTAACAGCGCCTTTTATGCTTTGCGCAGTAGCCTTAAAAGTATCATCAGTCTCTAAAAACACCGGCACTCCGTCAGACATTTTAACTATCTCGGGATAAGTGACCCAGTAAGGAACGGGAATTATAACTTCGTCTCCTGGGTTTAATATAGCCGCGAAAGCATTAAACAGCGAATGCTTAGCGCCGTTAGAGATAACTATATCCGAAGGCGAATATTTTAGATTGCATTTGTTTTCCAGCCTTTTTGCAATCGCATCTTTTAATTCGGGCATACCCGAAGCGGGCGTATATTTGGTCAGTCCCAAATCAAGCGCTTTTTTAGCCGCGTTTTTTATATTTTCAGGAGTATCAAAATCCGGCTCTCCTGCTCCAAAACCAATAACATCCCGCCCCTCTGATTTCATTTTCTTTGCCAGCGCGGATATCTTTAACGTCATAGACGGGCTAACACTCGCCGCTTTTTTCGATAAATTCATTTTTTACCCTCCGAATTGCAGTAATTTGCATAAATTTTTAATTTAACCTTCATTTATGTTTAATTTTAGCACATTATTTATAGCTTTACAAGCGAATTATGCATGTTAATAAAAATAATATTGCATACTTGAATGCAAAAATGTTTGTCACTTTAATGAGTAATCCCATATATATATGTAATATGGAGGTAGCTTATGAAAAAATTAATTGTATTATGCGGCAAAAAATGCCCCTACTGCAAAAAAGCAAAAATGCTCGTAAAAAGAGCGCTTGAAAAATATACAAAATATTTAGCGGTCGACGTTCGCTTTGTTCTTGAAGGAACAAAAGAAGCAAAAGAATTAGCGCATACTCTTGTACCTGCGTTTTTTTGCGACAGAAAACTGTTTTTTGAAGGAAATCCCGATATCGTTACTGTCCTCGCAGCATTAGAAAACTGTTACAAATAATACGGCGGCGATATATCAAATAACACTCGCTTTTTTGTGTTTTTATATTACAGAAGATTAACACTCTTTGATATAAGGCATATATACTTGATTTATACTTTCTAAGGTTATACAATGTTAAAAAAGTATTTTACCGTCTGGTATGCTAAATACTTGTATAAAAAGGAGAATAGAAAATGGCTGAATATAAAATTACCGTTGACTCAACCTGCGATTTGCCTCTTTCATATTTACAAGAAAATGATATCCATTTTTTTTCGCTTAAATTTATAATGGATGACGTAGAATACCCGGACGATATGCTTCAGTCCATGAGCGCAAATGAATTCTACCGTAAACTTTCGGAAGGTTCTACGTCTACAACCTCCCAGGTAAATGTAACAGACTATACACAGGTTTGGGAGCCTATGTTAAAACAAGGTCTTGATATCTTGCAGATATCCTTCTCTTCCGGCCTTTCGGGAAGCTATAACAGCGCGGCGATTGCTGTAAAAGAGCTTTCAGAAAAATATCCCGAAAGAAAACTGCTTCTTGTAGATTCTTTGGGCGCTTCGCTCGGATACGGCCTTTTGGTCGATTATGCCGCAGAATTGAAAAAAGCGGGGAAAACAATAGACGAGGTTTATGCGTGGGCGGAAGAAAACAAGCTCAATATTGCTCACCAGTTTACAGTAGACAGCTTATCTCATCTCAGAAGAGGCGGAAGGCTCTCGAGTACGGCGGCTGTACTCGGAACTCTTTTAAAAATTAAGCCTACTCTTATAGTAGACGCACAAGGGCACGTAAAAGCGGGCGACAAAGTCAAAGGCAGGAAAAAGGCATTGATCGCGCTTGTCAATAAGATGCAAGAAGAAGGCGTAAACTTAGAAGGGCAGAAAATATATATCTGTCATGCAAACTGCCATGACGACGCTCAGTTATTGGCAGATAAAATTAAGCAACGTTTCCCGAAAATAGGAGAGATAATAATTTGGTATGTAGGCCCCGTTATCGGTTCGCATTCGGGCCCCGGAACGGTTGCGCTTTTCTATCTTGGGAAAAAAAGACAATAGATCGTTCATATTATAAAATACATAGTCTTTAAAGCCTTGCTTTACCGCAAGGCTTTTTTTCATATTCTTTCTTTAATATACATATAAATTTGTAAGGCCTATGATAAGGAGGAATAATATGAGAAACTCAAGACTGCCGGCACATCTGCCGAGAAAAAAAAGAAGATACGCGGGTATAATATTATTTGTCATTTTGCTTGGCGCTGCCGCTTACTTCGTCGGCGCGGGCGCCGCAGGAGGCTGGCTGGCGGAAAACGTTATCAACCCGGTTTTCAACAACGAAAACACCAACGCTGAAGATATGCCGCAAACGCAAACACCGGAAACAAATGACAGTACGCAAAACCCGACGCCTTCGCAAACGATACAAGCTGTCAGCCTTCCCGAAACATCGGGAACGCAGACAGAAGAGAATATAAGCGCGGAAAAAATAATGCTTTATACTCTGCAGACAGGCGCGTTCACGGAAGAAAAAAATGCTAAGGATGCCGCAAGCGAAGTGATATTACGGGGCGGCGCCGGTTTTGTAGCGTATGACGGAGAATTCTATCGCGTGCTCGTCGCCGGATATACAAAAGAAATCGAAGCCAAGAGCGTAAAAGAGTCGCTCGAGGGCAATGGCATCACGACGTCTGTATTCCAGCTTGATTCGGGTTCTTTAGAATTTAAGATTCGCGCCGAACAATCGCAGATAGACGCCGTTAAAGCATGTTTCAATACCGTTCCCGAATCTGCAGAGACTCTTCAACAGATTATATACAGCGCCGATAAGGGCGAAGATGTAAAAGATCGGATAGCTGAGTTAAAACAAGATATAACCGATGTGTCAGAGAATCTCGATAAAACAATTTCGGCTGACGAAGGCGCAATGATGAGCCTTAGCAAATATATGAAAGCATACACGCAAATTATTAATAGTATCCCCGATTCATCATCATTATCCGAGGTAGATTTTTCTTCAAAGTTGAAGTATACTCTAATAAATGTGGTTGTAGATTATTCTGCTTTTTTAGATGAAATAAGCAAAATAAACTAAAATTTATTTTACAGGAGATATTATGACAATTTCAAAAATCGCCGAGCTTTTAGAATGCGGCTTGGTGTGCGGTACGCACAACCTTGATAAGGAAGCAAGCTCTGCTTACGGAGCGGATTTGATGAGCGATGTTCTAGCTTTTGCGAAAGAAAACTGCGTTTTGCTAACAGGCATGGTAAACCAGCACGTGGTACGGACGGCAGAAATGCTCGACATTATTTGTATCGTTTTTGTCAGAGGGAAAACGCCGCCCGTTGATGTATGCGATCTTGCCGAAAGAACAGGCGTAACGCTTATGACGAGCAGCTATTCGCTTTACGAATCGAGCGGCATATTATACGCAAACGGCCTTTTGCCTTGCAGCAAGGTATAAATCATGCTGGATAATTACACGGAAAAGTTTTCGATAATATCAAACGATTTTACACTCGCTGGAGAAGTTTCTGCAAAAATCAAAGGTATATTGAAAATGATCGGAATAGACTCTGCTTTAACGCGACGCGTAACTATTGCTGCTTACGAAGCAGAGCTGAATATGGTTATACACAGCAACGGCGGCATAATCACTTTGGAGATATCACCTGATATAGTCCGCCTTTCGTGCGAAGATACCGGCCCGGGGATAGAAGATATCGGCATGGCAATGCAGGAAGGCTATTCCACCGCCTCATCAAGCGCACAATTAATAGGCTTTGGCGCGGGAATGGGGCTGCCGAATATAAAAAAGAACAGCGATTATTTTGATTTGCAGTCGGGCAAAGACGGGACGAGCCTTAAACTTAGCTTTAAAATAAACAAAGAGGCATGATGTTATGAGCACATATTTTCATTCAGTACGATTGGATAAAGACAAATGCAAAGGTTGTACAAACTGTATAAAGCGGTGCCCTACCGAAGCTATAAGAGTACGCAATAAAAAAGCGCAGATAATCGACGAAAGATGTATAGACTGCGGAGAGTGTATTCGCGTCTGCCCTTATCACGCAAAAATAGCGTATACGGACCCTTTATCCGATATAAACAGATTTAAATACAAAATCGCGCTGCCTGCTCCGTCTCTTTACGGCCAGTTCAAGAATTTATCGAGCATAGACAGAATTATTTCGGGGCTAAAACAAATGGGGTTCGATGATGTATACGAAGTCGCGAAAGGCGCCGATATTATAAGCTGCGCAATACGGGAAAGGCTGGACAGCAAGAAAAACCTTCCCGCGATATCTTCCGCATGCCCTGCCATCGTCAGGTTGATACAGGTCAGGTTTCCTAACCTTATTGATAATATACTCGATCTTCAGTCTCCTATGGAAATGGCAGCAAAAGCGTCAAAAGTAGAATTTGCCGAAAAACACAATGTTAATATAAAAGATATAGGCTCTTTCTTTATTACGCCCTGCCCCGCAAAAATGACGAGCATTAAGCATCCGTACGGCATTTCAAAAAGTAATGTGGACGGCGCTATTTCTGTTATAGACATATATGGCCTTTTAGCCGGACAGTTGAAAAACTCTGAAATTTCGCCCATTGAAGGGCAAACGGCGTCAATTTACGGAGTAGGCTGGGCGAACTCGGGCGGAGAATGTGCCGCATCGGGCGCGGATAACTATCTTGCCGTAGACGGAATAAACAATGTCATAAAAGTGCTTGAAGAAATCGAAAATCTAAAGCTTAACGATTTGCAGTTTTTCGAAGGGCTTGCGTGTCCGGGCGGCTGCGTCGGCGGCCCGCTGACTTTCGAGAATCCTTTTGTTGCAAGAACAAGAATAAAAAAGCTCTCTTCTAAAATAAGCAATACTTCGCTCTCTTTTGATTATGCAAGACGATATATAGACGACGGCTCTGTAGATTTTACGCAGCCTTTAAAAGCCAGGTCTATTATGAAAATTGATAAAGATATGACTGTCGCTATGAAAAAACTCGAAGAGATTGAAGAGATAGTACAAAGGCTTCCCGGCCTTGATTGCGGCTCCTGCGGATCGCCTTCCTGCCATGCTATGGCAGAAGATATTGTAAGAGGCGACGCAAAAGAGATGGATTGTATATTCCTGCTTAAAGACAAAGTCGCAAGCCTTGCCGAACAGATGGTAGATCTTTCGCACAGCAGTAATCAAGGAGAAACAAAATGACAGTACAGGAACTTGCAGACAAATCGGGCTGGGCAGTCGTCGCAGGCACCCCCAAGCGCGATATATCAAGTGCATATGTATGCGACCTTTTAAGCTGGGTGATGTCTCACGGCAAACAAGGTACCGCCTGGATAACCGTGCAAACGCATTTAAACGTTGTGGCGATAGCATCGCTGCTTGATTTCGCATGCATCATTATTCCTGAAGATATAAAACTTTCCGGCGAAACTATTCACGCTGCAAATAAAGAAGGTGTTTGTATTCTTTCTGCGCACTGTTCTTCTTACGGGGCGGTAAAGCTTTTGGCACACCTTGAAATCAGCGAAGTGTAGCATGAAAGGCGCGTACGACCTTCACATTCACTCATGCCTCTCCCCCTGCGCTTCGGACGATATGACTCCCGCAAACATTGCCGCAATGGCTCATCTTAATGCATTATCTATAATCAGCCTTACAGATCATAATACAGGCGGCAACCTTACGGCTATGCAAAAAGAAGCAGACAATAATAATCTCATATTTATACCCGGCATAGAGGTTACAAGCAAAGAAGAAGTTCATATATTAGCGTATTTCTCCGATTTGGATAAAGCTATAAATTTTGGCAGCTTGACTTACTCGGCTTTGCCCGATATAAAGAACCGCCCCGGCATTTTCGGAAACCAGATTGTTATGAATGATAAAGACGAAAAAGAGGGGGTTTTGGATAAACTTCTTCTTCAGGCAACACCATACAGCTTGGACGAACTTGAAAAAATGATAAGAGCACGCGAAGGCTGCGCCGTCCCTGCGCATATAAACAGAGAGTCTTTTTCTCTCTTATCCAATATCGGATATATACCTCCTGTTTACAAATGTGTTGAAATAGTTAAATTTTTATGCTGCCAACCTATTGACAACAATCTAAAATTGTTGTATTCTTCTGACGCGCACAATTTAAAAAGTCTTGCCGGCGCTTCTTGCTATCTGCCTGATATCCATAACGCCAAAGACTTTATTTCATATTTAAAAAGCTGAATTATAGCACACTTAGTTGCCATGATATACTTTAGTATTATTTTCACATAGTTTTTATTATCAAAAACTTTTAATGAAGTTAAAATTTTTTGATTACATATAATGTCTTGATACTTAATTAACGATATATTTGGTATATGCTCATTTTACCCCAGTTATAGTATGCATTTATAAAGTTATACGATAGATATTTATTAATAATTATTTCACAATTTTTTTTAAAAAAATAGTGCATTTTTGTTTTAAATATGATATTATACATATAAAGTATTGTTATTTATTTAACAATGTGCAAGTTTTTAAATATTTTCGAGGAGGAAACTATGAAAAAAGAAGATGATAAACTTATGCGCGAAAAACTTATAAGTTTTATCGAAGAAAATAAAAATAGGCCGGGGCCGCTGATGCCCATCATGCAGGAAGCCCAGTCGATTTACGGCGCCTTGCCTTTCGAAGTACAGGAACTTATCTCGGAACAGCTGGGAATCCCCATGAGCGACGTGTATGGCGTTGCCACTTTCTATTCACAGTTTGCATTAGAGCCTAAAGGAAAACACATAATAAGCGTATGTATGGGTACCGCATGCTATGTAAAAAATGTAGAAAAGGTCATGGATAAACTTTGCGAAGAGCTCGGTATCAAACCCGGCCAAACGACAGAGGACGCAGAATTTACTCTGGAAGCCGCCAGGTGCCTTGGATGCTGCGGGCTTGCCCCCGTTATTATGATAGACGATCAGGTTTACGGGCAGATCACAGCTTCGGATGTACCAGGTATTTTGGCAAAATATAAAGTGTAGTTATGAGAGATATTTCTTTGCACATACTCGATATTGTCGAGAACTCTATCAGGGCAAAAGCAGATATGATAAAGGTCAGTATCGTTATTGACGAAGCTGCGGATTTGCTTACAGTTAATATTGACGATAACGGCTGCGGTATGAGCAAAAAAACAGTTAAGAGCGTAACCAGTCCTTTTGTAACTACAAGAACAACAAGAAAAGTCGGGCTTGGAATACCGCTTTTCGCGTCGGGCTGCGAGAATACCGGCGGAAGCCTTTCCATAAGCTCAAAAAAAGATATCGGCACGAATCTTACCGCGACATATAGATTGTCGCACATAGACCGTCCGCCTTTGGGAGATATAGCACAAACTATGTACGTACTGACTTTGCTTAATCCGCAGATAGATTTTGTGTTCACCGCAAAAAAGAACGGCACATTTTTGTATGATACCAGAAAGATAAAAGCAAAACTGGATGGTATGCCGATAACACATCCTGATGTTTTAGGGTTTATACATGACTATTTACGCGAACAGACAACACTTATTTTTGGAGGTTATGAGATATGAAATCATTAAAAGAATTGGAAGAAATAAAAAATAAGGCTTTGGCCGAAATAGATATAAGAAACCAAGACAAAGGAATAAGAATCGTTATAGGCATGGCTACCTGCGGTATCGCCGCCGGCGCACGCCCTGTCCTTACCGCTTTTTCGGAAGAGATTGCAAAGAGAAAGCTTTCCGATGTCGCGGTATCCCAGACCGGCTGTATCGGCGCTTGCCGCTTAGAGCCTATGGTAGAGGTCTATACCCCCGGCAACGAAAAGGTAACGTATGTGAAAGTTGACCCGGAGATGGTAAAACGCATCGTAATAGAACATATAGTTAACGGAAATCCGGTGATAGAGTACACAATAGGTTATTACGAAGCGAACAACCAATAATTTTTTAAAGGAGACAGTTAAATGGATATTTTCCGTTCACACGTTTTAATATGCGGCGGCACCGGTTGTACATCTTCCGATTCGCCCAAGATAATAGAAAAAATGAATCAAGAAATCACCAAGGCGGGCCTTGATAAAGAAGTTAAAGTTATAAGAACAGGCTGTTTTGGGCTTTGTGAAGCCGGCCCTATTGTTATAGTTTACCCTGAAGGCAGTTTCTATTCTAAAGTAAAGGTCAAAGATGTGCCCGAGATAGTGCAGGAGCACCTTTTAAAAGGGCGTATAGTAAAAAGGCTTTTATACAAAGAAGCTGCTCAAAACGTAGAAACATCGCTTAACAATGTAAGCTTCTATAAAAAACAAAAGCGTATCGCTCTTCGCAACTGCGGTGTTATAGACCCCGAAAACATAAACGAGTATATAGCTTTTGACGGATATAAAGCTCTCGGCGAATGCCTGACCAAATATGAACCGCAGCAAGTTATTGATATTATCAAAGAGAGCGGGCTAAGGGGCCGCGGAGGCGGCGGATTCCCGACAGGTTTAAAATGGCAGTTTTGCGCGAACTCGAAGGACGAACAAAAATACGTGATATGCAACGCAGACGAAGGAGACCCGGGCGCATTCATGGACAGAAGCGTGCTCGAGGGCGATCCTCACGCTGTTCTTGAAGCTATGGCTATCGCAGGACGCGCTATCGGCGCCAATATGGGGTATATATACGTAAGAGCAGAATACCCTATTGCGGTAAAGAGGCTTGAAATCGCTATCGGCCAGGCAAAAGAAAACGGCCTTATCGGAAAAAACATTTTCGATACAGGGTTTGATTTTGATATTGAGATACGGCTCGGCGCGGGCGCGTTTGTCTGCGGCGAAGAGATGGCTCTTATCGCTTCTATCGAAGGAAAAAGAGGCGAACCGTCACCTAAACCGCCTTTTCCGGCGGTAAAAGGATTGTTCGGAAAACCGACAATTATCAATAACGTTGAAACTTTGGCGAATATTCCGCAGATAATAATAAAAGGAGCACAGTGGTTTTCGTCTATAGGAACCAAAGGCAGCAAGGGTACAAAAATATTCGCTCTCGGCGGAAAGATAAACAACACAGGGCTTGTTGAAATTCCTATGGGCACAACGCTTCGCGAGATCATATATGATATAGGCGGCGGGATCCCGGGTGGCAAAGCGTTTAAGGCAGCACAAACAGGCGGACCTTCGGGCGGATGTATACCCGCGTGCCATCTTGATACACCGATTGATTATGAGTCGCTGACTTCTATCGGTTCTATGATGGGAAGCGGCGGCCTTATCGTAATGGACGAAGACAACTGCATGGTTGACGTAGCAAGGTTTTTTCTTGATTTCACAGTTGACGAATCTTGCGGAAAATGCCCGCCCTGCCGTATAGGCACAAAGCGTATGCTAGACATCTTGGAACGCATCGTTTCGGGACAGGGCGAAGAAGGCGATATCGAAAAACTTGAAGAACTCGGGAAAAATATAAAAGTAGCTTCTCTCTGTGGGCTCGGAAAAACTGCGCCAAACCCCGTGCTGTCGACGATAAAATATTTCCGCGATGAATATGAGGCGCATATTAAAGACAAGACCTGCCCGTCCGGACACTGCAAAGCGCTTCTCAACTTTACGATAGACAAGAGCAAATGCGTCGGCTGCGGAGCGTGCGCAAAGGTTTGCCCGTCCAGCGCGATTAGCGGCGAGTTGAGAAAAACTTTTGTGATAGACAAGAAAAAATGTATCAAATGCGGCGCATGCATTGAAAAATGTAAGTTTGGCGCAATAGAGAAAAAATAAGAAAGGAGCATATAGATATGATATCTTTAACAATAGATAACGTTAAGGTCGAGGTGCCGGAAAACACTTCTGTTTTGGAAGCGGCGCGCCTGGCTAATATAAAAATCCCTACGCTTTGTTACTTAAAGGGAATCAATACCATAGGGTCGTGCCGTATGTGCCTGGTAGAAATGATAGAAGGCGGAAAAGGGCTTCAGGCGTCGTGTACTCTTCCCGCGGCCGACGGCATGGTGGTCTCTACTAACTCAAAGGCAGTACAGGACGCAAGAAAAATCAATCTTGAATTGATACTTTCTAACCATGACAAAAGGTGCCTCTCGTGCATAAGAAACGGAAACTGCGAGCTGCAAACGCTTTGCGAGGATATGAACATAGACGACGTTCCGTATACGGGAGAAAACATACTGCATCCTTTGGATACCGGTTCGCCCTCTATAGTAAGAGACCCGAATAAATGTATACTCTGCCGCCGCTGTGTAGCTATGTGCAGAAATGTTCAGAAAATCGGCGCTGTGGGAACAACGAACAGAGGTTTTAAAACCATCATAGAGCCTGTGTTCGGTAAATCTTTAGAAGATGTGCCTTGTGTTAACTGCGGCCAGTGTATAACCGTCTGCCCCGTAGGCGCTCTTTCGGAAAGAAGCGAGATAGATAACGTATGGGCGGCAATTAATGACGAGAAAAAGCACGTTGTCGTACAGACTGCCCCCGCCGTACGTTTCGGCCTCGGCGAAGAGTTCGGCATACCTGTCGGTTCGAGCGTTACGGGGAAAATGGTAAATGCTTTACGCCGCCTTGGTTTCGATAAAGTCTTTGATACCGATTTCGCGGCAGATTTGACTATAATGGAAGAAGGAACGGAGCTTCTCGGGCGAATCAAAAACGGCGGAGTACTTCCAATGATTACTTCGTGCAGCCCGGGTTGGATAACATACTGCGAATATTTCTTCCCCGATTTCCTTAATAATCTTTCGACGTGCAAATCGCCTCACCAGATGGAAGGCGCTATAATAAAGACATATTACGCGCAAAAAGCGGGTATAGACCCGAAAGACATTTACGTCGTATCGGTAATGCCGTGTACAGCCAAGAAGTCTGAAAAAGAAAGAGACGAAATGGCTGTTGACGGTTTGAGGGATGTCGATGCAGTACTTACGACAAGAGAACTAAGCCGCATGATAAAACAATCCAATATCGATTTTGCCAATCTCGCGGATGAAAAATTCGATTCAGTGCTCGGCGAATCGAGCGGCGCGGCAGTTATCTTCGGAGCCACGGGCGGCGTTATGGAAGCGGCATTAAGAACTGTCGCGGATATACTCACGGGAAAAGACTTAGAAGACATCGATTATGAGTGCGTACGCGGCATAGAAGGCGTTAAAGAGGCCACATTGAACATAGGCGGCATGGAATTAAAAGTCGCAGTTGTTAACGGCACGGGCAATGCTAAAAAACTTTTGGAAGCTATACGCGCGGGAGAAAAGGATTACCATTTCATAGAGGTTATGGGATGCCCCGGCGGCTGCGTCACGGGCGGAGGACAGCCTATAGTGTCTTCTAAAAAACGAATGGAGTACGACCCGAGAGAGCTTCGCGCAAAAGCAACTTACGAAGAAGATGCACATAAGGAAAAAAGAAAATCTCATGAGAACGAGGAAGTCAAAAAGCTTTATGAAGAGTTTTTAGGAGAACCAAACAGCCATAAAGCGCATAAGCTTCTGCACACGCATTATCAGGCAAAACCAAAATATAAAGCATAGAAATATAACAGGCACAAAAAAAGCCTTCGAACATAATAAAGTTTCGAGGGCTTTTTATATATCATTAATTTTTCGGTTTTATTATTTGTATAAAATCAAGATTGACAATCTCATCGCCTTTTTTTGTTTCGACTTTTATCCAATTTTCTTTAACTTCCACAATTTTTCCCGTCAGAGATGTGCCTAATGCTCCTGTTGAAATATAACAATATTGTCCTATATATTTTTCTATCAATTCGTTCGTCATGTAATTGCCTCGTTTCTTTTTTATCATTTTTAAAATTAAAGCTTTTTTTAAAGCCCATTGCTGTGATATAACAATCAAAATAATAAACATCGGAGCCCATGCTCCAATTATTACAATATCCAAATATATCACCCCTTCTCGTTGTTACAATGATTATTTTTATTTTAAAGCTTCTATGATAAAGAGGCTTGCTTATGCTATGTATAGATTTTTTGTTGCGGTGTCATCCTGAGCGAAGTGAAATATCTTACCGCACTTCGCTTATATTGTATTTATCATTGTGCGCCTTGCAAATCGGTCATTCAGAGGGATGTTAGAAGAACTGTTATACTGAAGATTTTTCGACGCATAGGCGTCTCAGAATGACATAAATATTTAGCAAAGCACAATCTTAGTGCGGTCATTCTAAGAAATTTATTCTATTATCGTTATTTTATCCTCGGCAATAGCAGAGTCTATCATAGCTTCGACATCAAGCTGTGCTTCCGCTTTTTCTATCTCGCTCATCTTTGGCTTTGTCACGGGATGCTTTGGCACAAATACTGTACAGCAGTCTTCATAAGGCAGTATAGATGTTTTATAAGTGCCGTAATATTCTGCTTTGTCGGTTATTTCTATTTTATCCATTCCTATAAGCGGTTTTAACACGGGCATGTTGACGCTCGCGTTAGTCGCAGCAAGGCTTTCTAATGTCTGGCTTGCGACCTGTCCCACACTCTCCCCCGTTATAAGCGCCAGGCAGTTGTCCGCAATCGCGAGCTTTTCTGCGATACGCATCATGAATCGCCGCATCAGAATTGTAATATAATCCGAAGGGCACTGCTCGTAAAGCTTTTTCTGTATATCTGTAAAGCGTATAACGTGCAGTTTTATTTTGCCTGTGTATCGCGTCATTATCTTCGCCAAATCGAATACTTTATCGAGCGCTTTGTCGCTTGTGTAAGGAAAGCTCTCGAAATGCACGGCAGTTAAAGATACGCCCCGTTTTGCTATCATGCAGCCCGCTACAGGGCTGTCTATGCCGCCCGATAAAAGCAATACCGCGCTTCCGTTGCAGCCGACAGGCATTCCTCCCGGCCCTTTTATTACTTGTGTATAACAGTACGCCAAATCACGCATTTCGAGATACGCCGTTATCTCCGGCTTGCTCAAATTCACTTTTAATCCGTCAACTTTTTCAAGTATAATGCTTCCCGCCTCTGCCGCCATTTTTGTAGAGCCCATGCCAAACCTTTTGTCGGCACGCTTAGCCTCTACCCGAAAATCCACAACATCGCGGGTATAATTTTCTCGTTGCTCTTTTACCATATCGGCAAGAACGTCTGCCGCTTTTTCAAAATTTTGCTCCAGCCTTACTGCCGGGCTGAAAGAGTGAATACCAAAAACGCTTTCTAGAATTTTCAGTGCGCGGTTTAGATTTTCTTCTTTTACATTCTCTACATAAACACGGCTTTCTCCGCGCTTTACAACTGCTTCTTTAATTTCACGCAGGGCTTTGCTTGTGTTCCTGACAAGCATTTTTTCAAAATACGGCCTGTTTAGGCCTTTTAAATGTATTTCCGCGTATCTTATAATAATTACATTTTCCATAGTTATCTTTGGCTGAACCTCCTAAGCTGTTCTACTGCGATTTTTGCCTCCTGCAAAAAAATATCCATCTCTTCGCTCGTATTCATTGCGTTAAAGCTTATTCTTACCGCGCCCTCCGCAAGTCTTTTTTTAACTCCGCATTGAAGGAGCACTCTGCTGATTTTCCCGTGAGAACAAGCCGCCCCCGTGCCTATATATATGCCTTTTTCGGCAAGCGTACGCAAAAGCACCTCTGCGCGCACACCGTCGAACGAAACGTTTACTATGTGCGGGACTTTTTGCGCGGGAAGGTTGACATATGCGCCGTCTATGTGTTTGAGCCCTTCAAGAAGCTGCATACTTAATTTGTTTGCCTTTTCTATCGAGCTTTTTAAATCTTTTCCGCCCTTTTCCAGAGCTTCATAAAAGGCCGTTATGCCAAGCGTGTTTTCGGTACCCGGCCTTACCGAACCCTCCTGCTCTCCTCCGTACAAAAGATTTTTCAGCTTTGCACCCTTCGCGGCGGCTATTGCCCCAGTACCCTTTAACGCGTTTATTTTATGGGCGCTCAAAGTATAATAATCAACATTGCCGCCTGAAAGGTTTATTTCCGTTTTAAAAAGCGCCTGAACGCCGTCCGAAGCAAATAGCGTGTTTGGGTTTTTTGCCTTTACCGCTTTGCTTAACGCCGCGATATCGTTAAGCGCTCCCGTTTCATTGTTTACATGCATAATGCTTACCAGAGCGGTATTTTCTCTTACCAATTCTGCGACATCAGAAGCGTTTATGCAAAAATCTTTTGGTTTAATATAATCGACCTCCGCTCCCATCAATTCAAGATGCTTAAACATTTCAAACACGCAAGGATGTTCTATGGCGCTGGTGATATAATGGGCTTTATTCTTCGTGCCCGATAATATAACCGTGTTATTTGACTCCGTGCCTCCCGATGTAAAAACCACATCGCCGTCAAGCCCGATAATACTGCAAATAAGCGATTTAACTTTTTTTATTTCAAAAAATACATTTGCCGCCGGAGAATACGCAGCAGAAGGATTATACCAGCCGTTATCCGTATGCTTTTTGATTGCATTATTTGCCGCCGGTTTTGTTGTCGCGGCGTTATCCAGATATATTTCCAAAAAAATAGTGCCTCCAAGAATAAAATAGTATATAATATTATTTATAATA
Source organism: Christensenellaceae bacterium (assembly GCA_963665005.2). Classification (GTDB taxonomy): domain Bacteria; phylum Bacillota; class Clostridia; order Christensenellales; family SZUA-584. The sequence goes on along the minus strand of CAXXTQ010000001.1, from coordinate 1,706,537 downwards.
ACATGTTCCGCGCATTATTTCAGCTATTTTGTGTGATGCGCAAAAACTCAAACGGTCTACGGAGGTTATTATGAGCAAATGCCCCAAGTGCGGAAATAAGCTAAGCAGTTTAGATGTATTGTGCCCAAAATGCGGCGCTTTAGTTGAAATTGTTCAAAATAAAAATTTGTCATCTGATTCCGGTTCCGCTGCTAAAAGACAGAAACTATCTAATACACAAAATGAAGAATCGGCTAATACACCTCTGGTAAAAGAATCACCTGTTACTTTTTCGGGAGACCTTAAGTCTTTTTCTTTTGTTTCAAATAACAACTATAAAAGCTCTGATGATACTAAACCGGATATAAATTTCTACGGTTTTGATAACATCGATAATTTTAAAGACGAAGATAAAGACACTGATAAAAACGTTTATGATAAACAGATTGAAATAAATTCGCCTTTTGCCAAACCGGAAAAAACAGAATCACCCGCGATGCCGCCTTCTGAAAATAACCAGACAGAACAAGACGTGAATTCTTTGAATTTATTAAATTCAATAAAAAATATGAATTTGCCCGAGCTTGATAATTTAGATGATTTTGACCCGGAAGAGTTTATACGGCAGTACAGGCAGAGAAAGAAAAATGCAGCTTCAAAATTTACGTATGACAGCATAGCACAGCAAGATACCGGGGCGGAAAGCAAACCTGCTTCGCCTTTGTTTGAGCTTGAAGAAGTAGAAGAAAAGAAAAGCCGAACTCAAATCATGCCGCCCGTAAACGCTAATGTCAGGCGGGAATCATCTCCGCCTGCGGTTGATAAAAAATCGGAAGAAACGACGGAGACTAAATCAGATTTTAAAGCAGATATCAAGGCAGAGAAAAAGGCGCAAGCCTTAGAGATAAAAAAGAGAATACAAGAGCAAAAGAAAGAGCAGCGAGAAGCGGCAAGGGAAGCAAAAGCCGCAAAGAAAGAAACCAAGCCGCATACAGTAGGCAAAATACCCGTATTTTTAACCGTTATAATTTGGATATTTGCTGCCGGTGTGCTTTTTGGCGGGTTTTATTTTCTGGATTCTTATGTTAACACGACCTACGGCGGATACGGAAGCTTTATTTATGATATAACAGACGGTAAGATAGATCTTAATACCGATGATATGGCTCTTCAAAACAATTTACAGGTTTCGGTTTCGCAGACAAGAGATGACAATGGAGATTACGCACATCTTTTCCAGATTGATGCAAAAGGCGGCATAAGTCTAAATGTGAAGCCTTTAAATGATGAGTACGATATACAAAAAGGCTTTGCCCAAATGGTAATATCCGATTCCGAAATTGCACGTTCACTCGATTTGGTAACTTACGAAAATTCGCCTGTTATAAATGACTTTGCACTGGAGGTAAAATCCAAAAAAACATCTTACACTTATAATATCGAAGGCCTGGAGCTTTTTTTAGTTACGGCGAAATATTCAAGAAATAAACCAAGCGGAGATAATATTATAGTTTACGAAGATTTTTTCACATTGGATTTAACAGTTTCGCCCGATTCTAAAGTTTTTTTTAATGAAGAGGATTATTCAGGATATATTGACGAAACAGGAGCGCTTAAAGCCGATATCCCACTGGAAAAGCTAGGAGACGCAAAGTTTACTATAGACGTTATACAGCCCGGCTATACCGCCGTCAGAGATACTTTTACAGTAACATATCAGCTCCCCCCCACTAAATTAATACCCCAAGCCAATTACCTAAGAGTTTATTATGACGCTTTTGAATGTATAGGAAGCACAGATCCGGGCGCGTCAGTAACCGCTGATTTAGAAGGTATTAGTTATATTACGGAAATTGACAATAACGGCCGATTTACAGCCGTCTGTAATTTAGAAAAATTCGGCCTTTACCATTTGCTGCTTACAGCTAAAAGCGAAGGAAAAACCGACAGCACACAAACTTTAATAATAGAGTATGTACCCGAGGTTTATAATTTTATTGCGGAAGCGCGTATACTTACGATAGACGAAATACTGTCTGACTATAAAAACCTTAATGAAATTTCTCTTTGTGTAAAAGGAAGCATGAAAAATATTTCGAAGGGTAAGGAAGTCCAAAACTTTGTGCTTTATTCGCAGGACGGCGAAATGAGCTGTTATTATTACGGACCGCTAAAACTAACTACTGACAGAGTCTATACTCTGTACGGCAACTATGACAGCGAGTCTTCTTCTTTTTACGCCATGTACGTTTCTTAAAAATTTTCTGCGCAAAGAAAAAGCGCTTTTGCATATTTAATGCAAAGCGCTTTTTAAGTTTCTGTTAATCAGGCAAGATTTTCTTTTTTTGCTTTTGGCAGAGCTTTCTGCCTTTTATCCTTTTCTCCGAGAATAAGAATGGGTATTTTAGCGTTTTTAACTGTATCTTTTGTTATAACGCATTTTTTAACATCCTGCCTTGACGGTATATCGTACATCACATCGAGCATTATAGATTCAAGTATTGCCCTAAGGCCCCTTGCGCCCGTTTTGCGGTCTATAGCAAGCTTCGCTATCTCCACCAGAGCTTCGTCCTCAAATTCGAGCTGTACTCCGTCCATATCTATGAGCTTGACGAACTGTTTTACAAGCGCGTTCTTTGGCTGTGTCAGTATGCTTATAAGCGCGTCTTCCTCAAGCTGGTGCAGCGTAACGATCACCGGCACCCTGCCTACAAACTCCGGAATAAGCCCATATTTAAGCAAATCTTCGGGCAGGATATTCTTATAAAGCTCGGATAAATCTTTATCTATATGAGACGCTATATCCGCGCCGAAACCCATTGTCTTTTTGCCTATCCTTCTTTCGATTATGCTGTCAAGGCCTCCAAAAGCGCCTCCGCAAATAAACAGAATATTAGTTGTGTCTATCTGCAAAAACTCCTGGTGCGGATGCTTCCTTCCGCCCTGCGGCGGAACACTCGCGACAGTGCCCTCTATAATTTTGAGCAGCGCTTGTTGTACGCCTTCGCCCGATACGTCTCTTGTAATCGACGGATTGTCGCTCTTTCTTGCGATTTTGTCAATTTCATCGATATATATTATACCGCGCTGTGCTCTTTCTATATCGTAATCCGCCGACTGTATAAGCTTTAGCAGTATATTTTCTACGTCTTCTCCGACGTATCCTGCTTCTGTAAGCGACGTTGCGTCCGCCATAGCAAACGGCACGTTTAATATACGCGCAAGCGTCTGCGCCAAAAGAGTCTTGCCGCAGCCTGTCGGCCCAAGCATTACGATGTTGCTTTTCTGAAGCTCTACGTCGTCTTGCTTAACGTCAGTATTTATTCGCTTGTAATGGTTATACACCGCAACCGCCAGATTCTTTTTCGCAAGGCTCTGGCCTATAACATATTCGTCCAGAGATGCGACGATTTCGGATGGTTTTGGAATATCTCCCATCTCAAACGTAGCTGACTCCTGATAATCTTCTTCTATAATCTCTTTGCAGAGCTCAATACATTCGTTACAAATGTATACGCCGGGCCCGGCGACAAGCCTTCTTACCTGTTCCTGAGCCTTTCCGCAAAACGAGCATTTTAATTGTTTTTGTTCGTCACTGTAATTTGCCATTTATTCACCTTCTAGTATCACTATTTTTTCGGTTGAATAATTTCGTCTATAATACCGTATTCGAGAGCCTGCTCGGCGCTCATATAATTATCTCTCTCGGTATCAAGAGCTATCTTCTTAACCGTCTGGCCTGTTCTTTCGGCCAGTATTTTGTTCATTCTCTTTCTTGTGCTTATTATATGCTCGGCATGGATAGCAATATCCGAAGCCTGGCCTCTTGTACCGCCCGAAGGCTGATGTATAAGCACTTCGCTGTTTGGCAGAGCTTTGCGCTTGCCTTGTGTTCCCGCCGCTAGCAGAAACGCCCCCATTGAAGCTGCCATACCTATGCAAATAGTAGTTACATCGCATTTGATATACTGCATTGTATCGTATATCGCCATTCCTGCGGTTATAGAGCCGCCCGGGCTGTTGATGTACAAAAATATATCTTTGTCAGGGTCTTCAGCTTCTAAAAAAATCATCTGAGCCACCGCAAGGTTTGCCATAGAATCTTCTACCTCGCCGCTTATAAAAATTATTCTATCTTTTAACAAACGAGAAAAAATGTCGTAACTTCTTTCCCCCTTGCTTGTCTGTTCAATAACATATGGTACTAATGTCATAAAAGTTTCCTCCGTAAATATAAAACTATACTTATAATATTCTATTTATCCTTAGTATTTTCCTTCTCTGCGTTGTCCTTTTTAGTTTTTTTCTTTGGCGCCTGCAAAACAGCGTTATCTACAAGAAACGATACCGTATTATCATACGCCAGATTATCTTTGATATACTCAAGCTCTTGCTCTTTGATCTCTTTTTTAATTTCTTCTATATCTTTCTTGCTTCTTTTAGCTCTTTGCTCCAGTTCTTTCTCGACTTGTTCATCCGAAGCTTCAATTTTTTCCGCTTCTTTGATAGCTTCCAGAACAAGCTGTGTCCTGACAGATTTTTCTGCGGAATCTCTGTAATCCTTGCGCAGGCCTTCCATAGTACCGCCAGTCATCTTTAAATAATCTTCCAGTTTCATTCCCTGATACATCAAGCTGTATTCTATCTGCTTTAGCTGATTATCGATTTGGTTTTCTATCATACAGTCGGGCAAATCTATTTCGGCGTTTTTAACAACTGCTTCAATAACGTTGCTCTCCGTCTGCGATTTCGCTCTGTTTTGCGCTTCTTCCTCAAGGCGCTTTAGTATGCTCGCACGATATTCTTCCATAGTGTCGAATTCTGAAACGTCCTGCGCAAACTCATCATCAATCGCCGGCATCTCTTTTTCTTTTATGTCATGCAGCTTTATATGAAAAACTGCGTCTTTGCCCGCCAGATGGTCTGCCTGATATTCTTCGGGAAATTTTACCGTAATGTCTTTTTCTTCCTCTTTTTTAAGGCCTATTACCTGCTCTTCGAAGCCGGGTATGAACATACCCGAACCAATATCCAAAGACTGGTTTTCAGCCGTTCCTCCGTCGAATTTAACGCCGTCTATGCTTCCCGAATAATCTAAAACCACTTTGTCGTTATTTTTGACCGCCCTGTCTACGTCTACCCATCTTGCGTTGCGGTCGGCAGTTTTGTTTATCTCTTCGTCTACGAGCGCCTTGTCGACCTTTGCTTTTTCTTCCTCTGCTTTAACGCCTTTATACTGTCCGAGTTTTACTTCGGGCTTTACAAAAACTTCTGCGGTATACACAATGCCTTCTTTTTTGCCAATATTGACAATATCAACATCCGGCCGCGAAACGGGAACTATCTCCAATTCGTCAACAGCGTTTGTATAGCTTTCGGGAAACAGCGCTTCAAAAGCGTCCTCAAAGAAAATCCCCTCGCCGTAATGGCTTTCTATTACCGGTTTTGGGACCTTTCCTTTTCTGAATCCCTGAACAGAGAATTTGCCTCTGTTCTTTATATAAGCCGCTTGAAGCGCTGCCGCAAAATCTTCGGGAGACACCTCTATTTCTACCTTTACCTTATTTACGCCAACGTTCTCCTGTTTTGCCAATACTCTATCCTCCTGCATTATATATAACCAAAATAATAGCATTATAACGAGTTTACGTTAAAAAATGCTGTTACATAGTACCATATATACAATTCCAATGCAACGTAAAAGAGCCCAAAATTCATCGATTATTTAATTATTTGCTTACCTTTGTTAATAATCAGAAGCTATTTACTTTGCCTCGATTATAGATTAGAATATCATTGGTAATAAAAATAAATAAATCTATTGCATAATTATACATTTTGTTGTATAATTATGAGAAATAATTCGGAGGTAATAAAGACAATGGCTAAAGAAAAAGTACTGCTTGCATATTCGGGAGGGCTCGATACTTCGGTTATAATTCCCTGGCTTAAAGAAAATTACGACTGCGAAGTGGTGTGTATGGCGGCTGACGTCGGGCAGGGCGAAGAGCTAAGCCCGCTTAACAAAAAAGCTATAGAAAGCGGCGCTTCTAAGATATATATAGAAGACCTCGTAGAAGAATATATTACAGATTTTATTTTCCCGACTTTAAAGGCGGGCGCGGTTTACGAAGGCAAGTATCTGCTGGGAACATCTACAGCGCGGCCTATAATCGCCAAAAGGCTTGTAGAGATTGCAAAGCTTGAGAACTGCGACGCTATCTGTCACGGCGCAACGGGAAAAGGCAACGACCAGGTAAGGTTCGAGCTTACTATAAAAGCTCTCGCGCCCAACATGAAGATAATAGCGCCCTGGCGTATATGGGACATAAAATCGCGCGAAGAGGCGATTGCATATCTTGAGCAAAGAAACCTGCCGCTCCCCGTTTCCAAAACTCGCCCGTACAGCATGGACAGGAATATCTGGCATTTAAGCCACGAGGGCGCCGACCTTGAAGACCCTTGGAACGAACCATTGAAGGATCTTTACATGATATGCGTGAATCCCGAAGACGCGCCCGATTCACCGACTTACGTTGAAGTGGATTTTGAAAAAGGCGTGCCGGTAGCTGTAGACGGCAAAGCGCTCTCCCCCGCTAAGATAATAGAAACTCTTAACGAAGCGGGCGCGAAAAACGGCGTAGGCATAGACGACATGGTGGAAAACCGCCTTGTGGGAATGAAAAGCAGAGGCGTATACGAAACACCGGGCGGAACTATACTATACGAAGCGCACCGCGCTCTAGAGAGCATAACTCTAGATAGAGAGACATCGCATTATAAGCAGGGCATTGCGTTAAAATTTGCAGATATTGTATACAACGGGCAATGGTTTTCTCCTCTTCGCGAGGCGCTAAGCGCGTTTGTCGACAACACACAGCAAAACGTAACGGGCACTGTACGCGTCAAGCTTTATAAAGGAAGCGCTGTATCCGTCGGCATTAAATCGGAGTATTCTTTATACAGCGAAGAGTTCGCCACTTTCGGAGAAGACGAAGTTTATAATCAGCACGACGCGGAAGGTTTTATAAATCTGTTTGGTCTGCCGCTTAAAGTAAAGGCATTACTGGACGAAAAGAGGAAATAGTTATGGAAAGCAAAAAAATGTGGAGCGGCCGTTTTTCATTGGAGACAAATGATTTCGCCGCAGATTTTCATTCTTCTATACGTTTTGACAGCCGTCTTTTTCGCATGGATATACTCGGAAGCATTGCTCACGCAAAAATGCTCTGCAAAACAGGCATAATAAGCCAGCCCGACTGCAGCAAAATTGAGTCGGGGCTTTCGGATATACTAGATGATCTCGAAAACGGGCGCGCTGAATTTTCAAAGAACGATGAAGATATCCACATGGCGGTCGAAAGGCTTTTAACGCAGCGCATAGGCGATGCCGGAAAAAAACTTCATACAGGCCGCAGCCGTAACGACCAGGTTGCTCTTGATACGCGTATGTTTGTAAAGCAGGCGTGCCTTGATATTTCCGGTTTAATAAAAGAGCTAATGTCCGCTCTTATTGATATTGCACAAGATAACCTAAACACGATAATGCCGGCATATACGCATTTGCAGAAAGCGCAGCCTACAACGCTCGCGCATTATATGATGGCGTACTGCGAAATGTTTTTGCGCGACTGCACGCGGTTTGACAATGCGCTTATAGCGGCGGATGTAATGCCGCTCGGATCGGGCGCGCTGTGTGCCACGACTTATCCTCTTGACCGCGGAATGGTAGCAAAAGAGCTTGGTTTTTCGGATATAACTAACAACAGCATGGACGCAGTCAGCGACAGGGATTATATACTCGATTTCATCTATGCGGCAAGCGTATTAGCCATGCATCTTTCAAGGTTTTGCGAAGAGGTTATACTCTGGTCTACTAACGAGTTCTCTTTGATTTGCTTAAGCGAGAGCTATTCTACCGGCTCTTCAATAATGCCTCAGAAGAAAAACCCCGACATGGCCGAACTCATTCGCGGCAAAACGGGGCGTGTTTACGGAGATTTGATATCTCTGCTTACCGTAATGAAGGGGCTGCCTTTAGCATACAACAAAGATATGCAGGAAGACAAAGAAGCGCTCTTTGACGCATACGATACAATATCAGCTTGCCTGACCGTGTTTACAGGCATGATTCAAACGGCAGAATGGAACAAAGATGAAATGAAAAAAAGCGCAGGAAAAGGCTTTACAAACGCCACTGACGCAGCCGATTATCTTGCCAAAAAAGGAATGCCGTTTCGAGACGCGCACGAAATCGTCGGAAAGCTTGTTATTTACTGCGAACAAAAAAGCAAAGCAATTGACGAGCTGTCGATCGAAGAGTTCAAAAAACTAAGCCCGCTTTTTTCAGACGATGTTTACCAAGCGCTGTCGCTTGAGACCTGCGTTGATAAACGAGCGGTATACGGCGGGCCGAATGCTCAGAGCGTAAAAAAACATATCAATAAAATAAAGAACTATTTAGAATAACGGTAAACAAAAACCCGTCAGCTTTCTTAATACTGACGGGTTTTTTGTATTCTGTATTTTTTAGTTTCCGGTTTTTTCAAAAACGTAGTATTTATCAGACTGCCTGCCGTCCGGCGAAACGTAATAAAGATAAATCTTAGTAGCGCTGTCTGCGTTATACCACATTACGACAGCTCCGCTGTAATAGCTGCTTACCGTCCGCGCCGCTTCAGGCGTATATTTCGCGCCTTTGTCCGTGGTTATATAAAGCGCCTGCTGTGAATAAACCCCGCTGCCAAGATTGCTCGGCCAGTTAACAACACCTACCTTATCGCTTACCTGATTTTTAAGGCCAAGCCGGTTAGCGTTATCTTCGTCGCCCGAGCCGTTTATTATCTCCCAGTTAGACTCTAAATACCTGGAAAAATAATCTTTATCTCCGCTTGAGTTTTTCTTGTACGTAAAAATATGCTCATCGTCAAAATCTTCAAGCAGCATTTCAGCCGCAAGATACGTAGACAGGTTGCTGGTGCTTGCCATTAGCGTTTTATCTATTGCTTCGTCAATTATACCGTTATAAACGGGTATTGCGATTGCGGCAAGCACGGCGATGATTGCTATAACCACAATCATCTCTATCAAAGTAAATCCTTTTTTATTGTGAATTTTCATTTATAACACTCCAAAATATTTTCTATACATGTATAATAACACCATTTTGGTATATCTAAACAAATTTTTCCATAATATATCTGTTGTTATCAAGGTGTATTTGATTTATTCGCAAAAGTAAAAGATTATTTTATGTCTGGTTTTAGTTTCCATTTGTCCGTTGCCCGTTTAGACAACCGCCTTATCAGTAGATATATCAGATACCCTATAATGCCGCCGAGCGTATTCATAATAAGGTCATCAACATCTGTAGCGCGAAGCGGCGTTATCAGCTGGACAAGCTCTATAAAAAGCGAAGCCGCTAAGCATGTTAATGCCGTTACCCAAAGCTTTTCGTACCTTTTCCACAGCATCGGCAGCGCGAACCCAATGGGAATAAACATGCCTATGTTTCCCAAAACCTCAACTATAAAATAAGACCAGATTCCTCTGCTGATTACGTTCTGTGTTTCTGTAATTTTGTTAAACGGTATAAGGTTCAGCTTATCAATTACCTCTTCGTATCCGTAGCCCATAACACCGATATGCCCCTCGTGAAAATAAAAAGTTGGCAAAACCGTCTTTGAGGCAAGCCCCGTTACAAATAAGATTAACAACAAAAGGCCAATTTCGTGGTATTTATTAATTTTTCTAAAAGGCACTCCCTCTTTGCGGTAATAAATAAATCTTGTTATCAAAAAGATAATAAGCGCCGCAACCATATAGGGCAGCATTTCGCCTAATAGCTGGAGAATAATCACTTCAAAAAAACTCTCTTTCTATTATCGCACCTGTCCGCTGCCTCTTATAATATACTTTACCGTCGTCAATTCTTTTAGCCCCATCGGCCCTCTGGCGTGAAGCTTTTGCGTGCTTATGCCAATCTCTGCCCCAAAGCCGAACTCTTCGCCGTCTGTGTATCTTGTAGACGCGTTCACGTATACCGCAGCAGCATCAACGCGCTCTAAGAACTTCTCGGCATTATCATAATTGTTTGTCACGATTGCCTCAGAATGCTTTGTTCCGTATTTGTTGATGTGAGCGATTGCTTCATCAACGTTTTCTACGACTTTAACCGCCAATATCAAATCGAGATACTCAGTAGAATAATCTTCTTCTGCTGCCGCTTTTATATCTATAACCGCGCGCGTCTTATCACAGCCCCTTAACTCAACTTCGCTAAGCTTTTTCGCCATTTTCGGCAGAAACTCTTTTGCTATGCTCTCGTGCACAAGAAGCGTTTCTGCGGCATTGCAGACAGACGGCCTGCTAGTCTTTGCGTTATAGATGATTTCAACGCCCATATCAATATCGGTACTTTTGTCTATATATACATGGCAATTGCCCACGCCCGTTTCTATTACCGGCACGGTAGCGTTTTTTACGACAGACTGTATAAGCCCCGCTCCGCCGCGCGGAATAAGCACATCTATCAAGCCGTTTAATCCCATCATATATGTTGCAGCCTGCCTTGATGTGTCTTCTATAAGCGCAATCGCTCCATCGGGCAATCCTGCGCTGTATGCCGCTTTTTGGGCGACATCAACTATAGCTTTGTTAGAATTAATAGCGTCGCTTCCGCCTCTTAAGACTACGGCGTTTCCCGTTTTAATGCAAAGCCCCATGGCGTCCGAAGTAACGTTCGGGCGCGCTTCATATATAATACCGATTACGCCGAGCGGTACGCGCTGTTTTCCTATATAAAGCCCGTTCGGCCGCTTTACCGTGTTTATGACTTCTCCTATCGGATCGGGCAGTTTCGCTACGCTTTCCAGCCCTGCCGCCATTGCTTCTATTCTCTCAGGCGAGAGCGCAAGCCGGTCGAGAAGCGCCTTAGACGTTCCCTTTTTCTTTCCGGCTTCAATATCTTTTTTATTTTCACAGAGTATAAACTCGGAATTTTTACGAAGAGCTTTAGCTATTCCTAAAAGAACATTGTTTTTTTCAAGCATACCCATGTACGCGAGTTTCTCCGAAGCTTTTTTTGCTTTTTGCGCCTTATTATAAACGTGCTGCATTCTTACCCTCCTGCCGAACTTTTTTATGTAAATTCTGTCTTTTTAATTATGATATTATATCATCATTTACAAACAAAGTCATCAACATGTATAATACATACCAATGGAGGCAGAATATATGACGCTTGACGGATTAACACTGCATTTTGTTGTAGGTGAGATAAAAAAAGAAGCATTCGGATGCAAAGTAGACAAAGTGCACCAGCCGCAGCCCGACACCATAATACTCTCGCTTCGCGCACCCGGGAAAAATATTCGCCTGCTTATTTGCGGCGGCGCGGGCGATTCGCGCATGCATATTACATCGCACAAATACGAAAACCCAAAATCGCCTCCCATGTTCTGCATGTTTCTTCGAAAATATATAACAGGCTCTAGAGTATCTAAAATAGAGCAGATTGGGTTAGAGCGCATTGTCAACATCACTCTCGAAGCAAAAGACGAGCTTGGAATTCCTTTCGAGCTTACACTGGTTGCAGAGCTTATGGGAAAATATTCTAATATAATATTAAAAGACAAAGACGGAATTATAATGGACAGTCTGCGCCATGTTACGAACTCTCTCAGCCGCGTAAGGTGCGTGTTGCCCTCGCTTGCTTACGAGCTTCCGCCGTCTGTAAAGCTAAACCCGCTTACCATTTCAAAATCTACACTCGTTGAGCTTTTGCAAAAACGCGGCGATAGAAAAATAAAGCCTTACCTTTCGGGCATTCTTCAGGGCGTATCAGGGCAGACGGCTGATGAGATTCTTTACCGTTATATGCCGGGCGGATATAAACAGAGCCCGAAAGAAGCGCAGAATCTCGCTGATAAAATTTTATCGTTTATGGCGGAGTTTTCAGAGCTTTCTCCGACTGTATATATGCAAAGAGACGGTACGCCGTTCTTTTATTCGCCTATAGACTACATAAGCATCTGCCCCGCTACAAAAAAACAATACGGCAGCGTTAACGAAGCTATAGACAGCTTTTATAATCAGCAAAAAGAAATCAAGCTCTTTAACAAAAAACGCACAGCATTAAAAAAACGGGTTAACAAACAGCTTGAGAAACTTTCCCTGCTGTTAAAAAAGCAGCATGACGCCGTAAATAACGCAGGCAAAGCCCAAAAATATAAAGTTTTCGGCGACGTTATAACCGCTAATATTTACCGTATCAAAAAAGGCATGGATACACTTTTGGCACAGGATTATTCTAACGGAGAAGATGTTACTATTCCGCTTGACAAAAGGCTTTCGCCTGCCGCAAACGCCCAGAAAAACTATAAAAGATATAATAAGCTAAAATCCGGCCTTGATATAACGTTAAAACGTATGCGTAAAAACAAAAACGATATAGCTTTTTTGGAAAGCGTGCTGGTTTCGCTTGATTCTAGCGAAACCATTACAGAGCTGACAGAAATAGAATATGAGCTTTGTAAAGCGGGTGTTATTAAAAAAGCCGCGTCAAAAATCAAAGCAACTCCAGAGCCTTCGCGCCCGCACGCATTTCTTTCTTCCGACGGATATACTTTCTATGCGGGAAAGAACAATCGCCAGAACGATACCTTAACCATGAAAACCGCTTCTGCGGACGATATCTGGCTTCATACAAAAGATATTCCGGGTTCTCATGTCATCATAATAGCAGACGAAAAAAAAGACGTTTCGGAGACCACGTTGCTCGAAGCGGCGGTTATTGCCGCTTATTTAAGCAAAGCAAGAGGTTCTCTAAAAGTTGCTGTTGATTATACAAAAAGGAAAAATGTACGCAAACCGAACGGCAGCAAACCCGGAATGGTGATATACGAAAATTACAACACAATATTAGTTGACCCAAGTTCGCAGCTTTTCGAAAAATTGCTGGTAACACAATAAAAAAAGGCAAACAAAAAAGACCGCAAGGGCCTTTTTAGTTTTCTTATTTTGTCTCTTCCATCTCGTTTTCTGCGCCTTCCGCATCTTCAACTGTTGCGACTGCGCCTTTTGCAAATACCATCCGCGTTTTATCGGGAAGAACTTCTATAGTAATTAAATCTTCCTTTACGGCAACAATTTTACCGTAGATTCCGCCGATTGTTTTAATTGTTTTGCCCGGCTTTAAGCTCTCCATCATCGCCTGCATCTGCTTTTTTCTTTTTCTCTGAGGAATTATCATTAAAAGAATAAAAACCGCAAATATAGCGATAAATGGTAGAAAACTTCCTATGCTGTCAAGAAATCCTGCATCCATTCTACAATACCTACCTTCATTAATAAATTATCTTTCGGATATATATATTATATTAGCATAAAGGAATTTTCAACAACTTTTTTATTTTTATACGTTATAGTTTGCAAAAAATTCATTTTTATACTCCAAAAAATCGCCGTTTTGAATAGATTCTCTTATTTCTTTAATAAAATCTATCGTTACCTGCACATTATGTATTGATAAAAGAGTGCTTGCCAGTATCTCGTTTGCTTTTATGAGATGACGTATATACGCTCTTGTAAAATTACGGCATGTATAACATGTGCATTTATCATCGATAGGTGTAAAATCCTCGGCGTATTTGGCGTTTCTTATTACAAGCTTACCTCTCTTTGTCAGAGCGGTACCGTTTCGCGCAACTCTTGTCTGCAGAACGCAGTCGAACATATCTATGCCGCGCGCAACAGCGTCGATTATGTAATCAAGCGACCCTACGCCCATTAGATACCTTGGTTTGCTCTCGGGCAGAAGCGGCGCTGTGATATCTAGCATATCGTTCATTATATCCTTTGGCTCGCCGACGCTGAGGCCGCCTATAGCGTTTCCCTCAAAATCCATATCTGCTATCTCTTTGGCGCTCTTTTTACGAAGTTCGGGGAACATTCCTCCCTGAACGATGCCAAAAAGCGCCTGGTCGTCTCTGCTTTTCGCGTCTTTGCAGCGCTGCGCCCATCTGTGAGTGCGTTCCATAGCGGCTAAAACCTGCTCATATTCGGCGGGGTACTCCGTACACTCGTCAAACGCCATTATAATATCAGCACCGAGAGCCTCTTGTATGCTCATCGCTTTTTCGGGCGTAAGCATGTGTTTGCTGCCGTCAAGATGCGATGAGAACTCCGCCCCTCTTTCGGTAATTTTTCTTATCGCTCCGAGAGAAAAGACCTGAAACCCGCCGCTGTCCGTGAGTATAGGCTTGTCCCATGCCATAAATTTATGCAGGCCGCCCGCCTTTTTGACTGTTTCGTGCCCCGGCCGCAGATACAGATGGTATGTGTTACCAAGGACGATCTCTGCCCCCGCTTCTTCCACCTGACGCGGCGTCATTGCTTTTACGGTCGCCTGCGTGCCCACCGGCATGTAAACGGGCGTATTTATACTGCCGTGCGGCGTATCTATTCGCCCCGTTCTTGCGGCAGTGTTTTTGCACTTTTTCTTTATCTCAAAGCTTATCGCCATGTTTCCTCCAAGTATTCAATAATAGTATTGCTCTTAATTAGGTATAAGAATCCCGTGAGTTTGTCATCGTCATAGTATTAGCATTGCGTCGCCAAAACTAAAAAAGCGGTATCTTTCTTGTGCCGCCGTTTTATACAGCCGCAGCGTCTGCTCTCTTCCAACAAACGCCGACACGAGCATCAAAAGCGTAGATTCGGGCAGGTGAAAATTTGTTATAAGCACATCTACTGCCTTGAATTTATAGCCCGGGGTGATGAATATGTCAGTAAAGCCGCTTTTTGCAATAACATTCCCGTTCATATCGGCTATTGATTCGAGAGTCCGCACGCTCGTCGTGCCGACTGCGACAATGCGCCCGCCAGACTTCCTTGCCTTATTTATAATCTGCGCCGCCTGCTCGGATACGCAGTAATATTCCTCGTGCATTATATGGTCAGCTATTTCATCCGTCTTTACAGGGCGAAAAGTCCCGAGCCCGACGTGCAGCGTAATTCTTGCAATTTTCACGCCCATGCCTTCAATTTTCTCCAGCAGTTCGGGTGTAAAATGAAGCCCCGCTGTCGGCGCGGCGGCTGAGCCCTGCTCTTTCGCGTATACAGTTTGATACCTGTCCTTGTCCTCGAGCTTTTCGTGTATATACGGCGGAAGAGGCATCTCGCCCAAGCTGTCGAGAATCTGCTCAAAAACGCCGTCAAAAAAAAACTCAACCTCAGTCACTCCGTCTTTTTTCTTTTGTAGGATTTTAGCAGAAAGGTTATCGGCAAAATTAACGGTATCGCCTATTTTAAGCTTTTTGCCCGGTTTTAGTATGACTTCCCAAATACGAAGCGAAAGCCTTTTGAGAAGCAAAAATTCGCAAGCTCTGTCCGTCTTTTCTTTTACTCCGAAAAGCCTTGCCGGCAGAACCTTAGTCTCGTTTATCACGAGCACATCGCCCGCATTCAAATAATCGGTTATGTCGGAAAAAATCTTGTGCTGCGCTATGCCCGTCTTCCTGTTATATATAAGCAGCCTTGAAGCGTCACGCTTTTTTATAGGCGTTTGTGCGATAAGGCTTTCGTCAAGTTCATAATAAAAATCGCTTGTCTTCAACTATTCCTCCGAAAATTCAAGTTTTGTCTGCTGCTCGTCGCTTCCCGTATATTTATATCCCATATGCGAATAAGCAAGCCTTGTGGCAACTCTGCCCCTCGGTGTTTTGTTTATAAACCCGAGCTGTATCAAATAAGGCTCGTAAACGTCTTCTATAGTCACGCGCTCTTCGTTTGTCGCCGCGCACAAAGTATCGAGCCCGACGGGCCCTCCCGAAAATTTGGCGATAATAGTCTCGAGTATGCTTTTATCCACTCCGTCAAGGCCTATTTCGTCTATCTCAAGTTTTTCGAGGCCGTATCTTGCCGCTTCTAGAGTTACCTCGCCAGTGCCTTTTACTTCGGCAAAATCTCTTACTCGTTTAAGCAGGCGGTTTGCTACCCTCGGCGTTCCTCTCGACCTTGATGCAAGCTCTAACGCCGCATCGTCTTCTATGCTCACCCCGAGTATGCCCGCCGACCTTCTTATGATACTAGACAGCTCTTCGGGCGTATACATCTGCAACCGGTTGATTACGCCGAATCTGCCTCTTAGCGGAGATGTCAGCATGCCCGCCCTTGTAGTCGCACCCACAAGCGTAAACTGCGGCAGATCAAGCCTCAGCGTCCGCGCCGACGGCCCTTTGCCTATAATTATATCGAGCGCGTAATCTTCCATCGCAGGGTATAAAACCTCTTCAACGCTGCTGTTTAACCTGTGTATCTCGTCTACAAACAAAACATCGCCGCGGTTTAGGTTAGTAAGTATAGATGCTAAGTCGCCCGGCCGTTCTATCGCCGGCCCCGATGTAACACGTATATTCACGCCCATTTCAGACGCTATTATAAAAGCAAGAGTAGTTTTACCGAGTCCCGGAGGACCGTATAAAAGCACATGGTCGAGAGATTCGTTTCTGTTTTTTGCCGCCGTCATGAAAATCTGAAGATTTTCTTTCGCCTTTTTCTGCCCTACGTATTCAGCCAGAGTTGTCGGGCGCAAAGAATAATCGGTGACCATATCCGAATCTTTCTGCTCCGCCGATACGATTCTGTTCTCGTCCACTGTTTATCCCCCCAGTTGTTAAGCACCTATGCGCTTTAGCGCCATTAGTATTATATCTTCCGGCGTATCGCCTAAATTTTTCACCGATGTAACGGCGCGCATTGCTTCCGCCCGATTGTATCCAAGCGAAACAAGAGCGCTTACCGCTTCGTTTTCTATTCCTGCGGCTCCTGTTGGCGCTGCCTGTCCGTCCTGCATCATCTGCCCCGCGTCTATCTTTTCCGCAAGGTCAATTATTAGCCGCTGTGCTGTTTTCTTACCCACACCCGAAATTTTCTGAAACGCGCCTTCGTCGGCTGTAATTATTGCCGCCGCGAGCTCGCTGACTTTCATTGCAGAAAGTATCGCAAGAGCGACTCTCGGGCCAATGCCCGAAACGCCTGTGAGCTTTCCGAACATCTCTTTTTCTTCGGGCGTGAAAAAGCCGTAAAGCGTATGCGCGTCTTCCCTTACAACAAAATGGCAGTTTAGCTTTGCTTTATCTCCCGTTTTTATGTGCAAAAGCGACTGCGAAGTTGTATAAATATGATAT
Organism: Christensenellaceae bacterium; assembly: GCA_963665005.2. Classification (GTDB taxonomy): domain Bacteria; phylum Bacillota; class Clostridia; order Christensenellales; family SZUA-584. The sequence goes on along the minus strand of CAXXTQ010000001.1, from coordinate 1,689,369 downwards.
CCAACACCGCCTGCTTCTATAACGGCATAATCTTTGCCCGTTTCTATGACCTCGCCTTTAATATAATCGTACATGAGTACCCCTTATTATCGAATTCTGAATTTGCCCGAAAACCTTGTGCTGTGTGCATGGCATATAGCGCACGCAACCGCATCCGCAGCATCGTCCGGCCTTATTATTTTTTCCATTCCGAGCAGCAGCCGAACCATCTCCTGCACTTGTTTTTTATCCGCTCTGCCGTAGCCGACAACCGCCTGCTTTATCTGCATAGGCGTATATTCAAAAAGCTCTGCGCCCGTGCCGAAAGCCGCTGCCATAGCCGCCCCTCTCGCCTGCGCAACTTGTATTACAGTCTTTACGTTTTTACCCGAAAAAAGCTCTTCAAAAGCTATGTGATCGGGCCCGAATTTTCGTATAAGCTCGCCCATGCTTTCATGAATTATCGCCAGGCGTCGCGGAAAAGGAATGTCTGCTTTTGTCACTATAGTTCCGCATTCGAGTAGCTTAATCTTATCGTTTTCACAGCTTATTATACCGTATCCGACAAGCGCCAGACCCGGATCTATTCCAAGTGTTATCATATATGCCGGGCAGAAATTTTGCGCCCGCATCCTTTCATATACATCGATAGAATAACTATAAATGCTTGTTGGCGGTATGTCAAACATATTAAACTATGACGCAGCAGAAAACACAAAAAAACCGCCCGATTTTCTCGGAACGGTGTTTTGTATGTTTTTCTATTTTCTTAATAACTTTTCTGTTAGCTTTCTTCCTATATTACGCTGCCGTCAATGGCGTTGATAGTGAGCATAATATTCGGAATTTCTAATATCTCTATTAGAGTTTTTAAGCTGCCGTCATCTTCCTTGTATCGTTCTTTTGTCTCACTCGAAGCATACACGTTCCATACGGGCACGAGCTGCTGCTCTTCCATATTCCCGTCAATGGGCATTCTCGCCATCTCAAGCTTTATTGTATGCACATTTTTTATGAGCGATTCTGTTACTGGCAAGAGTGGATCAATTCCGTCTTTATTATCATCGCCAACAAAATCATATTTGATAAAAGGCTGCTCCGCAATTATATCTTTGATGTCGGAAAAAGGGATAAGCTTTACGTTCTTCTCCGCTTTTTTCTTTATCTCAAACATAGCCTGCCAGTAAAATCGGCGTATCCCATCATCGTCTAATGTAATGACAATACACTCGGGAGTTAAATACTGGGCTTGTTTTTGCATCAGTTCCTCATCCTGTTTGTAATAGGCAATATGCTGTGACAACGGCATTTCATCTACAACCTTTGTGAAAATAATATTATAAGCATATGCGTCATCATATATAAGCTGATATTTAGGGCAGGTAAACCGCCTGGAAATATAGGTTGATCTTTCCTCGAAGCTCTCTATTCCGAGCTCGGAAAGCAGATTCTTCGCGCGCTTTACCGCCTCTGCTTCGGATATCGCCAAACCCGGAAGCGGCGCTTCATTGTCAATACCAAAAGCAGGTACCGCATAATCTCCATTGTTTTGAAATAATAAATTTGTGAAGCGAACGTTCTCGTTTCTTATGATAATACTTGCCCTCTCTGCTTCTCCAAGATCTGCCTCGCCGGAAATCTCGCCGGAAGTTATTGATGTGTTTAACGGTATAAAATCAACCTCATCCTGCATTTGATCGATTTGATACTCTAAACTGTAAATGTCTCTCTTGGTTTCATTCATCACAGTTTCTTTATCCTCAATATCGCACCGTGTATAATCAAATGTTCCGTCTTTCATGGCGGCGAATTCTTTCTTTAGCACATCCAGCCATTTTTCCAACTCCTCATGCAATGGGGGCGTGCTTTCATACACGGGCGTATCGCCGAAGAATACTTTTATCATTCTGTCCGCCATTTCCTGCGAAATCTTGCCGTTTTGATCAACATTGTATACTGAAAATGTATCTGTATTCGGGACAACAATATCTGCATCAATGTTTATTTTCAGCACAGACCCTTTCTGCTCAAAGTTTTCCGTCCAGCGTTCGGGCACTTCGTATGTCGGCTTATTATCCATAGTGGACACTTGAGTTATTGATTCGTTATGTGTGGGTTCTGCAGTATGTGCTATAGCTTGCGGTTCGTCATCGGTTACAACAGCCTCTTGGGCTTCGGGCACTGTCTGGCATGCCGTTGTAAAACACGCCGCAATCATAATAACGGCAAGAACTATGGTTGCAGCAAGCGCCAATTTTGATTTTTTGTACGGTTTTAGCATTCTCATTACCCTTTCAACAAGTTTTGTCCTGTTCTCAAATAACGATACAGTCACCGCAAACGCAGACATTTTTTTCGCGAGCCTGAAAACATCTATCAGCGACTGTGTATATTCATATCTTTTGTCTTCCAGTTCTCTTAGCACCATACCATCGCAGCATAACTCAATGTCATCCTTAACCATTTTGTACGCTATCCACACGAGCGGATTAAACCAGTGTACGGCTTTTGCAACAAGCCAAGCATAGCTTTTTAGTATATCGTGCCGTTTTATATGGCATATCTCATGCAGCAAAATACAATTTATTTTATTTATGTCCATACCCTTCATAAAAGCTGTGGGCATAATTATATATGGCTTGAAATATCCAAACACCGCTGGTGTCGCTCCGTCGCTGCACTCTATCAGCGTTATCCTTCTTTTTACATGAAGACTCAGTTTATGCTGTCGTACTAATTCTAATATCTCGCTATCAGAAATGTGTTTGCAGTTACGAAGCCTGCGCCGGAACAGCATGCCGCGTCGAAGCGTCAACAGCAGTACCACGAGCACGCCAAAAATCCAAACGGCTGCGAACATACCCGACCATGAAATATCCGGAATAATCCTTCCTATCCTTTCAAAAAACGTCAGTTCGCTAATATCTTTTTTTACTGAGCCATTTTGCTGCCCCGGCAGTTTCTCTGGCGCAATCTGTTCTGTTGTCATTGTTGGCTCCTGTAGCGTATATGATGTTTCAACGGCTGTATCTGCTTCGCTTACCGCACTCGTAATTAATTTCTCCGGTATCAAATCGGATAAATGAATGGGGCTTTGTATGGTAACGGGAACACATAATCGAAGCAGAACAACTGCCCAAAGCATTGTTACAATGACGGGATTCATTTTCTTGGAGAATACCGCCCTTATCGCCATCACGACTAATATCATCACTGACGCAGTTATGCTTATCTCCAACAGAACTTTCAATATATTTGTCATTTTATTTGTCCTCTTTACGGCGAAGCTTTTTAATCATTGCTTCAAGTTCGTCAAGATCGCTGTCCGAAATATTCTCGTTTTTAACAATACCTGCAAACATATGCGGCAGACTGTCATAATACTTATTTAGAAAACTGCCAGTTTTATCTGCAACAAAATCCTCTTTGCTGACTACGGGATAATAGCTAAACACTCTTTTTTTTGTTTGCCTGGCATCGACCATCCCTTTATCCATCAGTCGTTTAAGATACGTGCGCACCGTTTGTCTCGACCATCCGAGTGTATTTTCGATTTCTCTCTGAATTGCCGAGCTGCTTGTTTCACCGTTTCTCCAAAGTATATCCATAATAATGGCATCCGCTTCGGAAAGGCTTGGATATTTACTCATATTATCTCCCTTATTATTCAAATCGCAATATACTCACACTACACGCGACGTATTTATTACGTCTGAATTCAGACTACAACATTACGTCCGCCTTGTCAAGCATTTTATTCAATCTTTATTTTCCGGTTCACTGCACAAAAAAAGCAGCCGGATTCTGAAGTGCCATGCTGCCAACATGTTAATTTGCTCATATCTCAACAGCAAACAAAGGCTATTTTGCGCCTTGCTTTTTATAAGCTTCCACGAGCTGCCCGGGAGTCCTGGTAGGATATTTTTTTTCGACATCATAAAAACAGCCGCTTTGAATACCTGTGCAATGCACGGTATCGCCGCAAACTATCTCAATATGCATTTCCCATTTTGTGTTGCCGAGTTTGGTCATCCAGCATCTGCCCAAAGGGCTGTCGGTTATTGTTAACGGTGCTTTATATACCGCTTCTGTCTTTACCAAAACTGGCGAAACCTTTTGTTTCATCATCTCTTTATAAGGATAATATTTATCCATGAATATATGGCGCAGATCTTCGAACCATTTTATATAAACAATGTTGCTTACTATTCCCACCGAATCTATCTCGTAAGCTTTTATCATGAACTCAGATTCTATCATCATTGGTTTTTCCATTTATATCTCCCTTGTTTAATAAACTTTTAAGGTATAATAACATATCTATGCTTGCAAGGACTATTCCTTCGGGCAATTCAATCATTAGTTTATTCTGCCCTATTCTACATTGTTATAATTACATACCCATCTTTTATATATCTTTCCATGGAAGGATGCCCGCTCATATCGTCGCACATGGGTATGCCGCTTTCCTCGTTATATTCGAGCACACCGAGTTTAGCAGAGCACGCGCGGCAAATACAGTCAATGAGACTCTTGGCCTTTTGGAAAAGCGGGTTAGCCTCCATATTGCCGACAAGCTTTACCGCTTCGCCTTCTATAATTATTTTAACATCATAGCCTTTTTGCTTCATATCAAGCGCATTTAAAAGCACATGCACAAAACACATGGCATCTCCCCTAAACGCAAATATCGCAAATTTTTTCATGATTCATCCTCCTTATATTAAGACTTTACAGTCTATTTACATTATTTATAAACTTTAATCACATATTATGTTTATAATAAAAATCAAGAAATCACTTATAAATATAAGATGCGAAACGCAGCGAAGTTTTCTACATAATAAAAACCGTCCTACCCTGTACTGTTCCAAGGAAAATGGACATTGAGCAAAAACACCCCCTGTTGTAGGATTAAACAACAGGGGGTAATTTATATGACACGAAAATATACACACTTAAAGCATTTGGAACCGATCATATTCAAAATGAAAGGGGAAGGAATCAGTAACGCTGAGATTGCAGAGTCTCTTGGTGTAAGCAAGTCACAAATCAAAGACTTGGTAAAACGGCACAATCGCCGGAGAATAAATGTAGATAAGATACCTACAAAGCCAAAAGGCCGTCCTAGAAGAAAACCTATTAATTCATGGAAAGCGTTAGAAACAGAAAACGCCAAACTGAAAATGGAGAATGAGTTGCTGCGGGATTTTCTCTCTGCTACAGAAAGGGAGTGAGGCCTGCGTTAAAGTTTGGTGTAATCTATCGTCATAAAACTAAATATTCTATCTGTGATATGTGTCGCTTCTTCAAGGTTTCTCGCAGCGGGTATTATGCATATGTTCGTAAAATGGATAAACCTGATAAAGACGAGCCGCTTGCTCAGATGATTGCCGAGTGCCAAAAACGCTGTGGCAAAACATATGGGTGTCGCAGAGTGCAAATATGGCTGGAACGAGAAAAGGATATATCTCATAACTACAAAACAATCTGGCGAATCATGCATAAATACGGACTTCTTGCCGAGATCCGGCAACGTAGATTTAAGCCTGCGGGCCAACGGTTTCACCGTTATCCGAATTTGCTAAATCGAGAATTTTCTGCTCAGCGTCCGAATCAAAAGTGGGTGACAGATATCAGCTATATTCAAACAGGACAAGGAACGTTGTATCTTTCCATAATCCGTGATCTATTTGATAACAGCATTGTGGCATTTAAGACGCATGTCCGGCAAAGTGTCAAACTGACACTCGATACAGTAAGAGCTGCTGTAGAAAATGAAGCAGTCACTGCGGAGTTACAGCTCCACAGTGACCAAGGGTTTCAATACACTTCCCATGAGTATTTCAACCTGACAAAATCGTACGGCATTATACCGTCTATGTCAAGACGTGCAAATCCGTATGATAACGCGATGGCTGAAAATTTCTTTAGCATACTGAAATCCGAATGTATCCGAAGAGTAAAGATTAGAACGTTTGATGAAGCCAGACAGCTGATTGATGAATACATCCACTTCTACAACTTTGAGCGTATTCAGCTAAAGACAAAACTGACACCGTATGAAAAACGATGTCAGTTTGCTTAAATCATAGTAATTCTACGATAGGGGTATTCTTTTCTGTCCTATAACTCTGGAACAGTACACCCTCGGGCGGTTTTTTCTTTTTATGCTTTTTTTATAGCAACCGCTTCTATCTCAACGGAAACGCCAAGCGGAAGTTTTGCGACCTGCACACAAGACCTTGCCGGACAGTCCTTTTCAAAATACATGGCATAAATCTCATTCATGGCGGCAAAATCGCCCATATCCTGCAAATAAACAGTCGTCTTGACAACACAGCCGAGATCTGCGCCTGCCGCCTTTAGAACAGCCTTTAAGTTGCGCAGAGCCATATGCGTCTGTCCAGCTATTGCTCCGCTAGCTATCTGTTTTGTCTCTTTATCAATGGGAATCTGCCCCGAAGTAAATATCATATCGCCGGCTCTAACTGCCTGCGAATACGGCCCTATCGCAGCGGGCGCTTCATTTGTCGTAATTATCTGTTTTGCTGACATTAAAGTATCCTCCTTAAATATCGTCTGTTCCGTCAGACGCTAAATCAATAAAGAAAAAAAGTCAATATAACAGAGCTTATAGTCGGTATTATCCAATAAAGGTTATACTTAACTTTTATATTATAACACATTTGCATTTCGAATAAAGTCTCTTCTTACGCAAAAAAAGAACAGCCATATTTTCTACAGCCGTTCTCTTAATTTTGCTTATGCTGTCACTTTCACCATTTTTTATTCATCGCTTTCTTCAACCAAATCGGGGTCGTAAGGATATCCTAAGCTTTCCCAATATCCGAGGTAATCTTCGTCATCCGAAAGCTCTATCTCATTTACCCATCTTGCCCATTTATATCCGAGTTTATCTTCCGCCACTACTATAAAAGGGTATCCCGTCGCCGCTTTTAGCGTCATGGTGTTTGCCTTGTATGCCCTCTGCCTAATCACATCTAGCGGCATAGATGTCGTATATCCGTCTACCGCTTTGAATATCACTGTGTTCGCCGTTTCCAGCGCGCCTGCGTCGTCAATAAGGTCAACTAGCTTTACTCCGCCCCAAAGAACCGTGATGTCCCATCCTTCTACGCAGTAAAGCGTTATAACGCGCTCGAAGAAAGGATAGCAAAACCTCATCGTATGTAAGCGACTTCGGCTCGTCTACCAGCCCTGTTATCTCGAGTTTATAATTATCAATATCAACGACCTGTATTCCTTTTATGGAATTATCGCGCGGGCCGATTGAAGGGTCCAGCCGTATTCCCTCATACTCTCTTATTTCGCGTACGTCGTATTTTGCGAGCGTTGCTTCGGATACCGTATCAACCTCTTCGACCGTCTCACCAGAAGATGCAGTTTGCTGGTTATCCGAGCATGCCGCCGCCATGAAAAAGCAGAGCAAAACGGCTGATGTAAAACCTGCCATTTTCTTATCATAAAACAAAAAATCTTTATTTTTTATCTGCCTTTTATATCAACAACCACAATCTCGGGCGGATTAAAAATTCTTGGCAGGTTCGGGTTGTAGCCTATTCCCCTGCTTACGATGTGCGTTAAGTTTTCGTGCTCATAAAGCCCGCCCGCGTATTTTGGAAAAAAGCCCTGATCGGGAGCGAACAGCCCGTTTAGCAAAAGCGGTATGCGTATCTGTCCGCCGTGCGCGTGGCCGGACAAAACCAAATCAAATCCGTACTTTTTATACACTTCTATGCGCTCGGGCCTGTGCGCAAGCAAAATATTTACGCTTTCCTCTTCGAGCGCTTTGAAAGGCGCCATTATTTTGTCTTCTATATTGGTATATTCAATCTTGGCTGACTTGTATTTTTCGGGGTCTTCTATACCGCACATTCTTATATTAACGCCGTTTATAATTATATCCGAATACTCGTTTTGCAGAACAACGGCGCCATAACTTTCTAACATCTCTTTTATCTGCTTTTCCTTGCCCGTCCTTATCTCATGGTTTCCTGTAACAAAATAAATTGGGGCAATATCCGCTATGCCTTTCAGAAAAAGCTCGGGGCCCGTCATGTCGCCGTTGTCGTCGACGATATCACCGGCAAGCGCGATAATATCCGGCTTTTGCTTCTTTATCATGTCGACAAGTTCTTGCTGCTTATCGCCGTAGATATGGCTGTGCAGATCGGATAAGACGACAACTCTCACAGAGTCGCCTGCGTCAATCTTATCGCTGATTATTCCATAATTTCTTATCATAAGACCGCTGTAAAATGCCCAAAAGCTAAAAGCAATATGCACAATTGCTAAAATTGCCGCCATTAAAACAATCCGCTTTCGGGACAGCTTAATTTTTTCTTTTCTCACATTGACCCCATATCTATTTTACTATTATAGAAATCTTTCGAAACGCTCGTTTGCCGCTTTGCAAACAGGGCACACGCGCGGCGGATTATTTGCAGCGCAGAGATATCCGCAGACTCTGCACCTAAAAACCGGATACGCAAGCGAACTGCCGTTAAAACCACTTTTCTTTTTCTCTTTATTATCTTTGCGCTTTTCTAGCGAAGGCCTTCTTTCTGGCACCTGCTTAACTGCCTTTGTGTCTTTCTCGCCCGCGACATATAAAGCGCAGTAGCACGCGCCGTATTCCGCCAAATCTTCGTCGCGGTATATGCAAGGGCAGACTATGTCCAGATTATCCTCTTTTTCGCCTTTGTACAGCCTGCACGGGCAGCTTTCCATGCCGTACCGTTCGTCGTTTTCTACAAGCCCTTCAACCAGGCCTTTTACGACCTCGCTGTCGGGGTTTAGCAAATAGCCGCCTTTTGCCGCGTCTTTTTTTATCTGCTCTATGCGCTCTTGCACTCTTTTTTCTTTGTCCATGCGCTTATTCTCCGATCAACTCGTCAAGCCGCTCTTTATTATAGCCTAATATATAATCATCTTCGCCTATAGCAATAAGAGGATAAGTCTCTTCTCCGGTGTATTTTAGCTGCTCAGTGAGACATTCGTTAAGCTCGTCGCCCGAAAGCAAATCGACATCAACATATGAATATGCTATGTTATTATCTTTGAAAAACTTCTTGGTTTTTTTGCACCACATGCATGTACTCAATGCAAAAATTCTTATATCCCCTTTGTCTTTTCCGTCAACTTTAGTAAACTCAACCATACAAATATCCTTTCATGGAGTTTTATTCTTAAATTTATATTAATTATAACATACATTTTATGAAAAATATGTTAATAGTATGCCAAGACTTTTTTTAAATTTCTATTAATTTACATTATATTGATTGCGAAATATACATTTCATATGATAATATCGTATTAAGTTTGTTACTTTAAAAAACATGACAGGAGTATCTGCCAATATGAGCAATATAATAACGATAGAGTCTTTAAGCAAAAATTATGATGAAATAAATGCAGTAAAAGATATTTCTTTTTCTATCAAAGAAGGCTCTTTTTTCGCGTTTTTAGGGCCGAACGGCGCGGGCAAATCTACTACAATAAATATACTTTGCACGCTTTTGCCCATGACTTCGGGCAGCGTTACCGTCGGCGGCTATGAAACAGGAAGAAACGACAGCCGTATAAGAGAAATGATAGGCGTGGTATTTCAGGATTCTGTGCTCGATTCTTTGCTGACAGTGCGTGAAAACCTTGAAACACGAGCCGCTTTTTACAAAATAACCGGTAAAACATTAACCAGCCGCATTGAGCAGATATCCGAGGCTACCGGAATAAAAGACATATTAAAGCGCAGGTACGGAAAACTCTCGGGCGGCCAAAGGCGGCGTGCTGATATCGCGCGGGCGCTTATCAACACACCCAAGATTCTTTTTCTTGATGAGCCTACGACCGGGCTTGATCCCCACACTAGAAGAAGCGTTTGGAACTCGGTAAAAACTTTGCAGGAAGAAAAAAAGGTCACAGTATTTTTGACTACGCATTATATGGAAGAAGCTGCGGAAGCTGATGATGTGGCAATAATAGATAACGGCAAAATCGTCGCGCAGGGCACGCCTTCTGACCTTAGGCTCGAATACAGCACAGATTATCTGAAAGTTATACCCAAAGATACAGCCGCTTACGAGGCTTACCTCGCGGGCAAAAACTTAAAGTTTAAAAACGACCGCGGCGTTATCTCCGTGCCTGTCGAAAACAGCCTTGCCGCGCTCGCCATACTAAAAGAAAGCGAAGAAACGATTCTAAACTTTGAGGTCGTCCGCGGAAACATGGACGATGTCTTTTTAAACATCGCGGGCCATTCGATAATCAAGGAGGAAGAATAACATGGACGTTATTGCAAAGCTTATAAAAAGAAACATGAAAGTATACTACAGGGATAAGATCTCCGTGTTTTTCTCGTTTCTCTCGATTCTCATTATCATTTTGCTTTACGCTCTGTTTCTCGGAAGAATCCAAGTCCAATCTATAGAACAAACAGCGGGAAAGATTGAAGGCGCACGGTACTTGGTCGATACATGGATAATGGCGGGCATTATCGCCGTAAGCAGCATTACCATATCGCTCGGGTCACTCGGAACCATGGTTGATGACCAGCACAAACAAATACTGCGCGATTTCGTCGTTGCTCCCATAAAAAAACGGCAGATAGTCGCAAGCTATATATTAACGACATGGATAATCACCATTATTATCGGCTTATTTACGCTAATAATCGCGGAAGGATATATACTTTTAAGCGGCGGCGAGCTAGTTACCTTTATACAGCTGTTAAAGGTTCTTGGTGTAATGCTGCTTTGCATATTCTCTTCTGCGTCAATGATGTTTTTTATAGTGACATTTATAAAGACATCTAACGCTTACGCTACGCTAAGCACTATAATCGGAACTATGATAGGTTTTCTTGCCGGCATATACGTTCCCATGGGAGTACTGCCTGCCGCTATGCAGACGGTAATAAAGTTTGTACCTATATCTCACGGCGCCGTTCTTCTTCGACAGATTTTGATGGAAAGACCGCTTGAGATCGTTTTTGGCGGTGCACCTCCGTCAGTCATGCAAAACTATATGGAATCTAACGGAATCTCATTCAGCGCGGGAGGCACGCAGATTTCGGCGCTTGCTATGATACTCATACTAGCAGGCTCAGGCGTACTCTTTTTCGGGCTGTCCGTCCTGCGTGCGTCCAAAATGAAGGTAAGATAAACAATTCGGGAATGAAGAGCGGTGCGAAAGCATGGCTCTTTTTTTAAGATTATTCGATTACTTTGTTCCCTCAGAATGACAGAAACAACTACAAAAAACGGACGCACAATGGCGTCCGCTTTTATAATTTATTATTATGTTACTCATTTTGGCTTTTAAGAAAAATACCAGACATGACACCCTTCTTTTTGATAATTATACCGCCTGCAAGCCCTAATCCGCCGGCTATCAAACCAAGAATTCCGAGAAGCCAAAATACAAATCCTAGACTAAAAATTGCGTTAAACCCTACAGAATTATCAACCACTGCTCCGCCGATAATTAAAATAAATGAATATACTATTTCAATGCTTCCGCCGACTATTCCGAGTACCATACCTGCTGTTTTTCATGCTTGTTATATGTGATTATTCAGTACTTATATTTTAAGATTCTTCGGGCCGCTGCGCTCCCTCGGAATGACAGAAACTGCTTCGCAGTCATTCAAAAACAATTAAATTTATTTTTACTTGCTCTCTACCGCTTTTACATCATCCTCGCTCGTGCCGCTCATATCAACATTTTTAAGATTATCTGGAAAAACCACCGCAAGCTCATTCAGCGGCTGTGCCAGAACCTTCGCTTCTCCCGAAGCTACCTCTAAAAGATGCCCCCCGTTTTGCCTGTCGTCAGATATAAAATGCAGATGAAACCCCGACACATTCATGTCGTCTAAAAACCCGGGAAACCTAAACCCGACAAGCGTTCCGCTGATTTTTTCTTTCTTGAAAACCGCCTGCTCTTTTACCACTTCCGTCAGCGGAGCAAAAGGCTCTTTCTGCTCGGGCACGCTTCTGTACTCTATGTCGGTAAACTCGCCGCTTATGCTAAACAGCACGGGCACGTTCTGCTTTGGATACATTTTATTGAGCGCGGCTTTAAGCCCGTCAAACCCTCCGTCAAATGACAGTGCGCTCGTCTCGCTTTCTGTAAGGTATGCGACATTGGCAAAAGGAACTGTCTCACTGTCTTTAACCTCTGTAACGCTGCCGTCAACGCTCGCTTTATAGACTTTGCCGTCAATTACTATCATCTCGCCGTCTAGGTCGTCGAACGTACCAAGCCCCGTATCTCCGTACTGTTTCATCTGCCCGCAAGTAACCTCGCCGTCATAGGCGCCGACCATAAGTGCCTGCAATGTGGATATCTGGTAAAGCGATGTATCTTCATCTTGCCTATCGGCCGCACAGCCTGCAAATATCGATAAAACAAATGCAAAGACAACCGCCCACAATACTATTTTTCTTCTCATAAAAACATCCTCCCGTAGTTTTACATCTTCTGTATTATATATAACATATCAAATAAGTTTCAAACATTTATGTTTAGACTCGTCAGTCACTGCGCTCCCTTAAAAATAAAATAGTATAAATTTCAGGGCATTCATGCCCGAAGAATTTTGTTATGGTATACTATTAAAAAAAAGGTGACTGATATGAAAAAATTTATCCTTACATTAACAACGGTTATTTTTCTCGCCGTTTCGCTCTCCGGCTGTTTTCCGGCTAATATAAAGTTTGACAAAATGAAAGAGGATATCGACACTTTTAAAGATATCGGCGAAGATATCAGCAATGCTTTTAAAGAGATTGAGCAAGGCATTACCTCTTCGGATAAGCCGGGCGATAAAAGCTCTGAAGAGAATGAGCAGGACGGTATTAGTGTTGATTCTGTTATATGGAGCGCCCTTAAAGGCCAGCGTTTGGCAAACTTCGGATCGGATAATTATGACGGCGGAGACAAATTTCCGCGAGGCTCTTACGAAGGCCAATGCACATGGTATTGTTTTGGCAGGGTTCTCGAAAAGCTCGGCAAAACTATCACTTTTAGCGGCAGCGGTATGGCAGGCGAATGGCTTACTTCGGTCGATAACTGCGAAACTTCGGATGATATTGACGCCATACGTTCCGACTGCATAGCCGTATCGGATATACACGTTGTATATATTGAATTTGTGCAGAGCGGCACTGTTTATTATACCGAAGCTAACTGGCCAAGAGACGATAAACTTGATGAAACAGACGGCCTTTTAAAAACGGAAAGTACAGAAAATTTTATACGAGACAGAAATATTACAGGCTATGTCTATTTAACCGATTGAATATTTTGTACAAAAAAGAACCCGCCTACACGGCAGGTTCTTTTTGATTTTTTATCCGAGCATATCAGAAAACTCTTCCTCCGAATCAACAGGCTGTAACGTACCATAAGCAGAAACACCCAAAAGCGGATCTATCATATTAACGATAAACCATTCGCCGTCATACTCAATCAATGTAAATCCGCCCGCGAAATAATCACCGTCGTATTCATATAAAACCGATCTGAAGTCTTGTGTATCAGCACCTAAAATACCTGCCTGCTTTTTTTGATTTTCCCGATTTCTATCATCACTATTCATAGAGTGCTCATCAATCTTAACGATTTTGAGCTCTTTTAAAACTTCGGGATCAAAATAACCAATGAGTTCATCAAAATCCACATCATCTATGGGCATAAGCGGCTGTCCTTCAATTACTTTGGAATTCTCTCCCTGAGAATTCAAGCCGTATATAATGTGGCTAAGCTGCATTAAAATACTGGTATTATAAGTAGTTTCTTTATATTTTGCAGCTAAGGTATATTCGCTTCCGGGTACGTTCGCGCCATTGACTATAGGCATAATAGCATTTAATCTTTCCGCCATTTTTTCATAGTCGTAATTAACCGCCATCAGCCCGCTTGCGCAAGCCCCAAGCGCGCCATCAATATCGCCGCTTTTTATTTTTTCTATAAAAAATTCTATAGCTTGCTCAGGAGATTCAAAACCTTTAGCGGCAACTGACGATGCCTGCGATGACACGGCTTGAGCCGGATTAACAGCAATATTTACTCCATTGCTGTCAACTGATAAACTAAAAATACCAAACGCCATAAGTACTATCGCAACAGCGAGCAACAAGCTTAAAAAACCAAAAACGAATGCCCATGCGCTTTTCTTTTTCTTAACCTTTGTTTTTTCGGGTTTAACTATTTTTTCGGGAACAAGCTTAGATTCAGGCGCAGAAAGTCCAGATTTTTGTGCCTGTGCGCTTTGCTCAGCTTTTGGTTTCGGCGCTTGTGCCGGCTGCTGTTTTTGTATCGATTCGGGCGCAGGAGCAGCCTGTTCTTTTGCGATTTCTTCTTTAGACACATTATCAGCAGGCGCAGTTTTCGAAGCCGAGGCTTGGGGCGAAGCCGCTTTAGCGGGCATACCGCCCGTTCTTTGCTTTACAGGGTTTCCGCAATACAAACAAAACTTTACATTATCATCTATCTGTTTACCGCATTTACCACAAAACATGAATTTCCCTCCGTCAAAATTTTTTATTTTTTTACTATATTTTTCTTATATATTATAAACCTTCATACATATGTTTGCAAATAAAGCAAGGATATGTTAAGCAAACATCACATGTTTCCCTTGACATATATATCGGGAGCCGATATAGTAGATGTATCGGCTCCCGATATATTGCTGATATAAGCTATGGAGGTGTGATAAATGCCGAAAAACGAAGAAAGAAGCGCGCTTACAGAGGCGGTTTTCTATATACTCCTCTGTCTTTTTAGTCCTATGCACGGATACGCAATTATGCAAAACGTAAGTAAACTCTCTGGCGGACGGGTAGCGCTTGGTGCGGGTACGCTTTACGGAGCTCTTGGCACGCTAGTGCAAAAAGGATTTATCAAATTACATAAAGACAGCAATAGAAAAAAAGAGTATATAATAACCGCTCTCGGCAAAAAAGCAGTAGCCGCTGAGATCGACAGACTATACGAGCTTGCCGAAAACGGAAGACGCATATATTTTAAAGGCGGCGGCGTATGATAAAGATAGTTAGAAAAGTTTTCTGGAATTATGAAAAAGAAGAGGCGTGGTTAAACGAAATGGCATCAAAGGGCTTTGCGCTTTGCGGCTATTCGTGGTGCAAATATACTTTCGAAAATACAGCCAATGGCGAGTATATCTATCGCATAGAACTGCTTGACCAGACTGCAGACAGCGAAAAAAGCAAAGAGTATATTGAGTTTATCGAATCTACAGGCGCAGAGTTTGTTGCGTCTTATATGCGCTTGGTATACTTTAGAAGAAAAGCGACAGACGGGCCTTTTAATTTATATACGGATATAGACTCGCGAATTAAACATACTGCGCGAATCTGTGTTTTTTGGCTTTTGCTTGCATCCATGGAGTTTAGCGTAGTTACCGTTAATATTGTAATGGGTTTTCTGAACAACATTACTGTCCCTTTGATTCTTGTTATTCCGCTTGCTTTATTCGGGCTTCTGTTTTTGTCCCTAGGCCTGCGGCTATCCGGCAAGCTTAGGGCTTTAAAGAAAGAAAGGCGAATAAGAGAATAAATCCTTTATTGATAATATATTATTCCCCTCTATTCTCATCTCTCTTAGCTGCAATTATCACACCGCCTGTCTTTCTGCTTTGTGTTTGAATTTATTCATTAGATAAAATAAATTTTGTATTAAAAAGCACGCCCTTTAAAGCGCACTTTTTATAGGCTGTGGTGCTTATTACACAGACGGTGTTCCCCCGAGCTTATACTTTGCTGTCTTTGTTATTGTCTTTATACTCTCAACAATATTTCCGAATGTAAAAAGCGCCACAAAGATAACGGCGATATTTGCCCATATCCATGCAAAAAATGATTCGCCTACCCATTCGAAACCATTTATTGCCGATAACGCAGTTATCAGATTTTCGTTCCATATGGCAGGAGGAAGAAAAACTATAAAAGTCAGAACCAATGAAACGAAATTAGCAGCTAATATAATTGAGGCAAGCCTGAATGTGTATTTGCCGTAAATCAGCATAAATACATTTTTGATTATACCGACACCTATAATAATATTTATGAGTATAAGAGATGCTTTTAGAACGTCCATATTGAAAAAGTAAATAGGCTCTTGTTTTCCCAAAAATACATGTATTCCAAAAATCTTTGGTACCGCGTTAAAAAGTATGAGTATTATAACAAAGAATACTATTCCGATGATCGGCTCGCTTTTTTCTATTCTCGCTTTTTTTGCCGGCACAGCTGGAAGATCTTCAGGTTTCCATTCCGCTTCTTTTAATATTGCCGACTTAGAGGCAAATCTCTGCACTAAAAAGAAGATTATAGTTATCCATGCAAAGGCAATAAGCATGGCGTTTAGTACACTTACTATATATTCTACTATAAATCCAAACACATTCTCGGGAGGAGAAGAAATAAAACCTACGACAAGCGCAACTGTTATACCCAATGCAACCGCCCCAAGAACTATTTTTAAAAGCAGAAAATAAATATCGAAGAACTCAGGGCCTATAAGATGCCTTTCTACTCCCCTGTATTTCGCGGCAAGCTTCGACGGGCGTCCAAGCTCACGGAGCACCGCGTCTATGTCAATATCGCTAGGCTCGCCTCCCGGGCATCTGTCGCTAAGCATATCTTCTATCAATCCCGACAGTTCTTTTTTTATGTCCGGCCTCTGCGCCGCAGGAAGCCTTCTTGTGACATCGTATACATATCTGTCCGTAATATCAGCAATATAATCTTTCTTTTTCTCCATAATAATTACTCCCCTTCCCTTATAAGCTTATTGATATTCGCCGCCATAGAATCCCATTCCTCGCATAGAAGGCTGTATACTTTTTTGCCATTTTTGCAAAGAGAATAATATTTGCGCGGTTTGTTTCCCGCAGTTTCCCACTCGCTTTTTAAAAGGTTCTGTTTCTCTAACCTTCGCAAGAGCGGATAAAGCGTCCCCGGCTCTATTTTTACTCCCTGCCGTCCCAGCGTTTCTACTAGCGAATATCCGTATTTTGGCGATTTTAGCTGGCTTAATACGCATAGTATTAACGTCCCGCGCCTAAGCTCCTGTAAAAGGTTGTTTACCGTTTCTTGTATATCGCTCAATTAAATCACCTCATTAGCATTATACTGTGTGTTGCACACTATTGTCAATTTAATATTATTATAGCAACATTTGTTTTATGTTTAAATCTCCGCTAATTAATATATAGCCCCAAGCTTGTGTACATTCAATGTAAATGTTATAATTTTAAATATTAAAAAGGGGGAAATAATGAACCATAAAATTTTTAACCGTATAATAATTATTACACTTTTGATATTGTCAGTAGTGTTTTTTATACTTCAGTTCTTCATATTTCACGACCTTCACGAAGCCGGATTTTTGTTTTTTCAAGATCTTATGTTTCTGCCTATTGAGATATTGCTTGTAACCTTCATACTCGACAGAATTATTCACGAGAGAGAAAAGCAAAACCGCAACGAACAGCTTAATATCGTTATAGGTGCTTTTTACAGCGAAATCGGCAACGACTCTATATCCATTTTAAACAATTATGTTTCGGATACCGATAAGGTCACAGTATGGCTTGATATAAAATCAAGCTGGAATAAAAATGATTTTAAAAACGCTGCTGAAAAAATAAGAGACTTCAGATTTAATGCTGAATTTACCAAAGATGATACCAACACTTTAAAAAATCTTATGGCAGGGAAAAAGAGCTATATTTTAGAGATGTTTAATAATCCGAATATGCTCGAGAACAACAAGATAACAGATATGCTATGGGCTCTTTATCACCTTATAGACGAGATAGAAAACCGTGACGAGAAAGAGACGCTTCCCGATACCGACCTGCAGCATTTATCGGGCGATATTCTTCGCGCATATGGTTTGCTGCTTCATGAATGGATACTTTATATGCACCATCTGAAATCAAAATATCCGTATCTTTTCTCAATTGCTATAAGAAAGAACCCGTTTGCAAAAAACTCTATAATCGTGAAATAATCACCGCCGATATTACCATTAGATCAAAAACAGCCTTTGTATAAAAGAGGTTGTTTTTTATTTATAATAAATCTATATATTTACATTATTCTTATATTATGTTAGTATTAATGCGGTAAAGAACTTATGTTCTTGTTTTTTAATTTACTTTGAGGAGCGCTCATTAATTAAATGACTATAGGCAAAAATATAAAATGCAATTCAGAAACAAAAGAATCGGACAATTTAAAAGGTATTGACGGCTGGCTTCTCTTTGTTCTTTTGGGGCTTGTATTAAACGTCAGCAAATTACCTTTCATACTGATTAATCTTTTTGTATATCATTCAGATTTTATCAATTCTTTGATATTTGTAATAGTAACCGGCTTTATTAATTTACTGCTTAGTATTTTCTTACTAATTGTTATGATAAAACAAATATATTTTTTCCCCAAATTGTATTTTTTCTTTTTGATCTTTATAAGTTGTTTAGCTTTATTGACTTACTTTTATTATTTTTCAAATTTTGATATTCAAATGCTGGCTTATGTGCCTAGTGTTATTATATGGCTTATTTATATGAAAAAATCTAAACGGGTGCGTTATACATTTATTTATAATTGCAAAGGCGAGATAGCAAAAAAAAGTTAGCAAAAAGCCCATTATATATTAAGAGACTTATATTAAAGACTTATATTATTATACCTAAGACTACATACCCGCCGTCTTATTGCATTCGCCGGCACAGATTTTACATACCTGCGCACATTCTGTGCAGTGCGCATCCTTAAACATTTCACATTCTTTCGTGCATGCCTCACATACAATAAACGAAGCTGATTTGACGCAAAGAAAAAATTGTGTTGCGCTTTTGGTTGAATGTGAACATGCCCTAACGCATCCCAGGCAAATTACAGCACATCTATTACATTCATTAATACAGTTTTTATTTGGATTATTCTCTAATATACCCAATATGTTTGCATCCCTTCTTATTTTTTTGGCAGCTTAATTCAGTAAAATTATTTTCTGAAATCGTTGATATTTTATACAAAAAAAGAGCCCCTGCCTTTACAGAAGCCCTCAGGATTAACTTTTTATTCGAACAGCCTTTGTTTAAACTCGTCAAAATCTGCGCCTACACTCTGCCCCGCTGTCTTTATAGTATAGCTTTCCGGAAAATCATCCGCTAGCCCGAGCTTTGCATAAATTTCATCAATCGTCATATCTAGAATATCCGCTATATCCTTCAATGTCATATAACCTTTTATATCGCCTGCCGCTATTTCATCGGTACCGGCGCTGTCCTCATCTTCTTCGTGATCCTCCTCGTTTCCCGAACTGCCTCCGGTTATAAATTTGTTGGGAAGTATCTGAAAAGAACCAGCGCTTCTCGCGATAAGTATAGGTGCGAAAAAGAGCGTAGCAACGAGCAGCGTCGCCACTATTGGATGTATTTTTCCCCTTTTCCCAAAACCTGTCGAAAGCGCGCCCTTTATCGGGCAGACATGCACGCACTCGTTACAATTTATACACTCAATATCAGAAACTTTACCGTTCTTGGCTTTAGCCCCCATAACATCTACATTTACAGGGCATGCCTTATTGCAAAGAGAACATTTAATGCATTTGTCATCATTTCTTCTTACCGCATATGGGCTTATTTTGCCTATGATTCCGTAAAGCGCTCCTGCGGGGCACAAATATTTGCAGAAAAACCTTTCGTACACAAGAGAACCCAAAAGCGTTATTATCAGCACGATAAAACCGATTAGGTAAGTAGTAATAAGGCTGTTGAAATCGGCAAGGTGCCCAAGTGCATTAAAAGGGTCGTAAGGTATTATCCAAAGCTCTGCCGTTATCCACGCCATGCCCGCCGTTACTATAAGCACAACATATTTAAGGTACCGCAGAATTCTGTCCAGCTTTACCGGCATCTGACGGCGCTTTTTAAATATTTTGCGCCCGAGGTTGCCTAAAAATTCCTGCAGACCGCCAAAGGCGCATATCTGTCCGCAGAACGACCGGCGGAAGATAACGGCAATCGCCATTGTCGCGGCAAATAATACAAAAGTGCCTAAAAATATCTTTTTAACAAAAACGCCGAATGTAACAAAGCTAAGAAGCGATTCCACACCGCCGTACGGGCATATAGCGTGTATCGACGGCGCGGCGTAACCCATTGCATTAAGAGTTGTTGCCGAAAGCACGAAAATAAGCAGCCCGCCGAGTATTGTCCATCTTAAGATTCTTGATATCACGCGAACAGTCTTTGTAGATTGCCGATAATTCTTTTCTTTCATTTTTTTGCACATCCTAAAAATTTCATGAGTTGTTGTGCCTGTTCATAATTGGCAGATATATTTGTCGAAATTCGTCTTATTTTATCATGAACACGCACAACTCACAATATGAGCATAAAAAATACAGCGGAAACCATTAAAGCTTTATTCTTATTAGATTTAAGCCTCATCCTCTATCATGCCTTTTATCTCCTTAGTTTTAGGTATTCTGCCCATAGATTTTACTTTACCGTTTATCATAAGCCCGGGCGTACTCATAACGCCTAATTTCACAATCTCCGCCATATCGGTAACATAGATAACTTCTGCTTCTATGCCAAGCTCGCTGACGGCGTCTTTAGCAAACCCCAGCAGCTTTTTGCATGAAGCGCATCCCGACCCAAGTACTTTAATCTCCATAATTATACACTCCTTTTTTTAGTTACAGCCGCATCCGCAGCCAGAATTATCGCTGTTACTGCAGCAGCTCGAAGAGCTGGCGCTGCAATCACAGCCGCCCTCACAGCACAAAGAACTTTTCCGAGCTGAATTTTCTGTGTCGCCGAAATATGAGATAGCTTCGCTCGGGCATGTGCTCCCACAGCCAATGTATCCTTGTCCGCACTCGTCCGAGTTTACAACAATTGGCCTCGGCGCTTTTTCTTTCTCGTATACTCCGTACGGGCACATATCTATGCACGTTCCGCATTCTGTGCACTTCTCATAATCTATCATTGGATACCATGTTTTAGACATATCATTCAATCTCCATTTTCATTATTTTCTTCTTTAATTGCTCTACCTTTTTTTCTATTTCCTTAGCTGCGGCTAAAAAAGCTTCTCTGCCTTTGCCGCTGGGGTCGTCAAGCCCCCAGTCTTCTCGCAATCTGCTTGGCAGATACGGGCACTGTACATTACAGCCCATAGTTATTACAACGTCTACTGACGGCAGTTCGGTAAGTAGTTTTGGTTTTTGCGTAAGGCTCATATCCACGCCGTAAAGCTCTTTTATTATCTGCACCGCATCTTCGTTTATCTCGGGTTTTATATCTGTTCCTGCCGAATAAGCGGTAAAAACTTCGCCCGCTTTTAACTTAGATATCGCTTCGGCCATCTGCGACCTGCAGGAATTATGAACGCACACGAACGCAACTTTAATTTTGCTCATTTTGTTCTCCTTAAACCGCCAGCCATAATCCAAAAGCGTTAAATACAAATCCAATAATCAATATGCCTACAATCACGATCGCGGCAAACACCAAAAGGAGCTTTGTTTTAACTACCTTTTTTAAAAGTATCATAGAAGGAAGAGACAGCGCTGTTACCGCCATCATAAACGAAAGAACCGTTCCTATGCCTACGCCTTTGCCGACAAGCGCCTCGGCTATAGGAAGCGTGCCGAAAATATCTGCGTACATAGGCACGCCGACGACTGTCGCGAGCGGTACAGAATACCAGTTTTGCACTCCGAGTATGGCAGAGATTATATCCGTTGGTATCCAGTTATGTATAGCCGCGCCAATAGCTACGCCAATCAATATATACAGCCAGACCTTTTTGATTATCATTACAACCTGGTCTTTAGCAAATACGGCTCTGTCGCGCCGAGTCATCTTTGGTGCGTCGATTTCTGCCGTCTGGGTGCCGAATACAAAAGGCTCAACGTATTTCTCCAGCTTTAGTTTGCTTATAAGCGTTCCGCCCGCGACTGCCAATATAAGGCCTACTATGACGTATGCTATCGCAATCTTCCAGTTGAATATGCTGGCAAGCAAAAGCACAGACGCTAAATCGACAAGCGGCGAGCTTATCAAAAAAGAAAAGGTAACGCCGATGGGCAGCCCTGCGCTTGTAAACCCTATAAAAAGCGGAATAGATGAACACGAGCAAAAAGGTGTGACCGTGCCGAGCAGCGCACCCAGTATGTTTGCTCCGACCCCCTTAAACCTTCCGAGTATTTTTCGCGTGCGTTCGGGCGGAAAGTGGCTTTGAATATAAGATATAGTAAATATCAGTACAGATAAAAGTATAAATATCTTTATAGTGTCGTATATAAAGAAATGGACGCTTCCGCCTATCTTTTCTTTTATATCAAGCCCGAACACATCTTGCACGAGCATACGCACAAGATTATTCAGCCAATCCATTTTAAGAAGCTGGTTATTCAGCCATTCAAAAACTACCAAATCTTATTTCCTCCCCGAACATTTCATGCAGCTGCAATCTTGTTTAGTATCCAAAAGTTTTTTTAAAAATTCGGCAACGCCCTCGCTCATATCTTTATTTATACGGTAATGCATCCATGCACCGTCTCTTTTTCCCAAAACAATTCCGCATTCTGTAAGTATCTTCATATGATATGAAAGAGTTGGCTGTGTAATGCTGAAACGCTCTAATATTTTACACGCGCAAAGCTCTTCGCATGACAGCAAATCAACTATTTTCAGCCTTGTTTCATCTGACAGCGCTTTAAATACAGCGGCGTATTTAGAACATTCATTTTGCATTGCCCGGCCTCCAAATAACCTTATATAGATAAACCTCTATCACATAGACATCTATCTATATCAATTATATGTGATAAAAATAATTTGGTCAATCTTTTTTTATATTATGGAAACATCAAAAATTTATTCGTCTTCGTCCGTCTTGGGCAAAACCTTAATTTGCGCCCACGTAACATGCCTGTCTGAAATTTCGTCAACTATTATACGCACACCGTCTATATCTACCTCGGGGCGCGAGCCGTCTTGCGGAATACTGTTCATACGGCTGAATATAAGGCCTCCGAGTGTGTCATAATCGCCTTTGGGAAAACTTACGCCTATAGCCTCACCAAGAGTATTCAAATCTACATCTCCCCTGACGCGCCATCCGCCATCTTCAAGAACAGTTATAAACGGCTGTTCATTATCATGCTCGTCTTCTATCTCGCCCACTATCTCTTCAAGCAGGTCCTCGAGAGTAACGACACCGCTCACACCGCCGTATTCATCTACGATTATTGCCATATGAGCCTTGTTCTTCTGCATATCACGAAGCAAAACATCCGCCTTTACCGTCTCGGGCACGAAATGCGCCGGGCGAAGCAAATCGGCTATCGGCGCAGTCTTGTCACAGAAAAAATCTCTTACGTGAAGAATTCCTACTATCTCATCCATGCTCTTACCGCAAACAGGGTATCTTGAATAGCTGCTCTTACAGATAATCTCTTCCATATCCGCCCTTGTACCGCTTTTCCACAAAACGGTAAGCTGTGTCCTCGGCGTCATAAGCTCTACCGCTGCCCTGTCTGAGAGCTCTAAAACATTATCTATCATTTCGCCCTCTTCGGGAGCAATCGCTCCTCTTTGCTCTCCGAGGTCAACCATTATCCGAATCTCTTCTTCTGTTATGTTTTTTTCGTTTTCATGCGGGTTTATTTTAAATAGCCTGAGCACTCCGTTTGTCGATATCGTAAGAAGCCATACAATTGGCGCGAAAATTTTTGATAAATAAAATATAGCACGGGCAAAAACGCGCGCAATTTTTTCTGCTTTTTTCATCGCTATGCGCTTTGGAACAAGCTCGCCTAAAACAAGCATAAAGTATGATAAAATAAATGTTATTACTATAACGCAAATTGTATTTAGCGTAGCCTCCGGAATGGTTACTCCAAGCCCCATGAGCCATTTTGTAATTCTGCCTGAAAAACTAGCCGCCGCAAAAGCGCTTGCCAAAAATCCGGCAAATGTTATTCCAACCTGTATGGTAGCTAAAAACTTTGCCGGGCGCTCCATGAGGCGAAAAAGATATTTAGAGCTTTTATCGCCGTTCTCCGCTTCTATTTTTATCTTTTCCTGATTAAGAGATAAAATTGCAATCTCAGTACAAGCAAAAAAAGCATTTATCAGAATTAAACCGAGCTGAAGCAGAAGCTGCCAAGGCCAAGGATCATTCAAGTTTTTTTCCTCCGACAATGTATTAAAATCAGTATATCTTAAGTTTGAGGCAAAATCAATTTATCTATCTTTTATGTTTAATAGAATTTGCGGCGTATATTATAGTACAAATACCATTTTATGTTATTTTTTTTAACCATTCTGCAAATTTTTACATGTTTCTAATATTTATTTTGGTGTTATATATGTAATAAGACAAATTATGTGCTATAATTACTTTAGTAAAAAGTTTGAAACATTTTAGTAACATTTTATTTTGTTTATTTTGTCGCTTTTATAGCGATGGTTTATAAATCGAGGGGATTATAAATGACATCATATATAATACTTAAAAGCAAAAAATTTCTGCTGCTGGTTTTATCCCTGCTGATGCTTATATCAGTTCTATTCATATCCGTACCCACCGCGCATGCTGCCGGCCCCTATGATATTGTAAAAGTAAAAATTTCTATAGGAACACCGACAACCTTGCCTGTTTTTATTGACGGCAATTTTAGCATTGAAGAAGACCCTTCTGTCGTTCTCGAGCGACAGCTTTATACTGTGCAAATAGACGGCAGTAATTTAAAATTATTTTACGGAGGAATTTTAAAATACACAGGCGCAACGCTGACGCTTTTAGAACACACGGCAACTGAAGGCAGAAACAACTTTGTATGGCTGGAAAACACCGAACACAGTTACAGAAGATATATAGGTAAACTTGCTTTTTCTATCGTCGGCTCTGCGATACAGCTTATAAACCATCTTTATATGGAAGATTATATTTTCGGAGTCGTTCCTTACGAAATGAGCAACTCATGGCCTGTAGAAGCGCTTAAAGCACAGGCCATATGTGCGCGCACATATGTTTGTAATTATATTGGCGGCGGAGCGTTTGATGTTGTAGATACAACTGATAACCAGGTTTACAAAGGATATAATGCGGAATATACAAATGCTCTGGCGGCAGTGACAGGAACGGCGAAAAAGGTACTAAAATTGGGAGAGGATTTTGTACCAACTTATTATTCCGCATCTAACGGCGGATATACCGAGATTCCTCAGCACATTTGGTCTGCGTCAAATCCTATTATGCCATACCATGTCATACAGGAAGACCCGTTCGATGCCGCAAACCCACGGAGCGAGCAGGAAGTTCTTATCTTTCCAAAAACAATAACAGATACTGATGTTATAAAATATCAATATCAGGACGGCGGCTCAATGGTTACGGGCACGGGCTCTGAAAGCGCGAATGCCGAACGGTATTTTAAGATTTGCGCACTGTCCGCCGTTGCTGCCAAAGGATATATAGCGAGCGTATCCGACGATATTAAAATAGTAGGTGTAAACAATGTTACAGCACATACTTTTGACCCTGATGACCATCACGATATCTTAGATCATAACGACGAAAATAAATGCGTGGATTTCATAAAAGCGAATGTAAATATGACGGTAAAAGCAAAGCGGTACGATGAAAATGCCGTACTCATGCTAGGCGATGTTAACGGCGACGGATCTATCAATATATTCGATTATACTCTAGTACGCCTCGATATACTCGGGCTAAAGGCACTTGCCGGGAATCGCAAAACAGCCGCCGATGTCAATAAAGACGGCATTATTAATATATTTGATTATACTCTCATTCGCCTCGACATATTAGATCTGAAAAAAATCGTCCAAAACGGAGAACCGAGCGAGCTTCTCGTCGAAGAAGAAGTTACGGTAGATTTTGAAATTGATATGCGCGAGTTCGAAGACTCGGACGGCATTTACCGTGCCTTTAACAATTTCAGCCTTCGCCTTTTTGTAGTCGAGAATACTGCAGGAAGCTGTAATATTTATCAGAGAAGATACGGGCACGGCATAGGCATGAGCCAGCGCGGCGCTCAGCAGCGGGCAAACAGCACAGACCCCGCTGTAAACACTTATGATAAAATAATACAGTTTTATTATCCTAATACGGCTCTTGAAGCTTTGGCTATTGAAAAGGCAGCTTTAACGGCGGTGCCATATACACCGGCAGCCGAAAACTTTAACGCTACAATAAACTGCACTAACAGCGTTAACGTACGCAGCGACCCAAGCACAGCCAATCCGCGTATAGGTACGCTGCCAAGCTGCGCAAGAGTATTGGTAACTCAAGCAAACGTCATACCCGGCTGGCACAAAATAAGTTATGCTGGCGGCGACGGATATATGTCCTCGGATTATGTTACTTTAGATCCCCCAAGTTGATTTTAATTTTTAAATCTGTAATTTAATAAAAAATTAAAATTACAGATTGACATTGATTTACAGATATAAGAAAATGGTTTTGCGTTGTAAAGGTGAAGTATGAAAAGATTATTTCAAGGCAGATATCTAATAAAAACTCCAATAGCATTTATTGTCATATTCATGCTTATCTTCTGCTTCTCCGGTATTTCTGTGGCTAATGCAGACGAGCAAACAAAATTAGGCGATATCAATGGTGATAACCTTATCAGTATAATCGACTATACATTGATAAGGCTTGATATTCTCGGGCTGAAAAATTTACAGCAGGAAAACAGGAGCTGTGCAGATATAAATTGCGACGGGCAGATAACGATTATTGATTATACCTGCATAAGGCTGCATATTCTAGGGCTTAAATCAATCGATTCAACGGGCGGCAGCCTTCCTTTGCTCGGTATAAAAATAGGCCTCGACCCCGGCCACCAGAAAGTAAGCAACACAGAATTAGAGCTTGTATCTCCAAACGGTACGGAGATGAAAAAGAAAGTTTCTTCGGGTACGCAGGGACGGTTTACCCGGGTGCCCGAATACGTTGTCAATCTGCAGGCCGGGCTAAAGCTTAAAGCCGCGCTAGAGGCACTCGGCGCCGAGGTTGTAATGACCAGGCAGTCGCATGATGTGAATATATCTAACGCCGAGCGGGCGGTAATGATGAATAATGCGCAGGTTGACTGCTGGCTCCGTATACACGCCGACGGAAGCGACGATCCTGCAAAAGAAGGTATTTCCGTGCTTGTTCCGACGCCCGGCTGTATGGACACAAGCGACGCAAACGTTGCGGCGAATTCCGCATCGCTCGCCGGTTGTTTGATAGAAAATACTGTCGCACAAACAGGTGCTGTAAATCGCGGAATAAAATCAAGAGACGACCAGACGGGATTTTGCTGGTCAAAAGTGCCTGTGTGCAATATTGAAATGGGATATATGACAAACGAGAAAGAAGATAACCTTCTCGTAACGAGTGCGTATCAGGATAAAATAGTTAAAGGATTGGCTGATGGATTTGTTGAGTATTTTCAATAAAATTCAATGCCGTTGATTATATAATAATATAAAGGTGGGGTTATGGAAAAAACATTTTTTCAAAACAAGCGAAGAAAAATCGCTGTTTTGATACCGCTTGCCGTCATGCTGATAATAAACAGCATTGGGTTGCCTTCCGCTTTTGCGGCTGACGAAGATATTATTGTCTTTACGGACGATAATTTAAAATCCGCGCTTATAACGGCGGGAGTAGACACAGGCGGCGACGGCGAAATTACGCAGGGAGAACTCGGCGTTTTTTCCGCTCCTCTTGATTTATCGCAAAGCAGCATAACCAATCTTTCGGGCATGGAATATGCCGTTAGCATAACAAGCCTTAACCTTGGCGGCAACACCATATCGAGCATAAGCGCACTTTCAAATTTAACCCAACTTGCAACGCTTGATTTGTCCGGTAACAACATATCCGATATAAGCGCTCTTTCGGCTTTAACACAGCTTACAACGCTTGATTTGAGCGGCAACAGCATATCCGGCATAAGCGCACTTTCAGAGCTTGCTCAGTTAACCGCTCTTGATGTATCAAATAACTATCTCGACACCACTGACGGCAGCGATGACATGGCGGTAATAATCGCTTTGCAGGACGGCGGCTGCACCGTTGTTTATACTCCGCAAAAAGATATACCCGTGCAGAGCGTTGCTCTTGATATATCTTCGGTTACCCTCTGTCCGCAGGATACAAAACAGCTTACAGAGACGGTATCTCCCGCCGATGCTGCGGATAAAACGGTAACTTGGACTTCAAGCAATGAGAATATAGCGACGGTATCGCAAGGCTTGATAACAGCCGCTGCGGTTGGCTCCGCTACCATAACAGCAACAACACAAGACGGCGGTTTTACGGCAGAATGTGCAGTGACTGTAAAATCAGCTTGTCTCGATTCATCAGTTTATTCGATAGACCAAACAAAAAATATTTTACACAACATTATGAAAGGCACTTCCGCTGCGCAGCTTATAACAAACATGGCAAACGATGCACAGGATATTACTATATACGATAAAAACGGAGCTTTGTATACGGGAGATTCTGTCTCAACTGGTATGAGTGTAAAGCTTGTTATCAATGGGATTTTAAGAGACGAGCTAAAATTAGCCGTTCTTGGAGACGGCAACGGAGACGGCGATATAAATATCTTGGATTATACTCTGGCAAGGCTTGATATTTTGGAGCTCAAAAATTTAACTGGTGAATTCGCGCAAGCAATCGATGTAAACGGAAACGGGGAAATATCTATAACAGATTATACTCTTATTCGTCTAGATATACTTGATTTAAAAATTCTGACCGGCAAAGTTGAATTTTCGCTTGATGTTACAGACCCTAATATAATGGAGTTTTTGACTATGGCTCTGGCGCAGCAGGGCGATCCGTATGTCTGGGGAGACGAGGGCCCCAACACTTTCGATTGCTCCGGCTTTGTGCATTACTGCCTTAATCAGGTCGGCTATCATATTGGTAGATCTACGGCCGATACTTACAGCCGGCGTGAGCAGTGGGCATACGTTGCTAAAGAGAACCTTCAGCCGGGAGATTTGATGTTCTATTTCTCGGATAACCCCGACGACGGAGACCATATAGGACATATAGGAATTTATCTGGGAGACGGTTATCATATACACGCTTCGTCCTTGTATGGATGCGTAATTATATGCCGGGTCGAAGGCTGGTACAGCGATATGCTAAGCCACGGCAGGCGCGTAAATTTTTAATTAGCAATGCTGAAGGAGTATAGAATGTTTTAAATGAACTTAAAGTTCATTTGTAAACACTTAATATATAATAAAAATAATAAAAAAAACAAGAAAACAGTTATCGGCATCAATTTAAGCCGATTACAAGAATAAGCGGGGGGTAAAAAATGAAAAAATTTGGGGTAATTTTATTAGTAATGGTACTTTTGGTTTCGATGATTGGTATAGTAACGGCGTTTGCTGGTGCGTCCGTAAGCATTTCTGGGAAAACTTCGGTTCAGGCAGGCAAAACGTATACATATACTGTTTCTATTAGCGGAACTGCTTTTAATTGGGTTGCAGAAGCATCCAGCGGCGGCAAATTCAGTAGTGCCTCAGCCAACTGTGATGCTTCCGGGAGCTCTAACGGAAGCCTAAGTATATCAAAAAAATTATCTGTTACAGTAGCATCAGACGCTAAGCCGGGTGATACTTGCACTATAAAAGTATCTGGAGAAGGCTGTACTGTAGATGAAAATCTTAATCCTACAGGTTCATTTAGTATAAGTAAAACTTTGACCGCTACCGTTGTTACCGCACCTGCTGCTACTCCAAAAAAGACGAGAGACCCTAACGCAACGCCAAGACCGACCGAAACACCCGAAGGCTGGACACTGCTCAACATAAACATAGACGAAGCGGAGCAGGGCGCGGCGCTTGAATTCAGCATGGAAGAAGATACAAAGATACCGACATTCGTGCTTAGCTCTCTGGTAGAAAAGAAAGGCAGCCTTACTATTGATTTTGGCACATATAAAGTAACGGTAAACGCGGCGGATTTAAAAGATATGCCCGAAGCAGAAACGCTTGACCTTGGGGTTGTAATGGAAAAAAGCGAAGATCTCTCTGCTGTTGCCGGCGGAAAAGATGTATATCAGCTTCATTTTAACCATTCTGGACAGCTGCCGGGCAAGTTCACATATTCCTTTGCCGCCGAGGGTCAAAGCCCGGGAGATGTTTTGTATCTATACTATTATTACGGTGACGCAGGCGTTATAGAAGGCAAAGCAGAAGCAGTGGTAGACGAAAACGGTATTGTTACATTTGTGATTTACCATTGTTCAAGCTATTTTGTAACAAACGAAGTTTTACCAGATGCATTACATAATTTTGAGCAGGAGGTTGTCGCTGCCGAGCCTTTGGCAACACCCGAGCCCACTGTTGAACCTACACCCGAGCCAACAGCAACGCCCGAGCCTGTGCCAGATACACAGGACGAATCTGCGCAAACTCCGGGAGTATCTATAGTTGCTCTTATTATAGCTTTGATTGCAACAGCGCTGTTGTCTGTAACTTTGACGATATTCATAGGCAGAGCAACTTATAATAAAAAGGCATCAAAGCCTAAAAAACTGAACAAGCCTCGTGATATTCCACCGATAGAGTTCCCAAAAGACGATAAATAATTTTAAATAAAAACAGCCAGCCTTGGCAGCTATGCCGGGGCTGGTTTTTCTATATGGCCTTTTTCTAAACTGTTAATTAAAGAGCAGTCTGCCGCTGTTCTCTATTATATTATTCTATCGGCAATACCTCTACCCTGTTGCGCCCTTTGTTTTTTGCATTATACAGAGCTTTGTCTGCAAACTTTAAAAACATATCGAGAGTCTCTTCTTTAACTAAATCAACGCCGGTTACACCCATGCTGACTGATATCTCTATCTCTTTGCGTTCAAACAAAAGCACCTCTTCTTCCACAAGCCGTCGGATTCTTTCCGCAACGATTTTTGCGCCTTCTATGCCTGTCTCGGGAAGCAATACCATAAACTCTTCCCCGCCGAACCTGCCCAGTAAATCTATCGATCGAATTACTTTTTTACAAATATTTGTTACGTTTCTCAACAGTTCATCGCCTGCCCTGTGCCCGAACTTGTCATTAACCTTTTTAAAAAGGTCTAAATCAAGCATAATGAATGAAAGCGGATGCTTGAATCTCTTTGCTCTGTAAAACTCTAGCTCTGCTCTTTCATAAAAATGTCTTCTTGTTTGAGCGCCTGTAAGCGTATCGGTAGAAACAAGCGTCGCTAATTCATCCATTGTGTTAACCAATGCTGTGATATCTATAATGTTTACTATATATCCGGTGATTATTCTGCCTTTATCTAAAAGCGCTGAGCCGTTTATTTTATAATAGAATAATTCATTATCTTTTCTTATTTCTATTCTGTATTCTGTATTACTTAATATCGCAGATTTGATTTGCTCTCCCTCATCTAAAACCTCTGCTATATTTTTACCAAAAACAGCTTTTTTTAATTCGGCAAGCTTTATCTTCGCGGCAGGGTTTAAATCTACAAGGCAAAAATTTGTATCCAAAACAATAATTCCATTATCCGAGCATTCAAAAGCTCTGCTTTGCGCCAGCGGTACAAGATCAAACATGCCGTGTTTTACCGTTCCTATAAATAAAAAGAGCGATGAAACAGGAAGTGTGAAAGGAAGAATTATTACACCGCCGAACTTGACTCCAAATACTATTAACATTCCCGAAATTATCGGGACAGCAAGCGCTATAATCATATAAACAGAAGCAACGCATCTGCTTTTTCCTTTTTTTATATTGATAATATGTATGACGGCAGCGCTTATTAGTGCAGCCATTCCGTATATTGCAAATACATAATACCAAACACCCGCGCTAAAGTTTAGAGTAATAAACTGTCCGTTTGATTGAAGCGAAAAATCATAATAGTATAAAGTATGAAATGAATAAGTCAGCCTTAAAACTATAGTTATTAAAGGAATAATAAAAGTGGCGATATAAAGCCAAGGTTTAAGCTTTTCGTTTTTTTTAATAACTTTGTACGTCATTAAAAGAACCAAAGCGGGCAGCAATGCAAGCGCGACTATCTTAACGCTGTGTATCATCTGCATTATATGTATGTTCGAGCTTATTATTTCAATTGCATAAAAAGCACTGTAAAAAGCGACTGTGAAAGCAAATGCACCCAATACAGTCGCTCCGCCCGAATATCTTATTCTAAACGCATATACACCGCTTATTAATGCAATAACAGAAAAGATGAACAACGATGTGCTGAGCCAATAATTTATTGCCATATAAAATACCTCAAAAGAAATATAATTCCATTATGCAATTCATTTATGTCGATTAATTTTACAATACATAATATATAACAAAATAACAATATATGCAATTATACGTATATTTATGTTATTTTATTGATATAAATGCTAACAATGATACGATTTTACTATACTGCTTATAAAAAAAGAACAACCGGATATTATAAATCCTGCTGTTCTTTAATTTCATATTTTTTCCGCCATTCAGGGCGCTAAGACAAAAAGTACGACTGCTCCGGCAAGCGCTAAAGTCGCGAATATGTAACTCAGTATTACTGCTGCCTTATCGGTCGATTTTTTGCCCATTTTCTTTTTTACAAGCCTTATCATCACCGGCGGCTTTTTTATCGCGATATAGTACACTAGTGCTGCATAAACCAGACACGCAATTGCTCCAATAATCATATTCCAGACCTCCTAAAAATATTTAGTGTTCAAGCCCTTTTCTTATTCTCGGCGCTAAAAGGGCATAAAAGACTGCACATATTGCAATTATTATGCCGATGTAAAGAAGAAAATCTCCCCATGTACCGCTTTTTGAAAGTATCATATCATTTGCACGGTAAGCCCAGTAGAAAGGCGACCACCAGAAGAATATCTGCCAGTTGCCTGTTACAAGCTCATAACCGACAATCGACCCTGCCATTGGCAGAAACATAAGCTTTACGCTTCCCGCCGCTTCCATAACATCGTCGCTGTTGACGCCTTGGAAGAAACCTATTAAAAGAGCCAATGCCGCGCCCGACAGTACTATAAGCACAAGCTGCCAGATATTCACATCATAAAATCCCGTGATATAGATACAGGCAACAGATGTAACCAGCGATACTACCATACCTGTCAAACTCTTGCCCAAAAGAAATACATTGCGCGAAGTCGGCGTCACGTTTATCGCGCTTACCGTGTTATCCGCCTTTTCTTCTACTATATTAAGCGCGATTATCATACCCGAAAGCATAGGTATCATAAGCAGTAGCATGTTGACAAGCATCTTTTTTAACGGCGGAATCGTTCTGCCGAAATCGACTATCTGCGCAGTTGAATCTTCAAGGCTAACTTCCGATTCATACAGCACATTTAATAGCTTTGAATATTCCACAACCGATTCGGGCTCGTTGCCCTGCGTCAGTATATAATATCCTTCTTGCTTTGGCAGTATACCCACAACGTTATCGCGCCCGAGTACCCTGTCGTTTACTTCTTGCTCGTTTTCAAAAAGCGCTACATGCGCAAAATCATCAAAGTAAGCGGCCTGCTCGGTATTTTCGTTTTCTATCATCGCAAAATTCACGGTGGTGTCGTTAATGCCCGGAGTAATAATATTTATTCCCACCGCTAAAAGCAAGGGCGCGATAAAAATGTACAGCGTGATCGCTTCTCTAAAGTTAACCTTAATATCTCTTTTAAAAATAGTCAGAATTTTTTTTAACATTACTATCCCCCTTTGCTAAACGCTGAGCGTTTTTCTGAATCTTATATTGGTAATAGCAAACAATATAATGCTGCCGGCAGTAAACCCTGCGCTTGTAAGAAGTACGTATACAGCATCGCCGTTTTTAAGCATTATCTCTTTAAAGCTCTGAAGCATTGGATATGACGGTATTATCTTTATCCATACCGGATCCCAGCTAGGAATAAAGTATGCAAGGCTTGGAAGCAAGAGTATTATTATAAATATGAATACCACTCCGAAAGATTTCATCATATCCGAAAAGAACGTTCCAAGTAAAAGCCCCAGCGTTGACGCAAAGAATCCTGTGGTTATAAGAAGCAGAAGCATTAGTGCGTAATTTATCTGAAAACCCATAATAGGAACCACAACTATAAGCCCCGATACTACAGACGTAAGCAAAAGTACAAAAACTTTGCTGAGCAGATATCGTGATACCGATGATGCGGTAATTGCATACGCTTTTATGACTCCCTCTTCTCTGTCAAGGAAAATAAACGCCGCCATGATAAACATGCCCATAAGCGACCCGCTGAACGCCAGCAGCGGCGGTATCGCGTTCTGTTTATCGTTAAGCGGCACATAATCTGTCGATATGCTACGTACTTCCTGGCTCTCGAATTTATCCATCATGTCCTGCGTATTCACGTTATGTAAAACAGACATCAGGTTTTTGAGCCGGTCGGATTCATAACCTTGAAGATAATATTTATATTGCAATTCGCCGCTATCGTCCATACTTATAACAGCGCCTATGTTCATGTTTTGTTCTGACAGCTCGCGTACTGCGTTCTCGCTGTCTAAAAGATATATTTCGCTCTCGTCGGTGGTAATCAGCCGAGCGTTATATGTTACATCACCCGCTTCTATTTCAGTAGCCTGGATATCGTCAATTCCTTGTTTTTGCAATTCATTTTCGATATATTGTTCGCCCTGCGCCGAAAGGTTCATATATATATATTCTGTCTGCACCATATTTGTATGCTCTGGGATAGCAAACAGCAAAACGATAAGAATTATTACCGCGAAACCTATTTCTATGTAAAAATAGAAACTTCTCGTAGCAAGAATAATCTCTTTTTTAAAGCTGCTTAAAAGTTTCATGTTAAGCAAGCCCCCTTCCGGTTACTTTAATAAAGATTTCTTCAAGCGTCGCCTCCTTAGTATGCATGGTAAGTATTTCTTTCTCGTCGGCGATTTTCGCAAGCTTATCCTTGTCTT
Source organism: Christensenellaceae bacterium (assembly GCA_963665005.2). Taxonomy (GTDB): domain Bacteria; phylum Bacillota; class Clostridia; order Christensenellales; family SZUA-584. The sequence goes on along the minus strand of CAXXTQ010000001.1, from coordinate 1,654,309 downwards.
TTTGCACTACTGTAGAAAGCGACTCTTTTTTCGGTTTGCCGTCTTGTATGTATTCGACTTCGACGAGTTTTTGACCGTACTGTAATTTCAGGTTTTTTGGCGAATCTATCAGTTTTATAACTCCGTCAATAATAAATGCCACGCGGTTGCAAAGCTCATCAGCTATGTACATATTATGCGTTGTAAGAAAAACAGTCACGCCTTTATTATTCTGCTCTTTTATAATATCTTTTATAGATGCGGCGATTGCCGGATCAAGCCCTGTTGTCGGCTCATCAAGAAACCACAGCGTAGGGTTATTTATCATAGACCTCACGAAAGTCAGCCGGTGTTTCATTCCTTTGGAGAATTCACCTGCTTTCATTTTTTCTTTTCCTTCAAGCCCGACTAAAGCGAGCAGCTCTGCAGGGTCTCGCGTAGGCACATCAAACAATTTGCTATAAAAGTTAAGGTTTTCCATTGCCGTTAATTTGCTGTATACATTAGACTGTTCAAAAGACATGCCAATCTCGTTAAACATCTTTTGCGAGAGATGCTTAACATCATAACCGGCGACAGACACACTGCCTTTCTGAAGCTTGAGCAATCCCGTCAAAACATTTTGAGTTGTAGATTTACCCGCGCCCGATGGGCCCAAAAATCCAAACACCTCGCCTTTCGGCACCTCAAAATTTACATCTTTTACAGCGTAAACTTCATCTTTGCTATAAGAGTGGTAGAGCCCTTCTACTTTAATCATACAGTCTGCCTCCTTTAATAATAATTATTTCCCGATTCCATTTTTTATTAAATCTAAATACTTATCGATTGTGATCAAAACATTTTGCGTATAACCTTCTAAATCATATCCTTCATTTTCTTCCTGCCCTATCCAATATTCGAACGTTGCCACGCCCATTTGAGTCATTATAAAACTCAAAAACTTAACATCTATATCTTCTCTTATTTCGCCTCTTGCAATAGCAAGATTCAGCATTTTTTCATATATTGTGTTGGCTTTCGGAAGATTGTCATCTAATATCGTTTTATATATCGCGCTGTCATAATTTCTTATAATATGGTTTCCTATGCTTGCCAGTTTTTTATTGCTAATGGCAAACTTCATACCCGATACATAAAGCTCTCTTATAAGCTTAAAAAAATCATGTTTTTCGGGGTTTAGCATTACGGGCGTTATATATTTTATTTTTTCTTCGCTTATCAAAGTTAATATATATAAAAACAAATCCGTTTTATCTTCAAAATATTGATAGAAACTGCCTTTAGCGATTTTGCATCTTTCTACAATTCTGTTAATACTGGCGTTTTCGTAGCTATATTGCGCAAATTCGTCTATCGCAGCCTCTTTTATAGATTTTTGCTTTTCTTCCGCCAGATTAAAAAAAGTTTCTTTGGGCATAGTAATCCTCTTCTTTCAAACAATATGACCGATAAGTCATATGACCTTACGGTCACATTATAATCGCGCATATTTTCTTTGTCAAGAAGATATAGAAAAAAATTCTATACGCCCAAAGAAAAAACTTTTTGCACGTTTAATAAAAATTGTATAAGCCGCAGCCGCAGCCGTAATTATAAAAATTGCAGCCATCGTATCCTCTGCCTCTGTAACGCCCGTAATTATCACAGCCGCAGCAATAGCCTTTATATCCTCTTTGGCTTCTTAAGCTTGACGGCCGGCCATGATAGCCGTAACCGCGGTAATTACCATAACCACCGTAGTTGCCGTAACCGTCGTATCTTTTGCATCCATAGCCGCATCCGTAGTTCATCGCTTTGCTCCTTTTTTTTATTAATACCTTATAAACCTACGCTATATATTATGTGCAAGACAAACAATTGTGAAAGTATAAAAATATGTTGTGCATAGATAGGCGAAACAGAAAAGATTATATATTCATTTACCCATTTGTAATAAGCATATAATTAAATAGGGATATAAAGGAGATAATTGTTATGAATAAAAAGAAATTTATGATTTGGCAGATAACCGGCGCTTTTGTAAATTTGCTTCTTGCGGCCTTGTGGCATTAGTAGTCAATACCGCCCGCTTAGCGGGCGGTGACTCATTTTTTTATATTTTAGTGGCTGTGCCCGTATTCAGTTTTTTCAATACCGTAGCTATCTGTATTTTTATCGTAGAAAAGAGGCACGTGCGGAGCAAAGAAAGCCAGCACAGAATATACAACAAAGAGCACTATCATCATCATGGGCGTTATAAAGCTTAGCTTTGCGAAAGATTTTTTTGAAACAGTCAACTTGTATGCAACAAACGAGCCTATCGCTATGCTTATAAACGATATGATTATGTCGAGAATAAGAACCGGTAACCGTAAAACAGCTCAAACATTACAATCGGCATGATGATAAGCGATATGCCGTGAGCAAAGATATAGTTTTGGTAATGTTTACCAACAGCAAAATATTCTATTAAGTAGTAAATTATCGCAGGAAAGAAATAGTTCCATCTTATGATATACTGCTATCATTCATAATCGTTCTTCTTTTTGTGATTTCTTTGGTCAGAATCACTTCATTTTACTGGAGAACGATTATTTTTTACAACGGTTAACCTTTTCATTTTTCTTCCTCTTAGCGGGTTTTGTTCTTTGTTCAACTAACGCATAACAGTTATAAAAAAAAGAACACTATTAGGTGTTCTTTTTTTATTTGGTAGCGGCGACAAGACTCGAAGACGGCAAGCCGCCTCTTATTTTCTTGTCCACTTTTTCTTTATCTTTTATTCTTTTATCTGTCCTTCTTTTCTTTTTTATATAACGGCTTTTTTACAGTTTCTCGCTCACCTCCGCATCCAAAATAAAAAGAGCACCTAACGATGCTCTTTTTATTTTGGTAGCGGCGACAAGACTCGAACCTGTGACCCTCCGGGTATGAACCGAATGCTCTAGCCAACTGAGCTACGCCGCCATAATAGGCAAATCGCCAGCCGTATAACAGCCGGCGAATCACCAATAAATATTCCGAAAGCCCCATAAACGCTGTTGCGCGATGCTAATACTTTAAGCTGCAATAACTTATGCAACACCGCAAACGGAACAAACGAAGTTAGTGGTTGCGGGGGAAGGATTTGAACCTACGACCTCCGGGTTATGAGCCCGACGAGCTACCAGACTGCTCTACCCCGCGACGAAACGAACGCAAGTGATATTCTATATCAAAACTACCATCTAGTCAACTGTTTTATTCAAAAAACAGACAAAGAGTTTCTATGTGTTTTTATAACTGTATCAACCCGCGCTGTGCTGCTCTTTTATATGACGTAAAAATACAAACAATCGGTTTTATATGGCTTATTCTGGTTCCAGACTTTTTTAAAATCGAGCTCGTATTTTTTTCCGTACGTAGAAACTATAATCATCTGTTTCTCGTCGTCATATCCTGTGACCGCCATCCAGTGCCATGTAAAATCGGAAATCTCTTGTGCAGGGTTGCGAAGTATCATAAGCGCCGGCATATAATTTTCATCTATCGCTTTTTTTATAAATCCGAACGCCACGCCCACGCTCAGGCTGCGTGATATTATCTGCGAAATCAAATCCACATTTTTGCTTTTGGCAAATTCTTTTGTTGCCGATGCGAAATATTTTGGGTTGGTAAGGCCGAACGGCCCCGGCTTCACAAATTCACGCACGTTTACCATATGCTTTATAAAATCTTCTTTTTTTGCCGGCCAGCCGAATTTGTACAATTCTGCGCATTTTTCTGGGAAAACAGCCGCCATATACATAGTTATAAGAGCAGCGACAGCAGGCCCGCACCCCGATTTTTTATGTGCCTTTTTCTTAAACCATGCCTGGTCCGCACCGTAATATATTTTTTTACCTTCAATTATATCTATCAAACTCGAATCAATCCTTTTAATCATAACCTACCCTTAATAAAAATTATCTTTTCTATTATAACAAAATTTTTTTTAATTTCAATAAAACATTTTTACGGTAAATCTTTATACCAGTTGCCTGTTTTGCCTGTTTACAATAAATGTGCCGATTGCCACAAGAACGGCGGCGGCAAGCACTTCGATACCTATATGCTCGCCTGCTATAAAAATAACCGATAAAAGCGTGCCGAAAACGGGTATAGCAAATTTGTACTGTTCTACCTCAGATGCGTTATGGTGCCCGAGCAATATAAACCACAGTGAAAAAGCGACGGCTGAAATTACCGACAAATAAAGAAGCATCAATCCCGATACTAAATTAAACTCAAGCATTTTAGGATATCCTGCGTAACCTACTATTATGAGCACAGCACCGCCTACGGTCAGCTGCCATCCATTAAGTTTTATAGCGTTGATTTTTCCTAAAAATTTTCTTACAAGGATAGTAGTTAAAGCCCCAAAAAAACACGATATTACTATAAACCCTTCGCCATTTAAAGCAAATGAAAAAGCCGTATGATCTAGCAGCGACAGATTGACCACGATAACTCCTGCAAAGCCGCACAAAAAGCCGATTGCTTTCTTCCAGTTAAGCTTATCCGTTTTAAAAACAAAATGTGCAAAAATCGCCACAAAGAACACGCTCAATGATATTATTATAGAAGCTTTTACTCCTGTGGTATTTCCCATGCCTATATAATGCAGCGAGTACGAACCAAATGTCAGCAAAGCAATAAGAAGAATAAAAGGCACTTCTTTTTTTAAAGGTTTAAGCTTAATTTTTTGTTTAAACTTTGCAAATATGAGCACTCCACCGCCGGCAAGTGTAAATCTTATGCCTGCCAATAATACTTTTTGAAATTCATTTTGCAGATCCATCTGCGCATACGATATCTTTATTCCCGGAAAAGCACTTCCCCATAGTATACAGCAAAAAAGAGCGGTTATTACCATTATAGATTTACTTTCAAATATACTGTTTTTCATACACTCCCCTTATATTCATTCGCAGAATATCATATCATATCGCATGGCATAATGTCATCGTCTTCGATGTTTTATTTATAATAATTACCATTGTAAACATTGACAGTAAATGATACTACATGAAATAATTAATTTTTTGAAAAACCCCGGCATAATATTAAATGTGCAATATTTAAAAAAATATTATTACTCGGAGAATGATTTTGAAAAATGCAAAAGTTACCGCAAATAAAATCAGTGTAAGAATAGGCCCTGGCCAGCAATATACAAAGCTCGGTGAATATACAAAAGACGATATCATAATAGTATTAGATGACGAGCTGAATAAAAAGTACGCAAAAGTCTTATGGCAGGCGGGTTATGCTTATTCTAATTTCGGCGAATACATAAAGTTTGACGATGACATAAAACCGTTGCTTGCCGTTGTTACCGCTAACCGTATCAGCGTAAGAAAAGGGCGAAACATAAGCTATGCAAAACTCGGAGAGTTAGAAAACGGCGATAAAATAACCGTTCTTGATAAAACGCTAAACCATGAATATCTGCACATTGATTGGCAGGATACTGACGGTTACGCTTTTTGCGAATTTGGCAAGCATATCCGTTTAATCGACGAACTGTCAAACGATGTTAGAAAAACGTTAGACATCGTAAAATCGTGTGTGGGCGGGCAGTATATTTACGGTGCGCAGGGCAATAAAGTAACGCAGGAATACGTCAACGAACGTTATACCCGCCATCCCGAATATTTTACCGGCGGCAGATATGAATATATACTTAATATCGCGAAAAAGTGCGACGAAAGCGGAGTATGGGAATTTCCTGCCGATTATGCCTGGGATTGCAGCGGGCTATGGTGGTACAGCGCTAATAAAGCGGAAATTTACGACAGTTATCTTGATACTACCGCCGATACTTTTTATAATTCTTACTGCACGCCAATAAACAAAAATGAGATTGCCGCAGGCGACTGTGTATTTTATTCGAACGATTCGGACAGAATTACGCACATGGGCATTGTCGGCGAGAACGGCGAAGTATACGAAGCTATGTCGGGTTTTACAGGAGTAGTAACTTGTGCGAGTGTTGATGACAGGACTGCGCAAAGAGTAGTTGGAAGCGGCGGTACTTATACCAAGCCCGGTTGGAACGCTTTCGGCCGCCCGAAAATCTTTGAATAAGAAAAAACAGCCCTAGCTGCCTCTTTTAATATTTTTCGAGTATCGCACGCAAAGGCGCGCCGTCGCTGCCTTCAATCAGCATAAACATAGCCGTCATTTTATAAACACCCTCAGAAACTTTAGATAAATCCAGCCCTTCTATAATAGGCACGCCCGCGCCAAGCAGAATCCGGTGAGTAAGGTCAGCGGTATCTTCAAACCTCTCAATAGATAAATAATCCACACCTACCGCGCGTACGCCAGCCTTTATAAGATACTCCGCGGCTTCTGGCGTTACCGCCGTAAAATCTTTGATGAATTTATCATGGGGCAAATCGCTGTTTGGCGTTTTGAATAAAACAATATCGCCCTTTTTTATATTAAAAGAAATTATATCTTCTAGCTTTATATCTTCACCCAACATAAATGAGAAAACCTGCGCTTTGCCTATAAAATAATCGGCAGGAAAATCGGCAGCTTTTTTGCCGTCCTCAAACATATGGTACGGGGCGTCAAAATGCGTTGCACAATGCGAGCCAAAGCTGTAAAGCGTCAAATTCGCATTAGCGCCTTCGGCAATATTTAATATCTTTGAAAACGTTACGGGAGGATCGCCCGGATAACCCGCCATACCGTGCTTTAACGGCATGGAAATATCTATATAACTCATTTTTTACCTCTATATTAAAAAGCTATTTCCTGCTGCCTAAAAAACTGGCGCGGCTTGCTTTTGCAATAAATCCGCGCCGCCTTTTAATTATTATTTAATCCGTTTCTTCTTCGGGTGGGTCAAACAGCGCCAGTATATCCTGCTCTGAAATTTTTTCGCTAATCACATAATCGTCTTTTTGGTCTTTTACCTGTTCGTAATACTCCGCAAGGTTATAATCGGTAATAAATGTGCTTACTGTAAACTCATAAGTCGAACTCACTCCCGGTTTTAATTCATACCCCTGGGCTATCTTTAAGGCAATCTCGAACGCGGCCGCGCCTATACCCACAGGTTTGGGTTGAGCGCATACGACAAATTCCCCAAAACCAGCCGTATACATTACCTTCGGAGTTTGCTCGTCCGTTTCCGTATCTTCTTCGGGCTCGGGAGTTATATCTACTCCCTCGTTCTTTAGCGCGTACCATATTTTTATAAATCCGGCTGTGGCATCGGCGCACATTGCTTTTGGCAGTATGTTTTGCGCATTTGCTAAATCGTCTATCTTTTTAGCCTTGTCAATATAAGCTTCTATTATGCCCTGCGCCATTCCTTCTTCGGTTAACAGCCCGTCTATCTGGCCTATTTCTGCTAAAATAGCAGCCAGAGCGTCGTTTGCCTCGCTCTTTCTCCATTCCGGATAATTTTTTACCGTTGTTATTATTTCGGTATTTTTTGCAAGCACGTTTTGTATGGCGTTATTTCGCTGTGTGTCGCATTCATTCTCGTCATCATCGAGTATCTGAACGACATTTCCCGCAGTAAGCTTCTGGGCCATAAAATTGCCGTATTTTTCGCCCCACGCAGTCTGATCTGTGACAACGTTCATAACATAACCCGTGCTGACAGGAGCATCATAAGCAACAACAGGTATGCCTTCGGTTGACGCCATCGAAGTTACCATGTTAAAGCTTTCTTCATTTGTTGAACCTATAATTATAACATCAACTTCGTTTTTGATAAGGCTTCTAACATCCTGAAGCTGCTGGTTATAATCTCCGCCGGCATTATAATAATATACCTCATATACTTGCTTTTGTGTCTCTGCAATATTCGAAACCTCTTCAAGTTTGCTTAATAGAAGCTCGTCATTCTTTGTAATTATGTTTCCTATGGTAACGCCTATTCTAATGCCTTCTTCGGCAAACAACGCGTCTGCAAGCTCGGCATCGGCGTCAGAAAACATGCTGTCGTCAGTGCCCGCCATGCCTTCAAGTATACTCTCGTCTACGCCCTCATATGAATATTCGGCATCTTCGTCAAACTCGGCTACATCCTGCGCTTCGGGAGGCGTGGCTGCAGAAGAATCCAGCGCCTGTTCATTGCTTGCCGCCTTATCTTTGCCTCCGAGTATGAGTATAAGGCTAAGCCCGCCGACTATAACGACAAAAACAGCGATTGCCAGTATCTTAAAGTTTCTGCGGATGAAAGCTTTAATTTTGCTTTTGCTTCTCGTTCTTCTTAAAGTGCCGACATCGCTTACACTCTTTATTCTCGGCCTGCCCGAGCCGGAACGATTAAAGCCCGCTTTTTTTATTCTCCTGCTCTTTTTTCTGTATCTTGTCATATCTAAATATCCTCTGTTATAACTTTAAGTTACTTGCTTGCTTTGCCGGCTTCCAATTTATCTAAAAGTTCATGCATTTCGCTTTTTCTTTTGCCTGCCTGCTGCTTGCTGCTATCTACTATAACCTGTCTTACCTGCGCCATCAGGCTCTGCCACGCCTGCTCAGATACGCTCTCTTGCTGCTCGGGCAAAATGTGTTCAATTGGCTTGTCTATATCATCAGTATCAAAAGTCTCTAAAAGCTGGGGCGCTACAGCATCATAGCCAAGGCCGCGCAGTTCTTGCGTAAAAGACTGAGTAACCTCTTCTTCTCCGTGCATAACAAAAACTTTGTTTACGCTTGTCGGAAAATGCTGTATCCATTCAATGAGCCCCGCTTTATCGGCATGCCCCGAAAAACCTTCTATTCTCACAATGCTTGCTTTTATGTCTATCTCTTCGCCGAATATACGTATACCCTTATCTTGGTCCAGTATTCTTCTTCCTAGTGTTCCTGCGGCCTGATAACCTACAAATATCACCGTAGAATCAGCTCTCCAGAGATTGTGCTTTAAGTGATGCTTTATTCTGCCCGCTTCGCACATACCGCTTGATGATATTATTATTTTCTGCCTTTTATCAAGATTGATGGCTTTTGATTCATCAACAGATTGAGCGACGTTCAAAGTTTCAAATGAAAAAAAGTTAACACCGTTCGCCCTGTAATCTATAGCTTCGTCATCGTAATAATCTTTGCTGCTAGTTTCAAAAATTTGTGTAGCGGCTATACCCAAAGGGCTATCTATATACACAGGAATCTTCTCGAGCCCAGGTATGCTCTTTTCTTCGAGCATTACGCTTATGTCATACAGCACTTCCTGCGTTCTGCCCACAGCGAAAGACGGTATCACTATGTTGCCGCCTTTGCCGAGAGCTTTGACAAGCTCGTTTTTCAGCTGTACTTTAGTGTCCATTAAATCTTCATGCAGCCGGTCGCCGTATGTGCTTTCCACACATACGTAATCAGCATTATTTATATATATAGGGTCTTTTATAATAGGTTTGTCTTTGTTGCCTATATCTCCCGAAAAAACAATCTTTTTCTCGCGCCCGTTTTCTTTTATAAACAGCTCTATAGATGACGAGCCAAGAAGATGCCCCGCGTCTATAAAGCGCACAGATATACCCTCCAGCGCCTCTTTTTTCTCTTCATAGCGCATTGGGCTTAAGTGCGGTATAGCTTTTTTTGCGTCCTCAACGGTATATAACGGCTCTATCTCTTTTTTACCCGCACGCCTTCTTTTTCGGTTCTGCCATTCTACTTCCATCTCTTGAATGTGCCCGGCATCGGGAAACATTATCGTGCAAAGCCGCGCAGTCGCGCCCGTGCAAAAAACGCTTCCGCTAAAGCCTTTCTTTACAAGCAGAGGAATAAGCCCCGAATGGTCAATATGCGCATGAGTCAAAAAAACGGCGTCTATCTCGCCCGCGTCAAAAATAAAACCGTCTTTAACAGGCGTGCTTTTTGCATCTTTTCCCTGTCTCATACCGCAGTCGACAAGTATCTTGTTTTTGCCCGTTTCTATAAGAGTACAAGACCCTGTAACGCATCTTGCGGCACCCGTAAATGTTATTTTCATATATTCCTCCGACTAAATTAAAATAATTGTAACAAAAATCATAGTAAAATAAAAGCTAATCTTTGAGCTTGGCTGGTGGCAATTTTTACATCTCTATTTTCTTGCCCAGCAGCTTCGCAAAAGATATTATAGTTTTTTTCTCTTGCTCTTCGTATATAGGAATACCCCTTAGCTGCTTTATTCCCAAAGCTTTTTGCTCAATTTTCATAATCATATAAACGCTTTTTTGCTTATCGCTGTCGCTGTTTTTCATGCTTTTTTCGGTATCGCACGATTCGACAGTAGCGCCGTCCTGCTTGCTTTTTTGCTTGTCGTCTAAAATGGCCTGCTTTAGCCTGCTCTGCAGCTCCGGCAGTGTTATACCGTTTTTTTCAAGCGACTCTAAAACAATGCATACATAATAGCCCACGGGCTGAATTCTTCCTTCATAAAAACACAAAGGCGCGAGCTTGGCTATACTGTCGGTAAGCATTTCTTTTATTTCGTCTAAATACTTAGATTCCGAAATGCTTTTAGCAAACTCATTTGTATAATGTGCGTATCTTGAAACTTTTCTTTCTTCGCTCTTTATGCCGTAAACTTTCACAACAGCCATTTTATAAAAAAGCTGTTTTTCGAACATGGGCTTTAGTATTTTCGGTTCGGCATACGACGCTAAGCTGTATGCTTTGTTTCTTGAGGTGTCAAAATCGCAGATTTCTGCAATCTTGTTTTCGGCGGTATCGGAGTTTATTGTTTCTATAATAATATCCATCATATTATCAAGAGCGCTAAGCGCATATTCCCTTTGTTCTTCGTCTGCTATAAGAGAGGATAAAAGATGGTCTAGCCTTATCTCAAAGCTGTGCCATACGCTCTGGAACTGTGAATCGAGAAGCGTTTTTAAAATGTATGTAAGCATGCCGAGGTTTTGTACGATTTCGCTGCTCTCGCGAACTGCCGCCGCGTGTTTCGTATGAGAAAAAAGATTGTCTATTCTGGAATCCACCGCAAGTGAAGCGCGCTCTTTTTGGCGCTGGTTTATATTCTGCGCCGCAACGATTTTCAGCTTTTCGCTAAGTTCGTTTATAAAAAACGCGCGTATCTCTTTTTCTTTGCCATAATAGAAAAAGGCGATGCTAAGCCCCCACCTTATCTGAATTATCATTAGCGCGATTATTTCTAAAAAAATCACCGCCGCTGCAAAAGCTGCTTCGAGCGCGATTGCCGCGTATTGCAAAGCGCCGACGATAACTATTATAACAAGCATGTCGTAAAACCCGGGCGAGAATCTTTTACGCCTGAATTTTAGATATTCTCCCGCCTTTATACCAAAATAACGTTTTTCGCTCATATTTGTGATTACAGTTAATATGGAAACCGCAATAACCGTGACAGAAAAGCCCGTTTCTGCAAGGCTTATGCCCGCGTTTACAAGCCCGGGCGCCGCTGCAATCTTTAACTCGATAAATAAAAGCTCTATAAAAGCTGCAAATATAATCAATGCTAATGAGTAAATTATAATCATATGATAATTTAAAATTCTCGCTGAATGATTCTTCACACTCGGCTCCTTTAAATAGAATGTCAGCAAAAAGGTTTTAGCTTTTTTTAATGTTTTTTATTATTTCCATTATATAACCGCAGTATCTCTTTTACAAGCGATTTAGCCCATATCAAAAAGCGCAGTAAAAAAGCGGGGATTCCCCGCTTTCTTAAAATATATATTTGCCGAAAAGGCTGCTCATTAGCTGATTATAAATATGTCACGAGATTTGTTAAAATATACCCCGCGTTTATCGGCTTTGCTTCATATCTTTGTATAAAAAAAGCCGCCCATACATAAAAGAGGCAGCCGAACCATCATAGCCTGATTTTAAAGGCCTTAGACTTCATGCTTTGCGCCCATGTCTTTCAAACATGGTTGCCGTTAGCTCAAGTAGTAGTATAAATAAATTGTGATTTTTATTATAAGCTTATTTACTTACAGATTATTATAATACATGCGCACTCTTATTGTCAATGCCTGCTTGCCTTTAGCTTCTGCCTTTTTATTAAACAGCGCGAATATTGTCTTGAAGCATTGTACAAATACATAACAAGGCCTTCGGTATATTCTATGACTTGCGTATCGCAGGCATTAGAAGTGACCTTATCGACGATTTGCAGGCTGTTAATTTTTTTGTCGCGCTTTATTCCGGCCTTTGCTTTATATTCCGCCGCTTTTTTGGTTAAGCTCATTCTCTGCTCAAAAAGGTTTATTATTTTTGCGTCGATAATATCAATATTGCGCACGTATGATTTTAGCTTGTCCATGCCGTCTCCTTAAATTAAAAGAATACCGAGCGCAGACAGTTTTCAAAAAAACTTCGTAAATTTTATAGATTTGTGCCTTTTTATAGAGCTTTGCCGCATTCGTCATCTCATCGGTATTATTTTGCGGCAAACCACGTCTTTTTATTACGCAACGCAAAAAAACGTACTGCGCTGCATTTTGCCCGCCTCCTTTTGTTTTTACGCACGATATATTCGTTTGCACGTTTTGTTTACATACATTTAAATATATCTGCACGTTTGCTCAACTGTTCAATAGTATTTTTTTTATTATTTGTCACTAATTTGGCACTTAAGATTAGTTAATCAGAATTTATATTTTGTTATGGGAAAAGCCGCTGTTAGTTTATTCGTGCCTTAAAGCTTCTACAGGGTCGAGCTTGCTTGCCCTATATGCTGGTATAAGCCCGAATATTATGCCGACGGTCGCTGAAAACAGTACGCTGAGCGAAGCAGCCGCACCCGAAACCTGCGCCTGTATTCCTATGATATCCCCCGACAGTTTTGTCAAAAGTATGCCTATGCCGACGCCGAGCAGCCCGCCGAGCAAAGCATAAAAGAGCGCTTCGACAAGAAACTGCCCTAAAATATGATGCTCCCCTGCTCCAAGAGCCTTTCTTATTCCAATTTCTCTCGTTCTCTCTTTTACAGTTACCAGCATGATGTTCATTATGCCTATACCGCCGACTAAAAGAGCAACTGCGGCAACTGCGCTTACAACGATAGTGAAAATATCTAGTATGTTTTGTGCGTTTGCCATCTCTTTTGACAGATTGATTATCTTTATAGACCCCTCTCCGTATCTTTTTAAAAGCACGGATATGCTTGATGCTATTACGTCGTCAAGCCTCTCGGCGCTTAGTGCGGTAACGGAAATTTCGTCTATGTATTTGTTGGAGAACATATTGGTAAACGAGGTAATGGGTATATAGCATTTGCCCGAAAAAAACGAAGCGTATATAGACTGGTCTTCTTTTTCTACACCTACGACCGTGAATTTTTGCCCGTTTATGCTTACTTTTTCGCCTTCCGAACTTTTTTCGCCGAAAAGGTCTTCCTTTGCCGATTCGCTCAAGACAACGACTTTTCTTGAATAATCTATATCGTTTTTCGTCAGCCCCCTGCCCTCGATAAACGACATCTGCTCAATATCAAAAAGCGAATCATTCGTCCCTACTACGTCCGACATTATCTGTTTTCTCTGATTTGAAAGATAGACTTTTTGATAAGCGGAGGGCGCTACGTCGCCTATGCCGTTTATCTCTTTTAATAAATCAACGTCTTGCATAACGAGAATATCGTTTGGCCCTCTAAGGTCGCTCGGGAAAAACCATACACGGTTTATACCGAATTTCAGCAACTCTTCGTTTATCATGCTCTGCCCTCCGCTGCCAACAGAAATAACCGTTATCATGGAAGCCACGCCTATCATTATTCCAATGACCGTCAGCACTGTACGAAGTCTGTTTTTTTTAAGCTGGTGGACTGCAATACCTACATAATCGCTTATTCTCATTGTGCCTCCGCATATTCTATGATATGCCCGTCTTTTAGCACGACAAGCTCTTTTGCATACGCCGCAATGTTTTTTTCGTGCGTTATGAGTACTATCGTCGCGCCGCTCTCGTTCAGCCTTTTTAATATGCGCATTATATCCTGACCCGTTTTGCTGTCGAGATTGCCCGTCGGCTCGTCCGCTAGTATCAAGCTCGGCGAGTTTATCAGCGCCCTTGCTATAGCCACTCTCTGTCGCTGACCTCCCGAAAGCTCACAGGGCAGATGTGAAGAGCGGCTTGCAAGTCCTGTGATTTCCATAAGCTCTGCCGATTTTGCTTTGCGCACTTTGGGAGAAACGCCCGAGTATACCATAGGAAGCTCAACATTCTGCCTTGCCGTTAAAGAGGGCAGAAGATAAAAGGATTGAAATATAAAACCGATATACTTGTTTCTAAGATTTACTTTACTCTCTTTTGACAATTTTTTTACGTTTGTTCCGCAAAAAATATACTCCCCTTGCGTCTGGGTATCGAGGCATCCGAGTATATTCATAAAAGTTGTCTTGCCCGAGCCCGAAGCGCCCATTACGGCAAGAAAACCGCCTTTTTTTATTTTTAAATCTACGTTTTGTACAGCATGTACGCGCGCCTCGCCCCTTCCGTACGTCTTGCACAAATTAACAACCTCAATCATATACTACTTTTTGGCCCTCCTCTAATTCTTTTGGCGATAACACAACCGTTTCTCCTTCGATAAGGCCGCCGAGTATCTCTACGTTAAAAGTATCGGCAAACCCAGTGGCCACTTCTCTTTTCTCCAGCATGTTATTCTCGCCCACTACAAAAACAGTATTGTCATCCACAAGGCAGTCGAGCGGTATTGCCAGAACATTCGATTTTCCGCTTAGTATTATTTCAAGATCGACAACAGCTCCCGGCATTTTATCAAAAGGCTCTTCGGGCGTTATTTCTACCTTGGTCATAGTCTCAAAAGCGGATGCGTTGCCGACACCCGAAGCCGCTTTGCCTATTTTTGTTACAGAGCCCGAATAGTATAAGCCGTCTGCGATTATTTTTACTTTCATTCCCTCGCTGAGGCCATTGACATCTTTTTCGTATACATAAGCAGTAATAATAGTATTTTTCGTATCTGCTATTACCATTGCGGGAACACCCGGAGACAAAACCTCGCCCCGGTTTATATTTAAAGCGACTACCGTTCCCTCAAGAAGGCTTTTGTACGACATTTTTTCTAAAGCCGCTTCAAGTTTCTGGACAGAAATTTTTGCTAAAGCTATCTCGTTGTCTGTGCCCAAAACCGCGTCTTCAAGGCTCATGCTGTCTCTTGTATCATAAACATCCTGCATGCGCGTATCTTCGAGAGCCGCCGCCATGGCCGATGCGTTTTCGTCTATATACGAGCCGAAAGATTCGTTGAACGACTGGTAATCGTAACCGGTCGTCTGCGACAGCGCAAGCGCGACCTTTGCTTTTTCGGCTTTCATAGAGTTTGCCATATCTTGCGAAACGCCCGATTGTGCCATAACGGTTTTTGCGGCCGATTCGACTAATATATCATAGTTAAGGCGGGCTTCTTCAAGCAGCGTCTGTGTTTGCTCTTTATCAAAATCGAACAGCGGATCGCCCGAATTTACATAGCTTCCTTCTGATACATAGAGCTTTTTTATTGTTCCTCCCGTTTCGCTCATTACACTATACATTTTTAGAGGCGCGACCTCTCCAGAAAATTCGAGAGAATTCTCAACATTCATATAAACAGCCTCGCATACGCTGACGTTTGTATTCGGCTCGCCGTTGTTAAAGTATAAAAACCAGCCGGCCGCGATTACAGCCGCAACTATTATTAATAGAATCATTTTTCTCATATAAATACCCCCAGAATCCGCGTACATTTATCTGATTTTAGTTTGGCAGAAATCACGTATAGTTATTCTAAAATAGTTGTTGCATTTTTATACATTTTTATGTATAATTATAAATATTCAATTATGGAGGGCTTTAATTTTGATAAATGTAAGCGTAATCGGGGCGACGGGATATGCGGGCGCAGAGCTTATGCGTATTTTATCCGGCCACAAAAAAGTTAATATAAAACACGCGGTATCAAAAAGCTTCAGCGGTAAAAAACTAAGCGAAATTTACCCGAATTTTAAATCGTGCGATTTTGTTCTCGAAGAGCTTGATATAAAAGCGGTATGCGCGGACAGCGACATAGTGTTTACATGCCTGCCGCACGGGACTTCGGCGAAGGTTGTTCCCGAGCTGCTCGATCAGGGTGTGCGCGTTATAGACCTGTCGGGAGATTTTCGATATACCGACGCGAATGTCTACGAAGACTGGTATAAGACCGAGCATAAAGCAAAACACCTTTTGGAAAAAAGCGTATACGGAATGCCCGAGATTTACCGCGAGGAAATAAAAAAATCTTCGCTTATAGGAAACCCGGGGTGTTATACGACATGCGCCATACTCCCCTTATATCCGCTTTTAAAGGCAGGTTTGATAGATACTTCGGGCATTATCATAGACGCAAAGTCGGGCGCATCGGGCGCGGGGCGAAGCGCAGATTTACCGCTTAGCTTCTGTGAGGTAAATGATAATGTAAAAGCGTACAAAATCGCGGAGCACAGGCACACTTCCGAAATAGAGCAGGAACTGTCTTTTGCCGCCGGCGAAGATATTACGCTTTCGTTTACTCCTCACCTTCTTCCTATAAAGAGGGGCATAATATCTACCATATACGCAGCGCCCAAAAAGGGCATAGACGAAAGCAGCATAATAGACGCTTACAAAATGTATGAGAACGAGCCGTTTGTGCAGGTATATGACGGTTCTCTGCCCGAGATAAAGCATGTTGCGGGAAGCAACAACTGCGCGATAGGCTTTGTTTTCGATAAACGCGCAGGCAGGCTGGTTATCGTATCGTGCATAGACAACCTTATAAAAGGCGCGGCCGGCTGTGCGGTTCAGAACATGAATATAATGAGCTCTTTTGATGAGAACGAAGGATTAAATAATATAGGATGGTATCTTTAAAATGGATAAATATTTTGAAAAAGCGGGAATACTCATTGAAGCTCTGCCGTATATACAAAGGCTTTCGGGAAAAACCGTTGTTATAAAATACGGCGGCGCGGCAATGCTTTCAAGCGAGCTTTCCGAAAAAATAATGCAGGACATCACGCTTTTAAAATACGGCGGCGTTAACCCCATAGTCGTTCACGGCGGAGGCGGCGATATAAACAAAATGCTGAAAAAGTTCGACATAGAATCTAAGTTTCATAACGGCCTTAGGGTAACGGACGGCGATACTATGGACGTTGTACAGATGGTGCTTACAGGCAAAATAAACAAGGATATAGTGTCACAGATAAACGTTGCCGGCTCTAAAGCCATCGGGCTTTGCGGAAAAGACGCCAACCTGATACAGGCGGAAAAGATGATTCCCGAAGACGGTTATGACCTGGGAAATGTGGGCACCGTTACCGGCATCAATACTACTCTTTTAAACCTGCTCGCCAAAGACGAGTATATTCCCGTTATCGCGCCCATAGGCGCCGGCAAAAACGGGGAAAGCTATAATATAAACGCAGATACCGTCGCGGGCGAAATTGCCGCAGCTCTCGGCGCCGAGAAACTCATGTTTTTGACGGACATAGACGGTATAAGAAGCGACCCAGAAAACGCCGATACGCTTATATACGAAATTACGATAGACGAGATTTACGATTATATAAAAAGCGGCGCAATATCGGGCGGCATGCTTCCCAAAGTTCAAGGGTGCATAAAAGCTATAAAAAGCGGCGTCGCGCGAACGCACATATTAAACGGTACGATCCCCCACCCCATACTTTTAGAGATATTCACAGACACGGGCATTGGAACCATGGTAAGAGAATAAGAACAGGAGAAAAATTATGAATTTAGAACAAATAGCAAAACTTGATGAACAGTATTATATGCACGTTTTCGGCAAACGCCTTCCCGTATGCTTTGAATCAGGAGAAGATGTATACTTGATAGACACAGACGGAAAAAAATACACAGATTTTCTGTCGGGTATTGCCGTGTGCTGTCTCGGGTATTCAGACGAAGGGTATAAGCAAGCGCTTAAAAGCACGATAGATTCTCTTATGCATACATCGAATTATTTTTACGCCGAAACACAGGCAAAGCTAGCTAAGCTTCTTTGCGACGCCTCCGGATACGACAAAGTATTTTTCACAAACAGCGGTGCCGAAGCAGTCGAAGGCGCTATAAAACTCGCAAAAAAATATCATTATAAATGCGGCAGCCCGAGGACGGAGATTGTAACTTTAAAAACGAGTTTCCACGGCAGGACTTTAGCTACGCTTGCTGCGACAGGCCAGGAGAAATTTCATGAAGCGTATCAACCGTTAATGAGAGTGTTTTCTTACACTCCGCCAAACGATATCGCTGCGATAGAAAAAGCGGTAAGCGCAAAAACGGCGGCTGTTATTATAGAGCCTATAATAGGCGAAGGCGGAATAATCCCCATGACTTCAGAGTTCTATCAGGCGGTAAGAGCCGCGTGTGACAAACACGGCGCGCTTATGATCGCCGACGAGATACAGACGGGCATGGGACGCACCGGCGAACTTCTCGCCTCCCCCGCGCTCGGCGCAAAACCGGACGTCGTGATACTTGCTAAATCACTCGGCTCAGGTTTCCCTGTCGGAGCGTTTCTGGCGCACGGAAAAGCCGCCGAGGCTCTCTGCGTTGGAGACCATGGTTCTACTTTCGGCGGTAATTATCTGGCATGCGCCGCGGCTTACTATGTTACAAATAAGCTCGTCAATACAAATATACTCTCTCATGTTTATAACACCGGGCAATATTTTATTGACAGGCTGTATGCGCTGAAACAAGAGAAACCATGCATAAAACAGGTGCGCGGAAAAGGGCTTATGCTTGGGCTTGACTTAGCCGAGACGGTATCGGCAAAAGATATGCAGAAAACGCTTTTGAAAAAAGGTTTTGTTACGGCAACAGCAGGCAAAAACGTGCTGCGTTTTCTGCCCCCGTATACAATACAGGAGTCTCACATCGACAGCCTGTTAACCGCATTGAGTGAAGTTCTTTAACACAGATATATAAGGAGACATAATGCCAAAGAGGGATGACTTAAAAAAAATAATGGTTATCGGCTCGGGGCCTATCGTAATAGGACAGGCGGCAGAGTTTGATTATTCGGGCACTCAGGCCTGTAAGGCGCTTTCAGAGGAAGGCTATGAGGTCGTGCTTATAAACTCTAACCCCGCCACTATAATGACGGACGAAGAGATGGCCGACAAAGTTTACATAGAGCCTATAACGCTCGAGACTATAACCAAAATACTTTGTGCTGAGCGTCCGCAGGGAATCATCGCGACTCTCGGCGGCCAGACGGGGCTTAACATGGCGGTAGAGCTTTCGCAGAGCGGTATCCTTGCAGAGCTTGATATAGAGCTTCTTGGAACGTCACTCGAATCCATACAGCTTGCCGAAGACAGAGAGCTATTTAAAAAAACCATGGAAAGCATAGGCGAAAAGATAGCCAAAAGCTGTATCGCGAGCACGCTGGACGAAGCGGCGGCTTTCGCGGAAGAAACGGGCTTTCCAATAATTGTGCGCCCTGCATACACTCTAGGCGGCACGGGCGGCGGTATCGCAGTCGATATGGACGAGCTTATAGAGATTACGGCAAAAGGCATTAGTTTTTCCATGATAAACCAAGTGCTGCTTGAGCAGAGCGTCGCAGGTTTCAAAGAAATAGAATATGAGGTAATGCGCGACGCAAACGATAACTGTATAGTCGTCTGTAACATGGAAAACATTGACCCCGTCGGCATACATACGGGCGACAGCATAGTTGTCGCGCCGTCGCAGACACTCGCCGACAAAGAATACCAGATGCTTAGAAGCGCGTCCATAAAGATAATACGCGCGCTGAAGATAAAGGGCGGCTGCAACATACAGTTTGCGCTGGACCCTTACAGCTATGAATACGTCGTAATAGAAGTAAACCCGCGAGTAAGTCGTTCTTCCGCTCTTGCCAGCAAAGCGACAGGCTACCCAATAGCGCGGGCTGCCGCGAAGATCGCCGTCGGTTTCGGGCTCGACGAAATAACAAACCCTATCACGGGCGAGACATGCGCGTGCTTTGAGCCGACGCTCGATTACGTTGTTACAAAAGTACCCCGGTGGCCTTTCGATAAATTTGTAACTGCTACACGTACGCTCGGCACACAGATGAAAGCTACGGGCGAAGTCATGGCGATAGGGCGAAACTTTGAAGAATCGCTGCTAAAAGCGATAGACAGCCTTGATATAAAGCTCGATTACCAGCTCGGCATGAAAACGATTGCTGCATGGACGGATGAAGAACTCGAAAACTCGCTCAAAAACCCCGACGACGAGAGGATATTTGTAGTATCCGAGGCGCTTGAGCGCGGATATACGGTAGACGATATATTCAACCGTACGCAGATAGACAGGTTTTTTATAAATAAGCTGAAAAATATAGTTACTCTTTCCGAAGAGGTAAAAACATATACTGTAGATACTCTGCCGACAGAGCTGCTAAAAAGATGTAAGAAATACGGTTTCGGCGACAGTTATATCGCAAACCTATTGGGTACGGATGAGCACAGGATAAAAGATATGCGCACGGCAATAAACCTTAGGCCGACATATAAGATGGTCGATACATGCGCAGGAGAGTTCGAGGCAAAAACACCGTACTATTATTCGTGCTACGACAGCTGCGATGAAGTAAGAGACAGCGGCCGCAAAAAAGTTATAGTTCTAGGCTCAGGGCCTATTCGCATAGGACAGGGAATAGAGTTTGATTACTGCTCTGTACATTCTGTGATGGCGCTCGAGAAAATGGGTATCGAGTCTATAATAATAAACTCTAACCCCGAGACTGTGTCTACCGATTTTGATACTTCGGATAAGCTGTATTTTGAGCCGCTGACAAAAGAATGCGTTCTCGATATCATAGACCGCGAAAAGCCGGAAGGCGTTATAGTACAGTTCGGCGGACAGACGGCTATAAACCTTGCCGCGCCGCTCGAGGACGAAGGTGTAACCATACTCGGAACGCCGGTAGAAGGAATAGACAGAGCGGAAGACAGAGACAAGTTTATCACTGCGCTCGAAAAGCTCGGCATACCCGTACCTGCGGGCGCTACTGCGTTTTCGCTCAAAGACGCAAAAGTAATAGCGGATAAAATAGGATACCCCGTGCTTGTGCGCCCTTCTTATGTTCTCGGCGGCCGGGCGATGGAGATAGTGTATAATAAAAAAGAGCTTGAGGAATATATGCGCTACGCCGTTGACGTATCTCCAAAACATCCTGTTCTTATCGACAAATACCTTATGGGCAAAGAGGTCGAAGTCGACGGTATATGCGACGGAACCGATACTCTTATAGTCGGCGTAATGGAACATATTGAGCGCGCAGGCGTGCATTCGGGAGACAGTTTCGCGGTTTACCCGACGCAGACAATAAGCGATAAGATAAAGCAGACGATAGTGGATTCTGCAATAAAGATAGGCATTGAGCTTGGCATAATAGGGCTTTTCAATATACAGTTTATAGTGGATGAAGCGGGCGATGTATACGTTCTCGAGGTTAACCCAAGGGCGAGCCGTACTGTGCCCATACTTTCCAAAGTAACGGGCGTTCCCATGGTCGGCGCGGCGACACGCATAATGATGGGCAGCACGCTTAAATCTTTAGGATACAGCACCGGGCTTTTCCGTGAAAGCGGACTTGTTACTGTAAAAGCGCCCGTATTCTCGTTCTCAAAGATGACCACCGTAGATATTTTTCTCGGCCCTGAGATGAAATCTACAGGCGAAGTCATGGGCACGGATACGACGTATCTCGCGGCGCTGAAAAAAGCTTTTGTCGCTTCGGGAGTAAAGCCGCCGCGTATAGACCTGCCTGTTCTTTTCTCTATAACAGACAGAGATAAAGAAGAGGCTTTGGGGTTCGCAAAAGAGATGATAGACATAGGCTTTAGCATCGCGGGCACAGACGGTACATACGAATATTTTTCGGCTCACGGCATAGAATGCGTTCTTGTGTCTAAAAAAGATGTGATAAAAGCGCTTAAAGACGGCAAAGTCTCTATGGTGATAAACACGCCGACACGAGGCAAACAGCCCGACAGGCTCGGGTTTGTGCTTCGCCGCACGACAATGGAATTCAACGTGCCTTGCATAACATCAATGGATACGCTAAAGGCTCTGCTTTTGGTGATGACTTCGGGAGATATCGAGGAACATAATATTCCGTTGAATGAATATTTAAATTATTAAAGGAGAACACCTTTATGGATTTATTGAACTATAAACCAAAAGAGAAATTTTCACAGAAGCATATGCTTCGGCTGTCAGATTATTCGACTGACGAAATACTGCAGGTATTAAGCCTTGCCCTGAATTTAAAAAAACAGATGAAAGCGGGCGTTCGCCCTCCCCTGCTTGCCGGAAAAGTGCTTGCTATGATATTTACCAAAAGCTCTACGCGCACGCGCGTTTCTTTCGAGGCGGGCATATACCAGCTCGGCGGCATAGGGCAGTTTCTATCAAGCAGCGATATACAATTAGGGCGCGGAGAGCCTATATCCGACACGGCGAAAGTGCTGTCGCGCATGGTGGACGGTATAATGATACGCACATTCGCGCAGAGCGATGTTGACGACCTCGCCAAATACGGCAGCATACCGGTGATAAACGGGCTTACTGACCTGCTCCACCCCTGCCAGATACTCGCCGATCTAATGACTTATTATGAGAACTTCGGCGATTTTGACGGAAAACTTGCATATATTGGTGATGGAAACAACATTGCTAACTCTCTGCTTATGGGCTGCGCAAAGCTCGGGCTCGATATATCGGTCGGCTGCCCCAAAGGGTTTGAGCCAAATGAGCATATCGTAGCTCTCGCTAAATCGGCTGCTGAGCAAAGCGGAAGCAAAATTATAATCACAAACGATGCAGACGAAGCGGTTAGCGGAGCGACGGCTGTTTATACCGATGTTTGGGCGAGCATGGGACAAGAAGGCGACGCCGATGAAAAATATAAGCACCTCGGCCCTTACCAGGTAAACACAAAGCTTATGTCTCTGGCGCAGGACAACGCTATTTTCCTGCACTGCCTGCCCGCACACCGCGGCGAAGAAGTTGCGGCGGACGTTATAGACGGTAAGCAAAGCGTGATTTTTGATGAAGCGGAAAATCGGCTTCATGCTCAAAAAGCTGTTATGGCTCTTCTTATGAAGGACGAAGGATAAAGCCATGGAAAGTATAGTTTTTAAAAAAGCTGCGGATAATGATGTATCTGAAATAAAGCGCATAACCCGTAAAGCATTTTCGCTTTACGCCAAGGAAATACGCAAACAGGACCATGTAGAAGCGCTTTTTGAGACGGACGAGCAGATACTCGGCGATATAAAAGACAAGCATGTTTATCTGTGCGAAGTTGACGGGCGCACTATGGGCGCGGTACGTTTCGAGGTGCTGGGCGATGGCATAGCATACCTATCGAGGCTTGCTGTCGACCCGGACGCGCAGTCTATCGGCATTGGCGGCCTGCTTTTAGAAAAGGTGCGGCAGGAATGCGAAAAACTCGGCGTGCGCGCTATAACTCTGCACACGGCGAGCAAGATGCGAAGCTCTGTCGCGTTTTACCTTAAAAACGGATATTATATACATTCTATAACCCGTGACAAAGAATATATTCGTGCGTTTATGGTAAATGAGCTTGTCGAAATGGACGAGCTGTTTGACTATGAGAGTATTGTGGGTAAAAGGTAATTTGCTTGAACATACGGACAAACATCGCGTATCAGTTTATATTATGTGAAAAAGCATAGAGACCATTTTCTATGCTTTTTTATTATCATCGATATCATAATAACAATCTAACTCCCACTTGATTGGATTGTTATCAATATAATTACAAATCTCAAGATAATCTTCTTCATTACGAATAATATGCTCATAAAAGGATTTTTGCCAGATTGGGTGTCCAGTTTGTTTCGTGATTTTTCCTTTAAACTGTTGAATAATACGAGATATCGCAGGGGCCTTTGTATGCCTATCTCCTTGCAGCACGATTATCATATGGATATGGTTAGGCATTATGACGTGGTTATCAATCGTAACGTTTTCGTATATATCAGAAATGCGGTTGATTTCATTGTTAGAAATTATTCCAATTTGAGAAAATCGCGGACGACTGCAGGCCGCCCGTGCGTCCCACAAAATAGGCTGTCTGAATCTGGTACATATTGTTATAAAATATGCCCCGTCTTGTGAATAATCAAATTCTTTCAGGCGTACGCGTTTGCGTTTGGGATATTCCAATATCGCCTCCATGCTGTAATTTAATACAATTATACCATATTTTAATTAAACAACTAAATACTCTTTCACTATTAACGTTTGTAGGGACGTCCTTTGGACGCCCCTACTATTTCTCAAAACTCTTCATAATACTCTTGATTTTTGCAGGTCTATAAGTTAATATGTAATTAGCGACCTGCATAAAGGAGGTGGACATTTGGGCGCAAAGAAAAAACTAGGCCGCCCGACAGACAATCCAAAAAACATCACCATAAAAATACGCTTTGATAAAAATACTTCTGATAAGCTAAATGAATGCAGTGAAAAGATGGAAGTATCAAGAGCGGAAGTCGTAAGGCGTGGTGTTCACAAGATGCATGACGGCCTCAAACAGTAAAAGGAAGCGGTGCCCATCGGACTAAGATTTACACCACTTCCCCCATGCACAACTGCCAAAAGACAGAATGTACGTTTAACGCAGAATACCCAATTCCTGCAACAAATCCACACAATCAATATACCCCTGTTTATAGAAAGCCCGTTGTTCAATCGCCGCTATCGTGAATGCGTGCTCCAGATATTAGATTTTGCTCTTTCCTTGATAAAACGGGCGCATTATTTTATAATAATTGTATAAAAATAGAAGCGAGGTGAAAAAAATGCCGGATTTTGGACAACCGTTTTCGGGGCTTTCAAAAGGCCAGAAAATTTCCGAGGCTGAATTGATTAGATCGATAAGGTTTATGATAGCGGCTGAATATGAAGCGATACAGCTGTATATGCAGCTTGCGGAATCTACCGATAATAAATTGGCTATTGAAGTTCTCAAAGATATTGCGGATGAAGAAAGAGTCCATGCTGGAGAGTTCCTCCGCCTTCTGAAAGAATTAGCGCCTGATGAAGAAAAGTTTTATCAGGAAGGCGCGCAGGAAGTCGAGGAAGAAATCGAAAAATTGGGTTTTTAAAAAACAGTTTAAAAAGACGCCTTAGAAGGCGTCTTTTGATTTTTTACTATTAAAACAGGCTTATTATTTTTGCGTTTCAAGTGCGCCTCTTTTCTTCATGCGTTTATAACAGAAAATCAGCTTTGCGCGCATAGGCATAATGCTCTGTATGCCAAGCACCAATTTCATGCCAAAGCCCGGAATGATTATACGCTTTTTACGAAACATTTTGCGTATCGCGTATTCCGCTGCGTACCGGCTGGATACTCCCCTGCCGCTTATGTGCGGAACCTGCGCTATTTTATTAAAATCCGTTGGTATCGGCCCGGGGCAAAGCGCGCTGATATGCACTTTGCTTTTTTGCTGGCGCAGCTCTTCCCATATCGCCTGGCTCATCGACAAAACATAAGCCTTTGATGCATAATAAGTGGACATGAGCGGGCCGGGAAGAAATCCCGCAGATGATGACATATTAAGAATATATCCATGATTCCGCTTCTTGAAGTCTTTGAGAAATAGCTTAGTCAAAATATGCACAGCACGTATATTGACGTCTATCATATCCAGTTCTGTTTCAAGAGAGGTACGGTCAAAAGCGCCTATAAGGCCAAACCCCGCGTTATTAATCAATATTTCAATAGGTTCATCTTTAGTCTGTTCGTATAGCTCCCTGCACGATTCCTCTTTGCCAAGGTCTGCTGCAATGACGCGAACATCCACCGGCAGCTCGCTTTTTAGTTCTTCTAACAGATTGCGCCTGCGGGCAACCAATATAAGGTCATATCCCCGCCCTGCCAATACTTCCGCCATTTTCCGGCCTATACCTGAGCTTGCGCCCGTAATCAATGCCTTCATTCCTGCCACTCCTTATAGTACGATAAATTTATTATATCATATAATCCATATCGATAATGCCATAAAAAAAATACATTCATTTGAACTGAACCCGTAAAAGCGGACATTGAGAAATAAGGGCCTCCTGTTGCAGGAACTATAGCAGAAGGTTATTTATATGACATTCTGGCGGCACCAGGCACCAAAAGCGATACTTAGCTTGAAGGCTCGACTGGCTAAAGCCATACTATGCAAAAAGAACTATACCTTAATAGTATAGTTCTTTTTTAAACGCCTTTAGCTGTTGCCGGTAGTAATTACAAAACAGCCTCTCCATTTTACTATTCTTTTTTCTTCTTCCTCTGTATCAAGCGGACAGACAGGAACAAGAGTTGATGTACGGTTGTTAGCAACCGCAAGATTATCCACCGATACGCTTATTATTTCGGGTATGTCCGTAAGCGAACAGCTGCCGCCTATCGGTTCGTCAACATTAACGCACCCATGAGCTGATATCCACCCCAGCGCGTCGCTCGTAGTTGTCGGTACGCAATCGGCGGCGGTATTGCCCTCTCTCGCGTTAAAAAGAGCGTTCTGCTGCTGCACATCGTATCCGGCTTCACTTTGTATAACGGGAAAAGCGTTGCAGATATAAATAATTGTACCCACTATATAAAACACACACATTTCAACAGAACCGATATCCGGTACTTCTATAGTCTCTTTTTTTACCGCAATCTGAAGTTTGCTTTTATCGAGCAGCACACTCTTTATTCCGTTTGGATTCGAAAAAGTCTCATCAAGCATAAATGGCGAGCAAAGTTCTGCGGCCGCGCAAAAAGGTATTCTAACTTCAGCCATATATTTACCCCCAAAAGTATTTTGCAGATGTATTACAGTCTGCTATACCGTATTGTATTCGCGCGTCTTTTTTATTGTTACTTATAAATTTGTTAACATAAACTATATATTTATAGGCAATGATAGCCATCTCTGCATAAAAAAAGCCTAAATAAAAGGCTTTTAATCGTGCGACAAATTTTCTATTGCTGCAAATTAAGTTCTTTTAATAAATCTTTATAGCTAAATACCGGCTTTTTGCACGCAAAATTCTCGCAAACATAAGCGGCAAAAGGCACATCAGAATTATACTCGGAAAGCTTTAGTCCATTATCCTTTATTTCTTAAAAATATTTAATATTAGTTTCTTTTATGTTATAATGTTATATATATATCAATTAATTCTATTATCTACCATTTTTTGAGGTTTTTTATGTCGAAAAAGAAAAAAAAGTCAGAAATTAAAAACAATAGAGGCTCATTCTTTTTCGCTTATCAAAGTGTCGAAAAAACTGGGAATTGCGATAATGTAGATGCTATAAATAAGTTAGCGAAACATTTAGGTGATAAGGCAATTACATGGGAAAAAATGAAGATTAATGGTAAAATTATAAATCTGCAAATTTTGGCTGCAATTGAAAAAGCAGAATCATTTGCTTGTGATATTACATATTTAAATGCGAATGTTTTTTTCGAGTTAGGTTATGCTATAGGCAAAAAAAAACCTCTTTTTATTATGCTAAATCCAAAAGTAAAAGAAGCAAAGAGCAATTATGAAGCCATTAGCATTCTAAAAGGTATTGGCTATATAGAATATAATAATACAGAAGATTTAAAGAGAAACATTAGTGAATTTGATACAAACCATATTTTATTAAATGAATTAAATTTATTATCAAATAATAATTGCAAGAATCAAATAGATATTTTTTATATTAAAAGTAACGCTAATAGTCAGGCTGAATTAGATACAATTAGCTTTATAAAAGAATCAAATTATTCTCAAATATGTGATGATAAATCAGAGATACCATATCAACCATTAGATTGGTATCTTGATTCTCTAAATAGGTGTAAGTATTTAATAATCCACTTATCAAGTAATGATAAGATAGAAGCACATATTGATTGTTGCGTTAATTCTCTATACGCAGGTTTGGGATATGCCTTAAATAAAAAGGTATTATTAGTTGCACCTAAACCATATTTTGCCCCAATTGATTATAATGATATCCTTATACAATATAAATCTTCTGAAGAATGTGTAAAAAGGATAGAAAATTGGTTGCCAAGAAAAAAAATTAAAAAAACCACTCCCAGTCAAGGTGATAAAGAGCTGAATTTACTAAGACTTGGTATCGGATATTCATTAGCAGAAGATGAAAAAGACGCTTTATCAAGCTATTTTGTGGAAACTTATGCTTACGAGGCAGCCTTGAAAAATAAAAAATCAATCTTTTATGGCCGAAAAGGGACTGGAAAAACAGCCTTATATATCATGTTGTTCAACCATTTTTATAATGTGAAAAATACCTATTTACTTGGATTAAAGCCTGAATCAACAGATTTATTAGATAATATTGAAGTTGTCAAGTTATTCGAAGGAACAATTAATAAAAAAAGCATACTTCATGCGATATGGAAATACGTGCTTTACTCAAAATTGCTTATTAGTATATATGAAAATATAAAAGACGTTAAAAAGTGTGAATACAATTCAACAGAACAAGGTGTAATTGATTATTATATGAAAAACTCAGAAATGCTTCACTTGAACTTTCTTGGCGTAATAAAGCGATTATATGAAGTGGGTATAAAGGATAACCTTTCTTTAACTGTAGTAATTGAAAAATATAATAAAGATTTTCTCAGTCAATTAATTATGCTTATTAAAAACTATTTCGGAAATACAAAATATTATAATATAGCTATTCTTGCAGATAATCTAGATAAAGCATGGGATTCAAATTCAGATTTATCATTACAATCAGAAATGTTATTATCATTATTAGAAATATCTGGTAAAATTACACAAGAATTATTCGATAAAAAAAAGGAGAAAATCGAAGCATGTCTAATCATGTTTTTGAGATCAGATATATATAAATTTATTTTAGAGAAATCCAGAGAACCTGATAAGGTAACAATTATTTCCAACGAAGTTGAATGGAAATCATGCAGGGAGTTATTAAAACGGGTAGTCGAAAAACGCCTTCTATATATATTGGAATTAACTAAAGAGGATATCCCTGCAATTTGGAAGGAATACTTTGATTTTGGAAAAGACAATCCGTTTGATAAAGTTGAATCCGCTTGTTTACCTCGTCCTAGAGATATAATTTTCTTTTTTGGTAAAATGTTTGAATCTGCATGCAATAATTCGCATACTAAAGTTGAAAATAATGATTTTATCTATGCTTATGATAGTTATACAAATTTCTTGTACCAAAATTTGGTCGCGGAAATGAGCGCAGAATATCCATACATCAGAGACATGATAGCTGAACTGCATTCGAAATTTACTGATTTAATAGAAATAAATAAATTTAGAAGAATAGTTATTAAGTATGAGCCTGATTATAAAAAAAGTGAATTGTTAATAAAAGAACTATTTTCAAATCAATATTTACTAGCAGTTTGTGAAAAAAAATGTGAACAATATACAGACTATGATGATGTGTTATTAGCAGAAGAAACAGAAAAAAAAGCAAGAAAGTTTTTTAAAAGGAGAGTTTTTCATATATCTCAGCATCCTCGTTATAGTAGAATAAAAATCAAATAACATTAATTTGAACAAACACTTCCTTTTTTTGATTTGAATTAATTGAATGTGTAAATATCCAATTCCCTTAATAAATCTTTATAGCTAAATACCGGCTTTTTGCACGCAAAATTCTCGCAGACATAACCCGCAAACGGCGAATCAGTATTATACTCGGAAAGCTCGGGAAACAAACTTTTGGATTCTGTGCTCTTATCATAAAAAATAACTGTCGAAAACGGCAGAAATCTGCTTAAAATGTTTCGGTGCACTTCTCTCGCCTTCTCGTCTTTTTTATCTGCCGCTATTATTATCTGCCTGTGAGGGCGTGATTTTATGATAAACGCCGAAAGCAGATGTACATATGCGCCGGGAGCGGAATTAACTTTTGGCAAAAACGCGCCCATCGCGCTGTCCGCTGTTTGCCTGAAGTTCTCATCGCCGGTAAGGTTGGCAAGCGTAACAAGGCACATTACCGCGCAGGCGTTTCCCGAAGGCATGGCTCCGTCATATTCGTCTTTAGGGCGCATGAAAAGCTCTTGCTCATTTTTCTTTGACATATAAAACCTTTTTTCTTTTTCATCCCAGAAAGAAACAATCATATTCTTGGCGATATTACTCGCGGCCTTTAAATATTTTCCGTGGAACGTCGCTTGGTAAACGGCGATAAGCGCGTTTGCCATGTTAGCGTAATCTGCAAGAAAACCTCCCGACGACTTTTTGCCGTCTTTATATATACCGTAAAGCCCGTTATTGTCTGTCATATTATCTATAATAAAATCGGCGGCTTTTTCCGCGCTTTGTATATATTTCTTTTCTTTTAGAACAACGCCCGCGCGCGCAAGCGCTTGTATCATAAGCCCGTTCCAAGAAGCGGATATTTTCGTATCTTTAAAAGGCCGTATTCTTTTTTGTCTTATGTCATACAATTTTTTAATAACCGCATCGCCTGCCGCGCTGTCTTTTATACTGCTGCCTATTTTATTTAATATATTTTTGTCTTCAAAATTTCCGTTTTCCGTTAACCCGTAATTCTCTGCTAAATACTCTATATCTTCTTTCGAGAGCATACCTTTAAGCTCCGCATAATCAAAGACATAAAACTTGCCTTCCTCGCCGTCCGAATCTGCATCTTCGGCGGAATAAAAAGCACCTTCGGGCGACTGCATATCTCTTAGCACGTAAGTACATATCTTTATTATGATGTCACGAAAATCCGGATTTCCAGACACCGCATAACATTCGCTATATGCGAGCAAAAGCCCGGCGTTATCGTATAGCATTTTTTCAAAATGCGGCACAAGCCATTTATTATCGGTAGAATATCTGGAAAATCCGTACCCTACATGGTCAAATATGCCTCCTCTGTACATATGCTTTAATGTTTCCTGCGCCATATATAAAGCCTCTCCACTATTATAAGCTTTCCAGTATTTTAGCAGAAACAGCAGATAATGAGGCATAGGAAACTTAGGGCTGTAAGAAAAACCGCCGTATTTTTTTTCGTACAAACCGCTTAAATGCGCAAAACCTTTTTTTATTATCTCTTCGGTATCAAAAGTTTTTTGCTCTGTCTTTTCTGTTTGTGTTAAAAGCTCTTGAATTTTATCGCTGTTTTGTGTAAGGCTGTGTTTATCAGTTTTCCATATAGCGGAAATATTATTTAGAAGCTCAATTAGCCCCGTTCTTCCAAAAGCAGTATTTTTCGGAAAATAAGTACCTGCAAAAAACGGTTTTTTATCGGCCGTCATAAAAATCGTGAGCGGCCATCCTCCGCTGCCTGTCATAGCCTGGCACACGTTCATGTAGACTTCGTCGATATCCGGGCGTTCTTCTCTGTCTACCTTAACACAAATAAAACCGTCGTTTAATACCTTTGCCGCTTCTTCGTCCTCAAAGCTTTCATGCGCCATAACATGGCACCAATGGCAGGTTGAATAGCCTATGGATAAGAATATCGGTTTGTCCTCATTCTTTGCCTTTCCGAATGCCTCCTGTCCCCATGGATACCAGTCTACGGGGTTATGCGCGTGCTGAAGAAGGTAGGGAGAGGTTTCGTTGATAAGTTTATTTGAATATTTTTTATCTGACATATCATCACTCCAAAGAAAGTATATCATAATTAGAATACCCATTTACTATTTATATAAAATAGTATTTATTCCAGATCACTTCGATTTTTTTGCAAATGATTTTGGTGTGCTCTTTGCACTGCTTTCCATTTGTCCAATGATCGTTTTTCATTTTAAATAAATATCTTGATTAGATTTAATGATCGGCTACATTTGCACCTCCTGTGTTCCCTGTCCGGCTTAATTGATAAAACAAGAGTTGCACACAATTATGTGCAACTCTTTATTAAACTATTTCTTCAAATTGTTCAACATTGTCTTTTTATTTTAGGTCTGTAAAATACTTAAAAATCATATCATTTGCTTTTGGTAATAGTTCATGCCCAAAATCATGATAGATGACCATCTCTTTTTGCGCTTTTATTTTGTTATATGCTGCAAATTGTGTTGAGGGCGGACACACCTCGTCCATAAGGCCTGTGATCATTAAGATACGTGCTTTTATTCGATGAACAATATTCTGAATGTCAATATAACTTAGCGTGTTGAAAAATTCATCTTCTCGTTCATGAAGCGGATCAGTATTTTTAAACCAGTTTTGCATTTCCCGATATGCATTGATATCTAAATCCATTTCCCAAACACGCTTATAATCACATAAAAACGGATATTGAGATACTGCAAATTTAATTCGCGGCGCAAGACTTGCGCAAGCAAGGCTTAACGCGCCTCCCTGACTTGCGCCAAAACATCCTACACTATTGCTATTTACTTCCGGCATATCCATT
Organism: Christensenellaceae bacterium; assembly: GCA_963665005.2. Lineage (GTDB taxonomy): Bacteria > Bacillota > Clostridia > Christensenellales > SZUA-584. Next base: position 1,621,935 of record CAXXTQ010000001.1, on the reverse strand, counting down.
ATTATATTGGCAAGCTGTACAGTATCTAGAAAAACGGAGCGATAAAACAAACTATTCGGCCCTTCTTCCAAGCCTCTAATAATATGTCCCTCCAGAGTATTTCCATTTACTACTCCGTTATCTTGAGATTTTCCGGCTTGCCCTCTGCAATCCATTGCGGCTATATGAAAGCCCTCTGCTGCATAAGGCAATAAATCTATCCAGTCTCCGCTTGACACGCTATATCCATGGAACTTTAGAAGCGCAGGCTGTTTCCCGGATAGTTTTTTTGGTCTAACATATTTTGCATATATCTTTGCATCCCCGACACCATAAAAATACATATCGTAACATTCGGCAAAATCACATACAAAATCAGCAGGAATTAACTCTGTTCTAGGCTCGACGCCCCTTATCTCATCAAGCGCCTTATCCCAAAATTCGTCAATGTCTCCAGGACACAAACTGACACCTTGATATTGCTTTAACTCATCCAAAGGTAAATCTATTGTTGGCATGTCATTACTCCTTATTCAACTTTTTTATTATATTCAACGCGATACCGCTTATCTTATTAAAGTATTATCTCTCCGTTATATTACCAATTCCTTATTCCTGCTGCTACCATTACCTCCATTTTACCACCTCTCGCGCGCCTTGTCCTGCATTGAATCTATAGAACGACGGAGTATACCCAATGATCCGGGTGTACTCTTCTTTCATTGTCTTTTTAAAATGACTGACCTTATCTTCTTTAATAATGCTGATGTTGCATCCACCGAACCCACCGCCCGTCATTCTCGACCCGATCACACCGCCAGTGTTCAGCGCGATATCAAATACTGTATCGAGTTCTTTGCCCGTAGCTTCATAATAATCCCGCATAGAAATGTTCGCTTCGCAGAGCAGTTTACCAAATGTCTCAATATCACCCTTCTCCAGCGCTGCCAACGAAGCGACCGTTCTCGCTTCTTCGGTCACACAATGCAGCGCCCGCCGGTACAGCGTTTCCTGTTCATTACCGAAAAAACGCTTATATCTTTCAAGCTCTTGCATATTGATGCTGCAAAGGTGTGGATAATCCCCACCGTTTTCGTTGATAATCCCCAGCGCTTGCTCACACTCAGAGCGCCTTTGGTTATACTGCGATTCGTTCAGTTTATGCGGCGCGTTCGTATTTGTAATTACAATAGTATATTTTCCCAGGTCAAACGGAATGTGCTTACAATCCAAAGTATTGCAATTAAGAAAAAGAACTTGGCCCTTCTTTGCAATCGCGGATACGAATTGATCCATTATGCCGCAGTTCATCCCTACATATTCATTTTCAGCCTTTTGACAAAGCAGCGCTATGTCTACCATGTCCAGCTTTTCTCTCCCTCCCAATTTTGCAAGCGCAATTGCGGTAGATACTTCTATCGCAGCGGATGAGGAAAGACCGGCGCCGTACGGAATATCACCGTGATACAGCAGATCGCACCCGATAATCGGATATCCTTCCTGCTGCATTACATAGGCAACGCCGCACTGGTAGCTGCCCCAGTTAAGATGTCTGTAATTGCAAAGAGCATTAATATCCGCTGAAACTCTGTCGGGCAGGCTGGTGACAGCCATGTTGATTTTGTTCGTTTTGTTTATCCTTGCGATTATGATATCGGTCATATCCAAGGCAGCGGGAAACACATGGCCGCCGTTGTAATCAATATGCTCTCCGATCAGATTGATACGCCCAGGTGCTTCGAATATACGAATTCCGTCTTCGCTCCCGCCGTATATCTTTAAGAACTCAACCACTAATTTCTGATATGTCATGTCTCTTTCCTCGAAATAAAGCGTTTATATGCATCTTTTAACTCCTCCGCTTTCTCCTCGGGTGAGGTCGGATTACAATGGGCCCAAGCGCCTGTTTCGCTTGAGGCCAAAAACTGCTGCTTGTTTTTGGACCGCATCGGCGTAAAGAACTCAATATGAAAGTGGAAACTCTCTGTATCTCCCGAGTTAACGGGCGCGTTATACATACACATCATGTACGGAAACTGCATATGAAACAGGCTGTCATACATGCCCACCGTATTGCGTACGGTTTCTGCCAAAGCCAGCTTTTCCGCCTCACCGAACTCCGTCATATACTGTATATGCTTTTTGGATATAATCTGCGTGCCATATACAAACTCCGCAAAGAACGGTATGACTACGGCAAAATGCTTGTTTTCGAATATCACCCGTTTCCCAAATTCCTGCTCCGCCTTCAACCAGTCGCAGAACAAACAGCGACCTGTTTTTTGCATATGCTGCACAGCACAATCAAGCTTGAGCTCAATCTTCTTGGGTAAAAATGGATACGCATATATCTGCCCATGTGGATGCGGCATGGTCACGCCGACCACTTCGCCTCTGTTCTCGAAGAGCATGATATATTTCGATTTCTCATTTTTCGAGAGCTCCGCAAATCTTTCACACCAGAGATCCACAAGCTTTTTAACATGCGCCACGCTTAGCTGCGGCAATGTTGTAGTATGGTCCGGCGAATAAAGAATCACTTCGCATTTGCCGCAAGCTTCCCGCACATCAAAAAAATCCGTCGCGACATCGTCCGGCAACGGCGGATTCTGCGATAACGCGGGGAAATCGTTGTCGTATTTCAGCACTTCGTAATCGTCCGGCACTCTGCCCGACCCCGGGCAAAACGGGCACCAGTTTTTGGGCATGTGCGGCCGTTCCTGCCGCGCAGATGCTACCATAACCCAGTCATTTTTAAACGGATTAAATCTAAGCTCAGCCATTTGTATAACCCCATATCTTTTTTAATAACATATTCGTCCTTTGCAGTATCATTCTCATTAAGCCCCGGAGCGCAAATGAAAGATCTCCCTTCCCACACGCATGTTTACGTTTTCTTTTCTGGCTCGCATCATTTAAAACGCGATTAATTGTTTTCTTTTTCATAATTAATCTAATCTTTATGATGCATTTAAAATAGTTAGTACCGACCGTAGTTTTTAATCTCATCGTGCATAGCGTCGAGTATTTGTGGATCATAAGGTACTGCATGGCTCGGTGCGGCAATATATCCGCCTCCTTCTGCCATCTCGTCAATGCGTCTTCTCACTTCTGCTCTTACTTCTTCAGCCGTAACACCCTCTCTGTTTAAAACAAACTGGCTGTCTAATCCTCCGCAGAAAGAAATCCTATCTTTGTATTGCTCTTTTAACATTGCAAGATTATTACACGGCTGACACGGATTCCATATATCCGCGCCCAACTCTACAACATCCGCAAAAATTTCTTCAATTTTCCCGCAGGAATGCTGATTTATAATGATATCTCGTTCTTTTATACTATCATACAAACGTCTCGTATGGGGCTTAATAATTTTTCTCCAAATGTCCGGTGCCATAAACAGTCCCGTTTGCATCCCCCAATCATCTCCGCACCATACCATATCCAGCTTAACAATATCGTTAAATTTAGATATAAAAGCTATTTTATAATCTGCAATTGCGGAAACGACTTCTTCCATAAGCTCGGGTTCAAGAGCATAATTCATTAACGCTCCCGACATGCCAAACAACAGGTACGATCTCTCAAATAGCCCCATCTCGCACCAGCCTTCTATTAAAATATTTTCCCGGTCAATTTGTGCGGCTTGCTCCTCAACTTTGCTCCAGTCAAATTGATCAACATCCGGAATTCTTATCTGCTTACGCCACTTGCCGATGTCTGTAATTACAAAATGGTCTGGCGTAGGATATGAGCCTCCGCACGCGCCGCTTTCAAAATTCCATAAACACCCGAATGCATCGTATCCTGCGCTCAGCGGGCGTTCGATTATTGGCGGATATATTCGAAGTGTCTGTTCCATCCCATCAGGAACCCATTTTGGACTGTCTCTATTAATGGCTCTAACCAGATTTTCTTTTTTTGACAACATAAACACTCCTTATGTTTTAATAAGATTTATCAGTTTAGAGAACCGTACATTATTGGCTAATTATATCTCAACCTTTCACTGTCAATTACTTTTGCCTTTATACAACAACATGTTTTTTTAATGCCTTCCATGAAAAATATGAAATTATAAGTGAATTTAACGAAAATAAAAAAATCAAATAAAGTAATAATCCAATCAAGCCAAATAGCACATTTGAACAGAATATATATATTGGTATGCAAACCAAGAAAAATATTATAACCATTTGTTTTGGTGATACAAAGATAAGTCGCAATGAATCTTTAATGGCATTCTTAATTGATATATCGGTAATGGCAATTAGATTAAAGACAAACATCATGGAAGCCAATATAAAATGCAATAATATTAGAATCACTACCGCCATAATATAAATGACCTTGCCCCACAGAATCGGATGCTTAACTAAGAAAATGCTAGAACGTAAACAGCAGCATTCAATGCCGCACCCCAAACGACAACCAGCAGTGTAAATATTGATGTCCCTGAATCTTTGTTGAAAGAAAGCAAGGTAATGAAATGGAGATAAGGATTCCAGTCACGATATATTTTCACCTTGTATTCTGTATTTAATTCTTTCACTTGGTTTATAGCATAGTTTGCCGCATATACCATTGCATAATAAAACGGCAGCTTTTTCTTTTTTAATTTTTCTAAGAAATAGATATTTCAATATTGCTGCAAATCAAATAATGCGGATAATCCATTATCTTGAAAAAATTATAATGCGCAGCACGTTTCCAGTTTTTTAAATCAATTATTTACATTACTATCTTTTAAATAATTATTTAAATGTTTTTTATTTAAGACCGCAGATTTCAAGGCTCTTTTCATAAAGCTTTTTTGCTGCCTTTTCATCTAGCGCACGTTTTGACGGTGAGGCAGGGTTATTTCGTATAAAGTACTTTCCTGTCACACCTTCAACCTCTGTCGAAGATGCAAGATAAAAAATGGTTTGTGCCCCTTTCTCCGGCGGCATAAAAAGTATGCGCTGTATTTTTGAAGCAAAGCCGCCCCTGCCGCTCTCACGATTCACTACGATATCCGTCGCAACTATTCCCGGATGAAGGCAGTTTACAGTTACTCCTGTACCTAAAAGCTGTTTGGAAAGATGGAAGGTAACCATGACTAAAGCGAGTTTGCTCTGTGCATAAGCGCGCCATGCGTTATAACCGTGGTTTAAATTAAGGTCGCTAAAGTGTACTTTTGCGTATTTATGCGCCATGGACGAAACGTTTATTATACGCCCTTTGCTTTCTTTCAGCAAATCTAGCAGCCTGTGAGTTAAAAGAAAATGCCCAAGATAATTTACGCCAAAGCACTGTTCAAAACCATCATGCGTTTCGCATCGCTTTAGACTCATCGTTCCCGCGTTGTTTATTAAAACATCTAACCGCCCGTATTTTGATTTGAATTCTTCGCAGAAATCTTCCACGCTTTTCAAACAGGAAAGGTCTAGTTTCATAAGATCTATGCGCGTGCTGCCCGAATCGCTGCGTATGGCAGCAAGGGCTTTTTCTCCTCGTTCAATACTGCGGCATGCCATAACCACCTTAGCGCCGTCGGCAGCAAGAGCAGCGCAGGCTGCACGGCCTATGCCCGCGTTAGCACCCGTTACCAAAACTATGCTGTCACTATTCATTTTAAGTCTCCCGATAAAAAATATGATTTCAAGAATAATTATAGCATTCATTAAACGATATGTACAATAACGCAGATATTTGCAGGCTTGTTGTATGCCCGTACTTTTTATTTTATCAGAGCGTTTGCGCTTTGCATTTCGAGCCCGCCGTTTTGAAAATTTTCTGAAAAAAGCGGCGTTTTTTTGTAAGTCAGAGTTATATGAAATTTTGCATTTATACTTTCAGCAATCTCCCTGTTCATGCCCGTTTTAGAAGGCGCCTTAAGGCTGCCGAATTCCTTGTTATAAGCGGTTATTTTAAGAAGATACCCCCCGCGCTTTATAACAACATTAATTTTATGCCCGTGCTTTTTGAGCATCAGCACTCTGCTGCCGTTATATGTTGCAAAGCGATATTGCTTGTCTTTTAAACGCAGTACACATATAAGGCCTTTAATATGCAAAAAGCAGTACGATATACTTGCGACAGAGCACATAAACGAATTATTTTCATCGTTGCACTGCATCCATATCCAGTTTTTCGGAAAAGCTTCTCCCCAGTCTTTTTCAATATACCCTACAGCATTGTTAAGCCTTGTATGGTTTTCGTTTATTATAAAACTGCCGTTCACGTAATGCGAAAGGCTGAGCACTGCGTGATTGCACTGCATCGCGGGCAGATAGGAAAACGGCCCCATAACAGACGGCGAAAATACTGTTGTCTTAAGCAGTACCAGCCTGCTGAATAAAAGCTCGGCTTGTGCCCGAACACCATCCTGTGCGATATCGAGCAATATCTTTTCCATAGAAAAAAAGTTGCTGCCTATCCAAACCTCGAATTTATTTTTTTTGCAGTTGAATTCGCGATACGGAAAACGAAAAAAAAAGCTTTTGAGTAGTTTACCGTACATAAGCTGTATAAAAGCCGTATCCTCGCTTTCTTTTTTTCCGCGAAAGATTCCGGGAATTATGCAAAACGCCTGAGAATCCCAAGCCTGCTTATAATACCAGCCTTCAAAATAAGGCCTGCTCGTTTCTTTTCCGTGATATAACTGCGGCTTTCCGGGCAGCAAACGGTGCCCCATTTAAAAATCCTCGTCCTCAGCCGCCACTTTTTCAAGCCCCTGTTTAGCCGGCCCTTCAATCACTTTGCCAAGATAAGAAAATCTTGAACCGTGACAAGGGCAGTCGAAAGATTTTTCTGCCTCGTTGTACTCCAAGGGGCAGCCCAAATGTGTACAGCGCGCCTTAAATGTGTATATTCTGCCGCTTTCATCTTTGTAAACAGCCTGAGCCCTGCCGTTAATTCGCAGCACCGCGCCTTTTCCCGGAGAAATATCGTCATAATCGCCTATCGGAATTTTTACGTTTCCTGCCGTAAACTCTTTTAGCGTATCGCCGCTTTGAATTAAGAAATTTTTCGCCGAAGCGGCGGGAGTAAATCGCGACGGGCTAAAGAATGCTCTTGCCTGCTCTTCTATATTATTGCTGCCCGTAACGCAATCCTCAATTATCATTGCCGCGGCAGCAGAGTTTGTCATTCCCCATTTTGCATACCCTGTTGCCACAAAAATATTCGGGTTGGTTTTTGATATGGTGCCGATATACGGCAACCCGTCAAGAGTCACGCAATCCTGTGCCGCCCATCGGTGATTTGCTTTATCATCCGCTCTTTTAAAATCTGTATGTAAAAAATCTTCAAGGTTTGAATAACCGCTTTTTTTCTCGTTTTCGTATGCCGTTTTATGGCCGTAACCACCGAGCAAAAGCTGGTTTTCGCCTTTACCGTAATGCATACGTATAGAATTGACAGGATTTCCTGCGTTTATATACATTCCGCGAACATCTGTTTTTTTAGCATCCGTGCTGATAATATAAGAGCGTTCCTGATGAAGCTTTATAAAAAATAATCCAGGAAAATCTATGGGCGGATAGTTTGTCGCGAGAATAACGATATCGGCTGTAACATTACCGTTATTCGTGTAAACAATATTTTTTTCGCCTTTTTCTATATCGACCACTTTAGACTGCTCATATATAACACCGCCGTTTTCGCCAATTATATCGGCAAGCGCATACAAATATTTGAGCGGGTGAAACTGCGCCTGGTCATCCATTACTACCGCACTTTTTATCTCGAAGGGAAGCGGAGCGCTCGAGACCGTTTCACCGCTTATTCCAAGCTCTTGATACGCATGCGCTTCTTTCTCGATATCATCTGTTTCGGATCCGTTTCTTGTGTATACGTATGACGGCAGCCTGCAAAAATCGCAGTCTATATTATACTCTTTTACCAGTGACTCTATTTTAGAAAGCCCTGCGCGATTTACCTTTGCATATGCCAGCGCTTTCTCTCGTGCCAAGTGCGAAAAACAAAGCCCATGCTGCACAGTTATTTTGGCTGTTGTGTTACCCGTAGTACCGCTGCCCAGCCTGTCTGCCTCCAGCAGTATAACGTCCATTCCGCGAAGCGACAGCAGCAAAGCCGTTGTAATGCCCGTCAATCCCCCGCCTATAATCACAGCCTCACATTTTATCTCGCCCGAAAAGGGCGGAAACTGCTTTTCTTTGCACGTATCCATCCAGTATGAAATATCTTTCATTTTCTTTCTCCGATAAATTTTCTATATCTTATATTGTTACCGTAAAAGAAAAATAAATGCTGTTATTCATTTTTTTAAGGATTTATTGCTTTTCTTTTTTGTTCAATTGGCCTAATGACGTAGTATTTTTTTCCAGTCGTTAATTTTCTGTAAAAACGCTACGGCATGCGCCGGGCTTGTTGACCCTAAGTATGTAAAAGTCAAATTCTCGAACTCGAATCCTATGTATCTATTAAAAAGATTATAGGCAGTCCTGCCGTTAAAAAATACATGTTTTATATTTGTATAGCAGCGAAAGAAACTGTGAAAATCGTTGACTGTTACATTTTTGATATTCGAATCTAAACTTCCTTTTCTTTCGCAGCTTTTTATGACATCCCAGAGCGCTACGCGTTTGCGCAGCAGAAACTCTGTTTTATCTTTATAATCTTGCCTAAAATCTTCGCCGAACAGATAAAAAAGAATTTTCCAAAAGCTGTTTTTATCAAAACCGTAATATTGTCTTTTTCGCAAAGATTCTCCGCCCGGAATTGACCCGAGTATTAATATTTCGCTGTTTTCGTCCGCTATAGGCGCAAATGAATATATCAAAAAATGCCTCCAAAAATGTTTCAAATATCTATGTTATAATATATTATAACATAGATATTTGAAACAGAATTAAAAAAAGACCGGAATTTCGTGCCGGCCTCTTTTCCTTTATTACTGTTTTTCGAAGTGCTGGTTTGCACTAGGTGTTGGCGGAAAAGAATCACCTTTATCCAGTGCAACGTCGCTCCTAACTACTTTTCCTCTTGCAGTGACAATCTTATAATGACCCCTTTGGGGCGCTTTTTGTCCAGATTTATACGTTTGCATGTCTACCCACCTTTCATTATTTTTTGCATAAAACATACTCCCATGTTCTATTAATATTTTTCTCAAAATGACGATAAATATGTGTAACAAAAATTTATTAAATTTACCAAAGTATAGGTGTTGTTATTTGCCCATTGATATGTTAAAATAGCCTTCGCGTAATAAAAAAATGTGTTATCAGGAGAGATGGCTGAGTTGGCTGAAGGCGCACGACTGGAAATCGTGTTTGCGGGTAACCGTAACGAGGGTTCGAATCCCTCTCTCTCCGCCACCTACAGACGGCACTCAATGTGTCGTTTTTCTTTTATTCTGATTTTCAGGTCATACAACCTGTGTCATTTTATTTTGGTCCTTTTGTTCTTGCTGTTGAATGTAATCCTTCAACGCTTGAAACTGTTCAGTTGATATCTGACCAATAAAGTTGAAATGGATATCAACCCTCTGAAAATATTCGGTTCCTACCTTTTCTTTCTTGAACACTTCGATAAAGTCAATTAGCTCTACAATCGTTTCTCGGTCAAGGTCTTTAATGTATACTCGATTTTTGAAGCAATCAACTAAGTGCTGTATATTGCTTATATCGTCTTTGATTCTAGACAATTCAGCCTTTTGCTCCGCCAGCTTTTCAGACAAATCATTCTGCTTCTGCTCATACTGATTCATTAGCTTCTTAAACATCTGCTCTGAAATATTACCGTTTGCCATCTGGTCAATCAATACATCAATCTTCGGCGTAATTCCCTGAAGCTCCCGGTTTGTCCTGCGGATCCGCTTTTCAAGAAAACTGTTATTCTTTAATCTAATGTTACTGTTAATCTCAATCAGCTTTTTCAGCAGTTCATCTTCATAGCATGAAGCAATCTTTGAAAACTTCTGAATCTCAGCGAGTACGATGGCTTTCAGCTCATCATCTAATATCGCATGATAGCTGCAGGCAGTCTTTCCCTGATTGCTGTATGTACTGCAACGATACTTATAATATGCCTTATACACAGTATTCTTAGAATACGTATACGTCATCACCGCCTGACAGTCCGCACAGCGCACTTTGCCGGAGAACAAAGCAACTGTCTTGTCATCCCGCAATCTCGGCTTAGCGCTCCTTTTGTTGCGTTTGAGAATAGTCTGCACACGATTCCAAGTAATCTCGTCGATTATCGGCTCGTGCGTATTTTCAACAACTACCCATTCATCCCTAGGTACGACATCCCGACGTTTCATCTTGAACGATTTCTTCTGGCGTTTACCTTGACACATGTGGCCAATATATACTTGATTGCCCAACATACGAATGATGGTTGAGCTGCCCCATGTTACTGCATCGCCTGTATAAGGATTCGGCTTACCGATACGATTGAAGAAATACTCTCTTGGTGTTGGAACGCCTTCATTGTTAAACGTGTCCGCAATGTTCCTTGCACTATCTCCTATGGAATATCTGTGAAACATTCGTCTGATAATCTCAGCAGCTTCTTCGTCAATAATCAGCTTGTGCTTATCGTTCGGGTCACGCTTGTATCCCATTGCCGTCTGGCTGCCGATAAACAATCCCTGTTTCATCTGAGCCTTCTTAACCGATTTAATCTTCTTGGAGGTATCCTTGGCATAGTGTTCATTGAAAATATTGCGAAATGCTACGAAATCATCTTCTTTGTCATTATCATAGTTGTCATTGACCGCTATATATCTTACATTGTGCTTCGGGAAGAAATAATCAGTATATTCTCCCACCTTCAAGTAGTTGCGGCCAAGCCGTGACAAATCTTTCGTAACAACCATATTGATACGTTCGGTTTCAATATCCTTTATCAATCGGTTAAATGCCGGTCGGTCAAAGGTTACGCCTGAAATGCCATCGTCAATATATATTTCCTCTGCTTCCCAACCCCTTTCTTTTACATAGTCTGTGAGCATACTTCTTTGATTAGATATGCTCATGCTTTCACTGTCGGAATTGTTATCGTCACGTGAAAGCCTTAAATATAATCCTACTTTGTAATTCTTCTGCATATTGTTCCTTTCTAATGAAAACAGCGCAGATTACGAAGTAGTTCAGCCTATGCTAAGTATACTCCGCAATCCGTGCTAAGTCCAATTAAGATGCTTTGATTTTGTGTTCTATGACCTGCTCCATAGCGTCAATAAACGATTTCTTTTTATCAAAATAGCTGGACACAATGAATGTTGTTTTCCCTATTTTAATTTGTGATATCATAAAATCATCGCCGATTCCATATGTGTCTTCTTGTTTGATTTTTATATTGCTGCTTGTATTCAATTTTCTTTTACCTTTCCAATAAATTTCTCGCCATTTCTTTGGCGGTCAGTCTAGGTTGCTTATCACTATTATCCTGTTCTTCAAGCTCCAGAGTTTTCTTTTCAATATGATTATTCAGTTCAAGAGCGGTATTGCATAAGCGGATTTCTTTTCTAAAACTGTGTATTTTTTCATCGTTTGCAGACAGCTTATCTTCAATACTGCTCTTGATTTCCTCCAAAGATTCAATCTCTTCCGCAGTCCCATATCCCATTTCTTTGAGATGGTTACTTGCTTTCAGATATTCATCATGTTCATCCTGCATCTCGAAATAGCCATCAAAATACAACCTATGTGGTTTCTCAAGCATCTTGACTTTTCTAAGCAAATCGAATGCCTGTTTATGTTTGTCTTTTTGAGATTGTATTTCTGTTTTTACGACTTTCAACTCGCTGATTTTTTCATAGCATTGATCTTTATATTTCAGCACTTGCTCTATCGTTTCAAGATTCTTGTCGTGAACAAAGTTAAATGTTTTAGTCATTTTTTCAAACTTAATTAAATCCTGTTTCAAAATATTAGCTGTTCTATCCGGCACCTGGTTTTTCTTAACCTGTCCCAATAAATACATGTAATGTAAACACAGTGCTTTAAAACTGCCCGGCTTTACTTTTGGATATGGGTTAAACTCATATTTTTTCTGCATATGGCACTCTACATCTTTGAACTCCAATGTCAGATTTTTGCCTTCGATTCTGTTTTTGATATTAACAAACGAATATCCATTTCCCAGCTTATATCCTCTAGAAAAATGTTCTCTTCCCATAGGTTTGAGTGATAAATATTTGCCTTGTTTGATTTCATAACCTTTATGCTCCATGAGCATAAGGAAGTTGCCAAAATTAAAAGCTTGTTTGATGCAGTCATCTATATCATTTCTTATAATGGTCTGCCATGACGTTTTGCCTTTGTTTCTGGCAAGCCATTCTATATAGCTGACCGATTTCTTTTCTTTATTTTCTTCTATAATGGACAACCCGTATTCCCTGCAAAGTGTATCGGATATTCCTCGTATGTCCCAATAGTAGTCTTTGAAATTATTGCGGTATTTCCTACCGTCTATAAAAGACACGGAATTTGTTACCACATGATTATGAATATGATTTTTGTCCAGGTGCGTTCCGACAACGGCTTCATATTTACCAAAACATTTCTGCGCAAACTCGACTCCGATCTGATGAGCTAACTCCGGCGTTACTTCATCCGGTTTAAAGGATTGGATGATATGATAACCTTGCACTTTGTCCATTTTGCCAAAATGCTTTTTGGTTTGCATCATATCCTGAAAAGCTGTTTCTTTATCACAGTTAACAGCGCTCTCATACAACTTTTGCTCTCCTTGAATTTTATCTTTGTCCATTGCATATTCCAGAACATTTCCAAGCCCCGTCTTATCATCATTCAGCACATAGCTGACACGCTTATCCAGTCTGTCCCGAATAACGATAATTTTTGTAATAGCCATTATCTCATTTCCCTAATCTGCTGCCAGCATTTACGAATAAGGATAATAGCTGCATCCAGCTTATCTTCATTCACATATCCAGTTGTATTTGCCTGTCTTGCTATTTGATTTATGTTATTTGTAGCGTTAGATAACAAACTGCATATTTTTCTATATTCGTCTACCGGAGCAGGATTAATCTTCAATCCGCTAATGAGCTTTCTGAGCAGAGTTGATTTATTAAGTCCGCTGGCTTCAACCTGCCTATTGAGATGCTTCAGCTCTTTATCATTGAGCATGACTTTTATCATATTGTTCCTTGTTCTCATTTTATTTTCCTTTCCAAATTCTAAGCGGTTTACCGCCATCTGAGTGGGTTATAGGGAGTGGAAACTCCCTGTCAAGCAGGCATTTGTGGGCACATGTGCCGTGCTTGCAAGTCCAGTATCTCCAACTTCTCAACTCCATTCCTTCTTTTTCTTTCATATAGTCATTTACAGGCTGGAAAAAGATATCGTTCAGATTCTCCGATTCGGTTTCTGCTTTAATAACAGTATCGGTTAAGCTGATTTTTACATTTATAGTTACGGTTTTATGGAATTTATTTGTTTGGCACACACTGTTGGTGGCAAGAATTTTAAATGCTTCACACAGTGTAATACGGATTCTCCAGCATATTCCATAACGCAGTTGTCGTGTGGTGCACACTATGGGTGGCAATGGTTTTTTATGTATTGCGTTATGTAATACAACTTGATTTTTCTTATAAAGATTTGAGATAATCATTGAATCCTCCGTTTTCTTCGTTCTTTTTTTCAGCCTGCTTTGTTTCTCGTTCTTCCATTGCTTCCAGCACTGCCTGTTTTAACAGCTCAATCAATTTTTCCTGATTGTCATATACAATAATCGCATTTCTGACATATTCGCTTTTCCTTCTAGTTGGCAAATTTGATAGAGTCTCTTCAATCTTCCTATCTGTCAATTTTTCAAGATTGAGTCTAATACTAATCACTTTTCCTTTCATATTTCACCTCCAATTTCAATCATTACATGTTATTTTCGAATCCTCGTCTGACTACCATAAAATCGTTCAAAACTAAAAGAGCTGACCACCTGTATTGGCGTCAGCTCTTAGATAATGCTATGAAGTTTTCATATCTTCTTTTTCGTTTCCTATATCTCATATTCTTCTCCCTTTGTGATTGTTATCGTAATTTATATACGATTGCTTACACATGGTATCACAAAATAATTATGATTGCAATAGTATATTTATAATATTTTGATTTTTATTGTAATCATATCGGCGCCGTGCTATAATAATCATATATCAAGCGATTGGAGCAGGGATATGTTTAACAGGATACTTAAAGAATTGCGTGACGAAAAGAATCTGACACAGCAGGAACTTGCCGATGAACTTGGAGTTGCTCGAATGACAATCAATTTTTATGAAAGTAATCGGAGAACACCCGACATTCATTTTGCCGTTAAAGCTGCAAATTATTTTAATGTGTCCGTTGATTATTTGGTCGGAAACTCAAATGTGAAATCAAAACAGGATCATCGATATACTAAAGATCAGGTTGATTCTCTTGAAGATATTATCTATCACTTGCCGGCTTCCGCGAGTCAGGATTTGTTGAAAAATTTGTGTGAAGTTCTGAAAGCCGCACATGAAAAAGGCATTGAAAGAGAAATGTTATATCTTCTTTCAATGACTGCTTATCACTCTAAATTTATTGCCTATGCTGAACCTGTTAATGTGTTCAAAGCCGGATGCGCTTGCCAAAAGGAGTTCGCTGATATTGTTAATGATACCGTAAAACAGATTGAGTATGTTGCAAAAAATTCTTCTTTATAAATAATTGCCATTTATTGATTCTATTTAGATGCCTTATTTTTGACACAGTAGAGTCACTAATAATCACGAAGAAATTCATCAATCTTTCGTTGTTTTTTATACTTTTCTCTACGTGTAATTATTTCGTTTATAAATATCCGGTGCTCAAGTAATTCAATATCTTCAAGTAAATTTAATATTTTTTTATAAAACTCAATCTCTTTATCAATTATTGGTATCTCGCTACCACTCCAACCTTTGCTAGACGGTTCAAAACGTATTCTTTTAAAAAGATCAATGCTTTTGTTAAGTGTTACTAACAATCCAATATGTTCTAACCGACGCTCCTCTAAAAATTCACTAATTGTAACAAATATTCTCTCTATACGATAATTTTCATTATAATAATTATTAATATATTCCTTAATCCACTCATCTTGCTTGTTTCTATGAGAACCATCCTGTTTCAAAGTAAAAATAGCTTTAGTAATTGAATCCTTTTTAAGTTCTGTTAATAATTCATCCTCAGGCTGAATTAAAACTGAAATGGCAACATTCATTTGTTCTTTGTAATTTTCCATATCCCAAATACAAACAAGTTTTTCTGCATATGGCATCATATAAGGATTCTCTTCGTTTGTCATGTTGAAGTCAATATATTCCTCTATGCTGATTACATCCCATATAAGAAATTGTTTAAAAAATTCATTTTGGTAATCATTATCGTTATTTGTTTTTAGCATTTTAAAATAAAGCAGCTTTAGCAACTCTATATTACTGCTAAAATATTCTCTTATTTTATTTACATCTTCAAATGCCCCAAAAATTTGGTGAAAACTAATTCTTGATAGCGGGCGATCTTTCTCGGTTTCTAATATTTTTCCAATGATATTAATATAAATGCTTCTATCAAGTTTATAAAACTTCTTCAGCAAATCGATTTTAATTATATAATTATTACTACTGCCTATTTCTTCTGCATAATAATTATTTAAAATATCTAGATAGTGAGTATTTATGTAAGGTTCATCTAGGACCTGCAAATAGCAATAAACAAAAAATAGTTTTTCTGTTTTCGCAATATTTAATATCTCATTTTCTGTTTCTTTCATACCACATTTTTCTATGCTTTTTTTAAAGATCAAACCATAAGGAAATATTAAACGAGCTTTTGCATCTAATACCTTTTTTAATACAGTTAAGCAATCAACATTATCTTTATCAAAGGCTGAAATAATTACTTCTCTCATTGATTCATCTATCTGATAAAGGTCATGTCCAAACTTCTCTTTATTTAATTTAATTTGATCCCAATTCTCTATAGTTTGTAAAAAATCATCAGTAAAAAATTTATCAAGTTTAGCTCTTATATCTTTCTCTTTAAATTCTTTCCTTGTTTCAAAATCAAAATTACTAAATTTTTCACCAAGTAGCCAGTAGTACAAAGAGAAAATATTATTGCCTAAATAGAAATCAACTTGTTGATTTATATCAACACCAAACCTAGATAACTGTTTTATTGCTGTATAGTACGGATGTATATTCTCAAAATGCTTAATATCAATTAGCTCCTTAAATTTAAATAAATATTTAGAGTCAAACGCTGCAATTTCCTCTTCATTGCTACCTTGATTATAATTATAACGAATATTATATTCATATAGCACACTAATAATTCTGATTTTATATGTATCGATGCTATACAATTCAAGCAAAGATAACCAAATCAATTCTCGTATTTTTTTAGCGCCATCACATAACAACAATTGAATTTCACCAAACGTAAACGTGTGTTTCCCTGATGAGTTATTATACTCAAACCCTATCTTTAAGTAGTGCTTTGCCAGCTCAATAAATAATTGGCAATAAAATTTGTTTCCCCATTTCATTGCTTTCTCTATAGCTTTATTTATTAAATATAATTGTTGTTCATACTCCTTCCTATGTGAAACCTCATTAATCCCGAAAGCATTGCCACTTGTTAGTATTGAAATGATATCATCATATTTATCTTGTTTCTTATCTGAATAGAGAAAAGCCAAATCAATTGCTGATTTGTAATGCGGGGTATTCGCATACCCTTTTAAAATTTCTAGTTCAATGTCATAATCGTCCGAAATTCTTTTCTTTATACTATAATCTCCTGTATATTGTTTCTTACTAGCATCATTAATTGTGCTTTTTATCAAAGACAAGGTTTCATCTGGGTTGAATGCGTGAAAAGCCCTGAGATATTTTAGTTGAAGATCATTGTCATCCTTCCCGACTTCAGACCAAGCAATATCAACTTGTTCTTTTAAATAACTATATACCTCGTCATATCGGAAATAGTTATAAATCCCATTTATACCACTAATAATGCTTGCATTGTTGGATTTAAAAAACGCACGAAGTATATCTGAAATTAAAATGTACTTTTTCTTGAACATTGCACAATAAGCAAGATAACAACTTAAGATTTGCTCAGATGGTTTGACCGCAACATCTTCACAATAGTCAATAATCTCATTCCGATGCAATTCTATAGCTCTCATTTTAAACCGTTCTTCTGTTAATCCTGTAATATCAAAGAGCTTCCCCATTGTTTCAGTATCTTCGAAATATATACCATCTAACATATATATACAGGCCATAATTACAAAATCATCTTCGTTAATTTGATTATCTTCGATAACATCATTATAGTATCGTTCAACTAAACCAGTAGCATCATGAATACTTCCTAATGAATTTGTTTCTTTAACAATTTTACTGGCCATTGACGCAAGTCTGGGATTTCCTTTAGCAATCTCAACAATTCTATCAAGATACATATGATTTTTTATACTATAATTATTTTCGGCAATTTTAATAATATCTTCATCGAGTAATGGCTTGATCTCAATAAGCTCAGGAGTGAGCATTTCATGATCTAAAATTTTCTTAATTACACTCTCTTTAGCATAATCTCTTACTGTCGCAATAATTTTAAACTTCTTATTCTCATCTTTACTAACGTAATCTAGCAAATGTTTAAATGAAGTAATTTGATTTGCATCATCGACGAATACAAGATAATTTTTTTGTGGAGCGAAATACCTCTTGTAATCCTCATATAGGTTTAAATCATTATTCTTAATGCTTAATACTCTATAATCAGGGTAATCTTCTTCAAATTTTTTGCACACTTCGACTGCTAATTTTGTTTTGCCGATACCTGCTGGACCAAAAACAAGAACGATATCATGGTTCCTAATTTTTATTAATAACTCCTTGATCTGATCGGCTCTCCCATATATCTCAACATCTAAAGGCACTGCCAATTTCTTTGAGTCGTGTTTTAATATAAAGTCGTTTATCGGAAGTATTTGCCCTGTATCGACATCGATACCTAGCTCATCTTTTAATATATATGGATATTTATTATATAGTTCACTTGCCAATGTGCTAATATCAAAAAGATCAAGCTTGCAATCACTATCATTACACTTCTGCTTTAAAACTGCATTATTACTTGCTGCCAAAGGATGCGATGTATGAAAATATAATATTCTTGAAAGTATTAGTTTGTTTTCTTCTGAATGCTCAATACATTTATCAATATCTGTGCTAATTTTCTCAAATAAACCTGATGATTGCGTTGTATACTCTATAAAAATATATGATCCATCTTCATTTGCTATATAAGCATCCGGTGTTCCTGGGGTAGTCTTATTCGTTCCGATCTGGGCACCCGGGGCAGAAACCTGCCCATATTCAGCAGCAACATACAAGTTACATATCTTTTGAAATAACCCGCCTTCTATTTCTTTTAGTTTTGACTCAATATATGCTAACATCATCATACCCTTTCAAATTACGCTTCAATTATTTCAGTGTAATATTCAACTGTAGAGGTGTGAAGTTCATTTAAAGCTATTATCTGCTCTCTTGTTAATCTTGGTTCAATATTATTCTTTATCCTTGTCAAGCCAAAATTTGTGCAATACTCAAGCTGCCTTTTTGAAAAGCTGAGCTCAACAACAAGATGTTCATTCACAATGTCATCCCAATTATTATAATCACCATACTCATTTTCAAGAAGAAAAACACGAAGAACATTCCCATAATATTCTTTAATATAAAGCTCCATCTTTTTTTCAATACACTTAATAATACTTTGAATTTCTTTTATAGCCGTTTCGAATTCATTTAGTGAAGCTATTTGAATTTTACCGTTTGCATGAGCCATTTCATTTCTGTATTTTACCAACTTCCTAGCTTGTCCTATATCTGATGCATCTACATTAAGCAAGCATAGAAAATTTATAATATCCGTTTCTGGCATATGTGATAAATTGAATACTGACTTAATATCATGGAATTTCAATTTTTCTTCACAACCGTTATACGTTCTAGCAAAGACCGCCGTATCCATAAAGCGATTCTGACTAAGTTTTGATATTTGCCATACAATGCAATAAACATATGTCATAAAAATTAAATGCACACCAAAGTATGAAAACTGATACTGCTCATTATTATTGCTGTTTTGGATGGATGGAAATACACTGCTTACATATTGAGCAACTTCATCATCTTTAATGGGCAGTAAAGAGTAAAACTCATCAATTATTTGCTCGATATCAACCATCTACTCCCCCCAAACCTCAGCAATCTTATCCTTTATTTTTTGTTCGAATATTTCTATTAATGTTTTATTGGATTGAACAATATATTCTTCTTTTTTTATTTTATCAACAATTATATTTTGGGTATCTATGTCAGGTAAGGGAATAGTTTTTTCGTATGCATTATTACGATTCAAACCAGGAACTCCTGATTGGGTTTCAACTTTATCCAAATTTAAATTTAGAAGAATATAATATAAAAATTCAAGGTTATAGTCTTTTTTTAATTCATCAATGTAAAATGTTGTATCTATAGGATTACCGTTATTTTTTGAAAATACAACTTTACCAGCAGAGCCTTTTCTTCCAACTACGATAAATGGGGCTTGTACTAGATATTTATTGTGATATCCGACAACGCCATTGGATCCATATACTGGGTATTCGCCTTCAATCCTATCTTCTTGCTTCAATGGCTTCCCATATTTAAATTCACAGACCTCTCCTAATCCAACCATCTCCCAAGCAGGATCAATCTTAATCAAAGGCTTATAATTTTCCACTACCTGCCTTGCCCCGTCTATAATTTTCTGATAGCTTTCGATTTCGTTAACAATCTCTTGCTGAATGGATAATGGCGGGAGTGGAATTTTTAATGATCTAATTATTTTTTGTGATATATTAGGTTGCGCTCCTCCTGCTGTTAATGCCACCATTCTTGATTTCAACGATTTTAAAACCCAATACAAAAAATCGGGGATATACTTATCAGAAGGATAAATACCACAAACAGCTTGATTCGTGCTTGCTTCTGTTTTTAATATTCCTACTTGGCCAGCAGTAGCTCCATACATTGCAATTATCACTGTATTAATAGGAAACATTTTAGCTGATGAATTGTTTAAACCGAGTTCAGTTATTTTACTTTTTGTTGAATAGATATATCCATTATTAACTTCTCCGCTAGTTAGCCAAGGTATTGTTCCATTCTCATAATATTCATTTTTTGAAGATAGCGGCGTTCCACCTGAAGATGTTTTACAAATTTCCCCCAATTCAACCATATCCCATTTTATATTGTGATTATGGGCTATCTCTCTATATCTCTCTCCAACTAGTACGCAATCCTTTTCGATAATTTCTTTTTTTGAAGCTAAAATTGTATAATCATTCTCAAATTCTTCTGGCTCTATAGTTTCCCCTGCAATAACAACCTTCTTATATTTCTGCATAACTTCAATTGTTCTTGAGATATCGTTTTCTTTTATCTCTTTTCTCTGCGCTCCAAGATCAAAGCCGTCATTGTCTATTTTGACAAACAGGATATTGTCTGTTTGTTTTGCTATTGTGCGGTCAAAAAGAAGTATACTTGTTTTAACTCCTGAATACGGGTTGAAAACACCTGCTGGCAATGAAATTACAGCATACAAGTAATTATCTTCAATCAGCATTTTCCGAAGCTCTTTATACGCATTAGATGTTTGGAATACAATGCCTTCCGGCACTATGATTCCCGCTTTACCGTTCGGGTTCAAATGCTCAGCAATGTAGTCAACAAATAAAACCTCGCTGCGTCTTGCATTTACTCTGAAACGGTTATGAGGATTGATTCCACCTTTCGGTGTCATGAACGGAGGATTTGCCAGAATAACATCATATGTATTATCCCATCTTGCTTCACTCGTAAGCGTATCATATATATGAATATGAGGCTCAGGGAAGTGGTGAAGATACAAGTTGACATTAGATAAACGCACCATGTCGGGTGATATATCGTAGCCAGTGATGTTAGTTGTAAGCAAATTCCTTTCATCTGGTGCTAAAGTTGAATTGCCGTTTTTATCTTTATTCCTGTTAAGGATATGTTTATATGCGGAAATCAAAAATCCTGCAGTACCGCATGCTGGATCAAGTATGCTGTCTGTTTTAGCGGGGTCAACGATCTCAACGATCATATCTATAATGTGTCTCGGTGTCCTGAACTGTCCCGCATCTCCTTGAGATCCCATAATAGAAAGGAGCATCTCAAAGGCATTACCCAAATCTTCGCTGTTATCATATTTTAGATCATCTATTTCCTTTAAAAACATATTTACGGTTTCAGGATCACGAAACGGCAGATAGGCGTTCCTGAAAATATCCCTGAAAAGCTGCGGTATATGAGGATTCATTGCCATATTCTCTATTCCTTCACGATAGAGATTTGAACGCTCTTCGCCGCTCACCTGCGGTGACATGATATTGCTCCAGGCATATTTAGAGTAATCCATTTTATCGGTTTTTACAAAAAATGTCCTCTCACCGCCCCATTCTCCTGTAAATTCCGTATCAATATCGTCCATAAACTTGAAAATCATAGCAAGGGTAATCTGTTCTACCTGCGTTTTTGGGTCGGGTATTCTGCCTACAAGTATATCTCTTAATGTGTTGATCTTTCTTTTCATATCAATATTCAGCATTTTTGCTCCTAGTATAAAAATTGATTGGTGTTAACATTGTCTTTTATATAATCTACTATAGACAGCATATTGGTCTTGCCTAGTGATCTAAGCTCGTTAAATGTAAATCGTGGGTTTGTCGATAGATTCTGATATTTTTTATCCTCTATAATACGGTTGACATCTTTGCTTGTAAGGTAGGCTTCAAAGAAATTCTTCATCTCGTAATATTTTTCGGTATTTATATCATGGGTAAGGCAATAACCTTCAAATTCATCGTCAATTACTTCACGCCTAGATTTGAAATATTGAATATTACCAAATATCTTGTCCAGTATTTCACGTAGGCTTACACGTCTGTCAACATTGATGGACCGGCGAAGCTTTTCCAAATTAAAATAATCTTTTGGCCTGTCAAATACATTATCCTGCAGATATCGCATAACTTCCTTGATATTATCCTGATGATACTGCTGTCTGACATAGTCATCTTGCTGCATTTTCTCCTCGAATTTCTCATACAGCTTACGGTCGATCTTCATTCCTTCGCTGCCAATTTGCGTTTCTTGAATCGTTTTAAGAGGATCTGGAAGTAAACTCTCAAACCCTTCTCCTATAGTAACTGGTTGCGGTTCTCCGCTAACTTCCACAGATGAAGATTTTCTCGGTAGTTTAATAACCTCGTCATAATTATATTTCTCTTCAAAATACTCACAGTTACCAAAGAAGTCGAACATCTTAAAGTTATTCTTCGGATAGGATTTTCTTTCGGAAACACTATTGGCTTTTCGAGAATACTCAAATGTAAACATCCTTGTACCTCTGCCCTTAATCTGCACAAAATCAGTCGGCGAAAATATCGGGCGCATAAGAACAACATTCAATAAATCCTGACAATCATACCCGGTTGTCATCATACCAACCGTAACACAAACCCTTGTTTTTGAACTTTTATAATTCTCAAGAAATTTTGTCCATCCGCTCAAATTATTGTTTTGGAAGTTGACCGTATAATCTTGAACACTTGGTACATCAGAAGTAATCTGCATAGCAAAGTCTGAATTGTACTTACCGGGATATATATGTTCAGCATACTCATTAAGTATCTGAGTTATTTTAGCCGCATGTTTTCGGCTTACTGCAAAAACAATGGTTTTACCGATCTCTCCGGAAACAGGATCATGCAAAGCATTTTCAATTATCGTTTTACAGAAAATCCTATTGGTTTCCTCTGATTTAAAACCTCTTTCAAAATGCCTGGCAAAATACAGCTCTTCCTGAACCTCTTCATCTTCTTGACCTCTATTGATAACAGCATATCCCTCATCGGATAAAAGTTGTGTTGTTATTTCTGTCCTCGCATCCACAGTTATAGGATTAATTAGATACGGGCCATCAGGGTCATTGACACCATCAATAAGGCTATAGCTGAATGTCGGTTCTCCGCTCTCACAGCCAAATGTTTTATAAGTATCAAGCAACTGCCTGCGCTCCCACGCTCTTGGGTCATATGTCTGCATCTTCTTGACATCAACATTTTTTACATAGTTTTTTGGGGTTGCAGTCAATCCTAGTTTATATCCCAGAAAATACTCAAACACAGCTCTGCTGTTACCATTTATTGACCTGTGCGCTTCATCAGATATTATTAAATCGAAGTCGGTAGGTCTAAATATCCTTTTATATCTGTTGTTTGAAAGTAGGGTTTGAACAGTCGAAACAACAATTTCAGCTTTTCGCCAATCTTCAGGATTCTTTTTGTATATGACTGTGCGATAATCATTCTTAAGATAACTGACGAAATTCTTAAGAGCCTGGTTTTCTAATTCTAGTCTGTCTACAAGGAATAAAACTCGATTAGCACATCCAGTTCTTAAAAATAATTTTATGATAGCTGCAGAGGTGAGCGTTTTCCCTGTTCCTGTTGCCATTTCGAAGAGAAATCGTTTATTGCCCTTCTTAGCAGCTTTTTGTAAAGCTTTTATAGCGTTTATTTGATACTTTCTTAGGAATCGAATCCCTGTATCATCAATATATTCTGACCTCTGTGTTTCGTCTTGATATCTTGGATCATCTGCATATCTCGGAATTTGTGTAACTGCTATATAATCATCTTTAATATCTTCTTTATATATCGCATACGGGTCTGCCGAGAATGTCTTACTATCTCTTAATGATTCATAACTTGGAAAACCTGCAACGATTTGCGGATTGCCTTTTTCAATATCCCAAAAGTAATGAATATTTCCGTTGGATAAGATAACGTATTTTACATATAAGTTTTTTGCATATTCCCTTGCTTGTTCTTTGCCAACCAATGGGTTTTTATCCTCGGATTTAGCTTCCAACACAATATAAGGCTTCCCATTTTCATCAAGTAATAGGAAATCAACAAAACCGTTAGTAGTTTTTTCAAAGTCTTCGCCGTATTCATTTACTTGAGTTGTTGACATTTTTACATTAAGTTCAACAGCAACGTTTGCAGGCTTGTTTCGCTCGTCAAAAAACCGCCAGCCTGATTCTCTGAGCAAATTATTAATTTTCAACCTTGCCTTTGCCTCTTTTTTCATGTATTTACCCCTTGGTTTGCTAATATGCCAATAATATCAGTTAATCTTTATATTCTTTCAGCAGCACTTTTTACCACATTTAACAATCTTTGATTCAAAAAAATACGCTCTTTTCCAACTCGCTCCGATGTTAAAAATCCTTTATCCTCAAGGTCATTAAGGTATGTAACTGCGGTTTTTCTGGATACATCTAAACCTTCTTGGATATAAATAATCTTCGTATAAAACTCAAAGAATAATAATTCAACAAGTTCTTTTGAATAGAGCTTAGGTAACTCATTTCTCAAATCATCAACATAATGGCTTAGTTCATTATGGATATTCTTCACCATCAGCAATGTTTCCTCTGCGGTCTCTTCAATTCCAGCTAAAATAAACAGTATCCAATCTTCCCAATTACCTTTTGTGCTGACCTCTTTAATTAGCTTATAATAAGCAGTTTTGTTTCTAATAATATGTTTACTAAGATATAATATCGGACTGTCTAATAAACCTTTTAGAGCCAAATACAATATATTGATTATTCTTCCTGTACGACCATTGCCATCATAAAATGGATGTATCGCTTCAAACTGATAATGAATTATAGCTAGTTTTATGAGATAGTCTATAGAATCATCATCAGTGTTTATATATTGCTCAAGATTTTTAAGAAGAGTAATAATCTCTTCCTTGCTTTCTGGTGGAGTATATACGACTTCACCCGTAGCATCATTAATAAGTTTGGTACCTGGTTGAGATCGAATTCCTGCATCATTATTCTCAATCTTTTTTTGAATATCAATAATTGCATTTATTGTAAGCATCTCTTTTGATTTAACAAATTCATATCCATACCATAATGCAGTGCGATAATTAATAACTTCTTTGCTCGCACTGTTTTTATATGACTTCTGAGCCATTGCCTTATATAACTCATCATGAGTTGTAACAATGTTTTCAATCTCTGAGCTGTCTTTAGCTTCATTTATCGTGACAGCATTGATTAATATATTTTTGTTTGGGATAATATTCGCATAACCATTCAATTCAGCTAGCGCACGGTGTGATGTTGCTAGTTGTTTCAGTACCCTTATTGTCTCTAATTTTCCTTTTGGGGGGAGAGATTTTAGCTTAAAATCCTTCATAATAACACTCCAATCAATATAAAAACATTATATAGTAATTATTTAGACTTCGCAAGGGGACATGAGTAGAAATTTAGCATTTTTACTCATATTCATTTTTTATAGGTAAAAATTACTCATGAATTATAGTTTTAGCGAGCTGGAATTTTCGTCCCCAATAAAATATTATTTTCAGGGACAACAACATAGGTAAAACATTTAATTATTTACCTATGTCTTAATAATATAGGTAAATTCTACTCATATCGTTATACTACTAAAATAAACAGCCTGTAAAGTGTCTTACAGGCTGTTTATCGATTCAACTAATTAACTAAAGATTAAATCATGTTTTACCGTCTCTTCTGCAATTTCAGACGCCTGCATAATATCCATACCCTTCGCAAGATACTGTTTAACGATAGTAACCTTCATCTGTTTTGCTTGAAGTTCAAGCCTTTTACAATGGCTGAACAACTCTCCCTCCAAAAATAATTGCTCATATAATCCGGATTTATTCTGTTCCAGATATTTCAGCCTCATCAATCCATATCCGCCAAGTTTTATATCTCCATTTTTACTCTCAAGTTTTGGATACCAGATGCTGTCTATCAACTCGTATTCAATACCATTTTCAATTTTTGTTTTCATGATAAATGCTCCTCAAAATAGTTATTGGCTGAACTACTTATATTCTATTGTTTTCATTTTGAGTGCATCGATTCGGTGGCTTCTCTCTCCGCCATTTTCACAAGGTACATACGTTCCTTGTGATTTTTCTTTTTAGCGGATTATCCTGCCTGCACCTCGTGTGATGTGTCTTTTGTTACTTTGTCCGACATATAATCCCTAAGATTCTCAAAGTCGGTATCATCGATCTTTCCAATGAAGTTGAAGTAAATATCAATTCGCTGGACGTAACCAATATCCGCTTTTTCCTTCTTGAAAACCTCAATGTGGTCTATCAGCTCGACCACTGTTTCTCTATCAAGAGATTCAATATAGTTTCTTGCCTTGAACTTCTCGACGATGTCCTGTATGTGCCCGGTATCATCCCTAACTGCGCTTAACTCCGCTTTTAGATTAATTCGCTGTTTGGCAAGCTGCTCCTGCTTGTCTTCGTATCCGCTCATCAACTTTTTGAACATCGCCTCTGAAAC
This sequence comes from Christensenellaceae bacterium, assembly GCA_963665005.2. Taxonomy (GTDB): domain Bacteria; phylum Bacillota; class Clostridia; order Christensenellales; family SZUA-584. Next base: position 1,595,437 of record CAXXTQ010000001.1, on the reverse strand, counting down.
ATTACCGTTCAGAATCTGCTCAATTAAAGCGTCTGTCTTCGGCGCAATGCCCTGTAACTCGCGTTCAACCTTTTGCAGCTGCTTCTCGATCAACATACCGCTTCTGGACTTCATTCGGTCGTTGATCTCCAATAGCTTTTCAAGCAAAGCATCGGCATAATTGACCGCAATGCTGGAAAACTTCTGAATTTCATTTAGCACAATGATTTCAAGTTCTGCTTCGCTAATTGCATGGAAGCTGCACGCCGTCTTACCCTGATTACTGTATGTACTACACCGATACCGCGCATACTCGCCAGTCTTGTTCTTCGCAAGCTGAAACGTCATCTTCGCACCGCAGTCCGCACAGAACAGCTTTGCCGAGAACAACGATACCGCACCGTCCTTTTTCAGCCTCGGTTTCGTTCTGCGCTTGTTCTGACTTATGATGCTTTGCACTCTGTCCCAAGTCACTTCATCAATCAACGGCTCGTGCGTGTTTTTCACGACTACCCATTGCTCTTCCGGTATCACATCACGGCGTTTCATCTTGAAGTTTTTCTTCTGCCGCTTGCCTTGAACCATATGACCGATATACACCTGATTCCGAAGCATCCGCAGTATCGTTGCGCTACCCCAAGTCTCCGCATCCTGCGTATACGGATTTGTTTTGTCGATGCGATTGAAGAAGTGAACCCTCGGTGTCGGGACTCCTTCCTTGTTGAACACTTCGGCGATATGCCGCGCACTTTCGCCTATCGTATACAGATGAAACATCCTGCGCACAATTTCCGCACCGTTCGGCTCAATGATCAGATGGTGCTTGTCCTGCGGATTACGCATGTACCCTAGCGCCGGTTGGCTGCCAATGAACTCGCCTTTCTTCATCTGAGACTTTTTTGTGGTCTTAATCTTCCGCGACGTATCCTTTGCATAGTGTTCATGAATCACGTTTAGAAATCCCGCAAAGTCATTGTCCTTATCGCTGTCTACGTTATCGCCGATAGCAATAAAACGAACATTATGCTTTGGGAAGAAATAATCCGTGTAATGACCGACCTGTGAATAGTTTCTCCCAAGCCGCGACAAGTCTTTGACGATCACCATGTTTATACGCTTGTGCTCAATGTCCTCAACCAACCGCTGAAATCCGGGTCTGTCAAACGTTGTGCCGCTGACACCATCGTCGATGTATGTTTCTTCGACCTTCCAACCCCTTTCGTTTACATAGTCCGTAAGCAAATCCCGCTGATTGGATATGCTCATACTTTCGTTGTCCGTTCCATCGTCACGCGACAACCTTAAATAGATTCCTACTTTGTATTGCTTCATAAAAAACTCCTCTCTATGAAAGCAGTATCCAAAGTAGCTTAGCTAATACTAAGTATACCCTGTACGCTGCTTTCATGCCAGAGCAAAATGAAATTAAGACGCTTTAATCCGCTTCTCAATCAGTTTGTCCATCGTTTGTGTGAACGTCCTATCGTTTTCAAAAACGCTGGATACGACAAACGTTGTTTTGCCGATCTTCACAGCAGATAACATGTAGTTTTGCGCTATACCGTAGATATCCAATTGTTCAATGCTTAGCCCTTTTCTCTTTTCCATAAACCCTCTCATATTTAGTTTTCAATATCCTCTTAACGGCTTCTGCCGCGTGTGTGCTTACGTTCAATTTTCGTCGTTGTCGTTCTTTGTTCGCCTTCTGTCGCTTTTCGGTGCCATTTAGGGGACATTCCGACACTTTAGGCTCCTTTTCCAGAATGGGAGATGGATGGATAGGTATAGGATAGATGGATATGTGGATGTCTACTTTCGGTATCATTTCAGGGTATATTTTAACGTTCATATTCAGACTCCTTTGTCATTGGTTTTCTGCCGCTGGAAATGCCCTCGGCGGACTTGTGGAATTTCTCCAAAAGTGCGATATCTCCGCGCATATCTTTTATCTGCTGGAAAAGAGAATCCTTATGAGCCGTCAAGCGCTCCACCTCTGCCCGCCACTGTTTCGGGGAGATAGCCTCGCCGGAGGCTTTCAGTTCATCAAAATAGCTGGCGGCGGAATCAAACAGGATGAGTTCAATACGGTGCTTTTCTGAGAAGGAATCCCGCGCACTCGGTTTCAAGATTGTAAGCTGCTGATATACGTCTTCGTTCTGTGAATACTGCTCCCACATTGAAAGCCGCTCGTTAAGCTGGGCAAGCTCGCGTTCGGTGCTCGCAATCTTTCCCCGCAGCGCGTAATACTCGCGATTCATATCAGAGATTTTTTCGTGTAGTATTGGTATGGACGATATCTTTTTCTCCTGCAGAAGATTGAACAGAGCCACGTCCTCATTGCGCGCTCTGGCCTTGCAATAGGTGGGAGTGGTTTGTATCGCTTTCTGTGCCTGCCGGAGTTGTTCCAACACGCTGCTCTTTTTCCCCGGCTGTTCTGCCTGTTCCTTTGACCAGTTGTAGAGGCGGGTCAGCCGCGCTTTAATTTCTTTCAGCAGTTTGTTCTGAGCGGCAATCTCCCGGTTGACGCTACCCTTCTCGGTAGATATGCCCTGGCGCTCCATCTGCGTCGCGGCTACGCCCATATGGACGGTCGGTATTTGTTCCACGCCCTGACGCTTGTAGCTGCGATGGTCGATGCGTTCAGATAGTCCTTTTAGCTCGAACGTGTGGTTGGTATACTCAGCCCATGCCTCGCGCCATGCTTCGGCCTTGGTCAGCTCATTCCAATCGGTGGTATCCATCCGATGACTTTTAAACGCGCCGTTTTTTAGCCTGATGCGTTGCCCGTGTTTATCGAGATCGTATTCTTTCCGACACTTTGCGTCCCATGAACCGTCCTCTTTAAATGGGCGCATGGTCAGCAGAATATGAGCGTGTGGATTGCCGTCGCCTTTATCGTGAACGGCAATATCCGCGCACATCCCCATGGACACGAAAGTATTCTGGGCATAGTCACGGACAAGACGGATTTGTTCCTTCCGGCTCAGTTCCACCGGCAGGGCGATTTCAATCTCGCGGGCGAGCTGCGCGTTGCGACTTTTCTCTATTTTCTCCACGCTATTCCAAAGAACGGAGCGGTCTTGAAACGCCGGAAGCGCATATATGGGCAATAGAATTTCCGTATAGACAACGCCGCCCTTGCGTGTGTAATCATGAGTCATGCCGTCCCACTCGTTTGTGAGATTTTCACTGCTACGGTAGGCGGCGGCCGCCACAGCGCTCCGCCCTTGACTGCGTTTAATGATTTTAATGCTGCAATGATAGATCGCCATATGTCGCCTCCATTCACAGCGATAGACGATGCAAGACCTCATGTCCGGACGTATTTTCCGCAGAGGATACGCCCGGCTGTGAGGTGCACAAGGGGTTTGGGGATTGTAGCTCTCCACGCTCGCCAGAGCGCAAGCCTCGCAGAGCGCACACACCCGCAAAGCGGGTGTATAAGTGCGCCTACGGAACCGGCAGCTACTCCATGCTCTCATTAAGACGCCGCATTTTCTCCAAAAATGCCTTGACCTTCTCATTCGTCATGGAGACGATTTCGGGGAAAATACTCTCCAGAATCGCTCCGCGCTCAATAAGGCGGCGCGTCCGTGCTTTGCGCTCGGCGTCAGATTTCTTTTTCAGTAGTATCTTCTGGCGATTTTTAAGCTGCCGGATTCTTTCCTGAACCGACTGTATTTCATCTGTATACTTTTCCATTCTTCTCCTCCTGTTATTTCGTCCATTGTTTCTTCTCAAAATAGCGTTTGAGATTTCTCAAACCCGCCTTGATCGTTGAGCACACGCCGCTGCTGCACACCCCTTCGGCACGGGCGATGTCCACCTTCTTCATGCCAAGAATGTAATGCGCATAAACGCGACGCATCTGTATGGGCGGCAGATGGTCAATGGCTTCCTGATACCTGCCGGAGAAAGATTTCTTCCGGCGACGGTGTAAAATGAAGCGCCGCGTTTTCAATACCATCGCCCCGGTCAAGGGAGTAGTACGCCTTGTGCCGGAATGTGCGCTGACGATAATTGTTCTCCTGACGGGTTGCCAGCAGTATGGCCTCGGCCACGTCGTCGGAGACTTCCACAAACATGTCATGGCTGTAGCAACCGGGATACTGTTTGCGCAGGTTAATGATTTGCATGGGCTAAACCTCCAGATAGCAAGAGTGACAGTGCAGCTTGAAAACTGCCTGTCCCTCTCGCCGATGTGATAGGGCAAAAAGCCCCTCACTGTATAGCCCGAAAATCGTGTTTCGTAGGGTCGCTATTCAAAAAATTCTTTGCATTTTTTTCGTACCGCTTCAATACTGTCCTGTACAGCGCCCTTAGAACAACCGCAATGCTTCGCGATCTCCGAAAAGCTCAATCCTTCCAGCGCGAAAAGTAAAAAACGCTGGCGCTGTACTTCTGTACAGCTCTCCAGCGCCGTCATGATTTCCTGCAAGGTTTCTTTACGGCATAGCCATTGTTCCGGCGTTTCATACATGCTTCGGTTACACTCATGGAGTATAATGCTTTCATCGTACTTACGCTTGTCCCAATGACGACGCTTTCTATGATCCAAATTCTCATCTTTGTGATTCGCGCGATCAATGTATTCGTACACTTCGATGGAAACGTCTACAGACACGGCTTGCCCATTGATTTTGATACATATTTGCATGGCTTCTGTCCTTTCTGAATGATTTGGAGAATTCAGAAAAGACAAGGAGGCGAACGGCAATTAATACCGCCTGTCAGATGAAAAAATGGAGGCAGATGGTGTGAAAAATATATGTGCAAATAAAAACAGCCGAACTCACATAGATTTGTAAATTCGGCTGCAAAAGCTTCTGTATCAAGCAGTTCTCTGCCCACAGGACTATCACATCTTCGTTTTTTGTGACGCCTGTCTCTTCTTATAGATTTTGCCTTGTGTCTGTTGGGCGGCAAGAGGCATAGCTTGATATTAGTAATATGAAACCTCATTAAATATTAGCCCCAACTTACACAGCACCTGTATTATGTCAAAATATATCTTCAGGTGTTGTTATGCCGAATTAATAATGTGCTTATTGAAATCAGCCCGGCATCCATCTCTTCTGCAATACACAGCACCCGATTATCACCTCTTTCTTATTTGCTTCTTTTGTAGAATTTTGTCGAAATAAAAAACGGATGGCTTTTTATCACCACCCGTTTTCTATATGCCTACTTGCTGCACTTGATATGTCTGGGCCCTATATATACTTTAATTCTGCCTTATACCTTGTTATTAAAATATATTCATGACTAAATTTGCTAAGAGATATCAACGTTTTCACCGGTCAATCCGATGTAAGATCTTGTCTGGCTTCATCAATTATTAATCATTAGTACATAATGTAGCTTTAACCCTACTCTCAAATCTTTATATTTATAAAGAAACATTCTATACATGAGGTTTCTTTTTGCCAATTAATCTGCCAATTAATATAATCGTAAAGCTAACTGCCATACCGATAAAAAGAGGATCGAAATCGGGAATAATAATTTTCCCAGCTATGACCGATAGAGGCCCGGCTATAATGGCAACAAACGCAAAACTGTTCCTGACCTTGCCTGGGAAAAATAAGACCGCACACATAGGCACAAACAGAACTGCCGCCCTTAATCCCATCGACATAAATGAGAAGTCCAAAATTACCGTTCCAAAACTACCACAACTTAAGAACACCGCTGTAGCAAGGACAAGTATAATGATGAGCCGGTTAACTAACAGCGCTTTATTATGACAAGCATCTTTTCCTGTGATATTCCTACGCGGTATTTTTTTGATGATATCATTATCAATCACAGTTGAGATTCCAAGCGAAAGGCCTGCGCCCGTACCCACAACAGTAATCAGCAGGGTCGCCATGACGATACCACCAATAAGCGCAGGCATATGGTTCAGAACAAATAAGGGGAAAGCCTGCTTTGCCACGATATCCGGATAGTTCGTGCGCATAAATAGTCCAATTAATATGCCGCCTATACCAATCGGCGGAATCGCAAAAGCACTGATCAGCGCACCTTTTCTTGCTTCGCTGTCATTCTTTCCGGCAAGAACAGCTTGAGCATATGTCTGCGTAGAAAGAACACCGAGGATAAGGGAAAGCCCGCTGCCGATATCTTTTCCAAGGCCGCGTGCAAAGAGATTAAAATAAGTCGCGTGGTCTAAGACCTCGTTGCTGTAAAGCGCTGCAAAGCCGCCGCTTGCCGTAACAGCTATAATCCCTCCAAGAATGACTGCAATATAGATAAGAATCAGCTTTACGACGCCAACAAGCCCCGTACCCCAGACACCGCCAAATATGACATACAAAGTCATCAGCGTCCCGGCGATAATTGAACTTGGTATAATCCCTAACGGAAAAATAGCTGTAATCAGCGCTGTTGCCGCAATCATCTGTGCAATAATGTTGATAAACATCCCAATTGACGCAAGTACAGAAGAATAAATGCCTGCCCTTGTTCCGAATTCTTTAGAGATCATTCCTTGAATGGTATTACAGCCTGTCCTTCGCAACGGCTTCGTAAACCCAAGTGCCAAAATAAGACAGCCTATCCCGCCGCCCAGTGTCCACCACCAGGCGGAAAAACCGTAGGTATAGGCAAGCTGTGCCGTACCTACAGTTGAAGCGCCGCCTACCAAAGTCCCCATGATCGTGCCCGTTACGATGGCTGCTCCAGCTTTTCTGCCGCCTGTTGAAAAATCCGAGGCGTTTTTTACTTTTTTACCCGAATATATTCCGACAGCCGTAATGGCAGATAAAGTAATGATAATACCAATCAGATGATAGATACTCAAGATGTGCTCCTATTCCGTACTACTACAATTAAGTCATAGCGCCGCATTGATGGCAGCACGCAGCCGTGGTTGTATATATTCACTCATACTTGGCCACAACTGCTGCATGAAAACGGCCGCGGCTTCTTCCTTGGGGTCAACCATCATCCATGTACCCGCGAGACCTCCCCAACCAAATTCGCCAATGCTCGAATTACTACCACTTGACGCCCTATCCATTAAGGTGCGTACGCCGAGCCCATAACCATATCCTGCACGTTGTGGCGTATTGCGAAAATCTCGAAGTTGTTCCTGCCCAAGATGGTTTGTGGCCATCAGCTCAATCGTCTTCTTGCCCAGCAATCGAACACCGTCCTTTTCCCCGCCACAGGCCAGCGCTGTCGCAAAAGCCGTGTAATCCGCGAGCGTACACATGACCCCGCCACCGCCATTGTCATAACGGTCATTGATGTCATTAAATTCATGACCGCATCCCAAGTAATCGCTATAGGTCCCGTCTGTGTTGCGTGTATAAATGCCGCATAAGCGAGTCTTTCTATCCTCCGGTATATGAAAGAACGAATCCTTCATGCCAAGCGGATCGAATATTTCATCCTTCATAAATTGGCTTAAACGTTTGCCTGTCAGCGCTTCAATTAAAGCACCCAAAGCATCATGGCTTAAACCATATTTCCAGTGTGTACCCGGTTCAAACACCAACGGCACACGGGCAAGCTCGCGCATCGCTTCTCTGGCGGTATAGTTATTGCTTCTCAGTGTTTTGTAATACTCTTTTGTGCGCCTCTCCGTTTCACATGCGTCACCGTCATACGTCAACCCGGAAGTCATGCAGAACAGGTCACGAATCAATATTGGATTCTTTGCAGTACGGATACTTAGGACACCAGTCGCGTCGTATGTACATACCTGCATATCGGAAAATTCCGGCATATAGACTTCCAGTGGGTCATTCAGCAAATACATGCCGCGCTCATATAGCATTAGCGCAGCCGTAACGGTTATGACTTTAGTCATTGAATAGACGCGGTATATCGTATCAGGTGTAATGGGTTTCGTACTCTCCCTGTTTGCATAGCCGACATATTCTACATACACCGGCTCTTCATGTTTTGTGATCATGCAAGCGCAGCCCGTGGGCCCGATTTCTATTAAGTATTTCATTAATGCGCTTAACGCTTCAAAACTTTCCATTTTCATTCCTACCTTTCGTTATAATCACATGAATTTGTTCAACCCGTTCTACTTTTTTGGTTGTACCATTCTGCCTGTTGACAATAAAGATTCCTGTCGCGACAAGCACTGCTGCGCCTAGCATTTCTATTCCCATATGTTCACCGGGAATAAAGATTACAGAAAGAAGTGACCCAAACAGCGGTATGGCGAATTTATACTGCTCAACTTCGGTTGCTTTGTGATATCTTAACAGTAAAAAGCAAAGTGTATATGAAACCGCTGACACCACGCCAATATACACTAACAATCCGGCAGATAACACGTTAAATAAGGGCATTGCAGGATGCCCGGCGAAGCCGACGAATAACAATAAAACGCCGCCCAGTAAAAGCTGCCATCCGTTTACCCTGACCACGTCCATGCTGTAGGCATGCTTTTTAATTAGAACTGTTGTTATTGCAGATAATACAGCATGAAATATAAGAAACCCTTCACCGTTCAGCGTAAATGAAAACGCCGCCTGCGTTATAAATGTGATGTTTGCCAAAACAACACCTGTAAACCCGCAAATCAGTCCTATCGTCTTCTTTACGTTCATCCGGTTCGACCTAGACATGAAGTGAGAAAAGATTGCCACAAAAAAAATACCGACGGAAGACACGATCGGCCCTTTGGTGCTTGACGTATAGCCGAGTCCGATAAAAAACAGAGTAAACGTTGCAAATGTCAGAAGGCCAAGCACACCAGTCAGCAAAAGCTCATTTCGTTCGGGCTTCAGCTTCGCTTTGAGCTTAACTTTAGAAAAAACAAGTACGACGAGCCCCGCTATGGCAAACCGAAATCCCGCCAGAATAAGTTTCTCAAACTCGCCTAGAACGCCGATTTCCGAATAAATAATCTTAATACTAGGATATGCGCTACCCCAGAGAAAACTGGTAAAGAGCGTAGCTATCACCATAACTGATTCCTTCTGCAGAATATTATGTTTCATGATTTGCCTTTTGTTAAATTTAATAGTAAATATTTATAGCCCTCAACGAGGCACAAATTGCATCCAGTGCTTCAAAGGATTCTTTATAGATGTTTCCAATAAAGCCATGCGGCATACCATTGTAAATATGGTATGTGACTTGAACGCCCGCATCCTTTAGCTTCTTTGCATATTTCAATCCCTCATCTAAAAGGATATCGCACTGCGCAAATATGAACAGCGCTTCTGGCAATCCCGAAACATTTTCCGCATACAATGGTGAGACAAGAGGATTAATCCTATCTTCATCGCTTCTGATATATTGCTTACTGAATGCTTCCGAATTTACCCACTCGAGTCCGTAGCCTGTTTCGTATCTTTTTGCCGACCCTGACAATAACTTAGCTTTATCTATAGATGGATAGATTATGATCTGCTTTAATATTTTTGGCCCTTTGCGTTCCTTTGCAAGCATGCAGACAACCGCAGCAAAATTCCCGCCTGCACTATCTCCGGCGACTACTAGCTTTAAGATGTCGTATCCAATTCTCTGGGCGTTTTGATATACCCACAATAGCGCGTCATAGCAGTCCTCTAGCCCAATAGGAAACTTATGTTCAGGTGCAAGTCTGTATTCTACAGATACAACGATACAACCAGAGTTTTTTGCGATATATCGGCAAATATAGTCGTGCGTATCGAGATTGCAATATACAAACCCACCACCATGATAATAAATACAAACCTGAAAAAGACCGTCGCCATCTGGTTTATAAACCCTTAATGGTATAGCGTAATCTTTTTTTTGTACGATATAATCAGTAACTTCAAGTTCAATGGGTTTATCGGCATGTATTAACTGCTGATTTTTTATGTTTTCAGCATTACGCCTATCCCTGTTTTCCGGAGTAGTAACTTCACTTTTCCCGAGTTTTACTTCGGGTGAAAGTTCACCGTATGGAACATACTCAATTTTCTCATAATCCTGGCTATCCTTCATATTGCACCCCTTTTCATTTTATGTACTTATTTACTCTATAACGTTTTCCCAGTTAAGTATGAACTGCTCTTATAAAGCATTCAAAAGCATCTTGCCCCTTCGCATCGCGCTTAAACACACCAGCATGCTGCAAAACTTCAAGAAATGTGTTTCCAATTTCGGTCTTTATAACATCGTCAATATTCTTATCCGTTATCAAACTATACCTTTCTCTCCATTTCGAGCACCATTGAGCATGCTTTGCAACCAGCTCTATTGTGCCTATTTCCCTTCCCGCTAACAACTCATCCTTCAATATCTGCATTTCTTGTTTCAATCGGGCCGGTAGTATGGCCAAGCCCATCACCTCAATGAGACCGATGTTTTCTTTCTTGATGTTATGCAATTCCGCGTGCGGATGAAATAAGCCATCTGGATGCTCAGGTGTGGTTATATTATTACGCAACACCAAATCAAGTTCAAACCGCCCTTCTCTCATACGCGCAATGGGCGTTACCGTATTGTGCGGAATATCATTTGAAAAAGCATATATATATGCGGACTCATCCGAATACTGCTGCCATACAGACAATATCCGTCCGGCCAATTCGGTAAGTTTGTCGGGGTCATCATGAATAAGCCTTATTACAGACATAGGCCATTTGACAACACCCGCTTCAACATCCTCGAATCCTTTGAATATATAATGCTTTTCGATTGGCGCCTTTTCCAGCGGAAAACAGTGCCGCCCGCCCTGGAAATGCTCATGCGAAAGTATGCTGCCTCCGACAATTGGCAAATCGGCGTTTGAACCGACAAAATAATGCGGAAACTGCTGCATAAAACAAAATAATTTTCGGAATACAGCTTTATCAATGACCATTGGCACATGCTTTTGATTCAGCACGATACAATGTTCATTGTAATAAACATATGGGGAATACTGCAGCCCCCAATCCTCACCTGCAATATCTACAGGAATAATCCTAAGGTTCTGCCGCGCAGGGTGCCCGGCATGTCCGGCATATCCTTCGTTCTCCGGGCACAGAAGGCATTCCGGATAACCGCCTGCTTTTTTCTCTTTTGCCATGGCGATTTCTTTCGGGTCTTTCTCCGGCTTGGCAAGGTTGATTGTTATCTCCAGCGGACCGTATTCGGTATCCGTTACCCAATGCATATCCTTTGCCATGCGGTACCTGCGGATATAATCGCTGTCCTGACACAATTTATAGAAAAACTGTGTCGCTTTCTGCGGGGATTGTTCGTACTCCGACCAGAATTTTTTTATCACCTCCGATGGGTACGGCGTTAATATACCCATAATAGCTGTGTCAAACAAATCTCGACTGGTTTGATTATCCTGTATCAGCCCCTTTTCGCATGCAAAATCCAGTATTGCTTTGAGAATATTCTCTAAAGGCATTTGTTTCGTTGCCTGAACAGGTTGGTAATCATCAAGGCCCAACAGCTTTAAAAGCGCATTACGGATAAATACCGTATTCTGGCGGTCAATTAAAGCGGTTGAAATGCCGTATTCAATTAACTGATCAATGTATTGATTTATCATTCCGCTCCCCTGCATATCCGTTCTTATGCGCTCTGTGCCATCTCCAGGCTGTTTCAATGATCGTTCGCATATCGGAATACTTGAGATTCCAGTTCAATACCCGCCTTGCTTTTTCATTCGATGATACAAGCTGTGCGGGGTCTCCCGGCCTTCTTGCTTCAATATGATAAGGAATTTGACTCCCTACAACTTCTTCCGCGGTTCGGATAACCTCCAATACCGAAAAACCTTGCCCGTTGCCAAGGTTGAATACGTCGCTTGTTCCGCCCGACTTAAGATACTCAACCGCCAATATATGAGCCTCTGCCAAGTCCGTAACATGGATGTAATCGCGGATACAAGTACCGTCTTTTGTGTTATAGTCATTACCAAACACGCTGATGAATTTACGTTTTCCGTTTGGTACTTCGAGTACAAGCGGGATAAGATGCGTTTCCGGGGAATGCGCTTCCCCGATTGTGCCGTTTAAGTCAGCACCGCAAGCATTGAAATACCGAAGCGATACATATTGTACCCCATATGCTATAGATGCCCAGTGGATCATGCGTTCCATTGCAAGCTTCGTTTCCCCGTATGCATTGATAGGGCTAAGGCGGTTATCCTCCCTGATCGGTATACTGTCCGGCTCGCCATATGTCGCAGCCGTCGAAGAAAACACAATTCGTTTTACATCATGCCGTATCATACTGTCCAGCAAAACTCTTGTGCCGCCTACGTTATTATCGTAATACTTCAGCGGATTTTTCATGCTTTCTCCGACCTGTGAATTTGCCGCAAAATGGATCACCGCGTCCACCTTTTCAGCATCCAAAACGCTATCGACAAACTTCTTGTCCCTGATATCCCCCTGATAGAACCTTGCTTTGGGATGAACGGCCGCCCTATAACCCGTTTCAAGATTGTCAACTACGACAACCTCGATTTCTCTTTCTATCAGTTCCTTAACCGTATGCGATCCGATATAGCCCGCACCGCCCGGTACCAATATCTTTTTCATGAAATCGCTCTCTCCTTAACCTATAGGAATTTCATAGCCGCCGACAGGCCTGACAGAAATGGGATAACAGTTCCCCGCTCCAAACACCTTCTTCATATTGTTTTGATAGCAATCTTTCAAGTCTTTCGGCACCAATGCAAGTATCGTACCTGTAAAACCACCACCGTGGATTCGCCATGCGCCCTTACCTTCCAGCACCTTTTGGCTTATAGCCAGCGCAAGCGCGGCGCTTCGTTCCTCCTTACTGCTCAAAGGATAAATATTTTCCAGCTTCATTGCGGAAGAAAACCCCGAATCCAGCATCAGGGCCTTATACCGCTCAATGTTACCGGATTTTAATGCTTTTACCTGCTCGCCTACACGTTCGTTCTCACCAAAAAAGTGCATTGCCCTCAGTAATGCGCGGTCTGATACCCTGCCGCGCAACTCACCGATTCTACTGAAAAAAACATCCGGATTTACCTGGCGCAACGTATTTTTCCCGAATATATTTGCGACGGATTTCATTTCTTTCGTAATTGCCTCATACTCGTTTGTCATGTCCGCGTGGCTTCCGCCTGTCTGTGTAATATATAAGGCGCAGCCCACTTCCTCAAAATCCTTATCGATTATATCAATTTTCGGAGTATGATTATCCTCAAAATCTATGGCTGTAATCCCACCCGTTGAAGAGGCAAGCTGGTCCATCAAACCGCATGGTTTATTGAAATAATTGTTTTCTGCAAATTGCCCGATTTGAGCTATCCTGACATTGTCAATTTTACCCGAATTGTATGTATTATTTAAAATCGTTGCGGTCAGCACTTCAAAGGCCGCCGAGGAAGATAACCCAGACCCTACCGGTACGTTCGAGCATGTGTATGCTTCAAACCCGCCAACCAAATATCCGTATTTTTTAAAACCGGCGGTAATACCCTTTATGAGCGCCGTCGCACTATTGATTTCATCCTTCTGCGGTTCCAAATTATTAAGATTAACCGACTCTTTCTCGTGCCCTTCGGAAAAAACATTGATTACTTCCTTGTTATTCGGGGCAACAGCCGCAATAATATCCCTGGTAATCGCCGCAGCCAATACGCATCCGTTTTGATGATCCGTATGGTTCCCGCTCAGCTCGACCCGACCGGGTGCGCTGAACAATGACATCGGTTGATATCCAAACATAGAAACAAACTTGTCAACCGCCTTTATATATCGTTTCTTATGCGTTTCAAAGACAACATTATTTTTTTCGTTATATAAATGTTGTAGAATTGTTTTAAATTCACTTGATTGTATTCTTCTTTCCCAATCATAGTTTAATACCATTAGTTTTAACTCCATTTTCATTTGTAAAAACATATCTCGTCGTGCTTTCGAAACACTTTCCTGCCCTTAGAACAGGTGAATCAAAACTCGGACATCCGATCGCGTTCGGGAAGTACTGTGTTTCAAGACACAATCCGCCTCTCAAGCCATACCGGGAAGTTCCTTTCCCTTTTCGCTTCGTCAGCATATTCCCGCTGTAGAACTGTATTCCCGGCATATCCGTATATACGCTCATGCATATCCCGGTCTTTTTCGAATAAAGCTTCGCTGCAAGCTTATTGATATCACGATGGTTGAGGGCGAAGTTATGGTCATACCCCTTGCCGGCAACCATTTGAGGATGATCGCTATTAATATCTGAACCAATGCTTTTAAACTTGCGAAAATCGAACGAAGTCCCTTCAACTTCAATTAACTTACCCGTGGGTATAAGATTCGCGCCAATCTCTGTCAGGTAATCTGCATTAATTAATAGCTCGGTATCAAGAATACTTCCGCTTGATTCTCCATCCATATTAAAATACGTATGGTTGGTCAGGTTCACGATCGTATCCCTGTCCGAAATCGCTTTATATGCGATAGATAACCCGTTCTCATCATCAAAAGTGTATGTAATCTTCACATCAAGATTCCCGGGATACCCTTCTTCCATATGGGCTGATGTACGTGAAAGCACAATGCTGTTCTCATTGATGATCTCGTAATCCCATACGTATTTATCAAACCCACGGTTACCTCCGTGCAGATGGTTACTGCCGTCGTTACAGGCAAGAGAATATTCACTACCATTTAACACAAACCTTCCGTCTTTTATCCGGTTTGCCACTCGACCGATTGCAGCTCCCAGGTATCCGTCATTTTGTTCATATTCTCTGAGCGTATCATACCCAAGGCATACATCGGTCAATTGATTATTACGATCGGGTACCTGAATTGCCGTTATCGTACCCCCATAATTGAGCAAATCGATATATGCTCCGATACTGTTTGTTATCCTTATTTTGTGTACTTTACCACCGTTTGCCGTTTCACCAAATAAAGATTCTGATACCATCTTCTTCACCTTTTCTATGAAAACTTTGGAACGTGACTGACTACTTTATCTGCATTATTTCTTCCTAAGTAATATCAATTATTTACATCTAGTAATGCCAACATATCGTACTCAAGTCAGAAAAGCTCATGATTTTTTATAGAATTCATACCAGTCTTTAATGCTAACATGGACAGCTGTGGGAAGCATTGATTCGCAATTGTTAAATAACGGTAAGGATTGCAGCATCAACTTGCCCTACTATACCCATAAATTTGGCAAATGTCGACTTCTTCTAGATTTCAGTTCTTTGGTTGCTCCTTTTTAACATTTATCCTTGCACCGCCTATTTTCTTGCCTAATTATTTTGCTTTACTTGCATTTCCCTAAACTTATTTGCCTCTTCTATCATCACAAAGTAATTATCTACTGGGACATAATCAGTCAATGAATTGCCAACTCCAAATGCAAAACCACCTTTACCAACACAGTATTCTAAAATCGCCTTTGTCCTGATTTTTATTTCTGCTGAGCTTTCGCTACACAACACGCCTACATCCATACCACCAAAGTTCCCAATTTTATCACCATATTTATCTACCCATGTTGTAAATGGCGCAATATTATCTTCATTTGAATGCTTGCTGTCTATTTTCGCAATATCAATTAAATCGTCCATAACATCGAAAATCTTACCACAAGAATGGAGAAGAAATGGCTTTTTATAACTATGTATTAGTTTTATTATCCGAGCATACATCGGTATTATAATTTCCTTTATATCTTTCGCCGAAATAAGCGTATTAGAACCGAACCCGAGATCATCCCCAAACCGGCACACTACAAAGCTATTAGCAAAACGCTCTAAGAATTCTTTCCATATGCTATAATAAATACTAAATATTTTATCAAATAGTTCTCTATAGAGTTCAGGATCATCAACAGACATATAACACAATTCTTCATAACCGACCAAATCTTCAACTGCCTGAAATATGCCAAACCCAGGCCCTCCAACAGCTAGCATACCCTCAGGCATAACTTCTCCTAATATTTCAAATTGCTCATAGGCCATATTCTTGAATGTGTTAGGAATCTGTTCCCAAGGATACTTTTCATAATCATCTCTTGTTTTTATTATTCCTGGAGTATTATTTCGCAAAGCGCCTGACCCTGGCATTGCTTCATCATATCCAACTTGAAAAGATACTGTATCATACCCCATATCTTTAAAAAAGCTGCAAAAGTGTTTAAAAAACTCAGTTTTGTCTTTTCTGTCTCCATTGATCAAATTAACAAAATCCTTATTAATTGCCTTTTCTATAAATTTCGGTTCAATTATATGCTCATATAAAGGTGTACGCTTTGCTTCAATATTCTTTGCCGCATTTAAAACATGTGTGTAATCCGGTTTGAATTTCATATTGATACCTTTCTTTTCAATTTAATTATGGTCTTAACTTTATCCGCAATTGCATCAGAACTAAGCCCATATTTATCTAATAGTTCAAAATCATTACCAGATTCAGCAAAGCAGTCATTGAGCCCCATGCGGTATAAAATAGCGTCACCTGTTTCACTAATTACTTCTGCAACAGCACCACCAAGGCCGCCCATAATATTATTGTCTTCCACAGTGATAATCGCCCTACACTCCTTTGCAACCCGAAGAATTGTCTCACGATCTATTGGCTTCACACATGGCATTTCTATCAACTTCACACCATAACCCGCTTTGCTTAAGATTTCCTGCGCATTGATACACTCTGAAACTACTAGGCCATTGCAAATAATCGCAGCATCTTTTCCTTCGGTTTTCAGAACATTAGCTTTTCCTATCTCAAACTTATATTTATCATCAAACACCTTTGGGAACGGGTTCTTCCCGAGCCTTAAATAAACCGGCCCTTTATATTCTGTAATTTTTCTCGCTATTACTTCTGTAGAAGCTGCGTCAGCGGGTATAATAACTGTCATGTTTGGAATACTCCTCATAATGCTGACATCTTCAGTTCCCTGATGCGTAACTCCTTCTTCTCCACCCGAAAGGCCACCCATCCCTGAAATAATTTTTACATCAAGCTTTGGATAGGCAATAAATGTTCTTATCTGTTCACATATTCGCATCGATGCAAAGGGAGCATAGCTTGCCACAAAGACCTTTGCACCGGATGCAGCCATACCTGCCCCCATAAGGGCCATGTTCTGTTCTGCTATACCAACATTCAAAGCACGTTTAGGGCATTGATTATGAAATTTTGCTCCCCCCACCGAAAGTGTATCTGCGGCAAGATACATAATATGCTCATCTTTTGCGGCCAAATCCGCAAGAACGTTCCCAAAAGCTTCCCTGTTTGATATTTTGTCTAATTCTATATCCATCTCGCTTCCTCCTTCAGTTCATCCATTGCCTTTTTATACTGCTCCTGCGTTACTTTATTTACATGCCATATGTTTTGATTTTCCATGAAACTGATGCCCTTCCCTTTAACAGTATGCGCAATGATTACTGTGGGAGCACCATGAAAATTGATTGCTATTGCGATTTTATTAACGATATCAGCCATATCATGCCCATTCATTTCAAGAACGTTCCAACCAAAATCCTTCCATTTGTCCCCAAGCCGTCCCATAGGCAAAATATCTTCACATGACCCGCAACTTTGGTAATGGTTATAATCCACCAGCGCAATAAGATTGTCCGCTTTTCTTACAGGCGCTTGCATAACGGTTTCCCAGATCGCACCTTCGTTTAATTCACCATCACCAAGCATTACAAATACCTTGCTTGGCTTCCCAATTAGCTTGAGATAGTACGCCATACCAAGCCCTATGCCTAATCCATTTCCAAGAGACCCAACTGTCATATCCACCCCGGGTGTTTTATACATAGCCGGATGTCCCTGAAGTTTACTATTAATATGCCGTACTGTTTTTAGTTCTTTTTTGTCGAAAAAACCTCTTTCACATAGTGCAGCATATAGTGCAGCATATGCATGGCCCTTTGACAGAATAAATCTATCACGGTCTTCCCACATTGGATTTTCGGGGTCTATTCGCATAAACTTGAAATACAAAGCGGCAAGAATATCTATACATGATAATGCAGGCCCAACATGAATCTTTCTTTCGCTTTGATATGTCATTTCGATAATATTTCTCCGTAATTGATTTGCTTTTTGTTTTAATTCCCTAATATCGTCAATCATTCTTAGTGCTCCTTAAATCTATTCAGACTTTTGTAATTCTTTATTTACTGTTCATGAACAATACTTTACCCGCATCTTTCGCGCTTGTTTGGAATGCTTCTTCAAATTGTTCCAGTGTGAACCTGTGTGTAACCGTATCAAGTAAATTGATCCTTTTTGAAGATTCTAAAGCGTTAAGCTTATCCCAAGAAGACCATATCTTTCTTCCGAAATGTCCTTTAATGTTTAGCTCCTTCAAATTTATATCCTTCATAATATTAATAGGTACTGCTCCGTTTGGGTGTCCTATGAGAACAACATGAGCTTCCGGCCTTGCTATTTTAAATACAGTATTATATATGCTTGCAGCTCCTGTCGCTTCCACGATAACATCCGCACCACAATGGGGCTTCGATATGTCTTTAACTATATCAATCACAGGCTCTTCTGCTCCGTTAATTACAATATCGGAGTATTTCTTTGCCATATCGAGGCGATATTTATTAATATCAACTCCAATAATCATACCCGCTCCGCATGCTTTAAAAATCTGCATCGCCATTAGTCCTATCGGGCCACAACCATAGATAACAACAAAGTCTCCCGGCTTCATATACGAATCTTCAAACGCATACATAGCCACGCTCCCTGGTTCATACAAAGATCCCTGTTCAAATGATATATTATCAGGTAAAGCATATAGTGCATTTTCTGTAGCAAGTTTGTATTCTGCGAAAGCCCCATCCTGATATTTTTTGTATCTGCCCATATTTATGCATATATGCCTGTTACCCGATCTGCACATATAGCATTCCCCACAATATGGATGAGTTTCAAACGATACGCGTTGCCCAATTCTGCTTTGATTAACTTTATCACCAACAGCAACGACTGTCCCCGCCATTTCGTGCCCGATTACTGCGGGAAATGGTATGCCCGTTAAAAATCCAGTAGCACATAAATCCCAATTATACAAATGAATATCTGTCCCACATATCGCGGAACTCTCTACTTTAATTAACACCTCGTTATCTTTAGGCTCCGGGATTGGAATATCTATTAATGAAACCCCTTTTCCCGGTTTTATTTTTGCAATTGCTTTCATTTTTATCTCCTTTTTCCTGTTTCGATTTTTTCTTTCCGCGCGTGATTTTAAATCAGGCAAGTGTCTATTTTTAATTATTCATTATTGAACTATTCGTTTTGTCCATATACCTTTCGTTTTAATGCAAGCAAGTCGTGTCCAGGCAAAATGAAATCTGAATGGGTTTTAATTCTTTGATATGAATCATACCAATCTTTAATGCTAACATGTACTGTTGTTGGTAACATTGACTCAAAATTATCGTAAAGAGGCAAGTTATCGCTTGCAATCATATACTTTCCTTCTTCTGTATTAACCAGAACGCCTTGCATTCCGGGAGTATGACCTGGAAGATGGTATATACTTATATCTTCATTAATAATATAATCTCCATCAATAATTTCCATTGAAGAGTAACCTTCAAACCAGCATGGAGTCCCGCCAATTATCTCTGAATAGCGAAAATATGGTTCTCTATCAAGCCAAAGTGGTTTTATTGCATATTGTAATTCGGAAAGCTGTACATATATTTTAGCGTGCTTAAAGTAATTCAGATTGTACGCATGATCCCAATGAACATGCGTAAGTATTACAGTATTGATATCCTGTGGAACCAGCCCCATTTTTGAAAGAATGTCAATAATCGAACGTCCTTCGGATATTCCACAGTTATCCGCAGCTTTTTTTGCTAACTTGGGTTCTGGCGGACCGCTATCAACTAAAATCAGTTCATCATCTTTTTTAATCAGATAAGCAAGAATAGCTACTTCAATGATCAACCCTGTATCCTTTGTAAGAGTAAATCTGCTTTTTTCAAACTTTTTAAATTTTCCAAAGTATAATGGAGTTATTGTACATTTCATCTATTCTATCTCCTTTTTACAATTCTGCTTTTTTCAATGTTAACCTAACATCAAATATGTTTAGTTTGGATATATTAAAATCTTTATAACATCCTCAGTTTTATTCTTATATAATTCAAATGCATGCTGAGCTTCATCTAATGGCATGTAATGCGTAACAATAGCTGAAAGATCCAATCCGTTTTCAATAAGTGATAAAGCCTCGGTAAAATCTTCGTGCATATATGTATTTGTTCCCGTTAAGCTAACTTCTTTTGCTGCAAAAGGAGCTAAATCTATCGCTTGAGGCTTGTTCATTATCGCAATCAGCACAACATTCGCATGTATCGCGGAAAAAGAAAGCGCTTGTTCTAAAATTCCAAGAACTGCTGCGGTTACCATTACTGCATCCACGCCGTCTCCTTCGACCGTTTTTTCTATTTTTGCATTAATATCGTCAGTAATCGGGTCCCATGAAGCTGAGGCTCCCGCTTCTACCGAAATTTTACGGTTGAAGGCAATAGTATCCGTACAATACACTTCGGTATATCCTTTTATCAAAGCAACCTTCAATATTAAAAGGCCTATCGTTCCGCAGCCAAGAATAATCATTCTTTTTCCGTTTCCCGCCCTCTTAACTGAGTGAACGGCAACCGCAAGAGGCTCTGTCATAACTGCTTGTTCATATGTTGTTTCAGGTCTTATTTTATATAAGCACTCCTCCGGTGCCTTGAAATACTGCGCGAAAGTCCCTTCCCATCCTCCGAAACCGGGGGCAATTTTATTTTTGCATAAATTAATATTATTACTTCGACAAGCTAAACAACTTCCATAAGAACTAATAGGTAGTACAGTCACTCTATCACCAATGCTAATGCGTTTCACGTTCTTGCCAATAGAGATAACTTCCCCTGCAACCTCATGTCCCGGCATAACCGGAGGCTTACGGATCGGATGAACTCCATTAAAGATGTTTAAATCTGAACCGCACATTCCCGCAACTTTAGCCCGGATCAGAACCTCGCCGTCCTTTGGAACCGGAATTTCCATTTCCTCAATGGTTGCACACCCCGGTTCAGTTATCAAAACGCCTTTCATATCTTTTCCTCTAAGATCAATACATTATTGCAAAATATTTTGATATTAAATTCTTCCCTGCTATATCTCAATCACATCTCCTGTGTAAATATCTTTAGCATTTGCTAGAATTTTCAGCTTTCTCGTCGGTTTTACGCCTGTACAATGTCCGGTGTATATATAATCGATATTATTATTTTTAAAATAGTTTGCAATGGCTAATATCTCTGAGTTAGGCTCTTTTTTCCACCAGGGACCACAAGCTAAGTGAAATCCACCAATAACTCCATATATACGTCCAAATTTCTCTTTAGCAGTCATTAGAATATTTAGGATGCCAAGATGAGAACAACCAGTAATAACGATTACTCCCTGTTCTGTTTTTACAGTAATGAAAAGCTCATGGGATAAATCGTCACGTATTAATTCCCCATTTTGTTTTTTATATAACAACTTAGAGAATGATGGTATTCGCCTATATTTTTTTATATTAGTAATAATTACCCCTTTATATATTTCATCATCGTTTTCAATAAGAACAATTCTGTCGGAATATTGCTTAAAGATTGAATTGTCAATGCTGCATTTAATATACTTGAAAATGTGCTTAGTATAAAAATCGCCTATAATACTTTTTTTCATGTATACCTTAGCATGATCATTTATACTGAGAAACCGCTTAAGGCCGCCGATATGGTCGGAATGTGAGTGCGATATTATACAGAGGTCAACTTTTGATATATCAATACCAAGCTGCTCTGCATTATCAATAAAAGCTCCAGATGCACCAGTATCAAAGAGTATTCTTTTACCTTTACACTCAAAATAGAAGCTAATTCCATGTTCAGCAATAAGGGTTGTATCAGCCTTTTTTTTATTTTCAATTAGTGTATAAAACTTCATGAATAGATCCCTTCCGATTTATAAAGCTTAATCATATCGTATTATTTAGCTACCCAATTTTCTTGTACTTATAACACAGCACGCTGTGCCCCTTCTCGATCTCCACGAGCTCAGGCATCCCCTGCCTGCACTGGTCAGTAGCATATTGGCACCTCGCGGAAAACCTGCACGCCGTCTTCGCATATTCCTTGCCTTCAAGGTCAGGCAACGCGATACCTTTCTCCCACTTCTGCCCTACCTTCGGTATTGAGTCGAGCAGCAGCTCGGTGTACGGGTGCGCAGGGTTCTCCAGCACGCTCCTGGCGTTGCCGTACTCTATTACGTTCCCGCGGTACATCGTTGCAATATAATCGCTGACGTAGTACGCTGTGGAAAGGTCGTGCGTCACATATACGAAGCTCACCTGGTACTCGTCCCTCAACCGCTTAAACAAGTTGACTATGTTCATCCTCAGCGACGCGTCCACCATTGCAACCGGCTCATCTGCTATTATAATCTTCGGGTCGGGTATAAGCGCCCTCGCGATGGATATCCTCTGCAATTCACCACCCGAGAACTGGTTCGGGTACTTGCCCTTGACCTGCTTTGCCTCCAGCCCCACGGAACTAAGCGTTTTGCTGACCAACTCGTCAGCTTCCGCCCTACTTTTGCAGCCAGCCACGTTGTACGCCGTCTCGTACAGATACGAATCTACCTTCTTCCTGGAGCTGAACGCCGAGAAAGGGTTCTGGAATATCGGCTGCACGAACCGGTAAAACTCCTTCTTCTCGAAGTCCTTGAGCTTTCTGTTGTCTATGTCTATTTCCCCCGACGTCTTGTCGAGCAATCCCAGTATCATCCGCGCCAGCGTCGTCTTCCCGCTGCCCGACTCCCCGACAACGCTTATTATCCACGGTTTATCCTTGGGCAGAGCCAGGCTCACATGGTCGACCGCCATTATCTTAGTGCCGAACACCAGCCCACCAAGGCGGAAACTCTTGCACAGGTTATCTGTCTTCAGTAAGTATTCAGGCATTTTCGTTTCCTCCTATCACAGGGTATTTCCCCTCGAGCAAATGGCAGCTCGCCTGATGGGTTGCACCTATCTCGTATCTCTTCGGGTGTGCGCGGCACATGTCCGTAGCGTACAGGCAACGCGGCGCGAACCGGCACCCCGGCGGCGGGTTCTTTAGGCTCGGCGGCGTGCCCGGTATCCCTTCCTTCTGGCTGATGTCACCTATCTTCGGTAGCGCGTCTATCAACATCTTCGTGTACGGATGCCTTGGGTTCTTGAACAATTCATCCGTCGGTCCTATCTCCACCATCTCGCCCGCATACATGATTCCCATACGGTCGGTTATCTGATAATGCACTCCCAAGTCGTGCGACACGATAACTATCGAGTTTCCTATCTTCTTCTGCACTCCCTTGAGCATCATCAGTATGCCCCTCTGCACGACGACGTCCAGCGCCGTAGTTGGCTCGTCCGCAAGTATCAGCGACGGGCTCTGGAAAGTCGCAATCGCTATCATCACGCGCTGCTTCATGCCGCCGCTCAATTGGTGCGGGTACGACTTCATGACTTCCGCCGGCAGCTCGAGTTCTTTCAGGTACGCCACTATCCTGTCGCGCATCCGTTTCTTGCCCATCTTCTTGTCGCGCTTGCTGATAGTGTCGTAAAACTGCGTGTCTATCTTCCTGACCGGGTTCAATACGTGCATCGCGCCCTGCGGCACATACGATATCTCCTTCCAGCGCCTGTTTTTTATCTCGCCGTTCTTATACGTTATTACGACTCCGTTAGGCTTTACCGTCTCCAGCTCCACGCTGCCCGTGCTTATCTCCAGCGGGTATTCTATAAGATCGTACATCACCTTCAGTAATGTCGACTTGCCGCACCCCGATTCCCCGGCGATACCGAATATCTCGTTGTCCATTACAGTGAAGTTCACGTCGTTCACCGCGTTTACATATCCATCCAATATGTTGTAACGGGCGCTTACGTTATTCAATCTCAGCATATTGCGCTCCGTTTCTTCTCATCTTGCATTGTAATTATTTCGATATTAATTAATCGTTTTTTCATATTTCTCTACCTCTTTTAAGTGCGTTATACTTTTGTACACCTGATAGCGTCATGTACAACGCAACAAAAATGATAACCGTCGCTACTACAGGAGCCAATATCCACAGCCATCTTTCTTTAAGCATTGCCTGATATTTGATGGCCCAATATATCATTGTACCGAGAGTAGCCCATGCACTGTTTGACATTCCAATTATCGCCATACTTGTTTCGGCCCTTATGGCTGCTAAGATTGCATTGATAAAACTTGCCACAGACCAGCTAAATAAAAATGGTAAAATTTCTTTTAAAAGTATCTTGATCTGATTTTCCCCCGAAAAACGGGCGGTATCAATAAAATCTCTCTCTCTTAATGAAAGTGACATCGCACGAACCTGCCGGGCAGGCCATGGCCAACTGAATAATACTAAAATTGATGCAATAACTAATATCGTAGCACGTCCTTTAAATAAACTCCCAAGCAAAATTAAAATTGGCAAACTTGGAATGACAATAAGCGTATCCGTGAAAAGTGATATGATACGATCAGTAATACCGCCGCGAAAACCCGCCAGCATCCCTAAAAAAATGCCTATAATCGATGAGACAAAAGCTACAATCAGCCCTATAATAAGAGATGTTTGAATTGACTTTGCTAATAACCAGAAAATATCCTGTCCTATTGCATTGGTGCCAAATAAATGCTCGGAACTCGGTTTGAGATTCAATACGTAAGTATTCCAGTATTCTGGATTTCTTTCACCAAATAATGGCAATATGAGACCAAAAGCTACTACCAATAGAAGTAGCAATATGCCTAGCTTTAACTTGAAACCCGAATGCTTTACAAAACTTTTCATAAACGCCCCCTTAATTATACCGTATCCTGGGATCGAGAAGTGGATAAATCAAATCAATCACGTATGCTGCTATTGATACGGCCAGTATTGATACGGTAATTGAACCAACAATAAGATTATAATCAGCTTGTACAACTGCGTTGTAGATAAGCAATCCCATTCCTGGATAACTAAATAGAACTTCAACAATCATAGCTCCGCTGAATAGTGTTCCTAATCTTAAAGCAAGAGCAGTAATCTGAGGTAGTATCGCATTTGGAGCAATATAATTCCACATGATCTTTCTTTTTGAAAGCCCTTTAAGATTGGCGAACGTTACATAATCTTCTTCTTTAATACCGGAAGCAAGCGTTTTCATACTAAGCACCCACCAGCCTATATTAATTAAAATTAGAGACAAAGCCGGAAGAAGGGAACTATATAGAAGATTAATAATATATTCCCACGACCATGGTGTTCCCATTACGACTGTAGTCAATGGAAATATGGGGATAATATACGCAAACAACATAATCAGTATCAATGCAAATATATAATACGGCATTGGATATATAAAGATAGAAACTGCTTCAAGTATTTTTGAAGATAACTTTTCCTTACGGAAACCTGCCAAAAGGCCAATTATATTGCCTATTATCCATGCTATAATCATTGATATCAGCATCAGCCCCATTGTCCACGGAAGCGCTTTTCCAATTAAATCAATAACAGGTGTAGGATACTGGCTAAGAGAAGGGCCAAAATTCTGCGTAAATAGAACCCGCCCAAAAAACCCCGTATATTGTTCCCAAAGAGTACCTTCCAAACCAAAGTTTTGGGTTAGTATCTCACGCATCTCAGCAATTGCAGCTGGATCAATGCTGGCAGACTCAACCAAGACTTTGGAGAGTACAGTTTCTACAGGGTCAGTTGGCATTAATCTTGGCAGGAAAAAAACCACACTGACTCCTATAAATATTATAAGCAGGAAAGTTACTGTTCGGGAAATTAAAAACTTTAATAACTTCATAATCGTCCTCTATATACTATAACATTTAGTCTGTTATTATTTCTGCGCCACACTGTTTCTCCGCTAATTTCTGTTAGGTGCGGCGCAGAAATATTCAGACTACCCCCGGAAAGCAGATGCTTTCCAGATCTACCGGATCCTTATTATTATTACTGATTGCCCGTAGACTCTAAATCCGATATGAAAATCATACTGCTTGCATTGTTCCAAGTGAAAATGCCACCTACAGATTCTGCATCCGGATACCCGGTCCAGTAATGCGTCATTTGTGCAGTCAACGCAAACTGCGAGCCAACCATCATAAAGGGATTATTCGTTACGATTTCCTTAAGAAACTCAGTTGTTAATTCAACAACGCTGGTATCATCTGGTTCTAATCCTTTAAGCTCTTGGAAAATCGCATCTATCGTCTCGCTGGCATAGCGCCCGCTTGCAGCTTTACTATAGCTAGTAGCCAAGGTATCTTCTCCAATGGGTGTAATCAAACTACTTGTCCACTGCTCTATATCGACGGTTATATCAACCGAAGGGCATAGATTCGGCCAGGTTACACAACAATCATAAAGCCCCTTTTTCATGTTTGACTGATAGGTTGCCTTATCACATGATTGAACAACGGCGTCTATACCAAACTGCTTCCACGCGTCTGCAACTGCATACAAGAGCTTCTCCTTGTCTGAAATATAATTGGGAGCAATAATATTGATCTGCCACGGCGTCCCGTCAGGCAATAGCCACATCCCGTCGCTGTCACGTGTAAAGCCTTCTGCCAGCAACAGTTTTTCTGCCTCTTCCGTATCGTACTTCCACCAGCCTATGCCGTATACATCTTTCATTTCCTCTTCATCGGTCGTAAGTCCCTCTATGCCCTGTTCAGTTAAAGCTGCTACAATCGTTTTTGCATAGCTGTTGTCAAATGGTTTATACCCATCTGAGAGCGTAAAATTTTGGAGCCATTCAAGCATCGGTGTGACATAAGCTTCTTTTTGCTTGGATCCTGGAGGAATGGCAATTGGACAAACTTTTGTTACACCACCGTTAGCAGCCAACAATATTTTGTCAATTTGCAGAGAAAGAGTTAACGCCCATCTGACATTAGTATTGTCAAGCGGAGCCGATGCGCAATTGAACAGTATCCCCGATGTTTCACGGCTTAATCCATACGGGTAACTGTCCAACCATCCCGTTACTTCAGAATTCCCTGCTAAAATTGCATCATAGCTTTCATTGGTTGTTTCATAGAGAATGTCAGCTTGATTGTTTATGGCTGCCATGACACGCTTCTCTTCTGAGCCAAAAGATTCGTACAGAATGTAATTGGGTGTAGGTTCTCCATAGATTATGCCACACGCACTGCAATCCCAGTCTTCTCTCTTTTCGAAAAGAAAATAATTCCCGTTCTCATCGTAATCTGCCAGCGTATACCGACCGGTTCCTACCATCGGGTAATTATTATATGTTGTTGCATCTACGTTTTCCCAAATATGTTTTGGCAAAATTTTAAACATTGCATAAACAGCGGCAGACCCAAGAGTAGTTTCCAATCGAGTTGTTTTTTTGACTGTTTCAATTAATATAGTGTACTCATCAATCGCTGTTATACTCTTAACAGTGCTAGAAAAAACCGCAGAGTATGTTAAATCTGGAGTATTTAATAGTAGATCGGATGTGTACACCACATCCGCAGAGGTGAATTCAACACCATCGGACCACTTTACACCTTCTCTCAGTTTAACCTCAAATTTCGTATATGTATCATCGACAGGTTCTGCCATACTTTCAGCCAAAATAGGAACAGATTCACCATCTTGATCAATCTCCCATAGCGGTTCCCAAATAAACTGGACGAAACCCGAATTTTGATATGCACAATTCGCTAAATAAGGGTTAAACTGCCCGGCGTTCGCATCAGCACCTGAATTTGCAAATACAAGGGTTTCCGCTCTTGGTGTCCCTACGTCTGTCGTGGCAGCTTCTCCAATTGCCGTACTTGCACTGGAGGTTGTTCCTGATGCCGACTGCGTTTCGTTGCTCTCTGTTGTAGTTTCACCGGTACAAGCAACAAGACTAGTTAGCATAATTAATACAAGAACTAGAGACAATATTTTTTTCATTTTTCTCTCCTTTTTCTATATAATTTATCTGCATTTATTTGTCAATCCTGTTGTAGCTATGGGCAAAGCGCAGACTACTTTACCCTTATAATTATTTTTTAATCCGCACACATTGTTCTAAATATAGCGAATCGACATCCTCTCCTTTCATTTTTGTTATTTTCTTTGGTCTCGAGCCCAAAGAAAACTTTTCATTATTTTTCTTCATGCATCACGTTATAATAATTTTTATTTAAAATCGGCTGAGTCCAAAGCATACTTCCATCAGGACTTATCGCTTCAACTCGAATATACTTTTCATTACCATCAATAATGTATCTGCCAAAACTGCCTGAGTCTCTTTTTAACACTTTTCCTCCCTCACCTATAAAGCAATATTCGATACGATCTGATTTTTGATAAGTATATCTGGCCATAACGGATAATTCGTTGTCTTCAAGTCTGAAATCTTCAAGCCTCAGACCACGCGAAGCACAAAGTGAACCACGCTTTACGGCACTTTTTATATCACAGAATGAATCTGACGCCGTATAGATTTCGGTCCATCCAACATGTATTTCATAAGGCTC
The DNA here is from genome assembly GCA_963665005.2 of Christensenellaceae bacterium. Taxonomy (GTDB): domain Bacteria; phylum Bacillota; class Clostridia; order Christensenellales; family SZUA-584. Next base: position 1,566,936 of record CAXXTQ010000001.1, on the reverse strand, counting down.
GTGTGAATCATCATTGCCGAATCCCCACAGCACCTTCCCGCTCGTTAATACCTTGTCCCAAAAATCAACGGCAAGGCCTGCTCCAAGAGAGACCCCATTTATGGTTTTCCTTGATAGGCATCCATTATATATCTCGACCCCAATAGCTCCTTTAAGTTCTTCAAGCTGTTTATGCGACATCGCGGACTCCGTCGCTAAGTTGGGATGGCACAGTATTGCAAAACCCGAATCCTTTATGCATTCATCTATCGATTCCTGAGGCATTCCTATAATGAATCTGTTTGTTCCAACAAGAAGGATCCCATCATATTCAAGATATTCTTGTCCGTTTATTGACTTAATACCAACGGCTCTCCCTTCTTCAGCGGTATCGTACCATGATTGCTGGCTAGAAAACATAACCACATCATATCCCGCGTTCTTATAGCATTTAAAAAGCTCGGAAAGACCTTTTTTTGATTCAATCTCAGAACCATCAGATTGGGTTTTAGTATTATGTATATGGAAATTTGTCATGAGCCAGCTATATCTTTTTTCTTCCATTACTTTATAAGGGTTGTAAAACTCCGTCACAATAACCACCTCATACATTATTTTAAAAGCTGCCGGTAGCTCTTATTTTTTTTAGATACCGAAGCTCCTCTCATTTTTGTTAAATTATCAATACTTACCGCCAGTATCAAAACAAGACCTTTCACAACCCACTGCCAAAAGTCCGGGATGCCCATTAATGTCATTCCATTTGTCAGTGTTCCTATTATTAACAGACCTATTACGACTCCAGAAAGACTGCCCTCACCTCCGGTAAAACTGATACCGCCTAAAATACATGCAGTTATTATATCCATCTCATATCCCTCTCCTGCGGTTGGTTGTCCGGAATTGATGCGTCCCAGTAAAACTATTCCAGCTATAGAAGAAAGAATACCCGAAAGCATGTATATTTTATATATTTGTTTTTTAACATTTATGCCGGATAAACGCGAAGCCTCAATATTCCCGCCTATACCATAAACCTTTCTGCCAAACGTTGTTTTTTCTAATATGAAAATGCCTAAAATAAATACGATCACAAGAATAATAATAGGAACTGGTATAATATTGAATAGGTATCCTCTGCCAACGAAACCGATACTATCCGGGATTCCATAAACAGGCACTCCGTTTGTAATAACATAGGCAATACCGCGTAACGTCGTACTCAGACCCAATGTCACAATAAATGGTACCATCTTAACATAATTTATAAAAAATGCAATAATAAAACCGATAACTGCGCCTATCAATATGGCGATAAGTATTGCAAAAGCAGGGGATAAACCGCATGATATTAGCATTGCGCAACTAACTCCGGAAACACCTAGCATTGATCCAACGGATAGGTCTATTCCGCCCGATATAATAACAAATGTCATGCCTACCGAACAAATACCAATAATTGAAACCTGCCGCAGAAGATTAAATATATTTGATATACTTAAAAATTTAACGTTCACAAAAGAAATAACAATTACCATAATAACCCATGCAATAAGGATCCCATATTTCGACCAGTCAAGTGACCTCTTTTTCACCTCAATACCTCCAAAACATTTAAATTAGCTATATTTGCAATCCGGAAGATGCCGCTAAAACATTCTCCTGCGTCTTATCCTCATCCTCTATAATTCCCGCAATACTTCCTTCGTGCATCACGATAATCCGGTCCGCCATTCCCAACATTTCCGGCATTTCAGATGAAATCATAATGATGACCTTTCCTTCCTTAACCATCCGGCGCATAAGCTCATGTATCTCATGCTTTGTTCCAACATCAATACCCCTTGTCGGTTCATCAAATATTAGCACCTCACAGTTAGTAAATAGCCATTTTGCCAAAACAATTTTTTGCTGGTTACCACCGCTTAAGTTTTGTACCTGCTGGTTAATGGATGGCGTTTTTATATTTAAAACCTTAATGTATTTTTCCGCCGCCTTTTTATCCTTTTGCTTATCAATAACGCCCCATTTCGATATAGCGTTCATATTGGCATGGGATATATTGGAGATTACAGGCATTCTCAACAAAACACCCTGAAGCTTTCGGTCTTCAGGTATCAAACCGATACCTGCAGCAACAGCATCTTCAGGTGAGCGTATATTTAGTTTTTTACCGTTTAAATAAACTTCACCCGATATGATCTTATCCGCGCCGAAGATGGCTCTGGCCACCTCGGTACGCCCCGCGCCAACCAAACCGGCCAGCCCAAGGATTTCGCCGCGATAAGCATCAAAACTGATATCTTTTAATAGGTCTGTATTTAAGTTCTTAACCTCCAGCACTTTCTCGCCTCGCTGATAGTCAGCATGCGGGAATTGTTGGTCCATCTTACGGTTGACCATAATATAAACCAGTTCGTTTATACTGGTCTCACTGACATTCATCGTTTTAATATATTTACCGTCACGAAATACGGACACCTTATCGCAAAGCTCAAATATTTCTTCCAGCCTGTGAGAGATATATATGATGCAGATCCCCTGCTCCTTCAATTTCTTTATAATTTTAAACAGATGTTTTATCTCATCGTTTGTTAACGGCGCCGTCGGCTCGTCCATTATCAATACCTTTATATCCCGCGAAATTGATTTTGCCACTTCCACTATCTGGCGATATCCAACGCTTAAATCTTTGACCTGAACCTTTGGATTAAGATTTATTTCCAGATCATCCATTATCTTTTTAGTCTGGTGCTCTATACTTTTAAAATCTACCATATGTCCTTTTTTAATATAACAGCCGAAAAAAATGTTTTCCGCAACGCTTAAATATGGGATTAAATTGAACTCCTGATATATGGCGGTTATGCCATTATTGAGCGATTTAATAGGATCGTTATTTTCTATAATATTTCCCTCATAGATGATCTCGCCTTTTGAAGGTTGTATCGCCCCTGTTATCACCTTAATAAAGGTCGATTTCCCTGCGCCGTTTTCGCCTACGATAGCATGGATTTCGCCTTTTTCAAACCCCATAGACACGTCATCAAGCGCAACAACGCCCGGGTAGAATTTTGTGATATGTTTCAACTGCAAAACGGGTTCATTCATAGCTGTTTTTCCCCTTTGATTATGTGGGATATCCCGCGTCAAAAACGTAAGATATCCCACAATTTTCTTGAATTATCGCTTATTCTACATAATCGTCAATATTGTCAATAGTAACCTTCGTAATAGGATCCAACATAACATCCTGTGGGCCTTCTTCTATAGCCGCTATTATATACGGTATAAAGTTTTGACCTGCTTGATATGGGCTAATATCAATTGTACCAACATAAATTGTGTCTTTTTTAATCAAAGAAAGCGCATCCTTGCCCGAATCACAACCAACAACGCAGGCTTCGCCGGGTTTCTTTCCATCTGCATCCATTGCCTGATAGGCACCAAGACTAACCGTATCATTTTTGCCAATAACAACATTCAACTCTGGAGACCTTGTCAGTACGTTCTCAGTCACAGTTAGCGCCGTTTCCGTATCATTAGCATCTAGCCTATCAACGATATTCGCATTTGGCGCTAATGATAATAGCCCGTCCATAATTCCCTCTTCACGATTAACCATATTCTGAACTGTCTGGTCGGTCAGAGTTAAAACGTATGCATCCGTATCACTTTCCAAATTATCAAGAATCCATTGTCCGGCAATCTCTCCCATATTGTAACCTATCTCATGCTGGTCACCGGTATAAAGACCGGAATCACCTTCAAGATGATTACCTATAGCAACTATCGTAATACCGGCTGCTTCCGCTTCAATTAAGTAAGGCTCAACCGCGGTAGCGTCAATAGCAAACATAGCGATTGCATCAACACCCATTGTCATTAGATCCTCAATATAACTGACCTGGGTTGCTGCATCACCCTGTCCATCTTTTACAATAAGCTCAACACCTAACTCGTCCGCTGCAACTTGCATTCCTTCACTAAGCGTAACCCAATATTCATTTGCGAGAGACTCTGTAATAAGCGCGATCGTGTACTTTACCTCACCGGTAGTATTCTCTGCCATCTCCGCAGTATCGGTTACAGAAGACTCGCTTGCAGAAACCTCCGAACTACTTGTCTTGTCAACATCAGCAGTGCCGGTACTACATGCACACAATGACACTATCATGACAAGCGCTAAAATGAGTAGATACCCTCTCTTCATTTTCTTCATTTTCTCCTTTTTAATATTTTTCTTATTGCTACAAAAATATAGCAATAAACATTTCCTTCTTTAATAAACTCTTTATACCACAGTTTTCAAACGTATTTATCTTAATTTAATCAGCCCGTCGCATGCTTCCTGTACCGACGAATATACTCCAGTTCCAACACCCGTCAGTATCGCCGCGCCATATTCTGGTCCATCATTTCAATCGTAATCAGCCCAGACGTTATCTTACGACTTTGCATCCCATATCCTTCAGTATACTGCGCAGTTCATCCACTTCGGCTTCCGTAAGGTTGTCTTCCATCGGTGCGCGCGTCCGGCCGCCGGTGAGACCGACAAGATCCTGACACTTCTTTTGTATGCTCTGGTAGAACGGCTGGCCATAAGCGGTTGCCGCAGGCGCTTCGACCGTCGGGATTGCGCTTCTCGACGCAATAATCCTTCCTGTAAAATCGAATACCGGCTGCGCTTTTACAATTGCCCGTTCCAACTCATCCGCGTTCTTTGCCTCGCCCGCCTTATAGATTGCCTGAGCGAGCTCGGGCGCATAGGCGCCCATTTCCGTTACGTACCCACGGCAGCCAAACATGGCGACGGACTGATACATATCAAATCCCAAACCGTTAATAATTACCATATCCTCCGGATCAATCGTTCTCAGCATCTTCATAATCGGGACAGGATTATTTGCGTTTTCCTTATTGCCAATTACGTTTTCAATCTTTGAAAGTCTCAGCATAAGATCGGGGGGAATCCACAATTTACTGGCATATGGATTGTTATAGGTTACTACGCCCAGTTTCGTCTCATCTGCAATGGCTTTAATGTGATTATATAGGCCTTCCTGTGTGCATAAATGATAATACGGATTGACAACCATGACCGCATCCGCTCCAACTTCCTCCGCCATCTTGCATTGCTCGATCGTCACTTTGGTTCCGGCGCGACCTACGCCTAAAAGGACCGGAAATTCTCCGGCGACTTCTTCGATGACTACTTTAACGTATCTCTGCCATTCCGCTTCGTTCATAGCGTAGAATTCTGCCGTGCTTCCACCTGCGAGGAAAACCAAATCCTCTCCCTTGTTATGCGATTTCACATAATCGATTTGTTCCCTTAGAGCCTCTTCATTCATTTTGTCTTCATCGTCAAACGGGGTTAGGATCAGGTCAATTACGCCTTTGAAACAATTCTTAAATTCTTTCGGGGTCATACTCATGATAATATCCTCCATTATTAATTTGGTTATATATTCACCCTGTTATGGGTGTATTATCTCTTTTTCATATAATGCCTTTTTCATTTATTGCCCCAGCTCTATACGGCTGATTATATGGTCCTGATATTCCTTGTCCATCTCTACAAAGTAACCGCTCCATCCCCAAACGCGTACGATCAGATTGGAATGCTTTTCAGGATGCTTTTGCGCATCCAGCATAGTATCACGATTTACTGAATTCAACTGAAGCTGATGACCGCCCAAATCGATAAACGATTTAACCATCTGCGCTACCTTTTGTACAGATTCCTTAGTCCTGAATAACGTGTCATGCAGCTCGAGTGTAAGCGGGCCACCGTTGCATACTTTTATCAAATCAGGTTTAGTAAACGACTGTATAATTGATACTGGTCCCTTGCATCGGCTAAACAAACTTGGTGAAAAATTAGCGGCCAGATTTTCACCTTTCCTGCGTCCGTCTGCAGTAGCTTCAAGATCGCGCGAATGCCAGATATAGTACATTGCAGAACCTGTCCCCGCACGAAATATACCATTGCGCTCATTTTGTTGCCCTTCAAGCATAGCCGCAAAAGTATCCAGAAGCATACCGGCGATATTGTCTACCTGAGCATCATTATGGCCCATTTTAGGCGCATCGTAACGTAACTTTCCCTGTAATTCTTCATATCCTACAAAATTATTGTTTATAGCATCCAGCAGTGTCCCTTTGTCAATGCTTTTTTCTTCAAAAACTAATTTCTTAATCGCCGCCATTGCATCGGCCGCAGTAGAGACGCCCGTACCGTGAATACCATAGTTGTTGTAAATGCATCCAAGGCTAATATCCTTAGCCTTCTCCACGCCCCACATCATTAATGACAGGAATGGAGCAGGGAACATATATAGATTCTTTACGTTTTCAAAGATGCTGTCCAACTGACCCCTAATCTTATCGCGTACGGCAGTTTCAAACTGATCATACGTATTGCAATGTATTAAATCATTCATTGTCGCCTTTTCTACTGCATCTGCAAAGGAAAGGGCGGCGATATTGGGGATATCCATGCCTTTACCGGGAATAATGATCTCCCAGCAGGCCGCTATGGAATAGTTGAAAGCATCCTCTTCTGAGTACCCCCACCGGACCAGCCCTGGAATCATGATATCGTCATTTGAATACTGCGGAAACCCGAGCCCCTTTTTTGTGAGTTCAGTACCTATGACAAACTGGGTTAACGGCGTATCCTTATTGACGCGCAGGTTGATCTTGGGATCGATCAGCATCAATTCCCCGCTTGCACGCAGGCATAACTCGGAAAGCAGATTGAAGCTGTCACTCCCGTCAGGGTTTTTGCCTCCCAGCACGATGCTTTGTCCGTTGTCCCCCTGCTGTACGCCGGGGTACATGTCACTGTCACGGTTAAATGAGATAAAGAATTCCTCTATCAGTTCCAATGCCGTTTGTTCAGTTAAGCGTCCGTTGTCCAGATCCCATTTCAGGTATGGGTACATGAACTGATCGAAACGGCCCACCGTATTATGATAATTCCGCCCGCACCACATGGTAAAATGTATCAACCGAAACATCTGCAGCGCTTCCAGAAAAGTCTCAGGCGGCTTGGCGGGTATTCTGGCCAATGTGGCAGCCACGATATCATTCCCGCAATCAAGCGCCGCTTTCCGATAGCGATCCGCCAGACGCTGAACCGCATCCAGAATATCAATCTGCAATTGCAGATAATGCGCCTTTTTTGTTTCATTTTTATCTATAAACTTTTGCTTTAATGTTTTAAGCTGCCCACGTTTTTGATTAAACCCCACGCTGAGCAGCATCGTGTAATCTACAGTAATGTTGCAGACATCGCCCTGTTCATGCAGATAATGCGTTTTTTTAATCTGCTTGATCTCTTCTAGCGTATAGATTTCAGGTATATTTGGTATAGTTCTCGTTAACGTGACCCTCTCAAAATCAAGCACCACAGGCGTTTCCTGATCCAACACATAAATAAGCCTTTGCGCGGCGCGGTCAACATCAGACATGTCCTTGGAAGTAAATTCCTGTGCAAGTATATAAGGATCTACCGGCGCTTGTCGGAACTGATGATGTTTTTTCCCTGATATGATGTAATCATATAATTTTCTGACCCGTTCCGTCATAGTACACTGCTCCTTATCCCATACTCATCAAATGCTTCCTGAGAAACCATGACCGCCCGATTAACATCAAATTTAGGATCGTACTTTTTCCCCAGCATTTTGTATTTTACGCCTGCTGTTTTATGGTAAGGAAGCAACTCTACTTTTTGAAGCATCGGGGCATGCTGCAATAACTTTGCAGTCTCTTTATAATTAATTTGATTGTCGTTTATACCCGGTATCAGGGGGATACGGATAACAAAAGGCTTGCTGCCTGCGCAAAGCTGTTCAAGATTTTTCAGTATGGGCTTGTTGCTCACTCCCGTCATCTCCTGATGCAACGCATCATCTATGATCTTTACATCCATCATGATAAAGTCAATTCTGTTACAGACATTTTTAAATACGCTTTGAGATGCGTAACCCGATGTCTCCAACGCCCGGTGTACACCCGGCACCCCATCCAGTACCTCGATCAGAAAGTCCGGTTGAAATAGAGGTTCTCCGCCTGAGAAAGTCACTCCCCCGCCATAACGCGCATAATAGCTGTTCCGTTCTAAAATCAGCGATATCAATTCCTGTGATGTCATGTTAGTCCCGCTTATTTTCCGTAATCGGTTGGGACAAACCTCGATGCAATCTCCACAGGCTAAACACTCGTCATTCTTACACACCTCTTTGCATCGTCCGCAGTTCGTACAACCTGCGCTGACCATAAGCTCCGGTTCCATACGTAATCCTTCGGGATTATGGCACCAGTTGCATCTCATAGGACAACCTTTAAGAAATATAGTTAGTCTTATCCCCGGTCCATCGTTTATTGCGAATTCCTTAATATCGAATATGACCCCATCTTTCATAAGCAGCCCTAACTTGTTGAATTTCTTGTTAATATACTCTACATTATCGTTAACATTATCGTTAATGTTAATATAATATATATATATTGTTTTGTCAAGGCATTTTCTTTATAATATTAAAACAAATACTTAATTAAAATTTACCAATCGAACATAATGGCAATATTTGATCAATAGAATGCGCTAAGTGATTATGAATGTTTAGACATTATTCGAAGTTATGTAATTCGCTACAGGTAATGTTGTACCACCGTCGAAAAGCTCTGTCTTTATAACTTGAATTAAGGGCTTTGTCGATATGTTCCCTTCAATGCGGTCAAATAAAAACTGCAATGCAAAGTCTGGCATAGTATTTCCCCCTTCAGCTTTTATTGAACTCATTCCAAATGGTAACGCAATTTCCTGTTGAATATTATCAAATCCTATCAGCGAATAATCCTTTGGAATATCATACCCTTCTTCGCGCAGATTCGACCAAACCTGCCAGGCAATAAGGTCACTGAAAGTAAAAATTGCCGTGCATTGTATACGTTCTTCTATAAGTTCACTAACAACCTTTTTGTTTTCTTCTTCTGAAATAATGGATACCTGCCGAATCAGATCCGGAATTATTTTTACCCCAGACTCCTCATGCGCCCGCTTATAACCTGCCAGGCGTTCTTTCGCGCTTGATATGTATGAAGGACCGTTTAGCATAAGAATTCTTTTATGTCCAAGTGAAAGTAAATGCTTAGTTGCTAAATATCCTCCTCGTTCGTCATCCCAAATTACATAGTCGTTTTCATACTCCGGGAAACGCCTGCCAATCAGCACATAGGGTATCCCGGTTTTTTTAAGATACTTAATGTTGTTCAAAGAATGCTGCGTTGGACAAATGATAAATCCATCTACATTTTTATTGATCATTTGTTGAATCGTTTTTAATTCAATTTCTTCATTCTCTTCGGTATTTGCCAAATACGCAAAATAACCTTTGGCGTTCGAAAATCGTTCGATTTTTTTCATCATGTTCGCAAAAAACGGGTTCGCAATATCACCGTACAATATAGCTATTGTATTGGTATATCCGGATCGCAGCGAAGATGCAACAGTATTGCTAATATACCCCATCTCTTTGGCTGTATTTTTTATAAGCTTGATAGTTTCTTCCGCAATATCATCTTTACTTCTCAAGGCTCTTGATATAGTATTGACACTATATCCGGTCTTCGCCGAAATATCTTTTAATGTTGCACGTTTATTCTCTTTGCTATTTTTCAAAATCCTTATCTCCCTGTATATTAGGTGTCTTTATCATTTAAAATATATTATTTTCAATAGTATTTCGCTGTCACAACCCATCAAAAATCTCTTATACTATTCCACCCACTCCTACAGAAGTGGGTGGAATAGTACATAATCATTCAATGCCACTCGTCCTTAAATACATTAACGTTAATGTCACCTATATAAATTTATCATAAAGCTTATGTACATGTCAATATTAATATACTTGTAAGTTAAATTATGTTAGTAAAATAAAACTTTAAAGAGTGTTTGCATTGGAACCAGCTATTTAATGACTGCTATTTACTTCGATAGCCATTACGATAAAATGAGACTTCATCTTCATTATATGTTTGGCCTGCCACAGACCAATATTCCTGCTTTCTCCAAAAACAGGCCGGTACACCACCATGCCCCGTGAGTTGGACGCGGCGATTACAAACATATTTAGTTTCAACGCTCTATACTAATAATGCAGTATATCTTCGCTAACCGTTGTTAATTGGTGTATATTAACAATACTTTAAAAAAATTTTTATACTGCAAGATCATGATATAACAAATAATAGAACTCACTATATTTTATTATTCATAATTTCTCATATTTATTAGCTAAGCTACTTTAAACTGCTGCAATTCATTTTGAGTACCTTGTTAGTGCGTCTTCTCTCTCCGCCATTACATTCAATAGGACAAAATTTTTGCTCCTTAATGAGTAAAGCACATCATCGTTTGATGACGTGCTTCTATTTTATCACCCTTTATACTGTTTTTCAAAATTCGCTTAGATGTTTTTTAGTTAAAATATGAACAGTATTTTTTTATCTCATCCTGAAATTTGAAGTCAATGGTGATATTTCGGTCACAGTCAACAATAATTTTATTGACCAAGGCTCCGATTATCTCCCGGTCAAGCTTCTTTATTCCTTCGTATTGTCTGAACAGCTTAACCGCATCGCTCATAAGCCCATCACAGCTTATAACCTTAATTTGTTCTTCAATTTCACTAACTTTTTGGTTTAATAAAACGAGTTTATCTCCAAAGCGTTTCTTCATACCCTTATAATCATCAAGTGATATAATATCCGTTTTATAATCACTATATAATCCAGCCTGTATTTTTTCTGTTTTCTCAATCTCTGCTTTTAGCGTATAAATCTCATGGTTTAATTTTGTAACCATTTTGCTTATTTTATTTTTCCGATTGTTTAGGATCGCTTGTTCAACATCAATCATGCTTTGAATAATTGTATTGATTGTAATTAACAACACATCAAGGACAACATCCTCTCTGATCAAATGGGAAGAGCATGTATTCTTTCCCAGCTTCTTATATGTTGAACACGAGAAATTGTAATAGTTTTTGTCTTCAATTGTTGTTATCCGGCGTTGCATTTTCTTTCCGCAATCTGCACAGACAAGGAATCCCGCAAGTATTGAAGGTTTTGTATGATGCTTTCTTTTTACAGGTCTTGCCTGATAATTGATAAGTGATTGTGCCATTTCAAAATCATCTTTATTTATTATTGGCTCATGTGTTTCAGGCACAATAATCCATTGATTTTTAGGCAAGGGTACTCGTTTATTAACTTTATGGCTGTATGATTTAGTTCTGCCTTGCACCATGTCACCTGTATAAATCGGATTGGTAAGAATGCTTCTAACCGTAGTATTGCTCCAATGTGAATCAGGATTTATAGGCTTGCCTTTCAGGTTACGTCTATAAGAAACAGGGTTTAGTATATCTCTGGCATCAATAATTTTCGCTATCTCAGTTATACTCACATAATTCAAATAATGCTTGAATATATCCTCTACAACAGGTCTTGCATATTCATCCACTATCAGCTTATATTTGTCCTCAGGAGAGCGCCTGTAGCCATATGGAACGATTGGGGTAACACATTTCCCTTCTTTGCGTTTTATCATTAGGCTGGCTTTTGTTGAGTTTGATACCTGTCTTAAATATTGCTCGTTAAATAGATTTATAATCGGTACTTCAATGCTGTTCATGCGTTCAGGGTCGGTAACACTGTCTATCCTTTCAAGCATTGATATGAACCTTACTCCTTTTGAAGGAAAGAGTTTTTCAAGGTAATAATCGCCTTCGATATGCTCTCTTCCAAACCTGGATAGGTCTTTCACAAGAACACAGTTTATTGTACCATTCTCAATTTCTTTTAACATTGCCTGAAACGCAGGCCTGTTAAAGTTACCGCCTTTTTGTCCTTCATCGGTAAAAACTTTTACTACACTCAACTCGTTCTTTATAGCATATCTATTTAATATTTGCTTTTGATTTGTTATGCTATCACCCAGCGACTTTATTCTTTCTTCTTCGGATATTCTGACATAGATGGCGGTATTCCAATCCACAGTCTTTAATGCAAGGTTATTGTGCAGCATGATTTATAGCCCCTTCCACGCCGTATACGGTATTAGAATACTTTTCTATATAATCTATCAACCGGTTATATTCGTCTTGATATTTAAACACAATCTTGACATTGCTATCTTGGCTGACAAAAATATTCTCGATTAAAGCTGTTGTTATCTCTCTTGTTAGTTCCTTTAAAAAACCATGCTGTATGATATTTTCAAGCCAACTGAATTCATTATTACGTATATCTTCTTCAATTTGCTTTTCTTTTTCAAGGCAAGTAATTTCAGCATTCAATTTCTGAACCTTGTTATCCAACTTGTCACGCATAAAGATATAATCATCTTTCGATATTTCATCACTTTTCCAATCGGAATAAATATTGAGTTTCAATCCTTGCAGTTTCTCGCACTTTTCTTTCTTATTGCAAATTAGCTTTGTATAATCCATTGATAGTTTCGCAATCCTGTTATTTTTGTTGATTCGCTTTAAAACTCTTTTTATATTAACAAGAGATTGTATCTGCATATTCATGGTTGTAAGAACGATCGAATAGAGTTTTTCTTCCTTAATACTGTGGGAATGAGGGCACACGTTGATTCCTCTTTGGTTGTATGCTCTACATTTGTAGTAAGTGTAGTATCTTCCCTTTTGAAAAGTACTGTTGCGTATTAAAGATGAATTGCAGTCATTGCATCGAAGCAATCCAGAAAAAACATATATTTTATCTTTTTTGTTTGAGGTCTTCACGCATCGGCAATTAATGATTTTCTGCACTTCATCAAATATTGATTTGCTTATTATAGGCTCATGCATATCATATACAATGAAATGATTCTTATCATCAAGAAAGACGGCCTTTCTATCTTTGTAATTACGAGTTGTTCTGCGCCTTTGATCAACTGCTCCAACATATGCCTTGTTGGTTAGTGTTTGTCTGATAGCATTTGGATGCCACCCTTTGTAGTCTGATACCAAAGTGTCGTTTTCGTATAACGATCCTGTTTTTCTGTATTCCGCTCTTGTCATTACTCCCAGATAGTTTAATTTTTGAGCAATTCTAATCATACCCAGCCCTTCTAAGTACCAATTGAATATATCAATTACAATGGGAGCTGCTTCTTTTTCAATAATCAACTTGTATCTATTATAGGGGTCTTTCTTATATCCAAATGGAGCATAAGGTGATATGTATTTTCCATCACTTCGCTGCATGTCTTTTGTAGCACGAACTTTCTTGGATATATCCTGACTGTTTTTATCATGAATAAGGCTTTTTATTCTTACCATTAATCCATTGATTTCTTCAGCATTGGTAAAACTATCAAGTCCATCAATGATGGAAATAAATCTGCAATTATATCTCGGGAACACATGCTCAAGATAATTGCCTGCTCCAATATAATCTCTGCCAAAACGAGATAAATCTTTGATTATCACGCAATTTATTTTATTGCTTTCAATATCATCCATCATTCTTTGAAATGCCGGACGATTAAAGTTTGTTCCAGTTTCATCCTCATCTACAAAAAAACTTGCCGAAACAAATTCCTCATGTTCTTCAACATAGTTATTAAGCAGTTTTTTTTGATTTGCTACGCTGTCGCTTTCAGCCTTATCGCCATCTTCACGGGAAAGCCGAATATATAGAGCGACATTCCATTGATTATCATTTTCTTGCTGTTTAGTTTCATTTGCAACGTAAAATTTCTTTCTTGCCATATCGGTTTCTCCAATCTGTAAATCACTTCATACAGCAGGATGTTCTAAGCACCGATTTAAATGTAGCATGGATTTCCTCAGTAACAAAATTTGAGGCTTATTTTTTTATCAAGCAGTCCACAAGCCTGTCTTCCAGTGTCGATTTACCGTTATATGCAACATTTACTTTTACCTTACCGCACTTAAAATGATATGGATTGCCTATTTGTTTGACAAATTCTTTTTTGCGTTCTTCAAGCGGTAAGGACATGTCAATGTTGATGTCTTTAATATCCTTCAATTCAGCAATACCTATAATCCTGTTCATTTATGTCCTCCTCTTTTTTAGAATATATGTATGCGGACTAACTCGATGGATCAGTCCGCATAGATACGTTCAAAATCTTTCAGATTTATTTGCAATATACTTGTCCGGCATTTCAAGCTGGTGGAGATTGCCCACCACATGGAATTTCACCCGCTCATTTTTAAGGACTTCTATGTTCTATCGTATGACCGACCAACGGTTAGTAAGTATCTGCCCTCTATAGGTCATGGCGAATATCATTCATCTTCTGATTTAGGATTGTCAGTCCCCAAAAAGAATTAACCGCTCGCACCTTTGATGTCATCTTCATACAACTTGTCATCGTTGCAGGTAGTCGTGGCGTTCTTTTCGTCGCTACTGCTTTTAACAGTTATAGAGGGTTCGTACTTGAAATGCCTTTTATTAAGTTTTCAATGTTCATTTTGCGTTAAAAAACGCTTCGGATTTCTCCTATCAGAAAAAACCCCTACACTATAAAGCCGTGGGAAAGGCTAATCGTGTACCCTCCAGAGCAATTGTTCACAGTTTATTAACATTTGCTCTGCTGCTTTTATTGATTTTTCAACAGCTCTTTTTGTGCAATTCTCTTGTTTTGCAATCGCTTCATAGCTCATGCAATATGCAAAGTGTTTAATGAATCTTCTTTTTTGTGCTTTCGTACACTTGTCAAGTGCATTCAAAACAATTACAATAAGTTCCCTGCGAATAGCTATTCTTTCAATGGATTCGTTTTTGACTTTTAATATAGACTCAAATATAATGTTTTTCTCCTTAAACAAATCTAAAGATGTGTTGTGCCGATAATACTGACGATAACTATTCAGCCAATCGTTATCCTGTATCTTTAGTTCATTTTTAAATCGCATGGGGATATGTATGCCTTGCATTTTCCATTGTTTAAATTGGTTATAAAGTTTACTTGTTATTTTTACTTTAGTTCCGTCCGATAAGTAACTTACTTTATATTTGATTGTCATTTGTATTCTCCTTTCAGATTTCGAGTGCAATAACCAATAAATCTGAAAGGGAGGGGAACGACATATTATTTGAATTAATGAGGTGTTTTGGGCAAAATAAAAAGGAGATACGTTAAAAAATACGTAACTCCATTGCGTACTAAGGCAAGAAAATTCATAAACATATTGCCTTGTATGATTGTCTCTTATTTTATAGCTATAAGCATTCTCAGCATTATTCCACTATATAAAAGCTCTAATTATTGACAGATTTTTTCAATCAATACTTCAGATGTGTATTCAATGATGCTTGCTAAATTATTGATTGTTTTAAAATCTGTGCTTGTTTTCATTTTATTGCACATGATGAATGCTCTCGTTTTCTTAAAAAAAAGTGTGTGATGTATTATTGCTTTCTGATTGTCTCAAGAGGACTCAGCATGATTGCTTGCCTCTTCTACTACGCCGAATAAAGGTTGGTGAATTGCTCCTAAATCAAGCTAAATAAACATAATAAGCTTCATTTCTTCAAATACATTTGAGGAATTTTTTTTTACGCCTGTTACGAGAATATAACCAAAAAGAGGGGGAATTAAAATACTGTTTTACCCTTCTGTATATAAAATCGCAGAAACAAAAATTTCTATGAATTAGTTTTTAGATTTGAATAATATATTTTTGCCATTACCAAACGGCAAAGAGCATTTTACCACTAATGTAACTGATTTTAATTGAGCCAAGCATCCGGTTATCAGAACTGTGATCTCTGTTTTCTCTTAAATATATTCTTTTATATAACTATATGATTATCTCCTATCAATTTTTTATCTGTTTGCGCTTACCAAAGATGGGTATTAATCCTGCTGCAATACATATGACTACGCTTACAAATACAGATTTGAAGGAAATAGACAGCATAAAATTTGTTGTTTCCATTTCTCCTGTTAAAAGAAAAGAGGGCAGCGATAATGCAACTAAAAGGCCAAGCGCAATTCCCAATATCGAGAGCAAAATGGCCTGTATGGCAAACAATTTGCGCATATCACTTGCTTTCAACCCCATCCACCGCATGGCCTCCCACGCCATCCTTTGTTTAAGTAAAGTATTTTGTCTCCATGCAATTAATAATATGGATGCGCACATCAACCCGAATGCACCTATCACAATGAGGTATGTCATTTCTTTATTATCTGCGTCCCATCCGCTTTGTAATTCTTCGGTTGAGTTAGTAACGGTAAGGCCAAGTACGGCAATAGCCTTGGATACGCTGTTCGCACTTCCAATATTTTTAACGCGCACATTGACACCGGTGTAATCCGTCTCCTGCCCGTTTTGACGCAGCAGCTCTTTTGCTATGGACAAGCTGACATACGCAGCAGATCTCTGCTCTTCCTCTGTTTCTTCGTCATCAGATAATATCCCGCAAACCTTTGATGCTATGGCCTTTTCATCTTCTCCCATTTGTACATAAAAGCCCGTGCCCAACCAGTAGATTTCGGGCACTTCATCATCCGCAATCTTCTCATCGTTTGCAAACATCTTACACGCCGCTTCGTTCAATACAATATAAGGCATGATGCTGTCATCGGGGAAAAAGCTTCCTTCAGATACAGATGTCTCAATATAAGCCGCATCGATCCCTGTCAGCGTCAGCTGCGCGGAATATTCGCCTGTCTTGATGACGGCAGGAACCTCAAGTATGGGCGTAGCCGCCGTTACGTTAGGATTCGCAGATATTTTAGCTATAATACTATCCGAAAGGTTTGTGGTTCCAGATGCTATATTCAACTCATACGGCAGGGATTTTTCTTCCTGCACAGTAGTAAGAATCGCTCCTGCAAAGCAAAAACAAAACATGCTGATGGCTATTCCAGCCACGGGCAATACCGCCCACTTACCTTTTAAATTCTTTGCGGCAATACTAAGCAGATTAATTATCTTCATGCTGCATCCCCTTTTTTTTGCGTATAATCAGCCATGCCGTAAGGGCGGCAATAACAACGCCGCCGATAATGAGCGATATCCACCATTGTCCGGCCTTCTCGGGCTCCTCTTCCGGTTCAGCGGCTGTTTGAGTTATCACCGGAGGGTTTATCATTGTAGAAAATTCAGTTTCCTGAGTAAATTCCTGACCGGTCTCGTCCTCATAAATTAGCGTGATCTTGCCGTTTGTATATCCATATTTCTCTTCACCTTCATATCCTTCGCTCATATCTTTAGTGCCGATAAACACATCCATATCCCCGGGCATGGCGGTTCCGGCTTCCATGTTGCCGATAAACGCAGTCTCGGACGGTATAAGGCCGGGCGCAGAAAGCTCAATCCGCACGTTAAAAACTTTGCTTCGTCCCATGTTCATGACTTGAAACGAAAGCGGCATGGTATCGCCGGCGTTGGACTCTCCGGGTATCTGCGGCACTTCCATTTCTACCCGCAAAGGCTGGCTGACCGTGACAGAGACCGTTCCCGAAGAAGAGAGCGTCATTGCATCTGAATTATCGTATTCTATGGCCAGCATTATGTTATAGCGAAGCGCGGGCGTTTCGAGATCGGTCTTATAGTCAAGCACGATTTCCGTTGTTTTACCCTTGCCGAGTTTACCAATATATATGGTGCTGCTTTCGTTTTGCAGAGAGAAATTCGGGCAATCGCACGATACCGTTACCGCCATGTTCTGCACCGATTTTCTTTCGCTGGTGTTTTTCAGCGTTATCGCCGCGGTGAATTCCTCCCCCGCCGTTGCAGGTGAAGGGTTTACGCTATAGCCGCTGACGATGATCTTGGGCTGGGATGTAAGTTTCTCTGGCTCTGGCGTTGGCTCCGCAGCATTCGGATCTTTGCCGTCCGTGATGGTCACATATGTAGTAAAGACCTGTTGTATCGGGCTGCCGTCCGCCGACTGCGCCTGCACATCAACCGTCACCGGAAATACGCCGTTAAACCTTTGCGAAGCAAGCGAAAGATTGAAGCGAACAAGATACGATGTAACCGTGCTTCCCCCGCTTACGGCATTGTCCGCCAAATTCACTGTTTTCTGATAATTTTTAAATACAAAAGGAGAAGATGCTGTATCCCCAAGACCAGGTGTGACCGTAATGGCATTGTTCATAATCTCGCCGTCTGTAATCAGCGGAAGCATGATTGTTGCCGTCCCGTCTTTCACGGTCGGGGTATAACCGTCTTTATAGGCTTTGTCCATACCCTCATATATATGTGCATTATCTATTTCAAAATTCGTCAATACCACAGTCTCTGTATCTGATGGAGTCGGGGAAGGTGTTTCTGTTTCTGTTTCTCCTTCCGCCAGCGCCGTCACAGGCAATATGAAAATCAGCGCCATCGCCACAAACAAAATGCTTAGTTTTTTCATAATCTTTCCTCCTGAATCTTCCCATGGTCTAATTGTATCGTTCTATCCATGCGCAATCGGCTGTTTGGAATGACGCTGAATGATAAAACTGTATAATCACCGTATTTGGATATTGCGTTTATAACGCCGTCAAATTGCTCCGTCTCTCTTTCAGAAAGCGCGGCCGTCACCTCATACAACAGCAGTATTTTCGGCTGAGTAATGAGCGCTCGTGCGATGGATGCTATGAGTGCTTCATAAGCTGAAAGTTGCACCGGATAAGCATGTGCGACATGCGAGATTCCCAGCGTTTTCAGCTGTTCCTTTGCTATCTGTTTCCGCCGAGACAGCGCCATACCCTGAATCATAAGCGGCAGAGCTACGTTTTCAAGCACAGTAAGCCGCTCCATAAATCCTGGCTCTCGTTGTATGATCCCTATATTCTGATTTCGAAGATCTGCTGCCGTATCAGCATCCATCTCATGAACCGCCTTGTCTGTTACAAAGACTTTCCCAGCGCTCGGTTTTTCCATGCTAGCAATCAATCGCATAAGCGTACTCTTCCCGCTGCCGGGCACGCCGCAAATCGCAACAAACTCTTTTTCATAAATACTCATACTCACGTCATTAATGGTACGCCGGTTACCATCTGCCATCTTGATTACATTTTCCATCCGTATAACTTCGTTCATGACCGCACCACCGTTAATATCCCGGCATCCATCTCACACACCGTGTCGCAAAGCTCGTCGATATCAATCTGGTTATGGCTTGCTAGAATAATCGTTTTGCCCTTTACCCGAAGCCCTTTGATCAGCTCGCGCATCTGAGCCACGCCGCTTTTGTCGAGGCCGTTGAGCGGTTCATCAAGTATCATTATGGACGGATCCTCCATAATTGCCTGTGCTATACCGAGACGCTGGCGCATACCGAGCGAATATTTGCCGACGTGTTTTTTCATGGCAGGATCAAGTCCCACGAGCTTTATCGTTTTCCAAATGGTATCGTTATCGATTTTTCTTTTAAGCGACGCCAGTATTTGAAGATTCTTCATGCCAGATACTGTCGGCAAAAAACCGGGTGTTTCGATAATGATTCCCATATCGTCAGGAAAATCCATATCCTTTCCTACCTGCTTATAGTTCACAAATATCTTGCCTTTTGTTGGCAGTAAAAAACCGCAAATGCATTTCATGAGCACAGTCTTGCCGCTGCCGTTGTTGCCCACGATGCCGTGTATTTTCCCTTCTTCAAAATCGTGGGAAACGTCGGTCAGTACCGTTTCATCTCCAAATCTCTTTGTCACGTTTTGAACGCTGATGGCTAAATCCATGTTTTTACTCCGTTCCTGAAAAGTTAAAGTTGTATTTTCGCACAGAGCGTAATGCCAATATGAAGCAAAGTATGATCAGTACGCCGAAAATTACATACGTCTGCCACAGCCGCGGAAGCAGATCATAACCAAAATTGTGCATATGATACGTGGCATGGTTAAGCGGCGATAGCCAGCCTACTGCTACATTTGCCTTATACATTAGTTCATCCGGCAGCTGGAACATCGTTTTGAACAACTGCGGATTCAAAAGAAACCCAAACAGGCTGAACACAAAGACGCTGACCACACCTGCAATCTGTCCTTTGCGAATATTGAACGTCAACATAATAAACGCCATGAGCAGAGTATAAAGCAGCATCAAAAGAAATATCGTGCCCATGCAAGCATACGGCGTGCTCATCTCCAGCGTCTTCACGAGCGCGGGCAGCGCCACGGCCTTTCCTGCGCCGGAGTATCCGAGGATTGCCGCCGTCTCGCTCCACATATCTCCGATGAACGACTGACTCATGCACACCACGGACGTAGAAAGAAGTATGAACGCCATATAAATGCCGGTAGCAAGTACGATATACACCGCCTGTCCAGCCAGCCACGTTTTACGGTCTATACGCATTAGATAATACGGTGTTCCTGCGGAGAGGAATGGCATATCCGCAAACAACAGCACCAGCAGCAATGACGAAAGTAATATTGAATTGCTGTCCCCAAACGTCCAGACGAACGCCTCGACTATCTGCATTGTCGTTTCATATTCCCTTGCAAAACGCACCGCTTTATCCGAAAGCAGAAAACAAAGAATAAATGCGAGTGCAAATGTGATGATTATGCGCGGATTCGCCCGCCATTGCCGAAAGTTGTATGCGGTAACGGAACCAATCTGTCTTAACTTAGACATTGGTGAGCCTCCTTTTTGCAGCAATGGTAAAAGCAAGCAATATGATCGCCGTCAGTTCAGTAAGCAGCAGTATGACACCCCAGCTCCCCAGTACCCATGCATCTGATGGGAAAAGCCATTCTTTGGGATACAACACATATAGGTTCTCAAAATACCGTTCATGTAAGATTATGAGGACATAATAGATTATGAACGGCGAGGCATACGCCATGTATTTGCTCATCGTCAGCGAGGCGAATGTGAACCCGACCAGCGACCAGAACGCGCCCGATAGGAAAAGTGTTGCGGCTATCATAAGTACTTGTGCGAAATACGGCTGCGTCATCTCACCCTCACTCAAAGCCAGCTCCATTGGTATAAATATAAGCGAGCTCAGCGCATAGGCAATCACGATACCAAAGAACAATACCAGGCCGCCCGATAATCCGCAGGCGATGAGCTTCGCTTTTATATACGGTTTCGTGCCCGAGCGGTGCAGATACTGCTTAATGAAGCCGCTTTTGATATCATCTACAAATGCCGTGGTGAAAGGCAGAGTGCACAGGATGGGCAGTGCCAGTGTCACCCAGTCGGACGATAGCGCGTTCATGATGAGCTGTGCGTGAAATCCATTTTGCAATGGCTGTGTGCTTCTCGTTACCCCAATAATGCTTTCCAGCGATGAAAGCGCAATGACAAGTACCATCCCTGCCATGCCGATGAGAAAGCCTTTTCCGGTCAGTGCCCGTTTGATGTCTGATGAAATTGTATATTTCTTCATGTCTTCCATTAATCAAAGCCTCATTCTTTTCATCGATTATTAGGATGTGCTTTCTGCAACGCCCAAATATTCTTCAAGACATATACTGCGTTTAAATATCTCTCTTGCTGCTTCTTTGCCGACATACCGATAGTGCCACGGTTCAAAGATCACACCTGTGATGTTTTCCTTATCTTTGGGATAACGCAGGATAAAACCGAACTTGCATGCATTTTCAGCCAGCCATATTCCTTCCGGCGTGTCCGCATACCCTTCATCTGAGCTTTCATAGCTTTCCGCAAGAATATCAAGCGCCAATCCTGTGGTGTGTTCGCTCATCTTGCCCGGCATAACTTTCACAGGGTTTTCATACGGATTGCTGCCATAGTCAGTGTCTTCCGCAATGCGCGCCTGCCATAGAGTATCTTGGTATACGATTGATCGGTATGCGCTTGACAGCTCATATTTCCCGATTCCTTCTGCCTGAGCCGCCAGAAACATTTCTTTTGCCATTGCGCCCGCCTCGGCATTGATACTACCATCAGTATTGACGCAAATCACTTCATCACCAAATACTTCTGATAGCATTACAAGGTTATCCGGGCGATCATAGGGAACAGGATTATCCCAATTAACCAATATCAGTAGGCCTTCTGCCTTGGGCGTAATGGGTTTCTGTGATGCGAGTGTCGATTCCAATGGCGGCGATGAAATATCGCTTTCCCATACCTTGTCGTCGGTATCTACCATAGCCCGGGCATCCACAACCCCGGCATCGACTGCGTTTACCAGCGACTCTACTACGACCACAATAATCATTGCTGTGCAGCCAAGTATTAATAATGTTGCTGCGAATCTTTTTTTGTTAAGCTTGTACCTTCGCGGCAACTTTTTTTTCGAATGGTTCATACGTGAGTCTCCATATATCTCGCCCATTGTGTATGCATCTTAAAGCATATTTTGGCAATATTAAAGCAGGTATGGCACAATCTACAATTGTTATTCAACCTGCTTTAAAACCTTTTATAACTCAAAATCCTAAATCACTGTCAATGGTGCTGCTGTCAAGAGCGTTTAGTGTAATCACGTCATACCCCAGCGAATACTCGCCATTAATATTTATAGAATATCCATTCTCAATTCTAAATTCAATATCTGCCACCGAAACCGGTTTTCGGGGTTCTATCCCCATTCTCTCATAATATTCGTCGGTGTGTATAACATTGACGAAGAATTTCCATACCGGTATATAGTAATAGTCATTGCTGTTCACCTTGTCCACCCGCATTAATCCCAGCTCAACCTTTACAATATCTGCGGTACATCCGGGGTCGCCCCAGTCGATCCCGGTCCGATCATCAATTTTTTCACCCACCATGTCCGCTTCTCTCTGTGCGACTTGTTCGATTGCGCGCTGCGAAATCTCATCAAACGATGCTAGAGAAACATCGGGGTTGTCGATCGATTCAATCGTCAGTGGAATATCCCAGATGAAACTCACCATTCCTGTGTCATCCATTACGATAATCATTTTTTCATAGTCTACCGGCACGTTGACTGCTTCTAAGCCTGAGGGCCTCCTCGCTGTCTCATAGGCTGTCGGGCACCCGTTTATCTCACGCATGAACACGCAAGCCCAACCCCAATTTCGGGATACATCATCTTGGCCTGATGCGGCTGGTGTGATATAGCAAAGCGATAGTTCATCCGTCAACTGCTTCGCAATCTCGCTTGCCTGCGCGGCTGCCTGCTCTTTCGTCAGAGATACACCATAAGGTGCATCAATATTCACCCCTCCGAACCAAACCAAGTTTGATCCATAATTCGCATAAACCCTGTTGACAACATCGCTGGAATATGCGTTGATCGCAAGAAAGTAAAACGGCTGATCATCTACTTGCGTTGTGCCCTCAAATCCGATGTGCGATTGATCTTCATTGGAATCCATCACGTCAATTTTAAAATCAAGCTTTTTCAGCTCACTCTTATACGGCGCATCAATAAACATTTGCTCAGCGGATTCTAGCCATTCTTTCTCTTTCTTAATCATTGCAGCGGCATCTGGCTCATCTCCAGCCTCTAGCTCAGCAATCCATGCTTTAGTTTCAATTATACTCTGTTCGAGGTTTTCTTTTGTAATACTGCTACGCTCAGTCCAAATTGCACCGTCAACACCGATCACTTGCGCAATTTTGTCTAAATCCTCTTGTGTAAACTCACTGAGCGATGCTGTCGCAGCCGGAAGCTGAGATACACCGGGTAGCTCTATATCCACATCCGCCGTAATGTTGAGTTTGTCACCCAGCGCCGTTGTTTCAAGACTCCAGTGTTTCGGCGCTTCCAGCTTTGTGTATAGCACGTCATTGGTCTGCTTCGATGTGCTGCTTGGAGAAACACTGCCGGAAGTATCCGGGGTTGATTGAATTAAGTCGCTTAAACCGTCTCCTTTTCCTATAACGACATCTTCCTCCGGCGTCGGCTGGCACGCTGTCGTAAAGCATGTTATAACCATAACCATAGCAAGAACTAATGATATCGTCGCAGCCTTTTTTGATTTTTTCTGTGGATTAATCATTTTGATGACTCTCTCCTTCAAATTTGATTTTTTTTCGCATAATGATGATGCAAATTGAGGTATTCTTATTGCTTTCAAAAATCGTGTTGCTTGGATTAGCGATTCACAATACTCAATTCCCTGCTTTTTACCTAGCAGCCTGAGTACATGTTGATCACAGGCAAACTCCATATCTTCCTTCATTTTTTTGATGCCAACCCAAACGAGAGGATTAAACCAGTGCAATGCTTTGGCCATTATATAAAGATAGCTCTTTAAAATGTCATTTCTCTTAATATGGCATACTTCGTGAAGCAAGATGGGGTCAAGATACTTGCGTTCAAATTTATCGATCATGTAAGCAGGCAAGAGTATATGCGGATTGAATACGCCAATCATCATCGGCATCTGAATGGATGGACAGGCTGATACACGAATCGTACGTTTAATTCGATTTGCAGCCTTATGCGCATTTATGATATCAAGTATTGCTTGATTTTTTATAAGTTCGCTATTCTTTTTAATATGCAAACCAAATACGATGCTTTCCTTAATGGCTAATAACAGGACAATTAAACTGCCTGCAATCCATATGATAGAAGCCACACCCCATAGGTCTAGAGACTGGATAAAGTTTGCTGCCTTATCCCAAAAAGTAATGTCATTTGAATCAGAAACGTATAAACCATTTGAAACGCCATCGTTTTCTAAGGATACAAGTTCTTTGTCTGGCAATGTGAGATTAGGCGCATTGTTTATATCAATATCTTCTTCGTATGTTGGTGAAAAATTTGATAAAGCAGATTGTTCTATTGTCGCTTCCTCTCCGGGAAACAATCCATCGATATGCACCGGGCTTTCCAACATTCCAGGAAGGCACAGCCGAAGGATCACGAGAAGCCAAAGGAAAGATGCTATATTTATATTGACCCGATTTTTTGCTATCGCTCTTATCAGCAACACAATGATAATCATTGCGGATGCAAACAGCGATATTCCCAATATGCTTTTAAAAAGCTGTATAACAGTATCCATTATCTAATCCTCGTTTTTGTTCGCATGGCGTTTAAGTATGTTTTCGATCTCATGAAGCTCCTTCTCACTGACATGCTCATCTTTTAAGAGTCCTGCGACTAATTGCGGTAATTGTCCGCTATAATAGCGCCTCAAATGTCCCTTGGTCTGATAGGCGATATAATCTTCTTTGGATATGGCAGCATAGTACCAGTACGTTCTTTTAGCCCTTTTATCCCGTCTTGCAGCCGCAACTCCTTTTTTGATCAGCCGATTTAAGAAGGTACGAACTGTTTCATTCGCCCAGCCCTTACTCTCTTTTAGCTCAGCCGTTACCGTTGAACTTTTCACTTCGCCGTCCCGCCATAGTATTTCCATGACCAGCCATTCGTTTTCGGATATCGTATCGTATTCGCTCATATTCCAAACCCCTTTTTGATTTAGTTACGCATTGTAGCTATTTTTACGTTACAACACGTAATTCTATTTGTCAAGGGTTTTTTAATAAAATCGTAACATTTTAGTAATTTTCTTTATGCCCAGATTTTCGCAGTTCGCGCATTAAATACTACGAACGTTGTTTCAAAACAATACTCATTATTTTTTGATTCGTGACTCTTGGTTCAATATAGCTACCATCAATAGCGTTGAATATAATCGTATTCAACTCCCATTCATCTTCATCTGCGTCGCTCCACTTTATATAATAGTCTACATACCAAGTCGGAATATATATCCCTTTTTCAGTTTGATCCTTTACCGATATGAGGCTTGTCCCTAATTTAATATCTGATATTTTGATATCAAGTCCAACATCATTACCACGAGTCGATGTTCCGTAGATATAGTTGAGTTGGTTCTCGACTCTTTTTTGTATCGTATCGAACTGTTCCAATTCAACAGTATCCATAACCACTTTGTTTATTTGAGATGCCCCATAGTATTCAAGAAAACAGAGCCCATTTTTATCAATGCCTATCTTACATAATTCTACATCCCAAGGCGCTCCATAACTCGGCATCGCTTCATCATCAACAATGAATCCGCGACTGTCGAATTGAACTTGTGCATTCGACAATTTGCGTGTAAAGGTAAATGTCCATCCAACACTTTTGCCTACGACATCAACTAGAAACGCACATGTCTCAGCCTCCAACAAATCTAAATCGATTTCTAGCTCATCAATGTATTTTAATGCTTGCACATATGCGTCCTCTTGCGATATTTCTGGTTCCTTTGATTGTCGCCAACTGAATTGCTCGATTGTATCAAACTCCGGATTGAAGTTTTCATCTTTATATAGACTAGCCGTAGCGGGACTCATAAACATATCTCTATAATATACGAAGCTATTATCATCTCTTGCTATTCTAAAGAATGCCACTGTACCGTTATCTTGTCTAACAAATATTTGTGAAGTTGTTTCTGTTGGCAAATCCGAGATTTCAACGACTTCGTTATAAACTTCTTCAT
Source organism: Christensenellaceae bacterium (assembly GCA_963665005.2). Lineage (GTDB taxonomy): Bacteria > Bacillota > Clostridia > Christensenellales > SZUA-584. Next base: position 1,540,532 of record CAXXTQ010000001.1, on the reverse strand, counting down.
CAGCATCATCGTACATCTGCTGCAAATACTCTAAGTAATATGGCGCCAGCTTCCCTTCAGGGTCTTTTTCTTTGAACTGTATTTGCTTATCTAACCAATCTTGTTTAGTCAAATTCCACGTGGAATACAATTCATCACTACTTCCAGCAAACCTTTCAATTAGATCGAGAAGTTGTTCATCTGAAAAAACCCGTTTTCCGGCTTCAACTACGGGATATGCAGTCGTGTTTGGTATGATGACATCTGCATTAAACACCAGATTCATTTTGCCGCATTCTTTATAGTCGGTTGTTATGTGATCCGGCACTTTGATTTCCTTGAAAGCATATTGGTTTCCGTGTTCATCGAAATCGTTATAGTCAACGCCACTAGATAAGATTTGTTTCATAGTTTCGTCATTAACCCCAACAACAGGCTGGATTTTAGGTGTTGGCTGGCACGCAGTCATAAGAATCAACGTTACCATTAATAGAGAAATAATGATTAGATTCTTTACTTTCAATTTCAATTTATCCATATTTTTCTCCTATTTCAAAGTTCAAGTCCCCACATCATAGAGGAAATTACTTGCGGCTATATAGGTTTTACCACATAACCGCAAGCATATATACCGTTGTTAGATCATATCAGAGCATTTGATGACTAGAAGTACAAGTACCCCGAATATGTCAATTTATCGCTACTACTAGGGCTAGCAATGCTCATTTTCATATAGTAGCGGTCACCATAAGATCCTGAAGTGTAACTGGCACAATAAGTAGCCGTAGAGTATATTGATTTCAACACAGTGCCATAAGAGCCATCAGAAGAGCAATATCCTCTAAACTTCCAGCCGCTTTGACCATTCCAATCAATGGCAATCGGATACACATCCATCGAATTGTACTCGTCTCTGTTAGCACCATACTGATAATCCGACGCGCCACCCGTTACATCTTCATTGTACTTGTATTCATCGTAGACTGCTGCAAACGCCGTCGTTGCAAATGCAAACACCATAACAACAGCCAATACGAGTATCATCATTTTTCCTAATCTAGACTTTTTCATAATATATCCTTTCTTTCACAAATTAAACTATTTGTGAATATCGTCTTTTGTTTTTTACTTTAAAATGTGCTATCATCATGCTTATAGTCCTTGCTAAGCCTGCTACCGTAGCACTACGGTAGGGTTGACACCATTGGTTTTTGCAAGGACTTTTTTATACCTTCATTAAGCCTCACCTGCCTTTTTTAAAAAGAGCTTGTCCATATCGTAAATCTCCTGAATAGGAGTTTTACTCCGTTTCCCTTATATAGGAGATGGCAGACTGCATGGTTGTGTATGGGGGTACACTTACATGCAGCCTGCATTTAAAATTCTACTGATACTTATTTCAAAATTACTCTCCTAAATATAATCATTTAGTATCGCCGCTTTTCATCATTTGTTTAAATTAATTTCAATTTCTTTTACCCTAATATATAGACACAACAAAACAGAATAATATGACGAAAAAAATAAATTTTTATAATTTTAATTTCAGCGTCATATTTCCTCTTGCTGACGTGTCTTATTAATTAGGGGTAATTATTATAAATATACTAAGGAGACTTAAAATGAAGAAACGTTTAATTTGTTTAACATTAGTCCTATTGCTTTGTCTATCGTTCACTGGTACTGCTTTTGCCGCAACAGACGAAAAGATCGCAACACGTGCTATGGTAGGGCTCTCGAGCGGTCTGACCCATGTATCCGGTACAACTTATCGTCCTTGGGCGAGCGCAACCGCATCGCTGCCGGAAAATGTTACTGTTGGTTTTACACTATATAAATATGTAAATGGGTCTTATACCTATGTGACGTCAGGAAGCGCAAGTGATTATGGAACTTATGTTATAGCGCGAAGAACTGTTACGTTAAGCCCAGGATATTATAAATTATATGCCTGGTATATAGGCGAAACACAATCAGATGGAACAAACAAATACTATTCCATTTCTTAATGCCATTAGAAGGCGCCCTGCTTAATGCAGGGCGCTAAAATAACTCAATTTAAAATTTTTAACAATTCCTCAATATCGACACCCTTCTCTGCGCCAATGATTAATAATGCGCTATCTAATACTGCGGTTCCAGAAAAGGAACCATCGACAGGGTCTATTGCATAAAGAAATTCTGTGTTCCCAAATATCGTCGCTTTATTATATGTTGAATTTTCAGTCTGAAAAGCGATGTTTTGCTGCGTATCCCAACGTTGTGTAACCACAACGAGAAAACCGTCCAGTGTTAAATATTGGATTGTTATTATCAACCCCTGTTCTTCATTATCTAAGCTTTGGATCGTCTGACATTTAAGCCAATCCGCAGAAATCGTGACTGGAGTAAATCCGGTCTCTGATGCAAATTTATCTATATCAGGATAAAATACCGGTTCATTATCATCTGAATCAGATACGCTTTCATTATCTTGATTGTATTGCTCCGCAACCAAATTGAAATACTCATACCTTTCATAGTCAGGATTTTCAGAAGTGATTTCAATCCGTCCATCAATTATCTTCATGATCATATCAAAAAAGTCGATTGCAAGAGCTCTGCCAAATGGTATAAGTGCGAAAAACGAAATCACAAGGAGTATGACCATTAAGGCTATAGCTAATCGCTTATGTCCTGCAATAAAACTAGGACGAGATTTGTTATCCTTTGACTGAACAACTTCATCAAACTTATCCCAAGTGTTTTGAGGCACATCAAACCGCTCTTTTGCTCCATCAATCATTTTGGTAAAAGAAGGAAATCCAGCACTGAACATTTTCTCAGCTTCTTTACGAGATAATACAACCTCAGGATTACATTCGAAATAAGGATGATCAAATAAAATCTTTTTTTCTAACCGCCACCACATAAACTACATCTCCCGTACAATTCTCATAAATAAGATAAAAATATCAAAAGCATTTTATACCCAGGTGCCCTCTGTGCTATTTTCTTTCTCATGCGTCTGAACTGCTGCGCTAAAGCATTTGATGTCATATTTAATTCCTTGGCCATCATATCTAATGAATACCCATCAACATAATGCTTGAAAAATGCACTTTGTAGTTGAGGAGAATAGGACTCCAGATATTTATTAAGAAACATTATCCATTCCAAGTAGTCTAAGGCGGCAGATGAATATTCATCGCCATGAATCTCTTCAAGTATTGCAGGATCCGTTGGATATGCCCTTGACTCATCTCTTAAATAATTTAGAGCTGCCCGGCGTACACAGGTTATCAGGAATGCTGTTGGTTTATTTATTTCATCTAGCTTATATGGTTTTGTTGCGATAACTAACGCCACATTCTGCATGACATCCAAAGCCGCATTTGTATCTTTCACGATCATAATAGCGTACTTCGAAAGTGTTGTATATTTTGCTGCAAATACATCAATGAGTTTATTATCGTTATGCAATTATTAACCCCCAATTTGTTTGCCTTTCACCCTCTCATACATATTTTACCACACGTTAATATAGATTTGCATACTTTTTATGTAACTTATGCTTAATCTTGAGCGTTATTTAAAACTCTTTATATAAATATAGACACACAAACAGAGAAAAATATGACGATAAATTATTTTTTAATCAAAATCAGAAGTTTTCCTTCTTTACATACTTCATTGCAATAATCCTCATTAAGCTACGATATTCATAATACTTTTTGTAATTTCTTCAATTTCTTCCTTATTCAATCCAATAATCAATAGTAGCAACATAATTTCCCTTTCATTCGGAACAGACAAAAAAAGTTTTTATGTCTTACAAAACAATTATAACTATTTATATCATATTATGTTGGTTGCCCAGTTTGAATTTGCATATTATTTATAGTTTTTTAATCTGCAACTCAAATATGTTATTGGCGTATGCCCAATTATTTTGTATCTTTATGTTTTTTTATTTGTCTCAACTAAGCCATGATATTAATCCAATTACTATAATAAAAATAATGGCATAGGTCACAATAACCATAGCCATTATTTTTTTCTCTTTTTATACATCTCTACCTTCCCTATTTAACATGTGGTCTACCACAGGCTACAATACTTCGTTCACCGAAAATTGGCCTATAAACAACCATTCCCCTAGAAGATGACGCATCTATCACATATCCAGCCCCAGCATAGATTCCAACATGTGTTACATTCATAAATCGTCCATTGGTATTGAACGACCAAAAAATAAGGTCGCCTATCTGTAAGTCAGACTTTGCAATAGTTAATCCGTTATCAATACAATATCGTGCTTGTGCTGCTGCTGTTCCGGGCAGAGTAGTGATGCCCACTTGCTGATAACACCAACGTGCGAAATACGAGCAGTCCACATAATTACCTTGTCCGCGTTTTTCTTGGCTATATGGGTGTCCCAACCTCGTTGAAGCATATTCTACAATAACAGAACCTAATTCTCCTTGTGGTAAATCTTTTACCAATTTCGACAATTGCTCAGATGTCAATCCGTTGAATGTATCCATGCCGCATAGTTCCATGTACAAGGATATATAATATGGCGACATTAATTCTTCAAGGATTTCTTGTTGTTCATCAGTAAAACTATAAATTTCTGCTCCCTGCTCATAGGTTTTGCCCTCCATTGTGACAATCAGTGTGCGTATAATTTCGGGTGTTGGTGCATGGGCCAAAGATGTTTTGGGCATAGATGTAGTATTAAGGTTTGGTATTGGACTTGGTGTAGATGTGGGCATTGGTACCATTTCTTCTTGTATCTCATATGAAATGCTATTCATTTGCCAAAATATTTCCTTTAACGATTCAATCTTTATATCATCCATAAACAGGACATCCATATATTCATCTGGATTATCATTCATGGTTGACTTAACGGAAAACACACCCAAAACATCTATCCAATTGGTCGGAGTAAAGTCTGATGATGCCGTTTCCCCTTCAACAATAACTTCATCCACATCCCCAGCACTAATGACAATATTGTTGATTGTAGTTATATACTCTTCATTGATTTCCTGTACAACTTCTGAAATGGTCGGCGTTGTTCCATCCGTATCATTGGTAAATACGCCAAAGGGCGAGGATATAATTAGCATAATAACAGCAATAATCAGTATAATAATAATCACAATCCAGCCGCCTGCGGCAATTAAAGCGATTAACCCTTTTATAGCCGCTATTGCAACTTTTACTGCAACAATAACCGCCTTTACTGTGTACTTAATTGCTTTTGCTGTCAATACGGCCGCACGTTTTGCAATCACAGCCGCTTTTTTTGCCGCTTTTGCTGATATCTTAGCAGTTTTAGCAGCAGTCTTTACGCCTTTTTTTGTTGTCTTCACTGCTTTCTTGGTTGATTTCATGGTTTTTTTAGATGCTTTTACTGTCTTATTGGTCTTTTTTCCCGTATGTATAGCATCCTTAGCGATTCTCTTAGAATTATCGGTAGTATGCAGCATGTTTATTTCCGCATTATGTTTTTGACTTGTTTTTGCTGAAACATTGGATTTATGAGTATCTCTTGCTGTTTTATATGAATCTTTAGTTTTAGCTTGCTTTTCTTTTTTTACATCCGCATTAAACTTTTCATCATTTTTTGCTTTTTTCTTTACACGGCTGTTGTCCAATGCTTTCTTAACACCCTTTTTAGCGAGTTTTTTTGCTCCTTCCGTAGCTTTGCCGCCGACCTTTCTTGCCGAATATGATGCTTTTTCGCTGATTTTATCAGTCATATATTCTTCGGGCCTGTGATGTTCATTTTCACTTGGCATATGCTCCGTTAGCTTGTGATGAGCTTTTTTAGCCATATTTACTGTACCTACCGTTTTTTCAACACCACTTTTCAATCCTTTAACTGTTCGTACTGTCTTTTTAAGCACTCTTGGGGTGGTATTTACGGGTTTGGTTTTTGGTCTGTCCATAGGCTCTCCTTTCATTTTTTGTACAAAAAAAGACTTCTGAAAGCAAAAGCCTTATTGTTGTTAATTTTTTAATTAAAGATGTAGGATTCATAGATAGGGGGAAAAATACCCTGCCTATGAATCTATTTTATTTACCAATTTTTGTATTCATCAAGTTATAAAGCCTTGTATGTCGTGGAAAATCATCTTCAAAAGGCACGATGCTCCCTGCATATTTCAAAAGCCCTATACCTGCTTTTTCATTATCCGTTATGTGGGATAGCTGTGCTTCACTGATGTTGATTAGATTAGCAAGCTCAATCCTGTCTGTCGGAGCTTGATTCATCATCAAAAGAAACTCGCTGTTAGCAAGCATTGTCCTAGCCGTATGTGATACTAAAAGGTCGGAAACATTTTGGGTAATCCCTGTCGCACAAGCTCCGTACTTTCTGACACGCTTCCATAATTCGAACAAAAAGTTAGAGGAATACTCATTTTGAAAAAGCAGATAGATCTCGTCAATATAGATAAAAGTGATACGTCCTTTCGCCCTGTTTTCAGTAATACGATTGAATATGTTATCAAGCACCACAAGCATACCAATTGTGCGTAGCTGCTTGCCTAAATCCTTTATGTCATAGACAAGGTATTGGCTATTTACATCCACATTGGTCTGCTGTGCAAAGGTGTTTAAGCTGCCATCGGTAAATAACTCAATGGCTAGAGCTACTTCTCTTGCTTCGGGTTCGTCCTGCTTTAATAGCTCCCTGCCATATTGTCAAGTGATGAGTTCGAGAAAAACAAAAACTGTGCCCTACAGGAACACAGTTTTATATCATATAGCCATCTTTAGGTCACAGCACAATTATACTCATACTTGGAACTCACTTTAGAAATAAGCAAAGTGTATTCTATGGGAAAATAAACGGTTTGAGTAGAACAACGATAGATGAGGTAATCGGAAATGTCACTGTCATTTATCTTGAAACAAACAATTAGCTACAAATGACTTGTAGCTTTACACTATAGGTATCCATTAAGTATGATGCTGTTCCACTAAGTATACGAATCATATCATCTGTTAATGCTGTGGAATCAATCCCAGGTTGTACAATGAAAATTTGAATATGTGTTGGGAATACACGCATTTTATTCTTAATTTCTCGAAGTTTGCGCAGACTTCCAACTTCAAATCTTGTTCCTCCCAAATGTATACGGGAAGATTCACGTTTTATAAGACGATCAATGATTGCGGTTGGTTCTTGGCACCACTTTATTGATTTCTCTGCTTGTCCGCATACTTCGTATAAATCAGCAACTCTAGCACCAGGATTATCTCCATGAGCATATTTGCAGTGATAGAACTGAATAGAAATTTTATTTTTGTCATCGGCAATACTAACTACATCTGCTATTTCGCCAGCATCATCATCGTCAAAAATCACGCTGAAACGATCAGTAGACACAAGGTTCTGGATCACACGATATTGAATACTTTGTTTATTGCGCTCAGCGCCCTGTGATTCTTTATGAATATCTATTCCTTTCCAATTCCAAATCTGTATGCGTTCTCTATTAAACGATGGAGGAATAGCGGTTATTTTAACCAGAAGATTTCCTTCTAGCATTGATTGGTCAACAAATTTAATGCGCGGTGGAAATTCGTTAAAAAACTCTGCTACCTTATATTCACGTTTACTTCTCTTTATAATCAATCCCGTCGGCTTAATTGTCTTAAATTCATATTTTCGGTTAGAAATGTGTAATTCATACTCTTCACGAATTTTATTATTTCCGACAGAAAATCGTATCGGCCCAGTTTCATTATAATCAGAAAGTTTAATATCCATTGCATAAACAGGATAATCGTTAGGTCCATGAGTTATGAGGATACTACGATCATTTATCAAATCCATATCGATGGGCCATTCAATTTCGTAGGGAACAGACGAGGGGCGTTCATATATTATTTCAGGTACTAATGCTCCCTCAAATATTCTTGAAGTGTCAATTTCTTGATTTTGTAGTCGGGCAGCTATATTATCACACCAGTTCATCCAAAAATCAATACTCTCGACCCACCTAGACCAAATGCGACCTTTATATGAACATCCAATACTTACTTTGCCACTCCCATCATATCCAACCCCAAATAGATTTGATTTAAAGGAAGATTCTTTTTGTGATTCAGTAATACCATTAGCAATATCAATTCCAGCAAACATTCGATAACGAATAGGACCATCAAAAGCTGATTTTAGGCCAACTGTACCGAGCATTAAACGCTTAATGCCGTGCAAACAGCGGAATACATTTTCACCACTTATTCTAATTGATTGAGTAAACAATGCATCGGCTATAGTGTCAGAAATACTTTTGTTTGTACTGTTTATGAAGAACATTTTTATTTCGGGATTCCAATAGACCAAATGCAAATTCCAATTTATATCGTTAATTCCTTTGAAGGTAGACCATTCAATATTCGAATCAATTTTTTCAATTATAACTATTACTTTATTGTCATGGTTGACAGTGAAATAACACTTATCAGGATCGAAGAAATTATTTAGAGCACTTAGATTCCAGTTTTTATCATTTGTGCTGTAAGCTATCATACTTACTTTTGGACGTAATTGCTGAATAGTCATTCCGCTTAAAGAGGATACATCAAATCCTTCGGCAAGTTCTTGTAATGATAGTTCCTTATCAATCTCGCGACTAGCCATAACATGAAGCAAAACATTCCAGTCTGAATCTTGAGTATAAAGCTCTCGTAGTGATTCGTTTAATTCATCATTAGCTATGTTGGTAATCACTGTTGCTGTACCAAGCCCCTCGCTCGACCTTGCAAAACGTCCAATGAATTGCAATGTTATTGGAAGCGATTTATATTTGTCATGTACAGCCGCTATTTTCAAACTGGGAATATCAATTCCTTCTCCAAACATATCCACGCAAACAACTATTCGCGAACTCCCATTGTTAAGAGCCGCTATTGCCTTAGCCCTGTCAGTTGCAGAAATATCACTATGCACCAATACTGGATTATATTTTTCAAAATGTTGTCGATAAATGCTTCTGTACAAATGATCAGCAGAAATCTTGCTCTTAACACGTACAAGAATTATGTGATTGTACCCAGCTTTCAAATCACTATCAAGTTGGTTGATGGCAGCTGAAGCAATAGCAAGATCGCCTTTTTCTTCATCAAACTCCCAAATAGGAAGAAAATTGATTTGCTGAAAATATCCTTGTTTCTGAGCCATTGCTAAAGGAAAATTGTAAATTATTTTTCCGTCGACTTTTTTCCCATCGTTTCTAAAGGGTGTTGCAGTAAATTGCAGGCATTTCAATTTTCTTAATTTATACTTTACTGTTGCCCATTTATTCGCCGCAATATGGTGAGCTTCGTCCACAATTAACGTATTGCAGATTTCGGTAATTGCCATCAAATAATCGTCAGAAAATCTTTGCAACAATGACATTGTGGTAACTACTATATTAGACTTATCAAAAATCTCTCGCAGATCAGTAAGTTCCTTGGGGGTTGTACGCAATGTTGTAACAGTTGGTTTGATTGCGCTATCGTTAATTACACTAATCTTTTGCAAAATACCAAATGTCAGAAATTTTTCAGCGGTTTGCTCTCTTAGTAAGCTATTTGGAACAATAATTAAGGTACGCCCAAGCATTTCGGATACAATAGTAGCAATCATTGTTTCTGTTTTACCTGTACCAGTTGGCATAACAACAGTAGCTGGTTCGTCTGAAACAATCCAGTGAGCTTTTATCGAAAAAAGTGCCCCGAGCTGTGCTGGCCGAAATCCAGGAGAACCTTCGTCCTGAGTGTTATATGATACTGCATTTTTCCATGAGGATAACACAGCATCAACTTCCAACATTCCTGCGTTAGGAGCTGATTGTATTTGTGCTACTTTATTATTACCGACTTTATATTTGATAATTTTCATATTACCAACTCCCACAATACTTTTGTTTAATGGTCTAATAAAAATGCAGTAAATCCAAGTTTATTTGTATACATTACTTATTTTTTAGTCCCATCATCTATATACTCGTACATAACAATCCTTGCGTTTTGTCTCAAATGTTGACGAAAATTTCAAGGAATCAGTTATACTTCCTTCAGGATCATATACTACAAACATCACACCATAACCCTCTGGTATTTTTATTATATCTGCAGAAATACCCTCACTGGCGACACTTGGCGATGTTTTCCCTCTAATATATTTGCTCTCAATGATTAAGTCTCCTTGTGCTTGATCTGCTTTGTAAGAAGACAATCCAAATAGGAGCACAGGATATTCTCTTGTAAATTCTCCACGAGTACTAAGAATACCATGTAACTTGTCATTGAAATCATTTTCGTTCTTAGGCTTTTCTCTCTGAAAAATGTCTGGAATAGCTTTTTTAAGGATCATATCAATTTCAGCAACACGATTGAAACATGGCGTTTTCATATATTTGCGTTCCGATATTATCCCAAGCAAAGAATTTTTATTTATTGGCCGAGTTAAGTCATCATATTTATTCCGCATTCTGGTTGCAGCGTTAATAACAGATTTTCCATATCGACAAACCAATGAATATATTTCATCCAATTTATCGTCAGCGTTATTTGAACCTTGCCAGTATTGAATCATATCCATCACATCAGAGGGATATTTTTTAACAAAGTCATCCTTAGTCGAAATATCTTCAAGATTTGCTAACCGCATAGTAATATAAATCCGCTGCTTTGTTTCATTGTTGTCATCATCTGGAAATGCATTAATAAAATCGTTGGCATATGGGGCATCATATTCGTCTAAGCCTGACGCGAATATAGAAAACCGTCGGTCAATACATTGTGAACAGCATCCACAATGGGGGACTTGTCCAGGCTTTGTTCTGGAGGAACTGCATGAAACCGAACTTGAAATCAAGTGTTCTTCATTATATTTTCTAAACACTTCCATAATTTCTGCTTTTGTCTGATTATAATAAGGCGCTTTTATATCAAATGAAGAATCTAATAATCTATAAAATATACGGAGCATCCCTAATGTTTTTGGATGCGTTGTTCTACTGGCACGAGCATTAATTACATCAGCTTGCTTTGATAAATTTAAACTCGTAATACCATTTTCGTAAACATAAAACTCATGCTTACCATAACAATGGCATAATGAAAAAGCAATTGCTGAAAAAAGAAATATTCTTGTGCGTTGCGTCTCTTCTTTACTTTTCAATCCATTGTGATTGCAGCATTCAAATCCGTATTTCTTTGCTCTGTTATCATATTTTATATTCAAGGTGGAAATAAGCATATCTTGTGTATGCATCACAGATTTATTGGACTTATGACTAACAACACATAAGAACCGATTTCTGTGTTCATTGAGTCTTTGAATGGCTCCCGCTAAAGAATCAAGTCCTCCAGAAAAAAGCATAATATCTGTTTTTTGGGCCTCGATCGGATCGCTATATTCTTCTGAAAACAATGACAATTGTTTGTTCTTTATTTCTGCGGGGTTCTTGTCCGATTTTGAAAAGATAAAGCTAAAACTACGGTCCCCTGTTAAAAACGTTAAGACATCAGTTAGTACTTTTTTGGTTTTTTCACTGTTCCAAAATTCTATATCTAGCACAGGAATATGGAATTCAAAAGTACGTGCCCATGAATCGTTGTTTAGGCTATCCCGTTTACCACGATTAGCCATTCGATCGCCACAAAATATATAAGCAGCAATCTGTAACAAATCAAGAATTCTACCCGGTAATTCATCAGGATTTTTAACAAATCTTTCGTAACCAATGGTAATATTCGAAGTTAAGTCACCCATATCGGTGTGAAGTAGATTGATTTCAGATGCTGTACATTCAGTGGTTGTACAAATTTCCCCACAATTAACACGAATCATAGTAGGAGTCTGTTGGATCATTGCCCATCAGCCTCCCTTCGGAATTCCTCGCGTAATTTACCAAAGGACATTCTAAGGAAATTTTCTACCTGCTTTTCGTTTGGTATAGAATCAATAGCATTTTTATTAAACCAAGCAGCGGCAAAGGATTGAGTTAATTTAGAGATTTCAAAGGTATGGTCGGCAATAGCTTTTGACTGCAAAGATAACTCTTGATTGAACGTTTTTAAGGTTTCGTAGTTATCTATATTGCTAGCGGCTGCCCGTTCTATGTAATACTTTAATTGTCTTTCTGTAAATGATGCAAAAAAAGTTCGCGCCATTTCACAAAAAGCCGCTCCAGTCCCAACACTTTCCCAGACATTTTGTGATTGCTCTGAAAACATAGAAAGTTGATTAGACTCATGCCGTTGTTGGTAATCAATAACCGCTTGCATTGCGGCATCCTTAGCTAACTTATTTACTTCTAAAGAGCCATAATCGGTTGTAATGTAATTTTGTGCGCTGACCATTAATGAGATTAATGATAACTGAGAATCTACAGAATAGCCATGTTCATTCAAGAAATCAACTTGATTCTCAAGTTTTGCTGAAAAGGAAAGTGTAGTAATGAAGGAGAGGGCTTTTATAATAGATTCATCATATGGCATTTTTTCATATGTATTTTTAACAGCATTAAGCGTACCGTTAGTAATCTGTGTAACGGGGATTTCGCCGTCACTAAACTGGACGAGTTGATTAATAATCGCCCTCCATTGTTTTGTATGGGGTAAAAAACCAATACGCTCATGTCCCGTAACAATCGCCCCTTTACCTACTTAAACCACCCAATGCAATTGCAATCTTCATAAGTTTGTCTTTCCCTTTAGGGCATAAGTGGATTATTATGGTTGTCAGCTTTACTTCGACTGCTTTGAACTGCTGATTTCTCGCTTCAAATACGAGCATTTTCTAGAATCTTAAATCCATTCTACTACAAATTTTCCCATTATTCAACTTTATACATTCTTTAAACAAGCATAAAAAAGAAAAACAGCTCTCCAACTCACACTGAGGAGGAGGGCTGTCGGAGGTTATCAATTATTTCTCCAGCTCACCTACAAAGTTATATACGAGCCTGACCTCCTGAACCTTTTCGCCGTTTTCAATATGGGCATGGCTCACAACGATTTTGTCAATCAGCCGATGCACAATCATCTCGTCCAGTTCCTCAATGGCAGAATATTGACCAACTTCCTCTATGAAGCTTCGTACATCCCGACTCCGGTCATCGGCACAACCAAGCTCGTCCATGATCTCCTGTATCCGCGCCTTGCCCTGCGTTTGTTCCCGCTCCAGCTTATCCGTCATCATTACGAACCGCTGCTCAGTCAGAATGCCCTTCGCCTTATCCTCATACAGACTCATGAATAGCGCGTCAATTTCTTTACTCCGTTCGGCTAAGGTGTCCAATTCTTTCTTAAGTGTTCTTTCGTCAACGCTGTGCCGCAACTCCAGCTTTTTGGCGAGCTGAACATAGAAGCTATCGGAGTCCCTTAGAGCTTTTTTCGCGTGTTCCCGGATATCAGCCAGCACAAGATTATACAGGTCGCGGGCTTCGATCTTGTGGCTGGTGCAGGCGTTCTTCCCCAGCCGATTATACGTCTGACAGATATAATATGCCTTATCAATCGGCTCCCGCTTTTGTTTCGTTGTACGGTTAATATCAGCGCGGCCAACCTTCTCATATCGCACCTGCATTGATCTCCCACAGGTCGCGCAGCATATCAACCCGTGAAACAGATTGTAGAATGGGCAGTCGTTTCCCTGCATGATGGGCGGGCGACGGTCTATGAGCTTTTGTACCTGTTCCCATTGCTCTTTCGGGACAATAGCCTCATGGCTGTCCTCGACGATCTCCCATTGGTCGCGGGGAATGAAATTGAACGTGTTGGAACGGATCGCCTTCTGATGGGTTTTACAGACCACATGCGCGCCCCGGTAAACCGGATTCCTGAGCATCTTGCAGATGACGTTACCGCTCCATGAGTAATAATTCACATCGGTCTTCGCGGTTCTGCTCCGCGTGATCGGTATCCTATGTTCGAGAAGATGCTTGGCAATCCGCATCGCGCCATATCCATTCGACGCAAGGTCATAGACCAGCTTAACGGTTGGCGCAGTTTTGGGATCAATGATCAAATGCCCTCTGTTCTTCGGGTCACGCATCAGGCCGTAAGGCGTTGGACCACCGCCGAATTTTCCTTGACGGGATTGCGCCATACGTCCAGCTAAAACCTTCTTGGAGATATCCCGGCTATACATATCGTTCAAAATATTCTTGAACGGCGTAATGTCCATTTCCTGTCGATTCGAACTGTCCACATTATCCGCAACGGCAATGTACCGAACGTTATGACGCGGAAAGAATATCTCAATGTAGCTGCCTGCTTCAATGTAGTTGCGGCCAAGGCGGGACAGGTCTTTGGTGATCACACAATTGATCTTACCAGATTCTATATCCGAAATCATGCGCTGGAAACCGGGACGGTTGAAATTCCGGCCCGTGTACCCGTCGTCAACGTAGTAGGCGTACTCGCGCATACCGTTCTTTTCTGCGTAGTCCTTGAGCATAGATTTCTGATTGGATATACTCATGCTTTCGTTGTCGCGCCCGTCCTCAATGGAAAGACGGCAATACAGGGCGGTGATGGGATGGATAGATTTGATTTTCCTGTTCATTTGGTTCTCCTTAAATGAACAGGGACACGATACCGGAATTATACCATGTCCCCGTCGTTTTTTCAATTCCGCTATTCGGATTTTCGCTCCATCCATTGCTCATACTGCTCGCATACACGGTTTTCGACGACCTGCCGGAAAGCGGATTGCATACTTTGGTTCCCTTGGTATTCACGCACCACGACGAACCGCGTATTACCTTTTCTTTTTCCGGCTGGTACTAACCCTTTTATCTTTTGGCTGTTATCATGATTCATGACGGCCCTCCTTGGCGCGCTTGGACTGATAGCGCGGGCATGCCATCACCTCAGCCCGAAAGCTCTGCTTGCAGCTATGAACGCATTTCCGGCACAGTTCGTTGTAGTTGATGCGGTTCCGATGATTGAGAAAGTACGCCCATTCCAGCTTCCGCTTCTTGCTCATCCTCGGCATAGCAAACACTCCTTTGAACCGTGACGGAGGCATATAACGGCATCACGGATTTTCTGTCGCTTTTCGGTATCATTCTTAGGGTATTTCGTCATTGTAGGCTCCTTTTCAAGAACGGGAGATGGATGGATAGGGATAGGATAGATGGATATGCGAATGTTCTCTTTCGGTATCATTTTGAGGTGTATTTTAACGTTCATATTCAGACTCCTTAGTCATTGGTTTTCTGCCGCTTGGAATACCCTCGGCGGACTTGCGAAATTTCTCCAAAAGCGCAATGTCTCCGCGCATGTCTTTTACCTGCTGGAAAAGAGAATCCTTATGAGCTGTCAATCGTTCAATTTCCGCCCGCCATTTCTTCGGCTCAATGGCCTCGACCAAGGCTTTCATCTCATCAAAGTAGTTGGCTGCGGAATCAAATAGGATCAGTTCAACACGGTGCTTTTCTGAGAAGGAATCCCGCACACCCGGTTTCAAGGTTGCAAGCTGCTGATATACATTCTTGTTTTCCTCGTACTGCTCCCACATTGAAAGTCGCTCATTGAGTTTGCCAAGCTCGCGCTCGATGCTCGCAATCTTTCCCCGCAGAGAGTAATACTCGCGGTTCATATCGGAGATTTTTTCATGTAGTATCGGTATAGACGATATCTTTCTCTCTTGCAGAAGATTGAACAGCGCCACGTCCTCATTGCGCGCCCTGGCCTTGCCATAGGTAGGAGCGGTTTGTATCGTGTTTTGTGCCTGCCGGAGTTGTTCCAAAACACTGCGCTTTTTGCCAGGCTGTGCGGCTTGCTCCTTTGACCAGTTATAAAGCCGGGTCAGACGCGCCTTGATTTTTTTCAGCAATTTGTTCTGAGCGGCAATCTCCCGATTGACGCCGCCCTTATCGGTATGAATGCCCCGGCGTTCCATCTGCGTCGCGGCCACGCCCATGTGGGCGGTCGGCATCTGCTCTACGCCCTGACGTTCATAGCTGCGGTGGTCGATACGCTCCGACAGCCCTTTTTCCTCAAAAATGCGATTGGCATATACGGCCCATGCCGCTCGCCATGCTTCGGCTTTGGTCGATTCGTTCCAGTCGGTGGTATCCACTCGATGGCTTTTGAACACGCCGCTTTTCAGCCGGATACGCTGCCCATGTTTGTCGAGATCATATTCCTTCATGCACTTTGCGTCCCATGAGCCGTCCTCCTTGAATGGGCGCATGGTCAGCAGAATATGTGCGTGCGGATTGCCGTCGCCTTTGTCGTGAATGGCCACGTCCGCGCACATTCCCACTGACACAAAAGTATTTTGGATATAGTCACGGACAAGACTGATTTGTTCTTTTCGGCTCAGTTCCACCGGCAGGGCGATTTCAATCTCGCGAGCGAGCTGGGCATTACGGCTTTTCTCAATTACCTCCACTCTGTTCCAAAGAGCGGAGCGGTCTTGAAACGCCGGGGGCGCATATCTGGGCAATAGTATTTCCGTATGAACAACGCCACCTTTGCGGGTGTAATCATGGGTCATACCGTCCCACTCGTTGGTCAGCTTTTTTCCGCTTCGGTAGGCGGCCGCCGCCACGGCGCTCCGGCCTTGGCTGCGTTTTATGATTTTGATGCTGCAATGATAGATCGCCATACGTTTACCTTCCTTCGTAGCGGCGGGCGATAGACCTCATGCCGGACGTATTCTCCGCAGAGAGGATGCGCCCGGCTGTGAGGACACAAGAGGTTTGGGGAGTGTAGCTCCCCATCGCGCTCGTCAGAGCGCAAGCCTCGCAGAGCGCACGAACCCGTAAGGGTGCATAAGTGCGCCTACGGAACCGGCAGCTACTCCATGCTCTCATTAGGACGCCGCATTTTCTCCAAAAACGCCTTCACCTTTTCGTTCGTCATGGATACGACTTCGGGGAAAACGCTCTCCAAAATGGCTCCGCGCTCAATGAGGCGGCGCGTCCGCGCCTTACGTTCGGCGTCGGATTGCTTTCTCAGCAATACCTTCTGGCGGTTTTTAAGCTGTCGGATTTTCTCCTGAACCGACTCAATTTGTTCTTTGTACTTTTCCATTGTCATCCTCCTTTATTTCCATTTTTTCTTCTCAAAATAGCGCCGAAGATTCTTCAAGCCCGCCTGAATTGTGGAACATACGCCACTGCCGCACACGCCTTCGGCGCGGGCGATGTCCACCTTCTTCATTCCAAGAATGTAATGTGCGTAAACGCGCCGCATCTGGATAGGCGGTAGGTGGTTGATGGCTTCCTGAAGCTGTTCCAGCGATACCTGCCGGAGAAAGATTTCTTCGGGCGAAGGTGTAAAATGAAGCGCATCGTTTTCAATACCGTCGCCTCGGTCAAGAGAGTAGTATGCCTTATGCCGGAATGTGCGTTGGCGGTAGTTGTTCTCCTGACGGGTCGCCAACAGTATGTCCTCGGCCACGTCGTCGGAGACTTCCAAAAACACGTCCTCGGTATAGAGACCAGGGTACTGTTTGCGCAGATTGATGATTTGCATGGGCTAAACCTCCAAACAGCAAGAGGGACAGTGCAGCTTGGAAAACTGCCTGTCCCTCTCGCGAATGTGATAGGGCAAAAAGCCCCTCACTGTATAGCCCGAAAATCGCGTTTCGTAGGGTCTCTATTCAAAAAATCTTTGCACTTTTTTCGTACCGCTTCTATGCTGTCCTGCACGGCGCCCTTGGAGCAGTCGCAGCGCTTTGCAATCTCGGAATAGCTCAACCCTTCCAACGCAAAAAGTAAAAAGCGCCGACGCTGTACTTCTGTACAGCTCTCCAGCGCTTCCGCGATTTCCTGGAAGGTTTCCTTGCGGATAAGCCATTGCTCCGGCGTTTCGGTGTAGCTTCGATTGCATTCGTGAAATATTGTGGCTTCGTCATATTCTCGATCATCCCAATGCCGCCGCTTTTCATGGGTTAAGTTTTCGGTTTTATGATTGGCTTGATCAATGTATTCGTACACTTCAACGGAAACATCCACCGACACGGTTCGCTCATTGATTTTAATATATATTTGCATGGCTTCTGTCCTTTCTGAATGTTTTGGTAAATTCAGAAAGAGCAGGAGGCGAACGGCAACGTGAAAATACGGGTACAAAAAAACCCGGCTGGACAATTGTCAACCGGGGAAATGGGTGGAGATATCTTATATTATCCGTAAATTTACATGAAAGGGTATAGTAAATTATAGGCTCAGAACAGCTTTGTTTACCGATTATAGCGATACAAAAGATGAAGTCCGCTTCATCACGCCGCGCCGCCATTAAGTAACGGCTTTACTGGTTTTTCGGCACGAAGGATGCACATGAAAATACCCGCCAAACCCGTAAGCTCGAAGGGCTATGTTCGTTATTCAAGCATGGAAAAAAGGCCCGCCAATCTTACGTTTTTTTCTTTGACGGGTAGCGCCTATGTACTAGCCTATGACAAGAAAACCTGCCGCATCAGGGCAGGTCAACATAATCTTTTGGCGGTGGCCAGGCTGTCATAATGCATTCGCATCTTAGACCCTGTGGCTTTGCGTCCTTGCCTTTTGGCAAGTTTGCCCTTATCATATAAATATATAGAAGGGAGCAAAGACAGATCGTTTGTTCCTTCATGTGTTTTGTATCTATGCGTTAAATTGAAGTACTTCCTCCTTTGTTGGTAGTGACGGCTGAGCGCCCTTTCGGGATACAGTGATTGCAGCTGCACGACAGGCAAAGCGCATAGCCTCATAATTTGACATGCCTTCACACTTAGCAACTGCAAAAGCTCCTATAAATGAATCACCAGCTGCGGTCGGGTCGACTGCTGTAATATTCTCTACACTTGGACAATAGTCCATACTATCTTTAGCTACGCAGATTGCACCAGCATCGCCAAGCGTGATAATGACGTTTTTGACACCACGGGAAAGTAATGCTTTTGCTGCTCTTTCGGCAGACTCAAGGCATATCCTCTCCTCCTCATCCCGTATACGAATGCCTGTAAGTACGGTTGCCTCAGTTTCGTTAGGCACTAAATATGTAAGTTTTTGCAGCACCTTATCTTTAATCGGATTCGCAGGAGCCGGATTGAGCAATACAGGGATACCAGCATCTGCGGCAATATCAATGACAGCTTCATTGACATCCATCGATATTTCCATTTGCAGAAGAATCATATCGTATTCGCTGATACTTTCTTTGAGAAACGATACTGAAACGGGTGTTAATGCCATATTGGCACCCGGTACAACAATAATCCTATTCTGGCTCTTGCCGTCAGCCTTCGTCTCGATGAGTATATTTGCAACCGCTGTTGGTATTGTTTCATCGGTCTGTACATTATCAATACCGACTCCTTGATCTTTAACAGACTGTAATAACGTTTGCCCATACAGGTCTTTCCCCACGCACCCGACCATATCGACCTGCGCACCAAGCTTTGCTGCCTGTACAGCCTGATTCGCGCCTTTACCTCCCGGGGCGGTATTGAAATTGCATCCCAGCACCGTCTCTCCTTCCGCCGGGAAACGATTAGTGGTTACAATCAAATCCATATTCATGCTACCGACGACAAGTATCTTTTTTTCTTTTATCATAATGATCCTCTTATTTCAAATTTAACATAAATTCAAAAATCTTGTCGCTGACCTTAAATAAATACTCATGCCCAAAATCCGGGTAAATGAGCATCTCCTTTTTTGATTCTATCTTGTTATATGCCGCAAACTGCGTAGAGGGCGGGCATATTTCATCCATGAGTCCTGTAATCATCAAAACACGCCCCTTGATTCGATGAATGATATTCTGAATATCAATATAGCTTAGTGTTTCAAAAAGCTCCTTTTCACGTTCATGCAGCGGATCAGTTTTCTTAAACCAGTTCTGTATTTCCCGATAAGCATTAATATCAAGATCCATTTCCCAAACACGCCTGAAGTCACATAGAAACGGATATTGCGCTGCCGCGAGCTTTATCCGCGGTTCCAAGCTTGCGCAAGCTAACGTCAGCGCGCCGCCCTGGCTCAGCCCGAAGCACCCGACTCTCTCTTCATCGACTTCGGGCATGTCCATAAGTATAACTGCAAGCTGTGCGGCGTCCAAAAATATAGAACGATATAGCAACTTTCGCGACCCGTCTTCCAGCCCCCTGATAATATGGCCTTCGAGCGTATTACCGTTAACGACACCTGTATCCTGAGACTTCCCCGCTTGACCTCTGCAGTCCATGGCTGCAATATGAAAGCCCTCAGCGGCATATGGTAATAAGTCGAACCAGTCTCCACTCGACCTGCTATATCCATGAAATTTTACCAATGCAGGCTGCATCTCCGCTTGCTTCTTCGGCCTTGCATATTTGGCGTATATCTTTGCGCCGCCAACGCCGCAGAAATACATATGATAGCATTCCGCAAAGCTACATTGAAACTCAGCCGGAATAAGTTCTACTTTTGAATCAACAGCTTTCATCTCATCAACGGCTTCATCCCAGAATTCATCAATATCATCCGGGCATAGGCTAACCCCTTTGTACTGCCTCAGTTCCTCAAGAGGCATATCTATCATTGGCATGTTGTCTCCACCTTTATTTTTTATTGCTGATTGGATACGCGCCAAAATCCCTTACAGCGTCTACCATGGCTTTAACATTTTTATAAGAAACATCGCTTTGTAAGTTATGAACTGGTGAAAAAATGAACCCTCCGCCTGGTGCAAAGGTCTGAATACGTTCTTTTACCTCCTGCCGGACTTCTTCTGGCGTCCCATTGGGTAATGTTTGTTGAGTATCTACTCCTCCACCCCAAAAAACAAGCTTATCTCCAAATTCCTTTTTTAGTTCTACAGGGTTCATCCCGCTAGCTGATGTCTGCACGGGATTGATAATATCAACCCCTGCTTCTATAAAATATTTTAAAATGTTTCTAATAGAACCACAGCTGTGATACATGGTTTTTGCATGGCTATGCCCATGCACATAATTATTTAGTATTTTAAATGCAGGCATATATATTGTTTTAAATTGTTCCGGATTAAATAGCTCGCAATTCTGTCCACCGAAATCAGCTGTTGACATAAGAATGGTATCAATATACGGTCCAACTGCTTGTAAATACATCTCTAATTGTTCCAATTGCCATTCTGTCTGAGTCATTACTATCGAGGCAAGATATTCCGGTTCAGTAGCTATCAGACATAGCAGGTCGGAATAGGTATGCCCTGCTATTCCTGAGGCTCCAAACAAATGCTTTCTTGTGAATCCCCCGTTAATCGAGTATTTAGTATACTCATGATAAAACTTGGCTCTCTTTTCAAGCAATTTCAAATGCTCTTGCTTATAAACTGGGAGTGAGGCCTTCCATTCTTTAGGGTCTGCAAAAACTATTTCATCTGAAAAGTTGGTTCCAATAGTGTTTTCAAAGTATTGACCGTATGGGCTCATATATGCATATGGCTTACCGTCTTTGCCTATTGCATAAGTATAGCCCTTGTCATCTCTAACTGTGTTAAAACCTCCGGGCACCAATACATCATTTCCCTTATTGTTTTTCCAAACTTTCCAATTTTCATTTGCATAATCATTACACCAATGTACTATGTTATCAATACCGACAACATCGCTCCCCAGCCATTCCATTATCTGCAGGTCAGGTCGTATCACCATCATTCCCTGATCAATCACTTTAGGAGGCACGAGATCCAACCCAATGTTGTTAACCAATTGGACATATGCATCCATATGAATGCCGGTTACAAATGTTGAGCCGATTCCTACTGGAACGCGATCGGGTTCTTCAAAATTAATTGCTTTACGAACTCTCTCTCTAGAAGTTAATCGCATGTTAACTATTCTCCTAATATGTTTTACGAATTATATATTTGATTTTAGGCTTAACTGCTTTTATTTCAACATTCGCTTCATCCCAAGACGCATCAATATCGTCTGTGCATGGGTTTATTTTTTATATTGCCATATTTATTCCTCTAAAGGCATGTCGATCATTGGCATTGATGCGCTACCTCTATGCTTAATCATTGTTTCAACTTTATCCACAATCGCAGCAGCGCGCAGGCCATACTTGTCCAGCAATTCAAATTCGTTACCGGATTCAGCGAACCGATCATTGAGCCCCATACGGCACAGCTTCGCTTCATAGGTTTCGCTCAACACTTCCGCTACTGCACCGCCAAGACCGCCCATAATGTTGTTATCCTCTACCGTGATGATCAAGCCACACTCTTTTGCGGCCCAACTGATCGCATCTCGATCAATCGGCTTTACGCAGGGCATTTCTATCAGTTTCACGCCATATCCGGCTTCGCACAACAATTGCTGCGCCTGTATGCATTCAGAAACGACTAGGCCATTGCAGATAATCGCAGCATCCTCCCCGTTTGCCTCCATGATGTTTGCTTTACCAATTTCAAACTTATAATTATCGTCAAACACTTTAGGAAATTTGTTCTTCCCAAGGCTCATATATACAGGCCCAACATACTCCGTAATGGCTCTTGTAATCACTTCCGTGGATACCGCGTCAGCAGGAACAACCACAACCATGTTTGGGATGCATCTCATGATATTCACGGCTTCTGTTCCCTGATGCGTGACCCCTTCTTCACCGGCAGAGATACCGCCCATACCCGCAATAACTTTCACATCCATATCGGAATACGCCACAAAGGTTCTCACCTGTTCCAGCATACGCATTGCGGCAAAGACCGCATACGTTGCTACAAACACTTTTGCACCGCAAGCTGCCATGCCCGCGCCCATCAATGTCATGTTCTGCTCCGCAATACCCACATTGAGCGCGCGCTTGGGGAATAGATTATGGATCTTCTTTCCACCAACTGATGATGTATCTCCAAACAAGAACATAATATCTTCGTTCTTCTCTGCAAGCTCCGCCACAACATTGCCAAAAGCGTCTCGGTTTGTAATCTTATCAAATTCTACAGCCATTTTGCTTCCTCCTCCAGTTCGTTAATGGCAATCTCATACTTGTCCTGCGGCAACCGCGCAGCATGCCATACATTTGTGTTCTCCATAAAGCTGATCCCCTTACCCTTGATCGTATGAGCGATAAGCACTGTTGGAGCACCACGGAAATTAACTGCGATATTAATTTTACTCACGATATCTGCCATATCGTGTCCGTTCATCTCAAGCACATTCCATCCAAACGCCTTCCATTTATCCGCAAGGCATCCCATCGGGAGAATATCCTCACAGCTACCGCTGCTTTGCAGATGGTTGTGATCCACGAATGCAATCAGGTTGTCCACCTTTCTTACGGGTGCCTGCATAGCTGCTTCCCATACGGAGCCTTCGTTGCTCTCTCCGTCTCCGAGTATCACAAACACCTTACTGTCCTTACCCTTGAGCTTTAGGTAATACGCCATGCCAATTCCGATACCAAGTCCGTTGCCGAGAGAGCCGCTCGTCATATCAACACCCGGCGTTTTGTTAATAACGGGATGCCCCTGCAACATGCTGCCAATATGGCGCAGTGTTTTCAGTTCCTGTTTATCAAAATATCCACGTTCACTGAGCACGGCATACAGCACCGTATATGCATGTCCCTTTGACATGATAAATCGGTCTCTGTCTTCCCATTTCGGATTCTCCGGATCAATTCGCATAAATTTAAAGTATAGCGTCGTGACAATATCAGCGCATGACAAGGAAGGCCCCATGTGTGCAACACATCCGCACTGATATACCATATCAATAATGTCTTTACGTATCGTATTTGCTTTTTTCTTCAGCATCTTTATTTCATCTGTCATCTATATCACCCCTAAGTCTTAGATTATGTAAATTTCTCCGTTGTTCAAAACCTCATTAATACTTTAATTACTCCACCTGTTTTTTTATCCGCAAGTTCCATCGCCTTTGCAGCATCTTCTATAGAGAAGACCTTACTGATAAACGGGGCAACGTCAATTTTTCCGCCCGATATCATATCCCGAACGATTTCGAATTCTTCACACACATACATGTATGAACCGACGATATGAAGTTCCTTATTGGTTATCTCAATCGTATCGCAACCTTGTGCATTTCGCGGTGTTATGACGGCCGCGATCGTTCCGTGAGGAGCTACGATATCTAAAGCAGCCTGGAAAGCTACGTTTGCATCAACTGCCAAAAAAACGACATCAATTCCTGTACCCGCTGAATACTCCCTATATTTTGCAACGGCATCTTCAGTTGCAGAATTAATACAATGATCTGCGCCCAAGTCCCTTGCTTTTTCCAGATTGAATTTAACCATGTCAGATACAATAATATTTCTTGCGCCAGCCAGTCTAGCGCATTCCAGTATCCCAAGACCAATTGTGCCAACACCAATAATCGCCGCAGTCTGCCCAACCTTCAATTGGCTAAGTCTCACCAGATGCATACCTACCGCAAGCGGTTCAATTAATGCCGCCTGTTCATATGTCATATTGTCTGGAATCGATATAACAGTTTCTTCAGGCGCCACAATATATTCCCCGAAGGATCCACTCCATTTGTTTGACCCAAGTACAATCTTGTTCTTACAAACATTGTATTGCCCATTTTTACAGTAATAACAATTGCCACACCCATACTGAGGTGCTACTGTAACGCGATCGCCGATTTTATATTTTGTAATCTTTGCACCCACTTCAACCACTTCTCCCGCACATTCATGCCCTGACACAATTGGCGGTATCCGATAGGCGTGAGTCCCATGATATGCGTGGACTTCAGATCCGCATATGCCTGTCACTTTGACTTGAATCTTTACTTCATCCTTCTTTTTTATCTGCGGCTCTTCTACGTCAGTATATAAAATAGACATAGGCTTATCTATAAATGCTGCTCTCATTATCTAACTCCTGTCTTTTTCATTATGCCAGTTTAATAATTTTCCCTGCATATAAATACTCAATCTGATCCTCCATTATATTCTTTAGCTGTTTATATGCATCAATACCCGTACAATGGCAAGTTGCGCATTGTGTATTTTCCTCCTTTAACCTATTACCTATTTGATCTATTAAACATGATGATTCATTTAATAAATGGAAACCACCGATTATATAATCTATTGAGCCACCATAAAGCTGAATTGTTTTATCTATGATATTTAAAATTCCATTATGAGCACAACCTGTAAATAAAAACTTAAAACCATTTTCAAATATCACGAGATTTTGCTCATGTTCAAATTTATCTTCAAATGATCTTCCATCTTTTAAAGTAATAATCACTTTATTTTCCGATAGCAGATGCTTGCTGGAAACTTCTGAAAATGTTTCAATACCTTCTTTAATAATAAAACGATCATTGGTAAAAACAAACCGCTCTTTTTGCTTATATACTTCTTCATTACCAACTAAACCGTTTACATCGTATAGCAGCTCAAATGCGCTTTGTTTAATATATATAAGCGCTTTTTTATTCCTTTTTAGAAAATATTTAATTCCACCTCCATGGTCATCATGGCCATGCGATATAACAACAATATCTATATCTTCAATATCTATGCCAAGTTTTTTAACATTTTCAATGAATATATCACTTTTACCAACATCAAATAGTATTTTTTGCCTATTTGTTTCAATATATAGACTTAATCCATGTTCCGAAACAAAATCATCAGATAATGCTATATTATCTGTCAATGATTTAATTATCATAATCATTCCTCTCTTTGCTAATTATCTTTTTGTTTAAGATATCAAACTTGCAATCCCTGTTACCAATTCTGGGATGTATGTTATCAGCAATAATACTATAAACATTAACAAAATCATTGGTATAGCTTCTTTAAACACTTTCTGAAGCGGTGTCTCCGTCATACCGCTGGTAACATAGCAAAGAATACCGTATGGTGGAGTACACCCACCTAACATCATATTTACAACAATAACAACACCTAAATGAACCAAGTCAATTCCCAATTGTGTTGCTATCGGAATAACAAGCGGTACAAAAACTAAAGAAGTAACTCCAACATCAAAAAACATACCAAATATTAAAAATATTATATTGATAAAAAATAAGAAAATATATTTATTATCGGTTATACTATAAAACCAACTCCCAATTATGTTTGATAGTCCTGATGTTGTTACTTCATGTTGCATTACATATGCTCCGATAACAATCGCTGCAATGACCCCCGTCTGAATAACAGTATCCTTTACAGCCTTTATAAAATCTTTGAAGCGGAGGATTCTGTATGCAAATACAGAAATAATTATTGTATATAATGCAGCCAGTGCTCCTGCCTCAGTCGGAGTTACGATACCGCTGTAAATACCGCCGAGTAAGATAACTGGAGTAATAAGCGCAGGCAATGCCTTTAATGTATATTTTATAAATTGCTTAAATGTGAACCTGTATCCCGTTGGATAATTCCTTTTTTTAGATATATACCGCACATATATACAAAGTATTAAACCGATCATGATCGCAGGAACCATTCCACCTAAAAATAATTTTCCAACGGATACACCGGCAATCATACCATATACAACTAATGGGATACTTGGTGGGAAAATTGGACCAACAACGGAAGTGGTAGCAGTCAGTGCACAAGAAAAAGGCATATCATACCCGTCTTTTTTCATTTCCTCTATCTCTAATATCCCGATACCTGATACATCAGCTAGTGCGGCTCCAGACATCCCAGAAAAAATCAAAGAAATAATAATATTTATATAAGCCATCGCCCCTTTTTTCTTTCCAACTAATGACTTAACAAAAGTAAACATATACTCAGTAACTTTTCCTGAATTCATGATGTTTGCAGTAAAAATAAATAATGGTATGGCCACGAGCACACTATTAGAGAATAATGAACTCATTGTAGTGTCTAAAATCAACCCCATATCTTGCCCCGTTGCCAAAAAATAAATTACACCACCGCATATCATACTAATCCCTATTGGCATACGTATTATAAGGCTTATTGCCAAAATTATAAGAGGCAAAAAAATTAAAAACGTATTCATTTTATTTCTGTTGTCCCTTCCACAAGTTCTTGATTAATTTGATATCTTTAATAAATAGAATAAAATAATGAATCAATGTGCTAATTAAAAATAATATAAAAGGAAAATAAATAACATTAAACGGTATCTTTAGCATAGATGATTTTTTTATTGCATAAAAGCAATTTGATTCATATGTAAATGGAATTAATATTATAAAAGTTATTATAATAACCAGATTTCCAATAAGCCTGAATATCAGCTTAATTTTTTCGGATACTTTGTCATACAATATTGCGAACATTATATGTTTTTTCGAACGTCCGCCGTAAGAAGCAGATAGTACACAAATCCAAAGAAAAAGTATCACACTGAGCTCAAATATAGAACTAATTTGTTTATAAAATATATATCTATATGCAATCATAACAATATAAAAAATAAACATGATAATAAAAAATACTCCGGGTATATATAACTCAAAAAAATCAGCTGTTTTATTGTAAACTTTTTTTAATAATCCTCTCATATTTACTCTCCATAATAACCAATCCAGTATTCAACATCCACAATTTATGGGCGGATACGTTGTATCCGCCCATAAACCTCATTAATATGACATATCACTAATCTGTTGATATAAGTCCATGTCGATATTTTCAACCTCAACTCCACCATTTGCAAAATAATAGTCCAGCACTTCCTGACTATAGCTGGCGAATTCCTCATCGGTCAATTGGTATACGTTTACATCATTTTCTTCTAAGAATGCGATGTCTTCAGCTTCGGTTGCCAAATGCTGTTCAGTAATATAATTAGCCGCTTCTTGTGCCCCTTCCGTTAGTATTTCCTGTAGCTCTGGAGATAAACTCTCCCACTTTTCGTCATTTATTTCAAAGCAACCCGTTGATATCATATGATTTGTTAATGTTACACTTTTCGTCACTTCATATATACTTTGACTTCTTATTAATGAAAGTCCATTATCCTGTCCTTCAAGAGTTCCGGTCTGAAGAGCAAGATAAACCTCACTCCATGCTAAAGGAACAGAATTTGCGCCCATTGATTCACCAATAAATGACCACACATCACTTGTTGGAAACCTTACCTTTATCCCCTCAAGGTCAGCCCTACTAGTAACTTTTTTATCCATTGTTAGATTTATGGTTCGTCCTCCTCTATAAAAAGAAGAACTAGTTAACATATGCACTCCCATAATATCTTCTACGTTAGCGCTGTCATAAAATTGCTGAAACAAATCACCATTATAAAATGCAAGATAATGATCACTATTCTTGAATAAGAAAGGGACTGTAAAGGTATCAAAAGCTGGGATATAGTCCCCCCATGAGTCAGGATAGCCAAAATTCATATCAACATTTCCCTTCATCACATACTCTCTCTCATCAGCGCTGGAAACAAGTGAAGAATTGAAATATATTTCTAATGTCACCTTTCCGTTGGTTGCGTCTTCAATAAAATCTTTATAAAGCAAAAGACCTTGCCCGATAATATCGGTTTCTATGGCAGTAGTTGTAAACGTCAAAGTAATCTCTTCACCCGTATATTCTTCGCTTGTCGTCTCAGCAGAAACCGCTTCCGTCGTCTCCGGCGAAGCTTCTGTCGTTGCTTCGGTTCCTGCCGTTTCTGTCACTGTTTCACCCGATGTTGAGCATGCTGCCAAACCACACACCATAATCATCGCAAGTACTATGCACAACAATTTCTTCATATTTTCTCTCCTTTTATTTTTGATTATCTGCTTACACAACTGCCGATTGGCTGTTAAGGCGCAGATTACCTTTTCAATTTTCCGTTTTATTTTGAAAATAAAAAACTCCACTATTATTTTGCAGCGACTCCTTTCTTCATTAATACTGATCCTTTGGTTCCGGACCCAAAGAAACGTTTATTAAAATGAAATCAATAGCAAAACGTATTTTGTTCAATATGTATTCTGCCACCTGCTTTTTCGATTTTCCGTTGCACGTCCAACACATTCAACTCTTGAACTGTCTTCTTTTGTTTGATAATCTCTGCAGCTGAATCCCTACGGCTTCGCCCATCTACGCGACTCCTGGGATCGGTCGTGTTATTTCACTTGCTTCTCCTTTAGCAGCAATACATCTCCCTGCCACTAAAATATTATCTAATTTAGGTGATATCAAAGAAGGATAGGGGATCTCGCAGTAATTACCCGATGGCCGCCAATCACTTATTACCCCTATTGAATCATCAAATTTCTTATTTACATCGGCATCAGCAAGATCGTATGCACCTATTAACCGGTAAGTTGTCCGAAATTGTGGCATGCCCGGAAGATTGACCAGTGTTTTTTGCTTTTTATCTGATAGGATATCTTTTTTAAGTATCTGTCTACCATCAAGTATGAATTTAGTTATATCCTTCAAAGTATAAACCCAATCTTTCGGATTTATACCGCTATGCAATTCGGCTCGTGTTTCAAGTTTTACAGCGTATTTTACATCTCGCTTTTCTATCGCATTCTTAATACTGTCTATACTTACTGAATAGCCCCAACAAACAGGCCAATTTTTTTCAAACTCAAAATCAGCACCGGCTCTTCTAAATAAATCTCCATCACCTGTCGCGTCAACGAATGCTGATGCCTCATAATATTTTCGACCTAGCTTTGTTTCTACAAAAATACCTCTACAAAGCCCTCCATCCATAACAGGTTCGCTGAATACCGTATCAAATAATAAATCAATGCCTTCCCGCACTATCAACTCATCAAGTGCAATAACAAACTCTGGTGGTGAAAATATTGTTTTATATCTGGCGTTCCATTTCTCAGCACGTTTCTCTGTTTTTTTATTCCAGTGATCATCTAAATTCCCATAGCCATACCTAATTGATTCATACAGTAATTCTTCGGCGAGTCCTCCCACCACTTGATTCCCTCTTCCATCACAAAGAGGCAGGTAGAAAGCAATATTGCCAAGTGTAGCAAGTCCACCTAACATGATGCTCTTTTCAACGCTCAGAACTTTCATTCCCTGTCGTTTTGCTGATACTGCCGCGCTTACTCCAGCGATTCCCCCACCTATCACGATGATATCATATTTCCCCGATGCATTTGTTATAGATTTAATATCTTTCATGTATCTTTCCTTCTTTAAGACGAAGCAGTATATCTACCCTTTCTTTACAAATACAATTAATGCACTTACTCCTATTTCATTTTTCTTTTAATAAAAATTATTCTTTTTTCGTTTACGTTACCTTAAGGGAAGGGTAAAGTGCAGCGTCGATTGTCCTTTTCAAGCTGTCAGATCATTTCATTGAATCCAAACTAATGATTTTTTTGTAGCCGCTGCACCTTCACCTTCTAGTTTACAGGTGCTTAACCCAGCAAAATTTCAAGCGGTTTTTTCAGAAGTTTCTTATAGTTATTATCAAGCTCTTTCAGCGGCCTTCTCGGAACACCTACGTCGCAGCCCTGTTCACAGACGCACCATTTCAGCATTTCAAGCCAGTGGACTTTTGCGTTGACTTCGGGGGCCATGAACGTGTCCACAAATGGTATGAATTTATTCCAAATCTTCTGTGCTTTTACGAGGTCTTTGTCAACAAGTATCGCATCCTGCAGCTCTCTGCACTGTTTCGGGAACGTGGACGGAAAACCGGATAACCAGCCGTTTGCACCCGATGCAATTCCCTGAAGCGCCGCATAGTCGTGTCCATAGAATATGATGAAATCTTCACCGCAAAAGTAGCGCATATCTGATACGCGGTTCGCGTCACCATGCGCAGCCTTAACGCCGATCAGTACGCCTTCTTTGGCAAGAACGGAAGTCTCATGGGCGGTCAGTTCATAACCGGCAAACCACGGGTTATTGTACAGAATGATCGGCAGACTTGTTTCTTTATAGATCGTGCGCAGATGATTCATGGCCGCTTCCTTATATGGTTTGAAGTAGAAGGGAAGCAATACCATGAGCCCATCTACGCCAGCTTTCTTGGAAAACTGGCTCAATTCAAGTGTTTCAATAGTGGAGTATTTGCCTGTGCCGGCATAAATCGGAACTTCGCCGGCTACTGCCTTAACCGCATGTTCGATAACCTGCTGCTGGTCGGCCGTCCTCATGGCCATATTTTCTCCAGTGCTTCCGCATGCAACAAGCGACTGAGCGCCATTGTCGATAAGCCACCTCATGTAACGCTCCTGACCTTTTAGATCATAAGCCTCATTTTTATCCCACACCGTAAACATTGGCGGGAAAATTCCTTCGGGTTTCTTCATAAGTATTTTCATATCCTTTCTTAGTTGAAAATTTCGAAAACATGTTTTCAGTAAAGGTACTTAATTTATATGTATAGTATAATTAAATTAAAGGATTTGTCAATACTTTTTTGTCCGATTTTTATATATTTGTTTTTGATTTGTCTTTATTTCTAATATATATTTGTTTATATGTGCGTACACATTCTAAATAAAGCTTCTATTCCACTAGATTTTAATAATGCTTTCCTTTTCAATTATCTCCATGGGCATTTTAATTTGCTCTCCATGCCTACCATTAATCATATTTAATAACTGTCTTGCGGCTACCCTGCCAAGTTCTTCTTTCGGATGGTTTAATGAAGTTAACTTTACACTACAGACATCGCTGTATGCACTGTTGTCAAAGCTTATAATTGAAATATCCTCCGGAACCTTTCTACCTGCTTTTTTTAGAAGTTCAACAATGCTGACGGCAATTTCATCGTTATAGCAAACAATTGCGCTGCAGTCCTCTATTGCTTCCAAAAACTTAGATTTATAAGTACCCTCAAAAATATAATCCTGATTGTCCTTCCTGTACCAAAATATGCGTTCATTACGGACAGTCAACTTATGTTCCAGTAAACTCTCTAAATAAGCTTGATAACGCTCCATACCATTTATTGCATCCGCTTTAAATATACCAGCTATGTGTTTATGTCCTTTTTTTATTAGGTATTCAGTAGCTTTCTTTCCAGCCGTATAGCTATCTAAAATAACATATGCCGCACCGTGAAGTTGTGGATAGTATCCGTTAATAAATATATATGGTATCCCCATATTAGATAGTTCTTGATAAATTGATAAGTTTGGATTAGGTAAGCTGGGCATTGTTGTCTCCACTATCACCCCATCAACGGGGTTCTTAAGGTAACTTTTTAATAAATTACGTTCATTTCCCACGTTATTTGCCGTAAAAGACAGCTTCATAGAATACCCGTTTAGCGCGAGTTCAGCCTCTATGCCCTGCACAACTGTTGGATATATATACTCAGTCATGTATGACATAATGAGACCAACGGTCATCGTTTTTTCCCGAGATACTGTCTTTTGTTTTACATAAGTACCACTGCCCCTTCTTCTCTCTAGTATCCCTTCTGATTCTAAAAGTCCAAGCGCCTGACGTACAGTCTGCCGACTCATATCATATTTTTTTGCAAGCTCATTTTCAGTATCCAGTACATGACCATCGATATATAGTCCTTTCTCAATATTATCTCTAATTATACCTGCAAGTTTCTGATATTTGGGTCCCTCACTCATACTATTAACTCCTTTTGTATATACATATTAAAACATTCGTTTTGTATTCTTAGATCATGTTCTACTTTTGTATCATACAACCTTTATTTAATTAGCACAACATCAACTTTAATAATTTTCCTTATTATATTAAAATTTTTAATGCTCCCATAATTCAAAAACGCCTTTTAGGTAGTGTATGTATGGAGAGTGCATGGATGTCTTCCCCTATACTCCATTGCTTTCGCTACTTAGCTCAGCTTATTAGCATTATAGAATTTTCCATAACACCTCTAGCCCAAACTTTCCGATTAATTAAAGAAAAGTCCAGTTGATCGTGTCCCTGTTCGTGAATTTTATGGGCAACTGAACTCTTCACGAACAAGTATGGCATATCCTGCCTAAAGTCTTTTAATGTTGGCGGTAAGCCTTCAAAATTATTATTTATGTACTCTCTGTATACATTAGCCGTACAACGGTCAATAATGCTCTTTTCCTTTGCGTTCAGCTTACCTGTTCCTACAAGCTGTTCAATAAGCGAAAGTATAAACTCACTCTTTAAAATGATGGGATTTTCATCTCCGCCATACTCACGGCTCAAATCCATGGCATTGATATGATTATTGCTTCCTGCGGATATTTTAATTACTTCGCCATTCATGGCTCTAAAGAGGTTTGCATACTCGTTCTCAGGGTCGATACAAATAATATCTACATCACCACGGAGCATCAAAGCAATCATTTCTTCTTTAGCTTTGAACGATTTACCGCTTCCGCTTACTCCCAAAATAAAACCATTTGCATTGAGCAGTTTTCGCCTGTCCGCTATTATCATGTTCTTTGAAATGACGTTAAGACCGTAATAAATACCACTTTCATCCTGTATGTCCATTGTATTGAATGGCATCAATACAGCCGTGGACTCTGTTGTCAAAGTACGCCATTTAAACGGTAGTTTGTGCATACCGAATGGCAAAACCGTATATAACCCTTCCTCTTGCTGAAAAGTGAGAGAAGCAAATTGGCAAATATGCTTTCTGCCAATGGACAAAACGCTCTCGGTATCCTCGTCCAGCTCTTCCAAATTATCTGCAACTAAAACGATGGTTATTGTTGCAAGCAACATTCTTTGATCACGAGAAGTAAGGTCATCCATAAACTCATGGAGTTCCTTTGAACGTTGTTCAAGGTCATACGGTATATCTGCTGTGAAGTTGCCGTTTTGAGACTGCTTTCTAGTAAACCTCGCCTTATCTGTTTCTACCCCCAATATGAGCTTGTTAATAATCTGCACCGCTTCGTCTGTAGGAATGGGAAGCATATCAATGGACAACATCATATTCTTTAGCAAGTCCATAAATTCGGTTATCATAGTATCCTTAATGAAACTTGCAAATTCACGCATATAAAATGTCCTGCAATACTTATCGCCAATCTTTAGATAGTTTTTATTAAACTCCATACTGTCCGGGCAGATATAATCCCTAAAATCATGCCCTTTACGTATTGCTTGTTTCAAGTCAAAGTGGTAATGGGTTTCTTCGCCCAGTCTATAGAAATCGTGGAATATACGTAGTTTTTCAACAGCATCAAGCTCTTGCGACCTGCTGGATAGCTTGGACAGGTAGGATGAAATATCCGTAGTGAACCTTGAAAACAACGCTCTCGCTTCAACTACATTCTTTTTAGCAGAGGAAACCGTAATGTATTTCTCCTGTACCATAGAGTTGCTTGATTTTGTCGCCTTATCCATCAGCATCTCATTATACTCATGTCTGTATTTTTCTAAGAAATCGTCCTTTTCAGGCAGCAGTATCCGCTGCTTAAAATCTTTGCGGTTTAATCGCCTGTTGTTGATGGTGATTTTTGTTACTGCTTCGCTCTCAATGCTGTTAATTAAATCGCAGAATCTCATAAACATATCCATCTGATCATCTTTACTGGCAACACGATAATTTATATCCGTAAACCGTAGGGTTTTTGAGAAGTTATTGCCCACTTTAAAAATACCATCCTCATACACCTTTGTGATGGGAATGGCTTGTTGCACGCTCTTTGGAATGTTCAATCCCTCTTTTTCAGCTTGCTTTATCCTCCTAAACGTATTAAACATTCTATTTTTTCCTCCAATTTATTCGATTTTGAATATATCGTTTTGCTAAAGCAAAATATTTTACAATCATAGCTTGAATTTTCTTAACCCCGTTTTTCAAACGTTCAATTGTTTCTATTCGCTTTTGTGTTTTCTGTTGCTGTTTTTTATCTACTTTTAATTTTTCATATGCCGTGTACATATAGTTATCTGATTTGAAATACAGGCGTTTTGGCATTAACCATTCAGACTTAATCCATACCATAATAAAATGTTCAAGTGTCATTTCGTGATAGGTTACAAAGCCTATTAATGCTATGGGCAGGGCAACCAATATGCATATCCATGATACGCCTTCATTCCCTAGAGTCTCACGTAATGCAAAATATGCAAGTACAGCTATACCAACTGCTATTGCGCTGCAAAAAAACTGCCGCATGGACAGTCCGAAGAAAATTGTTTCCTTATATTTTCTAACCTCACGGGGTATTTTAATTTCCATTTTTTCCTCCAAAAAAAGCACCAATAGGTGCAATTGCTTATTTTTTGATTTCTTATATAAAAATCAAAATCCTAACATCTCTTTCACGATCTTGTCTGCCATTTTTACCGTTCCTACAAGTACCAATAAATTAAATATCATTTCACCCATGTACGCCCAAACGATCTTTGAAGCTGACATATCCATATCAACATTGGGCGGCGAAGCTGCAAATACGGAAAATATTACACAAGCAAGGACTATAATTGCGCCTTCTAAGCAAACGCCTGCATAACTCTTTAAGAATGCTTTACCCATACTTGATGTTCCTTCTCCTGCAAAACTGGATAAGGGTATCGGGGCGATGGCTGTGTACAAATATAGTTTAAAAAATCTGCCGTAAACAGTCATCAGCATGATGAATGACAAGATGATTATAAACAGCGAACCGATTAAGCTGACTGCCCATATCGGTATTTTTTCAAAAAATCCCAAATTGCTAACTGCGTCTACCATCTCAGCAGGCAATGTAACTTCCGTAGCGATGCCCATACTACCTGCGGCGGTCTGCACAATACCTTGGCATATTTGAAATATACTTGTGAGTATTTCCATTCCCCACGTAACAGCCGCCTTTGCCAGAGCAAAGCGAATGAAAAGACGCAAAGCCACTTCGGGCCTTTTTATTTCCTGCAAATTGGCCGTGCTCTTTACCATGCCCACAACAAAAAACAAGACTAACAAAGCATACCCTATTGCTTGCAATGCTCCATTTATCCCTACGATGACATCCCAGATATTACCGCCACGAAAAGTTTGTGGGGACTGCGTAATCAGACTCCATATTTCTGCTAATTTCTCATTCCATGTTTTGAGTGCGTTTTCTAAGTTATCTATTATCCACAAAAATATTCACCTCCTTGATTTAAATAACGAATCCCCCTATCTCTAAGGAGACAGTGGGATTCGAGTTTCAATAGCTGTCATCCTCCGGTAATAAGGGTCAATATCTCTTTTGCAAACATTATGACAACACCGCCGAAAAAGGTGAGAAAACCGTTGCTTCTCTGTGATGGATCATGGGATTTTAAGCTCATACCAATCTGCACTATGCCAAAACCAAGCAGGATAACGCCAATAGCTCGAATCATACTGAATATAAAATCACTTAAGTTATTTACAACCTGAAGTGGGTCACCATCAGCATATGCCGTAGTAGCCGTCATTAAAAAAACCGCCATTACAGCGGTTACAGCGATAATTCTCTTAATATTCTTTTTACGTTTCATAATTAACTCCTAAATTCATATTTTAGGTTATTTTAGGCTAACCTATAAGCCTTTAATATGAGTTAAATGGAATGCAATCCTATTCTAAAATTATGTAATCGCCGGCACGCTCAAAATCAAAATCTTTAAATGCAATAGTTTCAATTTGGTAGTGAACGTGAACATATGGTTCACCTTTTCCATTGGTCGTTAAATGGTTATTTCTGTGTTTCTTTATGTCGTACTTTTTGTCCAATACGGGCTTTACTCCACGAATAAAAAGCAATCCGTAATCGTTATCAAACTCTCTGACTTCATTCGGCAGCATTAACTCTCTGCCAACAATCTGCCTGTTAGTCGAATATGAGCCATTACGCCCTTTGTTGTGTCCATATGTCCTTGTTTCAATTGTTGCCTTGCCTAACATTTTTGAAATATACTCATGTGTATTCGGCTCATTCCCGCCTAGAAAAAGCATGCTGTCACAATTTCCTCCGATATTTTCCCACATATGATTGTCACCCTTGAACATGCTTTTTAGCTGTGCCAGATTCTGAATAATAATGCTTGCTGATATACCTCTTGACCGCATTGTAGCAAGGCATTTGTCGAAATCCTCCGGTAGGGCGACGTTCGGAAACTCATCAAGCATAAAATGAACGTGCATCGGTAATCTGCCTTCATACTTATGGTCTGCCTCGTAATATAGCTTTTGAAAAATTTGTGTATACAGAATTCCAATTAGGAAATTAAATGTCGTATCATTATCGGGTATCACTGCAAATAGAGCTCTCTTTTTCTTCCCCAAACTCGCTATATCCAGTTCGTCATCACTCGTTATATCCCGTATCTGTTGCAAATTAAAAGCCGCAAGCCGTACAGCGCACGCAACTAAAATTGATTTTGCGGTTTTCCCGGAAACGAATTGTCAAGGACTTTTTCATCAAAAAAACAAGGATCCTGTAACGGTGAAAGTATTTCCGTTATATAACCAAATTTTTGTATTTACATATATCATTTCTCTTTTAATATCAGTTAAGAATATCTTTCAAGTAAATTTTTTTCTAAGGAGACACTATTAACTTGTTATTTTTCTTTAGCTTATTGTCCAGTAACATTCCCAACAAAACGGAGCATGATCCAACTTAACGGAGTGGAACATATTAAACATGTGGTATACTATAACAAATAGGTTAGCGTAAACTAACTTACTGCAAGGGAGTTATTATGGCAGGGATTGAGCAAATAAACATGGGTACATCTGTATCTGTTACAGAAAACGACGACTGTCAGGTATATGTTATCCGAAACGAGACTGGCGAGTGCGTTATGACATCATATGAGATTATGGATGGCGTCTATGTGATGTACGACGATGTTCATATGAAAAGCATGGTCAGCGAAATCCGCCACAACGCGGAAGTGTTTTGCCTGGACTACTGCTATGTGGGCAGGCTGGAATGGTCACTGAATAACGGGTCATGCTTCTACCAGCAAGCTGGGGATTTAAGTATGGATGATAGACAATACGTTACCAGCAGTTACTTTCTTCCGCTTAATCACTATCACGCGGTAACCGTCTCATTTTTCCTCCCCCAGGCACAGGAGTCGACACAGGAGAATTTAAAAAGCTTCCCGGTCGATATCAGGAAGCTCAAAGAGAAATTCACAACCGAGCCCTATCCGTATTTAATCCGGAACAATCCCGAATTGGATACTATCTTCAAAGACATAAAAAATGCCAAAGAAAAAAACAAGCAAGCATATATAAAAATAAAAATCTTTGAGCTGCTGTTGTATTTAGACTCAATGAGCACGGACGACCTTGAAATAAAGAACGAGTATTTCTATAAATCCCATGTGGCCAAGATCAAGAAGATGCACGAGATGCTGATCAATGATTTGGAGCATCATTATACCCTTGAAGAATTATCCAGAAAATTTGATATACCGCTGACCCCGATGACAAGCTGTTTTAAGGGTGTATACGGGAATACGATATACGCATATATGCGTAAATACCGCATGCAATATACCGCAAATGCACTCCTGCAATCGGATCTGTCTGTTGCCGAGGCTGCGCTGTCTGTCGGATATACCAATCCCAGCAAGTTTTCCGCCGCATTTAAGCAGGTAATCGGAGCACTGCCGAACGAGTACAGGAAACGCAAAGTAAATAACGTCATTGTTTAGGGAGTAATACATGAAAGAGCATTGGAGTAAAACAGTTTTACGGCATACAAGACACTGCAGAGGCAAGATGATTGCGTCTGTCCTGTTCGCCATAATCGGCGTATTAGGCGGCTTGGTTCCCTATTACGGCATATACAATCTTGTAATCATATTGACCGGTGATGCACCAGTATTTGGTGATGTGCTGCCGTGGGTGCTGGTTTGTCTTGCGGGCTATGTAATAAAACTTGTTTTTCACGCCTTGTCCACAGCATTGTCCCACATATCGGCGTATACCATTTTAAATAATCTCAGGCTGAAAATATGCGAGAAGCTGATGGATGCGCCTCTCGGAGTAGTAATAAACGAAAAGGTCGGGCGAATTAAAAACGCCGTAATAGACAGAGTTGAGGTTATTGAGCTTCCCATAGCACATATGATACCTGAAGGCTTGTCCAATATTTTGATTTCTGTCAGCGTTTTTGTATATTTGATCAGCGTTGATTACAGAATGGCGCTTGCGGCAATGATTCCCGTACCTATAGCACTGGCTATCGGATTGATCACCCTCAGTAACTATACCGCAAAATATCAAAACGCCATGAAAATAAGCGACAATATCAACAGCGTTATTGTTGAGTATGCCGAGGGTATAAAAGAGATAAAAATGTTTAACCAGACGGATACATCCTATAAAAAGTTTGAAAAAGCCGTAAACGGCTTTAAAAATCACATACTTGATTGGGGCAAAAGCGTTATGGCACCGCTTGGCCTTATGATGGCGCTGCTGCCCACGACACTGTTAGGAATTGTCCCCGTCGGAATTATTCTGAGTCAAACCGGCGCGCTTACTCCTGCGGAATTTGTGCTTTGCGTAGCTTTGGGAATCGGCATAGCTCCTCCTTTGATGAACCTTTCCGTTTTTGTTAACGACATAAAGATGATTCAGTATGCGGTAGACGATACAAGTGAGTTCCTGAATGTGGAGCAGCTGCACAACAGCGAAACTGATGTGGTAATAAAAAATCATAGCATTGAATTTAAAGATGTTTCCTTCTCTTATAACGGGGAAGCACAAGTGCTGAAAAATATAAATTTGAAGATGGGTCAAGATACGTTTTGCGCATTAGTTGGACCGTCGGGAAGCGGTAAATCCACCATGGCGCGGCTGATTGCGCGTTTTTGGGACGTTTCCTCAGGTGATATCACCATCGGCGGTACAAGCCTTCGGAACATACCTTTAAAACAGCTGGCACAGACCATAAGCTTTGTGACTCAGGATAATTTCCTGTTTGATTGTTCTCTGCTCGAAAATATCCGAATGGGAAATCCGAAGGCCAGTGACGAAGCCGACATCCAAGCGGCAAAGAAGGCACGCTGCCATGACTTTATAAGCGCGCTTGAAAACGGATATAACACAACGGCCGGAGAAGCGGGGAACCGACTGTCCGGCGGAGAAAAGCAACGAATCAGTATAGCGCGGGCGATTTTGAAAAATGCGCCTATCGTTATTTTAGACGAAGCCACAACATACACAGACCCTGAAAATGAATGGGAAATACAAAAGTCTATTTCAGCTCTGGCAAAGGGAAAAACCTTAGTGGTTATCGCACACCGGCTTTCAACGATTACCCGCGCCGATAAAATCATTTTAATCGACAAGGGTGAAATAAAGGCCATGAATAGTCATGAAAGGCTTCTTGAAGAAAGTGAAGTATATCACAGTATGTGGCGAGCGCACATTGACTCAAAAAGCTGGACGCCCAAGAGAGGTGAGGCATATGTTTAAAACATTAAGAACTGTTATACGTTGGATGGGTAAATATAAAAAAACGATGTACTTAGGTCTTGTATGCGCGTTTTTCGCCACGATTTTTAAAATACTCCCTCTTATGCTCGGCGCATATTCGGTGCATTATATTATTCTTGCCGCAAAGGGAGAATCGCCTCTGCCGGAACATCTTGCGCTTTATATGGCACTTGGCATAGGGCTTGCAATACTGCTTAATTCCCTGTTTAATTATCTGCGTTATTCAACGCTGGATACCATCGGCTACAAAGCGACGGCGGATGAGCGTATAGATGTGGGGAATATTCTCAAGCGCGTGCCCTTGGGATACTTTGAAAAACACAAAACTGGAGATATTACCGCAACGGTTTCATCTGAGCTAACTTTACTGGAAGGCATTGGAATGAAATCGGTGAACATCATAGTCGAGGGATATATCGCCACGGCTGCAATACTGCTTTGCCTTGCGTTTTTTAATCCTGTTACGGCTTTGATTGGCCTTTTGGGTGTATCCGTATCCCTTATATTTATAAACATTGTCAGCAAGCTTGGGAAAAGGGTTGTACCTAAGGTTCACAGGGCTCAAGAGGATATGACCCGAAGCGTGATCGAATATTTGCATGGCCTTAGTCAGATAAAATCATACGGCAATGAGGGTAAGGCATTAAACTCTATACGAAAAGCATTCAGGGACAGCCGGGATGTCAGCATTAAAGCCGAGATAAGCTATGCGCCTATTGATGCTTTGTACGGGTTATCATTGAAGCTGGCTGCGGGCGGCATAATTTTTGTTGTCTCGCTGCTAACAATTAACGGCGGTATGAGCCTGCTTTATTCTGTTATGATGCTGATGTTTACCTTCTCGATTTTCGCCTCTATAGAATCAGCTTGCGGAGGTACTCATCTACTCAACATTATTGACAGTAATATTAATAATCTGAATAGTCTGAAGCAAAGCGCGTTCATCGACGAGGATGGTAAAGACATAAAGCTTACGGATTACAGCATTGAGTTTGAAAATGTCACATTTGCATATGACAATATGGAGGTCATAAAAAATATATCCTTCACCATACCTGAAAACAGTATGACAGCAATCGTCGGGCCGTCCGGCAGCGGGAAAACAACTCTTTGTAATCTTATTGCACGATTTTATGACGTGAAGAGCGGGGCTGTAAAGATCGGCGGACACAGTGTACGTGAGCTTACCTGCGACAGCCTGCTGAAAAATATCAGCATGGTATTTCAAAACGTTTATCTTTTCCACGATACCGTAGCAAACAATATTAAATTAGGCAATCCAAAAGCCACGGAGGACGAGGTGATATCAGCCGCAAAAAAGGCTCGCTGCCATGAGTTTATCTCTGAATTGCCGCAAGGGTATGAAACGATCGTCGGCGAAGGCGGGAGTACATTATCCGGCGGCGAAAAACAGCGCATATCCATTGCAAGGGCAATGCTAAAGAATGCGCCTATTGTGATACTGGATGAAGCAACCGCGAGCATCGACCCGGAAAACGAGCATTTCATACAAAGCGCGATCAACGAGTTAACAAAAGGTAAGACAGTTATTGTGATTGCGCATAAGCTGTCAACGGTCAGCAACGCTGACAATATCATCGTCATGAAGGAAGGGCAGATTTCACAGCAGGGCAAGCATGACGATCTGGTGAAGGCAGACGGTGTATATAAAAGATTTATTGATATCAGAAAAACAGCAGAAGGCTGGAATATATAATCAGGAGGTCGTTAAATGAGCAAGGCAAATTTAAAGGAAAAAAACAAAAACAAGCTTTCGGTAAGGGACTATATTACAATTGCGCTGGCACTGGTTCTGGTATATATTGTGAATGCTGCTATAGCTATACCTATCGGTCTGACAATAGCCGGCAATCTATTTGCGCAAGCAGCGTGCGCGCTGCTATGGGGTACAGTATTCCTGCTGCTTTATTCAAAGGTGAACAAAAAGTGGACTGTACTGATATTCGGCATCGTACTTGCGCTTATACAGGTTATAAACTTCTGGCCGTTGAGCGCATTCTTGGCTGCGGGCGGCGCAATTGGCGAGATCATTTGGCAGAGGATGGACAGAAAGAAGTTTAAAACCATGGCGATATGCTTTACAATACAGATTACTTCCTGGTATCTGGGGATCATAGTGCCTCTGATTCTCTTTGCTAATGCAACAAAAATTCTGCCGGACCAATATGTTGAATTATATACAGAGCTGAAAAACTTCGCTTCGGGCTCGATGTTTTTTGCAGGGCTTGCCGCTGTTATCGCCTGCTGTATAGCGGGAGCATTTTTAGGGAAACTGCTGCTTAAAAAGCATTTTAAAAAGGCTGGAATCGTTTAAACATGGATTTGGATGTCGGCAGGGGCAACATTATAGAAGAGCTGGATCCGCGAATGAAACTGCTTCTTGTGGTCGTTTTTACTGCGTTTACTTTTTTGTCGCCTGATAACTTTGTACTGATGCTTAATTATATCTTGATACTAATATTGTTTTTTTCGAGCAGGCTGTATTTAAAAGGCTTAAAGGTGTTACTCTACATCATGGCTTTGACACTGGTCGCAGAAGCGGGAGAATTGATTCAAAATGACCAATTTCAAAATGTTTTTTGCATGATCTTTCAGTTCCTGCAGCGGATATCCGCATTTGTGATTATGGGAATATGGATGGCTTCGAGATTGAAAGTGGGGGATTTTGT
Source organism: Christensenellaceae bacterium (assembly GCA_963665005.2). Lineage (GTDB taxonomy): Bacteria > Bacillota > Clostridia > Christensenellales > SZUA-584. Next base: position 1,497,576 of record CAXXTQ010000001.1, on the reverse strand, counting down.
AACGGCTATAGAGAATATGCACATGCCAAAAGGGATAACAATTACCATGGCGGTTACATTCAGATATATGCCAACCGTCAGACAGGAGTTTGGTTACATCAAAAAGACAATGAGGTTAAGAGGTGTCGGGCTTAATTTCAAAAATGTAATAATACGTCCGTTAAAAACGATTGAATATTCCATTGTGCCCTTAGTGATACGCTGCTTTACCATAGCCGATGAACTGGCTGCTTCTGCAATGACAAGGGGGCTTGATCTGGAGACAAAAAGAGTCTCTTACCATGAGGTGAAAATCAAAACATCGGATGTTCTAATCACACTCTTATTTATTGCCGCTATCGTATCGGCAAGTATATTTGGCTCTAAACTAAAAGGAGAGTTTGTTTGATAGATACAAAGAATGTTACGTTTAGGTATGCCTCATCGGAAGAAGATACACTCAAAGACGTTAGTCTGCATATCGAAAACGGTGAGTTTGTGCTGCTTCTTGGAGCCAGTGGATGCGGCAAGACAACTATTACGAGACTGATTAATGTTCTGGTGCCGGATTTCTACGAGGGTATGCTCACTGGTGATATTGTGATTGACGGAAAAAACACTGCCGAGCATACGATCCAGGAGTTGTCGCATACGGTTGGGAGTGTTTTTCAGGACCCGAGAAGCCAGTTCTTTGCGATGGATACGACTGCAGAGATAGCGTTTTCCTGCGAGAACGCGGGGTTGAAAAGAGAAGAAACGGTTTCACGGATACAAAATGCGATTGAACTGTTTGAAATAGAAAAGCTGCTCGGCAAATCGGTATTCGAACTTTCCAGCGGGGAAAAGCAGATGATTGCGATCGCGTCGGTTTATGCCAGACAGCCAAAGGTCATGGTTTTTGATGAGCCGTCTGCAAATCTCGATAACAACGCCATAGACAAGCTTAAAGATAGCCTGCACAAACTGAAAGACCAGGGGCATACGATCGTTGTGTCTGAACACAGGATTCACTACTTGAAAGACCTTTGTGGCAGAGTGATTATTATCAAAAACGGCAAGATCGACAGGGAATTGTCGGGTCGCGAATTTCGAAAGCAAACAAATGAATCTTTGAACCGTATCGGGCTCCGATCCATTCATATTGACAAACTCCCAAAAGAGAAAAACGAAAGAAAATCAGGCGAACCGTTGCTGCAACTTAAAAATATATGCTTCGGATATAAAAAGAACAACTTATTGCTCAATAATGTAAACATGGATGTGCACAGAGGCGAAATCTTAGGAATTGTAGGCAGAAACGGTACCGGAAAAACTACGTTGCTGGAGATTATCTGCGGCATCAAAAAACAGAAAAAAGGCGATATTTTTATTAATGGCAACCGGTATAAAAATAAAGCTAGAATTAAGCACGCATACCTTGTGATGCAGGACAGCGACTATCAGCTGTTTACAGAAAGCGTTGAAAAAGAAATATATTTAGGCAGTAAAAAGACGAAAGGGTTTGAAGAAAAAGGAGTTAATATTCTGGCGCGTATAAATTTATCTGAATATATCGACCGGCATCCGGCTTCGTTGTCTGGCGGGCAAAAGCAAAGACTCTGTATAGCGGTTGCCTGTATAAAGGACGCAGATATTATTTGCTTTGATGAACCGACAAGCGGGCTGGACTACCAGTCCATGGTGACAGTCGATCAATTGCTTACCGATCTGGCCGCGCAGGGAAAAGCTATTATTGTAACCTCCCATGATCATGAATTTCTATCATCCTGTTGTACATCAATATATGAGATGGGAATGAAAAAGTACTGAGTGAAGGAAGAGCCTCTTTGGATCAACAATAGCTGCAAGCATAGCATCTTTATTGACTACAGAAATTGGGGCGAACGAAACGGCCGGAAATCAGTTTTGAGATTCCCGGCCTGTCGATGTTGCGTCCTACATCTGCTGCACCTCATTGCGGAGCATACGCTTAATCTTGTCGCTCATGGTCTCACGGCTGGTAGTGCTGAAATGGATCTTCACCCGATAGGTGGTTTTACCAATTTTCTTCACCAACATAGGTGCATTCTCAATCATAGAGGGAGTGTTCACCTCTATATTTTGAATGGCTTTTTCATTGCTCATAGCTCTCCTCTCAAAGTCGTTAATCCTCCTTGGCGCGCTTGGACTGATAGCGTGGACATGCCATAACCTCGGCTCGAAAGCTCTGCTTACAGCTATGAACGCATTTCCGGCACAACTCGTTGTAGGTGATGCGGTTCCGGTGGTTGAGGAAAAATGCCCATTCAAGCTTCCGCTTTTTGCTCATTCTCGGCATACTAAGCACCTCGATGAGCCGTAACGTAGGCATTTAACGGTATCACGGATTTTCTGTCGCTTTTCGGTATCATTTTGGGGACATTTCGCCGCTGTAAGCTCCTTTTCTGGACGGGAGATGGATGGATAGGGATAGGATAGATGGATATGCGGATGTCTACTTCCGGTATCATTTTGAGGTATATTTTAACGTTCATATTCATGCTCCTTCGTTATTGGTTTTCTGCCGCCGGGAATGCCCTCGGTGGACTTGCGGAATTTCTCCAAGAGTGCAATGTCACCACGCATATCTTTTATCTGCTGGAAAAGAGAATCCTTATGAGCCGTCAAGCGCTCCACCTCTGCCCGCCACTGTTTCGGGGAGATAGCTTCGCCGGAGGCTTTCAGTTCATCAAAATAGCTGGCGGCGGAATCAAACAGGATCAGCTCGACACGGTGCTTTTCTGAGAAGGAATCCCGCGCACTCGGTTTCAAGATTGTAAGCTGCTGATATACGTCTTCGTTCTGTGAATACTGCTCCCACATTGAAAGCCGCTCGTTAAGCTGGGCAAGCTCGCGTTCGGTGCTCGCAATCTTTCCCCGCAGCGCGTAATACTCGCGATTCATATCAGAGATTTTTTCGTGTAGTATCGGTATAGACGATATTTTTTTCTCTTGCAGAAGGTTGAACAAGGCCACGTCATCATTGCGTACTCTGGGTTTGCCGTAAGTGGTGGCTTGTATCATATTACGTACCTGCCGGAGTTGTTCCAACACGCTGCTCTTTTTCCCCGGCTGTTCTGCCTGTTCCTTTGACCAGTTGTAGAGGCGGGTCAGCCGCGCTTTAATTTCTTTCAGCAGTTTGTTCTGAGCGGCAATCTCCCGGTTGACGCCGCCCTTCTCTGTGCGGATACCCCGGCGCTCCATCTGTGTGGCCGCGACGCCCATATGGACAGTCGGTATCTTTTCCACGCCCTGACGTTCATAGCTACGATGGTCAATGCGTTCAGATAGTCCTTTTAGCTCGAACGTGTGGTTGGTATACTCAGCCCATGCCTCGCGCCATGCTTCGGCCTTGGTCAGCTCATTCCAATCGGTGGTATCCATCCGATGACTTTTAAACGCGCCGTTTTTTAGCCTGATGCGTTGCCCGTGTTTATCGAGATCGTATTCTTTCCGACACTTTGCGTCCCATGAACCGTCCTCTTTAAATGGGCGCATGGTCAGCAGAATATGAGCGTGTGGATTGCCGTCGCCTTTATCGTGAACGGCAATATCCGCGCACATCCCCATGGACACGAAAGTATTCTGGGCATAGTCACGGACAAGACGGATTTGTTCCTTCCGGCTCAGTTCCACAGGCAGGGCGATTTCAATTTCGCGGGCGAGCTGGGCATTTCGGCTCTTCTCAATTTCCTCCACGCTGTTCCAAAGAACGGAGCGGTCTTGAAACGCCGGAAGCGCATATATGGGCAACAAAATTTCCGTATGAACAACGCCGCCTTTGCGGGTGTAATCATGGGTCATACCGTCCCACTCGTTTATGAGGTTTTCGCCGCTTCGGTAGGCGGCGGCAGCCACGGCGCTCCGGCCTTGGCTGCGCTTTATGATTTTGACGCTGCAATGATAGATCGCCATGTTTCACCTCCATTCGTAGCGGCGGGCGATACAAGACCTCATGGCCGGACGTATTCTCCGCAGAGGATGCGCCCGGCTGTGAGGTACACAAGGGGTTTGGGGATTGTAGCTCCCCATCGCGCTTGCCAGAGCGCAAGCCTCGCAGAGCGCACGCACCCGTAAGGGTGCATAAGTGCGCCTAATCGGAGATCTCGAATTAGGCGCAATATCTGAGTAGATACAATATCCGAGAAAAAAGCGGCGGAGCCTGTAAAAACGGGGCTTCGCCGCAAAACATCTCGGATATTGAAAACTGATTTTTGTTGAGGAAATTGAGCCTCGAAAAGGATAAACGACAATATTGAGAGTCGATTTTCTGTACTTCTCGGATATTGATACATGAAATTGCTCAGTATTTTGGAAAACAATATCTGAGAAGTGCTTTCGCAAAACCGCTAACGGCATAGTGTTTCGGGGTTCCCTCAGATATTGTTATATCTTAGATATTGCGCCCTATCCGGGATCTCCCATAGTGCGCCCTATCCGGGATAGGGCGCATTATCCGAGAAGTTACATTATCCGAGAAAAATTCGCCTGAGTGAGAGCGGAAGCGTGTTTTACGGCGGACTTCTCAGATAACGAAATGGAATTGTTCTGTATGGAATTAAGTTAGGAACTCCAGCAAAGCATTCCCCGTAAGTCGTTCGGGAATAGCGGTAGTTGCCGGGATTCATTTGCTGTTCCACCCTTTGATGTAATTGTTTACAGTTTTCTGCACCAGTTCTGTATAACGCTCAGTGGTATGAACAGAGGCGTGACCGAAAAAGTTTTTGATTGCTATCAACGGAACGCTCACTTCCAACATATGCGTAAGACGGATTTCATTATCCGAGAACTATCTTTTGAAGATGGCAATATGTCAGCATTTTACTAAAACATCTCGGATAAATAATTATCTCGGATAATGCGCCCTTGGAAACCGGCAGCTACTTCGTTCCCGCGTCAGAGCGCCGCATTTTCTCCAAAAATGCCTTGACCTTCTCATTCGTCATGGAGACGATTTCGGGGAAAATACTCTCCAGAATCGCTCCGCGCTCAATAAGGCGGCGCGTCCGTGCTTTGCGCTCGGCGTCAGATTTCTTTTTCAGTAGTATCTTCTGGCGATTTTTAAGCTGCCGGATTCTTTCCTGAACCGACTGTATTTCATCTGTATACTTTTCCATTCTTCTCCTCCTGTTATTTCGTCCATTGTTTCTTCTCAAAATAGCGTTTGAGATTTCTCAAACCCGCCTTGATCGTTGAGCACACGCCGCTGCTGCACACCCCTTCGGCACGGGCGATGTCCACCTTCTTCATGCCAAGAATGTAATGCGCATAAACGCGACGCATCTGTATGGGCGGCAGATGGTCAATGGCTTCCTGAAGCTGTTCCAGAGATACCTGCCGGAGAAAGATTTCTTCCGGCGACGGTGTAAAATGAAGCGCCGCGTTTTCAATACCATCGCCCCGGTCAAGGGAGTAGTACGCCTTGTGCCGGAATGTGCGCTGACGATAATTGTTCTCCTGACGGGTTGCCAGCAGTATGGCCTCGGCCACGTCGTCGGAGACTTCCACAAACATGTCATGGCTGTAGCAACCGGGATACTGTTTGCGCAGGTTAATGATTTGCATGGGCTAAACCTCCAGATAGCAAGAGTGACAGTGCAGCTTGAAAACTGCCTGTCCCTCTCGCCGATGTGATAGGGCAAAAAGCCCCTCACTGTATAGCCCGAAAATCGTGTTTCGTAGGGTCGCTATTCAAAAAATTCTTTGCATTTTTTTCGTACCGCTTCAATACTGTCCTGTACAGCTCTCCAGCGCCGTTATAATTTCCTGCAAGGTTTCTTTGCGGCAAAGCCATTGCTCCGGTGTTTCATACAAGCCCCGACTGCATTCGTGAAAAATGATAGCTTCGTCATACTTACGCTTGTCCCAATGACGACGCTTTCTATGATCCAAATTCTCATCTTTGTGATTCGCGCGATCAATGTATTCGTACACTTCGATGGAAACGTCTACAGACACGGCTTGCCCATTGATTTTGATACATATTTGCATGGCTTCTGTCCTTTCTGAATGATTTGGAGAATTCAGAAAAGACAAGGAGGCGAACGGCAATTAATACCGCCTGTCAGATGAAAAAATGGAGGCAGATGGTGTGAAAAATATATGTGCAAATAAAAACAGCCGAACTCACATAGATTTGTAAATTCGGCTGCAAAAGCTTCTGTATCAAGCAGTTCTCTGCCCACAGGACTATCACATCTTCGTTTTTTGTGACGCCTGTCTCTTCTTATAGATTTTGCCTTGTGTCTGTTGGGCGGCAAGAGGCATAGCTTGATATTAGTAATATGAAACCTCATTAAATATTAGCCCCAACTTACACAGCACCTGTATTATGTCAAAATATATCTTCAGGTGTTGTTATGCCGAATTAATAATGTGCTTATTGAAATCAGCCCGGCATCCATCTCTTCTGCAATACACAGCACCCGATTATCACCTCTTTCTTATTTGCTTCTTTTGTAGAATTTTGTCGAAATAAAAAACGGATGGCTTTTTATCACCACCCGTTTTCTATATGCCTACTTGCTGCACTTGATATGTCTGGGCCCTATATATACTTTAATTCTGCCTTATACCTTGTTATTAAAATATATTCATGACTAAATTTGCTAAGAGATATCAACGTTTTCACCGGTCAATCCGATGTAAGATCTTGTCTGGCTTCATCAATTATTAATCATTAGTACATAATGTAGCTTTAACCCTACTCTCAAATCTTTATATTTATAAAGAAACATTCTATACATGAGGTTTCTTTTTGCCAATTAATCTGCCAATTAATATAATCGTAAAGCTAACTGCCATACCGATAAAAAGAGGATCGAAATCGGGAATAATAATTTTCCCAGCTATGACCGATAGAGGCCCGGCTATAATGGCAACAAACGCAAAACTGTTCCTGACCTTGCCTGGGAAAAATAAGACCGCACACATAGGCACAAACAGAACTGCCGCCCTTAATCCCATCGACATAAATGAGAAGTCCAAAATTACCGTTCCAAAACTACCACAACTTAAGAACACCGCTGTAGCAAGGACAAGTATAATGATGAGCCGGTTAACTAACAGCGCTTTATTATGACAAGCATCTTTTCCTGTGATATTCCTACGCGGTATTTTTTTGATGATATCATTATCAATCACAGTTGAGATTCCAAGCGAAAGGCCTGCGCCCGTACCCACAACAGTAATCAGCAGGGTCGCCATGACGATACCACCAATAAGCGCAGGCATATGGTTCAGAACAAATAAGGGGAAAGCCTGCTTTGCCACGATATCCGGATAGTTCGTGCGCATAAATAGTCCAATTAATATGCCGCCTATACCAATCGGCGGAATCGCAAAAGCACTGATCAGCGCACCTTTTCTTGCTTCGCTGTCATTCTTTCCGGCAAGAACAGCTTGAGCATATGTCTGCGTAGAAAGAACACCGAGGATAAGGGAAAGCCCGCTGCCGATATCTTTTCCAAGGCCGCGTGCAAAGAGATTAAAATAAGTCGCGTGGTCTAAGACCTCGTTGCTGTAAAGCGCTGCAAAGCCGCCGCTTGCCGTAACAGCTATAATCCCTCCAAGAATGACTGCAATATAGATAAGAATCAGCTTTACGACGCCAACAAGCCCCGTACCCCAGACACCGCCAAATATGACATACAAAGTCATCAGCGTCCCGGCGATAATTGAACTTGGTATAATCCCTAACGGAAAAATAGCTGTAATCAGCGCTGTTGCCGCAATCATCTGTGCAATAATGTTGATAAACATCCCAATTGACGCAAGTACAGAAGAATAAATGCCTGCCCTTGTTCCGAATTCTTTAGAGATCATTCCTTGAATGGTATTACAGCCTGTCCTTCGCAACGGCTTCGTAAACCCAAGTGCCAAAATAAGACAGCCTATCCCGCCGCCCAGTGTCCACCACCAGGCGGAAAAACCGTAGGTATAGGCAAGCTGTGCCGTACCTACAGTTGAAGCGCCGCCTACCAAAGTCCCCATGATCGTGCCCGTTACGATGGCTGCTCCAGCTTTTCTGCCGCCTGTTGAAAAATCCGAGGCGTTTTTTACTTTTTTACCCGAATATATTCCGACAGCCGTAATGGCAGATAAAGTAATGATAATACCAATCAGATGATAGATACTCAAGATGTGCTCCTATTCCGTACTACTACAATTAAGTCATAGCGCCGCATTGATGGCAGCACACAGCCGTGGTTGTATATATTCACTCATACTTGGCCACAACTGCTGCATGAAAACGGCCGCGGCTTCTTCCTTGGGGTCAACCATCATCCATGTACCCGCGAGACCTCCCCAACCAAATTCGCCAATGCTCGAATTACTACCACTTGACGCCCTATCCATTAAGGTGCGTACGCCGAGCCCATAACCATATCCTGCACGTTGTGGCGTATTGCGAAAATCTCGAAGTTGTTCCTGCCCAAGATGGTTGGTCGCCATCATCTCGATCGTTTTTCTTCCCAGTAACCGGCCGCCATTCTTTTCGCCGCCACAAGCCAGTGCGTTTGCAAAAGCCATATAGTCTTCCAATGTACACATGACACCGCCACCGCCGTTATCGTAGCGGTCTCTAACATCGTTAAATTCGCGGCCACACCCCGGATAATCACTGTAGGTTCCGTCGGCGTTGCGCGTGTAGATATCACAAAGCCGATGTTCTTTGTCTTTGGGTATATGGAAGAATGAGTCTTTCATACCCAGAGGCCCGAATATTTCGTCCTGCATAAAGTGACCTAAGCGTTTACCTGACAGTACTTCAATAAAAGCACCCAAAACGTCGTGACTCAAGCCGTATTTCCAGTGTGTACCCGGTTCAAACGCCAAAGGCACACGAGTAAGCTCTTGCATTGCTTCTCTGGCGGTATAGTTATTGCTCCTCAGCGCTTTATAGTACTCTTTTGTTTGTTTCTCCGTTTCACATGCCTCGCCATCGTATGTCAGCCCGGAAGTCATACAAAAAATATCCCGAACCGTTATCGATTTTTTTACGGGCTGAATAGTCAATTGGCCTGAGGCATCGTATGAACAGACCTGTATATTCGAAAATTCAGGCATATATTCTTTCAGTGGATCACTCAGCAAATACATGCCACGCTCGTACAGCATAAGCGCTGCTGTAACCGTAATGACCTTGGTCATGGAATACACCCGATAAATTGTCTCTGGTGTTATGGGATTTTTCCCTTCCTTATCCGCATAGCCACAGTATTTTTCAAATACCGTATCTCCGCCTTTCGATACCATGCAAGCGCAGCCCGTGGGCCCTATTTTCACAAAATGCTTCAGCAAAGCACTAAGTGGCGCAAACTTCTTCATGTATATTCCCTCCTTGAAATATATTAATTAATCTAAATACTCGACCAAATCCGGTTTTTTTTATTCTAATCTACTTATGACTTAATAACATTTATCAGCCCAGAGCTATATTATTAGAATCAGGAGCGAAAAAAATCTTACTTGCCAGAAACCGTATTTGGCGGTATTACTGGTATGTCAGCAAGGCACATATCATGCCCCGGAAGGACATGGTCACATATCCTCTCCATCCGTTCGAAGAATCTGTAATAGTCAATAAGATTAATATGTATCGAACTTGGAATATGCTTCTGCCTCTCATCCCCCTCCCAGTTTGCTGTAGTCGGAACATTATCACCGGCAATCAGATAAACGCCATTTGTCGTATTGATTGCCACGTTCTGCATACCAGGCGTATGACCAGGCAGCAAATATACCTCTATTCCTTAGCAGAGTGTAAAATCTCCGTCCACAACCTCAAAACGGTTTCTGTGATCGAGCCATGAAGGGTATATCCCTGATTTTGGCCCCTCATAAACCAGATCATGGTCCGGCAACGGGTCAACAGCATACTCCAGTTCTCTCTTTTGCACATAGATATTTGTATTGGGAAATAACTCTAAATTGTAACAATGATCCCAATGTAAATGTGTAAGGATAATTGTATCCACCATATTTGGGTCTACGCCGTAGGCACGGAGTTGATTTGCCAGTCGCATTTCGGGAGTCTGTCGAACAGGATAGTGGTTCTTTTCCGCCAACTCCGCAGAACAAACGCCGGAATCAACAAGAATGTTTTTTCCACACCCCTGCACAAGCCAGCAAACCACAGGCATCTCAATTTTCATTCCAAAGTCCCTTAAATAGGCCTGTACTGATCGCTCAGCTTGCTCGATATACATAAGTATCAACGGATAAATTGTATATTTGCTCATTCTCCCCTTTCCTCTATTGCTTATATCTACCTTCTCTTAAATATTTTATCTTTCACAGTTTCTTAATATAATGCCTTTTAAGATTCATCCCTACCAATAGCGTCCTCATCGTTCTTTCGGCGGTATTTTTCATCAAATATGCTGCATTGTCCATTGCTTCTTTCAAAGCCATGGGTTTGTCTATAATACTGATAATTGAATCAATGCCATAATTAAAGACCGCTTCTGCTCCTTCTCCGATTCCCCCAACCACTGCCAGCACCGGCACTTGATATGCCATCGCTCTTTTTGCCACGCCAACGGGTACTTTCCCAAAGACGGATTGATAGTCGATCCTTCCTTCGCCGGTAATAACAAGATCCGCTGAATCAAGATATTCATCAAACTGGATGGTATCTAGAATCATTTCAATACCGGAAGCAATCCGGGCATTACAGAATGCGATTAAACCGGCAGCCAGACCTCCTGCCGCTCCAGCGCCCGGCATATTTATTACTTTTATCCCCATCTGATTTTCTATAATCTTTGAATAATGCAGCAGGCTCGCATCAAGCTTTTTTATCATTTCAGCGTCCGCACCTTTTTGCGGCCCGAAAACTGCCGATGCACCCGTTTCCCCACAAAGAGGATTTGTCACATCACAAGCAGCTATAATCTCACATTCATCCAGCCTCTTATCGTATTTCGTACAATCAATTGCACAAAGATTGCTTAGTTCAATACCACCGAACCCAAGCTCTTCCCCGTTCTTGTCCTTAAGCGAAAACCCGAGCGCTTGAACGAGTCCGGCTCCGCCATCGTTGGTTGCACTACCGCCCAATCCAATGATAATTTTTCTGCACCCATAATCCAGCGCCGCTTTGATCAACTCTCCTGTCCCATATGATGTTGATATCAGAGGATTCCTGTCTTCAGGGTTAATCAACATCAACCCCGATGCTGCTGCCATTTCAATGATTGCGGTCTTGTCTTCAGTCACCGCAAAAACGGCGTCTGTTTTTCCCTCAAGCGGATCTGTGACTTTTACCTGTAGTTTTTTACTTGCCGTTGCGGCAATAAAAGTATCTACTGTACCTTCGCCACCATCGGCGATTGGTAACTTAACTATATTTGCTTCCGGTAAAACAGCCAATATGCCCTTCTCTATGGCATCACACGCTTGAATCGCGGGAACGCTTCCTTTAAACGAATCCGGCGCTACAATAATTTTCATAATCCCTCATATAAGTATGTTGATATTTATAGATTTACCGTATTAACTGTTTTACCGTTTAAATATTTTTTTAGATTGTCAATAGCGATATCCATCAGCCGCTGCCGCGATTCCTTCGGTGCCCATGCAATATGCGGTGTAATAATACAATTTTTCGCCTTCAACAGTGGATTATCAGGAAGTATTGGCTCAGTCGACACAACATCGACTCCCGCCGCGTGTACTTTCCCGCTATTCAGCGCTTCAGCCAGATCCTCTTCCACAATGAGTGGCCCTCTTGACGTATTGATTATAATCACACCGTCTTTCATTTTATTGATATTGTCTTTATTAATGATACCTTTTGTACTATCAAACAGTGGACAGTGCAGTGATATTACATCCGCTCTGCTGAGCAAATCGTCTAGCCCAACGTATTCGTATCCTTTGGCTTGCAAATCTGGATTTACATATGAATCATAACAGACAACATTCATTCCAAGGGCATTCGCAATACCTGCCGTTGTAGCGCCAATACGCCCCATACCGATGATCCCCATTGTTTTCCCGGATAGTTCTATTAATGGATATTCCCAGTAACAGAAATCCGCACAGGATGCCCACTTCCCTTGTTTAACCGATTCACAATGGGCTCCTGCGTGATGACATATTTCAAGTAATAGTGCAATAGCCATTTGCGAGACAGCAGTAGTACCGTAGGTAGGAATGTTTGTAACAACAGCGCCGTGTTTTTTCGCAGCCTCAATGTCTACTACGTTATATCCTGTCGCGAGTACACCAACAAACTCTATATTTGAACATTTTTCAAATACGTCTTCTGAAATCACTGTCTTGTTTGTATAAACAATCTGTGCATCACCGATCCCCTCCACTGTTTTTTCAGCAGGTGTTCTGTCAAGTACGACAAGCTCGCCAAGCGCTTTTAACTTATCCCAACTCAAATCACCAGGATTCAGCGTATGCCCGTCAAGTACCACTATTTTTTTCATCATACTATTACTCCTCATTGACCTATAACCTTATGTATATGTGTTGCAATGCCTGATGCATCTATGCCGAATTTTTTTATCAGATAATCGAGTTTAGCCGTTTCGCCAAAGCAATCCTGCATCCCAAGCCTTGTTAAAATCGATGGGAATTCTTCACATAGTGTTTCAGCGACAGCGCTCCCCAACCCACCATAAATCGAGTGGTTCTCTACTGTAACAAGCCTTTTTGTTATCCGGGCTGTTTTTATTATCTCAAATTTATCAATTGGCTTAATAAACGGCATATGTACATGACGTACCGAAATACCTTCTGCCTCCAGTAACTCACACGCCTTAATGCCTTCCTGTGTAGCGATACCCGTCGTAATCAAACCAATATCTTTTCCGCCCCTTAATACAACCGAAGTTCCTGGAGTTACTTGATATTCATTATCGAAAATTACAGGGAATTCTCCTTTGTTTTCCCGTATATATACAGGGCCTTCGTAACGCAGCGCAAATTCGAGCATTTTTACAAATTCGACGGCATCCGCGGGATCGGCTACGATAACATTTGGCATACTTCTGAAAATTGCGAGATCTTCCACTGAAATATGTGTGCCGCCATTTTTTTCGCTCGTCAATCCTGCATAGCTTCCAATCATTTTAACGTTATACTTGTTATAAGCAACAGAGTTAACCGCCTGGTCACATGCTCTTTGCGATATAAAGCATGCAAATGAAGACGCAAATGGAATTTTACCCATCGCGGCGAGCCCTGCAGCGAAGCCTAAAAGATCTTGTTCCGCTACGCCTACGTTAAAATGCCTTTTCGGGAATCTTTTTTTAAAAGCCTCGCTGCCGGACGCTTTCATAAGATCCGCTTCGACTACCACCACATTTTCGTTCCGCTCTCCGATAGAAACCAACGCATCACCGTATATTGATTTCGCATCACACTTGTTTCCGTAATCAATCATGCATATCACATCCTTCCAAATCGGCTATGCCTGTCTGAAACTGAGCTTCACTGATGCTTCCGCTATGCCAGACATAATTATCCTCCATGAAAGAAACACCCTTGCCTTTTTTCGTATCTGCGATAATTACACACGGTTTCCCGTTCTCTTTTAATGCTGATTGAATTGCCTTCTCAATTTCATCTGTATCGTGTCCATCTATTGTCATTGTGCTCCAACCAAATGCTTGCCATTTTTGCGCAAACGGCTCCAAATCCATTACCTCATCCGTCCGTCCATCAATCTGACATTCATTCCGGTCAACAATCACGATAATATTATCAAGTTTGTACTTAGCAGCAGTCATTGCTGCTTCCCATACCTGTCCCTCATCACATTCCCCGTCACCCAATATGACATAGACTTTTATACCCGAACCATCAAGTTTTGCCGCAGCGGCGATACCCGCCGCTACGGAAAGGCCTTGTCCAAGTGGGCCGGAGGAATAATCAATGCCAGGCACCTTTAATCGATCCACATGCTTGGGAAGGTGTCCACCGCCTTTGTCAAGCCCATTAAGCCATTCTTCAGGGAAAAATTCCTTGTCCGCCAGTATCACATACAGCGCAGGGCCCCCGTGACCTTTTGCCAAGATCAATCGATCACGTGTCGCCATATTGGGATCCTTCGGGTCATATCGTAAAAACTTGTTATAGATAACCGTAAGTATCTCAACAATAGACAACGTACCCCCGAAGTGACCACCGCCTGCTTTGTATATTGTTTCAAACAGCTGTTTTCTGATTCTGTTTGCGTATTGCTGCATTTGTTTCGACATTTTAGTTCCCCCGTTAAAGCACTTTCATATTCATTATATTGCCAAAAAGCTCCTTATTCGTTGGCTCATAACCCTGAATTGGACGTGCAACCCATGTATAGTTAATATAATGCTTCCATGTGATGTTCTCACAGGTGATATTACCACCCCATGTACCACAGCCCAAAGAGATGGTAAAGGGCATACCGTTATTGAAACTGCCGGCATTTGATTTGTTCTGAGGCTGGTTGACAGCTACGCGGGCAGTGTATGTGCGCATCGCAACTTCCATTATGCGGTCTTCGTTGCTGCTATGGATACCGCAGGAATGCCCCGCCCCCTTGAAGCTTTGAATAAGGTTAACCATTTTGATAGCATCACCAAAAGTCTTTGTACGGTATATAGCAAGGACTACTGAAAGCTTTTCATTTGAGAATGGGAAATCTGGACCCGCGCCTGTCTCTTCAACCATGATAAAATTAGTTCCATTTGGTATTTTAAATGAGGCAATATCCGCGATAGTTTTGGCAGGGCGCATGATAACATTGCTGTTAAGATGTCCAGGAAAAGTCCATAATGCATCCTGCAATTTCTTTTTTTCTTCTGCATTGCAGAGATAACCGCCTGCACGCTTGAAAGCCGCCATCATTTTGTCGTAAGCTTCGTCTAGTATTACAATTGAATTCTCTGTAGAGCATCCTGAGGACAAGTCGTTTAACTGGCTTTCACAGATCATGCCCGCAACCTTGTCCAAGTCGGTTGTGCCGTCGATGACGGACACTACGTTGCCGGCGCCTACACCATATGCGGGAGTACCCGAGGAATATGCCGCCTTAACCATTGGTTGGCCGCCGGTTGCAATAACCAGATCACACTGTTTCATCAACTCCGCAGAGATATCCTTAGTGGGCTCCTCAATGACTATAAACAGATCTTCCGGAACTCCCATTTCCCTGGCAACTTCCCTGAGCTTATTTACTACGTTAACTGTTGTATTCCTTGCAGCGGGATGGGGTGAAAAAATGATAGCGTTGCGTCCCATTATAGAGTTCATTCCCTTGATAACGACCACTCCTACAGGAACTGTAACCGGAACTAACGCACCAATGACACCAACAGGCTTTGCGATCTTCACAAGCCCCTTAGCTTCGTCCACCTCTACAACGCCAACCGTTTTCGCATTCAGCAGATCTCTTAAAACACCTCGCGGCCTATTATTAATCCTTGCAATCTTGCTTGCGATATCCCCCATTCCTGTTTCTTCATAATTAAGTTTTGCCCATTCTTCGGCATGATGAACAGTCGTCCATGCCATTGCCTTTGCAATATTAAGCACTTGTTCCTGTGTATAAAACTCAATTTCCTTTTGTGCTTTTCTTGCTCTTTCAATCAGTTCAGTAATAAATAATACGTTATCCATTTTTTGACCTCTTTCATAATTTTTTAACTATCATCCATTATCCACAACGAGTTTAGCCTATCATTCACCTAACAAATAACGTTCACTCATGTACCTTAATTTTAGGCCTACGTGATACACTTGCTTCTAAATAATCCTTAAACCATTTTTTCTACTATCATTGTGTTTATCTCCTTTGTTCAAATATATAAATTGTATAATTTTGCTTTGCATAAAATATTTTCTGCACGTTCAAGGACCGGTGCGTCTACCATCTTTCCGTCTACAGCAAATGCCCCTTTTCCCCTGTTCTCGTCAAGCTGTGCGTGCGCCACTATTCTTTTTGCAGCGCATATTTCATCCTTGCTAGGTGAAAAAATGCTATTAATAATTTCAATATGTGATGGATGAATGCACGTTTTAGCCGTCATACCAATTTTCTTTGCCAAAAGAGTATCAGACCGAAGAGCATCCAAGTCTTTTATATCCGTACATGGCGTATCAATTGCACCTTTCCCGAGCGAGCGGCAGGCATATACGAAACGATTCCTCGCATACCATATTTCATTGCCCTCTCTCGTACGTGCAATACCCAAATCCTTTGTCAAATCCTCCGCCCCAAATTGTGCCGCGATGATTCTCGACGACGCGCTAAGCGTTTCCGCTAAATACTGAACGCCAAAAGCGGTTTCAATAAGTGGTATAATTTTAATTTCTGGTTTTCTTTCTTCCTGTTCAATACGGACCATTTCCTTCTCCGCTCTTCTAATGGCATCCGCATTGGATTTTGGTATAATGATTCCGTCCACTCCAAGCGATATAGCAACCTGCAAATCTTTATTAAAGTATCCCGTTTCAACACTATTGATCCGGATGAATAAATTCTTGGGCTTTGATTCGCGCAACTTTTCAGCTAACATATCCCGAGCCATTTTCTTGTTTAAAGGGCTTACCGCGTCCTCCAGATCAAAAATAACCGCATCGCACGGAAGGGAATATGCTTTTTTCACCATGTTTTCCTTATCTCCCGGCACATAGAGCATGGATCGTATATAAAATATGTTTTGCATCTCTCCTCTTTCTTTATGAAAAAAACTTTTTACCATACGCTGTATCCGCCATCAATCAAAATATCACTGCCCGTATGATAACTTCCAAGATCGCTGGCTAAATAAACGACACTTCCAATAATCTCATTAAGTGTGCCAAATCGTTTCATTGGGACGCAGGATGCTTTATATTGTATGTTTTCTAATGACGCACCATCTTTCATCCCTGAGCAAATATATCCGGGACTGATACTGTTTACCCTTATACCATCATTCAGAAATTCCATAGCCAGTACCTTTGCCAACTGTTTTGTTGCCGCTTTGGTTGTCGTATAACCAATGCTATAGGGTGCATTCTCAGGCCTTCTGTTGATAACAGTTGCGGACATGGAAGCCGTCAAGATAATGGATCCCCCGTGCTTATGCGCTTTCATAATCTTCGCGCCTTCCCGTGCAACAATAAACATCCCGGTATAGTTTATATCCAACATCCGTTTCCACAGCGCTATATCCATATCCACCTTATCATCCGGTGTCGCAATTCCAGCATTGCTATGAATGATATCCACAGTACCAAATTTCTTTATAATCTCGTTATATAAATTTTGAACCGAGCCCTCATCACTTACATCTCCGGTAAGCGTTATTGTCCTTACCCCATGTTTATTTGTGATATATGAGGAAATTTCATTAAGCATTGATTCATTTTGATTGATATCCATCAATGCAACGTCTGCTCCGGCTTCCGCTAACGCCGCAGCAGTAGAACGACCTATTCCACCAGCAGCTCCTGTAACAAATGCTACTTTCCCCTTTAATGAAAGCATATCAAAAATACTTCTTAATTCATTTAGCTGTACAGGTTTCATATTCTGCTGTTCCATATTATCCCTTCTTTCTTAAACGGCTATTTCGTATAACGAATATACCCCTTTGTCTTTCCAATAACTTGCTGTTTTTCTGAAACATCTAACTGTTGTACAACCTTTCCTTTATTAACAGCCTCTTCCGCCACAATACCTGCCGCTTGCCCAGTAACCGCAACGCCTGGATTGGCCTTGTTATTTCCCAAGCTTCTCCTGATGCGGCAATACATCTTCCGGCAACAAAAATATTGTCCAGTTTTTGTGATATCAAAGAACGGTATGGGATCTCACAAACACTCCCCGTCGGTCGCCAATTCCCAATAATACCTATTGAATCGTCAAACTTCTTGTTTATATCTGCTTCGGTGAGATTGTAAGCTCCAATAAGCCTTCGGGTAGTTCGCAATTGAGGCATGCCTGGAAGACTGACATATGTTTTCTGCTTTTTATCCGATACCATATCCTTTTTTAGTATCTGCCTGCTGTCGAGTATAAACCTCTTTATATCATTGAGCGTATAAACCCTGTCTTTTTGTTCAATGCCGCTGTGCAGTTCTCCCCGTGTCTCGAGCTTAACGGCAAACTTCACATCCTGTTTCTCTAGTGCATCTTTCATACTAGCTAAGCTAACTGAATATGCCCAGCAAACGGGCCAGTTCT
Source organism: Christensenellaceae bacterium (assembly GCA_963665005.2). Lineage (GTDB taxonomy): Bacteria > Bacillota > Clostridia > Christensenellales > SZUA-584. The sequence goes on along the minus strand of CAXXTQ010000001.1, from coordinate 1,479,404 downwards.
TTTCATATTCATAGTCAACCCCGACCCGCACAAAGAGGTCTCCATCACCCGTTGTATCTATAAACGCTGATGCCTCATAGAATTTGCGGCCGATTTTGGTCTCGACTAGAATGCCTTTACATCTTTGTCCTTCCATCACCGGCTCGCTGAATACCGCATCGAACAGCAGGTCAATGCCTTCCCGCACGATCAGTTCATCAAGGGCTATTACAAATTCGGGAGGTGGAAATTTAATCTTATACCAGGCCTTGCGTGTTTCTGGCCGTTTCTCCAGTTTCTTATTCCAATAATCATCCAAATCACTGTAACCATATCTGATCGATTCATACAGCAATTCTTCCGCAAGGCTGCCAGCAACTTGCTGTCCCTTTCCATCGCATAGTTGAAGATAAAATGCAATATTGCCCAGTGTCGCAAGTCCGCCCAGCATGATGTTTTTTTCAATGAGCAAAAAATGCATGCCCTGGCGTTTTTCCGCAACTGCCGCACTGACGCCGACGATTCCTCCGCCAACGACAATGACATCATAGCTGACGGTCGGAACAGTAAATTTCTCGACGTCTTTCATGCTTTTCCCTCTGTATTCACCATCCAGCATACCTATCATTCCCTTTATGATTTATCTTGTTCGTTACAGTACTTATAGCAAAGCACCCTGTGCCCATCCTCAATATCAACAAGCTCCGGCATCGCCTTTCTGCACTGGTCCGTGGCATACGGACACCTCACAGAGAACCGGCATGCCGTCTTCGCGTATTCCTTGCCTTCAAGGTCGGGCAGAGCGACGCCTTCCTTCCACTTATGCCCTACCTTAGGTATTGAGTCAAGCAGCAGCTCGGTATACGGATGCGCCGGGTTGTCAAGCACACGCCTTGCGTTACCGTACTCTATTATGTTCCCCCTGTACATCGTCGCGATATAATCGCTGACGTAGTACGCCGTTGAAAGGTCGTGCGTAACGTATATAAAACTCACTTGATACTCGTCCCTCAGCCGCTTGAACAGGTTGACTATGTTCATCCTAAGCGATGCATCCACCATGGCCACCGGCTCGTCTGCTATTATTATCTTCGGGTCGGGTATAAGCGACCTCGCTATTGATATCCTCTGCAACTCCCCGCCCGAAAACTGGTTAGGATACTTGCCCCTGACTTGCTTTGCCTCCAACCCAACGGAACTGAGCGTTTTTCCGACCAACTCATCCGCTTCCGCCCTGTTCTTGCAGTCAGCCACGTTATATGCCGTTTCATACAGGTACGTATCAACCTTCTTTCTGGAACTGAACGCAGAGAACGGATTCTGGAATATTGGCTGTACAAACCGGTAGAATTCCTTTTTCTCAAAGTCCTTTATCTTACAGCCGTCTATGTCTATCTCGCCAGACGTCTTGTCAAGCAGTCCTAATATCATCCGCGCAAGTGTCGTCTTCCCACTGCCTGATTCTCCAACAACGCTGATGATCCACGGCTTGTCCTTTGGCAATGCCAGGCTCACGTGATCCACCGCCATTATTTTCTTGCCCATTATCAATCCACCCAGGCGGAAACTCTTGCAAAGGTTGTCTGTCTTAAGTAAATATTCAGGCATTTTTATTCCCTCCTATCACCGGGTATTTCCCATCAAGCAGATGGCAGCTGGCCTGATGGGTCTTCCCTATCTCGTATCTCTTCGGGTGCACCTCGCGGCACATGTCCGTTGCGTACAGGCACCGCGGCGCAAACCGGCATCCCGGCGGAGGGTTCTTCAAACTCGGCGGCGTTCCCGCTATTCCTTCCTTCTGGCTGATATCGCCTATCCTTGGCAGCGCGTCTATAAGCATCTTCGTATACGGATGCCTCGGGTTCTTGAACAATTCATCCGTAGGCCCGATCTCGACCATTTCTCCCGCGTACATGATACCCATGCGGTCGGTAATCTGATAATGCACCCCAAGGTCGTGCGAGACAATAACGATGGAATTACCTATCTTCTTCTGAACTCCCTTGAGCATCATCAGTATGCCCCTCTGCACAACCACATCCAGTGCGGTCGTCGGCTCGTCCGCCAGAATAATAGAAGGGCTCTGAAATGTTGCCAGCGCTATCATGATACGCTGTTTCATACCGCCACTCAGTTGATGTGGATACGACTTCATGACCTCCGCGGGCAGCTCAAGCTCCTTCAGGTACGCAACTATCCTGTCGTGCATCTGCTTTTTGCCCATCTTCTTCTCACTCTTGCCTATGGTGTCGTAGAACTGCGTATCAATCTTCCTGACAGGGTTCAATACATGCATGGCCCCCTGCGGCACATATGATATCTCTTTCCATCGGCGATTCCTGATCTCCCCGTTCTTATATACCTTTTCTGAGCCATCCTGTTTTTTGGCATACAATTCAATAAAGCCTTCGCTTATTTCCAGCGGATATCCAATAAGATCGTACATGACCTTTAAAAGAGTCGACTTGCCGCACCCTGACTCCCCGGCGATGCCGAATATCTCGTTATCCATAACCGAGAAACTCATATCATTCACCGCATTCACATACCCGTCTAATATGTTGTACCGGGCGCATACGTTATTCAATCTCAGCATTTATATCCCTAACCCCCTTACCGGCCTTGCTTCGTTTACTGTGCCTATCATGCTTCCTTCCCCCTTATGAGCGCGTTGTACTTTTGAACGCCCGATAGTGTCATGAAAAGTGCGACAAAGACAAGCACAGTTCCAACCACCGGAGCCATGATCCACAGCCATTTTCCCGTTAGCATCGCCTTATAACTAATTGCCCAATATATCATCGTACCCAATGTTGTCCATGTATTATTGGACATGCCGATAACCGCCAGGCTGGATTCCGTCCTGATTGCAGTTAAAATAACATTGATAAAGCTTGCAACTGAAAAGCTTAAGACAAACGGTAAAATTTCTTTACTAAGTATTTTTATGACGTTTTCTCCCGAGAATCGGGCGGTATCAATAAAGTCTCTCTCTCGTAGAGACAGTGCCATTGAGCGTACCGAACGGGCAGTCCATTGCCAGCTAAATAAAATTATTATAAACGAAATATCAAATATTGTTGCTCGCCCTTTAAAAAGGCTTGATACTAACAGAAGGATCGGGAAAGCCGGTATAATAATAAACGTATCCATTAATAAAGAAATCAAACGGTCAACAATACCGCCACAGAACCCAGCCAACATACCCATGAAAACACCGAATATAGTTGAAATCAAGGCAACAAAAAGTCCAATGATAACAGAGCTCTGTATGGATTTTGCCAGTAGCCAGAATATATCCTGGCCTATGGCATTCGTGCCAAACAGGTGTTCGTCGCTTGGCTCCAAATTTTTCATAGAAGAATTCCAGTCAGTCGCTTCGTTATTAATAAACGATGGTATAATAAATGCAAATATAAATAACAGAATTAGCAGTATTAATCCAATTTTGAGCTGAAGACTCGAATTTTTAATAAAACTTTTCATATTAATTATACCCCCCTATTTATAACGGATCCTGGGATCCAGAAGCGGACATAGTAAATCTATTAAATAAGCTGCAATAGCAACTGCCAAAATTGTTACTGAGATCGTACCCAATATCAGATTATAGTCAACATTAATAATCGCATCATAAATCAGAGTACCCATACCAGGATAGCTAAAAAGTATCTCTACCACTAATGACCCGCTAAGCACTCTGCCAAGTTGCAAGGCAATCGACGTGACCTGTGGTAGCGCGGCGTTGGGTGCAAGATAATTCCACATGATTCTTCTTTTTGCAAGGCCTTTTAATCGTGCAAATGTCACATAATCTTCTTCAACGATATCTTGTGTGAGCGTTTTCATACTTAAAGCCCACCATCCTATATTGACTAAAACTATTGATAGAGCTGGCAGTAACGAACACTGCAAAAGATCTTTGATATACTCCCATGACCATGAGGACCCCGATACTATTGTGTTTAATGGAAATATAGGAATAATATATGCGAACAACATAATCAGCAACAGTGCGAACACATAATAGGGCATCGGATACAGCACAATTGAGATTCCTTCCAGTATTTTTGATGACGGCTTATCCTTTTTAAAGCCTGCCAGTAGGCCGATTGTATTTCCAATAAGCCAGGAAATGATCATAGATGTCAACATCAATCCCATTGTCCATGGAAGCGCATTCGCTATAATATCAATAACCGGTGTGGGATAATTACTTAGAGAGATTCCAAAGTCCTGTGTCAAAATTATGCGTTTCATAAACCCTGTGTATTGCTCCCATAGCGTTCCCTGCAAGCCAAAATTCTGCATTAGAATTTCACGCATCTGTTCATATGCCTCATTACTTATCTGAGCAGACTCAGCCTGCATTTTTCCCAGCGCGGTCTCGACCGGGTCTGAAGGCATGAGCCGGGGCAAAAAGAACACCACTGTCATGCCAATCAGAATGATGAGCAGCATAGTTAAGGTGCGTGTTAGAATAAACTTAAAAACTTTCATAACTATCCCCAACTTCCCAACTTTATTAATACAATATGGTTCAGCTTTACTTATACCCGGCGGCGTACACCGCCGGGTATAAGCTTTATTGAATGATTAATTATTAGTAACACACAATTACTGATTGCCCATAGGCTCTATATTTGCTAGCATTTTGCAGTTATTTGAAAACCACCAGCAATTTGTAGAATATGGGTTATCAGCATCTGGGAATCCCGTCCAATAATGAGTTGTAACAGGATTAATTTTAACGTTACCATATATAGCAACATATGGCATATCCTTAACCATTACCTTAAAATACTCAATTATTAGCTCGGCTGCCCTAGGATCATCCGGGTCCAATTCAATCAGTTCGCTAATTACTGAATCAATCTCATCACTGGCCCAACGGGCACTGTCACCACTCTGATATCCTCCGGATGTGTTTTCCCCTACAAGTGCAATACCGTTGCTATCCCACGTACGGATTACTTTAGTAACATCGATTAATTCGCTATTATTCAGCCACGATAAGAAGCAATCCGCAGTCCCTTGCGATTCAGCAGTCCGAAAAGTTGCATTATCCATTGTACTGACCACAGCGTCAATTCCAAATAATTGCCATGCGTTAACAATTGTATAACATAACCTCTCGTGTGCCTCTTCACCACAATTTGCTATCGTGATCTGCCATGGCGTCCCGTCCGTCTTTAACCACATCCCGTCACTGCCACGGGTAAATCCTTCGGCCAGCAACAGGCTTTCCGCCTCTGCAGTATCATGTTTCCACCATCCGATTCCTAACTTGTCCTTTAATTCTTCCTCGTCGGTAGGGAGCCCTTCCACGCCCTGTTCTGTCAGCGTAGCCGCAATTTCCTGGGCATAATTGCTGTTGAACGGCTGGTATCCGTCCGACAGCGTAAAGTTTTCCAGCCACTCAGCTATAGGTTTTATATAAGCTTCGGTGGTCGAATCCATAGCGGGGCCGGCAATCGGGCACATCCTTGCACCTCCGTTATATGTAGTCATTGATAATTCTTCTGCATTAAGAGCTAGTATCAACGCCCATCTGATATTGACGTTGTCAAGCGGCTCAGCCGCACAGTTAAATAGAATGCCTTGTGGTTCACCATTAATGCGTCCATATGGTGAACTTTCCTCCCATGTTGAAGCTTCCGCATTCTGTGCTAATAATATTTCAGCACTCTCAGTTGAATATAAAACGTTTAAATCTACTTGATTGTTAATTGCTGCCATTACTTGAGTTTCCGCTTCACCGAAGGATTCATATAACACATAACTCGGAACAGGTTCGCCATAAACCATTGCATTGGCACTGCATTCTACGTCCTCTCTTTTCTCAAAAAGAAAATAGTTGCCATTCTCATCATAGCTCTTCAGCGTATATGGGCCAGTCCCGACGCATTCAGTGTATTGGTATGTTAACGGATCTACATTTTCCCAAATATGCTTCGGAAGAATCCTGAATGAAGTATCAGCGTTAGACCCTAAAAATTGTGAGAGGCGCATTTCCTTACTTACCGTTTCGATCAATACCGTATAGTCATCAACCTTTGTTATGCTTTTTATTTCGCTTGAAAATGCTCCCGAATAGGTAAGTTCAGGCGTGCTAAGGAGTAGTTCGGAAGTATAAACGAGATCATCAGCGGTGAAATCCACGCCATCCGACCATTTAACGCCTTGCCTTAGCTTCACCTCAAACTTCGTATAGGTATCATCAATCGCTTCGGGAAAGTCTTCGGCTAAAACACAAACCTGTTCACCCGTTGATGAATCTACATCCCATAAATGCTCCCAAATTAATGAGCGGAACCCATCTCCTTGATAAACACATCCGGAAATATATGGATTAAAAATAAACTCACCCGTCCAACGACCACCTGCCGCCATATCAATCACCAATGTCTCTGCTCTTGGTGTTCCTGCATCCGTCATTGTTACTTCTGTTGACGAAGTCCCGGATGACGTTCCCGTACTGGCTGACGTCCCGGCCGATGTGGTATCCTCTGTTGTGGTATCTGATTGGCATGCAACAAGGCCAAATACCATGAAAATCACAAGTACAATACAAAACAATTTTTTCATCATTTTCTCTCCTTTATTATTCATTTCTCCTTATTACAAGGAAAAAATACAATTCGCCATTAATGTTTCTATGTTTCATTCCGTCAGTTAATATGCTCTAACGTTTTCGTATTTTTATAAACTTTTCGGGTTGCGTTTATATTATTTTCAAATATTCATGTAATTATTGATCCTTTATAAGAACTATAACGTTATAGTGTATTTATATTATAACACCAACAGTTTTATTGTCAAGCTTTGTTTTTCATTTATTTTTGGACATTCTTGGCATATATTATTTCTATATCGTTTTAGTGTATTGTTATAATAATTATACTATTGCTAACGATACATAATTTGTATATAATTAAAAAGTAATTGGGTAATTTACGCTATCGTTGTAGCTATTGTTCAATTACACAAATATTTATAAAAGGGTCTATATATGAAACAAAATAGAAATGTACGCCTAATAGATATTGCAAAAAAAGCAGGAGTCTCCGTATCCGCCGTTTCAAAATCTTTGCTAAACAAGGATGATATAGGGGAAGAAACAAAATCAAAAATATTAAAAATTGCAGCGGAAATGGGTTACTCACCGAATAACATCGCACGATCTTTACGTTCAGGAAAAACAAGTTTGCTTGGTGTTATTATCCCAGATAACACAAACCCATATTATTCTCTAATTATTAAGGGTATTGAAGAAGAAGCTAAAGAGCACTTTTTCACCACTATTATTACCAACATGTATGAGAATGCAAAAATGGAAAGCAATGCGATTAAATCATTATTGTCATTGCCAGTAGATGGCCTGCTTTCAGTACCATATCAGCTTGAAAGTTATAGGAATGTTGATATACCCATTATGTTTCTTTCCCGCTTTCCGTATCATGACTTTCAAGGCAATAAACGAAACAAAGTTGAATGTAATTATATTATTAGTGATGATTATGAAGGCCAACGTCTTGCGACTTCTTATTTAATTGAACATGGAAAGTATAATATTTATGCACTTCTTGATGATAATAATACAAAATACATTAAAGGAGTAAAAACACTTATTCGGTTAGAAGGATACCGAGATGCTCTTGCGGACGCAGGTATAGAATATGATGGATCAAAAATCTTTTTTGGCATCAATACAATTGAAAAAGCATATGCAACTGTTAAAAACATTTGTACATCTGCAACAAAACCCTTTGGAATGCTTCTAACAAACGACTATGTCTCAATTGGGGCTTTACGCGGCATCCAAGATAGCGGTCAATGTATTCCCACAGACGTTGATATCGTAGGTTATGACGATATAGAGCTTGCTCCATATTTGAGTACATCATTAACAACAGTTCATTCAGCTAAATACACAATTGGCAAACAAGCAGCTTTTCAAATCATAAATCTGATTAACCAGAAGAATCAATCACAACAGAAATTTAGCATTATTTTAAAACCGTATTTAGTCAATAACCGCATACCATCCGGAGGTTAGAAGATTCTATTTAGTATTCTCCGCCAAGCCGTAAGCTGTGGATTGTTGACTATTATAAAAGAAAACCCAAAAAGAATACTATTCTCCGCCAAGCTTTTCCGCCATCTTATTTATCATATATTACTAATCATTTTCTTTTTTCTACTATTGCGTCTATACCTGTACTAATCTGACAAGCAATGCATTCGCTTTTACTGTGAGCAATTCTTGCATTTTACCTTTACCCAATATATCTAAAAACCTTATATTCTATTATCAAAATTATTTAGCAGTTCAGTTGATAGTGTCCCACTTCATTGTTTTAATGGGCAACTGAACTTTTCATAAATATGTATGGCATATGCAAGTCCTGCTTTAGTGGTTGACGCCATAGTTTTGAACCCCATGATTATCAATTTCAATGAAAACTTTTTACAGAAGTGCAGGGCGATTGCATACCTTTCCTCGGCTCCGCTTTCGGTAAACTTCTGACCGGGGTAAACACGCCCTTCGCCATGTCCTCGGCACGTATGGCTGTTTTCTTTGCCTCCATCTCAGCCTTTTTCGCCGCCTTTGTCTGTTCCTTATATTCTTTCTGTTTGCCGTTGGCCTTGCGCCGTAAATAGTTCTGGTGGAGCCTGTCCTTGCGTTCCTCTTTCTTACGCAGAACTTCCTGTTCCTCCGGGGTAAGAGTGACTTCTCCAAACTGTGGCGGTACATAACGGCCTACAAAGTTGAAGTAGATTTCAATCTCCTGCGTGGTGTCCTGACTGCCCTTGCGGGCGCGCTCATGGATAAGAATTTTCTCCACAAATTCATTCAGCATAGTGGTGGTCAACGTGTCAAACCGCTCATATTTCTCAACGAGGGAGATGAATTTTTCTGCTGATTTTCGGCTCTGCTCGTAACCGTTTATGGCCTTTTTTAGCGTCGTAATCTCACCGGAAAGGGCATCCTGCTCTTTTGCATACTGCGCATCAAGGGCGGCATACCGCGCGTCCGGCAGCTTGCCCAGCGCGTTGTCCTCATAGATTTTGCACGTCAGCTTTTCCACCTCCCCGGCCCGTTTCTGCGCCGCCAACAACCGCTTCTTTTTCCGGGTGATGTCGGCCATCTGCTGTTCGGCTTGTGCCTCCTGTACCGTCCTTATAAACTCGTCTCTGTCGTTTTGAGAATACTCCGCAATCGCCCGAAGCATATCGGCAATCAGGGTCATCACCACATCAGCCTTGATACGGTGCTGCGTAGGACAAAGCGTACCCACCGGAACCTTACCGTACCGGGAGCAGGTATATTGCGGGATGCGCTGGCCATTATATGTCCGATGGACATACATCTTGCCGCCGCAGTCGGCGCAGTACATGAGGCCGGTCAATGGATGCGCCTCGCCCCATCCGCCCGGGTAGCGTTTGACATTCCCACGGATACGCTGCACATTATCAAAGGTTTCCTGATCGATAATAGCTTCGTGAGTGTTCTCGAAAATCGTCCATTCGCTTTCATCGACATAATGGCTTTTCTTGTCCTTGAAGTGCTTGCGGGTCTTGAAGTTTACGGTATGTCCAAGGTATTCGCGTTTCTTGAGTATGTTGACAATGGTGGACGAGCCCCATCCGTAAATATCCTTGAAAGTTTTGTTTTTATTCAGCCCTGCATCATGCCGCGCCATGTGGACGGCGGGTATTTCCACCTTGTCGGCAGTAAGTCGTTTTGAAATCTGATACGGGCCGTAGCCCGCCATTGTCATGGCGAAAATACGGCGCACAACGGCGGCAGCTTCCTCGTCCACGATCCACTGGTTTTTGTCCTCCGGCGATTTCAAATAGCCGTAGGGCGTCGTGCTGGAGGTGTGCTTGCCGGACATGCCTTTGGCCTTGAAAACAGATTTTATTTTCCGGCTGGTATCGCGGGCGTAAAATTCATTCATGATGTTGCGGAATGGGGTAAAATCATCGTCGCCTTTCAGACTGTCTACGCCGTCATTGATAGCAATCAGCCGTACGCCCTTTTGCCGTAATATCTCCATGATTTGTCCGACTTTGAGATAGTCGCGCCCAAGGCGGCTCATGTCCTTGATAATAACAGCTTCCACGCGCCCGGCCTCGACTTGCTCCATCATGGCGGTGAAGCCGGGACGGTCAAAGCGAGTACCGGGAACGCCGTCGTCTGTGAAGTGAGTCGGATTGGGGAAGCCGTTTTTGCGGGCGTAGTCCTCCAACATTTCTTTCTGATGGGATATGCTGTTGCTCTCGCCTTGCAGCTCGTCGTCGCGAGACAACCGTTCATACAGCGGTGTGATTTTTGTTTTTAGCATGCGCGCCTCCTGTATAATGCTCTAAGGGCTTTCATTAACCATGACATAAAGCCTTGATAAATAAGTTACTTAGAGCATATATTCCCTGCGGCTTTCTTAAATACATTGTATTGAAGTACAGCGATGGAGTTCGGTTTCTCCGCTTCCAATGCCAAAAACAGAAGGTCTAAAGGGCTTATATGTTGGTCGTCCTGCTCGCTTGCACTTCCGTATTCTATCATGGTCATTACCATACCAAAGTTTTGTTCTTCGGGTGGAGCTTCATTGAGCAGATAGAACATCAGCGCCTGCAATAAGGCGGTTTCGCTTTTTTCCCAAAACGGATCATTTTGTGTTGATGTTTTTGGCGTTGTGTTCCGAATCAAATTGTTAATAAGTTTTATCACATCCTTTTCATCGTTGATATATTGAAATGGATTATAATGATTTGATTTCTCGAAGTTTATGAGGTCAACTACCTTGATGTCATACCCCTTGGCAACGAGTAAATTACCGACCGTTCTTAAAATTTCCGCCTTAGGATCGGTAATAACAAATGAGCTGTTGCATTGCATGATATTCGGCAGTGCATATCCTCTCGTTTTACCCGATCCGCTGCCGCCTATGACTAATGTATTAAGATTGCGCTGATGTTTCCGTCCATTCAATCCCATTCGAACACGTTTTGTAAATAAACGGTCTGTTTTTTTGTCCTGCGAAAACTGCTTACATATGGCTCGTGCACTCGCCCATGAAGCCGATCCATGTTCTTCACCAATACGTCTTTTGGAATAGTTTGCGTAATATGCGGCAACACCTGCACCGTAAAGCAATGAAAACATAGCGACAAAGGATAGGGTATGTTCATTCATTCGCAGTTCAAACGGCGTTTCAATACTCTTTGTGAGTTCAGGCAGCAGTTCTATTATTGACACTCCGCTTTTGAAATTCGAAGATAGAAGTATGGCAAACCACGCAACAAGAACATATAAAAAAAACCACATCAACGTGGTTGTAATCGGATTATTGGGCTTTTTCATCTTACCATACCTATATTCTGGTCTTTAAAATGCATAACGCTTGCAGGCTCAAATTCAGCCTTGTGATGCCAATTACCGTTTACTTTTATATGATGCTCATCAATAATATCCTGTACGATGAATGTGCCATGCTCAGATTGAAACGTACCGCCCTTTGCAATTTTTGAATAACGCTCACCGTTAAAAAGGCTCACCGTCATTTCTGATTTTTTATGAAGAATCACACGCCCTAATACCTTGTCAATCATATTATCAATCGCTCTGGTATCCTTATTGTGTTTGGCACGATCTTTTTTTTCGTCATACAATATTCCCGTCAACTCGTTCTTTTCTCTTTCGGTAAGATTTAAATTATCGCTCATTATCTATCACGTCCTTTTGTTTTATTTGGAATTCTCACATATGTTTTCGCCTTATATTTGCCGGTATCAACAGCACTTTTGTGCGCCTGTAGTTCGTGTTTAACGGAAGGATGTTCCAAAGATTTAAACTTACTCAAATTGCCTTCGGCGCGTTTAATCTCTTTGCTTGACGCTATAACTATCGGGTCGATCAGCTCGCTCACATCTTTACCATCCAATCCGTTTATTTGGTCGGGGATACAGTCAAAGCGAAAATCACTCGTTTCAATACCGTATTTGGACGTCATAGAGTATGCCACACTTTCAGCCATCAAACGTGCTTTCACCCTGTCATAACTAGCTCCCTGTTCGACATGAGCGTTGGCGTATGTGATTTCCCTGCAAAGCCCTTTGTATACTTCACTGTCGGAAAGATCACTGCGGATGAATATTTTCTTTTCGTCAGCGTTGTAAAAGCTATCCGTTTCAAGATTATCCTTTATTTCAATAGGCACTGGCGCAGTCGTTTTCATACGCTCTATTTCAGCTTTCATTTCGGGGCTGCCATCTATGAGCTGTATAGAAAATTTGGATTGAAATATATCTTTGCCATAAGTATCGGATATGTCATATACTCTTGCGTCAACAAAACTGCCTGTGCGATTACCGTCAATAATTTCCGGCATGGTGATTAATATTCCTGCTACTCCTTGTTTGGGGAAACGCCTCAATTCACGCCATTTCGTTTTTGACATCACAACAGACGCACTCGGATTTTGCTCTAATATACGTTCTTTATTCTTAAGTGAATAAGAATACATCTGACTGTTCAAGTTAAGATATGCTTTCCAGTTTTTAGGCGTAATGGCTTCTGTTTTATTGGCTTTGAAGTCACGTACAACCTGCTCAATATCAACCTTGGTTTTTTCGTTTTGCGTTGAGTTGGATTTTTGCATATCGGAGCTGTACCGCTGTTGACTGTCTTTTTTTGGCGATTCATTCTCTTTTGCTTGCTCATCCTGTACTTGTTCCATAACAGGCTCTTTCTCGTGGGATAGCTTGTCATAATCCAATCTGCCTAACACATGATTAACCTTAGATATATCCTCGGTCTTAACAACCAAATCACAATAGCCGTCATCAGCCTGTGTATCTTTAATCGCGCTGAATAACACACCATATTTTTTTGCTTGCACTCTAAATGCTTTTAAGTCGCTTTCGTTCAATCTAAAAATCCTAAGCTCTTTTCCGCTTTTCAGTAAGCTGTTAAGGTTCGTAGCGCCTTTTAATTTTTTATCGCCTTTGGAATGAGCATAAAGTAAAACCGCAAGGTTCTTTGCTCCTGATCCTGTCAGCTTTACGAGCACTTCAACACCGTCAATCATTAGCTTGAATATTCTGTCTGCCGCATCACCGCTCACTTGGTTCATGCTGAATTTCCCTCCTTTGATTTTTCTCCTGCGGCTTTAATTCGTGCAATCTCTTTTCAATATCCTTATTTGCCGCAAGTGCATTATTACACATACGAATTTCGTATCGAAAGTGTCGTATATCGTTCCCTGTTTTTGAAACAATCTCTGATATTTCGCTTTTTTCTTTTTCGAGTTCGTCTATCTGCTCTATTGTTTTATATCCTGCTTCTTTCAGTGTGTCCCTTGCTTTTAGATAGGCAGTATGCTCCTGTTCCATTGCCCTATATCCTTCCAAAAACAAATGATGAGGTTTTTCAAGCATTCTCACGGTAACAAGGGCAGAGTATATTTTTTCTTTTTTCTTCGCCCTAGCCTTATGCTTTATTTGGTCAGCACTCAATAATTCGATGGTTTCAAAGCATTTCGCCTTATAGTTTTCTACCTGTTCAACAGTTTCAAGATTTCTGTCTGTTAAAAAAACAAATGTTTTTGTCATAGTTTCAAACTTCAATAAGTCCTCCTTTAACACAAAAGCCGCCTTGTCAGGCAGCTTATTATTTTTTACTAAACCCATAAGGTAGAGATAATGAACATACAAAGCCTTAATGCCGGTAATCTTGCCTTTTGGGAATAGGTTAATTCGTTTTATACTTATACAGGCTTTTTCTTGTGTTAATTCATCAGTCAAATCTTTGCCCATAATTCTTTTGCGTATGTTCTGTTCACTGTATTCATTGCCCAGCTTATATCCCCTTGCAAAGCGTTCTTTGCCATACGGCCTAAACGCAACATGTTTCCCTTGCTTTATTTCATAGCCTTTATGCTCCATGAGGACAAGGAAGTTACCATAAGAAAAGGCCTGCTTTAGGCAATCATCAATATCTGCCCGAATGATTGTCTGCCATGATACCCGCTCGTTGTTTCTTGCAAGCCATTCTAAATAAGTAAGTGATTTATTATTCTTTTCAGGGACAATGACAGACAAGCCATATTTTCTGCATATTTCATCTGACGCTCCTTTGATTCCGTTATAGAAGTCGCTCTTACTGTCCCGATATTTTTTGCCGTCAACATAGGACACGGAATTAACAATGATGTGATTGTGCAAATGAGACTTATCTAAATGAGTACCGATTACGACTTCATATCTGTCTCCAAAGCTCTTTTTTGCAAACTCACAGCCGATTTTGTGAGCAATCACAGGCGTTGTTTCGCCTGGCTTGAATGATTGAATAATGTGATACCCCAATCTCTTATCTTTGTTTTTCCATGCTTTTTTTGTATCTATCATATCTTCAAAGGCGGTTTTAAGATTACAATTCAGGGCCGACTCATATATGACTTGTTCATCTTCCGTTTTATCTTTATTTACGGCATATTCAATGCTGTTTACAAGCCCTGTAGTCTTATCTTCGTTCAATACATAATTAACTCGCCTGTCCAATCTGCTGTTTATAACCAGCTTCTTTGTAACCGCCATTATCGCAATCCTTTGATATGCTCCCAGCATTTTTCTATCATGATAACAGCGGCATCCATTTGTTTGGGGTCGATATATCCTGTCGCATTCGCATGATGAGCTATCTGATTGATGTTATTTGCAAGATTGGATAACAGACGATACATCTTGATATATTCGTCCGGTAAACGTGCTTTTATCTCTGCATTTTTTATTCGCTCTCTTATGAAATCCGATTTACTTAAACCGGACAGCGAAACTTGCTTTTCAAAAAACTTATATTCCTTATCGTTCATATAAAATGTAAAAGGTTTATTCCTGCTTCGCATAAACTAGTCCTTTCTAAAATCTAAGCGGCTGAAAGACGCCACCAAGAGGGTTCAAGGGAGTGATAACTCCTTTGCAAGACGGCATTTGTCAATACAAATGCCACGCTTGCCGGTACAAAAAACATTTTTTCATATTAAGATATGGTAGTTATAATTCAATAAAAGGAATACAGGCTGAAAAAAAACATCTCCTAATATACCGTCATTCAACGGTGGCATATTTGCGTCTATTCTTAATCAGCCTGCATAAAAAATACCCATTGTCATACACAGTGGGTGTCATTGATTTGAATTGTCATACATAGTGGGTGTCGATACAGCAGTTTTAAAAAGGTGTTTCTTTTAAATTGTCATACACAGTGGGTGTCATTGCGTTTTTTTGTCATACACAGTGTGGGGCGATAGGTTATCTTGCCATCTCTTGGTTTTGATTTTGCGTTTCATGAGTGTTATTTGCTTCCGCATTGCGAAGCGCAGCATCTATTTTCGACTGCCCTTCCTGCTGTTTAATACGATTCAGAAATCGCACTTCATCTGCGTTGATGTTCAGCGTTGCTTGCGCTTTTCCTTGCCCGTCGATATATGCTCCCGCTTTAACTCGGCCCTCAACACAAACCTGAGAACCTTTCTGTAGATAGTCGCGACAAGCCTCCGCCTGTTTTCCGAATGCGGATACCTTTACGAACTCCGTATCGTCCTTGTTGAACGGATTATTGATTGCAATATTGAAATTGCAGTATTTTGCCTCGCCTTTTTCACCATACTTCGGCTCTGCTGTTAGGTTTCCTATTTCTTTTACTTTCATAAAAAATACTCCTTTTTGAATTTATATAATAAGCTAATGCCTATTCGCCTTTGCCGATAGATGTTCACCTCCCTTATACAAAATGTTGGCGATATAAACATTAGCGAACAATGACATTTATTCTTTCATTGTTTATTATTAGCAGATATTCATTATAGTCTTTACCTCGCATAGGAGGATTAGAATAGGCATCATAACCCTTTTCGATTAGTTTATTTGTCAAAAATACACTTGCCCTTATGCCAGTTTCATCATTGTCAAGACAGAGTTCTACTGCTCGTATCTCCTGATAATCAGTTAAATATTGAACAAGTGCTTTCGGTAGCTTTGCCCTTGAGCTTTCTAAATCCTTTGGGGCATATGCACCGCCGATAGAGAGGTAATGAACCTTGCCAATGTCATTTCGTATCGTAGCAACAGAGAGCATGTCTATTGCACTTTCTGATACAACAAGTTTATCGCTGGCTTTATCCGGCTTGATAGAAAAGCTATACCGCTTATTACTTCCATCAACCTCACCTTTAAACGGATTGCTCATATGCTTCCATGTTCCACGCAGGGCGGCATACTTCGCTGTTTCGCCTCTAAAACCTACAAACACAGCGTTATGATAATCTCCGCTCTCATAAATTAAGCCTTTTGCAATACAGTATTGTGTGACGCTTTCTGCAATCCCACGCCGTTTCAGATAGTCGATGACCATGCGGTTGTTCTGATTAGCAATCGGCAGTACAAAAGGTTTTTTCTTCTTTTCAGCCCCTGTCTTACTGCTCAGGGTTCTTGTTTTCATGCAAATGGGTGCATCTGCGCATAGGTGCATAACCGCATCGACAAACTCCATGTCCTTTACCTTAATGAGATACTGTAATGCAGTCTTACCTGCGATACCATGTGAAAACCAATGCCATAATCCATTTTGTGAAATAATTAAGCTATCGTGTTCTCTCGTACAGTAATCGCTGCCTTTTCTTATAAGCTCATGCGGCTCATACATCCGCATGTATGTCAGCAGGTCGAGCTGTTTCGCTTGTTCAATCTGATCTTTTGTTACTTGTTCCATAACGTCACCTTTCTAATTCATACGCATTAACAACTTTCTCAGGAACAGAAGAATCCTCGTCACCAATATCAGGAATGTCGTCTTTTTCATCCATTGATAGTTCGTGGTTGAGTTCATCCAGCCGGACTAGCTTCTGCTTTAACTCAAACTCTTGGTCAAATGGTTTTTGTATCTCTTGCTTAGCAACTTCAATCTGTTTTTTAGTACTGCTCAATTCCTCAACCCTATATTGCAGTTTTTCCGGCAGGCTCTTAATAAGGTTATCTATTCGTTGGATGTTTCCGAACGAGTCGCTTCCCATTTCAATTCGGTGCGTTATGCTGCCTTGAAGCTCAATATATGGCTGGTTAAACAGGTCTGTACGGCGGAGCAGGATATCAAAGCCTTTGTATTGACCGACTTTATGCGCCGCCTGGTCTTTTACTGTCTTAATACCGCTAAGAAGCAACTCGCCTGCATCCTTTTTTTCGATATAGGGTTTGCCGCCCAGAATCATTGAAAAATCTTCACCTTCATACTTTTTGGCAGCTTCAATATCGGTTTTCAAACCTTCAATGCGCTGTTTAATCGTACCGATTTTTCTCGGTAGTGTTGTCGAAATCTGCGTTTCGTACCTGTACTTTTGATTGCGGTATTCGCCTTTAAGCAGTTTTAATCTGCTGACGTCCACATCAAGCTCCATGCGCTCTTTTATAAGCGGATTGCCTGTCGCAAGCGCTTTGACCTCCGCATAAGAAAGCACCGCTTCATCAAGGTCTGCGGTGCTTCTTACAGGCGCTTTACTCGTCATTATCTGCCCGATAAATCTTTGCTTTTGTTCAATCAGTTGATAACTGTACGCGTCAAAGGTTTGCTCCGTCACATACCTGTATATTTCAACCTCTTCGTTCTGATTACCCTGCCTTAGTATCCTGCCTTTGCGTTGAGCTAGATCCGACGGCCTCCACGGGCAATCCAAATGGTGGACTGCTTTTAATCGTGTTTGAACGTTCATTCCAGAGCCCATCATAAATGTACTGCCGATTAAAATACGAACTTCGCCGCTCCTGACCTTTGCAAACAGGTTGACTTTTTGCTTCTCATTTTTCGCATCATGGATAAATGCGATTTCTTTGTTCGGTATGCCTTTGGATAACCATTTTTGTTTTAAATCATTATAAATATTAAACTCCCCGTTGCCCTTTGGCGTAGATAAATCACAGAATACTAATTGTGTCAGCTTTTCAGCTTTACTCCGTTCCCAAATATCAAATACGTTTCTCATCAATGTATTAGTTTTGCTTTGGCTTTCATCGGGCAGCAGAGGATTGGCAAGCCTTTGGTCAAGGGCGATACGCCGCCCGTCGTTTGTAATGGTCAGCATATTATCTATGGTTGGGTCCACATCACCGTTACGCACCGCATCCGCTCTTTCACCGAGTTCTCGTATCATATTTTTTTGTATATCCGTCGGCTGTACCGATACATTGATGACCTTTCCGGTTTTCAGCTTAGGCATGGGTAAATTGAGCATATCGTTGGTCTGAACGTCCGCCACGTTCTTAAACATACTCATCAGTTCCGGCAGGTTGAAAAACTTTGAAAACCTCGTCTTTGTCCTGAACCGATTGCCTTCAGGGGATAACTCATATGCTATTTGAGTTTCACCGAATACGGATGCCCAGCTGTCGAAATGATGTAGCCCGCGCTTTCGGAGTTCATGCATCTGCAAATACCTTTGCACCGTATATAGTTCTGTCATACTGTTGGATATCGGCGTTCCGCTTGCAAATGTGATACCACGTCCACCCGTAAGTTCATCTAAATACTGGCACTTCATAAACATGTCGGATGATTTCTGCGCTTGCGTCTGAGATATACCCGCTACATTCCTCATTTTTGTTATTATATAGAGGTTCTTAAAATATTGGCTTTCGTCCACAAACAGCCCGTCAACTCCCAATTCCTCAAACTCAATCACATCGTCTTTACGCTCCTGACTGTTGAGTTTTTCCAGCCTTGCTTCCACGCTTTTTTTCGTCTTTTCCATCTGCTTAACGTTATAGCGCATACCTGTCATACCATTCTGTTCTTGTATGGCATAAGCAATTTCATCAAGCTGCTGCTGGAGCATTCTTATCAACCTCTCATTAGAAAGCGGAATCTTTTCAAACTGTGTATGACCGAGTATTACGATGTCATAATCCCCGGTCGCTATCCGTGAACAGAACTTCTTCCTGTTTTTCATTTGAAAATCTTTTTTCGTTGCAACCAGCACTTTCGCAGAAGGGTAAAGCCTTAATGTTTCTGCTGCTAACTGCTCCGTCAGGTGGTTCGGTACAGTAAACAGGTTCTTGTTGGATAAGCCCAGCCGTTTGCTTTCCATCGCAGCCGCTATCATTGCAAAACTCTTTCCCGCACCGACAACGTGGGCAAGAAGCGTATTCCCGCCGTAAAGCTGTCTTGCCACGGAATTTTTCTGATGCTCCCGTAGTGTGATTTCAGGGTTCATGCCGATAAATTCGATATGTGAGCCATTATACTCACGAGGGCGGATGTTGTTAAACTGCTCGTTATACAGTTTTACTAAATCGTTACGCCTTGTTTCGTCCTTGAAAATCCAGTCCCTAAACGCTTCCTGCAGCAATGTCTGCTTTTGTGTGGCAAGCATTGTTTCTTTCTTGTTGAGTACGTAAGTAACAGTACCGTCCGGTAATTCATTCCTGTCAGTTATTCGTATGTTCTTTTGATTAAGTGTTTCTTCAATAATCCAATAGGCATTCATACGGTTAGTACCGTACTTTTGAGTAGAGTTTACATTGTTATCAAGCGATTTTCTGCTGACGTTCCATGTGCCGCTATGTTCCGAATAGTGTACATTGATGTCGTATCGGATATAATTCGGAGTATCCAGCGTCTCAAAGATAAACTCTTCGATATATCTTGCAGGTATCCAAATCGTACCTAATTTAACTTCAATATCACTGGCTTCAAGGTCTTTAGGCTGTACCTGTTTAAGCGCCGTAACGTGATGGGCAAAGTCGGGGTTATTCTTCACAACGATTTCTGCGGTCTTTAGCTTTTCTCTTACTTCACCCGATAAATACTCGTCCGCTGTCTGCCAACCTTCATAGATGTTTTCATGGTCTGACATTGGGTCTTTAAATATGATTCCTTTTAAGTCATCAATTACCTGCTGAACTTCTTTACCCGTTAATGAGGAAATATACCCCAAATCAACTTTACCCTTGCGTGCCAATGATACCGCCAATGCTTCGCTTGCCGTATCCACATGCCTGATTTGCCTGTACGGTCTGATGGTCTGCTTTGTAAATATGTCTGCTTTTTGTTCAAAACCGCCTTCATCATCAAGAACTTCAAGTGAACAAAGCAGATAATATGAACTGTCCTCGCTCATTGCCATGTTATTGGCACGGGTGTTGATCCGGCCAAATTTACGAACAAATTCATCGTATCCGTCATTCAATCTGTGTTGCAGCCGCCTGATTGCAAACTCCGCTTCACCGTTCATCTGTGCGCTGATTAAGCCGTTCAAAATGCCTCTTAACTCAATCATACCTTTGATTCGGTTTATAGCTGTAGCATTGATGTCCACCAAATTCATGCGTGAGTTTTCACGATAATATACATCGTCATCTACAATGCAATAACTGAAATTTTTAACACTCGGCTCAGCAGGTATAGACTTATCCTCAAAGTCCGGTTCGTCTGCCATGTATTCGTTTTCTTCGATTTCTGTATGGATATTAAGAATCGCTTCATCCAGCTGCTCTATAAGTGTTTTTCCCTCAAACGGAGTGCAGGCAGTTTCTTTTTCGTTGCCGTACATTCCTTTGTAATACTCCATTTTTCCAAGTATCATCTGCGGATTATCAACAAAATACTGGTTTATAGGGATGCCATCCCACGTCTTTGATAACTGTATCCAATCAGGTTCGATATCCATGATGCTGTCACGCTTTTTAAGGAATATAATATCACTGGTGACATCCGTTCCGGCGTTTGCTTTAAATGCATTGTTTGGCAGACGGATTGCGCCGACCAGTTCCGCTCTTTGAGCGATGTATTTTCTGACTGATGAATTAGCTTTATCAAGTGTTCCTTTGGATGTGATAAAGGCAATAATGCCACCAGGGCGCACCTTATCAATGGTCTTACAAAAAAAATAGTCATGAATCAAAAGGTTGTGCTTGTCATATCGAACATCTGCAATCTTGTATGCTCCAAAAGGTACATTCCCAATTGCCACATCAAAGAAATTATCTGGATACGCCGTATTTTCAAAGCCCATCACATCCACATTGGCACGTTGATATAGCTGTTTTGCCATACGTCCGGTGATGCTATCAAGCTCCACGCCATACAGTTTTGACTCACTCATGGATACAGGCAACAATCCAAAGAAGTTGCCGACACCCATTGCAGGTTCTAGCACATTACCGCCGTTAAAACCCATGTTTTCAAGTGCCTTATACATCGCCTTTATAACCACAGGTGCAGTATAATGGGCGTTTAGAGTGGATGCTCTCGCTTGCTTGTATTCATCTTCATCCAGCAATTCTTTCAGCTCCGCATATTCACTGCTCCAACTTGAATTTTCGCTGTCGAATGCAGAAGCTAAACCACCCCAGCCTACATATTGTGCCAGGATTTCCTGTTCATCTGATGATGCAAGCCTATTATCGCCTTCAATCATTTTAAGCAATTTTATTACGTCAATATTTCGCTTATATTTCTCTTTAGCCCCGCCAACACCTAAGTTATCATCAGTGATATGGAAGTTGATTTTATCTATGGTAGAAAAAAGAGGTCTGTGCTCGTCGTTGTCCATTAAAAAAGGAGCATTCTCTGCTCCTTCGTTGATCTCTTCTTTTTCGGTTTGCCGCGGTTCTATCTGTGGTTCATTTTCCTGCGGTTTTTCAATGCCGACCAGACCACCGTTGTTTATATGTTGTATTAGCCTTTTTTCGTTTTCAGCAAGGCTTTCCGTGTTATCATCGTGCAGAAGGAATATTGCCTCGCCATTATCGAATAAGCGCAATGCTTCTTCGTCATCTAGGTTAATCATGCCATCCCATTGATAACCGTATTCACGCATTTCCTGCTGTTTATCTACAGTACCATATGACTTATTTGCAATATCTTCAATTTGAGCTTTTTGTTCCTCAATCTGTGTCATGCTCATTAAATAATGAGGAATATCTAAACCATACTCTTGACCTTTTTCGTTTAAAACGATAGTTGTATCGGATAATTCTTCACGATAGTATTTTGCATTTGCTAATACATGACCCTGAAACTCTATATTTCGTAGCCATGTTGAGAGAAACGATGTAAGTTCACGGCTTAGTTCGGGACGCCATTTACCGTCATCTGAATATACTTTCTGATAGACTCCCATATAATCATTTTGATAAGTGGCAGGCATAACGATTTTTGCTTCATCATCAACGATAAGGGTCATATCCGGATCAGCCATACTGTCACCGTTTTGCAGACCATAGTGTGCCATGCCGATTTTATCTGTATCAACCCATTCAATGGATAAATCCATAAAACCGTCTGCTTTCAGCTTTGCATACCGATATCTTTTGTCCATGATATGAGGTGCGAGTTCCAGCAGGCGTGCATAATTCATCTCCGGCTGTGTTCTGCGTTTACGTGGAGCGGTGTCGGACAAAGAAGAAGGAGCGGTTTTCGCTCCCATTTCATCAATTATTTGTTCTTTTGGTTTAGACGGTGGTTCAATGTCATCCGATACAGTTGGCTTTATCAGCGGTTTTTCATTGGGGTATCGCATGTCAAAATATCTGCCGTTGTCAATCAGCTCACCAATGCGTTTTGCCGCTTTCGCCCACGAAAATTGAATTGAAACATTATCAAATCCAAAACTGTGTATTTCTATTCCTTTGGCGTTGTGATCATGGTATCCGTTCCTGTCGCCGCTAAAGGTAATTGTTCCGCCGCCTGTGCCGTATTCATTCTTTAAAAAATCTGCTCTTTCCTTGCTCGTATGTTCTTGAAAGTAGAAGTCGATGATACGCTGTTTGCCGCCTTCAAATCCGCTTCCTATAAGTAACACAAGGTCAATATCGCCCTGCTCGTTTATCTCGTATATATCATCTCTTTGATTACCTTGCTCTCGATTTCCATCGACGTCACCGCCCAACGGCGCTGCTCTGTCCTCTTCTTCATTTGCGCTATCCGCAATGCTATCTGCTCCCTGACTTCCGTTTCCACCTGTTTGCAATGGGGATACAGCGTTCCTGTCAGCGCCATCGTGTCGAACCTGCCGCCCATGTTCGTCCGCAGAAACGTTTTTCTTATCATCCCGTACTTGCCCAATGGCTCTGTGTTCTGTCCTTTCAGTTGCAGGTCGGGTATCATCACTTCGCCCTGTTGCTTGTAGCAGTTCTCCATGTTCTTTGCTCCTTTCAATCCTCTGTTCACGCTCGATTTTTTTTACCGATATTTCGATTTCTCTCAATATGCTTTCTGAAATATCGCTTGTTGCTTTGCCCAATTGTACAATAGTTTCGGGGGTATTAAAATTATAGAGCTGAGAAAAATTTAAATCATCAAAATCTAAATCATATCCGCATCTGAAAAGTACCGTTGCAACAATGCTTTGCTTGAGCGTATCTTCATACCAAAGCTTAGAATTTAACTCGTCAGCTTCTTCAAGAAAGCTGCCATGCACCGTGTGTTTAAGTTCCTCAAGCAAGTCGAAAATACTGTCATCTACCAATGTATCAGCAAGATCGTTAATCACAGCTTCCAAATCATTTGTATTCGTATTCAGACTGAAGCTGTCTGTAACCTCGCCTATAATACGTTCGCTAAACTCGTCATTGTACTGCCATATATATGGCAGTCTCTGACCGTTCGTATCAGTAATATCAAAGACATAATGTAGCCGTGAATGGTCTAACTCAACTTCAATTAAAGCGATACCTTTCGCCCCTTGATTGACATATCGGCGCATTTTGTTATTCCAAAGATCGTAACTTGCTACCGCTTTAGAATCCGGACGTTGAGCATAAATTAAACAACTGTCACGAAAGCTGTATTTATAATGATTTGATGTGGTTTTTAGATACTTAATCCAGTTATCTTTTTTAGATAAATTCTTCAGTGTCTTTTCTGCAAGTTCTTCAATATACTGTAGTTTTTCAGCCATGATATTCCTCCTTTTTTCTTTTTGATATGAAAAGACCACAGACATGTTATTTGTCTGTGGTCTTTAAGAATGATATGATCTTCCTCATGATTCTCTCCAATCTTTTTGGTACAAAAGTATGACGACCGGCAATCATCCGGTCATGTTATAACAGTGAAATTACGAATATTAGTTGATGCATTGAAGTATAATCGCCGTCAAAGGCTAACCCGTGCCAGCCGCACAATTCAAGAGTGCCGCTCGAATATTTATCCAAAGAACCGATGTAGGTATTATCAATTTCGGCAGCATACAATGGCTCAATCAATTCAGGCTGAGAAATGAGCCATTCCGATTCGTCAACATATTGCAATCCCAAGGCAATATAGCTCTTTGTATCCTGCTTGTTTAAGTTGTTCCAATCCATACTTTCAGGCAATACATCCTGAAATACTAAATCACCGCCAGAACCTGCTACAAATGCTTCTATACCAACTTTTACAGGTACTTTGGAGTTGTTTGTTATTTGAATATCGGTACAATAGAATCCTTCCTCGCTGTTTGTATTAATGGAATAAGCAACATTGACCGTATGTGTAATGGATATTGTTAAAGCGTTAATAGTACCAGCAATTGGCACAGTGCTATTCACGTCGCCTGTTCCTGTCGCAGTAGTTAATGCCAGTTCATTTTCATGGATAATCACAGGATTACATTCGTTGTCTGTTGTTCCGATAGCCAATTGCCCATAGTTGTTTGCGCCCCAGCCATAAATATAGCCGTGTGCATCTACGGCAAGGACAGTGTTATCAAACACTTGAATGACTTCAATATCAGTAATTTCTATAAGCGCCGGAGTTCTCTGCGTACCTGTTGTTCCTACTCCTGCCTGTCCGCTGCCATTTTTGCCCCATCCGTAAACAGTACCATCTTCTTTGATTGCATAAAAGGTGTAATCTTCACCTGCAATTTTTGACGTATTTCTTAAACTGTTGATCTTATACGGTGTCTTCTGAGATCCGCCGGACATGCCATTCCCAACACCGCCATAACTGTTGTAACCCCATGCATAAACCGAGTTATTTGTACACAGAACGCACGTCGAGTATCCATTGCTAATAATTTGTTTTACAGGTGGTATTCCTGATATTAGCCGGGGAGAGCCTTGAATAGAAGAACCATCATTAGCAAGCTGCCCATAGCTGTTATGTCCCCAACCATACAATGTACCGTCAGATAATAACGCGTATGTTGTTTTAAACTTAATTATCAGTTCCACAACATCTGATATTCCGCTTATTAATCCTGGCGTCATTCTATTTATAGTGCCAGAGCAACCAACTTGACCATAATTGTTAGCGCCCCAGCCATAGATTTCCTGCCCATCCTTACATATTGCATAAGTGGTATTTCCATTTGTAATAATCCGGTCAACATCAGATAATTCTGCTATTTTATACGGCGTTTTCCGAGCTGAAATATAACTATAAATGCCTATTTGCCCGCTGCTTGCCCGTCCCCATGCAAAAACGTTTCCGTCATTGTCTATTGAATAAGCAACGCTATTTTTGCAGATGATTTCTTTAATATTAGACAGCTCTGTGATCTGTACAGGCGTCATTTGGTTGTTTGTTCTGTTATTACCCACCTGACCGTAATTGTTTCTGCCCCATGCAAAAACGTCGCCATTATCATCTATCGCATATACTGTATATCCATCAGTGACGATTTGAGATATATCGGTCAAATTAGGTATGGTCACCGGAACCGATTGATCGGCTGTACTTCCTGTACCAAGCTGTCCATATTGATTATCGCCCCAAGCCAAGACGGTGTCGTCCGTTTTAAGCGCAAAAAAGGTAGACACACCATTTTCACCTTTTATAATATCTTTCACGTTTGTCAATTCCGGTATAATGAATGGCGACAACTGATTTTCAGTATTGCCAATGCCAAGTTCACCATTTGTATTCCGTCCCCACCCTAAAACACTGCTATCTGATTTTACCATGAAGAATGTATATCCATTTGATATGACTTTTACATCCGTTGATACGACTGCACGAGCAGAAATGCTTGATAGCAACATAAATAATACTATTAAAACTCCTGTTACGAATTTCCTCATAATCATCCTCCTATTTATAATGATCTGAAATTAATATTAAAAAGAATGGTTGGTTATCTAATAACAGATTACAGCCATTCATAGTGAAAATTTTACGCTATATTTTATACTAGATTAAATATAAAAATTAAACTAAACATTGCCGTATAGGATTGGTCAAACGCAAGTCCAAAATTTGCTTGCATCACCATAGCCCC
Source organism: Christensenellaceae bacterium (assembly GCA_963665005.2). Classification (GTDB taxonomy): domain Bacteria; phylum Bacillota; class Clostridia; order Christensenellales; family SZUA-584. Next base: position 1,453,164 of record CAXXTQ010000001.1, on the reverse strand, counting down.
CGATGAATTAGCAGACAACGAGCCGAACAATGTAGGATGAGATTTTATCGCATAATGTATGCTTTCATTGTATCCTGCATTCCAACCAACAGCATCATTAATTTTAATGCCAAGAGCAATGTAACTCTTTGAATCATTTAAGTCTAAGTTTTTCCAGTCCTTATCACTCTCTTCAACATCTGTGAACTGGAGTGTTCCTCCTGTAGTTGATGTCAGGGATTTTACTGTGACTCTTATCGGTACTTTGGTATTGTTTTTGATAATAATGTCTGGTGCTATGAATTCGCCATTATCACCAATATTAGGGTTTATTGAGTATTCGAGTGCAGCAGGATGAGTAACCGAAATCGTCAGCGCATTGATTTGTCCAACAACTGGCACAGTGCCGTTCACATCACCCGTTCCTGTCGTTATCGTCATCTCATTATTTGAAACTATAAAAGGCGTAGCAACATTATCAGAATTGTTATTCCCGATCTGACCATAGGTGTTTTCACCCCAGCCATAAATAATACCCTGTGAATCTGATGCAATTACCATATCGTTTGTCTTTTCGATACTTATCACATCATATATATTTGGAATGATGGTAGGCGGCAAAATACTTTCAGCATTATCTATTGCCAACTGCCGTTTGCTGTTATCGCCCCAACCGTATACTGTACCATCCGCATTAATGGCATACATCGCATTATTGCCATTAAACATCAGCTCAATGTTTTCTCCCAGAGCAGTTAATTTTTCAGCGTATGCTTGTCTATACACGATACCACCATCGCCAATTTCTCCATACCTATTCCGGCCCCAAGTGTATACACAATTATCAACTCCCAAAGCAATGCCTGCAAACCCGTTGAATATAAACTGTTTGACTTTGGGTGTGTTCTGAATAATCTCCGGTATTTGCTTATTAAAAGTACCGCCGTTACCAAGCTCATTGCTGCTGTTTTTACCCCAGCCATATAATGTGCCGTCGTTCATCAATGCAAACGATGTTTGATTAACAATGATGAATTCGTCAATGGTTTCAGGTAAATCAGAAATTATTGCAACTTCCTTCGGCGTGGCTGTCTTTTCACTGTAGTTGCCCGCTTCACCAAGCCAGCTTTCACCCCATGAATATATCTCTTGTCGGTTATTACATATTGCAAATGTGGTAACTCCGTTTGTTACAACTTCATCTACATTGCAAAGTGTTGTGATTTCTGACGGCGTTGTCTGTGCCGCAATGTATTCACCGCATCCAATCTGCCAGCTGTTGCCGCGCCCCCAAGCATATACTCTTTTATCATTGGTGATCGCATAGGCAACATTAGATTTACAAACAATATCCTCAATATTCGATAATTGGGGTATCTTTGTAAATGTTCTTTCTGTTATCTTTGTACCGTTACCAACCTGCCCATAATCGTTCTTACCTGTGGAATAGACATCACCATCCGTTGTTATCGCATATACGGTATATTCATTAATCCGTATCTTCGAAATCTCCGGCAGGCCAGTGATTTTGGTGGGAACTGAAGGATTGGTCGTTATGCCAATTCCCAATTGCCCGTATCCGTTATAGCCCCAGCCGTACACATTATTATCGTTGTCTATTGCAAAAAAGAAACCATAGCCATAATCGTTCGGAACGATCTCTTTTATATTACTCAAGCCTTGTATTGCTACTGGTGAAAGCTGGTCAACTGTTGTTCCGTTGCCTACTTCACCTTTTGTATTATGCCCCCAGCCTTTTACGCTTCCGTTTGATTCAATCATAAAAGTTGTGTTTCCATTGGATACGACTTGTACATTATTTGCTTCAATAGCATGTACTGTTATGCTTGAAAGCAGCATAACAATAAGGATAAAGAATGCTTGTATTATCTTTCTCATTATTCTCTCCAATCTTCTAATATAAAAGCATGACCGGGAGTCATCCAGCCAAGTGCCCAGCCATGCTTATAAATTTTATTTAATTTTGTCTATTAATCTGCCTATACTAAATTGAACATAAAGATTAAGCTATGCATTGCAGTATATGACTGATCAAATGCAAGTCCGTGTTCTGCTGTCAACGTCATAATCCCTGTAGCATTTGCGGCTAAAGAACCGAACATTGTTGAATCGGCCCAATATGCATAATGAATATACTCAAAGTAGCCAGCGTCCCATCCTAAAGGATCGTCAATTAATACTCCTAAAGCTATAAATTCTTTAGAATCAGACAGATTCAAATTTGCCCAATCCTTAACATCCTCTGCAACATCTGTGAATTGTATTGTTCCGCCCGGTGTAGAACTCAGCGATTGTACAGTAATATTCACCGGCACTTTTGTGTTATTAGTGATTGGGATGTCCGGTGCAATAAAATCACCATTAGCTCCCGTATTTGGGTCAATTGTATAGGCGATTGTCGCAGGGTGAGTAACAGAAATGGTCAGTGCGTCGATTGTACCCTCGACAGGAACGGTTGCTGTTACATCGCCCGTTCCCGTAGCTGTTGCGTCATCAGCGAATGCAGTAACAGAAGTTGCCATAACCAACAGTATTGCAACTGTCAACATGAGTATTGTCTTTTTGAAATTTCGTTTCATTTAATTCCTCCAATTTTATTATTATTTTACCGGTAATACCGGATGACTAACGTACCGTAAGATGGATTTTGTACCCGGCCTTGCTAATAAGTTTTTGGGTTTCTATATCGTAATAGTTGATATATGCGATAACGTCATATTCGCCAGTTTCAACATTTTCCAGCAATTCAATTGCTGTTATATGCTGATTTGGATATATAGGTGTGGATTTTGCGATAAGCAAGTCGTCTAAAAACACTTCTGCCTGCTGAATGATATTATTCTCTGCTGGATTTTCTACAATCCATTCGCCAATTGTTCCAATTTCGCCTGATGAAAAGGTGATATTTGAGCTCAATTTATCAGTTACAATCAGTTGCTGTTTTGCAAGCTCTTCAAGTATTTCATCTCTGCTCGCTTCTTCCGCTTCGCCTTCAGTTGAGCCGCCTTCTTCATTAAGGTATACAGGTGTTGCTTCTGGCGCTTTAAGAATTGATTCTCCCGAGCATATTCTTATAAAAAGCAATATAGCCACTATCGAAAATACACCAAGCAGTAACATGATAAGTATCTTTATTTTCTTCTTTTTTTCAGACTGTAATTGTGGATTTTTTTCGTGATTTCGTTTCATTTTAAATTCTCCGATTTCGTATTTTTACATATAAAAACCGACAGGGATTATCCTTATCGGTATAGTTTTTTGATTCAATTATAGTGATATATCTTTATTTTTTAGCGCCTACCTGCTTACAAGTGCGTCCATTAATGCAAGCTATGCGGCTACAATATTTTGCGTGTTGGTACTTTGTCGCAAAGTATTTGCTGCAATTGCCACATTGCTTGTACATTATTTTTTTCTCATAGATTACAAGTATCAGATACCATAGCAAAGTTTCAATATCATCAGTGTAAAGCACTCCGCACAACCTGTTTTCAATCAGTTCATATCGAATGCAAAAATCTTTACTGAATATGAATTCAAATTCTTTTTCAATAACCTTAGCAATGTTGTTTTTCAGATAATCTTTGCATTTGTTCATAAGGCATACGATTTTTGCTTTCAAATGAGGATTTATCGCTATACTGTTATCATCCAGCAATACATCCACAAGGCAGTTGCCCTGCGTATACACGGCATTTTTAATAACGTTGCCGTCTGTGTCCTTGATTTCGAGAACCTCACTTTTCCCGTTTAAGTAATATTTAATATTTTTCATTTTTAATATTTCCTTTCAATTTTTAGATGCAATTCTACCTCTCATGTCTGTTTTAAGCATTTGAATTTTTTAGGAATACGAAGGATACTTTCCTTTTTTAGTTTGAAAAAGGCGGCCAATTATAGACAGCCGCCTTTACATCAATATTGCTATTTCTATTTTTTCTTCGCTCTGATTTTCAGAAAAACCAAACTACAAGCGATAAATATTACCAAACCTATCGCCAAAATTGATTTTAGTTCCATAATAATATCCTCCTTTAATCATTTATTTGTATTCGAATAAGACGTTTCGCTTTTTGCAAAAAATCTTAATATTTAGTCGTTGTTCTTTGATTCAGAAAATAAAATATTGTAGTGCTAAAAAGACGATTGCTCCTGCTGATATAAATGGTGCAAGCGGTATTCGTGTTTTTGTATTTTTCAGCTTTGCTCGTGCATATATGCTCCACAGTATTAAACCCAAAAGCATGATGAAGAAAGCGAATATGCTGTTATACAATCCTAAATACAAGGATATCGCCATAATCAATTTCACATCGCCTGCGCCCATTTTGTTTTTATGCCATGACACGAAGAAAGGCAAGGAATACACAAGCCCTGCGGGATAGTGCCACCATGTGATCTGCGTAAAAGCCATGAATCCTGTATGCGCAATACCAAGGCACAGCAATAAGGCTATGGCTATATTGGAAACGGTACGCCAGCGTATATCCGTATAGCTGCACCATACAAGTAAACCAATAAAAAAAGCATCCATCAGGATGCTCAGGGAAATAATATTCATAATGTAAAACCTCAATAATATATTCTATCTCTAATTGTTGAACTTTAGATTGTGCTCATAATGGTATATTAATAAATAATATATTTTTTTATTGCATTGTTTATTATTAAATCATTAACCTGGTTAACCTCATTATCACTTAACTCTTGAACTTGGTATTGATTATCCATTTTATTCCCCTTATAACCTACAACAATTAAGTGTGGAGTTAAGGGTAATATCTGACCTCTAAATTTATTAGGAAAAGATTCTTTTACATCGTCAATAATAGGATTATCAGATGTATGAAAGGATTTATTGTTATTATAGTAGAATATCATAGAAAACTTTTTAATATAATTATTCACAGCTTTAACAGATTTATTATCATTATTTCCTTCTTGAAAATCTCTTATAATCTGCTTGTATTTTGAATCAAACATTTTATCGAATACGCTCTTAACTTTCCTTCTCTCAACATCATCTTTAATATTAAACAAAGACGTTAATATAGTCATTGGATCTACAATATATTTATCTTTAAATTTCTTTGTTCTAATTTTTTGTGATGCTAAAAATAAATATAGAAAATCATACTCAACACTTGTGATTGGTTTTTTTGCCTTTACACTGTTTACAACATTTTGTGTTGTAATATTCCAATTATTCTCTACTTTTTTATTCCAGTTTTTTTCTAAGTCTAAAATCCTTATTGATTTTAGTATTTGATATACTTCATCGTTACTTATTTTATTTCCGTCTTTGTCGTATATGAACCATTCTTTAAACATTCCAATATTTTTGTGAAAGTCTTCAATGCTAGTCAATTTTCTATTTTTAAATTTAATATCATAAGCAAGCAATGGTTTATAAGCTTTCTTCTTATCTTCTTCATTGAAAATAAAATAGTTTTCAATTGTTATTGTATAAAAGTCTTTAATTCCAAACTCTCTTTTAGATGATTTTGATTTTACCTTACCAGATATTTTATTAACTATATGAAGATTTTTATTATCGGAATTTTCCCAAGGTTTGTAATACGTTCTTGGTACTATATGCTGATATTCAAATTCACACATATATTTTCTCCCTCCATTGTGATACATCTTTCATACTTTAATCACGGGCTTCCATTATATAAATAATCACAACTTAGATATAATAACACGCCCTATGGCTCCAGGACAATAGGGCGTGTTACCAGTCACTACCTTTTTACCGTCGTTATCCGGTCGTACATATCACCCTCAATAATCACGTTATCAGTATTATAGTTATACATCTGTCCTATTGGCGACCATGCGTAAAAAACCTGTGTCAATACTATATATGCACTATCGGGATACCAAAGAGGTGTGTAGTGCAGTTTGCTGTTAGTGACTGAATATGGATTCACTTTATATTCCCATATGATTGTTTTATCGCCTGCGCTACCCGTCTTAACTTGAAGATTATCCCTTACATTCTCGTATATGCTTATACTTCCGTAGCTGCTTTCAGGATTGTAAACCCACACATTTTGGCACCCTACAAGTTTTTGAGGATTATCATAATTAGTGGTTAGCGTCGTTCTGCAAGCGGCACTAACACCATAACCGGACTCCATCATATCGCCATTATCGGGTAATCGGATGTCAGGAGATATGGTAAATTCAGCAGTCAATCTCGCCCAATAGTCTTTAGTTATGAAGCTGCCGTTTTCACATCTGACTTCCTGCCATGTATGGTAATATGAGCTTGACGTATTTGGGATATTTGGTACACCGTAAACATCATTTCGCTGTTCCATGCTTTCCTCATCAGGATTTATTACAAATGACGGCGGTATGTTTACTACTGATGTATTTTTTGAAATGCTATTATTATTTTCGTCTATTTCATTGATACTGCCGTTCGGATCAGCAGTAAAGGTTACTATGTAATCATCAGCATTTGGTACGGTAAATCTGAATACGGCTATGTTTGAACCATTGCCGTCAATACAAATATTCTCTGTAGCCGATATGTTCCCAATCTGCAATTTAACTGCTACCGATTGAACAGGCTGTGCAGTTAAATTTTTAAGCGTTGCAGATACACAAACGTCTTTTCCGGCGTACCAATTTTGAATTGTGGTATCTATGATTGTTATATCAGGTCGGAGTGCGCTTACATATATCGTGCCGTTTCTACTGTTATTGTTCTCCATCATTTCATTAATTCGATTATTGTAATCAGCCGTTGCTGTCATGCTAAGGGTTAGAGGAGTGAGGGATGCAGGAGCTGTCATTGTAAAGGATACCGTTCTCGACTGCCTGACGATTAATCCAGCAACGTTCGCAGTAAAATCGCCTATTCCTTGGACTGATAACTTTAATGCAGATGCGGAAGATGACAGCTTACCAATATTCTTGACCGTTGCATATACAATTATCGGTCCGTTCGCTTCATACTGTGTCTTATCGCTAGTCAAGCTCGTAACTGTCAAATCTGGTAAAGCCTTTAATATCGTTACTGTTCTCGTGCGTGTGTTGTTATTTTCATTGCTCTCTGTAACCTGATTGCTATAATCAGCGGTTGCCGTAAATGTAATCGATGTATTGCTTGAATAAACGGGTGCGATAAAGGTAAAACTTAAAGTCCTTGTTGAACCTACCGAAAGGCCGCTTATATATTGTGTTTGCGTGTTGAGCACGCCGCCCGATGATAAACTCACATAAAAACCACTTGCAGATGTACCACTTTGATTCTTTATACTTGCGGTTATCGTGATTGTTTCACCATTTTCATAAGATGCTTTATTGGATGCGAGACTGCTTACAATTAAATCAGGATAAGGCAGGAAGGGAGTATTAATTATTATTGACGTTTTTTTTGTCGTTGAATAGTATGCGTTGTTATACCCTAGCATCGACTGTGTGCTTGAAGATGACTGCGGGGCATATGCAAATAAATTTGTCATCTGCCGGTAGTCCGTTGCTGTTGCATATATGTTATAGCTTTTATTTGCATTGTATTCTGATGTGGGTATTCGTATGGTCAAAGAATCACCGCTGTTGCCTGTATATCCGCTTACACTTGAGCCGCTAGGAAGTGATGATGTGTTTAGAGTATATCCACCGTTCATATTACTAAGCGTTACCGTTGAAGTGCCGACAAAATAGTTTCCGCTTATATTCATTTGCGGTGTAGTCATGCTGATACTATGATATGTTGTGTTTTGAGAACGTGCCATAATAAGCAAATCAACCATAACCCTTAGCATACCGCTGTTGCCTGATTTCGCCCTTATCTTCGAGCCGATTGTGCCGCTATTGGCCATGCTCCTTAATTGGCTGTCTGAATATGCTCCCAAATTCGTGAAGTTGTATTGATATGGATCACCATTTTCAGATAACCAACAACGTATAGCGTTTGCTGTGATATATCTCGCCTGCTCTTGATTATAACCCATATAGTTGTTGGGATAGCCGTTCTGAATGATTATCTGCAACCCAGTTCTTACTCTTTGGGAGTAGTTACCAATGATATTATTAGTATTGTAATATGTTGAAGCAGGACAGTCTTTCGTATGCTGTATGCAATAAAGCTCTTGGCCTGTGTCTCTTATGTACATACGTGGGGTTCTAAGTTCTTTCCAATAACTGCTGTAGTACTCGAAATAATGTGTTGTGTTTCTTGATGTAATTCTAACGCTTGCCAATGCTGAAGATATAAAAAAACTGCTTGCAATAATGATTATAAAAGCAAACAGTATAATAATCTTTGTTTTCTTTTTCATTTCTGTACCTCCCTTCAATAATCAATGTAATAAACTCTCGACAATAGCTTGACCGGAATATCAATGGTCGTTATATCTTCCATCTGCCATATAAGAGGGATAGCAATTGTCGCTTTAATTTCCATTAGTTCACCCTCAAATTCAAGTTCTATATTTTCAATTCTGTATTTTTCTTTTCCATCTTCTGTTTTTATATAACTGTTGCCGTTTAGGATGTATCCTGCATTTTGGAGGTTATCATAAAACAACGCTGTTGCATTTTCTTTGGGTATGTCAAAGATTAAGTCTCTGACATTTTCATTTTCAAGGCTGCCGTTTACCGTAACGACTGCCGCTCTTTCAAGCTCGTTTTTAGCATTGTTAAAGTTTGTGTAAATGAATATTATGTTATATACAACAACCGTTAACATGCAAAGCATTAAAATTACGATAACCGCCCATAAATAAGCACTGCCTTTTTCTTCGTTTATAAATGATTCCCTCACTTCCAATACACCTCACTAACGCCTTTTGCGGCAGATGATATTTTTACTCTAATGCTGAATGAATCACTAAAGAGCGGACGCATAACAGGGATTTGTATTTCCTTTGATACCGTGACAGTAAACGAAGTTTTTAATTGAATGGTTTTTTCTGCTGTGTTTTCGTACTCTGAAATTACTTCTATATCATCAGGTATAACCAAGGTGTTATCCTCAAATAGTCTGTTTATTGTGGTATCATCGGCTTTGCCGTATAGTTCTATTATTCTTGTAATATGTTTTGCTGATTGCGTTAAGCTCTGTTTTGCCGTAAATATGGGGTATATAAACATCATTGACGCTATAAATGCAATCATAATAAGCAAAGTTATGGCGACATCTACATAGCCCTCGCCAGTTTGATCTCTTATAAATTTACGCTTCATAATAATCCTCCTGTAATAGTTGAAAAGAGGGATACTTTTTTGAATATCCCTCTTTTATTTGGTTTTACAACTAAGGTAAAACATCTATGTTTGTAAGTTCGCCACTGATTTTATCAATCAGATTTTCAAATAGTTCAGGCATTGCGGCATTCATTATCAAAAGTACAGCCGCTCCTACCACGACCACGATAAGAATTTTGATTGCGACGTCAACAAACCCCTCTGCCTTACGATCTTTGCAAAAGTTCTTTATCTTGCCGAAAAATTTTCGCATATAATTTATCTCCTTTAAAATGATTTTTATATAAAGAAAAACCATCTTTAATCCCTATGTATATGCCCTCCTTTGAAGGGAATTTGATTTTAAAGGTGGTTATTTCATTGCACTAAAAAACCGCCATTATAAAAATAGCGGTTAAGGTTGTCTGTTTTCGACTGTTTTGTACTTATACTAATACGTATAATGGGAATTTGGCCTACTTAAGGGTTATTTGACATCAGTTAATATCTGGATTAATATAAAATTAACAGACAAAGGATCAATGGGTTTTCCCTTCTGCTTTACGATATATATACAGAGAATAGTTACATAGGAAAATGAGGCGATTAATATTCCATATGATTTTGAAAACAATCAATATGAAGAGGCCGTTCTGACTGGCCGCTTATCTGAATTCAGAAATGCGTTAAACGCAGAAATAGAAACTATTAAAAGGACATCTCTATCCGCTCTTCTTGTCCGCAACGGGCATAGAGTTTCGGAAGAAGGTGGAGGCTTCTTATATCGTTTTTATGTTGAATATAGTGGTTCAATACCCGCTGATACTCCATGTACGCTAATATTTGAAAAAAACCGATATGATGTCATCGTTGTCAATTATGAAGAAACCTTTATAACAATTCTCAGCAAAACCGATCTTGGCGATACAATTCCGAAAGCACAATTAGAAAACGGCTCTATTGTATTAATGAAAAAGTTAGTTGAACGCATAGAACAAAATTCTGAAAAAAACAATCTAGCCGGGCTCCGAATGTTCGGTGAGAAACCAAATGAGATTATTGCAAAAAAGCCTTCAACATATGAGAGCGAGTTGAATGACCAACAGCGACAAGCAGTTGAGAGCGCTGTAACCGGTAATATAACTTTTATTTGGGGACCGCCGGGCACCGGAAAAACGACAGTCATTGGCAATATCATAGATGAACTTTATACCGAAGAACGAACCGTCCTGTTGGTTTCTCATACCAATACCGCTGTTGACGGAGCAATGCGTCATGTTTGTAAAAGGTTGAAAAGTACTAATGCCATGATAGCTGGCGTGGGCTTTCCGGCTCTGCGGATTGGTGCATCAATTGACCCGCAATTAGCTGCTGAGTATGAGGCGGTCACATTTGATAGCCACCTTAAAATTTTGTCGGCAGAACTAATAGAAAAAAGAACCTCTTTAGAGGAAGAAGAAGCTGCTAATAGACGTAAACTACACGAACAGGAGCATCGAAAAAAACAGCACCTCTGGATGAAATCATGGGCTGATAGGCGTTCCGTATTTATCGGCAATGTGGAAAAAATGTTTCAATCAGAAACCCAACAAAGCAATCTGCGTAATACCATAAGCATGCAGCAGAGGCGAGTTGAAGACGCAATAGATACCTTTGGTTCTTGTGCTGATTATTTTAATGCATTACGTGCATATCAAGAAGCCGAGGCTAATCTCAACCATAAAACCGCCGAACGAGATAGCCTTGTAGAAAAATGTGATTATTACAGTCAGGAAATAGAGAATAGGCAGAATTATATTATCAATCATCATAGATATGCTGAGTTAAGTCGGCAATTGAGTGAACGCCTTTCTATTACAGCACAACAATCAAGAGTAAATACAGTTAGAAGGGATTCTGATTCTTTATCGCAAGGGCTTAAAAAGCTGGATGTAAAAATTCAGACTTGTCAAGAAGCATTAGTGAAATCCCAAGCCAAAAGTGCCATTGGGAGGATGTTTTCTGGCATGGATGCTCCTGCAAAAATCCAAGCAGAAATTGAGCAATCGAAAGCGATCCGTCAGAAAACTGCAGAAAACCATGCCATAAAGCAACAACTATTACAGCAGTACAACAACGAATTATTTGATACAAAAAAACTCATTGCTGAAGAAGAGGATATTAAACTTGTATCTTCTCCTGACCAATTGCGTGCTGAAATAGAAGAACTTAAAAGCGAGGATGCTAGAGTTCATGCCGTTTTAACCCAGCTTCAGCAGCGGTATAACATTGCACTAAATGCGTGTAGCAAAGCAAAAAATGATTTAGAAGCTGTGCGTACTGTAATGACAGTCGATCCGGATGTCGTTAAAGATGCCCTTGCAAATGAAGAAGTTACATTAAGCGACCTGAAGCAAAAGTATAACAAAATCGGACGCTCAGTTGCCGCGATTCAAGCTAGTCTTAACAGTCAAATTGAAGATTTTGAGAATTTACATCAAGAATCCAATCACGATATTTCTTATTCTACCGCAGTTGAGATTATGGATTCTGTTTATGCGGATTTACAGAGTGTTTTTACTGGAACATCTTTATCCGATATTGAAAATGAAGTTGAATGCTTGAACAAAATTATTCAAATCATCCTTATAAATATCTCGGAAATAAACAAGAAGATCAATGAACTTTCTACACAGATAATTACCAGTGTTCCCATAATTGGAACGACACTCTCAAAAGCTTATCTGGAAGATGCCATACAAGAGCGAACTTTTGATACAGTTATTCTTGATGAAGCATCCATGGCCTCTATCCCTGCTTTATGGTGTTCTGCCTGTTTGGCTGAAAAGAACATTGTCATTGTTGGAGACTCTAAGCAATTAGCACCAATCGTTGTTTCCATTGATGAAATGGCGAAAAAATGGTTAGGTAGAGATATATTTGACCATTCAGGAATGAATAATGTCAAAAAAACACGCCCAGATTATTTTGTTGCTCTCCAGCAACAATACAGAATGGAAAAAGATATTGCCGATATCGCAAGTCGACTGTATTACGATGAAAACCCCCTTAAAACTGATCATAATTCGAATTGGCGAAAAGAAAAAGTGGGATTTCAAAATTGGTATGGTGGATCTCCCGATAGTCCCTGTCTTAACATTCTTGATACAAAAGAACTTCATGCATGGGTTACGGGGATCCCGCAGGGAAAAGGCAAGACACGGCTTAACCACTTATCTGCAATACTTTGCGTTGATTTAGCTTTTTCGCTAACGGCAAATCTGATTACCGAAACCCTCTATAAAAAAACAAAAGTGCTGATCGTATCTCCATATCGTGCTCATACCAAACGCATTCACCAGTTGATTGAGCACGAATGTAAGATGCGCGGTATCGCTTATGAGAAATTCGGTTTAGTTAAAGCCGGTACTATTCACAGTTTTCAGGGAAACGAAGCGGATATTGTTATTTTCGATCTCGTTGTAGATGAACCGCATTGGCGCAATAATCTATTTGTGCCTTATGAAGATGCTAATAATGACCTTTGCCGTATGTTTAACGTTGCAATTACAAGGGCAAAGTTCAAGTTATTCATTGTTGGTAATATTAATTGGTGCCGAAAGAGAGCAAAGGATAACGCATTAGGGCAATTTCTTAAAGAGTTGATAGACCGGAAGCATGTCCCTGTATATGATGCTAAAAAACAATTTCCACTCTTAGCTTTTGTCAAACCTGAACCATCGATTAGCATAGAGGATTTGAAAGGCAAACGCTTGATATGTACCCAAGATAATTATTATGACTTCCTGCTTTCTGACATTCTTAACGCAACGGAAAAAATAGTTATATATTCACCTTTTATGGCGAAGGACAGACTCTCACTTGTTCTTCCTGCATTACAGACTGCGACCAACCGTGGCGTAAAGATTTACATAGTTACGAAACCCTATTCAGAATTCAAGAAGTCAGAGCAATCAACTAAACAAGATTGTGAAAAAATCCTTACTGATAATGGTATTGGTATTATCCACAAAAAGAAGATGCACGAAAAACTAGCGTTTATTGACTCCTCAATCCTGTGGACAGGTTCTTTAAACACGCTCAGCTTTTCAAATACACAAGAAATCATGGAGCGTCGGCAAGACAGAGATTTATTTGTGGATTATACCCAGCAGCTGGATATTGAAAGCTTAGTTGGCGTTGTCGATCATAAAGACAATCAAACTTGCCCGGTCTGCGGAAAGGAAATGTTGGCTGCGGAAAGCGATAGTGGCGGTATCTACTGGATATGTTCCGAATGTGATTATTCACGGAGTCCTGATGAACCGCACCCAATAGATGGTGAACTCTTCTGTCCGAAGTGTAAAGAACCACTTTCTTTCAAAATGATTAATCAGCCTCGTTGGATATGTGAAAATCAGCATTATCGTAAAGCACGCCGAAGTGATCTGATGCTACCAAAAATGCTAGCTAAGATTCCTGAGGATCAAATCGTAAAAGCTGTCACAATACTTAGTGGAAAAAGGCCCAAAAGTGATGTTGAGCGAGAAATACTGTCAGCAACAATTATTAGAGCTTTTGACGATAAGGGAAGATTAGTCGCTGGGTTCAACACTATTAGAGAAGCTGCAGACTATTTCAAAATCAACTATAAAAGCATCAGTAAAGCAATTAATGGTAAACAAAAAACAGCAGTGAAATACCGATGGAGACGTTTTCAGGCAGGAACAGCAGCAGCGGATGTATAAACTCTAAAATAATAGTGCTAATTCTCCTTTGCCCAAACATCTCTAAACGTATATATCTCCAAATCACGCATTTCGGGGATATGATTCTTCGCTTTCTTACAAACGTTCGCTTGAAACCCTTCAGTTATTTTTGCATCAATATAAGGTATAAAGCCGCTCATACGAATATCCATGACATCATTAATCGTTAAAGGCCTTTTTGTGAGATGTGCTCTTTGAAAAAGCGAAAACTCAAGCATTCTTTGACTCGAAAAATGAATAAAATAATTTTCATCGCTTGTACTCTTTCTCTCGTTCCCAAGTTGGTACAAACATACTTTTTCTTCTACTCTATTATGGCTTGTCCCGGTTATATGGATAATGTGAAAGTCAACCATCAGTTCAGAATAAACATAATGGGAACTGAATTAGCGGGCTTAATTTTCATTTTCCTTAACAATGTATGATTGAAGCATAGCAAGCGCTATATTTGCATTTTGAACCAGCGTTTCGAACTCCTCGATAGATTTAAATTTTCTCACAGAATCGAACAGGTCATTCATTCTGTTAATACATTCTAATATTGCAGTTATGCATTCAACTGCAATTTCATCATCAACTTCACTTAATGAATTTAAAATATCTATTTGTTCTGCCAAGTTTGAGGCCTGTCTCCCCATTTCATCAGCAAAACTTTGAGCATAATTATTTATTCCGTTTATATACAGACAATGCTCACCTGTGTTAAATGCTGCAATTTCATTGTATTGATGTATAAGCAATTTTAAAACACCAAATGTAGCATTTAGCAAAATGCATTTTTCAACAATTGTATAATCAATGCCCAAATATTCATAAATTGATTTATCAATTTCCGCCGGGAATATAGCATCGGATATACGATTTTTAAATACACGCAGGCTCGAAATAGAAAAGCCAATATTGATGGGTATCCCATTATATAATGGGATGTATACAAATTCATATCCGGTGGTATCAATAAGCCATTTTTCGTTTGAAAATTGGTCAGCGTTTTTAAAAAAATATTCATGTATTGTTTCGGCTATAAAATCACACTCTAAAATCATTTCACTGCTATTTACATCAAATTCTTTTAAGAAAAACATTCTGTTTCCTCTCGATACGATTGGAATATCTTTGATAGCTTTTGTACTATGCAGACTTTTAACATGCTTGACTGCTTTTCGGTATTTCTGTTTTGCATCGTACGCAATTTGGTAGCCTTTGGGAGGCGCTTCGACAACATGATGCCATACGTTTAGCATAATATTCAGGTTTTCTACCTCAACGTCATTAAACCCAACTTCTAATGATCGATAGTTTTGAAAAAACTCATCGAATTCGAGTTGCATCTTTGAAATTGACCCTAATGCTTCAAACAAATTTGATAATCCCAAATTTAAATTAATTCCTTCTAAAGAAGTACGATTAATTCTTTTAAGTATCACGTCTGCAAAATTTTTAAAGAAGTTTTCAACAGAGGTATAACCGGTTGATAGCTCCTTTTTTAACTTTTTATATTTTGTATATAATAGGGGTGCGATCACTATTTTATTGTCTTCTTTTATGTTATCATTCTGCATATCTTCTCTGTATAAACAATATTTATCAACTACTGATACCGGTAATAATAAATCTTTAGAAATTAATGAAGACAGGGTCGCTATCGCAGTATGTACTTTATCCCAACGATCTTTACTCCAACGCTGTTTCTTGTAAAAGTTATCAACTAGTAATATTGCATCGGAAATCAAGCTATTCGATGTTGTTCTAATTTTCTCAATCTTCTCCACATATTCGTTCCAAGATGAAGGCCTGCATGAATAATTAACCCTTGAAATAAACCATGAATTTATTTCTGTAATCCAGGTATCATTACGATTTGATTTGTGAATACGCACTTTATAATCCATTTGTTCGATTGCTAAATCTGATAGCAAATCTACTCCAAGTAATTCAATTTCTATATATTCTTTGGCTGGGAAAATTTGCTGCAAAATATTTAATGCTTTAATTCTCCAGTAATGATTGAAATTTTCGGATGGCGAAGCATCACTTTTATCAGCAAAAACCGGAGGAACAAATTTACATATAACATCGTTTTCGGATTCGGAGTAGATAATTGTGCGATAATCTGCTAAGAACCTATCAAGCAGACTGTTTTTTAATTTCTCATAATTATCACTCAGCAATTCGTGCTCAAACATCCCACGTACAGCATTTGCACATACTTGAAAATCTGAATGGAGCGAAACATCCCAAGAACCTTCATTTAACTTGACTTTATCTAATGATCGTTTTCGTTTAGCCAACCAAAATAAACTGTAGCCAAATGCATCGCAATCATCATTATTTTTAATGTCAGAAGTGGGTATAGTAGCAGATAAAATAAACGTATCTATTGCCTCGAAATCAATGCTAAGTGAAGACAGGGATGCTTTTAAATTCTCAATAGCTTGACGGACTGCGTCTTTATCAATTCCAGTAAAAGAATCATCTTTTAAAAGATTTTCAAGTACAAATTCATCTGGTCTAAGTAATCCGGAAATATCAATTGGCATCAGGACAAGCCAACCTTTACCTTTGTCTTTAATTAAATTGGAGATTACTTGAGTATTACTCTCATAATATCTTTTAACATCGAGCCATAACATTGCCTTAACTGTTCCAGCAAACGAAGACCAATCATTTTGAACTGCCGGAGTTATATCTTTAACTATCTGTTTGTCATATGGATACTCTGTGAAATAATCCATTAGCAAATATTGAACATTGTATCCTTCAATACATCCAATACAATTCAACAAATCATCTATTGGTTCATTGATGGTTAATGATTTTAAAACTTCATCTAATATGGTTGCACGGACAGGGTGGAGAGCTTCAATGTAGGCTTTATCCAATGTTTCTCTAATAAGATATTCATCCGTAAAACGCTGTATGGCTGAAATAAAATTATCGCATTTAATAATATTTTTTAACTTGCTTGCAGATACTGTGCCACCAATTTTTCCGGCGAGGCTAACGATCTTTAATATATCGAACCATGAATCTGGGACTTTTTCTAAAAGCAAATTACTTATTTGCCCCCTCAGACGCTCTGTTAATGTTTGATTATTGGTTAAAAAATAAGTGAACTCAATCAATGGGCCTTTACCACCAAATGATATCCAAGATTCTTCAAATGTTCGATGCTTATCATGAGGCATTAGAACTGTGCTATGATCGTAAATCAATTTTGCTTCCGTTTCCGTTAATTGCACTTCAATTAACTTATAAGCAAACATGCTACCGTTAATAGGAGTCAAATTAAAGTCCTCATCTCTTATTGAAATCAATAGGGGGATATTGATTTTCCTCATACTCATTTCTTGCACTAATAAACCCCACTTTGTTTCACTAGGGTTTACATCAATATATACAATTAGTTTTTGCGTGTGTTTAGCAATTCCATTTAATGCTACAACTAAATTTTCTGCTTGCTGCTCGGAAGAAATATGTCGAACGCAAAACACTAATTCCTCTGGATAATTTTCAAGCAAATATCTATAACAAATCGCTGTTTTACCTTGACCTGAAACACCTTTGACGATCACAATATTTGTTTCGTTCATTGAGGTAACAATAGCATTTAACCATTGTTCTCTTCTGAAATCGATTTTGTAACGAATATGGTCAGGATGCGTAGAAATGCCCTGATTAAAATCATTCCTTAATTGTTCTTCGCTTTTTCCGGTTGCTAACTCACTTAATCTAACTAAAGATTTGTTGTATTCTTTAAAATAGCCATCAATTGATGCAATGTCTACGCCAATGCTATGAATTTGTTTTTTCCAAGTTTTTTTGCTGATAAACCCTTTTGACTTTGACAACTCTGAAATATGCTGAATCAATAATGATTTTGCTATTTCGGGAGCAGCCATAGTTTCGACATATTCTTTAACCTGTGAATAAATAGTTTGCTCTAGTGTTGAAATGTCTACTTTTTCAAAAAACAATGAAGAAACAAGCCACTCCGCATCATTCGCAGTCAGTTTATGATTCTTAACAAGTTTTTCTTTCACCTTTTTACAGTAAGATTTGTTACCTTTGGAAATTCCATTAAGTTCATCACCCAACGAAGTAAAATACACTACTTTCACTATATTAAATTCGGGATATTGCGCATGTAAGCTGCAAACTCTGTTAAAAAACCCTTCACCAGAAAGAGAATACTTAGTAGAAGAAAGATGTGAAACTGTAAGGTCAGCGGACACATTTTTAATTTGGACTGCCTCAACTACTTTGTCTTCATTTTTAATAACTAAATCCTCGATATCTTCTGGGAAAAAGCAATTATCATCGGTATCCGCAACAATTCTCGATGCAATATAAAGCGTTTGAGAGGAAAAACCTTTCCACGCAGCCTGAGCCCCAATATAAGATTTTATGAATTGATTGTTTACCGCCATAAAATTCTCCCATTCTCTATACTCTTAAAATATTTCTATAGAAAATGCAACTTCCCATTGTTATAAGTCAATTATCCAAAGTTAGGTTGTCTCTTTGCTAAGCTAAGTGCACTCGTAATTCTTGTTCAAGTCTTCATTTAGGCTTGTTTTTTTGTGCCTAACTTCGTATAATTGACTTATAAATATCTACATATAGTTCCACCCATAAACCTCAAAAAAAGGGTAAGGGTTTATGGATAATGTGCAACTCATAGTAGACATATGCGCACGGTGTTATTTATTTATCCGCTCCAATCTATCACTTAACGGAACATTGTTCATCAGACTTTTAAGTTTGCTCAACGATATACTTCTTTGTCCGTTTTTTTGCATTTTGCCAGTAGCCTCCCATACCAGTTGTCCAGGTCCGTTATATATTTCATCAGCATCACCGCTTCGTAGTATTTTTAGAATAACAAGATGTTCAGGTTCACTTGATAAGCTAACATTTCTGACTTGGGTAGCTTTAATTTGAACCATCTTACCGTCCTTCGAAATTGCATCATGAGTTTCGGAAGATGCTGGTAATAGCTTCAATCCGTAATAGCTGGCTGCAAGCACTTCACCTATACTCCCAACTAAATGACCATCAGGGGTGAAATGTCGTCCGGGAAATTGCATCTCCAATTCATTTACAATCGAGTACAGCTCTTTGATTTTTACATTCAACATTTCATATCTAATATCCTTCATTTGATTTTCCTCTTCTATACAGTGACTTTAATAATTGGACGGGAGCCCCATATTCTTTATACTATATATCGGAACATAGAAAAGCATGTATTCGAAGGCTCTTTTATTATCCCATCTTCATCGCGAAAAGAAAACTGCTCTAGTCCGCTTATATTAAGGAACTCTACTATAACATCCTTTTGCAGATCTTTTGCCAACATATTAGCTATATATCGCGACAATGAGTTATAGGAGCCCTCCCCTTTACCGCCAATGTTGTCCGGGCAGCTTGAATTTATGACAAGAGGCTTGTTTTTCTTATAAAGTAAAACCGCGAGTTGGTATGCGGTTAAAAAACACTTCTTATTATCGCTACCTGAGCGAAAGTGCTCAGCTTCTTTTAAGATTTCAACAAGTTCTTTGCGCAGGATGGGCCAATTACTATTAATACTATTCATAAGATCCTCCTTATAATTAAAAGTTATATGGATAGCTGAAAGTTCAAACCATATCTGAACTGCTCTGTATTGTGCTCATAATGATTA
This sequence comes from Christensenellaceae bacterium, assembly GCA_963665005.2. Lineage (GTDB taxonomy): Bacteria > Bacillota > Clostridia > Christensenellales > SZUA-584. The sequence continues at coordinate 1,433,523 of CAXXTQ010000001.1, read as the reverse complement.
TCTCAACATATGAATGCGATCCTAAGTTTGTTTTTAAGAACAATCTTTGATGGTTTCAAAAAAGTCAATCGCATTAATTAATTTCTCAATGAAATTTTCTTCACCCAATTGAGTAACTATATTGTAATAGTTTTCATGTTTTATATAAATAAATTCATCACATTTAAGTAATGATTTAATATTCTGATTAAGACTTAAAGCTGTATTGTATAATTTTCTTTTATCGTATAGCAACAAAACAATATACCAAAACGTAATAACTTCATCATCCTGTGCTCCAACAAAATAATACATTTTTTCTTTTATATCTCTTATTGAATTGAGCACTTTTCTTATTCTAATGATCTCTCGCCTTTTCCCTTCTTTTGTAAAAAGGTTGTACTTAAACACTTCTCTAATATTTCTATGAATATGATCAAGTATTTCTTTGTTTATACTTTTAGTGGATTGCAAACATGTACAAACACTTAGTTTTGATATGCCAAAATGCGATATAGTTCCATCAAATCTTATAGCAAAAATATTATTATAATTTGTATTTGATAGTAATATTAATGATGTATTAACAAGGATTTTATAAATAATAATCCCCCACAAGCTAAAAATAATATACTTATTACCATTGACTGTTTCCATTATAAAAAGAATATGAGTGCCATATTCATTGCTGTTTTGTATATTGTTATAAAAATTCCAATCCGTAACCACTTCAACAAACATGTTGTTATTATTGTTCTGGTTTAATATGAAATCAACAATAGGTGCAAAGTGCTTTTCGTCATGGCCTATAATTCCTTTTGATTTACAATAGTATTCATACCCTATTTTTGCAACTACTTTGTACATTTTAATATCTGTTAATGTTTTTACTAATTCATTGTACTCACAATACTCTATTTCAAATTGTTCTAATGGGTAATTGCCTTGCTTATCCGGAGAAGATATGGTCAACTTTACGTCCTTACCATTAGATGTCTTGCCTTCAAGTTCATACCAGAAAGCCTCAGCCAGACCACTGAAATTTGAAAATTCGATAATATTGTTTTCATTAAGTTTTAATTTAACTCTATATGTGATATCTTTATTATTCTTTCTGCTTGGTATATCGTACAACCTTCGTAATAATGCAAGTTTTTTTGAAACAATATCTTCATAAAGATTTCCTATTGTTTCATTATGTTCGTGACAAACACAACGATATGTAGGTCCTTTTTTTGTTAATGATTTTGGAATAATGTCTGATTTATCGATATTTCTATCTGCATTACAATATATACATTGTTTGCGCGGTTTGCTCATACTATCACCTTCAAATTTTATATTATATCACCCAATAAATACCATACATAAAAGAATGAACAGGTTTTCATTATATAAATAATATTATGTTTCCGAATACCCTGCTGACCTGCACGTTATTGCTATAATGGCTTTACCCAAGATGGATAAACGCAAGTTCTTTGGTTTGAAATAATATGTTAATATATATGGCGTCATTATAGAGCGGTCTGGTTTATATTGGTCGTCCGGCAACAGCAAGGCGATAGGCTCTACTACTCGTCGTTACTCTTTGCCCGGCTTTATATATTTCAAATATTCTTCTTCCGTTAGCGGTTGCGCTCCCCCTACAGTCGGGATATTCGCATAATTAGAACTCGTGCTTTTGATACTCCAAGAGTCGTCGTATTTGATTAAGATAAACCCAACCAAATATGTTTTGCCGTTATGACTAACCAATGCAATTCTTTCCGTATAATCATCGGCTCCCCAAATTTCACCTATTCTTTTTAAAGCTTCGTCTTCGTCGGCAAGCACGTCACCGCTTTCAAGATACGGTGAATCAATACGGATTATCTTAAGGTCATTTAGTTTATCCATATCGGGCCCTTCAAAGAACTGCTCAAACCACTCTGTATTGACTTGGGTATCCGGGTCTATGGTGATTTCATCCAGTAAAAACGACGCTGCAAAATAGCCGGTTTTAAATTCAAAGTCCGATGCCTGTTTCTCCAAATCCATAGGATCAGTTTTAAATGTATTTTTATATGCTGTTTTATCAAATTTTCTTTCTATTTGTTCGGCTGGATAAAACTGCAGCGCAGTCTGAAAGTCTTTGGCAATAATTGTAGTGATATATCCTTCTACCACTGCTTCCGGTGTCGTATAAGCGGCCAGCAATTCCGTTCCGCTGCAACCTGATAGAAACAGAATGATTACTGTTAGAAATAAAACAAGCTTCTTCAATAAATTCTATCCTCCTAATATATTCTTCTTACATTATAAATCAAATAAATCGAAAAAAGGTTGAACATTGTATTCTTTTTATTCAAGAATATAGCTCCTGTTGCAACTAGCCATTATAGACACAATCTCTAATTAATTTCAATGAAACGCAACTAAACTTTAGTCGCTAATTGCTCGTATCCAAGTAACAATGCGGGGTCAAATGAATTAAACTCCCACGTAGGTAATGCACGTTTCCCATTTTTATATGACTCAAGTAATTCTGTCAAGTCACTAGGTTGATTTATATTTAATAAACATTTAACTTTCTCGAAGTATAAGCTAGATACTGACCTTGCAAAAATTTCAAAAGGTCCATAGAATCGACCAATATAAAGAAGTGTTTCTGGCCACCAATGTCCTTCATTAATTTGTGCTCTCATAAATAATATAAAATCAGCTTGCATTAAATATTTAAACTCTACACCAAAAACGCTAGAACGTTTTTCCAATATATCTGCACGAAGGGATAATCGTCTTAACGCTAACCTTTTATTACGGTGATTCAGCGAAGACATATTCCGATAGAATATTTCGTAACTAACCATAACATCCCTACCATACTCAGAATTTCTTTCAAGAAAGTAATTCTGAGTAAGCAATATGTTAGTTTGTTGAAACTTTTCAACCTTAAGAAATATAGCAATTGTATATAAAAAGAGCTCATGTACTATGAATATAAAGTTGTCAAAATCCCAATCAAGATAGCTAGTAATATGTTGAGGCTTATACATATATGGGATTATGGATTCGAAAAATTTATGAATTTTATTCATGTTTTCTTCATTTGGGGCATAACGTGCAATAACATATAACAGTTGAATAATCTCATTTCTATACGGAGTGAATTGTTCAATGCTTTCAACAACGGCATCGTCGAATTCCCCATTAATATCTGATAATCGGAATCTTTCAAGATTATTAGTAAAAATCTCAAGATATTCATCCAAAGCGCCTATAGCAAAAGGCTTACTTTCTTTTATAGCTGAAATTGCTCTTTTAAATGTTGAAGTAGTTCCTAAAGAAATTCCTTCTGACTCATCTAAAAACGCAGGGCGTTTTCCGAGTTCGGGTTTTACATATAGAGGTTTATCATAAATCCAGCGTAATAATTTCTCAAAGTTTTCAGTGTAACTATCCGGCTCGCTAAGGTCAATATATATTCTTGACTTATAATATATTGGAAGAAATGGCTTCCCATTAAGGTCTTTTTGAGCTACAGCTGCAACGAATTTATCTTGCTCTTGATTATCGTAGACCTCTTTTGAAATAATTTGTGTTTCTGTTCCGACCCCTCCATTTCTTCCATCCGCTTTAAGCATGTAAATTTCATCGGAAACGATTATTACTTTTTTTATATCTGGATCAGTTACCATTTTCTCCATAAATTTAATTTTGTCATTTCCTTCTTTTAAATCCCATTTATCAAGAATAACATCGACTGAATTATCTCTAAGCTCCGTTGCTAAATTCAAGACCCATTGTTCATGAGCACGATTAGACCAACTATATGAAATAAAAACCTTTGGTATTTCCATACCATACCCCTTTTTTATAATCCATTCGGTCTCATCCTTGATGTCCGTCCGTTTTCTACATATCAACTGCCGATAATAGACATTATATACCACTCACAAGAGAATAAACAGGTAAACATTATTGCTATAATTGCTTATCCAAGCTATATGGATAATGTCCACTTATGATAAATCTTTATCTTTCCTCATACTTTCATATTCTACATAACCATTACCAGATGCAATAAATGTCCATTCCCGCTTATAATTACTCCCATATATATCCATATAGGCAAAGCTTATTAAATAAGACTCACTAAATTCATTAAAAGAACCACCATCAACATATATGCCCATATATATTTTTTGTCCAGGTAAAAGCGAAACATCCACATGACTCGGCAACCAAGCAATATCACCTGTCTTTTTTACTTCTATTCTACAGTTAACAGCTGTCCCAACTCCTATATTAATAAAATACCTTGAATAGAATCTAATAGCCTTTTTCTCAACTATATTAACCCCGTCTTCAATAGAAAAATCGTAATCAATAATCTCCATTTGTTTTTCACTTAAAATCTCTGAAAGATTATATCCATCCTTATCTATAATAAAGTATACTTTGTCATTGGCTATATTTCCCACTTCTAAATCTTTATCTGAATATATTGTTGTTCTCTCCTGACATGTAATAAAAGGAAGAACTCGTCTAAGTATATCTTCACGGTAATTTCTTTGAGAATAGTCTATAGATAAAAAAACACCTATCATTGCTCCCATCATAGCTAAAACTATACCACAGTATGTTAATATTTCGTTCGCTGAAAAAGCCCATTTATTAAAATATAAGTAGTTTATTAGTAAAGGAAGACCTATTACTAAAGCTATGAAAATAGCATATACCCACCATCGTTTAATTAAAGGTTTATTTTGAGTAATTCTTTGATTATCCTTCATAATTATCCCCTTCAATTATAGACAAAATCCCTACTATCTACTTAATAAACGAAATATTCTCTTTTTATAAATTATACCATATATTTGAATAACAAAAAACAGGAAATACCGCCATTCATTTGAACAGCGGTATCCATGCAACTAAAACCCAACACCTTTCATGTTTTCAATAATCATCAAGGCAATAGGGATCATAAAAAGGAATATCATTAATACAGTCAGTATGACCGATGATACCCGAATCCGCTTTGGCTGATTGGATAGCTTATCCTTTATATACTCACGCTCTTTAGCTCGTACATCCATTTCCAAAAGCTCTAACGCCTGCCTTTTCCCTTGATTTGAATTGCAAAGTATGGCAACCAATTTTGAAACTGTTGGCGTGTTAAGTCTTACGCCCATTTTTTGTAGTGCTGTCTGCTCATTGCCTGTCTTTAGGTCAATTAAAAGCTGGTCAAGCTCTTTACCTAAGCCTTTCCCCGCTACGCTCCTGTATCTCTCAACAAAGCTAATTAAATCCCGGCTGCCATCCAGTGAATAATTCATTGTTTCAATAAACCGGGGCATTTCGCTTTCTATCTCATGGTTTAATTTCTCAATTCTTTTCTTTACATATCCCATATTGCGAAAATACAAAAGAAGTGCAATAACACCGATAAGAAGCGTGAACACAGGTAAGCCAACGGGTATAAGGATACACCCAATTAAGATTAGTGCTAAAGATTTTGCTTTTGCTATTGATACAAAGTCCTGCGGCTTTTGTTCTATTTCAAGCCTTTTGAAATCACTGGCCATCTTTTTCTCTTTATAATCACTCAATGGGAATAGTCTGGTTAATAGACTGGTCAAAGGCTTTAACGTTTTTTCAAGAATCTCTTTTGATGTTCGCTTGCCGTGTAGGTACTTAATGGCTTTTATCGCTTTATACGAAGGCAATCTTAGCGTTTTGAAAAGCACCGCATACAATCCAATTGAAATAAGCAATACGGTAACAAAAATCAGAGCATATATCATCATTCGCCACCGCCTTGTTTCAATGGTGTAAACAGCCTTGCTACCCACACCGAACATGCTGTAATGCTCCCTAGAACCACTGCAAGAGTAATCTTCCCCGCTAGTGTGCACGTAAGCATTGTCCACCACTCCGGCATCATCATGGCCGCTACGGGAATTGAGCCTAAAACTATGGCAACAATCAAAATGTATTCATTAACATGTTTTTTCATTATCGTATCTGCCTGCATTTGCATAATACGCATTTCACTCAATCTTTTAACGATTCCCGATAGTGCTATTCGCAAACTCTTGTCGTGATGGGACTGAACAAGCACATTGCACCAATCCTTGAAATACCTATTGTCAATTTTTCCACTCATATTGCGAATGGCTTTAATTACATTACTGTCAACATATACAGCAACTAAAAATTCTTTAAATACTCTCTCTATAGGGGCAGGAATAAGGGTTACTGATTTTTCTACGCTTAATATTAAATCGCCTGTCTGCAAATAGTTATTGGTTACTGTGTTCAAGCTGCTTTCAAGTTTTTCATTGAGTATTCTTACATATTCACCTGTCCTTATATAGATTAAAACCAATGGGATACATGCAAAGCCAACACCAAGCACAATAGATACCAATAAGTTATTAATCGCAAAGCCGATAAGTACGCCCGTTGTTGATAGAATAATGGATAATCCTTTATACCTTTTGATTTGTGTTTCCATGCCTGAAGCAATCAACATTTGTTTAGCATTATCAATGGTGCGTTCCGTACTGCTTTTTTGCTTGCCTGTTATACGCTTTATCTGCCTTTTCAACTTTCGCTGTTTCTCAAAAGGCTGTACGAATATATCATATAACCTTACTTTGAAACATAAAAATAACCCTGCAATTATCAGCAGGGTACTGAGTATATGCATCATCTTGTGTTACCTCCTGTAAAACGCTCAATATCTTTTTTATTTGCTCCATTTTCGAGCATTGTTTGTGCAAGTTCATCGGATATGTTATTGACCTTTTCAAAAGAATCTGTTAAAAAATTATACTTATACAACGTGGTTGCCTTAACATTACCGTTCTCAACTCCTACAGCTTCCACAATCTCCATGATACGCCGAGAACCGTCCTTTAATTGCTTTTTATACACCATAATGGGGTACGCTTCTACGATGAAGTGCATGAGATACTCTGTAGGTATCCGTGTGTTTGACATCTGGCACATGGATAGTATTCTGTGATATGCTTTTCTTGCACTATTGGCATGAAGTGAAGTTACAACTACATGCCCGGTGCGGCTTGCTTCCTGTGCCACCATTGCTTCACCGCTTCTCATTTCAGCCACGCATATTACATCGGGCGTATATCGTAACGAAGTACGGAGCAGATCGTTCATATCAATATTTAGTGCTTTGTTGTCACTTGAACGAGTACGTGTAGGTATAACGCTATTGTTTACATTACCGTTTTCACTAATGCTATATAGATCAATTTCCCTCGTTTCCTCAATGCAAAAAATACGGTTTCGCTTATCAATGGCATTGAGTACAAATGAAATATCGGTTGTTTTACCGCTTGATGTTTTCCCTGCAAAACCAAGTGATACACCGTATTCGACGCAAAACACGATGAAGTCAAGCATCTCACTGGTTGCGGTTTTCCATTTGACAAGCTGCTTTTTGCTTACTTTGGATATAATTTGCTTTCTTATTGAAAACACTACGCCGCTTTCTTTATCAACAAGCGGAGGTATCATTGCCGATACCCTTGTTCCGTTTGCAATAAAGCTCTGCACATCGGGATTGCTCTCATCAAGTGTAACGCCGCCCAACCTCGTCATTTTCCTTAAATCATCCTGCGCCGCTTGTGGGTTTAAAAAATGTTCATCAATCTTGTATCTGCTGTTCTTCGTAATGATCTCTATATCACACCAACTATTGCCGTCAATTTCTTCAACATCGGGGTCTTTGATATACTTATCCAAAAAGCCAAAACCAATCATATCGGTATATAATGTATCTGTTAATTCCTTGCCATCAAAGCCTTTTATATGATGATTATTCTGCTCAATGTAACTGCTGATAATATTTTTTATTATATCTGCCTGCGCGTTGTCTGTTATTGACAGTGATAGTTCTTCCGCATAATTTTGGCTAAGATAACTTCTAACTTTATCAATCAGCAGGGCATATGCGTTTTCCTGTTGTGGCAAGTCATCCTTGATCTGCTTATTGTAAAGCAATTCTTTAAATGTTCTATTCATTTTCTGACCTCCAACATAGCAAACAGCTTTTTCACTTGCTTTGCATACTTGGGTATATCCATGACACTTTTGCCCGTATCCATACACATGGAAACTTCTGTTATGAAAGGCAATGCTACTGCAAAATTAATTCCTGTCAGCTTTTCAACTTTTTTAATATCATGGAAACGGAACACATTGACCGCTATAGGCAATATTTTTTCCTCAGCGCCCATTTGGTTAACAAGCTCCATACATGCCATATGACGCGCTATACCTTTGGTATTCGGCACAAGAGGCATGATGATTTTAGCTACATGTGTTAATGCGTATGGCAGAAAAGGGTCATTTCTTTGTGACGAAAGGTCGATGATGATATGCTCTTCCATTTGAGCGCAATTATCCATAAATGAATTAACAAATGCACCTGCTTCAAGCCCGATTTCATGGCTTAGAATATTGTCCTTATCGGTAAGCCCTGCATAATACAGCTTTTTGTTTTTAGGATGTTGGTGCATATAATTTTTTACATCCTTCATACCAATATTTAAGGCCCTGCCCAGAGATTGCGTGTTATCAATATTATAACCTGATAGCATGATGGGTAATGTTGGCTGTGTTAAATCTGTGTTGATAAGCAGCGTTACGTTATTTTTTGCGAAAAGTTCCGCAAGTGCATTCGCCAAAACGCTGTTGCCTGTACCATTCTGCCCCCAAATTGCCAAAATCATATTATTTCGCCTCCGTATCAATAGAAAAATCCGTATTTAATACTCTATCCTCATCCGCTATGTATTGACTTGTAATAATACCTCTAGCCACAAAAGCGATATGGATTTGTGTATTCTGTTCTATTTCCGCAAGTTTAAGCGCTTGCTTTTCACTCACAAAGAACGAGATAGTAACAGGCAGTTCGTTCTGCTCTCCGTCAACGGGATGGGATTCCACTCTTGCATCTGCCGCATTGACCGTTGTCAGCGTACAAACTTCCAAATATTTCAGCTCTGAAATAATATATGTATTGTTTTCAGATGATTCGTATTCCGCGTCAGGTTCAAGTGCCATATCAAGATTTGTATTTTTGCTTGTTGTCATAATGGTAACAACATCGCCTGATTGCAGTCTGCCCGATACGCTTGATGCCAATGAGGGTAGGGTGATTGATACTACTTGTTTGCCTTTTGCGGATGCTAACTGTAATAAGTTTTCACTTGTCACCATGTCAGAAATTTTATCCTGTGTGAAAAAATCGTCCTCATATATGTCTGTTACTGCATATCTGCCTTTTATTTTTTCAGTCTGTTCGATACCGTTTTGAATAACATCAGCAGTTACTGTTACCGTATCAAGCATATCGCTGGTTATCTCTGTGCCTTGCTGAATGAATGTTTTCGCTTTGACAATCGTTATTTCTTCATTCTGTCTTTCAGCTACTTTTGGTAGCGCCAGAAAGCCTACCGCCAATCCGACAAGAATGCACAAGATACCAATTACCAGTTTGTTCTTAAAGATTTTCATTTTAATTCTCCTTTTCATTTTCGGGTAAAATAAAACCACCTGTTTTTTACAGATGGTAATGATTATTGATGTGTTGTTAGGTTAATTGTTCACGTATTGTTTTGATACTTTATCTCAGTCACAAAGAAGATATATTCTTCAATAAATCCATGGTATACTACATCATCTTGAGCGATGTCATTTTCTGCGATATAATGTTTGTAGTTAAATTCTTCATCAGCTATCGCCCTGTAATGCAATCCTTTGATATTATCTTCGTTGTCCAAATGCAACAAAGCCCAACCTTCACCGAAATAATTATCATCTTCGATGTTTGAAATATCTATTAAACTTATGGTGTTTAATTTCATAACATCCTGTGCATTCATCAATATTACATCCTTTCTTACTATTTTAAGCTTTCCAAATAATCAACAGCGACATTTTCAATAGCCCCTTTGGTATCAGCTTTGTAGATAGGCAATTCCTTAAAACCCTCTTTAACCGCATCCTTTATCATATTGTATAGATTATCCTGTCCATTTGCCATGATGATGGCGTTAACCACATATTCGCTTTTTCGCCTTTTGGGTAATGCGGATAGTATTTCATCTGCCTTTTTATGAGAGAGCTTTTCAAGGTTAAGCCTTATACTTAATCGCTTGTCTGTCATCTGTTTTCACCCTCTTTGAGCTTTGCAATCTTCTCGTATCCGATGGCATTCACCTTCACGTCATCGATTATGCTCATAGCCGCAAATTTAACGTTGGTCATATTGTTTTTAATAAGCTGTGCGCCACCCCCTAAGAATATTATCGGTATAGCAGCGACATCAAATCCACTTTCATTTAATATCCGAAACAGCTTGTCCGCATACAATCTGCCCTGTTCAGATATTATGGTTTTTGCCTTTTCATCCATACTGCAAGGTTGGCCTTTCAGTATCTGCTCAATTTGTGCCGATGTGACGGATAATCCCGTACTTCTGCGCACCTGTTCGAGGGTATTATCAATCATTCGGATAATACCGTGTTCAAGGCTTCTGCAAGTATCAGCATTTGGTACGCCTTGATCAAGGCGCATAACATCAATTGTCCAACTACCTATATCGCACACGATAACCGACGGCTCATTTTTCAGTTTTCCGATATAGTCGATGATGGCTGAATACCCCTGCGGATAGATATACACATTATCAATAACTATTTTATAAGTACTTTCCTCAAACTCAAATCTCACAGGCTGAAAACAAGACCGCTTTAGGTACTTCGTGAATTTCTCCTTATCTCTGCCAAAACCCGTTAACGGCAAGCCTGCCGCAATACTTATATTAACTTTTGTTCCTGCATTTCTGTAATCAAGCTCCTTTGCGATTGCCACAAGGGTAAGGATATAATAGCTGTCGTCTGCTGTTTTATCACGGATTAATGATTGTCTACCACTTCCGCAGATATAATACTTATCCTGATACTTAACTACATTCTTTGAGGTATACGGCTCTTTCTCATATTCTGAAATACCAGTGGTAAATGAAAAGTGTGCGGTTTTAATAACGCCGTATCCGTGATCGATTCCAATTATCATGTTTTATCTTTCCTCCATTTCAGTTTTCTTTTGCCATGTCACTCATATTAGTATTCCTTTTCTTTAGAACAATGGGCTCACCATATTTTTCATATGCTCTTTTAACCAAATATGCTCTTTCAAGTTTATTGTCCTTAATCTTCTTAATCAAAGTAACAATCCAACTTGCCAAAACGCTTGCAATCAAGACTATTCCAATAATATCTGCAAGCATCGTGTTTGCTTCGTACCACCCATAAAAGAATATGAACGTGACGGTAACGGGTATTGCCGCAATCCATAACCGTGATTTAAAGACCGTCCATTTTATGAGGTGGTAAATTCCTATTATTAAATATCCAATGAGATATGACACTGTTTTCACTCCTTTCGCTTTGTTACTCACTAAAAGTATATACCTGAGCAAAAGTAAAACAAAATTTGAGTGTAGAAAATTAAAAAGAACGCCAAATTGACGTTCAAAGTTAGTATATTTCTTTGATAACTATTTAATTTGTTATCTCTGAAGCGTCTGTTCTTCGGGTTGGCTTTTCTTAGGATGGTTGTTAAACCATTCCGTCAGCGCTTTTTGTATCGTTATTTCATATTCCTTTGGCGTAGTATCCGGTGGGAAGAAATCCTTAACCACTGTATATTGTAGTTTTATCGCTTTGGGTGGTTCAAGATTTCTCGATATTATTATTTTATCAATCTTTTCATATGTGAGTTTTCCGTTCTGGCTGATGCCCTTTAGCTTTTGTGCCTGTGCCAGCGGCACTCCGAAATTTTCTTCCCGGTACAGAATATCATACAGCCATTCCTGTTCTTCTGACTTTAAATACGACAGCTCAACCGCAGGGATAAAAGCTAACTTCTTTTCGTCTAACTTATCAAGTAGAGGGGGAATGAGGTTCGTTAGGCGGATATATCTATAAAGAGTATCTCTACTTTCATTATTTTTACTTGCAAGTATTGTATCACTTCTTAACTTTGTCGCAACTTGCGACAAAGTTAGATCGTTCCGTTTCCCCTGTGATTTTATCGCTTCAAGCTTGTATTTATAAGCCCATGCTTTTTCACTTGGAAGTATGGAATCACGTTGCTGAAGATTGCTGTCTATCATAGTTAAAGTAGCGGTTGCATTGTCCAACTCTCTTATATCACATGGGATGCATGTAAGTCCTGCAAGCCCTGTTCCTCTTGTTCGCCTATGTCCTGCAACTATTTCATATTCGAATTCTTCATCAGTTATTGGGCGTACAATAATTGGCTCAATTACTCCATTATGCTTAATACTCTCTGACAATTCATGCATTTGTTCATCATCTCGAACGTCAAATATATGTTTAAAAAATGGCTTTAGCTTGGATATATCTATAAAAGCTATATCACGTGTTTCCTTGTGGTTTTTTGTTCCTTTCATTTTTTCTCTCCTTAATTCAGTTGTGATTTTTCTTTTGGTACTTAGAAAAATCCTCTTATAAGGAGAAAAATCTTGTTATTATTCTATTGAAAAGTTTCGCAGTTAATACTATCTGACCGCCACCTACAGACGGCACTCAATGTGTCGTCTTTCTTTTTTCCCAGATATTCAGGTTATATAACCTGTACCATTTGGGTTTGATTATCTTCTTGCTGTTGGATATAGTCCTTCAGCTCTTGGAACTGTTCTGCTGATATTTGCCCGACAAAGTTAAAGTGGATATCAACTCTCTGCAGATATTCTTCGCCTACTTTTTCCTTCTTGAAAACCTCAATGTAGTCAATTAGCTCTACAATCGTTTCTCTATCAAGATTTTCAATGTACATTCTTTCCTTAAAGCAATCAATCAAGTGCTGTATATTTCCTATGTCATCTTTGATACGAGACAATTCAGCTTTCTGCTCCGCCAGCTTCTCAGATAAATCATTCTGCTTCTGCTCGTACTGATTCATAAGCTTCTTAAACATCTGCTCAGAAATATTGCCGTTAGCCATTTGTTCAATCAACACATCAATTTTAGGTGCTATCCCCTGAAGATCTCTGCTTGTTCTGCGAATCTGCTTTTCAATAAAGCTGTTGTTTTTCAACTTTATGTTGCTGTTGACATCAATCAACTTTTTCAGCAGTTCATCTTCATAGCATGAAGCAATTTTTGAAAACTTCTGAATCTCCGCCATCACGATGGCTTTCAGCTCATCATCTAATATTGCATGATAGCTGCAAGCGGTTTTGCCCTGATTACTGTATGTACTGCAACGGTACTTATAATATGGCTTATACACAGTATTCTTGGAATACGTATACGTCATCACCGCTTGGCAGTCCGCACAGCGCACTTTACCGGAGAACAGAGCAACCGTCTTATCATCCCGTAATCTCGGTTTAGCGCTCCTTTTATTGCGTTTTAGAATGGTCTGTACACGGTTCCAGGTAATCTCATCGATTATTGGTTCATGTGTGTTTTTAACAACTACCCATTCATTCTGCGGTACAACATCCCGACGTTTCATCTTAAAACTCTTCTTCTGCCGTTTTCCCTGCGCCATGTGGCCGATATACACCTGATTCCTAAGCATCCTCAATATCGTCGCGCTACCCCAGGTTTCAGCATCCTGTGTATACGGATTCGGCTTTCCAACCCGTTTGAAGAAATGAACTCTCGGAGTGGGTATACCTTCTTTGTTGAAAACTTCCGCGATATGCCGTGCGCTCTCGCCCATCACATACAGATGAAATATCCTGCGGACAATCTCCGAACCGTCTTCCTCGATGACGAGCTTATGCTTGTCGCTTGGATCACGCCTGTATCCCATCGCCGGTTGACTGCCGATAAACTCACCCTTCTTCATCTGCGTTTTCTTGGTGGTCTTAATCTTCCGCGATGTGTCCTTGGCGTAATGCTCATGAATCACGTTCAGAAACCCGGCAAAGTCGTTGTCCTTTTCACTGTCCACGTTATCGCCTATAGCGATAAACCGGACGTTGTGCTTCGGGAAAAAGCAATCCGTGTAATGCCCCACATGCGAATAGTTCCTGCCCAGCCGGGACAAGTCTTTGACTATCACCATGTTGATACGCTTCTTTTCGATATCCTCAATCAAACGCTGAAACCCCGGCCTGTCAAACGTTGTGCCGCTGATGCCGTCGTCGATATAGGTATCTTCGATCTCCCAACCCCTTTCGTTTACATAGTCCGTGAGCAAAGTCCGCTGATGGGATATGCTCATGCTCTCGCTGTCCGTTCCATCGTCCCGTGACAACCGTAAATAAATTCCTACTTTGTACTGCTTCATAAAAACTCCTTTCAATAAGAAAGCAGCATCCAAAGTAGCTTAGCTCGTCGCAATACCCTCCGCTCATCGCATTACGCTGAAGCGCAATGCGCAATGCTTCGGGTTGGCTCCTCTTTTCCACAAAGCCAAATGGCTTTGCGGGAGCCCTGCTTCAATTATACTCCGAATGCTGCTTTCACGCCATACCAAATAGCACAATCTTAAGACGCCTTTATCCGCTTCTCGATCACCTTATCCATCGTATCGGTAAACGGCCTGTTTTTTTCAAAGTAACTGGAAACGATGAACTTTGTTTTCCCGATCTTGACGGCGGATATCAGGCAGTTATGCCCGATCCCGTATGTGTCAAGCTGTTCAATTTTGATTTTCTTATCCATGTCAATCCTCCTATCTCTCATTGATTCCTTTAATAATGTCCCTGATATCGTTTTCTCTCAGTTCCAATTCCTCTTTGGGAATAGCCTCCAGCAGCTTCTTTTGATGCTCGGCGGTTTGTTGCGTAAACTCGTTTTGTGCGTGCAGTTCCATGATCTTCTTGCTCTGCCTGTCGAGTACAACTTCCATTTCCCCGACTTCTTTTTTCAGACTGTCCATGGTTTTCTTGCTGCGGCTGAGTTCCGCTGTAAACTTCTGCGCCTGCGGAAACCATTTCTTTAAAATCCGAATGGCTTCCGCCCGCTTCTTCGGCGCGTTGAAATTATTGATGTTGCTGATAGCGGTCATTACCTCTTCCTTCTGCCTGTCCAGCCGCTGCGCCAGCTTAAACAGCCACGGCTGGATATGCTTCCGTTTGGTAATCATGGCCGAAGTACCCCGCTCAAAAAAGTCCCAGCGCGCCACAAAATGCTCGTGGGCTTTGTCCTGCCAGACGGACAGGCTTTTCTGGTTTCCGATGATCTCTTTTGCGGATAGTCTCCCGTCTGCCGTGATCGGCGTGAAGCAAATATGCATATGCGGCGTCGCTTCGTCCATATGCACGGTTGCGGCAAACACATTGTCTTTCCCGACTTCATCCTGTATAAACCGAACCGCCCTTTCAAAATACTCCCTGTGCTCCTGAGCGCTTGTGACAGAGAAGAATTCCGGCGAAGCGGTAAATAAGACCTCCACCATCTTCACGCTGTCTTTTCGGGTTCTGCATCCTGCTTTTTTGATACGGCTGTTGATCTCCCTGTGGTACGTATCTTCCGGCTGGATGATGTGATAGTTGTCTTTAATTCTGCTCAAATCGATATCCGGATTGCTCGCGTACTTTTCCTTCTTTCGCTCGTTATGTGCTTCCACGGACGATATCTGACCGCCCTTGCGCTTCGCGAATTTCATGATGACGTGCATTTCAAGACTCCCTTTCTGTGTAATTTTGTTGCAACAAAAAAGCGCCCGAGAGGCGCAATTATAGTAATCTAATTTAATACGTCAATTATAAATACGGATGTTCCTGACTTTTGAAAAAAGTATAGACTGTCTTTTGTGTACACCGCTATGGCTCGATGAGAAATGCTCTGTTTTGTGCGAAGATCACCGCGCGGCCCGGAGCATTTCCGCGGCAAATAGAAAGCGGGGCGAGGCGGGAATGCACCCCAATTGTGACATAGCATAGCGGTTTAACACAATAGACTTTACGAAGTAAAGTCAGTGTGCTCTGCGAGGCTTTTCGGGCCACCAGCTGTCGTATTGCGAATATACTTTACCACAATACAGCGGCCAGACGCCCTCTTATCGCTCACCAGCGTTCGCTTTTCATGACAGCGCGCCCCGTTTTGCCGCTCCCCAAATAACTGTCATAGCCGTCATAACCGTCATTCCACAGGCTTCCTCTTCATATCCTTACCGAGTATTTGAAATACAATAAACTGTTGCGTCTCTTTGTGATTCACGGGCGAGCCTCCTGTCTTTGTGAATAGCGGAAGGCGTTTCAAGCCGTTTTACAGTCCAAACAGTGACGGTAATTTTAATAATAAATATATCGTCATTCGGGTTTTTCCAATCTGTGTTTTGTTTGTACACTATGTCCAGCGGGAAAGGATTTTGGCATTTTATGGAACGCCGTTCTGTATGGACGATATGTGCGGCACGCTGTACACATTGGCTGTATAAAAATGGTTATTTATGGAGTTAACCGCACATTTCCGGTATCGTCATTATTTCAAGCTGGGCTCCCAGGCAAAGTAGTCATGATATTCCCGCCTTATATGGCCGCTAATGCGTTTCCCCACCGCGCTGTGTGTTTTATATCCTAATCTTTCCGCTATCTCATTTTGTGTATACCCGGAATACTTTAGTGCAAGTATTTCGGTGTCCTTGTCCTCCAGCCGGTTCAGGTATCGTTCCAAATCCATCTTATATATGGTTGCATGTTCAGAGTTTAGATTATTATACTCGACGACCTGATCGACGAGGCTATAATATTCCTCATCGCTGGCGAATTGAAGTCCGGCTTTCTCCATCAGTTCCTCAATAGAAACCACCTTGGTCATGACCCTGCTGTGATTCCACTTGCGGTAGAAATCTTTCTTGGGATTGCTCATGCGTTTGTCGTAATCCTCATGGCATCTGTTTTGCTTCACGCAGTCAATAACCGGCTGGAGGTTGTTTTTGATAATGCCGCGCGTGCCGATTCTGTCAAACACATCCTTGGCCTGATCATCCGTCGGGAAGGGGATCAGCTCTGTGATAGGTATATTTTTAAGCATGTCGTTGATGGAAAAATACAGGTCATTATATGCGTCTATCCACATGTTCAAATCATTGGCCAGCAGGAACAGCGGGTCATCCCCGGAAAAGCAATGGATATATGGGTTGATGTCAAAGGCGCTCCATATGTAAAACGATACGCAATCAAACAGGACGGAGAGGAATTCATCGCTGCTGATGACGTTTCTCCAATGCTCGACCATGACCGCCAGCTTTGGATTTCTGGGAATGCCAACCAAATTTGATTTTACATGTATCATTTCATATGGGATTAAATAAAAAAAGGGCAAAAAATGGAGGTTTTTGACTTCATATTTTTCACCCGTATTTGCGTTTTGAATGATTCTCATTCCCATATGTATATCCTTGATACGTTAATAGCGGGATTGTAGCACATACGTTCGTCATTTACCATTATTAAGTCGATATACTCGTATAACACCCGCACCAGCCACAATCAAAACTTGCTCAAATGCTTAGCTTTGAATTTTCAGCTGGTATTTTAAATGGAATATCATAATCATAACTCATTATATAATATTGTTCTTAACTATCTAACTTTGTCAATTCATAGTGCCTTTTTCTATAGGTTTTTGGTGAAACACTAAAATAACGTTTGAATACTCTGCTGAAATACAGAGCATCCCAGTATCCAAGTGTACATGCAATTACGGCTACGGACTGATTTGTATTGAGCAATAAATGAGCACCTTTTTCCATACGTAGTTTTAATATATATTTCTTTGGACTTGTCTCAGTCGTGTGGAGAAAAACATTATAAAACTGGCGCGAAGACAGACCACACATTTTTGCCATTTCTTCAACTGATATCGCATCACTAATATGGGAATGGATATACCGCAGAAGGTTATCCATACTGCTTTTATGGTAAAATGGCTGCACCGCTTTAGTATACTGAGTCCAATACCCAACAAGCAAACCCATATATGAAGATGCTGTCAACTGTGATAAGAACGAAGTGTTTTGCAAATGTGTCAAGCTATTCTTCATAAGACTATTTTCTTCCGGCAAGTATGGAAGGTACTGACACACATTCAAGGGCAGCACCAGTAACCCATTTAGATCAAACGCAAACCACCAAAAATCCCATTCGTTATCAAACGGATGATAATCAATAATTGAATCGTATTTTACTATCAATAAAGTTGCAGGTTCCAGCTTCATCTTGGGAAACCCGTTGATGTGTATATTTCCAAGACCAGATATAGTACGGATAATTACATATCCTGAAAGGCTTTTATCAGCACCCTTGTATGCATAATACGATTTGTCCGTACAAAATTTCATTAGCTCCGATTGTTATCCCGATGCCTACGTTGTATCCTCCAGTACTACGGAAGAGGCTGGGGCATTATATGCCGTTCTGGCACAAAAGAATATTCCCATCATACCTATGTGGGACAACTGGGGTTTTAGCTGGGGGGCACGTTACACCGAATGTTGGGCAGATGAGATCGGTTTCAAATGCTATTCGCCCGGCAGCGCTGCCGACGTTGAAACACTGCTAAAAGCATTACGTGCATGTTCAAAGCTGCGCCGTACCAAGATATTATACATCGGAAGTATTCCCTCCCATAGCGTAAACGCAGTAATCCGCCCCATAGAGTTATATCAAAAGTTCGGAACCGATTTTCAGCAAATCGATTTTAGCGAATACGTAAGCGAAGTTGAAAGATTTGTGAAAACATCACAAGCTGCTGAGCTTGCAAAGGAATGGAACGAAAAGTTTGAAGTGATGGACGGTCGCGACACCTGCATGCCGCGTTATACGGCAATTTATCTCGCACTGCACGAACTACTCCGTAAATATGATGCCAATGCACTGACAGTCGATTGTGCCTATTTGCCGGACATAGACTATGTGGCTTGTGTTGCTGCTTCGCATTTAATCGATGAAGGTATCGTCTTTGGCTGCGAATGCGATGTAAATCAGGTCATCTCGCTTTCATTGCTGATGGGTGCAAGCGGGAATTCAGGCATGATGGGTAATCTTTTTGAGAACGCGATACACGCAGATGTTATCAACAATACGATAGTCATTAATCACGATATCATGCCGCCCAGCTTTGCATGCAAAGGATGTAAGATGCGCTTTAGAGATTTCCATGATTCACGAAAAGGCAGCACATGCATTGCTGATATCCCTAAAGAACGCGTCACAATGAGTGGCCTCAATCATAACGGAACTAAGGTGTGGCTAAGCGAAGGCATTGTCAATTGGGTAGAAGATACAGTACATTGTCGGGTATCGGTAGGAATCGACGTTGAAAACGCTAAACGGATTATGCTTGAAAGCATGGGCGATCATCAGGTGTTTGTGTATGGCGACCATGTTAAATCTGTCCAAGTGAGACTGTAACAAGATTTGTGTAAAAAGAAAAAGTCTTCCGCAGAAGTAATTAATAAAATATAATTAATTACGAAAGCGGAGGATTTTTAAAATGGACAAAAAGACAAAAGTCAGCGAACTGACAAAAGAACTTATGGAGAAGGAAGGCGTGAAAGATATTTCCGGCCTTCAAAGCATATTAAAAGATATGTTAAAGCAAGGAGTCGAAAACTTACTGTCATCAGAACTTGAGGAAGAGCTTGGCTATGAGAAACACGACCGAAGCATTGAAAAGAATAACTATAGAAACGGATACTCTCAAAAGACAGTGAGGAGCGACCTGGGAGAAATCGATTTAAGTATTCCAAGAGACAGGAACAATGATTTCGAACCTGAACTTGTGCCGAAACATATAAGAGATATCTCAGCTATTGAGGAAAAGGTAATTTCGATGTATGCCAAAGGTATGAGCACAAGAGATATCTCTTCTCATATAGAGGATTTATACGGGATACCATTGTCGGCGGAATCAGTATCAAGAATGACGGATAAGATTATGCCTATAATAGAGGAATGGCAGAACAGACCGCTTAACGAGCGCTTTACTTTTGTATTCATGGATGCCATACACTACAAGGTAAAACAGAATAACCGTATTATCTCAAAGGCTGCATATGTAGTGGTAGGAATCGATGAAGACGGTTACAAGGACGTATTAGGGCTCTGGATAGGCGAAAATGAGACCTCAAAGTTTTGGCTGAAAGTATTAACAGATATGAAAAACCGCGGAGTTCAGGAAGTTACCGTCTTTTCAATTGATGGTCTCCCCGGATTTCCCGAGGCTATCAAGGCGACATATCCTAACGCCATAGTACAGCGCTGCATAATTCATCAGATCCGTGCTTCCGCCCGATATGTTGGCTACAAGCACAGGAAAGAATACTGCCGCGACATGAAATCCATTTATTCTGCAGCAAACGAAGAGGAAGGATTTCGGCAGCTTGAATTCTTCAAGGATAAATGGAATTCTTTATACCCGACAGGCATTAAATCATGGTATGATAATTGGGACGTTATATCGCCGTTTTTCTCCTTTTCCCATAATGTGAGAAAGGTGATGTATACTACTAACATCATCGAAAATTTAAACCGGCAATACAGAAAAGTCACGAAAGGTAAAGCTGTCTTCCCCAGCGATAAAGCTTTAATGAAATCCTTATTCTTAGCCACCGAAGATGCTACTAAAAAATGGTCAATGAGAATCAGGTTTTGGGATCAGATAAAAAGTGAGCTATCCATTATTCTTGAATAGCTCACTTGAAATTTACTTCTGCGGTTGATATTTTACACAAAATTTGAGACAGACCCGTCCAAGTTGTAGCAAAACTTATGGGATTTGAAGTAAAAAGCCTGTAATCCATTGATGAGACCGTTTCAAAGTGGACCTGTTGACAAATCCCCTTAAATCGCCACCTTAATTAAGCTGTATTTTAAATATCTGAATCCAGTAATATATTTGACTAAAGTAAAAAGGTATGGATTTATTGTATTTATAGCCTTGGCCTTCCGTTTCAGGTTCAGTGCAATGGCTGCCAGTAAGCATTCTTCATTCAGTTGATTTAGACCTCGTTTACTGGCCTGTTTTAGTTTGTGTTCCCGCTTTAGTACAGAAAATGTACCTTCAGACCAGATGCTTCGTAGTCGTTTAAGCCTCTGATATTCGGATGTTTCAGTCCTTTTCATATTGGCATAAAATGACGGATAATATGCGCTTGCATTAATTCTGACTGCGCCTTTATCGACTGCACATTTATTGAGATGAGGCCAGTTTAAACATTCTTTTCTTGGGATTCGATAAATACGATAATAATTTTGTGCGGTTTTTTTGTATACTATTCTTTTAAAACTCAACTCTTTGCCGCATTGACATATAAAGCAATCTTTTTGAGAATTATAATTAAATCCTTTTTTCATGGGATTGTTATGAAAATTCCTTAAGCTTGTGTACCCAGTTATACCTAATATTTCTAGACCCCTATGTACAGCGCCTGTATCATATCCACCATCTAGAGCTAAGTTTTTAATAGAAAGCCCAGTATCTGAAATCTGATTTTTTATATGTTTGAGAATTATTGTATGTTCCATTGTTTGCCGGAAATACATCTGCTCCGGTTATAATGCCATTTTTCGTATCCACACTCATTTCCGCCATGTATCCCAGCCCCTTTTTGTTTGGCTGATTTATATATCCGCATTCAGTATCTGTCGTACTTTTATAAAACTCCTTATCAATCAGCTTGGGCTCTGGTTCTTTATATCCCTTCATTTGGGAAAGCTCAGCATCCAATTCATCCATATAATTGATTGCGCTTTTCTCAACTGTCTCCTTTATAATAATTTTACTGCTCTTTGTCGCATTTGCAGGAATGAATGTTCCGTCACTTACAACATCTTCACCAGCTACAAGACCTTCTTCGATGCATCTTATTACAATTTCATTAAATATGTCTTTAAACACTCCACTGCCGTTAAATCTCCTTCTTCTGTTTTGGCTGAAAGTTGAATGATCTGGAACTTTATCCGACATTCCCAGACCGCAGAACCACCTATATGCAATATTTAATCTAATTTCGTCTTCTAATCGGCGCTCAGACTTTATTCCGTATAGATACCCAACAATCAGCATTTTTATTAAAACAACCGGGTCAATTGATGATCTACCCCTCTCCGAGTATAAATGTTCTACTTTTTCATATATAAAGTCAAAAGATATATGTTTATCTATCTGTTTTAATAAGTGATTATCGGGTATCATTTCGCTTAAATCCATGCATATTAATTCAAGTTGCTTACCCCTTTGGCGCTTCATCATGGCAGTTTTCTCCCCATGTTTTTATGCCTATATTATATCATATAGGGAAGAAAATTGGGCTATTTGTCAACAGGTCCACTTTGAAACGGTCTCGATTGATGAATACATCCACTTCTACAACTTTGAGCGTATTCAGCTAAAGACAAAACTGACACCGTATGAAAAACGATGTCAGTTTGCTTAATCTTGTGATTTACTGCGACAGGGTTCTTTATTCGTGTCTACTTACTGGGGTTCAGTCCAATCCGCAGGGCTCAAGTTGGATATTATTATTACTAATTGTTGTCCCTCTTTAAAATATGAATTCTATTATTCTTTTGCCTCAAGCCCGACATATTGATACATCGTATCTGCTACATGAGACATATCCTGCTCAATCCCCTGATCTTTACCCTCTTTAAGCGCAACCCGACACAGATCAATCGCACCGTCAAGCATAAAACCGGGAACACCCAGTTCGTCGCAAAGCTTCTTCATATAAGTCAAATCTTTTAGCCCTAGCGCAAGTGCAAAATCCATATGATAATCTTTCTCTATATACTTTCTGCTGTAAAATTGGAAAAACCAATTATCAAAAAACTCACTGTTCAAAACACCGTACAATGTCTTTTGGTCTATACCATGCTTTGCCATAACAGGATACAATTGTGCATACATGATTGCCTGTAATAACCCCGCCCAGTTTTGTGCAAGTTTTATAAGATGTCCATTTCCACTTTTACCGACATAATCGTATGATTTACAATAACTTTGAAACATATCATCGTATTTATCTATGACTTGTTTATCACCCGCCAATACTATTGTAAGTGTGGCATCCCATGCCTCTTGCGGGCCTGCGATTAACGGAGAATCTACAAACGCACCACCGTTTTCTTTCATGCGTTCATATATTTTACGTGTAGAAATCGGATCACTTGTGCTTAGGTCAACAACAAGTTTTCCTTCTACTCCCAGTCCAAAAAAACCCTCCATAATACCTTCTACTATATTAGAATTTGGTAGAGAAAGGAAAGTAACCTCACTTCTAGAAAACGCTTCATTCAGATCGCTGCATAAATATGCCTCTCCTTCAAACCGTTTTTTTGCCTCCTCATTTAAATCAAATACGCTAACTTCGTTACCTGCCTTTATAAGATTATGACAAATACCTTTACCCATATTGCCGACACCTACAAATCCGATTTTGCGTTTCATATTATTATTCTCCTCTCAAATTTTTTTATAATTACAAGCTGTGTGTTGCGCCAAACAATCCGGTTTCCGCTGCTTCCATGATAGCTTCACCGACAGTAGGGTGCGCGTGGATAGTGCCCGCTATGTCCTCAATACAGCATTCCAGACGCATAGCAAGCGCGCATTCGCCGATAAGCTCTGTTGCAAATGGGCCAATGATGTGCACGCCCAAAACTTCGCCGTGTTTTTCGCCGGCAAGTATTTTTACGAACCCATCTCCTTTACCGAGAACGAGTGACCTCCCGTTTGCCCTTAGGCTGAATTTGCAGACTTTATAGCCCACGCCTTCCAATTTCAGTTGCTGCTCTGTTTTTCCGACTATGCCTATTTCCGGATGAGTATAAATACAACTCGGTACTATATCATGCCTGTTACCTGCCGATACAGTATTCCCGGTTATTCTGTCAGCCACATCAATAGCCTGAGCCGAAGCGGCGTGCGCCAGCATGGTCTTCCCGTTCGCGTCGCCTACACAGTATATTCCGTCAACGTTTGTTTTAAACTCATTATCTACAGTCACACAGCCGCGCTCGTTCATTATTCCGGCAGCTTTAAGATTCAGCTCTTCCAGATTCGGCCGGCGCCCAATGGCTACAAGCACAACATCAGCCTTCGCGCTCTGCTCTTTATCTTCAATCTTGTATATGACTCGTTTACCGTCTTCATCATCTTCTATTTTAGAAACCAACGCGCCCGAATGAATATCCATTAGTTTTTTTACCGCGCGGCGATAATTTTTTACAACCTCCGCGTCTATGTTTGGCAAAATATCCGGCATGGCCTCGAGCAGAGTGATTTTACAGCCAAATTTCGAATAGATCGAACCTAACTCCATGCCTATGACACCACCGCCTATGATAATCATGCTCTTTGGTATGCTCGAAACATCGAGCGCCTCTTTACTTGTTATAACGTTCTTTCCATCAATTCCGGATATCGGCGGCTTTGCGGGCACAGATCCCGTTGCTATTATAATGTTATCTGCCGTAAGCTTCTTTTCGCTCCCATCCATTAGTTTTACTAAAACGGTATGAGCAGACTCAAACGAAGCGATGCCTGATATTATCTCAATCTTGCGCGCCGCAAGCAAAACCTGCACGCCTTTTACAAGTGTATTCACAATTTTTTGTTTTCGCGCGTTTATCTTGGCAAGGTCAAACGAAACATTTTTTGCCTCAACGCCGAATTCCTCTGCCGCAAGACATGCTGAATAAACTTCTGCGCTTTGCAGCAGCGCCTTTGTGGGTATACAGCCGCGATTTAAACATGTGCCGCCAACTTTATCCTTTTCAATAAGTATTACCTTCGCACCCAAAATCCCCAGACGAATAGCGGCAACATAACCGCCCGGGCCGCCGCCGATAACGATAACTTTTGCGCCAACCTCCGGCTTATTCTTTGAGTCTGCCTTATCTGGAATCACGACATTAAAAGTCTTTTGCGCGATAATATCTTCTAGCTTTTCGCCTTCTTCGAGAATAATACCAATCGTATCGCCGACAGGAACTGCCGCGCCTTCGTTAACAAGCCGCTTTAGTACTCCCGCCTTTTTCGCTTCTACCGTAGCTACCGCCTTATCGTATTCCAACTCATATACAGGGTCTCCAACCGCGACTTTCTCGTCCTGCTGTTTATACCAGCGGACAACAATACCCTCTGTCATGGTCTGACCCAATCGAGGAATTATTACTCTTTGTGCCATTTTCTTCTCCTTAATTAGTTATAAGTCTTGGGTTCTCGATGTAATTTACCACCGCTTTCAAAAATTTCGAAGCAGGTATCCCATCTATTAGCCTATGATCATGCGTTAATGAAAGAACGGCCTTTGGACGAATAATAATCTCGCCATTTAAAACTACCGGTTTTTCGATAGTACGGCCTACACCCAAAATTGCGCTTTCGGGAAAGTTAATAATAGGATTAAACGAGTCAATGCCCGCGGTACCAAGATTCGTCACGGTGAATGTTCCGCCCTTCATTTCGTCTGCGGATATCGTGCCTTTTTTTGCGGCTTCGGCAAGGCGTTTGGTTTGCTTAGATAACGCTTCAAACGTTAATTTATCCGTATTTCGCAGTACGGGAACAACAAGACCGTTTTCAAGCCCTACCGCCATGCCGATATTAATGTCCTCTTGATAAACAATTTCGTCACCATCAATATAAGCGTTGATAATTTCGTTTTCACGAAGTGCCTTCGCGGCCGCGGCGAGTATAATGTCTGTTACCGACAGCTTGATATCGGCATTATTCTGCTCGTCCATGTGCTCTTTGTTGTATTTTGCGCGAAATCTCATAAGCTCGCTCATATCCGCATCGGTAGTCAGTGTGACTGTAGGATATGTAAAATAGCTATGTGCCATACGCTTTGATATAATTTTGCGCATACCACGCAGCAGCTCTCTCCTGCTTTCACGCGGTTTATAAGTCTCCCGATCTTTGCTCTCCCTCCCACTATTGGCCTCTGCAAAATTTATTACATCATCTTTGGTTATACTCCTGCCGTCCGCGGCGGTCACAGCATTTATATCAACACCTAATTCTTTCGCAATCTTTTTCGCCATTGGTGATGATCTTACACTTTCAGCCGTAGCAGGCTCGGGCGCAGTGCTAACGGGTGCCTTTGAGCGTTCTTCTAAATAACGTTCAACATCCGCTTTTGAAAGCCTTCCATTCGGCGCGGAGGGCGTAAGTGTTAAAAGCTCTATTCCGTGTTCTGCCGCCAGCCGCTTGACCATAGGCGACGCGGAAACACGCTCCGTCTTTGCCTGCGGTTTTGCTGTTTGTTGAACTGATTTTACGGGCACATCGCTCTTAGCGGAGCTTGCGACTTCGTACGTTTTTTGCGAAAGCACCTGCTCCAGAGTTTCGCCATTTTCCAATATTATCGCAACAGCTTCGCCCAGCGGTACCGTTGCACCTTCTTCAACTAAAATACGCAGTACTCCTGCCTTTTTCGCCTGCACATCCGCCGTAGATTTATCGTATTCAAGCTCGTAAATGTCGTCATCGACAGCAACGGTATCGCCGTCCTTTTTAAACCATTGTGTGACAATTCCTTCCGTCATAGTCTGCCCGAGCCTTGGTATAATTACTCTTTGTGCCACTCTTCTTTCCTCCTAATGTATATACACAACTAAAATAAAATTGCAGCATCATTATATAATAACCGTTTATAATATGGATTTTACGCCTTCTATTATATTATCCGCGTTTACGCGGAACTCTTCTTCGAGCGGCGGGCTGAAAGGCACGGTAGTATCCGGCCCGGCAATTCGCATTATGGGCGCGTCGAGATACTCGATGCAAGATTCAGCAATAGTGGCCGCGATCTCTGCGCCAAGGCCGCACGTCTTGTTCGCTTCATGCACAATAACCAGCTTATTTGTTTTCTTTACCGAAGAAAAAATTGCTTCTTTATCAAAAGGCTTGAGCGAGCGAAGATCTATTATTTCGCAGTCTATGCCTTCGCCTTCAAGGCGTTTCGCCGCTTCTACGCACTTATGGCGCATAAGGCTCCATGTAACCAATGTGACATCGCTACCTTCGCGCACAACCTCGGCCTTGCCGATGGGTACGATATATTCGCCCTTGGGACACTCGCCTTTCATGTTGTATAACCCCTTGTGTTCTACGACCATAACAGGGTTGTTATCTCGAACTGCCGCGGCAATAAGACCCTTCACATCCGCAGGCGTAGCCGGCATAACGACCTTTATCCCCGGAATATGACACAGCATCGCTTCTAGTGATTGGCTGTGATGTGCCGCGCCGTATACCGTGCTGCCGCCGCACATACGCATTGTCAGCGGCACCTGCATTTGTCCTCCAAACATGTATCGGAACTTACCCGCCTGATTCATAATCTCGTCCATGCACACACCGATAAAGTCCATATACATAATCTCGATGATTGGACGGTATCCTGCTACCGCAGAACCTACACCCATGCCGGAAATCGCTGTTTCGCTTATAGGTGTATCTATAACGCGGTTACAGCCGAATTTTTCAAGCAGCCCTGCAGACGCGCCAAAAGCGCCCCCGAACACTCCTATATCTTCGCCGGCCAAAAAGACTTTTTCGTCACGTTCCATTTCTATGGCCATGGCTTCTATTACTGCTTCACGATAACTTATAACTCTCATATCAAACTACCTTTCTGCTTACGCTTAATTCTTCTTGATTTATTCAGCGTACACGTCGGTATACGTCTCTTTAACATCCGGCCATGGGCTTTTATGCGCAAATTCTACTGCCGCTTCAACAGCCTTGGCTACTCCGGTTTCAATTTCCTCAATCTCCTCTTGTGTCGCAACACCGTCCGCAAGAAGCATTGCTCGGGTGTTTGGAATAGGATCACGTTTCATCCATTTTTCGTGCTCTTTTTTATTGCGGTAAATCCACTGGCGTGCGTCAGGATCACCCTCGTAATGGCCAACATGGCGCCATGTGACATACTCAAGCAGAGTAGGCCCTTCGCCCTTGCGCGCACGCTCTATAGCCGTTTTGGCAGACTCGTACACAGCCCAAGGGTCGTTGCCGTCCACAGTAAAGCCGGGAATTCCATATCCCTTTGCCCGCACGGAGAATTCTTTGATATTCGTCATATCACGCGAACATTCTGAAATCGCATAAAAGTTGTTTTCAAGAACATAAATAATAGGCAGTTTTTGAACTGACGCCAGATTCATACTCTCATGGAAAGTTCCTCGGTTTGCGGCGCCGTCTCCGAAAAAGCATACGGCAACCTGTCCGCTGCCGTTCATTTTAGCCGCCATTCCTGCGCCGACAGCCAGAGACATGTTACTGCCTACGATGCCTATTGACCCCAGCACGTTATGTTCCGCAACAGCGAGATGCATAGAACCGCCTTTGCCTTTGCAGTAACCGTCAACCTTACCAAATAATTCAGCCATCATACGATTCATATCGCAGCCTTTAGCGAGTATCTGTCCATGTCCGCGATGTGACGGAAGCATATAATCATCCGGACGCATTGCCATGCAAACACCGGATCCGATAGCCTCTTCGCCAATATACAGATGTGCGGAGTTTGGTATAAAACCTGTCTCATACATTTCCTGTACCGTTTTTTCAAATACACGTAGTTCAAATAATTTTTTGTACATTGCCAACTGAAACTCTTTTTTGTAATTCATTAACTAATTACCTCCTTTGCCTTATTTATATTTAACAACCGGTGCGGCTTTTGCCACGCCCGTTGCACTTGCCATAATGATTTCCTGTGTTATCTTATCGTCCACAACAAATTCGCCCGTCTGCCTGCCCTCGTTAAGCACTATGATTCGGTCGCTCGCACCAAGTATCTCGGGAAGCTCGGACGAAATAAGTATTACCGCAACGCCCATATAAATCAAAAAAACTATTGGAATGCCTTGAGCATTACCGGCGGTGTTTGTTCCCAAAGAACCAGGGAACAATATAATCCCCTGTCCAAGCTGTATAAACGTAGCGCCTTCAACATCCATATGTATAAGCGTGCCCTCTGATATAAAAAGCAAAAAACCTTTTATTATCGTCATCATAGATAACGTTGTAATAAAAGGCTGTATCTTCATCTTGGTAATTATAAGGCCGTTCATTGCGCCCATTACGTCGCCCATTGCAACGCCCGCTAAAATAGCTGCCGTATTTGCTCATATTACTTGCTACGAATATAGTCGCGTCAAATACACCGGCAAGGCTTACACCATCACCGGCTGTAAAATCTAGCCCGCCCGAGGTAAGAACTAACATAGCGCCTATCGCTATGATCCCCACGTTGGAAACCTGCATCAAAACATTCTGCCATGTCTGCCAAATAAAGAACGTTGGATTGATTAATCCGATCACCAGCACCAAAGGCACAAAAATGAACAGCGGAATAAGTTTTTCCCTCGGAAACACTCTGTGCCAATAATTATTTCGTTCTTTGACCATGGTTGCCTTACTCATCCCTTTTCACTCCTTAAAAAGTGTTCGTGGCATTTTTAATTCTTATTTTTTAAAGCTTTTAAACAGTCTTTTAGCTCTGCCAAAAACGCAATACAGTCTTTCTCATAAATCTCACCCATTGTTGCTATCTGAAAAGCGCCCTCTTGCTTTAGCTTGCCTTTGCCGACATATAGCACATATCCGCGATCTTCCATCTTCCGCATGAATTTCTCTAAATCTATACCGTCAGGCAAAAATACCGTAGTTACCGTACTTGACATGTTTTTCTCAATAAGCATACGCAGCCCGAGTTCCCTAATTCCGTTTCGGATTATTGAGGCACAGTCTTCGCGCCCTTTTACACGGTTTCCCAGCCCCTCTTCTTCTATATTCTTAAGCGCACGGTTAAGTGCCCAGAAAAGAGTAACGTTAGGAGTGTTTGGCGTCTGGCTCGAAGCAGTAGCGCTTATATAATGTTTATAAAGGCTTAGGTACACGTTTTTGCACTGCTCGGCTGTGATAGATTTCAGCACATCCTCGCGCGCGCAGATAAACGCAGAGCCCGGAAAAGCGCCTACGCATTTGCCCCCCACAGAAGTCGCGATTGCTATGTTGTTATCCGCCACGTCTACCAGCTGGCCTCCCGCTGCGGATACCGCATCGACAAACAAAAGTTTGTTATATTTTTTGCACAGCAGCCCCACCTCATGCACAGGATTAATCATTCCGGTGGAGGTTTCATGAAAGACCATGGTGACAACTTTTACGTTCGGGTTCGCCAAAATCATATTTTCGATTATATCTGCATTCGGATATTCCCCCCAGGCGAACGAAGCGTCAATCATGGGAATGTTATATTTTTCTATGATCTCACCGAGCCTGTCTGAAAATAAACCATTTCTTATCAACAGCACTTGCTCGCCTTCTTTGAATATTGAAGAAAGCACAGCTTCATTTGCCGATGTTCCCGAACCGGATACAATTACTGAATAATAGCTCTCGTCCGCGCTAAATAGTTTTTTTATTAAATCTTGTGTGTCTGCGAACATCGCCTCAAATTCCGCGCCGCGATGACAAATGTCATAATGCATGAGTGCCTGCCGCACGTCATCTCTTACCATTACGGGGCCGGGGCTGAATAATTTTGGTACCTGCATGAGTGAAATCCTCCTGAAAAATAAAGTTGGAAATATGCAAAGATATTTTTTCGGTCTATATAAGACATCAATGCGGGCGATGCCTCTTTTTTGAATGTGCCTGTATATATAAACATAAACACATCCTCTATTGTGACTATTTTACAAGTTTCAGTGGTGTTTTGTCAATATCTTATTTATATTTTGATTATTTATCTGGTATATCTCAACATTTTTCTTGATATTTTTTTAATATCACAGTATAATTCTATAGTATAATTATATAATTTGATTTATTTATTACTATAAATCATTTTAATCAATACAATTTTTATATATAGAGGAGACAAAACCTATGCTTGCAAAAGAAAGACATGTACTCATTATGGAAGGACTCAAGCGTACAAAAATCGTTAAGATTTCGGATATCGTAAAACAGTTTGATGTATCGAACGAAACGGCACGCCGTGACCTTGAGGCTTTGCAGGATCAACAGCTTGTAAAAAGAATTTATGGCGGCGCCGTGCTTGCAACCGCGACCGCCGGCTTTGAAACACTTTATACACCACGCGCCTCACTCTCGCTTGCGGAAAAAAATTCTATAGGTAGAACAGCAGCGGGCATGATATCTGAAGGCGATACTGTTATTCTTGATATTGGCACAACAACGCTGGAAATCGCGCGCAATATCAAAACCATGAATAATGTTACCGTGCTTACTAACTCACTTGCAATATTAAACGAACTTGCGGGAACAAATATCAATTTATACGCTCTGGGCGGGAGGATCAACGCGGATGAACTTTGCATGTCCGGCGATCTTACTACGAGCGCTCTGCGGAATTTCTTTGTGGATATGGCTTTTATCGGCGCCGGCGGTATCACATTTACAAATGGCGTCTTTGGTTATAACAGCGAAGAAGTAATCGTGCGCCGAATTATTATACAGTGCGCAGATAAAGTCGTCCTTGTCGCGGACAGCGGCAAGTTTGGAAGGAACTCTTTTGCTTTCGTCTGTCCGCTTGAAAGTATCCATACTATTGTTTCGGATACAAATCTTTCGGAAAACTATATTTCAGGCATACGTAAACGCAAGATAGAACTAATACTGGCAGATTTTCCGGAGGAGACTTCTTCCGAGTGATTAACCTGATGCTTAATATTTTAGGAAAGTGTTTAATAAATTATTATAATCGGTAAGACACGTTATAAAATGTTTGAAATTATTGATTTACTTTAGGAATGTATAAATTATAATGAACCACCTTTTGGATAAAAGCGGCGCTCTAAACAATTTAATTAATTTTTTAGCAGTGACGCTTTGTTGTTCCGTCCTCAAATTATCCGGGAAGGAGAGCTTTTCATATGGATACAACATCTTATATACTATCCTATGACTTTGGGACAAGTAGCGTAAAAGCCATCATAGTCGATACCGGCGGCAACGTTCTTAGCTGTACAACCTCTGGCTATAGCCTTTATACGCCGCAAGCCGGCTGGGGAGAACAAGACACCGAGGAATATTGGAACAATGTTTGTAACGCTACAAAGAAAGCTTTGGTAAAAACATCAGTTAAACCTTCTAATATTCGAGGCATTGTTTTTGGCACCATGTGGAAAAGCGTTATCCCCGTTGATAAACATGGTAATGTATTGAATCGCGCAGTCATCTGGCTGGACGGCCGGGCGGGGCGGCAGGCAGCGGAATTAAATAAACGACTTGATACCGATAGATACTGTGATAAGGATTACATTCCACGCCTGATGTGGTTTAAAGAAAACCTGCCTGATGTTTATGAAAAGACTGACTGCTTTTTTGAAGCCAACTCTTGGCTTAAATTCCGTGCGACAGGTAAAAAGGGTGTGGACCTTACCAACAGCTTTACCAGCACACCCGATCCCGCGCTGCAAAAGAAATACGATCATATCTTGAAGGCCGCGGGCCTTGACAAAAATAAATTTGGCCCGCTTATGATGCCTTGGGATAAAATTGGCGGGCTTTCTAAAACTTCCGCCGCGGAGCTTGGTCTTGTGCCCGGCACACCGGTATTCGGCGGCTGCGGAGATATTCCCGCTATCGCTATCGGCTCGGGTTGCAGCGACACAGACGACGCGCATCTTTACCTTGGCTCTTCGGGATGGCTTGGTATCATAAAACCAAAGCAGAGACCCGGAGTCGGCGAGTTATACCAGAGCTTGAGCCCAAAAAAAGAGATACTACTGTATGTGGTTCAGGCGACCTGCATGGCTTTAAACTGGGCAATTGAGCAGTTTTACCGTTACGAGAAATCGCAGATGAATGAGGATATATTTGACCTCATCAATAAAGAGACCGGCCAGGTTCCGGCCGGCTGCCTTGGTATGATTGCGACCCCTTGGCTTCATGGCGAACGTCCTCCTCTTTCACAAAATGCAAGGGCGCTGTTCTTCAACATCACCAGCATGCACGACAGGCGGCATATGATACGCGCCCTGCTTGAGGGTATATGCTATACCATGCGCCAAAAGATTGAAATTTATAAAGAGGAAACAGGCAATTCTATCGACACCATTCGAATCGTGGGCGGCGGAACAGGCGGACACAACTGGATGCAGGCTATGACGGATATACTCGGTATTCCTGTAGAGATTCCATATAACGCGCGGCACGCAGGTGCAATCGGCACGGCCTACTGCGCATTCATCGGCCTTGGTATCTGCCGTGATTTTAACGACGCGAAACGAATGATTCAAGTAGAGAAACGTTATCTGCCAAATCCCGAAAACAGCCAAGTCTATGAAAAGCTTTATACCGTTTTTAAACAGCTGTATCCCATGCTCGAGAGTGCATACAATACATTGAACGAATAAGCACAAGCTTATAATTAATAAATTACAGTTAGAAAGGGACATTTATGAAAATTGCGATCTTCGAATTCCGACAGGAAACTAACTCTTTTAATCCGGCGCTTTCCACAATAGAGTCGTTTAAACGCGGCGGCATACTTGAAGGCGAACAGATTAATGAGGCGCTGAAAGGTACGCGCTGTGCCGTTACGGGAATACTGGCCGCTATCGAAGAAGCGGGCGGCACTGCAATTCCCTGCTACTCAATGGTATCTCAAAGCGGCGGTATAGTAAAGCAAAGCGTTGTCAATGGTTTTTTGGAAAAAGCAATTGCCATGATTAATGAAAACGAGCCCTTCGACGGAGTGTTTATTTCACTGCACGGCGCGACACAATCAACCAAGACGGATGACGTTTGCGGATATATCATCTCAAGTATTCGCAGCGCAATCGGGGATAATTGTGTTATTTCTGCATCATGTGATCTTCACGCCAATGTTACACCACTAATTATACAAAACACAGATTTAATCTGCGGCTACCATACTTATCCACACGAGGATTATTTCGAAACAGGTTATCGTGCAGGAAAGCTTGGGCTAGAGCAGATTCAAAAGAAGAATCTTCACACTGCCTATGTTTCTATCCCTATGATTGTACCGGCTAATAGTTATTCTACACTATCGGGTCCCTTTCATGAACTTATGGAATATGGTAATTCTTTGGTATCTCAAGGCAAACTTTCGGATTTTTCCATATTTCAGATGCAGCCATGGTTAGACGTTTCTGTCGGCGGTTCCTCTGTAATTGCTATCGGGCTGAATGAAGCTTCGGCAAAAGCGGCAGCACGCGAAATAGCAGTGCTCTTGCTGAATTTGCGTCATACATTTAAACTGGATCTTTATACTATAGACGAAGTTATTGATCTCGCCAAGAAAAATAAAAAAAATAAACCCGTTGTCCTAGTCGACTCTGCCGATTCTACAAACGCAGGCGCCGCAGGCGACAGCGTCGCGGTGGTGCAACGCATTCTTGAGCGTGATGTATCAATAAAAACAGCCTTTGTTGTAGATGATGCACCTGCGGCTGCGGCTGCCCACAAAGCAGGTGTAGGGAATAGCATCACCGTATCACTTGGCGGTACCAAAGACCACGTCAGAAGTAAATCCATCACAGTAGAAGCTTACGTTAAATCTCTTCACGACGGCATATTTGTTCAGGAGGGCCCGTCAGGCTACGGCCTTGTGAACAACATAGGCCTAACGGCTGTATTGCGTATTGCAGACATCATTGATATCGTTGTCTGCCACAACATGGCAGGAAACGGCGATCTTCAGCTTTATCGTTCATTTGGTGTAGAACCGCTCTTTTACCAACTCGTTGTTGTAAAAGCCTGTACGTCTTTCCGTACCGCATATGAATCTATTGCAGGCACTATTTGTATGACGGATACGCCTGGCGCAGCTCGTTCCAATATGTTCGCATTCAAGTTCAATAAACTGCCACAGTCATTCTATCCTTTCTCAAATCTAGATGACTACAGTACACCCGAAGCGGTTTGCTCGAGGCAGGTATTAAATTAATAAATATAGGAGGATTAATAATGGATAAGTTAAGGATTGGTGTTGTCGGCGCAGGAATGATCGGACAGATTCATATAAGAATACATTATGAGAACCCGCAAGTAGAGCTGGTTGCTGTCGCTGATTTGAACGACGAGCTGGGAGCTAAGGTGGGTAAGGATTATTCTTGCAAAACCTACACTAGCTTTGAAAGCATGATTGAAAAAGAAAATCTTGATTTATTGGATATCTGTGTACCCGAAGGATATCATAAAGGACCCGCCATCGCGGCAGCAAACGCAGGCCTTAAAGCTATAATGATAGAAAAGCCAATAGCTATTACCGTAAAGCTTGCGCGCGAAATTATCAATGCGTGCAAATCAAGCGGAACAAGAATTATGGTTGGCCATGTTCTAAGATTTGACCCAAGATATGTTCATCTTAAAGATTCGATTACTAAAGGCGAGCTGGGTGATATTACCAGCCTTTCTCTAAAAAGAATTACTCCGTCCCCCATGGCAGAACGGTTAGGCGGAAAAGTCTCCATATTCTATTATCTTGGCGTTCATGATATAGAATATATGATAGATTATGCAAATGCGAAACCTTTAAAAGTATATGCTCAGTCTACAAACAAGAAAAACAAAAAACATGGTGCGCTCGATACAGTGTTTGCTATCATTACCTTTCAAAATGGTATTATCGGGAATCTTGAGCTAAGCTGGGGGCTGCCCGAAAATGCTCCCGCCGTGCTAAATACAAGCGTTGAAGCTATTGGAACAAAAGGTATGGGAGTGGTAAATATAGCAGGAGACGAAATTAAAATCATCAGCGAACTTGGATTTTCTTATTCTCCTGATACGCTTCATTGGCCGGAATACAACGGAGTAATTCAAGGTGACCTTAAATCTGAATTGCATCATTTTGTAGAGGCTACAGCATCCGGACAAGAGTATCTTGTAGATTTGGAAAGAGCCACGCTTGCTGTCTCGGTTATTGAAGCTTGCTTTAAGTCTTTGAGAAGCGGCGAAGCAGAGCTTATAGAACTCAATTAATACGTTAGAAAACTGAACCTGAAAAATCAGGTTCAGTTTTTAATTTTTGCGCCGTCTCAATATCATTACATTTTATATAGTATCAAAGCAAAATCAATATCCTTGACTCCTTGAAATGATTTCGAATAAAAACTAATCTTATATTGCTGATATCGGTTTTGCGTGAGCAAGTAAATATTTCTCTGCTTCCGGATTCCACAAATTGTTTGTCTTATCGACAATCTGTGCAAGCGTTTTAAACAGCGGATCTTTTTCGCCTTTGCCTGCAAAGTCTTCGATTGCGGTCAGCTCCAGCGATATGCCTGTATAAATCAGCTTCTTTCCGCCCGGTATTTTTGGAAGGTTTAGCGTTGTCTCTATAGCGCTATCAAGACCGCCGATATGCGTTACCATCGCTGTCGGAGTTAATACGCCTTTCGCCATCAAATCGAGTGACTCGCGCATATCGTCGTTGTTGCCTCCGCTGGTACCCACTATATGCGTGTATGAATAGTGAACGTTGTATAAATTAAACTCCGCTTTGAAGTTTTGATCTGAAGGACCCGCAAAAAAATTCAAACACCCATCTTTAGCGAGTATATCGTCGCCCTGATGCACTACCGCCCGCACAGGAGCCATAACCATCACATCGTCATATCCGTCGCCACCCGAAATCTCTTTGAGTTTAGCGGCTGCGTCAATATCTTTTGTATTCAAATATATAAGATTAATTCCTTTTTCTTTGGCATGCTCCGGCGTATAAATTTCTGCCGCTCTGTTTAATTTGCTGTCATTCACATCGGTTACAACAATCAGCGAAGGATGTAAGTCAGGATTGTGCAGCGCATAATCTATCGTACCGAGCCCCATCGGACCGGCACCGGCCAAGATCGCCATCTTTCCGCCATCCTTAATTCCCATATGGTGTATATACGACCCTTGTTTTGTATGATACATCGCGTGGTATGTACCCACGATGCACGACATAGGCTCTGCCACAGACCCTAAGAAAAACACATCGGAATCAAACTTTAGAAGACAACCCATCTCCATTATCTCGGGAGGAATAATGATATATGTTGCGTCTCCACCGCAGTATTCGTACGAATATCCGGGCGCTTCCTGCGAACCGTTTTTATTGTGTGCGGGCTGTATCGAGAATCTATCGCCCGCTGCGAACTGTTCCTGCCATTTCTTGCCGACTTCCAATATTTCTCCGCAGAATTCGTGACCAATAATCGTTGGATGATCGGCAACATCGCTTGGTACACGCTTATGCTCTGCCCCCTGTATCGCCGCCTTATATGAAGACATGCAAATCGAATCTGACACTACCTTTGCCAGTATCTCATCCTCTTTTATGGGCGGAAGTTCAAAAGTTTCCATCCGCAGATCATTTTTACCGTATAATCTTATCGCTATTGTTTTCAATTTTATATATCTCCTAAAATTTTCCTTCTGACGATTTGCCAATCCGTATAAAATTATTGAACCTCTTTTCCATCTCTTGCGGATTTATCTTAAGTTTATCCCAAAACATGCCTTTTTGTATATCTTTAGTTGCGCTTATTTCGTGTCCTACAAGCGCCCAAGTCGTATCCATTAAATGCGCGAACATCGGCGCTTTTAACTGTTTACAAATAAAAGATTGTCTCGGTTGATTGATGTCCTCTCCGCTGATCTGAAGAAATCCATATTCTTCGCAAAGCGCCATTACCCGTTTTAACTGAGCTTTCGCATTTCTCGAAGGCATGTATGCGATTGCCCTAAATCCGATGTCTTTACAAACTGTAAACAAATCCTCAAGGTAATCATCCTCAAACTTCTGTGCTTTTTTATCTCCTGTTGGCGATGCCACCACATCTCCGAGATAGCAGTACGTTGGTATAGCACCAAGCTTGCTGATGAATGCCACTACATCTTTTACAGCAGGAGTTTCCTCCTGCGTCGTATCAATATATATCTGAGATACAAAATTCCCTTTTAATATATTGAGTAGATCATAATCGTAGATATCGCTGTGTGTATCTGCCATATACTCTTTTTGCTTAGCACTTAAGTGTATATTCAATCTGTCTGTAATAAAGTCAGTCAACGGCTGCCCTTTGCCAAACGTTTTTATCATCTTATCTGCAAGCGCAAACAACAAATGCCTCTCGGTAACCTCTCCGCCAAATTCGGCATATGATAAGGGCAGCACATCGCCCTCGTAATCAACGCTAATACCATACGGCTTTATAATTTCGTTTAATCGCTGTATCATTGCCCTGTTTCGCTTCCCTCGTGCGTTTCTGACTTTACTCAAAAATGCGTCCGCTTTTTCTATCTGTGTGTGCGGCAGCCCGTGCGCACAGATATACCCGTTGGAAATTTGATTGGGATTGTTGATTTGTTTGCCGCTTAGTGATGTCTTTGACCAGTCGGCACGCATCTCGAACCCGATTGTTGTCGCGATGCCGAGAATCTCTCCCGCCTTTATGAATTCCTCAGCTCCGTTTATCGCATCATGGTCTACAATGCCTACCGTTGAAAGCCCTGCTCTGACCGCAGCCCAAACCGCCTTTGCCGGCGAATACGGCGAGAATGAATATTTCGTGTGCACGTGGTTATTCGTATAGCCGCGCCGCTCAGGAAATGAAACATCTCCTCTGACCATCATTTTCCCCAATGTTTGAATGGCAGCGATTCTATCTCCTTTTGTTTTTGCGTTTAATTGTTCAATTAAAATATCTTTTTTCATCTGTTTTTTCTTTAACCCATCTGCTGTCCGCCGGTCACATTAACCGCCTGGCCTGTCATGTAGCTTGCCTCGTCACTTGCAAAAAACACCAGCAGGTTGGCAACATCGGTATATGTACATCCACGCTTTAACGGTACTTGATCAATATACTTCTGCCTCACCTCTTGCTCGCTAATACCCTGATTTTTAGCATACTGTTTGAACAAGCTCTTTGTCCACAGCGGTGAATCTAAGAGGTTCCCCGGACAGATTGCGTTAACACGAATTTGATTCTGCGCAAGCTCAAGTGCTAGACTTTGAACAAGCCCGATACCTCCGAACTTAGACGCCGCGTATGCTGAGTTTTTAAACGAACCTTTCTTGCCCGATTTTGAGTTGATCTGTATAATGCAGCCGCCGTTTTTTTTCAAGTACGGCACGGCCGCTTTTGCGATATTAAAGAATCCACACAGGTTGACATCGATTACCTTTTCCCACATGTCCGCTTCAAACTCTTCAATAGAGCCAGAAATAAGTATCGCCGCATTGGATATAAGAATATCCAATCCGCCCAATATATCCACCGCATTCTTCATGAACGTTTCGCATGCGGCATAGTCTGTGACATCCAAAGAGAACGCGCCACTTCCTTTAAGCATTAAAGCTGTTTCTTTCGCGCCCTTTAAATTCATATCACCAATCATGACTTGAGCGCCTTCGTCGGACATACGCTGAGCCAGTGCTTGCCCAAGTCCTTGTGCCGCGCCTGTGATTACCGCTCTCTTCCCTTTTAATCTCTGCATATATTTTTATTGTCCTTCTATCTGTTTTTCTTTTATCGTTATATATCTTTCATATTGCTCTATCCATTCATTCACTTCTTGTGGTTCATAGCTCTCCACACTAAATGAATCGCAAATCACCTGCCGCATCTGTGCCATATCCCTGACTTCTCCCGATGATTTGACCTGAACCATCAGATTCCCAATTGCAGCCGCCTCAGCCGGGCCGGCAATCACTTCTCTTCCAATAGCGTTTGCGGTCATTTGATTAAGCAATGTGTTTTTCGACCCGCCGCCCACAATATGCAAAACGTCAATCCTGCTTCCTTTGAGCTGTTCTAAACCATCGAACGCTTCTTTATAGCTTAATGCAAGGCTCTCGTATACCGTACGCGCGACTTCGCCCTTGGTCTGCGGCACAGGCTGCCCTATATTTTCACAGTATGTCTGTATCTTTTGCGTCATATTGCCTGCGTCAAAGAATACGTGGTCGTTGACATCAATAAACGACAAAAAAGCCGGTGCGGCCTTCGTCCTGTCTACGATATCATTCCAGCTTATTTTTTCTTCCAAATCCCACTGCCTTTTACAGCTCTGTATAATCCAAAGCCCCATTATATTACGGAGCGTACGATATCTTCCATCGACAGTACCTTCATTGGAAAAGTTGTTTTTATATGCATTATCAGTAATAAATGGGCTGTCGGATACTATACCCATAAGCGACCATGTGCCCGATGATATGAACGCAAAGTTTTCATTCTTCGCCGGAATGGACGCAACGGCGGATGCTGTATCGTGCGATCCAACACAATATACAGGCATTGTATCTTTTAACCCGATTTCATTCTTTATGGCATACAGCAGATTCCCCTTCTTTTCGCCGCTCAACTGAATCTTTGGCAGTAAAGATTTTTTTATCCCGAGCATATCGACAATATCTTTCGACCACTTACCAGTAACATCCAGCATCTGTGTAGTCGATGCATGCGTATATTCACAAGAAACCTCACCGCACAGCATATAGGTAAGCAAGTCAGGCATCAGCAGCAGCTTATCTGCGGCTTTAAGCTGCGGGTCATCCGTCTGTACCATGTCATAAATCTGATATGTCGTATTAAATTCCACGTCGGCGACACCCGAAATGTCGAATAGTGTTCTTTCTCCATACTTTTTATTAAACGCCTGCATCCCCCGCAGCCCTCTTGCGTCACGGTATGCCCGCGGATTACCAACCAGTCTTCCCTGATTATCAATCAGTCCGAAATCGACGCCCCATGTATCAATACCGATTCCAAAAAGTGCATCCGAGTTGGTTTTTGCATATTTTTTCAAACCTTCTTTTATGCTCGTATATAGATGCAGTACGTCCCAGTAGTACGAATCGCCTATACGCACGTAATTATTCTCAAAGCGGTTCAGCTCTTTAAGCGATAGCCTTTCACCGTTAAACTGTCCGAGAATAGAGCGACCGTTGCTTGCTCCAAGATCAATTGCTACATATTTTTTCATTATATCTTCCTCTTTTAATCAGTTTAATGGTTCCGTCTTTGATATTTAATCAAATCTCATTTTTGACTTTTCTGTTAATGTTATGCTGTTATTTTATTCATTAAATCCTCTATGCAAAGGTTCACCATTTTTTCCCCAATCTCCGGTGAAGATTCAGCTGCACTTTGAATAAACCAGGCATCACTTTGCGAAAGATTTCCCAACTCTACTGTTTCGGGATATAATTTGCTTAAAATCGAACATTCCCATTTCCCTGCATGGTCATAGCCCGTTGCACGCTGCACTTCTTTGCTCATACACGGCAATACCGTTATCCATTTCCAGGGGTTCTCATTTTCGTCCAGATTTTCGTAGAATTTCTGGTTTTCATTATTCCCCCACCACCCTTTCCCTCTTTTGTCTTCTAAATACTCAAATGTAAGCTTCTTGCCAGCTTTCATACAGCAAAGGGTCATGGGTAAAAGTATTTCATCTTCATATTGATGATGAATAAGTAAAAATATGTTTTCCCAACCGGCATAAAGTAATGATTTTAATGTATAATAAACGTACTGTTCAAAACAGTCGTAATCAATATGTACCGATCCTGCTTCCATGCCGGCTACAGAATAGCTGGAAGGACTATACCATATAGTAGGAGCTATAATTAACTCTTTTTTTTCGGATAGCTTTTCTACCAATCCCTGGGCTATTAAACCGTCACATCCATAAGCACAATGTGGCCCATGATATTCTATCGTGCCGACTGGAATTACTAACGGAGTGTTTTTTTCTTGTGCTTCTTTTGTATGAGACGGAAATGCAAATTCTAATTTCATATTTTTCTCCTTTTGTTCCGGTATAAAAACTTTTTTAAGCTATCTCAAACGCCTGTTTCTTTTTCATAAATTAATAATCTTCAATAAACAAGCGCCATCCAATGCCTTTAAAATAATGCAGTGCAGACGGCCGTTAGGCTCGCCTACACCATATGTTCATTATCCTTTTAATTGTTCGATTAAAAATCCAACTCATAAATAGTGCCCAATGAATTGGTCGACAGGTCACATCCGCCTTTCCTTATGACAGCTCCTTTTTCCCATCTTATACCAAACGTATCTCCCATGATAAAGGTATCAATCTGAAAAACCATGTTCGGCTGAAGAATATAATCCGAACTTGTCTCCATCCATGGCGCTTCCACCTCAATCATTCCTGTACCATGACAAGGTCCATATACAAAGTTCTTTTCATATCCGTTGTCTTTATAATACTTATAAAATCCTTTCGCGACATCACTTGCCAGAATACCGTCTTTTAGTTGAGCCTCTGTCCATTTATGTGCCAAAAGCCCAAATTCA
Source organism: Christensenellaceae bacterium (assembly GCA_963665005.2). Lineage (GTDB taxonomy): Bacteria > Bacillota > Clostridia > Christensenellales > SZUA-584. The sequence continues at coordinate 1,391,195 of CAXXTQ010000001.1, read as the reverse complement.
ATTACTTCTCTTCGTTCCTTTGTCAGTTTGCCCATACTCACCGGCAAGCCAATGCTTGGAGAATATCCATCTACTCTTGCAGAAAGATTTAGTTGAACTATATGGCCCTTTTCAATTACTTTGTCCGGATGAGAACGTGAAATCGCATGTCGAGTTGAGCTTTCGCTAAACACATACATCGGCAGCCCTTCATATTCTGCGCCTTCCTCGTAAATTGCTTTTTGTGCAACTCCTACCATCTGGCACTCAGTTACTCCCGGTTTTAACTCTTTTATAACAGCATCTGTCGCATATTGCACAATCCGAAAACCTTCATTTATACAGGCTATCTCATTTTCAGATTTTATGCTTCGCAGGCTTACCATAATCTCATCTGCACGTACTATTTCGGCTTCCGGATACGCTTCTTGTATCGCTTGATAAATAACTATGCTTGTATCTAACCAGCTTGCAACGCCAATTCTTAATTTTTTGCCGGTAACACCTATGGATTTGAATACATCATTGTATGTATCGGGTGATAACTCCGGACAGCTGGGGTCCGCTGATTCCCGATATGCCATCAATACAAAAATATTATCAATTCTGCTCACATCAGCCGCAAACACTCTGCTTTCGGGACCAACCATCAGCGCTGCATTTCCAGCAGCAGATATCGCTACTCCGGCTCTTTCAAAAAGTGGCCAGAAACCGCTGAAATATCTTGCATTTGCAAAGTCTGCCTCGCTTGAGTTAACAATAAGTACATCAAGTTCTTTTTCTGCAATCAATTTGGCCGCTTTTTTGATTCTCTCTTTATACTCCGCGTCAGGAATCCTTACCTTTTTCATGTTTTTATTCTCCTTATATTAATCCTCATTTAGATATTCTTTTTTCCAGTATTCCGCAAGTCTCTTTGCGCTCATAAATACAGCACCTCGTTCAGTCAAAATGTCGATGATGTCTGTCAAGCCGTTTATCGCGCGCTCACCGCAGCCTTCTATCAAAAAATAATCCGGTATAGTCGTCGCCATACCAAAATAATACTGCTGCTTCATTTTGACAAACTCCCACGGGTGCATATAAAAACACAACACCGTGGGCAGTGCCCTTTCGCGGGCTAGCCTATCAAAACTATCAACGTGCTTCATCAATTCTTTCGCGCCACGGGTTCGAAATTTCGGCCATTGATCTCTGTCCATTCCTACGGCATTTGTACTTTTCATGGCCATATCCGCAAAGTTAGGAATTTCTATGATGTTCATATCTCCTTTCTTTGTCCAATCATTTTTGTTTGGATGATATGGCACCCATCTATCCTTATAATAATACATAGGATATGAAGCATCCGCGATATACCCCATATTCTCTAAAGCATTTACTACCGCCGTTGAACCCCACAGCCTTGGACTTCGAAATGATACCGGCTGCTCACCCAGCACATCAGCAATAATATCATTGGCAAACTTTAACCGAAGCGGTACTTCCTCAGGCAGCAAAGCAAAATCGTTAGGTATCTCAAAAAAAGCATCTCCAACCGTTTCGTGATACAATGAGTGGTTTCCAACTTCATTGCCGCTGCTTTGAACAAGTTTCACTGCTCCCTGATTCTTTTTCACACAGTCTCCCGTAAAAAAGAAACTGGCTTCAACATTTTTTTTTGCAAAAAGATCTAATAATATCGACGTACCATACTTTACGCCTTTATAAAATGGTGTAAAATTTCCGACATCCGTCTCCATGTCGATGCCAAAGACTACAATTATTTCGTTGTTTTTTACCATACACCGTCCCCGCTGTTTCTTATACGCTATATCCCATACACGTATAAAAAGCCATATTTTGCTGGCGTGTATCGAGCCGCCCATACTGTGCAACAACCGCCACATCGCTTTGAATCCTAATGGCATACTGCGTTTCTTTTGGAATAACAAAACCGCCGATATCGCTCGGGTTATCCATACGAAGGCATCTTACTCTTTCCGCTTCTACGTTAAATTGAATACATTTTGAAGGAGATTTGTTTTCAAAATAAATCATCATGTCTATTTTCGCCTGCTTTTTATTGCAATTTAACACAATAACCGACTCATGCCCCTTTAACTCAAATTCACCGGCCGGCGGCAACTCTGCGTCAGGAAACATCCATGTTTTTTTGCCGTTTTTTCTACTCATTTTTTCTCCTTGTTCCGAATTAATCCATTCTAAAAATTTCTAACATATCGATATAGTACTCATCTTCCCCTGCAAATTCAAACTGCTTAAAACAAGGTTTTGTATGTTTCCACCATCTTTGTACAGTTGCGTTGTTTTTCATCTTCTTCATATCCTCTTCATAGTTTTCGCCATGATATTCAAAACAGGCAAAACAAAACAACTCAAAATTAAATATTGAATAATTCGAAATGTTGCATTCTTTTATTGTTTTTAACACTTCGGGCCATACATTCTCATGAAGCTTTAGATATTGCTCTTTTTTCTCCGGTTTCAGTTCCCCGATCTGACCGAATCTTCTCATGTTGTTCAAATCCTCCAATCAATATTTACACTCATTAACAGCAGATGCATACGCTCGTATATTTTCTAAAGGCGCTTCAAAAAAATGATCGCAGCAGGACATAATATATCCGCCGCCTTTGCCGTATATCTCAAAAATCCTGTAAACTTCGTCTCTTACATCTTTCGGTGTTCCCATCGTTAATATGTTAATTTGGTCTAATCCGCCGTTTAAACAAACCTTGCCGTGCATTTTCTTATAAATCTCGGGGCCATCAGTATTCCCGCCTAGTCTTTTATTGGAAAGCGTTTCAGACATGTCCGTATTTGTCTGAATAATGGCATCGAGTATGCCCAGCATTCCTCCGCATGTATGATAGGTAGATTTTTGTCCAACGTCATGCAGCGCATCGTGAATCTTTTTATCATACGGAAGGCAAAATTCTTCGAACAAAGACGGAGAAATAACCGTCGATGATGATGAGCCGCCCCCCGTTTCAATAATGTCGAATTTTGCAGTTGCCAGTGATTCATATATAAACTGAAGTTTTTTCTCCATTAATATGCTTAGTATTTCATGTGTCCATTCCGGCGTATCAATCGCCGCAAAAATCAAATCTGTAATATCCATATAACAGGCCAGATGCTGCCAGCATCCCGCTTGATCTCCAAAAACAAAACCTCTTAATACCCCGTTATCTCCCAGTCTGTCATATGTTTTTTCTACACTCTTTTTATCAAGCTTCGGCACAGGTAAATACTTTATTTTTTCAATATCCTCAAGGCCCTTGATCATATATTCTGTCACCCAAGTCGTTTTCGCATTGCCTTTCGTCGTAAAAGTAAGTTTGCCTTTTGGTGTAGTAATCACATGCTTTTGCTCAATAATGCCTTTATTGCTTTTAAGCACCGTCACTTCATCATTCCATTCATCATTATACTTTTTGCTTTTTCTAAGCCCTGGTATCCAAAACTGCCCCATCTCTTCATAGTAGTGAATTTCCGGATCTAGTCCAACGTCTTGATAGGCCGCTAGTTCATCTATGCCATTTAAATACTTGTCTAAATGATATTGCTGCCATGAATGGACGGTTGCCGGCACTCTGTCAGGAATGCCTAGGTTTAACGCCATTAACCATCTTTCTTTTGCCTTCATCAAATATTCTCCTCCAAGCAATTTCCAAGAGAATTTTTTGTATTCGGGATGCCAATCATATCTTTTATTGCAACTTTTATTTAGTTATACGTTTTGTTCACGCCACGCAGTAAAATATTTTAGCAGCAAAAATTTAGGCTGCATACAGCAACACTATAAATCTCTTTTTGTAGAATAGGGAGGCAATAATGCCTCCCTACACTTTTTGCTTATCTAAGCTCCTCTACCACTGAGCAGGATAAAAATCATCTACGTTATCTTGCGTTATGATAACAGCGGGAAGATATACAGCAGGTGGTATCTCCTTGCCGTTAAACCAGTCCGCAGCCGTTTTAAGTGCAGTAGCACCGCAGCATTCTGGGGGCTCATAATTTATAGCCACTTGCAGACCATCTTTCACATAATCGTTACCAATCTTACTGTTGCCAGCCGAATAGATTAATATATCATCCTCTTTACCGGCAGCAGCTACGGCCTCAACAACACCAACACCCTGATTCGAGGCTCCGGCAGTAATAATTAGCTTTAGATCGTCTCCGTACAGCTTAATCCAATCAGATGCCACTTGCTTCGCCGCCTCGGCATCTAATCCCGGTGCCTGCAGATCTAACAACTCCATATCAGGAGCAATTTTAGAAAACTCAGTGATATATCCGTATGCTCTAGAGAAATAAGTTGAGCTGCCTGCGTTATGTGTTAATATCGCATATCCGCCGGTGTAACCAAGCTGCTCAGCTGCCATATCAGCCAAAACTCTTCGAGGTGCCCATTCATCCGGCCCGGTCCAGCATATTGCATACTGCAATGCTTCTTCAACAACCAGCTGATGCGCAACTATAAGCGGTATTCCTGCTTCATTAATCTTTTTACACTGAATCAATCCGGCCTCTGTATCAAGCGGCAGCAAAATAATCATATCCGGCTGTTCATTTATCGCCTGATCGATCATCTGATTCTGTGTCGTAAGATCCCAGTTGGGCCAAAGTACCGTGAAGTCTATTCCGTAGACATCCGCGATAGTCTGGCATCCTCTGACGTAAGCGGAATAATAAGCATGCTCACCATGGATTATCATTATAACTTTTTTCCCAATTGATCCATCTGCTGGTGATTCAGGAATATTCGTCTTTTCTGTGCTCCATCCGGCATATTCTAAGTCATAATAATGTCCGGCATCTGTCTCAGGCAGCGAATCCGGATCGTCGGGACGCGCAGGAAATTCTTTAACAAATCCCTCATAAAGCAAGGGCTGGTTATCCATCGCTACCAAATCACCCACCAAAGCATCACCCTCTAATGAGAGCTCTAAATTGGTTTTCTCGGCCTCTTCGGCCGGTTCTTCCGCTTCCGGCTCTTCCGCTGCGGGTTCTTCCGCCGCAGGTTCTTCCGCTGCAGGTGCTTCTTCAGCAGCCGGCGTACAGCCTACTGCCATTACCAGCAGCATTAAAGCAACAACTAAAAAAGTAACAAATTTTCTCAATTTCATTTCCTCCTTATTTTTTTTGCTTAATGCAAATAGTTTATTTTTTTAATTCCTGTAACAGTTTTTTACGCTGCCCGCGAGTCAGGTCTGCTGCATGGGCGCCATACGCCTCATAAATAACGATTATTGCAAGCAATAATCCGCAGAAAAATATTTGGACCTCATATCCCGCGCCCATACAGCTAAGTCCGCTGAACAAAGCATTGAGCGTAAGTGCCGCAAAAGCGCTTTTAACTACGCTACCGCTGCCACCGTACATTGACGTACCGCCAAGTATTGAAGATGCGATTACAAGAAGTTGCGGACTGACACCCTGTTCACCCATATTTGGCACGGCAGCCCCTGCAGTATATACAAAAAGCATTCCCCCAATTGCCGCAAACATACTTGATATGCCAAACGACGCACATCTGTATCGGTCAACCTTATATCCCGCATACCATGCTGTATCCTGGTTGCCTCCAATAAGATAAAAAACCTTCCCCATTCGTGTTTTTGTTAAAAACAAAGCAAGTATTACTATAAGTGCAATAGTAACCAAAGACTTAGCGGTAAACAGAACCAGCACTTTTTCTTCGAAGAAGCTTACTACATCATAATTATTCAAGCTTATTGAGCGGCCTCCTGTAATAATGTAAAGCAAGCCCTTAATCGTAGTTAAAGTGCCAAGAGTAACAATAAACGGATGCAGCTTTCCTTTTGTAACAACAAACCCATTAAATAAACCTACGATTATACCCGCAATTATTGCCGCAATAATTCCTAAAAATATTCCGCCCATATTTGTAAAGATAATAGCCATAACAGCCCCTAGATTTATTACCGATCCAACCGAAAGATCAAGCCCGCCGGCAAGCATTGCCGTAGTAAAGCCCGCAGCAACTAATCCGCTGAGACACGCGCTTTTTATAATTGTTCCGATATTATAAAGTGTAGCAAATTTTGGTGCTATACTTACCATGATAATGATAACTAAAACTAACATGATGTATATTCTGTTGTTATTTAATTTAGTCGATAATTTAACATTATTCTTATACATAGTCTTTACCTAACTTTCTCAAAGAATAGGAATTGAACCATACAATTAGAATGAATACCAAACCTTTGACAAACAATTGCTCAAATGTACTCATTCCCAAAAATACCATAACATTACTCAACAGACCCAATGTAAAGACTCCGCCAAATACTCCTATAATATTGCCGCGGCCGCCAAGCAGCGTCACACCGCCCAAAACAATAGCAGTTACCGTGGTAAAGTCGTATCCGGCGCCTTGAGTATAATCGCCGACTTTTACAAGAGACGATAGTAATATTCCTCCTATGGCCGCGCACATTCCGCTTAGCATGAAAGCTACCATAACGACTCGTTTTGTATTAATCCCGGAGCATTGTGCGGCTTTATAATTAGAGCCGGTGATTTTCAGCTCCCGCCCATATCTTGTTTTTGTTAGTATAAATTGGAATATTATCAATACTGCCACCATGATGATTACTACCATAGAGAATATATCAAATAATCTGAATCGGTAAATCTGATAAAACGAATCAACCAACGCAGGCTTATCCGCTAAAAGAGCATCTGGATAGATTACATTTCCACTGGTTATCCATCGAAGAATACCGCCGAGTAAAAATTGCATTGCAAGAGTCCACAGTATAGGATTTGCCCTCAGCTTCCCTACCATAAAACCGTTAACGACTCCGACCACTAAACCTCCTGCTATTGCGCCTATAATACTCACCGGAAGCCCGTACGGCAACAATCCCGAAGCCAATATACTACCAAGCGCCATCATCCCGGGCACAGATAAATCGCACATGTGCCCCGAAAGCGTAACCATAGCAACACCAAAAGTAACGATACCCGTTAAAGCACCAACTTCAAGAATATCAAGCAAATTTTTTGGAGTAAAAAATATTCTCGGCGCAACAATCAGTCCGATTACAGCAAGAATCATAATCATAATGAATACGCCAAAACGATTCGATACCTGCAAAATTTTTAATCCTATTCCTGTATTCCCAAATCTACTATCATTTAAATTTTTCATTTATATCACCTGAATACTCCGTTAGCGGCTAATAAGGCAGATTCTTCATCACTCGAATCGCTTTTTAACTCACCAATCAGATGGCCTTCCTTCAAAATAATTAATCTGTGCGACATCCTCACCAGTTCGGGAAGGTCTGATGATATTAGTACCACAGCCAATCCTTTTTTTGTGAGCTCAGTTACGGCGTCATGAATGATCTGTTTTGCCCCAACATCCACTCCCCTTGTAGGCTCATCCAAAATGAGCAATATAGGATCGGTTGAAAGCCATTTTGCAAGAAGCACTTTTTGCTGATTCCCTCCAGACAAGTTAGAAACTTCGATTGCAGGGTTCGGAGGAACAATTGAAAGTTTATCCATTGCGTCTTTAACCTTTGGCTTGCCGATTTTCGCATTATATATAAAATGTTTACTCAATTCGGGTAAAATTGCAGATGTAATATTATCTTCTACTGATAATCTTAGCGCAATACCGTCAATTTTTCTATTTTCCGGTAAATATCCTATACCTTTTTTTATTGCCTGTTTTAAGCTGTTAATATGAACCTTAGTGTTTTTAACATAAATGCTGCCTTCGTCTACAGGATCCAATCCAACAATGCTGCGTGCAATTTCCGAACGTCCCGCACCGGCAAGGCCGCATATTCCCACAACTTCTCCGCTTCTTACACTAAAAGAAATATCGTGGAAAAAACCGTATCGACTCAACTTCTCAACACGAAGAAACTCCTCTCCTTCTGATTCATTACGTTCCATATAAAATTCCGACAATGATCTGCCGACCATATATTCAACAATTTTCTCTGATGTTGTTTCTTTAACTTTGACCGTACATACTTTGCATCCGTCCCTCATAACTGTTACGCGATCTGCTATTTCAAACATTTCAGAGAGATGATGTGAAATATAAATTATTGCCAAGCCGCTTTCTTTTAGCTTGTTAATAATGATAAACAATAAATCAACTTCTTCCTGAGTTAAAGCAGATGTTGGCTCGTCCAATACAAGAATTTTAGGATCTCTGCCCAAAGCCTTCGCAATCTCTACCAGTTGCATTTCATGCTGGCTTAATTGATTAACCTCTGTCAAAGGATTCATATTTTCCAAACCTACTCTTGAAAGAAGCGCATGCGCCTTCTCTACGCTTTTTTTCTTATCTACAAAAATCCCTTTCTTAGGTAAATTACCCGCCAATATATTTTCTGCCACAGATATTGGCAACGCAAGGCTTAACTCCTGATATACCATAGCAATTCCTTGCTGCCGCGCAATAAATGGAGAAAATATATTTACCGATTTTTCGCCAATGTTTATATCGCCCGTATAGTTATCATACGCTCCTGAAAGTATCTTCATAAGCGTCGACTTCCCTGCTCCATTTTCTCCGACCAAAGCATGAACCTCACCATACTTTACGTCAAAATCCATCTTGTCCACAGCAAGTGTACCCGGGAACCGCATGCTGATATTGTTCATTTTTAACGCAAACTTTTGTTTTTCTAACAATTGCAATCTCTCCTTCTCATGACTATTAGACTAGTTTGGCCATATTTTTTTGGTACTTTGGCTTAAATGTATCAATTTAATTCCTTATAAATAAAGGATGTTAAGCTTTTTTTATTGGGCTGTTTCTTGAATTCTTTATTATATTTTGCAAATGTTTATTATTTCCTATTAATCGCAGTAGTTTTTTATGTCCTTTATGATTGAAAATACATAACAAGAACTATTAGAGCGTAAGTTAATTATGAAAATAATTATATATTCATATTTTGCGATTGTCAACATTATATAGGTATTTTTTATGCTCTTTTTTCTGTTTCATTAGGTTTTCTCCACATCTGTATTCAAATATTTGTATATTATGCTTATATTTGTTATTTTTTTGCGCATTTTATACAATTTCTAATTCATTCTTATTGCCTTATAGGCATTTGTTTATATTTTGACCGTTTCTACACCTTTTTTATTTGTTTTTAAGTGTTTTGTTGTAGACTTTTTTGTTTCTTGATGATATACTCAAAAAGCAGGATTTATTGTATTAATATAATAATATTCATTATTAATTACACGATGAGAAATTACAGCAAACAGGAATTAAGAGCTAAGCAAGAAACAGAGAAAAAAGACGGACAATTTATTTGATGCTATACCGTAAAAAAAGCAAAGATGAACCGCAAACTCATCTAGCTCAAGATTGTTTAGAATACAGCCATTCAATTTTCGAATGATCTCAATTATTTTAGGGAGGTGAAATATCTACTAAAACCGATAAGGTTTATTACTAATAAAAGTTAAGTATACTTGATAACCTCGGTACTAAAAAAATATTTGTTTTATCCCCTGGTTAGAGAGAAAAGAAAGGATAACAATGTAATGGATAAGTTAAGGATTGGTGTTGTCGGCGCAGGAATGATCGGACAGATTCATATAAGAATACATTATGAGAACCCGCAGGTAGAGCTGGTTGCTGTCGCTGATTTGAACGACGAGCTGGGAGCTAAGGTGGGTAAGGATTATTCTTGCAAAACCTACACTAGCTTTGAAAGCATGATTGAAAAAGAAAATCTTGATTTATTGGATATCTGTGTACCCGAAGGATATCATAAAGGACCCGCCATCGCGGCAGCAAACGCAGGCCTTAAAGCTATAATGATAGAAAAGCCAATAGCTATTACCGTAAAGCTTGCGCGCGAAATTATCAATGCGTGCAAATCAAGCGGAACAAGAATTATGGTTGGCCACGTTCTAAGATTTGACCCAAGATATGTCCATCTTAAAGATTCGATCACTAAAGGCGAGCTGGGTGATATTACCAGCCTTTCTCTAAAAAGAATTACTCCGTCCCCCATGGCAGAACGGTTAGGCGGAAAGGTCTCTATATTCTATTATCTTGGCGTTCATGATATAGAATATATGATAGATTATGCAAATGCGAAACCTTTAAAAGTATATGCTCAGTCTACAAACAAGAAAAACGAAAAACATGGTGCGCTCGATACAGTGTTTGCGATCATTACCTTTCAAAATGGTATTATCGGGAATCTTGAGCTAAGCTGGGGTCTGCCGGCAAACGGGCCGACCGTGTTCGGCGTTGAAGCTATTGGAACAAAAGGTATGGGTGTGGTTAATATAGCAGGAGACGAAATTAAAATCATCAGCGAACTTGGATTTTCTTATTCTCCTGATACGCTGCTTTGGCCGGAGTATAACGAAGAAATTCGGGGTGACCTAAGAAGTGAATTGCATCATTTCGTAGAGGCTACAGCATCAGGAGAAGACTACTTTGTAGATTTACAGAGAGCTACGCTTGCTGTCTCGGTTATTGAAGCATGCTTTAAGTCTTTGAAAAGCGGTAAAACAGAACAGATAAAACAATAATGATACGTTAAAAAACTGAACCTGATTTTTCAGGTTCAGTTTTTAATTTTATCGCCTCTCAATATCATTACATTTTATATCGTATCAAAGCGGCAAAATCTTCGAACAGTTTTTTAACGCTAAATATGAGCAGGAGGATTAAATGAATTCTAGAGAACGAATCATTGCGGCCCTAAACGGTTGGGATATGGATAAAATGCCCATGTGTGAGATTGGTGTCTGGCCGGAAACAGAGGAAAGATGGCGGCACGAGGGTTTGCCAAGCGGAATAAGCGTTGATGAATATTTTGGATTTGATAAAATAGAGTTTTTTTCATACGATCCTTCTTTAATGCTGCCAGCCAGAGTTTTGGAAGAAACATCTGATCAGATCGTTGTAACTGACGGGGATGGATGCACCTATCGAAAATGGAAGGGGATACAATCTCATCCTCAGTTCTTAAAATCCTCTATTTCTACAATTGATGATTGGATAAAATTGCGCCCCAGCCTCATTCCGGATATCTCACGTTTCGATAATTATAAATTAGATTGTATCTTCGCTATTCCCTTAAAAGAAAGACCGCTTGATAAATATAATAAGGCCATAAAAGATGATGAGTTCACTGTTATTGTTCCAACAGAGCCTTGCTGGTATTACCTGAGATTATTAGGCGAGGAGGAAGCGCTCTGCAATATCGCTTTAGACCCTGATTTTGTTGAGCAAATAATTTCAGATTATACAGATTTTACCATTCTTATGATTAAAAATATTCTATCTGCAGGATACAAATTTGATGCTTTATGGGTTTTTTCAGATTTGTGTTACAAAAACGGATTGCTTTTTTCTCCTAAATTTTTCAATAAAAGACTCGCTCCGTATCAAAAAAGGATATTTGACCTCGCTAAAGACAACGGAATGAAAGTCATTTACCATAGCGATGGTTATGTAGCCGATTTAATTCCTCTGCTAATCCCATTGGGCGTAGACTGCATGCAACCACTAGAGGCACGTGCAGATAACGATGTTAACGTATATTTAAAGCTTTATAAAGATAAGCTCTCATTCATTGGTAACATCAATGCAGATGCATTAACGGCAGGAAAAGAAAAAATCAAAGATGAGATATCCCGCAAAATTCTAAAAGCTAAACCATCTAAAAGATATATTTTTCATTCTGACCACTCGATCCCCGACATTGTTAGTTTTGCTGAATATGAATACGCTATTAATTTTGCTAAACAATTTATCCAATACTAGGTATTGCAATGCCCGCCTTAACTTCTTGCCAACTTGGCAAGAAGCCTGAAGGTTTGTATCGATCATTAAGATGGTTGCGGTTTCATCATCCATCTCTCGAACGTTACATGGTATTTTATCAATACCTGCATGTTTTGATGCTTGGACTCTGTTATGACCGGCAATTATCTCAAACTCATACTTACTGTCTTTAATCGGTCTAACGAGTATTGGAACTACAACACCTTGCTCCTTAATACTGTCTGCTAATCCAAGCATCTTTTCATTATCATACATTTTAAGCGGATTTTATCCTGCCTATCACGCGAATAGAGTACGCTGCAAAACAGACGATTATTTTAAGATGAAACGTCTCCGAAGCATATGGAGCGAGGGCACCTTTGGTGCACTAAAGAATCAACACAATCTCAAACGAATAAAAAAACGAGGCATTCATCGAGCTTCCGAAGAATGCCTGTTAGCAGCGATTGCACTGAACCTAAAGCGCATAGCCAAGGTTCTGAGCCCCAATCCCTGTCCATTTTTTGCTCAGTGTAATTGGGTAATACTAAGCGCATAGTATTCAGAAATATGATTTGTCAACAGGCCCAATAATCTACACTACCACTAACTACGCTTAAGTTTTCTTTTTTAACTGTCCACTTGACAAGTGTCAGTCTACATTGTGCAGCAGTTGTTAAGTTTGGTTGTGCGTATTTAAGATCGTCATGGTCTTACGTTCTGGAGCATATTCCTTAGTTTGTAACAAATTGTTTTTAGTCGAGATTAGTTGACTCTGAAGGTTTACCAAGCACCAACGAACCCTCGTGTGTGGGGTAAATCGCTTTTATATAATTTCAAACAACCTCAACCGCAATAACCCGTTAACTACTCTCTTGAACCCCATTCAAGACGGGATGAAGATTAGGTCAAGTAGGGTTGGTGTGAAAGTGCCCTGTTTATGCGGGTTCTGAAGGTTTTATGTAAGAAAAATGGCATACAGTTTAATGGTTGTATGCCATTTTAATGCCAAATTTATTTTATATTTAAGGTTTAATAATGATTTATTCTACGATACTCATTTTCATCTTGGTATGGAGTCTTAATGCAACAGGAATTAAAGCAATGAGTGGAATGCCATTAAACAGCAACGCATTATTTAAACCCATCGTCTCACCCACAGCACCAATAATGGGTACAAATATGAAAAGTGCCAAATAGTAACCCAAAAAAGCAATTCCCAAAGCCGTTGCTGTGTTCTTTGGAGATAATCTACACGCTGCCGAAAAAGTGATCGGAAAATTATTACCGCAGAAAAACGCCGATAATCCTATCAGTATTATTTTAATAAATATATCATTGACGAACATAGCGATCGTCCATACCACCGCACCTAGCAAGCATCCTATTGCGATCACACACCCTTTCGAAAATCTATTTACTACTTTTGTATATAATAACCTTGAAACCATCATACCAAGGAACAATATGGACAGTGCATATGCACCATCGCTCACATTACCGGTTAGCCCAGAAAAAAGCGAAGACACATAATATATGGCCGACAATTGCCAACAAGTTGCCAAAACCGCTATAAGCCCTATTTCTTTCATAACTGGTATTCGTATCACTTTTTGCATTTTCTGTAATCGGAACTTGATACCGACAGTATTCTTCAATAATTTCTGTTTCACGTTCGCATTAAATATTATTACTGCATATATTGGCCAAAAAAGAGAAAACCCACCCAAAACAAAGAAAACGCCGGACAGGTCGAGATAATGATAAATTACACTGCATAATATTGGCACTAATACTGCACCCAGACTAAAAATCATATGCATAAAGTTGATGTGTTTATCGGCATTTGCAGGCACAGTCTCTGCCATTACAGCATTCGTAAGCGTGTTTACCACACCGGTAAATAAACCCAACATGATAAATACTATAAATACCAAAAACAGCGGCAGTTTGATGCCGACCATTATTAAAAACACACAAAGCAATACTCCCGATATCACAATGAGCTTTGTTTTGTTAAGCGAGTCAACAAACAATAAGCACATAATCGCTACTGCAAAACCTCCAATACTCTGTACAGATAGCAGCCAGCCGGCCTGTGATAATGAAAGTTGGTATACATTCTTAATCGCATCAAACATTTGCCCGACAAGTGATATGGAGAACGATACCCCCAACACCAGCATATCGATTGCTAAAACCTTCATCCATAACCCTTTTTTCATGTTTATAGCCCCTTTTCTATAGCCTGACAAGCCTCACCGTAATTACACGTAAAACCAACGACATGTTCCTTCAATTATTTTATCTAGAGAATGCGTTTGACCTGTGTTAATGCTTTTATGAAAATACGAAGAGCTGGCATTTGAAAACCAGCTCTCCTCCCTATTGCTATAGTACATACTTCGGTTAATTCTTCACATAATGATCAGGTCAATATTTCCTGCTATATCATCCTGCTATAACCATACATCCTGTTTTACTTTCTCTCCAGCACCTTGTTCGCTTTGCCAACGATATCCTGCGCCGTCATTCCAAACGCTTTTTGCAGATAATCCACACTGCCGACTTCGCCGAACTTGTCCTTGCTGCCAATTCGCTCCATGGGTACCAGTGTGTTTTCTACCAGCACTTCGGCAACGGCTGACCCCAGTCCGTTGATAATACTATGGTTTTCAACCGTCACGATAGCATCTGTTTCTTTTGCGCAGCTTACAATCAGCGCTTTGTCGATCGGTTTCCATGTAAACATGTTGACCACGCGTGCTGATACCCCCTGCGTTTCAAGCAGTTTGGCTGCTTTTAATGTTTCGCTGGTTAAAAACCCGCTGGTGATCAGCGTCACGGAGCTGTCTTCCCGCACCGTAACGCCTTTGCCGATCTCAAACTCACTGCCCTGCTCGTATATCCGCATCGGCTGTTTTCTCAGCAGCCGGATATAGAACACGCCGTACATATCCTTTACCTGATGCACGATGTTTTCAAGCATCACACAGTCGGTCGGCTCGATTACCTTGGCATCCGGAATGTTTCTCATCATCCCCATGTCTTCAAACGGCATATGCGTACCGCCGTTATATGCCGCCGTAATCCCGGGGTCAGATCCTACGATACGTACATTGAGCTGTGCGTATGCCGCCGATATGAACACCTGATCGAAGCATCTTCTGGATGCAAACGGCCCGAACGTATGCGCAAACGGTATCTTGCCCGTTGCCGACAGCCCTGCCGCTACGCCGATCATGTTGGCTTCCTGCACTCCGCAGTTAAATGTACGTTCCGGATACTTTTCTAAAAACGGTATCATACCCATGGATTTCATCAGGTCGGCATCCAGCGCAACCACTCTGTCGTCCTCTTTTGCCATATCCATCAAGGCAGCGCAGTAGACGTCCCGCATCATTCTGTCGTCTTTTATTGTTTCTTTTGTCATTGTGATACTCATTTTATACGCCGCCTTTCTATTGGTATTGTGCCAGCACGCGTTTGGCCTCGTCGATTGCCTGCTGTGACTGCTCTTGGGTAAACGCCATATGGTGATTGTTTACTATACCTTCGGCAAATGTACATCCCTTGCCTTTTTGCGTATTCAGCACGATCACGGACGGCTTGCCTTTCGCTTGCTTGGCGTTCTCAATTGCTTCGTATATCGCCCCAACGTCATGCCCGTCGATATCCTGCGCATGCCATCCAAAACCCTCAAACTTCACGGCGATATCTCCAAGATCCATGATGTCCTTGGTATATCCGTCAAGCTGCTGCTTGTTGTAATCAACAAATACGATCAGGTTGGCTACCTTAAAGTGATTGCAGAACATCACGCCTTCCCACACCTGTCCTTCGTTGAGCTCTCCGTCACCGAGTATGAGGTACGTCCAGCTGCTGCGCTTATCCAGCCGGTTGCCGAGCGCAACGCCGGTCGCCGTGCTCATGCTCTGTCCGAGCGAACCGGTTGTCATGTCGATCCCCGGTGTTTTGTTTCGGTCGCAGTGGCTGGGCAGTTTGGTTCCGCCCTGATTGAGCGTCATCAGCATCTCTTTGGGGAAGTACCCTTTGAGCGCCAGTGTCGCATATATCGTCGGCCCTGCGTGTCCCTTGGAGCAGACCAGCCAGTCTCTGTCTTCCCAATCCGGGTTGCTTGGGTCGATGTTCATCACACCGCCGTACAGTACTGCGATGGTGTCTGCGATACTCATCGCACCGCCAATGTGTCCAAACCCTAGGTTCGCGAGTTCTTCCAATGCAGCTATACGAATCCCGCGGCAAATTTCTCAAACTTTTGTTTTTCACTTTTATTCAACATTTTTAATTCTACCTATATTTGATTTAATACTGCCGAGCTTTTTTAAGCTCATCTTTTTGTTCATCTGTTATATCAACAATTTTTTGGTTCTTTGCGACTTCAGCCGTTCCGCATCTCCAGAACCCTTCGTATCCGTGCGTCATCGTCTTGGGAAGTACTTTGATGTCAATCACTGTTGATACATTTTGTTTCTTTGCATCGTTTAGGGCATGTTTTAATTCATCCGCTGTTCTAACCGTATACCCCTTTGCGCCGTACCCTTCGCCGATCTTCGCAAAATCCACAGGTACTAAGCCACCGTTCAGTTTTCCCGTCTTCTTATCCCTAAAACGAAACTCTGTCCCGAAACTGCCCTGTCCTCGTTCCATCTGGAGGTTGTTGATGCAGCCAAACTCGTTATTGTCCATGATAACAAGATTGATCTTTGCGCCTTCCTGTATCGAGCTGATCAGCTCGGAATGCAGCATCATAAACGAACCGTCGCCCAGCATGGTGTATACTTCGCTGTCAGGGCACGCAAGTTTTACACCGTACGCCGCGTTGACTTCATATCCCATTGCAGAATACCCGTATTCCATGTGGTACGTATCGTGCTGTTTAGGACGCCATAACCGCTGCATGTCTCCAGGCAGGCTGCCCGAAGCCCCCACCACGATCGCGTCGTCCGCCAACTGCTCATCGAGTATCCCCAGCGTTTTGGTCTGCGTCAGACATCCGCCGAAGAAATCCTTGTATTCGGCGATCTGTTCATCCAGATGCCCTTCGATCTCGGGTGTGAACCCGTCACCGGTATACTCTACGCTAAACAAGCGGTCAAGCTCATTTTTCCATTGCTGTTTTGCGTCCGCGATTTCGTCTGTATAACCCGACTTGTATCCAGCCTTTTTCAATTCATCATGCATCTGTACTAATGCGGCTTTGATATCTGCTTTCACACGCACTGCATCCATCTTATATACATCAAACGCGGCGATATTGACATTGACAAACTTAACTGCACTTTGGAACAGCCATTTGGAGGCCGTCGTAAAATCCGAATATCTCGTGCCCAGACCGATCACGAGGTCTGCGTCTTTGGCAATCAGGTTTGCGGCAAGGCATCCTGTCGCGCCGATGCCGCCCAGATTAAGCTCATGATCATATTCTATGGCGCTTTTACCTGCCTGTGTTTCACCAAACGGAATATTAAACGCTTCGGCAAAATCTTTTAACACGTCGGCCGCTTCTGAATACCTCACACCGCCTCCGCAGATGATGACGGGCTTTTTAGCCTCCCGTATTGCACTGACCGCTTCTTCAACCATTTCTTTGGTTGCCGGTGTCCGCTCTATACGATGTACTCTTTTTTCAAAGAAGTACTCAGGGTAATTATATGCCTCGCCTTCAACATCCTGCGGCAGACATATCGCGACCGCACCGGTATCTGCCGGGTCGGTCAATACGCGCATCGCATTGATCATTGCACTCATCAGTTGTTCAGGCCGATTGATTCTATCCCAGTATTTACACACCGGTCTAAAAGCGTCGTTGGTCGTTGTGCCGGCATCATTAAACTGTTCCACCTGCTGAAGTACCGGATCGGGCTGACGGCACGCGTATGTATCACCCGGCAATAACAATACCGGAATTCTGTTCGCTGTTGCCGTTGCCGCCGCAGTCACCATGTTTGCTGCGCCCGGCCCGATCGACGATGTACAGGCGTATATTTGCTTTCTTAATTTCTGCTTTGCATAACCGATTGCCGCGTGGGTCATTCCCTGTTCGTTTCGGCCCTGATGCACGATCAGATCCCCCGCGTCTTCTTCGAGCGACTGCCCTAATCCGACAACGTTGCCGTGACCGAAAATCGTAAATATTCCTTTGACAAACCGCTGCTGTCTGCCGTCAAACTCAACATATTGATTGTTTAGAAATTTAACTAACGCTTGAGCCGTTGTAAGACGTATTGTTTTCATCATTTTGCTCCTTACTTTTCAGGCCAAATCTTGGCATTCTTGTCAAGTAGCCATTCATCTTTCTCTAAAAACTCTCTGTCTTTTTCCCATCTCTTCGGCGTATGCGGTATCATCCATACATAGTACATAGCATACCCCGGCGCCGCCACCTGCGGATGTACTTTGCCGCCTTTGATCACAGCCGTGTCCCTGTTGTATACTTTGTAAACGTCCTCTCCTTCGCAGCTGAACCCAAAGCCCTGCTCCGGATACATCCGGTAGTGATATACCTCGGGCTGCATATGGTGATGCGCCGGATAGCTGGACCACCTGCCTGGGAAATTGATCACTTCGCCGATCACCAGGTTGGAGTACGGAGCAATCTGATCATCAATCACCGTACGTACATGCCGAAGCGATGTCTCATTCATCACGCCTTTGCCAAACTGTTCGGTAACGCAATCCTCCTGCGTATATATTTTGGTTTCAAATACAGCATCGTTGTATACGGCTTCATATGCCAGTTCCGAGGGGGCTTTTGCTGTAATTTTCACTTCTATATCTTTAGACAAATGAACACATACGGGGTTTTCGTCAAGGAACGAACCTCTTTTGATTTCCTCGCTTTTCCCGTCATATTCTAATACTACGCAGCCTTCGATCAGCAGTATTGCTCTTTCCTTCGGTTCGGCGTTTTGATATCTATCACCGTTATCCAGTTTGATGATGCCGAAATCCATGCAGGATATATCATCTTTGTCATCGACGGATGTGATCGGGTTACAGCCGATGTTATAACTGCTTTCATGTTTTATTATCATAGTTTCTCCTGTTAACTTGTCCCAACTTCATATTGTTTTGTTATTCTATACTATACGTGCGCATCAATATTAGGAGTTAAGCCCATATTGTTAACATGGGCTTATCCCAACGCTGTCAAAATTGCAAGCAAACTATATGCCCGCTACTTCGTGAATATATTCTCTTGCCATTTTTGCATATACAAACGGATTGGCTTTTTCAGGATATTGTTCTGCCTCGACAACTATCCAGCCTTCATAATCGTTTTTATCTAAAACATCAAACAGCGGTTTAAAGTCAATCATACCATCTCCCGGAACGGTAAACACGCCTTCATCCACACAATCAAGAAAACTATATCCTTCCTTTTTCGCTTGTTCAAACCTATCTTTTCTAATATCCTTAAGATGAACATGCTTTATTCTGTGAATATACTTTTCTAATACCTCAAGGCAATCCACATCCGCAACAGCCAGATGTCCTGTATCATATAATAAATTAACTAAATTTGGGTCTGTCATCTCCATCAATCTATCGATTTCGTCCATCGTCTGCACCCCCGTGCTCATATGATGATGGAACGCAACACACATTCCTTTTTCCGCCGCCAGCCTGCCCAATTTGTTAAGTCCCTCTGCCATGCGATCCCATTGCTTATCTGTGAAAACAGGCTTCTCTTCAAATATATTTATGTCGGGAAAATCTTGAACAGCCAGTCCTTGTTCGCAAACACCAACTACTTTTGCACCCAATGCATACAGAAAATCTCTCTTTTCAATAAAATATTTTTCAGCCTCTTTGTAGTCATTTGTTGTAAGAAACGAACTAAACCATGCATTACATACTTGCAGGCCTCGTAAATCCAGCATGTTCTTCAGTATCACAGGATCGGCAGGAAATTTCCTTCCTAATTCCGTCCCTACATATCCGGTCAGCGCCATTTCACTTATACACTGCTCAAAAGGAATATTCTCACCAATCGCCGGCCGCTGATCATTTGACCAGGTCAACGGGGAAATCGCAACCTTTACTTTTTGTTTATCCAACATATTATCTACCTCCATGTTTTTTTACACCGATAAATTTAAGGGTTTTGCACCATACGAATAACCGTTTATTTGGGCATCATCTCACTAATCATCACAGCACGGTTTTCCTCCGCTGATAATGCTGCGGCATTAGCAATTACCATGGCCATTAAACCGTCCTCTCCTGTAACCTTAACAGGGGTATCCTGCTGAATCGAACCAATAAACTCTTTTATCTCATTGGCATAAGACACGCCATAGCGATCCTCCCACGTAACCAAAGGAAGTTCACCTATCTCTCCCTTATCCGTGTACAGAACTGCGTTGTTATAAACATCATTGTTAATAACGACCGAACCTTTATTGCCGAATATCTCGGCACGCTGATCATATCCATACACCGCTTGCCAGCTGTTATCAATGATGGCTAATGATTCATCCTCAAACTTTAATATTGCGGCCATGGTATCCGCTTTTTTGATAATGGGGTGTTTTTTATTTATTAACTGACTGCCCCTTGCAAACACCTCAACAACTTTACTTTTGTTAAAAAAGCGTGCCATATCAAAATCATGAATTGTCGTATCCGTAAAGATGCTGGTGTGCTCCCCTCCTTCGGCTGTAAAATACTCCAAACCCGGCGGAACAGGATCCCGCGATGTTATTCTGATTACATGAATATCGCCAATATTACCCGTATTGATATGTTCCTTAGCCCGAGCAAAATTTTTGTCAAAGCGCCGATTAAAACCGATCTGCAGTTTTACTCCTGCTTTCTTCACCGCTGCCATTGCATCAATAATCTTGTTAAGATCATAATCAAAAGGTTTTTCACAAAAAATATGTTTCCCGTGTTCAGCTGCTTCAATAATCATATCCGCATGAAGTGCAGCAGGCACTGAAATCACCACAGCTTCGATTTCAGGATCATTCAATATCACTTTGTAATCTTCTATTGCCTTTGGATAATCCGTTTGCGATGCCCACGAGTTATATTTCTCCGGATAGGCATCAGCAATATATTTCAAATTTGCTGCAGGTATATTTTTTATTATATTTTGAATATGTATTCTGCCTACGCCCCCCGCTCCAACGAGACCGATGGTTGTCTTTTTCATTGCACTCTCCTAAATAATTAAATTGAATATAAAGTTTGTACTTATTCTCTCTTGTTTCGCAGCTGATCGAGTATAACTGCCAGTATTATAATTATTCCTTTTGTGATTTGCTGCCAATATGCATTGACACCCATTAAATCCATACCGTTGTTAATCAAACCAATAATCAACGCGCCGCACAATGTCCCCCATATGGTTCCAACTCCGCCCATCAAACTTGTTCCTCCGATAACCGCCGATGCAACAGCATCCATTTCATATCCTGTTCCTAATGCAGGCTGTCCGGAAGCAACACGCGCAGACATCATAATGCCCGCAACCGAAGCCAATGCCCCCGCGATAACATAAACCAATATCTTTACACTTCCGGTATTAATACCCGAAATCTTTGCGGCCTCTTCGTTTCCGCCTACCGCCAAGACATGTCTTCCGAACGGTGTTTTATTCAATACAATGTACATGATGACGACCAGCACCAGCAGAATGATTATCGGAACGGGTATACCAAGAACCCTTCCTGCGCCTAAAAATATGTATTCGTCACTAACATTATTAACAGGACGGCCGCCGCTGATCAATAGCGCAACACCACGTCCGGATGTCATCATTCCAAGCGTTGCGATAAAAGGCGGTGTGCCTGTCTTGGCTATGAACAGCCCATTAATGAGTCCGGCACCGACACCGACACCGATTCCCGCCAAAAGCGAAACGATCAGCGAATGCTCACCCGGATGTGCCAGCATTGTAGATACGATTGAAGTTACGCCAACGATTGATCCTGAAGAAAGATCAATGCCGCCTGTAATAATAACGAGCGTAACGCCGAATCCAATGATTGCAATAAATGAAATTTGTCTGACCACATTGATTAAATTTGTCGCAGCCAAAAAATACGGAGTGGCTATCGACAACACAATGATCATAAAAAGCAAAACTAAAACAATACCAAATGTCTTATAAAATTGTGTCAATTTACTTTTTATATTTATCCTGTTATCTGAATCTGAAGTTCTAATTCGCATAAAGTTCTCCTCCAAATTTATTACTTTCTATAGTGCTCGTTGCAACACTGAGTATCTTATCTTGTGTCGCTTCTTTCGCGTCCAGTATTCCTTTTACACGGCCTTCGTGCATGACCAATATCCTGTTGCTAAGACCAATTATTTCCGGCAATTCAGAAGAAACCATTATGACGCATTTCCCTGAAGCGGCCAAGTTAACGATCAGCTGATAAATTTCAGCTTTTGCCCCCACATCAATTCCACGTGTCGGTTCATCCATAATAATGATATCGGGTTCCGTAAGCAGCCATCTGGATACCAACACTTTTTGTTGATTTCCTCCGCTTAATTTATTGACAGTTTGTGTCAAGCTAGGTGTTTTAATATTAAACTTTGTCTTTTGTTCAGCACATACCTTGGTTATCTTTTTCCAATTGATTAAAGGCCCTTTTTTATAGCGTTTAATCATGGGCATGATGATATTATCTTTTATGGACAGCGGCATATATAACCCTGTGCCTTTTCTGTCCTCCGTCAACAAAGCAAGCCCCCTTTTTATCGCATCTCTCGGCGTTTTGATATTCACCTTTTTCCCATCAATATAAATACTGCCGGATTTTAATTCCCTATACCCGAATATCGTTTCCATTGCTTCTGTTCTGCCGGCGCCGATAAGACCTGCTACCCCCAATATTTCTCCTTTATAGGCATCAAAACTTACATCGTAAAATTCGCCGTCCCTTGTCACATTTTTGACTGACAACGCTATTTCATTGTTTATACCATCCGAGTCTATTTTAGGGAATATCTTGGTCAATTCACGGCCCACCATCATAGTAATAATTGAATTTTCGTCTAACTCCGATATCAGTTTCGTACCTATAAATTTACCGTCGCGAAGAACTGTCGCAATATCCGCAATCTCGAAAACTTCTTTCAATCTGTGAGTAATAAAAATAAAAGTAACGCCTTTTTCTTTTAATCGTTTTGTGATATTAAAAAGATGTTTGCATTCCTTTTCAGAAAGCGATGAAGTAGGTTCATCCATAATAATCAATTTAGAATTATACGATATTGCCTTGGCTATTTCGACCATTTGTGCTTTTGCTACAGTTAAATCTTTCAGCTTTGTTTTGGGATCAATGTTTTCTATGCCGACTTCTTTAAATAGGCTGACTGTATCCTTCATCATCTGCTTTTTGTCCAGTAAGCCGCTTATCTTATGCTTTTGCTCCCGGCCAATAAATATATTCTCTGCTACTGTCATATGCGGAATCGGATTTAATTCCTGATATATCATAGATATACCTTGGTGCAAAATATAGTTCATATTGGTGTTCTGCATCGGTTTGCCGTCAAATATGACCTTCCCGCTATCCTGTTTATACATTCCAAGCAAAACTTTCATCAATGTTGATTTTCCTGCACCGTTTTCACCCAGCAAAGCATGTATTGTACCTTTACTAACTTTTAATGTAACATCGTCTAGAGCTTTAACCCCTGGAAATGTTTTGCATATATTGTTCATTTCCAGAATGTAATCATTCATACAGCTTCCTCCTCATCCTAATCTTTTTATACGATATAGCAACCATGCTTCTTCTTTTTGCTATCTGCATTCGTCTACTTTAACCCATCTATGTTCACTGATGGATTTTAATATTGCGTCTGTCAAAACTGTGATATAATAGCCGCTTTCCGCATCCGGTTTTACCTTTTCGCCTTCTGCAGCCGCTTTCAGCATTTTATGAGCCTGAATAGTCATCAAATCCATATAGCCCACACCTAACCCAGTCTGCGGATAGAAGTACCCAAATTCGCCATGCTGAGGATTTTGCAATATTGTTTTAAATCCTTGCTCCGCAACTGGATCATTATGTCTATAGACCTGTAGTTCGCTCATCCGTTCCTGATCGAACCGAATGGTTCCTTTTGTCATCTGAATTTCAAAACGTTCTCCCACCTTATTACCCGGCGCGACGCGGCTAGAGGTAATATTTCCATGCGCCCCGTTTTTATATTTAAAAATGACATCGACCTGATCATCATTTTCCACTGGCAGCATTTCTTCTTTATTTTTTGGGTTGCGTCTCTTTTCGTACAGTATGCTCGCAATCCCACATACTTCATCTATCTGATCTTCCCCGATAAGATAATCGGAAATTGAAAAGACGTGTGTCGCTGTATCGCCCAATGCACCGGACACCTTTGAATAATGTCTCCATACATGGGGTGCCTCCGGATCAACAGCATGATCCATATTAAATTCACCGTTAAACGAAATTACCTCTCCAAGCTCTCCGGATTGTACAAGTTGCCGTGCATACTGCAATATTGGATTGTTGATATATACAAATCCAATCATACTTGTCACATCCGCTTTTTTAATGGCACTTAATCCTTTTTTGACTTCCGTTACGTTCATACCGAAGGGTTTCTCACAAAAAACAGCTTTTCCGTGCTCTGCTGCAGAAATCGCCTGCTCTATATGATATATATTTGGGGTTGCAACAACCACAAGCTGGATCTCCGGATCTTCGACAATATCTTCCCACCGCGTAGTCCAATTACCAAATCCATATTTCGCTTTTGCTGCTTTTGCCGCTTCTTCGTTAACATCTGCAATCGTTTTAAGTACTGGTATAATTTCGCAGCCGTATACCTGTTGAACATTCAAATATGCTCTTGCATGCGTACATCCCATCCACCCCGAACCAATGATACCGACATTTATTTTTCTTTCCATTCCCAAACTCCTATGTTTGTTTATTCACAAACTATATTTTTATATTTTAAACGACTATATTTTGCGTGATTAACAATTTTTTACCCAAACACCATCCAAGAGCTCTTTGCAGGTTTATCTTTGAGAAATATAAGTCTTCTTTTAATAAAATCTGTAAGTTTTTAATTGTTTTCTGCAAGCACTCTTTTCTGTCACACAATCTATTTTTATCTATTATTTACTTTTTTCTAACTTTTTTCTTGTTCGTATGCAAGGAGAAATTATCCTCTTTGCATACGAACAAAGATAGTCAAACTGAATTACATATACTTAGATTATTTACACTCTGCTCTTATTGAAATCTTGCAAGATATGCATCTACATCTTCTAAAAATACAGGCTCATACGGAATGTCAATGATAGAGTCAAATGTTTCTCCCTGCGTATATCCGTAAGCTACCTTAGCAGCGTTCTCGCCCTGGGCTGTTCCGTTCTGGAAAACCGTGAATGCCAGCCGTCCTTCTTTCAAATATGTCAGTCCTTCAACCAGACCGTCAACACCGGTAATCAGTATATCATCTCTTCCTGCTTCTTCGCATGCAAGTATCGCTCCGATTGCCATCTCATCGTTGTTGGCAAAGATTACATCAATGTCGGCACCAATCTCTGAGTTTAACCAATCCTCTACAACAGCGATTGCATCATCTCTCATCCAATTCGCAATTTGTTGATCAAGAATTTTAATATTAGGGCAATTTGCTTCCAAATATTCTAATACACCATCCGTCCGATTTACTGATACTTCATGACCGAGATCGCCGATTAATACGCAGGCATTACCTTCGCCATTAAGCTGTTCATCAATATAAGTTGCTTGAAGTTCACCGGCATATTTGTGATCGCCAGTACCGATGTAAGTACGCCGCATAGCCTCATCATTTGTATCTTGCGTAACTGTAACCAAAGGGATATTTGCTTCTTCGCAAGCCGTTGCCATATTCGTACATCCGCAGCTGTCAACCGGCTTTAATACTATCGCATCGGCTCCCTGGGTAATCGCATTCTCAATATTCGTCATCTGCTTCGTGATATCTGCTTCAGCATCCAATACTGTCGTCTCAACGATATCCGAATTTTCTTCACCCCATGCCAAAAAACCATCAGCAACAGATCTCATATATGTATCTGTAAGATTGTCAATTGCAAATACAATAGTAATCTTCCCCCCTGTTGCTTCCTCCGCATCGGCTTCCGCGTCGCTCGATTGCTCTGCACTTTCGGCTGCATCGGTTGCCGCACTCGTATCTGTGTCACTTTTTTCAGCAGATGCGCATCCAAACAATGCTAATGCGACTATTAAAGCCGCCAATACTAAAGATAACTTTTTTTTCATTCTCTTACTCCTTTATATTTTTTTGAAACCGAATATATAAATCTGAAAATCTTTTATTACTATCATTAATTTTTCTCTGCTGCATTAAATATTTAATGTACACATCACACCATGTTTGCTGCATAATAATAATCGATATCACATTGGTATGGATATTTATCTAAATAACTGCTATATGTCCGTCTACGTTCACGCGATCGTAATGGTTAAAAAAAATTAAATTTCTTTTTTAAATAATAAACTCATTGGTAACAGTTTTCTATCGTCATTATATTACTTCTAGACTCAATAAACTTAGATTCAATCTCTTCTCCCTTGAACAATACATCAAAAAGAACTTTGATTGATGTATACCCTTGATAAAATGGTGCCTGCGTCACTGTAAAATCGATCACTCCTTGTTTTATTAAATCAACAGTAATCTGCAGCGCATCATAACACACTACCTTAATAGAACCCTGTTTGCCAACATGTTGTATCGCTTTTCCAACTCCACCGATACCACCCGCAACAACGAAAATTCCTCTTAGGTCACTCTCTGAGTTAAGTAAATCCAATGTACGCTCAAAAGATACCTCATCGTCCTCAAAATTTTCTATGATTTTTACGATATCAATATCAGGGCTTCTCTTTTCTATTACGTCTTTAAACCCTTTTATCCTTTGATTCTGAGAACGCATGTTTAACAACCCTGTTATTATTGCTATTTTCCCTTTATTATCTAACAATTTAACAAATAAATCTCCTGCGATCCTTCCTGCATTATAGTTGTTTTGCCCAATAAAACAAAGCTTATCAACTAGTAATATATCAGAACAAATCGTGATGATCTTGACATTGTTCGCCGCAATATTATTTAGCTTTTCGCGAATTTGCTGATCATCCAAAGGCACTACTACCAGTGCAGACAATGATTGCTGGCTCAATTCATCAATCAGCCTTAATTGCTCTCCAACTTCTACCCTTTCCATTTCCCGATAACAGACTACTATTCCATAATCCTTTAATTCAGCACTCGCTTTTTCTATGCCTTTTTTAACATCCATGTAGAATGGATTATCTGACTTTGCATTAATAATTCCAATGACGATTTTTTTCTGAGATGCAAGTGCTTTAGCTACATAATTCGGCGTATAACCCATTTCTTTAGCAATTTGAATTATTTTAGCTCTAACTTCAACACTTACTCCCTCTCTTTGATTAAGAACCTTATCTACTGTTGCCCTTGTTACTCCTGCCACCTTGGCTATCTGCTCCATTGTAACTTTTTTTTTCATATGCTTGTTCCTTGAGATAATATATATTTTAAACCTATTTACAACGTTGCGTTCGCGTGATCGTTAATAGAATAGTATAATATTTTTTCCTTAATGTCAATAGTTTTTGTTAATATTGCAATTAAAGATATTCGGTATTATCCCTTGACGTACCCAACCTTCTGTGATATAATATTATCATAGAAAGAGGTGCTCAAGATGACATTTTTAGAACTAATGAAGAAATTTCCTACAGAAGAATCCGTAATTAAATACGGTTAACTTTTTACCTTCTTCGTTAGGCATAGCAATCTTAGCGTATACTTGCTTGTTGAGACGGTCTACAATTCCGACTACTGGAGTTTTTGAAGTGCCACGACCACGTTTATTAGTATGGGTATCATCGTCATCATGGTTATTGTTCTTACGTGGTTTGCCGCCGATATAGGTTTCATCGATTTCAACTATGGTGTCTATGAAATCTTTATGTTCGACATTTCCCATTGCAAGTCTAATCTGTTGGAGCATACGCCATGCAGTTTTATAGGTTACTCCGATTTCACGTTGAAGTTGAAGACCACTAATGCCCTTCTTACTGTTGAGGAATAGGTGAATAGCATACATCCACTTGCGAAGGTCTGTTGATGATTTCTCGAAGATTGTACCAGTAAAAGGGGAGAATGTATTGTTACAATTAGGACAATTGAAAACTTTCTTGCGATCAGTTTTTTGATAAACCGTAGGATTACCGCAATGGTTACAGTGTATACCATCAGGGTATCTAATGGTTATATAGGTAAATGCCCTCTTTTAAATGCATTCTATTCAGTTTTTCTGCCCAATTTCTTTAAACTGGGCAGATGTATCCCTATCGCAGACAGGGCTTTCGTCCTGCCCATGCACACATTAACAGATTCGCGCTGCCAAATAGCATATAGAACCGATTGAGGTTTTTGGCAAGCCCTCGATAAACCACTTTTCTATAACCAAAGATGCCTTTGACGATTCTGAAGGGATGCTCGACCTTGCAGCGAACAGCAGATTTTTTATACTCAATATAGCGATTCCAGTCTTTACCCGGGCTGTCCGGCAATTTTGCAATTTTACCGGGCCGCTGATTTACACGGTAATCAATTGCTGCCTTTTGTTCATCGGCCTGTATATCTGTACGTTTTTCAATACCGACATAGTCCGAATCACCATACACAACCTCGTCATCTTCTCGGATCAGCTTTGAAGCGACTGTGATATCATGTGTATTTGCGGATGTCGCTTCGATCGTATGGACATAGCCTAATCCGGCATCCACACCAACGTGCATCTTCATTCCAAATCGCCATTCGTTTCCCTTTTTGGTTTGATGCATTTCAGGATCGCGCGCTTTTTCTGCATTTTTCGTGGAGCTGGGGGCATCAATAATCGTTGCGTCTACGATAGAACCACCGTGCATGATATGCCCGCTTTTTTCAAGCCCGTTACGTATTGCGTTGAACAGCACTTTACCAAGCTGATATTTTTCCATAAGATGTCTAAATTTAAGCAGTGTTGTGGCGTCGGGCACCTGTTCCTCGCAGAAATTAATGCCCATAAACTTGCGCATTGCATAGCTGTCGTAGATCGCATCCTCTACGCCTTGTCCTTGAATTGTGTATGATACTCTTTACGCATAATCCCGTACTTGCCAAGAGCTATTCCCTCTTCCTTCAACTTCAAATTTGGGTACCACATATCATTCTTTAGTATATATTCAATACCGTTTTCGATTTTTTTCATGTGTGCTCCTTGAGAATATTAGGCTAAACTACTATTTTCCATGCCTGGTTCAATTTCAAGTGCTGGAGTTCGGCGGCTTCTCTCTCCGCCACCGTCATAAGGGACATTCGTGCCTTGTGATTTTTTTGTGAAGATTATCCGACTTGTTGGCTTATTGCCAGCTCTTTGGACACCTTGTCTTTCAGATAATCCTTTAGATTATCAAAGTCTAAATAGTTGATTTTGCCGATGAAGTTGAAGTAGATATCGACTCGCTGGATATAGCCGTTCTCAGCCTTTTCCTTTTTGAACACCTCGATGTGGTCAATGAGTTTAATAACCGTCTCCCTGTCGAGCGATTCAATATAATTTCTGGCTTTGAACTTTTCAACGATATCCCTGATATATTTGGTGTCATCCCTGATTTCGTTCAGCTCGGCTTTCAGCGCGATACATTGACCGGTGATTTCTTCCTGCTTTTGTTCGTAGCTGCTATTTTTTTGAATATTGCATACTCGGTTAGTACATGCTAATATACTCTTATACTGCGGAGATCCCGGATTAAGGGGAGGTAGATCATGGAACTTTATGAATCAGGCGAAAATTATCTGGAAACAATACTTGTTCTGAAAAACAAAAACAGTTATGTCCGATCAATTGATATTGCTCGCACACTGTCCTTTTCAAAACCCAGCGTAAGCCGCGCCATGTCGCTGCTGAAAGAAGGCGGCTATATCAAAATAGACAGCAACGGTTATATCGAATTAACAGACTCAGGACTGCAAGTCGCACAAAAGATATATAACCGCCATGTCATGCTGACCGAGTGGCTGACTGCGATTGGTGTAGATCCCGAAACCGCCAGCCAGGATGCATGCCGGATGGAGCATGTCATCAGCCAGCAAACTTTTGATAAAATTGGAGATCACATTAAAAACAAGTAAAAATCTTTTTAAGAAGAATACTTTTATGGGTAAATATATGCGGCTTTCGCATCGGGCGCTTCGCAACTTACGATTTTTCCATCTGTCAGTATAGGGAAATTATAATAATCGCCATAGTATTCCAATGAAACAGTCTGTACCGTACCGGTCACCCGGATCCATTCGTTATCCTCAAAATCGGCCGTTTCTTCCACCTTAACATGAAAGCCGACAATGTATGCATCTGCAGCGCAGCAATAAAAATAGAGTCTAGAAACCATTATTATATTTTCGGGAAATGAGTCATCAGTATATACGAAACCATACAGTGTAATGGTTTTCCCCGCCAATTCTTCCACCGCATCATATATATAATTTGAAAATAAATCGTCCGAAACATCAAACGGGACTGTTTCATCGCTAAACGTACAAGGCGCCGCATCGGCCACTTCGATCGCTTCCACAGAGGTCTCTATTGGCTTCGCCGCCGCTTCTTCCGTCTGTGTTGGAGCTACTGCATCCGCTTGGGGATTTTGCGCCGGCGGCTCTGCATCCGTCGGCGGTTCGTTTTGCTCAGTCTCAAGCAGCGCCGATTCGCCCGTCTCTTCCTCTTCGGACGCGCTTTCGCTCGTTAAGCTAAGCATTTGCACACTTTTACCCGGCAACGTTCCGGACGTGTTTTCGTTGGGCATAACAGTCAGCATCAGCACAATAGGAACTAGGAACATCAGGCTGTAAAGCCGTATCTTGGTATCAGAACGATTCTCTCTCAGACATCGTGCCAAATGGAGAAATTGATAGATAACCAGCACAGCGAAAACAACAAGCCCGAACCAAACCATCGGCACCATACGGGGTGCAAGATAAAATAGTATATCACCGCCGATCAACAATATCCCCATGGCAATGACCAACGCAAGCAGTACGACAAGCCACATGATTTCGACACCAAACTTACGCATAACTGCCTCCAATCAAAAAGCTTGCAATTAAAGCGAGCGCAAAACAAACCAGCAGAATCGTCAGTATTATCCGGACTACAAAACTTTTCTTGAAGCTGCCTACCATCATGAACGTATTTTTAATGTCGATCATCGGCCCGGTTATTAAAAACGCCAACACCGAAGCCCCGGAGAACTGGAGCATAAATGTACTGGCCACAAACGCATCCGCTTCGGAGCACAGGGACAACACAAACGCCAGCAGCATCATAACGAGAATGGAGCCTATCCTCCCGCTGCCAATGCCGGTCAGCACCTCCGTGGGCACAAGCATTTGCATACATGCCGCAATGACAGCGCCGAATATCAGATACATGCCTACGCTGCGAAGCTCGGCGTTCGTATGCGCCAGTACAGCCTTGAATATCCCCTGCTTTTTACCCGAAGAGCAATGCTCGTGATGCCCTTTATCAGTGCACTTCATATGACTCGCATTGTCGCCGCTGCAGTCAAATGCGTTTTCTTCATGTTCATGTATATGGTCATGTCCGCAGCCGCATGAAGTTACGGCACCTTCTTTTAATACTGCCTTGCTGTGAACTCGGTTTACCAGCGCGCCAATCAACACAGCGCCCGCAAAACCGCAAGCGGCACGATACAGCACCATCTGGGGCATTGTGGGAAAAGCGTTGTATGTGGATAACAGCACGATAGGATTCACAATGGGTGTTGCAATCATAAAGGCGACAGCAGGACCTATTGGCATGCCCTTTCTGATCAGCCCTCTGGTGATGGGTATAATTGCGCACTCACATATAGGAAACACGAGCCCGAATAACGCTGTGAATACAAGCCGCAAAAAATTGTTTTTTGGCAGTATCCGCAAAATCATATCCTCTGATACAAATACCTGAATCAAAGACGATATGATGGTTCCCAGCAATACAAATGGCAGCGCTTCCAGAAGAATCGACCACAGGATGAGCGTAAACCCACGCATTCCTGTCTCGATTGAGGTTTCTACATCACCGGTACTGCCGCAAAAAGCAACCCAGAATATTACAGCGGTAATGAAAATAAGTATGATGCCCTTTTGAATGTTTTTTCTGCAAATCAATTTACGCACGATCTAAATTCCTGTCACTTGTTAAATATGGCATTGTCCAGGTTAGCACCATCTAACCGCTTTGTCAATCACATATTAATAATATTTTCAATGATGGACGTCCACATATTACGGTATTAAACCGAGACAACAATCTTGTCCCACTCCCTCAGCACAACCTCTACAATATCCGGATCGTACATCGTACCGCTGCACAGCCTAATCTCTTCCCAACATTCCTGCGGACTGAGGATTCTTCGATAAGGCCGAGTGGTGGTCATTGCATCAATGGAATCGCATATTGCGATAATACGACTGCCCAATGGAATAGCCAGTCCGCTCAAGCCGTCGGGATATCCTCCGCCATCCCAGCGTTCATGATGATGCAGTACAATGTCCGCAATTTCGGATAGCCCGGCCGATTTTCTTAATATATCAGCGCCGATGCACGGATGCTGATGAATTATTCCCCACTCTTCATGGCTCAATGGCCCTGCCTTTGCAAGTACGGCGTCAGGAATCCCAATTTTACCAATGTCATGCACATGAGCCGCCATATGTATCATCTCTGACTGTTGGTTTGGAAGTTTCAGCAGCGTGCATACACGCTCCGTCATATCGCTGACTCGCAGGGAGTGATCGGCAGTAAAAGGATCCTTTGCTTCCAGCGCCGCCACAACACCAGCAACTAAATCGTGATAAATTCCCGTTGTTTTTAGTTCAATATTCATGATGTCCTTAACTTTCAGCTTTTTGTACAACGGCATAGGCAAGCGGGAATGACGCCTCCAAAAGCGCTTCCTCCACAAATACAAAGCCGTTTTCGTTAAGAAACCGGCTAAATCCCGACTGTGTCCATTTATGGTACGCACGAAAACCGGTTAGCGACATCAGCCGGGAGAGAACCTCAGCCTTTTTGCTTCCAGCGTGCACAAATGTCGGTGCGATCAGATAGCCTTCCGGAGTCAGTACCCTTTTAACCTCGGCGAGCGCCTTTTCAGGCTGCGGCATCACGTGCAGCGTGTTGGCTATGATGACAAAACTAAAGCTTTCTGCATCATACGGAAGCGCATAAGCGTCCTGAACACAAAACCGTACATTTGAGATACCCATACGCTTTGCTTTTTTCTGTGCCCTTGCAATCATATCGGGCGACAGATCGACCGCCTCCACGTTGTTTACGCTCCCTGCAATCCCCAGAGAAATGATGCCTGTACCGGTTGCAATCTCCAACACGTGCGACTCCAGTTCAAGTCGCATTTTAATCCGTTCAATCATTTCCCCGTAGGCAGGCATATCCTTTTTCATAAAGGTATCATAAATACCCGAAAACCGATTCCATACCGCCATTTCGTTTCTTGCCATAGCCGCTCCCGTAAATGAATTATAGTTCTAATATTTATCCTTGAAGGCCATTTTCCTGCCGCTCCATATTCTCTATGACAACGTCGTAAATATCGCCTAAAGAAGCACAGTATTCCAGCACTTTCCATGGAGTATTGGTATGAAAATGAATCTTTATCAGGTTTTCATCACCGACAGCCAGCAGGCAGTCACCTTGAATGTTGTTTGTAATATGTTTGTTGATCTCATTCTCTGAAAGGTCACGCCCTTCTATCAATAATTGCGTATCAAATCTATAATCAAGCATAAAAAATCTCCTCTATCAATGAATTCCCACATGTTAGCATTAACTAACTATTATATTATGCCTTTGAACCGTTTTTGTCAATAATTACAGAGGACCTTTTGCTGCCGATATACCGCAGAGGGGCACATCATTTCACGCAGCAAAAACACGCAATGGACTTGACATGTTCAAGCCGCACCTTGCGATACCTTTTTTCCAGCAATCCCTGCACCTCTTCAAGCGTAAAGAAAGGTGGTGTAAACCATCCCTTTGCCGTATAGAGCCTGCGCACCACGATGTCAGTCAAGCGGCGCTGACCCTTGATATAAAAGCAGCCGCAGAAAACGCCGCCCGCTTTGAGTACCCGAAACGTTTCCTCGAACGCGCGTTGCTTATCGGGGAACGCATGGAAGCCGTTCATAGAAAACACTATGTCGAAACTGGTGGAATCGAACGACAAGGCACCCACATCGCCCTGCGCAAAGGATATATGTTCGCAGTGTGCCATGCGCTGTTTCGCTTTGGCAAGCATATCCGCAGAGTAATCCAGCGCCGTAATGCACGCGTCCTTAAGCTGCGCATATTTTCTAAATGTATGCACTCCGGTACCCACCGGAACATCCAGCAGGCTGCCCGAGAATCCATCTGGAATATATGAAAACACCTTGCCGACATAATCCTTATCTTCTATGCCCCAAACGATTTTATTATAGAACTTCATCCAAAGCCCACGTGACGTCAGCGCGTCGTCATAGACGTCCCTATACGACCTGTAACCAGCTTCAATTTTCTGCATATCCGTCATTCTCATTCCCCTTTCACCGGCTTCTCAGCAATAATACAAATCCGGTTTTTACTCTGATGCCGAACGGCCTTTATGTTCTTATATCCCGCTTGTTTGAGCGCCGTGGCCAGTTCTTCTTCCGAATATACCTTCATCCCAATGGTGTTGATAAAATAACTATACCCGTCAGGATTCCCCTCGTCCCGGACTGCCTCGTTACAGATGAAAATACGGCCACCCGGTTTTAATACCCGGTAAACTTCCTTCATATCGCCTACGATATCCGGCCAGAAATAGACAGTTTCAAATGCAGTGACGATATCAAACATTGCTGTCTTAAACGGCATCTGCGATACGCTGCCCTGCACGATGATCGCCCTTTCCTTTAATACCTGGTTGGCGTTGAGCCTGCGTGATTGTCTCACGCTCAGCGCCGAATAATCCACGCCGAAAACACGGCCATACGGCGTCTTCCTGAGCAGCCTCTTAATGTTCCTTCCGCCGCCGCAGCCGATATCGAGGATTTGATCACTAGTCATGACTTTCAAATGTTTTAAACCCCACTTTGCCATTGGCCGGTGACCGACATTCATTGAACAAAGCGTGACTTTGCCCCAAAATCCCTGCGGCTTGCGCGTATTTTTTAATATCTTTGTCAGCATATGTTGCTCACCTCGTCAACAGCCTGACTCCAGTTTATTGTTTCTTTCATTTTATCAATGACAACAGCGCCGACAACATGCTCCAGCCTGCATGCCTCCTCCATTGCAAGCTGCGGATCGATGTACAGTTTTGATACAAGATAATCCGCAATAATTTCCTGCTTTTCGCAAATCTGTCGCGCTTTTTTGGCACCTTTCGAGGTGATTTCAATGTGCCCATATGTGGCGTGATTGAGCAGACCTTCCCTGCAGAGTTTTTTTACAGCGCGGTTCACGCTCGACTTGCTAACCTCCAGCGCATTGGCGACATCCGTCGC
Source organism: Christensenellaceae bacterium (assembly GCA_963665005.2). Lineage (GTDB taxonomy): Bacteria > Bacillota > Clostridia > Christensenellales > SZUA-584. The sequence goes on along the minus strand of CAXXTQ010000001.1, from coordinate 1,355,728 downwards.
GCGTATCTCGGGCCCTTTTATCGAAAGCCGATATATCTCTTTCAGATACATTTCCACCGATTCGCTGTACTTCATCTCTGTTCCTTTCTCTTTCCCCTCACCAGTAGACAAACAGTTCATCAACAGCCTAAAATCACGATCCGAACCGGACGATGCGGCTGCAAACCGCCATGGTCGATTTGCGATGAGAAACCAGCACAACCGTTTTTCCGCCGCAGTGATCGCGAAGGCTTTTCAGTATTTCGGCTTCATTGAGCACGTCCAGATTGCTCGTCGGCTCATCCAGCAGCAGCATCCGGCTGTTTCGCAGAAACGCCCGTGCAAGTGCGATCCGCTGTTTTTCCCCCGACGAGAGGCGCTCGCCCAGCTCACCCGCGCACGTTTGATAGCCATCTGGCAGCGCGGCAATGAAATCGTGAATTACCGCTTTTTTCGCCGCGTTGATCACCGATGCCATCGACGCGCCTTCGTTTCCCATACGGATATTGTGTTCCAGCGTGTCGTTGAAAAGCACCGTATCCTGCGAAATGAACGTTTGACCTGAGCGCAGAACGGATGTCGGCGTTTCCTTCACATCCCGTCCGCCCATCCGAATTCTGCCCGTATCCGCATCGTAAAACCGCATCAGCAGCTTGAGCGCCGTGCTTTTGCCGGAGCCGCTCGATCCCATAAAACCCGTTGTGGCATTTCCCTCGATCACCTCGGAAAAATTCCGTAATATTAGCTCTCTTCGCTGCGGGTAGGAAAAATCGACTCTTTGATATTCGGCGTCGGCGGCGACAATATCCGCCGTTCCCGGGACATCATCGACGGCAGGCTTCTCGTCCAGCAGTGAGAACACACGCCGTGCACTGGCGACCGTCCCGGCCAGCGTCGTCGATAACGCGGACAGGGCCAGCACAGGTCCAAACGATGATACGAGCAGAACCGCGGCGATAATGAGCCCGGCTGTGTCTGTGTTCCCGCTTTGTATCAGGCCGTAGCCTGCGAAGAATATCGACAGAAGCGCCGCTGTCACGGCAAGGCTGGAGACGGCATATGCCAGCCCTTCGTTCCATTTCAGCTTTTTTGCCGCATTCGCAAGCGTATCGGATGAAGCGTCAATATCCTCCGCATGCTTTTTCCCCGCGCCAAACATGATGGTTTCGCGCAGGCCGCGCAACGAATCCAAAACAAACGCACTTGACCGTCCCATTTCTTTGCGGTATTCCGCGCCTGCATTAGCAGACATTCTTTTAACAATCAGAGGTACCACAACGCCCAACAGCGCATAGAAAGCTGCGCCGATAACGCCGAATATCCAGTGGATACCCGTCAGCACTGCCATATACACTGCGGATGTCAACAGAGCGATCATCACCGGCGCAATGGTATGTGCGTAAAACGTTTCCAGCAGTTCGATATCCGCTGTGATAACGGAAACCAGCTCGCCCTTTTTTTGGTCGTCCAGCTTGGCAGGTGCCAGCTTTCGCAGGCGTGCAAATACCTTATCCCGAAGCTTGGCGAGTATCTTAAACGCAATGTAGTGCCCGGAAAGCTGTTCCGCATATCGCAGCAACCCACGCGCAGCGGCTGATAAAACGATAATTAAAATTGCGGTACCGAAGGACAGTCCGATGTTCGTTCCCGCAAATCCAAGTGCGGCAACGGCGACAAATACCGGTATGGCTGCGGCGGCAAGATAGCCACCGACACCGCACAGTATGGTGAGCATCATCACGGCCGCTAGCGCGCCCAGTTCCTTCAGCATCCTCAGCAATATTCCAATATCCGAAGGCTGTTTCATGACGCCACCTCCCGAATGCTTTCCAGCCTCCTTTGAGCTGCCCACATGTCATGGTAGATGCCTTGTATCGCGAGCAATTCTTCGTGCGTACCCACTTGTGCGATGGTGCCGCGATTCATAACATAGATACGGTCGGTGTCCCCGACATTGGCAAGCCGATGAGAAATAACGATGATGGTCTTTTTGCCTTTCAACTCACGGATCGACCGCCAAATCATCTCCTCGCTTTCACAGTCGATATTCGACGTGGCTTCGTCGAATATCATCACGGGGCGGTCAGCCAGCAGCATGCGCGCCAGCGCCAGCCGCTGTTTCTGCCCGCCGGAAAGCAGCGCGCCTTCTTCGCCCACATCTGTATCCAGGCCTTTTTGGAGTTCTTTAACAAACGGCAGCAGCTGCGCCTGACGCAGCGCCGATTCCATTTGACGGGCAGTCGCTTCGGGATCCGCTATCAAAAGGTTCTCGCGGATCGTGCCGCCAAAGATGTGGCTATTTGTAGACAACAGTCCAATGTTCTGCATCAGCGCGCTGTTTTTGAAGCTTTGTATATCGCACCCGTCAACAAGCACGCTTCCGGCTCCAGCGCGCTGCATCCGCATTATCAGTGCGGCCAGCGTGCTTTTTCCGCTCCCGCTTTCCCCAACGATCGCAATATAATCGTTGTTGTGAATTTCCATACAAATATCGTTTAGCGTTCGCCTGTCCTCCTCATACCAAAAATCCACATGACGGAATGATATGCGATTAATCCCGTCGATCGAAACCGTACCGTCCTCCTCGTCGGAGATATCCAGAAGCGTAAAGATTTTATCAGACGCCGCCATGCTTGTTGTCGCGACATGGAAAAAAGAACCCAGCATGCGCAGCGGCAGGAAGAATTCCGCCGACAGCAATACGATCGTAATCAACCCGCCCATGCTGATCACCCCCTCCCTGTATTCCAGCAGGGCGATAATACCGCCCACAGCCGCACCGCCATAGGCCAGGATATCCATCAGGGTGATAGAATGGAGCTGCGTGGACAATACCTTCATCGTTATGCGCCGAAATTTCTCGGATTGCGCATTCATCTCCTGATGCTTTTTCGCGTCCGCACCAAACAGCTTTAAGGTCGTCAATCCCTGAAGATTTTCGAGGAACGCATCTCCGAGATCCGTATAGACATTCCAATATCGCTTCATCAGCTTTTTTGCAATCTTCATAAAAGCAACGATCGACAGCGGGATCAGCGGCACACAGGCCAGCAATATGATCGACGCTCTGACCGAGAAAAATGACAGCGCCGCAAAAAGCGAGATTGGTGCCAGCATCGCATAAAAGAGCTGGGGCAGGTATTTGCCGAAATAGTTATCCAGCGACTCGATACCCTCTCCCGCTGTCTGGATAATGCCCGCCGTTGTTGTATGACGGGTATAGGCCATGCCCAAGACCAATAGCTTTTGATAGACACGGTTCCGAAGTGTTTTTTTTGCCTGCGCAGAAGCCATATGCGAAAAGCGCGGCGAGGTTATGTCGCAAACAAACCGAAGGCAAACACACGTAGCCAGCACAGGAATGGCCACAATCATATTAAGCGTTTCTCCCGTTATGAGCGCATCTACCATGATGCCAACCACCCACAGTATGCCGATATTGCACAGCAGTGCAAGCCATTTTGCAGCAACGGTTAGCACAATATACCTTTTACTGTTCCCGCACAGCTGAATCAATCTCGTGTTGATCATTCTTTCCATCAAGCTCCTTGATCGTTTTAATCTTAATAAATACAACGGTTTTGGCTGTCAGCAGCACCGCAATCGCGATTCGCATCAATAGGATATCCTTTAGTATAAACAGGACTATCAGCATAACGTAAACGGGAATCAGTATGCACAGCTTGGCCTTGAGTGTCATACCCTTTTGCGTTTTAAACCGAATCACATGCTTTTTATAAAGCCCGGTCGTCTGAAACCATGCGCTCAGTTTCTGCGAGCTCCGTAAAAAGCAGAACGATGCAACCAGCAGAAAAGGAACGGTTGGTAAAACGGGCAGTACACACCCAATAGCTCCGAGTGCCAGCGCAATAAATCCTGCGATCATATAAATTGCTTTTTTCACAAGCCGTCATCTCCTTTCATGAACTTAACCAACGCACCCGTCTCTCTCATCTGGAATTACAACGTTGGTGAACGGCCGACTCCCCAGCCCTTTATACCGTAGCGGGGTAATTAAAGAGCGCCGGCAATGATAAGCTAGATCAATCCTTTCGCCCATTCTTTAATATCCGATTCGTATGCGCCTACATCACCATCGATTTTGAAGGACTCCCCGACAATTTCCGCACCGCACTCTTTTGCTTTTCCGGCGATCATGTCCACAGCCTGGCAGAAATTATCTGGGAACATATCGCTGTCCCCGCATCCGAACACGGCAACCCTTTTGCCGTTTAAAATATCAGTCGTCAACTCATCATAGACACCTAAAAAATCATCCTGTATCTCTCCCTCGCCCCAGGTCGATGATCCGCAAACTATCAAATCGTATTGTGCAACCGACGCTGCCTCTATATCGGCGGCGTTCAGAATATCAACTTTAACACCATCCGCCGACAACGCCTCTCTGACCCATTTTGCCGCCGTTTCGGTATTGCCTGTCGATGACCCATAGATTACTGCCACTTTATCCAATGCTTTTCTCCTTTAAATAATTATTGGCATGCCTGCAGCATCACATTTCTGACGTACAGACGTGCATTTTTATGCTGATAATAAACTTTTTCTGACACTCTCGTGTCCCCATACATGCGCCAACCCATCGTTTTTCTGTATGGTATCGGCTCACCCATGAATCCCCGCACATCCTTAAGCGGATATCCGAAAAACAGACCGATTTCATGCGGAAACTCTGTGCCGTGCAGCTTCCTCGCCAGCAATCTCACGTATGCATCGCTTTTACTGTTTTCGGGATAGCCGCACTTTTCCAAATAACAACGGATCTCTACGTTCGACAGCAATAAATCAAGGCTTTTCTTATGATAGATAAACAGTCGTTTTCTTCCCCTTTTTCCGCTAACAATCACAAACGAGACGGGGCTATTACCTGTAAAATGCTTTTTGCAGAACGCAAGGCAGTCCTTATCATAAACGCCAATCAGGCATGCCGGTTTAATACCGACAATTGTTGCACCGATCCGTTCGATGAAGCTGATCATTTCCCGGCTCGTTTGGTTCTGCTTTTTTGATTCAATGAAATCATATATGATGCCAGCGAAATTCTCCATCAGGCGCATTCCTCTATCATCCCTTCAATTTTTTAATAGAGCGTTTCAATACAAAATTCATTCTCGCTTCCTTTAAGTTAGTTTTGGCTAACTGTATATTCAAAAAAATTTGTTGTTAACCATTCTTATAGTTAGCACCAGCTAACTAATGTTATAATACTATACGATGCATAAGCTGTCAATGCCTCAGCACATTATTATCAATTTAATACTGTTCAGATACCGGAAAGGGGCCCGCCCTCCCCCGTTATTAAGGCAGGCCCTCATCCAATCTCTCAAAAACGCATTAATTGCCTTGATACTATGTCTTTAACATTGATGCAAAGAGTCCTTGTTTTTCCCTTAACTCGAAAGGCGTGCCCGTTTCCGCGATGGCGCCGTCTTTGATTACAACGATCTTATCCGCTCCTGAAACAGTTCTCATACGATGCGCAATGATCAAAACCGTTTTATTCTTGATCAACTCACTGAGCGCACTTTGAATCTTACTTTCGTTTTCCGCATCAAGGGAAGCTGTGGCCTCATCAAGAAGGATAATTGGCGCATCCTTCAGCATGGCTCTGGCGATGGATATGCGCTGACGTTCGCCGCCGGACAGTTTCTCTCCGTTTTCTCCGATCCGGGTATTGTATCCTTTAGGCAGCCTTTTTACGAACTCATCACACTGAGCCAACCGTGCCGCCCGAATAACCTCTTCATCCGTTGCATTTTTCTTACCCAGCCGAATATTGTCCATTACGCTGGAATTGAATAGAGTCACATCCTGGAACACGATTGAATAATAGTTCAATAGGGTTTCGGGATCAATCCTGGAGATATCCTCTCCGCCCAGCGTGATTGTGCCTTTGTCGATATCCCAGAAGCGTGCGGACAGCTTCGCGACTGTGCTCTTTCCGCCGCCCGAAGGACCTACAAGCGCCGTTACGTTACCCTGCTTTGCGGTAAAGCTTACATCTTTTAACGTCTGTACTCCTTCTATATATGAAAAATCTACGTCGTTAAATTCAATATCGTAGTTCTTAGGATGAAACTCTGTTTTGCCTTCCTGTCTTGGCATCGCGTCCATTTCTTTCATACGCTTTATGCGCACGCTCAGGTACAGCAGCACCGCCAGATTTTCCAGAACCTCCATTATTGGGTTATAAACACGTGCCGCTACAACGAGAAAAACAAGATAAGAAAATACACTCACAGATGTACTGTTCCAAGGAAAATGGACATTGAGCAAAAACACCCCCTGTTGTAGGATTAAACAACAGGGGGTAATTTATATGACACGAAAATATACACACTTAAAGCATTTGAAACCGATCATATTCAAAAAGAAAGGGGAAGGAATCAGTAACGCTGAGATTGCAGAGTCTCTTGGTGTAAGCAAGTCGCAAATCAAAGACTTGGTAAAACGGCACAATCGCCGGAGAATAAATGTAGATAAGATACCTACAAAGCCAAAAGGCCGTCCTAGAAGAAAACCTATTAATTCATGGAAAGCGTTAGAAACAGAAAACGCCAAACTGAAAATGGAGAATGAGTTGCTGCGGGATTTTCTCTCTGCTACAGAAAGGGAGTGAGGCCTGCGTTAAAGTTTGGTGTAATCTATCGTCATAAAACTAAATATTCTATCTGTGATATGTGTCGCTTCTTCAAGGTTTCTCGCAGCGGGTATTATGCATATGTTCGTAAAATGGATAAACCTGATAAAGACGAGCCGCTTGCTCAGATGATTGCCGAGTGCCAAAAACGCTGTGGCAAAACATATGGGTGTCGCAGAGTGCAAATATGGCTGGAACGAGAAAAGGATATATCTCATAACTACAAAACAATCTGGCGAATCATGCATAAATACGGACTTCTTGCCGAGATCCGGCAACGTAGATTTAAGCCTGCGGGCCAACGGTTTCACCGTTATCCGAATTTGCTAAATCGAGAATTTTCTGCTCAGCGTCCGAATCAAAAGTGGGTGACAGATATCAGCTATATTCAAACAGGACAAGGAACGTTGTATCTTTCCATAATCCGTGATCTATTTGATAACAGCAGTGGCATTTAAGACGCATGTCCGGCAAAGTGTCAAACTGACACTCGATACAGTAAGAGCTGCTGTAGAAAATGAAGCAGTCACTGCGGAGTTACAGCTCCACAGTGACCAAGGGTTTCAATACACTTCCCATGAGTATTTCAACCTGACAAAATCGTACGGCATTATACCGTCTATGTCAAGACGTGCAAATCCGTATGATAACGCGATGGCTGAAAATTTCTTTAGCATACTGAAATCCGAATGTATCCGAAGAGTAAAGATTAGAACGTTTGATGAAGCCAGACAGCTGATTGATGAATACATCCACTTCTACAACTTTGAGCGTATTCAGCTAAAGACAAAACTGACACCGTATGAAAAACGATGTCAGTTTGCTTAAATCATAGTAATTCTACGATAGGGGTATTTTTTTCTGTCCTATAACTCTGGAACAGTACACTAGCCGGTGGCTAAAAGATATGCACCGGCCAGTATTACGCTGGGCAGCCCAAGCTTTAATAACACATGGGTAAAATTGATCAGTGCACCGAGCAGCAATTCATTACCAATTAAAAACTTCTCGTAATTATCCAGCTTTGTGTTTAAAGTGTTCGCATAATCATCTTCCCGGTTATACGACTTGATTTCATGGACGGAGTCCAGCCCCTCCTGAATATTATCCGAAATATCTCTTTTTATATGGTATATTTTTGTATGCAGCCTTTTTTGAAACTTTCGTGACAGATAGAATACCAAAAGCGCAACCGGAACCACCCAGAATACGGCAAGGGACATCTGCCAGTTGTAAATAAACATCATAACGCCCATAATAACGATCGTCACTGCTGCTGCAAAAATCTGAGGCACCGCATGGGAGAAAAGTTGCTCTATTTGCGTAGCGTCCTCCATGATCGTTGCGCTGAGGTCTGCAATATCCTTTTCCCCAAAGAACGCGAGCGGCAGTTTTCGCAGCGTCTCGGCGAGGCTGATGCGCCTGCGGGCGCTTTCCTCGTAAATCCGGGTGTAAGTCGAGTCGTACTGGAAATAGGCAATCACAAACATGACAAGCAAAGTAGCCGCAGCCATGATCACATAATAAAGCACGCTACTTCCTGGGTTGTTTGACGCATTTAACAACGTGTTTAAGTGTTGGTCTAAAAATTGAAAACGAAGATGACCGGAATCATGAAGCTGATATCCATAAGCACCGACCAAATGATTGATACCGAAAGGTTTTTTGCTCCTTTTTCAGACATCGCAAATTTATCTTGAAAGAACTTAAGCATATTGAACTCCCTCCTCTTCTGTCTCTTGTGCACTTATCTTCCACGCAACGGATCGTTGGTATTCATCCCACATCGTTTTATAGAGACCGTCCTTTCTCATCAGTGCTTCGTGCGTTCCTTCCTCTGCGATCCGTCCGTTTTCAATTACGAGGATTCTATCTACATTGCGCACACTGGTCAGGCGATGGGCGATCATCAGCGTCGTTTTGCCGCGGCTCAGTTCTTTCAATGCCTTTTGGATCAAGTGCTCATTTTCAGGATCGGCAAAGGCCGTGGCCTCATCTAAAAGCACGATCGGCGCATTTTTAACAATGGCTCGGGCAAGCGCGATTCTCTGCTGTTCTCCCCCCGAAAGATACGTTCCTTTGGAGCCGATGACCGTGTTTAGCCCATGTGGCAAGCCGTCTATGATTTCTCGAGATTGTGAAGAATCGATGGCTTTATTGATTTCTTTCTCCGTGTCGTTTTCCTTGCCGAAAACGACATTCTCTCTCAGCGAGCCCTTAAAAAACCGGGTGTTCTGGAAAACAAAGGAGATATTGTCCATTAGCTCCTTTTTGGGTATCTCTTTGACGTTGATTCCGCCGACCAGAACTTCGCCTTCGTTTGCGTCCCAGAAGCGCGCGGCCAGCCGGGCAATCGTTGTCTTTCCGCCGCCCGAAGCCCCGACAAGCGCGATTGTCTCGCCTTCGTTTAGTTTAAAGCTGATTCCGTCGACCGCCCGTTTGTCGGCGCCTTCATATGAAAAAGCAACGTTCCTGAATTCCAAAGTGTGTTTTTCTATATGCTTAGGTTTTTTGCTGTAGCTCATTTCCGGATAATTAATAAGGTTATCGATCCGGTCAATCGCCTGCTCCGCAATCATGCTGTTTTGCTGAAAGCGCATTGATTTCATTAGCAGCATCGTAAAGATCGGCGATATCAGAAGATAGAATATGAAATTTGAAAGCACAAGGGCGAGATTTGCACCGTTTCCGATCAAAAGAATCGCCATGGGGATAAGAAAAAATGCGGCCGACTGCATGATAATGGTATAAAACGACATCGGTTTTCGCCAGAGCAGCGTATAAGCATGCACCATTTCTTTGTACCTAATGATGCTGTTATAGAACCGCTTAAATGAAAATATGGACTGGCCAAATGTTTTGACGACCGGAATACCACGTACATACTCCACCGATTCGGAGCTCATTTCCTCTAAAGAATCGAAGTAATTTTTTTGAAACTGTTTTCCTTTGCTGCTTGTCATGAACTTCATTGTAATAAACCCAAAAACGATCGGGACAAGGGAAGCAAGCCCCATTCGCCAGTCAACAGTAAAGATCAGAATAAGCAGAATAATGGGGGAAACGACGGTGCCAGCCATATCGGGCAGTTGGTGCGCCAAAAACATATGCGTTGTTCCCGCCCCATCGTTGACGATCTTTCGCATTTTACCGCTTGAATACTGATCGAAAAACCCAAGCGGCATCGACATGATTTTCTTCATTCCCACTTTCTGGAGCCCAACCTCTACGCGAAAAGCTGCGAGGTGCGAGCTCATAAGCGCACAGAAGTACACTATGATACCGGCTATAGCACTTGCGAAAGCCAGCCATGCATATGTACCGATGTTTGAAACGTCAATTGCCTGCGGCGCGGATAATATATCGCGCGTAATGAACCACACCAGTACGAAGGGCATGATGTTCAGAACTGCGGAAAGTCCTGATAATACAAGTTACAAGGGCAAAAGCGCTTTCTTTTTGCCCATATACGGTCTAAATCTGCTTAAGATGGATTTCTTTTTGTTTTTTTGCATTTCTTTTAACCTCCTTGATATATTTGTGTATATTTTTCTCAACTACTCTTCGTTTTTTAAAAGAGTTGAGTTATTGCCATGTTTGCGAGTTAGTGTTTGCTAACTCGCAAACGAAAAAAATAAGTCCTCATCGTATTTTATAAGTAATAACTTTCAATGCCGCCCTCTTGTATTTTAACTAAAGTTAGCACCGGCTAACTTCATTGTATCATTATTCATTTTTTTAAAAAATATTTAGCTGCTTCCATATTGACATTAGCGGTAACGCCTATTATAATTTAGTTACTAAACTAAATTGAAAAGGGGGAGAGCCGCATAAAAGAATCCGTATCTTTGATGCTTCAATTTTCAAAAATTCAATACAGAATCAATTCCAATGACAAGAAGCCCCGAAACTTTTGTACCAAGCATGCTTTGTATCAATCGGAGATCCATTTTATCGACGCTATAGCGCCGGGGGACGGCATTATCGCATCTCAGGTAGCGCAGAAGCTGGGAATCACAAAAGGTGCGATCACACAGATTGCGGATAAGCTTGTTAAAAAAGGACTCATTAAAAAATATAAAAAACCGGATAACAAAAAGGAGGTCTATATAAAGCTGACAAGAGACGGAGAGGTCGCCTATCATAGCCATCGGCTTTTTCATAAACAACTTGGCGACAAGATGATCGCCTATCTTGACGGCTTGAAGCCGGCGCAAATGCAGGCCCTGACCGGCCTACTCAATATCATCGACAAAAATTTACCGGATCTGAATAAGGAGGAATGACATGAAAGTTTCAATGATTGTATTCAGCCCGTCGGGACATACTCTTCAGGCTGCAAACATCTTTAAAAAAGAATTTGAAGAAAGGGGCGTTTCCGTGCAGTTGATCAACACGACGAAAAACCCGAACTATCTGAATGAAAGCAGCATCAAAAAACAGCTTGAAGCTGACCTTAACGCGCATGATGTATTGCTGATCGGGGGGCCGATATATGCTGGACACATGGAGGGCCATATACTTCGGATAATCAAACAGCTTCCCGGCGTTGGCGAAAAATTCGGCGCACTGGCTGTTCCGTTTGCCACATACGGTGGTGTTCACAGCAGCGTCGCGCTCGAGGAGATGGGCAAGCTGCTAAAGAGACAAAAGCGCAAATCAATACTGGGAGTCAAAATTGCGGCAGAGCATACGCTTACCAAGACCGCGTCAAAAACCATATATAAAGGCAGGCCCGGAAAGGATGAAAAATTGATTATCGCCCGGGCTGCCAGCAAAATCATAGAAACCGCTTTGCAGGATATTAAAAGCATTAAAGATATCAGCAAAGCGTTTTGTTATTCAAAGCCGAAGGAGCGGCTGATGTTTAAGCTGTTCAGCCAGGAAAAGATACATGGAAAGTTTAAGCAGGTTTCTATCGATTTTGGGAAATGCATACAGTGTAAAAAATGCATATCCGTATGCCCGGTTAATATGTTTGATGTTATAGACGAACAGGTTAAGATGGTTAAAGAACAGCATCAGTGTATTCTGTGCGCCGAATGCTATCACCGCTGTCCTGCCGATGCAATTATCCATCCGTATATTGAACCAGCCAAGGTGCGGTTGAAAGACGGAAACGTGTATCTGGAGGAAGAGCCGTCGTCGATCTATGAATAGAGGCGGTATGTGTCAAAGTGGTTTATGATGTATCGTACAGCAACGTCACCGGTTTACTTGATGCCGTAAAAAATCTTAGAGCCGCAGAGCCTGAGCCGTTTTGCTTCTTTTGGCGTCATAAACATTCCGTTTGCGGTATCAATAAGCTCAACCTTTTTATAGCCCCGCTTTTGCAGCCCTGTCACAAATACACTCATATCGCCGTATCTTTGCGGGGACATAATATCGTGTATTGCAAAGATACCACCCTTTTTTAGTACACGGAGAGTTTCGGCGAGCAGTTCCTGTTTGTTCATGCCGGGAATATTATGGTACACATAGTTGCTTGTAACGGCATCAAAGCTCTCGTCGGGAAAGTCGAGCTTTACTGCGTTTCCGTTTACAAAGCTTATGTTTGGCGTGCCTTCGGCTTTGGCGTTATTTTCACAAAGCGTTTTGTTAAACGAAGAATATTCCTTGCCCCAGCGGTCCAGCCCGATGGATGTTCCGCCTGGGTTTTTCTTTGCACAGGCAATGGCCAAAGCGCCGCTTCCGCAGCCGACATCCAATACTTTTCCGCCTTCTGGCACAGATATATATTTCGCAATTCCTTCGATGATCTGCTTTGAAAGTTGTCTTTTTCCGTCATAGGAAAACGCAGCATAGGCTTGTATGCACCATATTGAAATGCCTGCGATGACTATAAAAGCGACGCCGAAAACAGCGGCCAATATCCATTTGAGCATTCCGTTTGCAATAATATTCGTGGCGGCAAATAAAAATGCTGCTGCAAGCAGAAAAGCGGCAGCGCATGTAAATCCAACAATCATCCCTTTGGGTACCCAGTTTTTATATTGAGGTTTCATATTTGGTCCTATGTTCCATACTGAAAGTCTTTGCATCTATTTCCCCCTCATTACCCATGACTGTATAATCTATGAGCTTACGGCTTACCATTCTATTATACTGAATATTTGAATAGCCCAGCAAAATTCCGCAAACTAATTTTTGATACGAAGGCAATTTTATCAACTCGCGCAGCTTTTTTGAATATGGAAGCGTGTTGATTAATGCCCCAAAATAGCACGTTTTTAGGCCGAGTATTTCCGCCGACAGTAACGTTTAATATGATGAAATCGCTGCGTCAACTACGCTTTCTTTAATTCTTTTATCCGCAGTAAACAGTACGGCCATAGGCGCCTTGCGTGTTGATGGATCCATGCCCAATTCAATCATGTGCCCAAAAGCGCGCATGTTTCTCCACTCCGACTCAGGCTTTTTAGAAAGAAGGCGTAAAATATTCAGAAGGCCTCTTAAGCGAACGATTGTCTTATTCATTTCATCCCGTACTGATTTGAGATAGTCTCCTTCAAGAATGATTACCTTGGTTTCTTGCCGGTTGCGGCCGGTCGGAGAATACCGTGCTGAATCTTCTAAAACCTTGCGTAACAACTCGAGCGGCACGGGTTTGCTGCTGAACCTTCTTATACTGCGCCGCCGGCACGTCAGATTAATAAATAAATCCCATTCTAATTCCTAAAAAGAATCCATGGCCAGAAAATCATTTATGGACAGTTGATTGTGGCTGATTGCGTCTTTAGGGCAAACAGCGATACAATGCCCGCAGGAAATGCAGGCTTCAGGATCAAAAACGGTTGGCTTTTTGGATACGGACGGATCGCTCTCATAAGTCAGTACGCCCATCGGGCAAACTTCGATACATTTTCCACATTCAATACAATGATCATTAATTGTAATGACTATTTTCTGTTTGTTATTTTTGTCCATTATTGCATTTGCCTCCTTCTTCTCATGAGACTGTAAAATCAGAAATGACAATACGTGTCCAAAACCATTGATAAGTCGAAAACGAATTTACATGCGGCTATTAGCGTATGCTAACTTAATTATATCATTATTCTATCTATCATGCAATATCTTACAGGCAAGACCTGAGGATCTAACAACATTTGCAACGTCGTAAAAACACAATCATCCGCCTATGAATCTATTTGCCACTCTTTCACGCGTTGCTGCGCGGCCCACATATTATAATATTTTCCTCTCTTAGCCACCAGCTCGCCGTGTTTCCCGCTTTCTATGACTGTTCCGTTATCGACGACCAGTATATGATCCGCCCCCGCAATCGTCGACAGCCGGTGGGCAATCACAATAACGGTCTTATCCTCCACAAGCTTATCGATCGCATTTTGCACCGCTACCTCGCTTTCGGTATCCAGTGCAGCGGTCGGCTCATCCAGAATCACGATCGGCGCATCCTTTAAGATGGCCCGCGCTATGCTGATTCTTTGCCGTTCTCCGCCGGACAGGCTTCCTCCGATATCACCCACCTTTGTATCGTATCCATCCGGCAGTCTTGATATAAACTCATGGCAGTGGGCCGCGTTTGCCGCCGCTTCCACTTCTTTATCCGTTGCATTTGGATTAGCCATCTTGATATTGCTTAAAATTGTGTCGTCAAACAAATAGACATCCTGAAACACCACGGATATATATTTCATCAAATCATCAGGGTTCATATTCTTAATATTAACGCCGCCGATTTTGATATTCCCCCGTTGAACATCTGCATATCGCATCATCAGCCGGGTCAGCGTCGTCTTGCCGCAGCCCGAATGCCCGACGATGGCCGTCATCGTCCGGTTTGGGATGTAAAAGCTGATATCGTTGATCGCTTTCATATCCTGTCCGGCGTAAGTAAAATCCACATGGCTGAACGCTATATCAAAATTTTCCGGCGTTCCGGCAGGCTTGTCGGTTTTGAGCGGCTCTGTTTCCAGTATCGACTTGATTCTTTTAAACGAGGAATCCATCAAATCAAACAAAGTGACAACGCCCAGGAACAACGATAAAGGCTCTGTCAGCCTGGCAACGATCACAATACCGGCGCCCAGTGTCACCAGAGCCAGCGTATGCCCGCCGACAAACCATGCGCCAACTAATAAGATGATGAGGAGTATAGCTTCCATCAAAACACCCATTAAAACAAACGGGAACTGCTGCTTATAAAGCCCTTTCTTTTGCACCGACCTGACATACTTGATAGAACCCTGCAGGTTCTGAGCGTTAATGCCCGTCTTGTTGACGGCTCTTAGCACTGGCAGCCCTTGAATATACTCGATGAATCCCGATTCAAGCGCCGCATTGGCAAGGGCGAGCTCTGTCTTTTCATCAAGGGCAAGCCTTCTCATCCAACGACAAATCGGTATGGACAGCGGAAAAAGCAGCAGCATGAGAACCGCCAGCCGCCAATCAACGAAAAACGTGACGGCAACAATGGTAACCGGAACAATCACCAACTCCAATAGCATGGCGGCAACCGAGCCCATATGCAACACGGAATCATCCACATTGCTCGAAAATATGGCGTTCAGCTCGCCCGTTTTATAGTCGGATAATTTCTCCAGGGGCATCCTTCTCAGGCAGGCGCCCAGCTTTGTTCTCAAGTCGTGCGTGATATCGACGATGTTGCCCGTGTAATCAAAGTCATACCCTTTCCATTTTGCTACAGAGGATATGGCGCAAAGAACAACCATCAGCCCAAGGCAAGGCAGCACATCCATAATCACGACAGACCCGTCAAACAGGCGCGTTAAAAGCGGGTAAAACAACCCGAACGCAAGCCCCTGCAGCACAAAGGCGACTGCAAAATAAATCAGGCTTTTTTTGAAGCTGGCCGCTCTTTCCCCCGCCAGCTCCATCGTCAATTTGTAAATGTTGAAAACGGACGTAAACTTAAGTTTTCTCATTTTGCATCTCCCGCATGGTGCAGATCCCAATTCTGCGCTTTTTCAAAATTGCGCCACAGCTTCTCGTATATTCCCTGCTTTTTCAGCAGCGCGTCATGCCGGCCTGTTTCCGTTATCTCGCCCCGGTCAAAAACCACGATCTGCTCAACGTCCTTGATGGTGGACAGCCGATGTGCAATGACGATGACCGTTTTGTCTTTCATCAGGTTTGAAAGCGCTTTGATGATCTCTTCTTCGTTTTCCGGGTCGGCAAAGGCCGTCGCTTCATCAAGGACAACAACCGGAGCGTTTCTTAATATGGCCCGTGCAATCGTAATCCTTTGCTTCTGTCCGCCGGATAGGCTTGTGCCCCGCTCGCCGGCCATTGTTTCGTATCCGTCCGGCAAGCTCATAATAAAATCATGAATCTGCGCCGCTTTTGCGGCCTCTATCATAGCTTCGTCCGTTGCGTTGTCGTTGGCGATTTTGATATTGTTTGCCAGCGTATCGTTGAATAAAAACGTATCCTGAAAAACGAACGAAACGGTATCCATAAGCGCAGCGGCATCCATATTTCTTATATCTATCCCGCCTATTTTTATACTGCCTTCCTTTACGTCCCAGAACCTGGGGATGAGCTTGGCAACGGTGCTTTTACCGGCGCCGCTGGGCCCCACCAACGCGGTGGTCGTGTTTTGCGGGACGCTGAAGCTGACATTTTTAAGCGCATAAGGGTCTTTTTCATTATACTTAAATGAGACGTTGTCAAAAACAACATCAAACCTTGTTGGCTTTTGAAAATCCGAGGCGCTTTCAAGCTCGGGCAACTCCATGATTTCATGGATTCTGATGGCCGCCGCCTGAGATTTTTTGATAAACTCGCTCGCCCACATCAGCGGCATCAAAGCGTCCGCCATACCGGTGCTGACAAGCAGTGCGCCAATGAAAACGGCAAAAGATAAGTTGCCGCCCGACACAAAAAAGATACCCGCTATTGTGACCGCAATCAGTGTCGGCATCGGGCTTAGTATAATCATGGAGATTCTGGCAGGCGTGCTTGTCGCCGTAATCCATGCTTTCAGATGGATGCGGTAGCGATGAAGCGCTTTATTGTAGCGCTTAAAAGAAGTTGTACCGTCGTCAAACGTCCTGACAACCGGCATCGCCTGAACGAACTCAATCACCGCCTTGTTGATATCCGACTGGCTCTGCTCATATTTACTCCTGCGGCTGGCTTCATCCTTCATAACGAAATACATGATTGCAGTACCGAGCAGTAATACGCAGAGTGCGACAACTGCCAGCCTGTAATCGATGATGATAAGGGCGGCGAGGGATGCGGCAGGCGTGGCGATGCTCCTGCCGATCATCGGCGTGCTGTCTGCGACGAAGGCATGAAGGTTTTTGACGTCGTCCAGCAAAACTTTTTTAAAAGCGCCCGTACCTGTGGAGGTGATATATCCCAACGGCACCTTTGCCAGATGCGTGGTAATATTCGTTCTCAATATCTCCTCCAGCTTAAAAGCGCCAAGGTGTGATACGACAGTCGAATAATATTTGATAACGAAAGAAAGTATTACCACCAGCGCCAGTATCAAAAACGCTGGATTGAAATGCAACACCAGCCCGAAAAGCGTTATGCTTCCGCCTGTAGCGATTGAAAGCACATACGCCAGGAAAACATATCCGAAAAGCGCGCTTATCCCGCCGAACGCCGAAAGGCCTATGGCCGCTTTTATATAGCGGCTTACCGGGGCCATGATCGCCCAAAGCCCCTTTTTTCTATTTCGTTTAGTCATCCGGTTGTCTCCTTAAAAAAATGAGCACTGATTCCTCAATGCCCATTCTATCCTTTTATTTGCTTTTATGCCGCCCCGAAACGGATTTTCACCGCTCCGATTGGGATTATTTATACTCCGAGACGAAAATCACTGGGGTTTAAACCATATTTGATTCTAAAAGCACGGGCAAAGTGGCTGGTGTTAACATAACCCACCATCCCTGCGATCTCGCCGATGCTCAAATCAAGGTTTTCAAGCAGGTGGCTTGCATTCTTCATTCTTAAGCTGCGGACATATTCGTATATGCTTTTGCCGTACATTTCACGGAAGCCGACCTTCAGCTTGTGTTCGTTCAGCACAACCATCCTGGCCAGCTCAGGAATAGTTGGAGGAGCGGAGTAATTTTTGGATAAGATTTCTTTTGCTTTTCGCAGAGCTTTTTTTTCGAAGCCGGAGCAGATAGTCCGTTTTCCTCCGGTCAGGGGGAGTATGATATTTTCCTGCCACAAATCGGACAGCAATACCTTGCCCAGCGAATCAAGGTATGTGTCTTTTAATTCACTGCTGATATCGTTTTCTACTATCTGACTGAAATAGTTATGTATCTTTGCGTAGACCTTTTTGGGCTTGACCAGCTGCTGTAATAAGCTTTTTACTAAGGCATCATCATACTGCGTACACTTCTTTGTGTACGGCAATCGATAATGAAAGGGCTTTTGCGATTCTACCGACACAACATGCACCCTTTCGCACGAGGGTATCATCGTCATCCCCCGGCTGCGGGGCAGTGCGTACAATCCTATTTCGTTTTTATGCAGGTTCGCCTTTCCGACGCCCGTTTCTGAATAAAAAATATGACCGCTGAGGCAATACGCCGCTTCGCAGGTATTCGGATAATCATCATAATACGATATGATAGGATGAAGAAGAAACATGTCTATTATACCTACTTCAATGTCATTGCTAGCCTTTACTGTTTTGATATATCCGCTTCCCATCCTTTCCGGAACAGTCAGGGTGGTCACGTTTCGCTTTCGTGTATAAGAAAAGCCATAACGGCTCACAAGATCGCTGAAATACTCATCCTTTGAGTTTGTAGAAATCGCTTGTTCCATAATGATATCCTCCGCTGTGCGGTTAGTTAATGCTAACTTAATTCTATCACTGTATTAGTATTAGGTCAAGAATAACGGCTTAATGATTTTATAGCGCATGGGATTGGGCCCTAGATCATGGGTATCCGCAGGAATTATGGACGATTACAAAGCTCCAGAAACATATACAAAAAACGTGCGGGGAAGCTGGTTATACAGAACTCAAAGATGTGGCGAAATCAAAGGTTTGGGACATATTGAATGCTGCAGAAATCAAACCGCATCGAATCCGATATTATCTGGAGAACAGGGATCCGGAATTTGAGACAAAGATGCATAATGTTCTGCTAATCTACAAGCAGATAGAATTGATGTTTGATGAGAAAGGTAATGTCGTTTGGCCGGATGCTGAAAACAAAACGATTACCATATCGTATGATGAGAAACCTGGCATTCAGGCTATCGCCAATGTGACTGACGATCTGCGACCGACAGAGAAACATGGATTTGTGTCCCGGGATAGTGAGTACAAACGCTTGGGTACAGTATCTTTATTAGCAGGTATTGATTTGCTCACAGGTGAAATTATCCCCAAAATAAGCGATACACATAAAAGTGCTGATTTTATCGACTTTCTCAAGATTTTAGATGAAAAATATGACCGGGGCGATAAAATACGAATTATATTGGATAACCACAGTATACACACGTCCAAGGAGACACGCAAATACCTTGAAACAGTCCCTGATCGATTTGGATTTGTCTTTACACCAAAGCATGGTTCTTGGCTAAACCTTATTAAAAGCTTCTTTGGTAAGTTGGCACGAGTATGTTTGAGAGGTATACGTGTTAAATCAAAAGAAGAACTGATTGAGAGAATCTATCGCTATATCAATGAAGTCAACCAAGACCCCGTCGTTTATCACTGGAAATATAAGATGGACGAGGTCAACGTCAATTGAATGTAAAGGAATTAAAAGATCGCTGTACTAGTGGCCGTCATTCATTGGTATTGGCGGCAATAGTTTCAATCCACGCACTGTAATATCATAAGCGCTTCGTATACTATAGCCTTTTGCTATGCAGCACTTTACAATATCATTCCTCCAAACATTTGCGTGATCTTCGATTTCTTTGTAATGGAAATAGAGATTCCCAGCTAAGCCATTTGATTATAAAGCATTTGACGATTTTGAGCTAAGAATCCTTTCCGCATCAGTTGAAATTCTCGATGGCGTTGGTGGTATAGATAATCCGGCGTATCTGCTCCGGATACTTGAACATGGTCGCGAGTTCGTCCCAATGCTCACGCCAAGAGCGAACGGCCATGGGATATTTGCTGCCCCAGTTCTCCTCAAAGTCGTCGAGCGCAACGAGAGCCAGTTCCTCCGTCGGAGCTTTATAAATTGGCTTTAGCGCTGCCGTAACCGCCTTGACGTCTTTGTACGAAACATAGCGTGTTGAGCTGCGAATCTGATGGATGACACAGCGCTGGATTTCCGTCTTGGGGAACGCTGCGGCTATGGCTTCAGAGAAGCCGGTTAAGCCATCGACAGATGCGATGAGGATGTCTTGGACGCCACGGTTCTTCAGGCCATTGAGCACACCCAGCCAGTACTTTGAGCTTTCCGTAGCGCCGATCCAGATACCTAGAACGTCCTTTTTTCCCTCCAAATCGGTGCCAATGGCGATATATACGGCTTTTTTAACGACAATACCGTCTTCCCGAACCTTGTAGTGGATAGCGTCGAGCATGACCATTGCGTATATGCTTTCAAGCGTTCTGTTCTGCCATTCGCATATCGTGGGCAATATTTTGTCCGTTATCTTGGATACTCGGGTTGCATCCACTTCGATTCCGTACAGCTCGAACATCGCTTTCTCGATGTCTCGGGTGGATGTCCCTTGCGAATACAGGAACAGTATTTTGTCCTCAATCTCTGATATGTCCATCTGATGTTTTTTCACGATTTGCGGTTCGTATTCGCCGTTTCGATCGCGCGGAACGGCCAGTTCGACATCGCCTTGACTGCTGATCACCGTCTTCTTGTAATGCCCGTTTCGCGAGTTGTCCCTCTCCTTATTCTTGTAATCGTACTTGCTGTACCCCAGTTCTTCTTCGAGCTCAGCGTCCATGATTTCTTGAATCAGGCCGGATGTGAGTTCTTTCACCAGGTCTTGTACACCTGCCAAGTCTTTGATGCCGCGTTCATCGATGAGCTTGCGTAGCGTACTCTTCTCTCGTTTCTGTGCCATAATAAAACCTCCATCGTCAGTTATTATTTTATCTGACAATGAAGGTTTACACAATTTTCGCTACACTTTCCATCATCCCGTATTTCCCAAGTCTAATTCCATTTTCTTTTGTCTTAAAGGTCGGATACCAGATATCATTTTCCAGCATATACTCAATACCTTTTTCGATTTTATTTTTCATCATCTTACTCCTTGAAATATATTAGGCTAAACTACTATTCTCTGTGCCTGTTCAATTTTAAGTGCTGGGGTTAGGCGGCTTCTATCTCCGCCATAATTTCGGATAGGACAGAATAATTACTCCTGTTTGATAAAGTTTTAAAGCACGCCGTTTCTGGCGTGCTTTAATTTTACCATCCGGGCAATTTGATTCCAAATGTAAGCTATTATAGTTAAAAGAAGTCATTCGGCACCTTCAGCTTTGTCTAGCCATACCAAATCGAACATAAAAAACAAATTAAGCATTTAAGTATATGATCGTCATCTTCGCCGAGTGAATACCAGCCTTGTCGGCAGACCTGATTTTCACTATATCCAATCGAAGACTATTTATCAGGTGATAGAATAAATACTTATTTTAGAATACGTCCACCATTTTCTGATCTCACGGTTCATCTTCAGCCAGCATACTATCATTTCTTAAAAATACATTTGTATAGTATATATAACAATTTCGTACTAGTTCTTATTAACTAATCATTTTATTACTTGTCTAATTTAATATCCTTATAGTTAGGTTATAACTTTTTATCTGTTCAGGTTCTATAACATCAAGGCGATTGTTTTTCCTTGCCATGACACGCCCTTCTGGCAGGCAGTTCCCGGGTTCGATGCCCAAAACGTAATCCTGAGCCGCCATATTCAGCCACTCGGTACAAAACGGCAGCTCCCTATCCGAATACAATACTTCTGCGCCTATTTTAGAAATTTCGTTGTACAGCGCTATTTTAACGTTATCGTCGTCTGGGTCATAAAGCCTGTAATTATCGTTCAAATACTCAGCCTTCGGTCTAGCGAATTTCGTTATATATCCACCTTTTTCTTTTGCAAAATCGTTGATCGCTTCAACACGACGGTAATTCGTTTCTAGTTTTGAATTCTCGCTAAGCAACGGATACCCGAAGTTGATATGGTACAGCATCATAAGTTCCGTGGGTATATGCCCTTCGTTGATTACCTCGTCATGGACTTTTAGTTCACGGGCTCCCAGCCTTGTTTCGATTGTACGGCGGCGTACCAGGTTCTCGCCATACATTCTGGCCTCACGAACGCTTCCGCTTACCGTGATTATATAATCGTCATTTTCCCATCTGCAGTCATACCCATAGTTCTCAGCCGGCAGCGAATTTATTCGCCCGTGCAGCCCGAACTCTTCTCTGCCGAAAAGCACGCTTTCGTCAGTACACGGCGCACCCGCTTGTATCAGACCGCAGGTGGTTAGGAGCCCTCCGAAAAACATTTTAAAAAACTCTGAGTTTCCGTTTTGAAAATATGAAGGTGCGAATATGCCCTGTTTGCCCACCCATGAAACCGGAATGCCGTTCATAGATGCTTCAGAAATATCCAGCCCACGGTCAGGAAGAACGGTGAAACGAAAACCGCTGCCCGTATACACCTCAAGCGCCCTTACTCCCTTTGCAGCGCCAGTCGTATATTCGAACTCCTTAACACCGCACAGTGAAGACATCCCCGGCAAATACTCGTTTATTATCCGTCTGCTAAACATTCCGCTTATCATACTAATTCTCCACCCTTACCCAGCATGAACGTCTGCTGCTCTCAAGTATCGCTTCGACTATACGGTTTTGACAATATCCGTCTTCAAAAGTCGGAAGCGTTCCTGACTCCTTGCCCCTAGTAATGCAATTATAAAAATCGAGGCACATATTCTTTATTACGCTCGGATAACCTTCAGGATGCCCCGCCGGATAATGAGCCATCGCAGCGCCTTGTTCATTCATGTCCACGGGGCTTTTGGTAACAGTTTCGCAATTGCCGTCTCGCTTCCCTATCCAAAGCGAATTCGCATCCCCGTGATCCCATGATAGCGAACTGTCGGAACCGTACAGTTCCAGCCGTATCCGGCATTTCTGGCCTGCGCTTACCTGCGAAGCGCAAAACATGCCCCTGGCTCCGTTTTCGAAACGCACAAGCACTCCCCCATAGTCTTCCGTCGTCATCGGTATCTGCGTATATTCGGCGTCAGCATCAGCCTTTTTAAAAGTAAGCATTTCGCCTTTAGCCTGCTTTCTTTCCTTGTGAACAGTAAGTAGGTCCGCCATTACGTCAGTAATTTTCAATCCGGATACATGCTGCGCAAGATCGCACCAGTGCGAACCGATATCAGCTATCGCTCTTGATTTGCCCCCCACCTTTGGATCAAGCCGCCAGTTGTAATCCGTATCATACAAAAGCCAGTCCTGCAGGTAATTTCCGATAACGATATTTATTTTGCCGATGCCATTTGTTTTGATCAGCCCCCTTGCATGCTGAACCGCCGGATAATACCTATAATTAAAATTGACTGCACCCAGCACGCTATTTCTTTTGGCTTCTTTACACAGCGCTGCAGATTGCTCCGCCGTAAGAGAAAGTGGCTTTTCACAAAGAACGTTCAGCTTCTTTTCAACCACAGCCATAGCAATTTCATAGTGCATATTGTTGGGAGTGCAGATATGAACCGAGTTTATGTCCTCATTTTCAAGCATCTCACGATAATCCTGATATGTACCTTTTATATTATACCTGCCGGCAATTACCTCAGCATTCCCAATATTCGTATCAGCAACCGCTTTGATTTGCACCCCTATCCTTGCAAGGGCTTCGATATGTGCTGCTCCTATATACCCTGTTCCTATCACAGCCGCTTTGTTGGTTGGCATATTCTTATCTCCTTCATATAGTCATTTCTCCAAAGTGCAGACGTAACCATCCGTTTTTACAGCATGATTCACCAGTCGGTTCCGTTCGGATGAAGGAACGCTTTAACATCAAGACCTTTTTCCAGATTATCAAAGGCTGTCTCCCATTCTTCAAGCTTATATCTGGAAGTTACGATAGAGTCCACGTCAAAACATCCCCGGTAAAGCATATCTATTGCTTTCCGCCATGTCTCATGCCCGTTCCAGCTCCAACCTCCGCTTATCGTCAGCTGTCCCATTGCAAGACGGTCAAGCGAAAGTGTGATGGGCTTCCCCCACATTGCTACTGCAGCGATTCTGCCGAGTCCGCCTCTGCCCTCATTGCATGCCCTTGTGATATCAATGGACAGCTGAGTACCGCTTTGCGTGCCAGCACAGTCGGCGACAAAATCCACCCCTATTCCGTTTGTAAGCTCTAATATCTTCTCTTTTGCGCCTTCTTCATACACAAGGATATGGTCCGCTCCGACCTTTCTGCCGACCTCCAGCCTTTTCGTATCGGTTTTTCTTCCGATAAGCGCAACTTCTTTCGCTCCGTTTAGTTTTGCGAACTGTACAGCCAATATACCCATCGGCCCCGGCCCGACGACTGCGACAAAATCCCCGACGTTTATTGTGTTGCGCTCCTGCAGACAGTGTATAGTCGCAACTACCGGCTCAGTCAGCGCAGCAGCATCAAGCGGCATATCCGGTGGGCACACAAACGCCACGCACTCCGGTATGCGCATATAATTGGCATAAGAACCATCTATCTGCACGCCTATCCACCCTTCCGGAGCTTCGATGTCCGCAACTATTTTATCACCGACTTTTATACTCTCAACATCCGTTCCAACTTTCATAACAACGCCTGAATACTCGTGGCCTATCGTGACCGGCGGATCATAAAAATGTATATCATCCCGAATATTCAGGTCACTGCCGCAGACCCCGGCTGCCCATACCTTCATCAGAACATCCTTGCTTCCTATCTCAGGCACGGGAACCTCCATAAGCTCTACGTTCCCTTTGCCTCTTTTGGTTTTCCTAACAGCTTGCATTTATTACATCTCCTTTGAATTGATTTTGATATCTTCAAATCCGTCCACAGCTTGATATTAAAATGAAAGGAATTCCGCCGGATTACGCACCAACAAGCAGTCGATATCATCCTTTGCTGCGCCCAGATCCTGCATCATATTGAACACCGTTTTGATAACGCCGCCGTACCCGCCGCCTCCAAAACCGCATAGCATATGCTTGTGGCAGATATCGTTTGCCACAAGGATCTTTTTAATATAGCCCTTAGAAAGCAGTGAATATATTGCCTCGCATCTCTCCCAGTCCGTAGAAAACGGTCCGGGGATATAGTCCCTGCTATCTAGTGGTATCATAAATTCGTGGCCAAAATTGTCAAAAGAAACAAATGCTCCTCTCTCTATCAGCGAACTTATATAGCCGATGTCTATACGCCTGGCAACAGCGGTATGGTTGATGCACACTTTGGAAAGATCAGCGCCCTGACTCTCAATTATATCCAGAACTTCACTTCCTTTAAGCTTCGTTTCACCCGCAGGAGGCCAGGGGAAAATATGCACCTGTATAGGCGCACCTGTTTCTTTCTGCGCCAACGACGCCCCTTTTAAAACTTTCTCCTCGTTTTTGCTCATCACTGCGGACACTCCGATCTCTCCTATCATTCCGCACCTTACGCCCGGGAACCCCACACCTTCCGTTATTTCTTCTACTATCTCATCTCTTATCTCTTCAGAGCTCTTTTCTTCAATATCACCAGGATGCGTATCTCCGGTGTAATAGCCGCAGCCTGCGACAATGTTTACTCCAGTTTCTTTGGATATTTCGTATAAAGCGGAAAGGTCTCTGCCAAGCCCCTTGCTTGTTGCATCAACTATCGTACTACCGCCTGACTTTTTAAATTCCAGCATTTCCTTTTTTGCCTGCCCTACGTCATTTATTACGAGGTTGTCCAACATCGCCCAGGGATTTGCCCTTATCGTTCCCAAATTTTCCATCGACAGACGATTTTTTGCCAATGCGATTCTTGACGCTTCAGACGGCATTATAAACTGCGCTGACATATCAATGAGTATATGGTCGTGTGCTGATGTGACTCCTGCATCGCCCGGCGTTATTTCTCCCAGTACGGTTACGATCCTGCGCAATTTCTTCACCTCCAATGTTTTTCCATATGTCCACTTTTTGTTCTTTGTTGTCCGTATATTTGCGTTAATCTATTTACGCCTCACGCTTATTGCAATGGCGGCAAGGAGTATTACGCCTTTCAGTATAGTTATCACATAAGAATCAACTCCGATCAAAATAAGTCCATTGGACAATATTCCGATTACGAGCATACCAAGGAATGTGCCCAGCAGACTCCCTCTCCCACCCACAATGTCAGTACCGCCAAGAACTACTGCAGTGATTGCATCCATCTCATACCCTTGGCCGGCTGTTGGGACTGCAGCAGCTGTTCTCGCGGCAAGTATTACACCACCAAGCGCAGCAGTCGAGCCGCTTATCGCATATACTATTATTCTAATCAGGTCTACATTTATTCCCGATAATCGTGCGACTTCTCTGTTGCCACCAACAGCAAACACGTGGCTTCCAAACTTTGTAAGCCGCAGCAACCCAAGGCAGACAATAAGAACGAGTCCCATTATGATGATAGGTATAGGCATGAAACCCAGATATCCCTGCCCGAGGCTCAGATAATTGTCTTTGAATCCATATAGCGGGGTTGCCTGCGTATATACCAAAACAGCGCCTCGTATTATCGACATCATTGAAAGTGTTGCTATGATGTCAGGTATCTTCAGCTTGCTAATAATTATCCCATTAACTATCCCAACGACTGTGCCTGAAAGAATTGCGCCAAGAATAGTAAGTAAAAGTGATCCTGTCGAAAGGTTTATCAATGCTGCAAACAGCGCCGAAGACCCAACTATTGAGCCAACAGACAGATCAATACCGCCGACTAGAATAACGAACGTCATACCAAAAGCAAGCATTGATATAACCGTGACCTGCCTTACGATATTTAATATATTTGCCGACGTAAAGAACCTGTTGGTCATAATTGAAAAGAATATCGACATTATTACTATAAATAGAACTATACTTATAAGTTGTACAGTTGAAGGGTTGATGTTGAATTTCTTTCTTATATCTATATTAGCGCTTTTTGTAGTTGTTTTGTTCATAATATTTACCTCACACTTTCATAGTTATCTTTTATCTGGCCGGTAGCATGAAGCATGACCAACTCTTCCGTCGCCTCTTCCCGGGAAATACATGAAGCGATTTTCCCTTCTCTTACAACCAGTATTCTGTCGCAAATGCTCAGAGTTTCAGGTAGCTCAGACGAAACGATTATCAGTGAAACACCCTTATCCGCCAGTCTCCTCAATATCCTATATATATCCGCCTTTGCTCCAACGTCAATACCTCTTGTTGGCTCGTCCATTATCAATATCTTTGATTCAGTAGCCAACCATTTTGCAACTATAGCCTTCTGTTGGTTACCACCGCTCAATTTCGCCGCCAGCGTGTTGATACTTGGCAGCTTTATACCCATGCTTTCCACATAGGTCTGCACTATCTTTTTTTGTTCTTTAAAATCTATGATCCCGAATTTTATGAGCTGGTCGAGAATCGCCAGCGAAACGTTAGCGCGAATAGAATGACCAAGTATTATGCCTTCAAGCGCCCTGTCCTCCGGCACGAAACCAATACCGTTCTGAATCGCATGCTTGGGTGTTTTTATCTCAACCGGGCTTCCATTTATGTATACCTTTCCATTTTTCTTTTTGTCAGCACCATACAGCAGTTTTACAATCTCCGTTCTGCCGGCGCCAACTAATCCGGAAAACCCAAGTATTTCTCCCTTATATAGTTCAAAGCTTATTCCGCTTATTTTTTCTCCGCTTAGGTTTTTTGTTGACAACACTACTTTTGACTTATCAACAATATGACCTTCAGATTTCCCATAAAAGTCATTCGATATTTCTCGTCCGATCATGTACCTTATGACATCTTCTTTTGATTTAAAGTGGCCTATAGGCGCTGTTATAATGTGTTTTCCGTCCTTAAGAACCGTTACACAGTCAGCAACTTTGAAAATCTCTTCCAATCTGTGAGATATATATACGATTGCTACTCTTTTTTCCGTAAGCTTTTTTATAATCCCAAAGAGATTCTCTACTTCAGATTCTGTAAGGATAGCGGAAGGTTCGTCCATAAAAATTACCTTTGCATTGAATGCAATCCCTTTGACGATCTCAAGCAACTGTTTTTCAGCTGTTGAAAGTAACTCTACAGGTTTTTTAACATCCACTTCTAACCCTACTGATTCACAAAGCCTTTTTGCCTGAGCCTGCATATCTTTATATTTCGCAATGCCCAAGATTCCGGTTTGTTCTCTTCCTATAAAAAGATTCGAAGTAACACTCATTTTTTGCAGTAGACTGAACTCCTGATATATCGCTGCTATTCCGTTGTTAAGGGCATCTTTGGGACTCTTTATCGCAGCAGCTTTCCCGTTTAAAAGTATTTCCCCCGTATCGCTCTGGTAAGCTCCGCATATGATTTTGACCAAGGTTGACTTGCCGGCACCGTTCTCTCCGACCAGCGCATGAACTTCACCTGGTTTTATATTAAAAGTGACACCATCTAATGCTTGTGTGGAAAGAAAACGTTTAGATATGTTTTTTGCACTTATTATTGGTGTAGCTTCCATCTTTGTGCCTCCATCAAATTATTTTAAAGGAGGACTAACGTTGTCTGTCAGCCCTCCATCCAAGTAAAAACAGAATATAAACGCTTATTTCCAATCAGTATAGTTATATTCTTCTGTCAACTGTATCCATGAATCCTCGGAATACCAGCTGGGTGTCAAAATCGATTCATCAAAATCAAGTGCATCTCTACCCGGATAAGCATCGAAACTTTCGCTGGTTATAGGATAGACCGGAATTGTTATCTTCTTTGAAACTTCCTTGCCATTTATAATGTCGTCCGCCGCTTCTGCAGCAGTCTTTCCATATAAAGCAGCCATGTGTGCGCATGTCAGTCCATAACCAGTACCTTCAGTTATAAGCTTAATCGCATCATCTTCACCGTCGTTCGCAGAAATAACCATGTCATTCAGCCCTGCAGCTTTTGCGGCGTAATATGCGCCCAATCCGCCGCCATCATTGATAGCAAATACAGCTTTGATGTCAGGATGAGCTTGGAATATGGCTTCCATTTTTTCAAGTGCAACATCTCGGGTAACCGCTTGTTCGGTCGCAACAATTTCCATATCCGGGAAGTATGATATGACTTTCTTAAACGCATCAGATCTTTCAACAACTATATCAAGAACCGAAAAGTCAATTAAAGCAACTTTGCCTTTACCGCCAAGTTTCCATGCGATATATTCTCCGCCATATCTTCCCATAAGAGCATTGTCTGACGTAATGTGGCTGACACGCTCTCCTCCGACTGCATCAATATCAAGCATGACTACTGGTATATCCGCTGCATTACAAGCCTCCACAGCAGGCGTTATAGCAGCTGAATCAGACGGGTTAATGAATATCAGCTTGCATCCCATCTGTATGTAGTCCTCAACGTTAGCTATCTGCTGATCGATATCCAGCTCACCATCAGCCGACACCACTTTGTAACCAAGTTCTTCTGCCCTGTTCTTCAAAGCATTTACAACAGAGTTTAAGACAGGTATTTGTGTTGTATAGTAACTGATACCAATCAATAACTCTTCGTCCTCCTGGACCACCGTTTCATCTTGTGAATCATCAGAGGTGTCTTCTGCAACTTTATCCGCACATGCAGAAAAAGCAAAAACCATAATGATTACCAATAAGATTGCCATTGTACGCTTCATTTCATATCCTCCTGTTTATTTTCTTTCTTACCGAAAAACTGCTATATCTATCTAAGCCCTTTTCATATACAGCCGGCTTTTCCGATAAAATATTTAAATCTTTGTTTTAAAGCTTGAATAAATCCTAACACAAACAGCTTGTTTAAAAAATCCACGATTTTTGCGAACACTGATTTTATTGCTGAAATTAGTATTCAATTTTTTAGAGAATAATTAGTTAAGAGATGTTAATGATTTTTATTTTCAGCAAATCGAGTAAAAATATATATAGTAAATAATCATATACTATACAAATAATATCATACTTGCTAATAAACATATGGCGGTTGGAAGCCTATATCCGTCTTTACACGGTAATTACCAGATGTTATAATTTATATAGCTTTCTACACACTGTTCACCATGTTCTGCTGTAAATAGGAGGATCTATTGTATCCTGATGTCGTCGAATTGGGCAAGTATAACCCAAAGAGCACATTTTTAAAAGTATCAATTATTATTTTTATTTCCCTATTATTCTTCTTATTGATAATCGGGGCAATTTTATTGTTCCTGTTTGCTTCTCAAATCGATTCTGCCGCTGAAAGCGCAGCACTAAAGCAGCTCCTTGCTGACCGTAATTCAATCGACAGACAGATAGACAATATTGTGGAATATTCTGTTTTTAACAATCTGAATTACGGGGATATAATTGCTTACCAATTCAGCGACCAAAACAGCCACGACGGTTTAACGCTAAATCAAATGCTTCAAGACATTAAAGATTCGAACGAAGACATTTCGGAAGTCCTCCTTTATTTTGAAAGTTCCCAGGAAGTTTTCACGACAAGAGCATCATACAACTCAGATCTGTTTTTTCAAAGAGTATACTTTTTTCAACTGAATGACCTGAACACTTTAATGAGCTAT
This sequence comes from Christensenellaceae bacterium, assembly GCA_963665005.2. Classification (GTDB taxonomy): domain Bacteria; phylum Bacillota; class Clostridia; order Christensenellales; family SZUA-584. The sequence goes on along the minus strand of CAXXTQ010000001.1, from coordinate 1,325,352 downwards.
CCCAGTACTGATGAACAGCTCGATATAATCTACGCCAGCGAATTTGTATACTATTCACAATACGATGAACAGCTTCTCAATATGTCATCGCTTGTTTTTAAGCTGCCTATCAACACGCAGAAGGATAATATCGCTCTTATCGTACTGCTGAGCGAAGACTCCTTGTTTTCTATAGAAAAACCAAGTTTTGCAGATAAAAGCATTAGTTTTCTTTTTAATACAAATGGCAGTATCATTAAAAGAACAAATAAAAACATTACACTTTATTCTTTCAAAAACTCCCAAATAATGAAGACACTAAGCATCCGAAGCAGCAACAGTGGTACAATCAACGCTTCAATCGATAATGAAAATTATAATATATACTATGCAAAATCTTTATCGTCAGATCTGATTCTTACAACCCTCGTTCCTAAAAACTATGGCATAAATACAATCCTCGGCTACCTGCAAAACTCCCTTGTTTGGTTATGGGTACTCCTTTTACTGTTTATTCTTGTTTCGATGGTTACAACATTGTTGATAAGAAAGATATCACTTTCTATAAATAGCAACGAAATAAAAAAAGAAAGATTCAACCGTTCGATTCTTAATATACTTAATGAAGCAGATGATGAAGACAGCCAAAAAGATGGTCTTGCTAAACTAAGCAAAATACTCCCCAAAGGAAACTCCAACGTCAATATCTTACAAATTGATATGTATAAAGAAACAGGCATAAGTAAATCAGAAATACTTAACTGTAAAACCAAATATGATATCCAAAAAACCATAGAAAACTATTTGAAAGACTTTTCATATAAATATATCTTTTTTAATGATAATCGTTTCATTATATTGATAACCAATCCTAATAATAACAGCTTTATAATTGATAAGATAAAAGACGATTTTGAGCGAATAATTTGCAAGATCTATAAAGCATATTCTATATCAGCTACTGCTGGCATAGGTCTGCCTGTTTCAAATAAAAAAAATATTTATATTTCTGCAAAACAGGCACTGCTTGCGCTTAATAACAGAGTGTTCTCTGGTAGTAAAAGAGTCTATGTTTATTCCGAAAAGCACATACCTGAAAACAGAATAAGCTATTTGACCAAGGCAGAACAAAATGCATTGCAGCGCAATATAAGAATTGGAAACATGCTTGAGTTGAATTCCATCGTCGATTCCATATCATCAAGAATGACGAACTGCTATGAAAGCGAAATTTATATAAAGGAAATATACAAACAGATATTGTTCATCTGTTTTACCTGTCTGGATAATCAAAAAAATTCGGTTCCTTTCATGAGCTATTATAAAATGTACGAGAAAATAGACAAATGCATAACGCTTGATGATATGCGCAGGTATGTCCTTGATCAGTGTAAAAAAATAATAGGTATCATTTCTGAAAACGAAGTAAAAATGTCTTCAAAAGAAAGCTCAAGAAATTACATACAATATATCGAAGAGAACTACTCTAAAGACGTTACTCTTGATGATATATCCGCGCATTTCAATCTTTCCCCTTCATATTTCAGCCGGCATTTTAAGGAGATAATAGGCACCAATCTTATCCACTATATAAATTCATATAGAATTGATATGGCAAAAAAACTTCTTTTGAAAACTAAAAAAAACATCTATGAGATTGCAAAGGAAGTGGGTTTTAATAACTACAATTCATTTTCGAGAGCATTTAAAGACAGAACTGGCAGCTCTCCTGAAGCTTATAAAAAGAATATAACTAATGATCTAAAAGACACAAATTAAAGCAATGCTTAGGTTAAACTATATATTATGAAAAAACATATTAACTAGTTAAATAATTCGTCCAATACATACTGCTTATATATGATTCGTTCGCACCTGTCATAGTCTTCTTCAATCTATAAGCATAATAGCTGCATCCAGCTTATCTTCGTTCACATAACCTGATGTGTTTGCCTGTCTTGCGATTTGGTTTAGATTATTTGTGGCGTTGGATAACAAGCCGAAGATTTCCCGATATTCGTCTACCGGAGCAGGTTTAATCTTCAATCCGCTAATGAGCTTTCTTAGCAGAGTCGATTTATTCAATTTGCTGGTTTTAACCTGCTTGTTGAGATGCTCCAGCTCGTTATCGTTCAGCATCACCTTTATCATGTTGTTCCTTGTTCTCATAGAACCGGGTAACCGCCATCTGAGTGGGTTATAGGGAGTGGGAACTTATCTCTAAAAAAAAGGAACTGTTCACTTTCCTTGAACAGCCCCTTTACATTGCAATTATTATTGTATCGCTATAACTTTTCTTATTTTGTTTATATTACTAAGCAAATCTAAATATCCATTAGATATCATAAATAATTAATTTTATTACTTACAGCATTTAATCTGTTTTTACAAGTTCAAAATCATCAAACGCTGCCCAATTGCCGCCGAAAGCATCTGACCATATCCCAACTTCAATTTGACCATTTGTTACAAAGATGTCATTAATAACATAATACTTCCATGCATTTTCACCTGAACCGATTTCTCTTATAACTTCAAGACCGCCATAGTTTTTAGCATATAGATGAAGTGCCCTCTGACCACCGCCAGATCTTGCCCATGCTGAGAAACGGTATGTACCGTTTGGCACCGACAGTGATTGGTAAACTAGTTGCCCATAATCATTTGCATTCCAAAAAGTCAGCTTATATGTATCTCTGTATGGATTGTCTGTATCTACAGACGCGGCACCTGATCCACTGTTCCATGTTGACCAACCGTTAAGGTTACCGCTTTCAAAATCTCTGTTCGAAAGTAAGTTGCCTGATGACAGATTGAAATTGGGCACAATCTCTAGATAATTGATATTAAACCCACTACTTACTGCTTCAACGGTCAGACTCATTGAGCCTTGGCTCAAATTAATGGTTTGACTAACTGTGTCAAAGGATTGCCAACTTCCTGTATTTGGCACGTCATAGGTAGCAAGCGTGGTAGCCCCATCTTTAAGGGCGATGGCACCAGTTGCACCAGTTGGACTAGCAACACGCAACTTCACATCATAGCTCCCTGATGACGGTACATCAATATTATAGGTCATTGTATCATTGGCATCTATCCATCCACAATGCAATCCGCCGCCATTATCAGAGGTTGCTTCACACAAAACACCAGAAGTAGAATGTGCATATTCAGCTTCGATCATTGCCGGCACCGCAATGGCATCTGTACTTGTGGTCATGCCATATCCAAATGGAAATAGGGGTACATAGTCACTATCCCCGAAATTAATCTTAATGTTTGAGCTGTCAAAGTACTTCGGCCATGACACTGGTAGTTTACCTGTAAAATCATAATCGCCAAAGATTACATCTGATAGTCCATCACCCTCTGTTCCAGGAAGCCATGCTGCAATGAAGCCATCCCAATCACCAAGTCGAGAGGTTATATCCATTGGCCTGCCCGATACCATTATCACAATTGTAGGAACACCCGAATTCCTTACATTATCTAGGACACTTTGATCCGCAGCACTGATATTAAAATTTGCAATCGGTTGATCGTCACCTACATCACCAAACATTTCAGCATAGGGGTTTTCTCCAACAACGACTATTGCTACGTCATTTCCTGCTGCTCCTACACCAGTTGCAGAATAAGTAACATTTGATGGGTCTGTGACGGCATCCTCTATGCCTTCCAATATGGTAGTTCCCGGTGTGGTAGCTCCAGATGAACCCTGCCAGCTTATTGTCCAGCCACCACATTGATATCCAATGTCATCTGCTCTTACACCAGCTACGAACACTTCCGATGTTTTTGCTAATGGTAAAATATTGTTTTCGTTTTTAAGCAATGTTGCAGACTCCCGAACAGCTTCACGTGCTATATTGCGATGTGCAGTGCCTCCAAAATTACCATTTGAAAGAAGACTTCTGTCTGTATAAGGATCTTCGAAAAGTCCCGCCTCAAACTTTACTCTAAGGATTCGGCTTACTGCATCATTAATCCGACTTTCTGCAACCTGATTTGTATTAACAAGGCTTATAACCGTACCAATAAATTGGTCTGTTTGCCAGTGATCAGGCTCCATAAACATATCAATTCCAGCATTTATGGCTGTTTTAAGTGCATCAGAGTAATCTGAAGTATTAAGAACATAAGCACCATTCCAGTCAGATATAACGACGCCGGTAAAACCCAAGTCGCCCTTTAGCAGCTCTGTAATCAGATGGTAGTTAGCATGAGACAGCACATTATTAATGGTACCTAAATCTACCATGACTGATCTTGCACCGGCAGCAATCGCATCTTCATATGCCCTTATAAACGGCTCTAAATCCTGGTCGCTCATTACAGCGTTACCTTGATCATCTCCATCTGTCGTATTACCATCAGCAACCCAGTGTTTTAAACAGGCCACGACATTTGTATCCATTAAAAAGTCATTGTCGCTTTCTTCTCCCTGTAAGCCCTCTGTGATGGCAAGACCTAGTTCTGCTACTAGTCCAGGACTTTCAGAATAACCTTCATAAGTCCTTCCCCAACGGTCATCCTGAGGCGCTGCAATACAAGGTGTAAAATCCCATTGTATACCCGTTGTCCTTACCTCTTCAGCAGTAGCGATGCCTATTCTTTCAATAAGATCAGCATCCCTTGTTGCACCAAGACCAATATTATGAGGGAATATTGTAGCACCATACACATTGTTGTGCCCATGAACTGCATCAACAGCATAGATGATTGGAATTTCCAGCCTCGTTGAAAGTGCTGCTTCCTGATAGCTGTCAATCATATCAGCCCATGCAGTTGGGGTGTTTGGTGTGGGATTTGAACCACCACCGCTCAGCACAGAACCAATAGCGTAATCATCCACATCAGTTGTTGTTGCTGTAAGTCTTTCTACTTGAAGCATCTGTCCAACTTTTTCATATAGAGTCATTCTAGACAATAAATCAGCTGTTCTTTGCTCAACAGTCAAGCCGGAATTTTGATAAGGATAGGTTTCAACCTTATAGAGCTCCACATCATCAAAGCAGTGCCAGTCATATGCACTTGCATCTGAATAAAAACCGATGGTACACTGACCGTTTGATACAGCGATATTGTCAATTCTTACTTGAATCCATGTCGATGTTGTAGGAAGGCTTACGTTCACTTCGCTTCCCCCAAAATCTTTTGCATACATTTTAACTGTATTCTGGCCTCCGCTTGATTGAACCCAAGCTTTTAGCGTATAGGTTCCATTATCAAGCCCCGCTATTGTTTGATAAGTATCTGCAGTATATGCAGTATCTGCATAATTGGCATGATGGAAACGTCCTGATTTTGCGCCATTGCTTATTTCCAAATAGTCAGACGATGAAAGAGAGCCTGAATAGTTCCAAGCATTAATAATTGGTGCAGCACACCCGTCGTTCTCGAGGCTTGGGTTAATTACCATATTACTATTTAAGGAGGGTATTTCATCTGTATAGCCTAAAGCAAATGATAGATCATCTACATAATATGTGCCTTGCCAGTATTCACCAATTCGGATTTCCTTAATCGCAGTTCTATCTATACCTGTAGCCTGACTAACTGGCACCCATATTCTTGTCCAGTTGTCGTACACTGTCTTTTCGTGAGTCCAACCACTCCAAGAGTTATCGTCATCATCTATGAAGGTGACCTTAATCGTGCTTCCATCATTATTGACGGTATCTTTAATCGAAAAGACCAGGTATTCATACCCGCTGGCATTGACAGTACTGACCGAGGAAGGCGTTACAGAAACACATTGCGCCGTCGTTCCCGGATCACCGTTTTGGGAAGTTGTAAATTTAACGCCTAAGTGACTATCTAAATTTGCCTGGCTGTCAACAAGTTCGGCAGATGTATTAGTGCCGGCGCTAAACCCTTTTCCATCCTCAAAATTGTTAAACCATATAGGATCAATCGTTTTGCCGTCCTGAGTTCCTGTCCACTTAAACGTAACCATTGCTTCGGCAGGTAACTGATAGGTAAATGCCTGTGTTCCCCAACGGACCTTAACAGACTTTTGAGCATTCGTTCTATTTGACATTAACAGAACTTTAGAATTGTCAGGGTTTTTAAAGGCAACTGTCTCTACGTCATTATGCAGGCTGGTAGAGTCAATACGATATGCACCCGGTTCAACAAATTTACTTATATGTCCCAAGGTATAATAATCGACATTGTATGTTATATTTCCATTGTTGTTGTCAATTGTAACCAACCCTCTGTTTTCAGAATCCTCTCCTCTATAGACATCATAATAGTAGTCCGGACCTCCATTTTGATCCAGTGCAAGATTCCAAAAAATTATTGACTTGCTCCAATTGCGAGCAATATTTATTACACAAGAGGTTTGGTTCAAGAATGCGATACGCCACTCTGGGAACTCCCATTCTCCGCCAGAACCTTCTGTAAACCATATATCTTTGCTTGGAAACTCCTTACGGACTAACGACATTATCTCTTCATCGCCCTCGTACCAATGCCACGCCGTACCGTCTGTCTTTGGATACGCAGAGCTGTCTCCCAGCAAATCATACGCAAATGCTCCATCTGCATAATTAGTTGTTGTGTAGCTGTGATCCCAACCAATAATTTTTGTATCCAAATTATTATTTCTAAAGGTTGGATAGAGGTAATTGCTTATTAGATTAATTTGCTCGTTTGAATACATTGGCAGCGCAGGCCAATCATAACTTGCGTGATCAGGTTCATTAGTAGGTGTTATTGCGTAAACAGATACGCCTCTTGACTCATAATTCTGGACGAATTTCAGTAAGTAATTTGCATACGCCTGATACTTATCAGCTTTCAATGAACCCCTAATCCCATTTGCTGTACCTAAGTCTGAATTATTCTCTTTCATCCAGCTCGGAGGGGTCCAAGAAGTAGCCATTACTTTTATGCGTCCCGGATCTACAGCGAGCGCTTCCTGTAAACTTGGAAATATATAAGTAAGCTCAGGGCTAAAGTCAAAATTAGGTAAACTATCTGTATCGGGCAACGGATCAAAATTATAAGGAGCAACACAATGATCTGATGAACCTATAGTTTGGCGGAGCATGCTTATACCGATTCCATCGGTCTTATCAAATAAATCATCCATTAAATCAGCCCTTTCTGACTGAGTTAATTTTGTCTGAAGCAAATATGCAGAAGCTTCTGTTATTGAGGCTCCAAAACCATCGATCTGCTGGTACGTATTGGTTTCATCCACACAGATTGTGTAATTACCCAAACTGCTAGTATCAGTATCAAATGTGATATTTGTTTGTTTCTCCAATGCTTTTTCCATTCCAGTATCTGTTGCATTCACCTGAGACACCCAGAGCTCTACGGTGGGGCCTGTTGCATGAGCTGTTGTTTGAGGAACTAAACAAGTTACTATCATTGTGATTACCAGTACAACTATTAATAACTTAGATTTCATTTAATCTTTCCTCCTATTAAATTTAATCGCAATAGATTTTTTTTAACATTTATAATGACAACAGGTTCTCTTAGTATTTTTTATTTCATTCAATTTTTCCTCCTATTAATCGTTATAAATTATTGTTAACGGTTATAGTAACAATAGATTCTCGTGGTATTTTGATATTCAATAGCTTTTCACTAATACGCAAATATGTTTCGATGAGTTCTGTATGACGATTTAGGAGTATAACAACCAGTGAATCATCTGGATTTTTGAAAGCAACGACTTCAATTTTTTCTGTGAATTGTGTTGTTGCAATACGCAGCGCTCCCGGCTTAATATAGCGGCTGAAATGCTCTATATAATAGAACGATAACTTTTTTTGATATGATCCTGTCCTTGTATCACAAATAATTGGAGCTTCGCAATAGTTACAGGCATGGTTTGGTCCCCCTTGCTCATCTAATAGTATATTCCAGTCAATAAATGTGTTCATACCGCTTCGGAAATTGCCTATCATATCATGTGCATACATTTGTGCATTTTGAAGCTCTTTGTTCCCATCAAAACGGCTATATTCAATACATCCTTCAGAAAATAACAGCTTCATATCAGGATACTTTTGATGCACCAATGCCAGCGAGTCGAAATGGTCTCCTGAGTACCAGTGAAATGCAACACCGGCAATCATATCCTTTGTATCACTATCTATCATTTTATCCGCACGATCGAACATTCTCTCTTTGTTGTGATCCCAAGTATAGATTTCTATATTACCAAGACCCTGTTTTATCAGTTCGGGATAAAGAAATTCTTTTAAGAATGTTTTTTCTTCTTTCTCCGTATACACACAGCTATCCCATATTTGAGTAGCATTAGGCTCGTTCTGTATAGACATCGCTGATACATTGATACCTCTGCTGCGATATTGATGAATATAGTGACAAATGTATGATGCCCATGCTTGATAGTATTCAGTTTTAAGCTTACCTCCGCCATTGCGACTTCCATTTGTCTTCATATATGCTGGCGGTGACCACGGCGAGAGCATTACTGGGAGTGGTCTGCTCGCAAATTTATACGCCATTTTTATGAAAGGAATTATGTTCTTCTCATCACGTGCAAGAGAAAACGTCTTAAACTCATCCTCATCAGATTCTATTATTGCAGAATAATTAGATAACGAAAAATCACAGCTATCGATATGTGTCCGCACCATGCCGTATCCAATGCCATCCACACCGAAATAAGATTTAATAATTTTTTGCTGTATGGTAGGCGACATTTTATTTAAAGTTGCACCTACTGCTTCAGTAATTGCACCTCCAAACCCCTCAATTTTCTGAAATGTTTCATTTGAATATATATTTACAATGCCAAATTCCCTGTTCTCACTATTAGGAACAAACTCATCGGAATATTCCTTAAAATCACGTTTCCCATCAATAAATTGTGTCATTAGCACTTTTGCTTTCATTTCGTCTCCATTCATATTAGTTTGTAATAGTAATGCTGTTTACAGATCGGGGTTCAAGTTTAAAAGTGTAGTTCTTACTATTAAGTGAAAGGGCCATGTCCCGCTTTTCAATAAAAGGGTTAAACACGATAACAACGGTTGAACCATCAGGATTAAGAAATACCAGCGAGTCGCCTGCATTTGGGCCTTTTGCACCCATACGAACTGCACCTCTCTTAATCGTTGCAGAAAAATGCTTCATAATATAATAATCGGGATTGCAACTGTAACTCTGTTTTTCTGGATCGATTGTTATCATGGCATTTTGAGGATCTCCCCATGTACTTACCCCATTGGGCTCAAGCATAAAATTCCAATACATGTAGCTTTCTGCACCGTTGCCGATATAATGCTTCATCATTGTCCAGTTGTAAAATGCATACTCCCAAGTGTTATCTCCAAATCCGCACTCGTTTTCTGATTGCATTAGGCGAATCCTTGGCCACCAGCTTTCAAACGTACGCTGTATAGCTATTTTACCGCCCCATTGATAACTTACGCCGGTAATATATTTGAGCGCTTCATCATCAGACAACACAGTATTCGCAAAGTAGTCATAGTCTTCAGTTGCCCACTTATCAAATATCAATCTACTGTAATCACATCCGGGCGCATTAATCGTGCCAAGCCAAATTTCAGTATCTAAGCCTTCTCTCTTAAAACATGGTCCCAAATAATCACGAATAAATACACGCAGTTCATCACCTGTCCACATGCAAGAAGGGAACTTTTGATTGGCAACCGGTTCGTTCTGAACGTGCACTTGATCAACTTTTATGCCCGCTTGTGCATAAGCTTTTACATATTTCGCAAAATACAAAGCATAAGCAGTAAGATTTAAGTCAGTCATGTTAATCTTTCCCCAATTATAAACAGGTGGAGTTTTCATCCATGTTGGCGGACTCCAAGGAGATGCAAAAAGCTTCATATCACTCTGATATTGAGTAGCACGCTGAACGTATGGAATCAGACAGTCTCTATCTCTGTCAATACTGAAGTTCTGCATATCGTAGTCACCGGGCGTTTCATTAAGGCTATACCAATCTTTTGCATAGTCATTTGCACCTATAGGCAATCGGCAAACATTAAAATTACACTCACCGTCTCCATTCCCAAACAAGTTACGCAGCAATGCTTCCTGTTTATTTTTCGGGAGTGCACCTAGCACTTGATACCCCAGCTCGTTAAAGCAAGCACCAAAGCCGAGCATCTTTTGATATTTGATGCCATCCAGCCACAATGAAGGTGTCTCCGAAGGTTGCTTGCAAATTTCTTTCTGCTTCCATTGTGCCAGTTCATTTGAGTATATCCATTTAACTTGCATACCAGTCTCCTTTTATTTATCCGACCCCATAGTCAGACCGTTGATAATAAACCTCGATAAAAATATATACACGATAATAATAGGCACAACAGATATCGCAATAGCCAAATACATTGCTCCGTAGTTAGTCATATATAAGCCTTTTATCATAGAGATCATTACGGGCAAAGTGTACTTGTCATTGCTCGTCATAATTATTAGCGGCCCCATATAATTGTTCCAGCAGGAAACAAAACTGAAAATAGATATTGTTGCCACTCCAGGCATAACACATGGGAGAATGAGCTTATTGAATATTCTTATCTCTGAACACCCTTCAATACGTGCTGCTTCAATCATAGAGTCTGGAATGCCCTGCGAAATAATACCTCGCAAAAAGAATACTGCCGTAGCGTTTGCTATGCCCGGAATAATAAATGGTAAATAAGAGTTGATTAACTTTAATTCTAGGTTTAATTGGTAAAACCCGATAATGCTTAGCTGAGTCGGAAGCATCATTGACGCAAGAACAATCCAGAACAACACCTTGCGCCCACGAAAGCGGTACTTAGCAAAACCGTAAGCTGTTAGTGCTCCAAAATAAGCGGTGAACAATGTATAGGGAATAACTATAATCAAGCTGTTGGTAAATCCCCTCCAAATGTTTACATTGCTTTGCATCTTTTCGTAATTCTCAACTAAATCGTCTCCAATTCCAAGATTAAGCCGAGTTACGATATCATAACTTGAATGTGTACTGTTAACGATCACAAGATAAAATGGGACGACCGACAGCAGTAATAGCAGGAAGAGAATAATATATATAATTACACGACCCAAAGTGTGTCTGCTATTAGTCATCGTTCCCTCCTCTTTGCCGCATGAAACGAAATGCGATTAAACTTAATGCAACAATAGTTAAAAACAAACCAACTGATATGGCAGATGCATAACCGAAGTTATGGCTTTTAAATGCTTGGTTATACAAATACATAGGTGTCGTTAGTATCGCTTTTTGCGGATCGCCTGCGCCTCCTGTCAGTGTTGCGGGTACGTCAAACAGCTGCATACCTCCAATAATTGATGTTATGGTAAGATAAATTATTGTGGGACGAATAAGCGGCATTGTAATTCGTGTAAACAACTGAATTTTACTCGCTCCGTCAACCATAGCTGCCTCATAGACTCTTGTATCTATCGTTGACATACCTGCCATCACAATAACAGTTGTATAACCAAACCACATCCACCATTGTATATACGATACAATAGACGATGTAAATACTCGGCTGTTAAAAAAACCAAATGGCGCCCCACGAACACCTAAATTTACAAGAATACTGTTTATCACTGACTCATCACCATTGAAAAGCAAGCTGAACATCAAACCCACTGATGCAGCGGTTATCAGATTTGGCAGATAGTATGCTGCCCGAAAAAATTTCATACCCCGCAAGCGATTGAATGTAAATATTGCAGATAGAATGAGTGCAGTCAATATTTGAGGAATAAAATTTATAATCCAAATTCGGAGTGTATTCCACATGGATAAGTAGAATACTTTATCAGTAATCAAACGACTGAAGTTTGCAAACCCTGCTGATTCTTGGGGCATAAACCCGTCCCATTTTTGAAAACTAAGAACGAAAGTACTTATAATAGGATACAGTCCAAAAATTACAAAAGTTATAAAAAAAGGTGCAATGAATACATAACCCCAATTGTTTTTATTAATACGCATACGATTTCGCTTGCGCTTCATGTTTTTTCTCCATATAATATAAATATAGGACGTGCAGCAGGCAACGACCTGCCCGCTGCACGTCATTGCAGTTAATTAATTTACAGCTATATCAGGATATGCTGTAGTTACATCTTCCTTAAACGTTGTAATGGCTTCATCTTTTGTCATTGCTCCTGTTGCATATGCTTTTACAGCAGAAAGGAATGCATTGTTGATTTGTCCATCGTAAGGAGTCATAAGGTCATTAGGGATTTTAGACATCTGATCGTTGAAGAACGCATACAGATTTTGTCCTCCCAGGACCTCTTCACCTTCGCCTTCAGCAAGCGCAGTATCAGCTGATTTCAATGAAACGTACTCACCATACTCCATTGAATAAGCCTGCTGCGCTTCTGTATTACAGCAAACATACTCTAAGAATCTCCATGCCAGTTGCTTGTTCGGAGAATCTTTATAGATTCCCAGCCATGTGCCGCCTTTTACGTACGGAACGGGGCCTTCCGCTAATGCCCATTTGCCAATAGTGTTAACAGCCGAGGGTTTTACAACAAACTGATATCCCCAAGTAGGTAGCACGTAGCAGAATGTATCGTCGCCTTCAACTGCGGCGAACCATTCGCCCGACCAAGGATCTGCATTCAAGTCATAACCGTTTTCGCTGATTGTTTTTGCCATATCCATGAAGTCGAACATAGACTCATCAATAGTGAGCGTCTCATTTTCGACCCAAGGTTTACTACGATTTGAGAACTGCATATTGAATATGTCCTGCCAGCTTGCAAACATCTTTATGCCATTATCTCCAAGTGTTGCTGCAGCTTCCATCATTTTTTCGTTACTAGACAATAATGCGCTGATTTCAGCCGAATCATCCGTACCAAACACATCCTGTGCAATGTCTCTGCGGTACATGACGCTGCCCGGAGATGCCTGCCAGCTAAGTGCCTTAACAACGCCGTTTTTGTCTGTTCCAACGCTTAATACATAATCCCATATGTCAGAAGTATACTCATCAACGCCGTAATTGCTTAAGTCATCCCAGTACGGTGAGTCTACCAAATACTTTACATAATCAGATTCTCCCGTAAAAATATCTGGTGCGTCCTGACCACTTGATAGTGTAGGGGTTATCTTTGCGATAAACTCAGAGTTTGGAACAACTGTTATTTCTACTTCGATATCTGGATAGACCTCATTAAAGCCTTCCTTGAAGCGTCCTAGCTCTTCTCCGCTCGACCAAATCGTGATTTTTCCAGAGAGAGGAACCTCCTCCTCATCATCTGGTTCTTCCGTTAAAGCATTCGTTGGCTGTGCATCGTCAGAAACTTCAGGTTCTGTCGCATCCGTTGCTCCCTGATCCTGCTCAGTTTCTTGCGCAGTACAGGCAACAAGGGAAAAAAGCATTACTGTCACCAAAAGAATTGTCACTAGTTTCTTCAAAACTTTTTCCTCCTAATATTATTTTATTAATGCGATTCTCGCATTAAGACTTATATTCAGCTACCGAATCCTTCAAAATCAAAGTAGGTTTAATAATCTTCTTCACAGAACTGGTATCGCCCATGATTTTATTGACGAGTGTTTCCGCAAGCAGTTTTCCGATTTTAAAAATGGGTTGTTGTATAGTTGTAATATGCGGGCTCGTCAGCAAATGGTGACCAAGACCATCAAAGCCCACTACCGAAATGTCGTCTGGCACTTTTTTCCCGATTTCGACAATTGCCCGAATCGCACCAAGAGCAATTGTGTCTGTAGCACAAAACACAGAGGTGAACGCATTATCGTGAATCAGTTCCTGCATAGCTTCATACCCTCCGTGTGTATCGTTGGGTGCGTTAGCAACAAGATTGGCATCTGGTCTTACTCCAGAATCTTTTAACGCCTCTTCATACCCAATATACCGATCATTCGTATAATCTTTGTCCTCAGCAACGTTAATCATTGCAATTCTTTGATGCCCCTGATTTATTAAAAAAGATGTGGCCTCCCTTGCACCTGCTATATTGTCCACATCTACGCAATCTACATCCAGCAAATCCGTATGTCCGAATAATACAAGCGGACGCTGTCTTTCTTTTGCATATTCATACATATCGTATATTTCACTCTTTAAAAGACCGGTAGCAATATAGCCATCGCATTTATGCTCAACTTTACGATCTCGCCGAATAAGGAAAGAGTACATTTTACTGCTCAAAGCATCACTAACTCCTGCAATAAAATACATTGCAAATGGATTGCTAAGTTCAATACTATTAGGAATAAAAACGTCAATGACTCCAGTTCGATTTGCAACTAGCGCTTTTGCAACTGGATTAGGCGAATACTTTAACTTCTTCATCGCTTCTTCTACTCTTATTCTTGTTTCAGTTTTAACCATATCTGGTGAATTCACTACTCGTGAAACTGTGATGATAGAAACTCCTGCCTCATTTGCAATATCCTTTAGGGTAGACATGCCGCACCTCACAAATTCTATGTTAACGTTATCATATACAAGAAAAAATTAATGATAACGATATCATTAATATGTTAACGTTATCATTTAATCGAATTTATATTAGCATATTTTTTTAATAAATGCAATATTATATCTGATATTTTTAATATTAAAATTAAAAAATTTGGTAGTTAAGAATTTAATATGCCTACTTATAGTTATACTTGTTTATAATTAACATTTATATATCTTATAACTCATTACAAATTTAAGCCTATTCTAACCGTTTTTTATTGTTGTTTAATAATCAATACTCATAAAAAATGATTTGGCTGATTTTGCTTGCTTAGATATTGGCTTTATTCGACTAGCGGTTAGCATTGTCATTGGTTTTCTATACAATATTTATTTTATCCTATACTTTCTTATGCTTCTTTTATTGTTATACCTTTTTGTCTTATTGCTTCAAGCTCTTCTTCTATATTGGAATCTTGTTTATCAGTAACTAACACATCAATAATATCTAGCGGACAGATGTAGGAAAATCCTTCTTTGCCAATCTTTGAATGGTCAGCTACTGCGATAACTTCGTTAGCTCTGTCGATCATTTGACAGCTTACGTCTGCTTCCTTATAATGATATGTTGTTAATCCGTGCTTTGCGCTGACCCCGTCCGTTGCAATAATCATTTTATCCGCTCTGTATTTTTGCAATTGAGCAACCGTATCATTACCAAATGTAAACTGATACTGAAAATCTAAGTTTCCACCCAATAAAATAACATTGATCGTATTATGATAACCAAATTCTCTGGCAATCTGCAGCGAATTTGTCACGATCGTTAGATTTTTTCTGCTTGCAAGTTCTTTTGCAATATAACAGGTGGTGGTTCCCGAATCAATCATAAGCGTATCCCCGTCCACGACCAAACACGAAGCTGCCTTTGCAATGCGTATTTTAGCTTCTTTGTTAATGTCCATACGATCATTAAGCGACATATCAAAGTATGCTTTTTTTGTACTAACGGCACCCCCGTGAACGCGCCTCAAAACCCCTTCCTGTTCCATCTCCGTTAAATCGTTGCGAATAGTAACATCTGAAATATCAAAGGCTCCTGCGAGTTGCGTCACCTTCACCTTTCCGTCTCTGTTTAACATTTCAAGTATGCTATTTCTTCTCTTATCGACCTTGACATCTTTAATTTCAGACATATAACACCTCTATTTTAATTCAAGTTGATTGTAACCAATCCGTACTGTATTGTCAATTTAATGACAGCATAACTACTCAATGCCGGCAATTTCACATACGGACTTTTTGGGATTAGCTGAATTAAAAATCGCACTCCCTGCAACTAAAATATCTGCTCCGGCTTTCTTTATAGCCAGAGCGTTTTGAACGGTTACTCCGCCGTCTACCTCAATTTCGATGTTTTTTCCGCTGTGTTCTATCATGTTTTTTAGCTTTTGGATTTTATTGATCATTGATGGAATAAATATTTGTCCGCCGAACCCGGGGTTTACTGTCATTAACAGTACTATGTCAATATCATCCAGTATGTTTTCAAGCTCCACAAGACTGGTTGCGGGATTCAAAGCAATTCCCGCTTTAACACCTTGTGCCGCAATCAGTTTGAGCGTGCGGCAAACGTGCATGGTGGCTTCCTGATGCACTGTGATGATATCAGCGCCGGACTTAGCGAATACTTCTACATACCTTTCAGGCTGTAAGATCATTAGATGAACATCTATTGGTAGCAATGTATGTTTTCTGATTGCTTTTATCATTTGTGGGCCAAAAGACATGTTTGGTACAAACATCCCGTCCATTACATCGCAATGAATGAACGAGGCGCCCCATTTCTCAAGTTTTGCAATATCACTTCCCATTTTTGCAAAATCAGCAGATAAAATTGATGGTGCTACTTTAGCCATTTAATATCCTCCGTTTACTTGTTTAACAGTTCTCCGACAGCGCCGCCGGGGTGGATCAATGCGAATTGCTCGATTTTATAGTCTGTCTCTTCCATAATTGCAATAATCATTGCGTCAAAAAGGGCAACCGTTGTCACAAAGCTGGCTGTCGCCATAACATTGTACTTATCTGACTCTTTTTCTATAGTAAACGGTACAATGATATCGGCGGCTTTTGCCAGCGGCGATTTAATATTCTCGGTAATTGCGATCACTTTGCGCCCTTTTTATTGACAACAGAAATAATCGGTAATAATTCAGCGGTTTTGCCGCCTCTTGATACTATGACTACGGCATCACCCTTTTTCACACATCCAAGACCACCGTGTATCGCTTCTGCCGGTGATAAAAAATATCCGCTGCGTTCGATACAGCAAAGTGTATGTGCAAATTTTTTTGCGGCTATACCCGAGGATCCACTCGCGCATGTAATCACCTTATCACAGGTACTCAGTATCTTGACAGCTTCTATAAATGCATCTTTATCGAGGTATTCTATAATATCACTGATTGCTTTGCTTTCGACGGACAGCGACTCAAGCGCCATGTTTAGTATATTTTGTTTCATATCCCGCCTCCTTTTATGATTTGTATTTACATTATAACGCGCAATCGCAAGTATTTCAATATAATTTTATAATGTTTTCGTAGACATTTCATAAGTTATATGATAATATTTAATAAAAACCAGAGGAGATACTATAATTGTTAAAAGACAAAATAATCAAGCCGCCTTTTTTTGAGATTGGTCCAAAAGCCTACATGTACGGTGACGATATGGTGGAGCTTTCAAAAACAATTGATGCCGCAGCGAAAAAATATGACGTGCGTATAATATTGACGCCGCAATACACAGATATTTACCGCGTGGCTCAGGAGACAGAAAACGTACTCGTTTTCGCGCAGCATATGGATTCGCTGAACATCGGAAGAGGTTTGGGGTCTGTATTGCCAGAAGCTGTAAAAGCAGCCGGTGCTGTTGGTGTCATGCTCAACCATGTAGAAAAACAAATATCTATCGCAGAGTTAAAAGCATGTATCAAACGTGCTGAAGAAATAGGCCTTTATTCTATCGTTTGTGCCGATTCCATTGCCGAAGCCACCGCTGTCGCACATCTTAATCCCGATATTATCGTCTGTGAACCCAGCGAGCTGATTGGTACCGGGCAGACAAGTGATGAGGAATACGTCAGAGCATCAATCTCGGCGATAAAGTCGATCAATCCGCAAATTCTGGTATTACAGGGCGCCGGTATCTGTAACGGCAGCGATGTGTACAACGTGATCCGTGCAGGCGCCGAAGCCACCGGTACAACCAGCGGTATAATGAAAGCCGAGAATAAAGCGGCCATGGTCGAAGAAATGATCAGTGCGGTTCGCCGCGCCTGGGATGATGCACATAAATAAAGCTAAGGCTTAAATAATAATCAGGAGGTAATCTAAATGGAGTTTAAAGTGTTTCAGAAGGAATTAGAGTTACAGTCGAGAGGATGGATACCAACATTTCATGACGTTTCAAAGGAAGTGCGGGAAATAGTTGCAGCATCCGGAGTAAAAAACGGAACATGCTGTGTTGCTTCTCACCATACTACCTGCAGCGTTATGGTTCAGGAGGCTTCGCATGACATTGATTCGTTTGATTTAGAGTATTTACAGCATGATTTGTTAGATATTATGCGCAAGATGATTCCGGATTTCGCTGAAGAGCATCAATATCGTCATCCGGGTCCAATTCATGCTCAATTCGGACGCTATGTTGACGAGCCTGGCGATTTTACTAGCATGAATACTGATGGGCACTTGCGCAGCGTGTTCTTTGGCCGTAGCGAAACAATGATGATTAAAGACGGTGAACTTGACGGCGGTGAGTTTGCTCATGTATATTTTATCGATTGGGATCATGTACGCGCTCGTCGCAGACAGCTCAACATAGCAGTGATGGGAACTACTGAAGAAATTACTGATCGCAAATGGAATGACGGCGAAATAATAAATACTCTGCGCAAGTATACTGATAAAGAGAAGGAGTATATGGAACAGTTTGATTTGCAATTAAAAAGGTAGTCTAAAACCACCTTTTACAATTACGCTTTTTTAACATCTAAAATATATTCCATACCAATATAGCTCAAAAAAGCCCTTTAAATGGGCTTTTTCTAAAGGACTAATAGTGACTAAACAACAAAGGATAATACCAAACGGGAGTTCTATTTATCCATGGGGCTCACGAGCCAACGTCTATTATTGTGGGTACTTGAGTCCGAGAGCGATGTGCATATATAGGTATAATATACAATAAAAATAAAAAAAAAACTTAACATGAATTTTTGGCATTTTATGTGTTCAATGCGGCTAGTTTCGAATAATTATACTAAAAGTGGATACTTATGAACGATTTTGACGTTCTCCCAAAAAACTGGTCTAAATTGAAAGTGAGGATTTCGGACTATTGAGGGTCCCCCGAAAACTAGTCAGATCATAATGTTAGTAATTCGGCTTCCGCTGGCAGTAAATGGATGCCAGATTCCATCTCCATAGCGTAATCTCTTGGAGTTAAGTTCCCTAGGGAACTGTGCGGTCGAAACTCGTTGTAATCCGTTCTCCATGTCTCCAGTTTACTTCTTGCATCTTCAATTGACAAGAACCAATTTATATTTAAACACTCATCTCTAAGACTACCATTAAACGACTCGATAAAGGCATTATCGGTGGGTTTCCCGGGTCTAGAGAAATCAAGCTTAATGTTAGCGGAATACGCCCATGCATCCAGTATTTTTGATATAAACTCCGGACCATTATCAACTCGGATTCTTTCTGGAGCTCCTCTGCTGCAACAAATCGTTTCTAAAGCTTTGACAACTTTCTCGCCGTTAATTCTTTGGTCTGCGTAAATTGCTAAGCATTCTCTACTAAATACATCGATAATGGTTAACGCTCTAAATCGTTTACTATTAAACAAGCAATCTGATACGAAATCCATTGCCCAACACTGGTTGATTTGTCTCACGTCTTCTCTTGGAATCCTAGTGCCGCTAATGCGCTTTCTCTTGGTTTTACTGCGCAAATTCAGCCCTTCTTCACGATAAAGCCGATAAACCCGCTTATGATTGATCTTCCAACCTTCTCGTCTTAGCAAGATGTGTATGCGCTTATACCCATACCTGATCCGTGCAGTAGCTATATCTTTTATTCGCATCCTTAGTAATGCTTGATTATCTGCCTTGCTTTTATAGCGGAATGTCGATCTATACATCTGTACCGCTTTGCATCCGCGACACTCGCTAATTGCATATTGCGCCTGAAGCCATCTGACTGCTTCTCTCTTAACTTCAGGCTTTAGAGCTTTTTTGATAGTACATCCTGCAACATTTGTTTATCAAGACTTAAATCTGCAACCAATTTTTTCAGTTGTCTGTTTTCCTCTTCAAGCTGTTTCAGTTTTCGCAAATCGCTTGGCATCATTCCGCCATATTTCTGTTTCCACCGATAAAAGGTTTGCTCTGTTATACCCATCTTTCGCACTACTTCTTTCACTGGCGTTCCTGTCTCAGCTTGCTTCAATGCAAAGGCTATTTGCTCTTCCGTAAACTTACTGGTCTTCATTTTTTTATCCTCCCTTTGTTAGCTTATTATATTTCCAAAACTAACATTTTGCATAGACCAGTTTTTTGGGAGAACGTCAAAAATAATAAACCGCATAGCTTTACTATAAGATTATAACTATGCGGTTTTCTTCTATGTTCTATTAATAGTCATTGCTTGCCGTTCCAATTGCAGCTATAGAAATTATTCATCATATATACTTTGCACAATTTGTTCTCAATGAAAATATTTTGAAATAGGTATTTCTGATTGGATATAAAGCTAGAATCTTCTTCTATGATTTTTTGAATATCATTATACAAATAATCACCACATTGCTCCAGCAACCTCATAATTTTCATTTTCGTTTTCAATTCTATATCCGAAACAGAACCATCACATACGATGGCCTTATAAACAGAATATCTACCAATGATTTTCAATGGATACAGTCCTTTTTTTATGATTTTTCCATTGTCGTCCTTTATAACAAGAATCTCTATCTCGTTTGTTCTACTTGTTTGCTAATTACGTTTTTCTATCCAATCACACAAGAAATCTGTAAACAATATGTTAGAAGGAATAGTAATACCTGATTTATTTTATATTCCAGCTCTACCAATACTTTTTTTGCTTCAGATATCTGTGATTAGTTATAAGAATGAAAAAGGAAAGAATGAACTTAAATGGATATCTACGAGATGTAAATCAAACCCTTCGCCAATCTTTTTATTTGTTATATGCACAAAGGGGCAGGCCCTCGCCGATAAACACTTGAAACAGTTCTGCGATTTCGAGTCTTGCGTATTTATTGTTTCTTTCACGAATTGAAATACCGCCTATTTCACATTTTATATTTTATATGTTATTATTAAATATCATAATGATCACAAAGAAATTTAAATAACGTTGGTGATAAATATGGATAAAAAGGGTTATATCGCAGATCTTCTATGGATTTTTCATGTGACATATGCTTTAGGATCGGAAGTAAAACCTCATGCGCACCATCATCACTACCATCTTATATATGCACTCGAAGGTTCTTGTTGTTTTGACATTGAAGGAAACAGCTGTGAATTTTCTAAAGGTATGTGCGCTTTTGTCTCTCCAGAAGATATCCATTCAATTAAGACTGTTTATACTAAACAACTACAAACATATGAAATCAAGTTTCTTTTACCGGATACAGGAATCAAGCGTGCGTTGCGAAATGTTCCTCCCTTCTTCAACGCAAGCCAATTTGTTCGCAACATAATTGAAGCTATTTTAGAAGCAGCTTCTCACCCAAATAGTATTCCGGATAGACAGGCATGTCAATATTATCTTGGATCTCTTTTACTCAATGTTGCCCAGCCGCATTTTGAAACTGCTTACGGTATCTCTCGAGTTGGCAATGTATCACAGTACTTTGGCGGGAAAGATATCTCTGAGTTTACATCAGCAACTCATTCAATAATAAAATTCCTTAAAAAAAATTATAAATATAACATCTCGCTTGATCAAATAAGTGAAGCGATTTGCTACAATAAGAGTTATATGTGTTTAGCATTTAAAAATGATACCGGCAAAACAATTAGCAATTTTTTGAACTTTATCCGAATAAGAAATGCCGCTAATCTAATTGTATATTCTGATTTAGACTTAATGCAAATCAGCGAAAAAACCGGGTTTAACAGTATCTGCCATTTTAATCGTACATTTAAAAAACTAATAGGAATGCCTCCCGGACAATATCGACAAAGTTTTCCGGAAAAAGCCATTATTGAAGACCTCTCAAACACAGGTCTTGATAGTCAGAATTTGCCAAGGTTCTCTAACACCATACTTATTGATTTTAACCATAAGAACTCTCGCACAATAAACTCTTCAATAAAAAGCAATATCTAAGATAAAAATTTTGGCTTTATTATTTTACTTTCCAAAAAAAATTTTAAACCAAAAGACGCTTTCTAATTGAAAAAATAAAGCGCCTTTATATGGTAGATAAGATTGCTATATTAAATAATAATTATAATCAACTGTTACGAAAAATACATTTTTGTTTATCTATACAATTATTTTTTCCCTGATGAACGCAAAGTACTTACGCTAATCGCTGCCAAAATAATTAACCCTTTTGCAACTATCTGAGTATAGCTGTTAACATTTAACAACGTTAAGCCGTTGGTTATCACCATCATGATAAATACGCCAATTAGCGTTCCCCAAACACTTCCGACGCCACCGGTTATTGCAGTCCCCCCAAGCACAGTTGCCGCAATCGCGTCCATCTCCATTCCCTGCCCTCCGGCAGGATGCCCTCCAGCTACACGCCCTGTTAGAACAACCGCAGAAACAGCTGCAAGAAAACCGGATATGCCATAAGTCACTACTCTAAGCTTCTTAACCGAAATCCCCGAAAGAAAAACCATTTCCTCGTTTCCGCCAAGACCATATATTATACGGCCAAATCGCGTTCTGCGAAGCATTAACGCCATGAGCGCATATAAAACAACAACGAGTAACGCAGATATAGGTATTGGCCCAATCGCTCCGTTTCCAAGCTCAATAAGAGGATTTGTTCTTAAAAGATTAACACCATACCCTCTTGAGATTACATAAGCCAGCCCGCCGTACGAAATCATTGTTGCTAACGTAACGATCATGGCAGGTATTCTTACATAATTCACAAAGAATCCGTTAATGATCCCCATTATTATACCGCTCACCAATACTAACAGTATTGCCAGCAGTGTGTTTATACCATAATCCACAATAAGCATGGCAAGCAAAACATTATTAAAGCTAATTATCGACCCTATAGACAAATCAAGCCCTTGAGATATTATGATCATGGTAGTCCCCACTGCTGCTATGGCTAATGTCGAGGCTTGGCGTACAACATTTGTCATATTTGTCGCAGTAAAAAAGCGATCATTTACAACGGTTAATATCAAAATCAAAACTATCAGCGCCAAAAGTGTGCCAAATATCGGGCCCATTTTTAATACGCTTCTTTTTATACCCGCCATTGTTCCGCCTTGTCTTATATTATTATTTTCCTGTTGCATAGCACATTATCTCCTCTAAAGTCGTATTCTTATTTGGTAATTCTTTCACCAGACGCCCCTCGCTCATAACTAATATTCTATTGCTCACAAATTGCACTTCCTCAAGCTCTGAAGACACAAAGATAACGCCTTTACCTTGGCTTGCCAGTTCCATCACCAACGCATATATTTCATTTTTTGCCCCGATATCAATACCTCTTGTCGGTTCATCCATCAATATGATATCGCAATCGGCAAGCAGCCATTTTGCCAGTACAACCTTTTGCTGATTACCTCCCGACAAACTGTTGACTAAAGTTTGCTGTGAATTACATCTTAATTTTAAATCATCTATTTGCTTTGCAACATATTCTTTCTGTTTTTTTCTATTTAACAATATCCTTGCTTTAAACTTATCAAATGACGCAAAAATCATATTGTCAGATATAGACATGGAAAGTATCAAACCTTCTCGTTTTCTGTCCTCTGTTACATAGGCAATCTTATGTTTTACAGCATCTTTTGGATGTTTGGCATAATATTGTTTGTCGTTTATATAAAACTCTCCGCTTGATATTTGATATTGACCAAATATACACTTAAAAAGTTCTGTTCGCCCTGCACCTAGAAGCCCGGCTATGCCCAGTACTTCTCCCTTTTTCAAATCAAAGCTTACATCAATCACTTTGTTTGAATAACTTATGTTGCGAGCTGAAAACATAACTTTCGAATCGCATTCTTGGTTATCATATTGTTTAAAAGCGCCCTCTTTGCGAATCATCATATTGACAAGCTTTTCTTTGTTAAAATCTTTACCTTTTTCTATAGTACCGACAAGCAGAGAATCTCTAAGTACTGTTATCCTATCAGATACCTCCAATACTTCTCCCAAACGATGGGAAATAAAAATTATTGAAACTCCTTTGCTCGAAAGATTCCGCATTACTTTGAACAAAAGCGACGTTTCTTCCGATGTCAAGCTCGCTGTCGGTTCATCCATGATAAGAATTTCCGCATCTTGAGACAGCGCCTTCGCAATCTCTACCAACTGCTGCCTTGCGACAGACAGTTCGCTAACAAGCTGATCAGGCTCTATACTAGAATCAAGCGCCTTAATAATTTCTCCGGCCTTTATATTCATCTCTTTCCAATCAAGCATACCCAGCTTGGTCTTTGGAAACCGCCCAAAAAAAATATTTTCCGCAACGGTTATTTCTGCAACAAGCTTTAGCTCTTGATGAATCATTATTATTTTATTTTTTATTGCATCAAAAGGCGAAGAAAACTTTTGCTGTTCGCCTTTGTACATTATAATGCCGTTTGTGGAACGAATTGCGCCAGATAAAATATTCATTAACGTAGATTTGCCCGAACCGTTTGTTCCAATCAGCGCATGAATTTCACCGCGTCTAAGCTGAAAATCAACATTTGACAGTGCCTGCGTTCCCGGAAATATTTTATTTATACCCTTCATCTCAAGAATAATGTTTCCCATCCAATTTGCCCCTCCAAACATATGGCAAGGGCACTAAGCCCTTGCCTATATCCTATACTGCTGTTAATATTTCATTAGCGCTTTGTCATAAGCAGAAAAGTCTGCCGCATTTTCGTTAGTTACCAATTCATAAGGAATAATTGTAACTTGATCTATCTCCATATTCGGATTATCTACCCACTCCAGATAAATTTCGGCAGCTTTAGTGCCAAAGTTATATGGATACTGTCCGCCCGTCGCTCCCTTTACAGTACCTTCTGCCAAATGTATAGTTTCTTCTGGAATACCATCGACCTCACCTATAAGGATATCAGTTCTGTCTAGATTTGTCAGTGCTGTAGAGGCCGCCATTATACCATATCCGCAGTAAGTAAAGATAATCTTTAAATCAGGGTTACCTTGTATTAGGTTCTCGATAGTTTCAACATTCCCTGCAACAGTATGTTCAGCAACCATTGTTTGTGTTACAAGATTGACATCTTCGTACTTATCGATTGCTGTGTTAAACCCCTGCATGCGCTCTAGAACACAAGTAATCTGCGGTCCATCGATAATCGCAACATCACCAGAATAATCAATTTGCTTTAGCAAATATTCTGCAACGCCTTCCGACATCGCTATGTCATCAGACTTTGTTACTGTGAGATACTCGATTTCATCAGACTCTACCGGCTGTGATGCTACACAAACAACCGGAACATTAGCATCATTGCATTTTGCTATTGCTTCAACACTGCCCGCTGCATCTGCAACGCTGATAAACAAAACATCTATACCCTGAAGCAAAAAGTTTTCTACAATCGCCAATTCTTCCTGTATGTCAAATTCGGAGACTCCTCGTATGACTGTTCCTCCGGCAGCTTCAATCACATCTGTAACACCCGAATCAGTTAAATTGTAGAATACAGTTGCGGAACACGCGATTATACCTGCCAAAAGCCCATCATCGTCTCCCGATTCATCTGCTGCCGGTTCTGCAGCTTCCGTCTCATCTGCTGCCGGTTCTGCAGCTTCCGTCTCATCTGCTGCCGGTTCTGCAGCCGCATTATCTTTGGGCTCTTCAGCACCCGCGCAGCCAATCAATGATGCCATTAGTACTACACATAGTAAAGCGATTAATATTTTCTTCATTTTCTTTCTCCTTTATTTTTTCGAACCCCGCTCAATAATTATTTCAAGCGGTTTCCCCTTATTTTTTTGCACCATATCTAATATAAACAATCATTACATAAGTGCAAACTATTAATATCTTTTATTAGAGCTTGATCAACGTTTTTATTGACTCGGCCTTGTTATTAAGCGTATAATCGAACGCCTCTTGTATATCGTTTAATTCATATACTTTCGTAATAAGCCCGTCCGTCGTGATCAGCCCGCTTTCGAGTGCCTTTATTGTTGCAGGATATATATTTCTATATCTACAAATGACCTTAATGTTTATTTCTTTAAAAAACATCGAAACAACATCTATTTCCATTTTTCCGTCATCCGGTATAGCTACAACAAGAAATGTCCCGGCGGGCTTTAACAGATGTGAAGCCAAAGTATAAAGCTTTTTAACTCCGACAGCTACGATAACGCTGTCTGCCATTTCTCCTTCTGTCAGCTCATGTATTGCCTTTTTTATTTCCTCATCTGTCATATCACTTGTATCAAGAGTAATAGCTCCCATGGACTTAGCCATCTTAAGTCTGTACGGCAAAACTTCGCAGCATATCACCTTCGCAGCTCCGGCCGCCTTACAAGCCTTAAGTATGCAAAGCCCTATTGTGCCTGCTCCAAATATAACTACTGTGTCACCGGTCCTAACATTTGCTGTTTGTGCCGCATACATACCAACCGCAAGAGGCTCAGATAACGCGCCGTCTTTCACGCTTACGTTTTCGGGAAGCTTAAACGTCCATGCCTCGGGATGCGTAACATATTTTTGGAATGTTCCCGCTATCGGCGGCGCTCCTTTAAATATTACATCAGAACACAAATTATATCTGCCTTCAGTACACTGTGCGCATTTCCCGCACGGCACACCGGGTTCCAATGTTACTTTATCCCCAGCCTTTAAACTCGTTACAGCTTTTCCGACTTCTACTACCACGCCTGCCGGTTCGTGCCCTAAAATCTTCGGCATTTCTATGGGTACAATATATTCGCCCGACACAAACATTTCGAGATCCGCGCCACAAATTCCGGTGTATTCAATACGCACCAAAACATCCGTATCATTTTCTATCACCGGCATATCACACTGCCTTACTTCCATTTTCCCAATATCAATAATGTATCCAGCATAATTATTTTCCATTTCTTTACCTCAAGTATTCTCTTTGTTTTGTGTGCTCAATTCAAATTTTCACAAGGCTTGTTTTCAAAAAAACTATAAGTCTTTGTTCTGCATAAAATCTTGGTATGGTATCTTTTTAACAAACCCCATTCTTTTCCACGAAGCTATTTCATTGATTTGTTTTGTCAGATCTCCCATGGCAATTGGATAATGATGTTCTAATTTCTGTTCGAGCACTGTGTTAACAAAATCCAGCGCACTTATCTTTTCCCTGTTTAATCTTAAGTTTCCAACCCAGCCTCTGCATCCTAAGAAGCCATTTTTGCCATCAATAACTTCACCATCAGCAAGCAAAAATCTTTCAGTATCTTCTGAAATTCTCGCTATCGTTATATGCCCTGCTTTAAAAGCCATATCTCTTATAATCGGCACACCTGAATAGCTGGCTTTTAAGGTGAACCCTTTTTCATTCGCAAAACATTTGGAAGTGGGGCCACAGTGCCACATGAGAATACTGTCATCGTTTTCATCAAATTGTGGAAAATCCATCAGAGATGTTTCATTCCCGGAAAGATACTTCATCAAGAGCATACTTATTGCACCAAGCACATCTCCTTCGCAGGACGTCACAATCCCGTCATCGTTGAGTTTAGCAATAACAGAGCACACATTAGCGCTAAAATCCTGCTGGATTTTATGAGTACAGTTTATCGCTATTGCATCATACCCATTTTCTTTTTGAAATGCTTTAAATGCTAAATATATACGTGCATTTTGTTCGATATAAGAATTACAAATCGAATCTACCTCGTTTGCTTCTTCAATAAAATCATTTACTGTCTTTGCAACAGCCTTCGAGCTATAGCTCAAAGCTCTTTCTTTTATTTCTGCGTATTCCTGATACTGATTCAATTTGATTCCGTTAAATCTTTTTTTAATGTTTCTTTCGTCAAAACACAGATCGCCAAAGCCCTGAGGAACACCACCTATGAGTGCCACATTTGATTTGCATAGATTTTTCAGTGCTGTAAGCGCAAATACTGTCGTTTTAAATCTGTCCAAAAACAATTTGTCTTTGGCGTTTCCATAAAACCATTTAAATTGAATATCTTCTTCTGTCATATAATTACCTATTATGCCTGTATAAAAAGTCATGCAGATAAAAGAATTATATGGTGACGGGCCGTCAAAAGCTTCCTCCGGAATTGCCCATATCCCCAGCCTGGCATTTTTAATATTCGCAAATATTGGTGCGGATACTCCAGTCGACACAGTAGTCGTTTGTAACAGCAAAAATTCCACATTGTTATCTTCACACGCTTTAACTGCCTTACGTGCGTCATTTTCATTGGTTACTGTTTCATTAACAACAAATAGATCAAATCCGAGTTCCTTTGACAATTTCTTTAGTTCTTCTGTAGAATCTGTGAAGCGCTTTTTGTAATTGCCAATAAAAGAAGGGTCACTTACTCCAACCAGACCAACTTTCAATTTCATCATATTCTTATCTCCATTCTATTTCTTTCAAAATTCCCAATCCGGTAAATTATGATTCTATAAAACTAGAAATCGATTCCATTCATGTTGTCCAGAACGAATTGTACGCATACGCTACTGCCAATCTTAAGAACATCTTCATCAATTTGAAAATCGTTGCTATGATGATAGCTAACAGCACCTTTTTCTTCATTTCTTGTTCCAAGCATAAAATATGCTCCTTTTTTCTTTGAGAGAAAAAAGCTGAAATCCTCGGCGGCAAGAATAGGATCAGTTGTTTCTATATTTCTTTCGCCTGTTATCTTGTTTGCCGCTTGTATAATTAATTTACAGACCAAAGGATCATTATACGTTATCAGGCAAGTAATTTCGTGCTCGACCTCCGCGTACCCGCCAACCTCTTCTGCTGAATTTTTGACGATCTCCTCAATACGTGTCATCAAATATGAGTCCAATTCAAGATTGTATGTAGTAAGTACTCCCTCCATTTTGGCATAGTCGGCAACCGTTCCAAAGCTTTGTCCAGCTCTTAAAACGCTTATACCGCATATGTACTGTTCGAATGGATCAATTTCTGTCGCTAACATCTGCTGAATACCGCAATAGGCTTTTGCCGCCATAGCGAGTGCATCTTTACTGGTTTGCGGCAGCGTAATATGTGCTGCCTGTCCGTGAAATGCCATTTTAAAAGGATGACAAGACGCTAAATTGTTACCGGGACAAATCCCAATTTTACCAGCATCCATATCTGCGCTTACGTGAAGGCCAATAATTACGTCAATATCATCCATTACCCCATCAGCTACCATATGCCTTGCGCCAGTATCGGGTCCTTCTTCGCCACATTGAAAAATGAGCTTGATACGACAGGTTAATTTTTCTTTCATATTGTTTAAAGCTTTTGCCGTTCCTAACAGCATTGCTGTATTCGCATCATGGCCGCACGCATGCATCTGACCCTCAATTTTTGATTTATAAGAAACGTCATTTATCTCTTGCACAAGAAGTGCGTCTGTATCTGCTCTTATTCCTATTGTATAGTTGTCTATTTCCTGATTAATTGTAGCAACAATGCTGCTCTTTCCAAATTGCTCGGAGTATGAAATGCCTATTTTCTCAAGTTCGCGTTTAATAATTGAAAGTGTTATTGGATTATCATAGCCGATTTCCGGGTACATATGCAGTTCATGACGAATAGCGATAATATAATCCCCGTCTACAGTTAGTAAATCTTTCATAAACACTTCCTTCTATTTGCTGTTTATCTTTATTCCATTCATGTTATCCAGAACAAATTGAACGCAAACGCTGCTACCAATCTTAAGAGCTTTTTCATCAATTTGAAAATCGCAGCTATGAAGGATCTTATTTGCACCTATATTGTCGTTCCTTGTGCCAAGCCAGAAAAAAGCGCCCGGTTTCTTTGAAAGAAAGAAGCTGAAATCTTCACATCCAAGAATTGGTGCTACCGATACGGTATTTTTTTCACCAACAACCTTACGAGCAGAATCTAATACCAGCTCTGCAACAACAGGATTGCTGTCAACAATCAAGCAGGTAATCTCATGCCGCACTTTGGCATGGCCGCCAACCTCTTCTGCGACATTAACGGCAATCGCCTCGATTCGTTTCATCATATATTCATCCAAATCAAGATCATAAGTAGTTAGTACGCCCTCCATTTTGGCATAACCGGCAACTGTACCAAAACTTTGTCCGGCATTAATAACGCTTATGCCGCATATATAGTTTGCAAAGGGGTCTATCTCTGTTGCCAACATCTGCTGTACTCCGCAATAGGTTCGGATAGCCATTGCAAGCGCGTCCTTGCCAGTCTGCGGAAGCGTTATATGTGCTGGAACGCCGAAAAATTCCACTGTGAACGGATGGCATGATGCCATGCTGGGCCCTGAACATAATCCGACCTTGCCAACTTCTATGTCCGTACTTACATGCTGGCCTATGACAACATCTATGTTGTCCATCACCCCGTCAGCAACCATATGCCTGGCGCCAGTATCTAAGTCTTCCTCACTGGTCTGGAATATTAGCTTAATACGGCAAGTGATATCTTCTTTGATCTCATTTAAAGCTTTTGCAGTCCCAAGTAGCATTGCTGTGTGTGCATCATGTCCGCAGGCATGCATCTGCCCTTTAATTTTTGATTTATATGGAACATCATTGGACTCTTCCACAAGAAGAGCATCAGTATCGGCTCGAATACCTATAGTGTAAGTATTCTTATGTTCATTAATTGTTGCCACGAGACTACTTCTGCCATACTCTTCTGTATAAGAAATCCCCATTTGTTCAAGCTCACGTTTGATAATAGATATCGTGAGAGGATTATCGTAGCCAATTTCTGGATGCATATGTAATTCGCGTCTCATAGCAATAATATAATCACCATCTATATTAAACTTGTTTTTCATTATATTCCTCCAATATCCAAGATTTTTTTAAACTTGTCTTATTTGCCTTGCTGATTTTTTTTGTTTATATTGTGAATATTATGCCAAACTTATGAAGGTGTCAATGGTTTGAGCCAATCATGTGAATATATCAATAATGTGTGTTTTTTGATATAAATTCGCATTAATATTATATTCTAAAATAACAATTGAATTGCACATATTCTCTGGCTGTGAGATAAAGAATTTTATAAATCTCTTCCTGACCTTGCCCCACAGAATTGAACAAGTTGAAAAATGAGGGTTTGCAGCTGATATAATAAATCAAGAGGTGAGAGAAAATGGCGAAATAGAATTATACAGCTGAACAAATCATCAGTAAACTACGAGAAGTTGAAGTGAAAATCAGTCAAGGGATTAAAGCAGCTGAGGCAATTAGGAGCATCAACGTGAGTGAAGAGACGTATTATCGCTGGCAAAAAAGAATATGGCTGTATGCGTACGGATCAAGCTCGTAGAATGAAAGAAGTTGAAAAAAACAAGATTTTTATGTTTTATTATTCCGCCTTAACCTAATTATTTTGGGACGATTTCATTTTTTGTTACACTGATTTTAAACTATTATCTCCTCAAAGATGCTTAAGATGCTCTAATTTTTCTGGATAAGTCCTTTGCGTAATGCTCATGCACCACATTCAAGAAACCTGCGATATAAGATTGTACTAAAAGAAGGCATTGAAAGAGAGATTCTTCATCTTCTTTCAATGCCTTCTTATCAATCTAAATTTATCACTTACGCTGAACCTAAAAACTTATTTAAAGCTGACTATGCCTATTTGCTGATATTGTGAACGATACTGTTAAGCAGATCTATCATGTTGTAATAAAATGACATGATGTTAATAAGGTTTTCAATTCTTCTAAAAATGGTTTATTATGGGTTCTCCTTTTATACTTCCAATTGTGGCGATTTAGGTAAAAAAAGATTCCCTTTATATTTCTTATATTAATAAATTGGTACCCTTATAATTCTTTTATCGTAACTATGAATCTACATAAACAGAGGCGCAAACACCAGCGCAACTATGCTCATTATCTTTATCAGTATATTTATGGACGGGCCTGCCGTGTCTTTTAGCGGGTCTCCTACCGTATCACCAATGACTGAGGCCTTGTGTGCATGAGAGTTCTTGCCTTCGTGTGCGCCTTCCTCTATATGCTTCTTGGCATTGTCCCATGCTCCCCCGCTGTTGGCCATCTTCACAGCGATAACAACTCCGGTAACGGTTGCCCCGACGAGCAGCCCGGCAAGCGCCGTCGTGCCCAGCAGCAGTCCGACTACAATTGGAGCCGCAATGACCAAAAAACCGGGCAGCAGCATCTGTGTAAGAGCAGCTTTGGTTGAGATATCTATGCACTTGGAATACTCCGGCTGCGCTGTACCCTCCATTATTCCGTCTATCTCCGCAAACTGTCTTCTCACTTCAGCTATCATCTTCTTTGCGGCTTTGGAAACAGCTTCAATGGTCAGTGCAGAGAACAGGTACGGAAGCATGCCGCCCAGCAACAGCCCTACTATTACTTTTGGTTCCAGCACATTTACGATATCAAGCTCTACAGTATGCGCATATGTAGTAAACAGTGCAAGCGCAGTAAGTGCAGCAGAGCCTATGGAGAATCCTTTTCCTATAGCCGCCGTAGTGTTGCCGACAGAGTCAAGATGGTCAGTTATCTTCCTTACGCTTTCATCCTGCCCCGACATCTGGGCAATACCGCCGGCGTTGTCAGCTATCGGTCCATATGCGTCAACAGAAACTATCATCCCAACGGTAGACAGCATTCCGAGCGCCGCCAGAGCAACTCCGAACAACCCTGCCGACCAGAACGAAACAAGAAGGCACACCGCTATCATAACTATAGGCCCTGCCGTGCTCCTCATTCCGACAGCCATACCGCTCAGTATATTGGTTGCAGCTCCTGTCGTGCTCTGCTGCGCGATTCCCTTAACGGGCTTGTATGCTGCAGACGTGTAATACTCCGTTATCTGCCCTATAACAACACCAGTCACTATTCCCATTATCACAGCCGGTATCAGCTTAAAGTCGCCAAAGATAATATAATCCGCTGCAGCCGCTCCAACTGCGCTCAGAGCCGCACTTATAAACGTTCCTGCTCTCAGTGAAGTGTGAGCGCTCTTTGCTTTGACCAGCCTTACGATAAAAATACCGATTATTGTTGCAACTATTCCAAAGGCAGCCATAAGGAATGTAAACGATGCGCCTTTGCCCTCAAACGCCACAAAACCAAGCAAAAGCGAAGATATGATTGCGCCCGCATAGCTTTCGAATATATCGCTCCCCATTCCTGCAACGTCGCCCACGTTATCACCAACGTTGTCTGCTATCACGGCAGGGTTTCTCGGGTCGTCTTCGGGTATTCCGGCTTCCACCTTGCCGACGAGGTCTGCACCGACATCAGCCGCTTTGGTGAATATACCGCCGCCCACTCTGCAGAAGAGCGCAATCGTGCTTGCCCCGAGGCTGAACCCTGTAAGCACGCTGATGTCATCAAACAGCATGAACAGCAAGCCGAGGCCAAGTGAAGCAAATCCGACAATCAAAAGTCCGGTAACGCTGCCGCCGGAAAATGCTACTTTAAGCGACTGTTTCAAGCCATCTTTTGCAGCCTGCGCAGTCCTCACGTTGGCTTTCACAGCTACTCTCATGCCAAAGAAGCCTGCAAGCGCAGACAGAGCCGCTCCGCTTATAAAGCATACCATTACCTTCCATCCCAGCGAGGGCACGAGCAACAGCACAACGCTCATAATGGCCACGAAAGCAAGCATGATTACATACTGGCGTTTAAGATATGTCATGGCTCCTTTTTCGATAAATCCTGCAACTCTTTCCATCTTTTCATCAGTTACTTTAATTCTTTTTATATGATTCGCCTTAAAAAAGGCAATACAAACAGCAGCTGCCGCAACAGCTATTACGATCCATTCCATAAACAAAATTCTCCTTTTTTCCCGGCCTTTCGGAGTAACCTCGTATTTTTAAAAATACTTAAAAAACCAAATACAAAATATAAGCTCCTTTGGCCATTGTTTCAGTATCTCTTTATATACAATAAAAAACCATATACACTTTATAACAAACTGCATCCTGTCTTCTATTTAGTTTTTACCGGAATCTCGCAGACTGGAACCGTCCGCAAAGAAATTAATAAAATGCTGCTTTAAATATATGTATAAAGGATACGTGTCCTCTATTTGACTTTTGGCAGCGTAGAGCCGCCATATGGCATCACTATGACGCCCTGCGTGTTTTCATCCGCTGTGTTAATTGCGCTCTGTAAGATTAATTTTCGCCGCAGATAATTATCCACTATGCCGGATTGCGCTAAATACTACCTGCTTTGCTGACTAAATATTCGGTTTCATAAATACGCCGAGTTTCACGTGCAATCATAAGCTCTTCGTTTGTTGGAATCGTCAGAATAGTTACCTTTGATATGTCACTTGAAATAACCGCTTCCTTTCCGAACACATTGTTTTTCTTATCACAAATTTCAGAATCCAGAAACATCATTCCATCGATTATCTTTTTACGTATCCTCGGCGCATTTTCTCCAATACCTGCAGTAAATACTATAGCATCCACATTACCCATCGCAGCTATATATGCTCCGATATATTTCTTAATACGATAGCAAAACACATCAATAGCAAGCGCTGCGTTTTCGTTGCCTTCATCTGCTGCTGTAATTAAATCTCGAAAATCGCTGCTAATTCCCGATATACCGAGAACACCCGAATTTTTGTTTAAATAGTCCATAGTTTCTTTCAATGTTAAATCCATATGTTCCGTCATGTACTGTACAATAGTCGGATCAATATCACCAGAACGTGTACCCATCGCTACGCCCTCGAGCGGTGTGAAGCCCATTGAAGTATCTATTACTTTGCCCCTATTTATAGCAGCAACGCTTGAGCCGTTCCCAAGGTGACAGGTTATTATATGCAACGCAGCCATGTCTTTTTTTAATATGTATGCGGCACGTTCAGCAACGTAATGATGCGAAATACCATGAAACCCGTAACGGCGTATCTTATACTTTTTATAAGCTTCCGATGGGATTGCATATAAAAAAGCTTTTGCAGGCATTGTTTGATGGTATGCCGTATCAAAAACACCGACCATGCATACATCCGGCATGTGTTTTGCAAACGCTTCTATGCCCATAATGTTCGCCGGGTTATGCAGAGGCGCCAATGGTATATTTTCTTTAATTGCTTTTATCACCTTGTCATCCAGCATCTGAGCTTGGCAGAAATACTCGCCACCATGAACTATTCTATGTCCAACTGCGCTAATCTCATTCATGCTGTCTAAAACACCTATTTCTTTATCTGTCAATAACCCCAGAATTATTTTCATCGCATCAGAATGGTTCGCAGCTTTCCTTAAAATTTCAAACTTTTGCCCCTTTGCCTGATGCTTAAGTAAAGAATTGTCCTCACCAATCCTTTCGAACAATCCTTTTGCCATTACATGTTCATCTTCAATATTTATAAGCTGATATTTTACAGATGAGCTACCTGCATTGATTACTAATATTTTCATAATATTCACCTTGTTTTTTTAATAGACAATCCATACAAATGTCATGATTTGTACTCTCATATATAAAAATAATTGATTTGTGGATTGAAAGAACCTTCTGCACATTTGCTTCTCTTTAATCGTGTAATTGTATGATTTAATCGCTTTATCCCTACCTCAATCATTTTTTTTGAAGAGTTTGTATAATTTATTCTCATAGTATTTTTTTCTATAGTATCAATGTAAAACAGCTCGCCCGGCACAAAGATAACATTCTCATTTTTAGGCAATATCAAACAGCTTTAAAGATAAGCATTCCTTTGGAAGTTCTAATATCCCGACCTCTGGTCTTGTGTATGTTACTTTTCTGGTATGAAATCATCCATCATTTTTAACATGAAATCTATCTGGCTTTTATACAATGATTTAATCGTTTTTTATATGACTATCAATATCATTAGCTCTCAAATATTCAAAAATCACTCGCTGCGAATAATTTGTGTGTAAATCAGTTGCTTGTTTTGCAACTAATAATTTATCCATTATTTCTTTTCCTGCACATACCCATCCTATTCGCATAGCAAGAGAAACAATCTTAGAAAAGGATACTTATAAAATATTATTATCACCCAAATATGTTTTCAGTGATCTGCTAATTTATTAAACTACGCTGACGTATTGATACTCAATAATCAGGTATAGTATTATACTCCTAATATACTATTTCTAAGTGTTTCTCTATTAGCGATTGTGCTAATTCAACATCCTTATTTTTGATTGCTTCAAGAATTTTCCTATGCTCATCAACACCCTCTTTAAACCTATATTTAACTGTCTCCATTGTTTTCATACGTCCAATAAAAAGAGAGTTCATAATAATTGCCAACATCTTATCAAGCAGTTGATTATGTGCTGCTTTAACCAAATAAGTATGGAACAGTATTGAATCCCTAACAGTGACACTAGGTTTATCCTTGATAAGGTTAGTTTCCATTATGTCTAAAGCTTCCTTCATCATCGCTATGTCCTTTTCAGTATGCCGTTCACATGCAAGCTTAACTGCGGCAACTTCAAGCATCTTACGAGCATCTCTTACGTCATTCACACGTTTTACATCGTCGTTGACATCTTTGAATAACTGTACAAGAGAATCTATCTCAAGGCTACTAACAAAATAACCTTCGCCATAGCTACTTTTGAGCACATGAGTTGCCTCGAGAGCTTTCAACGCCTCTCGCAAAGGTAAGCGGCTTACATTAAGTATCTTTGCCAGCTCCCTTTCCGGTGGAAGTTGCTCTCCGAAACTAAGAACGCCTGATGCAATCATCTCTTTTATTTGTTTAATGATTTGGTCAGATAATGTCGTTTTTTCTATGCTTTTAAAACCAGACTCCTGCATTGTAATTATTTCTCCTCACTTTGTAATATCATTTATTTTCCACTGAGGTACTTTACCCCCCATAACTTCCATAATAGACTGAGCAGCATCAATGCCCATAATATCCATAGCTTCTTTTGTCATAGATGCGTTGTGCGGTGTTATAACAACGTTCTCCATTTCAAAGAACGGATTATCCTTCGAGGGAGGCTCCTCCTCAAAAACATCCAGTCCTGCACCTTTTATAACGCCGTCTTTCAAAGCCTTTACAAGATCCGCCTCCAAAACAATCTCTCCTCTTGCCATGTTCAGCAGGAACGCTTCCTGTTTCATCTTCTTTAAGAATTCCATATTTACCATCTTCCTTGTGTTTTGCAAAAGAGGCATATGCAGCGATACAAAGTCGGCCACCGGAAGTATTTCATCGAATGTCTCGTACATGGTGATGCCTTCGGGCGCACTATCCTGCTTAACAAAAGGATCGTATGCAACGACCTTCATGCCAAAGCCGTCCTGTACCTTTTTTGCTACTGCTCGGCCTATCCTTCCAAGACCGATAACAGCAATTGTCTTTCCGGAAATCTCAATGCCCTTATATTTACCACGGCTTGAGTAATCACGTTCGTCGCCCCTGTAGTGTTTCTGCAGCGCATACATGTTCTTTGCACAAGAAAGCATCATCAATATAGTATGCTCGGCAACAGCGTTTGCACTTGAACGTGGCGAGTTAGTAACCCATATCCCACGTTCAGTTGCAGCATCAAGGTCTATATTATCAACCCCTATCCCATAGCGTGCAATTACTTTAAGCATATCTGCGCTTTCTATCACAGCACGTGGGTACTTGGCAGTCCTTGCGATAATCGCATCACAACCAGTGACTTCTCGTTTGATTGTTTCTTCGTCCCATCCTGTTCCTATTATAACCTCATAACCGTTATCTTGCAGTATTTTTTTCCCAGCTTCCGTTATATCCTGCGGTATCAATACCTTTGCCATTTTATACTCCTTTATCTTATAAATTTATTCTCTCTTTTTTCCGTTGTCTAAGCCTTTTGAGCACCGTCAATAATATAGTGAGTATAGCAATTGCTAAAAACACTGCGGCGATTGGATGTGTAAAAAATGTGCCCCAGTCTCCATGAGTATAAGACAGGCTCTTACGCATGTTTCTTTCTATAATAGGACATAGTATAAAACCAAGTATGAACGGTGGTAATCCAAACTTATATCTTATAAGTAAATATCCGACAACCCCAAAAAATACTAAACTGCTAATGTCAAATATGCGGTTATTGTTACCAAAAGCACCTACCGTGCAAAGTAGTATTACAATCGGGATAAGTATATGTTTTGGTATTTTAAGCAACTTTACAAAAACTTTCATACCAAAGTATTGTTCTATAAGCATAATGATATTTACAAGTAACATTATAGCAAAAATCATATAAACAATAGGCGCATCTTTAGTAAACAGAAGCGGGCCTGGATTTAAACCGTGTAATATCATTGCACCCAAGAGTATTGCAGTGACCGTATCTCCCGGAATACCAAGCGTAAGCAGCGGAACCATAGCGCCTCCTATTGATGCATTGTTAGCGGCTTCTGAAGCTATAAGCCCGTCTGTGGCTCCTTTACCAAACTCTTCCGGATGCTTTGATTGGCTCTTTGCTACTGTATAGCTTATTATATTTGAAGTTCCTCCGCCAATACCGGGCAGTATCCCAATACCTGTTCCAATTATAATTGAACGAATCATATTAAAAGATTTTTTCCCAAACTCTTTTAATGTAATACCAAACCCTTTAAACTTATATTTATGTATCTCGCCCTTTTTAATTACAGGAAACCCTTCTGCGGCCATTTTAATCGCCTCAGAAACTGCAAATAACCCGATCATAACTGGTAATAATGAAAACCCCGAAATAAGGTCGTGCATGCCAAAAGTATATCTAAACACGTTATCAATCGGTGCTGAGCCAATAAGCGCAAAGCTTATACCTAAAACGCAGCTAGCAATCGATTTTATTGTATCTTTTCCAACCATAATACTTAACATCGTTAGTGAAAAGATCCCCACTGCAAAGTATTCCTGAGGCCCAAACTTTATTGCAACCTTTGCAACTACTGGTGCTAAAAACATTAAAATTATTACGCTTACTACTCCACCTATAAATGAATACAAAAGTGAAATACCTAACGCTTTACCTGCCTGTCCTTTCTGAGCCATTGGGTGACCGTCAAAAGTTGTTGCAATTGACGATGGCGTTCCTGGTATGTTTATAAGTATCGCAGAAATCAAACCACCTGAAACTCCGCCAATATACAAACCAAGTAAAAGGCTGAAAGCTTCTGGAACTGCAAAGCCAAATGTCAGTGAAAGGCAAAGCGAAACTCCCATCGTACCCGTAAGCCCAGGGATTGCTCCAAATATAACACCCACAGCAACACCTAAAAACATAAGCGCAACACAAGGAAGATTCAATACTGCAGCAAAACCATTTAAAACTAAATCCATTCCATCCACTCTCCTTATCCAATGATACCAATTGGCAGAATTAGGTTGAATACCTCAACAAATAAAAAGTAAATACCGACAGAAGCTACAGCAGAAATAATTATCCAAATAATTATATTCTTTTTCTTAAACTCCGTTTTAGGCGCTAACACCATAATAAGCGATAAGAGTAGAATAAACGCACAAATAATAAAACCAACAGTCTTCAAAAAGACCGTAAAAAGTATTAGTGCTGCAATAATAATTAATGCTTTGATAAGTGCAATCGAATCAAACTTACTTTTGCTTTTCTCGGCAACTTCTTGAGTGCTTTTTATTTGTTCATCTTTGTTTCTATTCTTGACCATCTTTATTATATTGCTTATTATCAATAATGTGCCTAAAAACAGCAATAAACCCGCACATATCCTTGGAAAATATGCTGAGCCAACATCAAATGTTAACGAATTTATATGTTTGATGCCGAAACTTCCAATGAACATTAAAGCACCGATAATATCTAAAACTATACCACAGACAATATCTTTACGTGCTTTTGTCATATTATTAGAGGCCTCCTCTCAATAGTTTGGACATGCCAGTGCATACCATAAATGCACACACTGGCAATTGCCCATTTTTGGATTAATACTTTTTAGTAACTTTGCTTTATTGTTATCCTGCTAATTCTTCCTTATAATCCTGTAGCATATTCCAAATTCCATCCAGAGTTTCCATTGCTTTGTCTGCTTCTTCATAGTATGCTTCCTGCCCGAACTTCTCCCATATGAAATCTTGGTATTCTTCCATCTCAGTTACTGTTTTGCATGCCTGAGAGAATTTCTCAACGATTGCCGGATCTGTACCTTCTGGGAAACAGGCGAAATGCAATTTGTCGAAGTAAATATCGTAACCCTCTTCCATAGCTGTCGGTACATCTGGGTAAGCTTCTGCCCGCACACTACTTGCGGTTGCTAAAGCTACGAAATCACCTGACTCAACATAATCTTTTACCGTTGAATATGCATTAAGAATAACATCAACATGTCCGCCAAGCAAATTCGCAACACGTTCAGCAGCATTACCGCCGTCAACAACGTTGATATTGAAACCAAGAGAAACCATCTGCAATGCTTGGATATAATTCATAGTTCCTGCTGCAGCTGCTACGCTGATCTCGCCAGGATGTTCCTGAGTATAGTTATAAAGCTCTTCAAGTGTGTTTATACCGAGGTCTTTATTTACAGCAATTATATCGCCTGGAAGGAATGCTGTTATCGCAGACAATTCAAATGCCTCGAGACTAAAGTCCGTCATCCCCTGCATATAGCTGATGAAAAGAGGCGGCTGGTGATAGAATATCGTATAACCATCGTTTGCAGCATCCTTACACTGTTGTGCAGCAACGGCACCGCTGCTTCCGGCAACATTGTTCACAACGACTTCTACACCTAGAACCTCAGTAAGATATTGAGCATATGCTCTTGCATTAAGGTCTACTGAACCGCCTGCTGAATATCCAACTACCAATGAAACAGTACGCTCAGGCCATGCAATATCTTCGGCTGTGTCTGTGCTGTCTGCAGTCTCCTGAGTATCTGTATCAGTCGTTGTATCATTTGTTTCCGTTTCTGTTTCTTCGACAGCTACAGTATCATCTGTCGTTGAGGCCTCCGTTTGGCTATCAGTACTGCATGCTGTAAATGCAAGGGCTAATACCAACACAAGTAATAATGAAACTATTTTTTTCATAACTTTCTCCTTTGTTTTTTTTTCCAGTTATTTTACTGGATTACAACCTTTGAAGCCAGTGAATATGCCTTATCAGTCAAATCCTGTCCGATGCCCGGCAACTCAGGAACAGTATAGTATCCATCTTTTGGCTGATAATCATAAATACATAGCTCTATATTCTCTTTAAATAATGCGTTGCGGTGATGCTCGTGTATACAGAAATTAGGTATTGCCGTTTCATAATGCAGGGCTGCTGCTTTTGCAATCGGACTTCCGCACACATGTGCCTGTACAGTTATATCATGGATATGCGCCATTTCCGCAATCTTCTTGCCTTCGCTTATTCCGCCGCAGGTTCCAAGATCGGGCTGAATAACATCCAGCGACCTGTCATTAAAGAACGGTAGGTATCCCCATCTTGAATATATTCTTTCTCCGGCAGCAACAGGAATATCTATCTTGTCTTTGAAGCTTTTTGTCAGAGAGGGATTGAGCGGTGTGTTCACTTCTTCAATAAACATAATGTTGTACTTTTCATACAAACGTCCTAGCTGTATAGCGTTTACCGTGTCCGTAAATGAATGACATTCAATTATTATATCTACCGCAGGACCGACTGCTTCACGGATAGCGGCTATACGTGATTCCGCCATCTGTGTAACATCATACGGAAGAAGCCCTATATAGCTCTCCATCTTATCCCTGTTTTTGCTCCATATAAGAACGTCTACTTTAATTGCGTCATATCCGTCTGCAACAGCGTCTTTTGCAGCCTGCGCATACTCCTCCGTTGTAGCAAGAGAATCACGCTGCCTGTCGTTCCAGCCGAATTGTATCTGCGATGCATAACAGCGCAGCTTGTCTCTGCACTTACCGCCGAGAAGCTTATACAGCGGAACGCCCAGTGCCTTGCCTTTGATGTCCCACAATGCCATATCTATACCGCTCATTCCACCGAATATAGCCGTACCGCCGCCCTGTCCCCAGAACGTTTTCTTCATCATGTCTTCCCAAATACGCTCCGTGTTCATAGGATCTTTTCCTATTATCATCTTTGCAAGATCTTTTGCCATACCCCATCCGGCAGTTGCGCCATAGCCATAAGCCATTCCAATCTCGCCCAGGCCATATATGCCCTCATCAGTATTGATTTTTACTATCAAAGGTTTCCACGGACGGGGAGCCTCCCTGTCTGTCGGAAGCGGATGGTCTATAAGCAGTACTTCTACATCAGTTATTTTCATATTCTTACCAAAAGCAGCACCAAAGTGCAGTGCCTTCCTTTCTCTTTTTTATCCGTCTATTATAACCTATTATACTTTGATACATTCCTCACTCTGTTCAATCTAGTATAAACCTCTCTACCATGACCGACGGCCATGTATAAACAATTTCAAGCGGCTCGGTTCCATCGTTGATAAGATAGTGTTTGGATTTCGCAGGTGCAAGCAATGCGCACCCTTTACTTATTGGGATAATCTCTTTATCCACTATGAACAGTCCTTTTCCCGATAATACAATCATTGCATCCTCAACAATGTGATAATGCTCCGGAAAACTTGCACCCGGCTCTAGCGTTATAATTCCCATTGATACGTTATCTGCACCAGTTGCCTTGTCCCAGCAGGGTTGTTGTACTACACCCTGCATGATTTCGTTTTTTTGTATATTTTCTTTACGCAGTACCACTAATGTCTCCTTGAAATTTTACAGTATTGTAATTTCAGTATTATTGATCTCAATCATATCACCGTTATGTACTATTTCTGTTATATTATCTTCGAATCCATCAACAATTGGAATATCTACGGTTAACGCACATTCAAGTGTCAACATATCTGTCTTGTTGCATACTATTGCGCAAGGTGCAACCCCGTTTTTACTTGCTCGGTAGAGTATATACGGCGCAATGGTACCGCCACGTCCTGTATCAAATATCAACACCTTGTCTTTTAAGCTCTTTCCAAAATTCTCGTGCCTTGCCATAGTTACTTCGCCGCTCTGCGGACTCATATCTCCGATAAACGAAAACGGAGTTTTAAAAACAATTGCTTGACCCTTTGCGTATCCGGGATTTAGAACCCTTGCCTTTAACTTTTTCATAAAGCGCCCTCCTTTTTGTCTTCAGTTATCGCCGCAAGACACTCCGGAAGATCCCCTATCATAACTTTAACTTTATCCTTCTGAA
Source organism: Christensenellaceae bacterium (assembly GCA_963665005.2). Taxonomy (GTDB): domain Bacteria; phylum Bacillota; class Clostridia; order Christensenellales; family SZUA-584. Next base: position 1,282,287 of record CAXXTQ010000001.1, on the reverse strand, counting down.
GAGATCTGATGTAATGCGCCCCTTTAAATGAATTTGTCATCACCGTTTTTACGTCCTCAGGCAGCGGTGAATCAGGTATAGTTGCGAGACAGGTGTTACTGAATACTCCACCAGCTTCTTCTATAACATCGCTATAACCCATAGTTTGTGCAAGGTTGTATACCGGATCGCCCATAGCCAACCAAAGCCTTTTTCCTTTTTTCAGCTTTTTCTTTTTCATCAGTTCAGCAATGCCTCCGACTTCCTGTATAGTCAAATGCGGACATCCAAGCAGCACCAAATCTACAGGCGTCTGTTTGTCGAAAACAAATATTGCTTTGGTGTTTTCCAGATTTTCTCTTGTCACAACTATCGTTTTAACCGGCTCTTTTCCGCCAAAAGCTTCTGTAGCTGTTGCTGCTTCGGGCGTGACACCAATAACATGGAAAACATGTATTGAGCCGCTCGCAGCAGCCGGAGCTATCATATATTTAAGTTGATCGAACGTCACAGTCTGCGGTATGCCATCAAGAGCTATACTCTGATTTGCTATCTTTGTGCCTATATAATATCCAAGAGCACCATAATCGTCATCGCCGTCAAGCGTTATATTATCAGCTAGCTTTACTAGTACCTCTGCATATCGATTCTCCTGCTGAAGCAGTCCGCAGTCTGGCGTCCGTCCTGTAAGCGCGGCGCATAAGTTTATTACCGTACCGTCTTTATTCGTCCTTGCTCCTATCATAGAGTTTGCAAGTATCTGGGCACACGACCCTATCCATGAGATACAATCTCCCTTTCTCGGCAAATTTCCCATGTTCATCGGTAAACAACTGTATGTTTCCAGAAAACCGAGTTTCCTATGAATTTCTCTGCGTTTTGAATAATCTTCTATTTCCTTCTCAGCATACTCTTCGGGTATGCCCATCTGTTTCCATTTTTCAGGGCTGAAAGATGACATAAGCGGATGAAGGGTTGTAATCTCCGGCAGTTTTTCTACCCCTTCAGTAAACTGCTCAAGCAATTCTGGTGGTTCCATCGGCATAACATGTGCACTGGTAATCTCCACAAACTCCTGTGCGCCGCATGCATCTCCGTATCGTATCAATATATCAATTGCTTTTTTTAAGCCTTTACCGTATTTGCCTTCTTGCATTTCTTTTTCGTATTGTGTCAATCGCATCGTTGCGTTTCCTTCCTTATTAAAGCACTTCGTAATGGTCTACTACGTTATGCGTATGTACCCAATCGCCAATCTTTATATCTTTGGTTGCTTTCCCTATTGGTTCGCCGTATTTTAGTACAAATTCTCCCTGCGGAATTTCTTTAACAGCGATTTTATGTCCAAAGTCGATATCATCAGTGGCCTTGTATTCTTTTCCCACTCCATCGAGCTTTACAAAAACACTGTCTCCTTTTTTAATGTCTGCAACGCATGTAGCGACGCTGTCCTTATTCATTATTTGCTTTGCATATTTCTTTTCCATTTCTGTTCCTCCTATAGGCCTTTACATTACTGGACCATTTATCAGAATCTCCATCGCAGCATCATAGCGTAATACTTCCGCCTTTGTCAGCGTGCCTGATGCTACGTTTACAGCATATTCAAACAGCCTCTTTCCTGCTTTTTCCACTGTCTCTGTCTCCTCGATAACGGAAGCTACGTCCACATCTATGTGTTCTGCAAGGTTCTTATTAGTTTTGCTGTTACCGCAAATCTTTACAGCCGGTATACAAGGGTGTCCGTTTGGTGCGCCACGCCCGGTAGTAAATAGGATTAGCTGCGAGCCTGCTGCAGCACCGCCTGTTAAATTTTCAAAGCCATGCCCTGGTGTCGAGACTATATGTCTGCCGCCCCAACAGTTCGGTCTGTTTCCATAATCTATTGTGCCCTGTATCGGAACTTTTTGTCCTTTTGCATTTGCGCCCATCGCTTTTTCTATTAGAGTTGTAAGACCACCCGCAACATTACCAGCCGTCATCTGGCTTCCGCGCACATCTGCGCCCACGGCAACTCCTCTGTCATAGAGGTCCTTAACATATCCGACTATTTTGTCTCCGCCTTCGGGATTGACGCATAGTTCTTTGAGCGCATATTCTCCACCCATAATGTCACATACTTCGCCCTGAACGAATGTTCCTCCCGCTTCAGTCATAAGTCTGCATACTTCACCGACAACTAGATTCGAAGATAATCCCGACGTTGTATCGGATGATCCGCATTTTGTACAAAACATCAACTTATCAAGTCCTGCTTTTTCTCGTCTTATCTTGCTTGCTTCATATGACAGCTTCGCAGCTAGCTTGCTTCCTTCATATATCGCTTCGAGACTGCCGCTTAGATTATGTAACTTTATTGCTTCGACCGGTTTGCCAGATTCACGTATGCCTTCTACTACATCGTCCATATCCACCATTTCGCAGCCAAGACCAACTACCAGTACAGCAGCAACATTTGGATTCTTACCCAAATTGATTAATGTTTTTGTTACACGCTCTGTGTCCTGCGGCGGATGAAGACATCCTTGATGATGTGTGAACGCTTTTGTTCCTGCTATCTTTTTTTCAATTTGCTGAGCAACAGCATTTACGCATCCTGTAGAGGGAATGATTGCAACAAAATTTCTTGCACCGTATTGCCCATCTGGTCTTGGGAATCCAAAAAAGTCCATGAAATTACCTCCAATTATATATATGTTTGTTATTCAAGTGATTATGTAGCTGATTTACTTTGTTCTTGGTATTACCATGATAATATATAACCGTCTTAAAGTCAAGAGTAAATTTATAAATGTGTAAAAATGGTGTTCCGTGCAGAAAATCTAAATAGATAAAATTGTTAACAACGTGTGTAAAATGTAAGAAAAGGTGTTCTCTAATCAGAACATAAGAGAGTGTAGTTTTGCTGGAGGCAGCTCACATATGACCTGTGTCATATTGGTTTGATTCCCTATTATTTTAACACGCTCCCATTGGTTTTACATACTTTAAAAGACACTTTTCTGCTTGAGCATTCCAGAGCCCATTATTTGCTTTCACCAGTTTGTTTAATTCCGCAAACATCTCATCTTTCTCTGCCAGCTTTTCAAAGTCAGCTATTGCCGTTAGCGGCATATCCATATGATTATAAATAAGCTTTTTGCCACCAGGTATTTTCGGAAGATTGAGCGTTGCCTCAACCGCAGCATTAAGCCCCCCAATATGCGTTATCATGGCAGATGGGTTAATTGTTCCCTTAAATATAAGGTCCAAGCACTCCTTCATGTCCTCAGCATTTCCTCCGGCGCTGCCAACAATATGTGTATCGGCATAATGTACATTGTAAAAATTAACCGGCGCGGTTAATTCTGTTTTTGTCGGCCCCGCAAAAAAATTCATACATCCGTCCTGCCCGAGTATTCTGTCTCCTTGCGCTATCACCGGTTCTATCGGAGCAAATACAAAAACATCATCGTATCCTTTTTTGTCTGTTAACTCCATAATATAATGTTCACTAGCAGAATCTCTAGTGTTTACATAGTGCAGTTCTACTTCATTTTTTGCAGCCTCACTCACCGTATATAAACTTTCAGCACGCTTTAAACGGTTTTCATCAATATCGGTAACAACCAGTAATCCGGGCCGTCTGTCGGAATGAATAGCATAATCTATTGCTCCGAGCCCCATTGGCCCGACTCCCGCCAATATAGCCATGTTCCCGCCTTGTTTTATTCCCATATCATGCTTATGTTCTTGTGTCCGCTTATGATACATCTCGTGATATCCTGCTACGATACAACTCATAGGTTCTGCAAGCGATCCGTAATAAAAAATATCTGAATCATATTTTAAAAGGCTTCCCGTTATTATAGCTTCCGGTGGAATTATGATATATGTAGCATTCCCCCCGCAGTATGGATAGGAATATCCGATTGCGGTATATTCACCCATATAGTTAATAGCAGGTTGAATTGCAAACTTCTCCCCGGGCTTATATTGTTTTTTCCACTTTGCCCCAACTTCAACGAGCTCCCCGCAAAACTCATGCCCTATTATTATCGGGTTGTTTTTAATATCGCTTGGTACTCTCTTATGGTCTTGCCCCTTTACCGCTTCTTTGTACGAGGACATACACAAACTGTCCGATATTACTTTTGCCAATATTTCGTCATCTTTTATTGGCGGTAATTCAAACTCCTCCAAGCGTAAATCGTTTTTTCCATATAACCTTACAGCTCTTGTTTTCACGTAATATCCCCCTTTAAATCATAATCAAATTATACTTTTATAGTTGCGTATTATCTCTTTTGAAAGAAAAGTATCTTTATCTAATCCACAAATTTGCTCTATACATTCCTCTAAGCCTTTTTCATTAATTAGCTTTTGTATTTTGACAGCAGATTCATCTTCATTGTTATTATATTTTAGCGCGACAGCAATACCTTTTATTATATTGTTTGGTTCAATCCCATTCTTTTCACAATACAACGCCGCTCCGACAAGCCGGTCATTATTACCAAGCTTTCTTAGCGGATCTTTGCCCACTCTCGTAACGGTATCACCTAAAACTCTGTTAGAAAATCTGTGAAGCAGATCATATATGTTATCGTTGATTTCATTTATCGCTATACCGTATTCATTATTAAGCGCCATAGCAGTCTCTTTCATCGCCGCTTCCACTAAACTTCTAATTTTCTTATCATCTATGCATTCATATATATACTCATATCCTTTTTGCCATCCAAAATATGCGCACATAGTGTGCCCCAAGTTATGTATAAATAGTTTTCTTTTAATATAAAAACCAAACGGCGAAAAAGGCACAAGATTTTTTAGATTGGGAATCTCTCCGACAAACGCATCTTTATCGACCGGTAATTCGTCATATGGTTCTACCCAAACTCTTAACATATTTCCTTCTTGCATATCGCTTGTCATAACCGGAACCATTCTGCCAATTGACGCTTCAATCAATCCAAGCTTTTTATCTAGTATATCTTTATACTCTATACCCATTTCATCTTCTATTAGTTTCCTTAAGTATTTGTCAGCGTTTATTAGGTTTTCACATATTATAATATTTAACGGCTTATCATTTTGCTCAAATCTTTTTTTCAACCCTGCACATATTGGCTTAACGATTTTCGGCAATATATTCACACCAACTGCTGTTGCCATAACATCCGCATTCGCAATCTCTTTCGCAACTTTTTCAATATCAAAACCGCTCACTGCACGAACATTCCTTACGATTTGTTCTGCATGCCCCTCATTTGAAATTATTTTTACCGGATATTGATTCTTATCATTTAATTCTTTTACTACTTTTTTTATTACATCCACAAAGCATACTTCATACCCCGACTGCGAAAATGTCTTCCCAATAAATCCCCTGCCAATGTTTCCGGCTCCGTACATGATGGCTTTTTTCATTATTTCATTAACTCCTATAAGAAAACTAGCTGTTCCGATAACATGTCGCCTACCGACCATAATATTTCTCTACAATCTCTTTGATTCCCTCAATGCTTTTCATGCCGTCAATCGAATTCAATTGAGAAAGATTACACACTGCCGCGCCTGCGCCAATCTTTAGAGCATACTCGATATCATATTCCTGATATAGCGAATATAATATTCCGGCACAAAACGCGTCTCCCGCGCCCACTGTTCCCTTGATGTATCCTTTCGGAAGCGTTAATGAGGGCACAAAAGTATAATCACCACTGATGTTCATCGCACACGACGCTTCGGGTGCATGAATCACGACACATTCGCCTACGCCTTTGCTTATCAGTTCTTGACAAACCGCTTTTAAATCATCTTTATCTAACTTTTCGTTCTTTCTGACAGGCATGCTGCAGATCATTGACGCTTCAACTTCGTTGATGATTAAATAATCGCAGTATTTCAAGCTGGGCGTAACCACCTTGGCAAACCGATTGCTGTTTTCGCTGACCACATCCATAGACGTTTTGATTCCTTGCTGTTGTGCGTAATACAGCGTTTTGGCCATCACCGTTCCGTATTCATCGTCCGGCAAATCAAACCGATCTAAAAGCAGTGCATATCCAATATGAAAAAACCTTGCTGCAATACTTGAAAAATCGATGTCCCCAATATCAAAAACCGCATTTGCGCCTCTGGCATGAAAAAATGTTCTTGAATTATCTTCTTTATTAGCCATAACATCAGTAAAAGACGTTATTGTATTGCTTCTAATTTTAATACCATTAGTAATTATGCCATGCCGGTTTAGAACATCTATAATATATCGGCCATTGTTATCCTTGCCTACCATACCATATGCAAATAAATCGATAGAACCGTCAATTTTCGCTAAGTTAATAATAGTATTTGGTACGCATCCGCCTACGCTTTGTTCAACATTACTTATGTTGCTCAGCATCCCTTGTGTTGGATATGAATCAATTTCTTTCACAAAATCGACAATAAGGTTCCCTGCAATCGCAATTCCTTGACGCATACTAAATCCTTTCGGCCCAAAAAATTGAGCTTGTTTTCGCGTTAACTACGCTGCGCGCCGCCGTACGGTATATTGGCCACAGCACACTTGAATGCCATCCATGCCGACAGTGCCTTTACCTCTTCCAAATATATGTTCTTATGATATCTGATTCCACCTTTGCACGGGCCTTTTAAAGTGGAGTGCTGTACTCTATATCCTTTGAAAACCTGAACCGACCCATCATCCATTTTTATCGGCAGCGAAACTATTAATTCCCTTTTGGGATGTTTCAAAGCAATATACTCACTTTCCTTTTATCCCATAATCTGTGCTGTATCAATTGTGTTTTTTACCTCTTTATATGGTTCATACTTTTTTGCATACCTGCTCCTCGTCTTTACCATCATTTTTTCATTAATCTAACAAATATCTTTCTCAGATTTCTTTTTATAAGCAAATACGATTAAGCTGTTTACTAATGTACAACAGACTCTTTTTCATGATTTTTTCCAATTTCAATATCCATGTGCCATTCGTATCTATTTAACGCCGACACCTTTGATATCTTTCCATAACTTTCTGCTATATCTATACTATCAAATGCTCCTGTACATGGTTCTAACGCCACATTTTTTTGTTTATTAACATACCCGTTCCAATTTATCCAAACTCCTAGGTATGGCACTTTATCAACCGGGAAGTTAAATTTTATATAATTCCCAGTCCTATTGTTGTATATCGCACACTCGCCATTTAACATTTTTTCATTCACATAAAACTTCTTACACATATCTTCTTTCAGGTTTTTAATGATACGGCATTGTTCTTGTCCCCAATCAGTTATCTTCCCAAAAACACTTGGTTCTCCTATGCCTCCATATGTATTAAAAATCTTTTTAACCGATTTTGGCAACAAAATCTCACTGCTTTCATCAATATTAATAAGAGGATGCGCAGCCCATATAAAGCAAAAGTCAAAAACGCTCTTGTTTGCAACCGTATACTCAAGAGTCAACCGATTAGAATCGCTGAAAAATAATTTTTTGGTAAATTTGTACGGCAGTCTGACACCATAGCAGCTAAGCTCAATGTAGTCTTTGCCCAAATAATATTGCATAGGCAATGCCCAAACTTCTCCGTGATCCGGAATGGCAGTCCCCTTCCACGGATATTCCAAATAATCACATGGTAGAATCGTAGGAAACATATCATCAAAACCACTTATATCGCCATTATCATAATTCATGTCATATCTAGGTCTGATATATTCATCCCTAGATGTTTGGTATAGATATTCTATATGCTCCTTTTTATCAAAAATACTTTGAATCTTCCCACCAGATCCTGGAATAACTTTGACACACAATCTTTTATTCTCTATTAAAATACAATGCATCCCTTTGTATTGATCTTCCTTGAGGTTTATTTTCATCTTTTCTCCGAAATATACTATGCATATTAATTATTTTTCTACAATTTTATTATGGCAAAAGCCTTGTTGTTGTAAACCTCTGCCAGCCTGAGTATTGCTTAAAACCTTCTGCGTATGCCACGCTACACTGATACCCGCGAAATCGCGAGAGCGTCCGAATATAATCCAGAAAATCAATATCGTCATGATCTTTAAGCCATTTTATCTGACTTTGATGACATTGCGCCGCCTTTATTTTAGTTTCTATTGTATCGCTAACATTTACATAATCAGTCGGACAAAAATCAATGCCCGCTGCCGTCTCCATAAAATATACAGGTATCATCTTTGTATATGCTGGCAATTTTGTTTTTAGATGTGTAACCGTAGCGCAAAATGCTGCATTGACCACAAGCTCACTTGTTTGCTCATGGTCTCGCATATAATCTTTTTCATTATGAGTAATAATAATATCTGGCTTTGCCCATCTAACAACTTCAACAATTTCTTTAAATAGTTTAAAGTTTGAAGCTTCAACCGTTAAATCATCTGCGCCGATGCAAAAATGCTCAGCGCCAATCAATTTAGATGCGTTTTGCGCTTCTTCTAATCTAATTTTTTTTATTTCTTCCGGAGGAATAACTTTATGCCCAACACTACCATTTGCAACACTCCCCATAATCACTTTGTGTCCAAGCGCTGTATATTTTGCCAAAGTTCCGCCGCACATGGCTTCCAAATCATCTGGGTGGCATCCAATTGCTAATATATTCATTTCGCCCTCTTTTCTTTTTATTTTATCTATTTGATAAAACACTACAGAAATCTTTAGTTGAGATAATGCAAACCCAGCGACTACAATATAGTTTGTGTTTTTCTAATAAGCTACTCAAATACGCAAATCTTTTTTCTACATCATATTTTAATTCAAATACATATTTGAGTAGCCTTTTTTTGGTTCTTATCCCTTCATCAACAATTCCATCACATACATCTCGAGCGCTTCGTAGTCTCTCTCTTCAACACATTGTTTTTGATATTTATAATCAAATTCCTTGGCTCTTTCTTCAAGGATTTTGGCGATCTTTAAGCTGTTTTCAAGATGTCTGAAGCTTTCCTCAATTTTCTGTGTCCTTATCGCCTTGACATCAAGCCCAACATATTCACCGTTAGCACCGTAATTGTTTTCCATCAGTACTTTGATCTGGTTAAAGCCGGTTCTTATATTGTTGACCGCAAACGCCTTGTCCTGATCATATTTCATTCCGTTCTGGTCATTAAGATGCACGCCGAACAACTTGCCAAAAGCCAACGCAAAAGCAATCTCATTTGCGGGATCCAGACCTGCCAGTACTGCATGTGCAGTTTCAAGCAAACCGCCGACTCTTTTCGGATCAATTGTTGCCGAAGAAAGTGCCATCGTATGCCCCATTGTTGGGCAAAAACTGATATCAATCGGCTCGTTTGGCTTTGTTTCAATCATAACCTTTATATCTTTATCATACTCAAGCATCTTGTTCATTGCTTCGATGATACGCTTTGTGCTCACAACCGGGTCTTTGCTTTCATATACATACGTTCCTTCACGAGCTAACCAAAGTACGATCTTATCGCAGCCGAGCGCCCTAGCGATATCAATGCTTCTGTATGAGCGCCACATTGCAAATTCCCTGTCTCCGGCATCGTTTGACGTATAACCGCCATCAATAGTACGCGGATCCATCCATAACCTGGGTGCTACAAACTCAGCAGCAAGACCATTATCATCAAGCATAGTCTTGACTTTCTCAGCTTCTTTGACAATCTGATCATCCGAGAGATCATTCATGTTCGGCACAGCATCATCATCATGAAACTGTACGGCATCAAATCCAATCTCTTTAAATCTCTTAATTTTTTTTGCAAAATCAATTTCTTCTCTTACCGGCGGCCCAAACGCGTCTGCACCGCTGTGTACATTCCATGGTCCAACTGAATACTTAAACCTTGACATAATCATTCTCCTTTTTATTATTAAATTTCGTTTATGCTAACCCATCTTTTTTCTTTTCCGCTTTTAAGTATGGCTTCGATCAAACAGGTAATATAGTGTCCATCATTAAATGTTGCAAAATCAGCCTTATCACATTCTACCTGTCTGCCATCCATAATAAAGGTATAAAAAGACTGTACGTTGTTCTTCATAGCGTCGTTCCAGCCTTCAGGATGTCCGGCTGCCAGATACGTATACTGCGCAGCATCTTTTTCCATCAACAGCGGATTTCGCATGACCTGCTGATTGTGCTCGTCTCTGTGTCCAATCCACATCTGATCGGATGTCTCTTGATTCCAATACATCGACGCCTTTTCACCGTCAATCTCGAAATCGAAGCGGCATTTCCTCCCCGCGCTGACTTCGCTCACATAGAAAACTCCATGTGCTCCGTTGTCCATCTTTATCAATACGGCGCCATAATCTTCAGTGCTGACTTCTTTTTCTTCATAGTCCATGTTTGTGCTGTGGGAAAAGGTCTCGACCACACCTTTCGGTTTCTTCCTTATCGGATGTACGGTTAAAAGATCAGCGCATACATCTGTTATCTTTGAATCCGTTATATTTTGCACGCAGTCCATCCAATGCGAACCGATATCCGCAACACATCTTGATTTGCCGCAAATATCAGGCTCTATACGCCAATTAAAATCTGTATCATACAGTAACCAGTCCTGAAGATATGAACCGTGTACCAGCATCGGTTTGCCAATTTCACCGTTTTTTACCTTTTCTTTCATATCGAGCACTAGCGGATTCATACGGTAACAAAAGTTAACACCATGCACTATCTTTGGTTTCTTTGATAGTAACGCAAGAAGTTCCTCACTTTCTTCATGGTTCATGGCAAGCGGTTTCTCAGAAAAAATATGTTTCCCTGCTTCAATAATTTTTTTATTGATCTCTGTGTGCAAAAAGTTCGGTGTGCAATTATGTATCACATCGATTTCATCATCGAATAAAAGCTCTTCGATCGTATTGTAACATTTTGGAATATTGTATTCATCTGCTTTAGACTTAGCCAGTTCGTAATGCGTATCCGCAACGGCTGCCATTTCTGCATAGCCGATACGACGAATTGCTTCCATATGGCTCACGCCGATGAATCCCATACCGAGTACTGCTGCTTTTAATTTTTTCATTCTATCACTCCATTCACTTTACAAAAAACACGTCCGGCTGTTTAACCTTTCATATAAGCTATCACTTTTTCAAGCGATTCTTTATCGTCAAAAGTTGGCCAATATTCTAGGCCAAAATATCCCTCGTATCCCAGTTTTCCAATTTCGGCTATTATTCCAGGATAATTGATTTCACCTATATAATGTTCATGCCTTCCGGGAACGCCTGCCGAATGGAAATGCCCTATTTTATCAATATTCGCCTTTATTGTACTAATGATATTCCCTTCCATAATCTGCATGTGGTAGATATCAAACAGCACCTTGATGTTGTCGCTGTTTACACATCGGACAATCTCAAATCCCTCATGAGAACAATCAAGGTAATAGCCTTTATGATCGACATAAGAATTGAGTATCTCCATATTTAGCGTTACGCCTTCTGCTTCGCATAAATCTTTGACAAGCTTTAAATTGTTAATAAGAATACCCTTTTGTGTGTTTTTTGCGCTGTCGATATCGCCAGAGAGCCCTATCAACGAAGAGCAGTTCATCGCCTTTGCTTTTTTTATAGACTCCTTTACGCTTTGCTCGACCTTCGTATAGTTTTCGTTCATACGCAAATTCCAAGGGGTTACTGTCGTACAGATAGCAATATCTATACCGCAGCTTTGCGCAATCGTACCGATCTTATCTGTATCCTTGTCTGCCGGATCCCAAAACTCTATCGCGTCAAGCCCGCAATCCGCCGCTATCTTGATACGGTCATAAAAATCATATTTCTCAAATATTGGTTCAATGCATAGTGAAAATTTCATTACTCATCTCCTTCCTTAAGCCAATATAGCCGCAACTTTATTGATTGCTTTTGCAACCATTTCACAATCTTGCTCGCTCATTTGCGACGGAATATCAATATGTACAACCCTTCCAAGATACTCCAGCGTTTTTGGATTCATGTCTGCACTGTATTCTACATCGCCTTTATAAAGCGAACACGACCACGGCCATTCTTTGACCGTCGCGCTCTTTTTGCCAATAATGTGCTTCCAATGTGAGTAGATATGCCAATCAGGGATACCCGAGTCAAATACGCCGGCAGCACCAACACCTTCCGCTAAAAGCGCTTCAACAAACGGCCTGACCTTCTCGTGTTTGTCAAGGTAGAACATAAGGCATATTCCCGTATCACCGTTGTCATCATATCTAGGACGCACTTTAATACCCTTTGTATCTTTGATGCCGTCAATGATGATTTTTTGATTGCGCCGCATCAACGTCAGCAGTTTATCCAGTTTGCCAAACTGCGCCAGCATTACCGCTCCGATAAGTTCGCTCATCCTATAATTAACACCGACAAAAAGCTCGCCTTCATACCGCTGTTCTGCAAAGCGATCCGGCCGCCAGCACGCAGCAGTATCGTGATAACCCATACATCTGTCATATAACCGTTCGTCCTGCGTAAATATCATGCCTCCCTCACCGGCTGTTATCGTTTTATGATACTGGAAAGAAAAACATCCGCAATCGCCAAACGTTCCCAGATATTTTCCCTTATATGTTCCGCCAACCGCCTGCGCACAATCTTCGATTACTTTAAGGTTGTGCTTTTTCGCAATTGCCATAATTCTGTCCATGTCGCAAGGTACACCTCTCATATGCACCACGAGAATAGCCTTAGTAGACGGTGTAATTTTTTTCTTTATATCATCAGGGTCTATAGTAAGCGTTTCATCTATTTCACAAATAACAGGTATTGCATTAGCCGCAACGATTGCTGCGCATGAAGCAAAAAACGTATATCCTGTTATCAGCACTTCGTCACCAGGCCCCACACCGCACGCAACAAGCGATGTAATCAGCGCTGCCGTACATGATGTCACCGCAAGAGCATATTTGCTGCCTATCTTTTTTGCAAATCCCTCCTCAAGCTCCCTTACCTTAGAAGGGTACTTATCCGGGCCGTAATATCTAAAAAGATACTTTCTGTCCAGCACCTCAAGAACCTGTTTTTTTTCTTCTTCTCCTATTTCCAGACCACCCGGATACATCGGGTAATTCGGCGTCGTTTTCGCCTTTGAGCCACCATCAATAGCCAGTTTTTCGCTCATATGAATCCTCCTGATATATATTTTTGTTTAATCCTTAGGTTGTTTCACTCATGTAAATGCTGGATAACTTAACTGCTTTAGTTAATTATATTTGCCTTTTTATAGTTTGTCAATACTTTTTTCTAAAACAGTAAATCTAAACATCCGATAACAAGTAGTAACACATTATTCCCTTATTTAATCAGTCGCCATGCTGTTTTACAATGAATATTACACTTCTTTCATAAATATGCGAGCGTAAACCTTGAAAAATATAAAATAATGTACTACAATAAAAGAAATTGTATTAACTAAATCTGTTTAGTGAAAGGTTTGTATGGATAATTTGACAATTAAAGACATTGCAAGAATGGCCGGCGTATCTCAGACAGCCGTATCGTTTGTACTCAATGATAAAGAAGGTGTCAGTGAAGAAACACGAGAAAAGGTCAAAAAAATTATTGAGCAAACCGGCTTTACGCCAAACGTTCATACAAGAAGACTTAACTTAAAAAAGAGTTTTAACATTAATCTTGCCATAAGACAAAACCAAAGTACTTTAAGCAACATCTTTTATATGGAAATTTTGCTTGGGATTTTATCCGAAAGTAAACATTATGACTATAATATCGTTCTCTCCGACATTTCGGATCTGGAAAGAGAAAAACGTCTTCTTCATAATATCCATAACAATGATACAGATGGAATTATATTCATTCAAGATCCAAGTCAATATCTCATTACCGAGATCGAGCAAAAACGTCTGCCGTTTATCATTGTGGATACGCAAAATCCAAATGCACCATATACGACGGTACGTCTTAACTATACAAAAGCAGCGCGTGCTTCTGTGGAATATCTTATTTCAAAAGGCCATAAAGCGATCGCCTTTATTGGGATGGAAAAGAATCCCAGCTTTTACGTCAACACATTTAACGGTTACAAAGAAGCCCTTGAAGCTGCATCGTTGTCATTTATGCCAAACTGGATACAACCAAACGCATACGATGAAAAATCATCCTATCAATGCATGAAAAAGATTCTTGATTCCAGCGTTACCCCTACGGCAGTTTTTTGCTCTAGCGATGTTTTTGCCTACAATTCTATACAGTGCGCAAAAGACAACGGGTATAAGGTGCCTGACGATATTTCTTTCTTTGGAATGGACGATGTTCACATATCAAAGTACATGCAGCCTGCCCTTTCAACACTGAACATTGACGAGGATTATATGGGCAAATCCGCTATGCGGTTAATTGATAGTATGATCAAAGGAGAAGACGTCGAAAGCATCGTTTTATCTTCAACAGCCATCGTCGAGAGAAAGTCAGTTAAAGATATCAGATAGATGATATAAATTATTAATATATTGATTATATCGAAGGTTTGGTTTTATAAAGTGAAGTTTGTTTATTGCCGGTAAAGGGCCATGATAACAAGCACGTACAATTTGCTGTCATTTTATGCAGTTTGATTTCTTAAAAATATATAAAAAATAAATAGTATTTACATAGATTGACATATCGAAAAGCCTGTAATAGTTAAATCAATGTTTATTAAGAAGAAAGCGTCTTAATTTCATCGTCATTGTTTTTACTTGCATTTGTTTAAATTATATTATATGGATCTACAACACGCTTTCGTATCGGCTCATTGACAACTATGCATATCGTTGTAGTCGATCCCATAATTTATGTTTCTATATTATACAGGCATATCCTTCATTAATGTTTGTTAAATACATCATGAGGCTTTTTACCTTATTAATACTATTCTAAATAAGATTCTCTTCCATCATCTAAAGTACATGCATATAAATATCTATCCAGCACGTCCATAATCCTGTCATATATAATACTCCAAACATCCATATCCAGTTGTCCGTTTATAATCTTTTCATATTGCTTTGGCATATATTGGCTTAACAAGGCCAAAGGTATTCCAGATGTTTTTAAATTGATTACCAATATGAGGATTTTTCAATAGTATTTGGTGATAATTTTGACCGATTTCGTTCATTTTAGTTTATTATTCCCCATATGGTCTTGTTAGAGAGGGCCCCAGCTTTGTATTTTTACATAGCAGACATTTAAGCTTAAGCTATATATAGTATGAGAAAACGCAAAATTTCTTATTAAAATTATAAGGCTATACCACAAAAATTCCCATGCCTATTATTTTTACTGCTGGAGCCCAGTAGCTTCTCTCTCCGCCAATATTTCGGATAGGACAGAATAATCATTCCTTTTCGATAAAGTTTTAAGCACGTCGTATCTGACGTGCTTTTCATCTTTTTCTCACAATATTTATTTAGATAAAATCTTTTTATATCTTTCGTTATATTCTTCCCATGTTGCTTTGATATCCTTGGGAAGATATTCTACAGTTTTCGATGAGCGCCCGGACAGCTCACGCCCCTCATTAAGGCTGTCTATCTCTCCCATACCTTTCAGCTGCATCAAAAGATTGCCAACCGACGTAGTCTCTGCCGGTCCTGCCTTTACAACTACTTCAAGAGCATCTGCCGTCCACTGGCACAGAAGCTTATTCTTGCTACCGCCTCCGACAACGTGCAGCAGCTCTATATCTTTTCCGGTAAACTTCTTAACGTTTGCATGACAATTTCTGAACTTCAGAACCAAGCTTTCAAACACACATCTTGCTATCTCGCCCATACCTTCAACAACTTCCTGGCCTGTCTGCCTGCAGTATTGCTGGATTTCTTTGGGCATATTTGTATTTGGCTGAGCAAATCGGGGAGAATCAAGGTCTATGAACGCCTTGCCGCCCTGAGCATTTTCCGCAGCGCTGACAACCGCGTCCCAGCCTATTTTCTTGTCTGCATCTTTGCACCATCGTTCATAGCACTGCTGGATAACCCACAGCCCTGTGAATAGGTCAACAAAGTTGGTCTTGCCTTCACACCCGCCCTGGTTTGCAAATCCTGATTTGTAAACTTCTTCACTTATATACTGCTTGTCTGTTTCTATTCCGAATATTGCCCATGTACCAAGGCTTATAAAAGCCCATTCTTTATCTTTATCAACAAGCGGTATTCCCGCTATTGCACTTGCCGTGTCGTGCGAGGCAACATTTATCACCGGTATGCTAGGGATCTCAAGCTCATCACAAATACTCTTTTGAATGCTGCCCAGTATATTACCCGGCATAACGATATCCGAAAAAATATTTTCATCAAAACCCAGCGGCCCTATTATATCTTTCTGCCATGTCTTGTCTGTCTGATTTACAAGCAGACTCATCGTTGCATCGGTATATTCATTTGCAACAATCCCTGTTAGATAATAATTAAGCAGGTCTGGTATCATCAGAAATTTGCCGGCCGTCTTTAGCTCTTGTGCCTTTTCTTTATGTAGACCCGCGAGATGATACAGCCCCATTATGTCTACCGTATTTGCACCCGCCAGCTTGAATATATTGTATTCGCCGAACTCACTGTCCAGCACTTTTTTATATTTATACCTTAGTTCATCCCTGTAGTTGACGGGATTCCCTGATAGTTTACCATCCTTATCTATAAAGCCGAAATCACAGCCCCATGTATCAATACCCACGGACTGTATATCATCATATCGTTTAAATGCCTTCTGCATTCCTATTTTAATTTCTGACGCCAGGCGCAGTATATCCCAGTATAACCTTCCTGCAAACTGCACCGGCCTGTTTTCAAATTCGTGCACTTCTTCCATATCAAATGTATCACCATAGTATTTTACTACAATACATCTTCCGTGGCTTGCTCCTAAATCAAATAACAAATAGTTTTTCATTAGTCTTGCCTCTCAAATCTTTATCTTACTTAGGTTAATGCTTAATTCTCTTTTAACTTCTTTTTAAAATGTGGGCTGCCAAACATCGCTTGGCAACCCACTTAAAAGCACTAGATATGTTATATTTTTTTATTCAATGAAATCATCAACATTATCTATTGTTACAGCAGCAAGATCAACTAATATAAGATCTTCAAGCTCTATGCCGTCAAAGAACATAGCAGCTGCTTCTACAGCTGTGTATGCCTGCAGCCAGAAATTCTTGTTAACTGTAACTTCCATTCTTCCCTCTTTAATTGCAGCAAGCGCATCTGCGTTTCCGTCGATTCCGCCTACTACCACGTCATCAAGTTTACCAAGCTCTTCAAGGGCCTGAACTGCACCAAGAGCCATCTCGTCGTTGCAGCTGAATATTATTTTAATATCCGGATGAGCCTGGAATAGGTTAAGAGTTGTCTCGTAACCGGTTGCTCTGTCAAACTTTGCATCCTGTATGTCTACTATTTCGATTCCGTCATACTTGTTGAAAACAGCCTGAGCTGCGTTTGAAAGGTCTATTGTAACCTGCCCGCCTGAAGGCCCTTCAAGTATAACTGCCTCTCCTTGCTCGCCTGCAAGTTTTGCGAGCTCTTCTGCACAAAGAGTTCCGCAGATAGTGTTATCTGCAACAACAAACGTCTCATACTGAGCATCGTTTCCATCAGTATTGATCTTTGTGTTGAGATTTATAACCGGAATACCCGCTGCGTTAATCTCTTCGATTGCCGGAACTATGCCTGTCGAGTCTGCAGGAATCATGATAAGAAGATCTTTATTCTCAGCTATTGTCTGCTGGATAAGAGCTATTTGTTCATCATTGTTATTAGATTCTACCGGAGCGATACAATCTATTTCCATACCAAACTCAGCAGCTGCGGCTTTTGCACCTTCTGCTGCCTGGATCCATACAGGATTTGTAAGGTCTTTGAGTATCAATGTAATGTTCTTTCCTACAGCACCTGGATACTTATCGCCGCTTGCGTCATCGGCTGCCGTGTCATCTGCAGCTGTATCATCGGCTGCCGTGTCATCAGCTGCCGTGTCGTCAGCTGCCGTGTCGTCAGCTGCCGTGTCATCTGCTGCTGTATCATCTGCAGCAGTGTCGTCTGTTGCAGCATTGTCTTGAGCGCATCCCGAGAATGCAACAAATACCATTGCGAATACGAGCATAAATAAAACAATTCTCTTCATTTTTTTTCCTCCTAATTTTCTTTCCCGAATATATTAACGTGTTCAAACACGTTTTCGGACTATTTAATCTTGGATCAATACCATTTGCTTTTGTCTAGCCTTTTCCATCAACGCCGCTAGTATAATTACCAAACCAAATACTGCGTTTTGCCACAAATGTGATAAGCCAATAACAAGCAGTGCATTAGCTAGGAACACTATTATCAAAACACCTATTATAGTATTTCCGACACCGCCTTTACCGCCTGCTATCGAGGTTCCTCCGATAAGCGTAGCGGCTATAGCGAGAAGCCCGTAGCCTGTTCCCATATGCGGCTCTGCGCAGTCTAGCACAGAAGCGTAAAGCATTCCGGCAATTGCTGCAAGAAGCCCGGACATCATGTATATGATAATGATTATCCTCTGGGTGTTTATGCCCGTTATACGCGTTGCGTTTTCATTTGCTCCTATTGCATAGATATTCCTTCCAAAAGTAGTCTTTTTTAGTATGAACCAGAGTATTAAAAATATAACAACAGCGATCAAAAACGGATTTGAAAGTCTTATAGCATTCGTGATTTGAAATATCTCACCTTGTGCTATCCCTTTAAATGCAAGGCAAAATCCAAAAATCTTTTTCCCTGAAAGCATATATAACACAAATCCTCTTACGACCCAGTTCATACCGTAAGTTGCTATAAAAGACGGAAGCTTAAATTTTGCTATCAGCAGGCCGTTGATTATACCTATAGCTGCCCCAATTGCCAAGCCAACCAGCAAGCCTAAAACAACTTGTCCCGTTGCTATAATTATTGCTGCGACATATGATGAGAAGGCCGCAACAGAGCCTATGGACAGGTCTAGGCCTCCTGTGATAATTGCGAGAGTCATTCCAAACGAGTATATAAGCATATACGGCGCTTGGCTCATTATTACACTGAATATATTTTCAACAGACTGGTTTGCAAATATGCTGGCCACTACAACTATTATTACAAGAAGTATTACTTTAGAGTATTGCAGCAAAAATCCTGATGCTTTATGCTTCATTGTTCACTCTCCTCATCTCTTCGAGCTTTCTTCTTTCATTTATTACTACGTCCATTATGATAACCGCCAGAATAACAAAGCCGATTACAACATACTGCAGCGAAGGGGTGATGCCAAGAAAGCGAAGTCCGTTTTGCAGAATCGATATAAGCAGCGCTCCAAGAAGCGTGCCGAGGAGCCCGCCCTTGCCGCCGTCAAAAGGTGTACCTCCAATTATTACGGTAGCAATAGCTTTAAACTCAAATCCATCGCCAATCGTTGCATTTCCGTTATTAGCTTTGCTTGCCAGCAGCACTCCGCCAACGGAAGCTAGTATTCCCGAAAGCACAAAGACTTTTATATAAGCAGACTTTGTTTTGATACCTGCCAATGCGGAAGATTTCTCTGAACCGCCGATTGAAAACAGCCTTGCTCCGAATCTGGTTTTGTATAGTACGAACGCCATTATTAAAAATATCGCTGCAACAATCCAAACATGAATGTGAATCCCGAGGAGCATGCTCTTGCTGTCTCCAATTACTTTAAAAGCTTTACTTCCCGTATTTATGATATCTCCGTCGCAGATTACAAGTGCCAATCCTTTTGCCACGCTCAGCGTTGCAAACGTTGTAACAAAATGATCGAGCTTCTGTATACCTATAAGATATCCGTTTATCAAGCCAATGAGGGCTCCACTGGCAAGGCCGGCGATTATTGCAAACACTACATTTGCACCTGAAGCAAGAAGCGTCGCTGTTACAATAGCCGTAAGAGACATAACAGAACCGGCAGACATGTCTATTTTTCCAATAAGTATCGTAAACGTCATTCCTGTTGAAACAACAAGCAGTATCGAAGTATCTTTAATCAGATTGTGCAGATTATACCAGCCGAAAAAATTATCCGCAAAAATGCTCATGAATGCAAAGAGTAGCAAAACACCGATAAACAGGCCTAATTGTTCTTTTCCTTTTAAGAAATTTCTTTTCAATGTTTACCCTCCTTATATACTATAAGCAAGAATCTTTTCTTGATCAGCTTCTTCTTTATCAAATTCTGCCGTTATACATCCGTCTTTCATAACATAAATACGATCACACAGCCCCAGCAGCTCCGGCAGATCTGAAGAAATCATCAATATAGCTTTCCCTTGTTTTACAAGATCGTTCATTATTTCATATATCTCTTCCCTCGCGCCTACGTCTATGCCTCGTGTCGGCTCGTCAAAGAGTATCAAGTCGCATTCAGCACAAAGCCATTTTGCCACTACAACCTTCTGCTGGTTGCCGCCGCTTAGGAACTCAACTATTTTGTTAACTGAACTCGTTACTATGTTAAGTTCTTTTTTGAATTTCTCAGCTACATCATTCTCGATAGTTTTATTTAATATTCCCCGTTTGAAAAGTTTGTTTAACGAAGCGTGGATTATATTGCTCTTTATTGGCATATCTACTATTACGCCTTCTGCTTTTCTGTCTTCGGGAACTAACCCTATCTTTAGAGCGGCTGCCTTTTTTGTCGTCATTTTGGTATACTTTTTTCCGTAAATATTTATATGTCCCTTTTCAAACTTGTCGTATCCAAACACCGCTTTAACAATTTCTGTCCTGCCTGCCCCAACTAGACCTGACAGCCCGACTATTTCACCTTTTCTTACGTTAAAGTTGATATCCTTGTATCTGTATGAAGAGAGATTTACCACCTTAAGCACTTCTTCTCCCTGCTCGCCGTAATCTCTTTTATACTGATTTTTGATTTCTCTGCCAACCATCATCTTTATAATCTTCTCTGTATTAGCTTCGCTTATATCAAGCTTGCCAACCATATTACCGTCTCTTAGAACGCTTATCACATCCGCGATTTCCTTCAGCTCTTCCAAACGATGAGAAATATATATTATGCTGACTCCTTCGTTTTTCAGCTTGTGGATAGTTTCAAAAAGCTTTGTGATCTCTTTTTTGGTTAGCGTAGCTGTCGGCTCGTCCATTATAAGAACTTTTGAATCAAACGACAGCGCTTTTGCGACCTCTACCATTTGCTGTTGAGCTATACCAAGACTTCCGACTTTTTTCTTTGGATCTATATCAAGACCCAGAAAACCAAGCAGCTCTTTGCTTTTTTTATTTATTACGTTGTTATCTATTGTCTTAAAAAATCTGTTTTTTATTGGTTCTCTTCCAAGAAATATATTCTGACCTATCGTCCTGTGAGGAAGAAGATTTAATTCCTGATGTATTATGCTTATACCTAAGTCTTGGGCGTGTCTTACCCCCTTGACATTAATCTGTTCGCCCTCATAAACCATTTGTCCGGAATCCATTTTATATACTCCGGATATTATCTTCATTAGCGTTGATTTTCCTGCACCGTTTTCACCGACTAAAACGTGTACTTCACCTTTTTTTACTTCTATATTTATGCCGTGCAGTACTTCGACGCCGGAGAAGCTTTTACAAATGTTTCGCATTTCTAAAATTGTTTCGCCTTGCATTATTATCACTCCTAAAATATTTATACAAAAATCACGCTAAAGTTACCCTGCCCTTTTAAGACTTATTCCAAGCAACCTTTCAATACGCTTAATACTTCATCGAAAACCAGCGTCTTGCCTTTTGGGGAAGATACGGCATCTTGCGCAATTTTCTCTATATTGCTCTTTGGCACGCCAAGCTCCGTTAAACTCTGCGGCATACCCCATGCTTTAAATCTTTCTTTCAAAGCCTCTATGCCTTTTAATCCGCATTCGTAATCGCTCATGTCCTCTTGTTCTATGTTGAATATTCTCTTCGCAAATTGCACAAATTTTGCAGAATCTTTGCCGCAAAGGTGTATCATCCATGCCGGATGTACAACTGCCAGCCCTGCGCCGTGAGCTATGTCATATTTTGCACTGATTTCAAGCTCTATCGTGTGTGCATCGAATGCCCCAAAACCCCTACCTGCATTTGCAATATTATTAAGTGCTATAGTTGATGCCCAAGCCAAGTTTGCTCTCGCATCTATATTAGTCAAATCTGATAGAATGTTCTCATTCTCTATTACAGTTAGAACAACACCTTCCGATATTCTATCCTGCATCGGTGTGTTCTTTGTTCCGTCAAAATATTTTTCCAGCACATGCGATATTGTATCTACCATGCCGCATGCTGTTAGATAGCCGGGTACGCTTTTCATAAGCTGGGGATCAATTATCGACACTTTCGGACTAATAATGGAGATGCTGGTTACATACTTCTGGGCGAGAGATTCGTTCGTTATAACACAGTTGCTGTTCATTTCCGACCCGGTGCCGGATATTGTCAGCACAGACAGCACAGGCAGTGCTCTATTCGGCATCCTTTTGCCTGTAAAGAAGTCCCAGAAGTCTCCGTCATCATATCTGCAAAACGCTATTGCCTTAGAACAGTCTATAACGCTTCCGCCGCCAACGGCGACAATCATATCTGCTCCGCCGTCAACGCACAGCTTCACACCTTTTGTTACTGTGCTAAGCCTCGGGTTTGGGTCTACTCCGGCCAAATCAATTGTTTCTATTCCGAACTCCTGCAAACTTGCTTTAACTTGTGCAAAAATACCCAGTTTTATTACGCTGCTTCTTGAAGTAACCAATAAAGCTTTTTTACCCCACTTTGCAGCGAATTTTCCAATTTTGTTTGCCTCTCCGCTCCCAAAAACAATTCGCGTGGGATTATAGAATTCAAAATTATTCACAGCAGCCCTTTCATATTCCTTTTCTATATGGCTTTCAAGATACACAAAATGATATATTGTGCATCTTTGCGGCCGTTTATAAGATAAGAAGAATACTATTCTAGCGGCTACTTAAAAGTTGCTTCCCTTATTACTTTGGTCATTTCGCACGGATCGCCGTTTTCTATAACATCGCCAAGCTTTTCAAAGCCGATTCTGTCTACGATTTCATCGTACTTTTTCATATTCAGAACGCTTTCTTTCGTCGCTTCGTACTGGTCTTCTCTGTATGGGAATATGTCTACAGACACAAAGCCTTCATATCCTGCTTTTCTTAACGCATAGAACATTTCTATATATTCTGTAAGTCTTAACGACCCTACTATCATATCGTCGTCCCAAAGGTTATAGTTGTCATTTGCATGCATCATAAACAGCTTTCCGTATCTTGCCGCCACTTCAATATTCTGAGCTACGCTCTGCTGTGCATAAAACACATGGCCTGTATCTATTACAACGCCTACGTTTGGCCTGTCTACTTCCATGCATACCAGAAGCGCAGTCATTGTCGTATCGACTAAGCATCTGTTTCTCGGTTCTCTTATCTTTCCTTCTAAAGTAATTTTTATATCAGTATTGTAATCTGCAAGCTCTCTTACTGATTTTATTAAATAGTCCCACTGCTTTGTGTAGTTTGTCTGGAGAGGATAGTCAAAGCCGTCCTGACCGAGCCATAGGTTTACGCTCGGGCTTCCAACGAGCTTTGCATTAAAATCGATGTTCTTTTTCATCAATTTCATAGCGGCGGCTCTAACACCTGCATCAGCTGCTGTAATTGAGCCTTTCTGCCACATTCTTTCTCCAAATACCAGCGGCAGTACAGAAGACGCAACGAAGCCTGATCCAGTTAATATTTCATTTACCGTATCCGCATCAGAAAGCGGGCCCGAAGTCGCCTGGTAAAGGTCAGCGCCTTCAAGCACCTGCATTTTCTCCAGGTTCTTTATTACATCCGGAAATTCTACCTTGTCAAGTTCGGGGTCTTTATACCCGCACTTCATAAACCTGTCACACGTCTGCCCTAACGATCCGATAATTGCACTATACTTGATATTACTCATTTTTTATTGCTCCTCTCAACCAGATGATTGAATTTACTTTATTATTATCTTTCCATAAAAGCAATGTTCCGCCATGTCTTGGGAACGTTACCGTCTGTATTTATAATTCGACATTCATTCAATAATACCTTTTTTTAAGAAAGAAAAAAATTTGGATTTTTTAATTTTAAGCTAAATATTATATTAAAATGGAATTATCAGCCGTATTTTACGCTTAAATTAATTGTTTTGTACGAGTTTGCAGGATTACGCGTGACTTTTGTCGAAATATAAAATCAATATAATTATAAGAAACAGGTAACGTTACCTGGGGAACGTTCCAACTTTAGAGTAAATGCTTCCTGAGGGTAATATTTCATACTAATTAATATCAGCTGGAGGAAGTATGTCTACAATATGGGATGTCGCAAAACTGGCAAAAGTGTCAAAGTCAACTGTATCAAGAGTGATGAA
Organism: Christensenellaceae bacterium; assembly: GCA_963665005.2. Taxonomy (GTDB): domain Bacteria; phylum Bacillota; class Clostridia; order Christensenellales; family SZUA-584. The sequence continues at coordinate 1,257,913 of CAXXTQ010000001.1, read as the reverse complement.
CGGAGGAGCCACAAGCAAAGAAGCAAAAAGCGCGGTTTTACAAGCGGTCGAAAAGCTCAATTATCAGCCAAGCTATTTCGCTAAAAACATAAGAACGCAAAAATCAATGCAAATAGCCTTTATGATTCCTGATTCTTCTAACCTTTTCTATACAGATATATTCAAGGCAATAGAGGCGGTTGCTTTTGAGCATGAATATATGGTCACGCTCTGTGATACACAGAACAATCCAAACCTTGAGATCAAATATGCAAAAAGGCTGCTTTCGCATAAAATTGACGGATTGATATATAGTACATATAATATGGATTCCATTACGCAGAATTACTTTGTCAATTTATCTAAGACATTGCCTCTTATATTCATGGACTATTCGTATAATTTTTACCCTGAAATATCGCTTGTAGCTACAGAGGGTTTTAACAGCTCAAGAAGCGCGGTAGATTTTCTTTATAATAAAGGCCGAAGAAATATTGCATATATTAATTTCCCCGACGATGTTGAAGTTACAAAACTTAGATTCCAAGGATATCAAAAAGGTTTAGAAGACGTCGGCCTGCCTAATTCTTCAGAACTTGTATATTTCCCCGAGCCAAACAAAGGGTTGAGCGGTAGAGAAATAGGATTTGAAGGCGCTAAAAACCTACTTGGCAGAGGTGTTAAAATCGACGCTATAATGACAGCGGCTGATCCTCTTGCTGTGGGCGCAATGAAATATCTTAAGTCTCAAAACATAGCAATTCCCGAGCAAATTAGTGTTATAGGGTTTGACGATAACGAAATATGTGAAATAATTGAGCCTTCTTTATCAACAATTGCGCAGCCACTCAACAGTATTGGAACTGTAGCAGCTAAGCTTTTAATGAATAAGATAAATAACATTGAAAGCGAAAGCAACAGAATGATCTTCAAGGGTGAACTCAGACTAAGACAAAGCACTTGATAAAATATAATATTCTCAGCATAAAAAAGGCACAGAATTAACTGTGCCTTTTTTTAATAATGGAACCTGCCAAAGATATTGGAAGGTTATTTAAAATTGTTCCAGTTTTCCTTCAAGCTGCTGGTTAAGATCAAAAATCTTCTCAAGTGTGTCCACATCGTCCGAGCCGTCTATGCTTGGAGAAACTTTATAAGCTTTTGCGAGCCTTGCGTTCCATTTCGGGCATGTCTCGTTAGCGCCCCATTTACGGTACACTTCGTTGATGTCCTCACATTCCCAAAACAGTATTGAAAAATTTTTATACCTGTAGATTAACAGTTCTTGAGCGCCGGCGTCTTTTAGCCCCTGCAGGGTCTCCGGCCATGGGTCTTTATGAAGCTGTACGTAATCTTCCATCTGGTCTTCATTTATTTCGATAATGAAACAGTATCTATTCATTTTTTACCTCCCGTTAAATCCTTGGGTCAATAAGTATCTCTATGCCTTCGCCCTTGCGTAATATCTCTATGCCTTCGGCGGTTTTTTCGAGCGGAAGCACATGAGTTATAAGAGGTTTAAGGTCGAGCACGCCGCTTTCCAGTATCTGTACAGCCTGCGGAAAGGATGCATTCGCTAGCCAAGTGCCAAGTACAGCGACTTCCTTATTAGTTATATGGTATTGTTCGAAACAAGGTTTGGCTTTGCCGTTAAATCCAAACAGAAGAACTGTTCCGCCTTTTCTTACGCACTTAATGCCTTCCCATATCTGCGAACCAACAACATCAACAGCATAGTCTGCGCCAATACCGGTCTTTTCTTTAACGAATTCATCGAGATTCTCTTCCAGAGGATTTACAACATAATCAGCGCCGCATTTTTTTGCGTATTCCCTGCGCAGTTCAGTTGGCTCTGAAGCAATTATAGGATATGCCCCTGCAGCTTTCAAAACCTGAATGAACATAAGACCTATTGTGCCTGCGCCCATTACAAGAACGCTGTCTGCCGGATTTACATGTATCTTGTTCTTTGCATTCATGAGGCATGCCAGCGGCTCTGCAAAAGACGCAATCTCCGAAGGAAGGTCGTCCGCAATCTTATGCGCTACTCTTTCGGATGCACAGACGTATTCTGTAAAACCGCCGTCTGCGTTTATTCCCATAGGTATTATGTTCTTACATAAGTTAGGCAGATTTTTCTGGCAGTATTCACACACTCCGCAATAATCATTCGGGTTTGTTACTACCCTGTCACCTACCTTAATCATTTTAACACCGCTTCCGACTTCCACTACTTTACCAACCAACTCATGTCCGAGTATTGTATTTTCATCAGCTATGTATCCGGGAGGCACAGACATTATGTGAACGTCGGTTCCGCATATAGAACACATCTCTATTTCGATTATAAGATCGTCTGGCTTTTTTATCTTGGGAACCTTAACCTCCTCAATTTCCAGAATTCCATTTCCTTTGAATACTGCTGCCCGCATCGTTTCTTTCATATCTTACCTCCTTGTTCTTTTACACAATTCACAATCAGTAAACAATGTACTTTCATGCTATAATAGTATCATGTATTTTTCTCTTGTCAATAAAAATTTGGAACGTTCCCTAAATGAGAAGTTCTATATCAATGTCCAAATATCCTGCAAAAGATAATGCTTTTTAAATAAATATCTTGGCATTACAAAAAAATGAACAGAAATAAAGGATTTAATTTATTTTTGTCGAAGTTATCCAAGAATGCATGGTAACGTTCCCCACGTCATAGTGCGGCTTAACGATGACAACTAAACTTTAAGGTTGCCTGAATAATTTATATAATACATGGAGGAAATAAAATGAACAGCAAACTTTACAAGGAAGACTTAAGTATCAAGGGAAGAAAAGAAGAGATTGATATCAAAGTAAACAGAGTAATCAATCTGCTTCATGAAGAAAATTTAGATGCTTTGTATCTTACTCGCCAATCTAATTTTTCATGGATAACAGCGGGCGCAAACGGAGTTGTTACATCCTGCATAGAAGACTCTGTAACCGCAATACTTATTACAAGAGACGGCAGCAGATACGCTATTACAAATATAATAGAAGAAAGCCGTATGAAAGAAGAGCAGCACCTTGAAGAACTTGGCTTCAAAGTATTATCTCAAGCATGGTATGAGAATAAAAACGAGCAGATGATTATAGATATTGTTGGAAGTATCGAGAAAGTTGGAGCTGATGTCTGTTTCAGCAAAGCTAAAATGATACAAGATAAAATTCTACCGTTGCATTTTTCTCTTACTTACAACGAGATCTGCCGCTATCAGTATCTTGGAGATACCATGTCTAAAGCGTTGGAACAATATTTAGCTACAGTAAAACCCGGCATGACGGAGTATGAAATTGCAGGCGGAGTTGCAAAAGCACTTTGGCCCAAAGGTATTGATCAGGTTCTTTTCCTTGTTGCGACAGGAGACCGTATTCTTAATTACAGACATGCAGTCCCAACATCAAAGAAACTGGAAAATACTTTGATGGTGTCGTGTAACGGAAGGTATAAAGGCTTGATAACAACGACAACAAGGCTTGTTTACATAGGGACTCCTCCATCAGAACTTCTTGATCAATTTGACACTAATGTAGAAATCGAATGCAGCATGATAGAAGCAACCAAACCGGGCGTTGACGAGCTTGTTCCACATATGCTTGGCAAAAAGCTTCTTGAAGAGGCAGGGTTTGGTGAAATGTATTACAGACACGCTCAGGGCGGTCCTCAGAGTTATTATAACCGTTACTACGGCGTTTCAGAAAACGTTCATAATATCACTCAACTTAACCAATGTTATTGCTATCAACCAGTTATAGACGGAACAAAAACGGAAGATGCGTTTATTGTAACCGAAGAAGGCCCGCTAATGGTCACAAAACCTGTAAGCTTCCCGAAAGTTAAAAAGACTATAAACGGCGTCACGTTTGAGCGCCCGGGTATGCTTGTGATTGACTAAACTACTAATTAATTTTTACATAGCTTATAAATGCAGAGCCGGTTAGAATACTGGTTCTGCATTTTTTTTTCGGGTCTGAAAATTTTTTTGTGAAAAAGCTCAACCGCATAAGTAAATCTTTAATAAGTTATTCAAGCATCTGCTATTAAACTTGATTTCTCTAGACCCGGCAAGCCTACCGACAATGCCCATATTGAGTCCTTTAATGGTAGTCTAAGGGATGAGTGTTTAAATACCAATTGGATCTTATCCATGGACGATACAAGAAGTAAACTAGAGGCAAGGAGAACGGATTACAAGTTTCGGCCGCACAGTTCCCTAGGGAACTTAACTCCAAGAGATTACGCTTTGGAGATGAAATCCTGTATCCATTTACTACCAGCTGATTGCCGAAATTACTAACATTATGATCTAACCAGTTTTCGGGGGACCCTCACTCCAAGAAACAGCTTTTCATAGCTTGGCCCGGTCGAATGAACGGGTACGGGAAGGCTGTTAACTATTTCTCCCGAAGGTAATACCGCCTGAAGGCCTAAAAGCATATCTTCGATTTTTCCGTATTTACTGGAAAAATGCCCCGAACCTCTGCAGGATAAAAACCCGCCCAAAGATGAGCAGTACATTGATGCAGGGAAATGGTTCAATGTATATCCCCTGTCATTCAAATATGTCTCAAGGTCTATCTGCATTATGCCCGTCTGTGCAGTTACGTTATAACTTACCTCATCAAGATCGATAATTTCACACATTTTTTTCATATCGATTACTATTCCGCCGTCAAGTGCCAGTACGCCGCCAAGGCCTCCTGCGCCTGCTCCTCTCGGAATAACCGGTATGCTGTTTCGATTCGCATATTTTACAATCTGCGAAACCTCTTCTGCCGTTTGCGGAAACACAACAACATCGGGAGTCGGGCGTTTGCATCCTTTGTCTGCCCACATTCTTGCCGGCCACCATACGTCTACGGAATATGTATCAAGGTCACATTCTATATCCGTTATGTTTGCTTTCCCGACGATGTCTTTTAATTCATCGTACATCAAAAATTGTTTTAATGTCTTGCTCAACTGCTGCTACCTACCTTTCTCCTATTACAACTTTCCATTCTTTTTCAAACCCAAGCTGATCACAAATTTCGTGCAGTATTTCTATGTTTTTCCATTCGTCATACAGACTGGGTTTTGGTACTTCTCTCGTGTGAACTGCTTCACAGAAATTCTTGATGTTTTCTACATACCCATCAAGAACATGAGTCATATTTACACTGAGCGGAGCCCAGTCACTCTCCCAAACATGAGAATTATTTTCTTCATAATATGTAACCTTACGTGCGTTTTCTACAATCACACCGCACGACTGCCCCACTACCTCTAGTCTCTCACAGAAATATCCGCGGTTTCCTTCCGTTCCCCAGTTCGCCGTCCCCACGACTCCGCTTTCGAACTTGCAAACCAAGGCTACGGCACAACGGTTTTTGCCTTTTCTTTTTCCCATAACTTTCATCTCTGCAATATCCCCGCCGAAAGCTCTTAATATATCTACCGCATGGCTGTGCCATTCAAGAAGACATGTAAGTAAGGTTTCGTAAGAGTAACCATGTGCTTTTGCTTCTATCATCATCACTTCGCCGAACTCTTTTTGAGAAACGATATCCATCGCTTTTCTATATGCGATAGCTCCTCTTTTTTGATGGTCGACCATTACAACTCTGCCTAACTCCTGAGATTTACACCAAAGGTCTCTTGTTTCCTCAGGCGTAATACTTACCGGCTTTTCTACAAAAACATCAAGCCCCGCCATCATAGCGTCGTTAACTACTTTGGGATGGACAGCCGCGTTTATACATACTATAACGCCGTCTAGCTTTTCTTTTCTAAACATCTCATTGTAGTCGGTGTACGTCTTTTCAAATCCGAATCTCTTAGCAATGAATTCTGCACGTTGATTATCAATGTCACATATCGCGACTCTTTCAACGAAATCCAGAAAACTTAAACTCGGAAGAAGCATATTTGTTGTATGCGTACCCGCTCCTATAACGGCCAGTCTCGTTTGAGGTACGTTTACCTCCCAATCCTTTGAATCAATTTTGTTTTTCATTAATGTTTGTCTCCTTATTAGATAGAGTTTCATTATTTGAAGTCTTATTTTGTTTTTATGCCCCATGTATTCGACACACTCTAGCAATATACCTTTTATTTTTCTAAAATAATTTTATTTATTTATATTTCTTTTCACTATATGAAATTATTTCTATCTACTTCCTATATATATGTATATATTTTTTCATTTTATAAAATATTTTTGTATATTTTAAAAATCTACTAACAGCAATTATTATCAATAATTATTTTATATATTGAAACCTTATTCTTAATTATGAAATTGTCCCCATTGACAATAATTATTTATAATACTATAATGAGCATGAAATCTAATAAAAAAGCAGGTGATTACAATTAGTAAAACGCTTAATGATGCAATTGTGATTTTAGATACTTTAAAAGAACACGGGCAGCTTACTTTGACACAGATTGCCAACCTTACACATATGAATAAGAGCTCTATTTACCGTCTGCTGACTGCCTTGACAAAAAACGAACTTGTCGACAAAGATAAGAGCTCAAAAAGATACAGATTGGGCATCGGCCTTTTACGATATAAACCGACATTGCTTGATAATACGAATCTGGTTAAACTGGCACGCCCATATCTTGCAGAGCTTGTTTCCGAAACGCAGGAAAGCGCACAGCTGTGTATCACAACACACAGAAACACCATTATTACAATAGATGCTCAAAACAGCCGCGGACTTATCAATCTTACTGCGAATATCGGCACAGAAGACCCTCTGCATTGTACTGCGGTCGGTAAATCTTATTTAGCGTTTCTCAGCGTTCACGAACAAAACGTCATAATCGACGAAATTGAGTTAAAACGCTTTACGCCAAATACCATAGTAACAAAAAAAGAATTAATGACAGAGCTTCAAGAAATACGAGAAAAAGGGTATGCCATTGATAACGAAGAGATTGTTGAAGGAATTAAATGTATTGCTTCTGCAGTTCTCGATGAAAATTCTAATCCTATAGCCGCGATAGGAATAACCGGGCCAAATAATCGCTTTTCCGAAGAAAAAATTGAAAAATATGCCGGGTTCATAAAAGATATCGCGTTTCAGTTATCAAAAAAGCTAGGCATGTCTGCTTCGGATTATTAAGCTAAAGGCTTGCCATTTAATAAAAATAAAGCGAAAATGTAAATTGGACACCTTTTTACAGCAATCCAAAATAGGTTTCTTTTTATTATAATTATTATGGTATGCAAATAGGCGAGCGCTATATATTTACCAACATATCTTCTCTATTCACTTAAACCTAACGCTTGGCTTAAGGTTGATTTAAAACCTAAGCAGTTGCTTATACCGTTTGCCGTCTAATTCATTTACGCAAAACGAACTATTAGTTTTATTTCTGACGGTAATAACACAGTCGGTAATATGCGGGATAACGCTGAATAATTAAAAAAATAGCGAGAATTCATATATAGCGGTCCGAAAAGCCGTTGCGCTGAAATTACTGCTTTTATTGCTCGCATTTAATTTTCGCTATTATTGACAACAATACGCACAAACAATATAATGTATATATGGAAGAGATTTTAAACAATCAGTACACAATAGCCATATTAAGCGGTGTTGCTACCGGAGTGATACTTTATTTGCTCGGGTTGGTTGTTGACTATAAAAAAACATATTTTCGTGGGGAAAAGTGGGAAAATATAAACTTTAAATAAAATTTTCAGGAATAAATATCCCCCGGCCGGGGGTTAATATTTCGCACGCTTCGCGTGCTCAACTGGCTAAAAAAGCCATAATTAAAACCGTCGAAAAGCTATATGCTCTCGGCGGTTTTTTAATCTCATCTAGTGAGCTGCTTTTATATAACCCATTGCAAAAGGTCCGAAAGCCGCTCAAGGTCGTAAGTCGCGAGACCGCTGCCTGCCGCGTCTCCTATTGCAGCACAATCCATACCACCCGCAACCGCCGCCTGTATCCCCGCCTTTGCGTCTTCTACAACAATGCACTCATGCGGCAATACGCCTAAAAACTGGCTGGCTTTTATGAAAACTTCCGGGTCAGGTTTGCTGTGGCTTATGTTTGTACCATCTGACACAGCGTCAAAATAATCTTTTAAACCAATTCTCTCTAATATAAATTTGGCGTTTCTGCTCGAAGACCCTATCGCCATTTTTATACCGCGCTTGCGTATTTGTTCTAAGGTATATCGCACATCTTCGTTCACGTCTTTTTCAGATAAATTTATAAGCAGTTCGCGGTAATACCTGTTCTTTTTATCTATATACCTTTCTTTTTCTTCATAAGCCATATTACCGCTGTAAGTCTTTAATATAATCTCAAAGCTTTGCATTCGGCTTACTCCGCGCAGCAGATTATTGATTTTTTCATCAAAATAAATACCAAGTTCATCCGATATCTTTTTCCATGCCTGGTAATGGTATTTATCGGTATGGCAGATAACGCCGTCCAAATCAAAAATAACCGCTTTATATTCCAACTGATAATCCTCCCGTTTTAAACCCTTTTTACTGTAAGCGTATTTTTTAGAAGATACGTTTGCCCGTATACATGAATCTCTTTTTCATCTCCGTATTCTAAAAAGAAAGTGCATTCCTCACGATTGACGCCGACTAATATGCGGCTATTCTCATAGCATATACGGAACCTGTAACCGCTCCACTTTTTGGGAAGCATGGGTGCAAAATAAATTCCGTTTTCTTTTAGACGAAATCCGCCGAATCCATAGATAATTGCCATATAGTTGCCGCCCATGTTCGCTGTATGGATGCCGTCTTTTGTGTTTCTCTGCAAATCCAGCAAATCGAGTTTGGTAGAATTGCCGAAATATTTAAAAGCCTTGTCTTCAAGGCCAAGCTTAGCCGCCATAATGCTGAAAATACAACCGGATAATGAAGAATCATGCGTTGTTATCTTTTCATAATACTCATAAGAATTGCGTATAGTTTCGAGAGACTGCGCATCTTCTAAAATGAAATGTGATAAAACGGTGTCGGGCTGTTTGCATATTTGATGGCGGTATAAATGCAGAGGGTGGTAATACAGCAGCAGCGGGAAATTTTCTTTGGGTATCGTTGTTATATCCCAGCACTTTTTCTGGAAAAACGAGTCGTCCTGCGGATTGATTTTCTGCTCATCGTCGTATGGAAGATGCATTCTTTGCGCCGCAAGTTCAAATTCGGCAAGTTCAGTATGTCTTAGTTTTATCTTTTTTTGCATCTTCTTAAAGGCGGTAAGTTTTCCAAACTTTACATATAATTTTGCCGCCCACTGCAAATGGAATTGTGCTATAGCGTTGGTATAATAATTATTGTTTACTATACACGTATATTCATCGGGGCCGGTTACATCATTAATGTGAAATTTTCCGTCAGAAGAAAAATTGCCGGCATCCATCCAAAGCCTCGCCGTTTCATAGATTATCTCCGCGCCTTTGCTGAGCATAAAATCAACGTCTTTTGTAGCGATATAATATTTAATAACAGAATAGGCAACGTCTCCGTTTATATGATATTGCGCAGAACCTGCCGGAAAATACCCAGAACACTCCTTGCCCATTATCGTTCTCCATGGATACAAAGCACCTTTTTTATGCCCCAGTATTTTAGCGTTTTCTTTGGCCATATCCAAAATCTCATATCGAAAGTTAATCAAATTTTTTGTTATCTCGGGCTTGGTGATATTAAACACAGGCTGTATGTACATCTCCGAATCCCAGAAAACATGCCCTTCATACCCCTCGCCGCTAAGCCCTTTGGTCGCAATGCACCCGAACTGGTCTTTGCTGACCGATTGTATAAGCTGAAAAAGATTATATTTAAGCGCCAGATTCAATTCATCATCGCCCATGATTTCAACATAACAGTTCTCCCAATAGTCGCTTAAATAATCTTCCTGATGCTGATATATTTCTTTTAGAGATATAGAAAGAGCTTTTTTCATTTGGGCGGCGGCGTGCGCTTTACAATCGTCTGTGCGCAACGAATCAGCAAAAACGCAGTATTTTAAAAGTTTAATAGTTTCTCCGCGCTGTGCGGCCGTTGACATCTGGCATTGAACATTGTTGTTATCCATAATAAACTGCCGTTCGCTTTCGCCGGACAGAAAATTCTTTACGCAGCTGCAAACTTCTAAACCTGATTTTGAAGTAGTGGACGTAATATACGAAGCGCCGTACTGTATGTTGCATGAAACGGGAGTCAGATATTGATAACCCTCATCAGCATTGCGCGGATCGTCGGGGTCAAAAAAGTTCATGACTTTACCATTATGATATGACTCTATAGTCACATCGCCTGAGAAATTGATAGGTTTAATACTGCAGTCAATGGTAAAAAGAGATAATTGATAAAAAGATGCCATACGGATAATGGTTATATCAACCTCTTTACCCCCGGGCGAACGCCATACTACGTTTCTTCCCGTGATGCCCTTATCCATATCTACCCATCTTTTGCTCGACAATACCGTTCCTTCAAACATGCTGAATTCTTCGTCATCAAAATATATCTTTATAGACTGAGTATCAGCGATATTGAGCAATGTCTGCTTTTCTTTGACCAAGCCGTAAATATTCTCCGCTTGCTTTGTGTGCGAAAAATCATAAAACCCGTTAATATATTGGCCGCGTATCGTAGAATACTCTTCGGGATAACCTTCCTCGAAAGCCGACCGCACTCCAATATACCCATTTGCATTGTGAAACAACGTTTCGTTGAGCAGCAGGTTATAATTATGCAGTTTCAGGCCGTTAATCTCATAAATAGCTGGTTTGTTCATTCGCAACCCCTATAGCTGTTTTCTGCCTTTTTTATTTGGTTAATAGCTTAAGCAATTCGCGCATTGATTTCCATGATCTCAGACGAAATCTTGCATGTGTATTACCCATGCCTATTTTAATGGAAAAAGCATCTTGCGGTAATGCGTTAAATAAATCTTCGTCCGTACGGTCATCGCCTACTCCAAGAATAAAATCATAGTCTTGATCATAAATAAACGCAGCCGCGCTTTGCCCTTTGTCTACCCTGTTGTCTTTAATCTCCAGCACTTTGTTTCCTTCTTGTATTCCAAGGCTCATAGATTGTATAGTTGACGAAAGCGCAGACCGCACCTCACCTAATTTCATCTTTACCATATCCGGCTCGCATTGCCTATAATGAAACGCCAGCGAATAATCTTTTTCTTCTATCAGCGCGCCCGGCATACGGTCTGTGTACATCTGAAGAATGTTGCTGATCATTTCTTTCCAACTGTTATCGAGCGGAGCAGTCATTTTCCATTCTCCGTCCTGTTCACGGCGCCAAAGCCCGTGAGCAGCAAGCATGTATAACCGCAGGTCTCCCAGCCAATCTTCAAGCGCATAACGGTCTCTTCCCGATACTATGACTACAGTGTTTTTCGGGTCATCCACCAAATTAAAGAGAATTCTCTTTAGCTCGGGGTCGGGTTTTGCCTGCTGAGGAATTGACTTAAAACCAACCAAAGTGCCGTCATAATCAAGAAAAATAATACGTTTTTTTGCTTTTCCATATGCATCCGCTACCAAAGCTTTGTTCTGATCGATATTTCGAGTCACTTTCTGCTCCGATTCCTTGACTGCACGACTAACCGCTTCAATAAACTCTTCCGCCCAAAAATCTACATTATATCTTTTCAATCTTTTATGCAAAATCTTATTGATAGCTATTTTTTCTTCACGAGGCATTTCAAGCGCCGTTTTAATACCTCGCGAAATAGCATCTCCGTCGTTTGCGTTAACGACAACGACTTCGCCTATCTCGCTTGCCGCACCCGCCGTTTCGCTTATAACTACCATACCTTCAAAATCCGTCCTTGCTGCGATATATTCCTTTGAGACTAAGTTCATGCCGTCGCGAAGAGGAGTTACCAGCAAGACATCAGAATATTTATATAAAGCTATCAGGCTTTCTTGAGAAAACGATTGAAAATAGAACCATATGGGCATCCATCCGACCGTTCCGTGTTTGCCGTTTACTTCTCCAACAAGTTCTGTAATCTCGCTGCGAAGCTCTTCATACGTATCTACGGCAACTCTTGAAGGAGCGACTATTAAATGGAACCTTACCTTTCCCTTATATTCGGGATTCTCGCAGAGAAAATTATCAAAAGCCCGGATACGTTCGGGAATACCTTTTGTGTAATCAAGCCGGTCAATAGAAAGTATCACCTTTTCGCCCTGAGTATTGCTTGTTATCTGGCGAACCTCGGCATGAAACTGCTTGGTATCATATTGTTTTGTGAAACGTGCATAATCGATTCCCATAGGAAAAGCCTCTACCTGCACATACCTGTCTTCATACGTGATGCGGTTAAGGCTGTTCTCAAATCCAAGCAGGCGGCGGACACTGCTTAAAAAGTGCCGCACGTAATCATAAGTATGCAGGCCAATTAAATCTGCCCCCAGCAGTCCAAGTAAAATCTCTTCGCGCCATACCAGTAAACGAAAAATCTCGAAAGAAGGAAAAGGTATATGCAGAAAAAAACCGATTTTTGTATTCGGGTACTTATCTTTAATCATTTTGGGCAGCAGCATTAATTGGTAATCATGAATCCATATAGTATCATTTTCTTCTATAATGGGCTCTGTCTTTTTGAAAAACTTTTCATTTACATCTACGTAAGCCTGCCAAAGATCTATATCATATTCTGCTTTATTAGAAAAATAATGAAACAGCGGCCAAATAGTTTTGTTGCAAAATCCATAATAAAACTGTTCAATTTCTTCCTCCGACATAAATACAGGAAGGCATTTATATTCTTTCTCAAGGTCTTTAGCGATACTCTTTTGGTCTCTCGAACTGAGTTTTTCGTTGGTTATGCCGGGCCATCCGACCCATACGCTGTTAGAGCGTTCGTGATAGCTTTTTAAACCTGTAGCAAGGCCTCCTATGCTTTTTTCGTATTCAATTTCCTGATTTTCTTTTTTTACCGTAACCGGAAGCCGGTTTGAAATAAAAATTGTTTTACTCATTATTCCTCCTAAAAAATTTAAAAACTTATAAAAAAATAAAATTATTTTATGTAAAAAACACAATAGCAATTCTTATTATAGCATATAAAAAGTTATAACTAAAATTATGCGGTGTCTTTAATGTAAGTATTAAGTAAAATTATTTTTAAAAAAGACGTTTTGCAAGAACGCCTTTTTGCCTTGATGGCTTAAAAAACAATCAAATAAATTAATGTTCAATCTACTGCGGAGTTTCTGCATAAACCCAGTATCCGCCTTCATTTCTTCTCTTGTATCGAACAGCAACGATTTAAATTTATGCTTTTTTAAGCACCTGTAAATCTTTTTTGATTCGCTTTTTCTCGACATACATTCGTTTATCGGCTATATTCAAAATATCATCGATATGCTCGTTTGCCGAGAACTCAAACTGCGCAATTCCATGGCTTACACTTACGGTATAAGCTCTGTCCTGAGTATTATTAACCTCGTCTATAGCAGTTTTTGCGCGCTGCCAGACTGTTTCTGCCGTATTCTTATCGCTTCCCGGAAGTATAAGCAAAAATTCGTCTCCGCCGAGCCTTGCAAAATAATCCGACTTTCTGCTGCTTAATCTGATACAATCTGCTACAGTAATAAGCAGTTCGTCCCCCATATCATGCCCTAAATTATCATTAACTTGCTTTAGTCCGTTTATATCTATAAAGCAGACGGATAAATTCTCCTTTTTCTTATGTGCTTCTTTATAAAGTTTCGCAAGAATCTCAAGCCCCGCACGCCTGTTGTACACTTTTGTCATTGTATCGTATTCCGAAAAATAACGTATACGGTCTCTTGATTGTTTACCCAAAACGAGAAGCATAGAAACAAGAACTGATATTATTAGTATCGCCAAAAATCCAAATGGCTGTGTTCTAATAACATATATTAAGTTTTCTTCGAATGTCGTATAAAACTGTTCCTCTTTTATTACCTCCGGAGATATATATGACATCACTGTCCAGTTACCCTCGCCGAGAATAAAGCTGCCAGTATCATCGTCCATGGGGATTATTTCTGTATAAATAAAGTCACCGTTATCCGATTTGATTGTGCCTTTCTGATTGGCCGCTACCTCTTCCCATTCCTTTGGATAAAATTTTGAAAACTTGATATCTTGTTTATCTTCATACATAAACGCCCATTCATAGCTTTCGTCATCGCTTTTTGATATCCAGTAACCGTCCTCGTTAAGCAGAAAAATATCTCCGTGACGCGTTCCTGCAATTTTCGTGAAATTTTCGAGAAGGCCTCTCGCGCAATAGTTTAGTATAACCATACCAATAGATTGCCCCGATTTATCAAAAACGGGAGTAGCAATACGTATCATCGGTTTTATAGGCAGTTCTAATTCTCCGTTCTCAATGTTCAGATCAAAACGCGAAATATAAATCTGTCCTTTTTGCAGCGCCATTGTATCTATAAAATAATACCTGTCGCTTTTATCCTGAAGGTCTTTAGGTTCAACTAACTCGACTTCCCCTTTATTATTATTGATACGGATTTGTTCTAATCCTTGCGCATCAATATATCTGATTTGGTCATAAGCCTGTTTTTTATCAGAAAAATCTACCCATATATTTTTTACTATATCTAAATTTCCGTCTTTAAAACCGTATTCAAGCAAGATTTGTGCAGAAAATTCAAGGTCATTTACTATTTTGCTGATTTCGCCCGAAATAATGCTTTTTTCCGCTTGTATAAGCATTGCTTCGCTGTCTATGGCGTGCGACGTTTTGTCTTCATTTATTCTTTTTTGTACAAAAGCGGCGATAACAAAAAATACTAAACTGGTTACCAGAAAAAAAATTATGCTGTAAATAACTATTTTTTTAATCATAGTTTCTCACATTTTCTATTTAAATATATAATAAATATACCACTTTATGAGATTTTTGCATACCTAAAAGCCAAATACAAAATACTTTATGTAAAAATATCAGAAAGAAACACCAAATATCTTATCTTGAAAAATATTAAAATTGCATATTGGCATCTTGACAATTATTTTTACATAACTTACCATGGAATTAGGTTTGCATCACAAGCATATATATTTAATGGAGGATTGTTTCATGAATGATACTACCGAAAAAACCAGCTGCTCAAAAAAAAGCGGCAAATGCGCACCGTCAAGTGCGGTCTATGGCTTGGGATTCATAGGTGCAGCAATATACTATATTTCTATAGCCACCACTTTTTGGATAGGTGTATTAGGCTTTTTAAAAGCTATCGTATGGCCTGTCTTTTTAGTTTATGAAGCGTTGAAATATTTAGGAAAATAGACGCTATCATATTTACCGATAAATTCGCACCTTTTATTATAATACCAAAAAAATATGCTATTCCGTTTGTGTCTCTAAGTTTTAACAGCAAGCCAGAAGCTTGCTGTATAATGCCGCTTAACTCTTTTAAAGCAGAATTTTCTTATTAAACGCCCGTGTTCATTTTTCTTTTCATTGCTTTATATCTTTTTATTTTTTTTGTTGTAGTCTTTTCGAACTCTTTATCTATAATGTTCACATCATTAATCCTTTTATACACAGGAAGAGCATTGTTTATCTTGCGTATTTGTGTATCAAGAGCATTTTTCGCATCAAGTATTTTATTATCTTTTAAATATTGCTCGTCTATGAAAATATCGGCAGAAATCATATTATCTTCATTCGCATATACCATAACTTCTTTGACTAAAGGAATAGTTCCGATCGCTTCTTCAATTTCTTCAGGACAGATATTTTTGCCGTTCGGCAATATTATAAGATTCTTTTTGCGTCCTGTAATGTATAAAAAATTGTCTTTATCGAGGTGCCCGAGGTCTCCGGTCGAAAAAAAACCGTCTTGCGCTAAAACTTCTTTTGTACTCTTTTCGTCTTTATAGTAGCCTAGCATGACAATATCGCTTTTTACCTGAATCTCGCCATTTCCTTCGCTGTCCGGCTCCGAAATGCGGACTTCGCAGCCCGGCAGTACCTTGCCGACGCTGCCAAGCTTTTTCCAAGCCGAAGCATTTGCCGATATTACGGGAGAGCACTCGGTAATACCGTATCCGTTTATAATATTTATTCCGATTTCTTCAAAGTTTTTGATAAGCTCTGTCCTAAGCGGTGCCCCGCCGCACACTATCTGTTCAAGATTGCCGCCGAACTTATCCAGTACGGGCTTGAAAAAGAATCGTCTTTTATCAATACCTATTTTTCTTAGTATATTGCTTATGAATATGCCAAATTTTAATCGCTTGTCCAATCCTTCTTTTTTGGCTTCTTCCCAAATACGCTTATACATTGTTTCTAAAAACAAGGGCACCATAAGTGCCATTCCGGGCTTGAAAAGCGCAATATTTTTCATAAGATATTTTAAGCTGTCATTAAAACAAAGAGTTTTCCCTTTATAAATAACACCGAAAATATTACAGGTGCTTTCAAAAGAGTGGTGAATCGGCAGCACAGAGAAGCTGACTGAAGGCACCTTGATATAATGCATAAAAGCAAACAGGTCGGACATTATGTTTTTTTGGCTTAACATAACGCCTTTATTAGCGCCTGTTGTTCCCGAAGTGTATATTATTTCGCACATTCCCTCCGGATCTATTTTTTTATCTATGTATGAAGTGTCCCCTTGACTTAATATTTTTTGCCCCTGCTCAATCAAATCTCGAATGTCATAAAAATCGCTGTGCTCTTTGACGGAATCCATTACGATTACAACTTTTATATTTGGACATTCCTGCAGTATATCTGTAATAATAGGAACAAAAGTTTCCGAGCAAATAACAGCATCCGAGTCGCTTCTTTTAAGCAGCAAAGCTAAATCTTTATTAGGAAGCTCTTTATCTAAAGGAACAGCAACGCCTACACCGCACATAATCGTCAAAAAACTCAGCACCCAATCGTATCTGCTTTCAGACAATAACGCAATATGATAACCATCCATACCCATCTTTAACATCGCGGTTCCAAGAGCGTTAATATCCATTTCCAATCTGGTATAGGAATATTCTAAAATCTTATTGTTTGCACGGTCAATTTCTTTAAAGGCCACCAAATCGCTATGCTGGTTTGAAGCATATTTGACAAGCTGCCGTATGTCTTTAAATCTTTCGGGTTTGTAGTTTTTATATTTCATTTCAGAATGCTCCTATTATTTTATTCCTCACAATAATCAAAAACCGTTCACCAATAATAAAAAAACAGCCATAATGCAGAAATTCTACCATAAGGCCGGTGCACCGCTGGCTCCCTTTCGCGCAGGCGCTTATAATATAAAAGCGAAAGTTCCTTGCCTGACTATATTTACTTGTCAATTTAGCCGCTTTTCTATTAATATTATAGATTTCTCCATTTTTTTTGTCAATGTTAACGATTATAATCCGCAAATCATAAAGCTTTTTTGATGAATTTTGTGTGTATTGTTATATATGCAGCGCCTGCCTCCAGCAATTTTATTTAAAACATCGCTTTTCTTATTTGCTTTGCTTGTTTAAAATATATTTATAACCAGCAATAAGTCTTGGACGATTATATCTTTGTGTAATAATACAAGGCAGGTTGACAATAACGGCGTAACCCAGCATAACCCATATAACAAAAGGAGGGCTCCATAATCCAAACACCCAAAACGGTAATATCTGTAACCAATGAAAAATTTCCGCTCTGCCTGTTTCTGCAATAAATGCTTTTAGGTATACTGTATCTAAGCTTCTTATATTCTTTTTTCGAAATCCCTGTTTATATGCTTTCGCACCGTCGGGAATAAGGTGCTTCCATCTATGCACTTTAAATATACGCTTATAAAATCTGCCGCCATCTTCCCATTTTCTTGTTTTAAGCCAGCAAGAATCCGGGTTAAAATGCTTATCGCTTATTAAATTGCCAATCAATGATATTGATATCTGCATTAATGGCCATAATATAACATAAGACAGTATCATAAGCCATTCAGGCAAAAAAAACAGCTGCATATAAACCTCCTAAAGTCTTCTGCCTTTCCATGTCGTTGATTTTAGTACAAAAACCGCTATAACCGAGTAAACAAAGATAACGTGGAATATTAAGAGATAAATCGGATATAAAGAACAAACATAAAGACGATATGAGCCTATATTATAAGCTGTCCGATAAATAACGCATACGTTTAAAATATACAGAAAAGCAAGAAGAATGAATGAAGTCAATTCACCCTTTACCGCAGTTTTTATTAGTTCAATCGGTAAAGCTGTTAAAAATGCAATCCACGCTATTATAGAAACTAACAGCCACCATTGCATAGATATAGAGCCTCTTGAGAAATTCTTTGACCAGCCTTCAAAAAGATCTGCAAATGAATTAGGATACATTCGAAATTGAATTTCTCCGGCCCCCAGCAAAAGGTCAATATCAATACCTTTCTTATTATATTTTCTGCCTAAATTAAAATCCTCCACTACACAATCTTTAACTGTCTCATATCCGCCTTGCCTATCAAATAAAGCTTTTGATACCATCAATACCGGGCCATAGAACCCGATTTTTCGCTTAATAAATGGAATACTCATTGCTGTAGCACAAATTTGAATGAGATTAAAAAATATTGAAAAAAATTCGTGCTGTTTTTTCATATTGTGATATGGCTGTATAGACAGAGGCTTTCTATTTATACTGTATCGGCTCACCATAGATTCTATTGCATTTTCAGACAGCCTAACATCAGCATCTAAAAAGAGAAGAATATCTCCGGATGCTTTTTTGGCTCCATTTTGACATGCCCACGTTTTGCCTTTCCAGCCTTTAGGAAGGTTGTTCAACCTTACACTTTTTACACCAAATTTCTTTATAATGTCAAACGTCGAATCTTCTGAATTATCATCGACACATATTATTTCATGAATATTAAACGTTTGCTTTTGTAAATCAGATAAAATATTGGGAAGATTAGCTTCTTCGTTTCGTGCAGGAATTATAACAGAAATTGATATTTTTTTTGCAGCTTTTTTATATAGCTGCCTTTCTATTTTAGGCAATTTTAAAAAAAGTATAAATCCAATTAAAAAACCAATGATTATAGTATAATAATTGAACGCCATAACATAAATCCTTTCTGAATTTGTTCATGCATATTGTTTCAAAGAATATAATTTGACATGTTTTTTATATTATCAATGTATTTACTTTAAAATTATACCATAAAAAGTTTTATATATAACTTGTTAAATCTTGAATTTTTTATTCTAATAAAGATCGAAATTTGAAAATTTTAGTATATAAATTTTTTTTGAAATAAATTAAAATTTATAGTAATATTAGTTATAAACCCATAATTACATTTCGTAACACGCTTCTTTTGTTTGTCAGAATAAAATTTTTTGTTTATTCGAAAGGAGAAGAAATGAAAAAGCTGTTTCTATTTGTAATAATAGTATTATTTATTACAAACATTGCTGCTTGTGCAAACACAGTTGTGGAAAATGCGGCTCCTGAAAAAACTGAGGCGAAGGAGAACACAGAACCTATACAAGCGGCAACTACATTGCCAACCGAGAAACCAGAAAAAACAGCCGAGCCAACTCCAACCGATGAAGGTATTGACCTTAGTATAGAAGTGGAAATTCCGGACACAACTCTCAGAACAGCTATTTTGTCGACTTTATCTGCTATCGGTATACCAGCAAAAGGTACTATAACTGCCGAGGATATGCTTTCTCTGGAAGAATTGGCGATAGTGTCTTTTTCTTGGGAAGCTCAGCAAGAAGAATTAAATTATGTATCAGCAAAACTTTCATCATCCGGCCTGTTAATGATGGGAGACGGTATAGAAAGTCTTGAAGGGCTTCAATATGCTCGAAATTTAACAAAACTTATTATACTTGGAAACGCTCCGCATTTAAAGGGCGGAACAGATAATTCTTTTCAGGATTTAAGCCCTCTGTCAGAACTTGAAAATCTGGAAATGCTTTCGCTAAGATTTAATAATTTGCATGATATCAGCCCAATATCAGAGCTCGAAAATTTGTCTGTACTCGAACTTCAGTATAATCTCGAACTGCAGGATATAAGCGCGATAAGTAAATTGAACAATCTGTCTGTATTAGATTTACAACATTGCTATGAAGCCGATTTCAATGCTATTTCAAATCTTGAAAATCTGGAGTCCTTATATCTATGCGGTACAATAAGGCTGATTGCTTTAGCTGAATTAAAAAACCTCAAACATTTGGAATGCAGAGAAGGTGATGCAGTAGGTATATGGGAGCTGCATGAACTGCAAAATATCAGAACACTGGATCTTTCGTTTCAACATATAAACGATATAGGTGTTTTAGGAGTTATGAGCAGCCTTGAAAATCTTAATCTGTTCGAAAACGAAATAGATGATATAAGTGTGCTTTCAGGATTGAAGAACCTTAAGATTCTGGCAGTCGACAAAGACACCTATAACAACAATGCTGATATAATCAATACTCTAAAAGACAACGGATGCCAAATATATACAGAAGATATTTTCCCGGTAATAATAAGAGCTATTCGTTAAAAAACATCATTATAGGGCAAGTGCTGCCATGTGGTTAGTACTTGCCCCTGTATTTAACATAGTTTATATCAATTTTTGATTTTAATTAGCAATCAGCCCATCACATATCATGGACGCGACCAGATAGGTAGATTCTTATAGGCGTTTTTATAATTTAATTGCTGCTCCATTGCCTTAGTAAGCTCAGCCATCCAAAGTGACGATTCCATAATATGAAATTCGCCCTTTATAAAATCCGCAACTTTTACAAATCCATTTTGATTATCGAAAAAAACAGCCTCATCGCAGTATGGCAGCACACGCAGCAGGCTTGAAAACCGCTTGTTGAACCGCCGTACCAAATCATCTTTAGAAATGTAATGGCCGCCCTTAGAAATTCTGTTTTCGACGCGCTTTATACACTCATCAACGGTATTGAGCCCAATATAAAAAATTCTAATAAAATAACCGGCATTTTTTTGCCTTTAAAACTGTATCCAGTGTTTTATGCCCCGATAACGTTGTTTCCTGCGCAAAAGATATTCCGTTTTCCAAGCAATCATTTATAGTAGTGATTGCTCTTTTTCCCGCCTCGAAACTGTCTATTTCAAGAATATATTTGCCAGCATATCCACATCAATAATCCGGCCGAGGTCGTAGCTGGTTTTAAGCACACCCGTAAGGCTGCTTTTGCCGACTCCGTTTACGCCGCCGATAATAGTATATGTTATCACAAAATTGCCTTTCTTGATCTTTTATTACTTTATTACTTTTTTTACTAAAAGACAACCGAAACAAGTTGTAGTCTTGTGCCGATATTTCATATAAAATATCGCGCCCAAGAGAAACTTCAATATTCACGAATATTTTACAAAGAAAAAGCAACACTTTTTTAGTGTCACTTTATTAAACTTACCTAAAAGGTTATTATGTAATTCGAGAGCCTTTTTTATTGCAATTCTAATTAGCTGCCCCGCGAAGCGCAACCAGACGTTTTGCACTCATTATGAAATAATGCATATATTATAATAAATCATATGAAAGGAGATGAATGTATGGATAGTGACCAATTTTGTTGCATTCAACCGCAGAATTCATTATGCCAATGCTACGATAAGGTGTTATGCTTCTTGGTAATACTGTTTACTTTCACTCTAGGATTGTTACTAGGTTCTATCATAGAAGTCTTTGCTGCAGTAACGCTTATCCTGATTATTTTTGCAGTCGTTTTTGCTATTCTCATAGCTGGCTTGCTGATATATAAATACTGCATATGCTGCAAAAAACGCAGTTGATGATCATTGGTAAACTTCTGTGTTTATTAGACATTTGAAAAATCAGTACACGCAGCAATTAAGAAACGTGATTTGTTATTCTAAATCCTCCGTTTAATTCTTATGTTGCAGGCGGTGATTAATTATCCCCCGGCATATGTACTGTTCCAAGGAAAATGGACATTGAGCAAAAACACCCCCTGTTGTAGGATTAAACAACAGGGGGTAATTTATATGACACGAAAATATACACACTTAAAGCATTTGGAACCGATCATATTCAAAATGAAAGGGGAAGGAATCAGTAACGCTGAGATTGCAGAGTCTCTTGGTGTAAGCAAGTCACAAATCAAAGACTTGGTAAAACGGCACAATCGCCGGAGAATAAATGTAGATAAGATACCTACAAAGCCAAAAGGCCGTCCTAGAAGAAAACCTATTAATTCATGGAAAGCGTTAGAAACAGAAAACGCCAAACTGAAAATGGAGAATGAGTTGCTGCGGGATTTTCTCTCTGCTACAGAAAGGGAGTGAGGCCTGCGTTAAAGTTTGGTGTAATCTATCGTCATAAAACTAAATATTCTATCTGTGATATGTGTCGCTTCTTCAAGGTTTCTCGCAGCGGGTATTATGCATATGTTCGTAAAATGGATAAACCTGATAAAGACGAGCCGCTTGCTCAGATGATTGCCGAGTGCCAAAAACGCTGTGGCAAAACATATGGGTGTCGCAGAGTGCAAATATGGCTGGAACGAGAAAAGGATATATCTCATAACTACAAAACAATCTGGCGAATCATGCATAAATACGGACTTCTTGCCGAGATCCGGCAACGTAGATTTAAGCCTGCGGGCCAACGGTTTCACCGTTATCCGAATTTGCTAAATCGAGAATTTTCTGCTCAGCGTCCGAATCAAAAGTGGGTGACAGATATCAGCTATATTCAAACAGGACAAGGAACGTTGTATCTTTCCATAATCCGTGATCTATTTGATAACAGCATTGTGGCATTTAAGACGCATGTCCGGCAAAGTGTCAAACTGACACTCGATACAGTAAGAGCTGCTGTAGAAAATGAAGCAGTCACTGCGGAGTTACAGCTCCACAGTGACCAAGGGTTTCAATACACTTCCCATGAGTATTTCAACCTGACAAAATCGTACGGCATTATACCGTCTATGTCAAGACGTGCAAATCCGTATGATAACGCGATGGCTGAAAATTTCTTTAGCATACTGAAATCCGAATGTATCCGAAGAGTAAAGATTAGAACGTTTGATGAAGCCAGACAGCTGATTGATGAATACATCCACTTCTACAACTTTGAGCGTATTCAGCTAAAGACAAAACTGACACCGTATGAAAAACGATGTCAGTTTGCTTAAATCATAGTAATTCTACGATAGGGGTATTCTTTTCTGTCCTATAACTCTGGAACAGTACATAGGCCGGGGGCTTCTACAATCATGACCACCCGTCTAACGGGTAGTATGCACAGGAGCTGTAAGCCCATGTTACCGGCGAGCGCCTAATAATTCTCCCACGCTTTGAAAAACGCGTCTATATTTTCAAACGGCGCGTGCAGCGGTATATCACAGCCGGACGACAATACAAAATTATTGAATTGTGAACATTCTTCGAGCAGCCCTGTCGTTACCGCCTCAATGCTTGCGGGCGTGCCGTGCCTGAATTCGCCCGCAGGGTCTATATTGCCCATAACAATAATATCCGATGGAATGCGCGAAAGAATATTTTTCATAACCGTGCTGTTGCCAAAATGCAGCGCCTTCGCGCCTATCTTTAGTATATCTCCTATAAGCGGGTCAACATTTCCGCAGTTGTGATAAATCACAATAAAATTTTCATCCTGCACGGCATCGACTATTCGTTTATTATAAGGCACCGAGAATTCTGCGTTAAGCTCGGGAGAAAGCAGCCCAGCGGCAGGCTCCGCTATGACAACGCCGTCGGCGCCCGCGCTCTTAAACGCATTAATATATCTAATCAAAAACTCAGTCGCTTTCTCGAGCACTTTTTTGACAGTTTCAGGCTCAGTCATGCTTTTTATCATAATCTCCGTCATATCCAAAAGCCTGCCTGCAAGAGAAAAGGGCCCTATCGCGCCGGCAAATACAGGCCTGTCTTTCACAAGTTTTTTCGTCTCCGAGACAGCTTTAACATACTCGCCCGTCCGCGCCTGCCCGACATCGGGTATCTTCAATCTCTCAATTTCTTCGTCTGAATTGAGTATGCTTGAAGTAACGGTTGGCACCTCGTCTTCCGCAAACTCCACAGGGCTCCCAAACGCCTGCGCTTCTACCGACAGATCCATAAACATAACCGCCGCGAGCATATCATACCTGTCCATCAATGCCTTTATGCACTTAGCCTGAACTTGCCCGTCTTTTACCAAAGAATTTACCGTTTCGCTTGTTAACCGCACGGATGGAAATGATAGTATCGGCATAGGTTTTGTTTTCTTCGCCTCTTTTATATCGCTTAACCATAGTTCCATATTCATAATAACCTGTATAATATTCGTCAGCCGCCTGCCAAGCCAATAAATATTGTGCCCCTCTTTCTTAATTCTTTATAATAAATCTTAGCACAAGTCAGTAACAAGATATTGTAATATTTTCTTTTACATGCAATAATTTTACGTTTCTATATCCTATTTTGCCGCACAAAAAAAGCACGGAGTTCGACCGCGCGCATAAATTGTTTTTGTATTATAATTTCTTAACGCTTATACATGCGTCTTTAGGGAGCGCAAAACCGCATGCCGCTTCAATTGCTTTTATTATTGCGCACGGTACCGGGCATGCTGTATGTTTACAATACTTGTTAGCCAGTTTGTACGTTTTAGTATCGCACATTTTTCCAAAACACTCGGTAAACCCATCCGCTTCTTTTAGTTCGTTTTCAAGCGGTTTAAGATTTGGGCATTCTGTTTTTATAGAAATAGCCGCATTCTGCCCGTCATTCGACTCCGTCGTTATTATTGTATTTAATCCGCATATCCCCGGATTTACTTTTACCTCTATCAAAACTGCCCCTCCTTAAATTAAAACATCATATTTTTAACATATTGGTCCATAAAATACTTATTATCTCCAAGCTCGACATGCTCGCCCCTTCCGGCTGCCTTTTCTCCTTCATGTATATACTCGTCATTTAAAAGCATCATTACTGCACCCGTTCCCGCGGCGTTTCCTATGGGCTTTATTTTTCCTTCGGCCTCTTTTGGAAGCAGCCCGACGCGTATCGCACTTTGGGGATCAAGAAAATTGCCAAAACCGCCCGCAAGAAAGAAGGTATCTACATCGCGTATATCTTTTTGCGCGTGGTGCAAAAGAGCAAGCAACCCTGCGGCAACCGCCGCTTTGGCCATCTGTACTTCGCGTATATCTTTTTGCGTCAATACTATTCCTTCTGATATTTTCAAGGCAGGCTGTCCGCCCGCCTGCGTCAAATAATTTTTCAAATCAGGCTTTGCTTCCGAGGCATCGAGTATCCTGCCCGTCTCGTCTATCAAGCCTATGTTGAGCATAAGCGCGACGGCATCAAGAAGCCCCGAGCCGCAAATTCCCTTTTGTGCCGCTTCGCCTATTGTCGTTATTTCCAAATCGCCCTTATATGCCTTTACGCTGTTTATTGCGCCCGGCACACCCGCCATACCGCAGCTTATATGCGCACCTTCAAACGCAGGCCCCGCCGCTGTCGACGTAGCAAATATAACGTTTTTATCTCCCAGGGCCACTTCGCCGTTTGTGCCGATATCGAGCAGTACACAAAGCTTGCCGCTGCCTTTCATGCCCGAAGCTATTATCGCCGATGTTATATCTCCGCCCACGAAAGCCGATATGCACGGCGTTAAATAAGCCTTTGCGTTTTCGCAGTTTAGCCCAAGCTCTTTCGCCTTATAATACTGCCCGAAAAGCGATGCCGCTTCAAAAGGAGAAACGCCCATCTTTGAGGGTGATATTTTTGCCAGTAAATGCAGCATTGTCGTGTTGCCTGTAATCACCACATGCTCTATCGCCTGAATATCTATATCATTCTGATCTGCAAGCGTTTTAAATAAATCATTAAGCTCTGTAATAATAGCTTCGTTAAGAAGCTCTAGCCCGTGCTGCTGTTCTGTGCAGTATTGTATGCGAGAAATAACATCTACGCCTATTGTCGCCTGCGCGTTAAGCCGGCTTATGTGCCCTATTTTACGCCCGTTGGCGCAATCATAAAAATATACCACCACTGTGGTAGTACCTATATCGACAGCCGCCCCGATACCCTTTTTATCATAAGCCATATCGGGCAAAGCTGTTTTTGTCATTATATTAAGGCCCGCTTTAACCTGGACAGCCTGCCTTTCTTTTTGCGCATGCCTTATGCAAACTTTGTGCGGGCATTTTCCAAAAAGGCATGCTCCAGTACATACAGCCTTTGTCTCACCATTTTTTTGCATATTCATTTATACCGCCTTGATGATATTCCCGTCATAGTCCGCCTCAATTCTCTGCCCCGGCATAGCAACCAAAAAACGTTCGTCCCATTTACCGTTGATAAAATCTTCTAAATACCGCTTATCTGCTTTAACGCGGTCATACTCCCAGCCGAAATGCTCTGCCGCTTCCTTTGTATATGTTTCATATTCAGCAAGGCTTATTTCGTCCCACGCTGCATACGCGGCGCGGTTATAGTTTTTTATCATCATTTCTGTTTCGACAAGATATTTCGCATTGTCTTCGCCGTATATCTTTGTATATTCCTCGAGCCGGAAGCTCTCCATCTGCAGAGACGGAGTGTATGCGTTTTCAATCCATGACGGCGTGTACCAGTACGTACCGCAATGCGCATCAAAGTATTCTTTATACTGCCGGTAAGACCCTAAAATAAGCGCAATGCAGTCGTCCGTTTTCGGAACCACTATCTTATATTTTTGCGACGAAAGCCCGACTATACCGTTAGAGCACAAGCCGTACCCTAAAAGTATAGCGTCAAAATCCCTGCCCTGCTGCGGAGAAAATGAATATAAATCTTCGCCGAGGTCGATTTTTCTTATCTCTTCACGCAGCGCTTCGTTCAAAAACGCAGGAGTATCGTGCAGCCCTTGCTTTAAATAAGTTGCGTCAATAAAATTTTTGCTTGCTGCCGTTAAAAAGCTGAATTCACGATATAAAGCCTTGCACGCAATTAATTTAAGTCTCACTCGTCCGCCTCATTTTTATGATTATAAAAAAGAAGGCTTTGCTTCCTTCTTTAATCTTGAATTTATAATTTATCCGGCGCAGATTTGCAGAGCAACATCGCTTGCGGATGCTGCATCGGGCGTATAATAATCCGCGCCAATCGCGTCACAGAAATTCTGCGTAACGGGAGCGCCGCCGACCATTATCTTGACCTTGCCTTGCAAACCCTTTTCATTTGCTTCTTTGACAACGTCTTTCATAACCGTCATGGTCGTCGTGAGAAGTGCGGAACACGCAATTATGGCTGCGCTCTCTTTGATAGCAGTTTCAACAAACATCTGCGGAGAAACGTCCGTGCCAAGGTCTACAACTTCTATGCCTTTGCCTTCAAGCATAATTTTAACAAGATTCTTGCCTATATCATGAAGGTCTCCCTTAACCGTGCCCAGCACCGCTTTGCCTTTTGATTTTACCTCTGACGATATAAGAACAGGTTTTAAAATATCCATTCCCGCGTTCATAGCGCGCGCGGCAATCAAAACCTCGGGTACGTAAACTTCATTGTTTTTAAACTTCTCACCAATGATGCTCATGCCCGAAAGCAGTCCGTCATCCATAATCTCCTGCGCGGTAAGCCCTTCTTCAAGAGCTTTTGCAACAAGCTCTTTAACATCGTTTGCTCTGCCTTTTTGCAAAAATTCACTGATTTCTGTTACGATACTCATGAAAAATCCTCCATATGTATTATTTTATATTGCCTTTCTTTTCCCGGTATTTGCCCGGTGTAACGTTTGTAACCTTTTTAAATACTTTAGAAAAGTAGCTTTGGTCTTCAAACCCCGACAGATACGCCACATCAGTAAGCGGAATACTTGCATCCAGAAGAAACATCTTTGCGCTGTCTATGCGTATCTGGTTAACATATGCGCTCAAGCTCTGCCCCGTCTCATCCTTGAAAATCTTGCTTAGATATGAGACGCTCAGATTGGTATCGTTAGAGATATCATTCAGCGATATCTTTTTCATATGATTTCTTTTCACATACTTTATTACACGCTTTATCTGGTCTGCATGCTTTGCCGTCGAAAAATCGAATACACTGCTCGTAAATCGTATCAGCACACCCGCAAGCCACCGGTTTAAGTCATCGAGCGACGAAAAATGCTGTACATCGCTTATATAATCACGGTTTAGTCCAAACACTTCGCTTATATCCGCGCCGCCCTCGATTGCCGCTCTCGATAAAATAACAACCAGTTCTATTATGCGCGCCTTTATATATTCAAAACTTCCTCCCGAACAGAAAAATATAGAACCAAGTATTTCGTTTAATACTTTTTGGGAAGCTGCTTTATCGCCTCTTGAAATATATAGCTGCAGTTTCTTTTCCTGCATAATGGGATAATTTTCATCACTTACCCTAGTATTTTTAAGCCCGTACAGCGAATTATAAGCTTCGTTCTGGCTCTTTGCCACCTGCTGCATGATCTGCAGCTGAAAACTTTCTCTTTCGGCTGCATATGCTGTAATCATAGACAGAATATTTGCCAAGTAAGATACTCTTCCGCTGTGAAAATACGGCAGTTCTTTCGCTTTTGTCTTAAGCCTTTTTATTGTCTCTCCTATAAAAAAGCGTTCAAGGTCTTCATATATAAATTCATTTAGGTCGACCATTAAAAACGGCCCTGCCGCAACTCCGTATCTGGCGCCTTCGTTTTCTTGTATAACAGCACAGATAAACGCCGCCCCCGCCGGGCAGAGGTACTCATATTTACCGCCCCATTTTTCAGCCTGTAAAACTCCGTGCCTATGAATATTCTCGCATTGCAGCTGCCCTTTTCGCTCTAACTGCTCTTTCGCACACACCGCACAAAAAAAATCTTGTTCACGGTTTTGCAGCCCGTCAGGCTCTTGCGCATCCACAACAAAGCTTTTTATACAGCAGGCTTTTTCAAACAGATAAGCGATATTAGATAGAGTATCTAGCAAGCTTTTCACTGTTGCCCTCCGATTAATATTTTATTAGAAAGCCTTATTCTTTTATAGTAATATATTGTTGCGTTTTGTAAATCCTTATCATCATTATAAGTTATTATCATTAAGTATACAAATAGCCCGAGCAAACATTTTTTTTGCATGCGCAAAAAAAGCCCCGCAGCCTGTAAAGACAAGCGAGGCTCAATATTAAAAAATTGTTATGCGATAAACAAGGGCGCAAACACGACCGCGACTATGCCCATCAGTTTTATAAGAATATTTATAGACGGCCCGGCAGTATCTTTCATAGGGTCTCCTACAGTATCGCCTATCACAGAAGCTTTATGTGCGGCGGAATTCTTTCCTTCATGCGCACCCTCCTCGATATGCTTTTTCGCGTTATCCCATGCCCCTCCGCTGTTTGCCATATGAATAGCAAGCACTATGCCCGTCAGAGTCGCTCCGACGAGCAGCCCTGCCAAAGCGCCTTTGCCAAGCAAAATACCCACTAAAATGGGAGACGCTATCGCAAGCATTGCGGGCAGCACCATCTGAAAAAGCGCCGCGCGTGTCGATATATCAACGCACTTTTCATACTCGGGCACCGTCTTTCCAGTCATTATGCCGGGTATTTCTTTAAACTGCCGCCGAACTTCGGCAATCATTTTATTCGCGGCTTTTGAAACGGCCTCTATCGTCAGCGCAGAGAATAAATACGGCAGCATTGCACCTATGAGAAGCCCGGCTATTATACTCGGCTCGAGTACATTGACAGAGCTCAGATCGACGACATTTGCGTAAGTTGTAAAAAGCGCCAGAGCCGTAAGCGCGGCTGATGCTATAGAAAATCCTTTGCCGATTGCCGCCGTCGTGTTTCCGATAGAATCTAGCTGGTCTGTCACTTTTCTGACTTTTTCATCCTGCCCGGACATCTGCGCTATACCGCCCGCATTATCGGCTATAGGCCCGTATGCGTCTATCGATACTATCATTCCCACCGTAGACAGCATTCCAAGCGCCGCCAATGCTACGCCGAACAGCCCTGCGGTAAAAAACGACACGAGCACTGCGGCTGCTATAAGTATGACAGGGATAGCCGTGCTGCGCATACCCGCCGCCATGCCCGAAAGAATGTTGGTTGCCGCTCCTGTCGTGCTCTGGTGCGCAATCCTTTTTACGGGCGAGAAAGAAGATGAAGTATAATACTCCGTAACCTGCCCTATGGCGACGCCAATTATTATTCCCGCCAGTACAGCAACAAATAAACTCAAATTGCTGAACAGCCACAAATCAATTCCCGCAGCGATAATTATTATCAGCCCTGCGCTCAAAAATGTTCCTGCACGTAATGCTGTGTGCACATTTTTGCTTTTTATAAGCCGGACAACCATTATTCCGACTATAGAAGCAATAATCCCGCCCGCTGTAAGCAAAAGCGTAAATATAACTCCGGTTTGAGAAAACATCGAAAACCCTAACAACAAAGACGATATCACAGCACCGGCATAGCTCTCAAAAATATCGGAGCCCATTCCGGCGACATCTCCTACGTTATCTCCGACATTATCGGCGATTACTGCCGGATTCCGAGGGTCGTCCTCGGGAATACCCGCCTCGACTTTGCCCACAAGGTCTGCCCCGACATCCGCCGCTTTTGTATAGATTCCGCCCCCTACGCGACAGAAAAGCGCAATTGAACTCGCACCCAAGCTAAAGCCGGCAAGCACAGTGATGTCTCTAAAAATAATATAAAGCAAACCTA
The DNA here is from genome assembly GCA_963665005.2 of Christensenellaceae bacterium. GTDB lineage: Bacteria > Bacillota > Clostridia > Christensenellales > SZUA-584. The sequence goes on along the minus strand of CAXXTQ010000001.1, from coordinate 1,227,208 downwards.
ATCCAAATGCCGCAAACCCGACGACCAAAAGCCCCATTACAGAACCACCCGAGAACGCGACTTTTAATGCTTCATGTATGCCTTTTTTAGCCTCCTGGGCGGTACGCACATTTGCGACAAGCGCTGTTCTCATACCGAAATACCCTGATATTACAGACAGCATAGCGCCGCAGACAAAACAAATGACCGTTTCATACCCAATAATAGGCAAAAATAAAAGTAGTATGCTCATCAGAGCGATAAAAACAAATATTACTTTGCTCTGCCGCTTTAAATAAGCCATAGCGCCGCTGCGAATAAATCCTGCAATACGCTCCATTTGCGAGTCAGCCGCCTCGATGTTTTGAACATTTCTCCCTTTTACAAACGCAATAAACATAGCAAAAAAAGCTACAATTATTACTATCCATTCCATAGAAAATTATCTCCTTTTTTCAACATTAAAAAACTTTTGCATCCGTTTCATACAAACAAGCCTTTTTTATTCAGTTGTGTCCAGAATCTCGCGGGCAGATTCCGCCCGCATAAACATGCTAAGAAATGACAATCTCCGTTTTATATTCTAACATCAGCAGGCAGAAAGTTCAACTTCTAAATTTGCCATAATATAGTTTAAAAAGGCTTTTGATTTTAAACAAAGGCCTTTTTTTATTATAATCTCTAATATTATTTTTTTAGGTTGCCTTTTTATCCTCGGCTTTGCTCTGCGCGTATGTCAATATACGTTTCCGCGCAGCCTGGCTTTCGTCAAGCCTCGATAACACAGTGTTATACGGCGCTCCTTTTACCATTTCGGGATCGTTTTGCGCCTCGCCGGCAATTTGTATCATAGCGTCAATAAACTCATCGAGCGTCTCACGGCTTTCCGTTTCTGTCGGTTCTATCATCATTGCCTCATGCACGATAAGCGGAAAATAAATTGTCGGCGGATGAAACCCGAAATCAAGCAGCCTTTTTGCTATATCCAGAGTCGAAACACCATATTCCTTTTGATTATCTCCCGAAAAAACGACTTCATGCATACATGTACTGTCGTACGGCAGAGAATAATAGCCTTTTAATTTTTCCATTATATAATTCGCGTTTAAAACGGCGGCGCGCGATACATCACGAAGACCGTCCGCGCCCATCATTAGTATATACGTATACGCTTTTATGATTACGCCGAAATTGCCGAAAAACGATTTTATTCTTCCTATAGAAAGCGGGCGGTCGTAATCGAGCACGTACTTTTCATTAACTTTTTCTATAACAGGCTTAGGCAAAAACGGCACCAAATCTTTTCGCACGCCCACAGGCCCCGACCCCGGGCCGCCGCCGCCATGCGGAGTGCTGAAAGTTTTGTGCAGATTTAAATGCACCACATCAAAGCCCATATCGCCCGGCCTGGAAATTCCCAAGATTGCGTTGGCGTTCGCGCCGTCATAATAAACCAGCCCGCCCGCTTCGTGCACCATATCGGAAATTTGCTTGATGTTCGTATCAAAAAGTCCGAGGGTGTTAGGGTTTGTAAGCATTAATCCGGCGGTTTCGTCGCTTAATAGCTCAGACAACGCATCTAAATCTACCATGCCTTTTTCATTCGATTTTACTTCTATCACGTCAAACCCAGCGATCGCGGCCGATGCCGGATTTGTGCCGTGAGCCGAATCGGGCACGATGATTTTTGTACGTTTCTCGTTGCCTCTGTTTTCGTGATACGCTTTTATTATCATAAGCCCGCACATTTCGCCGTGTGCGCCCGCCGCCGGGCAGAGAGTCACACGTTCCATGCCCGTTATCTCGCTTAACATTTTATCAGTTTCGTAAAGCAGCCCGAGGCACCCCTGCACAGTTTCCTGCGGCTGATAAGGATGAACGCAGGCAAAGCCTTCTAATCGCGCCATGCTTTCGTTTATTTTAGGATTGTATTTCATTGTGCACGAACCAAGCGGATAAAAGCCCGAATCGACGCCGTGGTTTCTCATGGAAAGCTGAGTAAAATGCCGCACCAAATCGACTTCGCTGACCTCGGGAAGCTCCGGCGCGGATTCGCTCAAAAGGCTTTCGGGTATAACGTCTTTTGCCTCGACCTTAGGGACATCACAATCGGGCAGGCTAAAGGCGGTTCTTCCTTGCCTGCTTATTTCAAATATCAAAGCTTTTTCTGGTTTATTCATATCGCCGCCGCCTTATCTATAAAACTGTCTATCTCTTTTTTCGTCCTCTTCTCCGTAACAGCAACGAGCCAGCAATTATTCAAATCAGTATAATCTCTGCCCAAATCATATCCGCCGAGTATTTTATATTCGAGCAGTTTTTTATTCAGCTGCGTTATATCGCCTTTATATTTTACAACGAACTCTTTGAAAAACGGAGCTTCAAAAACGGACGAAAAAGCGCCTATATCTATAAGCTTTTCATAAGCATATCTCGATTTCGATAGGCAGTCTGACGCAACTTTTTTTAATCCCTGTTTTCCCATTGCCGTAAGATAAATAGTCGCCGCCAACGCGCAAAGCGATTGGTTAGAGCATATATTAGACGTTGCTTTCTCACGCCTTATGTGCTGCTCTCTCGTTTGAATGGTAAGGACATACCCTCTTTTGCCGTCTTTATCCACTGTCTGCCCGACTATCCTGCCCGGCATTTTTCTAAGCAGCTGTTCTTTTGCGGCAAAAAAGCCAAGATACGGGCCTCCGTAAGAAAGTGCGCTGCTAAGCGGCTGCCCTTCCCCTATCACTATATCCGCGCCCATCTGCCCCGGTGATTTTAGCAGTCCTAATGAAATCGGGTCACAGCTCGCTACCAAGAGCGATTTATTGGCATGGGCAATCTCCGCCGCCTCGCTCAAATCTTCTATTATGCCAAAGAAATTCGGAGTCTGTATTATAACCGCTGCGGTCTCATCCGAAATTTTGCTTTTTATGTCGGCTATATCGATTGCGCCGTTATCATAGCCGTACTCAATGACTTTTATTTTGTTAAACCGAGCATACGTTTTCAGCACTTCGCGGCTCTCGGGATGCACGCTTTTTGCTATCAGAACTTCGTTTCTTCTTGTTGCCTGACAGACCATAGACGCCGCCTCTGCAAGCGCCGTCGCGCCGTCATACATAGAAGCGTTTGCTACGTCCATTCCCGTTAAACTGCATATCATCGACTGGTATTCAAAAATCGCCTGAAGCGTGCCCTGGCTTATCTCGGGCTGATACGGCGTATATGCCGTATAAAATTCCTGACGCGAAAGCAGATGGCCTATCACGCTCGGAACAAAATGGTCATACGCCCCGGCGCCTAAAAAACAGGTGTAATCGCAGGTGTTTTTATTACGGCCGGCAAGCTCATTCATATACCCGATTATTTCCATTTCCGACATAGCCTTTGGCAGGCTGAGCTTTTTTTTAAGGCACACATCTTCGGGAATTGATGCAAATAAGTCTTCAATGCTGTCTATTCCTATATCTTTTGCCATAGCCTGCTGCTGCTCTGTTGTGTTAGGAATGTAATTTGCCATATGCTAATTCTCCTCGGCGCAGAACTTATCATATTCCTGCGTATCCATAAGAGAATCCAATTGTGCAATATCGGCTATTTCCAGTACAGCTATCCAGCTTTCGTACGGTTCCTCATTCATTTTTTCTGGATTTTGCGTAAGTGCTTCATTGATTTCTATCACTTTACCCGAAACGGGCGTATATATCTCAGAAGCCGCCTTCACAGAATCGACAACTCCGATAACATCTCCTTTATTTAAATCCGCATCCATCTCGGGCAGCTCTATAAAAACTATATCGCCTAATTTATCCTGGGCATAATCTGTAATGCCGACATACGCTTTATTATCCTTGGTTTTTACCCACTCATGTTCCTTGGTATACTTTAAACCGGTTGCTTTTTCCATTTGTTTTTTCGCGTGTTAAAAAACTATCCACGCTCTCCTTTTCCTAAAATATTTTATATCGCCGCCAAAAGCTTAATTCAAACTCTGCCAGCCTACTTTTTATATCTCTTGTTATAAAACGGTTTTTTTACAACCTTCGCTTTTATCGGTTTGTTTCTTATTATGATTTCAAAAACGGTGCCCTCATCAGAATATTTGGTTTGCACTAATGCAAGCCCTATGCTTTTTCCAAGGCTGGGCGAGAAATTACCCGTCGTCACAAAACCTATGCTCTTTCCCGATACCTGAACATCATAATGGCTTCTGGCAACGCCTCTTTCTACCATCTCAAAGCCTGCAAGCGTTCTTTCGGGGCCGCTCTGCATTTGTTTTACAAGGGCGTCTTTACCTATAAAATTGTCTTTTTCCAATTTTACGAAATGTCCGAGCCCCGCTTCGAGAGGCGAAATATCCTTTGATATTTCGTTGCCGTAAAGCGGCAGCGCTGCTTCGAACCTTAAGAGGTCTCTTGCTCCAAGCCCAATAGGCACAAGACCATCGCCGCTTCCCGCCTCGAGTATATCTTCCCATAATTTCAAAGCGTTCTTTGAAGCGGCATATATTTCAAAACCGTCTTCTCCTGTATATCCCGATCTTGAGATTATACACGGTATACCGCTTATCTTTACATCAGCCGCAAAATGAAAAAACTTAATATCCGATAATGAATAATCGGTAAGTTTTTGCAGTATACCCTGCGCTTTTGGCCCCTGGAGAGCAAGCTGTGCATAGCTATCCGATACGTTTTTTATATGCACCCGCCCTTTTTTGTTTTGCTTTAACCATTCGAAATCTTTCAAAGTATTGGTTGCGTTGACTATTAAAAGATAGTGTTCGTTATTATATTTATATATCAGCAAATCGTCTACCGTACCGCCATCTTCGTAACACATAGGCGAATACGCTGCCTGAAAATCTTTTATTCCCGATATGTCATTTGTAACTATATTTTGTATGAAACTTTGCGCATCCGCGCCTTTTACGGTAATCTCGCCCATATGCGAAACGTCAAAAATTCCCGCCGCGTTTCTTACCTGTTTATGTTCTTTTAAAACGCCAGTATAATGTACCGGAAGAGCCCATCCCCCAAAATCGATTATTTCGCCTCCAAGTTTGATATGCTGCTCGTATAACGGTGTCTTGTTCAATGCAAACTTCCTCCCAACTGTACTTTTTTTCATTACATCTAATAATACACTATTTATGGTAAATTTTAAATTATTAAAATTGATTTTTTTAACCTTTTTTCAACCGCCAGGCAAAAATAAATAACAGCGCAAAAAACAATGCTATTAAAATGAAAAACAAAAAACCTTTTTGCGTTTTCAATAAATCAATGTACTTTGTCATCAGCCGCGGCAGGCACAGTTTCAGTCATTTTATTCTTATACAGTTTTTGATAAAGCAGTTCTGTTATCTGATTTATATTTACCGACATTAAAGACGCAAGTTCGCCTATGGGCACGACGATATCATATTTTTCACGAATCTTTGCCAGCATCCCTATTATTGTAAGGCTGTCGCCACCAAGATCATCAAAGAAAGAATCAAAATCGCCTATATCCTTTTTTTGCATCATCAGCACACTCGCGAATATATCTTGTATGCCCGATTTTAGTTCAATAAAATGCGGATCGTTTTCTATAGAATTTAAAACTTCTTGATACTGCCGGCTGCTAAGATGCTTTTTGTAAAGGTCGAGAATGCTATACCTTATTTCTTCATTTTCTATGAGGCTCTTTAATTTTTGGCGCTGGACCTTTTTACCCGATACAAAAGGAATGCTCTGCTCTAAAACAAGCACAACTCTAATCTTTTTAGCAAAAGGCAGCTCGCTGTTGATTTTGTTTATCTGTTTAGCTGTCTCCTCTATTGAGCGAGGGCCGCTTTGTTTTTTTAACTCGAGCGCCAAGGCAATATCCTCATAGCTGCCGCCGCCATTCAGGCCAAGTATACAATAGTTTGCAACCTCTGAAAGCTCGGAAAAGAAAGATTCTAATTCATCCGGATAAAGGTTTTCTCCACCTTCGCCTATTATTACTTCTTTCAGCCGCCCTTCGATATAAAGCCTGCCGTTTTCAAATCTTCCTATATCGCCCGTCCTGAACCATTCACTGCCTCTTTTTATAAATTCGCCGTCTGCCATTTTCCCCGAATGAAGCGACGACCCCAAAATTAGAAGCTCTCCCGATTTCAATTTATAGCCTACAGAGTTAAATGCAAATCCTACGCTGCCCTTTAGCCGCGTCTTATAGTCGTCTTCTAATTCTACCGATGTTATTCCCGTTTCCGTCATTCCAAAACCGTTATAAAGCGGATAACCTATAGTGTTTATCATCTTCAAAGTCTCTGGAAGAATATATCCGCCTCCGCTTATCATAAATCGTACAGAGCTTCCGAAAATATTTTTTTGTATCTTATTAAAAATCACCGACGCAGCTTTTCTTCCAAAACGCGGCATGGCAGACTGAAGGCCGGTGCTTAGGTTCGCCATGAGGTTGAAAATCTTTTGTTTTCTTTTCCCTTGCTGCGCGATTTTTTTACGGATTGCCGAAGCAATGCTGTTCCAGAACAGCGGAACGCTGAAAATATGGGTGACTTTAAGCGTTTTGCACGTCTTCATTATAGTCTCGGGGTTTCTGTCTTTCAGATAGACTATCGTCTTTCCGCCACAAGAATACCACATATACACCGCGATGAATCCAAAAATATGGTGAAGCGGCAAAAAGGCAAGGTTTTTCAGGCGCCCTTTTGAACTTTCGTATATAAGATCTTTGCTTTTAGCAAAAAAATCTCGTGCATTTAATAATTGCTCTGCCATAGCGCTGCCGTCATAAACAAAAACTCTTACAGCGCCCGTTGTTCCCGAAGTGCAAAGCGCTATTTTATCTGCGAATTCTGCGGCGCAGTTTTCCTGCTTTTCAGAATTTAGCACAGCGTCCGAATCAAGGTTTATCACGCCTTCGTGTTCCTGCGCTTGGTCGCTTATTATCGCCATTGCACCCGCTTGAAAAAGCAGCCCGTCTATAGCTGCTTTTTTTGCCTCGGCGTCAAGAAGAAGCGCATAATTTCCGCTAATGAGTATTGCCCAAAAAATTATCGGCCATTCGGGCGAGTTTTTTATTTTTAATCCTACGAAACGTTTCGTCTCTCCACCCAAAGCGCTGTACACCGCTCCGGCAGCTTTTTTTATTCTAATTTCGTATTCAGAATAAGTCAAAGATTTTATATTGCCGAGTTCATCAAAATATTCTGCTGCTATATTGTCGCTGTAACCGCACAAAATTTTATAAATTTGCTCAAACGTCGGGCAGCCGCTTATTTTTTCAAAGATGCTTGAATAATCGCTCATTTCCGATGAACTCCTTGTTTGCCAAAAATGTTTACCAGTTAGAATTGACATTCTTAAGGTATTTTATCATATAAACAACGCAATACAATACTAATTTGTATATTAATGCTCTCTTATGGTATATTATGTAGAAATATGTTGAAAGCAATATAACGTAATGATAAAATGAATATAAATTCGCAATTCTTTTATTAATTTTATAGGGGGATTTTTCTTTGAAACAAATCAAACGTTGGCAGGAGCCGTTTTATGGTATCGGAGGCTTTGGGACAGGTTTTATGTACATGGTCGCGATATCTTATTTGAGCACTCTTTATATTCCCTCACAGCAGGAAGGTTTGCTCGGAGCTATCGATCTTGCTCCTGTTGGAATCTTCAGCGTAATATTTTTCATATCCCGTGTTATAGACGGATTGATAGATATTCCTATAGCCAGCTGGTCGGATAACCTACAAAGCAAATGGGGCAAAAGACGCCCTCTGATAGTCCTTGGCATACTGCCCATGATTGCTTCATATGCCCTGATGTGGTTTCCGCCTGTTGCGCAGGAAAGCATTATAAACGTAATATATCTTGGTGTAATGAGCATCATCTTTTTCATCTCGTACACTATGAGTACAGTACCGTATTTATCGTCTTTATCCGAAATAGTCTCAGACGAAAAATCTCGCGTGCGTGTGGCAAGCTGGCAGACGTTCTTCAATACAATGGGATATGTGCTCGCTTACGTTCTTGTACCTATATTATTCGATTTGCTTGGCAAGCAGATGACCGTACTGGTATTGCTTCCCTGCATGCTTACCATACTCGTTCCGGTATTCGTCATAAAAGAGAAATCTACAAAAGGAACGGATAAAGATTCTGCTGCAGAGCCGCGTGTGCCGCTTTGGGACAGCCTTAAAATGACGCTTAAAAACAAGAGTTTCCGCAGATACCTTTACGTTTACTCGACTTTATTCTTTGGGCTCCAGGCTTTTTTAAGTGGTATGTATTACATGGCACACGATATGATGGACTTAAACAACAGCCAGCTCGGGCTTATGAACGCGGCCGCGTTCGCGCCCATTCCTCTTATGCTTATACTTTTAAATATAATTAACCGGCGTAAAAATATACAGCTTGCGCTGCGGATTGCTCTTGTTTCGTTCTCTGCCGCTATGTGCCTTTTCCTGCTCTCGTGGACAGGATGGAACCTTCCCGTAAGCCCGTTTTATATAGGTATGACAGCAGGCGTTGTGGGTAGCTTTGCCATAGGTGTGTTCTTTACGGTGCCTTACGCGATTCCGGCACAAATTGCGGCCGAAGAAGCCGCTGTAACGGGCAAAAACCGCTGCGCTATGTACTTTGCCGTCCAGGGCCTCGTAAACCAGATTGTAGGCGCATTAGCCGGAACGGTGCTCGTGCTCAACATAGTCACTATAGAAATGGACGCTGTTAACGCTACCGGCGCTTTGCTCGTCCCTCCGATAATAGTGCTCGCATGCGCTATATCATTCATATTGGTCGGTAAAATGAAAACGGAAAAAATGCCTGCGGAAAAAACTAAAAACTCATGATACTGCGCTGGTTTATAAAGATTCAGGTACTGCCTGTTCTTCCTCTGTTTTTTAAACTGAAGCTGGCGGGCAGAAAAAATGCGAAGTTTAAGGGCCGTGCTATAATCATGAGCAATCATATAAGCACATGGGACGCCGTGCTCTTATTCTGCGTTTTCTGGAAAAAAACACTTTATTATATGACCGCTTCTATACTTTTTTCTTATAACAAGCTTTTTTCGTGGTTTATAAAAAATCTCGGTGCGCTTAAAGTCGAACGCAAAAGCACCGACCTTGGCGCAATAGACACGGCAATAAAAACTCTGGAAAACAATAAAAATCTTGTGATTTTTCCCGAAGGCCTGCGCTCGCTCGACGGTGACATGCTGCCGTTCAGGCCGGGAATCGCAATAATCGCGCTGACTTCAAAATCGCCTATAATCCCTGTTTATATAGGCGGAAAATACGGCTTTTTCAGCCGCGTTAAAATGGCAATAGGCGAACCTATAGACTTAGCGCCGCTTTACGGCGATAAACAAGCTTCAGAGCAGGATATAATGGACATCTGCCAAATGCTCCGTGAAAAAATAATTCAGCTGTCAGAAAAAGTATAAACTCGTAACCATTTTTTAGTCTGACTTTTTATTCTTGTTTATAACAAGTCGCCCGATAGGCGCAACAGCTTTCATAAAAGGCCCTTCAAGATGTTTTCTTACATGCTTAAACTCTTGGCGGACTTTTATATGCTGCGGGCATGCCTTTTCACATTTTCCGCAGTCTATACACGAACTTGTCCAGTGCGGTTTTCCGTCGTCCGTCATTATGCCCGTATACGCCATATGATAAATTTTCGCGTGCATCTTGCCGAACATATGGTAATCGTTCAGCCTGTTAAAAGCGCCGGGTATATTTATTCCCGCCGGGCACGGCATGCAGTATCCGCAGCTGGTGCATCCGACAGCCATAAGCTCTAGATATTTTCTGCGTACGCTTTCTATGACCGATAATTCTTCTTTCGTCATGCTGTTTGGCAGGGCCTCGGATGCTATCTTGATATTTTCTTTGATATGATTATCGTCATTCATACCCGAAAGAACAGTCGTTACCGCAGGATTGTTATAAATCCAGCGCAGCGCCCAGCCTGCAGGGCTTCTCTTTATGGGCGCGGCATCGTATAAAGCTTGAATTTCTTTGGGTATCTTCCCTACAAGAGCGCCTCCTCTGAGCGGCTCCATAATAATTATACCAAGCCCTTTTCCCGCGGCATATTTTATGCCCGAAATACCCGCCTGAAAATTCTCATCTATGATGTTATACTGTACCTGCGCGAAATCCCAATCGTACCCGTCAACTATTTCTATAAACGCTTCTCTTGTGCCATGAAAAGAAAACCCCATACGGCGGACTTTTCCTTCGCGTTTTATTTTATCCATGAAATCGATTATTCCGAACGAGAGCATCTTTTTCCACGATAACCCGTCAAGCGAATGAAGCAGATAAAAATCTATATAATCAGTTTTGAGCTTGTTTAACTGTTTTTCAAATATCTCTTCTATTTTTTCTTTTTTATTTATAATAAAACACGGCAGCTTTGTCGCAAGCTGAACCTTTTGCCTGTAACCGTCTTTTAAAACATAATCACCCAAAAAACTTTCGGAAGCACCTCTATGATAAGGATACGCAGTATCTATATAATTAACACCGTTGTCTATCGCATACCGTATCTGCCCAAAAGCCTTTTCTTTGTCTATAGAAGCCGTCAGCCCTTTGCCGCTCTTGGAAGGAAACCTCATACATCCGTAACCCAAAGCCGAGATTTTATCATCAAATTTTGGCATTTTTCTGTATAGCATAGTATGTCCCTTTCATTTATCGCTTCAGCGTTTTTACAAATAAATCATACATTATTTATTATACATTTAATTCATGCGCCCTGCAATCTTTCTTGAAAATTATTAGACAATAAAACAAAGAAAAAAGATATGCAAAAACGATAAAAATCAATTGATTTTCCTGCAAAAAGTTTGTATAATTGCCGCATGAATATTGATATGGAAAAGCTGGGGCTTTCGGACAGCTTTAAAGAGCAGTCTCTTTCATACCCTGATCTTTTTATCGGACGCGTGATTTCCCAATTTAAAGGTATTTATAAAGCAGCGTTAAAAGACGGTGAAATATTAGCCGAGGTCTTAGGAAAGCTTCGGCATGAGGCATCTTCGCCTTTGTCTTTCCCTGCCGTCGGAGATTTTGTAATGCTCGACAGAAACAGTAACAAGAGCGGTAATGCAATAATACATAAAATATTGGAAAGAAAAAGCGTCTTTATAAGAAAAGCGGCGGGCACGGCACACGAGGCTCAGATAGTCGCCGCAAACATTGACACGGTTTTTATCTGCATGTCGCTAAACAACGATTTTAATCTGCGGCGGCTTGAAAGATATATCTCCATCGCATGGGACAGCGGCGCCATACCTGTAGTCGTACTGACAAAATCCGATTTGTGCGAAAATATCGCTTTCAGGCTAAAAGAAGTTGACAGCGTCGCTATGGGTGTCGATACACTCGTTACCTCAAGCCTTGGCAAAGACGGAATAAGCGCCATACTGCCTTACATCAAGCCGGGCAAAACAGTAGCGTTTATAGGATCGTCGGGCGTCGGAAAATCTACGCTTATAAACCGCCTTGCAGAAAAAGACCTTTTCGCCACGAAAGAGCTTCGAAACGACGATAAAGGCAGGCACACGACAACGCGGCGCGAACTGATACTGCTCGAAAACGGCGGGGCTGTTATAGATACTCCCGGAATGCGCGAAATAGGCATAGAAAGCGCAGACCTTTCTAAATCTTTTTCTGATATAGACGCGCTTTCTAAAGAGTGCAGGTTCCGCGACTGCAAGCACGAAAGAGAGCCGGGCTGTGCCGTTTTAAAAGCGGTGGAAGACGGCGTTCTCGATGAGCAAAGGCTTGCAAGCTATAAAAAACTTCAAAAAGAAGCATCATACGAAGGGCTTAACTCAAAACAGATAGAATCAAAAAAGCTTAACGCTATGTTCAGCGAATTCGGCGGCATGAAAAACTTCAAGAAAAATCTCAAAGAAAAATATAAATTAGAAAGATAGATGCCTTAGAGCAAAAAACAGGCCTAAAAGGCCTGTTTTTTTGATACCGATTGTTTATCGCAAAGTCTCCCGCACGCTTTGCGCCGCATCCACCATATTTTGCAGGCTCTGCATTACCTCTTTTTCGCCGCGCGTTTTCAAACCGCAGTCGGGATTAACCCAAAGTTTTTTCTTGTCTATTCTCTTCAGCATTTTTGTTATCAATTCTTCGATTTCTTTTTTCGAGGGTACGCGCGGAGAATGAATATCGTAAACACCCGGGCCAACCTGTGTTTTAAAATTTGCTTTTTTTAATGCGTCCACTATGCAAAGGTCAGAACGCGCCGCTTCAAAAGTGATTACATCGGCGTCCATATCCTCAATATCTTCGATTATATCTTCAAATTCGCTGTAACACATATGCGTATGAATCTGCGTCTCCGGCTTTACGCCCGAATGAACCAATCTAAACGCCGGGATAACCCAGCTTAAATAATCTGAGTACCAATCGGAACGCCGCAGCGGAAGCTTTTCTTTAAGCGCAGCTTCGTCAATTTGTATTATGCGTATGCCCGCCTTTTCTAACTCTAGCACCTCTTCGCGTATTGCCAGAGCAATCTGAAACGCCATTTCCCTGCCCGAAATATCCTCTCTTGGAAAAGACCAGTTAAGTATAGTTGCAGGGCCGGTCAGCATGCCTTTTACAGGCTTTTGCGTCAGGCTTTGCGCATACGTTATTATATCTATTGTTATAGGTGCTGTACGCCTTATATCGCTCCAGATAACGGGCGGCTTAACGCATCTCGTGCCGTACGACTGTACCCAGCCTTTTCGTGTGAACAAAAATCCGTCAAGCCGTTCGCCGAAATACTCTACCATGTCGTTTCTTTCATATTCCCCGTGCACAAGCACATCAAGCCCCAGTCTTTCCTGCTCATCGATGCACGAAGCAGTCTTGCTTCGCAATTTTTGCTCATAGGCCTGCTTGGATATTTCGCCCTTTTTAAGGGCGCTGCGCCAAGCCTTTACTTCCCGTGTCTGCGGAAACGACCCTATTGTTGTTGTCGGCAACAGCGGCAGTTCAAGAGCCTGCTTCTGAATTTTAGCACGCTTTGCAAACGCTGGCTCTCTAACAAAATCGTTTTGAATCAACGCAGAAGTCTTCTTTCTTATTTCTTCATCCGTGCCAAGCTTTTCGCGCATCAATACAGTATTTTGTATATAAACGCTATCCTTATAAAAATCGCCTTCGTCAAATATCCTTTGCAGATCGCAGAGTTCCTGAAGCTTTTCATGCGCAAACGCAAAGCGGCGCTTTTGGATCTGCTGCATTTCTGTTTCGTTTTCTATTGTATACGGCACATGCAAAAGCGAACAGGAAGTAGATATCACAATATTTTTCTTGTCTGTATAAGAGGAAAGGCGGCCTAAAAGCTCGAGTGATTGTTTATAATCGTTGTGCCAGATATTCTTGCCGTTGACAATACCAGCCGCCAACACCGTTTGTTTAGGAAACCCATGTTTTTCTATAAGCTCAAGAGATTGTCTGCCTTCAACAAAATCTAATCCTATGCCGTCAAACCCAAGATTTATAAGCTCTTTGAATATGTCGCGTATGTCTCCAAAATACGTCTGCAGCCTAAGCTTTACATTACCCTTAAAGCTGTGAATTTTTTGGTACAGCTTAACGAAAAGCGCGATGTCCTGCTTTGTAAGGTCTGTAACAAGCGAAGGTTCGTCAATCTGTATCCATTCGCACCCGAGCTTATCAAAGCGTTCGAGAATATCCTTATAAGCCGATGTAATCTCATCGGCAAAATCGTGCGGCTGCCTGTTTGCTTTGTATTGTGCCAGTTTTAAAAAAGTGAACGGCCCTAAAATTACCGGAACCGTGTGTATACCCTCTGCGAGCGCCTGGCTGTAATGCTCAAACGGTTTGCTGCCGCTGAGGCGCAGCTGCGTTTTCTCATCCAATTGCGGCACCATGTAATGATAGTTTGTATTAAACCACTTGCGCATTGAAAGCGCCTTTACATCGCCGCTTTTTCCCTGGTAACCTCTTGCCATTGCAAAACATGTATCAAGCTCATTAAATCCAAGCTCCCGATATCTTTGCGGTACTGCGCCCAATAAATAAGCGGTATCCAAAACTCCGTCATAAAACGAAAAGTCATTGGACGGTATAAAATCAATACCCTGCCTTTGCTGCCGCTTCCATTGTTCCAATCTTAGTTGAGCAGCATTTTTTTGGAGCTCATCCGCCGTTAGGTTTCCTCTGAAATAATCTTCAGTCCAGAATTTGAGCTCTCTTTCGCTGCCCACACGCGGATAACCTGTCACCAATGTTTTTGTCATATTGTTTCCTCCTTTTAAGTCAGGAGAAAATAGGTAAATAAAAAATCCCCTATCTTCATTCCCCAAGATAATTGTAATAAGATGTGTTATAGGCAGGTCTCCTGGCTTCTCTTCATACTACTCTTTTTGCCTTCCCGACTGCTCATCAGTGGCTTATAAAAAATTTCGTCAGAGTTACAGTAGTGGGTGCTGTTTCGGATTTTCACCGAATTCCCTATTATCTTTTTATTAAAAAAGCACCTAAACACGCTATTATATTTTAGATTAGCATTTCGTTTGCTTATCTTGTGAAGTAGTATAGCAAGCGATAACGCAAATGTCAATTCGCGGTTAATGCTTTTATAAAAATAATGCCTGTATTGTGCAATAATAAAAACAGGCCTTAAACAAGCCTGTTTTTTTGTTCCCGCATGAATTGCCCCCGTTAGTTTTTTGGCTTGGGAAGGCAAGTACTGTATCTTTTTTTATTGTTGAGATATTCTCTTACTATGCGCAGCGATTCGCCGAAACGCTGAAAATGCACTACTTCTCTTTCTCTTAAAAATCTAAGCGGCCCTAAAACGTCCGGATCGTCCGCAAGGTTTAGAAGATATTCATAAGTAGACCGCGCCTTTTGCTCTGCTGCGATGTTGTAAGAACAATTAAAAAAGCCAGTGAATTTCAATCGGTAATTCGCGTGTTCCGGTAATACGCCTGCCGACTTTTATTTGATCTATCAGCTTTTCGACGATTCCCCGATTAAGGCGCTTTATATTCGTATATTGTTCAATTATATATTTGCAGTTATTGCCTTCGTTCTGCCGTTTTCCGAGCATCTCAAGCTGCTTTTTGCAGTCGGTTACAAGCTGTTCCAGCCGCGCCTTCTCAGAAAAAAAATACTTCGAGAGCTCTTCAAAGTCGTTTTGTTTAATAACGCCCTTGGCTTTATCCAGATACAACTCTCGAAGCCCGTTGCTGAATTGAACTATGCTTTTTCGGTAAGCCTCAATGTTGGCTTGTATTCGAGCTTTTTGCTCATGCGTTATATCGTAATCGCCTATCCCCCGATCAAGCTCATTTAAATCGAGATACTCATCGATTATATGGCACAGCTGCCCGAGAACCGCCTCTTCCAGGCTTTCCACAGAGATAAAAGAGCCTATGCATGCGTCCTTTGATAAATGGCGGCTGGGGCATTTTAAATAATGCTTTTTGTGGCTTTTACAAGAACGCATAACATATCCGCAGTTCATGCACACTGCCTTTCGTGCAAACAGGCCTATCTGCCCTGTTTTAAATGGCTTTGCCTTCTGCGCGATAAGAGACTGCACATTATCCCAGAGTTCCCTGTCGATAATCGGCTCGTGCGTGCCTTTCACTATATACCATGATTCTTTGCCGCGCGGCTTGTTTTCTTTGGTTTTATACGAAACGCTGCCGTACCTGCCCTGCACCATATTCCCGATGTACATCTCATTTGTCAGCATACTTGAAATAGCGAAATATCTCCAAAGCGTGCTGCTTTTCGCCTTGGGCTGGCTGTAACGCATGCCTTTCAGCCGCTTATATTCGGTAGGGTTTGGAATACCCCTGTCGTTTAAAATCCTGGCGATAGCAGTTTTCCCATAACCTTTAGAGAACAGCGTGAAGACCTCACGAACAACTGCGGCGGCGTCTTCATCGATTATCAAGTGCCCTTTGCGGTTTGGGTCTTTTGTATACCCGTAAAGTGCAAACGAGCCTATGTGAAGCCCGTTTTTGCGCCTGTTTACAAGCACGCTTTTTATGTTTTCCGACATATCCTCGAGGTACCACTCATTAACAAGGCCGTTTATCTGCCGCGATTTTTTGTTGCCCTTGTTTGCGGTATCCGCGTTATCTACGATACTCACAAACCGAATACCCCATATAAGGAAAAGGCCGTGTATATACTTTTCGACCAGTTCGAGTTCGCGCGTAAACCTTGACTGTGTTTTGCACAATACAATTTCAAATTTGCGGTTTTCTGCGTCTTCGAGCAGCCGTTTAAACTCAGGGCGGTTTCGGTCTGCTCCCGCATAATCGTCATCGCTGTATATGTTATATACTTCCCACCCCTTTTCCTTTGCGTATTCCGTCAGCATTGATTTTTGGTTTTGTATGCTCTTGCTGTCGCCGCTTTGCAACTGCTTATTTTTGTCCTCTTCAGACAGGCGGCAATACAGCGCCGCTTTCATACTCTTTTATCTCCGCAAGGCTTTTTTCTTTTTTCCAGCTGGTTGATCATCTCTATCCACTTTTTTGTGACCTGTTCTCTTGTTGTGTTTTTCCCATTTTTAAAAATGTTCTTGCATATTATACGCGTTTGTTTACCCGCCATTGTGCACCATCCCCTTTTAATAACGTATGATGGCATATACGCATGATATGCAGGTATTTTTATTATGCTTTTATATGATTCATCTGATAATAAAAAAAGCACTCATTTATTATAGATCAAAGAGTGCTTAATTAATAAAATTTCATTTATTTGTTCAACAAATATACCAAAATTAAGGCATGTAGATAGATTCAACTTCTCCTGCGTAAAATCTGTGGAAATCGCCCTCGGAATAAAATTGTTTTATTACATTCTGCGGAATTCTTTCGGGTACAAAATCAAGATAGTACATTTTTCGGCATATAATAACAAGGTTAGCTTGTTTGAACGCCGGTACTCCTTCGTAATACTCTACATCGAGCCCCGCTTCTGTTATTTTGTCGCCGTCGCGCCCAGATTTTGTGCCGAGCAGCGTTAAAGCTTTGCGGTAGCCGTCAGGAAAAAACGATAATGAAAACCTCTCCTGTTTTTCAATAAACTCATACGTATAGCGAGTGGGGCGTATAAATATAAACGCGGCGTCTCTGTGCCATAGATCGCCTAAGCCTCCCCAGCAGGCCGTGAGCGTATTGCAGCCGGTTTTTTCATCGCCTGCCGTTACCAGCATCCAGTCATCGCCTATACGCGTAAGCACGTTTTCTTTAAATTCTTTACGGTTTATCTTTTTTAATGTTTGCATAATATTACCTCAACTTTTAATTATTTATTTAGTACCGAATACTCTTTACCAGCTGCGCGTGCAGCCGTCATAGTCAAAGAAAATTCCGCATTCAAAGTCATCTGAGCATGTGCCCGCTAAATCGAATATTCCGTCGGCCGAAATCTCGGGCGCAAGCGGAGCGTCTTTTCCGCCCATCTCCGTCTTCATCCAGCCCGGATGAATAGCTACAACACGAATACCGTCAGGTTTAAGATAACGCTGAAGTATAACGCTTTGCATGTTAAGCGCCGCTTTAGACATGCAGTAGTCATATCTTGTAGTGTAATTGTTGTGCGTGCTTATACTGCCCGCTTCCGAGCTTATATTAATTATCTTTTTTTCTTCGCCGTTTTTTATAAGCGGCAAGAATTTTTTTACCATACGAAGCGGACCTAACGAATTTATCGAATATACATCCAGCGCGCCTTCAATATTGAATTCCTCCAATACATTAGCTCCGTTTTCGGGAAATACGGCGGCAGCATTTAATAAAATATCTATTCTGTCAGTCTTTTGCTCGACAAGCTTTTTAGCCTTTTCGATTGAATCTGAATCCCTGACGTCAATAAAGGAAAACAACACAAGATTCTCGTGCTCTTTTTCCATACGCGCGCAGTTTTCATCGATTTTATAATCAAATGCAAAAACTTTATAACCTTCCTTGCAGTATTTTTTTATAAGGCAGATACCAAGCCCTCCGTTTGCACCTGTAATAACAACTGTTTTCATATATTACCTCCAAAATTATTTATAATATTTGTTTCACGACAGCTTTACAGCAATTCGCAAAATTAAATCAATAGATATAGTTTCATCTTCAATAAATACTTTATACATAAGAATAATTAACTGCGTATACGTATATGTTTGATGTTAAGATATTCGTAAAGCCCTTCGGAGCCGTGTTCATGCCCGAAGCCGCTTTGCTTCCATCCTCCGTAAGGCGCGTTGATGACTCCTGCATCAGGATTATTTATTGCTATATTGCCCGCATCGATTTCACGCGAAAATTTTTCAGCCAGTTTAAGAGAGTTGGTATAGACAATAGCGGCCAAGCCGTAAGGCGTATCGTTAGCGAGCTTTATTGCCTGCTCTGTATTGTCGAATTTCATTACTCCTATAAGCGGGCCGAAAGTTTCTTGCTGCATCACAAGCATATTATGGTTTGCATCAGCAAGAATCGTCGGCTCAAAAAAGTACCCTTTTTCATATTTCGTACCTTCAGGCTTTTTACCGCCGCACAAAAGCCTTGCCCCTTTTTTGGTTCCGTCGATAATATGCCTTTGCACCGTTTCGAGCCCTTCCTTCGTGCACATAGGCCCTAAATCGCAATCGTCAACAAGCCCGTTGCCTATAGTCAATTCTTCTGTCGCTTTCTTTATTTTTTCCAAAAATACGGTATAAATATCTTTATCCACATAGATTCTGTTTATTGCTATGCAAATCTGCCCCATGTTGCGAAAAGACCGCCGTACCGCACCCGCAACAGCCGCGTCAATGTCGCAGTCTTTGCAGACTATCATGGGCAGGCTTCCGCCAAGCTCTAAAGAAACTCTTTTCAGCGTGCCCGCACAGTCTGCCAGCACCTGCTTGCCTACGGCAGTCGAGCCTGTAAATGCCACTTTTTTAACCTTGGAGTTGTGCGCAAGCAACGGCCCTAGCTTTGAACCCGGCCCTGTCAACACATTTATAACCCCTTTGGGAATACCTGTATCAATTATGCATTTTATAAACGAAATAGGCGATATAGGCGTCTGCGAAGGAAGCTTGCAGACTACCGTACATCCTGATGCAAGCGCGCCGCCTAATTTCCAAGCAAGCAGCTCTATAGGATAGTTCCAAGGCGATATGGCAGCTGCTACTCCTACCGGCTGATAAATCACTCTGCTTTCTATGCCCGGCTCGGAGGTTGGTATTATCCTTCCGAAAATGCGCTCGCCCTCCTCAGCATAATAAGCAAGTATTCCGGCGCCTTTTTTGACTTCTCCCAGCGCCTCACCGACGGGTTTTCCCTGTTCGCTCGTCATAAGCCGTGCGATCTCATCCGCATTTTTTAATATATTGTCAGCGGCTTTTCTAAGATACGCCCCTCTTTGAAAGGGTGTCAGCCGCGACCAGTTTTTAAATGCTTCATCGGCGCTGTCTACAGCTTTTCCTACATCATTTTCAGAAGCTGCAGGAACTGCGGCAAAAATCTCGCCTGTCGCGGGATTGCGCACCTCAAGCTTTTCGCCTTTTGTTCCTTTTGTCCATTCTCCGCCAATGAGCATCTTTTCATTAATTATCAAAATCTAAAACCTCTTAATCGACCTTGCCTGTAACCCACAATACAACAAGCGGCATATTGCCTCTTTGATATGTTGTATGAAATTTACCGGGCGGAACATATAACGCATCGCCAGCCTTTATTTCGAACTCATCTTCTCCGACCGTCATAATTCCACTGCCCGAAATAACATAGTAAGTCTCCTCCATATCATCATGAGAATGCCCGGTCGTCGACCCTGTGGGGTATATTGTCGTATAGCCCATAGAAAGCCTCTGTGAAGGGCTGTTTGCGCTGTTAATAAGATTGTAAGTATCTCTTAAAATATCCTTTTGCCGTCCGCTTACATGCGCACGAAGAGACCTTTTATCTTCATCAGGCTTTAAATCCTGTACATTTACAACGCATTTCATAAATTTCTCCTTATATTGTTATAAATTCTTTGTATATTCGAATATAAAAATATACATACTCTTTTAATCGCGCCGTTGATAATTTAAACCGGCATTCAGCGATTAACTTATTAAAAACCCGTAAAAAAATGGGGCATTCTTAGGTAACCGCCTTCATAATTTTGATGATTTGAAATTTCGTGTTCCCTGTATATTATCCCTGACTGCATTTAAAGATAATTAATCAAAAACGTTTACAAAATTAAACTATCATATAATAATTTAAATGTCAATAAGGTTACTCAATTTTATTGAAATGTTAATTAATATAAGTAGAAATATAATAAAAGGCAAGTTTTTTACGCTTGCCACAAAAGTTTTTTTAAATTTTATTAGGCATAAAGATTTTAAAATGCTTAATCAATTCTTTTTACAGATTTTCTTTTTTTCAGTTCGGTTGCCACTTCAATATTTAAATGCATATCGTCTTTCTTTTCTATTATGTCTATAAGCCTGTTAACGGCAATCGCACCAAAATAATCTTTTATTTGTATTGTTGTAAGCGGCGGATCAAGCTCGGATATCAAGTCATAATCATCAAAACCGATTAAAGATATGTCTTCGGGTACAGAATACCCTTTCTTTTTAATAGCGCTGAGTGCGCCGGCTACATTATAATCTACATCTGTAAGAAAAATTGTGGGCAGCTCATCGATAGGTATATCTAAAATCTTAAGAAAATCTTTTTGTGCTTCTTTTATCGAACAGTGAACGGTAAACACATATTTTTCATTAAACTCAAGCCCTAATTTGCGAAGGCCGCTAAGATACCCCTCATACCTGTCTTCAAAATTTCTGATAACGATATGGCTTTTTAAAAACCCAATCTTTCTATGCCCCATCTCATAAGCATAATCCATAGCATTTTCAATACTGTTACGGTTTGCTATAGAGACCATATCAATATCTTCAAAAGGATATCGGGCATCAAGTATGACCATAGGTTTTGTAAGGTCTCTGTACATCTTTACATCTTCATAAGGAAGCTCCATTGCATAAATTATAACACCGGCAACATCATCTTCATTTAAAGAATCGAAAAGTATATTCTTGTTCATTCCGGTATTATAATACGTAATTTTCAATATATAATTATTATGCATTGCTATCGACTGGCAGCCTGCAATAACACCTTGAAAAAAGGGATTCGGTATAAACAGATGCTTTTGGTTTTTATGTACAACTAAAATAATGTTACCCTTGCTGTCTTGCTCAGACTCATTACTTTCGCCTTGGCCGGAATTCTCGTCAGGAGCAGCAAATTTGCCGCTTGAGTAAAATTCTTCTAAAAGAGCATAAACCTTATTTCTCGTCTCTGGACTTACCCCCGGCTTATTGTTTATTGCAAGCGAAACGGTTGAGGGAGACACCTTTAAGATTTTTGCAATTTCTTTTGATTTTAAAATCATATCTTTCCCCAAATTTCAATTTTTTTATTCTATACTAAATATTTAATAGTTATTTTACAATAAAACATCAATATAATTGAATCCTTGATTATCTTATTACGTAATATGTCTTGTGTCAACTCATATTTTTGTTAACTAATTCACACATCATAATAATACTGTTAATATTTTTTGCCTTTATAATAATAATCATGCAAAAACTTACCGACTAAACTTCTTTATATACTCCTCATAATTTCTTTTGCTAAAACGCTTGCTCTTAAAACTTATAAAACTTGTTAATAATTTTCATATATTTTATATGCAATCAGATAATCAATTCTTTTATTTGGCACCCTTAAACATGCCGGTATACATCAATTTCAAAATAGCCGGCAAATGCTTCTTCCAATATTCCCGCAACGCTGCCCGTTGTAAATTTTTAAGCCTTTACCGTAGATTTCCATTCTTTGTTATCGCCGTTAAAATGCTTTAGCATAACGATTTCATTAAAATCGCTGGTGTTCTCTATAATCACGCCCTCTTTTGCGGCAGCTTTTATGACAAAACATTCATCCGCCGTCTGCTGCCCGAATCGTATAACAGCAGGCGTGTTAATCTCAATACCGTTTATTTTGCCGCTGCCCTGCATCATGATAAAGCCGTATGCCGCCTCGTCTTTAATTGTTACGGTCTGCCCCCGCAAAACTCTTAACCTCTTTGCGGAAAACTCTTCAATGCCGTAAGTTACCCATTCTTCGTAATAACCATCTGAGAGCATCTGCTCTGCGTCTTTTATGGCAACGGGAACAAGGAAATTATTCTCCCTGAAATTCTCAAAGTTTCCTTCCCAGTCCATTATATCAAGAAGATACTGAGAGCGGTCGCCTTTAAAATCGGCCGGAACTATAGCATCGTTTATACTATCGCTCATAACATATTTTGATTCTATAATGTTTTGATAAAAAACAAGCGAATCGCTCATGAACTGAGGTTCATATGTAACGACAGATGCCGGAGCATGCAAAAGCCCCGCGGGCAGAGACCATCCCGTACCAAGCTGTATTTTATAAGCCTGGCTAAGTTTTAATATATGATTATCTCTAATATTAAAATTGCGTATGCATTCTAAAAACTGTTCTTTTGTTGTTCCTTTGACAAGGCCAAAGAAAGTATAATCATGGCCGTATGTTATATTATTTAACTCGGCAGGATAATAATAAGCCTCGGGTTTCTGATTCATGCCGACTTTTTTTGCGTGTTTTCCTTCAGGATGTATATGAAGAGGCAGCGCTGCGCCGTAATCAAAAAACTTAGCGAACATCTGGAAAGTACCTATGGTGTCCATAGTTTCTTTTCCTAAAAGCTCATTGCCTATAGCGGCTATTGCTTCGGGAAAATCAATTGTCTTATCGCCTTCCCCGAGGTAAAGCCTGCTTATCGTTGTCTCATCAACTCCGTTAATATCGCGTACGCCCGTTGAGCAGAACCAGCGTTCGCAGATTCCCCCTTTTTGCGTTCCAAACGAATACAGATCGTCAGGATGAAGTTTTAATCTTCTTCCCGGCGGTAAAAATGTACGCGGCAGCCACAGCGGCACCATTCTTATAATTCCGCGGTTCTTCTCGATTTGATTTTGTAAAAGTGATAGTGATGTACTCATATTTTTTCCTCCCTGTATCGTTATATAAAGCAGCAAAAAGCAGCCTGCTTGTTCTTTTATTTCGCTGTTGTTTGCCTTAGGCTAATATTTTTTCTATTGAATCTGCCATTGAACAAAGCAGCAGATAACAGCTTGTAGCGCCCGCGTCGACTACTCCGCGCGAACGCTCGCCAAGCCTGCTTGCGCGCCCTACGCGGGCTATCATGCCCTCTGTGTCTTCCCAGCCTTTTTTCGCACTTTTCTTAAGAGCTTGAAGGGCGGCAGAAAAATCTTTGCCTTTTGCAACCGCGGCGGAATATGCCTCAATGGCGGGAATTAAAGTATCAAGAAGCGTCTTATCGCCTTTCTTGGCGCCGCCGATATCAAAAATACCGTCAAGCGCCGCTTTCAGCATGCTTTCAAAAACTTTTTCGTTTATCTTATCTTTACATGCCATAGACATTTCTTCAAACAACACACCGTATAAAGGGCCCATAGAGCCGCCGATATCCTCCATCAGCGTTTGGCCAAGCGTTGTAAGCCCTTGCGAAAGCGAATACGATTTGCCTTCCAATTTAGTCTCGCAAAGCGTAAACCCTTTGCGCATATTGATACCATGGTCGCCGTCTCCGGTTTTGCCGTCTATCTCGCTCAGATAGACGGCATTATCTTGTATTATTTCTATCATATCCGAAACTATGCAACCTGCATCTTGATCTCTAAATGTCATATTAATTCACCCCGTTTTTTATAACTGCTTTAAGCCGACAGAATCTGCAGGCATGTCAATGCATTCTTTTAATTCTTCATCGAGTTTCATGATTGTCAACGTAACACCCATCATTTCAAGAGATGTAAAATAGTTGCCTACATACGCTTTATAGACGCTTATCCCTTTTTCTTTTAGTATTTCCTCAGCGCGGTTATACACGATATACTGCTCCATAACAGGAGTTGCGCCAAGCCCCGAAAGAAGCACGGCAACTTCGTCTCCTTTGGCAAACGGCAGATCGGGTATAATGAGTTCTAACATTTTTTCCGCCATTTCATCAGCTTTTGCCAAAGGCTGTACGCTAACGCCCGGCTCTCCGTGATGCCCGATACCCAGCTCCATTTTTCCGTCTTCTATTTGAAAGTTTGGATGCCCTAAGGCAGGTATAGTACATGGGGCGGTACCTATTCCCACAGAACGTGTATTATCTATGGCTTTTTGCGCCGCTGCAATAACAGCATCTAAATCTGCGCCCATAGCTGCCTTTGCGCCGCCGACCTTCCACATAAACACTTCTCCCGCCACACCGCGGCGTTTCTCACGCTCGTCCTTTGGGGCAGAAGCGCAGTCATCGTTAGCGACAACCTTCTTTACATCTATACCTTGGGCTTTTGCTTTGCGCATAGCCATTTTTACATTCATATTATCTCCGGCATAGTTACCGTAAAGGCAAGCAACACCGCGCCCTGCATCCGCCGCCTGTATAGCGTCTAAAAAAGCTTTCGCGGTCGGAGAAGAAAATACCTCCCCCACAGCGACTGCATCACACATGTTTTTTCCGATATACCCTATAAACGCAGGCTTATGCCCCGAACCGCCTCCGGTAATGATTCCTACTTTTTCTTTAACAGGGGCTTTTGCATATTTCAAAACTCGCGGGTTATCCGTAGCTGCTATAATATCGGAATTTGCTTTTACAAAGCCTTTGAGCATGTCTTCAACTACGTAATCCGGGTCATTTATAATACGGTTCATTCTTTACTCTCCTTTTTTAGCATATTTCCTTATATGATGATTCTATCTCTTCTATGCGTTTGACTTTAGCTTCCGATCTTCCGCCGGCAAAATCGCATTTGAGCCAGATATCCACAAAATATTTGGCAAGCTCTACGCCGACAACACGCGCTCCCATACACATTATCTGTACGTTGTTGCTTTTTCTCGACCTCTCGGTCGAATAAGGGTCATGGCAAACCGCAGCGCGAATACCCGGCACTTTGTTGGCCGTTATCGCCATTCCTATGCCCGTGCCGCAAAGAAGTATTCCAAATTCGAATTTTCCGTCACGCACAGCTTCGGCAACGTCTTTTGCAACATTCGGATAAAGCACAGCTTCTCCCGCTTTTGCTCCGAAATCGGTCAATTCTATATCGACTTTACTATTTAAATATTCGATGACAGCCATTTTTAAATCAAAAGCCGCTTCATCGCATCCTATTGCTATTTTCAAAATTTTCTCCCTATTGTTTTTTCGCGGTCATAAAATCATAGCTTTTGAGCTATCGCTTTTAGATTAGCAAGGCCGTCTCTCGCGAGAGCCTCTCCGGTTGGCGCAAAGTTTCGCCAAATCGCGCAGTTTCCTGCAAGCTCTTCAAAGCTTGGGTCAAACGATTCTATAGTCAGCCAGCCGTCATACCCTATCTCGTCCAATGCTCTGAAAAATTCTTCAAACGGCACAAGCCCGGTACCCGGTATTCCTCTGTCGTTTTCATTGACATGTATATACCCCAAGTGCTCTTTTCCGCATGTTTTCACTGCGCCCGAAAAGCTTTTTTCTTCCCGAATCATATGGAAACAATCAAGATGCACTTTGACATTGCCTGTTCCAACGTCTTTGCAGTATCTGACCGCGTCTTCTGCAATATTTAACAGGAATGTTTCAAACCTGTTTAAACATTCAACACAAATAACGACATCGCCCGTTTCTTTTGCATACTCGGCGGCCTTTCTCATGCACGAAACGCTCCAATCCCATTCCTCGACAGTCGGCGGGCGGCGTGTTATATACCCCCACGCGGTATAATTTACGCCTCCGAGTATATCCGCTCCGATCTCATTGCAGATATCCACGCATTTTTTAAGAGCCTTTACGGCATTTTCTCTTATCTTCGGGTCGGGAGATATCGGATTCGTTTGCTCTGTCAGCGTTGTAGTACAAACACAATCTATACCTACTCTGTCTATCTCTGCTTTTACTTTTTCCAGAGGAAAAGTAAAAGGGTTTGCTATAGCAAAATCTATTACTTCAAAACCCATATCTTTTGCTTTTTGTATAATCCAAATATCATTTTCACAAAAATTTTCTGTCCAAATAAAGCTGTCAACACCAAATTTAAAATCCATTTTATAAAACCCCTGTCCTTTTTTGTTGTAATTATTTGCCGTACAAATATCAGAAGATGACTAAGAAAAGCTCTTGATATTATTCGTCCAAAAGTATAAGCTCGATTTTAGCCGCTTTACAAAAGGCTTTTAAATCCTCAACCCAATCCCCGTATGTACCGTGAATATGGTTACAGTTCACATTTTCTATAAAAGCATCTATTTTATGGTTCATCTTAACAAAAGCGTGCGGCCAGTTATCCTGGCACTTGCATGCATATTCCTCATCTTTTTGCGCGCCCATGCTAAAGCACTCACCCGTCATGGCAACCATACGGTAATTGTTTGTGTCTACACGCGTCAGCCTTGCAAGCGTAACTTTGCCAGGTTTCGCAATGTGATAAACAGAAGGGCCGCCGGCAAGATAATAGTCGCCCTCGGGCCTGAATTCTACGTTAGCCAGATTTACTTTCGGGTCGCTGCTCTTGCCCGCAAAATAAGTGGCATGTGTACCGGAATTGCAAAAATCCCAAAAATCTTCATCCTTATAATAATTTCGAATATCGGTGAATAATGACGGCTGTCCCGTTATAAGATTAAACACCTTCATCGTAAGCGCTGCATCCATATCCGCTTCTGTCGCGCAGGCTATAGGGTCATGCGGCGTGCCGTCCGGCCCGTAATAGTCATTGAGAAACGCTTCTGCAATATCCGAAGTTACATAATGCTCTGTAAGTTCACGCTGCCCTTTTATACCGCAGAAATCGTACTTGAATTCTTTTATAAGGTCCATCATGCCGTAATAAAGGCTAATCGCTTTTATAGCAGATTCTCTTGTAAGGCTGAATGAGCTGTCCGGCTGAGGCTCCAGCCATTTAAATCCTTTTGTGTTCTTTTCAAGATAGTCTAAAGCGTTTTCCAGCAACTCTGGCTGCTGCTTTTGAATTATCTCAGCTCTGCGCACAAGCTCCATCTGGTCTACGCTGTCGACATCGATTCCGAACATCTTCATCCAGAGTGCAGGGTCTGCTACTGTAGTATCAATATTTATCGACCGGCCTCCAACGCCAACGTACGTCATTCCCTTTAGCCGGTTAAACGCAGAAACGCCGTTTATATACGCCTTTAGCTTTTTAGAAATTTCCTTGTCTTCAATATCCCCGTACAGTTTTAAAAAGGGCATATCCGCCTGCATCAACGAGCCGCTTCCTGCAAGCAGGCCCACAAGGCCAGGCTTTTCTTCATAATAATTTGCAAACATCACCACAGGCTGGGGGCAAAACTGCGCAGCCATTCTTACATAACTCGGCCATGCCCATACGCAATAATTCATCACAACAGCATCAACATCTGCGGCACGCATTTTTTTACCAAACTCCACCGCAAGGCTGTTACTGTCTATAACCTTTTTCTCGAACACAACCTCAAATCCTTCTCTTTCAAGCGCCTTTTTTACTTTATCTTGAAACAGAAAATTTATCGGATCCAAATTCGCTTTTAAAAAATCACGTCCGTCACCGAAAGTAAGCAATCCAACTCTTATTTTTCTAGCCATATTAATTTTTTCCTTCGATTTAAATTTATTTTATGCAAAGATTTTCCGCGGCCTGTTTGCCATTAGACAAACAAGGCCGCATCTGCACAAAAAATTGTTTTTTAATTCTTGTCTTTAAGATTCTGCAACCTCTTAAAAAAGTCATGCAGCTCGACAGTATAATTTTTATAAAGCTCGATATACGGCTGATATTTTTGTGTCATTGCCGATACGGGAACGTATTTCTTTTCCGTTTTAACAAACTCTTTTGCCGTTTTTTTCATGTCCGGAAATACTCCGACAGCATTGCCCGCAATTATAGACGCTCCCCACATCGCCACATCGCTGCGATTCAGAGTATAGTAATGTTTGTTTTGTGCATCGGCACACATTTGCGTCCATACAGGCGCTTTAGCCCCGCCGCCTACGATTCGTATATCATCGACAGTATATTCAGGATACAGCCTTTCCGCGGCACGTATACAAAGAGTGAAATCGTATGTAAAACTCTCTATAAGCGCTCTGTAAAAATGCGCTTTGTTATGGCTCCAGTCAAAACCCATCCATAGGCCGCGCAGATCTCCGTCCAAAGGCATACTGCTTCCTCCGAGCAGCCCCAGCGCCATCACGCCGTCGCTTCCGGGAGGAATCTTATCAATATCTTTATCCATCTGGTCAAACATATCGGCTGTGGATACGCCTTCTCTTCGTACAAAATTATTCATAAACCAGTCGATGCTGATTCCCGAGCCGGCGACAAAATGCGCCATATAAAACTCGCCCGGTATCGCCGAAGGCATAACATCGAGCCTCTTCTCCTGCGTATCCGGCCGGTATTCATCTACGCATACACTTATCATGCCGTAAGACGAAGCTTCAAATATCGTTGCTCCAAGATCGACCACCGCAGCGCCGAGGCACCCTGCCGATTTATCGCCCGTGCCTGATACAAGCGGAATGCCGCTTTTTAGCCCCGCTTGTTTGGCGTACTTTTCACAAAGATGTCCGCAAATATAATTTGACGCAACTATTTTAGGCAGATACTTTTTGTCTAGGCCTATCTCGCCGCATATATCGTCCGACCATTGCTCTTTATTTACGTCAGACAGCCCTGTCCATACAGAATACGACCGGTCAATGATAGCGTCTTCTATAGGCAAATCTCCCAGACGGCCTATCACATAGCCGCTTATCATTAAATATTTAGCTATCTTTTTAGATTCATCGGGAAACTCGTTTTTGAACCACTCGTATTTCGGAGCCATCTGCGGAAAATTAGTCCCGCCGATTTCCAAAAACTTATCCCCTAGATTCTTTAGCTGACGCTCGGCATAAGGCATATAACGGTTGTCTAAAGAGCATGACCACGTTGTTATATCGTTCCATTGCTCGTCAACGCCCATAAACCCCGACATCTGCCCGGTAAATGAAATGGCTTCAATGTTTTTCGCCCTTTCCCCGAGTTCGCATGTTATTAATTTTACACAGTTAATAACCGATTCGAAAAGCTCTTCGCCCTTTTGTATAAAAACTCCGGGGCTGGGGCGATAATCTTTCACCGGTTCGGAAGCAGTCGCCACGCATTTGCTGTCCGTGCCGTAAACTCCCGCCTTTATAAAGCTGGTTCCCAAATCAATTGCTAATAATAATACTTCTTTCATTTTCTTATACCTGAATATACTCTATTTGATTTATGTCACATAACATTCTCAGTTTATTTGTAACATCGCCGAGGAAAAGCACCTGGTGATGTGTACCTGCGTACCTTAACCAGTCGTCCATAGCCTTCTTTATTCCGGTATCCGGTTTAAAGAAAGTATAATTCATCAACATATTCGGCATTTCTTCAGTATCAAGTATTGTTCCCGGTGAAACTACAAACCTGAAATAATCACCCTCAACTGGTACGATAGACAAAATCGTGCCGCGTCCCGGCTCGGCGCTGTATATCGGTGTCGGCGGATTATCCCGGTCGCCTATATCAAGCGGCCTGTCTATAAGCTTTATAGGCCTGTCTTTTCTAGCTACCTTCCAGTTTCCTTCGCCCATGTGCGAAAGAAAAGCGGCATCGCGCTTGAAATCGAGAGAATACATTTCAGTAAAATGCGGATTCTCATCGATAAGGTGCCCTATCATCATAGCGGCCATTATATGCACATCTCCCTCAGCGGCATATCCATAACCTTTAGCCATCATGTTTGTAGCGCCCAATATAGGAAGCTGGTCTATGCGTCCGTCATCCTTGAACGCGTTAAAATTGGCCGTAAATGCATCATAGCCGTTTTCATCCAAAAACATTTCAAATGCAAGCTGAAGCTTTGCCGCATAACGATGAGAAGCCTCGGGCAGATTTTTACTGAGCTCGAAGTTTTTCTTGTCGATTGCCACATACTCGTCTATCTGCGTCTCGGTAACTTTATCCATGCAGCGTACAACGCCGCCTATGCCTTCATGCATAACCTCTATGCCGAGAACACGGTAATACGCGACCTCGTCGCCCATTATGTCGCCCATTCCCTGCATCTTGCTCATTACGCAAGCTCTTAATTTCTTTAATTCCCTCGATGTCATGGCTGCGGCAGACCAATCGGCCACAAATTCATGAAAACGATCGCTTTGCCAATCATCTGTGATTATCTCGGGCTCAATACCCAGGCGCGCCAGCATGTTCGAAGTGTCCTGAATACCGTGTATTCCCTGGTTGGTAGTACAGCGTTTCCAGTCCCAATCGGTCGTTACGGTCGGCAGCGGCTGTATATTTGCAATAAGCACAGGCAGTCTGTTGTCTTTAAAAGCTTGAACAACACGCATTCCGGGGCTATACAGAAGATTGACTACCATTATTCCGTCAAGTTTTTTAGTATTAAAATCTTCAACTATACGTTCTATGGAAGCCCTTTCTTTAGCTGCGCCCGGAAAATCTATATCGCAGACATCCTCAAGCTTTTTAATTACCTTGGCTATCCACTCTTCCTGTTCGCGCGGAAGCTCCGGCTGGTCTTCATCATAAAGACCATGCATTATCCCCAACAACCCTATTATTGGCTTTCTCTTTTTTATCATATATAGTCACTCCGATCTTCTTAGCTTTTTAAACTCCCGTATCTGTCTTTTCCTGATTCGGCTGGCCGTTCCAGGCCGAAAGCCCGCCGTCTACCGGTATATTCACGCCGCAAAGGTGCGTTGCTTCGTCCGATGCCAGAAATACTATGGTATTTGCACAATACTCCGGCTCACAAAGCGCGCGCGCAGGCATGTTCATTCTAAAACTCTCAAGCACTTTCTCGGTGGCTCCCGTTAAAAACATAGGCGTTTTAACTGCCGAAGGCGATATCATGTTGACGCGTACTCCCTGCATGGAATAGTCCATTGCAACAGCGCGCGACATAGCAAGCACCGCGCCTTTTGTTGCGCAGTAAAGAGACATGTTATAGTCGCCGCCCATGCCCGATACTGAAGACACGTTTATTATCGCGCCTTTTTTCTTAGCCAGCATCTGCGGCCCGAAAGCTTTCATCGTATGAAAAATACCGCGTACGTTTACGTCAAACTGGAAATCATAGTCCTCTTCGGGCGCGTCTTCTATCTGCCCAACGCGGAAAACTCCCGCACAGTTTGCTAAAACATCAGCTCCGCCCTCTTTTTTTACCATTTCGGCAAGCGCCGCGACCTGGTCCCATTTGCCAACATCAGCAGCTTTAAAGAATACCTTTTCCGGGTAATTCTTTTCAAAATCTTTTGCGACCGACTCTAGTCGGTCGGCATGCCAGTCGGTCATAAACACTTTATCGCCGAGCTTTAAAAAGGCGTCAACCGTCGATTTCCCGACACCGCTTGCAGCTCCTGTTACTACTACGTTACGCATTATTTGCTCCTCCTTAAAGTATCTGAGAGATCTCTATATGCTCGTTATCCGGCCCGCGGAAGAAAACCCATTTTGTTCCGTTGGGAAACATATCTGCGCAGTACATCTGATCCTCAGTCTCAAATTCTATGCCCTTTTCTTCAAGCTCTTTTCGAAAAGCCTCTATATCGTCTACCAGCATCGCAACATGGTCGGTCACGCCGTCTCCCGGATTTTCGCCTATCTTTCTCTGTACCAGTTCAAGACATAAGCTTCCCTTTTTTACAAACGCACATGTAAACGTATTGCCTGCGGCATCAAATGTACATTGCTCTATGCACTCAAGGCCTAATATATCTTTATAAAATTTCTTTGACTTTTCCACATCATCGACAAATATGCCTATGTGAGCAAGTCCCGTTACTTCAGCCATTTTTATTGCCTCCTATTAACCTTCAAATTTGGATTTAACAAACGCTATTGACTGTTTCATTTCTTCGTTAAGCTGCTCTTGGCCGGCGCCGTTTGAAAGATCGCGCCATAAGAATACATTGTTTCCTATTGTGCCGAACGCTTTAGTGAAAGGCTCTAACAAAAGCCTTTTGTCGTAACCGACTCTTTTTAAGCCGCCGAACACCTTATCCCAGTCAACCTGATCTCCCTGTCCGGGAAGCCTGCGGTTAGATTCGCCCAAATGTACATGCCCCAGATACTTGCCAAGCGTATCTATTGCTTCGTCTATGCTGTCTTCCTCTATATTCATATGGTAAGTATCCATAGTCACCTTAAAGTTAGGATGGTCAACGCTTTCTGCAATATAAAGCGCTTCTTTTGAGGTATTCACGAGGAATGCCTCAAATCTGTTTACAATTTCCATACTCATCGTTATACCGAGATCCTCGGCAACTACTACCATCTCTTTTATTGCGGAAATAACTCTTTCTGTATAAGTTTTTTTCATTTCGGGAGTCAGCCCGCCTTTTAAACCGCAGGGCCATCCTTCTGAATATCCGCCGTCAAAAAACGTCGCGCCCATGCGCGCAGCCTGTTTAAGGTAGCCTTTAACCATTTCAATGCCTTTGCGCCTTACCGCAGGGTCATCGCTGTAGGTAACCGCATCTTCACTGACGCCGCCGTTCATAAGAATTTCGACATCAAGGTCGGCCGCCAAACTTACAAAATCTTTTATCTGATTGTCTGTCCAGTCCATAGTCTGATTGGTATGAAACTCTACGCAAGTCAGCCCGCAGTTTGCGGCATTTCGAAGAACCTGCATATAGTCTGTCTTCCAGTCTTTAGACCAGTAACTAAATATCGTACCGTATCTTGTCATTATGTAACCTCCATACTGTTATAGTAAGTATAATTATATTTTTTTCTGATAAGCCCTTAAAAAAGCGCAGCTTAGTTTGAAAGCTGGCGCTTCTTGAAGACTGCTTCTGTTATAGAATCAAGCAGTATAGCCGCGATTATAATTACGCCCTTAAAGAACCACTGCCAGAACGAACTAACACCGGCAAGATTCAACAGGTTACTTATAACGCCCAAGATAAGCGCACCGAAAATTCCGCCTACAACATTCGCCTTACCGCCTGCTAACGCTGTTCCGCCGATAATTGCCGCCGCAATCGCGTCCATTTCCATACCCTGCCCTGCGTTCGGCATGGCAATGGCAACACGTCCTGTCAATATCAGAGATGCAAAGGAAATCAAGACTCCCATTATTACAAACGCTGCTATTTTTACTCTGTCTGTGTTAACGCCCGAAACTCTTGCAGCTTCAATGTTACCGCCTGTAGCAATAACATGCCGCCCGTATTTCGTTCTATACATCAGCACTGCCATAATAAAAATAAAGAAAATAACAATTACGACTGTCATTGGCAAAAATCCGAATAAGATACCCTGTCCGATAAACTGCATTGACGGATCAGTAACATTTTGCGAAATACCATCACAAAACAGATACGCAAGGCCTCTGAATATCTGCTGCGTTCCAAGTGTTAAAATCAAAGGTGTCAAACGTAGTTTTATTGATAACAAACCGTTTAACATACCACATGCAAACCCTGTTGCTATTGTTGCAAGAATCGCTACCGGCAAAGGTGCAATCATTGCCACTTGTGAATAGATTATGCCGCACAAGCTTAGCATATGTCCTGTTGAAAGGTCGATCATGCCCGTTGTCAGAACAACAACGTATCCCATAGTCATAAGACTGTTTACCGATACCTGTCTTGCTACAGATGAGATGTTCGAGCCGCGTAAGAAAATACCCCCCGATACTATCTGTGCCAATATACAGATAAAAACAAACAAGATAATACTCTTATTATCAAGGAAGAAAACTAAGAATTTATCTTTTAAAGATGAAGATTTTTTGTTTTCTGCTATATCCATTTTTGCAACCATTTTATTTTACTCCTTCAATAATTATTGCGCTTTTCTATATCCGAAAGCGTACTGCATTATAGTGTTTTCGTCATACTCTTCACGATCAAGCTCAGCCATTTTCTTTCCGCCCGCCATTATTATCATTCTGTCACTAATCGCCATGATTTCGGGCAATTCAGAAGACACCATAATAATAGTC
Organism: Christensenellaceae bacterium; assembly: GCA_963665005.2. GTDB lineage: Bacteria > Bacillota > Clostridia > Christensenellales > SZUA-584. The sequence continues at coordinate 1,193,095 of CAXXTQ010000001.1, read as the reverse complement.
TTGCCTTGCTTTGCTAAATTTCCCATGAGCTTATAAATTTCAGCTTTTGAACCAACATCAATTCCTCTTGTAGGTTCATCAAAGATTATGACTTCAGATTCAGTCAGCAGCCATTTAGCTATAATAACTTTTTGCTGGTTTCCGCCCGAAAGCTGTCCGGCAAGCTGTTCAAGGCTTGAAGCTTTTATTCCCGTTGCCTCTCTTATCCGATTACAATCTTTAATTTCCTGCTTTCTGTCTACAAATCCGTTTTTTGTAATTCTCGGCAGATAGGCAAGAGAAAGATTGTACTTGACTGAATGCATATGTATTACGCCTCGTCTTAGCCGGTCTTCTGTAATCATCGCCATTCTTTTATTGATAGCATCTACGGTAGATCTAATTTCTACTTTTTTACCATTCAAGAAAATCTCGCCGCTGTCCGGCCTCTCAATACCGAAAATACATTCCATAACTTCGGAACGGCCGGCCTTAACCAATCCGGAAAATCCGAGTATTTCGCCCTTGCGAACAGAAAAACTTATATCTTCAAAAAAGCCCTTACGAGTAAGGTGTTTTACCTCGAGCACGACTTCTTTTATATCTGCCTTTACTTTTGGATAAAGATTTGTCAAATCACGTCCGACCATTTTCGCAATAATCTCTTCGCTTGTAATCTCTTTTACCGGTTTGCGGTCAATGTATTTACCGTCTCTCATAATCATAACGTCATCGCAAATTCTAAACACCTCATCAAGTTTATGGGTAATAAAAACGACAGACATACCGTCTTTTACAAGAGATTCCACTATACTGTAAAGCATATCAATTTCTTTGTTTGTAAGCGAAGATGTCGGCTCGTCCATTATTATGATTTCCGAATCATACGAAACCGCCCTTGCGATTTCTACAAGCTGCATCTCAGCAACTGAAAGAGTCTTAATTTTTGCCCGCGGATTTGTTTCTATTTTCAACTCGTTAAGCAAGTTTCTTGTCGCTTCATCTCTTTTTCGGATACTAAGATATCCGTGTTTAATAAACTTTTTTTCTTGGCCAAGCCAAATGTTTTCTGATACCGTCATTTCGGGTACCAATGTAAGCTCCTGATGAATCATTGAAATCCCTGTATTTAATGCCTCTTCAGGGTTTTTCGGAGCATACTTGCTACCTTTATATGTCATAGAACCGCTTGTCGGCTGGATACTGCCCAAAACAAGGTTCATAAGCGTCGATTTGCCGGCTCCGTTTTCTCCAACCACAGCTAAAACTTCTCCTTTTAAAAGGAAAAGATCAACTTCTGATACAGCTAAAACCCCGGGAAATTTCTTTGTCATTTTTTTCATTTCAAATATTCGTTCTTGCTGCAACGTAAACCACCTCCTGTACTTATATAGTTAATTGCTCAGCCGGCTGCATAAAACAGCCGGCTGAGCTTTAGTTAACTAGAAGAAATTATTAGTCTACATACTCGCTGTAGTCCCAAGTTTCATAGTTACCTGTTCCAACGTTATTTGCATCAAGAACAAATATAGCGTTAGCATATGTCATGAAATCAATTTCATCTTCTTTGCCGTCTTTGAATTTCTGGCATACTTCGATTACAACGTCTGCTACTTTTTCAAGGTTAAGTCCTGAGCTTGCATCAATCCAGCCTTCTTTGACGTACTCTTCGATTACCGGAAGTCCGTCATAGCTAAGTACTAAATAGTCATCCGGGTCTTTGCCGGCTGCCTGCATTGCCTGTACAAGGCCAACACACATTTCATCACTCCAGCAAACAATAGTGTTCAGTTCGTCAATAGTATATCTTTGCAGCCAGTCTTCTGTAACTTTCATGCCGCCTGCGGCTGTCCAGTTAGGATCTGCTTCAGCCGAGATAACTTTTTCATAATCAACTTCCAAATAATCTTCGATATTGATTGTTCTTTCGCATACGCCTCTGGAATCGATAGCTGCAGCACCAACAAGGAAACCGATTTTCGGGAAGAAGTCAGGATGTTCTGCGCAGTAATCATTGAGCCACATTGCAAGAGGAATTCCACGAATTAATTCAGGGTCAGCTATATGTCCAAGATAATCGTAGCCTTCAACTGCTGTCATGGATGACATGAACGCAATTGGTATGCCTGCTTTATCAGCTATTGGAACGACTGTAGCATTGACTGTATCATTAACCGGTCGTGTTATTATCATGTCTGGCTCCTGCTGGCAAAGGCTTTCAACGTCAGCAACATACTTGTTCATGTCAAGATCGCCGTTTGTTACAACATATTTCCAGCCTAGCGCATCCATCTTCTCTTCAAGAAAACCCTTGATAACCGTAGGAACAGCATCAAGTCCACCAAAAGCGATTCCAACGAAGAATTCGTCATCCTCAGCAGCAGGCTCGGCAACATCGGCGTCTCCGGCTTCAGGCTCAGTGGCCTCAGCGTCTTCGCTCGAAGTTTCCGGTTCTGTTGAATCCGCAGTCTCATTTGGAGCCGCGCAGCCAACCAGCATCATGCTTGCCAAAATCACTGCCAGTGCAATCAATAATACTTTTCTCATCATTTTTTCTCCTTTAATAGTATTTATTTATTTGGCGAATATCACCAAAACTTATTTTTATCACTTTAATTCTTATATTCATAGCCATTTTTTTGTTTTTAAATACGCCTTAGAATAAAACATCATTACAGTGCAATTTTTTTTAGCATTTCAGGTACTCTCGATTTAATTTTTTTTTAGTCAATTATCGATTGTTATAAATTAAATTTAATTTGCTGATAAAAATAAGTATAGCCACTTGCGTCACCGGTGTCAAGAAAAATATTAAATTTAATTTAGTTTTGTTTGAATTTGCATGAGATTTTCAATATTTTTTTGAATTTGTTGGAAATTTCACAATAAAATAGCTCTCAAAATGCTAAATTTAATGTTTTATTTAAATTTTCTTTAAATTTCTCTTGACTTAATTGAAGAATAATTCTATTATTTATATATGTTTTATTGCATTAAACTAAAGAAGGAGAGTAAAAACAATTGAAAAGAGCAACACTTGTAGCAAAACGTCGATATGAGATAGAAGAAATTGAAATTCCGCATGCCGGGCCGGGCGAACTGCGTCTAAAGTTAATGTATAACGGCATATGCGGTTCGGATCTGCATATATTCTTGAACGAGCATCCGTCATTAATAGATAAGTTTCCTATACCGCTTGGTCATGAATTTTCAGGAATCATAGATGAAATCGGCGAAGGAGTAGAAGGGTTTGAGATTGGTGCTCTGGCAACAGTCCAGCCTGTAATGACGTGCGGTAAATGTAAATGGTGTACAGATCCTGAAGGAACGATTGCACTTTGTCCAGAAGAACGTTTCTATGACGGCGGCACAGCAGAGTATTATGTTGCTAATGCCGAAAATGTCGTTTCTTTCAAAAAAACTAAAAGCTTACAGGACGCAGCAATGACAGAGCCTTTGGCTGTTGCAGTCCATGGTGCGAAGCTTGTCCCGCACGGCGTAAAAGGCAAAACCGTTCTTGTTACAGGTGCCGGCACAATCGGCCTTTTAACAGCACAGACAGCAAAATATTATGGAGCTTCTAAAGTATTTGTTACCGATATAATTGAAGGCAGATTGAAAATCGTAGAACAACTCGGCATGATTCCTATAAATCCTCTTAAAGATGATATTAAGAGCATTTTAAAGGACTCTGTGGGCGAAGAAAAAATAGAGGTATCATTCGAATGCGCCGGCAATGAAAAAAGTTTAGCCGATTGCATTGAATTTACCGAAACACGCGGCTGTATAATACTGCTTGCTGTTTTTACTAAAAACCCGGCTGTAGATATGTTCCGCGTCGAAGACAGAGAGCAAAGAATATTCGGCGCATATCAATACAATCCTTCAGATTTCTTTGAAGCTGCCGAAATGGTTGACGATGGCGTTCTGAATCTTGAGATTATGCGTGGCAGGGAATTTGACCTTGAAGATGTACAGCAGGCTTTCGAGTGGATGCTCGAAAATCCGCAGGAATGTATAAAGGTTATGCTTAAAATATAAAAATACAAGGACTAATACTACAATAATTATCCTTCTTTTATTAAGGCTCGGTTATGATTTTCATGTTAATGAATCATAACCGAGTCGTTTTATTTGTCAGTTTTTTTCTTCTCTAATTTAATACTCTAAAACTAAGGCCGTATATACAGGCATGTCAGATAACTCAATAACCAGCCAATCGCCTTCTTTTTTGTAACTAAGCTTTAATTGCGTGCCGTCGAGTGTACGCGTCTGTATTGACCGGGGCAGAGCGTCTGATTTATATTTTATTGTCAATTTCTCGATGCTCTCAACTTTATCGCTCGCCATATTATATCTGTAATTAAGTCCGTGTATTATAGTGCGCCCGCCTTTAACGGCACATTGCATATAAACATCATCGGCATCCCAGTTTATTTGGCGATGATCAGTATAAATTTCTGAAAAAACTTTTTCAAACTCCTTCGAGCCCTCCGAAACTTTATTACCTTCGCCGATAAAAGTAACAGTCGGAATTTCGCATACGCGCTTCTGCCATCCGTCAAGGTTGCATGCCGCATCTCCGTATAACAGCACCTTGCCGCCGTCCATTGCGTATTTTTCTATAACATCGGCTTGTTTTTGCGTCATTATTGAACAGCCCGGAAGAATTATAAGCTCGTAACCTTTAAGCTCTTGTTCGCTGAATTTATCCTGCACCAAATCCCCGTCGGGCAAAAGGCCTGTATCATAGTTTACCTTGTTTTGCTGAAGTTTCGAAATCGCCTCCCAGAAATTCATTCTTACATATGCATCGTCCTGCATCTCCATACGATATGAAAGCAAATCCTCCGGGCTGTCATAAACGAGCTTAGTACAGAACAACGATGACGGTTCACGAGACATATAACTCGGAAAACTGTAAAATATTTTCACATTAGCGCCGCTTTTTCGGCTTATGAGCTCTTCATTGTCAGCAAGGAAATTCTGCACCTGTACCGCAACATCAAGCGGAGGAAAGAAAGCATCGGGAATTTCATTTCCCATCCATCCGCCGTACGGAACGCACATGTTAATGCCGTGTATAGCCGCCTCTAGCAAGAAAATCCTAAACAAATCGTACGCTTTGCCGTTCTTTAACTGCTTCTGGAACGCCGGTATCATGCCGCCGTACGGGTTTTCCGCAACAATTACCGGCATATCCCCCGTAACACCCGCGGCATATCTAAACCAATCGTGCCTTTTAAAAAGTGTATTATCAAGTTCAGTCACCATTAAATCAAGCTTGTCCCAGGAAGGGTAGTTATAAAGATAAAGATTAAATATGTTTCCCGAAATCCTTATTTTTACGCCTTTTGAGCAGGCATAATCTCTTGCCTCTGCTAACATTTCTTCAAGAGCCTGGTTATTCGAGCGAATCATGAACTCCCAATACAGATCAAACAGCGGTGCATTCGCTATTTCCTCACTCGTTTGTACTCCCATTGCCTCAAGGTATTTTCCATAGTTAAAACTGCGAAAATCAACATCCTTAAACTCTTCAGGAAGCCTGTCTCTGCGTTTTTCCAAATCTGCATTGAACTGTTTCATGCAGTCTTTGCAAAAGCAGCCGCCGTAACGGTAACTCGCTATAGGCGTCTCTGTTTCGTCAAGCTGTATTCCTCTTGCTCCGTTGTCTATCATAATCTCGATAGCTTTGTTCATGTATTTTGCCCAGACAGGATTGTTTCTGCACATTAAATAGCTTTTTTGTTTAAGGCTCTTTATTTCCACCCATTTAGTATGAATCGGGTTTCCGTGAACATCTCTTGTTACGCATTCGGTAAAAAGATCAGTTACTTTCTCGCCGTCGCTGTTAATCAAACCATCGGGGAAATAATCACTGAATTCCCTGCCGAAAACCTGCCAATGCTTGTCTTGTGTGAACTCGGTCAAGCCGTACCAGTCATGTTCCTGTTTCTCATCTATCACATTCATCTGTTTAAAGCTCTTGCCGTCCTCTGATAAAACGACAGGTATCTCCCAGCCCTGTGCTTCATAAAAAACAGCAAATACGTCTAGCCCCGCCTCTTTGCATTGCTTGATGTAATCTGCGTCATTCATATAACCGTGATATAACATTCGCGGCGGTACTTGCCCGTTTGCTTCATGTTCAAGATACGGCAGCGAAATCGAGCCTCCTCCCATAGCCGCCCAACATACCATCGTACCTCGCAGTTTTTTTAAAATGTCTATCAAAGATTTTGAATGAATAGGCATCGAAGGATGCATATTATGCATCTCATGCCCCCAGTTGTGACAATAAATACCCCGTTCCATAATAAAATTCTCCTTTCAGATTTTAACTCATATATAGTCTTGCCCGGCAATTGCCATTCGGAATACGTCTTATTTGCTGCAGAGATATACCTTTACCTCATCGGGCTTAAGTATCTCTTTTACCTTGAATACTCCGTTTTTGACAGCATCTTTACCGAGCTTAGTCTGTGTTATAAGCTCCTGGGCACTACCATCAAAACCGACAGGCACGCTTATCTCTACGCCGAATTCATCCTTCGAGTGATTCAAAACAAATATAAACGTTCCTTTCTCGTCACAGAGCATGCGAGTTTCAACGGTATGCCCGGCGTCGTTGCCGATAACTGTTATCTCGGGTGAATAATCGGCTTTCTCGAGAACTTTTTTAAACACCTCATCGGTATTCTCGTCAAAGTTCCAAACAGCGTTGCCGAAAAACATAGTGCCAATATAAACGGCTTTGCCTTTACCATAGTCATTTGTTACTATCGCAGGAGTACCATCTGTATAATCAGCAACGGCTTTTGCGCCTTCCTTTAGCATAAACCTCTCGGATATCATCTTGCCTATGTGATTATAAGCTTTCCCGTCAAATACAACATCGCGTTCATCAATTACATCGTAATGGCTTTTTACGCTCAGCCCGAAAACCTTATCGAGGCCGCCTGCAGGGCAAACTTCCGAGCCCCAGCCGTCGTCTGTGAAATATCCGCAAAGCGCATCGCTTATAACCTTGCCCCCGTTTTTTACAAAAGTTTCAATCTTGGCCGCCAGCTGGGCCGTAAGGCTAATGCTGTAAGGCAGAATCAACAGCTTGTACTTGTTTAGTTCGCCGTCCAGCACCTTTTCTTTGTTTATAAAATCAGGCTGTATATGGCTCTTCATACAGAGTTTATATGCTCCGACCAAAGAAATAGTATCTTTATAAAATTTTTCATGAGTATTGATAAGCGGCGATGCAGTCTTGCCGCAGCATATAAGCCCTTCAATGAATAAAGAATCCATATTATAAAGAATAGCCGTATCGCTTTCGGGAGCCAGCGCGCCTGCAAGGCGGTGTTTGAATCTGCTCAGCGCAGTGTTGAATTCTTTTAGCGCCTGCGAACGTTCGGACAGCTCGCCGTCGCGTTCGGTAAATCCAAGAGAAATAGTTTCAAGCGTTGATAACTCGGGGCGCCAGCCCCAGAACACAACTCCTTTTGCGCCTCGCGCGATTTGCGCCCATGAGTTTCTTTTCATCTCGGCGCCCGTAATAGGAAGAGAAAAACACATATGCTCTTCGGGCTTGTCTCCCATGAATACAAACATCGGGCCTGCTCCCGAACCTGTTTCAGCCGCCCAGAACTTGCCGCTCGGCGAAGAAGACCGCAGCAAATCGCATACAAAAGCGGTAACTTCGGGATTGACGGTATCGTACATAGAGCTTCCTATCATATCTGTTATCGGCGCAAGCTTAAAGTGGTCATTCGAAGAAATGAACGGATGCCCCGTTTCGTAAATGGCAAGATGCACTACCGTACAGCGTCCCGAATCGTATTTTTTAACCGTATCGCTCAAAAATTGTATAGAATCGACTTGCGCGTCTACTCTGAAATTCTTCCAGTCGAGCCAGTCTGTATACATACCTATTGATTTTGGAGGATGTACCTGATCCCATCTTTGATACTGCCTTACCCATACTTCGTTGAGTTTTTCAAGAGAGCCGTATTTATTCTTCAGCCATTCTCGAAACAAAGCTTTGGAATGTTCGCAATGGCAGTAAATCATTTCGTGCCAGTCAATCTGATAGTACTGCTGGCACGGTTCTTCTGTCGGCTCATGAAGAACATCAAAAGCCAGTATCCTGTCGTCGCCCTTATAGTGCTCTGCAATAGCTTTAAGAAAATTTTCAACCGTTTCGCGGTGCGGCATGCTGTCGTAACAAAGCCCCGGCCATCCGCCCGTTGCGGCATCCGACTGTGTATGTGATGTCCACTGCGTGCCGCCTGCAGACGTATATTTGCTGTCGGGATGTTTTTCGTATATCCATTCGGGAGAGCAAACAAGATAAAGCGTGAAAATTACTTTCATTCCGTACTCATTCGCTTTTGCGAGTATTCTGTCTGTATAGTCGAAATCAAACTCGCCCTCATTCGGCTCAATAGTGCCCCAGTTTGCATGTATGCGGACAGCGTCCATGCCGCAGTCCTGCATATTTTTAAAATCCTTATCCCAGCACCTTTCGCTTCTGTCGCGATAATATCCGTATTTTGTACCAACCGGAAAGTACTCCGCTAACTTTTTGTTTTTTTCACTGTCCATATCTTGCTCCTTTTTTTATTTAATAGAAGAATTTTATAATTAATGATTTATTCTCTATGCAATATTATTTTTTTATTGTCCTTATTTTTTCGAAAAATGCTCGAATATATCACAAAAAGACTACACTTATAAGTGATTTCTATACTTACCTAGCCTAAATTGTCGTATAATACTCTAAATTTGGATTAAGTCCGCTTAAATATTATACAATATACCAGCAATACCATGCAACTAAATTAAATATTTTTGAATTTTCTTTCTTATTTCATTCATTTTGGCACAATATTGTATTGCTCTTGACTAATCCATTAAAATTATATAAAATTAATTTAATTACTTCATAAATAAAATTTAATTAGAAAATGGAGAAGTGTTTCTATTTTAACCTCGGATAAAAACGGTTTTTCAAACACACTAAAATCAAGCATTCAAAAGAAAGGGGAAATAAATGTTAAGAGTAAAAATTATCGGTGCTGACGGCAAGTACGCATCCCGAAATGAAATTGTATCTTTATACGCGAGCGATATGGACTACGTTCCTTATATACGCAAGTCTGCGGTTGATTCTGATGCTACCATCAACCTGGAGGTTCCAAAAGGGCCTGTTATACTTCACGCAAAGCTGAATGTGCCAAGCTTTGGCTGCGGTATGTGGATCACGTCTGATAACTGCGGCGAAGGTTATGGCATTGACGACGAAGTAGACTTTATACATGATGCAGCGGCAAGCTGCATTTGTGAAATTGAAAATATACTTGCGCAAAAAGAATTTGCACCTTCGGTAAAGCTGTCTTCAATGCTGCGCGACGCAAAGACACTTCTTACTATGAGCGCCGGTTCGGTCAAGGCTCCCGTATACAATATGATGTCGCTTGCCGCAGGCATGTGGGCAGGAGAATTAACAGCGGTAGAACGTGCTAAAAAACGCATAGCAATTCGCGGTATGAGAGAGGGTTTCAAGTTCGGATGTAACGGATTCGCTTATCCCTTTGACGGCAAGGGCAGCCGCGAGCTTTGGAACAGTGATATTACCGATCCGAATATAAAAGGCGCAAGCTCTATGAAGGATAATTTCGACTCAATATTTAACTTCGCAACGCTTCCCGCTTATCTTAAATTTTTAGAGCCCGAATACGGCAAACCTGATTTTTCCCAGATAGACCGCCTTCAGGATGAATTTGAAAAGGCAGGTATAGAGACCAAAATACATCCTCTCTGGTGGGCGCACTCACTCGGCATGCCCGAATGGACGCAATCGCTAAAATGGGAAGACGGCTCTATAAAACGTGAAATAGACCGCACCATACACCGCACAGTCGGGCGTTATAAAGGGCGCGTACAATTCTATGATGCAATAAACGAAAACCACGACTGGTGCAACGCCTATAACGTTACGCAGGACCAGCAGGCACAAATGACCAAGCTCTGCTGCGATGCAATTCATGAAGCTGATGCCGACGCCAAGGCAATAGTAAACACATGTTTCATGTTCGGAGAGAATGCCGCCGACGGCCGCACACAATGGGGCCCGACATGGGAGCGCAATCTCGTTCCTTATTCTTATTTTGAAAAACTGGAACAAATCGGTACTGATTATGATGTCATAGGTATGCAGCTTTATAATCCGGCGCGTGATATGCTGGCTATAGATAAACTGTACAGCCGTTTCGACAAATTTAACCATCCGATTCACCTGACAGAGCTCGGTGTTCCGTCCTTTCCTAGCGAAACAAGGCCGGATACAACCCCGGGAGACATCTACTGCCTTGAATATATGTACTGGGGCATCTGGCATGAGATGGAATGGAATGAACGTACTCAGGCAGACTGGGTTGAACAGTTTTACACTGTCACATATGCACATCCGCTGGTTGAGGCAATTACAACCTGGTCGTTTACCGATCACGGCTATGTGCCGGGCGCCGGCTATCTTACAGAAAACTGCGAGATTAAAGAAAGCTTTTATCGCTTAAAAGAGCTCGAAAAATCCTGGGGATTTAATTTAGGAAAAAAATAATATAAGAATAACGCTTTAGGACATTACTAACAGTTACAATAAATATAATTAGCATTTATAAAACAGATATTAATTAAAAAAGAAAGGAGAAATATAATGATTAAAGCGAAGATTATAGGTGCTGACGGTAAATACGTATCACGTGACGAAATCGTATCTTTGTATGCAAGTGACATGGATTACGTTCCCTACTTGCGTAAGTTAACGGTGGACTATGACGCCACAATCAATCTGGAGGTTCCCAAAGGGCCTGTTATACTCCACGCAAAGTTGAATATCCCGAGCTTTGGTTACGGCATGTGGATAACTTCCGATAACTGCGGCGAAGGTTACGGCATAAACGACGAAGTAGATTTTATACATGATGCCGCCGCAAGCCGCATTTGCGAAGTCGAAGAAGTACTTGCGCAAAAGGAATTTTCTCCGTCAGTGAAACTGTCCTCAATGCTGCGGGACGCAAAAGCACTCCTCGCTATGGGCAATGGTTCGGATAATGCGCCTTCTTATAATATGATGTCGCTTGCCGCAGGTATGTGGGCGGGAGAACTGGCAGCATTTGAACGTGCCAAAAAACGCATAGCCGCCCGAGGCAAACGCGAGGGTTTTAAATTCGGATGCAACGGGTTTTCCTATCCGTTTGACGGAAAAGGCAGCCCGGAACTATGGAACAGCGATATCGTTGACCCTCTTCTCCCCGGTATCCCCTCTATGAAAGAGAATTACGACTCTTTATTCAATTTTGCATTGCTTCCGGCATACATGAGGTTTCTGGAGCCCGAATACGGCAAACCTGATTTTTCACAGATAGACCGCCTGCAATCAGAATTTGAAAAGGCGGGCATAGAAACAAAAGTGCATCCGCTGTGGTGGGCACATTCGCTGGGTATGCCCGATTGGACTCATTCACTTAAATGGGAAGACGGCTCTATAAAGCGCGAGATAGACCGCACCATTCACCGTACAGTAGAACGCTATAAAGGGCGCATACATTATTATGATGCGATAAACGAAAGCCACGACTGGTGCAATGCCTATAATCTGACCAAGGATCAGCAAGCCGAAATGACCAAATATTGCTGCGATGCCATACACGATGTCGACCCCGATATCACCGTCATCGTAAACGCCTGCTTCATGTTCGGCGAAAACTCTGCTGACGGCCGCACACAATGGGGCCCGACTTGGGACCGCAATCTCGTTCCTTATACATATTTTGAAAAACTCGAGCAGATAGGCACTAAATTCGAAGCAATTGGCATGCAGATGTACAATCCGGCGCGCGATATGCTGGCTATAGATAAAATGTTTTGCCGCTTCGACAAGTTCAACCTTCCTCTGCATGTATCAGAGCTCGGCGTTCCGTCATTCCCAGCCGAAATAAGGCCGGATACAACTCCCGGGGATATGTACTGCCTCGATTATATGTATCGCGGCGCATGGCATGAGATGGAATGGAGCGAGCGTACACAGGCCGACTGGATAGAGCAGTTCTATACAATTGCCTATGCGCATTCAACCTTAGAAGCTATTTCCACATGGTCGTTTACCGACCACGGCTTTGTTCCGGGCGCAGGCTATTATACAGAAGACTGCGAGCCCAAAGAGAGTTTCTATCGCTTGAAAGAGCTCGAAAAATCCTGGGGCTTTGATTTAGCAAAAAGAAATACGTAAAGCAAAAATAAACTGTTTTTCAAAATAGCTTAACAGTTTTTTTAAAAAAAAGTGGCATTGTAAACAAAAATAAATTATTATTAAAGGAGAAAAAATTATGAAAAATAACGCGGTTTTTATGCACGGAACCAATAATATGGTTACCAAAGAGATTCCTGTACCCGTTCCGCAGGCAAACGAAGTTTTAATAAAGATAAAAGTTGTAGGTATCTGCGGCTCGGACGTACATTATTACCAGCACGGAAAAATCGGCGATAATATTGTAGAAGGCGATTTTATACTAGGGCACGAAAGCGCGGGCGAAGTTGTCAAGATCGGCTCCGAAGTTAAAGACCTGAAAGTCGGAGACCGTGTCACGCTCGAGCCGGGCAAAACATGCGGCAAGTGCAAATACTGCAAACAAGGCAAATATAACCTCTGTCCGGACGTCGAGTTTTTCGCGACTCCCCCATACCACGGTGTGTTTGCAAACTATGTCACGCATCCCGAAGACATGTGCTTTAAACTTCCCGATAACGTTTCTTATACGGAAGGAGCGCTTGTCGAACCGCTTGCTGTCGGGCTTCATGCGTCAGATACGGGAGAAGTAAAACTCGGTGATACCGTAGTTATATTCGGTTCTGGCTGTATCGGTTTGGTCACGCTGCTTTCATGCAAAGCAAAAGGTGCGTCCAGAGTCTATGTTGTAGATGTTTTGCAAAACAGGCTGGATACGGCAACAAAACTCGGTGCGGATGCTGTCATCAATGCAAAAGATGTCGATGCTATAAAAAAGATCGATGAACTGACAGACGGGCAGGGCGCCGATGTCGTAATTGACACAGCGGGCTCAGATATCACCGTTAAACAGACTGCGGACGTAGTCTCCCGCGGAGGCATAGTCGTCTTGGTAGGCATGACGCCCAACGACGAAACGAGTTTCAATTTCATGAGGCTTATGGAAAAAGAAGGCCAGATAAGAACTATATTCAGATATCGAAATCTCTATCCGGTCGCAATAAACTCTATATCAAGCGGCGCAATCAATGTAAATAGTATCGTCAGCAATGAGTATGATTTCGACCATGTTAAAGAGGCCTTCGATTTTGTTGTCAATAACGCTAAAGATGTAGTAAAAGCGGTTATTAATATAGATTAGGAAGGGAAAAGTTATGTTTTTTTTAGGCATTGACCTTGGCACTTCGTCTGTTAAAATACTGGCGATGAATGAGCAAAACCAAATCGTAGGAGATGTTTCTAAAGAATACCCCGTGTATTACCCCAAAGATAAATGGGCAGAGCAGAATCCCGAGGACTGGTGGCAGCAGACAGTTGCTGCTGTAAAAGAGCTCATAACAAAATTTGATATCCCGAGCGACAAGGTGCGCGCCATTGGCTTTAGCGGCCAGATGCACGGACTTGTTGCTCTTGATAAAGACAATAACGTTTTAATGCCGTCCATACTTTGGTGTGATAACCGTACAGAACGCGAATGCGAACAGATAACTCAGCATTTCGGAAAAGAGAAACTGCGCGAATTTACCGGAAACAAATGCTTAACCGGCTTTACGGCGCCGAAAATATTATGGGTAAAAAACAATATGCCCGATGAATTTCGTCGCATAGCGCATGTAATGCTGCCCAAAGATTATGTTCGGTTTCGGCTGACAGGAAATTACGCAACCGACTATTCGGATGCTTCGGGCATGCTGCTTCTTGATGTAAAAAATAAATGCTGGTCCGAGCCTGTCTGCGATTATGTCGGAATAAACCGCGCTGTTTTGCCCGAACTTTTTGAATCGTATGAAGTGACGGGTACCGTTACAGATGATGTTAAGCAAACGCTTGGCTTGTCCGGGGAAATACTGGTCGTTGGCGGAGCAGGTGACCAGGCGGCGGGTGCTATAGGCACGGGAACGGTAGAAGAAGGAATCGTTTCGGTAACCTTGGGGACATCGGGAGTTGTTTTTGCGGCACACAAAGATTACCGGTCGGATGAAGACTGCCGGCTGCATGCTTTTTGCCATGCCAACGGAAACTATCATACAATGGGAGTTATGCTTTCGGCAGCAAGCTGTTTAAAATGGTGGGTAGATAACGTCAACCTCGAGATGGATACTGTAGAATTGCTGGACGAAGCCCAAACAGCCGATTTTAACAGTAAAGTTGTGTTTTTGCCTTACTTGCTCGGAGAAAGAACGCCATATTCGGACCCAAATGCAAAGGGCGTGTTTGCCGGCATGGATATAAACACCACCAGAGCGCAGATGACACTCGCCGTTTTAGAAGGCGTTGCATTCGGCTTAAACGATTCTCTGCAGATTTTGGTGGATATGGGCATACCCGTTAATGAAGTCAGGCTTATCGGAGGCGGCGCAAGAAGCGCCTTGTGGAAACGCATAATTGCGGATATTTTCAATAAACCGATCGGTGAGATAAACACGAACCAGGGCGGGGCGCTCGGCGCAGCGATATTGGCTGCCGTGGGCGCGGGAGTATATCCCGACGTAGAAACTGGCTGCAGAAAGATGGTGAAAGTTGTCGGAACTGTTATGCCGACTGCCGATAACGTTAAAAAATATGATAAACTTTATCCAAAATACAAAGAATTATATAAAAACCTTTTTAATTGGTTTTCTGAATAATGTAAATATTTAGCCAAATATTATTTTTGAGCGGTATGTTAAAGAAATAATTTAATGCATACCGCTTTTTATTTTTTGTTTTTACACAATCGCAGCATCTGCTGCCATGTTCTCATAAAGGTCGGTAATTGGATCGCCTTTGCTCTGGAAAGCAGCCGCACTGAAAGGGTTAGCAGCCGCGCCGAGAGGGAATACTCCCCTGCCGTGGTCGGTATAATACCCCGCCATGCCCGCTTTTTCGATTTCTTCGAGGCTGGCGTTCTCCATAAGCTGCCTTACCATCGTTCCTACCATCTCGAGATGTGCCAGCTCTTCCGTCCCGATGTCATTAAGCGTTGCCTTTGCCTCGGGCGTAACCATTGCAAAACGCTGGCTCAAATACCGCAGTGCCGCCCCAATTTCTCCGTCCGGCCCGCCGTACTGTGCAATGATGGTTTTTGCCATTCTCGGGTCAGGCTTTTTTATTTTTACCGGATATTCCAATTTTTTATCGTAAATCCACATTACTTATCTTCACCCGCCAATCTAAAATTGAATTTTGTCTGCCAAGGCCACGGATTTTCTATCCATTGCCAAGGATATTTGCTGGCCGAGCGGAATGAACAAAGCGGCCCGTATCTGCTCTCATATTCCTGCCTTAGTGCGTTAGCTTCGTTTGCCACAGCGTTATATTTCGAAAGCGCTTCCCTGTCCCCCGGGTGCGTATTCAGATATAAACCCAAATCTACCGTATAAAAGTCCATAGCGGTAAGCTGTCTTAACAGTTCGTCTCTATTCATCGCCATAATCTCCTTCGAATCTGAATTTATTTTCCCGCTCATAAGCGCTGTAAAGCTCTGGAAAGGCGGTGCCCTCAAAGAGCGCTCTTGCAGGGGTATAAGTGGTACACAGCTTTTCAAAAGGAACATACGCATTTGCTAATTGTACATTATTAATTACGGTCTCCTGTGGTATGCACGCCCTGTCTGAAGGCGCGTACATATCAGGATATTTATCTTGCTTCATTTATCAAAAACTCCTTTTACAGCTTTATATATTATAATATGAGCGCATTTTGATATTGTTCCAGATGATATACGTATGCAAAACCGTTAAAATTCTTTTAAAAAATAGATATTTCTTTAAATATATTAAAATTGAACCAAATGCTTATGCCTTGTTATTCCTTTTCATTCCCTTTTTTTGCGCATATGTCCCGCTTTTTATTGATTTTTATTCCATATTTATTCTTTATTATGTTATTTTTATATAATAGATATTATATATATTTTCTAACAATCAGCATAAAAATATACAGCTGCACAAGTTTCAACTTTAAAATAGCAAGACAAAAACAATTCACCCTACCGCTTTTCAACGCTTTTACGTTTATTCTTTATTGTTCCCTATTTATTCTTTATTATTACTTTTTTGTTGCTTTTTTTAAAACTATATGGTACAATGTACCATATTAGTTCAGGAGGAATTCTAATGGATAATAAATATTATACTGTTGAACAAATATCGGATATGCTTGGATTCCATCCAAAGACAATTAGGCGGTATATACACGAAGGCAAGCTTCAAGCAAATAAAGTTGGCAAGCAATACAGAATCAGCGGGCATGATTTAAGCGTGCTTGTCGAAAGTTTCGGACTTGATATGTCCGATTTAACTGGCCAAAAGGAAAATAAACCGTCTGACAGCATTACCGTATCGGCTGTGGTAGATATAAATGTACACGACAGGGACGAAGCAGACAGGATTTCTAATACGCTTATTGCCGCAATGAGCAACAAAGACCCCGCATACGGCAGAAGTACTCTAAATGTACAGCATATCAATAATGATAAAATGATACGCGTTATGCTCTGGGGCACTATATCTTTTGTTGAAACAGTGCTCGGCTGCATATCCGTATTAGAAGACCAAAAAGAATAGGAGATTATATGAAAACTGTATATAAATCGCCCGAAGGCAAGAAAATTATAATGGACAGGTATGAAGAAATACTAAACCTCTGGCCTGCTCCTTTTAAAATGCATATAATACCTACAGAATACGGCGATACCTTTGTAATCTCCAGCGGATCTGACACAGGAAAGCCGGTTGTGCTTCTTCACGGCTCTGCGACAAACTCGGCTATGTGGATGGGCGATGCGGCTATTCTCGGCAAAACGCACAAAGTCTATGCGGTAGATATAATAGGCGAACCGGGCAAAAGCGCGGAAAGCCGCCCGAAGATGGAGACTTGCACATACGCGTCGTGGTTATTGCAGGTTTTAGACGGTTTAGGCATAAAAAAAGCGTCTATCGTGGGGAATTCGCTGGGCGGATGGATGGCTGTAGATTTCGCTACATGTTATCCTGATAAAGTCGAGTCTCTTGTGCTGCTTGCTCCGGGCGGTATATGCCCCATTCATACCTCGTTTGTGCCAAAAGCTGTCGGCCTTATGTTTTTGGGCAAAAAGGGCACAGAAAAACTGAACAAAATACTTTTCGGCGATACTAAAATACCCGAAGAAGCGCTGGCTTTCGGCAGGCTTATTTCAAAGCATTATATCCCCCGGCCGTTTAAAGCGCCCGTGTTTTCTGACGAGGCTCTGGCGAAACTGACCATGCCCGTATTATATGTAGGCGGAGATAAAGACGCACTTTTCCGCAGCAGGCAGTGCGCGTCAAAACTTAAAACCATCGCCCCCAGCGCCGACACCAGAGTTCTTGCAGGCGTGCATCATACGCTTATCAATATGGCGGACGATATCGCCACTTTTATAGACAAAAAAGAAAGTTAAATATGATAAATTATATAAATAAGAATAATCAAAAAATCGCTGTTGTTTCGTGCTGCAAAATAAACAGCCTTAATGACGTGCTAGATATTATAGCCACTGCTTATCATAACGGCAGCGATAAAATTATAGTGCCAAGAGATGTGTTGTGTGATGATTTTTTTAACCTTCGTACGGGTATTGCCGGAGAAATATTGCAAAAATTTTCTAATTACGGCGTGAAACTTGCTATAATCGGAGATTTTGATAATATAAAAGGGGCTCTGCGTGATTTTATATATGAATGCAATAGCGGAATCCAGATCTTTTTCAAAAAGACCGATAAAGAGTCGGTCTTAGCTCTTTGCTGAGGCTAAATTTAGAGCGTGTAAAGGCTGCACGCTCTATTTTATTTTGAATTTATCATAGTTATACCCCTCCATGTTATCCATTATATCCATATTTTATTTCTTTTATACCTGTATATAATAAAAATTTAATAGTTTTATAATTTTTGATATAATGAATAAAAGCGTTATTTAATGGAGGTTTTTTATGAAACTAATAATTTACGATTCGGTCTTTGGCAATACCGAAAAAATTGCTGTGGCTATGGGCGTCGCGATAGACGCAAAAGTAATAAAAGTTTCAGACATAACACCTGCCGCTTTAGACGGCCTTGAGCTGCTTATCGTCGGCTCTCCGACGCGAGCCTTTAACGCTACGCCGGCTGTCTCGGGATGGATAAAGAAGCTTGATAAAGACAGCCTTAACGGTATTATGGTTGCAGCTTTTGACACCAGACTATCGCTAAAGCTGGTTAAATCGCGCGTTTTGAATTTCATGGTAAAGATATTTGGCTATGCGGCAAAGCCTATGCTTGCCGGTCTTATAAAAAAAGGCGGAAAAGCGGCAGCAGAACCCGAAGGGTTTTATGTTGCGGACAGCGAAGGGCCGCTTTTAGAAAACGAATTGGAACGCGCAGAAAAATGGGCTTTAAACTGCCTGAAAAATTTATAAAATTTGATTTTATACCATAACAAGCGTAAAATAGTAATATACTAATAGTAATTTTAACGGAGGGGTTTAAAATGAAAAAAATTATTTTGCCGCTTGTTTGTCTGCTTATAATTACGCTTTGTTCTTGCGCAAAAAACCCGACGATTGAAATCATACAATCGACTGAAAAACCGCCTGAAACAGAGGCTGTACAGCCCAAAACCACTCCAGAAGCGGAGCCCGAACCGGCAGCCAACACTGAGGAAGAACAGGACGGCCCTATAACTGATGAAGAGACGCCGCCCGATGAAGCCGCATTAGCAACACCCACTCCCGAGCAAACGCCAATAGGCATGAGCCCCGATCCGCCTTCCGGGCCGGCTATGTATTCAAGCTACGCTCATATGGTATCTTACGACCCTGCAAGAGGCTGGGCCGATTTTGACTATTTCGAAATGCTTACCGGAGACGATGCCGTACAGTGGAAAGTAGAGCACGAAGGTTATACGCTTGCCGACGCACAGGCAGAAGTTGCCGATTGGGGCGACGGCGAGTTTACAGAAAAAAATACAAATACTCAGCTTCGTACTATCGACCTAAAAGACGTTCCTATTAGTTTGCAGTTTGAAGCTGACGGCACACAGGTCATCGAAGGCGTTGATTCTACTGTAGCAGACGTGTTCGCATTATATAACCTTGATGCTGACCTTTATCTTTATGACTATTTCTTTTATATTCATGTCGACAGCGACGGAAATGTCACACTTGTCGAGCAGGTATACTGGTGTTAATCTAAAAAACCTTATACTAATAAGTCGGGGTTTTAACTTAGAATCCCGGCCTTTTTTATAAAACAACAGCAAAAAGAGAACGCCTTGAAATCATCAAAACATTCCCTTAATTTTTCTGCTGCTCTTTATTGTCCCGTCATATTTGGGCTTGGGCTTACAGAGGGCGCCGCCATGCCGGGCGTGACGGTTACACGAGGCGTAGTGTTTGCTCCGGGTGTAAATCCGCTGCTCGAATCGTCAGGCATCATCGTAGTCTCGGGCCAATATGTAGCTGTCGGCATATAATTGGATGTATTTTTCGGCTGCTTATTATTATCCGAACATCCCCCAAAAAATACGGCCAACGCCATAATAACCAATATTGCAATAATCAGTTTTTTCATAAAAATGTCCTCCTTCGATATTATTTTTAGCATATCGAAGCATAATTATGAACTATTCGATGCGGGAATATTTGCCCATTTATCCGATAAACTCTCTTATTATACTATTTTTGGGAACAGCGCTGTCTTGCTCAAGGCTTAAAAAATAATCAAGGAGCATAACCAGATTTTCTGCCTTGGAATAATTTTCACTTTTTGAGGCCATCTGTTTTAATTCGTTATAGCAATATTTTTTTAATATAAGCGGCTCGTAAAGCAGCGTTGAATTAAACATTATATCGGCGGTTTTCTGATATGGCAATATGTGCCGGTATTCGCCTATGCGTACAGAATCCCAAATTGAAAATGTCTGTTCAAACGAAAAACCTCTTGTGCGTTTATCGCGCACAAGCCGCCGCAGCAGCCGTAAATCTTCCGGGATCACCACATTATGCTCGTCTAGATTCAGTGTTGTCAGAGGCGATATAAAAATTTTAAATTTCTCGGCGGCGGGAATTAGCTTTGTCAGTTCATCATTTAAACCGTGAATTCCTTCAATAACCAGAATATCGCCATCTATGCGCAAAGGGCTTGTCTTTTCTCTATTTCCCGTCATAAAATCATATTTTGGCATATACGCCGTTTTTCCGCTAAGCAAAAGATTTAAATCTTCATTAAATTTCTTTATATCGATCGCAGAAAGGCTTTCAAAATCGCAATCGCCGTTGCTGTCCTTTTCTACCATTGCCCTGTCTTTATAATAGTCATCGATTGATATAGCGCGGCATTTTTTCCCAAGCACGCGGATGTGCGTTAAAAGCCGTTTCGCAAAAGTAGTCTTTCCCGAAGAAGTCGGCCCGGCAATCAGAACGACGCGCACATTGCTTTTGCAGGTTATCTTCTTTGCGATTTGGGCAATCGTCTTTTCATGAAGCGCTTCATTAATTTGAATAAACTCTTCGATTTTATTGTTTTTTGACATTTTGTTTATATCAGAAATGTATGAAGCAGATAAAACGCCCGCCCATTTTTCTGCCTGGCTGAAAACAGCCGCGTATTTTGGCTCATCACAAATCGCTTTGTGCGCCTGCCTGAAAGGCGCAGGGTATTTTAGTATAAAACCTTCCGAATAATCAAAGAGCCGTACCTCTTTTAAATAACCCGAGCTTTTTGGCATAACGCCGTAAAAACTGTTTATCAAACCGTTAAACTCATATAAATCATAAAACGTCGCCTGCCCGAATGAAGCTAACTCTTCTTTTTTATATAAACCATGCTCTAGCATAACTTTCTTAGCTTTTTGCAAAGGCATTCTCAACAGCACAAAATCCTCGTCTTCGCTTATGTATTCGTACATCTTTTTCTCAAGCGCTTTTATATCTGCCCCTGAGATCTCACCCAACTCACAATACGCGCCTCCGCAGAGCATATGGTCTATTAGCAGCGCTCTTTTTGGGAAAAGCTCTTTTGCGGCGCAGTACAACAAAAAAGAAGCTCCCCTTAAAAATACCCGCGACGCGCATTCATCGTCATTTGGCGCAAGAAACTGTATTTTATCGCCAGCTTCGGGTACATATGCAAGCGAAACTATACTGCCGTTTGAAAGCGCACAAACTGTATCGCCTTTCCTGCCTTTTATATCGCATAAACGCATACCCTGCGTTATTTCATGCTCGCTGTAATTTTCACCGTCGTTCGTGATGTAACAATATTTTTTCATATCGCACCTTTTTGCTGTTAATGATTATAGTATATTCCACAAAGCCTGCATTTTCCATAAAAAATTGTTTGCGATTTTGCTAATAAGATATAATTTAATTAATAGTCTATTTTAGTTTTGACTTCACATAAAATCTATTATATTATAAAAAATATATTTTTGTAATAATAAGTCGTTTTCTGGAGGTTTGTGTTGAAAAAAACCACTATAATACTTCTTTGTCTTGCCGCATGCTTAGCGACCGCCGCCGTGCTATGCGGTATATTCGGCGTCTTTGATATGTTTTTGCCGCAAATAGACAATACTCCTGTCGCAGTTGTGAAAACTCCCGAACCTTCTCCTTCGCCTACACAAGAACCAACGCAAGCTCCCGAACCGACTCCCGTACCTATTCCGGAGCCTTTGGGTTTGGAAAAGAACGATTTGTCTTTCAGCGCTCTCGCGCCTACAACATTGATGGCATTTGAAGAGCTTGTCGGCGATAACGGAATTTATGACGATGAATCAGAAATACCCCCGCCCCCGCCTGCAGGCACATACAAAATGGTAATTAACGAATATCACCAGTTCATCACTGTATTTGCTAAAGACGACGCGGGCGAATACACCGTGCCCGTTAGATATATGGTTGCAACCACAGGAAGCCGTTCTCTGCCTACGCCAAAAGGTGAGTTTACAATGGGCTCAAAATACGTGCGTTTTGGGTGTTTTTACAGCTATGGCGTTTACGGCCAGTACTGGCGCGATATAACGGGCAATATTTTCTGTCATTCGCTTATATATTCTTCGAAAAACGCCAACAGCTATACAATATCTTATAACAAACTTGGTACAAGAGCTTCGCACGGATGCGTGCGCATGTTCGTGCCCGACGCAAGATGGGTATATTATAATATCGCGCCGGGAACAAGTGCGGATATTATTCGCGGCGATAAGGAAGATACCGATGCCGCGGCGATAAAAGAGCAGTTTATATTCCCTGAAAGGCCGGACAGCCGCCCGGGGTTAAGGCCAGGGCAAATAACCATCACCGAAGCTTGGCCGGGCTGGGAGGGCGACGCTTACTCTAAATACCTTGAAACTATTCCGGATGAGCCAGAAGAAGACGATCCCGAAGGGCTTGCATAAATATCACTGCATTAAAAAATGCCCTGTTTGCGAAAAACAAGCGGGCATTTTTTTCGTTTAATTTTATATTATGCTATTCATCTTTACTGTATGTCATTCCACCTTCACCGTTATCCTCTTCCGACCACGAAAATTGCATATATTCATCGCCATTCTGCGCCGTTGTCATATGAACTCCGTCAGCTTCCATTTCCATAGTGATTTCCCAGCCCATAGCTTTCATTTCGTTAACATACTTTTCTCCCATGCTGTTGCTGCAGCCTTCAAAAGCCAGCGAAACTCCATTTCCAACGTTAATTTTACCAACAACCTTAACGCCGCTTAGAACGGGCACGTTAGACGGAAGCTCATCCGTCGGCCAGGCCATTCCGTTTTCGCTGCCTTCAAAAGACACCTCTTCGTCTCCTGAATTTATGGTAACAGAATCTCCGCCGTCATCGATATCTATATCGACATCTTCACCTATCATATCTTCAATCATCGCTTCTGCCTGAGCTTCTTCTTGAGGCGTAAGATCATTATCATTATCTCCCCAACCGCCTCCATTATCATCATCGTTGTTCTTCGGAGGTGCGCCGCATGCTGCAAGGCCGATTATAACAATCGCCGTAAACAAAACAATTAATACTCTTTTCATTTTAAGACTCCTTTCATTTTACACTTATAATATAACATAATCGCAGCGCATAATCTACAAATATTGTCGCTGTTTTTACATTTTCCGAGCTCTTAGCAGGGCTTTATAATTAAAGCTTCTTTGACTTTCTAAGGCTTCCGATTTTTTCTATAAGTTCAAGCCGAATTTTTAAAAGCTCTTCTATATCGACTCCCATATCACGCATAATTGCGTCTTCAGGCTCGGCGGCATTATTCGCCCTACCCTGCCGCTCCCAGCCCGTCGAAATACCATAGACAGGATACTTTTTTGCGCACCTGTACGCCATACGGATAATTCCTTCGCATTTGTAAAGCTTTAAAAGAAGCTCCGGCAAATCGTTTTCTCCCGAATTTACCGATAATCCGTCTATCATTTTTGAAAAACCTGCATTCTCATTTGCGTGCGCATCTATTATATCAAAACTTTTGTCCGAAGCCTTTTCTATTGCGTCTGCCGCCTGTTCGATAGCGTCAAATACAGCCATTTTTGTATCTTCGTTTAAAAACTCCTGACATTTCTCCAGCCCAATTTCGAGTTTTTTTGCCAGATAAAGACGTATAAGCGCAGACATCACAAATGCAGGCGTGTTTTCTTCGCCGTCGATATCTATGCTTAAATCTTCCAGTTTATTCGCTTTTTCTTTATATTTATTCGCAGATTCAATAATTCTTTGTTCCATAAACTTTATCTTTCTAACGCTTTTTCTATACATTATCATAATAAGCTTTATTAATACAAGCATGGATAAAAATTCTTTTTTATCAAAGCATTGAAAGGCGCAACTTACAAATATTACATCGATAGTATTTTATCCGAATGTAAAAATTAATGTAAGAAACGTTTATTATTGCTTGGCATAAATTATATAGAACGGATAAAAAAAGGTTGTGATCTTTATTGAGATTTTTGTAGGGCTTGAAGAAAAAGGGCTTATGTTAAAACCGCTTATTGCGAACAGAGCGCACGATGCGCAAAGGCATGGATGCATGATAAACGCAAGTG
This sequence comes from Christensenellaceae bacterium, assembly GCA_963665005.2. GTDB lineage: Bacteria > Bacillota > Clostridia > Christensenellales > SZUA-584. Next base: position 1,168,796 of record CAXXTQ010000001.1, on the reverse strand, counting down.
AAATAGACGGTACGGACGGGCGCTTTGCAAAATTAGAGGTGTCCGATTGCGAACACTGCCGTCAGAAAGAAAATTCTATACTTTGCGGAATACTTGCGGATATCATTGTTGAAAATTTACAGATACGCTATATGGTAAGCTTGCTAAAATCTGATTATTATTTTCTGTCAGAAAGAGAACAATGCGATATATTGGTGCGCGTTTTAAAAAAGCTGTGGTACGGTACTTCCGGCCAGAAAAATGAAGTTGCCTTGTGTAAAGGCAAAGTCAAATCAAGGCTTTTAGAATTGATAGCAGAAAATGAAACACAAATGATTATGCTAGAGGGGTTCATGCGCTTTAGAATGAAAGACTATATAAAGACTTGGGAGAAAGAGCTTCTGGCATGCGTAGAAGAATACCTGCGTAAAAAAGAATATATTGAATTTGTCGAGATACTTCGCTTATTTATAAATATTCGTATTCCGAGAGAAAAAAAAGTGCATCTTTGCATCGATGGGCACGGAGATTATATGCTGCTTGATGAACGCCTTTGCCTTCTTCGGGGCAAACTATCCGCGAATATCGACAAGGATGACGCGCTGCTCAGCGCACTGGTAAATATGGCTCCTCTTTGTATTATAGTTCACAATAAAGAAAGATTCTGGGACGCGCGTATTCTTGAAACTATAAAAGACATCTTTGGAAAACGTGTAGAGTTTTCTGAAGATATGATATGAAAATCCTTAAAATGACCTTAGTTGAAAATAATTCCTTGATATAGTAAAATTATATTAAAATAAAATCAGGGGAATTATTTTATGGTTATAGATTTTCACACGCATTGTTTCGCAGATTCGGTGGCTAAAGCTGCAATTTCTTCACTTGAAGAAACCGGCAGTATCACAGCTGTGCACAACGGCACGATAAATGGGCTGAAAAAGCATATGAAAGCTTGCGGTGTGGATAAAAGCGTGATCCTCCCCATTGCGACAAAGCCTTCTCAGGTTCGCGTAATTAACGAGTGGGCGAAGGAGAATACTGACGATAAAATCAATGTCTTTGGCACACTGCACCCCGAGGACAAAGATTTGGCAAGCGCTGCGGCAAAACTAAAAGAAGATGGGTTTGTCGGAGTAAAGCTTCATCCCGATTACCAGCATTTTTTTGCGGACGAGCCGCGCATGATGCCGCTGTATGAAATGCTGCGCGACCTTGGGCTTATAGTCATGTTCCATGCGGGCGTAGATATCGGATACCCCGCGCTTGTACACTGCACTCCCCTGATGATAAAAAATATACTAGGATCTGTCAAAGGTTTAACGTTAATAGCCGCGCATATGGGCTCTCACGGACTTTGGCGCGATGTTGAAGAGCTTTTAGTCGGAGAGGATGTTTTTTTTGATACTTCTTATTCTTACTACAAATTAAAAAACTCGGGCATGGAACGTTTGATAAATAAACACGGAGCAGAAAAAATACTCTTTGGCACCGACTCTCCCTGGAGAAGACAGGACGAAGCTATAAAAACTATCACTTCACTTAATCTGCCCTCCTCTGATATCGATAAAATACTTTATAAAAACGCTCTGTCGCTGCTCGATTAAAACGCTGTCACCTTTTAACGTTTGGTCATATTATATTAAGGGAGACCAAAACAGTATAGGCGGGGTGAGGTATGATAGAGCGAGGGGATATTTACTACGCGGATTTAAACCCCGTTACCGGATCTGAACAAGGCGGCATACGTCCCGTGCTCATAATACAAAACGATACCGGCAACAGGTTTAGCCCGACGGTAATCGTTGCAGCCATAACGTCTAACCTTGCAAAGGCGCGCTTGCCTACTCATATAATAATCGAGCAAGATACGCTGGCCGAAAAAAGTGTTGTGCTTTTAGAGCAAATTCGGACTATAGATAAGACAAGGCTGATAAAAAAAATGGGGCGGCTTAACGAGAAGGATATGCTTAGAATAGACGAAGCGATTTTTGTAAGCATGGGGTTTGATAAAAATAAGTAAATTGACGAAAACTAAGGCGGAAGGAAATTTCTTTCCGCTTTTTTCGTGTCGTAAATATTTAAACGGGAGGCAACATGAAGAAAAAAATCTTTGAATATATCATTATACTGGCGGGCGTTGCGATTGCCGTCGCGGGCCTGAACTTTTTTCTTGTGCCTAATAAAATAGCCGCCGGTGGCGTTAGCGGAATAGCAACTATATTCTATCACATATTTTCAATCCCGCTCGGGATAAGTATAATAGGGCTGAACATTCCCCTTTTTATATTCGGATTCCGATTGCTCGGGAAAAGCTTTGCGATAAAAACAGCTTACGCAATCGCTGCATATTCGATTATTGCCGAGGCCATTCCAATCCCAGCGGGCGGCCAGGATCTTTTTCTCGGCGCAGTTTACGGTGGCGTCCTTGTGGGCATAGGTGTAGGTATCGTAATACGCTTTGGCGGCAGCACTGGAGGCACGGATATGGCGGCAAAGATATTAAACTCAAAGTTCAGCCATATAGGTATTGGCGCTTTTGTTTTTGGCATAGATTTTGTAGTAATCGCATCTTCTGCATTTGTATTCAAACCCGAAATGGCTCTTTACGCCATCGCTTCACTTTTTATAGCCATTAAAGTCATAGACTTTTTTACGGTAGGGCTAAACGCAGCAAAAGCTTTTTATATAATCTCTGATAAAAGCGAACAGATAGCAAAGGTAATATTACTGCAGATGAACCGCGGAGTAACCTCTTTTTCTGCCAAAGGTCAGTTCAGCGGTAAACAAAGGAATGTTTTATTGTGCGTGCTGAAATGGCGCGGAGAAGGCACTAAGCTCAAAAAACTGGTGAAAAGAATAGACAGCGAAGCTTTTATAATTGTCGCCGATGTAAAAGAAGTTCTCGGCGAAGGTTTTTGAAAAAAATATGTTTTTTCTTTATATATACGGTTGTCTAAAACATAGTATTAGTGGTATTATTTAGACAGATGGAAAAAAATCGCTTTTTTATCCGGCAGAGAGGAGCAATGCTCGAAAAATCATGAAAACAAATGAACAAAACATGCCCTGGTGGCTTATAGTCTTTATAGGAATCGTTATCATCGCGGCAGGTATATTCTTATTGGTTTCCCCGCAGGTCGGCCTTGACGTACTTGTTTTTCTTGTAGGGCTCGCCGTTTTGGTTTATGGAATTTACAACCTTTATAAAGCGTTTAAAAGCAAAAGCGACCATCGTAAATTTTTAACGTATCTTATTCACGGAATTCTCGATATAATCTTGCTGCTTTTGATAATCATAATAACAGACTCCCCGGCATTGCTTGGAGTCATAGTCGCCTGCTGGTTTATAATTTTCGGGTTTTTTGATGTTGTACAAGCAAGGCAGCAGGCAGAAGAACTCAAGAGCCACAGGACGCGTATAGGCGCGCTGCTGCTTTTAATAGGGCTTGTGCTGCTTGTCATACCTTTGATTCTTGCCATAGATTATATAATACTTTTTGGTGTACTGGCACTGATTTTCGGCGCTGCCAAAACTGTTCAGGGTATTGTGCACAAAATAAAACTAGACGAACGCACATCGAGCGGCCGTTCGAATCTTATATAGCCCTGATAATTGACATATCGCTTTAGTTGTCATATAATTATCACCACAAAAGGACAAGTAGCCGGGTAATAAAAAGCGTAAGCAGAGACGCGCACACCGTAAAAGGGCTGAAAGTGTGCCGTACGCGAATTTCGGGCGAAACCACCTTTGAATTAATTAAAAAAACCTTTTTAAAGAGCCATGGATTTTTCATGGAATATGGGTGGAACCGCGGTAAATAATCGTCCCATGTACGTTTTGTACATGGGCTTTTTTATTATTTTATTTAGAAAAGGAGCTATTATGAAAATTACGCTTAGCGACGGAGTAGTAAAAGAATTTGAAAACGGTATGAGCGCGCTTCTCATAGCAAAATCGCTTTCGCAGAAACTGGGGAAAAAAGCGCTTGTCGCAAAAATAGACCGCGAAATCTGCGATTTATCAACAATTATAGAGCATGACTGCAAGCTCGAGATACTGACGTTTGAAGACGAGGAAGGCAAAAAAGCTCTCTGGCACACGGCTTCGCACATTATGGCGCAGGCGGTAAAAAGGCTTTTTCCTCAAGCGAAGCTCGCTATAGGCCCGGCCATAGACACAGGATTTTATTATGATTTCGACGTGCCAAAACCGTTTACCTCAGAAGATTTGGTCAAAATAGAAAAAGAAATGAAACGCATTGTTGCTGCGAATCTGCCTCTCGAAAGGTTCGAGCTTACGCGGGCCGAGGCTCTTGATTTGATGAAAGATGAGCCTTACAAAATTGAACTTATAAATGAGCTGCCCGAAGACGATATCATAAGCCTTTATAAACAGGGCGATTTTACAGACCTTTGCGCAGGGCCGCATGTTGTATCCACAGGCAAGATAAAATCGTTCAAGCTTCTCAGCATAGCGGGTGCGTATTGGCGCGGCAGTGAGAAAAACAAAATGCTTAGCCGAATATACGGAACTGCGTTCGAAAAACAGGAAGAGCTAAGCGAATATTTAAAAATGCTTAAAGAAGCAAAGCAAAGAGACCATAACAAACTCGGGCGCGAGCTTAAATATTTTACAACAAACGACGCCGTCGGCCAGGGGCTTCCGCTTATAATGCCAAAAGGCGCTAAAACATTGCAGATTCTGCAGCGTTTTGTTGAAGACGAAGAAGAAAAAAGAGGTTATCAGCTTACTAAAACGCCTATAATGGCAAAAAGCGATCTTTATAAAATCTCCGGCCACTGGGATCATTATAAAGACGGCATGTTCATCCTCGGCGACGAAGAAAAAGACGGCGAGGTCATGGCGCTTCGGCCTATGACGTGCCCGTTCCAGTTTATGATATATAAATCGGAACACCACAGCTATAGAGACCTGCCCATACGTTATACCGAGACATCGTCATTGTTTAGAAACGAAGCTTCGGGCGAAATGCACGGGCTTATACGCCTTCGCCAGTTCACACTTGCAGACGCGCATATAATTTGTACTCCCGAACAAGTTAAAAAAGAATTCAAAGACGTTCTCGATCTTATATCTTTTATTATGAAAAGCCTCGGCATCGACAAAGACGTATGGTACAGATTCTCTAAAAGAGGCCCCGCAAACAAAGAAAAATATATAGACAACCCCGCGGCCTGGGAAACCACGCAGAAAATGATGAAAGAGATATTGGACGAAATCCAAATGAATTATACTGAAGCGGATGACGAAGCGGCTTTTTACGGCCCGAAACTTGATGTACAATTTAAAAACGTTTTTGGAAAAGAAGACACTCTCTTCACAGTACAGATAGATTTTGCTTTGCCGGAGCGTTTCGAGATGTATTATGTAGACAGTGAAAACGAAAAACAATGCCCGTATGTAGTGCACAGAAGCTCTATAGGCTGCTATGAAAGAACGCTTGCCATGCTTCTGGAAAAATACGCGGGCGCGCTGCCTTTGTGGATGGCTCCCGAACAGGTTCGGCTTGCCGCTATAACAGACAGGTCGGTTGAGTACCTGAAAAAATGGGAGAAGAGACTAAAAGACGCCGGCATTCGCGTATCTCTTGACGCAAGAAGCGAAAAGATAGGCTATAAAATAAGAGAAGCTCGGGCGCAGAGAGTTCCTTATATAGCAGTCGCGGGAGACGCAGAGACGGAAAACGGCACGCTGGCGATAAGAAAACGTGGCGCAGGAGACCTCGGACAGATAGGCGGAGACGAGTTTCTCCAAACACTTTTGGATGAAAATGCGAATAAGACGATATTTTAAGAACAGTTATATATTGACTATCCCAATGCACCGATGGCAAAAAAGCTGTCGGTGTTTGTTTCTTTCTTCTGTTTTAAATTTTATTGAAATAAAAGTTGCTATTATTCCGAAATATAGTATATACTCAAGCAAGAACTGCATTTTTAAGGATATATATGACAGATAAAGCAAAAAAAGATTTAATACTGTTTTTTATTGTCGTCGCGACAATAAATATTGCGATAGGCTTTTCAGACGGCCTGTTTTCCAATTTCTTTAAAGACGTATATCAGGTTGACGGCTACGGCCGCGGGCTCATAGAGTTTCCGAGAGAGCTTCCGGGCATACTGTGTTTTTTCATAGTGGGCATGATAGCGTTTCTCGGAGACATAACGCTTGCAATTATTGCGCAGGCTTTGTCGGCGATTGGCCTTCTCGTTCTTGGTATTTTTACTCCAGCGTTTAATTATATGCTCATATTCTTATTCATCAATTCTATGGGGCTTCACTTATACATGCCTTTAAAAGACAGCATAGGAATGGCGCTTTCGGAGCCGGATAAAATCGGCAAACGCATGGGCCAGTTTGCAGGAGTTCGTTTCGCGTTTTTGATGATATCGGGTATAATAGTATTCTTTTTATTCAAATTTAAAGTATTTAGCTTCGAATACGATATAAAATGGACGTTTATAGTGGCGGCTGTTTTCTATATCACTGCTTTTTGCCTGCTTATCAAACTAAAAAGAGACGTAGGGCAGGTTAGGTCTAAGCGCAAACTAAAATTCGTATTTAAAAAAGAATATAAGCTGTACTATATTCTCGCTATTGTTTTCGGCGTCCAAAAACAGGTAATGATTGTTTTCGGGCCGTGGGTACTTATAGAAACGCTGGGCCAAAAGGTAGATACTATAGTACTTCTTGGTATAATCGCCGCTTTTATAGGAATGTTTTTCATGCCCCAGCTTGGAAAATGGATAGATAAATTCGGCGTAAAAAAGCTGCTTTTTGTAGACGCTATTTCTTTTATAGCGGTTTATCTTTGCTACGGAATGCTGTGCCAGTTCTTTGACAGCGGAATACTCGCGACAATAGGTTTTCCTGTAATACTGACAGCCGCACTATTTGTTATTGACAGGCTGTCTTCGCAAATGGGCGTTATCCGTATCGTTTACTTAAAATCGATAGCAACCACTCCCGAAGATATCACGCCCACGCTGTCCGTCGCGCTTGGGCTAGATCACGTTGTTTCAATAATCGTTGCCATAACGGGCGGCATTCTCTGGGTGACAATAGGCTCTCAATATATTTTCTATATAGTAGCCGCATTATCTTTTATAAATCTTGCCGTAGCCTTTCTCGTTAAAGAACCTAAAAAAACGCAAGTGATTCCGACACTGGAAGATGATATTTAAGACATAAAAAAAAGGGCACAAGATGTGCCCTTTTTTTATATTTCATCAATATTCCAAAGGCTCTCCCGCTGCGCGAAGCACCATTTTGTCATGCTCTTTATCAGAGAATCCGTACACATGAGAGAAGCTGCCAAAGAAATATAAGCAGGTATGCCCGTCCATAGTATTGTCCGACACGGTATCTTCACCCATCTGGTTTCCAAAAAGCGACCCTGCATAATTTTTGCTGCCTACGGTAACAATCACCGAACGTTTTTCCCAGTTAGGTTTTCCGCCGAAAGAATCTATATAGTTGTCGTAAGCGGCGGCATCTACCGGTTCGACTTCGGCATGGTTAACGCCGCCCGTGCGTTTCATTTCAAAAGTTGTGCCCGAGTTAAAATCTTTTACCGTTGCTGTCGCGCCTATAGGAAAAGCGGCGTCCACTTCCTCAAACCAATCGGCAAGCTCTCCGTACTCGGCGGGCGTACCGACAAGGCTCGGCCCTGATGTAACAGGTATCTCTAAACTCAGCGGTTTTCTTATAACATCGTTAGTAAAAAGCTTGTCGTAAGAAAGCTCTCCAAGCCGCCCGTCAGCATCGAGATCATTGTTCTCCTGAAAATTCATAACGGCCTTTTCCGTCATGCCGTAATACATTCCCGTTGCTCTGTAAGTTATGTATCCTAAATCTCTGAGCCGCATCTGTACCATAACAACATCCATGCCTTCGCTTTCGAGAGTCAGCATCTCAAAATCTTCGGGAACGCTGAGCGCCACAGGTATGCTCATAGTGAAAATTAGAATTATTATCAGTATCATAAACAAAATTCTCTTCATAGCAAGACCTCTTTTGTTTTTTTTAATATTACCATATTTTCTTCCAAAAGTATATCCCCTTTCTATTCTCTCGCCTTATCAAAATCGTCATAGCCCCCTTCGAATGTGTAAGTCTTTTTATTCTTTATGTAAACGATTCTGTCGGCAATGCTTCTTACAAACTCTCTGTCATGAGATACAAAGAGCACAGCCCCCGGATATGCACAGAGCACATCCTCAAGAGCCTGTTTGCTTTCGATATCAAGAAAATTTGTCGGCTCATCTAAAATCAGCAGATTGAAATTGCTTAAAATTATTTTAGCTAAGGAAAGGCGAATACGCTCTCCTCCGCTTAAAACCGCCGCGCTTTTATTTACCTGCTCTCTTTTAAACAACAGCCTAGATAGTATAGTGCGCACAAAATATCTTGAGTGTATCGTGTCTTGCATAGCGTTTTCCAGCACGCTTTTTTTATTATCCAGATTGCGTATATCCTGATAAAAATATCCTGTTTTAACGTTTTTGCATACCTTAACTCCTTCTTCGCGCGAAGCTATCATATCTATAAGCGTAGTTTTACCCGTGCCGTTCGCGCCGAGCAGCGCCGTCTTTTTACCGTTAGGAATAAAAAAACTGCAACCTTCTAGTATCGTTTTGTCGCCGTAAGCCTTGGAAACATCGTGCACATCGACAAGCACTTTATTGTGCACCGCGCCCGGCTTTACGTCAAAAACAATTTTTTTATCTTTCCAGGGCTTTTCGACCTTCCCGAGCTTTTCAAGCCGCATTACCGCCGCCTTTGCCGCGCTGTCAATCTTCGCTTTCTCGCGCTGGCCGCCCATTTTATGCAGCCTTGCCTCCGAATTGCCCATGCGCTTCGGCGCCCTTTTTATAGCCGCAGACTTTTGCGCCTTTACCATGGCCGCCTTTTTCAGCCGCTTTTTTTCTGTGATATATGCTTCATACTTTGCCGCATGCGCCGTCTCGGCAATCGCTTTTTGATTAATATAATCGGCGTATCCGCAGTTATAAAGCGTGCACAACCCCCGCTCTATCTCTAGCACCTTGCCACACACATTTTTTAGCAGCTCTGTGTCATGAGACACGAGCACAAGCCCTCCCTTATAGCTTCGTAATAATTTTTCAAGCTCGTAAATTGCTTCGATATCAAGGTTTGTTGTCGGCTCGTCCGCAAGCAATATATCGTATGGCTGCGAAAAAGCCTGCGCTATGCTGTGTTTTGTCTGCTCTCCCCCGCTGTGCACGACATCTGTATCAAGGCGCATTTTGCCCGAGATGCTATAATCGATACTGCTGTTGCCCGGCCGGTAAAACTGCGGAACAATACCTATGCTTCCCCTCACACTTACGCTTCCGCCATTCGGCTCTGTTTGCATTGATATAAGTTTAAGCAGCGTTGTTTTACCCGCCCCGTTTGCTCCGACGATAGCTACCTTATCCCCTCTGTTCAATATAAATTTATCCAGCTGCAATATCTTTGCCTGCCCGTAGTATTTCTCTAATTTATTTATTTCCAGCAACAAAAAAATCCACTCCTTTTTACGGAAGAGGATTATACGCGTTTTTATCACGGCACAAAAAGGCTATGATAAAAAGTTTATATAAAAAATATGCGCAGTAATCCCCACCAAAAACCAGCCGAAAAAATTTCCGGCACAATCTTGATATTAAATACAAATAGGATTACTGTTTTCTCATATTTATTAAAACTCCTTTTTTTCTAAGATACCATTTTTACTGCACGGCTGTCAACATCGCTCATTTGAGTATTTTTTCGAGCGCCTCCACATTCTTGCCAGGGGTCAGCATACATTCGAACATATCCCCCTTTTTCTCGAGCCTCTTTATCGCAGTTTTAAGATTAAAGTCGCAGGGGGTTATTCCCGACTCAAGCTCTTTCCATGATACAGGCATAGAAACGGCTCCGCACGATACTGCGCGCGGAGAATAAACGCATATTATATTTTTGCCTTGGTGCATCTGAAGATAATCAAAATACAGCTTGCTGCCACGCTTTTTTATATGCCGCTCTGCCGTCATGAGTTTTGGATATTTTTCTGTAAAATAATTTGCAAAAAAAGTGTTTATCCTGCGCCCCTGCTCAAAAGTATATTTTTTTGTCGGTATATAAATCTGAAGCCCCGAAGCGCCCGATGTCTTTGCCGAGCATTCTATACCAAGCCCATGCAGCGTTTCGTGAACCAAAAGCGCACACTGCGCCGCCTGCTCAAAGTTCTGTTTGTCCGACGGGTCAAGATCAAAAACGAGAGCATATAGCGCGTCTTCGTTATATTTGCAAAAAGTAGTATGGAACTCTATCACCGCCAGATTAGCAAGCCATACAAGCGTAGGAAGGCTGTTTAAATTGATAAATGTATCTTGGCCTATAGTTATTATGTCTACCCATTCGGGAGTGTTTGCAGGCGGCCGCTTCTGATAAAAAAACGGCTTGTCCACTCCGTTCGGATAACGTATTGCCGTCAAAGCCCTGTCCGAAGTATGCGGAAGAAGATAAGGCGCAAGCTCTATCATGTCCACTATATAATCTATCTTTCTTATACCTATATCTTTATATAAAAGCTTATCGGGATTGCTTATATTTATCTTTTTTCCTTCAACTTCAATTTCGCTCATATGCTTATCTCTTGCCCGTCCGCTTCCGCCGGCTCTTTATCGCAAAATCCAAGCAGCACAGGATGCCTCAAAGTGCCGCCGCCCGTCCATTCGGAAAAACGCACCCAGCATGTCAGCATAGGTTTTACGCTGACTATATCTTTTTGCCTGCCTGTCTTATATTTTTGCATAAACTCTTTTAGAAGAGCTAAATCATACTGCTTTAAACCGGACGATACCTTTCCGATTCCCTCTAAGCTGCCGCCTCTGTAAACACCAAGCACCAAAGAGGCGGGCATCTGCCCGTTTAAACTGATTCCCGAAACTACGCACAATATCTTTTTGCGTACTTTGGTTTTATACCAGTCGTTATGCTTTTTACCGGCGATATATCTGCTGCCTTTTCTTTTTGAAACAATACCTTCCATATTCTTATTTTTTATCATTTCAAAAAGCGCCTGCCCGTCGGAAAAGTCATCGGTCAGCGCGGCGGAAGAGCTGCTTATAAAATTATTCTTTAGTATCTCCTGCCTTTTTTCCAGAGGCATCTGCCTTAAATCGCTGCCGTTCCAATAAAGCGCGTCAAAAATTATATATCTGGCAGGAAAGTTTTCTGCCAGCCGCTTTATCGAATTCTTGTTTTTTGTACGGTTGCGCTGGAGCGAGAGATAAAAGGACGGCGTATCTTTTTCAAAAACGGTCAGTTCTCCGTCAAGCACCGCCTGCTTTGCGCTTATCTGCCGAGGCAGGCTTGTTAGCTCGGGATACGACTCTGTACATATATTGCCGTTTCTCGTATATATAGTTGTTCCCGATTCTTCTATATTCGCGACGCCTCTAATGCCGTCCCATTTTATCTGATGTATAAACTGCTCATCTTTTATAACAAAGTCTATGGATACCGGCTCCATACATGCAAAATTCATTGTTTCGCCCAAACAAAAAAAATCCTCCATACAATTTTGATATTATTAATATCTCCAAACGGTAATGAAGTATGCCAAAAAATTATATTATAAAAAATTAAAGTATGTGTATATTGTAACGTTTTAAATACATTGACATAACATATATTATACAATTTACAGAAAGGAAGATTAAAATATGTCATGTCCAACAACTGTCCATGATAATGTATGCGTAGAAGCCGAAGTTACTATTACGCCAAAAGTAACTATAGGAGATATCCGAACTTTTTGCCTAGGGAACCCCTTTATAGGCGGTTGCCTCGAGCCGCAGCCATTCTGTTCCTTTATGGTGGGCCAGAATATATGCGTGCAGGTGCCTCTTACCTTCGATGCTATAGCTACGGCAGAACCAAAAGGAATATCGTGTGCTGTGCCGAGTATAGGCGGATGTCCCGAAACCACTGCCTGCACCCATACAATAGGTTTTTTCAGAAATAATCCGGAAATAACAAACGCTTTGATAGAGGCTGCGGGCGAGTCAATAATACTCGGTTCCGATAGTGCGGGGCTAAGCTTTACCGTGACAACGGATAACGCTGACGAAGTTCTGGATTTTAACACTCCCGCTCCGCCGGCGCCAGGCTCTCCGCCGTTTGCCGGGCAGTATCAAATACTGTATGCACAGCTTCTTGCGGCAAACCTAAACGTATTAAACGGAGCTTCGTGCGATTTTGCAGCAAATACTATTGCGGCGGCAAATCTGTTCATCGCGACGTCTCCCGAAGGCGGCACAACAGGCGCATCCATCGTTCAGGAACCATTGGCAGAATTCAACGCAGGTTTTGCTCCGGGGTGCCCGCTGCATTGTGATGATTAAGGTGTTTTTAATGAAGTGTTCAACAGTGATTCATAAAGATGTATGTGTTGAGGCAGAAGTAAAAGTGGCTCCGAATGTAAAAACAGGGGATGTAAAATCACATTGCGTCGGCGAGCCGGAGCTTGAAAAAATTGATGACTGCTCATATATGGTTAACCAAATGGTATGTGTCCGGTTTCCGTTATCTTTCAGTGCCGGCGCCCACGTTAAAAGGGCAGGTATAGCATGCGATAAACCGTGCCCTTTTTTGCCAATGCCTTGTTGCAATCATACGCAAAATCGCAAACCTTTTTTCTTTCCGCTACTGCTTGCGCTTGCTCTTTTGTGCAAAAGTTAGATTAAATAAATGCTAGTTTTTCATAAAATCGTAAAGCTTTTGCATTTGCGTATCGAAATCCTTGGGCTGTACAACAGACATTCCCTCGTACCGCCCAGTCACATAATCATCAGGATAACGGAACGTATCAATTTCGCTGCCCGGCATGCCTTTTATCGTTTTTGCTATATCGAGCATCTTGCCCACAGGAATATCCGTGCGTACATACTGCGCCATAACATCTATTAAACCGGGAAACTGCCCGACATCAATATCCTTTGCCTTTTTGAAAAGCTCTTTTAATACCGTTTGCTGGCGCTGAGTTCTCGTTGAATCTCCGCCGACTTTGCGAATTCTCATATATGCAACCGCCTGGCGGCCGTTAAGATGCTGAATCCCCGATTTTTTTATAAGAGCAGATTGGTTGTTTTTATCTATACTATTAAGTGCCTTAACTCCGTCATTCAAATGAGATATTTCGCTGCTTTCTAAATCTACGTCCACACCGTCAAGCGCGTCAATAATATCTTCCATGCCAAAAAAGTTTACTACGACATAATAATCGGGAGTTATGCCGAAGCTTTCTTTCATGGTCTTTTCAGCTAATTCAATGCTTCCGAAATGATAAGCAGTATTGACTTTATTTTTATCATGCCCGTCGATTTCTACCAGAGTATCTCTCATGAAAGACACGAGCTTTATGGTGTTTCTATTGCTGTCTATACGCAGGACCATAGTAACATCCGAACGCCCTGTAAACTTTGAACTTCTTGTATCTAGGCCTAGCAGCAATATATCAGTAACGCCTTCATTTTTTTGAACCGCGTGAACATCGCCCTCCTGCATTGTTACCTCGGGCAGATTCTCCGCCTCGGGATCTATCTCGTATTCATCCAAAACAGCCGTTTCATCAAATCCTAAATCTCCCCAGATCTGTGCAAAATTCTGCCAAACATATATGCCTATTCCAATAAGAGATAACACTAAAACGGAAAGTATGATAAGCAATGCTTTCTTTGTTTTTTTCCGTTTTTGTCCTTCATATACTTCATCTATATCTATTTGCATTGATGACTTGCTCATATTAAATACCGCCTTTTAGCTAATATTGCCCGAAAGCTTCTTTACCATAAATTTATCATATTGAAGTATATCACAAACATCATATTTATCAACCAATATTATACATTATTCTTACTTTGTACATATTTTAATTGGCACGTTTTAATTGGCACGTTTTTTTGCAGGCGGCTTTTTAACATTTTTACGCGTTTTTTTCACTATCTGTTTTTTTACTGTCTTTAATTCGGTCTTTTCTATGCTTGCCTTTAGGGCTTCCATCAAATCTATAACGTTAGTCTTTGGCATATCAGGCTTTACTACTATCTTCTTTCCTTTAATTTTATCTTCTATTACCCGCCTTAATGCCTGCCGGTATTCATCTGTATATTTTGACGGATCGAACTTTGCCGTTAGATTATTAATTAACTGCTGTGCTATATCCATCTCTTTCGAGTCCGTTTCCATGTCTTTGGGCAGCGATGGTATCTCGCTTACCGGGCGAATCTCGTCGGGATAAAATATAGTCTCCATCACCATCACTTCTGAATATACCCGAAGTACGCAAAGCGTCTGCTTATTTCTTATAGTAACACGCGCTATTGCTATCTTACCTGCGTTTTTCATAGCTTCGCGCAATAGGTTATAAGCCTTCGCGCTTGCCGTAACCTCTGGCTGGGGTGCGAGGTAGTACGTCTTATCAAAATATATAGGATCGATTTCAGCAAGGTCTACAAAATCCACGATTTCTATCGTTCTTGCAGAAACTTTTGTTTTAGCCGATTCAAAATCCTCTTCGCTGACTATTACAAACTTGCCCGGCTCATATTCGAAGCCTTTGACGATGTCCTCTAATGCTACCTCCTCGCCGCATACAGGACACTTTTTTTGATATTTTATAGGTGAGCCGCATTTTTTGTGTATCGTACGAAAGCGCACATCCTTTTCTTCCGTCGCAGTAAACATCTTTATAGGTATATTAACAAGTCCGAAGCTTATCGCTCCTTTAAACATGGTATGCATAAAAAATCCTCCATTTTATTCTCTATTATTAATATCTCCATTGATAGATATAGTATGCCGGATGCCCTTATTCTGTATAAAACTATTGACAAATCAAAAACAACGAAGTATATTGTGTATATTCAATATATACAATTTCCAAGGGGAGGTTTGTAATAAATGTCTATACTGACAGTGGAAAAATTAAATAAAAATTACGATAAGTTCCATCTAAAAGATGTATCATTTAACTTGGAAAAAGGTTTTATTATGGGCTTTATAGGCAGCAACGGCGCAGGCAAAACAACAACGCTTAAATCGATACTCAATCTTGTAAAAAAAGATTCGGGAACAATAACCGTTATGGGTAAAGATTTTGCAAAGAATGAGCTTGCCCTAAAGCAGCAGATAGGCTTTATGTTCGGAGGCATTGATTATTATAAAAAGAGCCAAATTAGAAAAATAACCGATGTTGTGCGCCGTTTTTATACGGATTGGGATGATGATATTTATACCGATTATATAAAAAGGTTCGCTCTTGACGAAAATAAAAAGGTAGACGAATTATCTAACGGAATGCGCGTAAAGTATTCGCTTGCGCTTGCTCTTTCACATAACGCTAAGCTGCTTATACTTGATGAACCTACAAGCGGCCTTGATCCTGTGGCGCGAGACGATCTGTTAGAACTGTTTCAGGAGTTGATTGAAGACGGGCAAAGAAGCATATTGTTCTCTACACAAATAACAAGCGACCTTGAAAAATGCGCTGATTATATCACGTTTATAGAAAACGGGCGTATTCTGCAGAGCCGCACAAAAGACGACCTTATTGCCGCTTTCCGTGTCGTAAAAGGCACAAAAGAGCAGCTTGAAATGCTAAAGCCGTATTTGATTTCATATAAAACTAATTCTTTCGGTTTTTCGGGATTAATAAATACAAAAGACTTGCGTGAAAAAGACGGCGTTTCGTACGAACCGCCTAGTTTAGAAGAAATTATGATTTACCATGTTAAAAGGGAGGCTTTATAATGAGAAATTTACTATATAAAGAGTTTCACCTGACAATTCATCCGCTTTATTATCTAGTTGCGCTTTTCGGCGCGCTGCTGCTTATTCCCGAATGGTTATATTTTCTTGCGCTGATGTATTTTTTCTTCATAACCGTACCCAACATTTTTACCAACGGTAAAGCTCAGAACGATATAGAATTCTCGGTGATGCTTCCTGTGCGCAGGCGTGATACCGTAAAGGCACGTATAGTATCAATGGTTTTGCTTGAACTCATACAAATAACCGTAACAGCGATTTTTGTTGTCATCAATATATTAATCTATCCAAATGGGAATTTCCTGCTCGATGCAAATATAGCGTTTATTGGCTTTACGTTTATTATTTTTGGTTTATATAACATCATATTTTTCCCTATGTTCTATAAGACAGCGTATAAAATAGCGCTTCCCGTAATAACAGCCATGACAGCAGTAATACTTTTTGCGGCAGGGGTTGAAATGCTTGTAATGCTTGTGCCGGCTGCAAAAGTGCTTGACGGAACCAAAGATATGACGATACAGCTGCCTCTGCTTTTCGGCGGAATTGTACTGTTTGCATTGCTTAGTTTTGCGGCGTTCAAAATATCCGCAAAACGATTTGAAAGAATTGATATTTAATGAACATCATAATTTCTAATACATCGGATAAACCGATATACCAGCAGATATTCGAACAGATAAGTTCGCAGATTATAAAAGGCGAGCTGCCGAGTAATTTTGCCCTGCCCGCTATAAGAACGGTCGCAAAAGAATTACGAATAAGCGTAATTACTATCAAAAAAGCGTGGGAAGAATTAGAACACGCCGGTTTTATATATTCTATGGTAGGCAAGGGCTGTTTTGTGGCAGAATTATCTGCAAATGCCCTGACTAAAAAAAGAGACGAAATATTAAAGCAAAAAATGAAAAAGGATATAGCATATTATAAAGAGCTGGGGCTCTCGGCTGATGAAATCATCGCTTCAATAAAATCGCTTTATTAATTTTTGTAGATTTGCTTTTTAATATGAAAAAAACTTCCTTCGTTAGCATTCACATTGCCCAAATCATAATCAATAATTTTGACTCGGCAAGGCTCATATTTTTATTTAATCTGTCCATCAATTGCTTAATCGATCTTTTTGTTCCCTCTTTCGCAAGAGAAACATACCTGTCAATAATGCTTTTATAATTCATTTTTTTTGCTTTCCCGAAGTAATTTAAATACTGTATTTGCTCTATTCATTAGAAGCGCCGCCAAGGTCCCTTAAGCTCTGCTTCATACCTTCTGTCGCGATGATTTCTCCATCGTGCATAACCCACAGCGCCTCAACGCCGTCAAGGCTTTCTACAAGCTCCATGCTTTTCTTGGGCGGCAAAATAAATATTGCAGTCGAAAGAATATCGGCCGCCGCAGAGTCTTGCGTCATGACGGTAACGGCGCTGTAATATTCGGCGGGCATAAGCGTTTCTGGGTCTATGATGTGATGATATTCCTGCCCATCAACAACATAGAACCGTTCATAACTTCCGCTGGAGACTACCGACATATCACTTACATACGCAGCGTCGAGAATGTTGCTCTCGCTCACCGAAAGCTCGAGCGGGCTCTCGGGATCTTTTAAACCCACTCCCCAAAGGCTTCGTACGCCGTCTTTGGGAGAGCCTATTGCTTTAACGTTGCCTCCCGCGCTTATAAGCACAGAATCATATCCTTTCTCTGTAAGCAAATCGGCGGTAACCTGCGTCGCGTACCCTTTTGCAATCGCTCCTACATCAAGCCTCATGCCCTGCTCAATATAAACGGTTGAGTTTTCCGCGTCTATTACAACTTTATCAATATCGGTATACTCATTCGCTTCAAGCAGTTCCAGCATGGGCGGAAGAACCGCTTGGTCGGGCGCTGCCAGCCCCTCTTGTCTGTAATCGTGCCATATATTCAGCACAGGCCCGAGCGCAACGTTTACCACGCCGCCCGTCTTTTTATACCAGTCTTTGGCGGTTATCAGCAAATCAATTATTTTACCGTCAACTTTTACCGGCGAAATACCGGCATTATCGTTTATTGTCTTTATGTTATTAACACCTTCGTAATCGTTGTATATATCAAAAAGCGAATTCATCTGCGTAAAATTATTGTACACCAAATCAGAAAGCTCTTTGAACTCCGCTTCAGTTTTTGTATACGCCATAACCGTAACAATTGTGTCAAAAGTATCAAAGAAGTCGGTGCGGTATTTTGAATATTCAGCTTGATTAGAGCAGCCAATACCCAAAGACGCGAGTATTATTATCAATAAAAAAATTAAAATCTTTTTCAAAATAAATTCCTATTCTGCAAAATATAATCTGGATTTGGGGAAATTGCGCGATATAAAACCGTTCTTTTCCAGCTTTATAAACAAACTTGCTGAAACAGCCGCGGTCAAAACACCCGTGGCTATTCCTGTCAGTAAAAGCAGCGGAAGATATGTATATATAAGGTTTTCTCCGAGCAGCAATGACGCCGCTAATATCTGGCCTATGTTATGCGCCGCCGCGCCGCCTATGCTTATACCGAACACAGAAAAAGCCCTGCCATAAAAAAGTTTGATAAACAGCATAGCAGAAAAAGCGAGTATGCCTCCCGAGAGCGAGAAAAAAAGCCCTGTAATGCCCGAAAACAGCGCACCCAGCAGGCATCTTGAAATAAGTATAAGCAAAGCTCCGCCCGGCCCTATGTAAAATAAAGCCAGCATTGTTACAACGTTCGCAAGCCCTAGCTTTATGCCCGGAACGGGAATGAAAGCCCCGATAGGCAGCATCTTCTCTGCAACAGAAAGCGCGACAGCCGCCGCAATAAGAATTCCGCTTATAGTTATTATTTTTATGTTTATCTTCATATAATTTACCTATTCGGCGATAATATCAATATCACTTGACTCTTCGCCGACAATCTTTATAAGCACTTTATTGGGCAGGCAAACAGCCATTTCGCCCGGGCTGTCTATCCATCCTGTATTAACGCATGTTTTATCCGCGCAGGATGATTCTATAAACCTTATGCGCCCGTCCTGCACTGCTATTTTTATTTGTACGTTCTCAATTTGTATAATCCTGTCTGGAGAATCGTTAAGATCAATTCTTTCTATAACGTGATTATCCTGCATAATAATTGCCGTTTTAACTTTCGCATCTGAAGGACGCATAAAAAACATAAGCAGCACAGCCGCCAAAGCTATAGCCAGGCTGAGCAGAATGTCTCCGAATTTAACTCTCATAGCGAAACCTTATTTCCAATTTGCAGCTGTCCTCTCACTATTATCGACACTATTTTATCACAGAAATACTAAATGGTACAAAATTGATGCCAGTCTATGATTGATAGAAAAAAACCGCTATATAACGGCTTTCAAATTTGCGATATTAAGAACGTTTCCTTGTGTCAGTTAAGATTGCTTAAAATAGCCGCACCTACCATAGGCGCGTCCGGCCCAAGTTCGGCGATTGCAAATTTAAATTTGTCTTTTGGCACGGCAAGATTGTATGAATTAGAAAGTACAAATTCTTTTATACGCGCTGCATACTCTTTCTGGTTCGTCAAGCCGCCGCTTAATATCACAGCTTCGGGAGATAAAAGATTGACAACGCCGACAAGGCTGATTCCTATTGCTTCTACGCCTGCGGTTATAATATCCGCCGCCCTTTGGTCTCCTTGCTTTTCAAGCTCGAAAACCTCTTCGGATGACATCTTTCTGCCGAACATTTCTGTTGCGCGCCTGCCTATTCCAGTGCCCGAACCGTAAGCCTCGACACAGCCTTTTTTGCCGCAGTTGCAGGCAGGCCCATTCGGATTGATGACCATATGCCCTATTTCTCCCGCAGTATTAAATGCTCCGCGGTGAATTTTTTTGTCTATTATAATACCGCAGGCGATACCCGAACCGAGCGTCATACAAACGATATCGCTCATACCTCTTCCTGCGCCGGCAAGAAGCTCTCCCGCCGCCGCCGCTTTTACGTCGTGCTCAACGCATATTTCGCACGAAAATTCCGACTTTAGTATTTCTGCTATCTCGACATTTCTCCATTTTAGATTGGGCGCAAAAATAACTTTTTTACCTTTATCGTCAACAGTACCCGGTACTCCTATACCCATGAAAGAAATATCTTGAATTTCAAGCTTTAAATCCGCCATACAATTTTTTACCGCTTGCGCAATATCGGATAAGATTTTGCCGCTTTCCTGGCCTGTGTTTGTAGGAACCTTGGTTTTGCCGCAAATTGTGTAATTTTCATCAATAATGCCGATATTCGCTTTTGTAGCACCGATATCTATGCCTATTGTATATTTACCGTTCCCCATAAATAATTCTCCAAAAATTATATATTTTTGCCCTGTTCTAAGCTTGCTATCATATCAATACGTTTCTGATGCCTTCCGCCTTCAAATTTCGCATTCAGCCATTCGCTGACAATCATTTTAGCGAGCTCCTGACCGACGACTCTTGATCCTAAAGACAATATATTTGTATTATTATGCTGCCTGGAAAGTTTTGCGGAATAAGGCTCGCTGCACACAACAGCGCGAATACCTTTAACCTTATTCGCCGCTATAGATATACCCACTCCGCTACCGCAGAATATAATGCCTTTATCGCATTCCCCGCCGGCGACTGCGTTTGCGACGGCCGCCCCGAAGACAGGGTAATCTACCCTTTCGCCAGTATAGCATCCATAATCTTTATATTCAAGCCCGAGTTCTTTTAGATATTCAATTATTTTTTCTTTAAGTTCCAAACCTGCGTGGTCATTTCCAAGCGCTATCATATTTTTTACCTCTCTTTAAAATTTACCAGTTTCAAAATTTTCATCTTTTTGTGCAGCCCAAGTGCAAAAGGAATAAGTGCAAACAGCGGAAGCGCCGCGAAATACAGCGCGTTATTGAGCTCTATTGCCTCTCCTATAGCGCCTATAATCGGTATAAAGACAAACAGCGCCAGATAGTATCCAAAGAAAGTCCCCCCAAGCGCAGTTGCTTTATTATTCGGCGACAAGTTGCATGCTGTTGAAAATGTTATAGGAAAGTTATTACCGCAGAAAAACGCGGAGATACCTATCAATACCGTCTTTGCAAGTATATCGCCGGTTAATATAGCGGCTATCCAGAAAAGTGCTCCTATGAAACATTCTATTGCCAGCACGCGCCCGGGTGAGAATCTGTCTGCGAACTTGCTGTAGATAAGCCTTGAAAGCATCATGCCAAGATAAAGCACGGATAAAGCGTACGCTCCATCCGATACATTTCCGGTAATACTCGAAAACAACGATGACACATAATACATAGCCGTTAACTGCCAGCAGCTTATCAAAACCGCGATTATGTTTATATGTTTCATGCCGGGGTTTTTAAGAACTTTTATCATCTCAGCAAATCTGGATTTTATATTTATTTTTTCTTTGATAAGCTTTTGCCGTACATCATTTTTAAAAACTATTACTGAATACGCCGCCCAAATAAGCGCAAATCCTCCCATAATAAAGAACACACCCATTATTCCGTAATCCGCGAATATAGCGTTAGAAACCACAGGCGCTAAAACAGCTGCGAAAGAGAATATGGTATGCATAAAGTTTATGTATCTTTCGGGATTTTTGGGCACAGTGTCCATCATTACTGCATTTGATATTATATTAACCATAGCAGAAGATAACCCAAGCATAATAAATACAACGAACAAAAAGGGCAAAGGCATTTTTATACCAATAAGTATCAAGAACACACATAGAATGACGCCCGACAATACGATTAACTTTTTCTTATTGAAAAGATCAATAATCAAAAGGCTCATTATCGCTACAACAAAACCTCCTATGCTCTGTACTGACAAAAGCATGCCTGCCTGGGATAAAGAAAGCGAATATATATCTTTTATGGTGTCAAGCATTTGACCGATTATTGACATGGAGAAAGCCAAGCACAAAACCAGCATATCTATAGCCAATACCTTGAACCATATTTTTTTGCTTTCTTTTATCATGGCATTCTCCCCATATACTTTTATTTAATTATATATTAATTTTAACGCTTTGTATATCGTTTTTGGAACGCTACTCTGCAACAGGAAGCGTTGACCCGCCGTAAGGCATAACGATTACTTTTGCATCTTCTCCTTTTTTCTCAAGAGCGGTATCAAGCGCCTGCTGAAGGGTGTCAAAAGGCGTAAAAAACAAAGATTTTACAAAGCAGTCTTCCATATCAGAAACAAGATATACATCTGCTTTTTGCTGAACCATGCCTATAGCGGCCGCTTTATGCCCGCCAAGCTCAAACTGCACTTTTATCTTTTTGACCATGCTTCCCGGGCAGTCCGCTTCTTTCATCCAGCGTTCAAAAACCTCTTCGCCAAGCCCCTCTTTGCACGAAGCGGTAAGTATAATAATACCGCCGTCTTTAACGGCGTGCTTAGAGTTATCAAGCGCTTTCTGCGCCTGGTATAGATTGATGTCTTTTGGAAAGCCGCCCGGCGAAACTATGACAATATCTGCCCTTTGTTCTATGCTTATTTTATAAAGCTTATCCAAAAATACGCAGCCCTGCCTGTGCGCTTTTATATAATCGCCTGCCACCGCTTTTATTATCTGCTTTTTTTCATCGAGTACAACATTAACAATAAAATCTATTTTTACAAACTGCGCTACCTCATCTATATCCGCCCGTAAATTATTGCCTTCTATCTTACCGGCTATGGAAGTGTCTTCTACCATCTTTGAATGGTTGGCCTGTATAGCACCGGCGGTAGAAACGCCGGGCATTATTGCCTTGGCTCCGCCCGAATACCCCGCGAAATAATGATACTCTATGTTGCCGAGGCAAACTACCCTGTCCGCATCTGCAACCGCTTCAAAAACATCTACGGGAGTTCCTCTTTTAGTGTACCCGAGATTTTTTATACGGCTCTGGTCAGAATCTAAACATTTTACTTTGGCATAGACCTCTTCACCCACTATATATTTTTTTTCATCCTGTGTATGCGCCCTGTGGTTTCCGAGTGCTAAAACTACGGTTATGTCGTCATACTCGACGCCGCCTTTTACAAGCTCGTCTATGACTATAGGCAAAACGACTTTGGAGGGCATAGGCCTTGTTATATCACTCGTAATAATGCACACACTCTCACCTTTTTTTACTATATCGCAAAGCCTTTTACTGCCTATAGGTGTCCGAATCGCTCTTAGCACCTCATCCGCGCCCGTACTTTCAATTTCCACATGGTTCGGCTCGAGTACCGCTGCTAAGTTTTTATTGGGTATTTCGACATTTATTTTTTCTTTTCCGTAATTTAGCCCAATATTCATAAAACCACTCCTTTATCTGCAACGAGCCGGCATTAAACAAAATACCGGCTCGTCCTTAATTATATATGTATACTCTTATATTCTTGCAACGCCGCTCTTTCTTGCGGCCTCGGCTACAGCCTTTGCCACAGCATCTCCCACTCTTGGGTCAAACGGTGCGGGTATAACATATTCCGGTGTCAGTTCATCATCGCCGACAAGCTCTGCAAGAGCATACGCAGCGGCAATTTTCATATCGTCGTTTATGTCGCTTGCCCTAACATCGAGCGCTCCCCTGAAAATTCCGGGGAAAGCAAGAACGTTGTTAATCTGGTTAGCAAAATCGCTTCTTCCCGTTCCGACAACGCTTGCGCCCGCTTTTAAGGCAAGGTCTGGCATTATCTCGGGCACAGGATTGGACATTGCAAAAATTATAGAGTCTTTTGCCATGCTCTTTACCATATCTTCTGATACTATCCCCGGCGCCGATACGCCTATGAAAACGTCCGCTCCGGCTATAACATCTTTAAGAGAGCCTTTTTTCATCTCTTTGTTAGAAATTTTGGCCATTTCCTGTTTAAAAGGATTCAATCCTTCTCTGCCTTCATATATAGCGCCCTTGCTGTCGCAAAGTATAACGCTTCTCATACCCATACTCATGAGCAGCTTGGTTACAGCAACGCCCGCCGCCCCTGCTCCCGAAACGACTACTTCCTGGTCTTCTATTTTCCTGCCCGATAGTTTCATTGCGTTTATCATAGCCGCCGTTACGACAACAGCCGTGCCGTGCTGGTCATCATGAAAGATAGGAATATCGCATCTTTCTTTTAACTTCTTCTCTATTTCAAAACATCTCGGCGCCGCTATGTCCTCTAGGTTTATGCCGCCGAAGCTGCCCGATATCTGATAAACGGTTTCTACGATATCGTCGACTTCTTTGCTCTGTACGCAAAGCGGAAACGCGTCAACATCGCCGAACGATTTAAAAAGAACGCATTTTCCTTCCATTACGGGCATTCCCGCTTCCGGGCCTATGTCTCCGAGCCCGAGCACGGCGGTGCCGTCTGTTACCACAGCAACAAGATTCCATCTTCTCGTCAGGTCATAGCTTTTATTGATGTCTTTTTGTATTTCGAGACACGGCTCTGCTACCCCCGGCGTATACGCCAAAGACAAGTCTGTTTTGTTTTCTACGGGCGTCGTCGCTATTACCTCTATTTTACCCTTCCATTCATAATGCAGCTTTAAACTTTCTTTGTTATAATCCAATACACTTTACCTCTCATCATTTTATTTGTACAAAATACATTTTAGCAATAAACTACCCTTATGCCAATTAGTTTGTGCCAAATTAGTTTGTGCCAAATTAGTTTGTGCCAAATTAGTTTGTGCCAAATTTCTTTGCCGCATATTTGAGCGCCGTTACGACAGGCAGCTCTTCTCCCGATAAAAAACGTACGAGCGCGCCGCCGCCTGTGCAGACATAACCCATTTTATCTGCCAGCCCGTATTTGTTTGTTGCCGCCACGCTGTCGCCGCCGCCGAGCACAGTATGCGCCGAAGTATCAGCAAGCGCCTGCCAAATATTTTTTGTTCCGTATTCTGTCAGCGGTTTTTCAAAAACACCAACAGGCCCGTTTACAAATACTGTTTTCGCATTCATTATATGTTCTTTGAATATCTCTACCGTTTTGTCTCCAATATCGAGCAGATCCTCATCTATCGGTAAATCAGCTATCTCGGCAAGCTTTCTTTCTCCATTTGCATACGCCAAATCGACAGGCAGTATTATTTTATCTTTATAATCTTTTAGCACCTGTTTGCTTTTTTCTATAAATTCGCCGAGATTGCTTTTTATAATAAAATCTGTAGACGGCTTTCCTATGTCAACTCCGCTGGCTATAAGCATAACCTGCCCGACAAGGCCTCCTGCGAGAACTTTATCGGCGATACCGTCGCCAAGCACTTTGTCCATCATCAAAAAAGCGTCTTGAATCTTAGCGCCGCCGAGTACAAACACAAGCGGCTTTTGCGGTTTTTCCAATATCTCTGAAAGCACGTTGTACTCTTTTTCAAAAAGCCTTCCCATAGCGGACGGAAGCAGCTGCTGAAAGCCCATCAGCGTAGGCTGTGCCCTATGCGCCGCTGCGAACGCATCCATAATGAACAAATCGGCAAGCGGCGCAAGCCTTGATACGACCTGCGTTACCGCCTGCTCTTGCGGCGAAAGCTTTAATTTCGTTTCAAAAAGCGTCATCTCTTCGGCCATAAACCTAACATTGTCAAGCAGCAAAATCTCGCCGGTTTTCATGTTTTTAATCTTGTCGACTGCAAAAGGCCCGCAGACATCCGGCACAAACTCAACATTTTTGCCGATAAGCTCGCTTATTACCTTAGCGTGAGGCCTTGTGCTGTAATAATTAACGTACTCGATATCGCTTCCCTGGTGTGCAAGAACGACAAGCTTTGCGCCTTTGTCGCTAAGCTCTTTTATAGTCGGCGCGCAGCCCTTTATGCGGGTGATATCGCGAAGCGTATCCGTTTTTTTATCGACAGGCTGATTTATATCGACTCGGAGCAATACCGTTTTGCCCTCAACGTTAAAATCATCTATCGTATTAATTCCGAATCTCATATTTATTTCATCCCCAGATATTTATTAGTCATTGCAGTACCTTCTTGCCGTGTGGTCTGCATGCTCATAGCCGCTCTAATCGCATCAATATTCTCAGGTATAACAACAGCTTCCTGAGGGATGTTTATCGCAAACATTATATCATCGCCCGAGTTTACGATAGACTCTTCCCAAAGCGCTATTTCATACATATCTCCGCGGCTGTTACCTATATCGCGCGCCCATCTGAACATAGAAGCGTTTCCGAGGAATCCGTCTTTTAGGCTTACTGTCATTATTCTAGGATGAGCCTGAGCCATCTCCCATAAATCTTTCTTAGCAAGCTTTTTCTTCGGTGTTGCGACAACAGTGATTATATGCCCGTGTGTCACAGGTGTATGAACGAGTATTCCTGTGCATGGTATGTGCGGCATAATCGTCATAAGGTCAAGCGCCTGATGGCTCGGAGCGTGCTCTACCTGAAGTGCGTTTGTAAGCCCTCTGTGATAATCACCCGGGTCGGCTACTCTTCGTATAATGGTTATAGCTACTTTATCGAGCCCTGCCGCTCTGTCAAGCATATCAACCGCGCGTATAAGGCCTGTAGTATTGCATGAAGTAAGCTTTAGATAATCCTGCCCTACGCCCTTTTCATAGTTAGCGTATCCATGAAAGAAAACATCGGCAATCTCGTTCTTTTCTCCGCCCTGGAAAACAGCTTTTGTGTTATGTTTTTGATAAAGAACTTTATTCTTCGCGCCTATACCGCCCGGCGAGCTGTCTAGCATTATATCAACTTCCTGCACGAGTTCTTCAAAAGTTCCCGAAACAGGTATTCCCGCTTCTTCCATCGCTTTGTTTTCAGGCATTACGTTAAACATCTTGTAAGGCATGCCTTTATATTTTAACGCTCTTACCGAAATGGTAGGCGCAACATCGGCAACGCCTACAAGCTCCATGTCTTGCTGGCACGCGACTCCGTCCGCAAGCCTTTGGCCTATAACACCGTATCCTGCAACTCCAACTTTAACCTTTGCCATAACTTTCCCTCCATTTTTTTCTTTATTATTATTTTCTCGAGACTGCTTTTCTTGCTTTTTCAACAATATCATCAGCAGTCATTTCAAATGCTTTCTGAAGATAATCTACGCTTCCGACTTCGCCGAATTTATCACGGCTTCCTATTCTCTCCAAAGGCACGGGCGCATTTTCCGCCAGCACTTCGGCAACGGCGCTTCCAAGGCCGTTTATAATATTATGGTTTTCTACCGTTACGATAGCTCCCGTTTCGTTTGCGCATTTTATTATCAGCTCTTTGTCTATAGGTTTCCATGTAAAAATGTTAACAACTCTTGTGCTGACGCCCGACTGTTCAAGTATTTTTGCCGCTTTTATCGCCTCGCTTGTCAAAAATCCGCTTGCTATAAGCGTAACATCGCTGCCCTGGCGAAGCGATATACCTTTGCCTATTTCAAATTCACAGCCCTTCTCGTAAATTGTCATGGGTTCTTTGCGCAAAAGCCGTATATAGAAAACTCCGTACATGTCTTTTACCTGACGCATTATGTTCTCGAGCATTACTCCGTCTGTGGGCTCAATTATCGTAATCCCCGGTATATTTCTCATTATTCCCATATCTTCGAAAGGCATGTGCGTTCCACCGTTATAAGCGGCCGTTATTCCCGGGTCAGAGCCTACTATTCTTACGTTAAGCTGTGCATATGCCGCCGAGATGAACACCTGGTCGTAACATCTCCTGCTCGCAAAAGGCCCGAAAGTATGCGCGAACGGTATCTTTCCCGTAGCCGATAAGCCTGCCGCTACTCCTACCATATTTGCTTCCTGCACTCCGCAGTTAAAAGTCCTCTCGGGGTATGCTTCTAAAAACGGTATCATACCCATAGATTTCATGAGATCAGCGTCAAGCGAAACTACTCTTGAATCGTTCTTTGCCATATCCATCAAGGTAGCGCAATATACGTCTCTCATCATTGTGTCGTCTTTTTTTATTTCTTTTGTTAATGTTATACTCATTTTTTTACGCCGCCTTTCTATTCGGATTGTGCCAATTCTTCATTGGCAATTTTTATAGCATTTTCACACTGTTCTTTTGTAAACGCCATATGGTGATTATTTAAAACGCCTTCGGCGAAAGAACAACCTTTGCCTTTTTTAGTATCGAGCACTATTACCGACGGTTTGCCTTTTGCTGCTTTTGCTTTTTCAATCGCATCATATATCGCGCCCACGTCATGCCCGTCAACATCCTGCGTATGCCAGCCAAAGCTGTTAAACTTAAGCCCTATATCCCCGTTGTCCATGATGTCTTTGGTATATCCGTCAAGCTGCTGTTTGTTGTTGTCTACAAACACTATCAAATTGGCAAGCTTAAAATGGTTGGCAAACATTACGCCTTCCCAAATTTGGCCTTCATTGAGCTCACCGTCTCCAATGATAAGATAAGTCCAATTATCCTTATTATCCAGACGGTTTCCAAGCGCCACGCCTATCGCCGTACTTATACCCTGCCCGAGCGACCCCGTCGTCATATCTATTCCGGGTGTTTTGTTTTTGTCGCAGTGGCTAGGAAGGTTAGTGCCGCCCTGATTTAACGTCAGCAGCATTTCTTTGGGGAAATAACCTTTTAATGCCAATGTAGCGTATATTGTCGGCCCAGCGTGCCCTTTAGAGCAAACGAGCCAGTCCCTGTCCTCCCAGCCCGGGTTTTTCGGGTCAATTTTCATAACGCCGCCGTAAAGCACAGCTATCGTATCGACTATACTCATAGCGCCGCCGACGTGCCCAAACCCAAGATTAGCAAACTCTTTCAGAGTCTCTACCCGAATCTGTGCCGCAAACTTCACATAAGTTTTTGTTTCTTGTTCTGTCATATTCTCACCTCTATAAATCATAAAATAACCAAAATATAGCCCATGGTGAATTTTTGGTACTATTATGGTTATCTTTTGGGTACATATTATCATAACAGATAGCGCAAATCAACGGTTTATTTGTTTATTTTGTAAATTTCTTCACAAAATGAGCAGGTTGTGATATAATACGCTTAAAATATCTAAAATAAGCGGGTAAAGCATGAAACAAAATCGAATAAACGAAATAGAAACGTATCTTCTGCAGAAAAAATCTGTTTCCATACCTGAGCTATGCGAAAAATTCAAAGTTTCGCAAAACACAATACGCCGGGATATAACCGAACTATGCAGCCGCGGTATTGCATCAAAAGTTTACGGCGGCATAGTGCTGAACAAAGAAAATGATATCGTGCCTTACAACATGCGCAGCGTCAGCAACATTCACGAAAAAATGGCTCTTGCCGCTCTCGCAAGCAAATATATTGAAGACGGAGAAACTATTTATATTGATTCTGGTACCACTACCGTAAATATTTTGCAGTACATACCCGAGAATATCAACCTTACCATAATCAGCAACAGCTTGAACATATATAACGAAGCCGCGCGCTTTCCGCATTTAAATGTGATTTCGACAGGCGGCCTGCTCTATCATAAGACAAATTCTTTTATCGGCATGACAGCAATAGATACGCTTCACGATTATCACATAAACAAGGCGTTTATGGCGGCGACCGCCATATGCATAGAATCGGGCGCGATGAACAATTCTTTTCACGAGGCCGAGATAAAAAAAGCAGTAACGCGCAGGTGCCGTAATATAATACTCATGGCCGACCATACAAAAATAGGTAAATCGGCGTCAATTGCTTTTTGCCCTCTGGAGTCTTTGCAGGCTTTTGTGACGGATAAAAAACCGCCCGATGAATACATAGATTTCTTCAATTCAAGAAATATAAGCTTCTCATACAGCGAATCCTTATAAATTGAGAAAAGCGGCGCTTTATAATACGGGCGCCGCTTTTCGAATCTTCAATTCTACAATCCAGAAGTCTTGTGGATATGCTCGCGCGCCTTTTTGGCGTATTCGAACGGATTCGCTTTTGCCGGGTCTTGTTCGGCTTCCACCAGTACCCATCCTTGGTATCCGCACTTTTCCAATATGTCAAATATACGTTTAAAATCAATTATACCGTCGCCCGGCACTGTAAAAACGCCCATTTTGACAGATTTCAAAAAGCTCCATTCTTCCTTGACCGCTTTATTATAAATCTCGCCGCGCAAATCTTTTAAATGTACATGCGCAACTCTGCTGCAGTGCTTTTCAAGCACTTTATACACCGCATCCAGTCTGCCTTCCGAAAACACCAAATGCCCCGAATCATAAAGCAGATAAACGTCATCATTGACCATATCCATAAATTTGTCTATTTCTTCGGGCGTCTGCACACCCGTCCCCATATGGTGGTGCAAACAAACTTTCATGCCTTTTTGCTTAGCAAGCGCGCCGAGCTTATTCATACCACTCGTTACCTTTTCCCATTCGTCGTCGGTATATACCGGCTTGTTTTTTAATATGGGCACATCTTTTCCCTGTATACTGTTTCCCTGTTCGCTGCAGCCTATAACTCTCGCGCCCTGATAATGCAGAAAATCTCTATGTTTTATAAAAGCGTCTATAGTCGCCTGCTCGTCTTGGGACGTAAAAAACGTAGAAAACCACGCATTGCAAATAGTAAGCCCGCGAAGTTCGAGCGCCTTTTTTAAGACATCTTTGTCTTTGGGGTATTTATTGCCTATCTCGGTACCCTCAAATCCGGCAAGCGCCATCTCACTTACACACTGCTCGAATGTGTTCTCTCCGCCAAGCTCAGGCAAATCATCGTTCGTCCACCCTATAGGAGCTATACCCAGTTTAACTTTTTTGCTGTCTATCATGTTATTATTCCCCTTAAAATCAATATTGCCGAGCTTTTTTGAGTTCTTCTCTTTGCTCGTCAGTTACTTTCACAACTTCTTTATTTTTAGCAACTTCGGCTGTACCGCATCTCCAGAAACCTTCGTATCCGTGAGTCATCGTTTTTGGCAGTACTTTTATATCTATAATTGTCGAAACGCTTTGAGTTTTGGCGTCACTGACAGCTTCTCTTAATTCGTCCTGTGTTTTTACGCTGTACCCTTTTGCGCCGTAACCTTCACCTATTTTAGCGTAATCAATCGCCATTAAACCGCCCGTCAGTTTGCCCGTTTTTTTATCCCTGTATCGGAATTCTGTACCAAAGCTGCCCTGCCCTCTCTCCATCTGGAGATTGTTTATACAGCCGAACTCGGCGTTGTCCATTACGACAAGGTTTATCTTTGCGCCCTCCTGAAGAGCGGTTACTATCTCTGAATGAAGCATCATAAAAGAGCCGTCGCCGAGCATAGCGTAAACTTCGCTTCCTGGACGCGCAAGCTTTGCTCCAAGAGCGGCGGCGACCTCATAGCCCATTACAGAATATCCGTATTCCATATGATATGTCTCGCGCGATTTCGGGCGCCATACTCTCTGCAGATCTCCCGGCAGGCTGCCCGAAGAGCCTACGACGACAGCATCGTCATCTAGCTCTGCGTCAAGTATACCGAGCGCTTTAGTCTGTGTGAGGCTGCCTTTAAAATGCTCATTATATTCGCTTATCTTATCGTCGAGATGCCCGTCTATCTCCGGCACAAAACCTTCGCCCGTGTATTCAACGTTAAACAGCCGTTCGAGCTCGCTCTCCCATTGCCACTTGGCGTCTGCAATCTCGCCCGCATACACTGATTTATACCCTGCTTTTTCAAGCTCTGCCTGCAGCGATTCGAGTGCCGCTTTAACGTCGGCCTTTACGCGCACGCCGTCCATCTTATATGCGTCAAACGCGGCTATGTTTACGTTTACGTATTTTGCCGTGCCTTTAAAGAGCCATTTTGAGGCGGTCGTAAAGTCAGAATACCTTGTCCCGAGGCCGATTACCAAATCAGCGTCTTTGGCGATAAGGTTTGCCGCAAGGCAGCCAGTCGCGCCTATTCCGCCGACGTTTAGATAATGATCGTATTCTATCGCGCTTTTTCCCGCCTGCGTTTCTCCGAAAGGTATATTGAATGCTTCGGCAAAATTTTGCAGAGCGTCCGCCGCTTCGGAATATCTCACGCCGCCGCCGCATATAATAATAGGTTTCTTAGATTTTTTAATGGCGTCCGCCGCTTCTTGTATCATCTGCTTTGTCGCGGGCGTGCGCTCTATGCGGTGCACTCTTCTTTCAAAA
Source organism: Christensenellaceae bacterium (assembly GCA_963665005.2). GTDB lineage: Bacteria > Bacillota > Clostridia > Christensenellales > SZUA-584. The sequence goes on along the minus strand of CAXXTQ010000001.1, from coordinate 1,136,892 downwards.
AAGTAATCGGGGTAATCGTACGCTTCTCCCTCTACGTCCTGCGGAAGGCATATTGCCACCGCTCCCGTGTCCGCCGGGTCTGTCAGCACGCGCATGGCGCTTATCATAGCGCTCATAAGCTGTTCGGGGCGGTTTATTCTGTCCCAGTATTTGCACACAGGGCGAAAAGCGTCGTTTGTCGTCAAACCGAGGTCATCAAACTGTTCTAACTGCTGCAGCACAGGATCAGGCTGTCTGCAGGCGTATGTGTCTCCGGGAAGCAGAAGCACTGGTATACGGTTCGCCGTGGCCGTCGCCGCGCCCGTTACCATATTAGCCGCACCCGGGCCGACAGAAGACGTACATGCGTATATCTGCTTTCTAAGGTTCTGCTTTGCGTACGCTGTCGCGGCGTGCACCATCCCCTGCTCGTTTCTTGCCTGATGAACAATTAAATCTCCCGGGTCTTCTTCAAGAGCCTGCCCGAGCCCCACGACATTACCATGCCCGAAAATCGTAAAAATACCTTTTACGAATCTTTGCTGTTTTCCGTCAAACTCAACATACTGAGCATTTAAAAATTTTATAAGCGCCTGCGCCGTTGTAAGCCTAATCGTACCCATATCTTCTCCTCCGTCTATATATCCATTTGCATGCGTGCTATTACATCATCCTGCACCGCTTTTGAAAGCGGCGTAAAGAGCGCGCTGTAGCCCGAAACGCGAACCATTAAATCGGGGAATTCCTCGGGGCTTGCCTGCGCCTCGAGATATGTTTTTGTATCAACTACGTTAAATTGTATGTGCTGCCCGTTTTGCGAAAACAAAGTGCGAATAAGGGCAATTACTCTTTTTCTGCGGTCGCCCGACAATAAAGCGTTGGGCGTAAGCCGCATGTTGAGTATCGCGCCTTTCTGGAACCATACGCTCGGAAGCTTTACAACAGAGTTGATGACTGCTGTCGGCCCTTTGTTCTCTACTCCGTTGTTTGGAGATATGCCGTTGTTGACCGGTTCAGATGCTTTTCGCCCGTCGGGCGTTGCGCCTACAAAAGCGCCGAAAGCGATGTTTCCCGTTACCGGGCTTTGGCTGTAAGAAAAACACGCCGGTACGGGGCCTTTTCCGTAGCGAGAATTCTTGCAGTCGTATCTGTACGTGCGCCCTATGAAGTCTTCTACATCGACTACCCATTTATCGGCGCGCTCATCGTCGTTTCCGAACTTGGGCGCGCGGTTTTGCATCAGCTTGCGAATCTCCGTGCCCGTGGGCGATGTGGTATCGTCTTCATAATTTGTTTCAAGAGCGTGCTTTAACTGCTGCATAATGAAAAGTTTTTCGTCGAACACGGCATACTCTATCGCCGCGAGCGCGTCGCCCGCCGTTATAGAACCGGCTGTCGGCCCGCCGTCTGCGCTGTATATCGAGCCGCCTTCTATCAGGTCGAGCCCTCTTTCTATACAGTCTGATATAAGCGAAGACCGAAACACGTTCAAATCTTTTTCGCAGTGCAGATAATCGTTTACATGCTCGGTTATGACTTGAAGCTTTATAATATATCTCATAGTGTCTTTGAAAGCTTTTCTTATCTGCTCCATGTCAGAGAATGTTGACAGATCGCCGTAACCTTCGCATATCTTTGTCCCTGTCGCGGGGTCTATGCCGTTGTTTAGCGCAATCTCTAAAACCTTGCAGACATTGAGCCACGGCCCTTTCGCGGCGAAATCCCACTTACCGCCTATAGATGCTTCAATACAGCCGTCGGGAACCCAGTTATATAGATCTTCGTCGGCGACGCCCATGTTCTTCAGTGTGTTCATAAACGCCTTATCATTATAAAACGCAGGCATTCCGCCTTTGTGCTCTTGAAGAGCGACCAGAGCTGCGTCGATGAATTTATCGTCGGTGCCCTCGAAGCATTTAACCGAAATGCTCGGTGTAAAAAGCTTTATATCTCCGCACGCCTGTACGCACAGATAAGATATATCATTAACCGCGTCTTTTCCGTCCGCCGTCTGGCCTCCTACGGCAAGATTGATGAACATCTGGTACCCAAGAAAGAACGAAGAATCGGGCCACGATTTAACTTTGTTAAGCTCGTTGCATTTTATAAAGAACGCTTCTATCATCTCAAGCGCGCTGTCTTTTGTAAGCTTGCCTTCTTTTATATCTTTTTCGTAATACGGCCATAAATACTGGTCGAACCTGCCGAGCGATACGCTGTGCCCGTTTGTTTCAAGGTGCTGTATCATGAGTATAAACCAAACACTCTGCAATGCTTCCCAGAAGTTCTGCGCCGGTTTGGCAGGAACATTGCGGCAGATATGGCTAAGCTCTAAAAGTTCTTTTTTACGTTTTTCGTCTTTCTCGGAAAAGGCAAGAACTTCGCATTTGTCGGCATACCTTTCAGAGAATTTCATAACGCCTTCATTAGCCATGATAACTGCTTTTAGAAAACAATACTTTTTATATTGATCGGGCTCTGAAAGGTCCATGCGTGAAAGACGCTCTTTGGCTTTTTCTATAACGCCTTCCAAGCCGCTTTTAAGCACGAGTTCAAAATCTACTACAGTGTTCCCGAGCCCTGCCGACGAAACCCAGGTATCGTCAATGACTCCCGCGTCCCATGCCCTGTTGCATTCTTCGGGCAGTATTTTGCGAAACGTTTCGTACAGCGATTTCCCTTCCCAATACTCTATTGCTTCAAGTATCTCTTTTTTTGATTCTTCGGTGTAATAAAAGTTGTCTCCCGGCCTCTGGTCAAAATAATACGGGTCTCCGTCAAATTCTTTTTTAATCCAGTCTATGGAATACTCGGGATATACAGCCGACGCTTTTGTAGAACAGGCGATATTGCCGAGTATAAGCTCTCCCTCTTTAACAAAAATAGTCATCTTCTCCATAACGTTGCACATACCTTTTGCCCGCCTAATGGCAATATGCTCACCTTCCGATTGTTTCATAGACTCTGTAAAATATTTCGCTCTCTCATGGCAGATAAGCGGTTTTGTAGTAAAGAGTGTTTCTCTTAATTTACTTACTCTTTCATTCATTTTCTTTTCTCTCCTTTAGAAGCTGTTTATCTTTTTGCGCGTTTTGCTGCGCCGTTTATTTAATATATTCTAAAAAGCGGTTGTATTTTCCGCCGCTTGACACTTGCGGTTTAAATTGCCTTGTTTTAATTGAACGCCTTACTATTGTCCGTAAAGCAGACAAATCGTAAAATTTGTCGTCAAAATGCGCCAGCTGTACCATAACATTGCCAAGGCTTGTGGCCTCTGCCGGCCCGGCCGTAACGTTCATACCCGTTGCGCTGGCGACGAGTTGATTTAGAAACATGTTATTAGAACCCCCGCCTATTATATAAAAGCCTTTATATTCTTTTTTTGTAACCGCCGATATTTGATCGGCTGTATATTTATAACTCATAGCGACCGATTCATAGAATGCTCTTATTATTTCTTCTATACTACAATCGCCGTTTTGCCCCGTTTCTCTGAGTATCTCGCGAATTGCGTCTATCATACAAGGCGGATTAAAAAGCCGCTCGTCATTCGGATCGAACAAAAGTGAATCATCTTTTGCGCGTTGCGCCATTTTTACCATCTCGTCCCATGAAAGTTTTTTGCCTTCTACCGAAAGCTCTGCACGTATGCGCTGTACAATATACATTCCCGCGCCGTTTTTTAGCAGCGTTATCGTCGAAAAAGCGCCTTGTTCGTTAGTAAGTCCGCTTTGATAAATTTCATCGTTTACTATAGGCTCTTCCAGTTCCGTGCCTATAAGCCCCCATGTCCCAGAACTTAAAAAGATAAAATCTTTTTCGTCCGCCGGAACTGCCGCAACTGCGCTTGCAGTATCGTGCGACGGTACGCAGACAAAAGGAAAACGGTTGATTTTAAGCTCGTCGGCAATATGCTGCGAAAGTGTACCTATAACATCTCCGTTATCGGCAAGCGGCGGAAACAAAGAAGCATCAAGCGAAAATTTTAGCAAAACAGGGTCAGAGTATTGTTTTTCTGTAACGTTATAATACTGCGTAGTGCTGGCGATAGACCTTTCGCCTTTTTTCTCTCCCGTAAAAAGATAACAAAGCAAATCGGGTATTAAAAGAATAGATTCTGCCGCACCTGCCTGTTCCGGAAAAGCTTTTTCGTAAGCTGCAAGCTGGTAAAGTGAATTCATTTGATGGTTTTGTATTCCCGTTAAATCAAACATTTCACGCTGTTCTTGCTCAGATAACTCTTCAATTATCTTAGCGCCCATGCCGTTTCTGTAGCAAAGCGGATTCCCGAGAAGCTGCCCCTGGTGCCCTATCATGCCAAAGTCTATACCCCATGTGCACACGCCCGCACTGTCTATGCGCCCGCATTGCCGGTGCGCCATCATAAGGCCTCTTTTCAGCTCTGTAAAAATACGCAGTATATCCCAGTAGAAATAGCCGTTCACAGCTATTTCTTTTTGCTCTACCTGATGCACAACTTGTGTCTGCATGCTTTCACCGTCAAACCGCCCGAGTATAACTCTTATTGATGAGTTCCCGCAGTCAAATGCAACGATATTTTTTATATCTTTCACTTTTTAGCCTCCGTAGCTTTTATGCTTTTATACTGCGCCTATAAAAACGCTGAGCCCCATTTTTTCGCCTAGCTCTATATATCCTGCAAGCGCTTCTTTATCAAGCTGCTGCGTCTCTCCCATGCGGTATTCGCGGCCGAGGCAGGCGTATTTTTCTCTGCCCAGCCTATGATAAGGCAAAAGCTCTACTCTCTTACAGCTCTCCCCGAGCGTATTTATAAAAGAGAATATCTCGCTTATATCTTCTTTTGAATGATTAAACCCGGGTATACAGGGAATGCGAAGTATAATGTTTTTATGCTTACAGCAAATTTCACGAACATTAGCAAGAATAATATCTCTGTCCGCACCAACCTGTTCTTTCAATTTTTCCGCGTCAACATGCTTAACATCTATAAATACAATATCAAGCAGCGGCAGAATTTTATCAAGCTTATCGCTCGCGCAAATCATGCCGCCCGTTTCAACAGCTGTGCTGATGCCGTTTTTTCGGGCAAGCTTCAAAATAGCTTCTAAAAAATCAGGCTGGGCAAAAGGCTCTCCTCCCGAGATTGTAATTCCGCCTCCCGAACCGTCATAATATAACTTGTCCTTTAAAACAGCCTGTATAACTTCTCCGGCAGTCATGCTCTTTCCCGAAAATTTTCTGGCGTCATAAAAACATTCTCGTACACAAAGCCCGCACAAAGTACACTTTTGCATATCGGTAACAAGCCCGTATTTATCCGAATCAGAAATAGCATGTTCGGGGCAGTTTTCTACACATTTATTGCACCGCACGCACCGGTTCTTATAATACAATATGTCCGTTTGAGTTCTAAGCGATTCAGGGTTAGAGCACCATTTACACGACAGCGGGCAGCCCTTTAAAAAAACCACCGTTCTTATTCCCGGGCCGTCTTCTGTCGCATAGCGCTCGATATCAAACACATTGCCCAAAACTTCATTTGGTTCCAAATTATTACTCCTTGTACTGGCCGTATTTGGTCGCCACAAATTGCTGCATAGCTTCAACATGCTCGTCGGATATTATTATCGGCTCGCCTATCGATTTTGCCATATAATATACCTGGCACGCTTTTTCGAGTATAGTGCTTACTGCAAAAGCCTGGTTCATATCCGCTCCGGCACAGACCGCCCCGTGGCTGATACAAAGCACCGCTTTGCTGTCCTGCCCGAGCGCGTCAACGACCGCCTGCGCAAGCTCTTTTGTTCCGGGAAGAAAATACTCTGCGCTGCGCACAGTTTTGCCTATTATCTGCGCAAACTCTTCGGTAATCGCCGGTATGTCCCATGCAAGAGTGCAGAAAACTGTAGAATACATAGCATGCGTATGGAGCACCGCGCCTATATCCGTGCGGTTCTGGTAAATCTTTAAATGCATATCTTTTTCTATTGTAGGCCTTCTGCTGCCCTCTACTAAATTAGCATCTTTGTCATAAACAAGAATATCATCCGCTGTGCAAGTACTGTAATCCATACCGCTCGGCGTAACATAAATATAGCCGGTATCGAAATCCCTGGCGCTTATATTGCCCCATGTGCTGACCGTTAGATTCTTGCCTTTCATTTCTTTTCCCGAATCAATTATTAATTTTTTAAAGTCCACTTTTTCTTTCCTCCTAAAATTTTTATAAAACGTCAATTAAAGCATACCACTGTTAATCATTTTGAAAACCTCAAACGATATAATGATATGCTTTGAATTAAGTACTATCCTTATAGTCTGACAGGTTTTCCCGTTTCCAGTGATTTTTGGGCAGCCTTTGCGATAAGCACAGGCTTCAAACCGTCAATCGCCTCTACCGGAACCGGCTTATCGTTAATGATACAATCTATAAAAACGCTCGTTTCGTTTATATAAGCATCATTAAAACGTTCAAGGAAAAAATACAGTGGTTTTTCTCTTATCACCGCGTCTTCATTAAACAAAGTTGTCAGATTCGGCGTCTCATTTTCAGATATAATACACCCTTTTGAACCAAAGGCTTCCGCACGCTGGTCATATCCATATACCGCTTTTCTGCTGTTGTCAATCATACCAAGAGCGCCGCTTTCAAATTTTAACTGTACCATTGCCGTATCAACATCATTAGCTTCAGCCACTGCCGGATCAATAAGCACCGATCCGCTGGCGTAAACTTCAACGACCTCTTCGCCCGACAAATAACGCATCATATCAAAATCATGTATCATCATATCTACAAAGATTCCGCCTGACACTTTTAGATAGTCTATTGTAGGAAGATCTGGATCACGCGATGTAAGTTTAAAGATGTATGGCTTTCCGATATCTCCGTTTCTGACAGCGTCATATACCTTTTTAAAGTTACGGTCAAAACGTTTATTGAACCCTACCTGAAACTTCATGTCAGAGTTTTCAGCAGCATTTATGACCTTTTTTATTCTGTCTATATCATAATCTATCGGCTTTTCACAGAATACGTGCTTTCCAGCCTTTATGGCTTCGTATGAAATCTGCGAATGAGTATCGGTTGAGGAACAAACAAATACTGCGTCTATATCTGGGTCTTCAATAATTTTTTTATAGTCCGTATAGATATTTGTGATGCCGAAACCTTTTAGCCATTCCTTTGATTTGTCGGCCATAATATCGGCAACCGCCGTTACTTCAACGTTTTTAACACGGCTCACAAGGTTCGCTATATGAACCCTGCCTATCCTTCCCGTGCCGACAACTCCCGCTCTAATATTTTTCATTTGCCTGCTCCTTCTTCCTTCTAAGTTACTTATTCTTGTCTCTTATAGTATCGCTCAAAACAGCAACGACAATAACTATTCCGATTACAACCTGCTGAATATAAGAAGAAACATTAAGCAGGTTTAAGCCGTTTCGCAGCACGCCGATAATCAACGCACCTATAAGCGTACCGACGATTTTACCTTCGCCGCCTGTCATGCTTGTCCCGCCGATGACGGTAGCAGCGATAGCGTCAAGCTCGTATCCTATACCGGCTGTAGGCTGTGCTGTGTTTAATCTTCCTACCAGCAATATAGAAGCGACACCGCAGCAAATTCCCGAAATCGCGTAAACTTTTATTGTTGTCCTGTGCACATTAATACCCGATAGTACAGCCGCTTCCTGATTGCCGCCGATAGCGTATGTATTTCTGCCGAGTTTGGTGTACCTTAATATCCACCAGGCAATAAGATAGATAGCGCCCATAATTATAATCGGTATATATATAGCTCCCGTTCCGCCAAGCTTTTGAATGAACTTGGGCAGCGGAGCAACTCCTTTTCCGCCCGAAAGCGTTAAGGCAAGGCCTCTTGCTATAGACATCATACCAAGTGTTGCGATAAACGGCGGAAGCTTGCCTTTTGTAATAAGTATTCCGTTAATTCCGCCTGCAAGTATTCCGACTATGAGCGCCGCTGCGATACAAACCGCAGCTGTTATTGGATTATCGACGCCTATTGCATCGGTAAGAAGCCCCATAACAACACCTGCAAGGCATACAACCGAGCCTACGCTCAAATCGATACCGCCCGTTATGATAACCATGGTAAGCCCAATAGCTATGACGCCGTTAATGGAAATCTGCAGCAGAACATTAATGATATTGGCCGGCGAAATAAACACAGGTTTGAATATTGTTATGAGAATACACATTGCAATTAATCCAAAAACAACAAAGTATTCGGACAATTTAAAGTCTCTTTCTTTCTTTACCCTCATTTCATTATTAGCTCTCATATATTATTTTCCTCCCGTTGCTAAATATAGAATCTTAACCTGATCCGCTTCTCCAATAGAAAGCTCACCTGCGACTTTTCCTTCATGCATTACAACTATTCTATCGCTCATGCCTAATATTTCAGGCAGTTCGGATGAAATCATGATTATTGCTTTCCCGTTTCTGGCAAGATCCAGCATTAATTTATATATCTCTAATTTTGCGCCGACATCAATGCCTCTTGTCGGTTCATCAAACATTAAGACGTCGCACTGTGTATAAAGCCATTTTGCAACAACAACTTTTTGCTGGTTGCCGCCCGAGAGAAACTTAACCTTTTGCTTTATACTCGGTGTTTTGATAGACAGCGCTTCTACAAGCTCCCTTGCGTCTGTCTTTTCCTTCTGGAGGTTAAGCCTTCCTCCCTTTTTTAAATTATCCAAATTTGCAAGCGTGATGTTTTGTTTAACGTCAAAAACCAACACCAGCCCCTGGCCTTTTCTGTCTTCCGAAAGATACGCTATACGATGCTTAACAGCATCGCCGAAATTTTTAATTTCTACTTTTTCGCCTCGAATGAAAACATCTCCCGATTCTCTTTTATCCGCGCCGGTAATTGCCCTCATTAACTCGGTACGCCCCGCGCCCATAAGCCCCGAAACGCCGAGTATCTCTCCGCTTTTAACATTGAAAGAACAACCCTTTAAAAACCCTTTTGTAGAAATATTTTCTACCCTGAAAATCTCTTCGCCGATAGTTGTATCTTTTTTAGGAAATTTATGCAGCAAATCACGGCCTACCATAAGTTTAATGATGTTGTCCAAATCCACCACACCGTCTTTGAATTCTATTGTTTTTATGAACTTTCCGTCCCTTAACACTGTGGCCCTGTCTCCGACCTCTTTTATTTCTTCAAGCCTGTGGGATATATATATTATGCCCACACCTTTCTTTTTAAGAGTGTGTACAGTTCTGAACAGTTCTTTGATTTCTTTTTCAGTCAGCGCCGATGTGGGCTCATCCATTATCAGTACGTCAGCATTTACAGAAGTTGCCTTTGCGACTTCTACCATCTGCTGCTGAGCAATACCCAGATCAACAATTTTTGCTCTTGGATTAATATCAACATTAAGTGCTTCTAATATCTTTGCCGCGTCTTCGTACATTTTTGACCAGTTGACCATACCTTTGTGCATAGGCTGGCGGCCGATAAAGATGTTCTCCGCTACAGTTAAGTGCGGTATTAGATTTAATTCCTGATAAATGATACTTATTCCTAAGTTTTGCGCATGGTGTACATCTTTTATTTCAACTTCTTGATCCTTAAATTCAATGGTTCCGGTTTGTTTTTTATGAACTCCGCATAGAATTTTCATCAAAGTTGATTTTCCTGCTCCGTTTTCGCCAAGAAGCACATGTACTTCTCCGGCCCGAAGTTCAAAATCAACATTGTCAAGCGCTTTAACTCCCGGAAAATCCATACTGATATTTTTCATTTTTACCAATGATTGATTAGCCAAAAATACTTCACCCCTCTACGTCTTAATTAGCAAAAAGCTATACTGCCAGGGGGTTACCCCGGCAGTATAGTTTGCTTTTTACGTCTTTTTACAGATTGTCTTTAGTAATCAGTTCGACTAATGTCGGAACGAATTCGTTCGGGGTATACGCTTCGCCGTCTATGATTTTCTTTGCAAGTTCCATAGCTTTTACACCCATATCATCAGGATATTGTGCGATTGTACCAACCATAGTACCGTCAGCAACAGCCGCGCGGCCTTCATCGGTAGCGTCATAACCTATAACGGTTATATCGCCGGTTTTTCCTGCAGCTTCAATAGCTTTGATCGCGCCGAGAGCCATCTGGTCATTCGCGCAGAATATGCCCTGTATATCAGGGTTCGCCTGAAGAATATTAGCGCAAACGTCGTAACCTTTTTGAACATCCCAGTCAGCCGGCTGCTGTGCAACAACCGTCAGGTTATCATATCCCGAGATTCCTTCTAAGAAACCGTCTCTTCTGAGCTCTGCGTTAGGAACACCGGCCATACCTTCGATGATGGCAACTTCTATGTCTCCTGCGCCTTCGAACTGTTTACCCATATAATCTCCGGCAAGCCTTCCGCCTTCAAAGTTATCAGAGCCGATAAAAGCAGCGACTTCTGCGTCAGCGTCAGCCAAAAGATCTGCATCTATAAAGTCATCGACATTAATAACAGGGATGTTGGCTGCAACTGCTTTAGCAATAACAGGAACCAAAGGCTCTTTTGCGCAAGGTGCCAAAACAATGACATCATAGCCTGCAACTATTGCGTTTTCAATCATAGCAACCTGCTTTTCAACTTCTGTTTCTGCCGGCGGGCCATCTACAAATACTTCGAGTCCAAGCTCTTTGGCTGTAGCTTCAGCGCCTTCTTGCATCGTTACGAAGAACGGATTGTTCAGCGTTTTTACAAAGAAAGCAACTTTTCCGCCAGCTGCCGGTTCCTCGGCTGCCGGTTCCTCGGCTGCCGGTTCTTCGGCTGCCGGTTCTTCGGCTGCCGGTTCTTCGGACACCTTGTCTTCAGCTGCCGGTTCCTCGGCTGCCGGTTCTTCCTCTGCAGTGGGTGTGCATGCAGCAAACACCGAAAAGGCGAGTGCAACCACTAGCACTAGAACTAATACTTTTTTCATGGAATTTTCCTCCTAATATATAGTATATTTAACCGTAATACGGTTAAAACTGATAATCAAAATTTTTATAATTCCCTGGTCGATTTTCTTTCTATAAGCTCAAGCGGCAGCACTATCAGTTTTGGCTCCGCCTTGAGGTTTTTTTCTTTTATCCTTGTCATTAAAAGCTCTGCTGCCCTTACGCCCATTTCGTACATCGGCTGTGCCACAGTAGTCATTTTCGGTGTTACAATTGACGCCATCTCTGTATTGTCATAGCCGACTATGCTTATATCGTCGGGTATCTTTAGCCCTCTGTCGTGTATTGCCATGTAACTCGATACAGCCAGCTTATCGTTATATCCAAATATCGCTGTAACTTCGGGATGCTTATCCAGTATATGATTTGTCATCTCATATCCCGCATCCGCACAAAACTTCACTTTAAAGATATATTCCTTATTAACAGGAAGCTTATAGTTAACATGTGCATAAATGTATCCGTCTATGCGGCTTTTGATCGTAAGGTTATCGTAATCGAATACAATTATCGCTATATTTTTATGCCCCTTTTGAATAAGATGCTCCACCGCTTTATAAGCACCCTTTGCGTCCTGCGTATTTACGCTGTCGGTGTCCCTGAACTGTGACTGTACCGATACAACAGGAATGAGCTGTTTTGCCTTTTTTATAAGAGTATGCGTACTTTCGTTAGTACTGAATGTAATAATGCCGTCGACCCGCTTCTCAAGCATTCTCGAAATATACTTTTTCTCTCTTGCAATGTCATACCTTGTATCAGCATTAAAAGCGAAATACCCTTCTCTCGAAATCACATGCTCAATTCCGTCAATTACGTCTGTAAAGAAAGGATTCGAAAGATCTGATACAATAAGGCCTATAGTATTGCTAAGTTTATTTGCAAGGCTTCTGGCAATTGCGTTTGGTATATAGTTCATTTCCGCAATAGCTTTTTCAACCTTCTTTTTTGTCTTTTCGCTAACCGCCGGGCTGTTATTAAAAACTCTGGAAACAGTAGTAATAGAAACCTCGGCTTTGCTCGCAATATCATATATTGTCGGTGGCGGTTTTGAATCCATAGGTGATAATTCTCCTACACAATATAAATGAAAACTTTCTTTGAGATTAACAAGTTGATAATGACATGTTTCAAACGCCTGCTGCACTGCTGCATTTTTGCAAACGCTTTCATTTATATATAGAATTCAAGAAATCTCTTTATAAACCTTCATTTTGAAAGCACTTTCATTAATCGTTATTCCCTTATCCGCCATTGATTATACATTTTTCCTTTTTTTAAAAAACCGCTGAAATCTATTGACTATTTTCTAACAAAGTTGCATTTCTATCAGCGTTAAATAAAAGTATTCCTAACTTTTTTGCCAGTAAATCAGATTGGTTCGTAAAATACTCTGCTATTCTCACCAGTAACTTTTGTAAGCCTTGAGTTTTTGCCGCTCTTTTTTTATTACGCAACTATTTATTGATTATATTCTAACAATGTTCCGTAATAATATTTCTTACATAATTTTCTATTAGTTTGCATAATATTTTTTTAAAATTTTTTTAAAAATCTAATTTTTTTCTTCTAAAAAAATCAGCTTAATTCCATTTTATTGCCATTATGCTTCTTATTTCTATTTTTGATTACAGATCTTTCAATATTTTTTCTAAATAATCTTTTGCGCTTTTTGCCGCTTCTTCATGCGTCGGCAAAGGTAAACATTCAACGGATAAGTAACCGTCATAATCTATTTTTTCCAAAGCTTTTAATATTTTTTTAAAATCAATATGCCCCTGCCCGGGAAACTTTCGGTTGCTGTCCGCAAAATGCATATATCCAAGCTTGTCTTTGCAGAGAATAATCGCTTTTTCGATATCATCCTCCTCTATATTCATATGAAAAGTGTCAAGATGCACTAAGGTATTATCAAGCGAATATTTGCCGATAAAGTTTAATATCTCGCTCGCACTGTTAAAAGAATTTATTTCGTACCGATTGATGCCTTCTATAAATACTCTTACGTTTCTTTGCTTTGCGTATAAGGCTATATCTCTTAAATTTCGGGCGAGAATTTCTTCATACTCTTGCCTGCTTTGCATCTCTGATATTTGCCCTCTTATCCAGCCGATTATTATATCGCTGTTTAGATTCTCGGCAATATGAATGTACTCTTTCATTCCGCGCATGACCTTTTCGGCTTTTACGGAATCCTCGTCGGATAGATAGACATGCTCTTGTACCGCAAGCCTTCCTGTTACGATAGCGGCTATCTTTACATCATAATCTCCGCACAGCTTTAAAACACGCTCATAATCGATTATGCTGTCTTCTCTTAAATGTATTTCGATAGCATCATACCCAAGAGAAGCCGCCTTTTTTATATTTTCTTCAATCGTCCCTATAAGAAGTATAGGCGCGGTTAAAGGAGCGCTGTCCGCGGTGGAAACGGCGAATCTATAGTCAGGCTTCAAGCGTTTTTCCTCCTCATTTTCGGTAAAAGCTTTGTTATAGTGCGGGGGGTTTTTTGCCGCTCCCGCATATGAAAGATATGCTTTTATATGCGGGAGGCAGCAAACGGAACTAATAGTTCAGGGTGTAAATATGACGTCCGCCTTTTGTCGGCCCCTTTATTACCGCTTCTATATCTTCGCGGCGGCGCTGCGTGACCTTTTCTGTCGGAGGCAGCACTCCCGGCGGATATTTTCCTAGTATATCGTTTACCAGCTTTTCTAAATAATCCAGTGTTTTCTCTACGCCCACTCTTGCTTTTTCGGCGTCCGCTTTTTTCGGATCGCCTATTACACCTTCGGGCGTACAGATACACTCCATACCCACACTGCCGTAAGCGTTGTACCATTTTATAGGCCCGTCTCCTCTTTCTGCCGAGTTGTTTATGTGCCCTGGCGGAAGCATGGGCGCCGGTTTTGTTGAGACTGCGTTTTCTTGTTTGCAAAGCTCTGGGAAAAGCGCAAGCGCGTACGATTGTTCAACTTCGTCCGCGTGTATAAACGGAGTATCATACGGCCCGCCGTTTTCTTTCATATCAAGCTGCTCTTTAGCACAGTTCCAGAAATGCACGTATAATACGATTCCCGGCACTTGAAATTTCTTGCCGAATTTATGAATCGCGAGCGGAATAACGTAATCCTGCCCGTGTCCGTTCACTACTATCATTTTGCGGAAGCCTGTGTTCCAGAAACCTGCGAATACATAACACAGATAATCGGCCAAAGTTTCTTCGGGTATCATTATCGTCCCGGGCATTCCAAGATGATGATAAGGGTGCGAACCGTACCATATAGGCTGCGCTACCGTACATCCCGTCGCGACAGCTACCTGTTCGCACAGCCGCGTATCAAGATATGTATCTTCACCATACGGCGCGTTTGGCCCGTGATTTTCAGTAGAACCCACAGGAATCAAGATAACGTCGTTTTTCTTTAAGCGCTCCTCGACGTCTTTATTTGTCATATTCTGATAATACACACCTGTGTTTTTTTCCATATGCCCGCCTTTTGCGGGTATTTCCCATTTAGACATTTTTAACCTCCCTTAAGTTAACTAATTATCGTAATCTATTTTTACTGCACATCCGCTTTCGAAAGCTTTCTTTGTTGCCAAGGCAATTTGTGTAGATTTCGTTCCGTCCTGAACAACGACACCCGGCTTTATTCCCTGTATCACGCAATCAACGAATTCTTGCAGTTCAAGCCTGTAAGCTTCCGCAAAACGCTCTGGGAAAGTCTGAACACATTCTGTTACAGCGCCCGCCGAGTTGTATAGCATCGCAAGATTTTTCTGCGGCACCGGGCTTATTCGAACGGAACCTTCCGTTCCTATAATCTCTGTTTCAATGTGGTATCCGTGAACTGCCGCGCGCGCGCAGTACATCATTGCCATTTTGCCGCTGGCGAATTTATATATCGCGGAGCCCGCCTCCGCGTCTCCGACTTCAGAGAATTTTGGAAATGCATAGCTTCCTCCTATAGCATAAACCTCTTGCGGATCTTCTCCGAGAAACCAGCGGATAAGATCAATATCGTGTATACCAAGGTCAATAAATATGCCGCCGCTTCCTCCGGCATAGGCAAGCGCGCCTTCAATACACGAAAGAGGGTCCATACCCGTCCCTTTAAACATATAAGGTGTGCCTATATCGCCATTTTTTATCTTTTGTTTTGCGTAAACATATGAAGGATCGTATCTTCTCATAAATCCCAGCATAAATACTTTTTCGGGATGCCTTGCCACGGCATCTTCCGCCATTCTGCACTGGCTTACGTCCGTTCCGAGCGGTTTTTCCGAGAAAACGTGCTTTCCGGCGTCAAGAGCCGATTTTATATGCTGGCAATGCTGGCTGCTCGTAGAAGCAACTACAACAGCGTCAATATCTTCATCTTTTAACATATCGTCATAGCTGCTGTATAGTTTTTCTACGCCTAATTTTTCTTTAGCATTTTTTAGTTCTTGTTCCACTATGCTGCACGCGGCAACAAGCTTTGACCCGTTTATATAAAAAGCCAGATTCTCCGCATGTTTCATACCGAGCCTTCCAAGCCCGACAATGCCAACTTTAATTTCCTGCATATCCATTCCTCCAAGAATTTTTATTCTTCGTTTTTTGGCTTCACAGCCCGCGCCTGCGCGCTATGCGCAGGCACTGCTGCAAATAAGGTTGAGAAAAAAATGAAAAAGTTTATCTGTCAGGGCGTATTATTACCTTGCCTCCGTTTCTCTCGGAAGCTAAATCAAGCGCCTCAATAGCCTGGTCTATGGGGAAATCGCCGGTGATATATTTTGTAGTGTCTATTACACCATTGCCCATCATGCGAATAACGTTTCTGAATATGCTTCTTCCGCCGTGCCCTATAGAAGTATAGATAGCTACTCCCTTTAGCTGCATACGCGTATAATCGATAGTCGGGTTATATGCGCCCATACCTACAAGAGATATTTTGCTTCCTACTCCCATCGATTTTTCCATCTCGGGCATTATTATATGCGGTAATCCTGTTGCTTCTAGCTGGAAGTCTGCGCCTTCTCCGTTAGTTATTTTTTCAACTTCCTGCGCCATCGACACTTGTTTCGGGTCAAAAACATAATCGGCTCCGGCTATTTTAGCAAGTCTGCGCCTCTCGGGAATAATCTCAAAGCATGTGACTGTAGCCGCGCCCGAGGCTTTTGCCAGTGTTACGCATCCAAGCCCGATAGGGCCTCCGCCGTATATAACTACATGAGAGCCCGGCTGAAAACCGCCTGCTTCTCCGAATAGGCCTTTGTAAGATACGCCTGTCGGCTCTACCATAGCTCCCGCGGCAAATATCTGGTCTTCGTCCGTGTAAGCTTTTTTTAGGCCGCCGATTTTCCAGCAGTACATACCCTTAACCATTGCGAATTCCGCTATAGCTCCGGGAGTAGTGTTTCCAAGCTCCTCCATATGGCGGCAGGAACATACGAACCCGCCTTTACAGCGGTCGCATTCTCCGCACCAGAGCATCTGCTCGGAAGCTACCCAGTCGCCTACTTCCAAATCGTTTACATCAGAGCCCTTTTCTACTATAATGCCGCTGAACTCGTGCCCTATAATGTTCGGGAATTTTGTCCAGCTCGGATAAAGCATATACCCGTCGCTGTCCGTTTCTCTAAAATGTATGTCCGTTCCGCAGATTCCGCAGGCTTTTACTTTAATAAGAACGTCTCTTGGCCCGACCTTCGGAACCGGGACATCTTTCAAGACAACTTTTGAATGTTTGTAAACACCGTTGGCGCTCTTTGCTTTACCCGTCTTTTTTTCATAATCGCTAAACACATAATCTTTTCTCGGATTATATTCAGCCTCACATACTAATGCTTTCATTATTACCTCTCCTTTTTAATATATTTATTTGTTATGAAATTTAAAGTTCCATAATTCTATACTTGGTCATTATCCCTCAACCAGAATTACTTTATTCTGCCCGCATTTTTTAGTAAATCGATTTAACTAAATGCGCACTTTTACTCATTTGTTCATTTTTCGTTTCTTTTTTATTGTATAGCTTTAGTTGATTCGCGAACTACAAGTTCAACATCTATCATAATGTTTTCGTTTTCTATCCGTTCGCCCAATATCTTTTGAATTAATAATTTGCACGCTATGTAGCCCATGTTGTATAGATCTGCCCTTACCGTTGTAAGTGAAGGGTTTGTCTTTCTTGCCACCCATATATCATCAAAACCGACAATGGAGATATCATCCGGTATGCTAAGCCCGCTGTCTTTTACCGCTTCCATGGCGCCAAGCGCCATAAGGTCGTTTCCCACAACCACTGCTGAAGGCGGACTCGCAAGTTCCAGTATCTTTTTCATTGCCGTGTATCCGCCCGCTTCTGTAAAATCCGCTTCTACGATATACCCGGGAACCATATCTATTCCGTTCTTTTTTAAGGTTTCTTTATAGCCTTTAAGCCTGTTTCTCCCAGGATCCGTATAAGAAAGGCCGCTTATGTTTCCAATTTTCTTATGTCCGTAATCTATAAGATGCTGTACCGCCATAGATGAACCGCGTACGTCATCAACCTTTACACCCAATCCATTTTTGTAGTCTGCCATACGCTGTATAAGCGCGTAGGGCATACCCGCGTTATCTACTATTCTTAGCGTCTCATCCTCTACATAAACTGATGTAAGTATAATTCCGTCCATCTGCCTGTCGGATATAACTTCTATATATTTTCTCTCGTTCTCTATATCTTCTTCAGTATCAAAAAGCGTTAAAATAAAATCTCTTTGTGTCGCCGCTCTTTGCGCACCTTTAACCAATTCAGGAAAATACGGATTGCTTATATCAGCAATTACCATAGCTATAACTTTAGTTTCTTTTACCCGCAAAGCCCGTGCCATAAGATTAGGTCTGTAACCGAGTTGTTTGATTGCCGCCCTTACACGCTCTTCCGTTTCCTTTCTGATAGATAGCGTATCATCCTCATTTATGATTCTTGATACTATCGCCGGAGAAACTTTAGCCAGCCGGGCAACATCTTTAATTGTAGACATAGTTCATTCTTTCACAATCGTTAAATCGATTTACTAATATATATAGTATTCGACGCTTGCTACAAAATTCCTTTTTTTTAATAAAATATATTTGAAAATTAATTATATGTGCGTAATTCTACCGCTTTTTCCCTCAGACATTCTCGGCTATTTTGAAAATCAATTTTTCGGTATCTTCCCACCCAAGACACGCGTCTGTGATAGATTTGCCGTAAATGTTTTCGCCTATAGACTGGCTTCCTTCAACGAGATAACTTTCTATCATAAGCCCTTTTATAATCTTTGTAAGTATCGGATCATAGTTTCTGCTTCTCATAACTTCCTGTGCGATCCTCGGCTGTTCATAAAAGCGTTTGCATGAATTCGAATGGTTTGTATCAACGATTATCGCCGGGTTTGCAAGTTCCTGCTTTTCATACACTTTGGCAAGCCCTATTAAATCTTCGTAATGGTAATTCGGAATATTTCTTCCGTATACATTGACGGCGCCTCTTAAAATAGCGTGAGCGAAAGGGTTGCCCGATGTCTGCACTTCCCAGCCGTTGTATATATAAGAATGCTGGGCCTGCGCCGCTTTAATAGAGTTTATCATCACGGACAAATCTCCGCTGGTCGGGTTTTTCATGCCGACAGGCGTGTTAACGCCGCTTGCGGTAAGCCTGTGCTGCTGGTTTTCTACTGACCGCGCGCCTATAGCGTTATATGCTAAAACATCGGCAAGATAAGTATAGTTTTCCGGATACAGCATCTCGTCCGCCGCCGGCATATGAAAATTCGTCAGCGCCTTTATATGCAGCCTGCGAATAGCCTTTATGCCTTCGTATAAATCAGTTTTCTTCTCGGGGTCGGGCTGATGCACCATTCCTTTATACCCTAGGCCAGTCGTTCTTGGTTTGTTGGTATAAATTCTCGGTATTATCAATATCTGCTTCTCTACCTTTTCCTGAACGTTCGCTAGCTTTTCTATATACTCGCATACAGAATTTTCATTGTCGGCAGAGCAGGGGCCAATAATAAGAAGAAATCTTTTATCTTTATTAAGAAAAATATTTCTTATGGCGGTATCCCTTTTTTTCTTTATATCTTCAATATCTTTTGGAAAAGGTATTTGCTCTTTTATCTCCTTCGCCGTAGGTATCTGTTTGATAAATTTCAGATTCATTTTATTCCCCCCGATATTTTGTGCCTCGCCTGTTCCTGGCACGTCAAGCATTATAACACATAGCTTTAAAAATTGCTGTTTTTCAGCGATTATAATTTAAAATTTCACGCGTGTAATTGTTCGTCATAAAAATTCTCCGGACTTATCTGCCTTTTGCCCGCTTCAATCTGCTTTATCATTTCTACAATACGCCGGTTTACAGGAGCCGCAATGCCAAGCTCTTCTCCTTTTTTCGCAATATATCCGTTAAAATAATCTATCTCTGTCGGCTTGCCTCTTTTGAGCGACTGCAGGCTTGAAGATTTTAACCTTCTGTATTTAAAGCCCATTATTCTTATTATCAAATGCCTTTTTAATTTTGCAAATATGCTCTGCCCTGCTATAAGCGAATAATAATCGAGTTTGCCTCCGTAAGGCATTACTTTTAAATCCATAGCGTTTGCTACGCCTATCGCCTCTTTTATGATAGATATGAAAATATTTCTTGCAACGCGTTTTTTTAATATCTCGCCCAAATAAAGCCCGCTGAGAACGCCTGTCGACGTTATACAAGAATTTATTATCATCTTTGAATAAAGATCGTTGACAATGTTTTCCGAAATTCTCGTGGGCATCATTCTCTGCATTATTTCCTGCAATTGCGAAATATCTTTATCGGGTAGATACCCGCCTATTACGAACTCGCCTTCGGATGTCATGTTAAGCACTCCGCCGTCTTGCATAGTCGCGCCCCATCCGATAACACAGCCTACCGTTCTCTGCTCGCCCACAATCTTTGCCATGGCTTCTGTACAAATACCGTTTTGCATTGACACGACGATAGAATCTTTTTTGAGAAAAGCAAGTATCCTTTTTGCCGCGTCGGGCATATCGTAAGCTTTTGTAACTACGAGCACGATATCTTTCTTGCCCGAAAGCTGTTCTATTTTTGCTGCCGCTTTCATTTTTACAAAATGTTCGCCGCGAACGCCGACTATATGCAGCCCCTTTTTTTGTATCTGCTCTTGTTTTTCTTTATATTTGCAGACTATCTCTACATCAAACCCTGCCTTGCTCAAGAATGCAGCGGTTATACCGCCTATCGCACCTGCGCCGATAACGGCAATTGATAATTTCTTCTCCAAAATTATTTTCCTCCGGCATCATAGCTTAAATTCTTTATTGCATTATATCACGGGCTGTCGCAAAAGGTCAGCAAAATTCTGATAATAAGAGTTTTTCAGCTGCGAATTCCAGCCGAATATAAAAAACAGGGATTTTTAACAGGCATTCGGGAGAAAATATAAATACCGATTAAACAAATTTTAATGCCGGAGATTTATATGTATAAAGATTTGCGCGAAAGAGAAAAAAGAAAAAAGCAAGAAGAAGCGGATAAAAAAAACTTTGAACTTGCAATAGTTTCAAAAAAGCTTTCTAAAAACAAAACATCACTGCAAAGCGTTATAAAAGAAAGTTTTGATATTGTATATTACGAATTTGAAACTGCCGACAAACAAAAATACCTTATCGTTTATCTCGATGATATTATTGACAAAGAGATACTCGACAGGGATGTTATCGGCGCGCTTATTAAAAACGCTGACGGTAAGAAAAACGTTTCTAAAAACATTTCGGTCGAGTACTTAAAATCAATAATATATTTTACGAACATACGGCACAGCAGCGCAATGGCCGAAATTATAGAAAAGCTTCTTGCCGGAGATACAGTTATCTTCGCGGAAAACCTAGATGAAGCGCTCTGCCTGCCTTCCCAAGGGTGGATACAGCGAAGCATAATAGAGCCTGAAGCTGAAATAATAACAAAAGGGCCGCGCGAAGGATTTGTCGAGACTTTAAAGACAAACCGCTCAATGCTCAGAAGAAAAATACAAAATCCCAATCTCGTGTTCGAAGCGCTGGAGCTTGGCCGCCAGACTGGTTCGGCGATAAATCTAGTATATCTTGATAATATTGCCAATAAGCAGATATTAGCCGAGCTGAAAAAAAGGCTTCGCAAAATTGATATCGACGCTATTCTTGACTCGGGTTATATCGAAGAACTTATAAGAGACGAGATGTTCTCTCCTTTTAACACAGTCGGCTACACAGAACGCCCCGATATTATTGCAGCAAAACTGCTTGAAGGAAGAATTGGTATACTCTGCGACGGTACTCCCGTTGCTCTTACCGTTCCTTTTTTATTCGTAGAGAACCTTCAGGCAAATGAGGACTATTACACAAGCTTTGTCGCGGCGTCTATAAACAGAACATTAAGATATATTTCTTTTTTATTGACTGTGTTTGTTCCGGGGCTTTATGTTGCTCTTGTTACAACACACCATGAAATAATCCCGATAAAACTTTTATTCAGCCTTATAGCCGCGAGAGTCGGCGTTCCCTTTCCCACAATCATAGAAGTTTTGCTTATGATTATATTGTTTGAGCTTCTTCGTGAAAGCGGGCTGCGCCTTCCCAAAGGGCTCGGGCAAACGGTTAGTATTGTCGGCGCTCTCGTTCTCGGGCAGGCGGCAGTAGAAGCGAAGATTATAAGCGCACCCGTAGTTATCATTATTGCCATAACGGCAATAACAAGCTTCATATTCTATCGGGTGAACGGCATGATAATGGTAAGCCGTCTGATAATAACACTGCTCGGAGGATTATTTGGCCTTTACGGTGTAACGCTTGGCCTGATTGCCATTTTTATTCATATGTATTCACTCCAGTCTTTCGGGATTCCTTATATGAGTTATATAGGCTCTACAAAAGGCCAGGAGTTAAAAGATACACTCGTCAGGGCGCCCTGGTGGTATATGTATCTGCGCCCAAAGCTTATCAGCAAAAGAAATTATATTAGGCAAGGGCGTGTTAAAAGATGAAACTTATTAAATGCTGCGCTCTTTTATTATGCGCTTTGCTTTTACCCATGTCTTTATGCGGCTGCTGGAATTATATTGACATTGATACGCAGTTTGTCGCCCTTGGCGCTATTGTTGATATGGATGAACAAACGGGAGAATATATATTATTTACAGAAGTTGCAAAATCAAGAGGCGGTGCCGAAACCGAATTGGTAGCAAGAGTGGAGACATCGAGAGGCATAACGATTTTTGACGCTATAAGAAACAGCATTAAGAAAATCGGAGGAAAGCTTTATTGGGGCCATACTTTGATATATATAGTAAGCGAAACGGTTGCAAAAAACGGAATCTCAGAAGTAATGAGCCTTCTTAGCCGTCAGACACAAATGAGATCGGATATCTTCATACTCATTGCAGAAGACGATTCTGTTGAAAAAATCTTTCATTTTAATGACCCTATACATGACGATATATCACAGCATATACATGATTTGTTAGAATCATACCAATCATCGGGCAAATACCGGCAAACGCCGTTATATGAAATATTAAATGAACTGGCCAGCCAGGAAGTTTCCCTCATGCTTCCGATAATAAAAATGGTAGACAAAGATATCGACCAGAAAAATAAAAGCGAAAACGACGCTTCATCAAAAGATGAGGGAAATACAGAAGAAAAAAATAAAAAAAGCAGCAAAGAATCCGAAACAAATAATGAAGAAAATGATGAGGAAAAAATACTGGTGCCAAGCGGCTGCGGTATTTTCAAGGGCGACAAAATGGTAGAAAGGCTGGATGAAATCCAAACTAGAAGCGCTCTTATACTAAAAAAAGAACTAATAAAAAATTATATTCTTTCAACCGAAGAAAGCGAGCACATTCCCAAATGTTCAATAGAGGTTATCAATTCAAAGGTACAGATAACTCCTGTTTATAACGACAATAAAAAGCCTATTTTAATACAGATTGATTTAAAGGTAGAAGGCGATGTCATAGAACTGCAGTCTCTTGTCGATTTTATTGAAGATAAAAAGAAAAAAGAACTTGAAAAAGCATTTGAGAACAGGCTTGAAAAGCAGCTTCGAGAAGCCATAGCGAAAACTCAAAAGAATGGTTCGGATATTTTCGGAATTGCAGGAATAATCCATATCAAAGATCCCGATTTATGGAAAAGCATTTCAGATATTTGGCAGGATATTTATAAGGAAGTTGAGTTTACCATTGTTGTGCATGTAGATATTACAAGCAGTTCTCTTTCAATGAATCCGATAAAGGTAGGTAGATAATATGCTTCTGGCAGTAATTACATTTATTTATGCGGTTTTTGCTTTTTTCGAAATAGTATCATTAAAAAAGACAAATAAAAATAAAGAGATGGTTATCTTTTGCATTTATCTTTTTATAGCTTACGCAATAAGTTTTCTTCTTGCCTTAGACGTAAAACTTTTAAGCTTTGACCGTTTTGTAGGCGAAATAATTACTTCTATTACTAAAGAATAGGGAGCGGTATGAATAACGAAAAGATATCTCAAAAACAAGCAATAGTGATGATAATAATGTATATAATTGGTTCATCTTCGCTTATGGTCATGGGTCTGGAAGCAAAAATGGATATCTGGCTGGCGATTCTTCTTGCAATGGCAGTCGGAGCTTTAATAATGCTTATATACGCAAGGCTATTGAGTTTATTGCCCGGTAAAGATTTTTACGATACTCTGGAGTTTTTCTTAGGAAAAATCGGCAGTAAAATATTCCTGTTTATTATTACGTGGTTTGCTTTTGACCTTTGCGCAATAGTACTTAGAAGCTACGGCCAATTCGTTGTTACTGTAGGCCTTCCCGAAACTCCTCTCGTTGTTGCTATTTTTATGATTATGATAATATGCGCTTTTGCTGTACGGTCGGGAATAGAAGTAATAGGGCGTTGGAGTTCCCAGTTTGTTATCTTTCTTATCGCTTTTTTATTTATAAGCGTCCTGCTCGTTTCACAAAATATGAATATCTCTAATTTGCTGCCGGTATTTGATAACGGCTTTGCTCCAATCGCTAGAGGAGCGTTTGGTGTAATAGCATTTCCATTTGCAGAAACAGTTGTCTTTTTATTAGTTTTCCCTGCGTTTAAAAAAGACGTTTCAATAAAAAAAGTTTTCCTTAAGGGCCTGTTTATCGGCGGAGGAATCATACTCATCACCTCTCTTACCGATATGCTTGTTTTAGGGACCAATCTCTCAGAAAACGATTATTACCCCACATTTTCAACTATGGCAACGGTACATTACGGCGATTTTTTGCAAAGGCTTGAAGTGCTGGCGGCTATCGTTTTTATAATAGCAATATTTCTAAAAATTTCTATATTGCTTTTTGCCGCGAGCAAGGGAACTGCAAAGCTACTCGGTTTTCAAGACCATAAGTTTATTGTAATACCTATTGCATTTTTGGTTGTCAATCTCGCTTTAATATCTTTTGACAGCATGATATTTTTTCATGAATGGATTTTTAAAGCTTTTCCTTACTATGCTTGTGTGTTCGAGATTGTAATACCGATTATTTTATGGATTATAATAGAAATAAAAAACAGAAAAAACAAAAGACCTCAACGAAAAAGTTAAAAGCCTTTTTGTATTGTTATCTGCCGTGCATTAATTATTGGGTTATATCAATTTTGGTATCATTAAAAACTACTTGTACCCATGTGTTGCCCGGCAAGAGCGTTATCTCTTCGCCGCTGTCCAGATAAAAATATGTTTTATCCTTTACGCTGTCGCTCTTCCAAGTACCCGTAAAGTGCTTACCTCCCATAATGAATTCTGCCGGCCCCTCGCCAACCAAATCCATAATATAATAGACATAAACTTTTTTATGATCTACTCTTTGAATAATGATGTTTGATACTTCTATCTGCTCCCCCGTCTCTTTATCCTTAAATTCTTTGTTCGAAACAGACCTCAAATATTTATTATTTTCAGCGTTATACTCGTATTCAACTAGCATACTCGAAGTATTATAAACGATTTTAAAATTGTTGCAATCCGTTCCTCCGCTCATTAATGCTTCAGAAAAATTATGAGGAACCGGCTTTATATCCGCTTCAAACATTCCGGATGTTTTTAACAAATTACTATAGGCGTTATGCGGCCTGTTTCTATCGTTATCTCTCCAAAAATTATCATCATTCAATCCTTTATGCGCATCTGCTCTAAAAGGGAAATCAAGCTTTGGAATTCTATAGGTAGCAGTATATTCAACTGCAGTAGGGGCATCAGACGCTCCCCAATGGACGAGCGCTGCATTCCATTCTTGCTGTATATCAAGATGGTTTACTCTTACAGAACGTACCGGCCCGACTTTTTCGGGCAGCGTATCGTTAAATATAGCGATGAACCTTGTTATCATTCCTTCGACATATATTTCATACACCCAATCAGCCATAGAAAGCCCGCTTTGCGGCCTCGCATCAGGATGGTTTTCAATTATGACAGCGATTGGCTCATATTCTTTATCGCTCGGCAATCCGGTAGTCGGCGAATATCCTTGCTTTATAGAATAAACGCCCGGAGTAGCAGTCGGAGCCAAAGTCGGCTCTAAAGTCGGTACGGGCGTGGGCGTCGCTTGAACATCTGCAGGTGTATTCATGTCCGTTTCTTCAACTTCTGCTTGTTTTTCACACCCAACTGCAAAAGCCAAGAGTATAACTATTAAAAGAATAATACTTTTTTTAAAAATATTCATATCCAAATTTCCTTTTTTCCGTATTTCATGGTTTTCATATTATACTACAGTTTAACTGCAAATAAAATAAAACATTATAAATGTTAATTTTCCCCTATAATCAGCTTGTTCTAATACTGTCCTTTTTTAAAAAGGCTTTATAACTATTGCTTTGTCAAAGGCATTGTAATAAAATAATGCCGTATACTGATTACTTCACCATTAAGGAGGGAAACTATTGATATTAGTCACCGGAGGAGCGGGATTTATAGGCAGCCATGCCTGCGTAGAGCTGCATGACGCCGGCTATGATTTTGTTATAGCGGATAATTTTAGCAACAGCAGCCCCGAGATGGTTGACAGGCTGGGTAAAATAACCGGAAGTAAAATAAATTGCGTAACTGCCGATGTTTCGGACAAAGCCGCAATGACTCATATTTTTGAAGTATATGATATTACGGCAGCCATTCATTTTGCGGGCTATAAAGCTGTCGGTGAATCGGTTAAAATACCTCTCTCTTATTACAAAAACAATATTGAATGTACTCTTGCGTTATGTGAAGTAATGGCAAAGCATAATGTTAAGAAACTTATTTTCAGCTCGTCGGCGACGGTATATAAAAGCGATAACGAAATGCCGCTCGACGAAAGTTCGCCTCTCGGGTGCACAAACCCATACGGGTGGACAAAATATATGATAGAACAAATATTGCGTGATTTATGTTCAGCTGATGATGACTGGTCGGTTGCTCTGCTTCGCTATTTTAACCCTGTCGGCGCGCACAAAAGCGGGCTTATAGGCGAAATGCCGAGCGGAATACCCAACAATCTTATGCCGTATATCTCAAATGTTGCGTCGGGAAAGTTAGAAAAGCTTAATGTATTCGGCGATGATTACCCCACCCCCGACGGAACGGGCATACGCGACTATATACACGTTGTCGACCTTGCAAAAGGCCATGTTCGCGCACTGGATTATATAAATAAACATAGCGGCTCAGAGGCTATCAATCTTGGAACGGGCACGGGATACAGCGTGCTCGAAGTCATAAACGCTTTCGAAAAGGCGACGGGAAAAAAAATTCCGTATGAAATAACAAAGCGGCGCCCGGGCGACATCGCAGTCACTTACGCTAAAACGGATAAAGCAAAAAAACTGCTCGGATGGCAGGCAGAACTGCTGCTTGAGGATATGTGCAAAGATGCCTGGAGATGGGAAAGCACAAGAAACAGTTAGAGCGTAATAATGATACTCTTAATCACAAACTCAGCATTAGAAAACGTAAAAATAATCAGCGCTTTTTATTAACTTGCATCAGAAAAGAGGCCCCTATGAAAAAAACAGTATGGATAACCGGAACAATCATTTTTACATTTATGTTTGTTTTATTTGCTGTGTTGACGATATCTTCCGTTTCGGATAAAAGCACAGCCTCTGTACAAAGCAAAGGCGAAATAAAAACTGCGCTCATGTTGCAAGACGCTATAGACTCTTTTATCACGGGTGTGTATTATACAAATAATGTCCTCGATGCAAATATACCATATGACTCTTATGAGGCATGGAAAAGCGACCTTGAACAAGCAAAGAGCTGTTTTAAAAAGGCACAAATTAATATAAATGATATTTGGTTGATCGAGGAGAAAGGTGCTTTTGTAGGCGCTTTGCAAAAATTTTTACTTTTCAGGACTGCATATGCGGCAAAAGCGGACGATATAATACAAGTTTATGATACTGCTGAAAAAGGGCAGAGAATAAAAGCGCTGGCCGATTTTTTAGGTTCTGATATGCGGCAGGCTTTATCTGCACTCGA
This sequence comes from Christensenellaceae bacterium, assembly GCA_963665005.2. GTDB lineage: Bacteria > Bacillota > Clostridia > Christensenellales > SZUA-584. The sequence goes on along the minus strand of CAXXTQ010000001.1, from coordinate 1,109,402 downwards.
ATCGGCAGATGCCCAAGTCGCCGACCATTGGAACAATGCAGGTGATATTTGGGCGGCGCGCGAAGGTGCGGCGCGTATCATACGCAGCGGCTGTAAGGTCACGGTTCTTACTGCTGTAGGAATAGGCGTCGGCGTACCAGCCGTACCGTTTGTTATTCCAAGCGGTATAATATCTATCGGGGGCGCAGCCACAGCGGTACAGCTGGCGGATGACGCGGCTTTTATCTTCAAAGGCGCAGATGGTTTTGATAACTGTACGTATACTTTCACAAAGACGGCGGGCTCGGCGATAAACACTGCAAAGAAGAGCGCAAAATGGCTTTTTATAGATAACAACGGCGGCACGCTAAAACCATTTGACACCATAAAAGATATACGCGATATTATGACAGATAAAGAATTTATCGGGCTTAATATACAAGGCGGCACAGCAAATATGACAAGCGGAGATTTGAATGATGCGGTATCATATGCCAAAGCTCTGCGCGACGGCGAAACGCTGCTCGACGAGATTCTAGCGCTGCAAAACCAGCTTGCTCAAATAGATACAGGCACCGTTTCAATTCCCGAAACGATTGACGATTCTCTGTCGGGCACGACGGCTGCTTCACAAGATTTTTCAAGCCTTCAGGGAACATGGGTAACGCTATCTTTCTATATGCTGGACGAAACAACCGATCCTTACGGCAAAGATCCTTCCATGTTGCTACAGGCATATTCAAATTACCACGCGCTGGTGTTCACTATAAATTCAGACGGTACAGTAGACTGGATAGACGAGGAATTTGACAAACAGTATACTTCTAAAATAGAAGTCAGAGAAGACGGTTATTATCTGCAGATGAGAACGGACGGGGCGGAATGGCGCAGGATCGCGTTGCATGAAAACGGCTACATTTATATAGATTATTACAGCGCGACATACGGCAGCTCGGGCGGCCTGGTCAACGAAGCATATGACGGCGGATACCGCTATAAAATTGCTTCGAGTGTTGAATAGATATCTTTTAGACCAAGGAGCAACTTATGTATTGCAGTAAATGCGGAAAACAGATTCAAGATAACAGTGTGTTTTGTGACCGCTGCGGAACGCGGCAGACATTACAGCAGCAGCCCTTGCAATCGCCAAAAAACACTGAAGGAAAATGGAAGGCCGCTACTTTCTTTGCTCTGGGCGCGGCGATTATAGCCTTTTGTTTATTTGCATATTTCAACTGGTTCGCACAAACCCCCGATTCGCTGTCAATATGGAATCATGCACCTTTGTTTTCTGAAGTTGTTCCCGGCGGCAGCCAATTATCTCTTGGCAATAACGGAGCACAAATATCCGAAACCAATGCGCAATCTGCCCTGCAAACAGAACAGGCAAATCCTCTTCTCGGCGCATGGGAAGGCGATATAGATGGTATGTATATTGCATTAGAGTTTTTACCAGACGGCACAGCGCGCTATTTTGAAGATAGTGATGAATATATATATCAATATGAAATTGCAAATAATTCTATTACGCTTTTGGGCGGCGGCGTGAATTTAGGCGCGCTTATATTTGTTCTTAATGATGATATATTGACAGTTACGATAGAGGAAGAAAGCATTTCATTCTCAAGGGTCGCTGAGCTGTCTCCTCCTTAAACAGCAGGATAATCAAGCGGAAGAATAGAATAATTTCCTATTCTAATTTTTTCTTTAAAAGAAAATTCAACAGCATTTTGAAATATAGGCCCGTCGGAAACAAACGTATGGTATTCACCGTTTTCGCCGCAAACATCAGCTCCTTGTGCGTCTATACTATCAGCAACTTTTTTTGTCAGTATGCTCCCAAGATGCTTGTCTTTCATTTGCTTTGTATCAACAACGGTGATATTGGCGATAAATCCGCTGTCTATAAACTCATACACCAATTGCCTGCGGGATTCTTTCCACAATGGGGAATACGGCTCAATGCCGGCATTACAGCATCTTTGCGTGCACCATTGTAAATGTTCTTCTATATCAATATCCCCGAAAACACATACCTTTGCACCTGCATCCCTGAATTCGCATAGCGCCTTTTCAAAGTTAACCGCATATTCGCTGCCGTTTGTTTTTACAATTTTTACAGGAATTTCGAGAGCCTTTGATACATTTAACAATAACGGTTTGGGTATGCCATGAAACCATGTGCGACCCTCGTCAGTGTTATAAGTCGTTATAAGCGACAAAGGCAGCATGCCCTGCTTAATCGCTCTGTATAGCGCCAGAACGCTATCCTTGCCTCCGCTGTAAGAAGCAATAAATTTTTTTCCTTTATACTTCGTCAAATTACCTCCATAACGGCCGAAACTCGGAGACTGTGATTATATTATAAAATAATCTTGTTTTCTAATTAGACAAGCTCACCGTCCGCATCCGGCGCAAAAGCCAATTCTTGTGCCTTTGTTAATTCCTGCGATGTCATACCAAGATTTTTGATTTGTTTCCGATAGAGCCGAACGGCGAAGAGTATTGTAATAATAAGCGCGCTAAATTCGGCAATAGGAAAGGCGAGCCAGACGCCGACTTCATTAAGCGCACGGCTAAGAAAAAATGCCACAGGCAGAAGCACAACGATTTGCCTTGCAAAGGATATAATCATGCTGAGATGCGCGTCGCCGATTGCCTGAAAAGACGTACCCAAAACGATACAAACTCCTGCGACAGGAAATCCGATGCTCAATATACGAAAGGCAGTAATACCGATTTGTGTCATATTAGCCGAGCTGTTGAACAGCGTCAGCATTGCTCCGGGGAAGAGTAGGAAAACAATCAATCCGACAGCCATTATTGAAAAGGCGACTATTCCGCCGATTTTAACAGTATCAATAATCCTCTTCTTATTTTTTGCGCCATAGTTATAGCCTACAATCGGCATTATGCCTTGACACAGGCCAAAAACGGGCATGAAAACCAACGATTGCACTTTGAAATAGGCGCCAAATACCGCAATTGAAGTTGGCCCGAAGCCGGAAAGTATTAGGTTGATACCTCCAAGCATAACTGACCCCAGCCCCTGCACTATCATGGAAGGAAAGCCGACTTTTAATATGCTCATCGTTATTTTAAATTTAAAGTGAAATTTCTTCAGGTTAAGCTTTAACCCTCTGTCTCTTTTAAACATCAAAAAGAATGCGTAAAGCATAGAAATTATTTGTCCAGTAACCGTAGCGATTGCCGCACCTTTTACGCCAAGTCCGGGTATAAAAAATACTCCGAATATAAGTATCGGGTCTAGGATGATGTTAGTGATAGCACCTGCCAACTGGATCTTCATAGAGCTGACCATGTCGCCAGTCGCTTGTATAATGCTCATGCACACCTGTGCAAAAATGCATCCAAAAGAGAAAATCATAACGATGGTGGTATACTGTGTCGCATAATCAATGATTACCGAGTCGTCCGTAAAAAAAGAAAAAAACCATCTTGGCACAAAAATGCCCGCAACCGCGATAAGTGCCCATAAAATTAAACCGAGCATAAATCCATGCTCTGCGGCGTTTATTGCTTCGTCTTTATTCTTTTCGCCGAGCCTTCTGGAAATTACCGAATTCAATCCAATACCAAGCCCTATAAAGATCGCAATTATTACGATTTGTATAGGAAACGCAAGCGAAAGAGCGGTTAATGCTTCTTCGCTTATACTCGCGACAAATATACTGTCAACTATGTTATATAGCGCCTGCACTACCATAGAAATAATCGCCGGTATCGACATTTTTAATATGAGTTTGCTGATTTTTTCAGTTCCAAGCCTTGCTGTATATTTCATTCTTTTCTCAAACTTTCTGTTATGTTTTTTTACTAGCTTATGAAAGGATATCTGAATATAAATTTATTGTCAATACAATCAAGCAAATAGAATATGTTTAAATTTTATTTATGGCGTGCCCGGAGCTGATTCGCTCCGTTCGCTTCGCTCTCTATCACGCCGCCTCGCTTGCATTGTTCCTTCTTCTTTTCTTCCCGCGCTGCTCATTTCTGCTATGCCTTTCTTTCTTCTCACCCGCCTCGGATAATGTGCCATCAGGCACATTATTTTTCCCTCGCGTTCGAATCCCATCCAACATATCAGCATAAATAAAAAACACCCATTTAGGGTGTTTTTTATTTATGGCGTGCCCGGAGGGATTCGAACCCGCGACCTTTTGATTCGTAGTCAAACACTCTATCCAGCTGAGCTACGGGCACACGTCTTTTAACAACGATTTTCACGCTTATCCATTCTAATATAAACACCACTTGATGTCAACACAAACGCTTGAGGAGATTTCTTGTAAATAAAATCACCTGCTTTTTTGAATATATCTATATCATAACGCTAAGTGCTATAAGTGCCTGTCCGCTGTAATATAAAACTAAGTTTATGCTGCCGAATGCCTTTTTTGGCTTTGGGTAAAATTTGTCGAATGCGAGCACCAGGTCTGAAAAAGCAAAAAGCAGAGCACCTATTGCGGCGAAGATAGCGTATATATAATTAACATCATTCAAAAACAATAATGATACAGCTTTTGCCGCCATTGCGCAAAGCACTGTTGTATAGATATACACGGGTATTTTAAGTTTTCCGAATGAAAGCTTGGAAAACGCAATAAAACCGATTATTATAAGCGCTGCAAAAAACGCCAAATCATATATACTGAATTCGGCAAGCAGTGAAAAGGCTGTAACATAAAATATATGGGCGGCAAGAAAAGCGGAAAGCCCGGCCAAAAAATATCCATCGCCCAAATCGCTAAATACCAGCAGAACATCTCCGGCGAGCGATAAACACAGCCCGATAAGAACAAGCGTATAATAGGTATCGGGCGCGCCTTTTAATGAACTTACGGCAACAAGCACAAACATAACGCTCGCCGCGCCCTTGCTTAAAAGCCTGCCCGGCAAACGAAAATCGTTTCTTCTGAATATATACACGCCGGCAAAAACACACATCATCGCCAGAAATACATACCGCAAAACTTATCCCCTATTCATCTTCGTCCTGGTAATAAAGCTTTTCGAACTCATCCCAGACGGTTTTAAGCTGTTTCTCACTTTCAAGCGGCAGGTAACAGTCGCTTCCGTCTTCGTCTTCTCTTATCTCCATCAAGAGAACCTCGCCGTTTTGTATGCCTTCGATTTCTCTTTCGGGAGTCAGCGCAACATAAAAGCTTCCGTCAAAATCAAAAGTCATGATATGCATAAAACGCACATCCTGCCCGTTTTCGTCTTTTAAAACCACAATATTTTCTTCGCTCATTTAATTTCTCCTGTAAATAAATTGTTATACGGGGTGCGAATCAAGATACGCGCGCAGTATATATACAGCAGCTACCTTGTCTATTACCTGCCTGCGTTTTTTTCTTGACATATCCGCTTCGAGCAGCGCTCTTTCGGCGCTGACCGTAGTCAGCCGCTCGTCCTGAAATACAGCCTTTAACCCCTGCGCCTTAACTTCGTCCATGAACGCACGCGCTTTTTGTGCGGAAGGCCCTTCGCTTCCGTTCATGTTAAGGGGAAGCCCCGCGACTATCGTCTGTGCACCAAGCTCTTTTGCCTTATCGGCAATGTATTTTGCATCTTCGGGTCCCATGCGCGTATAAGTCTCTACTCCCTGCGCAGTAATGCCCAGCATATCGGAAACTGCTATGCCTATTCTCTTTTCGCCAATGTCTATTCCCATAATTCTTTGCATATTATATTACCTTTATTGCAAAATTCGGACAGGCAGCGCCGCAGTATCCGCAGAAAACGCAGCGGCTTTGATCTATCTCAATTTTGTTATTTTTTAGCTTTAATGCGCCGTTTTTACAGGCTTTTACGCATGTGCCGCAAGCTGTGCACCAATCGCTTATTATAAGCTTCTTATCTTTAACCTCACAATTAAAAACTATATCCCTTTTTCCCGAAAAGTATGCGCAATTGTCCTCTATTTCGCGCAGGCTCTGCATTCCGACAGCCACAGAATGTATAAACTCGCTGTCTGCTACATAAGCAAAAGCATCGCTTATATCACGGCACATATGGCCGCCTCCCAGCGGTTTCATGGCAAAAATACCTTTGCCTTTCCTGTACGCCGCCTTTATCTCTTGGCGCATATCAGCTGCACTGCCGTCGACGACACCTAAACCTCGTTTGTTGTAAATAGGATGTATAACATCGATTTCGCTGTGGCCTGCTGCCGCTTTTACGCACGCTACATGATGCGTCGAAACGCCAAACGCGCGAATTTTTCCCTGCTGTTTCATTTTTAAAAAATATTCTATAGCCTCGCTGTGACCGCGAAGAGTATGTTCGCTTTCCTGTTCGTGCAGCATATATATATCAATATAATCGCGCCCTAGTTCTTTTAAAGCCTTGTCTAAGCTTTGCCTTGCCGTACGCTCATCGTACGAATATGATTTTGTAGATATGATAATATCATGCGAACCGGAAAACGCCCGCTTTAAATATTTATACGATTTGTAAAGTTCAGCTGTATCAAAAAAAGTCACGCCCATATCATAGGCCGACTTTAAAAGCGCTGCTCCCTTTTCAATATCAAAATTTCTCTGAAGCGGACTGATGGTAAGCGTACCAAAGCAAAGCCGCGAAACACGCAAACCGGTGCCGCCGAGTTTCGTATATTCCAACTACTAATCGTCTGCCTTTGCCATATTTTCTATATAAACTTTTACGAATTCTTCTAAAAGCTCGTCCCGCTCTACGCGTTTAATAAGAGACCGTGCATTTTTATAACTGGTTATATAAGTCGGGTCGCCCGAAATAATGTACCCCACAAGCTGATTTACAGGATCGTACCCCTTGTCTTTTAACGCGTCGCAAATAAGCCAGATAACTTCTCTTGCCGGATTATCAAGCTCTTTCTCCAGAGAAAACTTCATTGTCTCGTCGAATCTTGCCACAAAAACACCCCCTGTAAAGATATATGTATTATATACCACATATCGGTATAATTCAAACTAATTAAATAGCAAATTTGTATTTTATTGAATTATTTTACCGCTTAATAATATTTATTTTAAGTTTTATGAATCGAAAAAATATTTGCATCGGCAGATAATAATAATAAGCAGAATAAAAAAGATCTATTATATTGGCAAAGCTGTACAACCGCAGCCGCCAATATGATAATATATTAAAAAAGGCCTTTATCGGAATTGACTGGAGAAAATATTTTGAAATTTATAAGCCAATTTATATCTATTGTTGCGCTTCTGCTTTTTCTATGTCTGATGCCGTGCTGTTCGCAGGCAGATGAAGATAAGCCCGTTGCTAAAAGCAGCACTAATGAGCCAATCATGTCATCTATACCGACGCCTGAGCCTTCAGCCCCACCAATACCTGCTCGTACCACGCAGCCCGAGCCTGTTCCCACACTTGAGCCCACAACCGGCCCGGCAGCCACGCCTTTCGATGACAGCGGAAAGGTGGTGCTCGCGGAAGAATTCTATTACATAGAACTCAATGATGAAATAAAGAAACGGATCACGGGCATGAGCTATCCGGCGGATGATGAAAATTGCGAGATCAGTTACGACGATCTGCGCTATATCAAGCTACTTCACTACGATTTCGAAGGTAATGTAAAAGTTGGAGAGTTGATTGTCAATGCGTTGGTTGCAAATGAAGTCATGGAGATATTCTACGCGCTCTATCAAGCCAAATATCCATTGACTTCAATACGGTTGGTTGATGATTTTGGCGAGCCGGGAGACGATAACCTCTCTATGGCTGCTAACAACACTTCCGCTTTTAATTATCGCTATGTAACGGGTTCAAAGACTTTATCGCGCCACAGTTATGGTGCCGCAATCGACATCAACCCAATGCTTAACCCATATATTGACGGTGACCGTATCGTTCCCGAAAACGGTATTGAGAACGCCGACCGCTCTTTGGATTTGCCTGGCATGATAGACCATAACGATCTATGTTATTTGCTGTTTACCGAGCATGGATGGACATGGGGCGGTGACTGGAGCGGCGATAAAGATTATCAGCATTTTTCCAAAGATATTGGATTTTAAAGCTAAAAACGTATACTTAAAAGCCGGCATTTAGTGCGCCGGCTCTTATAGGTTTAACTGCCTGATTCCATTTTATCCATCTGTGCATCAATCGCCCTTCTGCCTCTTCTTACAACCTTTCGTATCTGCGGCTGAAAAAACGGCATTGCTATCATAGCTGCAGCGGCGCCTACCATGCTGCCGGCAATCATGCCAATTACTAAATTACCTTTCATTCTTAACACTCCTTTCAAGCAGTCGATAATTATATTTTGCTCAAAAGCACATTAATTAACACAAACATATCTATCTATATATGGCACAAAATACTATTTTTTAGATTTGTAATCTTTTATAGCCTCTTTTATAGCCTCTTCTACCATGAGCGAACAATGTATCTTTTTATCAGGCAATCCGCCGAGCTCTTCTACAATATCCTGCTTGCTCATGGCCTCTGCTTCTTCAAGCGTTCTGCCTTTTGCCATATCCGTCGCAAGGCTCGATGAAGCGATCGCCGCGCAGCATCCGTATGTTTTAAATTTAATATCCGAAATTTTGTTATCATCTACTTTAATATACATCTTCATCGTGTCTCCGCACTCGCTGCTGCCTACCTCTGCGTAACCGTCGGGATTTTCAATCTCTCCCACGTTATGCGGATTTTTAAAATGCTCCATTACCTTATCGTTATACATACTTTTTATCTCCTTTTTTTTGCACAAAGAGCGGTGACAGTTCTCTTAGCTCATTTACAACGCTTATTATTTTTTTAATTACCTGCTCTATTTCTTCTTTTGTGTTTTCTTTTCCTATAGTGAACCTTATCGCTCCCCTGGCCTGAACTATACCGACACCCATTTCCAAAAGAACGTATGACGGCGATGTCGACCCCGACGTACAGGCAGAGCCGGTAGAAACGGCGATACCTTCTAAATCGAGATGCATCATAAGCGCTTCTCCTTCTATGCCGTCAAAAGAAATATTGACAATCCCCGGAAGCCTTTTTGTCTCGTGCCCGTTAAACTTTGTCATGGGAATATTAAGCAGCTCTTTTCTAAGCTTTTCCCCAAGTTCGAATTCTCTGTCTGCTTCTTTACTAATATCCTGTACCACAAGCTCTATAGCTTCACCCAGCCCTACTATGCCGGGCGTGTTTATTGTGCCCGCCCTGAAATCTTTCTCCTGGGCGCCGCCGTGAATAAACTTTTCAATGTCCGTACCTTTTTTTATGTACAGCGCACCTACGCCTTTCGGCCCGTAAAACTTATGGGCGCTTATGGACAGCATATCTACGCCAAGCTCGCTTACGTCTATATCTATATGCCCTATAGCCTGAACGGCGTCGGTATGAAATAAAATGCCGTGCGTCTTTGCTATATCGCCTATTTGTTTTATCGGCATAATCGTTCCCGTTTCGTTATTCGCGAACATTATGCTTATTAGTATGGTATCTTTTCTTACCGCTTCCTCAACGCTTTTCGCGCTTACCATGCCCGTTTCGTCTACCGGCAGATAAGTAACACTAAACCCTTGTGTCTCTAGATATTTGCATGTATCAAGCACTGCATGATGCTCTACGCGAGAGGTTATTATATGCCCGCCGCCCGCTTTTTGCGCAGCTCCTTTTATCGCCCAGTTATCGCTTTCGGTTCCGCCCGCAGTAAAATATATCTCGTCAGCATCTGCGCCTATCGCGCGCGCCGTTTGTTCTCTTGCTGCTCTAAGCGCTTTATTTGCCTGCCTTCCGTAACTGTGAAGGCTTGAAGCGTTTCCAAAAACCTCTCCGAAATACGGAAGCATTTTTTTCAATACTCTTTTGTCTGTATACGTTGTTGCCGCGTGGTCTAAATATATTCCCATAAATTTTAACACCTTACATCTTTTGCGCCCGGCTCTTTATTCGCCAGCCGCAGGTAATCATCCAGCATGTCCTGCAGCGTTATAGAATTTACCACATTGTTAAAGCCGTCATAAATTCTCTGCCATATGACATGTGTTATACACAACTCAATATTTTCGCAGTCCATCGCATGCCCGCCCACACATTCAGCGGGAGAAAGCTCTCCTTCGAGCGCGGTCAGAACTTTTCCCACAGATATATCGCAAGGCCTGTGCGCAAGCTTATATCCGCCGCCTGCTCCGCGTGTGCTTTCAACTAGCCCCGCTCCCTTAAGCCTGGAGAATATCTGCTCTAAATACTGCTCGCTTAAATTCTGGGCTGATGATATCTGCTTTATGCTCAGCGGCCCTTCGCCCGATGCTTTAGCAAGCTCGAACATGGCGCGAAGCCCGTATCTACCCTTTGTTGAAATAATCAACGTAAAACTCCTAACTCTAAACCATTTATTAATTCATAGTATTTTTGTCAAGATTATAATAGCAATTCATAGTATTTTTGTCAAGATTATTTTTTGTGTAAAAAAAGAACCATGTTTTATATGGTTCTTATAATTTTTACTTACTACAACGTTTAATTACAATCGAATTAGAGCAAATTATTACTCTGTATGTATAACTTTTTATTAATTTATCCACACATTTAAATCATTAAATGTTCCAAACTTGCCTTTTATATTTGCATGCCCAATCGCTACTCCAACAGATGTTAAGTTGAATCTCTTTAAATATGAATTATCATACACATCAAATAGCCTCTCCATGTGCTTGTGCTTATCAATAAATAATTGTTTTATTTCATTATTATTCATAAGATTTGAAGCGTTCAAATTTAGCAGCTTAGCCTTGGTATCATCATTGATTTTATTTTTATTAATTAATTCTATTGCTTTATTCGTATTCATCGCATTTATTCTTAATTTATTTTTATCATTTAAACATATTGTTATTATTTTGTTTTTTACTTCTTCTGATATTTTAATTGTATTCAATTGCTCTTTATCAAATCCCTTATTAAATACGCCTCCATAATGTTTTTTAAAACTTTCAATTATCGATTCTCCGGCTATACTTATTTTCCCACATGAGGCGTATTCTAAATGTAAATAGCAATTTATATTTTTGGATAGGTCACTAATAAAAGGTTGGTAATATTGAATAAGAATATTGATTAATTTTTCTGTATTGCAATTATCATCGTCATATATTACCCTTTTTGTTAGAAAAATAACACTCAATGTTCCTATCTGTTCTTTAGTAAGTTTTGGTATCGTTGTAATAGCTTCATCTAAAACTATTTGCTCTAGGGTTCTTTCACCTTGCTTAGTTCTATCTATTAATAAATTTACTAAAAGATCTCCATTGTTTTCATTACCTGTAATTGCATACTCTTTTTGCACATTAAATAAAGTTCGCTGAAAAGCTGGATATTCAGCTTGTCTAATTCCTTCCGGATACTCTTTTTTAAGCATATCCAAAAATTTAATCGTAATTTTTTCTGCTCTATCTAATGCGGTTTTATAAGCAACTTTGGAAAGTTTTTCAAAATTATTTTGAAAAACATCGATTGCAATTTGTTTAACATCACTATAACCTAATCCATTAATATTCAGATCTCCCGCAACCTGATAGTTTTTAGAGTCATTACCCGATTTCTGACTTTGTTTAGATTTCATTATTTTTATCATCTTCTTTAATTGTTGCATCGCCTGCTACTTGATAATTTTTCGAATTTTTCCCGTTCTTTTGTTTCTGCTTAATTTTTTTCGCGCCAAATATCCATCCAATAATGGCAAGTGGTATAACTATTAATACTCCACTAAATAGCCATTCTTTATTATTAGCAATCCATTCCATAACTCGATCCCCTCAATCAAATATCTACAGTTAAATTGTACTATAATGTCTATATATTATCAACTATGGTATTTAACAATATGTTCTAGTTACATTTTGTTTATTACGGTGCTTTTTTATAAAAAAAGAGCCATGTTTTTGCATGGTTCTTTTAATCTTCGTTACAATTTTTAATCTAAACTATTTTGCTTATCTGGTCTCTTAGCTGTTTTATAATCCTTTTTTCCAGTCTCGAGATATAAGACTGCGATATTCCAAGATGGTCGGCAACCTGCTTTTGAGTTTTTTCTTTATGCCCGTTTAATCCAAAACGCATTTCCATAATCATTTTTTCCCGCTCACAGAGTTTTTCTATGCACTCATTCATCAAGTCTTTTTCGACTCCCCCTTCTATCTCCGAATAAACGACATCGGGCCCCGTGCCGAGTATATCCGAGAGCAAAAGCTCATTGCCGTCCCAGTCTACGTTGAGCGGCTCGTCAAAAGACACCTCATATTTAATCTTGGAGTTTCGCCGCAAATACATAAGTATTTCGTTTTCTATGCACCTTGACGCATAAGTCGCAAGCTTTATTTTCTTGGAGACATCAAAAGTATTGACCGCTTTTATAAGCCCAATGGCGCCTATTGACACAAGGTCTTCTATTCCTATTCCGGTGTTTTCAAATTTTCTTGCGATATAAACGACAAGCCGCAGATTGCGCTCTATCAGAACGCGGCGTACCGAGTTGTCCCCCTCGCCCAGAAGGCGCAGCATCTGCGCTTCTTCCGTCTGTGACAGCGGCGGCGGAAGCGCCTCGCTGCCGTTTATATAGTCTGCGTTTGCCACTATTCCCAGGTGTATTATCACCCACGCTGCTATTCTTTGCGCCAATATCAATCTCATTTTCTGCTCCTTTCGTTAATTCATCCATAATTGTGCTTCCGACAATCGCATCACACCCATGCGCAAGCGCGCCCTTTGCAACACACACCACCGCGCGGATTTTCGCACTGCCAAAAATCGCTTCGTCAATCTCCATACCGTAAAAAACGCTCTGTCCCGCCGCCGTTGCGCATGCGATTATACGTAGTCGTTTGGTAGGCGTATCGCCCCGGCAAAGCATGACATCCAAAATATCTTTATCAAAAAGCGCCTTTGCCACAGGCTGCGTAACAAAAATTACTCCAAGGCCGCTCAAACTTTCTCTTACGGTATTGCCCGTGTCTATAAAAGCCTTAACCTTTTTCTGCCTGCCTTTTGTTACCAGCGTAATTTTTGCCGTCAGGCTCTCTTTACAAAGAACGCGTTTATGTATTCTTGAAAAAACATACACAAGCACCGTTCCTGCGCCAAGGCCGATTAGTATATACCGCAGCAGAGGCCGCACGGCTATCGCGCCGCCCGATAACACAGGGTCGCCAAGGCTGTACATGGCGGCGTATATTGCACCCGCGAATATAAACGATACTGCATAAAACGCGCACACGCTTTTTAAAAAACTCTTCTGCAGCTTACTAAAAAAAGCGATAAAACACATTAGCAGGCTAACAGCGATCTTAATGCCGACAGACAGCCCGGCGCCTTGTATGAGAAAAACCATGCACGCATAAACACCGCCCGCACAAGCGGCAAGAATAAATCTTGCTAACCTTATTTTTGCTTTTGTTAACGCCGATGCGCAAAATATTATAAGCAGATTAATTATAAAATTATCGAGGAAAACCAGCTCCAAATATATCTTTTGCAAATTCTTTTGCCGCCTGTTCTTTTGATGTGCATATTATATTATTACTGTACATTGATATATTGTAGAACTGCGTTTTTTAGAAAATAAAATAATGGCGAATGGTACAAAAAGACTGCCCTTTATCAAAGGCAGTCTTTTTGTATTTATAAATAAAATTGGAGAAATTTATTATTTGTTATTGCAGGCCTCTTTTTTTTCGTACAGCCTTTTGTCGGCAAGGGCGAGTACATCTTCGGGCGTTTTGCATTCGGAACGCGCCGCGAAACCATAGCTGACAGTAACTACAACATCCATATAGCATGACGATTTCATAGCCTCTTCGATTCTTTCTACAAAAAGCCGAACGCTTTGCTCTGAGGCATCCGTCTGTACTACCAGAAACTCATCGCCGCCGTATCTTACGACAAAATCTGAGGACCGCACTTTATCATTAATACATTTAGCTATATTTCGAAGTATAATATCTCCGAAAACATGCCCGTGTTCATCATTCATTTGTTTGAATTTGTCTACATCGAGCATTACCAGAATATAGTCACTTTTATTTTCTTTATATTTTGATTCTTCATATTCTATTATTATATCTAGCACTTTTCTGTTAAGCAGCCTTGTGAGTTCGTCTTTAAACGAGCTGCGCAAAAACTGATCGTTCATCTGCTCAAATTTTCTCTGCTTGGAAAGCATATAAGACGATATAAGTATTACTGCAATCAAGAACGCTATTAAAGTATACATCAATGAAGGAAGATTCGCCGTTGTAGGTATTTGCACTATAGCCGAATATACCGTAAGCGCAAGCAGGGAAACAAGATAAACAAAAAATAATCTCTTTAAAATATTCCCTGTAAACATCGATAATATAGCCACCAATATAATAAGCGATACATAAGGCGCGGCGCCTGTTATTCCCGTAAGATACCAAAATACAGGAGTTAACACAAAACATATGTATATCATGAAAACCAGGCTTGCAATGTTAAAAGAAAATGCCTTTAACCAGTAAAGCAGCATAGTAATCCCGGCCCATACAACTGCACCTGCAAATATATACACATAAAGCAAATCAATATAAAATACTGACATTACCGCGACCCCGCATGAGCAGGCAATTGCGCTGAACAAAACAACCATTTTTTGCATCTTGAATCGTGTTGAATCATAGTGCTGCTGTTTAAACATACTGAGCAAAACTTGTTCGCTATCCATTAAATTCCTCCTTTTGTTAATTTTTTCAACTCTAAAAGAACCTTTAATAGATTTTTAATTTTATATCTTTTTGAATTGTCCGAGCTCCGTCAAAATTATAATTAGATTTATTCTTACTATTATGATACTTTGTAAACCATGCTTTTGCAATAAATATTTATCCTATGCAAAAAGGCTGCCTTATTTCAGGCAACCTTTTATAAACATATTATTCTGTGTTTTTGCTGCATAAAGCCTCTTTCTTTTCGTAAAGACGTTTATCCGCCAGCGCTAATACTTCCTCGGGCGATTCGCATTCAGACCGAGCAGCGTATCCGTAGCTTGCCGACACTTTAATATCTAAATAACACGATGCATCCATCGCCTCTTCTATTCTTTGTATAAAAGCATCTAAGCTTTCATCTGTTGCATATGACTGCACAACCAAAAATTCGTCGCCGCCGTATCTTACGACAAAATCGGAAGAACGCACTTTGTCATTAATACATTTCGCTACATTTCTAAGCACTATATCTCCGTAAACATGCCCGTGCTGATCATTCATTTTCTTAAATTCATCTACATCAAACATTATCAGTATATAATCGCCTTTATTTTCTTGATAGATCGATTCCTCATACTGCATTATAATATCAAGCACTTTTCTGTTAAACAGCCTAGTCAGTTCGTCTCTGAAAGAACTGCGCAGAAAATGGTCGTTCAGTTGATCGAATTTTTTTTGTTTCGAGAGCATATAAGATGATATGAGCAGTATGGAAATAATATATGCAATCAACGTATAAATCGACTGGGGAATGTTAGCCGTATAAGGTATTTCAACTATAGCAGAAAAAACTGTTAGCGCAAAAAGCAGACAAAGATAAGAAAATAATAAAACTTTTAATGTTTTTCCGGCAAACATTGATAATATAGCTACTAATACGGCGATTGATACATACGGCGCACTTCCCATAATACCCGTAATATACCAAAACAAAGGCATTAGAACAAAGCATATATATACCATAAAAGAAATACATGCTATATCTAACGAAAATACTTTTAAGCGATAAAGCAGTATGACAACTCCAGCCAATATAACCGCCCCGGCCCATATAAATATATCAAGCATACCATTATAAAAAAGTATCATTGTTGCTGTCGCGCAAGTACTTGCTCCGGCACTCAGAAGCATAACTATTTTTTGCATCTTTTCACGAGATACATCATATTGTTGTTTCTTATACATTTTTAGCAATATTTGTTCACTATCCATAGTAAAAATCTCCTGCACGATATTCTTTTATTGTGATTTGTTTTGTTTTTCCAAAGATTTTTGGCAGATTATAAATAGTATTTCTTATTTTATGATACTTTGTATAAAAAATTTTTGCAACATTATTATTTAATTAATAAAATTTTTGATTTTGGTTTGTTAAATATTATAAGTGGAGATTTTTATATTTTTGTTATTTATAGTTACGATACCAACGGTCGCTTTTCTTCCTCTCGGCTCGCCGAGGCTGCCCGGGTTATATAAATATACGCCTTGATATAAACGCTCTGTCGGTATGTGCGTATGCCCGAAAAGCGCAATATCGACACCTTTTTGGCGCGCGTAAAGCGACAGCCTTAAAAGCGAATACTTTACGCCCTGCCGGTGCCCGTGAAGCGCAAGTACTTTTTTGCCTTCCATGCTGATAAGAAGTTCGGATTTGCTGCTTGACGATATATCGCAGTTTCCTTTTACGGAATAAACTTTGGTTTTTGTCAGTGTCTTTATAAATTCCGCGTCGTGCGCATAATCGCCGAGATGAATGATACAATCTGCATCGCAAAACTTTGCGACCGCTCTCTCCATACTGCTTTTGTTGCCGTGAGTATCGCTCATTACAAGAATTTTCTTCATTTTACCTTTGCTCAATCTTTTCTTTAAGAGCCATAAGCGCGCGCCCTCTGTGGCTTATACGGTTTTTGAGTTCGGGCGAAAGCTCTCCGAAGGTTTGTCCCAGCTCAGGCACAAAAAACAAAGGGTCATATCCAAAACCGCCTCCCTTTGGTTCGTCCGCTATAGTTCCTCGAATTTCTTCGCACACGGTTATTATTTCGCCTTTTGAGACAAGCGCTATCGCGCAGATAAATTTTGCGCCGCGTTCAGAAACATCTTGCATATGCTTTAATAATTTTTGATTGTTATCGTCGTATGTTACATCCTCGCCCGCGTAGCGAGCAGAGTATAAACCCGGAGCGCCCTCAAGCGCGTCTACGCATAGCCCCGAATCGTCCGCAAGCGTATCACACCCTGTTATAACGGCGGCCTCTTTTGCTTTTTTTGTGGCATTTTCAATAAATGTCTGCCCGTCTTCAACCACATCAAGGTCTATACCCGCTTCTTTTAAAGATAATATCTCGTCGTAAAAATCCCCGAGTATCTCTTTAATTTCTCTTACTTTATCCTGATTGTTTGTCGCTATTACAAGCCTGCTCATATACCTAAAACCTCTTTTTGAATTTTGCTTATCGTTTCTGCTGCCTGCTCGGCATAGCTCAGAAGCTTGTTAAATTCGCCTCGCGTAAGCGGCCGCTTTTCTCCCGTGCACTGTATCTCAATAATATCGCCGTTGTGCGACATAACGGCATTCATATCGGCATCCGCCCGGCTGTCTTCTATATAACACAAGTCGCAGAGCGGCGTGTCTTTTACGATTCCGCAGCTTACCGCCGCGATTCCGCTCTTGAGCGGCGTTTTTTTTATCAGCCCTTCATCCAGCATTTTCTGTATGCATAGCCAAAGCGCGACGTACGCGCCCGATATGCTTGCCGTCCGCGTTCCTCCGTCCGCTTCTATTACATCGCAGTCAATATTTATTGTATATCCCGGTACCTTCTGCATATCGAAAACACTGCGCAAAGAGCGCCCTATAAGGCGGCTTATCTCGGTGCTTCTGCCGTCCGGGCGCTTTGTTTCTCTTATCTTTCTTTGCGGCGTGCTCGCGGGCAGCATAGCGTACTCTGCCGTAAGCCACCCTTTATCCGTTCCTTCAAGAAAGGCAGGCACTCCCTGCGTATACATGGCTGTGCACAGCACTCTTGTGTTTCCCCATTCTATGAGCACAGAACCATGAGCGTTTTTCATAAACGATTTAGTTATGCTTATCTCTCTTAACTCTTTTCCCTGCCTGCCGTCCGTTCTTTTCATTCGTATATTTCCCTTCTATTCGAGCGTATTCACAAACTCGGGATACGCCATTGTTTGCTGAGCGTTATCTTCATATTCCTTACCATCTACAAGTATACGCACTACATCAATATTGTCAAACTGTGTGAGCGTTAAAACGATACATTTTAGAAGCATCTTTTCCTGCTGTGCGTCTTGCGCTATCTCATTAAACTCGGAAGAAAAGTTTACAGACGCCTCTCTGCTCTCGCTGACTTCGACTCCGAGAAGCTTTGTGCCTTCGGGAAACTGGTTTTTAAGGCCGCCGTCTCCCGGCCCTCTTAAAAGCTCGTTCATGGCGGCAAAAGCGTCCGCCTCTCCGCCGACATACTTGGTGACCGGCACTATAGCTGTTCCCGCAGTGTTCTCGAAATAAAGCGTTATTTTGGACGCGTTATCTAGTTCGTCCGATGAAAGAGCGCTCATAACGTTTAAGTCAAAAGTGCTGAATGCCATACTGATATCCGTACCAGAAGGCAGCGTTCCTCCGGCCCCCGCCTGCTCAATAAACACGGTATCTATAGTCGGGAACTCTGTTAAAGTATTGACAAGAGCCACAACTTTATTCATTTCGCCGACTGTATCATCCGCGCTTATCGCGCCTTCGCTAAGCTGTATGGTCGCGAGCCCGTCTTTGATATCAAGCGAAATCTGCGTATCTTCGGCAAGCACGGGATTAAGCCCGAGATACGCCATATCCGCATCAACATCAGGATTCGCTACAAGTTCGCTTACAGCCGCCGCGCCGATTCCTTCCACCCATTCTATCTGCTTCATTACGGGCACAACATATCCGTAATCGTCTTCTAAATAAAGCACCGTTTGTCTCATATCCTCATCATCAGATAAATTAACTGCCGGAATCTCTTCGAATGGTTCCTCGTCTTTATCCGGGCCGCATGCGGCAAAACACAGCAGCATTATTAAGATAATCAGCATAACCACGATTTTTTTAAACATATTTATTCCTCCCCTATACTCTTTATAATAAATATATTAGTGTTTCTATCCGCATATGATTACAGCTAGATTAAATTATCGTTGACATGCCTAGATATTCTAAGTATAACTTTACCTAGATAGTCTAGGTAAGCGGAGGAGAAGAATATGCAAAAACTAAGCAAAGGGCTTATATCAGGTTCAACTGCGCTTTTAGTGCTTCATATTATAAGCACACAAGATATGTACGGCTATGAAATGATAAAAGAGCTTGATGAGAAATCAAAAAATGTGTTTACTCTAAAAGAAGGCACTCTTTACCCTGTGCTTCACGGGCTGGAAAAAGACGGCTTTGCAATATCTTATGTAAAAATCGCCCACACAGGCAAAAAAAGAAAATATTACAGCATAACAAAAAGAGGCCATGCCGCTCTGGCGCAGAAAAAAGCCGAGTGGAAAGCTTTTTCAGAAGGCGTCAATAACGTGATCGGAGATTTAAGTTATGCAATATAAAGAGTATCTTGATGACGTGTGCAAGCAAATACGATTTAGAGCCGCGCGCAAAGTATTAAGAAAAGAGCTTGCGGCACATATCGACGACAAAAAGGCAGAGCTCGAAAAGAGCGGCGTACAAGACGCAGAGGCAAAAGCGATTGCCGCTATGGGCGACCCGGCAGAAACGGGCAGGGCACTTAACGCCATCCATAAACCGCGCACCGAATGGGGCGTTATTACCTGCACAATACTGTTAATTTTAGCAGGGTTAGCGATTCAAATAATTACAAAAAGCAACGACAGAACCTTTGGTTTCATTTACTTTCCGCGCGGTAAAATTTTAATTATTGTTTTGCTGTTATGTGCTATAATTGGTATGTATTTTTTCAATTATGCATTTCTTATTCATTTACGTTACATTTTCTTTGGACTAGCGCTCATAATGGTCGGCATATACTCTGCAGCCAATATAGATATAGGCCTTTTTGGCCTATTCTCTCAATCGGGTACAATCGCCATTTGCTCTTTGCTTTTTCTGCTCAGTATTATTGGATTTATAGAAAAAACCAAAGGTAAAGGTCTTTGGGGGCTTGTTCTTGTATGTGCGTTGTGCGCGTTGTCATTAATCGCTATCATGTTGATTCCTGCATCTTCATATGCCCTCATCCTAGCCATCGTGTACCTAATTGTAATTTGCACTGCAATCCATCAAAAATATTTTAGCAACAATCGCCAATGGCTTTATTATTTGATTACCTTTGGAATTATCATATCAGCAGTGTTTGCCATTACTACAATATCAACATATTCTATTTATAAGCTGTTGAAGAACATAGCGTTTGGTACAAACCTTGGCGTTGATTATAATAAAACGAGTGTTTCGGATATGCTCAAAGGCGCGCAGTTTATAGGCCCGTCGCCATATTACCTAGTCCATCAAACATGGTCTCTGCACGGAAGCAGCACCACGTATATATTCACAACAGTTATCGGCGCATACGGCTGGCTGCTTGGTATCGGCATTGCGCTTTTGTTTATCACAATGTTTATGTTTATGATTATTCGCAGCCAAAAAATAAAGCACACATTTGGAAAGTTGCTCGCAACCGGCGTCAGCGCGTTGCTTCTGATCAAATTTGTAATCAATATACTTACCAATGTCGGACTGTTTGGCGGAATGGAAATCAATCTGCCGTTTATCAGCTATGGTTATTTCGACTTCGGTTTAAACGTTTTATTGATCAGTATATTTCTTTCGGTATGGCGAAGAAGCACGTTTATGCAAAAAGATATGGAATATGATAAATTAATAATCTTCTCAAAAAAACAAGTCAGTAAACAACAAGCCGTTTAATCCCTGCAGGGGTTTATATGTATCACCACATCGATAACCTCGGGGTATTTCGCCATAATACCAAACTTAACATCGTCGCCTATGTCATGCCCCTGCTCAACGGTTATACTTCGCCTGACTTCTATAGCGGCGTCGACTAAAATCCCTCTGCCCATCTTTCTGCATTTGACCCAGTTTAAATTTTCTACTCCCTGAGAGTTGTTTATAATTGCTCTTATACTGTTTACTGTATCTTTATCGGGAGCGGCGTCAAGAAGCATTTTGCTTGCCTCGCTGATTATTTCTACCGCCGATTTTATGATGAACAGGCTCATTAGCGCCGCAATAACCGGCTCTGCGTACATCAGCAGCACAGGCACTCCAAACTGCAATCCCAAAAACGCCAAAACGATTGCCACAACCGCGCCCGAAGTCGCGAACAGGTCGTTTTTATGGTCTTTCGCGCTCGTCATTATAGCAATGGAAGAAAGGCGCCTTCCCGCCGAGACTGTTTTTTTATACATCACCGCCTTAACAGCTATTGAAACCAGCGCCGCGCCGAGAGCAAAAAAGCTCGGCTGTGCCTCTTCGCAGAACTGTATGGCGATAACGATATCTCGTATCAAAAACCCTATGCCTATAAGTATTGTTACTCCGACGAGAAGCGACACCAGCGCTTCCATCTTGCCGTGCCCGTAATGATGGTCTTCGTCATGCGGCTTTAGCGCGTAACGCAGCCCGAGCAGCACAACAAAAGAACTCATGGTATCCCCCGCAGAGTTTACGGCATCCGCCTTTAAAACTGCGCTGCCGAAAAGCAGCCCTACCGCCCCTTTGAGCAGAAATAGAAAAAGGTTGCTTATAAGGCAATATACAATTATCTTTATGCCTTCGTCTTTTTTCATAATTATCCTTCTTATAAAGTATATGCATAAAATCGGATAGCCATTTTAATATAATAACAGAATTTTCTATAAAAAACAAAACCGCGGGGTTTTTCCGATAAATTGGCAATATACGTCTTTTTTGGTATAATGTCGAAGAGTGCCGAATATCGAGAAAACTAATGCCCGCAAATTATTTTTAAAATGCTGAAAGGGGTTTAGTATGGAAAGAATTAAATATCAACGAAAACATAAAGAAAAAATTCCTGTTGTTGCAATTTGTTATGATTTCGATAAAACCTTATCTCCAGATGATATGCAAGCCCAAGGATATATACAAGATGTTGGATATGATGTAAAAAAGTTTTGGGAGGAATCAAATGAGCTCGCTCATAAAAATGATATGGATACCAATTTAGCTTATATGTATAAGATGGTTGAGGAAGCTGAAGGCAGTTTAATCTTGAATAAAAAGGAATTAGCTAAATATGGTATGAATGTTAAACTGTTTGATGGCGTAAAAAAATGGTTTAGACGAATAAGTGATTATGGAAAACAAAAAGGCGTAAAAATTGAACATTATATAATATCGTCTGGATTAAAAGAAATGATTGAAGGTACTGAGATGGCGCAAAATGGTGAGTTTGAAAAAATTTATGCGAGTTCCTTCTACTTTAATAAAAAAGGTGTGGCAAAATGGCCAGCACAAGCAATTAATTATACTAATAAAACTCAATTTTTATTTAGAATAGAAAAAGGAGTTCTTGACGTAAATGATCCAGGTGTTAACGATTATTTTGAACCAGAGGAATTGCGCGTTCCTTTTAGAAATATTATTTATATTGGTGATAGCGATACTGACATACCTTGCATGAAATTAGTTAATACCTATGGTGGTCACTCAATAGGAGTTTATAATCCAAAAACATGTAATAAGGAAAAAGTTTATAATATGATAAAATCTGACAGAATTAAGTATTTCTCTCCAGCGGATTATACTGAAAATTCTATAATTGATAATTTAGTTAAAGCAATAATTGATAAAACTGCAGCATACGAAAAGCTTGAAAAACATCATGAAAAAGATAGGCAAGAAGCTTCCTCTGTAGCCGCGGCTACAGAAACATATAAAACGATTACAAAAACAAAAGAACTTGAAAATAGTCGAAAAAAATCAATAGGTGAAATTCTAAATATTAAAAATGAAAATATCCTAACCCAAATATCTAATAATGATGAATTATACAACCAGATTCTTAAATATTATTTTTATAATAAGAATAAAAAGTAATCAGTTAAGTATTATGGTTCCATATTCCTAACAAAAAAGACCCGGGTCTCCCCGAGCCTCATTGCTTTTTCATTCTTCAAAAGCCATAATATATTCGCTTTCTTTTGTTTCTTCGTTTATCCGTTCCTTAATTACAGCGAATCCGTTCTTTTTATAAAAATCCACAGCGCCTTTGTTTTTCTTATAAACTGCTAATCGAAGATTGCCGTATTTTTTTAAAGCGAATTGCAATAGCTTTTCCCCGATACCTTTTCTCTGGTACTCGATACCAACAAACAATGCGCCTATAAACTTTCCGTCCAGTATGCTTATAAAGCCTTGTATTATATCTTGTTCTTTAAATACATATGTTTGTGCCGCAGGCAGGTATTTTTCTTTTACAACGCTGTAATTCTCTTTCCAGTACGCTTTGGGAATAAACTTATGTGCTTTTATAACGCTGTTTTCCCATATGCGCATAATCTTACGAATCTGCTCGCCGTTCGGCTCAAATTTTTGTATCATAGCTTCCTTGAATATTTACGCTCTTTCCATGTACTCGCCCGTGCGCGTGTCTACTCTTATAAGGTCGCCCTCGTTTATAAAAAGCGGCACCATAAGCTTTGCGCCCGTCTCGAGCACTGCCGGTTTGTTTCCTCCCGTTGCAGTATCTCCCTTATGCCCGGGGTCAGCCTGCGCAACCACAAGCTCAACAAAATTCGGCGGCTCAACGGAAAACGCCGCGCCTTTAAAGAATTTTATAGTAACTTTCATATTTTCTTTTATAAACAAAAGAGCGTCTTCTACCTGCGCTTTATTAAGCGGAAGCTGTTCGAATGTTTCGCTGTCCATGAAGTGGTAAAGCTCTCCGTCGCTGTAAAGATACTCCATCTCTTTTGTCTCAACATGCGCTCTTGGAAACTTCTCTGAAGGGCTGAAGCTTTTTTCAAGCACATTGCCCTGCATTACGTTTTTCATCTTAGTGCGCACAAAAGCAGCTCCCTTTCCTGGTTTAACGTGCTGAAAATCCACAATCACCCAAACCTGTCCGTCAATCTCGATAGTTATTCCTTTTTTAAAATCTCCGGCTGATATCATTTTTTACCTCCGCCAATTATATTATTATTAAATCACGCGGCGCGCTTGTAAGATTATCGCAACCGCTGTCCGTTATAACACACAAATCTTCTATGCGCACTCCGTATTCGCCTTTAAGATAAATCCCGGGCTCTATTGTTACGACCATGCCCGGCTCTAGTATAGTTTCGCCCATGTTGTTTAGCGACGGTGCTTCGTGTATCTGCAAACCTACTCCGTGCCCGAGCCCGTGCCCGAAAGCCTCGCCATATCCCATATCGGTAATATAATCTCGTGCCACAGCGTCAACACTTTTTGCCGTCATGCCCGGCTTAAGCGCGGCAAGAGCTTTGTCTCCCGCACATTTTACTATATCATATACTTTTTGCTTATCATTGTCTATATCGTAAATCGCGACCGTACGTGTAAAATCAGAACAATAACTGCCGAACTTACAGCCGTAATCCATAGTAACAAAATCGCCTTTTTTTATCTTCCTGCCTGTAGGTTTCGCATGAGGAAGGCTCGAATTTTCTCCCGACGCTGCAATGGGTGCAAACGAGCTGTCGGCTCCGCGGCGGTTCATGTAGTAAATGATTTCTGCCATAATATCCGTTTCGCTTATCCCCGGCTTTAAAAACGCGCACATATGCTCGAACAATTTATCGTTATGCACCGCGCCTTTGGCTATAACCTCTATCTCATCGGCGTCTTTTATGCTCCGCTGTAACGATATCATGGGCGACAAGTCTATAATATCGCCTTCGTCTGTAAACTCGAGATAGTTTTTATAATCGTTGTATAACACATCGGCTAAATCTATACCAATGCGCGAAGCTTTCTGCTTTTTAGCGTATTCGAATATCGTTTGGTTTCTCAAACCGTTTTTGGTTACAACTACTGTAAAATCTGTTTGCCCCTCGGCCTGCTCTGCGTACCGAAAATCGGTAAATAAAAACTTGCCTGCGTCCGTTATCAAAAGCTGGCTGCTGTCGCCCGAAAACCGCGAATAATACGTCACGTTTTCCTGCGCTGTAATAAGCGCGGCATCCGCTTTTTGCTCCATATTTTCTTTTAGCTTTTTTATCCTCATAGTTTTAAAAGCTCCTCGGCGAAAATTCTTTGCATTTCCACCGCGTCTTCAGCCATAGTTCCTTTAGATTCGCATATCATTACGGGCGATAAATCTCTCCATGCTATCTGTCTTGCAAGCGGACGAAAATCCGGCCCGAACCCTTCATCGGCAAACGTCCTGTGCCTTTTCTCTCCCGCAGCGGTAAATTCTATCTTACAAAAATGCACATGAAAATGTTTCGCCCTGTATCCTCCGAGAGAATCTTGAAGCCTGTCCAAAATATGTGCATAGTCTTCGGCTGTCTTAATACCGCCTCGGGCTCTTGCATGAAGGTGCCCGAAATCTATCGCGGGGACTATGCGCTCGTCTATGCGGCAAAGCTCTATAATCTCTTCCAAATCGCCTATCTGTTTTATTTTGCCCATAGTTTCGGGGCATATCTCAACATCCCAGAGCTGCTCGTTCTCGAGATGCCCAATTGCTATCTGAAGGCCTTCTTTGACTCTGTGAAAAGCCTCTGCTCTTTCCATTTTCATCTGCGAACCCGGATGAAACACTACCCTTTTTGCGCCCATCCATTTTGCCGCCCTTGCCGATTGCGAAAGATAGCGCATGTTATTCTGTGCCTGTTCCTCTTCGCTCGCGGAAAAATTTATATAATACGGCGCGTGCACACTAAGCGTTATGCCGTTCTCGGCGGCCTTTTGCCCTATAAGCTCTGCCGTCGGCTGTGTTATTCTCACACCCCGCCCGAAAGAATACTCATATGCAGACAGCCCCATTCCCGCTATCCACTCGAACGCCTCGTATGTATTTTTGTGCCCTGTATCGTAAAAACTCTTAGAGTTGCCCGCAGGTCCGAATAAAACCATGAAACTCCTTTTGTCTTGCCCTGTTTCTTACCACAGCCGTTTTTGCCGCTTATCGTTATATTAAACCATAGCCGCGCCTAAAGTCCAGTATTTTTCTCTAGTTCCTGCGCTAATTTTGCAATTGCTTTGCTTTCTATACGCGATACATACGAACGCGATATTCCCGTTTTTTTCGCTATCTCTCTTTGCGTTTGAGGGCGCATACCGCAAAGCCCGTATCTCATCTGCAAAACAGCTTTTTCTCTTTTTGTCAGGCATTTTGTGAGCATACCGTAGAGTTTTTTTGTCTGAATTCTAAGCTCTGCCTGTTCGGCGACCAAATCCTCTTTCGTACCGAGTATGTCAATAAGCGATATTTCATTGCCCTCTTTGTCTACTCCTATAGGATCGCTGAGCGATACCTCGCACCTTATTTTTTTGCTCGACCGAAGCGCCATGAGCACTTCGTTTGCTATTCTCACCCAGCGGCTTCAATTCGTCCTCCGGCAGATCAATTCCCTCTCCCTCATCGGAGCCGAACAGATAAACATGGACATTTTTGCCGTCCCAAACCACCTTTTTTACAAAAGTCCGCAGTGCTGACCGTTTTTGCTCAACACTCATGTCGTCAAACGTGTTTTTAAATGAAGCAAGAACCTGACGAATGATATCAAACTCGATATCGGACAGTTCATGGCTGGCCGTCAGGCTTTCCAATTCCTTTATCCGTCGTTTGAATAACTCCCCTTTATTATGCAATTCGTCGATCTGCTTCATGATGTAATCCTCGGCAGATGTCCCGGATGCCTTGGTCAAAGCGTTTACGAGTCCGCAAATTTCCTTTTCGTTTTTGTCCAGCGAATCCTTGAGCATATCTAAATTATCTTCGTATTCTTCCCGATTGGATGTAAGCTCGCGTTTGCTGTTTTCAAGCTGGCGCATGAACTCTGAGCTATCTTCCGAAAGCTTCTTTATCTCCTCGCAAATCATCCTATCCAGCATATTTCCGTTGACGTTCTTCATTTTGCAACAATGCTGACAGCTTTTTTCTTTTAGCGTACAGAGATAGCTGAAAATCTGCTCTCCCTGAGCATTTAACCGTTTGCTCAGCTTCGGCCGCATATACTCGCCGCAAGCACCGCAATATAACAAACCCGATAGAAGAGCTACATTGCTACGCGGCTTACGATACGACTTAGATCGATTTTGTTCCAATTGCTTTTGCACCTTAATCCAATCGGCACTATTAATCAGTCCCTTATGTTCGCCGACCGAAACGATCCATTCATTCATATCCCGAAGCTGGTTGGCCCTACCTGCTTTTTGAATTGTTCGGTTATACGCCATAACGCCATGTATACCGTCAAAGTCCGCTTCTTCAGCAAACAAGTCCACATCATTTTCAGTCAGATATTCATATGCTTGTTTTTCAGCAATCATATAAACCGGATTGCGTAGGATATTTTTTATTGCAAAGCGTGTAAATAATTTGCCGTTTTTCGTCTTGTAGTTATTCTGAATCAAATATGTTTCTGTTTTTGTCAAAGAATTGGTTTCGATAAACTTCTTAAAAATCAATTGCACCAACTTCGCTTCTTCGGGTATCAGCTTTAGCTTACAGGCCTTTTTTATTTTCCCGTCAACGGTTACATTCTCAATTCCCTCAGAAGCATAGCCAGTGGGAGTAGTGCCTCCAAGCCAGCGCCCCGTTTTGGACAGCTCATGCATATTATCGCGTATACGTTCCGCTATCGTTTCTCTCTCAAGCTGAGAGAAAACGGATGCAATATACATCATCGCCCGTCCCAAAGGAGATGATGTGTCAAACTGTTCTTTTATAGAAACAAAGGATATGTGCAGATCATTGAGTTCCTCGATCAGCTTTGCAAAGTCACCAATATTACGGCTGATCCGGTCCAACCGGTAACAGACAACTGCTTTAAATTTGTGAGTTTTTGCATTCTCCATCATTCTTTTAAATTCCGGGCGCTCAATATTACCGCCGGAGAAACCTTCATCTTCATAAATGATAATTTCGCTCTCATCTACATCCGAATAATGCGTCGCAATATACTGTCGGCATAACTCAATTTGATTCTCAATGCTTTCACCCTTACCAGTAAACTTTGACTTTCTGGAGTAAATCGCAATATTGTTCTTTCTCATAATTTCACCTTAATTTATGTTATAATTATCACTTTATTATAACATATCGTCCACAGGTAAAAAAGAAAAAAATAATAAACATATCTTGCTTTAGTTTCAATCACAGTTTCTTCTGCTTTTGGGTTTCCAAAGGGTTATCCCTTTGGCACATAACTTTGCAGGCACAAAGTGTAGTGTGTTACACCGCTATTGTTTGTAATAACTCGATTGGTTTGCTGATTCATTGCATGCCGGTCGAGCTGCTCAAAGCTGTGATGTGATCGCGGTGACTCCGCTTAAACCTCCGTTTTGACGTCATACAATAGCGGAATACATTCAAAAAATGGCCTTTTATTCATTATTCAATTATCCTGCAAAAAATTACGTACGCAATTGCCTCATTGAAGTACTTGAACCACAATAAAAATGAAAAGGGAAAATACTTAAGAATTCATTTCCTCAAAGTACCAATTAATACGGGTACTAAAAGTTTTGAGAATAAAAATAGGTAGTGTAGAATCTTGGACCTGTTGACAAATCCCCTTAAATCGCCACCTTAATTAAGCTGTATTTTAAATATCTGAATCCAGTAATATATTTGACTAAAGTAAAAAGGTATGGATTTATTGTATTTATAGCCTTGGCCATCCGTTTCAGGTTCAGTGCAATGGCTGCCAGTAAGCATTCTTCATTCAGTTGATTTAGACCTCGTTTACTGGCCTGTTTTAGTTTGTGTTCCCGCTTTAGTACAGAAAATGTACCTTCAGACCAGATGCTTCGTAGTCGTTTAAGCCTCTGATATTCGGATGTTTCAGTCCTTTTCATATTGGCATAAAATGACGGATAATATGCGCTTGCATTAATTCTGACTGCGCCTTTATCGACTGCACATTTATTGAGATGAGGCCAGTTTAAACATTCTTTTCTTGGGATTCGATAAATACGATAATAATTTTGTGCGGTTTTTTTGTATACTATTCTTTTAAAACTCAACTCTTTGCCGCATTGACATATAAAGCAATCTTTTTGAGAATTATAATTAAATCCTTTTTTCATGGGATTGTTATGAAAATTCCTTAAGCTTGTGTACCCAGTTATACCTAATATTTCTAGACCCCTATGTACAGCGCCTGTATCATATCCACCATCTAGAGCTAAGTTTTTAATAGAAAGCCCAGTATCTGAAATCTGATTTTTTATATGTTTGAGAATTATTGTATGTTCCATTGTTTGCCGGAAATACATCTGCTCCGGTTATAATGCCATTTTTCGTATCCACACTCATTTCCGCCATGTATCCCAGCCCCTTTTTGTTTGGCTGATTTATATATCCGCATTCAGTATCTGTCGTACTTTTATAAAACTCCTTATCAATCAGCTTGGGCTCTGGTTCTTTATATCCCTTCATTTGGGAAAGCTCAGCATCCAATTCATCCATATAATTGATTGCGCTTTTCTCAACTGTCTCCTTTATAATAATTTTACTGCTCTTTGTCGCATTTGCAGGAATGAATGTTCCGTCACTTACAACATCTTCACCAGCTACAAGACCTTCTTCGATGCATCTTATTACAATTTCATTAAATATGTCTTTAAACACTCCACTGCCGTTAAATCTCCTTCTTCTGTTTTGGCTGAAAGTTGAATGATCTGGAACTTTATCCGACATTCCCAGACCGCAGAACCACCTATATGCAATATTTAATCTAATTTCGTCTTCTAATCGGCGCTCAGACTTTATTCCGTATAGATACCCAACAATCAGCATTTTTATTAAAACAACCGGGTCAATTGATGATCTACCCCTCTCCGAGTATAAATGTTCTACTTTTTCATATATAAAGTCAAAAGATATATGTTTATCTATCTGTTTTAATAAGTGATTATCGGGTATCATTTCGCTTAAATCCATGCATATTAATTCAAGTTGCTTACCCCTTTGGCGCTTCATCATGGCAGTTTTCTCCCCATGTTTTTATGCCTATATTATATCATATAGGGAAGAAAATTGGGCTATTTGTCAACAGGTCCCAAATCTTCACACCGCCACCACAATTCCCCGTCGTTTTTCACCATAAAGAAGCATTTTTCTAATGCCGTCTTACATTTTTTACACGTTGACACTTAAACTCTTCATCGTACTGTCTTCTTATTTCGGACATTGCTTTTTCTCCAATCATATATTTTTCGCTGATTGAATTTTCGCCGCCTTACTGCTTATCACCTTGTCCGAAATTTTAGCACAGACCCCTAAAATCTTTTTCTACTTTTTATTTACTTTCCGGTTAAACAGTACTTCATCGTTTCTTAAGGTTATTACAAATTTTGTCCTATCACCACGCATCAGCGATTGTGTAAATTCATACACTTCTCCACTTGATGTTTTTGTTCTTCTTTCTATATAGAACCCACTGCTGTATTGTTTGCATTTAAGCAGACACGCTACATCTTTTTCTAATATTATTGATTCATACGATTCCTGCGCTTCATAAGGTACAATACCCGCTGTTTCCTTAATAATCATATATAATGATTCGTTTAAAATCATTTCTTTTGTTAAATTAGGAATAACATATACCGGAATATAGGCCGTCTCAAGCAACATCGGCTCCCCGTTTGCCAATCGAATACGCACAATTTTAAATACCTTTTGATCACTGTGTTTGATTCCAAGATTTTTCATGATATCCATTTTTGCAGTAATAGTTTCAAACGATAAAATTTTTGAGCTTGGTTTAAGACCTAAACTTCTCATTTCTTTTGAAAAACTATATACGTCTTCCATATTTCTTTTTATCTTAGGTTCGGAAATAAAGGTACCTTTCCCGCGCCTTCTAATAATCAATCCTTCTTTTTCCAGCTCTCCGACCGCGTGTCTAACAGTTGATCGACTAATACTAAACTTTTCACATAACTCACTTTCCGTCGGTAAGGCATCTCCTGTTTTTATCAGACCAGCAGAAATATTACGTTTAATTATACTAACCAATTGATAGTAAAGGGGGATATTAATTTCTTCATCAATACTGTAAAGAAATATTGGATTTTCGCTTTTCATATTTAACCTCATAATAACTAATTTTCTTTTATTTACTTGATTTCCTTGTCAAAAGCCAAGAATCAAGCTGCAGTAAAACGACATTTCGTTGCTGATTTCTGCAACCTCTTGCTTGCCAACTCATCCATTTCTTGCTTCTTAAGGTCAATGCCTGTTTCCTTTTCATAGTTGTACAGTCTTTCCCGAAAACGGGTAAGCGTTCTGTCGCTGAATGGTTGCTCGATAAAGCTGGTGGTATGTAGTGCAACCTGATAGCGTACATCAAACAATATTTGCTCTAACAATTCTTCTCCCGTGCTACCAAACATTTCCTTAATAAGCAACGCACCGATTACCACGTTAACCGGTGTATTTGGACGGTTAGCCGCATTGTTGCTGTATAAAACGGCAAACCGCCCTTCGTTAATACAGGGAAATATGTGACTTGAAAAGCCATTTGCCCATGAGTTTTTCAGCATCTTTTTTTCTTGCTGAGTCAGCATATTCTTACTGTCATCGAGTCTCATCTGCTGTACACTGTTTGTTGAAAAAGCCATAGTTAACCCCCGTTTTCACTCGATTTTCTTAATTATACCATATTTCGAGCTATTTTAACAGGTATTTGCTGTACTTTTGATACCTGAATCTTTACTTCTTATATTCATTTTCGCCTTTCCTTTTGAACCATTCTTCTTGTTATAATGATTCATAAATCACAGTCCTCTTCCTCTTGCTATTAAACAAGTTATATTAAGATATATTATATCATTTTTTTGAAAAATTATACTGTTTAACATATTATCCGAATTAATTTGCAAGTTTAATTAGGGCTCACTGATCTACACCGCCATCGACAGAGAATCAGCCCATCTGCCTTCCATAAGCAACAATCTACGCAAACCGATCCACTGGCAAATCAGCGCAAAAGAAGACTTCATCTTCTTCCATAGGTTCATCGTCAGCACAATCATGTATATCTGCGTTTCGCTGGTATCCTTCAAACGCGCAACGATCCGATTCATGCCATAGCATCGTTTGCCGGTACCGAACTTACCCTCAACCTCGTTGCGTTCTCCAGCTTCTCTTCGTTCATCTTTGCATTGTTGCGCATACAACGCTTTATCCTTGGGTGATCTACCGAGCTTTGGACCGCTCATATGGATGTTCCACTTCTTGCAGTATTTCAGGTTGTCTCTGTTTCGATAGATTTTGTCGGCAAGGATACGCTGTGGGTAAAACCCAGTTTCCTCTTTATATCGATCGACTGTTTCCTCCAGCGTATTGGCTTCGTTAAAAGCGTCCCAGCTTATGTGCTCTATCCGATAGTATCCGTTCAATACGCTCACTGCAATTTTTGCACCAAACTCGGTTTTTGCTGTTGCTTTGCCTCGCACGATCGGACGTACCCACGGCTGGCTGAGACTCACTATGCGATCATCCACCTGATGTGTCTTTGCCTCATACATCTGCTTCTGCTGTTCATATACCTTGCGAACAATCATCAGCCGCTCAAGTGATTTTTGTGACAGTCCTTCCGTGCCGCACGCTTCAATCGTTTTTAGATCACGGCTGATATATCCTAGTTGCTTTCTCTTCACCTGTCGTATCACTTTTCGCGAAGGTTTGCGATTTCTTGCAAAACGCATGTATTCTTTTCGCGCAACTTTTCGATATGTTTGCGGTTTTTGTCCGTTCGTCAAGCCTTTCTCGTGCTGTTCATCGATGATACCCTCAAGCCATTCCCCGCCCTGATTGAGCAATGATATGTCCGTCGGAAATCGAATATCCGACGGCACACAGGTTGCATCCATGATCAGTGTGCCTTTATTTGATTCCTTGTTTTCGCAGCTTTCTTCATCGTCGATTTTTCCCAAACCGTTCGGCGGATCATTATCGTCATCATCATTCTTTGCGCGTCCGGTGATGTAATCGTTAACTTCCGCCAGCATCTCTGGCGTCATTCTTTTACGGAACAAAGTCAGAACGCTCGCTTCCATCGGTGCTTGGTTTGTGAAATGTTCAAGCCCGATAAAATATTGCAGATACGGATTTTCATTGATCATTTCCACTGTCTCTTCATCTAACAGCACGTACTTCTCTTTAATGATCTGCGTACCGATTGCCATGCGAGCTGGTTTCGCCGGTCGGCTAAACGATGTTTCCTTAAAGCTCTTTGCGTATTTTTCTTCCACCAAATCCCACTGTATCAGCTTCTACATTTTGATCCATCGGTTATTCGGGTCAAGTCCCGTCAGCATCATAAAATTCTCAGGCGTTTCGAGCATGGTCATTTGCGGTGATTTGCGTTTATACATACGTTTCGATCGCTCCTAAGTGCAAAGTTTTTGTGCTTTTTTCGCTGTTTTTCTTGCACTTATTATACCATGAATAGCCAGAATCCGCCGTAGTTACTGGGGTTCCCAGTTATTCAGTAGACCCTAATTAGGCCGTCCTCCTCTACGTATCCTCAGCAACCCCGCAACCACCCTACGCAGCGGAAAAATTGAGTCAAATTTCCCTTCCAAACTATCCGCGAGGCATGTACAAAATTCGCAACGATGCCAGCCTCTTAAGATTCATGGCCTTAACCGCTACATGATCACCGTAACAGAAATGCTTTGCAGCTTCGCTTAATGGTATCCATACCATATTACCGTTTCCCGGTTCAGAAGAGACACTCGATGGCATTGCATTCGCAGGCATCCCAATGCTCGCTTTTCCTGTCTCTGGTTTCATACTTGCAAGGACGCCCCAGCGGTGAATCGAATACAGCCTCTTCTCGAACGCTTCTTTGATTCTCTTTTTCTGATGCGCTCCCCCCTCTCCTCAAGGGCTTCCCATTTCCTAAGCTAGGCATAATATCCTGTTCGCTCAATCTTCAGAATTTCGGCCGACTTCGCCACAGAATATTTGAAATTTTCTTGTATAAACCGATATTTTTCAATATTTTCTAGCAGTAATAAATGTTTTGCTTATATTACCACCTCGTGACCAATTTTTGCAGATTTATATAACGCATCAAGAATTCTCATAATTTCAATAGCGTCTTCTACAGTCGAAATACATTTTTCATCCCCATTCACACATTTTATAAAATGATCTATTTCCTGATCAATAGAGTACTGAAGATCATTTCCGTTATAGGTATAAACAGGAATGATGTTTGTCAAATAATCATTTTCTTCCGTATATATTTCGAGTTGCGGTTCGAAAACAGCTCCACCTTTACTCCCCTGCATTTCAATATTCGTTGTTTCCTCTTTTATATGTTCACTGAAGCTGCATTTGCACTGTAGTACCGAACCGTTATCAAAACGGATAAAAGCAAAAGAACTATCTTCTACGTCACAATAGCTGTTATAATCCGCAGATTTATAGCGGTAGAACATCTTAATATTATCCCGAATACCTATCTTACTAAAAGTAGCAGCACTGACTGAAACCACTTTTGGTCTGCCCATCAAATACCGGGCCGAATCTATAATATGAACCCCAAGATCTACAGTCGGCCCTCCCCCTGAAAGCGCTTTATTTGCAAACCAACCGCCGGGATTGCCAACTCTGCGTCTTAAATATACATCACTAAAAAATATATCTCCAAGTTTGCCACTATCTATAAAGGATTTGAGTATTACTACCTTTTGAAGAAACCTCCGTGCAAAACCGGGCATGTAAAGCTTATTACTTCTTTTTACAGCTTTTTGTACATCAAACATCTCTCTCAATTCAAATGCCGGTGGTTTCTCACATAAAACATGTTTCCGGGCATCCAGTACAGCAATTGACATTAATGCGTGAGATTTGTTGGAAGAACAAACGCTGACAGCTTCTACATCTGATATACTAAGAAACTCTTCAATTGAATCGCATACATGTCTGAATCCATATTTTTCAGCAAATTTCTTCGCACGTTCTTTGTTAACATCATATACAGCAACCGGTAAAACGCGCCCTGTCTTTAAATATCCATTTATATGAAAATTACTTATTGTACCTGTACCAATAATACCTATACCTATTTTTCTATCCATTGTTTTACCTTCCTTTTAGTTTAATATTGCTTTGCATTTTTATTAGCAGTTCATTAATAATCTAATTTCCGGTACAGTAGCCGGGAATGCCTGCGCTGAACTATTGAAATCCAGCACGGGATCCCGTTTGCATTATGCACTTTATTTAAGTACAGAATTAAATCTTTAAACCATTTATAGTATATATTGCTTCATAAAAGCCCTAGACTGCCGTACAGCAAGCACCCTGTCTTCCAAACTTTCCTCGAAGCTGTAGTCTTCAATTTCTATACATGCCGCCTCTTTATATCTTATATCTCTCATAGCTGATATAAACTTGCCCCAGTTGATGTCGCCAAGCCCTGGAATCTTCGGGTAATGGTATTCGAGTGGCGTCGCCAGTGCCCCCACCTCATAGAACTTGTCTTGATAAAACTGCACATCCTTGATATGTACATGAACTATCTTTTCCTTGAACTCGTATATGGGTTTTATATAATCCATCCTCTGCCATACAAGATGAGACGGATCATAATTAAGCCCGAAATTGTTGCTGCCAATTATATCGAACAACTCTCTCCATATTCTCGGTGCGCCCATAAGGTTTTTGCCACCCGGCCACTCGTCCATCGTGAAATACATCGGGCAGCTTTCTATCCCTATCTTAACATCGTTGTCTTCCGCGAACTTGATGATATCCGGCCATACCTTTTTAAAATCCTCAATACTGTCCTTTAGGTTCTTATCCTTATCACGCCCTACAAATGTGTTTACGTTATGCAGCCCGAGCATATTTGCACCCTTTATTACCTTTTTAAGATGCTGATTAAAGAAAGCCCTCTTTTTCGGGTCGGGGTCAAGGTTGTTGGGATAATAGCTTAACGCTGATATCTCCACATTTTTATTTGCGCTGTATTCCAGAAAATAGTCGGCCTTCGCCCTGTCCATTGTATCCATATCAATGTGGGTCACTCCGCCGTATCTCCGTTCAACCTTTCCCTTTGGCCAGCACATAATTTCTACGCATTTAAACCCGTTTTCCGCCACAAGGTCTATTATCTGTTCAAAGGAATATTCGGGTAGTATTGCGCTTACCAAACCAAGTTTCATAATTTACCTCCTCTTATAATATTATTATTTATTTTATATCTCCCCAGCACTCCTGTTTTGCTAACTCAACAATTGTGCTGCAAATTACGGGGGAAGTCAACACTTTTTCGGACAACATCTTAAGCAGCTGTTTGTAACCGCTTATTCATCCAGCATTTAAGCCTGATCTGCCCCCACTTTTATTAATCTATTTTACCGTTTGCCCATAACAGCAAAAACCGCTTTATTTCTTCAAATCCTGCGCTTCGCGCATTCCTAACATAAAAGCCTGATGCTGCCATCCCTAAAAGCAGCGATTCTTCGGGCGAAGCTCCCAACGCTATACCCATCAAAAATCCTGCATTGAAATTATCACCTGCGCCCGTAGTAAGCTTCGGCTTTTCACAGTAAGGTCCTGACCTTTCGCAAAAAACTCTATCTTTAAGACAACACGATTCTTTTAGAGGATGGATCACCAGCATATTTACATTTATATATCCTTTGATAAACTCAGCAAGTTTTTTAAGATCGTACTCCGAATAGCCAAAACCTCCTCCAAGAATGTTGGCAATTTGTACTGCCTCCCGCAAATTTAATCCAAGTATTACATTGTAATGTTTGGAATAAAGGCTTATCGTTTGAAGTGCATCGCAAACTTCTTCCTCCCTGCGCGATGCCGGGTCGGCAAGGTCGAAAAACAATATCTTTCCTTTCGTGTTGTTTTTTAGAATCGGCAGCACCTCATTGTATATGCCTTTCCATATCTCGCCTGAATATGGCGGGAGCGTCCAGTCCTCAAAACCTATAAGGCTGCATTCGTCAAGAAGGGATGCCAGGACGTCAAGCCCAACCCTCTGTTTTATACTTTCAAAGTTAAGCTCCTGAAACGGCGAAAGCTTTGTCCGTATTATCTTGCCATCCTCAAATTCCATGGCGTCCGTCGAACTCGGGTCAGAAACAGGATATACGTTTTCACACCGCTCTACAATGCTCTTAAAAACGGCATTCGTCTCCGGATAACCTATTGCGCCAACGTATGACATTTTCATACCGAACTTAATAAGCGCGTTGGCCATTATGGGTCCGTTTCCTCCCAGCTTCTTCGATACCGTAACTATCTCTACGTTAGAAGATAACCCCGAGGTGGCTACTATCCGCTGCCCGTAATCCTTAAGGGTAAGTACTCTTGTATAGTTTTTCGGGTCAATCCTTTTATCCACAACATGAACAACCTCATCAATAAAACCATCAAAACCAATAACCCCTTTAACACTTGATGGAACTTTGTTTTCAAGCTTAACCCAAAGATTTCGAATTTCATTTGCTGTACCGGTATCCATTCTCATATCTCCTGTTTTATACCCATCCTTTCATTAAGGACACGCTGATCAATAAGGCTTACGGTGTCCCACTGTGAAAAACATGGGAGAAATACTGGTTATTAAGGATATTAATGTCCTTTTCAGCGTCCTTTTCCGAGAAATCTCCAGAAAAGGACGCACTTGTCCCCTGAACTACGCAAGCTGTTTTCTCCAACCGCCACTGCGAGCGCACATTAACAGATTGGCACTTGCGGCCAGCATGTAAAGCCTGTTTAAATTTTTGGCGATTCCTCTGTAACAGACCTTACTGAAACCAAATGTATTCTTGATGATATGGACCGCATGCTCCACCTTTGCACGGACAGATGCTTTTTGATATTCCATACGGCAATACCAGTCCCGTGCGGGATCCTGTGCCATACTACGCTTCTTCCCAGGGCGTTGCGCGATACGGTAATCAATTTGTGATTTGTGCGGATCTTCCATAATTTCAGACCGCTTGTCCAGCCCAAGATATCCTGCGTCTCCGTACACGACCTCGTCATCAGGCCTGATCAGCTTAGCTGCTTCAGTGATATCATGTACATTCGCCGCCGTCGCTTCTATGCTGTGGATATAGCCGGTTCCGGCATCGACGCCCATGTGGCATTTCATACCGAAGTGCCACTGGTTCCCTTTCTTTGTCTGGCACATCTCCGGGTCTCGGCTCCCGGTGGCGTTCTTCGTTGAGGACGGCGCGCTGATGAGCGTCGCGTCCACAATGCTTCCGCCCTTCATTATGTGTCCGCACTGTTCCAGACAGCGGTTGATCGCATCGAAAAATGCCTTGCCCAGGCCGCTCTCTTCTATCAACCGACGAAAATGCAACAGCGTAGTTGCGTCCGAAACCTGTTCAACCATGAAGTCTATTCCCATGAACTTGCGCATGGCATAGCTGTCGTATATCGCGTCTTCCACGCCTTCATCCGACAGGCTGAACCATATCTGCAGCAGATACATCCTAAGCATCTTCTCAATCCCGATTGGTGGACGCCCGCGTCTGCCGTCAAAATAGTGGTTTGATATGCGCTACCCACTCGTCCCAAGGTATGATTTCATTCATGATTTCCAGAAATTCATCCCGCCTGGTTTTCTTTCGCCTGTTGGAATATTCCTTGTCTGAAAACGTCTGCTGTTTCATCTGCCTGGCCTCACCGTTTTCTTCTATTTTATCACATTTCACTCATGGTTTGCCCGATTAAATCAGCGTGCCCTTAACTTAAGTTGATTTCCTGTTCATAAATAATATCGTCCTGTTTATAACAGCCCCTATCCTGCATGAGCGTATCTTTCTTATAAGTTCCAAAAACGTTTAAGTCCCTTTAGTATAATTTCACTTCAAACAGCTTCACGTTTACGTTTGTTTTTATTTCTGAGTTTTTAATCCTTCTTTACGGTATAGCCGATAGATCGCTTAGGGAATTTCTCTTGTAATTTCATATAAGTCATATTTTCACCTGGAAACGAAGCATAGTGCAAACATTTAGCTCATGTTAAGATATATTCCACAACAATTATGCCCGAATAACTCAATAACGTTCTTGTTTAGCACATGTTATTGCATAGAAATCATATAACTAGATCTAATTCATTCAGATTTATGCGTCCTTTTTCATCAACCAACTCGCCATTTGCATGTACACATTCCACCTTACCCATAAACATTTCATGAGAGCCTGTAATTACGGAATCTACGACGTTGCATTCTATCGCAACCGAACATTCCTCTATTATGCCTGCGTTTACATATTTTCCGTTTTTGAGCTTAAGCCCTATTTCCGCCAACTTATCGCCATCGCGACCGCTTTTTTTGCCAAAGCACTGATAGAGCGCACTCTGATCCTTGGTAACAATATGAGCCACGAATGCGCCATTCTCCTTTATCATATGATGTGAGAAACGCGACGGCACAATCCCAACCATTATCATTGGCGAATCAAAACTGCAGCATCCATAATAACCGACAACCAACGCGTTTTCTCTGCCGTTGGTATCGCGCACAGTAACTATCAGCTTAGGCATTACTGCAGGCAGTATTGTTTCTTTTCTTGCTTCTTTTTTTATAATCATTTTTTTCCCTTGTAGTTTTGTTATTGTTATAATTTTTTATTTGGCGTCCATCACATTACATCTTCAAACTGCGTCCATCATATAGTTCATTTAGGTACAGGCAACTAATCTAATTCTTCCTAAAACATTAAAATCTCTATATAATCTTAGTCTAACCCCTATATTTTTCTTTTTTAATCATTTTATCGACATTATCATGTCATATGGTTTGCTACACTATGGCATCACTTTATCTTTTTCCACTATAGGCAATGACGCTACTTTTGAACTTTACTTTGTTGAGGTTCTGCTTTCTCCGCCTATCGTGCTTTGGCCAAACTTGTTATAGTTGTATTCTTTCTTTAGTTATAAATTGAATGTATATTAACTCTATAATTCATACAATACAACACATATATTTAATGTCTACCATTATATATATTTTCATATATCTCCCATTTCCCAGCCAATCTTTTATCTAGAATCTCAACTCTGTTACTTCCCTCCTCATCAATTGTTATTTTCTCTTGTATAATTTCTTCTAAACAATTTGCCCGATATCCTATTAACACTGTCTGACTGTGTTTTCATTGCCATGAACACTAAAAGGAGAACCGCAATAACAACTTGTTGGAACGTACTCAAAA
This sequence comes from Christensenellaceae bacterium, assembly GCA_963665005.2. Lineage (GTDB taxonomy): Bacteria > Bacillota > Clostridia > Christensenellales > SZUA-584. The sequence goes on along the minus strand of CAXXTQ010000001.1, from coordinate 1,069,252 downwards.
CACCTGCAGTAAGTATTATCATCAATACCATCTTCATTGCTACAGCACCCACTATAACACCTATAGCAGGGTTCACCCACTTTTCAATTGCTATAGCTATTAACCCGCAAATAATCCCATTAAACACTATACCCATTGTACCCATATCCGGTATAGGCACAATCACACCTGAACCACCCAAATTAAGAATTGAATAGAGGCCTGCATAAAATCCAGCTACTGCAATACATCTCATCCTTACAGAGTTAATATTTAAACCGTTAAATCTTGCCACAGCAGCATTACTCCCTACTGCTCTAACATGATATCCAAATTTTTTGTAATTATATAAAATTCCACAAATTACAAATCCAACAAAACCAATTATCACATTCCATGGAAAACTCCCAAGAGCAAGAACATCTCCACGAATAACAACACCGTTTCCACCAAATATTATAGTGGAAACACTTTCGAGAATAAGCATTACTCCAACCGTTACTATAATTGACGGTATCTTTAGCAAAGTAAAAAGCAGTCCGGTTATGCTGCCTATTATTGTTCCAATCAAAATGCAGAAAATTATAATACTAAAATTTCCAAGGCCAAGCATCTTAGATAAATTTCCAGCTATAATTGATGTTATCAGAACATTTGCACCTACCGAGAAGTCCCACAGACCAGTCTTCAAGTTGAACAATAAACCCCAACCAAGAATCGCAGGTATGATGGCCTGCTGCAAAATATTTAGTACTACGGATCCTCCAGCCTTGTCAGGTGCAATAATAACCAAAACTAAATACAGAATAACAGGCATTACCATTCCGACTCCTAAGCCTTTTATTTGTTTTGATACTCTCTTCATTTCATTCTCCCAATTATTAAATTGTTACGGGGAAATTTGCTAATTTCCCCGTAACTTTATTTTTAGCCAAGTCTTGAAATAGCATCCTCCAAGCTATAATTTGCAATAATCTCCATCAAGTCATCTTGTGTAAATTCAGGGTTGTATATTTTCGTCATATTGCGAATTTCATCAGCAGTATACGGCAGATTCTCTGAGAAATACTTCGAATATGTTATAGAATCATCATAACTTTTGAGGAAAATATACGGCACAGTAGACTCGAATACCTGATTCGAAGAAAGCGGAGTTCCCTGCAGGTAGTTGTACATTACTATGAAGCTATAAAACGGATCCGTGTAAGGAACTATACACATACCACCCAAACTTCCGTTCTGAAAAGCTGCGTTCATATCTTCCGGCGTGTCGTGACAAATAGTCTTAATATCTGATTCATTCTTTTCAATTGTTGCAATAGTACCGTCTATACCACTATAATAACCAGTAGACATTACAACAGCATCCGCTTCCGGATATGCTGTAATGAGATTCTGGGTAAAATCTATCCAATCCTGTACAGAAGGAGAAGCCGGAAGAACTGTTTTCGCAATGTAGGTAAGCCCGGCTTTCTCCATCGCAGCATCAAACCCTGCTTCGCGTTTTTCGGTGACAGATTGGCCCGGCATATTATAGATAGCTCCGATATTTTTACATCCATAATCGTTGATTAATATATCCAACAGTTTTTCAGAATCTGCACTTTCATTTTCATACGTATTGCCCATCCAATACTCACTCTTCTTCATATCGGTAAATACTGTCTCATCGTCAACAGTTCTAAACCCAAAAGCTAAAGGTATCTGAGCCTCTTCACAAAGCTTAAGCATCTTTGGCATGACTGTTTGATAATTAGGTACCGCAAGAATTCCGTCAACTCCTGCTGCAATAAAGTTTTCCGTTGCTGCTATCTGCTTCTCCTCATCCAAGTCGCCCGTTTTATACGTGAATGATACGTCAAGCACTTCGCCAGAAAAATCAAGCATTTCTAATACTTTCTGAGCTAGCACGTCTTCTGACCCCCAAATAATGACTCCAATTTCAAGATGCTTTGGAGTGACAGCTTCCTGGCTTGCATCAGGAGCTTGGCTTGCATCAGGAGCTTGGCTCTGAATGGTTGATTCAGTTGGCTTACCACTACTGCAGGCTGCCAAGGCGAACACCATTGCTACTACTAATAAAATTGCTACAATTTTCTTACTCATAATTTTTTCCTCCAAGTCTATTTTTTTCTTCATTAAGATGAAGCTTAAATCTAATTTTATGTAACTATTTGAGAACTCTTTTTATCATATGTGAGCGCTACAGCAACTAAAAATACCATACCCTTAACCGTGCCTGTTAACTCTGGCGATATTTTTACCATGATCATGCCGTTTGTTAACATTGTCAATAGAAATGCACCAACGATTGCCCCCCTAATGCTCATTTTAGAACCGCCGTTAAGCGACATTCCGCCAATTACTATAGCCAGCAATACTTCTATCTCCATCCCTGAGCCTGTAGAGCTATTGCTACCAGAACCTCTTAATATTGTTGTGAATGCAGCGATCCCCAATGCTACACCACAAATACAGTAAGCAATAATTTTAAATTTGTTTACATTAATACCGCTCATGATAGCTGCCTGTTCGTTCGCACCAATAGCTCTATTGTATTTACCAATCTTAGTAAAGTTAAATAATAGAATCGCCAATAATGCGACAAACACTATTACAAAATAATAAAAAACAGGAGTATCTAAGAACATAAGTCCTTCTGAAACACCAATTGAACGGCTTTGATTTAATGTTGCTGTTAATCCTCGGCCTAAAAACATCATGGCAAAAGAAACAATAAACGCAGGTATCTTAAAATATATGTGTACTCCAACGACGAAAAGCTCACCAATTACACCTACAACTATAGCAACAGGTAAAGTAAGCCATGGACTAATATATCCTGCGAGAGCTCCTAATGTTCCTGCCAGACCAATAATTCCGCCTAGCGAAAAGTCGATATTCCCGTGTGCAATAACAAATACTGCACCCATAGAAGCAACCATAATTGATGCGGATTGTTTTAAAATCAGCTTAATGTTTATAAAGCTTACTATTCTTCCATTTGTAAGAACCCCAAATACTACAACAATGACAAACAAACCAATAAACTGCATCAAATATGCATACACCCTAGTCTGTTTGAATACTGTAAGTCTTTCTGTCATGGTATGTCTTTCAATATCATTTTTAGTATTCATTTGACACTCCTCTTAAATCATTGCTTTTACTACTTCATGTTCGGTAGTGGCTTCATCCCTGATAAATTCACCGGTAACAGATCCATTCTTCAATACAATTATCCTATCAGACATTCCTATTAATTCGGTTAATTCTTCAGATACCATGATGATTGATTTACCCTGTTTCTTCAGATCCTGCATTAGCGAATAAATTGATGCTTTTACGCCAACATCTATTCCGCGCGTAGGACAATCCATAATAATTGTTTCGGAATCGTTTGCCAGCCACTTCGCAATAACTACTTTTTGCTTATTCCCGCCACTAAGATAAATACAGTCCTGATTTATTCCAGTCATTTTTATATCCATTAGTTCGCACATTTCTTTTGTAATTTTATTTTCACTTCTTGGAGTAATTATATTTGCCTTCTTTAGTTTATTTAGAGCCATTAATACTACATTTTCTTTAATGCTTGCAGTAAGCATCATAGCTTCCTGTTCTCTGTTTTTAGGAATATATCCCACTTTTTGCTTTAAAGCGTCGCCTGCATTTTTAATTTTTACATCACCATTTACTATTATGCTTCCGTTGTCCGGCCGAAAGACACCAAACACTATTTTGCAGAGCTCATGCATCCCGCATTCAGTCAACCCACCAATTCCCATTATTTCACCTTTATGTAATTTAAAAGATACATCCTTTAATACGTTTTTATAGGAAATATTATCAACTTCCAAAACTACATCTTTGTCAAAATAAGCTTTTGTATCTTCTCGATAATAACTTTCAGTCAATTCACGTCCTATCATTAATTGCTTTAATAAATTATTATCTACTTCCGATTTGCTAACGGTTTTAATTAAACACCCATCTCTCAGAACTGTTATATTGTTACAAACGTCCATAACCTCATCAAGATCATGTGAAATAAAAATCACGGTTTTACCTCGCTCTTGCATCGACTTAACAATCTTGTAAATCCTATTACGGCCTTTCTGTGAAAGGGCAGTGGTTGTTTCGTCTAGTATAAGCATCTCAGGATTATCCAGCATGGCAATACCAACTTCAATAAGTTTACGATCCTCAAATGAAATATTGTTTATACTTTCTGTTGGATTAATATATTCTGCGTTAATGGATTCTAATAATTTCGAAGCTTCTACGATCATTTTCTTCTTATCTATAAAACCCATGTTTGCAAACTCATCTTCACGCCCAAGAAAAATATTATCCGCCACTGTTAAATTGTTAATAGTGCCCATTTCTTGGACTATCACACTAACACCATTTTCCCTGCCTTGAAGCATATTTGAAGGCTTATGTTCTTTCCCTCCTAAATTCATTGTGCCGCTGTCTGGTGCTATTACTCCGCAAATTATTGATGATAAAGTTGATTTGCCTGAACCATTCTCACCGATTAGTCCTCTTATTTCTCCTTTGTATAGATCTAAACTAACATTGACGACTGCTTTAGTTGTTACAAAAGTTTTATTAATGTCCTTAAGTGAAAGAACAACCCCTTTGTTTTCAATCATATCTTCCTCCAATTCCAAACGCCTTACTTTTTATGCCTTGTTCGATATCTACTTCACCATTTGTAAATTTAACAAATCAAACTATAAATTTGTACATCATCTGTTCTGTTAGTCTTTGTTTTTATTCAAAGAACTTTATCCTTACTTCTGCAAAGGTGTTGTATGTAACATTTGTTATATTATTTATATTCGTTATAAATTTCAAAATTCCTTCTTTTTTATTATGTTTTTTTAAAATTCCTTCTTTCATCCCAAAAAATGCTTAACCTAAGGAAGCGCTGATTAAAGCCATGTAAAACATCTTTGTCGGCGTCGTAAAGCAATAGTATGGAAGTTTACGTTCAAGCACGTCAATATTCGCCCGTTTTAAGGACAGCTATTCGATTTTCCTACCATTTTCTCGAAAATGGGCAGACACATCCCATCTTAAACACGGTTTTCGCTTCGCCCAAGCACACATTAACAGATTCGCGCTCCCAAACAACATGTAGAACCGATTGAGGTTTTTGGAAAGTCCGCGATAAACAACTTTCTTGTAACCAAAGATGCCCTTAATGATTCGGAATGGGTGCTCAACCTTGCAGCGAACAGCGGATTTTTTGTATTCAGTATAGCAATCCCAGTCCTTGCCTGGACTTTGTGGCATTTTGGCAAACTTGCCGGGGCGTTGATTAACACGGTAATCAATTGCCATCTTTTGTTCGTCGGCCAAAATCTTCGGGCGCTTTTCGATTCCAAGGTACGCTGAATCGCCGTAGACCACCTTATCATCTTCGCGCATCAGCCTTGACGCGACTGTTATATCGTGCACATTTGCAGAGGTCGCTTCGATCGTATGTACATAACCTGATTCGGCATCGACGCCAACATGCATTTTCATACCAAAATGCCACTCGTTCCCCTTTTTAGTCTGGTGCATTTCAGGGTCACAAGATTTCTTAGCATTCTTCGTCGAGCTTGGAGCCTCAATGATTGTTGCATCTACGATCGTACCATCGTGCATGATTCGCCCCTTCTTTTCGAGCCCATCGCGAATCGCGTTGAACATAACATGTCCAAGGATGCCCATGAACTTGCGCATGGCATAGCTATCGTAGATAGCATCTTCTACGCCTTCGTCTGATAGGTTGAACCACATCTGCAGCAGATACATCCGCAGCATTTTTTCGATACCTTTCGGGGGGCGTCCTCTTTTGCCTTTATAATAATACGGTACAATAAACGTTATCCATTCTTTCCAAGGAATAATTTCGTTCATTATTTCAAGGAATTCATCGCGTTTGGTTTTTCATTTGCGTCCGCTATATTCGATATCGCTAAAGGTTTTCATTTGCTATACCGCCTGTGTTTTTCTTCTATTCTATCATTTTTGCTCCGCATTGGCGATTAAATCAGCGCTTCCCTAAGAACATGCTAATGGGGGCTACTGAACCACGAACGGCCTACATAAGTTCTCAGTTCGCGTTTTTTGTATGCGACACCATAGGTAAAAACATAAAGCAAAGAACGCGTCTTCTTCCACAGGTTCATCATCAGTGCAATCATGTGAATCTGGGTCTCACTGGTTTCTTTTTAACCGTGCAGTCAACTGGCCAAGTCCATAACATCGCTTGTCGGTTACAAACATGCCCTCTACTTCGTTGCGTCCCCCCCCCGCTTCTCTGCGCTCATCACGACATTGCTGCGCGTTCAGCGCCTTGTTCTCTGGCGGTCTGCCCGAGCTTTGGGCCGCTCATATGAATACCATGCTTTGCGCAGTGCCTCAGGTTGTCTCTCGTTCGGTAGATTTTATCGACAAGGACACACTGTGGATAAACCCCAGTTTGCTCTTTATATCGTTCGATCATGTCCTGTAGTGTCGTGACTTCATTATATGCATCCCAACATATGCTCAATCCAAACGTATTTCTGATCGGCCTGCGGTTTCTCACAAAGCGCATATAGTCTTTACGCGCTACCTGCCAATATATTCGAGGCTTCTGGCCGTTCGTTAAGCCCCACTCTTGCTGTTCATCAATGATTCCTTCAAGGTATTCTCTGCTCTGATTCAACAGCTAGCACTTGACTCAAAACGATTCCAGTCCGATAAAATATTGCAGATAAGGATTTGCTGTGTATTTCATATATGAAAATGTTGATAAGTCATTAACATCCTTGATTATGCAATATCTGAAGCTAGAGTAATTAAGTTTTACCACGGGCTTGCAATCGTGTGGCATCCTTTGAATCACATGCAAATTTATTGATTACTATGCTTATATATGATAAGTCAAAGAAATAAGGTAACTGATTTTCAGCTGCCTTACTTCCTTGTAATGCTTACCGTGAAATAATAATCTTTTTATAACATTTTTGATAAATTCTTACAGCTTTCTCTCATTGCCTTTTCAGCATAATCAAAATCAGGGGTATCATTATGTTCTACAATAATCCACTTAATATTAATATCTTTGGCGTTATTGACAATAGCTTGAGTATTCATAACTCCTTCGCCGACAATTTCATCCTGTTTTATTGCTGCTATACGACGATCATCTAACATCTCGTCCTTCGGAAGAGGACTCTTGATATCTTTTATATGGAGCAAATCCTGTCTATCCACATACCTGTTCATTAATTCTATAGGATCTACTCCACTTATCAACGCCCAGACGGTATCAACCTGAACCTGCATTAGATCGGCCGGGATATCGTCAAGGACACGCTCTAAAATAGTACGACCGTCATCCAGCAACTCAAAAAAGCAGATACAAGTATGTATAGCTAGCTGAACGCCATCTTTCTTAAATTTCTTAGCGCATTGGCGCATATCATCAATAATTCCAGAAACTCGCTCTTCTGACATCTTGTAAGTGTTGAAAAGTCCTGGAATAACAACATATTTTATACCCAGTGTCCTAATGTCATCCAAAACCGTATCATAGTTATTCTTCATATCTTCCAAAAATACATGTATGCTAATAGGTGTAAGGCCATATTTGTCGCATGCATCTTTGACTTCCTTTGCACTCTTTCCAAAAAAGCCACGGGCAAATTCAACGCCAGTATACCCCGCATCTGCAACATCCTTCAGAATCTCAATAAAGTCCTTTGGATTGTCATGCAACTCATTCTTTAAGCTATACAACTGTAAACCAATTTTTTTCTTTTCCATAATATACTATCTCCTTTTTAATAAGTTTTATTTTGATCATTATTTTACAATATCATTACACGAAATTTCCCTTCCCTGATTAACCGATGAATAGAATGCTTCAATGATAGAAGTAACATTAAGGGTTTGCTCTTTTCTGACAACAAGCTCCTCTTCGCCGTACAAATACCCTATAACATTTTTTAATAAACCAACGTGACCTGGGAATACAATATTATCTGGGTATTGGTACTGATCGTAAATCTTGGGTTGCATATCAGTCTGCCAACCGCTCATCCCACTATAAATAGTAATCGGCATCTCATTGTTGAATACCAATCCTGCCTTCGTTCCCGCAAACTGCCTTTCATATTTATCGGGCAGATTCACAGCCCATGAGGTTTTAAATGAAATCATTGTACCACCCTCTAGCCTAATTATACCAGCCGCTAAGTCTTCAACATCAAACTCATGCCAATCATACGGGCGGGGTGTAATCTGAACACCACCAAAGGCGCCGCTTTGTTCAGGAGAAGTCTGCAATTCCTCTCCAGAATCGCCGATTTTTGTCCACGCATTTCCGCTGACTGTAACGGCCTTAGGATTGTTAAGTGCCCAAAGTATCATATCAATCTCATGAACCGCAAGATCGCAAAATGGCCCCCCCACATTATAATCCTTCATGTGGAAAAATCCCCATTTGGGTATTCCACGCCTGCGTACTGCATCAAAATGGACATAGTAAATGTCACCAAGAGACCCTTCACCGGCAATTCTTTTTACAGCCTGATATTCAGTCCAAAAACGCATCGTCTGGGCTGGAAAGAAATTAAGACCTAGCTTATCGGCTTCGTTAAACAAATCTACAGCGTCCTGATACTTTAATGCAACCGGCTTTTCACAAATCACGTTGGCACCATTTCTTAATGCCATTAGTGATGCTTCCTTGTGATGACTATTTGGTGTTGCTACAACTACTAGATCAGGTTTAAGCTCTTCAAGCATTTTTCTATTATCTGTATATACGCCAGTAATGTTAAAACGCTTAGCTGTTTCGTTCGCTACGTTTTCTCGTATATCAGAAACACCTACAACGTCAAATGAATCGCCGATAACCTGCATAGCTGGCAAATGTGCACAATTCGTAATCATTCCAGCGCCAATAAATGCCGTACGAAATACTTTCTTTTTCATTATTTCCTCCTTTTATTTTTAATTGATATCTAGACATATAACTATATGTGTTAGTACAGCTTCACTTTATTATATGTCCTATTTCATTTGTTTGTAACATCTGTTATATATATTCTATATTGATTCGCAAAATCCTGCAATAAATTAAAATTTTCTTCGTTTTTTTCTTTTTGTTTATCAGAAGAAAAAATAAAGAGAGTATAACAGGGAATAACATTATGTCAATAACTTTTGAAAATGTCTCTAAAACGGCAAGAAGTTATCGTGAGAAAATGGCTCTATTAAAGCAAAAGCAGAACAAGGGGAAGTCAACACTTTTTCGGACAACATCCTAAGCAGCTGTTTGTGACCGCTTATTCATCCAGCATTTAAGCCATTCTTTTGGGCTCAGGTATCCCAGTCTTTTTTGCACTCTGCGTGTATTATAAAACCCTTCAATGTAGGCAAATACTGTTTCACGTGCTTGCTCTCTGGTTGGGAACCATTTCCAGTGTATTATTTCTTTCTTAAAGTTGGTAAAGAAGCTTTCGCTCCATGCATTATCTCCCGGTTTACCTACCCTCGAAAAGCTTTGACGGAATCCTTTTTTTCTTAATAATTCCTTGACTGCCGTCGATGTATATTGGCTCCCTCGGTCGCTGTGAAAAACAACTCCCTCAGGCAAATGCCACCGTTTTGTTACATTCTCTATCGTTTGCACTACCAATTGCGCCATCATACTCTCAGACAGTACCACTCCGCTCACAACATCCTTAATCTTACATAGATACTCAAATCCTTCACCTGTCTTGATATATGTGATATCGCTGGTAACCACCTGGAACGGTTCTGTAATTTCAAGTCCTCGTACCAAATTAGGATATGTGTCATCACGCGCATTCCGGCTGTCCGTCAATGAGCGCTGCTTTCGGCGCTTATGAACGAAGTGCTACCCCATTGCTTTCATATGACGCGCAACCTTATAGAAGCTCGCCGTCCTCCCAAATCGCCTCATTACGCCGCAGACCCGATCAACTCCATATGTACCTTCACCGCTTTCGAAGGCTTCCTTGACGGCTTTTGCATATTGTTCTTCTCGTTTGATGCGACGCTCTTTGTTTTGTATCCACGCATAGTAACCACTGCCTGATACCTCGAAAAACGCTGCCCACTTTGCCACAGTGTAATCTTTCTGTTTGCTGATAAATGCGCAGCTCACTTGTGGAGGTTCGCAAAGTAGGCTGTGACCTTTTTTAACATGTCACGTTCCATTTTCACTTCAGCCAGTTCAAGCTTTAAAGCTTTGTGTTCCTCTTCCATCGTTGCATATTTTGTTTTGTCCCCATCTGCCGTGTATTTCTTTCTCCACCGATATAATATCGCGTCGCTAACCCCTAAGTCCTCTGCGACCTCTTTTACCGTTTTGGGGCTCGCGAAGCTTAGCTTTACGGCGTTTTTCTTAAACTCTTCATCGTACTGCCTTCTTATTTCGGACATTGTTTTTTCTCCCATCATAAATTTTTCGCTGATTGAATTTTCGCCGCATTACTGCTTATCACCTTGTCCGAAATTTTGCATAGACCCCCATTAATCTCTCCAAACATATGGAGCAGATACAAGAGACACTTTCAGACATTAGAGCGCTAAACGCAGGCAAGAAACGAGATGAAGCTTTGGAGTTACTCACAAAGTGGTTCCCAAAAGTGGAGGCATTTGAAACAAAGGTGAATCGTCTTAAAAAGGATAAGTCCGTGCTTGAAACCGAAAATATCCGGCTTGCTGATATGGTACTGGAAGGCAGGGAAAAAAGAATAGGCTATCAGATCGAGGTTGCCCGTCTAAAAAAGGAGGTCACAGCTTACAAACGGTTCTACGACGCTATTCCGCAGGAGATAAAGGAGCATATGAAGGCTATGCAAAAAAAGCCAGATGCAAAGGTCAGGAACGATGATACCACCAGTCATATGGACAATCATTAAAAACATATTGTGTTATATAACCTTAGAAGGGAGTGCCGTAAAGTTAATATCATCGTTCATTACCCCCATACACCAAAAACACAGCAGGAACTAAAAAAGCGGGTCGCTGTTATACACGCGCAAACAGTGGTCAATCATCTTGAAAAACTGCCCTGCCCGAAGGAACAGAAAAAACGGATGATTGATCAACTGGTCAGATCGGCTTCGGAAAAAGTGTAGGCTACCTAGGATAGCGACTGCAACCTTGTTTTTTTGCCTATTCTCCAAACAGCTTTTTCCATGTGCTTTTATAGATTTGCACCCGATCATTTTCCCATCGAATAACAGTCGTTTTGCTGACATTATACCGTTTTGCAAATTCTCGTAGCGATAATCCTAATTTTTCTCGCAAAGCCCGAACCTGTTGTCCCTGTCCGCGATAAACAAATGTATTGTAATCATCAAGCAAATCATAAATATCAACCTCCAGTAACTCCGCGATTTTTTTCATCTTTTCCGGCGGGTAATAATTCCTTTCAATTTCTTCATATGCAGAATAAGTCGTTCGGTAAATTCCCGCATAATCAGCAACCTCTCGCTGGAGCAATCCTTTTCTATATCTGTACCAGCGAAGCTTGTCCGCTATAGACGTGATTTGTTCAGGGGTTGTATAGGTGATGTTGAACTTCTCTGCTTCAATCAGCATGTGCGGTTGGATCATCCTAAATTTAAAAATATATAAGGGGGGCAAAAACAACTCCGATGATAGAATGCTTTACCATTATAAAATAATGTCTGCCCAAGTGGTCAAACATGTGCCATTTCCCACCAAAAGTCACACGCTTTCCATCCTCAATGACCATTTTAGCCGCTATGGTAGTATAGCATTTTCAATGCATTTTGCTGCATACGTGGCAAGTTGCGTGCCTTTTTTGGGTGAAAACGAGTTCACTGCCTTTATTAGCCCTATCGTGCCGATAGATATAAGGTCGTCTCCCGAAAGCGCGGTATTCTGATATTTTTTTACTATGTGAGCAACAAGCCGCAGGTTATGCTCTACGAGCTTATTTTTTGCCGCTTCGTCTCCGTTTGCGCAGGCACGCAGGCACTCAGATTCCTCCTCTTTGCTAAGCGGCTTGGGAAACGTCTTTCCCGAAGAAAGATACCCCGCAAACAAAAGCAGGTCTTTTATCATGCTTATAAACTCATACATAGACGACTCCTTTTAAATATTTCATTTTAAATATTTATGAAAAAAAAGCCCGTATAAGCAGCAGTATTTAAAAAGTTCTCTAAAAAAGATTTCTTGGCAATATGCAATTTTATTTTTTCAGTAAAAAAGAGGCTTTCTTTTTGAAAACCTCTTGATCTGCATTTATATTTATTTTTACCTGCAGCATTTCTTAGCTGTTAAAATCCGCAAGAGCTTGAAACATCACCGCCAGGTTTTCAGCCGGAACGTTAGCCTGTATATTATGAATTGTGTTGAAAACAAAACCGCCGTTTTTGCTGAACACTTCACATGTTTTTAAAACTTCATTGCGCACTTCTTCTTTTGTCCCGAACGGCAGCGTTTTTTGAGTGTCTATGCCGCCTCCCCAAAATACCAAATCATCGCCGTATGTATCTTTAAGATACTTTTTATCCATTCCCGCAGCAGTCCATTGAACGGGATTTATTATATCAAATCCGGCGTCAATAAACCCTGGGAAAAAGCTCTCTACCGCACCGCATGAATGCTTGAATGTTTTCCTTTTAGTATTTTTGTGTATCCACTGGTTAATCTCTTTATAATAGGGCGCATACAGCTCTTTAAAGGTTTCGAGTGAACAAAAAGTTCCTATCTGTGTCCCGAAATCTGTTCCGCACACACTTACCACGCATTCGATGCCGCCGCAGAAATCCTTAATCGATTCAAGGTTTGCAATAGCTATTTTTGTCTGGTGCTCAAATACACTATGCAGATAATCAGTACGCAATACTGTAGAAACATACCATTCTTCTACGTTCCTTATGCCTTTTGGCTGCGTTAAATTCAAACCGGGTATTATCGCGATATCGCCTATTGCCATTCCGCCCGGGCTAAAACAAATAACATAATCTGTGTCTTTGTATTTATTGAACTGCTGTTTAAAATCTTTGACTGTTTCTTTCTGCCATAAAGCAAACTCTTCCATGTTTTCTTTAGGGTCAAGCGAATTTTCATCAATAATTTTATTCTGCCTTTCCGTCGCGTCAAAAAAATAACTCGATTTAGGCATTTTCGCGGCAGGCGGATACTGGGTATCTCCTTTTGCGTACATATACACATTATTCTCATCCTGGGTAATATTAAATTTTTCGGGCACTTGAACACTCTGCCCCCATGGCGTACTCCACTGTTTCCAATTCTCATTTTTGTATCCAAAAGCGTTATATTCGTTCCATACGGGAACAGTTCCTATATTGATTTTCTCCCGAAGGTCGTCTTCAACGGCGCCCAGCATTTGAAAAGGTTCAATAATTTTTACCGGTTTTTTTCGAGCCCGTAAAAATCTCTGAGTTTTTCAAGAGTGCTGCAATGAATACCTGTAACCGCAAGCCCTCCCATGTCCAAAGGGATTTCCCCCGGTTTGTGGTTCAGTATACTAGAAAAGTTTTCTTTACTCGTAACAGCCATAGTTTTGCTCCTTATCAGGTTTTTTTCACAAAACGTTATACACAAGCCATACTAGAGCTTGACAGCTTAAAACAAGGCTGGCTTTTTTTATAAGCAAACCATGCCCCAGGTTCTGTGATTCTTATTTTTTACCCTACCCTGATATCTTTGCCGATAAACGGCTCTGGCTTTAATATTATATGATAGGATCTATTCTACATTAAAAAACTTCAAAACTCAAGTTGTTACTAAAAAGCAGCTTTTTTAAAAACACTGCCCTGTTAATAAAAAAATTGTATGTCATTTTTAAAGGATAATTGAAATTGCGGGTAGAATGTATTATTATATATGTTCCATAGAACAACTGACCAATGAAAAAAGGAGTATTGTTTGAAAAAAAATCCCCTTAGTTCTTTCCTCAGTATGTTTTTTATAGCGTGTGTGCTCGTCGCTATCTATATAGCTCTAACCGAACGCTGGACACTCGAAAGCGCGCTTATCGGAATTGCGATAAGCTTATTTGCACTTTTCGCCACACAGAAAATATTTTTGGGCGGCGGCCTTTTATCCTCGTTTACGCTTGGAAGATACTATATCGTATATGTATTGTATCTTTTATTCATCATACTTGCGGGGGCGTTTACTTCTCTAAAATACATATTCACAAAAGATATTAATGTAAATCTTGTTATTTATGAAACAAAGCTTCGTGACCATAATCTGAAGATAATGCTGGCTAACGCTATAACGCTTACGCCCGGCACAGTATCCGCCGATGTAAAAGGCGACAATATAGAAATCATGCAGCTTGGCAAAAAAAACGACGCAAAGCAAACGGAAGGGTTTGAAAAAATGGAAAAGGTGTTAAAACTCTTAGATAAAGGAAAAGCGATATGAATTTTTACCTTATAATGCTTTTGATAATAGGCTTGTTCGCGGTTGCCGATATATACAAAATGATTGCCGGGCCGACGATATTTGACAGGCTGCTTTATTTTAATATACTGTCGGCAAAGGTTGTAATGGCAATTACACTTTTCGCGCTTATGACATCTGCGTCTTTAATGCTTGATATCGCCATAAGCTATACGCTGCTGTCTTTTGTTTCGACGGTGCTTATTGCAAGGTTTGTAAGAACGCGGGGTATGCTGGTATGAGAATTGTAAGCGATGTGCTTATAATTGCCGGAATATTATTCGCTCTTTTCGGAATGATCGGTTTATTCAGGTTCCGGCATTTTTATGCCCGTGTGCTTATAACATCCAACATAGACGCGGCGGGTATGCTATTGCTCATGATAGGCGTAGCGTTCCAGTCTCCCAACGCAGCGTTTGCAATAAAAATAGCGCTTATCGCAATACTGTCGCTTATCACTAGCCCGTTGTCTTCCCATGCTATATTAAAGAGTGCGCGCGACAGCGGATACAGAATAAAACCGGGAGAAAAAATATGACAAGTGAGTTAGAGCTGCTGCTCATGGTATGTTTAATTGTCCTTGCTTTTATAACAGTACAGACACCAAAGCTTCGCCGCGCGGCTGTTTACCTCGGCGCGTTTTCATTGCTTTGTTCTTTTGCGTATCTTGCTTATAACGCCCCCGATGTCGCTTTGGCAGAAGCGGTCATCGGCTGTACACTTTCTACAATATTCATATTAATTGCGCTGAAAAAACACCACGTAATAACTATATATTACGTCGAAAACGAATTTGACGATACGGCGGCAATAAAAAAAGAAAGGCGCGAGCTGACGTCTTCTCTTGAGAGCTTTCTAATTGAAAAAGGCTTCGAGCCACAGACGATTTCAACTCACTTAGACGATCCGATGGCAAGCGAGAACGACCGTTTCGATTTGCTTGTAGAACACACAAAAGACGATATCAATATATATTCCAGCGGTATTCGGTACATAACACCCGATATCGAAGAGTATCTGAAAAGCCATAAACCACCTCATCTTAACGCATCGTTTTACTGCTTGAAAGAACCGCCGAAAGAAGGTGACCAGCAATGACAAATAAAAGCAGAAGGCTTATGCTGCTTATAATCTGTTTTGTTATCACGGCAAGTATTGTGTTTTTGTTCGTACACTCGGGAACGAGCGGGCTCGATACAACGACGGCAAAACATTATATAGAAGAACACCACGGGCAGGATACGGCAGCAGGCAACGCCGTCACAGCGATTTACCTAAATTACAGGTTTTGGGATACTCTGTTTGAAGCTCTGATACTGCTGATATCCGCGCTCGCGGTAATCAGTCTGTCTTGGAGCACGGATAATAAAAAAGGCGAAAGGTAGTATTTTATGAACAACAGCCCGATCATAAAAACCACGGCAAAAATACTAATTCCTTTTATTATTGTTTTTGGCATTTACGTTACTATAAACGGCGCGGACGGCGTAGGCGGCGGCTTTCAGGGCGGCGCTATTCTTACCGCTGTGTTCATTGTACGCTGGATGGTACTGCCCGACGAAGATATTAACATACGCCTTATGAAGATAGCAGAGCGTATATTGCTTTTGTCGCTTTTTGCGCTCGGTATGCTTTTTATAGGAAAAACAATGAACATGCCTTATCTTACCGGCAGAGTATGGATGATTTGCATCAATCTGCTTATCGGCATAAAAGTCTGCTGCGGCTTAACTATCATATTTTACAGGTTTGTATTTTTTGAAAGCAGGTGAGCATTATAAGTTACGGTGAAATAGGCTCCATTATAATATTTTTCATAGGAGTATACGGCGTTATAGCCCGCCGCAATATAATGAAAACAATTATATCGCTAGGTATTATGGACGCTGCTATAATACTCTTTTTTGTCGCGGTAGGAAGAAATAATACAGCAGGCAGCTCATCAGGCACAGAAGACGCTGTTCCGCAGGCTCTTATGATAACTGCCATCGTTATAGGTATCGCTGTTACTGCCATCGCGCTGACTATGTTTATTTACCTATACCATAAATACGGCACAACCAACTGGGAAAAAGCACGCAAGATGAGGGAACACGAATGAACATACCGCTTTGGGTACCTGTGCTGCTGCCTGTTTTTTTCGGAATACTGGCATACGCGCTTCCCGGAAAATACAAAAGAATAATAGCTCTTGCAGGAGAGACGGCTGTTTTTGCAGCATGCCTTTCTATTTTTCTGCAATGCAAAAGCACCCCTGTAACTTTATCGCTCGGCGGATGGAACCCTCCCGTCGGAATAATGCTTTATGCAGACGAGTTCGCTTCGGTAATGATACTTCTAACGTCATTTTTGTTTCTTATGCTTACGATATTCGAAACCAGCCAGAAAAGCGCGAACAAAATCTTTCATATGCTGTTTATGATATTAGAGGGGCTGCTTTGCGGAATCTTTCTGCTTGACGACCTCTTTTCTATATTTGTTCTTATAGAAGTCTCGACTATAATCGTCGCGCTTCTTATTATGTTCAACAGAGACAGCCGGTCTATGTACGACGGGCTTATCTATCTTCTTATAAGCATATTCTCGGCTACATTTTTATTATTCGGGCTGGCGATGCTATACAAACAAACGGGGACTTTCAGCCTTTCAATACTTGGCGAAATGCTTCCGGGCATTCAAAACCCGCAGTCGCTTTATTTACCGTACGCGTTTATATTTACTTCCATCTGCCTAAAAGCCGCTATGATGCCGCTTTTTTCGTGGCTGCCCAAAGCGCACGCTACGCCCGGCTCTCCATCCGTTGTATCGGCAATACTATCCGGCCTTTACGTAAAAACGGGAATATACCTTTTTATGCGGTGCCAAAACGCTTTTTCGGTAATAGACACGCATACTTTCTTTCTTATTGCCGGCATGATCACAGCCGTTATAGGGTTCGTTCTTGCCATTGCCCAAAGCGACATAAAACTCATACTTTCTTACCACACCGTATCGCAGCTTGGGCTTATAATGGTCGCTATTAACATGGGCGACGAAACGGCTATGTGGGGCGGTTTGTTCCATGTCATAAACCATTCCGTGTTTAAGACTATGCTCTTTCTAGGCGCGGGAGAAATAATACACGAATATAAAACAAGAAATATTTACGAAATGAAAGGCGTGGCAAAACGTATGCCTCTTGTTACCGCCGCGATGGTCGCCGCCATACTCGGCATTACGGGAGCTCCTCTATTCAACGGCAGCATATCAAAATACCTTATTTCGCACGGCGCAACAAATATCGTGGGAGAAATCGCGCTTATAATTATAAATTTAGGCACTATTATATCTTTTATTAAACTCAGCAGGATATTCTTCGGCGGCGAAAAAATACGCGCTAAGATAAGCCTTAATAAAACAATAGTATGTATTTTACTCGGAACGATTTGCCTGTTGTTCGGAGTGCTCGGCGCGCCTATAATCAATCTCTTGTTCGGAGTCTCCGTCCATATTGACGTTTCTAGCTATATAACAAAAAGCCTGGTCTTTTTCGCAAGCCTGGCAGCGGCGTGGTTCATATACCGCTATCTGATAAAAGGCAAAAACCTTTGGAACCGAATACGGGCATTTGATTTGGGCTTTAACAAAATAGCCATGAGCGTGGTGCTTTTCTTTGGCGTGCTTACGGGATATTTATTCTTAATGTAAAAAAAGCGCCCCCAAAAGGCGCTTTGTATTTCTCTGTACTATTCTTTTCCCAGCTTGTGTTCTGTCAGTGCGGCAGCGCATGAAACGCGTTCGTTCACCATATCCCAGAAACAATACGAAAGAGTCGGCATGCTCTCTGTGGACGATAACACAAGTCTTGCAGTCTCCGTGCATTTCGCACGCTTCGGGGCAAGGGCAATGATCTCCGCCTCTTTGCTCAACTTCTTTTAGAAACTGCTTTCCCAGCCTCTTTTGCTTTTTGCTTGTCTCACTTTTTAGAATAGACCATACCTTGTATTGCTTTTTTAGTTTCTGTCTATTGTTTTGTTTCCTCTATTCTTTTGGCTCCCTCTTTTTTCTAAGCATATCGCCCGGCTGCAAATCGAAAGGGCAGTTTATAAAAAGAATTTCCTGAGCGTGCGGAGCGCTGTCTCTGCTCTCGCCTTTTTCTGTCACGATTTCTCTGACTTCGAACTCGCCGCTTAAATTCGGCGAAAGTATATCCAGCGTATCGCCGATACAGAACTTGCCTCTCTGCTCAATTTGCATTCCGCCGTCTTTATCTTTGGCGCCTCTTATAACTCCTACAAAATCGTAAGTACGCTGTGGTATGTTGCGCTGCGTGTCCTGCCCCTGCTCTCTCGGGTTGCCGTAATAAAAGCCTGTGGTAAATGCCCTGCTTCCCGCTTTGTCCGCTTCGGTAAGCAGCGACTCATCAAATTCTTTTCCTGCGATTACGTCATCAAGCGCATGCCTATAGGCGTTTACCACGCATCCTACATAATATGCTGATTTCATGCGCCCTTCTATTTTAAGCGAAGTTACGCCCGCGTCTACGATATCTTTTAGATTAGGCAGCATTCTTAAATCTTTAGAGTTGAAAATATAAGTACCCCTGTCGTCCGTGTATACGGGAAAATACTCTCCGTCGTATCCTTTTTCGTTTATGTGGTATTCCCATCTGCAGGGCTGGGCACATGCGCCCTGGTTCCCGCCCCTGCCTGTAAAAAAGTTGCTTAGCAGGCACCGCCCCGAATACGATATGCACATAGCTCCGTGCACAAAAGCCTCAAGCTCTAGCGTATCGGGCGTATTCTCTCTCATTTTAGCAATCTCGGCAAGCGAAAGCTCGCGCGATAATATGATACGCGAAACTCCTTGGCTGTGCCAAAAAAGCGCGCTCTGCGAATTCGTCGTATTAGCTTGTGTGCTAAGATGTATTGGTATTTGGGGAGCAATTTTTTTTGCTATGCTAAGTACGCCCGGGTCAGAAATTATAAAAGCGTCGGCGCCGGCGTCCGAAAGCTTTGTTATATAATCCTCCAGCCCGTTTAGGTCGCCTTCATGGAAGATAGCGTTAAGCGTAATGTACATACGCTTTTTGCGCTCGTGCACAAATTCCATCGCGCTTTTGATTTCTTCTATAGAAAAGTTATCAGCAAAAGCGCGCAGGCCGTATGTTTTTCCTGCGGCGTATACTGCATCCGCGCCGAAATATATTGCCGCCTCAAGGCTTTCCCTGCTGCCCGCCGGCGCTAAAAGTTCAATATGATTCATATTTTTATTACCAAAGGTGTTTATACATCTCCACATTCGCATTATGCTCATCAAGGTCTTTAGCAAACGCTAAATCCCCCGTCTCGGGATCTTTGTTGCAAAAATACAAATACCCTTGCTCCATAAATTCTTCTTCGGGGTAAAGCGCCGCCTCTATTGCCTTTTTGCCCGGGTTTGCCACAGGCCCTAAAGGAAGCCCGGCGTTACGGTATGTGTTATACGGAGAATCTATGTTTTTTTCTTCTTCGGTATACACAAGCTTCTTTTCTCCCGTAACATAGCGGAGCGTCGCACAGGAATCAAACTGCATTTTTTCTTTCAATCGGTTATGGAAAATCGCCGATATTTTTTTGAAATCTTTGGGCAGGCTTTCCCATTCAATTATGGAGGCCAGCGCCATAACATCGTTTATATCCATTCCCAGTTCTTTTGCCCTGTCCTCATAATCAAGCGTGAAAATATCATCGAACCTTGAAAGGAGCTTGTTTATTATATCGACCGGCTGAGCATCTGCGTAAATCTCGTAAGTATCGGGGAATAAATATCCTTCAAGAAGATATTTTCGCTCGCCTTCATCTTCCGAATTTATAACGCTGTCTAAAACCTTGTAATCGGCAAACTCTTCCTTGTCGTTGCAAAGCTCTAAAAACGTCTTTTTTGTATCTTCATCTAATATACCCTTGTTTTCCAATGTTTCGGCTATATCCATTGCCGTCATGCCTTCGGTAAACGTCACCTTTATTATCTCTCTGCCCTCGCCGCCTTCGCCGAGTATCTTTATAATATCGTCCATAGTCATACTCGGAGAAAACTCGTAAGTTCCCGCAATCAAAGAAGAACCCATATCCTGAAGATCAACATACATCTGGAAAACAAACTTGTTTCGAATAATTCCTTCGTCAAAAAGCACTCTGGCAATAGACGACAAAGACGAGCCCTGTTTTATCTCTATCTCTTTTGTTACCGAAGCCTGCGCGTCAACGGGAGAAAAATAAGTGTCTTCTATATAATGGTACGCCAAATTGCCGAGATAATAAAGCAGCGCCGCGCTTATAACGAGTATCAGAAAAGGCCTTGCTATTCTCCAAGCCACCGACGTTAGCGTATAGCTTTTTACAGAGCCTCTTTCTTCGCATCTTTCAAGAGGTTCTTTGCCGCTGCCGTCAATAGAAAACTGATCGATGTTTCCCGACTCATCGCTGTTAAAATAAACCGTTTCGTCTTTATCCGCCTTTTCGCCGACCGCATCAAAAGTCTTTGTTTCATCGCTCGCGTTATCATCTTTGCCTACGTCTTCTTTTTGCCCTGCGGCGTTTACAGCTTCGTCTTTTTTATCTTCAAACCCGCGTTTGTTTTTCTGCTTATCATCTGCCATATCGTTCCCTATTCTTTTAGAAAATCGAGCCCCATATCGACTGCATCGCCGATTATCTTATAAACATCGCTAATAAGCGTCTGGAATTTATATTCCGCCGCAAAAAACTCTGTAACATTTTTGTTAAACTGAAGCACTTCGCCGAGTTTCTTTATTTTCTCCATAGTTTCTTCAGACGGCTCTTTTCCCGTCAGGTAGCTCGCCTGAGCCTCCATCTGAAGTTTTTTATAGTCTTTCAGAAGCGCTTTTGTCTTCTCATCCGCCGTTACCTCTTCTTTAAGCTTTGCGTACACCTTATAATCTTCGCAGTTCTGAATTTCTTTCGCAAGCTCATGCGCCTTGTCATACACAAACATAAAAATCTCCTTTAAATATCAATAATTATAGGAAGTATCATAGGGTTGCGCTTTGTGTTGTCATAAAGATAACTTCTTAGCGATTTCTTGATACGCCCTTTAATAGTAGTCCATTCACTAACTTTGTTTCTCTCGCAGTCTTCCACAACTTTTATAATAATATCCCGCGCGCCGTCAAGCAGGTCTGTCGATTCGCGCATATACACAAAACCTCTCGATACTATATCAGGCCCCGAAACAAGCTCTCCCGTTTCTTTGGATATCGTCACGACCACAATAAACAAACCGTCCTGCGACAAAAGTTTTCTGTCCCGAAGAACAACATTGCCGACATCGCCGACTCCAAGCCCGTCTATAATAACGCTTCCCGAGGGCACAGATTCGCTGAATCTTGAAAATTTTCTGCCTATCTCTATTACTTTGCCTATCTCGGGGATAAAAATATTTTTCTTTTTTATGCCCATAGTCTCGGCAAGCGCCGCATGCCGGTATAAATGCCGATATTCTCCGTGTACGGGAATAAAATATTTTGGCTTTGTTATAGACAGCATAAGCTTTAGCTCTTCAGAGCAGGCATGCCCCGAAACATGAACATCTGCCACGCCTTCGTTTATAACATCCGCGCCTTTTCTGTAAAGCATATTTATAACGTCGGAGACATACCTCTCGTTTCCGGGTATTGGTGTCGCGGATATGATAACGAGGTCTCCGGGAATCATCTTTAACTTTCTGTGTTCTCCCGCCGCCATTCTTACAAGCCCCGACATAGTCTCTCCCTGGCTCCCCGTCGTTAGTATGACTATCTTGTTTTTCTTCATCTTCTCGAGCTCTTCGGGCTCGACCAGCATACCTTCGTCAAACTCTAAGTACCCAAGCTCTGTTGCGACTTTGGCGATTTTGAGCATGCTCCTTCCCGAGAGGCACACCTTTCTGCCAAAACGCTTGGAAGCGCTGAATACCTGCTGAAGCCTGTGTATGTTAGACGCGAACGTAGCTACTATAATTCTGCCCGTTGCTTTTTTAAAAAAGCTCTCGAACGTATCTCCGACAGTACTTTCAGACATGGTATAACCCGGGTTCTCCGAATTCGTGCTGTCCGACATAAGCGCGAGCACACCTTTTTCGCCAAGGTCGGCAAATTTCCCAAGGTCTATTATCTTGCCGTCAATGGGAGTATAATCTATTTTAAAATCTCCTGTGTGCACTATTGTACCGACGGGTGTGTGAATTGCGAATCCTACTGCGGCGTCTATGCTGTGGCTTACTTTTATTGCTTCTATTCGAAATGCGCCGCGCCTAATACTGTCTCCGGGCTTTATGATATTTAAATCAAGCCCGTCTATCTTTCTTTCGGCGAGTTTTGTTTCTATCAAAGCGAGCGCCAGATCTGTTCCGAAAACGGGTGCGCCGAACTCTGGCAAAAGATACGGCGTCGCGCCGATGTGGTCCTCATGCCCGTGAGTAATAAATATACCTTTGATTTTTTCCTTATTCTTTTTTAAATATGTTGTGTCGGGAATAACGTAATCTACACCGAGCATATCTTCCCTTGGAAAACAAAGCCCGCAATCTATAACTATAATTTCATTGTTATATTCAATAACGGTCATGTTTTTGCCCACTTCGCCGATTCCGCCGAGCGGGATAATCCGTATATTATTTTTTTCTGCCAATTGTTTTTCCTCTCTTTCGCCTATCCTCTATATAATAAATCATTTGTTTTTTTTAATCAAGCAACTTAAAAGTATTACAATACCGTATAACTTTTCTTTATAAGAATTATACCATAGTTTGCCGCTTCTAATAACACACATTTAAAAAAGCCCGCAAATGCAGGCTGAACATTCTGGGGCTTTTATTAATTCTTTTTTCTTTTATACTTATTTTTTTATAATATTTCTTACCATATTCGTATATTTTTCGCAGAGCTCATCCGCGAACTCTTCAGTATACCCTTCTGTCCGAACGATTATCTTGGGACGCGTTGAATGGGGGCATATATAACCGTAGCCCGCCGAGTCGTCAAACCGTATTCCTTCGTTAGCATATGCGCTTGCCGAATTATAGACCGTCTTTATTACTCTTCCGATATCTTCCCAGCCGCAGCCTATCTGCCTTACTCTTATATGCCCGGGCTCTATAGCCTGTGCTATCTCGTTTATTGTTGTGCCCGTGCGCGCGATTAGCTCAAAAAGCCGGCAGACGGCATATATTGCGTCAAACAGCAAACGGCGGTTATTCGCGGCCAGTGAATACAAAGACTCCTGCTGCGATACGTACGTATAATTAAGCCCTATCATATGCGCAATATCAGTCACGTTTTTTTGTACGCTTGAAGGCAGTTTTACATCGTTTGTATTTATTGAACTAAAGATAAGATAATATGCCAGCGTACAAAATTCGTCAGTGCCGAGTACTCTGCCGTTGTCAAGATATATCATACAGTCCTTTGCGTTTCTTGATAATTTTACCGCAAAATCGGCACCCTGCTGCCGGAGTGCTTCTGCTGCTGTAAAATCTTTGCCGCCGCTATGCCGTTTTACACGGATATTACACTCTGAAAATACTCTTTGCGCGAAATCATCGATTTTCTTTTCGCCGATTATCAATACGCAAACATCCGCTTTTTCAATAGAGCTTACATCAATTTTTTCGTATAGGGTATTGATGTAAAAATCGTCCGCGGAACTAACCTGGGTCTCTTTTCCGCACGTCTTGTCCGCGAACCTCTCGCCCTGCATAAAATATTTTGCTTCTATCTTTTTTCTCGCGTTTTTGCTAAGCATGAATATATCCGGCTCGTATAAATCTACGTGAAGCTGCGTCTGCTTATGCATTTTTATAGATATACAAAGCCCGGCGTTCATTGTTTGCGCCGCGTAAGCGCACACAGGCTTTGTAACGCCGCGCATAGAGAAGACATCTACGCCGCCCATTGTAAAAATACCTGCCGCCTGTTTTAACACTGCGTTGCCAAAAGCTGTGTCATCCGAACACACAGCTGCGCTTTTGCCCGATAAATATTCCGCGGCTGCTCCGAATATACGGCTTAGCCTTATGGGCGTGACATCGGCGCCAATGTCTCCGACAAATCCCGCTTTGCTCAAAAACCCCGCTCTTTCGCCGTATCCCCATACAATATTCTCATTTGCTGCCGCTCCGGCTGACAGCCATTTTTCCGGCCAGAGCTTTACTCTCGGCGAAATTATATTGTCTCCCGAAAGGCTGCACCCCTGCCCGATAACGGCGCCTTCGTATATGCTGCACCCCTGGCCTATAACGCTTCTTTCCGCCACAACGCAAGAACTAAGCTTGGTATTTTTGCCTATGCTTGCTCCTGCGTGTACTATGCTTCTTTTTATATTGGCATTGCCGGCTATGCGCGCCCCCTTGCCTATAGAGCTGTAGCTGCCTATCTTCGCGGTACCGATTACCGCGCCTTCTCCTATAAAACAGGGCGACTGTATAAGAGCGGAATTGCTTATATCCACGCCGTCGCAGATATATATGCCGTCAATACATTTTCCTTTTATATTGGCGCGGACTTCGCCGTTTAGAAGGTCTTCGTGCGCTTTTATATAGCTTTCTATGTTACCTACATCGCACCAATACCCTTTCGCGATATACCCGAAAATAGGCATTTTTTTATCCATCATAAGAGGAAACAGATCTTTGGCAAAATCAAACTGGCGACTGGCCGGTATTAAATCGAGCACTTCGGGCTCTATTATATAAATACCCGTGTTAACGGTATCGGAAAAAACGTCTTCCCAGCCCGGTTTTTCCAAAAAACGCTCTACGCCGCCTCTTTCACCCGCTATGACAACACCGTATTCGAGCGGGCTGCCCATCTTCTTTAACACTATCGTTGCTTTGGCTTGCTTGCTTTTATGAAACTCATACGCCTTTGTAATATCGATATCGGTAAGCGCATCGCCGCTTATAACAAGAAAAGTATCGTCAATGAAACTGGATGCGTTTTTAACGCTTCCCGCCGTTCCAAGCGGCGTGTCCTCAATAAAATATTCAATTTTTTCATCTTTTTTGTCTTCAAAATAATCGATTACTATTGAAGGTTTGTACATAAGCGTAAAAGCCATATCGGTTATTTTATGGTTAAAAAGGTGTTGCGTTGTATATTCGAGTATCGGTTTGCCAAGAAGGGTGACCATTGGTTTGGGTACGGTGCACGTAAGCGGGCGAAGGCGTGTGCCTTCGCCGCCTGCCATAACAATTGCTTTCATAATAACACTCCTAGAAAAACTTTTAGCGTTATTATGCGCAAAGCACTTTGCAGTTATTCTACAGTATGTATTTTTGCAGATCGTTGTCTTTCAAACGCTCTTTTAAATGCTCTTTGACGTATGCTGCGTCTATCTCGACATCCATTAAAGGATAATCTCCGCCCGCGTTATACGATATATCTTCAAGCAAATTTTCGATAACGGTATGCAGCCTTCTCGCGCCTATATTCTCTGTCGATTCGTTTACTACCGCCGCGTATTTAGCAATTGCTTCTATTGCGTCTTTTTTGAAAACCAGCCGTACATTATCAGCCTCGAGCAGCGCCTGATACTGCTTTATAAGCGCGTTCTTTGGCTGCGTCAATATCAGCTCTAAGTCTTTGTTCGTTAGGTTTTTGAGCTCTACCTTAATAGGAAACCTTCCCTGAAGCTCGGGTATAAGGTCTGTTACCTTAGCTGTATGAAAAGCGCCCGCCGCAATAAAAAGCATAAAATCCGTTTTAACCGGGCCGTATTTTGTAACGACAGTGCTGCCCTCTACTATGGGAAGTATATCGCGCTGTACGCCTTCTCTTGAGATATCGGGGCCCTGCCCCATGCTCTTTCCGGCGACTTTGTCTATCTCGTCAAGAAAGATAATGCCGTCCTGTTCTGCGCGCTCTATTGCCGTGCTTATGACTTCGTCCATGTCTATAAGCTTATCCGCTTCTTGCTGCGTAAAAATCTTTCTCGCTTCGCTGACCGATACTTTTCTCTTCTTTGTCTTTTTTGGCAAAATTCCCGAAAACATTTCGCCTATGTTTATATCGCTTCCCATTCCCGCTATCTCTATGCCGATAGAAGAATTGTCTTCAACCTCTACTTCAATAAGCATATCTTCGAGCCGCCCTGCCTTTAGCGCGGCGACAGTCTCCTGCCTTTTTGTCATGCGCTGCTGCTTTTCTTCAGTCGATTCGGCAGGCGCACTCTGCCCCTGTCCGAGCAGCGCCTGAAACGGATTAGCCGACGCCTGCGCTTTTTTATGAAGGGGCGCTAATATATCGACAAGCCGTTCTTCAGCCATTCTCTGCGCTTTTTCCAAAACCGTTTCGTGTCTCGATGCTTTTACCATGCGTATGGACGCTTCGACAAGGTCGCGTATCATAGATTCTACATCTCTGCCGACGTAACCGACTTCTGTAAACTTAGTCGCTTCAACTTTTATAAACGGCGCTTTCATAAGCTTGGAAAGCCGCCTGGCAATCTCTGTTTTGCCGACGCCCGTCGGGCCGACCATTATAATATTCTTGGGCGTTATCTCGTCCTGCATCTCTTTGCCGAGCATGTTGCGCCTGTATCGGTTGCGAAGTGCAATGGCTACGGCTTTTTTTGCTTTGTCCTGCCCTATTATATATTTATCTAATTCTTTGACTATTTCTTTCGGAGTTAGTTCAGACATGTTATACCTCCTCCACAGTTATGCTGTTATTGGTAAAAACGCATATACTGCCCGCTATCGTTATAGCCTTTTTTACAATCTCAAGAGCGCTAAGGTCGGTGTTTTCCGAGAGCGCTTTTGCCGCTGCAAGAGCGTAGCTTCCGCCCGAGCCTATCGCCACTATATCATCGTCGGGTGTTATTACCTCTCCGCTTCCCGAGACTAATAAAAGCTCATCTTTATCAGCAGCTATAAGCATAGCTTCGAGTTTTCTTAACATCTTATCGCTGCGCCACTCCTGAGCAAGCTCTACCGCCGCTCTTTGAAGGCTTCCGCCGTACTGCTCAAGCTTTGCCTCAAACCGCTCGGAGAGCGTAAAAGCATCTGCCACAGAACCCGCGAACCCTATAACGACCTTATCATCAAAAAGCCGCCGCACCTTTATCGCTTTGTGTTTCATTATGGTGTTTTGCCCGACGGTTACCTGCCCGTCGCCCGCCACCGCACACTTTCCGTTTTTTCTTACCGCGACTATCGTCGTTCCGTCCATTTTCATCGTGAAATCCTCCGTTCTTTACCTCTTCATATCCGTATCATTCTTTTAATCAGTTATCTAAACTTTCTTTTATTCTTTCAATCTCTTTCAAAGCCCGATTTGAAACTGCCAGTTTTTTGTCTCTTTTGTTCGCTCTAATATCTATTGTATTCATTATACCAAAATTAATATTCATTGGCTGAAAATCGCTGCCCGAATATCCGCAAATATATTTAGCGAGCGCTCCGCATGCCGTATCTCGGCTAAAATCCGGCCGCTTTTTAGCAAGTATATCACACGCCGCAAATATCCCCGCGAGCATGCCCGAAGACGCGCTTTCAAGATATCCTTCCACTCCGGTTATCTGCCCCGCAAAGAACAAACCTGTCCGCTTTTTCATTTCGTAGTATTCGTTTAATACCTGCGGGCTTTTTATGTAAGTATTTTTATGCATTACTCCGTATCGCACAAACTCGGCGTTCTCAAGCCCCGGAATCATGGAAAATACTCTTCTTTGCTCGCCGAATTTCAAATGCGTCTGGAACCCGACCATTCCCCAGAGCCTTCCCTGCTCATCTTCGCGCCTAAGCTGCACTACCGCGAACGGCATTTTATCAGTATTCGGGTAAACTATGCCTTTTGGCTTTAGCGGCCCGAAGCAAAGCGTCTTATACCCCCGTTTCGCCATTGTCTCTACAGGCATGCATCCTTCGAAAACTTTTTTGTCTTCGAAGCCTTTTAGCTGCGCCATCTCTGCGTTTATAAGAGCCTCATAAAATTCGCGGTACTCGGCTTCGTTCATTGCACAGTTAATATAATCGCTGCCTTTATCGTACCTCGAAGCAAAAAACGCTTTGCCCATATCGATAGATTCTGCCGTAACTATGGGCGATGCCGCATCAAAAAACGACAGCATACCTCCCGCCGCCTCTGAGATGCTTTGCGCGAGCCGCCCCGAAACAAGCGGGCCCGCTGCCGCAATAACAATACCGCTTTCGGGCAGGCTGTCTACACGCTCCCGAACAACTTTGATATGTTCATGTTGTGTTATCCTATCGGTGATGTACTGCGAAAATTTATTTCTGTCAACCGCAAGCGCACCGCCTGCAGGTACGCTCGTTGCGTCCGCTGCCTCCATAATAATCGACCCGATTTCCCGCATTTCCTGCTTTAAAAGGCCGACAGCGTTATAGAGCCCCTGCGCCCTAAAAGAATTAGAACACACGAGCTCGGCAAAATTGTCAGATTTATGCACGTCAGATAAATAATGCGGCTTGCTCTCATAAAGCGTTACATCGATTCCGCGCTTTGCTATTTGATATGCCGCCTCGCATCCGGCAAGCCCGGCTCCTATGACCGAGGCGCTACTGCTTTTCATCTGCCTTTTTTCGCTGGTTTTTCACGCACTCGGGGTTAGAGCATTTTTTATAGCTCTTGCCGTTAGAAAGACGCCTTAGCACCATCATAGAATTACATTCTTCGCATTTTTCGGCGATAGGCATATCCCACGAAACGAAATCGCATTCGGGATAACCTTCACAGCCGTAAAAAATCTTCTTTGTTTTTGTAGACTTCTTCTCAACTATACGCTTGCCGCATTTCGGGCAGGGCGTATCAATATATTTTACTATAGCTTTTGTGTTCTTGCACTCGGGGTAACCCGGGCATGCAAGAAACTGTCCAAACCTTCCGTCTTTATAAACCATTGTTTTGCCGCACTTTTCACAGATTACATCAGATTCTTTTACAGGCAACACAACGCGCTCTACATTTTTATCGGCGTAATCAAGCGTTTTTTCAAACGGTACATAAAAATCGCTGAGGAGCTTTTTCCACTGTTTCCCGCCGTTTTCTATATCGTCGAGTTTGTTTTCAAGCTCTGCGGTAAATTCAACATCAACGATATTCGAAAAGTTTTCTTTCATCAAGTTATTTACAATACCGCCAAGCTCGGTCGGTTTTAACGCGCGCCCTTCTTTTTCGATATATTTTCTGTCCTGTATAGTAGAAATTATAGGCGCGTATGTACTCGGCCGCCCGATACCCTTTTCTTCGAGAGCGCGTACAAGCGTCGCTTCGTTATACCTGTTCGGCGGCTGCGTAAAATTCTGTTTTGGGTCTAAAGATAACAGCGGGCAAACTTCGCCTTCGAAAAGCTCAGGCAAAATATTGTCCTTTGTTTCGTCTTCATCTCTTTTATACGCTGCAGTATATCCTTTAAATACCATCCTTGAACCGGAAGCTTTAAAGGTATACCCTCCCGACAATATCTCTACAGACATAGTTTCGAATACCGAAGGAGTCATCTGGCTTGCAACAAACCGGTTGTATATAAGTTTATACAGCTTATACTGGTCTTTGGTAAGCGCGTCTTTTAAAGACTCGGGAGTATGGTCCATATGCGTCGGCCGTATAGCTTCGTGCGCGTCCTGCGCTTTTTTTGCTTTTTTAAAAACGTTAGGCTTTTCGGGCAGATACTCTTTGCCGTACTTTTGCGTAATATGCTCTCTGACCGAAGCCATCGCCTCGTCGGATACTCTCGTAGAGTCCGTCCTTATATATGTAACAAGGCCTATGGAGCCTTCGCCTTTTATCTCAACGCCTTCGTAAAGCTGCTGCGCTATAAGCATCG
Source organism: Christensenellaceae bacterium (assembly GCA_963665005.2). Lineage (GTDB taxonomy): Bacteria > Bacillota > Clostridia > Christensenellales > SZUA-584. Next base: position 1,038,995 of record CAXXTQ010000001.1, on the reverse strand, counting down.
TGCGCTTTGCGGTAAACCCGAGCGTTCCCGAGGCAGACTGCTGAAGATAGCTTGTGGTAAACGGCGGCGCAGCGTTCTTTTTCTTTGTACCTTTTTTTATGCTGTCTATTACATAATTCTGGCCTTTTACCGCGCCTAAAATCTCATCCGCCTGTTCTTTATTTTCAACCTTTAATTTTTTGCCGTCTTTGCCGAAAAACTTTGCTTCAAACTCCTGGCTTTTCGCGCTGTCCGATAAAAGCGCGGTAATCGTCCAAAACTCTTCGGGAACAAAAGCGTTTATCTCGTCTTCCTTGTCGCATATTATTCTTACTGCGACTGATTGTACGCGCCCGGCGCTTAGCCCTTTTTTAACTTTGCGCCATAACAGCGGGCTTAATTTATACCCCACAAGCCTGTCTAGCACACGCCTTGCCTGCTGGGCGTCAACAAGGTCAAAGTCTATCTTTCTCGGATGGCTTATCGCGCCTGTAACAGCTTTTTTAGTTATCTCGTTAAACTCTATACGGCTGACTTCCTTATCGTCTACGCCGAGCATATTAGCGATATGCCAAGAAATAGCCTCGCCTTCTCTGTCGGGGTCTGTGGCAAGATAGATATTTGAAGCACCGGCAGCTGCACTTTTCATCGCTTTTACAACGTCCGTTTTACCCCGAATCTGTATATACTTTGGTTCAAAATCATTTTCTATATCTACACCGAGCGAGCTTTTAGGCAAGTCTCTTACATGCCCGTTAGAAGCCTGGACTTTATAGCCCGCGCCCAAAAACTTATTTATCGTCTTAGCCTTTGCGGGAGACTCAACAATCACCAAATCGTAATTTTTCTTTTTTGCCTTTTTCTTCGCTGTGCTATTCGAATTTGCCATTATTATCTCCAAACTTAGTATTATACGCCGTATTTACCGCCCGGCAGCCTCTTTATGATCGCCGAAAGCTCCATCATGGTAAGCGCTGTGTTTATCTCATTTTGCGGATATTGTATGCTCTGACTGAGAAATTCCGCGCTCATATCACCCTGCAACAGCAAATTATATATTTGCCGCTGTAAAAAATCAAGCTGTAATTGTACATTTTTGCTTGATTTACACGAATTATTTGTAAATTTTTTATCAATATATCCATAATACTCTAAAATATCGTCGCCGCACTGCACAGGCACCGCGCCCTGTTTTATAAGCAAATTGGGCAGCTCGGATGTCTTTAAATAAGGCGGCCCGGGCACAGCGAAAACATCCCTTGCATATGCAGCCGCCATAGACGCGGATATCGCCGTTCCTCCCTGAAGCTCCGATTCAACTACAAGCGTACCGCGCGAAAATCCTGTAATTATACGGTTTCTCGCCGGAAAGTTTGCCGCCAGCGGTTCGGTCCCCGGCGCAAGCTCTGATACGACCGCTCCGTTTTCTATGGCCTTGCTGTAAATCTCTTCGCTCTCAGGCGGATAAACAACATCAACTCCGCACCCTAGAATAGCTATAGTAGGCGAATCAGCTTCCATCGCGCCCATATGTGCCGCCGTATCAATACCTCTTGCCATTCCCGATACAATGCACATTCCCCCGCCTGCCGCCTGCCTCGCTATTTGTTTTGTAAGCTCGAAGCCTTTGCGCGTGCACTTTCTTGTGCCCACAATGCTTATAGCTTTATCTATTCCCGAAAGAGAGCCTTTAACATACAGCACGGGCGGCGGATACGGTATTTTAGCCAATTCTTTGGGGTAATCATCGCAAAGCCGCGTTATCGCATATATTCCTTTTGAAGATAGTTCGCATAAAAGCTCTGCGATATACTGCTTTGAGCACGCCGCTTTTATAGCTTTCAAAGCTTTTGCGGGAATCATCTCGAGCGATTTAGAATTTTTGAATACAGCATCAAAAAAACTCTCTGCATCCAAAAACTCTTTCATTATAATATAAAAAAGCTTGGGCGTAACTTCTTTTACAGACGCAAGCCATACCCAGTATTTTTTCTGTTTGCTGTACTCTTTCATATATTATCCCCAGTATTTTGAATGCATAGTTCTGTATTGTATAGCTTCCGCCAAATGTTTTTGCTCAATATTTGCCGCGCCGTCTAAATCTGCGATAGTCCTTGCAACTTTTTTCACTCTGGTCATCGCACGTGCGCTCAGCCCAAACGAATTATAAGCCGCCTCAAGAATTTTTTCACTGTCTTTTGTCATGAGGCAGTGAATGTCCAAAAGCTCGTTAGTAAGCTCTGCGTTACTGTAAAGGCCGTTTGCCCTGTATCTGTCCTGCTGTATTTGTCTTGCGGCGTTAACACGCTTTCTTATCTGCTTTGAAGTTTCGCCCTCTGCCTGCCCCGTAAGCTCTTCGTACGAGATTTCGTCCATCGCTATATGTATATCAATACGGTCGAGAAGCGGCCCGCTTATTTTATTAAGGTACCGCCTTATCTCGCGCGGCGTACACCTGCACTGTTTTTCGCTGCTTCCAAAGTTTCCGCACGGGCACGGGTTCATGGACGCTATGAGCATAACTCCCGCAGGATACGTAACTTTTGCGTTTGCGCGGGCTATGCTTATAACTTTGTCTTCAAGCGGCTGGCGCAATGCCTCGAGCGCGTCTCGTTTAAACTCGGCAAGTTCATCTAAAAAGAGCACTCCTCCGTGCGCAAGGCTTATCTCGCCCGGCATGATTTTCAGCCCGCCGCCCGTCAGCGCCGCCGTTGAAAGCGTATGGTGCGGGCTGCGAAACGGACGCACAGCCGCTATTCCTTCTTCGCTGTTTTCTCCGCAGACCGATTGTATTTTAGATATCTCTATCGATTCATCAAAACTCATATCGGGCAGTATTCCCGGCACGGCGCGTGCGAGCATAGTCTTTCCCGAACCGGGAGGGCCGATAAACAACAGATTATGCCCTCCTGCCGCGGCGATCTCCAGCGCTCTTTTGGCGTGTTGCTGCCCTTTTATATAAGACATATCATTCTTACATATTTCGTCTGCCCTCGGCCGAAACTCTCTTGTTTCGCACGGCGCAATTGCTTTTTCGCCGCTAAGATGCGCTGCGATCTGCGCTAAATCTTCTACGGGGTATACGCTGAGCCCTTTTATATAGCTTGCTTCCTTTGCGTTGTCTGCGGGAATAAAAAGCTTTTCGTACCCCGCTTGCCCCGCAGATATAGCCATGGGCAGAGCTCCCGTTATGCTTCGAAGGCGCCCCCCGAGAGAAAGCTCCCCTAAAAAGACGCTTTTGCCGTCCGGCTCGCCCGTCTGTCCGCTTGCGCAAAGCAAGCCTATAGCTATGGCAAGGTCGTATATGGGCCCTTGCTTTTTTGTATCCGCAGGCGCAAGGTTAATGGTAATTCTTTGCTGCGGATAATCAAATCCCGAGTTTTTTATAGCAGAGCGTACTCTTTCTTTAGACTCGCGCACGGCGGCACCCGGTAGCCCTACCGTCTCGTACGCCGGCATACCGTTCGCAATGTCCGTTTCTACAAAAACCGGATAACCATGAAGACCCTGAAGCCCGAAGCTGATTATCTTAGATAGCACCATGCACCTCGCTTACTTTTGTTTCTTGTCTGTTTCTTTTTTCTCTTTGGCTGGTTCTTTATTCTTCGAGTCGTCGGCGAATACCAGCAGCTTGTTTCCCGCAAAGTTTACGGTAAACGAAAAAGCCGTAGCTATAAGCTTCGCCCATATATTAGGAAACAAATATAAATCAGCTAAAATATACATTGCCAGTGTGTTTACGCCAAGCGATATAAGATTGACAAAAATGAATTTTACAAAATGCGCTGATAAAAATTTTCTTTTTATTTTAAAAGTCCAGTAGCGGTTTAACAAAAAGCTGTTTACAACGCCGCAGCTGTAAGAGATAATATTCGAGAGGACAATCGGCATTCCAAGCACAAGGTTCAAAAGCGACAATATACCGAAATCGACAAAGAAATTGATTATTCCGACTACCTGAAATTTGAAGAAATGCCCGAGGTTTTTTTTGTGTTTTAATAAAAAAGCTTTGAGTTTGCTCAACATTTCATCCACCGCCTAATAAAACGGCCAGGTAGGCAGCCATCGTAGGAAGGTATCTGAATACGCCCGCAGAACCGGCGTTCCGGAAATTACGGGATAAAACATTGCGAACAGCAGCAAGCATACGCCAAGGAAAATAAACACCGCTTTTTTACCGCGTTTCGTTTTTTCTATCAAAATTTTGGCGAGTATTCCCATAAGAAGTATGAGAAAAGGCACCGTAGCGAAATAATGGTATATATACGTTTCTCTGGGTATTATCACCCAGGGCAGAAACTGCGAGAGCGCTGCAATGCTTAAAAAAAGCGTTTTTTTACCAAGCCTACCCTGGCGGATACGCAGCACAATCAGCGCGATTATGCTGGCGAGCCCTCCCCACCAAACGGCGGGGTTGCCCATGGTTGATATTCCCGAAAGGTATTCGCCGGGGTATCCCTGCCCCTGATAGAAGAACACAGGCCTTAAATTGATGGGCCATTTATACCATTCGGAAGCAAACGGATGCACATGATCCGGATTAAGCGTACTGTGATAATTATACATGTATTCCTGATTAGCAAGTATAGCCGCAAAATCATAAGGGTTTTCGGCTGCTTTCATATAAGGTATGTAAGCAAGATAATAAATAATAAGAGGAATGATTACAAAAAACAGTACACAAACCAAAAGCGTAATAAGCGTTTTGCTTATATAGTTCTGCTCTATATCTTCAAAAAACGCACGTTTATCCTCATCCATAGATTCGCGTGTTTCTTTGTCAGAAAGCAATCCTGTCACGTATGAGTATTCACGGTAACGAAGAAACATCTGCCGAAAGAATATTACCGCAAGGCCTAACCCTGCATAAAGGCAAAGCCATTTCGTCGCGGCTCCAAGCCCGAAAGCGATTCCGCAAAACGCAAGCGGAACGAGCGATTTTGAAAGGCTCTGGCGGTTAAAATTCTGCTCTGTGTAAATATACATAAACAGATACATGAGCATTATAAAAAATACGCTGTAGCTGTCTATCGTCGCAATACGCGTCTGTGTAAAATGCATAAAATCCACTGCAAATAAAAATGTGGGTATAAAAGCGTAAAGAGTTTTTTTAAGAATCCGTTTGGCGAAAATGTACATAAGCGGAAGCATAAGCACTCCGAACAAAGTGCCGGCAAAACGCCATCCGAAAGGATTCATTCCAAAAAGGCGTATTCCTATTCCTATTATCGTTTTTCCGAGCGGAGGATGTGTTATCTCGTACGGATTCATGTGTTCTATCTGCTCGTAAGCCGTCCTTGCGTGATATACCTCGTCAAAATACATCTCGCGCATATAATCTGTCGAGACGGGTACGTATTGCTGTTCGTCAAACATATTAGCGGGAGAGTTTCCTCTCGGCGCATCCGGGTCTATGTTTTTCGCCGACAATACAGCGACGGGGTTTCCGCTGCTGTCGCAAAATCCCATCTCAAGCATTTGTATGGAAGGCTCTTCAACTCTTATTGTTACATATTTCGCCTTAAACTCGGCTGGCATAAAACGCCACATATACATAGCCGTAGCTTCATGCTCTATGGCGGCCGGCACTTGCGTCATAAAAGCGTTACCCGATTCATCAAGCTCATCGCTTATCTTTTGCTGCTGAAGCTGAGTATACCCTTCTCCGTCCAGCGAATAAAAAAAAGTCAGCTTGCCCGCGCCAAAAGACGTATAATATTTTATAGTGCTTATATCCTCGGGTTTTTCAAATTCGACGACGATTTCATCGCCTTTGCTGCTCATTGTATAAAAAGTCTTTGGGATGTCGGCTGCTCCGAGATTGATAAACGCGGCAGCAGCGTAAGCAAAAGTAACTAAAAGCATGACAATCCAGTCTATGCATCTCATCCTTGCGCTTTCGTCTTTAAAAAAAAGCCTTCTTCTTGCTTTTTTCTGCCATAAATACATTTGTTTTGTGTCCTGGTTCATTTATACCTCTGATTTTTTAGCTATGCAGCGCGGGGCTTTTTATAAGCACATTGCCGCTAGTAAGTTTTTTTATTGTAATAATAGCGTATACCACGTAAAGCGTTATATTTAATGCGGATAATATTACCGCCGGAAGCTCGGGAGCGACAACGCCTGCCGCATAAAGCGTTACCATCTGGTTTAAAAGCGCCGTTATAGAAAAAGCTCCGGCGAAAAACAGCGTTGTCCTGTCTCTTGAATATACGTATGCAAAAATCAAAAGCACGCACACAGGCAGTATGTATCTTTCGTGCATTGCGTGAGCAAGCATAAACACCGACAATATCAAAAACGCGCTTATGTCAAAAAGCGGCCTTCTTTCTCTCGACCTGTATTGCACAATAACGGTCACAGCACAAATAAGAACTATAAATATAATGCCCAATATCTCATAGTTTAAAAATAAAAAGCTTTCGGTGCTTGGCGCAAAGTTTGCTCCCACGAGTGTATAAATATTAAATGCGTTAAGAGAAGCGTAAGGATAAAAATTTACCGTTCCCGCATATTTATCGATTATCCACATAGGCGGCTGACTGCCCGTAAACGGATATATTACAATGAACATAACTGCCGCCGCGACCAACGCCCCTCCGAATATTCCGGCAAGCGCCTTTTTCATCTGGCCTTTTTTTAACAAAGCGAAAATGTACGCAAGCCCGACGACGGGCGCAAACATTATAGCCTGCGGTTTAATAAGCAGAGAAATTGTAAAAAACAAAGCCCCGAGTATATAATTTTCTTTTTTCAGATAAAGAATAGCGAGCGCTATAAAAAGTATGAACACGGCGTCTATCTGTCCCCAAGCGCTGCTGTTAAAGAACATTGCGGGATTAAAAAGCAAAAACATACCGCACAACAGAGCGAAAATATTGTTCGTATGCTTTTCGGCGATTCTGTAAACTAATACCGCTGTTATAACTTCCGCTATTATAGACGGCAGTTTTATCATTAGCGTAAACGTCGCCGAAGCGGCATCTACCGCGAACAATTCTCTTAAAAAGCCGAGCACATAAAGCACGTACATATATCCGGGCGGATAATCGGAGAATCCGCCGTAAGTATAAAAATTAGCCGGCCCCTGTTCGTATGCCGCGACAGCCCAGCCCTTAAAGCATGCGATATCTGTTGAATAGCCTTCAAACGTAAGCGCGACAATAACGCGCAATACTACCGCCAAAACAGCGGCCAGTAAAAAAGCAGTCCAGCTTTTACCCCCGCCGCCGAGGTCTTTGTTGCCTTCGCGTATGCCGAGCATTACGCAGCAGACTATAAACAAAGCACCCACGACCATAGTTAAAACTGTTGCTATCATTTGCTCAGAAGCGGTAGCATTCGACGGTTTAAAAGCATCTTGTGCCATTGCCGTTGCCGCAAACAAACAGAATATAAGCATTATTATAAAAAGAAAGAATAAAAATTTGCGCATTGTGCCCCCGAGCATTATGGCGCAATAAACTCAAAAGCGTTTCGAATATGGTTTATTTTGCCGTTATATATTTCTATTATATCAAATCTGTAATTTTCATCAATGGTTTTATTTTTGTACGCATAGTCAAGCGCCGCTTTAGATATGCGCTTTTGCTTGCTTATACCCACCGCTTCGGACGGAACGCCGAACTTATCAGAATTCCTGAGTTTTACTTCGCAGAACACGACAGCCTCGCCGTCTTTACATATTATATCTATCTCGCCGCCGCGTATATAATAGTTCCTCTGTAATATTTCGCAGCCGTTTTGCGCAAGATAATCCGCGGCGATATCTTCGCCTTTGCTGCCTTTGCTTTTTGTGTTCATACTATCTTTTTGAGAAACGTCATACGGTGAATTTCGCATACGCCGTTTTCTATTATCGCCTGGCGGTGCTGTGCCGTACCGTATCCTTTATGCTGCGCAAAACCGTATTCTGGATAAACGCTTTCGTATTCTCTCATCAGCCTGTCTCTTGTTACCTTCGCGACAATAGAAGCGGCGGCAACGCTGTAGCAAAGCCTGTCTCCGCCCACTATTTCCTCATATTGTGTATCTATATCTATGCCGTTTATTCTGTCGCAGAAAACGAACGCCGGTTTTTCCTGAAGGCCGAAAAAAGCTTCGGCGAAAGCGCGGCGCGCGGCGTTTAATATATTTATTTCATCTATGACTGCGTTGTCTACTATTCCGACAGAGTAGCTGACAGCAGATTTTGTGATTTTTACATAAAGTTCTTCTCTTTTTTTCTCGGAAAGCTTTTTAGAATCGTTAACGCCCGCGATAAGGCAGCCGGCAGGCATAATAACAGCCGCCGCGACACAAGGCCCCGCAAGCGGGCCGCGCCCGACTTCGTCAATACCCGCGACCAAAAGAGACTTATCCCAATACGGCCGTTCGTATTTACACATTTCTTTCAGTCTTTGAATTTCTTTTTCGTCTTTAGTCAAAATTTTTTCAGGGGCTCTCGAGCGTTATTCTCCCAAGCCGTCCTCCCATAAATTCATCTATAAGAGTTTTTGCTCCTCTTCCAAAATCATATTCGCCTTTTTTGAGCAAAAAACCTCTTTTTATGCAAATATTTTCTAAAACCAAAAGTGCGTCTTCGCTCGATTCTATGCCGTACCTTTCGGATATCGCACTCGGCGCAACGCTTGCTAATATTTTTATAAGAAAAAGCGCAAGGTCAACTATATCTATGATTTCCTGCTTAATACATCCTGGCAGCGCGATTTTTACCGCCGTTTCCTGCGATTCTATTTTTGGCCAAAGCAGGCCCGGAGAATCCATAAGCTCTAAGCTGTCGCTGAGCTTTACCCACTGAAGGCCGCGCGTAACGCCCGGTTTGTTTCCTTCCTTTGCGCCCTTACGCCCCGCAAGCCGGTTTATGACAGCCGATTTGCCCACGTTTGGTATACCCGCGACAAGCACGCGTATAGTTTTGTTCATGCCTTTTTCCTTATATTTTTGCTTTACGGGCTGCGCGGCGTCGTTTATCGCGGACAGGAGTACGCTCTTTTTGTCTTTAGTCGCGCTAAAAGCAATGGCATTACCGAATTCTTTTTTATAATACTCTGTCCATTTTTTTGTCAAAGCGTCGTCTGCAAGGTCGCGTTTGTTTAAGACGACAAAACATTCCTTGCCCGAGAGCATTCCCGAAAGGTCGGGGTTAAACGTGCTAAGCGGCGCCCGGGCATCCACAACAATAATGGCAACATTAATAACGCTCAGCTTATCTTGTAAAAGCCTCTTTGTTTTTGCCATATGCCCCGGATACCATTGTATATTCATCTTTTTTTCTCCTAAAAACTCTCTAAAGCATCAGCGCCGTTAAAAAAAAGAAAAGAAGCCATTTCCGGCTTCTTTTTAAATTACCTTTTTTCTTTAAGTTTCGCAGACTTGCCGGCCCTTTCACGCAGATAGTACAGCTTCGATCTTCTGACCTTGTTAGCCCGAACCTTTTCTATACTCGCAATTTTCGGCGAGTGTATCGGGAACGTACGCTCAATGCCTATTCCGAAAGAAACTCTTCTTACGGTAATCGTCTCTCTTATACCGCCGCCTTTTTTGGCAATAACGTATCCTTCAAAACCCTGAAGACGTTCTCTTGTGCCTTCCACAACTTTAACGAATACCTTTACAGTATCCCCGATATTGATCTGCGGCAAATCGTCGCGCATTTTTTCTTTTTCAATAGCTCTTACGATATTATTCATGCTGATTCCTCCTTCCGTTTCAGGCGTTCATATCCGTAATTTCGAAAAGAGGACCGCCCTAAATCAACCCGAACATTATAACACAGGCGCCGGGGCATGACAAGAGCTTATTTCATACCAATCGAATAAAGCTAAAGCTACCTTTTTAATCTGTATTCGATAGCTTTTATACACTATTAAATTATTGTAATAATTAATATAATATTATATAATTTCTTTAAATTTATCAATGGTGGAGGATAAATATTTTGGAAGGAATTTTCGGAAAATTATTTGAAAAACTATGGTTCAAGCCAATTAGCATAGTTGTTTTAGTTATATTACATTTTCTCTTAATCCCCACTTTAATGCCTTCGCAAGAAGAATCTTATACAGTTTTTTTTATTGTATGTATTCTTATATTTATTCTTGATCTTTATTATTTAAAATGTTTTATGAAACATTTTAGATTACCAAAAGCGAAAGAAAAAGACTTAGCCATATTGTTTGTAATTGATGTAGCTAATAATAAGCAATTTAAAGACTGCCAACGTAAAATTATAAAGCATTTTAGTGAAACAATTATAAGTAATCAAATCCCTTTTAAGGTCCTTTATATTCAATATCATAACTTGAAAAAAATCGATATTAAATTAGAAAAAGATCAAAAAAAATTACTTGAAAAAACAAATTGTAGATATCTTATACAAATTAAAATAGATAGCGATGATGATGATAATGCAAACAATTATGAAATGACTATTAATACAGGTGTTATTTATAGTGCTTATAATCAGGAACAACATCAGAAATTCCTAAAAGAATTATATAATATATCTTTAAATTGTAGAACTTTGCGATATGAAAAAAAAGAGAAAATTCAAGTTTTACATTTCACAACAGAACAGATGGCTTATGCATGTAAATATATTTTTGGACTAACTTATTTATTGGATGGTAATTTAGATCAGGCAGAAATAATATTTAGAGAATTATTGTTATTAGTAAATCAAAAAAAAATTAAGGATCCAGTTGGAAAAATATTAAATAAAATCCTTCCTCTAAGATGTTGGGAGATACAATTTTTACTAGCAATAAAATATTATGAAGAATACAACGACACAGAAAAAGAAGAGAGCATTGATAAAATGCATATCCATTTAAATAATGCTAATGAATATTATCCGAATACCTATGGATATTATCTTAATATGGCGATTTATCATGTGTTAAAAAACAGAGCAATTAATGAAGCCAAGTCATGTATTAAAAAATGTAAAGAGATAACCCCAAATGGAAGTTGGAAGTATAGCGAGGCTTTTTTACTAGCATATGAAAGCCATTCTCCATTAACTATTTATAGAAAATATAAACAGGCATTTAGAGTTGAATTTAATTTGCAAAGATTAACTATCTTCATTGAGAGAATACTCGATGAAGAGCCTGATAAAAATATACTCAGATTTGCTTTAGGATTATTATATAATGAGATAGGAAATACTCAATTAATGCAAAAAAACTTCAAAGATTTTCTTAACAATAACAATAAAATTCTGGATGACAAATTAATAAGATTACTCAAAGATAAATTTTCCATAGAGTATGAAACTCATCTAAAAGTGCTTGAATTTAAAAATTTAAATTAAATCACAAAACAAGTTGCCTTGCTATAGAATATATGTTAATATCTGTTTGTATCACGAAGGTACACATAACGGCTGCGAAAGCTAGTATATTAGCTTAGCGGCTTTTTTATATGCCGCTACAATTAAGGAGTTTTAAATGAATACAAGAAAACTAACTATTACGGGGCTTTTGATGGCCGTAGGCGTGCTTTTGCCCCAGCTCTTTCACTTTATCGGCGGCCCGAGTGCGGGAAGAGTTTTTCTGCCCATGCACATAGGCATTTTTCTCATAGGTTTTATAGTAGGCGGCTGGCACGGAATAATCGCCGGCATTACTGTACCGATTTTAAGCTTTTTGATATCGGGTATGCCCGCCCCTCCGACACTGTTTTTTATGATGTTTGAGCTTGCTGTTTACGGCGCGGTATCCGGCTTTATGCGTTTCGGGCAGGATACAAAGTGGATGATATACCCGAAACTGGTTATAAGCATGATCGCCGGGCGCATAGCGAGCGGCCTTGCAATGTATGTTGCCGTATTGATTTTTAACCTTGAAATTGCGCCCGTAACCGCAGTGCTGACATCAGTTGTTACCGGTTTGCCGGGCATAGCGATACAAATCGTACTGATACCGCCGATATGCATATTACTCAAACGCGGAGGTTTTTTCTTTGAAGAAAGTCGATCTAAAGCATGAACTGGAAAAGGGCGGATATACATGCGTCGCCTTTGATGAAAACAAAATGTACTATTCGTCAAAGACAAAAGGTATTGTGCCGCTTGTCGAGTTGTGCGAAAAAAACACAAACGGCAAAAAACTTTATCTTGCCGACAAGATCACGGGGAAAGCGGCCGCCCTGCTTAGCGTAAAATGCGGTGCGAAAGAGCTTTATACCGGCGTCACAACGAAATCAGCGCTGTCTGTTTTAGATAAACACGCCGTAAAGACAGCGTACGAAAGGCTCGTTCCCTTTATAAAAAACCGCAGCGGCGATGGCAAATGCCCTATGGAATCGCTGTCAAAAGACGTATCCGAGCCCGAAGAAATGTACATAAAAATCAAAGCGTTTCTTAAGAATAATAGCTAATAATATAATACACCATATTGAAAAACAGGCAGATTTATAAGTTTATCTGCCTGTTTTTTGCTGTCATTACTGATGAGAAAATAATGAGCTCTATAAAGAACACACCTAGTATCCATGTTGCTGCGGGCAGATAAATATCAAATAAATCCATGATGCATACCGCCGCATATAACAGTATCGATATAACAAAACTTATAAGCGCGGCAAAAGCGGAATCGCGCAATTGTTTTTCATCAAGCCATTTGCTAATAGGTATTTTCTTTAATTTTATTACCCAGAAGATAATAAATATTATAAACGGGCAAAGCGCAAGCGCCGCGACCAGAATTATAAACAAAGTGATAAACTTCTCGGGAACGAAAATTATTCCGATCTGTGCAAAGATGATACCGCAAAGCCCTAATATTCCGGCTATAAGTCCTATGTGGTGTATGGATACAAATATGCGGTCATCCGAGCCTTTCGAAGGCTCAAATAATTTTTTATCTGACGGATATTTTATCATATGAATATAACCCCAGATAACCGTGACAATATGAGCGGCTGTAAATCCATAAAGCAGAATCCATTGATCTGTAATATCGAAAAGCAAATACTCTTTACCCATATCGGATAACAACGTTGCATCGGACAATAACGTTATTCCCGACAATATTATAAGCACTAAATAAACAGAGTCTTTAAATTTGCCATCGAGTGTTTGCAGCGCATTTGTCAGCAATATTATATGGTATATGCCTATCACCACAAACGAGGGAATTATAATTGTAGAAATTGTCTGCATCTGTATAGTAAGCTCTGTCAAATCGGGTGTAAGCTTTAAATTAAAATAGATATATGCGAATACGCAGTACGCCAGCATCGCAATTGTTATTATTCCAAATAAGCGCAAAAACTTTTCTTTATTTTTCATTTTTATCAACCTCCTTGTTGTCATTTTCTGATAGGAAAAAAATTTTTTCTACAGGCTGCTCAAAGATTGCGGCAATTTTTAGCGCCAGCACGGTAGAAAGTACGTATTTGCCTTTTTCTATTGAATATATAGTCATTCGCGAAACGCCGACCAAATCGGCAAGCTCTTGCTGAGACATCTCGTTCTTTAAAAATCTTAATTTCCGAACATTGTTTTTCAGTTTCATTGCCTCTTCCTTTTTTGTCTTAATAAGCCTCTATTTAATTGTAAAGAATACTTTACTTTATGTCAAGTATTTTTTTCATTATGCAGTACACTTTTTTTACTGCAAAACTGTTTTGCTTGACTAATCTGACATATCGTGCATATAATATAGAAAATAAATTCTGGAGTTAACAAATGGACAGCACAGCCTGTTTAGCTGCAAGAGAATACTTTTTTACGTTTACGAACCAGGGCTATTATTTTAGCTTCTGGTATTTTGCGTTTAAAAAGTTAATACGATGGCGGGTAAATTGGGTTTCTTAATATAAGCTGATAAAAAAACTATGTTTAAACAAGGGGAACTCATAAAAAGAGTTCCCTTTTTATTTTAAAAAATTATTGGAGGAAGTAAAATGATTATTATACTAAAGCCACACTCGGAAGAAAGCCAGATACAAAAGCTCATTCACAAGCTTGAAACAGACTATAATTTAGAAGTGCAGCGCATGAACGGAGTAAACTATTCTATTTTAGGGCTTATAGGCGATACTTCTGCTCTTGATGCCGACCCTATACAGGAAAAAGAAATCGTCAAAAATGTAATGCGCGTGCAGGAACCTTATAAAAAGGTAAACCGCGCTTTTCACCCCGATGACACTGTAATCCACGGCGAAGGCTTTGATATAGGCACCCAAAGACTGGCGGTCATGGCGGGGCCTTGTTCTGTTGAAAGCGAAGAGCAGATAGTCTCGCTCGCGAAAAAAGTTAAGGCGGCGGGCGCGAACTTTCTTCGCGGAGGCGCATTTAAACCGCGCACAAACCCATACCGTTTTCAGGGGCTGGGAGAAGAAGGTTTAAAATATCTCGAAACTGCAAAGCAGGAAACGGGGCTGCCTATAGTCACCGAGATAATAAGCATAGGCATGATAGACACGTTTATAGATAAGGTGGATATAATACAGGTCGGCGCAAGAAACATGCAAAACTACGCGCTGCTGCGCGAGCTTGGAAACTCTAAAAAACCGATACTGCTAAAACGCGGCCTTTCTGCTACAATAGAAGAGTGGCTGATGTCCGCCGAATATATAGCTTCGGGCGGAAACCCAAACATCGTGCTTTGTGAACGCGGTATAAGAACGTACGAGACTTTCACAAGGAACACTCTCGACCTTAGCGCGGTGCCGGTAATAAAGAAAGTCAGCCATCTTCCGGTCATAGTCGACCCGAGCCATGCGACGGGGTTATGGTGGGCGGTAGAGCCGCTTGCGGTAGCGGCCGTCTGCGTCGGCGCGGACGGTATTATGATAGAGGTTCACGAACAGCCCTCCGAGGCGTTTTCGGACGGAAAGCAATCGCTGCTGCCCGATAAGTTCTCGAGCCTCGTACAAAAAGTTAAAGGAGCTGCCACTCTTATGGGCAGAACGGTATAACATGAAAGAAGATGGTTTTTTTAACAGAAGTATACTAATCGCTGGGCTCGGGCTTATAGGCGGCTCTTTCGCAAAGTCACTCAAAAAATCGGGATATAACGAATTGTACGCATATGACATAAATGAGCAGACGCTCGCGGACGCGAAGAAAGACGGAGTGATAAAGCAAGGCTACACAAGCTTTAAAGGCGATACGCCGTCGTTCGATTTTGTACTCTGCTGCCTTTCCCCCGGCTTTGTCGCTCCTTTTTATGAAGACGTAAAAAAGTATCTAAAAAAAGGCGGCGTTTTCGCTGAAGCGGGCGGTATTAAAACGGTAATGATAAAAAATCTTCTTAGTATAATGAAAAACGAGCATGAGCTTTTATCTCTTCATCCCATGGCAGGAAGCGAAAAATCAGGCTATGAAAATTCGAATGAAAAGATGTTTTCCGATTCCGTGCTTATTATAACGCCCACGCCAAAGACAAAAGATACTGCGCTCTGTTGGGCGCAGATACTAAAAAAAGCGATTGGCTGCAGGCAGATGTGCAGCCTTTCTGCTAAAGAACACGATGAGATAATAGCGTATGTGAGCCATATTCCGCATGTCGCTGCGCTTGCCGTAAAAGCCATGGACAAAGGCGCAAAAAGCGAACGGTTCGCGGGCGGAAGCTTTAAAGCGATAACGCGCGTAGCCGATATAAATTCCGCGCTTTGGGCAGGGCTTCTCACCGACAATGCAGAATATCTACTCGAGAGTATTGATAAACTGAAGCAGGAAATATGCGTGCTCGAAAGCGCTATAAAAAAAGGCGACGCTGCTGCATTAAAAAAACTGCTTGACGAGATTTCAGGCAGATAGAAAGAGAATTTATTTATGGATATATTGAACATCAAAGCGGGGACAAGCGATTATAACGTTAATATTGAAAGCGGCTTGAGACACAGCATTGCAAAAGAGCTGAAAAAAGCATATCCCAAAAGCCGTTTTGCGGTTATAACGGACGATAATGTATTTAGTATATACGGCAGGCAAATAAAAGAATCATTTACCGCGCAAGGGCTTGATCATGAGATAATAAGCGTTGCACCGGGCGAAAAAACAAAGAGCTTTGGCGTTCTTGCCGATATAGCAAGCCGTCTTGCACAGGCGAAATACAACCGTGCCGATGTTATTGTGGCGATAGGCGGCGGAGTAGTCGGCGATCTGGCCGGTTTTGCCGCGTCGGTCTTTCTTCGCGGTATAAGCTATGTGCAGGTGCCGACAACACTGCTTTCGCAGATAGACAGCTCTGTCGGCGGAAAGACTGCTGTAAACATTCCCGAGGGCAAGAATCTTGTAGGCGCGTTTTATCATCCGAAAGCGGTATACATAGACACCGAATTCTTACAAACGCTGAGCAGCGAAATTTTTGCGGACGGAATGGCGGAGATGATAAAGTATGCGCTCATACGCGACAAAGAAATGTTCGGCATATTAGAACAAAACGATATTTCTGCCAAGTCTGAAATGTTAAAAGACATGATTATACGCTGCCTTGCCATAAAAAGAGACGTAGTCGCCGCGGACGAAAAAGACAAAGGCGAACGTATGATACTAAACTTTGGGCATACCATAGGCCATAGCTTAGAGCGTATTTGCGCAGGCACAAAGCGTAATATAACGCACGGGCAGGGTGTAGCCTGCGGCATGGCGGTTATAACTGCGGCAAGCGAAAGACTGGGGGAAACACAAAAAGGCTCAACGGCTCGAATCGTGGATGTGCTCAAAAAAAACGGTCTGCCTTTCTCAATTGACGATTTTGACAAGCAGGATATACTAAACGGCATTTTTGTCGATAAGAAAAACGTTGCCGATAAGCTTAACATAATACTTATAAAAAAGCCGGGCAGCGTGTTTATAAAGCAAATAACCAAACAGGAAATGACAAATTATTTATAAAAGGAAGATTTAATGAACGTAAAGGTAATGCCTTCAAAAATCAGCGGCAGCGTGACAGTACCGCCGAGTAAAAGCGCGTCTCATCGTGCTATTATAGCGGCGGCTCTGGCAAAAGGCGAAAGCGTAATAAAAAACGTAGATTTGTCGAGCGATATACTGGCGACTATCGGCGCGTGCGAAAATCTCGGCTGCGATATAAAAATGGAAAAGACAGGCAAGTATAATACGCTTTATATAAAAGGCGGTTTGGGCATTTCGCAGGAATGCGAAATAGAATGCGGGGAATCGGGCTCTACTTTGCGGTTTTTTATACCTATCGCCTGTGCCCTTATTGGCAAAAAAACGTTCACAGGCAGAGGGCGGCTTCCGCAAAGGCCGATAGATGCATATTATGAAATATTCAACGACCGGAATATAGCTTATACAAAACCGCAGGGCAGTAATCTGCCGCTTACAGTAGACGGCGCGCTTACCTCGGGCGAATATATAATTGACGGATCTGTAAGCTCACAATATATAACAGGACTACTGTTTGCCCTGCCTCTGCTTTCTGGCGATTCGGAAATAACCGTAATCAATAATTTTGAATCTAAAGGGTATGTCGATTTGACGATAGGCGTATTACAGCAATTCGGCATAGACATCGCCAGAAAAGATAATACCTTTTTTATAAAGGGCAATCAGGCATATAAGCCCCAGAGCTATATCGTTGAGGGCGACTATTCGCAGGCGGCGTTCTTTATAGTCGGCGGCGCGATTGCGGGAGATATTACAATAAAAGGGCTAAAGCAAAACTCTCTGCAGCCCGACAGCTCTATTATAGATATATTAAAGCGCATGGACGCGAATATAGAGCAAACTGATA
The DNA here is from genome assembly GCA_963665005.2 of Christensenellaceae bacterium. Classification (GTDB taxonomy): domain Bacteria; phylum Bacillota; class Clostridia; order Christensenellales; family SZUA-584. Next base: position 1,021,296 of record CAXXTQ010000001.1, on the reverse strand, counting down.
ACGGGCTGCTCGTTAAAAAGTCTCGGCTTTCCGGAACAGACATCGACGTATCGCAGTGCCCCGATCTTGTTCCTCCGCTTGCCATCGCAGCAGTCTATGCCAAGGGTACTACGAAAATTTACGGCGCAGCGCGGCTTAGAATAAAAGAATCGGACAGGCTGCTCGCGCTCGGCGATAATCTGCGCAGTTTGGGAATAAACGCGCGCGAAACAGAAGATAGCCTAATCATAGACGGCGGCGGTATATCGGGCGGGCAGGTAACTTCGTTTAACGACCACCGTATAGTCATGGCTTTTAGCATTGCCGCACTTGCCGGCAAACAGGGCATAGATATTTTGGGCGCGGAGTGCATTGATAAATCGTACCCGGGGTTTTCCCAAGACCTTCGGGCGCTGGGAGGCAAAGTAATATGAGCAGTATATGGGGCAAGAATTTTACAGTGGATATTTTCGGCGAATCGCATGGGCAGATGGTCGGCGTTGTTATAAACGGCGTTATGCCGGGCATTGAGCTTGATTTGCAAAAGCTTCAGGCGTTTCTTGACAGAAGAAAAGCGGGCAGCGAAGCGTGGTCTACCAAGAGAAACGAGCCGGATAAATTCAATATGGTGAGCGGTTTTTACAATGGCTACACCACAGGCACGCCGCTTTGCGCTCTCTTTGGAAATAAGGATACTAAATCAAAAGATTATAAAGACCGCCCGAACCGCCCCGGGCATGCGGATTTTACGGGAAACGTAAGGTATAAAGGCTTTAACGACCCAAGAGGCGGCGGCCATTTTTCGGGAAGGCTTACCGCTCCGCTCGTTTTCGCGGGCGCCGTAGCTTCACAGATATTAGAGGCGCAGGGCGTTTATTCGGCATGCCATATAAAGAGTATACTTGATGTTGAAGATATCAGTTTTGATAAGACTAATATAACAAAGGCGCAGGCCGACAAGCTAAAGTCTATGCGTTTTGCGCTTTTGGACGAAACTAAAAAAACTTTGATGGAAAAAAGGGTAATGGACGCAGCGGCGGATAAAGACTCTGTCGGCGGCATGATAGAATGCGCAGTTTTAGGCGCGCCTGCGGGACTTGGCAGCCCGATGATGGACAGCGTAGAAAGCTCGCTATCGTCTTTGCTGTTTTCCGTTCCTGCCGTAAAGGGTGTGTCTTTTGGCGAAGGGTTTGGCTTTGCCGATATGCGCGGAAGCGAGAGCAATGATGAATACACAACGGACGGGCAAAAAGTTGTTACATCGACCAACCATAACGGCGGTATACTCGGAGGAATAACGAACGGTATGCCTATTGTTTTCAGCGTTGTAATAAAGCCGACGCCTTCTATAGGCAAAGAGCAGCATACCATTAACCTTGCCACTAAAAACGAAGAAACTATTGAAATAAAAGGCAGGCACGACCCCTGTATAGTACCGCGCGCCGCAGCGGTAATAGAGGCGGCGGCATGCATATGCATACTTGATTTAATGATGGAGGAAGGAAAACAATAATGGGTTATGACGAAGAAATCGCCATTTTGCGCAAAAAAATTAACGAGATAGACCGCCGTCTAGTAGAGCTTTTCGAAGACAGAATGAAAACGACAAACGATGTCGCTCTGCTTAAGAAAAAATATAACATAGACGTTTTTGACGCAAAAAGAGAAGATACTGTCATAGAGCGCACTCAGGCCCTGCTGAAAAACCAGGAAATGCGCGATGAAATAAAAAACTTTTTCCAAACGCTTATGGATATAAGCAAAAAAAGTCAGCGCAAAATCATTACGCCCAAAATTGAAACGACTCAGTTTTCGGATAAAGCAGATTTGAATGTCGGATATCTTGGCTTAAAGGGCTCTTTTTCGCACATAGCAGCAGAAGAGGTTTTTGCTGACTCGGCGAAGCTTAAAAATTATGATACTTTCAGAGCCATATTCGAGGGCATGAAAAATTCCGAAATAAGCTACGCCATTCTTCCGGCCGAGAATACCGAGACGGGAAGCATAACCTCTGTTGTAGACCTTCTCGCAAAATACGGCTATTTCATAGTGGCCGAAAAACTTCTTCCCGTATCGCACAGCCTTCTTGGTATAAAGGGCGCAAAGCTTAATGATATAAAAAAGGTTTATTCGCACCCGGAGCCTTTGGCGCAGTGCAGGCTTTTTCTTAATAAGCATTCGGATATACAGACATACCCGAGCCTTAGTACAGCCGACGCCGCAATGACCGTTTCGAAGCTCGGTGATAAATCAGCCGCTTGTATAGCGAGCAAAAAAGCGGCGGGTATATACGGGCTCAATGTAATTCTGCAGAACATACAAAACAGCGGCAACAACACAACAAGGTTCGTCGTTATTGCGAAATCGCCGTATAAATCGGAATCGTGCGACAAAACAAGCATAGTATTCATGCTAGAGCATAAACCGGGCTCGCTTTTCAATATGCTTAAAGTGTTTTCGGACGACGGCGTAAACGTGCTAAAGCTCGAATCTCGCCCGCTTCCCGACAGGCCTTTTGAATACTTGTTTCATCTGGATTTCGAGGGCAGTATTTATAACGAAAATATCGCCGCAACTATAGAGAAAGTTAAGCAAAAGGCTGCCAGCTTTATTTATCTTGGGTGTTACAAAAGAGAAATTTTAAAATAATCAAGGAGCTTTAAATGATAAAATGCGGGCTGTTAGGAAAAAAGCTCGGGCACAGCTTGTCGCCCCAGATTCACCATAAATTTTACGATATCGTCAACATAGACGGAAGCTATGAGCTTTTTGAAACATCTGAAAGCGGGCTTGGCGCGCTTATAGAAGATCTCGAAAAAAAGGGTTATACCGGCCTTAATGTGACAATTCCGTATAAAACGCAGGTAATGCAATACCTTAATGAGATATCAGCCGAAGCCGCCGCCATAGGCGCGGTAAACACTATACTTATAAAAGACGCTAAAAGATACGGGTATAACACAGATTATTTCGGGTTGAAGACATTATTTTCGCAAAACGGTATCAAAATAAAAAATCAGCGCGTTGTCATTCTTGGGTCGGGCGGAGCGGCAAAATGCGCCCATCGGCTTATAAAAGACGAAGGCGCGGGCGAAGTCATCGTTACGAGCCGCAATCCTGAAAATGCCGATAAAGCTATGCGCACAGTCGGTTACGATTCTCTTGAAGAGCTTGATTCAATAGACGTACTCCTAAACACAACGCCCGTCGGCATGAGCCCGAGTGTAGGCGTTTGCCCTGTGTCCGATGCGGTGATACAAAAAAGCGGTATAGTCGTCGATATTATCTATAACCCCTGGCAGACGCTGCTTTTAAAAAAAGCACAGGAGTTTGGAAAAAAATCTGTGAACGGATTGCTGATGCTTAGCGCACAGGCTATAAAAGCGCAGGAAATCTGGAATAATCAGAAATATGATAACACCGTTTATCAAGATGTTTTCTCTTTTTTGCAGAGCTTGCTGGCTAAAAAGACAAACATCGTACTTATCGGCATGCCCGGCAGCGGAAAATCATCTATCGGTAAAACGCTTGCGAAGCGGCTCGGAATGAACTTTGTTGATACTGACACACTTGTCGAAAAAGAGCACGGCGCTATACCAAAGATTTTCGGCGAAAAGGGTGAAAGCGTATTCCGGCAGTATGAGCATGAAGCGGCTAAAAAAGCTGCCCAATTGTCAAACACCGTTATATCTACGGGCGGCGGCATAATACTTGACGAAAAGAATATTAAGGTGCTTCGTGCCACGGGCACTATCGTCTTTCTAAAAAGGCCGCTGGAAAAGCTTCTTACCGATATCGACACGAGCGGGCGCCCGCTTTTGCCCGATAAAGAGGCTCTTTGTACGTTGTTTGAAAAGCGCAACCCGCTTTACCATAAATACGCCGATTACATAGCCGACAACACCTCGGATATGGATACGTGTATAAACGATATTATAAAATATTATGAGGAGTGAACCATGAAAATATTAGTAATAAACGGGCCGAATATAAACATGCTTGGAATAAGAGAGCCGGACATTTACGGAAAGCTGGATTATAAAACGCTTCTTGAAGGTCTTGCCGATTTTGCCGAAAAGCATAGCGTTACCATAGACACTTACCAGTCTAATATTGAGGGCGAAATAGTCGATAAAATACAGTCTTGCGTAGATGTTTACGACGGCATAGTGATAAACCCCGGAGCGTACACGCATTACAGCATAGCTATACTCGACGCGCTAAAAGCGGCTGCCGTTCCTGCAATAGAAGTGCATCTTTCCCATATCGCGAGCCGCGAAGAGTTTCGGCAGAAGTCGGTGACCGCCGGCGGATGTATAGGGCAAATTGCAGGGCTCGGCTTTGATTCTTATTATCTGGCTGTGGTCGGGCTGCTAAGCCGCCTTGCCGAAAAAAAGGTTTAATCTAACTTATTAAGATATAAAAAAGAGGATAAAGCCAAACGCTTCGTCCTCAATCTTATTGATGAAATATTTGTTTTTCATAAGACTTAAAGAATTAAAACTATAACCCTATTTACAGCATGCCTTTCATCTCTGCTTTGCCTGTGAAAGGCGAAAAATAACTCTGAGAATCTACGTATAAGCGCCTCGCTGACCGTGCCGAAGGCACAGGCGGGGCAAGACCCGATGACAAATGTGAATTTGTCATGGCCTGCTAGTCTTTCATAACGCTTATATTACCCGAAAGCGTAGTAATATTTACGTTATCTCCTCCGCCGTTGCATTCACCCGTTATCGATTTTTCTACTATGTTTGAATTGTTACCGTTTATAGTAATATCAAAGTCGGTATTTACTCTGCCAGATGTCGCTTTTACCGATAAATCGAAAGCGGCGTTTTTGTTAAGAAGAAGCTGTACATCGCCGCTTGTCACTCCAATATCAACGGACGGAGTTTTCCCCGTAATCTGTGCGGCAACGTCTCCCGAAGTGCTGTTTATGGCAAGCGGGCCGTATGCGTTTTCTATTCTGGTATCGCCCGATGTACTGCGGATAGCTACCGCGCCAAAAGTTTCGCCAATATCGATATTCCCCGATTGGGATACAATACTAATGCTGTTAAAATCGGCAGCGGCTATATCCGTATCGCCCGATGTCTTTTCGAGACTTAAAGACGCTCCGGCGCATTCTTTTATTAAAGTGTATCCGCTCGTGCTTTTTATTTTCACATCGCTAAACTGCATATTCTGTATATTGATATCGCCCGAAGTGCTTATTATATCAAGATTCAGCATATTGTTTCTCGGAAGATAGACTGTCATTTTTACATCAATATTCAAAAAGCTGAAAGGCCTGCTGTCTATATCATACTTTATAAAAATCGTGCCGTCTTTTTCGTATACGTCGAGGTAGCTTTCTTTTTTCTGCTGATTCCCCCATACATCTCCTGTAAGCTCAACTTTCGCGGTATCCGCCTCAACTATATCTATTCTTCCCGAAACACAGTCTATAGCCAAAGCAGATACGCCTTTTAGGCTTAGCTGTTCGCTTTCATCGATCTTTTGCCCTCCCTCGAATATATTAGAGAATTTCGCAAAATCGTTATTACTGCCAAAAAAGATTCCGACTATTATTCCTGCGCCTATCATGCATGCAAGTGCAATGCTGGAAAATATAATTACGACTTTTGTCTTTTTACTCATCTTTAGGCCTCCTTTTTATACCTCTTTTTGTCATATTCAAAAAGCTCATGTTTGCTCTTCTAAACACTTTAGCGATTTGCATTGTCCCAATAAATCCAAGAACACTCAGCGCCGCAAGCCCAGCACTCGTAAAAATCGCCAGCCAAAGAGCGGGCACACCGTATGCGCCGCCGAAAATAATAGATATCGCCAGCGCCGCGAGCGCGCCGACACCAGCTGAGCAAACTGTGATGTAAAAAACGCCTATTAAAATATAACCGATTATAACAACGCATAGTACATACAAAAAGTTTACTATTCCGAGCCCGGCCGAAGCCGCGAACGCTCTTGTCATAGATTTAAATGTCTTTTGTTTATTTGCTTCTTCTATATACTTTTGCGTGTAATACTCTTTGGCAATTTTTTTGGGATCTCCCAGCCTCTCGCATATCGCTTCTTCCTGTCTGCTCTCTTTTTCGGCAAACTCAAAATATTCTTCGAAATCGCCTAAGATTTCTTCTCTTTCCTCTTTTGGCATTTTACTCAAATGCCCGGAAAGCTGTTTTAAAAATATCTTTTTATTCACTCGCTATTACCTCCTATAATTACTTCGACACCCGTTATAAATTCGCGCCAGTCGAGCAAAAACTCTTCTCTTTTCTGCTCTCCTTTATCGGTCAGTTTATAATATTTTCTCGGCGGCCCCTCTTTAGATTCTTCAAGATACGTTTCTACATACCCCTCGTTTTTCAGCCTTCGCAGAAGCGGATATATAGTGCCTTCAGAAATTGCTATACATTTTGATATCTCTGCGACAAGCTCATATCCGTATCTGTCATGTGTTTTTAAAAGCGACAATACGCAAAGCTCGAGCACGCCCTTTTTTAACTGAATGTTCAACGAATCACCCCCCTATGTTTGATTAACAAATACATAATAACACACGGTACCGTGCTTTGCAAGGTACTATTAAAAAATTTTTTTATTTTTTTTGCGCCCCCGATAAACTTCTTCGGGAGCGCTGCATCTGCTATAACCCGCTCTGTATGTTTCTAAAATTGTCCTTTGCCTTTTGTACGTCCCTTGCGTCTGCGTCTTTTGTCTGGTAATACCCTTTTTGCCTCATCTGGTCAAAGACCTGATACTGGTCCTGGCTTGTCTGGTTGAACTGGTTTGTTAAAACCTGCCGTAAATTTTCGCACGATGCCTCCTGAATAAATGTAGCGTAAGAAGACATCAGTTGTTTTTCCTGATTTAACAGATCGTTTAGTAAATCCTGTTCGGTCATATTTGGCTGCTGCATATTCTTTCCTCCTTACTGATGTGTTTCAAGATAACTCAATAAATTATTAAAATTATCTCTGTGATGGTCTGCGAGCTGCTGTGCACAGCTCTTTAGCGCGGGGTCTGTAAAATAATTTACATACACCTCGCTTTTCTTGCTTGCCAGCGCTTCGTGCTTTAGCTGGTCTTCGAGAATAGTAAGATTTTTAGATTCTATCTCCAGCGAATTCGAATTGTTCATTTGCTCCCTCCTAAAATTACTTTTGTTATGCTTGCTCATTTCTATACTATTTTGTACCGCGCAGTAAAAAATATTCGCTTTTCGTTTGCAAATATTTCATATATAATTGGAATATGGATAACAAGCTTCTTATAAGCGCGGTTCTTCCGCAAAAAAGAAAAAAAGACAGATATAACATATTCATAGACGGCGAATACGCAGCTTCGCTCGGCTCCGAGTCGTGTGTTGTCTTTGGCATAAAGACGGGCGCGTTGATAGATGAAGGTGTTTTTTTAAAGGCTATACAAAGCGATAACACAAAGTACGCTTTTGACAGCGCTGTTTTTCTTCTTTCTCATAAAATGCGGACAATACATGAAATAACAACAAAGCTCGCCGCAAAAAAAATCGACGAAGGTGCAATTGACGCCGCGGTTGAAAAGCTAAAAGAATACGGATATTTAAACGACGAAGAGTACGCAAAAGAATATGTGCAAAGCGCGATTCTTGCCGCAAAGTACGGAAGAAAAGTAATTGAGTATAAGCTCAAAAGCAAAGGAATAAGTGATGAGTTTATAGAACTTGCCATGCGCGGGTTTACTTTTGACATAGAAAAAGCTATCGCCGAAAAAAATCTTTCTTCGCTTATAAAAAAGCATAAAGACGAAGACACTATGACGCAAAGGCGCAAAATATATGCCGCTCTTTCAAGGCGCGGATTTAATTATGATATAATAAATACATTATTGTCAGAGGATGAATAATTTTGAGACATGAAATTTATAAAAAACTTATAAACACAGAAGGTTTTGTATCGGGCGAATCGCTGAGCAGTTCGCTTGGCATTAGCAGAGCCGCTCTTTGGAAACATATCAATGCTGTCAAAAGCGACGGCGCGAATATTGATAGCGTCGCGAGCAAAGGGTATAAGCTCCGGAGCGCGCCCGAAGTACCGCGCGCAGAGTATATAAAAGCTTATCTTGAAAAACCTGTCGAGATTATCTATAAAAAAAGCGTAGGATCGACTAACGACGAAGCAAAGACGGCAGCGCAGGAAAAGAAGACGCAAAAAGCAGTTTTTATAGCAAATGAACAGACGGCGGGCAAAGGGCGCAAAGGAAGAACGTGGCTCTCCCCCGCCAATGAAGGCTTATATATGTCGTTTTTGGTGCGGCCTAATATTGACGCGGCACAGATATCCGGTATAACTATAATGGCGGCAGTCGCGCTTTGCCGTGCCATAGAAAAAACCGCCGGCATATCTGTCGGTATAAAATGGCCGAACGATATACTTATAGAAGGCAAAAAAACAGCAGGGATATTGACGGAAAGCATGCTAGGCATGGACGGCGTCGATTATATTGTATGCGGCATGGGCATAAACGTAAGCCAGAAAAAATTTGACGGAGAGCTTAGCGGCACGGCGTGTTCGCTTGGCATGAGCGGGCAGAGCGTAAACAAAACGCTTCTTGCCTCGGCGGTTATAAACGAGTTTTTTGCTGCTTATGATATTTTTATAACCAAAGGGTTAGCCATGTTTATGGACGAATTTCGGCAAAGAAGCGTGATAGATGGCGAAGTCACTGTAATTTCACCAAATCGGCAGGACAAGGGCCTGCTCATAGGGTTCGACGATACGGGCGCGATACTTTTAGACTGCGCCGGAGAAAAAAAGCGATTTGTTGCGGGTGAGGTTTCGCTGAGAGGAGAAAAAGGATATGTATAACGGATGTATCACCGACATAGACGGCGTTACCGCCGGGCATTATAACGATAAGAAAAATCAGACAGGCTGTACCGTAGTCATAATAGACGGCGGCGGCGTATGCGGTGTTGACGTAAGAGGAAGCGCGCCGGGCACGAGAGAGACCGACCTTTTACGTCCGACAAACACGGTACAGCGCGCGAATGCTATCGTGCTTTCGGGCGGAAGCGCGTTCGGGCTGGCTTCCGCAGACGGAGTAATGCGCTGGCTAGAGGCGCAGGGGCAAGGTTTTGATACCGGATTCGCTCGCGTGCCTATAGTGCCTGCTGCCGTTTTATACGATTTAGGCATTGGGGACGCAGGCGTGCGGCCTAACGCGAATTCGGGATATACGGCATGCGAGAGAGCGTCTTCCAAACAGCTTGCGCAGGGCAGCTTCGGCGCGGGAACGGGCGCAACCGTCGGCAAGGCGGCAGGCATGCAAAAAGCGGCAAAGGGCGGTTTTGGCACGGCTTCTGTTCCCCTCGGCGGCGGCGTTATTATTTCGGCATGTTTCGCGGTAAATGCTTTCGGCGATATTTACGACCATAACACGGGCAAAAAAATCGCAGGAGTAAAAGGCATGAGCTCGTACGATATTATTACAAAAGGCGTGCCGCAGGATTTTTCAGGCGCAAACACTACTATCGGCATAATAGGCACGAACGTCGCGCTTTCTAAAGAGCAGGCAAACAAGCTCGCATCCATGGGCCAGGACGGCATTGCCATGTGCGTAAGGCCGGCGCACACCATGTTTGACGGAGATACTGTTTTTGCTTTCGGTACCGGGCAGAAGCAATGCGATATAAACGCGGTTCTTGCCGCGGGCGCCGAAGTTTGCGCAAGAGCGATAGAAAACGCGATAGAAGGTGCGGATAATTGATAGTCGGGATAGGGTTTGATCTGATAGAGATAGAACGTATTAAAAAGGCGGCGCGCAACGAGCGTTTTTATACCAAGAACTTTACACAAGATGAAATAGATTTTTTTAAGTCGCGCAAAAACAATATTGAAGTGGTAGCGGGAAATTTTGCCGCCAAAGAAGCTGTCTTAAAATGTCTCGAAATCGGTATTTTTGATGTGCCGCTCTGCGACATAGAGATACTGCGAAAGCCTTCGGGAAAGCCGTATGTTTCTCTTTACGGAGGAGCTTTAGAGCAGGCAAAAGCGCTCGGTATAGATACCGTTCATGTTTCTATATCTCATATTGAGCAGCACGCCGCCGCGCAGGCGATAGCCGAACACCTAGCGGTGAGCAGCACCTAGCGGTGGGCTACACTTGGCGGTGGGCTACACTTGGCGGTGGGCTAGTTCGCGAATCTGCTTTTAGCTATAGTGTTCTTTTATATCCGCGCAGGCTTTTAGGAGGATAATATGATTACTGTTTTATCAAAAGAGAAAATGCAGGCGCTTGACGCGCACATGATAAAAAACATGCCCATAGAGTCTATAGAACTTATGGAAAACGCGGCGCGCGGAATAACATCCGCCGTGCTCGAAAAACATGAGCAGGACACAAAAATTATAGCCGTATGCGGTATGGGCAACAACGGCGGAGACGGCTTTGCTGCGGCTCGCCAGCTTTCCAAAACAGGCTATGATGTTTTAGTTTACCTGATTGGCGAAAAAGGAAGACTTCTCGGCGACGCGGCGAAAAACGCTGCGTATTTCGGCGATGACATTATCGAAATTACAAACGAAAAAACCGCGAATGAAGCTTTTTCCGGCCTGCGCGGCAGCGTTGTAATAGACGCGATTTTCGGCATTGGCCTTTCGCGCGACATAACGGGGCTTTTCGCGCACGTTATAAATCTTTTAAACCACAGCGGAGCTTATATAATATCTTGCGATATACCTTCGGGCATAGACGCGGACAGCGGCGCGGTGCTCGGCACAGCTATAAAAGCGCGCGAGACTGTCACCTTTCAATGCGCGAAATTCGGGCATTTTCTCTACCCGGGAAGAGAGCACACGGGAGAACTGCACTTACAGGAAATAGGCAGAGATGACGGCTTTAACCTCGGGGACACAAAAGCATACGCCGACGGGCTTACTCTTTTAAAACGGCGCGCGGACACGCACAAAGGAAGCTACGGAAAGCTTGCCTGCGTGGTATCGAGCCAGGGTTTTTCGGGCGCGGGCATAATGTGCGTGGGCGGCGCTTTAAAAGCGGGCGCGGGGCTTGTCACAGCCGGCATACCAAGCAGCCTGCAAGAAATTTTCTGCACATATTACCCCGAATGCATGACTTTCGCTCTCGACGAAAATAGCGGAAGCATTTCGGAAAACTGCACATCCGGCCTCGACAGCCTTATGCAGAGCAAGACGGCTCTTGCGGCAGGGTGCGGACTATCCACAAGCGACGGCGCGAAAAAGGCCTTATCGCACATGGTACAAAACTACGACATAAAAAAGGTGTTCGACGCGGACGCTCTTAATATCATTTCACAGAACATTGACATATTAAATAATAAATCGGGCGATATAATACTCACACCCCACCTCGTCGAGTTCGCGAGGCTCTGCGGCGCGGATAAGCAGAAAATTCTTTCTAACCCTATAAAAACCGCAGAAAATTTCGCCGCAAAATACGGCATTACGCTTCTTTTAAAAGGCGCGACGACTATTGTTACAGACGGCGAAAAAACTGCGCTTGTTCTCGCGGGAACGCCGGGCATGGCAAAAGGCGGAAGCGGCGACGTGCTGACAGGCGTCATAAGCGGCCTGCTCTGCGGCGGAAAGGCGGGCGGCATGAACACGTTTGACGCCGCGCTTTACGGCGCTTATATATGCGGCAAAGCGGGCGAAGCGGCGGCGAAAAACTTTGGCGAGCTTTCTATGACGGCAACTGATACGCTGAGGGAGATTGCAGGGGTTACCAAGGGTATGGTGGAGTAAGGGATTTTGTTGTCCGGGAGCTTTTCGCATTCCGCTGTTTTAATAGTTCATTTATTTGAGCATTGACGATAATGTTTTAATCCGCTCGGAGAGAAGCTCGTCATCTTTCGCAAGGCAATTGAAAAAAAGCCCCGGGAGCCTTTCTAATAATAAGACATAATATCAAAAGAAAATTGCGCCAAACTTATCAAACGGAAAATGGCCTGGCGAAAGCCGAAAAGTCATCCTCTCCCCTTTTGTCGGGTGGTTAAGGCTTACCTGCGCGGCGAACAGCGCGAGTTTATCTTTTATATCGCGTTTGCCGTATTTCATATCGCCGTACACAGAGCAGCCAATGTTCGCGAACTGTGCGCGTATCTGATGAAACCTTCCTGTAAAAATCTTTACTTTCACGAGACAAAGCCCGTCTTTATTATCAAGCACTTCATATGCAAGTTTCGCCTGTTTCGCGCCCGGCGTGTTTTCATGGGCGATTTTCGCTATACGCGTTTCGCTGTCTTTTATGAGGTAATCTTCGAGCACGCCGTTATCGTCTTTCGGCTTTTTTGTAAGCACGGCTAAATACGTTTTAGCGAATTCGCCCGAGCTTATCTGCGCAGTCAGCCTTGCCGCGGCCTTGCTCGTCCGCGCGAAAACCATAACGCCTCTCGTCGGCCTGTCAAGCCTGTGCACTATTCCTAAGTAAACATCGCCCGGCTTGTTATACTTTTGTTTTATATACACCTTGCAAAGCGTCTGCATATCATCATCGCCAGAGCTGTCCGCCTGCGAAGGAATACCGTAAGGCTTTTCCACCACTAAAAGGTGGTTGTCTTCGTAAAGTATATTCAAGCGTGCCATCTTGCCGTAGTCCCGCAAGGGAGTAAAACTTGTGAGTTCTCCTGAGGCAGTACGAGCGTTCCCGATTCTACCTTGCCGCCATATTTACCGCAAATGCTTATCTCAAGCATGTTTTTCGTGACTATATCAGAAAGCCCCGTAGTATACGAGTTGATTATAAAAAACAACGGTTTATCAGAAAGAATTTTAACGCAGTCTTTTATAAGCCCGAAAAGGTTTTGCTCTATCTTCCAAACCTTGCCGCCGCCCCTCCCGTAAGACGGAGGGTCCATAATTATGGCGTCATAAAAATTTCCTCTGCGCGCTTCTCTTTGCACGAATTTATGGCAATCGTCCGCTATATAGCGCATATCGCCGCCGCCAAGAGAACTTAGCTCTGCGTTCTGCTTTGCCCATTCGTTCATGCTTTTAGCGGCGTCCACATGCACAACGCTTGCCCCTGCGCTCAGCGCCGCAAGAGTAGCTCCGCCGGTATATGCGAACAGGTTAAGCACGTTTATATGCCGCCCGCTTTGTTTTATACTGCTTATAATATAATCCCAATTTGCCGACTGTTCGGGAAAAACGCCTATATGCTTAAACCCCGTCGGCCGTACATAAAATTTTAGATCTTTATAGTTAATGCTCCATCTTTCGGGAACATTTTTAATAAAACGCCAACTTCCGCCTCCGCTGCTGCTGCGCTCGTATACCGCATGCGGCTGCCAAAGCTTGGGATTTGATTTGTCCCAAATAACCTGCGGATCGGGCCTTTGGAGCACAATGCCGCCGATATCTTCAAGCTTTTGCCCGTCGCCCGTATCGAGCACACGGTAATCGCTGAATTGATTAGCTAATATCATTGATAATCCTCCCTTGATATAATAACATCAGCCAATGCAATTTGAAAGGCTCTAATTGTTTACCTTTGGGGATTTTTTGCCTATAAAAAAGCATCAATATCTTTTCTGTAAGGCATCGCACGTGCTGTGCCTATCTTTGTTACCGATAAAGCGCCGGCTGCGTTAGCGAACTCTGCCGCCGCTATGGTATCCATCCCCTCGGCAAGCGCCGTTACAAATGCGCCGTTAAAAGCATCGCCCGCGCCCGTTGTATCAACGGCGGTCACGACTCTTCTTGGTATAACTACATCGCGGTTTTCGCTTCTTACAAAAGCGCCCTGCTTACCAAGCGTTATAATTATCTCATTAACTCCTTTTGCCTGAAGAACGTCTGCCGCACGTTTTGCATCATCGGGGGTGATAACTTCAACGCCGGAAAGCACCGAAGCTTCGACTTCGTTTGGCGTTAATATATCAACCTTTGCGAGTATCTCGTCTGGAACGGTCCTTGCCGGCGCAGTGTTTAGCACAACGCGCACACCGCTTTTGCTTGCCATGTCAATGGCTTTCCAATTGGCTTCAAGATTCACCTCTAGCTGAAGAAGTATTATCTTAGAGCTTTCTATTGCCGGCCTTGCTTTTTCTAAGTCTTCGTCCGTAAGGTTTGCGCAGGCGCCCGGTACAACCAATATCTGGTTTTGCCCCGAGTTTTCGTCTACCATAATAAGCGCCGTGCCCGTTTCTTTTTGCTTATCAATAAATATAAAATCGGTATTCATGCCCTCTGATTTATAAAAATCCAGCGCAACTTTGCCGAAAACATCATCGCCTATTTTTGTAATCATGCAAAGATTTGCTCCCGCGCGGTGTGCCGCGACGCCCTGGTTAGAACCTTTGCCTCCCGGCCCCATTTCAAAAGAACTGCCTATGACAGTTTCGGCCGGTTTTGGCAGGTGCCCTGCTCTTGACGCCAAATCAAGCGCAAAACTTCCGAATACAGTTACTTTATTAGACATAACACTCCTCCAAATCTTTATCTTAAAAATATCATACAATTTTACTTGCGCATTGTCCATTGTTTTTGACGGCAAAGCCGGGTATTATTATACTGTTTTTTACGTATAATCAATATATGTGGCGCAAAAAACGCGCTTTACTATTTGCGGTTTGTCAATTATAATAGCTTTATTACAACAGCAAGGAATCGTTTATGAAAAAGTTTTTTCTGATAATTTTAATAGTGCTTTTTGCAATAAGCATGCTCGCCGCCTGCGCACCTTTAGAGAATTTAGACGTAGAAGGTTATGCCCGAATGCTTCCGGGCTGGGTAATAATAGTAGGCGCGGTGATAATTTTCTTTATTGGCTTCGGTATTATCTGGAAACTTGTTCCGGGTTTTATCAAAGTCATTGCGCTTATAGCACTGGCTGTTGTTGTTGCGGGCACGGCATACGGCTTGTGGAATATACCGTTAGTCGACAAAGCTATTGATAAAGTAGACTCATATATGGAACAAAGCGCGGACGAACAAAACACGGGCGAATAGCTTATCAGATTCCCCTCACAACGACATTTTTAATATATTTATTAGCCGCTATTGCGGCTTCTTTTATTTTCTGCGCGCTGTGCGGCTCGGGGCTTATCGCCATATTATCCGTCTTGCGGTATTGCTGAAGAGTATATTTTCGCGCCCCTTTTATGCGCTTTACAATGCCCAGAATATCCTGCGTATCCAAAAGCGGCATATAAGTTGTCCTAAACTCATAATCTATATCAGAATTCATTATAAGCTTAGCGCTCTGCCATATCAGCGATTCGTCCAAATCCAAAGACACCACACGGGACAGCTGCCCCGGCGGTGCCTTTAAATCCATCGCTATATAATCTATGCTTGGAAGAACATCTGAAATAACATTCGGTTTAAGGCCGTTTGTATCAAGCTTGACTTTATACCCCATATCTTTTACCTGCTTAATAAACCGTCCCAAATCGCTTTGTAACGTAGGCTCTCCGCCCGATATAACAACGCCATCGATAAAACCTTTTCGCTTTTGCAAAAAATCTTCTATCTCGCTGTTGTCAATAATGTTTTCGCTCTGCCAAAGCTGCTTGTTATGGCAATACCAGCAATCCATATTGCATCCGGGGACAAAAACGACAGCCGCAATATACCCCGGATAATCGATAAATGAATTCTTAACTATTCCGGATATGCGCATATTTTATATTGCCTCAGTAATTACGAACTTGACTCTTTCGCCGTATTCTTCTTTCTTGCCTTTATTATAGTTCTGTACAGGACGCAGATATCCTACGACCCTGCTCCATACTTCTGTCTCTGCGCCGCATTCGGGGCAGGTATACTGTTCGCCCGAGATATACCCGTGCTCGTCGCAGACACTGAATGTCGGTGTGATCGATATGTACGGCATTTTGTATTTAGTGAATATCTTTTGTATTATACGCTTTGCTGTCTCAATATCTTCTATCTTCTCGCCGAGATACAAATGCTGTACCGTTCCGCCCGTATAAAGTGACTGAAGCTCGTCCTGAAGCTCTATCATCTCCATCATGTCGTCTGTAAACTCGACAGGAAGCTGAGACGAGTTTGTATAATAATGTACATTCTTACCCGAAGAAATTATATCCTGATACCTGTCTTTATCAAGCTTAGCCAGCCTATAGCTTGTGCCTTCGGCAGGAGTTGCCTCAAGGTTATAAAACTGCCCCGTTTCTTTCTGGAATTCCTGCATGAGCTGGCGCAGGTATTCCATTATCTCAACGGCGAACTCATTGCCCTCAGGAGTTTCTACGCCTTTGCCCATATAGTTTACAAGCGCCTCGTGCATTCCTATTATACCTATGGTATTAAAATGGTTGTACCAGTATTGCCCGAAACGTTTTTTTACGTCTTTTAAATATACCGCCGAATAAGGGTATAAACCTTTTTCCGTCTGGTGCTCTATTATCTTGCGCTTTATTTCAAGCGAAGTCTTACCTATTTCCGCCACCCTTTTAATATGCGCAAAAAACTCATCCTTTGTGCGCGAAAGGTATCCTATTCTCGGAAGGTTTATCGTGAAAACACCTATAGACCCGGTAAGCGGATTCGATCCAAACAATCCGCCGCCTCTTTTTCTGAGCTCGGTAACATCGATCCGCAGTCGGCAGCACATTGAAACGGCATCTTCGGGAGACAAATCCGAATTGACATAGTTCGCGAAATAAGGAATTCCGTATTTGCAAGTTATCTCCATAAACTTATCGACAACCGGGCTGTCCCACTCAAAATCTTTAGTTATGTTTATCGTCGGTATAGGGAATGTAAAAACCCTGCCTTTAGCATCGCCGGCAAGCATAACTTCGCAAAATGCCAGATTGAACAAATCCATCTCTTCTTGATAATCGCCGTACTTTGTTTCCTGATGTTCTCCGCCAATAATCACAGGGTGGTCTTTTAGAGTAGACGGAACTTTGATATCAAAAGTCAGGTTAGAGAACGGGCACTGGAAACCGACTCTGGTCGGGACGTTAATGTTAAATATAAATTCCTGAAGGCACTGTTTTACCTGTTCGAAATCCATTTTATCTTGCCTTATAAAAGGCGCGCAGTATGTATCAAAACTAGACCATGCTTGAGCGCCTGCCGTTTCGCCCTGTGTTGTAAACGTAGAGTTTACTATCTGCCCCAAAAAAGAGCGCATATGTTTTGCCGGTTTGCTTTCAACTTTTCCGGGTATTCCGCCAAAACCCTGCGTTAAAAGCTGGCGCAAATCCCATCCGGCGCAGTACGGCCCGAAAAAACCTAAATCATGTATGTGGCAGTCGCCCGAAAGATGCGCTTCGCGAACCTCTTCGGGATAGATCTCATGCAGCCAGTATTTTTTTGTAAATGCTTCGCGTATATAATTGTTAAGCCCGTTTACGCTTTTTTGAGTATTCGCATTTTCTTTTATGCTCCAGTCGCTGTCCGAAAGATAGCCCGAGAACATATCTATAGTAGCGCCTATAAGTGCGTTTGCTTCTCTTGCGCTTTTTCTCTTTTCACGGTATAAAATATATGCCTTTGCCGTTTTGGCATGTCCGTTCTTAATGAGCACGCGCTCGACAATATCCTGAAGCCCCTCAACCTCGGGACACCTGTCGCCGTATTTAATACGCGCCATATCGACAACCTGAGCGGTTAACTGCTCGGCTCTTTTAATGTCGTCCCCACCTACTGCTTTTGCGGCTTTGAAAATTGCTTCGGTAATTTTTTCAGGCTGGAATGTTTCTTTTTGCCCGCTTCTTTTGAGAATTACTGTAAACATAAGACCCCCCTTTACCCTTTAACTTTTTTTATATTATATTTTTGATGTGCCTCAAAAACTGTAAGCCAATTTTACTTCTTCGAAAAATCTATTTTTCTATCTATATAAACGAATTGCAAATAAAAGTCACAGATACAACAAAACCCAAACTGTTGTGTATAGACATTATAATATATACAACATATGGGCGTCAATACTTCAAAAGGGTTAAATATGTTACGATTGTGTTATATTTTCAAATTTTTGGTGCGAAATTGTCTTTTGGTGCGCTTTTTTACTCCACATATTTTCTGACTCGAAAATCTGCGCCTGTCTTTCGGGCAATTTCTCTGCACTCTTTTATCTTTTTTTCGCCCAATATATCAACAACCGAAAGCACAGTTTTTATACCCTGATCTTTGCAGCACTTTGCGAACTCGAGCATGTGCTCATACGCCTTTGTACCATAAACGCTATGACAGATTTTTTGGTATTCCTCGGCATTTTGCGCGTTAAGGCTTATAGACACAGTGTCAATAAGCCCTTTAAAACTTTTCGAAATGTCTTTTTTAGCGTAAGCGCTGCCCTGGCCATTGGTGTTTATACGCACATGCGCATTGCGGCTTTTTAGATACTTTGCAACCTCGAGCAAAATGTCTAGCCGCATGGTAGGCTCTCCAAGGCCGCAGAAAATTACCTCGCCCAAATTCTCTTTCTTTTTCAGCTCTTGTATGACATCGTCCGCGGTCGGTTCTTTATCAAGCTTTAGGTCATATCCGGCTACTCCGTCGCGCGTGTTTCTTAAACAAAAATCACAGTTGTTTGTGCACCGGTTTGTAAGATTGATATATGTCGCTCCCTTTAGTTCGTAAATGTATGTATTCATCAGATATTATATAGTTCCTTCGCGTTTTGTATGTTTGCTTCGCACATCTCCTGAAAACTAACGCCTTTTATTTCGGCCAGTTTTTCGAGAACGTACCGCACGTTAGCGGGATTGTTTCTTTTTCCCCTTATCGGCTCGGGCGAAAGATAAGGGCAGTCGGTCTCTGCCATAAGAGAGCCGAGCGGAACAGCCGCCGCCGCGTCTATCGTTTTCTTTGCGTTCTTGAACGTGACAGTTCCCGTAAAAGAAACGCAGAGCCCAAGCTTAACGCATTGTTCTGCCGTCTCGGCGCTGCCCGAAAAACAATGCATAACGCCTTTTAGCCCTTTGTGTTCTTTTAGTATGCTCATCATATCCTGCGTGCTTTCGCGCATGTGCAGAGCAACGGGAAACCCAAGCTTTTTGGCTAAAATAAGCTGCTCTTCAAAAACCTTTTTTTGTATATCGCGCGGAGAAAAATCATAGTGGTAATCAAGCCCTATCTCGCCTATAGCTATAACTTTGGGCTGAGCGGCAAGCTCCTCTATGTTCTTTAAATAATTCGCCGAAGTCTTCGCCGCAACGTGCGGGTGTATGCCCACAGCGGCATAAATGAACTCTGTATCTTTAGCGAGCTGCGCCGCTTTTATGCTTGTCTTTTCGTCGGTAGCACATTCTATCATGCCGACCATGCCGCTCTCGGGCAGCGTTTTTATAAGCTCCTGCCTGTCTTTATCGAACCGCCCGTCGAGCAGGTGCACGTGCGTATCAAAAAGGCGCATTTATTGCAGCCTCGTGCCGCTTTTTACGCTTTTTTCTGTGGTGACAAGGCTGAGCTCTCCGTCCGCCTCTGCGGCGAGCAGCATGCCTTCGCTTTTTACGCCGAACAATTTCGCCGGTTTAAGGTTAGCCACAACTACAATTGTCTTACCGACCATATCAGCCGCAGAGTACCATTTGCGTATGCCGGCAACAAGCTGCCTTGTCTGCCCGCCGACATCGACCTGAAGCTTTAAAAGCTTGTCGCTTCCTTCGATGTCCTCCGCCTCTTTTACAAGCCCCGTCTTTAGCTCCACTTTCATAAAATCTTCGTATGTTATAACGCCCGCGATTTCTTTTTTTTCGGCCGCCGGCATCTTTTTTTGTTTTTTCAGAGTTCTATTATCGGATATTTTTTCAAGTTCTTCGAGTTCTTTTTTAACATCCATGCGCGGAAAAAGCGGCGGCGTTTTTTTGACTGTAAGACCGCATACGTTTTTGCCGAAGCTTTCTATACTCTGCCATGACACGAGCGCCTCGTCTTCTATACCCAGAATATCTTGTATTTTTTTTGCCGTATCGCCGATAAAAGGTACTAGCAGAACGGACACTATCCTAAGCCCTTCGGCAAGATGGTACATAACGCTCGCGAGCGTCTTTTTATTCGCTTCGTCTCTTGCGAGTATCCACGGCTCAGTCAGGTCTATGTATTTATTAAGCGCGCCGATATAGCTCCATATATCCGCCAGAGCCTCGGGAAGCCGTAGAGCGTTCATATGGTTCTCTACCGCAGTATGCAAAGATTCTCCCTGCTGTTCTATCGCTTTGTCATGCTCCGTGGGCTCATATTCGCACGGCGTCACGCCGTCAAAGTATTTGAGTATCATAGCGGACGTTCGCGACACTAAATTCCCAAGGTCGTTCGCGAGGTCTGCGTTAGTCCGTATCAAAAGCGATTCGCTGGAGTAAAGCCCGTCCGCGCCGAAAGGCACTTCGCGAAGCAGAAAATAGCGTATAGCGTCCACGCCGTATCTTTCTATGAGTTTAACCGGGTCGACAACGTTGCCTTTGCTTTTGCTCATCTTTCCGCCGTCGAGCATCAGCCAGCCGTGCCCGAAAACCTGCTTTGGCAGCGGCAAATCAAGCGCCATCAACAAAATAGGCCATATTATAGTATGGAAGCGTATTATTTCTTTTCCGACAAGGTGTACGTCCGCCGGCCAATATTCTTTGAATTTGGAGTCGTCTTCCGACATATACCCGAGAGCCGATATATAGTTTGAAAGCGCGTCTACCCAGACGTATACGACATGCCCTTCGTCGAATGTCACAGGCACGCCCCATTTAAACGATGTGCGCGAAACGCACAAGTCCTCTAGCCCGGGCAGCAAAAAGTTGTTGAGCATCTCATTGCGCCGTGACGGCGGCTGTATAAAATCGTCGTTCTGTTTTATATACTCAATCAGCCTGTCTGCGTATTTCGAGAGTTTAAAGAAATAGCTTTCTTCTTTTGTCATCTCAACCGGACGCCCGCAGTCGGGGCATTTGCCGTCCTTTACCTGCCTTTCCAGCCAAAACGCTTCGCACGGCGTGCAGTACCAGCCCTCATACTCGCTCTTGTATATATCGCCCTGGTCGTAGAGCTTTTTGAATATCTTCTGTACCGTTTTAACGTGACGCGGCTCTGTAGTGCGAATAAAATCGTCGTTAGATATTTCGAGTAGTTTCCATAGCTCTCTTATACTTTCGACTATCGTATCAACATACTCAAGCGGCTGCTTACCCGCCGCTTTGGCGACACGTTCTATCTTCTGTCCGTGCTCGTCCGTGCCCGTTAAAAACATGACGTCGTATCCTGTCTGTCTTTTAAAGCGGGCAAGAGCGTCCGCCGCAACTGTCGTATACGAGTGCCCTATGTGCAGCTTGTCGCTCGGGTAATAGATAGGCGTTGTAATATAGTATTTCTTCATATTATCTCCTGTAAATAATTAAAAACTTTTCTATCATACTAGCATAGTTTTGGCAGTTTGTTTTGTCAAGTGAAAAAGGCTCTGTTTTGATTTATAAGAGGATTAGCATTGGAGGCTTCGCCTCTTGGGGCTACTCTTCTTTTCTTGAAGAAAAGAAGCAAAAGACATGTTCGCCATAACGCGATGCGTCATGGCGGGGAGGGATAAGAATATTTATATAGATTGTATGGATAATAGGAGATTAAATAATATTTTTATTTATTAAACATTTTCAAATCAATTATTCCATTCCCACAAAAAGATTCATATTCTATAATTCTATCTTTTTCTATTTTCTGCATAGTTCTTTTTAAAGGTTTAATTGAAACTGTTTCTCCATTATCTGAATAACTCAATAATTTACCAAAAATGCAGCCGGTACATTCTAGAATAGAATCAGCTGCATTGGGTCTAATCGCACAATTCTTGTGCTGATAATTATTTACTGATGAGTACAGAAAAGCTTGCTCGCTATTATCTTTATCAAATAAATTTTTAATTAAATTTGTTATGTCATATAGATATTCCGTACCCTTGCCTACATCTTTAATCATTTCTGACCTTATTAAATTATTAATTGTATTATAATTTACCAAACCTGTTTCGGTTAGTCCTAATTCTCGTAAAGTCTTTTGTTTTTCCATTGAAAGTCCTTCGATTAACAAGGCAAATAACTTTTTATCAGATTTATAACCATACATCATTAATGTAAAGTACTCGCCAGGCTGTATTCTAACTTCATGAAAAGGCGTAGCTGGATCGAGACTCAAATACAACATAGACTCATTTTTTTTATTCAATCTCCCAATATTAGCTTTATTAGCTGGTGGATACCAAAAATCATCATGAGTATTGAAAGGAATCCTATCATCATTCTTTCGTACTCTAAAAAATTCTGGTATATCTAATTTTCGATGTGTGATTAAATGAACAGGAACGGCTTCATGCAAACATTCAAGTAAGTCCTTACGTGATGCAGTTTTTGGTGTTAATTGATTAAATTTATTAATTTTAATCAATATATCAAATGTCTTCATATTATTCAATATATTAATTATTACTTTATTATTATCCAAATTTATCCGTACCTTTCATTGAAATCTTTATAAAGATAATTTGATAATATCACTGACTTTATTCTTTTATTATTTCGCCAAATATCTCTATTTTCCTTGAAAAAACTGTAAATATGTCATTCTGAACGAAGTGAAGAATCTTATTTTCTAAATCTTTTTTATGATTCTTTGTAGCGTGGAATGACAGCAAAAAAAAGAGGCTTAAAGCCTCTGTGAAAGGAGTGGCACGAATTTTTTTCTATGAATTAAGTCCTTTTATAGTAAGAAATATCTTATGCGGCTTTATATTATAGAGACTACATAACTCGAAAAGATAATAAACGTCAAAATCGCGCCCGCTTTCTATATCTTCAAGAATTTTTTCGCTTATCCCCGTAATCTCGGATAACTTCTTAATTGACCAGTTTCTTTTTTCGCGCAGCATTTTAAAATTCTTCTGCATCGTTCCGAGCTGTTGCTCGCTTTCTTTTTTTATGTCCATTTATATCACCTCAAACAAAATTATAGCTTAATATTTGCGCCATATTGATTTTTAACCTGAATCAGATTAATAATATTTTACTATATAATTTTAAAAAAATTGGATTATGGTATCATATGGTACCATAAAAAATTTAAACCGCCATGCCGCGAAGCGGTATGGCATAAAGGGATTCCAAAGGGACAATTGTCCCTTTGGCGGGATTCTTAAGGGCAGAGCCCTTAAGCGGTGGTTCCTAAAAAAGCAGGTTACAAAACAAAACGGAAGCGACAAGCCCGAAAGCCTCGGCTATGAGCGAAGCGGGCACGGTATGCCTCGTCTTTTTTATGCCCACGCTGCCGAAATAAAGCGCGGTAGTATAAAAAAGCGTCTCGGAAGATCCCATAAGAGTGCTCGCGCTTCTGCCTATAAAACTATCGGGGCCGTATTTACTTAGTATCGTCGATAGCACGCTTATAGACGCGCTGCCCGAGAACGGGCGCATTAGCGCAAGCGGCAGTATCTCGGGCGGTATGCCGACAGGCTTTAACACGGGCGAGAGCGCGGCGGCTATGTATTCGAAACACCCCGAAGCGGTAAAAATGTTTATCGCGAACACGAACCCCACAACGAAAGGCAGTATACGCACAACCGTATCGAGCCCCTGCTTCGCGCCTGTGATAAAAGAATCGTAAACGGCAACCTTTTTCGCCAGCCCGAATACCACTATTCCGGCGATAAAAAGCGGCACGAACACGGCGGAGATATACGTTACTACCTGCATTTTGCCGCTCTTTGCAATATCTTTGCCGCCGTTATACCGACTATCGTAGTAACGCTTGTCGCTAAAAATGCGGTCAGAACTATCTCCGCCGGCGCGGCAGACCCGGCTGTGCTTCTAAGCGATATCACGGTAAGCGGAATAAGCTGTACCGAAGAAGCGTTTATAACAAGCAGCATGCACATTGAATCGGTCGCTCTATGTTTATTCGGGTTAAGCGTTTGCAGCTCTTTCATTGCCTTTAGCCCGAAAGGCGTCGCGGCGTTTCCCATACCGAGCATGTTCGCGACGATATTAAGCGTGATATATCCGCTTGCGGCGCTGTCGGGCGGAACCTCGGGGAAAAGCCATTTTATAATTCTGCGCAAGCGCCTCGCGATAGAATTTATCAGCCCCGCTTCTTTTGCAATATTAAGCACGCCGAGCCAGAGAGCATACGCGCCTATAAGGCTGACGCAGAGCAAAGCGGCGTCTTTCGCACCGTTTACCGCCGCTTTTGATACTTCGTCTGCGTTGCCGGTAACAATACCAAAAAGAGTGCCTACGATGATAAGAAACGCCCAAATATAGTTTATCATTACAGCCACCTCTGTTCCGAAATAAAGCTTTTAAATACTTTATCTAACATATATATGCATTTATGAACTTTTTATTAATCATTACTATTTTTTGCATTTTTAGGTTGACAAAATACCTTATAATTTGTTATATTTTGATATATCATGGTTTGGTATGCCATGGTTAGAAACATATTATATTATTAGGAGATGAAAAACATGAAGTCAACTGGGATTGTAAGAAAGGTTGATTCGTTAGGGCGTATCGTTCTGCCTATCGAATTAAGAAGAGTAATGGGAATCGACATAAAAGATCCGATAGAGATCTTTGTGGATGACAACCATATTATTCTTGGAAAGTATCAGCCTGCTTGTCTTTTCTGCGATAGCATTACTGGTGTCACAGAGTATAAAGGCGCTAAAATTTGTTCCGAATGCTTAGACAAATTAAAGTAAATTCAATAATTATTTATTAGATAGTAAGCCGGTAAGCCCGGTTTTTACTAACACCAAGTTTCTCTGATGCCGCTTTAGCGGCATCTTTTTTTGTCATTCCCGATTGTATATATTTTTCTACAAGTTTGCTAATCTGCTCGTCGCTTGCTTGTGCCGTTTCGGGCGCCGCTTCAATGATAAGCACGAATTCTCCCTTTTGCGCAGATTCAAAAGCTTGCGCCGCCTCTTTTAAACTGCCCCTAAATACGCTTTCGTGTATTTTCGTCAATTCTTTCGCTATCACGATTTTTCTTTGTGCGCCAAGCTGCTCTAAAAGCTCAACGAGCGTTTTGCTTAGCTTATGCGGGCTTTCGTATACTACGCACGGCAGGCGGCTGTTTTTTATGCTTTCTATCTGCTCTTTTTTCTCGCCCGCCTTTTTCGGCAAAAAACCGAGAAAAACAAACCCCCCATCGAGCCCGGATAAACAAAGCGCGGTCGTCGCCGCACAAGCGCCCGGAAGCGCCGTTACCTCTAACCCTCTTTTTACCGCTTGTTTAACGAGCATCGCGCCCGGATCGGATATAAGCGGCGTTCCCGCATCGGACACAAGCGCAGCGTTTTTCCCTTCCAGAAGCTCGCTTATAATATAATCGCGCCTTCCTTTATCGCTGTGTTCATGAAAACTGATAAGCTTAGTTTTTATATCGTAATGGTTTAAAAGCTTTATAGTCCTTCTCGTGTCCTCCGCCGCGATAAAATCGACCTCGCCCAGTACGCGCAGCGCACGAAGCGTGATATCCTCTAAGTTTCCTATGGGCGTCGCGACAATATACAACATCAGACCTGCTCCTTAATATTATAAATTTCTTTAAGCTCTTTGGTATACTCTCCGTCCTTTTCGTACACAACAAGCTCAGGCAAAAACGAGGCTCCCTGCCGTGCTCCTTTTCTTGCTTCTACCAATACAAAATTCGGCGCTTTGCCGCTTCTTTGCGCAACCATTCTCATACGCTTTGGCTCTATCTTATACTCTCGCATACACTGCATAAGTTCGGGGAATCGCTCCGTTCTGTAAATCATATAAAGCCTGCCGCCCGTGCGCAGTATTTTTGCCGCAGAGCTTATCACGTCACGCAGCTCACACATAATCTCTTTTTTGGCTATGTTGACGAACTCGTTTTCGTTATGCTTGCCCGAGCCCGCTTTCTCATACGGCGGATTAACGACAACAGCATCCGCGCCGTATTCGGCTATATCAAGAATATTCTTTATATCGCCATGGACGATATCAATCTGCTCTTCGAGTGAATTTAGCTCAATGCTTCTTTTTGCTATATCGGCAATCTGTTCTTGTATTTCTATGCCCAAAATTCGCGCGCCCTTCTTTTTAGCGCAGAGAAGAATGGGAATAATTGCGCAGCCTGTGCAAAAATCTATCACTCTTTCGCCTTTTGTAATATCAGCGAAATGGGCAAGCAGAACAGCATCCGTGCCAAACGAAAAAAACTGCGGATTTTGTATTATAGAAAAACCGTTCTGTAAATCTTCAATTTTTTCGCCTTTTTTAAGTTTCATATTTTATCGCCCGCCATTATAAATATCCAGCGTTTATTATACTACAAAATATAGGCTATTAATACTAAGCTTTAAGATTCTTTATCAGCTTTGCTGATTTAGAATGACAAGATATATTTTATCTAATGAAAAAGAAAAACACGGACTATTAAAAATTGTCGGTAAATGCCTTTATAAAGGCATTTACCACATCTTTTGCTTCTTTTCTTTAAGAAAAGAAGCGGGAGTGCGAGGGCAGAGCCCTCGCAATTCAGGCCTGATGACAAACGTGAGTTTCGCATCGGATTTATTCGTATCTTAGCGCGTCTATAGGTTTTAGGTTAGCCGCCTTGTTCGCGGGATATATACCAAACACAACACCCACGAAAGCGGAGAACCCAAGCGCCAGCGCAATCGTCGCCAGTGTCATTGACATGCCTATGCCCATGGCGGTGCCTATAATCTGGAGCCCTATATAGCTTATTCCGACGCCTATTGCACCGCCCGTTACCGAGAGCACTACCGCCTCAATCAAAAACTGCGTCAATATATCGCTTTTCTGCGCGCCTATTGCTTTGCGAATACCTATCTCTCTTGTTCTCTCGGTAACTGAAACAAGCATGATATTCATTATACCTATTCCGCCGACAAGAAGCGATATTGCCGCTATGCCCGAGAGTAGTATCGTCATTACGCTCATGACCTCGTTCATAACGTCGAGTATCATATTCTGATTTATTATTCTGTACAGATCTTCATCGCCGAGCTCGCGAATAAGAAAATCGTCCGTAACTTCTTCCGCTTTATCGACAAGCTCACGCGTGGTAGCCGAGATATACAGCGTATCGAATTCTTTGTTGCGGAAAAGCCTTTGCGCTGTGGTAAGCGATATTATTACATTGTTGTCCTTGTTCGCCAGCATGGTATCAGACTCTTCAAGCAGCCCGACTATTGTAAAATCAAACCCTTCTATGTCAATCTTGTTGCCAAGGCAATCCTCGGTACCAAACAGCTCTTTCGCGACTTCTATACCAACGACTGCGTTATATGTATGAGCCTCCACATCAATATCCGATATAAACCGCCCTTGTTTTATAACCTGCCCTGTTATCTCCTGATAGCTGTTCGTAACGCCTTCGACCGTATAAAAATCGGCCTCATCGCCCGCCTTTATATTCGTCGTTTTGCTGACAATACCCGTAACTCCGTATATATATTCGCTATCCTCAAGCTTTTCTATATCTTCTAAGGTTAGATAAGTCGGCTCAGAGCCTGTAAGCGAAACCTGAAGCAGATTAGACCCAAGGCTTTCTATCTGTCCTGTTATCTCTCCCGTCGCGCCCTGCACGACCGATATCAAAAGCGTTACAGCTACAACGCCTATGATGATTCCGAGCATAGTGAGAAACGACCTCATCTTGTTTCCCTTAAGCGCAACGAACGCCATTTTTAACGCCTGTGAAAACTTCATGCCGATTTCCCCCCGCCCGCGCTGTCATAATCTATCTTGCCGTCAAGCATATGCAGCCGCCTGCCCGCCTTGTTCGCGATATCGTTATCGTGCGTTATAAGCATTATTCCCCTGCCTTCTTGGTGCAGGCCAATGAGAATATTCATTATTTCTTTTCCCGATGTTGAATCAAGGTTTCCCGTAGGCTCGTCCGCAAGTATAAGAGTCGGCCGGGTAGAAAGCGCCCTCGCGATAGCTACTCTTTGCTGCTGGCCTCCCGAAAGCTCGTTGGGCCTGTGTTTCATTCTGTCGCTAAGGCCGACTTTTTCCAGCGACTCGAGAACTCTTTTTTTACGCTCGCCCGCTCCGAGCCCCTGGTAAATAAGCGGAAGTTCAACATTCTCGTATGCCGTTAGCTTAGCTAAAAGGTTAAATTGCTGGAATATAAAACCTATCTCTTTATTGCGGATCACACCAAGCTGTTTTTCCGTATAGTCTTCAATAGACTGCCCGTTTAGCTTATACTCGCCTTCATCGGCTAAATCGAGACATCCTATAACGTTCATAAGCGTGGATTTACCGCTTCCCGATGGACCTATGACAGCCACAAACTCTCCGTCTGCAATAGACGCAGAAACGCCATCTAAAGCGTGCACAGCCACCTCTCCCATCTGGTACGTCTTTTTTATATCACGCAGTTCTATCATATCTATTGCACCTTTATTCAAAACGGCTGTCGCCGTTTTCGTCTTCTCTTGCTCCCCCGTTCATCATAAAGCTCTGAACATCAAATTCCTTTGCCTGAGGAACGGCAATTCTGTCGCCCTGCTTTAATCCTTCTAACACTTCAATTATAACGCCGTCGGTGATACCCGTTGTTATTTTATGAGTAGCCGGCGTAGACATAAGATCCTCGTCGACATCCTCTTCGAATACTACGAATTTCTCGCCGTCTTTAATTTGTATAGCCTCGATAGGTATAACAAGTACGTCCTCTGCCTTCTGCGAAACAATATCAACATCGGCGCTCATGCCAATGAGAACTTCCTTTGCTTCCTCAATCTGCAAAGTTATCGTAAAGTTAGTTACGTTATTTACCGAAACGCCGATAGGATTAATTTTTACCACCTTGCCCGTATATTCTTTTTCGGGTATAGCCTCGAACGTTACCGTCGCAAGAGTTTCAAGAGAAATGTTCGCTATATCAAGCTCGTCAATTTCAACATCCAGTTTTATCTGTTCGTTGCTCTGTATGGTAAACAAAGGCGTGCCTTCCTGCACAAGCTGCTCTTTGTTAAGCTCCAGCGCCGTTACAACTCCGTCCGTGCCCGCTCTTACCGCAAGAGCATTCATGTCGGCTTTCACCTCTGCCAAATCTTGCTGCTTTTCTTTGCGCAGCTCTATCTGCGAATAAAGCTCGGCAGATAATATTTCTCCATCGAGCGAGAAGAGTTTGCCGCCTCTTTTAACTTCGTCTCCTGTGTTCTCATATATTTTTTCTATTACGCCGCCCTTTGCCGAGATATAAACAGGATTGGCAATCTGCACAGCACCGCTGCCCATTTGCGTTCCGTCCTGCGCAGATACAACGACGCTGTCGCCGACATTATAATCGTCATCTTCAAAACGCACGGTAACCTTGCGTCCGTCTATGCCGTAAACTTCGCCGTCAACGCTGTCTGAATCTATAGTAACCGTTACGCTGTCCTCCAAAGATAAATCTCCGTCGTATTCTATTTCTGCCTGCATAATATTATCCGGGCAGATTACCGCAAGCGCTCCGTACATATCGACAACCGCGTCGACGTTATCACCTTTCTGTGCGTACAATACTTTGACTATTCCCTCTATGGGCGACAATACATAATCGCTTCCAGAGACATTCCGGAGCATGCTTATTGCCGTGTCTATATCTTCTATCTCCTTAACCAGAATATCATACTCAGATTCGAGCGTGTCGCTTGTGAACGTCACTATAATGTCGTCTGCCTTAACAACATCGCCGTCCTGCGCCAAAATTTCTTTGACTTTGCCCGAGAAAGATGAATATACCGTGTCGTCATAAAGCGGAGCTACAGCCCCCGCGCCCTTGACTTTTACCTCGACCGTCCCTTTATCAACATCGACAATATCATATGTCGTCTTTAAAAGTTTATTAGCAGCGGCATTTATATTGATATATCCAATAATTAATAACGCTGCAATTACCAATACAATAATGAGTATTATTATTTTTCTCTTACTCTTTTTCTTTTTCATATCTGCCTCCAAGATTTATATAAATTGATTAATTGCACATTCATAAATGCTATTCTATCAATATAAACATATTTATAATAGTTTTTTTGCCTATACTTCACAGAATATTCATATAGATGTTAGCCAGATGGACTTGTACTTAACATTTCATCATTTTTAGCGCTTTCTTTGCGTAAAAATCTCACAAACGCAAATTGACCCGCCACGGCCGATAATATATATGAAATAACAAGCGCAGCAAAAATGCCCGCCTGCCCCAAAATCAAAGACAGCGCAAAAGACAACGGTATGTATATACCAAACATCTGCAGAAGCGATATAAGCGCCGCATAAAAAGGTTTTCCTACTGCGTTAAAAGCCGATGTTGCCGTCTGTATACCTCCCTGAAAAGCGATTCCCGCTCCTGCTATTCTTAAATAAAGCACTGTGACCTGAGTAATATGCCCGTCCGCGCTGAAAATAAGAGCGATATAAGGCGCGGTAAAAAAGAGAATTGCATAGGCGGCAAGCCCGTAAAAAGCGTTTATTTTTGTCGCAAACCAAAAGCCTTGCTTAAGCCTTAGTATATTGCGCGCGCCAAAATTCTGGCCCGAGAAAGAAATCATTACCGACGCAAGTGCGTTTATTACCGTCAGAAACACAAATTCCGTTCTTACGCCCGCGCCGTACCCCGCGACTACGTTTGCGCCGTAAACGGCCAGCAGCCCTGTTATTATATAAGTCCCGAAAGGCACTATGGCACGCGTCAGCCCTGCGGGTATACCCACATGCAGGACTCGCCCGACAGAATTGCGGAACTTTGCAAAACTTATCTGTTTGAACGTCAGCAGTTTTTCTCTTATCATCAGAATATACAGCGTGACGCATAATGTCACAAACCTTGATATGACCGTCGCAAGCGCAGCGCCCGTAACGCCCATCTTTGGAAAAATCCATATTCCGAATATTAAAAGCGGGTCTAAAACAATGTTTATTCCAGAAGCTATAAGCATGACCAGCCCGGGTACTTTTGTATCGCCGAGCGCACGTATAATGTTGTTGCCTACCATCGGTATAACGACCAAAGGCACTCCGAAATACCAAACAGTCATATACTGCATAATATACGGCATTTCAGCGTCCGTAGCGCCAAGCCCGTAAAAAAGAGGCTTTATCGTAAGCATACCGGCAATAACAACTATAACCACAACAATAAACGAGAGTATAAGGCTGTCGGTGGCAATCCTTTTTACGCTGTCTTTGTCTGTCGAAACTCTTGATATTACAGAACCTGCGCCCATGCCGAGCCCCAATGAAATAGATTGTATTATCATTACTACAGGAAAGGTAAATGACAGCGCGGCAAGCTGTGTTCCGCCGAGCTGCGCGACGAATGCGGTATCGGCAAAGTTAAACGCTACCATGCCGAAAATACCCAGTATCATGGGCAGCGTTAACCGTATTATCGTCTTTTTAATATCCCCTTGCGTCAAATCTGTTTTTGCCATTTTCTATCCGCTTTCTAGATTAGTCTGTATATTTTTGCGCATTATTTCGAGCGTCTGCAAATACGCCTCTATCTGCTCTTTTTCTAAGCCG
Organism: Christensenellaceae bacterium; assembly: GCA_963665005.2. Lineage (GTDB taxonomy): Bacteria > Bacillota > Clostridia > Christensenellales > SZUA-584. The sequence continues at coordinate 989,813 of CAXXTQ010000001.1, read as the reverse complement.
CCCGACATTATAACCGATATATTATTCAGCGCTTTTTTTACCTTTATCGCCTCTTTTTCGCCTTTTCGCGTCGGCCGTATACGCTTATATCTTGCGTCGCTTTCGTCTGGAATACTCGTTATCATGCCCTGCGCGATAAGCTTTTTTACAGACTTCGCTATGTTCGTCTTGTCTTTTCCGACCGCCTGCACCGCCTGTTTTTCCGTACATCCGCTATTGCGCACAAAATAAAAAAACGCGTGAACATGCGCCTCGCTTATTTCGCATCCGTAATCTTTTAAACACTTATTTCTAAGCTTTATAATTTGCCGCGATAAGACGACCGTTTCTCTGCCTACCGACACTTTTTTCATATTCTCACCTTCTTTATTTATAGCTTACATTAAATTAGTTGCAGTTGCAACTAATTAGATAAAAAAATATTCATATGCCGTATTTTGCTTTAGCTTTATCAAAGAATAAATTGCATTCGGGAGGCATGAAAGTAAAAACGACGTACACCGCCAGCATGGTAAACACTATTAAAACAGCTGCTGGATGATGAACAGGTGTTGCTAGATTCAGCTTGGATATTGTAAGCTTATATCCAACAAATAAGCCGAGTGCAATAGTTAATATCGAGTTTATTATATCAAATATAAATGTCTCATCAATTACCGAACTATATAAATAATAAAATAGCAGCATGAAGACAGGCATTATCAAAAGCGCTATGCTGTATGAAAAAATATAGTTAGGGTAATATCTGCCGGCAACAAAATACTGCAGAATATAAAAAAGGATAGCCGGCACAAAAAAAAGCTTAACGTGTTCCCAGGGGCTTTCGTTAACCGGGCTTATAGCTCCTATAAAATTATTAGGTAACAGATTATATATAAAATGCCAAAAAGCTGCCAAAATAAATATTATGGCCACACCTAAGATGTTCCAGGTTTTTAAATTCATTTTCCGCTCCATAATATATGTCTTATACATATTATGTTAAGCAGCTTTTTGCTATACGTTTATATTAATATTTCAAGCGCTTCAAAAACGTTCTTTACGCCGAAAGCCTCTATGCCCTCGGGCGCTCTTATTCCTTTTAAATTCGCTTTTGGAATAACAGCTTTTTTAAACCCCATGCCTGCGCATTCGGCAAGCCGCTTTTCAATCTGCCCGACCGCTCTTACCTCGCCTGTAAGGCCTACTTCTCCCATAGCCACAACATCGTTTACCGCTTTGTCTCTAAAACTCGACACAATACTTGCCGCCATGGCAAGGTCTGCCGCCGGCTGATTCAGCTTTATGCCTCCCGCAACATTTAAATAAACGTCCTGATTAAAAAGCTTTAGCCCCATGCGTTTTTCGAGCACTGCTATTATAAGCGCCATTCGGTTATAATCTAGCCCGGCTGCCATTCTTCTCGGCATATTAAAAGACGTCGAGCTTACAAGTGCCTGTATCTCAAGCAGAACGGGGCGTGTTCCCTCTAGCGCCGGATATACGCACGATCCCGATGCCTCGGCTGATCTCTCGCTGAGCAAGAGCCCGGAAGGGTTCTCGACCTCTTTCATGCCGTCGTCGCGCATATCGAAAACACCTATTTCGTTAGTTGAACCAAAACGGTTTTTTACAGCGCGCAGTATACGAAAAGTGCCCTGGCGCTCTCCTTCGAAATATAGCACCGTATCGACCATGTGCTCTAGCACGCGAGGGCCGGCGATGGCGCCTTCTTTTGTTACATGCCCTATTATAAAAACGGCGGCTCCGCTCTTTTTCGCTTCTTTGGTAAACTCTGAGGCACAAGTCTTTATCTGGCTCACGCTGCCAGCCGCGGGGTTTAAACCCGAAGAATACATTGTCTGAATAGAATCGACTACAACGAAATCGGGCTTTGCTTCTCTCATTCTTGATATACAGTTTGATATTTCCGTTTCGGCAAGAAGCAGTACATCTCCGCCCGTGCCCAGCCTGTCCGCCCTTATGCGTATCTGGCGAAGCGATTCTTCCCCCGATATATAAAGAACTTTTTTGCCCGCTTTAACAAGAGCATCCGCAACTTGTAAAAACAGAGTAGATTTTCCTATGCCCGGCTCTCCGCCCGCAAGAACGACAGACCCTTCGACAACACCGCCCCCGAGTACTCGGTTAAGCTCGGCAAAGCCGGTTGTCCATCTTGCCGCGCTTTGCATTTTAACATCTTTAAGAAGCACTAAAGCCTCTGCCGGAGGCGCGCCCGCCCCTTTCTTTTGCGGAGCCTCAAGCGCCATTTCATCAAGAGTATTCCATTCTTTACATGAAGGGCACTGCCCCAGCCATCTCGGGCATTCATACCCGCAGTCGCGGCATACAAATATCGTTTTTGATTTTGCCATTTTATATTCTCCCTGCAATAAGCGTTATCTGTTAAATCCCGTGTATACCATACCTCTTGCCGTATCCATCACTACCGAAGTACCGCTTTTAAGTATCTTGGTCGCCTCTTTTGCCCCGCAGAGCACAGGTATTCCGAGCACAAGCCCTGTATGCGCCGCGTGAGAAGTTAAGCCGTCCTCTTCCGCTATAATACCCGAAGCTTCTTTCAGAATATCCTTTAAGTCGTCACTTGTCTTGTCTATAACAAGTATATCTCCCGCCTCAAACTTTTCTCTCGCCTGCTCTTTTGTTTCGCAAACACAAAGTTTGCCTCTTACCCGTATATTATTTATTCCCGTTCCTTTAACGAGCACGGTCCCGACTATATGCACCTCAAGAGCGTTTGTAGTACCGCTTATTCCAAACGGCACGCCCGCCGTAATGACAACGACATCGCCGTGTTTTACAAGCCCTGTAGTAAGCGCCAGATCTATAGCGTGCTCAAACATCTCGTCAGAGTTGTCCTTCTTTTTTGCCAATACAGGAAAAACGCCCCATGCTAAAGCGAGCTTATGACACGTTTTTTCGTTCGGCGAACAGGCGATTATAGGCACGGCCGGCCTAAAGCTTGAGACCATTCTTGCCGTTCTTCCCGAGTCTGTGAATGCTATAATAGCGCTTGCGCCGAGGCTGTGCGCAGTCGAACACGTAGCCTGCGAAATCGCGCTTGTAACGCTTGTCGAAAATTCGGGTAATATATTTTTAAATCTATTGGCGTATCGTATGTTATTCTCTGTGTTTATCGCTATGCGCGACATCATTGAAAGGCTTTCAATGGGGTATTTGCCTATCGCTGTCTCGCCCGAAAGCATTATTGCGCTTGTGCCGTCGTAAACTGCGTTTGCTACGTCTGTAGCTTCCGCTCTTGTCGGCCTCGGGTTTACAATCATAGAGTCAAGCATCTGCGTTGCTGTAATAACTTTTTTTCCGAGAGAATTCGCCCTTTTAATGAGCATCTTTTGTATACGCGGCAAATCGATGATGTCTATTTCAACGCCCATGTCCCCTCTTGCTATCATTATTCCGTCGCTTACCCTCAGTATCTCGTCGATATTATCAATGCCGCTGCGATTCTCTATTTTAGCGATTATCTGTATACTCTTTCCGCCGTTCTCTTCGAGAATTTTTCTTATTTCCAAAACATCTTTCTGCGTTCTGCAAAAAGACGCCGCTATATAATCCACATCGTTTTCTATACCAAAAAGAATATCGTTTCTGTCTTTTTCGCTGACATATTCCATATTAAGGTCAGCGCCCGGCACATTTACCGATTTATTGTTTTTCAGCTCTCCGCCGTTTACAACTTCGCAAACAACGCCGTCGCTTTCAATTTCTTTGGCGACAAGCTCTATAAGCCCGTCGTCAAGAAGTATGCTCGTGCCCGCGCTTATATCGCAGCAAAGATTCCCGTACGAAATGCAGACTTTGCTCTCATCCCCTTCGCATTCTTTGGTACTAAGCTTAAAACTGTCTCCCTCCTTTAGGCAAACGCCGCCGTTTTTAAAATTCTTTACACGCACCTCGGGGCCTTTTGTATCAAGCAATATTGCCATCGGCCTTTTATATTCTGCCCTTAGCTTCTTTAACAGATCTATACGCATTTTATGAATTTTATAATCTGCATGGCTGAAATTAAGCCTTGCCACATCCATGCCGTTCTCTATCAGCCGGCGCATAGGCGCTTCTGTTTCGGTAACGGGGCCTATCGTACATATGATTTTTGTGCTTCTCATCTTTTCTACCTCTTTTACTATTATAGTTGCTTTTGCCATTAAAGCAATAGCAGCATAAATGCACTTCTTTAACAAATAAAAAAAGAGCCGCGTAAAATGCAGCTCTCTTACAATAGGTAATTATTCAATTTCAATATTTCTCTGGTGCTTATCGCCTGATTTTTTCGGCAGAGTTACATACAAGACACCATTGTCAAGCTTTGCTGAAATATCATCTTCGTTTACATCCCTCAAAGAGAAACATCTGCTTGCTTCTCCCGTATACCTTTCTCTTCTGATAAAGCCTTGTGCTTCTTCTTTCTTTTCTTCGCTTTTTCTTGCTGTAATTGTCAAAACGCCGTTTTCGCAATTCAGCTCAATATTCTCTTTATCCACTCCGGGCATATCAGCTTCGACGATGTATTCTTCGGGCGTTTCTTTTATGTCTGCCTTTATAAGATTGTTTTGCTGCATAAACGGAAAATCAAAGAAATCTTTAAATATTCCGTCGCCTAAGATTCCTCCTCTTTCATACGGTACCAGTTTCATTTTTTATTCCTCCTTTTTTATTTATTTCATAAAATCTAGTTATATTTTAACGCCAAGGTCAAAGATAGTCAAAGTTTGTTTTCGGCCGATTTTACCCCTTTTTTCTGAATAATGCCGATTATTTTTATTTTTTATGCGAATGCTTCTTTTTTTTAGATTTTTCTTATTATTTTGGCAAAAAAAAGACAGCAATATAACTTACTGTCTTTGAATTAATTTACGCACCTTATAATATCATTCTATATCGTTAAATATTATGGGCTTTTCCCTACATTTATAAATTTTCTATAAAGCTTTTTATGCGTGCAAGCGCTTCTACCAAATTCTCGTAAGAAGACGCGTAAGAACATCTTATAAAGTTGTCGCCGTCATCTCCGAATGCTGTTCCGGGAACACAAGCAACCTTTTTTTCGAATAAAAGCCTCTCGCAGAATTCTTCCGAGTGCAGGCCGGTAGAGCTAATATTCGGGAAAATATAAAACGCGCCGCGCGGCTCGAAACATGCAAGCCCCATGCCGTTAAGAGAAGTATACATCAGCTTTCTTCTGCGGTTATATTCGGCGGTCATTTTTTTGATTTGAGTAAATCCATTTTTACATCCAGAAGCAAGCGCCTCACAACCCGCGTCCTGGCTTATGACCGACGCGCAAAGCATAGAATACTGGTGTATCTTTACCATAGCGTCAATAACGGGCTTTGGCCCCGCCGCGTATCCGAGCCTAAATCCTGTCATGGCAAAAGCCTTTGAAAAACCATTTATAACAACAGTACGCTCAAGCATTCCCGGAAGAGATGCTATAGAGCAGTGCTTTTTGCCGTATGTAAGCTCTGAATAAATTTCATCCGAAATAACAAGCAGATCATTTTGTATTATGATATCTGTAATCTGCTCATATTGCTCTTTAGTCATTATTGCGCCCGTGGGGTTATTGGGAAAAGCAATAACAATAGCTTTTGTCTTTTTAGTTAAAGCATTTTTTATGCTTTCGGGCGTTATTATAAAATTTTCGCACTCTTTTAAATTCATGGGAACGGGCACACCGCCGGCGAAACTAACTCCGGGCATGTATGAAACATAAGAAGGCGCGGGAACTAAAACTTCGTCTCCGTCGTTCATAATCGCTCTAAAAGCAAGATCGAGCGCTTCGCTCGCGCCGACCGTAACAACAGTCTGATTTAGTTCGTAAGAAAGCGAATAACGCAGCTTTAGGTATTTAAGTATTTCTTTTCGCAGATCGGTGTTGCCGTGATTAGATGTATAATGCGTACGCCCCGTTTCAATAGAGTGTATAGCACTTTCCCTAACGTTCCAGGGCGTATCAAAATCCGGCTCTCCCACTCCAAGAGAAATACAATCTTTCATTTCGCTTGCGATATCAAAAAATTTACGTATGCCGGACGGCGGAACGTTTTTTACCTTTGATGATACAAATTGATCGATTGTCACGGAGAGATCACCAGCCTTTCCTCTGTTTCTTTTTCAGCTAATACAACACCCTGTTCTTTATATTTTCTCATAATAAAATGTGTAACTGTGCTTGATACGCCTTCGAGTACAGCAAGCTTTTCGAACACGAACGCAGAAATTTGTTTCATGCTCTGGGCTCTTACGATAACCGAAAGGTCGTAAGTGCCCGACATAAGGTAAACGGATTTGACCTCTTCAAAACCGTATATTCTTTTGGCTAATTCATCGTACCCCTGGCCTCTTTTGGGCGTGCCTTTAACCTCTATCAAAGCCTCGGCCTCTCCCGAAGAAATTTTTTCTCTATTTACTATAGCCGTATATTTTACGATAATCTTATCGTTCTCCAATTGTTTTACAGCTTTTTTAATTTCATCTGCCTCGACGCCCGCCATTACCGCCATTTCTTCAATACTGATTTTTGCGTCGTTCTCTAACATATCAATTATTTCATTATACAAAGAATTTTCCATGCCATTAACCTCCAAGTCTTACTTTTGTGTATTCTACCATTTTAAGTTATTAACAGTCAATGTCGTTTACCTCTTGTATTTATATAATAAGAGTAATGCGGCATAAATATATAAAAAGCGCCGCGTACATGGTGTACACAGCGCCCATTTATCAAGTCTTTATCTATTAGAAACGATCTCTTCTCGCTCTAAAGCAATCGCTGCAATATACGGGTCTTTCACCAGTAGGCTGGAAAGGAACTTGTGTTTTCGCTCCGCATTCAGCGCATACTGCTTCGAACATTGGGCGGTCGCCTCTTCTCTGACGCTTTCTTGCCTGACGGCAATCCGGACATCTTTTAGGATCATTCTCGAAACCCTTCTCACGATAGAATTCCTGCTCAGAAACTGTAAAAGTAAAATCAGCTCCACAATCCGCACACGTTAGTGTTCTGTCTTCAAACATTTTTTCTCCTTCTTTTCTTATCCATGGTTCCAAAGACTAGATGACACTTCTTAACTCTAGTTAAATGTTTCAAAGAACACCACTGAAGGTTAGGAATTCTTTCATCAATTTCTCATGACCATTGTATTTTATACACAAATACAAAAACACTTGTGTATTTAGAATATAATAACACTAACAAATTCTCTCGTCAACAACTTTTTATTCTGTTTTGCAATAATTTACCATCATATATCAGTAAAAATTATCGTTATTTTGCCCTGAAAACACACCAGATTACGGTGCAGGTGTGGATGTTTCGGGTGTCGATGTCGCAGGCGGTGATGTCGCAGGCGGTGATGTCGCGGGCGGTGATGTCGCGGGCGCAGGCGTCGGTGTAGCCAGAGCCGGATTCGGACCGTTAAAATAAGTTCTTCCGTTAACCGGTTTATAATAATGATAATACAGCTCATCCTTTGCTAGCTCTGTACCGTCAAGAGCAAGATAATGTATATAAGTCTGAACTTTTCTTCCCGAACGCGCCTTTGCGTATTCTACAGAACCGCCTGCCGGTACAGCCTTTCCGTCAGGAGTGGTAGGCGAATTATAATAAGTAGTCATCGAACCGCTTCCCGAATGCCCTAAATCTTTAAACGAGAAATCGAGTATTATTTCTCCGTATGTTTCGTGTACAATAGGCGCGCCGTACATTTCAACCGTTACATTCTCGTCGTCTCCGTTTACATAAGAAACGATATAAACAGGAGTATCGTACGGATTTTTTAAAACAAGGTCGGGGCCTCCCGTGCTAATTGTAGCGTCTAATCCAAGCGGTATATAATCGGATATGATTGTGTGCCTGCTGGAATCTATGATTTCAAGGCCTGTACGCAGTGCCGCATTATAAGTGGTACTTGAAAGCTGGCACACGCCGCCGCCGTATTGTTCTGTAAACGCGCCGTTGCTTATTCCCGCAGCTTCCTGCCATCCGTTTGCTCTGTTTCTCGGGCCCGCTTCTTCATTTATTGACCATTCTTCACCCGGCTCTATGATAACGCCGTTTAGTATGCTCGAAAGCTTACCTACGTTATAATTTCTGGCATAGCTTGCATGGTTAGAATAGCATGATGTCCAAGAAGCTATAAGCTGAGTTTTATTCTTAATTTCCGAAATATCCACGTCTGTCTCTGTAACATCTACAGGAACGGTAATCGTCGAATAATCATCACTAGCTACCGCGCCCACAATAAGCTCTACCGTAGCATCAAAATCGATAATTAAACCTTTTTGGTCTCCTGTATAATAAAATCGCGAGATATACGCGTCCTCAGGTATATAATCTTCAATAAATTTGGTGTTTCTGTAATATTCATATCGCAGATCGTTTGGTTTTTCTTCATCCGGAATACGCACAAGCTCTGGCGTCTCATATTCTTTTTCCCGTGCGTGTGCTTTTATCATTTCGATAATTTCATCTTCAGTCGGTTCATAAGGCGTACCGTCAGCTAAATGGCCCCAGGGCGTAAAAACAACACCCGGCTCCTGCGGCTCTGCATCGAGAAGCACTTTTAAAGCGGTTACCATTTCCTTTACTTTGGCTTCGTCAACATATACGTCAACGGCAAAATTCACGCCTTCGCCTCTTGCTTTGTCGGCCGCAGCTTTTCTCTCGTCAAACGTTCCCGAATGCCCGTAAGCAAGCGCATCTGCGATAACTTTATCATAATCAGTATATATATCAAAATCAGCCGAAGTATATTCGAAAAGCTGCCCGTCAACATCGAGTGACAGCGCAGCCTCGCTAAGCATATCCTGCTCTATTTTTGCAGTCGCATCTCTTGCTTCGCTCTCTGTCATGCCGGACAAATCAATACCATCGACAGATACGCCCGAAAGCACAGTCCCGTATTCAATAACACGCAAAATACGGTCTTGGCTGACATATGTATTTCCTGTAAAAATCCAGGCACATACCGCGAGCGCAGCTACGAGAACACTTGCCGATATTATTAAAAATAATTTAATACCCTTTTTATTCTTCCGATTACCGCCCGAATCGGTTAGGTTTTCATCAAAAGATTGTTTGGTCTCGTCGGTCATGTTTGTCCTTTCTCTAATTAAATAAACAGCTAGACATAGCTTTTATATCATACAATAGATCATGTCTCTTGTAAACTTATTTTATTTCGGTTTCTTTACTTTAAATGCAAAAAAATCAGACAGCCAAAAAGGCGCTTTTCTTATGCTTCAGGCGTTTCTTGCCCCTGCGGTGTCGGCACAACTGTTGAGGGATCCGGGCCGTTCACATAAATTTCGCCTTGATACGCGTCGTACGTATTTATCGAGAAAAATTTAGACTCAATAACTTCGCCTTCCTCGTCCAAATACTGTTTGTAAACCTCCCATATCTGTCCGTCTCTTTCGCTTATCCAAACAACTTCCTTGCCTTCGCCGATAGGATTGCCTTCCGGATCTGTAAGCGCGTTATAATGATATAACGTATCAGCCGCCGTGATTGTTCCCACCTGTACGATTTTAAAGTCAACTGTATATCCATGTGTAAGCGGCGGCCCGTAAAATTCAATGGTAATCTTATTTTCATCCTCATGCAGATATGCCGCCATATATACTGGCATATCGTAAGGATTGGAAATTTTAAGGTCGGGGCCTCCCGTGCTAATGGTTGCGTCCATGCCTTTATCGATATAAGACGAGGGCCAGCTGTGCGCTTTTCTTTCTACGATCTCCATCTCCGCGCGTATTGCCGCATTATACAATGTGCTCGAAACCTGGCAAACTCCTCCGCCTATCTGGTCCTCATATCTGCCGTTGCTTATTCCGGGCGCCGCTGCCCAGCCGATAGTTTTCGCCGTCTGCTCATTGCGCGGCCCGGCTGCATCGTTTATAGACCAAATGTCGCCCGGCAGAATTTCTGTTCCGTTTACTATATCCGCCAATATTTTTATATTGGTAACTCTGTCTTTATTGCCGAGCACTCTGCCTTCAAATTCGGATGTAAACGTAGAAATAAGCTTGGTGTTCGCTTTTAGTATTCCTACGCTTATTTTCGGATTCGTAATTACGACAGGCGCCTTTACAACGCTGTAATCTTTATTTGCTATATTGGTGCTGATAATATTCGCAAGCTGAGCTATATCTACATCCACACCTTTAACTTCATCTATATAAGTAAACCGCGCCTCACCCAAAAGGTCGTCAGAAATATCAAGTTCTGCGTCTTTGGGCAGAATATCAAACTCCGGTTTATATTCTTGTAACTTTTGCAGTACCGCCTCATAATCAGCATAAGGAGCAAGAGCAAAATCTACTCCGCTTTCTCTTGCCTGCGTTTGCTGCTGGCGAATCTGTGCGCCGTCTCCTATATTTCCGAATATGACCGCTTCGCGCAAAATCTGCTCTAGGTTAGACGTTATTCCAAGCTCTGCGGCGCTATAGCTGTATTCCTTGCCGTTAACTGAAAAAGCATAAGTAAAGCCGTCCTCTACAAGCTGTGCTTTTTCTGTGAGCTGCTCATTTTCAACAGCCTGTTGATATGTTAACCCAGATATATCAATGCCTGATATACTTACGCCTTTTACAAAAGTTTTATTTAAAAGCTGTTCTTCTAAATCGGAAGGATTATTATTGCCGCCTGTGGCCAGTGTAAGTATAAGCGCAACAATAAGCGCAACAATAAGCACTCCCAGAAACATAAACAGCGCCTTCATTTTTTTTTGATATCTTGCCCTGCTCGGCATAATTAAATCTCCTTTTCACCTCTTGTTGTAAATTCGTGTCTAAGATACAATAATTAATTGCCTTTGTAAATAGAATACACCGCATTGTAATCATCTTTTACAAAAAAGACATAAATAATTAATCTTCGCTTTTTATAACCTTAATATAAACATTACGGTTTCTCGGCCCGTCATATTCACAAAAATATATGCTCTGCCATGTCCCGAGCATTATCTCTCCGTTCTCTATTATAAGAGAAAGCGAAAAGCCCGTCATCTGAGCTTTTGTATGCGCGTCGGAATTTCCCTCATAATGCAAAAAACCGCTGCTCGGAACAGCACGGTCCATTGCAAACATTACGTCTCTTTTAACATTCGGGTCGGCATTCTCATTTATTGATACGCCGGCTGTCGTATGCGGAACAAAAACAAACAGCATGCCGTTTTTTATTCCGCTTTGTTTTACATACTCCTGCGCCTCTCGCGAAATATTAACCATTTGACTGCGCTTTGAAGTCTTAACATCAATTATTTTCACTGTTTTCCCTCATATGATAAGATAATATATATAAACTATCGCCAAGGTGTACATTCTCTACACTGACGCCCCGCCTTACTTCAACATCAACGGGCGCAAAGTTCCATATACCTTTTAACCCAAGGCTGACAAGCTCGTCCGCTAGCTTTTGCGCATATTTTTTGGGCGCTGTGATTATACCCATATCTACATTATTCTCTCCGACAAAATCGGCAAGCTTATCCATAGGCAGAACTTCATGGCCTCCTACGTATTTTCCGACGACATTATCATCCGCGTCAAAAATCCCGATTATATTATATCCCTCGTCTGAAAAGCTTTTATATTTAAGCAGCGCCTGTCCTATGTTTCCCGCGCCTACTATAACCGCTCTGTGAACTTTTCCGATACCAAGTATCTTCATTATCTCCTGCTTTAACCTTAAGACCTGATATCCGTACCCCTGCTGCCCAAAGCCGCCGAAGCAATTAAGGTCGCGCCTTATCTGCGAAGCATTCAGGTTCATTTCTTTACTCATTCTGGATGAAGATATTTTTTCTATTCCAGCCGTTTCAAGTTCGTCCAAATATCTATAGTACCTTGGCAGCCTTCTTATAACCGCGTCTGATATTTTATTATCATGCATTCGCATTACCTCCTCATTTTGCTTATTATACCATACAATTTATGTAGAAAAACAAGATTTTTAGACATTTTATTTTGCAGGCAGTATTTTCTTTTGACATTAGTACTTTTTTCACGATATATTTAATACTCAAAAAAAATCTTGGTTTGACGCGACAATTTTATAGGAGTAAAATAGTATAAAAGATCGGGAGGTAAACCTATGAAAAGGACAGCGCCGTCTGCTCTTGGCAATATTTGGGGAGTCTTTAGTATTCTATACGGTCTTGTAGTCATGTTCGTACTTCTCGCGCCCAAAGAAATAGGTTTGCTCGGCGAATATTTTCGTTTTACACAATGTATACTTGCGCATATGGATAGCATAAATTCATTTAGCGCGGCAGGCTATGTAATCGGCATAGGCGGTTTCGTGCTTAGTATTCTCGGCTTAGCCGGAGCAGGTATCTCCCGTAAGTATAACGTACTCGGCGGCATTTTACTGCTTACCAGCTCTTTAGGGTTATTCATACTCTATTATATACCCGTACTGTTCGGCACAAACGGAGTCCTTGCCACTCTTGAAAAATTGGTTGATTTTGGTATGATAGGTATTGTGATTATATCTTTTATAACAATAGCGGTTACACTGCTTGGCCTTGCGGGCGGAATATTGGCGCTTGTTCCAAAAAAAGCACGGCGGCAGCAGGCAAATTAATCTTAAAAAGCCATTTTGGCTTTATTGGATAATATTGTGATACAAAAGAAATATTCATTATTTTAGGAGGTTTTTTTCATGGTTAAAAGAGGCAGGACATCGGCATTTGTTTTAGGCCTTATTGCAGGCATCATAAATTTTTTAATTGGAATAGTAGCTTTGCTCGTATGCATACTATCAAGTTCTTCTTTAGGGGCTCTTGGTTTATCATCAATGATGCTGCCCATAGGGTTTGCTTCAAGCTTAATAGTTATAGGCGTCATTTACTTTATAGTCACGCTGTTTAACCTTATCGGCGGCAGTATATGCAGATCAAGCCGTATACTCGGAGGAGTGTTCATGCTTATCTCGGCTATTCCGCTGCTCATTTTAAGTATCTCGTCTATTATCGCAACCTCAATTTTCGGAATACAGTTTTTCCCTGTTTTCCTTCTTTTGATACAGCTTATGTCTGTCACAGCCGCTATAATAGCTTTTGTTCCCAAAAATGCAGCGCCTTCAATGTATAATTCGCCCTACGGGCAACAGCCTTACGGGCAGCAGCCTTACGGACAGCAGGCGGCATATCAACAGCAGCAAGCGGCATATGCGCAACAACAAGCTTATCAAAGGCAGCAGGCATATGCGCAGCAGCAGGCGTATGCGCAGCAACAAGCAGCTCAACAGCAGCAGGCGGCTCAACAGCAAGCGGCTCAACAGCAGCCAACAGAGCCACCGAAAGAACAGAATTAATTTTGATAAGTTGTTTTTTAGGCTTGTGTGAATCTATTTGCACAAGCCTTTTTTAAAAAGAGCGTGCATTATAAAAATACACGCCCTTGAAATGGTATCGGCTATTTTCTTTTTAAATGAACAGATTAGTATCAGAGCTTTCGGCAGCGCCGAGATACGAGGCAACTCCGCCGATATCCACTCCGTCTATCAGTTCCTCTTCTTTTATGCCCATAACGTCCATAGACATTGTGCACGCAACAAGTTTAACTCCGTTTTTTAAAGCCTGAGCGATTAAATCATCAAGAGTAGAGACATTCTTCTTTTTCATAATGCTCTTCATCATTTTCGAGCCCATGCCCGCCATATTCATATTGGAAAGCGTAAGCTTTTTTGTTCCTCTTGGCATCATCATTCCAAACATCTTCTCTATAAATGATTTTTTTACTTTTATCTTTTCGTGTTTCCGAAGAATATTCAATCCCCAGAAAGTAAAAAACATTGTCACCTTTCTGCCCATGGCAGCCGCGCCGTTGGCGATAATAAAGCTCGCAAGCGCTTTGTCTAAATCTCCGCTGAAGACTATAAGCGATTTGTCGTTGCCGCAAGAACCCACAGGAGTTTGGCATTCGTCTCCTTCGCACCCTTTTTTTATCCACACGGAAAAACTATTTTCAAGCTTTTCGCCTTTTAGATAAGTGTTTTGCGTGCGGGCACACCACGACGAAGCGTCAGAGAAAAAACCGGGGTCGGTAGACGTAATGTTAATGACATCTCCGTCTTTAGCTTTTTGCATAGCTTCATAAAGCTTTATAACAGGGCCGGGGCACTGCAGCCCGCAGGCATTTACGCTTATTGTATTATCAGCCTTAATCGTCATTGGTTTTGCCTTATCTTCATTCGTGGCTGCTTCTTGCTCATTGCCTTTCATGTTATAGTCTTCGCTTACTATCCTGTACGTCGTATATCCGCCGGCCAGGTTACGTACGTTATCAAATCCGTTTTGCATCATTATCCTGCAGGCAATATAAGACCTTATTCCTACTGAACAATTTATTATATATTCTTTGGATTTATCAAATGTATCGAGTTTTTCTCTTAAGCTGTCGATAGGAATATTAATACTGTTTTTAATATTACCCATTTCATATTCGGCTTGCGTCCGAACATCGATGAAAATAGTATCTTCTGGAAGGCCGGCAAGCTCTGCGTATGTAACGTTGTCTACCAGGCCCTCTAAGATGTTATCTGCCGAATAACCTGCCATATTAGAAGGGTCTTTTGCAGAAGAATACGGCGGCGCATAACAAAGCTCTATCTCTTCAAGATCGTAAACGCTTGCTCCAAACCTTACCGCCGTCGCCAATACGTCTATTCTTTTTTCTACGCCTTTATATCCTACCGACTGCGCGCCGAGCACTTTGCCGTCTTTGCCGAATATGACCTTTAACGTAAGCGGCATTCCTCCGGGGTAATATCCTGCATGTGCAAGCGGATGCAATATAGTAATTTTATAGTCATCGTTTATTTTCTTTCCTGCTGCGTTAAGCTGTTTTTCACAAAGCCCTGTGCTTGCCGCCGTCATATCAAATACCTTGGCGACGCTTGAGCCCTGCGTTCCTTTATAAACCCGATTTAAGCCGCAGATGTTGTCGGCAGCCATACGGCCCATTTTGTTCGCCGGTCCGGCAAGCGGTATCATGCTTTTTTCTCCGCTTACAAAATTATCAACCTGCACAACATCTCCCACAGCATAGATATTTTCATCGGCTGTTAATAAAGATTCGTTTACTATTATTCCGCCTTTGTCATTAAGCTCAAGCCCTGCTTTTTGTGCAAGAGACGAATTCGGCCGTACTCCGATTGCCAGTATAACTATATCGGCAGTAACGCTTGTTTTACTTGTCATTACCTTAACGCCGCCTTCGTTCTCTTCAAAACGCTCTACTGCTGCGCCAAGCATTAATTTTACGCCGTTATCCGTCAAATGCTTATGCAGTATCTGCGCCATATCAAAATCGATGTTAGGCATTACCTGATTCATCATGTCTATAAGCGTTACCGACAGGCCCGCGTGCTTTAAGTTTTCCGCCATTTCGAGGCCGATAAAACCTCCGCCCACTACCACAGCCGATTTTGCTTTATCTTCCCTAAGTGCCTTTACGATATTATCCATATCGGGAATGTTCCAGAGCTTCATTATTTTAGCGCTGTCCGCTCCGGGGATTTTCGGCACTATGGGCGATGAACCGGGAGACAGCACAAGCGTATCATAGCTTTCAGTGTACTTTTTATCGCCGTTTTGAACCGTTACCGTTTTTGCCTCTCTGTCGATATTTACTACTTCGCTTTTTATACGTACGTCAACATTAAAGCGTGCGTTAAAAGACTCTGGCGTCTGAAGCAGAAGATTGTCCCTTTGCTCAATTACTCCGCCTATATAATACGGAAGGCCGCAATTCGCAAAAGAGATATACTCCCCTCTCTCAAACATGATTATTTCTGCTTGTTCGTCAAGCCGCCGCAGCCGCGCTGCGCAGCTTGCTCCCCCAGCTACTCCTCCGACAATAATAATTTTCTTAGACATATCAATTCTCCTCACTTAGTATAAATGCTCCGCCCGGGCAATTGCCAACACACTTGTTACACCCTATACATTTCTCCATATTTACTGCAGGCGCTTCAATAGTTTTTTGCGTAAGCGCGTCTGTAGGACAAACCTGTACTGCCGGGCATTTATGGTTTTGGGGACATCTTTCTTTTATTACCTGTACCTTCATTAATTTCCTTTTAAATATCTTTTTTCTAAAATCGCGCATTTCTGCACTGCTTGTCCAAAAAACGTTAATCTTTAAATATATTATGCACCTAAAACGAAAAAACATTGATAATATTCGCTCCGGGTAACACGGCTGACATAGATATTTTTTTCACAACCTATGGTTAATATAAATCATTGCTGTCCCTGAGTTCTGTGACTTTATCACTAACAGTGTAAATAAGTTTGCTCATAACAGATAAATGCGGTTTAATTTGCAGATTTTTAGCATTTTGATTAAATTACCGGCACAAGCTTTAAATCATATTTAAAAAAAGAAAGAAGCTTTTTAAAGCCTCTTTTTTTAATGCGTTATTTTTTTCACCTGTACCAAGCTACTTTTCAGCAAATTTTAAAATACCCAGAATATCATCTTTTTTAAGTTGTACAAAGTTTCCTAAATAATCGGCATTGGCAAATTTGCTTCTTTCGGCAATTCTGTCAAAATGCTTATCCGTAATGCCGATTTCATTTAATCGGGTGGGCATTCCTATCGATTTAAAAAATTCTTCTGTCTTTTTTATGCCTTCAAGCGCTGTCTGCTCTTCATCAAAAAATGATTGGTCAACGTTCCATACCCTTACCGCAAACTGTACAAATCTTTGTATATCCGTTTTATACACGTATTTCATCCAAGCAGGGAATATTACCGCAAGCCCCGCTCCGTGAGCGACATCATTTATCGCGGACAATTCATGCTCTATTCTATGCGATGCCCAGTCTCCTATTCTCCCTGTTGTCAAAAGGTCATTGTGCGCAACTGTTCCTGCCCACATTATTTGCGCACGCGCATCATAATCATCCGGTTTTTCAAGTACTTTAGGCACATTATTTATTGCTGTTTTTAAAACGGCTTCACAAAGCCTGTCGGTTAATTCAACGTTTGGCACGGTGGTAAAATATCTTTCCATTACATGCATCATTATATCTGTAACGCCGCAGGCAGTTTGATACGGCGGCAGCGTAAACGTAAGCTCCGGGTTCATAATCGCAAATGCGGGACGAATAATATCGTAGTTTATGGCATTTTTTCTTTCGCTTTTTTCGTCGGAAATCACGCTTCCCATACTGCCTTCGCTTCCGGCAGCCGCAATAGTGAGTACAACGCCTAAAGGCATCGCCTTTTTAGGTTCCGCCTTTTCAAGATAAAAATCCCAGACGTCTCCTTCATAATACACACCGACAGCAATAGCTTTGGCAGAATCTATCACGCTTCCGCCTCCGACCGCGAGTATAAAATCAACGTTATTTTTACGGCAAATATCTATTCCTTCTCTTACAAGGCTCAGCCTAGGGTTTGGCATAACTCCGCCAAGCTCTATAAAATCTACGCCTGCTTTTTTTAAAGAATCGGTCACTTCGTCATATAGGCCTGTTTTCTTTATATGTCCGCCGCCGTAATGAAGCAAAATCTTGGTGCCGTGTTTTTTTGTTTCTTCCCCGACATGCTCTTGAACGCCTTTCCCGAATATTATCTGCGTCGGGCTGATAAATCTAAAATTCTGCATTATTAAATCTCCTTTAAACGATTTCGAGTAATAAACTCTTTCAAATTTCAATAATCTTTAATTTATTATATCATCGGAGATATTTTTTTAAAAGTATATATGCAAAAATTGTTTGGATTACCTCTATCGGGCTGCGAAAAAAATCTGATTTGATATGAAAAAAGGCCCGGCGTTTGCGGGCCATTAAAAAAGCCTGTTATTTAACCTTTACTGCAGTGCCGTATGCCGTTACTTCCGCCGCGCCCTGCGCAATCGAACTTGATGATAACTTTACTCCAACTATAGCGTTTGCACCGAGCGTTTGTGCCTGCTCTGTCATACGCTTTATGGCGATTTCTCTTGATTCTTCCATCATCTCTGTATACCCTTTGAGCTCTCCTCCGACAAGCGTTTTAAAACCTGCCATCATATCCTTGCCCAAATGCTTGCTTTGTATCATGGATCCTCTTACAAGGCCAAGCACTTCGTATTCTTTGCCTATATCATCAATAGTCATAATTATCATGCCGTTTACCTCCAAAATTATTTTATTTAATATTATACCATACTTTGAGTTCAAGCAATATATTAGCAGCATTTTTAAGAATACATTTTTGAAATAATATGTCGTTTAGTGTATATTAACATTATACGAGATAAGGAGAACGATTATGAAAAAAATTATTGTAATGTTAATGATAATTATGCTGGTTAGCATATTCTTTTGCGGCTGTATAATAAAAAGCAACGATCAGCAAACATCACTTGTCGTTTCTGACGATTCGGGAGACGCAGGCTCTATACCAAACGAGATAATAGTGCAGGCGGGAAACAAATTTGAGTTCGGGCTCGAATCAAACCCCACAACAGGCTATACATGGATAGCCGACATTGAAAACGAAGAATTATTAAACCTTGTCAGCAGCGAATATACAGCGGAGGGCGAAAAGGATGCGGCAGGCTCGGGCGGCATAACAACGCTTGTTTTCCAAGCCCTTAAAGCGGGCGAAACAACGCTTACATTAACATATGCGCAGGACTGGGAAGGCGGAGAAACGGATAAAGAAAAGACTATTACCATCACAATACAGTAAAACTATAATCTTAAAGATAAGTCCAAAAATACAGGCATGCCTTTCATTCCTGCTTTGCCGGTAAAAGGCGAATATCCACTCTGAAAGGCTATGTATACGACGCAGGCGGACGCGCCAAAAGGCAATATCCGCTGGTAACGTTAGTTTGCCAAAGGCATTGAGTTATCCACATAAACTGTGGATAACATGCGATTTATAGTGGATAGCTACCAAGAATTCCCCGTAATCAAGGCATTTGCACTTTTTTGTTGACAGAAAGAAAATAGATATATTTTTCTTTAACGCGCAAATCAGTGATGTCTTCTAAAGCTTTTGAGTAAAGACCTATTTGAACTTTATATTTTTGCGCTGCTTCCTTGATATTCTCCTCCGAAACTTTATCCGTTTTATAATCCACGATTACCCATTCGCCGTTTTCAACAAAACATAAATCTATTACGCCCTGCACAATAACGCTTTCTTTCGATTGCACGATCTTCGCTTCATCCGCGCTCATGCGCAGGCAAAAAGGAGCTTCAAAAAAACACTTTTCAGCCGCCGCTCCGCGTGCCGCCAAATCGCTCTGCAAGAAACCTGCTAAAGCTTTTATATCTATATGTTTTTTTAGTTCCTTTTCTATAACGCCGTCTTCTATCAACTGCTCAACGCATATATCTACCTGTTCCGCGCTTTTTTCCCCGAGACCGATTTTCTGCAAAACTTTATGCATTAGCGTTCCGCGCTCGGCCGCCGAAATTTCAGTATCCTGCGACGGTAAATGCATATATTCAAAAACTTTTTCTTCCTGCTTCTTTTTCAACGCCGATACGCTAACTTTAGAAGGCACTCCTATATCTTCGGCTTTATCATATCCAATAAAAATATCTTCGGGCTCTGCTTTAGCTGCGTTTTTAAAAAGCTCGTCTAAGCTTTTTTTCTTATCCGTTTTTGTAGCGTTTTGCGATTTACCGTCCGAAATGCTAATAATATTGTTTATGTCCGTGCCGTTTTGCCTGCACGCCATGTTAACTGCCGGAATCAAAAGGTCAAGGTAAGTCGCCGCGCTGTGCTGCCATCCCAAAAATTTATCTTCTGTCCATCTTGGTTTAATACTATTTCCGGCGCCTGTAATAATAAGCCTTTCTATCGCTCTTGTCATGCCCACATATAAAAGGCGCACTTTTTCAGAAATCGTTTCTTTCGCAATATTTGCTGCCACAGCTCTTTTATGCATTGTCGGCTTTTTTATCCGCGTCGTTTCGTCTATAGTATCAAGCGCAAGCCCGAGTTCTCTTCCTACGAGCACAGGCCCCGACGCGTCTCTTTTTTCTATTCTCTTGTGCAGGCCCGAGAGTATAACGACGGGAAACTCAAGCCCTTTGGATTTATGTATAGTAGTTATGTATACCGAATTTGTCTCCCCCGGGCTCTGTGTAACTTCACTATTAGACATAGCTTTATCGGCTATTTCGAGAACCTCTTTTATGCTAGACAGTTTCATAGAAGACACCTTGCTTATAAAACTGCTTATGGCGTTGTCACTGCTGGCCCCTTCGGCTGATGTCAGCGCGTATTCTCGAAACTGAGCTTGCTGCCGAAGCTTCATTAAAAAATCGGGCAGGCGCAACGCTTTGCAAAGCTTCTTATACCGCGCAATTTCATTCAAAAAGCTTTGTACTTTTTCCATGAGCTTAGAATCTTCGCGAAAAGTTTTCACCGCATGGAAAAAGCTCTTGTCCTCATCCGTATGAGAATTCTTTGTTTGGTTTATTCTTATTTTAGCGAGCTGCGTTTCGGTAAAATCGAAATACGGATAACGCATTACGCTGAGCAACGCTATATCGCTTACTCCGCCGTCTATCAACGAAAGCAGGTTAATAAAAACATCTATCTCGCTGAATCCCGAATTAACGCTGTCAAAACCGCGTACGACAGGAATATCCATATCGGAAAGTATCTTTGCCAAATGTTTGCCCGAGCCGCCGACCTCTGGGCGCAGTATGGCAATATCTTTATACTCATACCCTTTTTTAACGAGCTTTCTTATTCTTTCAGCTATCTCATAACCTTCTGCGGTTATATCGTCATATTCTTCATTGCCCGCAAGAATTATCTCTACATGCCCGCCGCCCGTCTTTGCCGCTTCGAGCCGCTGTCCTCCCTTATACTCTACGCCGCCCGCGTCCTCTGTCATCATATAGTGCATAACGCCGTTAATAAAATCGATTATGTTTTTTTCGCTGCGGTAGTTTATATTCATCTCAATGAGTCCTGTTTTGCTAAGCTCTTCGCACCTTTTTTTAAGCAGATCGGGGTTAGATTCTCTAAACATATATATGCACTGTTTTACATCGCCCACCAAAAAATCATTTTTATCGCGCTGTATACTCTTAATAATAGCATTCTGCGCGTCATTAATATCCTGATATTCGTCTACAAAAACATGCGCAAACTTATCCCGATACCTCTTTGCTATATCGGGCACAGATAAGGCCTTTAGCGCAAAGTGGATGGTATCGTCGTGGTCAAGCACATTTTTCGCGCGCTTTGCCTGCGCATACCTTTTGCTAAAATCGCGCGTCAACTGTATAAAAATCTTGCCGCTGCCTGCCGTTTCCAGAAGCTCTTTTTTAGTCATGCAATAAAAATCATTGGTATAGCCGCGAACGCTCTCTAAGCATTTATCCGCCCTTTTAGTATGCGCCGCGCTCTCGCCGTTGGGCGCGCCTTTGGCTTTAACGCTTATCCCGCTTAATTCGGGAATGGCTATATTATCGACAGTAATAGCCTGAACGGCCTTTTTCATGCTTATGCGCTCAGCCTCGCTTATTAACTCCTGCTCAAAAAAGCCTCTTAATCTCCAAATATCCGAGCGGTGTTTTAAATGCCACGAAGCGTTTTCTGCCGCGCCTAAAGCCATGCGTTTATAAGAATCAAAAAGCGTATATACAAACTCGTCGCTTTCAAAATTCTCCTGCGCTTTTTGCAGCCATGCTTCGGGATGCCTCGTGCTTATAACGCGGTTATATATAGAGTGCACTATTTTTTTTATGCCCGCCGTATCGCCCCTTTGAGAATATCTTAATATAAACTGGCTCAATTCTCCCGCCGCGTTTTGCATCGTCTGGTCCATTGCCCGCTCTTTAAGCAGCATTATTTCAGGGATGTCTGCAATGACAGCTTTTGGCGAAACGCCCGCGTGCTCGAAGTTGTCTCTTATCACGCGTATACAAAAAGAGTGTATTGTAGATATATCGGCAAATGCACATTTTTCCGCCTGCGCGGCTAGCCTTGCCGTATCCGAAAGCCTTCCTGCCTGCTCAATACTCGAGTAAATGCGCTCTCTCATCTCGCTTGCAGCAAGATTAGTAAACGTAACAATGAGCATTCTTTCTATATCTTCGCCCTGCTTAATAAGGCGCAGTATACGCTCGGAAAGCACGCTTGTCTTACCGCTCCCCGCTGCGGCTGATACCACAACGCTCATATCCTGCGCGTCTATTGCCTGCTGCTGAAAATCGTTCCATACTTTTTCGCTCATAAACAGGCCTCCCCAAGCAAAACATCTTTTTCAATTTGTTTTATCTGCCGCGATTCGTTGTCCTCATAATTCTCGTTAAACATGCATACTGACGAATACGCGCAGTATTCGCAAGCCTGGTTTCTTTGCTTGTTTGCTATCGGTGTAAGACTTATATTGCCGCTGTATATCTGCTCTGCGGCTTTTTTTATCATATCGTCTGTAAGCGACAAAAGCATATCAAGTTCGCTCTTTGTAAAATATTTATTTTTACCTCTGCCGTGAAGCTTTCCCGATTTGGTAAGTGCCTGGTCAATAGCGCTGAAACTGCCGTTTGGAAGCACTGAGTTAAAATCGCTGAGAACCTGTTCATCGCACAAAGATATGCCCGCCATACGCGCCGCTTTATCTACCTCGTCTGCGCTGTCTTTATAAACATCGCCTATTCGCATATAATACCCGCCCGAAGGAAGTTTCTCGTCTTTTTCCATTATTTTTTTTGCCGCCGATATATATATGGGCAGCTGAAGCGAAATTCCGCTCGCAAAATCGGATAAAGAAAACTGCGTTGCCGAAGATTTATAATCTACTATTCTAAAATAACTGCCCGCCGTATCAATGCGGTCTATCTTTCCTCGAATAACCACGTCCCCCAGCTTTGTCGGTAAAACGTAATCGGTGAATTCCTGCTCGCTTGAATGTATCGACGCGCACGTGCCTGCAAAATGCCTGCGAATTCTTAGCGCAGTATTTATAAGCTCTGCTCTTAGCGCCTGAAACTGTGCCTCAAAACGCTCGTCTTGTTTTAGCTTAGCGTTGTCGTGCTGCATTGCGGCGATATCCGCCGCCTCGGCCATGCGCCGCCTTGTCTCATCCTCGGTCAGTTTTTTAATATCCGCTTTATCGGCAATAAGCTTTTTGGCAAAAATATCGAGGGCCAAATGCATATATGTGCCTATGTCTATCTTATCATTAGTGTAGTCTTTTTCCTGCTGTACTTTTAATCCATAATCTAAAAAATGACGAAACGGACATTTATTATAGTTTTCTATACGCGTGGCGCTGCATTTAATTGCGCCGTACAGCTTTGCCGCTGTATCTTCTCCCAAGCACTCGGCGCCGTTTGTCCTCAGCAGCATTTTCCTGGCATTTTGCCGCCAGCCCGGCTGCCGCAAAAAAAGCGCGCATATGCTAAAAAGCCTTTCATCTGCCTCTTTGCCGCTTATCACCTCGGCTATCTCTCCGAGAATGCCTGCGCCCATGCCCGAAATTGAAGTTTTTACCATCTCAGGCTTTTGTACGTATAATTGCGGAAAAATACGTTTTATTCTGTCTATCAAAATAGACGGCTGTCCGGCGGCGGTATTATAGCTTAGCGTGAGCCGCTCTTTTGGTTTGACTAATGCCGAATAAATCTTTAGTTTTTCTTCTGCTAAATCGTAACCGCCTATTTCAAGCCCGGCACTTTTTAGCGTATCCGCCTCTGCCGACGATATTATACCGGGGCTGTCGTCTTTTGCCGGCCATATTCCGTCGGCAACGCCAATCGCAAACAACACATCAATATCGGGCAGCTTTGCGACTGAAATATCAAAAATACCCACCTCGTCGGTCGCGGGAGGTATAACGGCTATCTTTGTAGCTTCGCACCCCGTTTTAAAAAGCCCGCAAAGCGTTTCGGGCAAAATTTGCATATCGCCGAAAACCTGCTCTATGCCCGAAAGTATATCTTGGGTTTTTTCATAAACCTGCCCGAAATACTCATATTCTGCCCGTGTCGATTTATCGTTTATGCTCTGCACAAAATCATTAAGCTTATTCTCGGCTCCGCACATTTTTAAAAATTGTTTTATCGCGAAAATCTGTTTTCGTGCGTTTTTTTCCTGTAAACCTGCGGTAAGGTAATTTATAGGCGCAATCGCTTTTTTGCGAAGCTCTTCAGCCTGCTCTGCATCGCCGCCCCGCCAAAATTCAGAGAAATAATGCCAGCCTTTATAAGCATATTTTGCCGTATACTTTAAAAGCGTAAATCTTTGGTTTTCGTCAAGCGGAGCATATTCGCTGTAGGCATATCTCGTAACCGCAGTCATGTCTCCCGCAGCCGCGCACAGCGCATTATACAAAAAATCAAAAAACGAGTTGTCGGAAAGAGCCCTTCTCTCGTCTAAAAAATATGCAATGCCGCAAAGCGCAAACTTTGATTTTATGGCAGAAGCATAAGTTTCAAGATTTCCGCCGACAACGGCGATATCACGAAAACGCTTGCCCGCCTTTACCTGTCCGAGTATATTCGCGGCAAGTATATCTATCTCATGCTCAATATCCTGCGCCTCAAAAATCTGTATGTTATCTGTCGCGCTGTCCATCTGCTCATAAGGATATCTGTAAAGATTTTTTTCAAGAAAATCAAGCTCTAAATTCGAATATCTCGACTTCATACTTTGGGCACTAATCTCTTTTATATCGCGCCCTGTTTTTTTTACCGCCTCAATGAACCGTTCCATATCCTTTTTTTCAGATTCAAAAAGGTTTTTGTCGCTTCCCTCTCCCTCGCTTCGAAACGCGGCAATGGTATCGCGGCTTTGTTCTATCACTTTTGATATAAGCGAAAGAGCCGAGGGGCAATAGGTATCCAGCCCGTCGATAACGACATGCGTGCCTTTTAAAAAATCCGCGCCCGATGCCTTTGCCGCAGCGGCAGAAAACTTATCCGAAGAGTCGAGCTTTCCGCCGCTTATGCTGATATATTGTTCTAATAAATCCGCAGTATCAAAAAGTTTGGCGGCAAGCTCGTTGTCTTTTATATCGGCGGCCGCCGCTCTTATAGAATCGGGAGTTTGGTTATAGCTTTTGAGCCGCCGTATAAGATCGGCCGCGCATACTTCAAACTCGGGCAGCTTATCCATTCCATGATACGGTTTATTCATACCTAAAAGCGCTTTGCTGCAAATCATGGCGGCTTCGGCGTTAGAAATAAAACTATCATCCGAGGTTTCTTCGAGTATCTTTTGCGCAAGCCGCCCTATGCCAAAAACGCTAAGCCCGAATATGCCTTTTACATTGCAGCTTTGCATAATATTTTTTTCTGTCTCAAAAGTAAGCTGTCCCGGAACGATGACTATGATTTTTTCAAACGGGTCACAAAGAAGTGCATTAATATGCTCCATCAAAAAACGGCTTTTCCCGCTTCCCGAACGTCCTTTTATTATAGTAACGCTCATACCCCAAAGCCTCCAAACAAAAACATAGTATGACTATCCCAGCCGATGACAACCTCACGATTGTCATCGGGTCTTGCCCCGCCTGTGCCTTCTAGCACTCCGGGGCGCTTTTACGTAAATTCTAGAACCATTTTTCACCTTTCACCGGCAAAGCCGGATGAAAGGTATGATGGTTACCCTGATTTTACTTTTATTTCTTCTAGAAAAGTAAATACTTTGTCAGAGCTTATATTATAACTATACCATATACAGGCGGCAAAAAAACGTACTCTTTCAAATTTTTCGTACTAAAAAAGCCGCCCTTAAAGCGGCTTGATAAATTCAAGATTTGTGCTATCCTCTAACAAGATAGTTAAGAAGGAGGTTCAAATCTTCAGGCTCTGATACCAATAGCTCAAGCTCGTCAATCTTTGCTTCAGAAAACATCTGTGTAAGCATAATATATTGACAGAGAGTAGACTTAAGATTAAGCCTGTCGCCTTCCGAAGTAACTAATTCAACTTTGCCTTTGCAGTCTTTAAGCACTTCAAAAAACTTTGCCGGTTCATTAATGTTTTTGATCTTCATACTGTTATTCCTCCTTGTTTGAAATATTAATGAATTTTACTTTTTTCACTACGTAGAATATACCATACACTTGCTGATTATGTCAATAAAATACCAACAGCGAAACATGGATATTCTATGCTTATAAAAGCTTGTGCTCCACTTGCAGAATATCTGCAAGTTTTTGATTTTTTGAAGAAAGTTTTTTCGTTATGGTCTTATATTCTTTTCCGCTTTTTGCAAGAGTATAGCAAAGAAGGATTTTTGACAAATCCGCTGCAAGGTTGTTTTTTGCGCCGGCTGCCGATTCAAGCGCCGCCATAGCTTTTGCCATATTCTCTTTAGTGCCCGAGAGCATAAGCGCAACAGCGTACGTGTTTACCACATACCCCGTGCGTGAGCGCACAAGAAGTTTCGCTGCGCGTTCGTACTTTTTTTCAAAGATATATACCCAAGCGATTTTTTCGCTTATGTGCCATGTGTTTGTTTTTTTGTCTTTTATATTGTCAGAAACTTTCTTTGCGCCCGAAAGAAATTTTATCGCCTTTGCGCAAAGCTCTTTGCTCTTTTGCTTATCGCCTCCCGCAAGCTCTGCAAACGCCATATCGCTGTAAACGCATCCGAGGCGATATAATTTCATCGCAGGGGACCTTGCCCACTCTTTATCTTTAGCCGCGAGCTCCGCCGCGTCTATGTCCGCCTCTAAAGAAAATTCGGCCTCGGCTTTAAGGCATTTTTCAAAACATTCTTTTGCGCTTGCCAGATTTAGTTTTGTTATCTGCTTTATTTGAGCTTTATATTTTTTTCCTGCAATAATGCTCAAAAAATACTCGTGTATGGGCAAAGGCGCGTCGTTTAGATAATGTCCGCCAAGCACAAACAAAGCTTTTGCGTATTCACGCACATTATTTTTTATTCTTTTTTCGTCTTTTTCCTCTTCATATAATATTACCGCCCTTGCCAGATGCTCTTCTCCTACCTGCCTTATTTCTCTTATAAGAGCAGCTTCGCGCGGACTGAAAGATTTTTTCGCGAACAGCAGATGCGGCGCCTGTTTTTCTATTATTAGCTTGCCTTTTCTATAGTTGTTTTTTATGCTGTCAGGATAAATCTCAAGCGCACGGCTAAGCCATTCATTTGCTTTTTTTATTTCGTACTCTAAATTCGAATCTCGCCTTTCGCCCGGCCTTGTAAGCTCGTGCACATTTGAATAATACCTGTAAGCAAGCGCGGTAGCACACCTTGCATTATCCGGCTCTAACTGTGCGCCCCTTTCAAGAAATTTCTCCGCAAACTGCCTGTACTGCGCCGCGGTTTCAAGCTTTTTTTCCTCTTTAGCTTTTATTAAAAGCGTAATCGAGAGCTTGCTGCAGCAAATCCCGAGCAGATATAAAATGCTTGCATTATTCCATACGTTTTTATTATCTTTTACTTTTCCAAGAGGAGCATACATCATACATACGCCCTTATAGTCTTTGCTCTGCATAAGCGAATTCATTTTTTCTAATGAATTTGCCGTATCTATAATATCTTTGTACTCTTTGTCAGTTAATAAACACAAAAGAGGAGGCAAATTTTTTTCATCAGCCCATTTATTTTTTATCGCAACGCCACGAAGAGCTTCTCTTAAAAAACCGCTTTTTATATCTAGCTTTTTTGCATTGCCGAAATAAAAGATAATTGAATTTTCTTTGATTTCATACTTTTTTACCGTAAGCGAATAAGCGGTTTTATCCGAATTGTCTTTGCCGGCAAAATAAGCAGCACACCCATCTGCTTTTTTAAGCATATCTTTATAATCGGCAAATACATTTTTGAATTGCTCAAAATATTTATCTTTTAAAACATACTTTTCTTTTGCGTTTGTATCGAAAAATGCGACGAAAATATACATGATTTTCACTCCTTTGTTAATAGCGGAGTATTTTTGTTATATTATAGCATTATTATTATTTTATGGCAATTAAACGTTTCGGCAAAATCTTTCGTCTTTCGCGGCGGCTTTTCTTTGAAATATCTCCCAATGTAGTATATAATTTTTAAAGGCGAAAATAATAGGAGTTAGATCATGAAATATTCGGTAGTGATTCCGGCATATAACGAACAATCTGTTATAAAGATTTCATATGCGCGATTAAAAAAAGTCATGGATAAGCTTGGTGATTACGAGCTTGTTTTTGTTGACGACGGCTCACGGGACGATACTTTGCAAATATTAAAGCAGATTGCACAAAACGACAAGGCAGTAAAGGTAATAAGTTTTTCTCGAAATTTCGGCCATCAGCAGGCTGTTTCGGCAGGCATGGAAAAAAGCCGCGGAGACGCAGTCGTAATAATCGACTGCGATTTGCAGGACCCTCCCGAAGTTATACCAGACATGGCGGAGAAATGGAAGATGGGCGCGGATATCGTTTACGGCAAACGTATAAAAAGACAGGGCGAAAAAGCGTTTAAGAAATTTACCGCCTGGGTATATTACAAGCTGCTTAGAATTCTCGGCGGCCAGTTCATACCTGCTAACACAGGAGATTTTCGCCTTATAGACAGAAAAGTCTGCGATGCGCTTGTCGGCATGCCCGAAAAAAACCGGTTTCTGCGCGGCATGGCGGCATGGACGGGATTTCGAGCAGAGCCGCAGGAATTCGTAAGGCAGGAAAGAGCGGCGGGGCAAACAAGATATTCGGTAAAAAAAATGCTTAAACTGGCAGGTGACGGCATAACGTCGTTTTCTGACCGCCCGTTAAAGCTTCCGCTGTACATGGGGATATTTTTATCCGTTCTTTCGTGCGCATACCTTGTGTTATCTGTGGTGTTTGTTTTATTAAACATATGGGCCTTGATGCATATACTTTTTGCGCTCGTATTTTGTTTTATTTCATTTTTATTTATCTGCCTGGGGATTTTCGGCCTTTATCTGGGAAGAATATACGATGAAGCAAAAGACAGGCCTTTATACATTATAAATGAACAAATAAATTTTAACTCGGAGGATATATGATAGACAAAAGACTGGTTAAATTATGTAAATCTCTTGTTACGTACTCTATGAACGTACAAAAGGGCGAAAAAGTGCTTATAGAAAATTTCGACTGCCCCGAGGTTTTATCTGCTGAGCTTATTAAGCAGGTTTATGCCGCCGGTGGCGTGCCTTACGGCATAATGCGAAACGCACGTGTACAGCGTGAGCTGTTAAAAAACGCAACCAAAGCGCAGATCGAAGATATGACAAAATACGATTCTCTGCGCATGCAGGATATGGACGCTTATGTGGCATTTCGCGGCGTCAACAACACATCTGAGCTGTCCGACGTTAACGAAGACAACCTTAATATGTACCGCTCTATATACTCGAAACAGGTGCATCACGACCTTCGCGTAAAAAAGACAAAATGGGTGGTGCTGCGCTATCCAAATGCATCTATGGCACAGCTTGCGGGCATGAGCACAGAGAAATTTGAAGATTTTTATTTTGATGTATGTAATCTTGATTATTCTAAGATGGACAAAGCGATGGACACTATGCAGCAAAGACTAAAGACTGTTGACAAAGTCCGCCTGACGGGCAAGGATACGGATATCACTTTTTCGGTAAAAGGAATACCGGCAAAAAAATGCTCTGGGCATATGAACATACCTGACGGCGAAATTTATACTGCTCCGGTAAGAGACAGCGCAAACGGGTATATCACATACAACGCGCCCTCTTTTTCCCAAGGGTTTAAGTTCGAGAACATTTATCTTGAGTTCAAAGACGGCAAAATAGTTAATGCCAAAGCAAACGACACTAAGCGGCTTAATAAAATTTTCGATACCGACGAAGGCGCAAGGTATTTAGGTGAATTCGCAATAGGTGTAAACCCATATATAAAAGACCCTATGTGCGATACTCTTTTCGACGAAAAGATAGCGGGGTCTATACATTTGACTCCCGGCTCGTGCTACGAAGACGCAGACAACGGCAACGAAAGTGCCGTGCACTGGGACCTCGTGCTCATACAGCGGCCCGAATACGGCGGCGGCGAAATGTATTTTGACGGCGAACTTGTTCGCAAAGACGGGCGTTTTTTGGGAGAGCTTGAAGTGCTAAACGAAGAGAATCTAAAATAGATTTTCCGCAGTCATTATAAATGAACCTGCGACGAAGAATCGCAAAAACAAGCCGTATAACAGCGGCTTTTTATTTTATAATATTCTTATATTCGGGCCTTAAAAATTCGCGCATGATTTCTGCCGGTATCAAAAACTGCGGCTCTCCCGTCATACCCGAAGCTATCTCATATTTTGCTAAAGCAATATAAAGAGCGCCTTCATATATAAAAAACTGCGTGTCTTTAGTTATGCCCGAAAAGTTATCGGCAGCGAAAAATCTCTCGGGATCTTTGTCCATCTCTTTTTTCAAATAGCTATCTATTATCTCTTTATAAGAAGAATCTTTTTTAAATAAATCTTCAAGGCACAAAAATCTGTTGCGTTTTATATCTGCGTTATAATATACGGTATGCGGCATTCCCGTACCTCCCGTGTTGAGCAGAGTTGTTACCTTAAGAGAAAAAATACCACTGACAGTTTTCACCTCGTAACCAGCATAAAAAACATACGCCCAAGGCTCGTACCCTTTGGCTTTGGTATCTTTCCAAAAGATATCGGCTTCCTGCTCAGCCTGCTTTAGCGCAAGCATTATTTGTTTTTCTATCGCCTCATTAAGCGTTTGCTCAAAGCGAAAGTCGCCAAACCCTGAAACTATCGGCCTGCAAATATCAATCGTTAGCTGTTCGCTGCCGCGATTAATATTTTCATTTGTAACCGTTATGCCGCCCGAGGCAATCTCTTCTTGTTTAGGAGTATAGAACACAAGGCTTTGTCTCGTAATAAAAAATAGATTTGCGTAAAGCAGAACACACCCAATAAAAAACAAAGCAATGTTTTCTTTTTTCATATAAAAATGCCTCCGGAAATTCTATATTCGTCCTAATACGAATATACTTATTCTCGGAGGCGGATATATGCAAAAATCGGATAAAATTTTAAGAATTATTTATTCTGTGTTGTTTATGGCATCTGTCGCGGCGCTGGGTGCTTTTTTCACCGACACATCTACAGATTGGTATATTAATTTAACAAAGCCTGAACTGCAGCCCCCGCCCGTAGTTTTTTCCATAGTCTGGACGGTTATTTATATACTCATTGCGGTTTCTTTGTCTCTTGTAAGCACAAACAGCAACGTAACAAAAAAGGTATTGTTTTTATATGCGCTTACGGGCGTGCTTAATGTTCTGTGGAGTTATACATTCTTTTATCTGCAAAATCCGTCAGGAGCAGTTTTTGTGCTCATTCTCATAATAGCTGCCGCCGTTATACTGTTTACTAATGTGTTTCGTATAGACAAAACGGCGGCTTATCTTCTTGTTCCATACACGGTCTGGATTTGCTTTGCGCTTTATCTAAACTACGAAATTGCTTTTTTAAACTAGAGTACTTGGCTTAGCTCAAGACGTTCTCCGTCCGGCCCGCGGAAGAATATGTATCTGACTCCGTTATCCTTTATTACAGAAAGTTCTATAGGGTCTTTTGTCTCATATTCTACGCCTTTTTTCTCGAGGCATTTTTTCATGCAATCGATATCTTCAACAGCCAGCGCAATATGGTCTACGGGGCCGTCGCTTCTTTTGTGATAAACAGGGTGCTGTATCAATTCTATCTCACATGTACCGCATCTTAAAAAAGCGACCAAAGTTATGCCGTCGTCCCTGGTAACCGTCGATTCCGAATAACATTCAAAACCCAGAATGTTTTTATAAAAATCGAGCGAGACCTTCATATCTTTTACAAATATACCTATATGGGATAGCCCTGTAATTTTGCATATGCAGCCGCAGCTTTGATCTTTACATGCCATAATAAAATTCCCTCCGAATGTTTTTTCTGATTATACCATTTTTCTAATCAATTAATAGAAAAGTATATAGTGTTAATAATATGTTTAAAACTTTTTGCTCCTGTTATGATATAATATCGATATAAAGTTAATCATAAGGAAAAATATGAAAAACAATAAAGTAAAAATCTTTCTTATGTCACATAAGAGAGTGATGAAATATATCTCTAACATAACCTTTGGAATAGGCGCTGCTCTCGGCGCATATGCTCTGATCAAGATTTTTGTTATCAATGCAGAGCTTCCGCCGGGTGTCTGCCCGCTCGATAGCGGGCGCCCGATACTTATAGCTGCAGTAGTTGTCTTGGGGATATCGCTGCTTGCCTCTTTTTTTACAGAGAAAAAATATAAGGAGAAAAGGGATTCTGACACTTGAAGGCGAATATAAAAAAAGAATCCATCGTAATCGCTTCAAAATGTGTCACTATTCGACAAAATCAGACATACACATGGCCTAGTAACGTGTTATAATCACTAATAGATTAATTGGCTTTGAAGATGACAAAGCCTTTAAATACCAAAGCAATGCCTTTAATATTAAATGTAAAAACTTTCTCGTTTATTAATTTTTTCATCTCCGTTAAAATTATATAAAGAATAATCATTTGGTATACCACAAGGCATTGCTATACCAAAAAATCCACTTTTTACAATTTAATTTTAAACAATTACATAAAATTTATTTGATTTGTGATATAATACTTTAGTAAGTCATTTGCCAATTTTTTTGCATTATTAATCTTGCTTAATATTAGTAACAAAGTCACTGAATATATATTTTTCATAAAGTATATTCGCCTTAACAATAATTATTCTTAATAAGAAAATTTAGTTGAAAAAGAAAGGAGTTTTAAAAATGGAAGAAAACACTAATGTAACTACATTTCCGCTTATCGGAGACAAAGCACCTGCTTTTAAAGCAAAAACAACTCAGGGAGAAATAAGTTTTCCTGAAGATTATGAAGGCAAATGGGTAATACTCTTTAGCCATCCTGCCGATTTTACGCCTGTTTGCACAACAGAGTTTATGACATTCGCATCAATGGAAGAAGATTTTAAAGCGCTTAATACAGAGCTTATAGGCTTGTCGGTAGACGGATTATATTCTCACATCGCGTGGCTGAGGACAATAAAGGAAAAAATCGAGTTTAAAGGAATGAAAGATGTCGAAGTCAAATTCCCGCTCATTGAAGACATCAAGATGGACGTCGCAAAGAAATTCGGCATGATACAACCGGGCTCTTCTGATACAATGGCTGTCCGCGCCGTGTTTATCATCGACCCGACAGCGGTTGTTCGAACGATACTCTATTATCCGGCTTCAACGGGAAGAAACTTTGACGAGATAAAACGTATCGTTACCGCTTTGCAAAAAGCAGACGCAGAAGGCATTGCAACTCCTGCTAACTGGCAGCCGGGCGAAGATGTTATCATACCGCCGGCGGGTTCGTGCGGAGTAGCTAAAGAAAGAATGGAATCTGAAGCAGAAGACATGTACTGCCTCGACTGGTTCCTCTGTTTTAAAAAAAGCAAGCAGTAGATTGATTAAAGATAAGGGCGCGGAAATTTCTTCGCCCTTTTTCTTTGCAAAAAGACGGCTGATCGGTTTAGGCAAAAAGTTTTTTATTCATTCTCAATTTTTTTGCAATGCGCATAATTTGTTCATTCTTACAAACAATAACAGCAAAACCAATATTGCTTTTAAGGAGGAGAAAATATGAAAGCGACCGGCATAGTCAGAAGAATAGACGAACTTGGCAGAATTGTAATTCCAAAAGAGATAAGGCGAACGCTGAGGATTCGCGAAGGAGACCCTCTGGAAATATATACTGACAGGGAGGGCGGCATCATTCTGAAAAAATATTCACCGATCGGCGAGCTAACGGCATTCGCTGTAGATTTTGCGGAGGCTTTATCAACAACACTCGGTCAGACATGTGTTATATGCGACCGCGACACAGTTATCGCGGCGGGCGGAGACCATAAAAGAGACTATTATGAACGCCCGGTCAGCAGCGCGCTTGAAGAAAGCATGAACAAAAGAAACGCAGTCATCAACGAGGGAGAAAACACTATACCGCTTATAACGGGCGAAGATAAAGCTTTGTCAACTTCTCAGGTTATTGCGCCTATTTCCATGGACGGACAGCCCATAGGCGCTATCGCGGTTATTTCTCGAAACGGCGCAGTGCTTGGCATGGTTGAACAAAAAGCGGCTGTGGCCGCCGCGGCTTTTCTCGGAAAACAGATGGAACAATAATCCGCCGCCTTTTTAAGTAAAAATATGATTATAAAAATCGGCTTAAAGTATGTAAATTAAATTTTATATTTGCGTATTCAAGTTGATTTTTTTTGCCGTTAAAGGTAGAATTACATGATAAAATCATTTAATTTGGAGGATACTTGTGAGGACATTAGCAGAAAAAGTATTAGAAAAACATTTAGCATCCGGGCATATGAAACCGGGAGAAGAAATTTCTATTAACATTGATTACACATTAACTCAGGATTCTACGGGCACTATGGCATATCTTCAATTCGAAGCCATGGGTGTGCCTCGTGTTAAAACAAAAAAATCATTGGCTTATATAGACCATAATATGCTGCAGTCGGGGTTTGAGAACGCAGACGATCACAAATATATCGAAACGGTGGCGAAAAAGCACGGCGTGTTTTTCAGCAGGCCGGGCAACGGTATATGCCACCAGGTTAACCTCGAGCGGTTCGGAATTCCGGGAGCCACTCTTCTCGGGTCGGACAGCCATACGCCTACGGGCGGCGGCATAGGCATGATAGCGATAGGCGCGGGCGGCCTTGATGTCGCTGTCGCAATGGCGGGAGGCGCGTATTATATACCCATGCCAAAGATAGTCGGTATAAAACTTGTAGGAAAGCTGTCATTTGGCGTATCGGCAAAAGACGTTATACTCGAAGTCTTGCGATTACTCGGAGTAAAAGGCGGCGTCGGCAAAATAATAGAATATTACGGAGAAGGAGTTGCTTCTCTTTCCGTTCCCGAACGTTCTACTATCACTAACATGGGTGCGGAACTCGGCGCAACAACTTCAATCTTCCCGAGCGACGAGGTAACAAAAACGTTTCTTGCCGCACAGGGCAGGGAATCTGACTATACCGAGCTAAGCGCCGACCAAGGCGCAGTTTATGCAGAGAATATTGAAATCGACCTGTCGAAGCTGGAGCCTATGGCGGCTATGCCGCACAGCCCCGACAAAGTTAAAACTATACGTGAGATTGGCGGCATAGCCGTTGACCAGGTTTGTATAGGAAGCTGTACGAACTCTTCTTATCTCGATCTCATGCGCGTAGCGGCTATACTGAAAGGAAAAAGTATTGCCGAAGGTATAAGCCTTGTTATATCCCCCGGCTCTAAGCAGGTTATGAATATGCTTGCCAAAAACGGCGCACTCTCTGATATAATCTCTGCCGGCGCAAGAATACTCGAATGCGGCTGCGGCCCGTGCATAGGCATGGGGCAGTCTCCAAAGACTGACGCCGTTTCAGTAAGAACGTTTAACCGTAATTTTTACGGGCGAAGCGGAACTTACAGCGCAGACGTATATCTCGTAAGCCCCGAAGCGGCGGCGGCGACCGCGCTTACAGGCGTACTTACCGACCCCCGAGATATAGATATAAATAAAGATACTCTGGCGATTGATATGCCGGATAAGTTTATGATAAACGACAACCTTATCACACCGCCGGATAAAAACGGCGAAACGCAAATTGTACGCGGCCCAAACATAAAACCGTTTCCGCTCGGCAAAGCTCTCCCCGAAACGGTATCAGGCGAAGTTCTTTTAAAGATGGAAGACAATATAACCACAGACCATATTATGCCCTCGGGCGCAAAGCTTCTGCCTTACCGCTCGAACATACCGTATCTATCCGATTTTTGCCTGACGCCTGTCGACGAAGATTTTCCGGCAAGAGCAAAAGCAAAAAAAGGCGGTTTTCTTGTCGCAGGCCATAACTACGGCCAGGGCTCTTCAAGAGAGCATGCGGCGCTTGTTCCTTTGTATCTTGGCATAAAAGGCGTTATTGCAAAATCGTTCGCGAGAATACACATGGCAAATCTTGTAAACTCGGGGATACTTCCGCTCGTATTCGCGGACGAAAGCGTGTACGACAAAATAGACATCGGCGATACTCTGGAAATTGACGATGCTATAAATAAAACAGACGGGAAACAAGATTTTACCGTAAAAAACGCAACTAAGGGATTCTCGTTTGAAGTTAAATTAGAGGTGTCTGACAGGCTTATTGGAGTGCTCAAAGACGGCGGGCTGCTAAATCACACAAAAAAACAAAAGGGATAATAAATGGGCAAAGACAAAAAGAGCTGGATACTGTTTATAACCATGCTAAAGCTCGGAGTGCTGACTTTTGGCGGCGGTTATGCTATGGTTCCGCTTTTTGAAGACGAGTTTGTCCGCAAATATGGCTGGGTCACCGAAGAAAATATGGTTAACATGGTGGCTCTTTCACAATCTGTGCCCGGCGCGATAGCGATAAACTGCGGCATACTTATAGGATACAAATTAGGCAAATTTAAGGGCGCACTTATAGCCGTAGCGGGAATAATACTGCCGTCATTGATAGTTCTGACGGCGGTCACATACGCATACGAAGCGCTGCGCAGCAATATTTATGTCGCGGGTGCGCTTCGGGGAATACGCGCGGCAGTAGTCGCGCTTTTATTTTCTGCTTTCTGGCGTTTTTCCAAACCTTTTAGAAAAGATATCATTTCTATACTCGTGTTTGCCGCTGCTTTTTGTTTGTCTCTTCTACTTAATATAAGCAGTATATACATAATTCTCGGAGCAATTATTTTCGGAGTAACGGCGGGAATTTTGAGAATAAAAAAATCGCCTGCCGCAAACGGGGAGGATAAGCTATGATACCTTATCTTCGCCTTATGTGGATATTTTTTAAAATCGGATTTTTCACAATAGGCGGCGGATATGCCATGCTGCCTCTCATAAACAGCGAGCTTGTCGCTTACGGGCTGATGAAACCGCTCGAAGTGGCAGACATTATCGCCGTTTCGCAGATGACGCCCGGGCCTTTTGCGATAAACGCCGCGACGTTTTCTGGAGTGCGTACTCTCGGGATATTCGGCGGGCTTGCCGCGACGATAGCCGTCGCTCTGCCGTCGCTTATAATAACGACTCTTGTCGCGAAATACTTTTTTCATTTTGAAGACAAGCTCGGAGTACGGCGCGCCATGTGGGGGCTTCGCCCTGCCGTAACGGGTCTTATAGCGGCGGCGGCTGTCATAATGGCAGTGCCCTCTCTCTTCGGCACAGAAAGCATCTCTTCTCTTACCTGGGAAAGCGCGGCAAAAAGCATAGACATAGCTTCTGTCATAATCGCACTGCTGTCGGGCATTGCCGTAATAAAGCTTAAAATATCGCCTATCTTAGTAATATTGGCGTCGGGAGTTATAGGAGTTGTATTGTTCGGAGTGCTCGGGTTGTAGAGATTATTCTATCTCTATCTTGAAGAAAAACTCATTTGATGACCAATTATTTTCGTTCACGCCCCAAACAACATTCACCTGCACCAGATATACACCGCTTTTATCGGGAATTATAAGTTCTCTGTTTTCGCTATAGATTGCAAAATCGTTCTTTTTATCAATATCAAAATTTTCGTCATATTTGTAAATCGTAAAACTCGGTTCGTGCAAAAGCTGTCCGTAATATTCTATGTAAAAATTTCCTATTACTTTATGAACAAAAAGCTCTTTTATATCATTGGCATTGATCGGCTCTCCGCAAGCATCCATAGTATTTGCATGCGTAAATACACAGTAAGGAGTATGTATGCCTCCTTCAAAATACACCAAAATATAAGGATCCCGTTTGCTTACCTCAATAGTTCTTATGAATTCGTCGCCATATTTAGCATCGCTGCCGTCATATGCAGTTTTTTCAAAAATTACATTATCGCCCGCTTGTTTTAAATATAACAGCC
The DNA here is from genome assembly GCA_963665005.2 of Christensenellaceae bacterium. GTDB lineage: Bacteria > Bacillota > Clostridia > Christensenellales > SZUA-584. The sequence goes on along the minus strand of CAXXTQ010000001.1, from coordinate 951,895 downwards.
AGCCGCTGCCGCCTTTATCGTATCTATAAACTACCCCTGTTTTTTTATCGTCCTGGATTATATACTCCCATGTAAAGCTGTCTCTGTTCCGATTATATTCTTCAAAGCCTGTACCGTCATTGTTAAAGCAAAACACAGGCGGCATCGCCATAGATATCATCATATACGGGATTTCAATGTTGTCTTTTTCATTCTTTGCGCCTACGGTCTTTTGCACATCCACGCTCCACACACCTAAAACATCAATGCTCCCTCTGCCGTCTTTTGCGGTTATTATGCCTTTTGTTTCGCGCTCTCTCGGAGCAAGCGTTTCGCTCGCAAACCCGTCGGGCAATTCATTGTCTTCTTCCTCTTTCGGCAAAGATGCGCTATTGTCTTGCTCTGCCGTATTACCGGCAGGCGATTCATCATATTCAGCATTATTTATTTTGCAGCTTGCAAAAAGAAATGTGCATGCGCAAACAATACTTATAATAGTTGTTATCTTTTTCATCATAAAAACGAAGCTCCTTTAATATACGTACAAATTATCAGACGTTAACAGAACAATAAAAGTTTCATCTTTTTAAGCATAAGAAAAGAACGAAGAAAAATTCCCCGTACGATTTAATAATTTTAGTATTCGTCCGTATGCACTTTGTGGACATGAAAAGTGGTATGCGGATGAAGAGATTTATCAGGATAGCCTATCGAAATAAGCGAGAATGGCAATATATGCTCGGGTATTGCATAAATCTTTCTTATCTTTTCCATAGCCTTTTCTTTCGGATAAAGGCCGAGCCATGTAGCGCCGAGCCCCTGCGCCTGTGCGGCTATAAGAATATTCTGTGTGCTCGCCGAACAGTCCTGTATAAAAAACTCTTTGGTAGAAGATCTGTAGCCGTTGGTGTTTGCCATAACAAGTATACCAAGCGGCGCTTTTTTAAGCATGCTCCAGTTAGAGCCAAGAGCGGATACAGCCTCCTTTTTGTCGTGGTCTTTCATAATAAGAAACTCCCAAGGCTGACTGTTCATCGCCGAAGGCGCGTACATCCCTGCACGAAGCAGCGTCTTTATAACATCTTCGGGCACCGGCTTATCTTTATAAATCCTGTAACTTCTTCTTTCTAAAATAGGCTTTAATTCATCCATTATTTATTCTCCTTAAACTGTTTTTCATACGTCCAGACCGCGTCTTTTGGCGGGTCTTTTTTTAAATAGTTCATGGCAATAACTTTTTCTTTCAATACCAACGGCAAGAATTTTGAAAGTATATAAAAGAGTTTGTTCTCAAACCCTACCGACCGCCGAAGGGGCGGATTTTTTCTCTTTGCGGTTTTTAGCACTAGCTTTGCGCATTTTTCAGGGCCGTATGCCGAGAGCTCTGACCGTATCATCTCATACAAAGACCGTTCAAGCGGTTTTCTGTAAGCGGTATCTTTCGTCTTTTTTGTAAAAATTCTTTTGCCTGTAAACCCTGTTTTAGTGTCGCCCGGCTCTATTACGCATGCTCTTATACCAAAAGGGCGCACTTCCATTCTAAGCGCCGCCGTCATCATAAAAAGCGCAGATTTTGCGGCGCTGTACATACCCTGAAAAGGTATCGGTATGCTTGCTGCCATAGAACCTATGTTTATTATCATTCCGCTTTTCTGCTCTCTCATAAAGCAGAGCACAGCGCTCTGTACGCTAAGCACACCAAAAAAACAAACATCGAGCTGCGTTTTTGCTTCCGCAGCGGATGTCTCTTCCACTGCTCCTGCTATTCCGCTTCCCGCGCAGTTTACTAAAACATCTATGCGCCCGTTTTTATCTATTATATAATCTACCGCTTTTTTTATAGACGATTCGTCTTCGAGCGTCATAGGAAGCATAGTATAAGAAACGCTGTCTGTTTGCACTGTCTCATATTTTGCGCGCCTTGATGTGCCGTACACTATGTATCCGTCTTTTGCCATTGTCTTCGCTGTTGCTTCGCCTATTCCAGAGCTTGCTCCTGTAACAAAAGCTACCTTTTTTCTTATATCGTTCATTGTTCCATTGTATACAAATCGCACAAAATATTCAATAATAAAAAAGAGGCGTACTATCGATTACGCCTCTGTCTTCTAATTCTTATATCTTTTCTACGCTGAAATCTGCGGTCTGCCCGTTTATATCCCACTGTTTTTCATATCCCGACAACGTTTCTTCGATTTTATCGGCAAGGACTTCCGCACTTATCTCGGCAGCGTTTCGTTTTACTACTCCGCAAAGTTTTTCGTTGCCCGTAACGGCAAGCCTTATGTGGTCTATTACCTCAAAGCCCGCTTCTTTTCGCATAGTCTGTATTTTGCTTATCATCTCGCGGACAAAACCTTCTTCTATGAGCTTATCGCTCAGTGTCGTTTCAAGTATAACGCTTATGCCGCCGCCCGATTCAACTACAAACCCCGGTTTGTGCGTCGGTTCTATAAGCATATCTTCTTCGAGAAGTTCAATCGTTTCTCCGTTTGCGTCAAAAGTATATACTCCTTTTTCCCTGACGGTGTTGACGATCTTTAGCCCGTCGCCCTGCTCAAGATGTACCTTTATTGCGCCAAGCAATTTACCGTACTTTGGCCCCAATGTCTTTAGCTGCGGTTTCACATTATATGATATATATTCTGTTGCGTCTGCGCCGAACGATACCTTTTTAATGTTAAGCTCGCCTTCAATAAGTTCGGTAAACATTTCCCCCGGCTCCTCAATACCCGAAACATACATATTGGCTATCGGCTGACGGTTCTTTATGGCAGCGCTGTTTCTCGCGCTTCTTCCCAAAACCACCGCTTTTAGCACAATATCCATGCCCTTTTCGAGCTCTGCGTCTATAAGCGATTCGTCCGCCTCGGGATAAGCGCAAAGATGAACACTCTCGGGCGCTTCTTTATCTACGCTTCTTACTATATTCTGATACATCGTTTCTGTCATAAACGGCGTAAACGGAGCGGCCAGCTTACAGAATGTCTTGAGTACGGTATACAAAGTCATAAAAGCGTCAACTTTGTCGTGCTCCATGCCCGATGCCCAGAAACGGCCTCTGCACCTTCTTATATACCAGTTGGAAAAATCGTCGACGAATTTATCCATCTCTCTTGACGGCTCAGTAAGTTTATATTCATCTAGATAACCGCACACATTTTTAACGAGCGTGTTCAGCCTCGAGAGTATCCATCTGTCCATTACGTTACCAAGGCCGAGTTCGTGTTTTGTCGGGTCAAAATCGTCAATGTCGGCGTACATCACATAAAACGCGTACGTGTTCCAAAGCGTGCCCATAAACTTGCGCTGCGCCTCGGATACCGCCTCGTCATAAAAACGGTTAGGCAGCCACGGCGCGCTGTTGGAATAAAAATACCATCTTATAGCGTCGGCGCCCTGGTTATCGAGCACAGTCCACGGGTCTACTACGTTGCCTGTGTGTTTGCTCATTTTATGCCCGTCTTTGTCCTGTACGTGCCCGAGAACAATACAGTTCTCAAACGGGTTTTTGCCGAACACAAGCGTGCCAATTGCCAGCAGAGTATAAAACCATCCGCGCGTCTGGTCTACAGCTTCGCTTATAAAATGAGCGGGAAAACGTTTTTCGAACTCTTCCTTGTTCTCGAAAGGGTAATGCCATTGCGCAAACGGCATAGAACCCGAATCGTACCAGCAGTCTATGACCTCGGAAACCCGCTTGCTCTGCTTGCCGCACTTATCGCACTTTATAGTTATTTCGTCTATAAACGGTTTATGAAGCTCTATATCCTCGGGGACATCTTTGCCTTTTTCGCGAAGCTCAGCAATAGAGCCTATAACAGTATAGTTGCCGCATTCGCACTCCCAAACGGGAAGCGGCGTGCCCCAATACCTTTCTCTCGAAAGCCCCCAGTCAATAACGTTTTCTAAGAAGTTGCCCATTCTGCCTTCTTTTATGTTTTCGGGCAGCCAGTTTACCGCGCGGTTGTTTTCCTGCAAAAGCTCTTTTAGCGCCGTTACCTTTATAAACCATGATTTTCTTGCGTAATATAAAAGCGGCGTATCGCATCTCCAGCAGAAAGGATAGCTATGCTCATAGTCTTTTTCGCCGAACAGAAGTTTTCTGTCCGCCAGATCTTTTATGATAAGCTCATCCGCCTGTTTTACAAAAACGCCTTCCCACGGCGTGCCTTTTATAAAATTGCCCTGCTCGTTTACCATCTGTACAAACGGCAAGTCATAATCTCTGCCAATTTTCGCGTCGTCTTCGCCAAACGCCGGAGCTATGTGTACAATACCAGAGCCGTCCGAAAGCGTTACAAAATCGCCCGTCGTTATATACCACGCTTTTTTATCCGCCGCGCCGAAATCGTATAGCAGCTCGTATTCCATATGCTCTAAATCGCTGCCTTTATATTCTTCTATGACTTTTGCGTCCTGCCCTAATACAGTCTCTACAAGCGCCTTTGCCATTATTATATTTTCGCCTTTATGGCTTACTTTTACATATTGCTTATCGGGGCCCACGCAAAGCGCGACGTTGCTCGGAAGCGTCCAAGGCGTTGTCGTCCATGCCATAAAATATGTATCCTGCTCGCCCTTTGCCTTAAACTTTACAAATATAGATGTTTCTTTTACGTCTTTATAACCTTGAGCGACTTCGTGCGAAGAAAGAGCCGTTCCGCATCGCGGGCAGTAAGGCACTACTTTATGCCCTTTGTATAAAAGCCCTTTTTCGAAAATAACTTTTAAAGACCACCAAACAGATTCTATATAATCATTCTCGTACGTTATATAAGGGTTTTCCATGTCAACCCAAAAGCCGACGCGCTCGCTCATCTTCTCCCAGTCGCCCTGGTATTTCCACACGCTCTTTTTGCATTCTGCAATAAACGGCTCTACTCCGTACTGCTCTATCTGCTCTTTTCCGTCTAGCCCTAAAAGCTTTTCAACCTCAAGCTCTACAGGAAGCCCGTGAGTATCCCATCCCGCTTTGCGGAGAACATCATACCCTTTCATAGTCTTATACCTTGGTATAAGGTCTTTTATACAGCGTGTTAATATATGCCCTATGTGCGGCTTTCCGTTTGCCGTCGGCGGGCCGTCATAAAAAGTAAAAGGCTCTGCCCCCTTGCTTTTTTCTACCGTTTTTTCAAATATTATATTCTGTTTCCAAAACTCTAAGACCTGCGTTTCCCTGTCTTTAAAGTTTAAGTCTTTGTCTACCTGTTTATAAAGCATGTTTCTCTCCTCTTTTTCTTGTATAAATAAAAAACGCCCTGCCCAAATCGGGGCAAAAGACGCATATCTTCTACGGTACCACCCAAAAAATCACGGTAAAAAATTACCGTATCTCTACAAACGCTGTAACGTGCGCAAACCCGTTTTTGCTTACTGAAACTTTTGGGCAAAAAAGCATAGCAGGTGATAACTTATAAGGCGGCTTTGCCGGGGCTTTCACCGCTTCCCCGTTCGCTTACCAAAGCTTTATGCCAAAAGGCCGTGTCCTGCGTAATTGCTATTACAATATTATTCCCTATTATAAAGGTATCAGCCTTTTTTGTAAAGAGATAAGCTAAGGCTGCAATCTTTTTATAAAATAAAATTTATATGTTGCATTTCTAAAGACATTGTGATATTATTCACATGTGATAAGCATTAGATACTTCTTTTGCTTATCAAGCAATTAAAAACGCTTGCTCTGACAACATAGACTAATAATTAGTCTTAATTGAAAGGCAGTTGTAATTCTAAGCTGAAATATGCTTAAACTATGTAATTTTACAACCTGCCTTTACGGCGGGTTTTTTGATTTTACGGAGAGAGGAGATATATATGAAACGGATAGCTGTAATAAGCGCAATACTTGAAAACGCCGAGCGCGACCAAAGCGAGTTTAACTCATTGGTCTCCGGTTTTAAAGGCATAATACGCGGGCGCATGGGGCTTCCAATGCCAGAGCACAATGTGACGGTAATAGTCATTACGCTTGTCGGTGAACTCGGCGAGATAAACAGCCTGACAGGTAAAATAGGCCTTATACCCGATGTTCAGGTAAAAACATCGATATCTAAAAAGCAGCTATGACCAGCGGAACTAATTTTATATTAGCTTTGCGGGCATAAATAAATTTAACAATGAGCCTCAGCGCTCAAAGAAAGGGTAATACAATGAAAAAAAAATTCTCCACAGCACTTGCGATAATAATGATGGTTGCCTTGCTTACAGCTTGCGCAGTAACAGGAAATACCATTAGCAAAGAATCTCCGGCATCTGTCACGACGCTCGCCGGCCCTACGGGAATGGGAATGATAAGCATGTTTTCAAGCGAGGATTATAACGTCAGCCTTATGACAACGCCCGACCAGATAACTCCAAAGATAATAAACGGCGAAGTCGATATAGCGGCTATACCTTCTAACCTTGCGGCTGTGCTTTATAACAAAACAAAAGGCAGCATACGCGTGGTTGCCGTAAATACTATGGGCGTTCTTTATATTCTTGAAAACGGTGACAGCATAAAAAGCATTGCTGACCTTGCCGGAAAGACTATATACGCGACCGGGCAGGGAGCATCTCCCGAATATGTGCTGAATAATATACTTGAGAAAAACGGCCTTGAAGACGTCACGGTAAAATATATGGGCGCGCACGCAGACCTCGCGAACGCCATGGCGGCGGGCGAAGTTACTATAGCCATGCTTCCCGAGCCTTTTGTTTCTGTGGTAACGGCGAAAAGTAAAGATATAAATGTTGCGGTCGATTTAAACGAAGAATGGAAGAAGATATACGGAGAGGACGCCGGCATACCCATGGGCGTTACTGTCGTAAGCAAAGAACTTGCGGAAAATAAAGAGGCTATGAACAAGCTCATTGCCGACTACAGCGAATCGGTAGAGTTCGTGGTAACAGATACTCAAAACGCCGCTCTTGAGATCGCCGACCAAAAAATAATACCTTCTGCCAAAATCGCGGAAACTGCTATTCCCAGATGCGCGATATCGTTTATCACAGGGCAGGAAAACAAAAACATATTAGAGGAATATTTCAGGGTTATGTTCGAAAGCGACCCGGCATCTATAGGCGGCGCGCTTCCTGACGAAAGCTTCTATTATATGCCGTAACCAAACAAAACAAGAAAAATGCAACCGCAAAAGCCGGCTTTTTTGCCGGTTTTTGTCTGTTTATTTATATAAAAAAGATTAATATGTTAACAGCTTGTAAAGAATCAAGAAACAGCTGTCTTCAATTGACTTTTTGCAGTATTTGCTATAGAATTACGGCGTGTGTAATTTGGAGAAATAATATGCGTTTGATAATAAGGAGGAAACAATTTTGAGAAAGCATATATCTATATTTTTAATAGCCGCGCTTTTGCTGTCAGTCGTATTTTCGTTCGGCAGCGTTGCTCTTGCGGCAGATGTTGACCTTAGCGTAGAGACGGACGTTACCGAGATGACGCAGGGCGGGTCTGTTGAGTTTACCGCTACTGTTGTAAATAACAGCGGAGAACTACTTACAAGCTATGCTGTGCTAAACGGCGGGCATGTATGCTATGATTTTGACGGAGCGCCTTTAGCGGCAGGAGGTGTAAAAGAAGTAACCTTTGATCTCGACGTTACCGATAGCATGCTCGGAAATCCGATTAACTTTGTAGTAAAATATACTACCGCAACTCTTCCGCAGACCGAAGGCGGCACAGATTCAGTTACTATAGATAAAAAAGTGCTGTCTATAAAGATTGCCGGTTCAAGAACGATACCTCATACTAATGTAGATGCGGGCGACACTGTCACGATTAAATTTACCGTAGAAAACCAGGGCGAGGCCACTCTTGATGATATCGTGGTAAAGGCGCCTAATCTTAACAGCGGACAGGCGTTAAACACTGCTTTTTCTCTCTCGGCGAGCCAAAGCCATACGTTTGAATATAAGCATAAAGTAACTGCCGCAATGACAATAGAGCCAAAAATTTCATACACTTCGGGCGGCGCAGCGCAGCCCGAATATGCTCTTGACCCTATTGAAATAACGCTGACATCGAGAAAAGTTGTACCTGTTCTTACCGTAAATAATAAAAACCCCGAGGCGGGCGAAGATGTCACGTTTACTCTGAAGGTGAAAAACGAAGGAAATGTACCATATACCGACGTAAAAGTCACAATGAACGGCGAAGAAAAGGACTTTTCCACAAGCAAATTAGACCCGAACAAAGAATATGAAGAAGATTATACCATGTCTTTTGAGGTGTCAACAGAAGTTAAATTTACTATAACTTTAAAAGACCATTACGGCGAGATGAAATCGGTAAGCTCCAACACAATAATGATAGAGCTGCCTGTAGACCCAAACAGCCTTAACGCTAAACTGAAACTTGTAATGAATGTTGACCGTCCACAGCTTACGTCTGCGGGAACAATAAACTTCAGCGGATATATATCTAACGCTTCGGAATATAGCCTTACCGATATAAGCGTAGACGAAGAGAGCCTGGGCAATGTTTTCAGCGCTTCGTCAATGGCTCCCGGCGCAAAAGAAAATATAAACTGGACAGCTGATATAAACGATACAACTAGTTATCAGTTTGTCCTTACCGTAAAAGACAGAGACGGAAAAGCTTATACAATCAATGCCGAGCCGATAACTGTAACGATTAACTCAACAGTTGAACCTACCGAATTTGAAGACGCCGCAGAAGTTACACCCATGCCTTCCGGTTTCGAGCTTACCGATACTAAAGGTGCTTTTGGTTCTCTGGGAATTTGGGCAATAATTGCCATTGTGCTTGTCGTACTTATCATAGGCGTCGGCATTGCTCTTATTGTTCTCTGGAAAAAGGGGCAGGCTCCAAAGAAAACTTCTGCCGCTAAGATGTCATCAAAGAGAAAACCGTCCGGAGGCTATAAGAAATCTTCTAAAAAAAGAAAATCACCGGGCTCTAAAAATTACAGAGACAGAAATAATTTTTAAAAATAAGCAGTAAAGCTTTTAAAGCGGCGTTTTAAAAAACGCCGCTTTTTTACATTGCGTTTACATAATATATTGTGGTATGCAAAAAAGAGTATATTTATAAATTTATTTAAAAAACACCGAGTTATCCACCAATACCTGTGGATAACCGATACTAAATGGTGGATAACCCGAACTTCTGCTTCTTTAATTCTGCTAACCTCAACCTTGCCCTGCACAATATATAGGGCAGGCATACTCAATACACTGTCTATTTTGTTATGGCGAGCCATACTTTGTTTATCACTTTTTACATTGCTCTTATATATCACTTATGCCCGGGCAATCTCCGTTGTGGATAAAATATAACTTTGAGTTTATTAGGCATAAAAAAGAGACGCTACGATAGCGCCTCAGAAAATATTTCTTCTATTGAATTTTTATATAAGCCGCATAAACATACGCAAATGAAGATTTATATCGTATCTTATGCCACGACCCGCCTTTTTCAACAATCTCAACAACATCATTTCTTTTTAAACGGTCAAGTATGGTAGTTGAAGTAGAAGCCCCGCTTCGTATATTCAGGACGCTGCCCGTAACTTTACCGTAAACGGCGGAAGAAATTTTCAAATATTGCGCATACATATATCCTTGTTTGCCGCCGTATTTTACTTTGTGCCATGTAGTTCCTTTTTCTAAAACCTGCACAACGTCATTTCTTTTCAAAGTATCTATTATACCGGCGCCAAGGCTGCCCGATTCCCTGAAATTTAGTGCGCTCGCATTAACACTCGCATAAACGGCAGAACCCGAACCGCCCGTGCTTCCTGAGCCGCCCGTGCTTCCCGATACGTTTACATAATCGGCATGCACGTAAGCAAGGCTTCCCTTATATAATATCTGATGCCAGTTTGCAGAGTAATTCAATTTAGTGATATCAACCTTATCGCCTTTGCCGAATCTGCCGAGCTTGCTGTCTGAAGTTGAAGGCCCGCTTCTTATATTCAAAACGGACGCCGTGATAGTACCCGTAGTCTGAACTTCCGCAGGCGCGCTGCTAAGAGTGACAAAATCAGCGTACACATAAGCTATCTGATTGTTGTACCATATCTTATGCCAATCGGCAACCGGCTCAACTTCTACAACGTTTACCTTGTCGCCTTTTGTAAATCTGCCTAGTTTGCTGTGCGATGTTCCCGCGCCGCTTCGTATGTTAAGTACATTGACCCAAACAGCACCAGTCTTTACTATCTCGGGCACAGTCGATGTTGGCGACTCTGTCGGAGCAACAGTCGGCGTAGGCGCCGCTGTCGCAGTCGCTGTCGCAGTCGGTGTAGGCGTTGGTGCAGCCGTTGTAGTAGGCGTTGGTGTTACTGCCGGCGTTGGTGTAGAAGCGGGGTCTAAAAGTACATAGTATGCGTAAATATAAGCATCTACGCCGCCAAAATCTATCTTATGCCATCCCGAAACCACATTTGGCTGTGTAACAAAAATTCTTTCTCCGAACAACGCCTTTCCTACCGGCGCATAATCTGTATTTGGTGTGCCTCTGACGTTTACATAACTTACGCAGTTGATAATCTGTGCGTTCGAATTACCCGTGTCGGGCGGAGCCTCTCCTAAATCGGGCGCAGAAATATTGAGCGTTTGAAAGTTAGTGTTAGGATAATAAAATGAAAGTATTTCCGTATAAGTCTGCCCCGCTTTTGCCCTCGTCTGAGCGCTTCGCTGGCTCATGCCTATGCCGTGCCCGTATCTTCTGTGATAAAGATTCCATCCTGTGTCCGTTTCTTCGACTACAAACAGCCTTAAACTTGATTTGTTAAAAGCCTGGTAACTGCCTCCCGATTTATCAAACTGGTGCATGTCTATAGTAAACTGCGCCGTTACCTCTTCTCTTACGAGCGACTCTCCCGTCGCATCTTCTTCTTCGGGCGTCGCTTTTCTGTAAGCCAGAACGGTCATATTTATATCAGCATTTACAAAGCATATACAAGCGTTTTCTCCGTTATAATCCAGAACATCCCCGTGATGCCCCTCGTATGTATGCGCCTTGATACTGTTTATTCCGACTATCTCAACATCCCCAGAAACAGAAGCGATATATCCTTTTGCAGCAACAGCAGAAAGCGCGGATATTTTTAGATACCTCTGCGCGTTCGCGCTCTCGCTTCCCGTGCCGTTAACCATCTCTCCGCTGCTGGAGTATTGATATTTAATGCAATTTGTGTCCGTTATCGCCTTGGGGAAAATAAGCACTTCCTGAAGGCTCCATGCATTCTGTGTATCGTATGGGTCTTTTTTTATTACATGATAAGGCATTACCTTAGCACTGGCCGACCAAACATGCTGTGGAATATCCACATACCCGCCGTTAGACGCAGCGTAGTAAGTGGGCACAAGCGCACCGTTGCAGGCGAGCACCGTCTTTGCCGTTTCGTTTACTGCTCTTATCGCGTTTGTGTAAGACGCGTCGTAACCATGATAAACCTGGTTCGCGGCGGTATCGACTACGTCATAGCTTGACCCGCCCATGTACCTTACTGCATACGTTCGGGCGGCAACGGCTTGCGCTTTAAGCGCTTCGAGCGGCCAGGAATTGCTCATCTCGTGCGGTACTACTCCGTAAAGATAATATTCTAAATAAACAAGGTTGATAACATCTATATGGCTTCCGTCAAGCCGAAAGCGCACATCACCGCGATACGTATTCGTGCCGTGTTCGGTTGTCTTTATTGTGGCATAGTTATACTTGCCCTCAAAAGGCGCTTTTTCTTTTACAGTGATAGTCGTTCCCGAATGCACAACATTCGTACCGCAGTAAAGATTGAGAGTACTTCCGTTTACTTTCACGCAATACGCACCTGTAGAAAGGTTTACGCTCGTATTCTCTTCTACAGTATAGTTTCCATATAAAGAAAAGCTAAACTCACCGGGTGTACCCACAGAAAGTTTAACCTTTATTATAGACTGATCCGCCGCCTTTGTATTTGCTGCATATGCGGCAATAATTGCGGTTATCATGGCAACCACAATCAGAATAACGATTATTCTTTTTAATGCGTTATTTTTCTTCACTCGCCATCTCACCTCACACTTGATTTGGCAATTGTAAACGTACCCTTTATCTATTATGTAGCACGTTCTTGTATTTTTCTCTTGTATTGTATAACTTCCACAATAATACGTCAATCCCCTGCAAAAATTTGCAATTTTTTATTATGATCGCTATATATTGGCAATATATTAGTAAATTACATGTATTTTCAGGAAGAATATGAATATTTTCGAAGAACCGGCTACATATTTTAAAATTAATGAGTTCCTTCTAAAGGGGTATATAAAGTACACTTCATATGTTATAATATTTTATAAATAATTAGGAGATAATTGGATGACATCAAGCATTGCAATTACAACTAAAGTAACAAATCAAGAAATATCTCATACACTTAATAAGGATGGACAATTATACTGGGATATTAAAATTACAGGTAATTATAAAACATACCCTCATATTAATTTAAAAGAAGGTTTAATATATAAAACAACAAAAATTAATAATAGAAGATATTTAGGCAATAAATATAAGCTACTTGATTTTATTAAAGAAATTGTTGCAAAAGAATGCGAAGGAATAAATAGTGTTGCAGATGTTTTCGCTGGGACTGGTGCTGTTGCCTCCGCATTTATAGATAAAAAACTGATTGTAAATGATTTAATGTACAGTAACTATATTTGTCATATAGCTTGGTTTAGTTCTCAAAAATATTCAAAGGAAAAAATAATTAAATATTTGTTATTTTATAATAACATGCAAATTGATGAAGAAAATTATATGACCAAAAATTTTTCAAATACTTTTTTCAGTAAAAAAGATTGTAGTAAAATAGGTTATGTACGAGAAAATATAGAGAAATTATATAATTCAAATGAAATTAATGAAAGAGAAAGAGCTTTACTAATTACATCTTTATTATATGGGATGGATAAAATTGCAAATACATGCGGTCATTATGACGCATATAGAAAAAATGCTAAATATGAGAAGTCTCTTGAACTAAGAGTTCCAATACCAGATGAAAATCTTGATAGAAATAATCAGATTTACAATATGGACGCTAATCTTCTTTTGAAAAAAATCGAGGCTGATTTAGTATATATAGACCCTCCTTATAATTCACGTCAATATTGCGATGCCTATCACCTTTTAGAAAATGTTGCTAGATGGGAGAAACCAAAAGTAAGCGGGATAGCTAGAAAGATGGACAGAACAAATTTAAAAAGCGATTATTGTACTAAAAAGGCAACTAAAGCATTTGAGGAGTTGATTGAAAAAGTAAAGTCAAAATATATTTTAATTTCATATAATAATATGGCTACTAAGGGAAATGATCGTTCAAACGCAAAAATTAAGGATAAGGATATTCTTCGAATACTTGAAAAAAAGGGAGAGGTAACTGTTTATTCAAAAGATTACAAGGCATTTACAACTGGAAAATCTAATATAAAAAAGAATCAAGAAAGATTATTCCTATGCAAAAGTTTTTATAATCAAAAAAATATTATAAAATCACCTCTAAACTATACAGGCGGTAAGTTTAAACTACTGCCCCAGATATTACCTCATTTTCCGAAAAACATTAATACTTTTATTGATTTGTTTTGTGGGGGATGTGATGTAGGACTAAATGTTAATGCAAAAAAAGTGGTTTTTAATGATATTAATACAAATATAATTAATATTTTTAATACCTTCCAAAATTTAGATAAAAAAGTGACATTTGAGATGATAAATAGTTTGATTAATAAATATGAATTATCCCTTTCTAGTAGTTTTGGATATAAATACTATAATTGTAATAGCTCAGACGGGCTTGCGAATTATAATAAAGAGAAATATATAAATCTTAGAAATGATTTTAATAAAAATAAAAATAAAAATAAAGATTATTATTATTACATTATGTTATATGTTTTAATAATATATTCATTTAATAATCAAATTCGTTTTAATAAGAATGGAGAATTTAATTTACCTGTAGGAAAAAGAGATTTTAATGATAAAATGGCTATCAATTTATCAAATTTCATTGATAATTTAAAAATTAGCAATTTTAAATTTACCAATAATGATTTTTTACAATTTAATTTTGATTTACTTGATGAAGATAGTTTTCTATATGTTGACCCTCCTTATTTAATTACGTGTGCAACATACAATGAGCAAGGAGGATGGACAGCCGAAAAAGAAAAAGCCTTATATAATTTGCTTGATAAATTAAACAAAAGAAATATAAGGTTTGCTCTTTCCAATGTCTTGGAAAGCAAAGGGTTTACTAATAGAATTTTATTAAATTGGATTAACAGAAATAAAGAAATGTATCGAATTGTTGATTTAGCTTATAATTATAAAAATTCTAACTATCAGATAAAAGATAAAGGTGCTAAAACAAGAGAAGTACTGATAGTGAATTATTAAGGGAGAAAATATGGATATTTTATGGAGTGCTTCAACAACAATGAGAAATCCAGAAAGAACATATTCCTTTTTAAAAACGATAGCAGAGCTTGAAGGGAAAGTCTGGAATAATGAAATGCAAATGGTGTTGCAATCTCTTCTGATTAAAAACAGATTCTATATTCCTAATTTTATTAATCTTGATGATGAAGATGTTTTAATACTAAGAGATTTAGATTATGATATGACTTATGAAGAAGCAAGAAAAATATTTGATAAGAAAAAATATACAGATCCTCCCATGAGGGGGCGAACCTCCTTTGATCCGATTGAAAAACTTGGTCTTGTTATGTTAGATATAAACAAAAACAAAGATAAGATAATTCGAATTACTAATTTAGGGCGTTTATTTTTAAATAAAGAAATAAATCTCAGTGATGTTGTTTTTTCAAACCTATTAAAGCTTCAATATCCAAATCCACTAACGTCTGATAGACGAGATTATAACACCAAGCCATTTATAAATACCTTAAAATTGATAAAATTGGTAAATGAAATATGTGTTAAAAGAAATGATAAAACCAAAGGTATCTCAAAAGAAGAATTTGGCATATTTGCATTATCAATTAAAAATTATTCCGATGTAAAAAAAATTGCGGAAATTCTCCTCGAATTTAGAAATAGTAAAAGAAAAATTCATAATATTAACGAAGATAGAGTTTTTACAGAGAATTTCATTAATAAATATCTAAATAATTTCAAAAGGCCTATTGAAAACATTAAAGAGTACACTGATAATATTATTAGATATTTAAGATTAACAAAATATATCATTTTTCGCGGTGGAGGTTACTATATTGATTTAGAGCCACGTAGAATGGTCGAAATCAATACGTTATTGGAAAATGATTCTGGTGAAGCCCTCCCTTTAACTTTAGATGAATATAAGAATTATATTAGTGATTATTATGCCTACAAATTACCTTTTGAGACAAAAGAACACCTAAAAGAAATTGTGCACAGTATTATATTTGATATTAATATACTTAAAGCAGAATTAAATGAGGCAAAAATAACTATAAAAATTGATGATACTATTATTGGACTAAAGCAACAAATAATAAGGCTAAGGGAAAAAAGAACTTCTCTGCAGAATTTAGTATTAAAGAAAGAATATCAAAACATAGATAGAATTGATAAGGTTATTTATAATTTAAAAAACATTCGTAATCTTGGATTAAAACCATCTATAGCTTTAGAAAAATGGGCAAATATAGCCTTAAATATTATTAATGATGCTATATTAATTAAACCTAACTCTCCCTTAGGTGACGATAACGAGCCAATATTTACCGCACCAGCAGGTGTTGCGGATATTGAATGTTATTATGATGGATTTGGTGTAATTTGCGAAGTAACAATGCTAACAAATCGAAGTCAATGGTTTAATGAAGGACAACCTGTTATGCGACATTTAAGAGAATTTGAAATTGCCAATTCAAAAGTTGATAATTATTGCTTATTTATCGCTCCTAAATTACATATTGATACTCTTAATACATTTTGGATTTCTGTTAAGTATGAATATCAAGGTGAAAAACAACGTATTATTCCAATAACACTTTCTCAGCTTTGCAGCCTTTTAAAAATAATTAAAAAAGTAAAAGAAAATAACAAAAAAGTAAAAAAGGAAGATATATTAAGATTGTATAATTCGTGTATCTCAATAAATAGACTTTCTGATTCTTTAAAATGGAGTGAATATATTAATATGCAAATTGATACTTGGGGTAAAGAATTATTGGCATAGATAGAAAAAAGATACTTAAGCAACGTGAAAACTTAATCGGGAGCGTTTATGAAAAAAATATTATTTATAACTGCGATTCTTATACTGAGCGTATTTCTTGTTTCGTGCGCGCCTGAATCAAACGCGGCGGCATACGAATATAAAGCCAAGGTTACCAGCGTAAAAGACGAATCATACGAGGCCGAAGGAAATTATTACAGTACGCAGTATGTTACAGTAGAATTTACCGAGGGGCCTTATAAAGGCCAGACTTTTGAAGCGGAAGTATTTATAGACGCCGCAAACTACACAGGAATCACTCTTTACCGGCAGGGTGATACCGTAAAAGCATCTGCGTTTACAGCAGATGACGGCAGCGTTGAATATGTCAGCATAGTAACATTGGTGCGCGTTCCGTATATCATTATTCTCGCAGTAATATTTATCGCATTGATAGGTATTATAGGAAGATTCAAAGGATTAAAGACAATACTTGCTCTCGTTTTTACAATAAGCGCGGTTGTTTTTGTGCTTGTACCGCTAATCGCTAACGGATACGACCCTATTATATCAGCGGCGATGGTATGCGTTGTAATATCGGTAGTCACTCTGTTTTTAGTCGGCGGTTTCAATAAAAAATCTTTGTCGGGTGTACTCGGCACTATAGGCGGCCTTATATGCGCTGCAATTATTACTTTAATATTCAGCGCGCTTATGAGAATAACAGGCCTTGATACATCGGCTGTAGAGCTGCTTATGATAGTAGAAACGGACGTTATATTCAATTATCAGGGAATATTGACGGCCGGAATACTCATAGGCTGTATAGGCGCCGTGATGGATGTCGGCATGTCGATATCGTCTGCGATAAATGAAATGGCGATAATCGATCCTAATATTTCACGCCACAAACTATTCAAGTCGGGAATGGCGGTTGGCAGAGATATAATAGGCACGATGGCAAACACGCTCATACTTGCTTACACAGGCGGTTCAATTATGCTGATGGTTGTATGGTCAGTTTACGGTATATCGTATGCAGATATGCTCAACAAAGGGTTTATCGTCATTGAAGTCGCAAAATCGCTTTGCGGCAGCATAGGCATGGTGATGACAATACCGCTTACCGCATATATAGCTTCGCATCTTGTGCGGCTGGACACTCATTTTAAAAAAGATGCAGAGGAATCGGAGCAGAAAACACCCGAAAATACAAATATGTAAAATTTTTGTTTAAAAGGAAGAAAAGTTGTTTATATTATATTAAGACTGTTGTTGATAAAAAAACGGCAGATTTCAAAGTCGATTGCATTAAAGATAACGGCCCCTCCTTATTTTTATAAAAGGTTTTAGCCCCTGTAGTAATTTTACTATAGGGGCTAAAACCTTTTTACCACCTTTTAAGAGAAATTATCCTTGTGTGATTATGCTTACAACCACAGACATATCATCTTTTGGATTGCCGCTTTTCAGAGCTTTTGCAAGTATAGCATCTGCCGTTTGCTGCGCGTCGCTTACAGGAATATCCGCAAACCACGCACTCGGCGGCTGCCGTATGTTATCCGAAACTCCGTCGCTTATCATAATTATCATATCGTTTACAGCAACGTTTTTTTGTGTGCTCACCGGCGCGGCTTCTTCTAAAATTCCTATAGGCAAAGAGCCCGGAGCAATCGTCGCGATGCCTTTCCCAGACAGTATATACGAGCATTCACCTCCGATCTTTGTGAACTTGGCGCTTCCCGTGCGAAGGTTTACCACGCATAAATCTACAGTAGAAAAAATTTCTTCGTTTCCTTTAAGTATCAAAAGCCGGTTTATAGTATCAAAAATAATAGTGTCGTCAAACCCCGCCTGATAAAAGTTTTCGACAAGCGATACCGCAGCCGCGCTTTCTCTTTTCGCCCTCTCTCCGCTGCCCATGCCGTCACAGAGCATTACTATATAATTGCCGTTTTTTAAATTAGAGTAAGAATAGCTGTCGCCCGAAACACTCCCCTTCGCGGCGGCGGCAGTTCTTGTCTCCACAGCGAATTTTCTTGCCTGTTCAAACCTTAACGTACAAAGCTTTCCTTTTGCCTGCTGCTCAGCTTTTGTTCTTTTCATTCCGACTCCGCAAACGCTGCAAAGAACGCTCTCAAGCTTTTGCCCGCAATCATTTAATTCCTCATAGTTTTTTACCTTAAGACCGACTATTATACCGCCGCCTGCCGCGCTTTCGGCACATACTTCTTTTACCTGTATACCCACAGCGTCAAGAGACGCAGCAATGTTTTGCTCTACCGATTCGAGAAACGCAAATCCGGTATTTATCTCGTGCCCTATATCCGCCACTACCTTTGCCACGCCCTTTAGCTGTTTGCCCGTAACCAGCCTAGATTCCTCAATTTTTTTCTTCCATTTGATATTAAGCAGATAAGAATTAAAAACACTTTCTGCAACGTTTAAAATCCCTTCTATATTAAAACACTTTTTCGCGAACGCCTGGTCAACGTCGCTTCGCGCCAATCTGCCTTTTTTCTCATATTTTATAAAAAGCTTGTTAAAAACATTGTACGTATTTATAAAATCTTCATCCCAGCAGCTTTTTCTAAAAACGCAGTCCCTGCAGGTATCTTCGGCGACTTTTGATAACGCACCCGATATATCGGCTCCTTTATGCATGTTTTGCGCCGCTTCTTTTACAAACATCTCTCCCGTCTGTAAAAAGACCTGTGAAACCTCTTGCAACCTGCCTGCCGTAAGCTCTTCGAAACGCTTAGAATGAAGTTTATATTCATATTCGTGCCTTGTCTTTTTGTTAAAGTATTTCGCGGCGAACGCAAACACTTTTTTCGGCACGGCAAGAAACAAAATCGCAGCCGCCGCAGTCTCAATGAGCACGAGATACCAAACGGCAGCGTTATAAAAAGCTATGATAAATAAAAGATTGATAAGCATAAAGCAGATAGCCGTACCCGTTTTTTTAAGTTTATTCACCATGCCCGCTACCATGCCCGCTATGCCGAACATGCCGATTACCGTTACTTCCGCCGCTATTCCGAGGCAGCAAGCCATGCCGAGCGCAAGCCCTACACCTGCGCCAAGCGCGGCTCCCCCTGTGTACGCGACGCACACCACAAGAAACAAAGCTATAATATTTGCTATATATACGCCCGCTATGTTAAGCGGCCCGGGCATACAGACTATAATAAGCGCGCCCATGCAAAGGCTTATAGTTTCTTCGGCAGAAAAAACACCGCGTTTTGAATGATTGATAATCATCTGCATTATAGTGTGCAAAACGTATATCATAATAAGAGCCAAAAGGCATTCGAGCACAGCCATCATAAACGTATTGATATCCTGCGACCTAAAAATTGCTGCGCCGAGAGCGTACGCTGCTGCAGTGGTTATAAGCACCATCCACCGTCTTATGCTCCCCTGTTTTATAAAAAGCAGAACAGCGCAGAGCAAAACTGTTAAAAAAAGAATGTGAAGTGTGTTCTCGGGTACGAGCAATGAACCAAGGCATACGCCGGCTGCTGCAATAAGCGTTTCTATTCTCTTGCTTAAAAAGCATGCGGCGATAAACGCAGGCCCGAAAGGGCAAAGCGCGCCTATAAGCTGTATACGGGCAAGCAAAAAACCTGCTGCCATGAATACAGCTGCGCTCAATATTCTTTTTAGAATCATCTCATACCGGCTAAAAGACGGCAATGCGCGGGTCGTCATTTGTTCATCACTCCAAAATCATAAATTGTATTTTCTATTATAAGCAGGCGCTTTATTAAACATTGTCACACTGCGCAGCCCGCCGGCAGAAAATTTGCCGATAACTGCAAAAAAATTTATCATTTGCATGTATATTTTTTGCGTATTTTGCGTATAATAATATGTTAAATTTTTTTCATATTTTAATAAAAACTGTTTCTTAACCCCTTGCTTTGTTTTTCTCATTAATACGCCCTAAACACCGCCTATAAGATTTTTGTCGTAACTGCCAAATATTATTTTGACTAATAACCAAACGTTTGGTAGGATAATAAGAGTATTATTTTGAAAATATTTAAAAGGAGATTTATATATGTATACTATCGAAGAAATCAGAGGAAGAGAGATAATAGATTCTCGCGGCAACCCTACTGTAGAAGTTGAAGTAAGCCTTAGCGGAGGCGCAATCGGCCGCGCTGCCGTGCCTTCGGGCGCGTCTACAGGCGCATTTGAAGCGGTAGAGCTTCGCGACGGCGACAAGAACCGTTATCTAGGACGCGGCGTTACAAAGGCTGTAGAAAACGTTAACCTTAAAATCGCCAAAGAAATAGAAGGCATGTACGCCTTAGACCAGGTTTCAATCGATAAGGCAATGATAGACCTTGACGGCACCGAGAACAAAGCAACCTTTGGCGCTAACGCCATACTCGGCGTATCAATGGCGGTTGCTAAAGCGGCTGCTATCCAGGCAGAAGTACCTTTGTATAAATACATTGGCGGCATGAACGCAAAAACTCTGCCCGTACCCATGATGAACATACTAAACGGCGGCAAACACGCAGACAACAGCGTTAATATACAAGAATTCATGATTATGCCGGTCGGCGCAGACAGCTTTAAGCAGTGCCTGCGTATGAGCGCCGAAGTCTTTCACAACCTAAAGAAAGTACTTCAAAACAAAGGCTACAGCACGGCTGTCGGCGATGAGGGCGGATTCGCACCCAACCTTAAGACAGACGAAGAAGCTTTGCAGCTTATCGTTGAAGCTATAGGCCAGGCGGGCTATGTTTCCGGCAAAGACTTTATGATAGCTATGGACCCCGCTGCTACGGAAATGTATGAAGAAGCAAAAGCAAAAGGGCAGGAAGGCAATTATTATTTCTGGAAGAGCGATATAATGATGACCAAACAGGAGATAGTCGATTACTGGAAAGATCTCTGCGATAAATATCCTGTTATCTCGCTCGAAGACGGCGTTGCGGAAGAAGACTGGGAAGCTTGGAAAATGCTCACAGACGCTATCGGCGATAAAGTGCAGATAGTCGGCGATGACCTTTTCGTAACAAATACCACGCGTTTAAAGAAGGGTATCGACATGGGCGTGTGCAACTCTATACTCATTAAAGTAAACCAGATAGGCACGCTGACCGAAACGCTCGACGCCATACAGATGGCAAACCGCGCCGGGTATACGGCAGTGGTATCGCACAGAAGCGGCGAGACAGAAGATGTGACTATAGCTGATATCGTTGTTGCCATGAACGCCGGACAGATTAAAACGGGCGCTCCGAGCCGTACAGACAGAGTAGCTAAATATAACCAGCTTTTACGCATTGAAGAAGAACTCGGCGACCAGGCGCAGTACCCCGGCCTTGACGCATGGTTCAATCTGAATAAATAAAACAGCAAAACAAAAGCCGCGAAAGCACAAACGCTCGCGGCTTTTTTATTACTATTTTTTCTTTTTTTTACCAAAGGCTCTGTTCATAATTTATTAAAGGATTGTTTAATATGGTATTGGAGAAATGCAAAATTTAATAAATCGAATGAGTACCAATGTTACGAAACCTTAAAATAGTTCCTCCAATATCATCCTCAAAATGGTATGTAAATACCAGATTTTTTCTTAGGTGGCCTGCCCAAACATCTGGATTGTTATAGCGATGAAGCTTATGCAACTTAAATTTTTTTTGCATTTCTTTGTCTTGTTGCTCGATTGCCTTTTTAAAATTATCACGTGAATCTTTTAATAATTTTCGATCTTTTGGCGATAATGTCTGAACATCTCTTATAAATTGTTCTGACCAAGCGTATCTCATAATTCGTCAAATAAATCCTCTATAGAATCAAACACCTTTCCCTTTCCTAACTTTAAAGACTTTTCCACTTCATTTTCTTTTATCTGCCACTCTTTTGTCCAAAACCACAAATCAGCTTTAGGAACTTTAAATAATTTACTATTTTTATATACTAGCGAATAACCATCACTAGTCGAAGATTGTCTTGTAGTATCAATTAACATTTTTTCATCTGCTTTCTCTTCTATTCTAGAAAGAGAAATAAATTTGTTTGATATATTATCTATTGGCAGCAATAATTCTTGCATCATATTTATTTACCGCCTTTTGTTTTCTTGTAGTTTTCATAATACTTTGTCAGAACTTTAATATAGGCCTTTAAATTATCTGGAGAGACAACTAAACATGAAACTGGTTTTATATAAGCTATGTCAGGAATATCTTCGTATTTAAAATTTGCTGTATTAGGTGGAACTAAATGTCCGAAAATTAAATGAAACTCATCTCCAGCTTGTGTTATTGCCAAATTATTTGTATATTTAAATTCACTTGTATTTACATCTTCCCATAAAACACGCAATGTTTTTTGTTTCTTTTCTTCTTCCATTAATTACACTCCCTTTTATTTTACCAATAATACTATATATAAGTTATTAATATTATAACCCATTATTATGAAAACAAACAGATTTTTTATTCATACCTATTTCATGGTATTAAAAAAACTCCCCATTGTTAATAATATCGACATCTTTTTCTATTTTATTATAGTGGCTATTACTCTCTTTTCTTATGACTAAGCATACCATAAAAATTAGCTCAAGATTGCTCAATTTTATAAATTACTAATTTATCCAATGCTAGTCTATATACAGCCTTACCAAAACAAGAAATAAGAAAAGCATATCTTATTTTATAAAATATTATTACACAGTACTTATAAAGCTGAATTGATCAGATTTTCGATAGCGGCAATAGCGTCCACTTCATCCTTGCCGTCAGCAAAAACATAAATCTTTTCACCCTGTTTCACGCCGAGCGATAAAACGCCCATTATGCTCTTTGCGTCGATTTTCTTATTGCCTTTTTCGACGAGTATCTTTGACGCGAACCGCCCTGCTACCTGTACGAACATTGCGGCTTTTAACGCTCTTAACCCGTCCGGGTTAGTAATGGTAAGCTCCTTTGCCTGCATAAAATTTACCCCCTTATAGATTTTAGTTTTTCAGCTATACTATTGATTCTTCTCAGTTTATGGTTCACGCCCGATTTCGACCCTGCGCCAAGAACGTCCGCCAGTTCTTCAAGCGTTGCTTCTGGGTTGCGAACTCTTGCCTCCGCTACTTCGCGAAGGCCGGGGGACAGCTTTTCCAGCCCTATACTTCTTCGTATATACTCTATGCTCTCCTGCTGTTTTACCGATGCATTGACCGTTTTAGAAAGATTGCCCGTTTCGCAGTTTACTTTACGGTTAACGTTGTTTCGCACGCTCTTTAAAATGCGTATATTCTCTATCTTAAGAATAGAAGAATGCGCACCCATCATTGTCAGAAGCGTGACTATTGCATCTGCCTCTTTTAGGTATATTACATAACTCTTGCTGCGCGGTATCATTTTTGCCGAAATACCGAGTTCTTTAATAATATTCAACAGCCCCTGCGCAAATTCCTTTTGACTGCAAACAAATTCCATATGGTACCGTTTTTCGGGGTTTGTGACAGACCCGCAGCCAAGAAACGCGCCTCTTACAAAAGCAATCTTACAGCAATGCCTTGATATAAAAGATGTATCTGTGCCAAAGCGTATGCCTTCCTGCTCTATAAGCCTTGTATCAAGCGCCACCATGCGCGCGTCCTTTTTATCTATATACAGCGAATAGATATGGTTGTGCTTTAGCTGGTTGGTATGCATCTGCGTTTTAGGATGAATACCATAAATCCCTTTGAGCAGCAAAAAAGCACGCCTCGCGACAGCGGGGTTTTCTGTATCAATGCGTATGGTAAAAGCGCCGCCCGAAATATTTATTGTTCCCGCCGTATGCATAAGCGCGCCAAGCTCTGCCATCTCACAGCACTCGCCGGTAAGTTCTGTTCTGCAAATCTCGCCTTTTGCAGTAGAAGAAAAAGACATATGCTCGCCTTCCTTTATTGCAGATCCCGCTCGATATCACGGTGGTCTATTGTAACGCGGTGCCCCTGCGATTGAAACATGGAAAAAAGCTCTTCTGCCACAACAACGCTTCTGTGAAGCCCGCCCGTACAACCGATAGCTATTATCAGCTGTTTTTTATCCTGTTCCAGATAATATGGCGCAACGTAGTTTACAAGCTCGTTTATTTTGTCTATAAATATATGTGCCCGCGGAAAAGACAAAACAAATTCTTTTACATCCTGCTCTTTGCCCGTATGTTCGCGCAGGTTCTCCTGATAAAAAGGATTGGGCAAAAACCTCATGTCAAAAACCATGTCAGCATCAATTGGTATACCGCGCTTATAGCCAAACGTCATAACGGTTATGAGAATACCCTTTTCGTTATGCTCGTTGAATAGCTTGTCCATAACCTCGCCAAGCTTTTTTAATGAATAAGTAGTTGTGTCTATGGTATTATTTGCAAGCTCTTTTATGCGCTTTAGCTTTTCACGCTCAAGCATTATACCCGCGGTAATCTTTCCGCCCTTAGAAAGAGGGTGCAGCCGCCTTGTTTCTTTAAACCGCCTGACAAGCGCTTCGTCACCCGCGTCAAGAAAAAGAATACGAAGATGAATATCTTTCATTTCTCTTAGTTTTTTTATAACGGCGTAAACATCATCGAACATATCGCCCATGCGCATATCGACAACGGTTGCGGCCTTTGTTATCTCTTCATTTTTAAGGCAGATCTTTGCGAACTCGGGTATAAGCTTTGGCGGAAGGTTGTCCACGCAGAAATAATCCATGTCCTCAAGCCTTTTTAAAGCCTGCGACCTTCCGGCGCCCGATAACCCCGTGATTATTATAAACTCCATTTTACCCCTCCGTTATGTTAACTATCCTGCCGGCTTTCAGCCCTGCGTCCTGCGCAAGTTTTATTGCAGAATATGCTTGCCCGACATCCTGCGGCGTGTGCGCATCGCTTGATATCACAAAATCTGCGCCCGTCTGCATTACCTCTTGTATGTTTTGCACCGTAAGCTCGGTATGTTTGTTATTTATCTCAAACAGCACACCGTAATCTGCGCAAGCTTTGCCGAGCAAATAATAGTCTATCGGAACGCCGTATCCCGGATGTGCGACAATATTTATACCGCCTTTTTGAATCGCCGCCGTGTAAGCTTTTGTGATGCTTTTTGTCCGCTCTGCCATCGGGCGTTTGTATCCCATAAAAAAGCTCCACGCGGTTGCAAAATTATTATACCGCACCGCTTTATGATACCCTAAGATAACCGTATCAAATTCATGCCCCTGCGGCAAATCAAAGCTTCCGTCAAGCCCGGTCAGGTTAAGCTCTATTCCCGTTTTTACGTCTATTTTATCCGCATACTCTCTTTTTGCTTTTTCTATACAAGAAATATAATACCCAAACCGCCTGCTTTTTACGCCGTAAAGATAATGCCTAACAGAATGGTCGGTAATACCGACTGCAGTAAGCCCTTTATTAATCGCTTCTTTCACATTATCCTGCACGCTGCCTTTGCCGTGGCTGTGAACAGTATGCGTATGGTAATCGGCGGTAAGTTTCATCTTTCACCTATCACTTTAACTTCTGTTTCAAGCATGACGCCGCTTTGCTGCATCACGCGTTCGCGCACCTTTTTTATAAGCTCTATAATATCTTCGGGAGTCGCGCCGCCTTTGTTTATTATAAATCCCGCGTGCTTCTCGGAAACTTCGGCGCCGCCGACAGAAAACCCTTTTAAGCCCGCCTGCTCTATAAGCGCGCCCGCGTAATTGCCTTCCGGCCTTTTAAACACGCTGCCCGCGCTCGGATATTCAAGCGGCTGTTTATCGCGCCTTTTGCCGTTTAACTCGCTGAGCGTTCTTTTGCAGACTGCGGCATCGCTTTTTCCCAGCTTGAGCTTGGCTCCAGTCACAACGAACGGCATTGTGGAAATTATGCTCTTACGGTAAGAAAAAGACATCTCTTCGCGCCGAAGCGATACTGCGCCTGCCGCAGTCGCTAAGAATACTTCCTGTACAAAATCGCCTATCTCTGCTCCGTATGCGCCCGCGTTCATGCTTACCGCTCCGCCGAGCGTTCCCGGTATGCCACCCAAAAACTCTATGCCCGAAAGGCAGTGCTCCATCGCCCCGCGCGCTAATGCAGCAAGAGATGTACCGCTCTTTGCGGTAACACATTCGCCATCAAACCTCATGCCCGAATAATTATCGGCAAGCTTTAGCACAACGCCCCTTATTCCTTTGCTCGTGACAATAAGGTTTGTACCCCTGCCCATGATAAACATAGGAAACCCATACTCTTTCTTCATGAAAACAGCGTGCTGTATCTCTCTCTGGCTCTTTGGAAATACCATAATATCGGCACAGCCTCCCGCTTTAAACGAAGTATGGTTTGCCATGCTTTCATTTGTTTTGATATCTTGAATTTTTTCTGATAACGCTTTAACTATTTTCTCGTTGTTCATATTATCCGCCCGTTTCAAATCTCTATCCAATACGGCACTTTACGCCCCGTCCATTTAAAAATATGCCTTTTCTCGCCGTTATAGTATGCGCGGTAGCTCTGCACAACATCATCCGTCTTATATTTATCCGGCATGCAAAGAGGCGTGTTCGTCAAAATGCCTTTGGGTAAAAGCGGTTCGTCGAACTTCTTTATTGCTTCGCCCGCTTTATGCTGCCTGTTACCATATCTGTATTTATATTCTTCGTACATCGCAAGACCGAGCTTTTTCAGCCAAAGCCAGTTGCTAAGCGACTGCCGCGCCCAAATACTGCACGGGTGGTTCATATGTATCTTTCGGTATATCGCTTTTTCCGGCTGTCCCGTGTAATAATATACCAGGCTTAATATCTGCGACGTTTCGGTAATCATTTTTACTATATGTTTATCGACCATATACTCTGCGCATTTTTTTATATCTTTATCGAGAACAAATATATTCATGGGCATATTAACCTTTCCGCAAAAAGCCGCGTTTATATAAAAGTTTATCCAAAAACGCATTTCTTAATTTTTTTAAAAGCAAAAGTTAATACCCTTCATTAATATTTTACAATAATGCGGTTAAATTGTACATTGTTTGGGGATATAATACATAGATTGTTAACACTCTTAAAGCTTTATCCGAGCTCCGCTTCAAAATAATCTACCACTGCCGCCGCGCTGCGCATGTCCATTCCGGGCACTTTTATAATTTCATCATAGCCGGCAGCTTTTATATCGCCTACCGTTTCAAAATGCGTAAGAAGAGCTTTTGCGCGCGTCTTTCCTATATGCGGGATTTTCAGCAATACCGAATCTTCGACCTGTTTTAAACGCAGCCCCCTATGATATGTTATCGCAAATCTGTGCGCTTCGTCGCGAATTCTTGTTAAAAGACTAAGAGCGTTGCTGTCTTTTTGGAGTATTATCGGCTCGCTTTGGCCTACAACAAAAATCTCTTCCTCGCGCTTTGCAAGGCTTATAAGCGGTATATCCTCTAATCCGAGAGACGCTAAGGCGTCATACGCCGACGAGAGCTGCCCTTTGCCTCCGTCTACAACTATCAGCGACGGGAATGTCTCGAACCCCTGTGCGCCCTTCAGCGCCCTTCTCAGGCGCCTTGTTATGACTTCGTTCATAGAAGCGAAATCGTCCGCGCCCTGCACTGTTTTTATCTTAAAACGCCGATACTGTTTTTTGTTAGGTTTGCCGCCGTTAAATACTACCATAGATGCCACAGAATCAACTCCGCTCGTATTGGATATGTCGTAACACTCCATGCGGTCTATATCGCACGAAAGGCCAAGCGCAGACTTTAGCTCGGCAAGCGCTCCAAAAGTATTATCATAATCTTTTTTTATTCGCAGCAGCCTTCGGGTAAGCGCTTCTTTTGCGTTGCTTAGCGCCATATCGACAAGTTTTCTGTTCGCGCCTTTCTCGGGCACATGCACTATTACCTTAGAGCCTTTCTTCTGCGTAAGCCAGGCTTCTATCAACTCGTTTTCGTCAGGTTTTGCGCTGGTGTATATCTGTTTGGCTATTCCGCTTACAGAAGAATAATATTGTTTTATGATATGCCCTATTACCTCTGCTTCGCCTTCGCCTGCGCATTTTACATAAAAACGCTCAGAATGGTTAAGCTCACCTTTGCGCACAAACAGCGCCTGCACGACTGCCTCATCGTCTTTCTGGAATATGCCGAAAATATCTTTGTCGTTAAGATCGGGGAAACCCGCCTTTTGCTTTTCAAAAAGCCGCTTTAGCGCATTTAATCTGTCGCGAAGCATTGCCGCTTTCTCGTATTCCAGATTCTCCGATGCCCGCTGCATATCCTGCTTTATCTGTTTTTCGAGCCCTTTATATTTCCCCGACAGAAAATCGGCGACGGCGTCTACCATGCGTTTATATTCGTATTCGCTGACTTTTCCTGCGCAAGGAGCAAGGCACCTGCCAAGCTCATAGTTAAGGCACGGCCGCATTTTTTTATCGCCCGTGATATCTTTTTTGCACATGCGCACGGGAAAGGTTTTTGTAACGGTATCAATCAGATCGTTTAATATATGCGCCGCGATATACGGCCCGAAATATTTTGCGCCGTCATTTTTCACCCGCCTTACGACGCACACTCTTGGAAACTTCTCGTTAAAATCAATACGAATATAAGGATAATGCTTATCGTCTCTTAGCATTATGTTGTAATAAGGGCTGTACCTTTTTATCATGTTTGCTTCGAGTATAAGCGCTTCTATCTCGGTAGCGGTAAGAATATACTCAAAATCAAAAATATCTGATACAAGCGCGCTCGTTTTTATATCTTTATGCGAGTTTTGAAAATAACTGCTTACCCGGTTTTTCAGCGACAGCGCTTTGCCGACATAAATGATATCGCCTTTTGCGTTTTTCATAAGATACACGCCCGGCGTTTTGGGCAGCGTTTTTAATTTTTCGCGTATTTTGTCCATGTCAATATCCAAGCTTTATCGCTTTTTCCAGTACCTTTTTTGCGGCAGGGGCTGCGTTTTTTCCGCCCGACCCCGTTTTCTCCATTATAACAGCAACGGCAAGCGGATGCTCATCGTCGTCAACAAAACCTACAAACCACGCGTGATCTGCGTTTTCGTTTTCTCCGAAAACCTCCGCCGTGCCCGTCTTTCCGCCCACGGTATAACCTTCTACAGCCGCGCCCGTTCCCGTTCCGCTCTGTACGACCGATATCATCATTTGCTTAAGCTTCTTTGTATCTTTCATAGGCTTTGCGGCAACAACAGGCGAAAGCTTGTGAGATGCACCTGAAGAGCCAGAAACTTCAAGCAGAAGCTTTGGTTCCATCATTACTCCGTCGTTTGCTATACATCCGGCTATCATGCAGGCATGAAGCGGCGTTACAAGGTCGTGATACTGCCCTATCGCGGACCACGCAGTATCGCCGTCGTTTTTCGCCGCTTCGAAAACGCTCTCGCCCATAACGACATCGTCGAACAACAGCTCTTTATTAAAAAGGAACTTGTTCGCCTCTTTCTCTATCGCTACGGCGCCGAGAAGCTGAGAAGCCTCGGCAAAATACGTGTTGCATGAATGCTCTATCGCGCCCTGCAAATCTATATCTCCATGTTCGCCAAGGCACGCTATTTTCTCTCCGTTGATGTCCGCGCTTCCCTGGCAGTTTGTTTTAAAATCCGCCATATCGTTTTCTATTAAAGCGGCGGCGGTTATAAGCTTGAATGTGCTGCCCGGCGGATAAAGCCCTGCAAAAGCGCGGTTTACAAGCTCGCTTTCCCCTCCGCCCTCAAGAAACATTGACATGTCGCTCGGGTCAAAAGACGGTTTGCTGACGCTCGCCAGTATCTCGCCCGTTTTGTAATCCATGACAACGACTGCGCCGTCGCTTTCGCCGAGCGCATCGCGCGCCGTTTCGCAAAGCTTAGCGTTTATCGTAAGCACGATATCGCTCCCCTGTCTTTCTTTACCCGAAAGAAGGTCTGATATTCTCTCAATAGAGCCTTTGTCAAAACCAAAAAGATACTTGGCGAAAAACGTCTGCGCTCCGTATGTCAGCCCGTAACCGTCGCCTATTATATGCGCGACAGACAAACGTATATCTTTGTCGTCTATATATTCTCTTTCGTCATCGTCGGTATAAAGAAGCGGCAGCCCTTCTCTGTCGAGTATGTCTCCTGCGTCTATAGTCGTTTTCATGTTTTGTATTCTCGGATTATACGGCGTAACGAACCATCTTTCTCCGTACATAAACACAACGTACCCGAGATAAATGATAAGCCCTGAAAACAGCACTATAAACACTAAAAGAAGCGCGCTTATGTTTCTTCGGAGGCTGTTGTTTCTCATAGCACTTCTCCCCCCGCGTCGTTAATATCTTTTTCGTCACGTTCGCCGTTTTTAACCGCCACGCCTTCAATAATACCGACAAGGCAGAAGCATGCTATAAACGAGCTTCCCCCTGCGCTTATAAAAGGCAGTGTTATTCCAGTCAGCGGTATGAGTTTTATTACGCCGGCTATTATGATAAAAGACTGGAGCGAGAGCATACACGTCGCGCCGAAAACGAGCAGCGCGTCAAACCTCGTGCTCGCCCTCATTGAAATTATCATACCGCGGATAATAAATACGAGGTATAAAAGTATAGTGATTATTCCAAAAACAATTCCAAACTCTTCGCATATTACCGCAAATATGAAATCGCTCGTGTTGACGGGTATTGCCTCGGGGTATCCGAGCCCGAGCCCTGCGCCAAAAGCGCCGCCTGCCGCTATAGCCATAAGCCCCTGCACTATCTGATAACCTTGAGTTCGATGGTATCTCCAGGGGTTCTGCCAAATTTCTACTCTTGTCTTTACGTGCGAGACCACATAATAACTCGCTACCGCGCCGCCGCCCGCCAAACCAAGGCCGGCAAGAGTCAGCAGCGCACGCCCTGTGCCCGCGAAAAAGACTATTAAAAACGTGCCGGCATATAAAAGAGCCGCGCCGAGGTCGTTTGATAAAACGAGTATTATAACGCATAAACCTACGTATACCGCATACGCGGCGGATGCAATCTTTCCTCTTCGATTGGCGAAAAAGTATGCCGATACGATAATAAAAAGAACCTTTGATATCTCGCTCGGCTGAAAAGAAATCGGCCCGAAGTTGACCCAGTTTCGCGCGCCGCCCACGGTATCGGCAAAAAGATAGGCAAACGCTAAAAGCCCGAAAGACGCCGCCATGAATAAATAATTGCATTTTCCAAAATCGTAAGTGTTTTTTATAATTATTACCGTGACAAACAGCACGACAGTGCCTATCGCCAGCCATATAAGCTGTTTTACCGCAATGTCCATATTAAGCCTTGCAAGCACAACAAGGCCTATGCTGGTAAGGAAAAAGCATATGACGAGCGTAATTCTGTCGATATGACGAAATATGATTGCCGCAAGATTATAAGCGAGAAGCAATAAAATAGATACGCCGGCGCCGTAAGCCGCTACCGTTATATCAAAGCTTTCCTCCCTAAAGGCAAGCAGCCCGCAGGCAGAGAGCAAAAAAAGGACGGTGAAAACCAAAAGCGCTCCCGCGCCTCTTCTTTCGAGTACCATTTAATCAACCTCTTTCAAATGTATGCTTGCCACTACGTTTCCGAAGCAGACGATATCGTTGTCGTAAATTCTCATTGTGCGCCCCACCTGTTTTCCGTTTACGCTGACTTCGCCTCTGCCGAGCCGGTTTACATACACGGCTTTATCCTGCATTAAATAAACTTGAGAATGCGCCTTGCTTATGCTCGAATCGCGCATTACAATATCAACTCTTCTCGATCTGCCTATAGTATTTTTAGCCATAAGCTGTATGTTTTGATTAATTATATCTTCGGGGCCCGAAACAATCGTTAGATACCCTATGCTGCTTTTGGCAACGCCGAGAACAAAGCGTTTTTCCCTGTATTCTTTTATTGATATGCCGGTGACACCAAGCAGAACGATAATGCCTGCGGCAAGAAACCAAAATCTCATTGCCAGCACCGATGCTTCGTAAATCGCCATAAATAATTTCACCTCATTTATACAATTGTATCACATTTTGCACAATGTTAACCGTACAAGTTTGTAAGGTATATTAAATTATTTTTTATACCGACGTATTCAAATTTTAGCTATAAAGCGCGGATAATACCGCAGCCTATGCGCGTGCCTGCGTCTCCTGATGGCTGCGATGTATAATCGTCACGCCCCAAATGTATTATTACAGCTCTGCCCAAAATATCTTCTACTCTAAAACGTGAAGTAACAAAGATAAGTTCCGCCTGCATGCGATTATCTGCTATAAGCATAGGAAAATCGCCCGCGTGCAAAGGGTGTTCAAGCCCTCCTGGGTTATAATGCCCTCCGGCTCCGCTAAAATCGGGCAGAGAGCAGTCGCCCGTTTCATGTAAATGAAATCCGTAAAATCCCGTATCATTTTTCGGCAGGCAGAAAATCTTCGCTCTTACGTGCACTCCGTACGATATATCGCAAAACCACACGCAGCCATGGAGCCCCGGTGCGTTTGAATTACCGCGGACTGCCGTTGCTGCTCTTAACATATAATTACATTTTTTCATATATATCTCCTTTAAAACTGATAATAAACAATATGCAATAAATACATATTGGTGCAAATACTAATAAGAGCCCCGGAGCCCCGTCGTTTACATCTGTCAATATGCGAAAATTACCGATATAATCGCTTTTTTTATCTGTTTTTTCCTTATTATATGTATTCGCCCTAGTTTGACAAAGCACCCCCACTGCGCTATCATATAGATAAGTATGGGAGGATTCAGATGTTTAAAGAGAATGACAAAATTTCATATCCTATGCACGGTGCAGGATATATCAAAGCAATTGAAGAAAAAACATTTTTGGATAAAAAAAGAAGCTATTATGTTTTAAAATTTGCCGAAGGAGATATCAAAGTTCATGTTCCTGTAGCGAGCGCGGAAAAAGCGGGCCTTAGAAAGATAATCTCTATCGAAGAATATGAGCGTGTAATAGAATCGTTTAAAGGCAAAGATGACACAGAAGAGTCTACAAACTGGAACCGCCGCAACCGTGAAAACCTCGAAAAGATGAAATCGGGAGATGTTTTTGAGATTGCTTCGGTAATAAAAGGGTTGTTAAAGCGCGAATCTAAAAAGAATCTTTCTTCGAGCGAAAAGAAAATGCTTGGGACTTCTATGCAGATACTCGTCTCTGAGCTTGCTCTTGCCAGCGATAAAAAAGATGAAGAAGTAAAAAAAATCATTACACAAATGATCTGATTGGATTATAGTTTTTTATTTTGCACGGCTGTCCTATTATTTGGGTAACCATGCTATATTTTTATGAGGTAGATTAATGGGAAAAAAAATATCCAGATTTTTCATAACATTGATGGGCTTGTTTGTAGGCCCCGGTATTGTTGTCCTCGTGTTCGAGATAATGGCAAGCATAAACGAAACAAACATTTACGCAGCTTTGCCGCAATGGCTGAATCTAATTATATTCGTGTCTTCGGGAATATTATCAGGTATAATTTTTTTATTTTTATCAAAACCCATAGTCGCGCTTATCTATAAATCGGTCGGAAGGGCGGACAGAAAATTAGCCAAGCTGCCGTCAAACGTCTTGCTGCCGGCAATAATCGGCCTTATCCTCGGCCTGGTGGTGGCGTACTTCTTATCTTTTCTTATAAGCAGCATAGTAATTTCATGGATTGCCGGTATTATCAACGTAATTATTTATATCGTCTGCGTCTATCTCGGCATATCTGTTTTGATACGTCATAAACCTGATTTTTTAGAATCCGGATTTTTTAAAAGGCATAAAGATTCTGACAAAAACAAAGATAACACAACTGCAAAGCCAAAGCTTCTTGACACCAGCGTTATAATTGACGGGCGTATTTTTGACATATGCAAAACAGGCGTCATAGAAGGAGCTCTTATTATCCCGGAATTTGTTTTGGATGAGCTTCGCCATATTGCCGATTCTGCCGATGATTTAAAACGGAACCGCGGAAGAAGAGGCCTTGACGTACTAAAACGCATACAGACAGAACTTGACCTGCCTGTAAATATCGTTCACGCAGAGATCGACGAAGCAACCGAGGTAGACTCTAAGCTTTTGTACCTCGCGAAAGAAATGGACGGTATCGTTGTAACTAACGATTACAATTTAAACAAGGTAGCCGCTGTAAAAAGCGTCAGCGTGCTGAATATCAACGAACTTGCAAACGCTATTAAACCTGTTGTTCTGCCGGGCGAAGAAATGACGGTGACCATCGTAAAAGACGGAAAAGAACCGGGTCAGGGCATAGCATATCTTGATGACGGCACTATGATAGTTGTCGAGGGCGCAAAAAATGAACATGATAAACCAATGTCTGTGGTAGTTACTAGTGTACTTCAGACATCGGCCGGAAGAATGATTTTTGCGAAAATGAAATAGCATTTGGCTGTAGAAAACGCACCAAAAGCCCGTGAACATCACGGGTTTTTTAATCTCTAATTTTACAAGTTTTGCTCACATCTGAAAAGAAGCATATCCTTCGTCGTCCGGCAAGCTTTCAAATTTTTCTAAGATTGCGGTTTGGATAAGCGAACGTGCTGCAGAGTTTATGGGATGTGCTATATCCTTATACTCCCCGTTCGGTGTTCTTCTCGATGGCATTGCAATAAAATAACCGTTTTGCCCTTCAATGATTTTCATGTCGTGTATGGCAAACATATCATCGAAAGTCACAGACACTACAGCCTTTAATTTGCCCATAGTTTCTATTCGCCTAATACGAATGTCCGTGATATCCATCAAAAACCCTCCTATGTAAGAATATGTACGTAATGTTAAAGTTCGATATTCACATATGTTTTTCCTGCTTTTTGCCCTAATATGTAATCAAACAGGCAGTATAAACTAAGTTTATATCATTATTTGCAAAATTCGACTTTTTGTCTTTACTATCTTAAAATACAAAAATAACGGCATACAGCGCACTTTTAAGTAAACGTCTTATCTGCTTGCCTTCCCTTCTTTATGATGCAAAAATAAAATCATAATTGCCACATGCCTCATTTATCGCTATAATACTAAACGAGAGATAAAAATAGGAGAGTGTTATGGCAAACGTATACGATGTACTAAAACAAAGAGGATTTTTAAAACAAGTTACGCACGAAGGGCTTTATGAGATGCTCGAGAAGCAAAGCGTAACATTTTATATAGGCTTCGACCCGACAGCGGACAGCCTTCATGTCGGCCACTATGTACAGCTCATGGCAATGGCGCATATGCAAAAAGCGGGGCATAAACCAATCGCTCTTGTAGGCGGCGGAACGGCTATGGTCGGAGACCCTTCTGGCAAGACGGACATGAGAAAAATGATGGATGAGCAGACTATAGAGAAAAACGCAGACAGCTTTAAAAAGCAGATAAGCAAGTTCTTAGATTTCTCGCCCGGCAAAGCTATAATGGTAAACAACGCAGACTGGCTGCTAAAATTAAACTATGTAGAGTTTTTAAGGGATGTGGGCAGGCATTTTTCGGTAAACCGAATGCTTACGGCAGAATGCTTTAAAAGCCGTTTAGAAAAAGGTTTAAGCTTTTTAGAGTTTAACTATATGCTTATGCAGTCTTACGATTTCCTTGTTCTTTTTAAGAAGTACGATTGCACGCTGCAACTCGGCGGAGACGACCAATGGTCTAATATATTGATGGGCGCAGACCTTATAAGAAGAAAGCAAAGCAAACCCGCCTTTGGAATGACATTTTCTCTTCTTCTTACAAGCGAAGGCAAAAAGATGGGCAAAACGGAAAAAGGCGCAGTTTGGCTTAACCCCGAAAAAACGTCTCCTTACGAGTTTTACCAATACTGGAGAAACGTTGACGATTCGGACGTAAAAACATGCCTGTCTCTGCTTACCTTCCTTCCTATGGAAGAGGTTGAACGCCTGAGCGCATTTAAAGACGAGAAGATAAATGAAGCTAAAAAAACGCTTGCGTACGAGGTCACAAAACAGGTGCACGGCGAGCAGGAGGCAGATAAAGCGAGAACAGCCGCACAGGCGCTTTTCTCGGGCGGCGCGCAGGGTGGCTCTATTCCCGAAACTGTAATAGACGATATTGACGATTTGCTTTTGGTAGACCTCATGCAGGCTTGCGGCCTTACCGCTTCGCGGGGCGAAGGCAGGCGGCTCATTAAACAAAACGGCGTTTCTTTAAACGGCGAAAAAGCGTCTGATGAGTTTATGGCAATTACTCCCGAAATCTTTGACAACGGCGAATTAATGATTAAAAAGGGCAAGAAAATATTTCATAAAGTGATTTATAAAAAATGATATCGATAAAAGGTAGAACAGAGACTGCCCTGATAATAAAAAAATCAAAATTTTTGGGGCTTGCCTGCCGTATCGACAGCGAACAAGAAGCAAAGGATATTATAGAAAAGCGTAAAAAAGAGCATTACGACGCTTCGCACAACTGCTTTGCTTACATACTTGAAAACGGCGTGATGCGCTACAGCGACGACGGCGAGCCGCAGGGTACAGCCGGCCTGCCCATGCTCGAAGTGATAAAAAACACCGGGTTTATCAACGTTCTTGTAATTTCCACAAGGTATTTCGGCGGCACTCTTCTCGGAGCGGGCGGCCTATGCCGTGCGTATACGCAAAGCGCGGCGGACAGCCTTGACGCTGCGAAAAAGGTCGAGCTTATAAAATGCAGCGTATACTCATGCGCCTTTTCTTATAATACATGGAACAAGGCACAGAATCTTATAGAAGCTTCTGGATATATGCTGAATGATATTGAATATGCGGATGAAATAACCGCAGCCATTAGCGTCATTGACAATGATAAAGACGCTTTTTTTGATTTTATTGCTGACATATCTCTTGGCAAAACCATACCAAAACCTCTTGGCGAAAAACGAATAGAACGAGAAATTTAAAAAAATTTACAGACCGGCAAAACCTTTTTTTACATATCGTCTATGCGCTGCATTTTTTTCATGCTTTGCTCCAGCAAAAGTATGATACGGTCTCTTTCTTTTCTGCCGTTGCCCGGGTTATATTTTACACCCTCTCCGATTTGAAGAATGTGTTTGCGCCGGCTTGCATGTACGGGATAAAAGGTTACTTTTTTGCCCTTTGCCTTATAATAAAGCTTACCCAGATTCGCAAAGCCCTTGTAAAAAGCGCTTATTTTTTCTGTGTACTCTTCTTCGGGGTTTTCGGGAAAAAGAAGTATACTGTCGCCCGAGCTCAAACATTCTACGGACATAGAAAACGTCTTTATAACGTCTCTTGCCGTTCCTCTGTATACTGGTATTGGCTCAAAAGAAAGAAGCGCCCAGACTATTATCGGGCTTAACGCTTTTGCGATTATTTTCCCTAAAAATTTCGGCAGCAATCTGCTTTTGCTGAAAGTACCTTCATATATATGTTTAGTAATCTGTTCTTTGTCAATCATCTTGTTTAATATCCAAGGCCGAATATGATACGGTAAAAAAACAACCGCCGCTATAGGCCCGTAAAATTCGCCGTGGTTAAAAACAAAAATACCGGGCAACGCATCAACATTTTCTTTGCCAACGACCGTATGATACATTATAGGTTTTAAAAAAGCACGTATTATATATACGCCTATGCGCTTTTTATATTTTTTTATAAGTACATTGGTGAGCCTTTTTTCCATATCAACGTTTTCTTTACCCGCTTTTTTAATATCCGAATAATCTTTAAGTTTCTGTTCATATTTTTTTGTAAGCGGCTGTTTAATTGAATATACCAAGGATATTATAAGAAAAATGGTAGGTATGATAATCACTGTGCTGCCTATATCGGGCGCATAAACGATGTATTCTTCAACGTTCATTCTGTAAAATAAAGGATTAGATATAATTATCAAAAGGACAGCTAAGATCACAGCCTCGGATATTATAGCTGTCCAGAGCTCAAGCCGTGCCGTTCTTTTTCCAAGCGCGTTTTTGTCTATATCTTTGTTATAGAGTTTTATTACATTAAACACATCTTCTTTTAATCC
This sequence comes from Christensenellaceae bacterium, assembly GCA_963665005.2. GTDB lineage: Bacteria > Bacillota > Clostridia > Christensenellales > SZUA-584. The sequence goes on along the minus strand of CAXXTQ010000001.1, from coordinate 913,767 downwards.
GTATGTTGCCGTTATTTGAAGCGTCAGCCCGAAAAAAAGAAGTATAGTCTGCATAGAAATAGCGAATCCGCTCTGGAACCAGCTTTCCCTGAAAATATATACCGAGAAAATCGCGGTCGCAGTGCCTAAGATAAACGCTGCGTTTTTGCCTATTTTTTGTATCAAAGAAGATTTTATTACTTTTGATGTGCCAAAATGCAGCGCGCCCAGAACGAGCGCCAGGCCGATAAACACTACGAAATAGTCAAGAAAGAAATTGCCGGCTCTTGAGAACATAATAAAAAGTATATACATAAATGCAAAGATATTAAGCGCCGCGCCCGATGTTATAACCATTCCGTCAAAAAGCCTTACCGTTCTTATCTGCTTTGCGTCTTTTGATATGCTGCCCGCTTTAGGATATTCGGCGGCGTAATCTCTGAAAACAAGTTGGCGGAAAAAACAAAAAACCATACCGATTACCGTTCCTATAAGCACTATCTTAAAAAGTCCGAAACCCGCCGTGTACGCTAAGCCGCTCGGTATTACTATAAAAAAGAGCTCAATGGGCAGTATGGTTTTAATTATATCGCGCTTTGCAAGCATTTTTTGTTTTGCTTTTCTGCGCAGACAAATATTCTCTATGCTTGCTTCGGCAAACATCAAAATAATAATAATTATAGCCAGTACTGAATTTTGGTAAACAAACAAAAAAGGATAAAGAATGATGATATAAGCGGTAGAAAGCATAAAAAATACGCCCAGCCCCGCTTTGAACGTTTTTTGCAGACGGGAATCGTATGTTGTTTTTACCGTAAACCTGTATATTCTAAACAACGCGGACAACGAAAAAAACAATGCCGCGCCGTAGAAAATATTCATTGAAAAACGTTCAGCCACGAACATTGAGAAAAAGCAAAAATATACATATACTAATTTATTATATAGTTGCCCTTTATCTATAAACGAAGCTTTTTTGTACATTATTTCGCGCTAGAACCTCTGCTTTGGAGCAAAGTTATACCCTTCCTTATCCCAGACATTGAGCCAGCTCTTAAGCTTTTCCAAAAAGGCGTCGTTTGTCTGTGTTTTTGCGAGCATGCCTATAAGCTGTTCGGCGACTTCGGCTGTATTTCCGTTCGCCATGACTTTTCTTATAGTCCATATACCGTCAAGCTCTTTCTTAGAAAGAAGCAGTTCTTCTCTTCTGGTGCTTGATTTGTGCAAATCTATCGCCGGGAATATACGTTTTTCGGACAGGCGGCGGTCGAGGTGTATTTCCATGTTGCCCGTACCTTTAAATTCTTCGTATATTATCTCATCCATTCGAGAGCCTGTATCGACAAGCGCCGTCGCAATAATCGTAAGGCTTCCGCCAAATTCAATGTTACGGGCCGCGCCAAAGAAGCGTTTTGGCTTATACAGCGAACCGGGGTCAAGCCCGCCCGACAGTGTTCTGCCCGTCGGCGGAATAATAAGATTGTATGCGCGCGCAAGCCTTGTGATACTGTCGAGAAGAACTACAACATCTTTGCCTTGTTCCACCATGCGCTTTGCACGCTCAATAACCATATCCGAAACGCGCGTATGATTTTCCGGCTTTTCGTCAAATGTAGAGTATACGACCTCACCGTCGATAGAACGCTGCATATCCGTAACTTCTTCGGGCCGTTCGTCTATGAGCAGCACGATAAGATGTACATCAGGATAGTTAGCGGTAATACTGTTACCAATTTTTTTAAGCATTATCGTTTTACCGGCCTTTGGCGGAGAAACGACAAGCCCTCTTTGGCCTTTGCCTATAGGCGCTATCATATCTATAAGCCTTATCGCTAAATCTTTAGTTGCGCTCGGCCTTTCAAGCGTCAAGCGGTTTTCGGGATGTATAGGCGTTAATTCTTCGAAAGGCTTTCTGGTAAGGCATTTTTCCACGGCGTCATCGTTTACCTGCTCAATATACAGCAGCGCGTTTAATTTTTCTGAATCTTTTGCCGGCCTCGTCTTTCCAACTACCTTATCGCCTGTTTTCAGACTAAACTTTCTTATCTGTGCCATAGAGACATAAACGTCTTTGTTGCCCGGAAGATAATTCTCGCTGCGCAAAAATCCGTAACCTTCGGCAAGCACTTCGAGTATGCCAACGGCGTCTCCGCAGTCTCCTTTGTTTAATATCTCGTTTACTGCGTCGTTGCCCATTACGTACTCAATTATTTTCTCGTCTCTGCCTTGTTTTTTTTCGGGCTCAGCTTCGTCTGAAGGCTCTTGCTTTTTCTCTTTGCTTTCTTTTTCGCGCTTTTCAAGAATCTCCTGCTGGTACGAAGGAATGTTAGAATCTTCCGGCTCGGGTTCCTGCTCACTCTTGGCCTTTCTGTCAAGGTCGTAAAGAGTATCTAAAAGCTCACTTTTTCTAAATTTTGTGACAGACTTAATACCAGCCATTTTGGCTATCTCTCTTAAGTCAGCTAAGCTTTTTTCTTTCAACAAACTGATATCCAATTGTAAAATCTCCTTTTGGTTATATAAAAATGAATTCTCTGAAATAAAAAACGTACATCCGATAAATATTCAGGCAAATTAAGGAATAAACGTACTTTAAAGAAATTTCGGTCTATAAAGACCACGCTTATTATATAATTTGTCTTGGTATATTGTCAATACTATTAATCTGCTAATGCTAATATTACCCAAAAAAACTGAAAACTAGACTTTTTTTAAGGAAAAGTGTTTCAAAACTTTATATTGTGGTAAATATAAGTGAAAATAATATGAAACACTTTGGCTTTGAAGCCGATAATGGCAAACCTACCGAAAGGCGGGGACGCAAAACCAGGGGCCTAAACCTTTTTGTAAAAGATATGGCAGCCCGGTCACCGAAGAAAAGAAGTCTTTTCTTTTGCCTTCGGTAATAGCAAGCGCCTAAGCCCTGACTCGCAGGGCATTAAATAGGGGGACTAACAGCAATACTTACACCACTGTTTTATCTTAGGATAAAGCAATTTATACTAACATTACAAATAAGATGTGGCTTTTAGTACATTTACACTAATCATTCACTTAAAGCTTTGAGCCATCCCCTGCATAAAAGATTTAGCCGAAAAGGCGAAGGAGAACCGCAGCGTTTGCTGTGGTTTTTCTTATATAAAAATAATTATAGAAAAAAGGCCCTTTTTAAAGAGCCTCGTTCAAATAGTCTTCTTATCCTTTTAAAATATCCGTGATTTTCTTAACCGCCTCATCGGCGCTCATATCTTCTTTTTCGCTTGAAGCACGCGGCTTATATTCAACAAACCCTTCGGCCGCTCTTCGCCCGATAGTTATTCTATGAGGAATGCCTATCAAATCGGCGTCTTTGAATTTAACTCCCGCACGTTCATCCCTGTCGTCTATAAGTGTTTCTATTCCAAGGCCGATAAGCTCATTATAAATCTTGTCCGCAAGAGCCATCTGCTGCTCGTTCGCGGCGCTCACAGGAATAATTATCACATTATACGGAGCCACGCTGTCCGGCCAGATTATGCCGTCTTCGTCGTATGATTTTTCTATGATAGCCTGCATTGTACGATTGAGCCCAATTCCGTAGCTTCCCATAATACACGGCTTTTCTTTGGCATTTTGGTCAAGGAACGTGCACCCCATAGCCACGCTGTATTTTGTGCCCAGCTTGAATATATGCCCGACTTCTATAGCATGCGCAAGCTCTATATCCGCTCCGCAGACAGGGCACGGGTCGCCTTTTTCTATAAGGCGTATATCGGCTATATCGTCTGCCTCAAAATCTCTTTTATAATTAACACCTTTATAATGGTAATCCGTTTCGTTTGCGCCGACTAGAAAATTACTCATGCCGAGTATCTCTTCATCAGCAATGACTCTGTCCGCTTTTATACCCACAGGCCCGGCAAATCCGACCCGGGCACCCGTCGCTTTTTGAACGTCTTCCGCGCTCGCAAGGTCTAGGTTAGCGCACCCTAAAAAGTTTTGCAGCTTGGTTTCGTTAATCTCCCTGTCCCCTCTTACCATAGCCGCTATAATGCTGCCGTCCGCGTTATACAAAAGCGTCTTGGCGAATTTATCCGCTCCGTAACTGAAAAATCCGACAAGTTCTTCTATGGTCCCGGCATTAGGCGTATGAACTTTTTCCATGCTCTCCTGCGCTTCTTTCGCCGCTTGCGAATCGGGGCACGCCGCAAGCTCGCTGTTCGCAGCGTATCCGCATGCCGAACATGTGGCAACGACATCGTCGCCTATCTCGGACATTACCATAAACTCCTGTGAACCCGATCCGCCCATTGCGCCGCTGTCCGCGTCCACAACTACGTATTCTAAGCCGCATCTGTCAAAAACTTTGCAATAAGCCTCGTGCATCTTTTTATAAGATACATCCAGCCCCGCTTCGTCCACATCAAAAGAATAAGCGTCTTTCATAACAAACTCGCGGCATCTTATCATACCAAAGCGCGGCCTGCGTTCGTCACGGTATTTGTTCTGTATCTGGTACATAGTTTTAGGCATTGATTTATAAGACTGGAGCTCCTGTCGGAGCACAAACGCAAAAATTTCTTCATGCGTCGGCCCGAGGCAGAAATCTCTTTTGTTTCTGTCTTTGAATTTTATCATCTCTGTACCAAAGACATCCCATCTTCCCGATTCCTGATAATATTCGGCGGGTAAAAGAGCGGACATTATAAGTTCCTGCGCTCCCGCAGCGTCCATCTCTTCTCGTATAATATTTTCTATCTTTTTAAACACACGAAAGCCAAGCGGCATAAGCGCGTATACGCCTGCGGCAAGCCTTCTTATCATGCCGGCTTTTATAAGCAGCACATGGCTCTGCGCTTCCGCTTCCGACGGCACTTCTCTCTGTGTAGAAAAAAGCATTGATGACATTCTCATAGAAATTTTCTCCTTAAGCCTTGCTCTTTTTATCTTATTGATACGTGTGTCAGTATAACATAAATAAAAAGGCTATTCAATGGATATGTAAAGCGTTTCGCATATACCAAAAGCCTTTTATAATAAGGATGTTTTTAACTTTTATCTTTCGCCTAATTCGGGCAGTATGAAAGTGCCGCCGTTTTGGCGCACTATGTTTATCTTTGTTTCATAGACAGTCTCAAGATTGCTTTTTGTAAGCACGGCCTCGGGAACTCCGTGCGCAAAAACTTCTCCGTTTTTTAAAAGCACTATCTGCTCACAAAACGACATGGCTAAATTCAAATCGTGAAGCACGCACACCACCGATATGCCCTGCTGCCGTGTAAGCCGTTTTACCGCCGACATTATGCCTGCCTTGTGTTTTATGTCAAGCCCGGCTGTGGGCTCGTCTAAAAGCATTATATCCGCCTGCTGGCAAAGCGCGCGAGCCAGTATCATCATCTGCCATTCGCCGCCTGAAAGCTCTGTCACAAGCCTGTCTTTGAGATGGTGTATACCCGCTTTTTCTAGAGCATTGTGCGCTATAGCGTAATCTTCTTTTGTTTCCGACCGCAGTCTTTTGATATGCGGATTTCTTCCAGTGATAACAATATCCATTACGGTAAAGTCGTATTCCAAAGATGCGTGCTGCTGCACAAGCGCCATAGCCTTTGCAATTTCGCGGGTAGAGAATTTTTTGATGTTCTTACCGCCTATCAAAACCTGCCCCTCGTCTGCCGCAAGGTAACCGGATATACATTTGAGCAGCGTTGTTTTCCCCGAACCGTTAGGCCCTATTATACCGCAGAAATTTCCTTCGGGGACTAAAAGGCTTACGCCGTTAAGGGCGCGTTTTTCGGGCGTATATGAATATGATATGCCGCGGATATCGATAACGCTCATTTAGTTACCTTCTTTCCGCGGCGAAGCAGATATAAAAAGAACGGTACTCCGATAACTGCGGTAATGACGCCCACTGGTATCTCCTGTCCATCCAGTAATATACGCGCCAAGGTATCGGCAAGAAGCAAAAATATACCTCCGCCGAAGAAAGAGTAAATGAGCAGCTTCCTGTGGTCTGGGCCTATTATTAGCCGCAGTATATGAGGTACTATAAGCCCGACAAAGCCTATTATTCCGCTTACCGAAACGGCAGCCGCTGCTGCCAGAGTCGTTATAATTATAAGGCTTCTGCGCACCTTTGCAGAATCTACACCGAGATGCCTTGCCGCCTCGTCGCCCTGAAGCATAATATTTAAATCTTTGGCATAAAACAAACAAAGCGCACTTGAAACAATCATTACCGGAAGCACGACCGCCACCTTTTCCCATGATGGCGAAGAAAAACTTCCCATAGTCCACATAACGATGTGTTCCATCTTATCCCGGAACAATATCATTACGCAGTAAACAAGAGCAGACGCGAGCGCGCTGACTGCAATTCCCGATAATAAAAGAGAAAATGTAGATACTTTGCCTTTTATTTTTGCAAGATTGTATACTATAAATACGGATAAAAGCGCGCCTATAAACGCGAATATAGTTACCGTTCCAAACCCTAAAAACGCCATCGATCCCCCGAAAGCTATTGCGAGTGTTGCGCCGAGCGCAGCACCCGAGCTTACGCCGATAACATAAGAATCGGCCATAGGGTTTTTGAACATGCCCTGAAGGCATGCCCCCGCTATGCTAAGAGCACCGCCCGATGCAAAAGCGAGCAGCGCTCTTGGCAGCCGCAGATTAAAAAATATTATACTCACGTTGTTTTCTGCCGTACCGTTTATAAGCTCGATAAGCCCGGAAAGACTGACGCCCGAGCTGCCGAAAAGAAACGCGGCAGCAAACGCGGCTATTCCGAGCGGCAGCATTACGGCAAACGTGAAACTTATATTTTTCGATTGCGGGTTTTTCAAATAGTTATTCTCCTATTATATATCCTTGTATTATTTCAAGAGCCTGCGTGATCCTTGGCCCCGGCCTTTCGCTAAGGTCAGGATTAATAAAATAATATGTACCGTTTTTGACGGCGGTCAAATCTTTATAGCCCGGGTCGGCAAGAAGGTCTTGCTCCGCTACGTTTTGGCTGACAATCAATATGTCGGGGTCATCGACGGCCAAATCTTCAAGAGGGTATTTCATCCATTCAGCCTCTGAACCTGCAGTAACGCATACTCCCCCAGCCATCTCCATAACAGTATTTATAAAGCTGCCTTGCCCCGATGTCCAGTTTCCGTATTCGCCTATACCCATAACATAGTAAACGGTAGGTTTTGTTTCTATCTCTGCCGCTTTGTCAGTGATAACTTTTTCAGCTGCGGCAATTTCATCGTTAAGTTTTTTAGCCTCTGCCTCTTTGCCGACTGCCTTGCCGATAAGCGTTATGCTTGCCGCTATGTCTTCATAATACGTGGCTTCAGTCGCGATTACATTCAAACCTGCATCTTGCAGGGTTTGTATTAGTTCAGCCTGAAGCCCGTTTCCGGCAAACACGACATCCGGCTCGAGCGCTATTACCTTTTCTATATCAAAGCCATTGAAGTCGCCGACCTTTTCAATATCCGCCGTTTGCTCTGGGTAATCAGAGCTTCCGTCAATTCCTACAATACTTTCTCCGCACCCTAAGGCAAAGAGTATTTCTGTCGAGCTGGGCGTTGTAGAAACTATGTTAAGCTCCTGCGCCTGCTGCGTTTCTGCCTCATTTACCTCATTGCCAAGCGCGTCTGTATCCTCGTCTAACAGATCTTTTGGCACAGGCGTTTGTGCCGTTGCCGTCTCATTTTCCGCTTCCATCGTTTCTTGCGGTGCGCAGCCGAAAAGCATACCCATCGCCAGAATCGCCGCCAATAAAAGTAGTGTAATTTTTTTCATTCGTTTAATCCTCCGCTTTTTTTACAACGAAGAAAAGATAAAAAAAGCTTTCCAAAAAAACAAAAACGCCTCAAGCGTTCGAAGTCTTTCCGGCGTCCATACCGCAGATATTTTAGCGGTCGTCTTCCATCTTCCCTCCGAAGAAATCTCGACAAAAACTTTTTGGCAGGTTTACCGGCTCGGTTTCATTCCATATAAGACACCTTCCCAAAGAGTTGCTCTTTAGTGGCATATCGTCTTTATGGTCTGCCTTACGGTAGCGGGGGCTGCAACGGCATTTAACCGTTTTCCCTATTATCCTTAGCTACAGGCACCAAAAAGTTTCTATTTAATTTTTCTAAGAATAACACACGAACAACAGCGCGGTCAATAGCTCTGGCAAAAGACAGTATGATTGTACAAATGATAATAAGATATTCATATAATGCTTTTTAAAGCAATTCATTTAAAACCAAATTTGCGGTTGACAGACTATCGCATAAATATTAGAATTGTGTGGTATCAGAATATAAAGCTTGGGGGATTAGCTCAGTTGGCTAGAGTGCCTGACTGGCAGTCAGGAGGTCACGAGTTCGAGTCTCGTATTCTCCACCACACAAATCAAATCCGAACCCACTCTTCTTTATTGGAGAGGCGTTCGGATTTGTTCTTTATTTGGCACCTCTTAATAAAAAACGGAGGTATTAAAATGAAAAAAGATTATGCAACACATCGAGAATCAGCCGGTACGGCAGGATGCGGCTGGCATTTATCAAGCAGGAACGACAAGAGCTATACACCCAGCTTCTTTTCGTGGCTGGTCTGGAGGAATACCTTATCGAGATAAACGACCGCACTAAAGAAAGTATATGGAACTTGACCCAGCAGATAGCGCGCAGGCAGGGCATCACCGAGGAACTGAAAGCGCGTGACCAGTTAGCTTGGGTGAGAGCTATGAACGCTGTCAAAGTGCAGGCTGAGGAAATCATATTACACCAGGTTATATATGCATAATAAAGACGTGGTACTCCATTAATATGTATGCTAATATAAGGTATACTAAAATATAGGATTTGGGAAAATAATGATTAATTTATCATATAACGTGCCCTGCATAAATTTACTGTCAAATTATAGCGAAGTCATTGAGGCTTACAATTGGGTGAAGAACTCATTCTTAGCTTTAGACCAAAGCAACGAACTAAAAGAGTCCGTAAATTTCGAAGTCAATGGCTTTAGTTATAGTGGGGCTTCAATTGAAGAATTTAAACTTGAGGCCTTCGGTAGTACCATAAAAGTTAATTCTTTTACGATGTGGACAAAAAGCGAACATGAGGCATATCTAAATTACTGTGTTCCTGCTGTACCGCCACATCAGCATTCCATTAATGGTGTGCTACTAGCCCACGATAAAAAATTACTTATTAAAGCAGTTGATATGTTGGCTCTTCAAGAGATTAATAGTCAAGGTGAGCAAAAAGGACGATCAAATACGTATATTTTGTTGCCAAAGTTCAACAAGGAGAAATCTGAATTATTGCTTTCCGATATCAATCGGTCTATTGAAAACAATGAACCCGAGCTTGTGCTGGATCGGCTTCATACATTTTCAATGAATTTTCTTAGGGACTTATGTAATAAATATAACCTTAAATCAAAGGACGAAAAAGGAAATGGGTTACCTTTACATAGTCTGCTTGGAAAGATAAAAAACTACTTAACCTGCCAGACGGTAATTAATTCGGATTTTACGAAGCAAGCATTGTCAGCAAATATATCAATATTAGACAAATATAATTTTGTTCGTAACCAAGAGAGCTTTGCCCATGATAATGAAGTTATGAATAAAATAGAAGCTACCTTTGCCATAAAAACTGTTGCGAATATAATTGTCTTGCTCAGCGAGTTAGATAAACTTGTTGACAAATAGTAAAATGGAAGTAATAGATGGAAGGAGAGCCGACGCGGGTGTCGGCTCTCCTTCCATCTATTGAGGCTTCGGGGCTTTCTCCCCCACCTCGGTTTCCTTGCGTTCCTTCCACTCTGCAAATTCTTTTTGCCCTTCCTCACTTTCAAAATACGCCAGTATGGCGGGATATATACAGCGGGCAAATGACTCGATCACATGGCCGGGAACCTCCGGGGCCGGTTTCTTATCGGACATCAATCCGGCTCCTGAACGGCTTTGCTGTGTGCTTCATCGTGACCTCCATATGAAATTTTCAATGTTCTTTTAGCGGCTTATGCCGCGGGACTGCCGGCTGCGTTGCGGCAGCCTTTGCGTCCTTTCGTTCTCTGCTTTTTGGAAGATGTCTGATAACACCTCCTCAACCCTTTCCGGCGCTAACCGCATGGCGTCTTTGTAATTCTTCGTGCTCATAAACAGCTTAGTGAACTTATCCTCTAAATCCCAAAACCGGGCGGTTGCACTCTGTAACTGTTGCTTGATAGATTCAATTTTGCCGCGCGATAAAACGCCTTCCTTTGCGAGCGATATCACCTCCTTGAAATCCTTCTCGGACAACGTGACCTTGCCAAACACCTTCTTCCGGCCCAGTGCCTCAAGCGCATGAAATGTCTTGCCAATATGCCACTCGACGGTGAGCTGCTTGGAAACAGCGGCCAGCTCTTTCTGCTGCGTTTCCACCTCTTGCTCGATACGCGCCAGCTTCTCATTGTCCTGCTGAACCTTGTAGTCGAGAACAGATAGATGTTCCACTGTGCTGCCGCGCTCGCCGCGCTCAAAGTCCTTGAAACCGGCGGCGCGCATATGCTCAAAGAACCTGTCCTGCAACAGGCTGTAGGAGGGTATGAGCTTCGGCTTCCCGTCTTTCCTCAGAGCAGGCTGACCGTGTTCATCCAGCGCCGGAACAAACGCCCATTTCTTGCTGTGGCTGATCTGATGTATGACCTCTTTGGTTGTCCCCACAAGGCTTTTATCCTTGCAGCGTTTTGACCACTTGACCTCTTTATCTACCACGGGGATATACACCACATGCAGATGGTAGTGGTATACCTCCCGGCCCAGTTCTTCGGACAGCGAGCGGTTGCGCTCATCGGCGTGCATGACCGCCGACAGAATATAATCCGCCCCGATCTCTTTCTCGGCAAAGTGGAAGGCTTCCTGAAAAAACCGCTTGGCGTATTCATATCCGCCCCGCTCCGCGAAGTAGGCCGTATTGACGTCAAAGACCAATTCGCCGAACACCTTGGCGTCCGGCTTGAGGCCTCTGGCGCTGACAGCGCCGCTCTCCAGCATGTTATCAAGCATCTGGTTGTACGTGCTTTCACATTGCTTGAAATGCACATTCAGATGGCTCATGGCGGGAACAACATCCGGGTTGCTGTAAGACGTATTTTTCCGCTCGTTGTGGCGTTCCCGTATACCAATACTTTCTCGTTTATTGGGCTGGTTTCGAACGACTGTCCTGTGGGTCTTCGTGGTTACATCTCCTCCTTTCTGCAATATATATTTGCATAATATATTATATTGCAAATACTATTGACATATCAAGCGATACTTGCTATAATGATAAAAGTGCAAGATAATATAACATGGAGGGTTTAGAATATGGGACGTGTCAAAAAGAATCCGGCGGACGGGTACGACAGCCCTTTTGCTACACGGCTGCGCGAGCTGATAGAGACTCCCGGCATCTCACAGGCAAAGGTGGCCGAGCATGTAGGCGTCACTCGTCAAGCCATAAGCTCATATTCCTTGGGGACTTCCGTCCCTGACATTGACAAGTTGGTCAGCATAGCCGAGTTTTTTGATGTGTCCACTGAGTACCTGCTTGGGCGGACGGAGGTCAAAAAGGTTGACGCGACAAAACAGGCGGCGGCAGAATATCTGGATTTATCCGAGGAGGCCATCGACGCAATTCGCCTTCTACGGTTTGGGAATATGGAACAGAACTTAGTAGGCGGTTTCAAGCTGACCGTGCAGATGGAACCTTTGGCCGACATATTCAGTGCGTGGATAGAAGCAGTGGATTTGTCCAAGCTGCTGAGCGATTTATACCGCGCGGTTCGGGTCTGCATGGAATACAGCCAGAGCGGGAAGCATCCAGAACGGTACGAACTGGATGCCGAGGACAAGAAAGCGATCCGGAATGTGCAGGATATGGGATATGTTGTTCTCAGCCTGTCGGAACAGATGAATTTTTACACGCAATCGGCGGCAGAATTGTTTCGGAAGTCAGTGGACAGGCTGCTGGATGAGGCGATCAAGGCCGCCGGTGAAGAAGATGAAGCCGAGGAATAGCGAAAACGCCGGGCTGTGGGTAACGTACTTTCGTCAAAGTACGTTACCCACTATGACACTTTCAGGCTAACGCCTGCAAAGTGCCGTGGGCGCTCCCGCGGGGCTCTGCGAGGCTTTAATATTGGCCGGCTTCCTGCGAAATTTCCGCCCTTATTGCGGTATAAATGTGGCGCGAGATACACGCTGAAAATAAAAAATGCACCATCGTGGTGCAAACTTCCATCGTTCGTTCTTTCAATGTAAACCATCATGGTTCATATCTCATCCAAAGAGGACAACAGCACGTCCGGTGGATCAGATATGCTCTCTGTTGTGTGCATGGTCCTTGTTGAATTTGCCGCGAAAGAAACTGTTAAAGTGTTTTTTTAACTCTTCCGTGGTTACTTTCCACATTTTTTTGCAAAGTGGTTATCCTGCTGCGTTTGGAGGATTATAATTAACTGCATATTCTTGGCTGTTTGTCTGGCTGGGTGGAAAAAGGAGCGAAAGCATAACGGGACGTGGATTCTCAATATTGAATGTAGGATAATTATATTTCCCCGCATACCCTCACCCCAACAGAAGCTTATACTATAAAAGCTAATAGGTTCCCCTCTCTAATACTGCATAGGTTTTTAGCAAGTTTAAAAATCTTCGCCAGAATAAGCAAAACCGAACCACATTGAGTTCGGTTTTGCTTATTTATTCTATTAAAGTTCTTCAGAGCTAATTGCAATTATAGATCAATACCTGATCCTTCAAATGCTGTCTCATCAATATATGTGACGCTGTTGGGGATGGTTATCTGAGTAAGAGCTATACAATCAGCAAAAGCGTATTCCATTATACTTTCTATGCCTTCACCCAATGTAACATCATATAAACTTGAGCACCAAGCAAAAGCGCAGGAACTTATTTCCGAGATGCTTCCCGGTATCACTGCTCTTGTAAGTCCGGTACAATCAGAGAATGCACCAGAACCCAAATTAGTCACACTATTAGGTATAACGATTTCCTCGAGTTCTATACAGACTGCGAAGGCGTCACTTCCAATACTAATTAAGCTACTTGGCAGCGAAACATCTTCAAGTTGACTACAATCAAGGAAAGCGCAAGAGCCAATCGAAGAAGTTCCATTTGGTATATCTACTTCTATTAATGAAGAGCAATTTACAAAAGCTTCATCTCCAATTATCTCTAAACCATCAAGACTTAAATCTTCTAAACTTTCACAATATCCAAATGCCATGTAGCCTATTTCTTCAGCATTTATACTTGCCGATATCATATTAATACAATCGCTGAAGGCAGACGAATCTATGACATCTATATTAGACACAACAACATCTTCTAGAGAACTACATTCATGAAAAGCAAACCCTCCTATAACTTCAGTGTTGGTAACAATGACTTCCTCTAGAGAACTACATTCATTAAAAGCAAACATTCCTATAACTGCAGCGTTGGTAATAATGACTTCCTCCAAAGAATCACACCCAGTAAAAGCAAACATTCCTATATTTTCTACATCCGTGAGTTCCACTTGTATTAGATTGCTACAATCTAAAAATGCAAAATCACCTAAGGTATCTGCGGTATCAATGGTAACCGAGGACAAGCTTGTACATCCGGAAAATGCACTTCTATCGATTACGCACTCAGCAGAAGAAGGATTAATATATACACTTGATAAACTTGTACAATCAGTAAACGCCCATGAACCAATATATGTAATGTTTGCTGGTATTGATATATTATCAAGGCTGTAACACTCTACAAATGCCCATGAGCCTATTTGAGTAGTATTATTTGATAAGGTTACAGTAGTTAAATCATAACAACTTTGAAATGCATGCTCACCAATACTCGTCACGCTATCGGGGATAACTATACTTGTTAGATTTGACGAATTAAACACACTGGCGTTAATCGTTGTTAAATTACTTGAAAGGCTGATACTTGTTATGTAGCTATAAGAAAATGCCCCTTCTCCAATGCTGGTTACGCTATCAGGTATAACAATACTTGTTAAGCTGGTTGTATCCGAAAACGCCCAGGAACCAATAAGCGTCAGGTTGCTTGATAACGTAACATTAGACAAATCATAACAAGTATCAAATGCGTTCTCCCCAATGCTAGTAACACTGTCCGGTATGACTATACTTGTTAGCTTTGACCCTCTAAACATGCTGGTGCTAATTTCAGTTAAATTACTTGAAAGGCTAATACTTGTTATATAACTACCGTAAAATGCCTCTTCTCCAATGCTGGTTACGCTATCGGGTATTGTGATGCTTGTTAAGCTGGCAGTATGCGAAAACGTCCCGGCACCTATAATCGTTACACTGTTAGGTATTACGACACTTGTTAAATCACTGTATGAAAATGCATCGTCGCCTATGGCTGTCACAGTTTTACCGGCTATTGCTGATGGAATAACAATGTCAGTACTGCTCCCTAAATAACCGGTAATAGTGAGTGTATTGTCAGGATTGAGATCATAAGTAAATATAGATGTTGTAGCAGACTGTACATTTGAAAATTCAGAATAGATATCTTCTTCATCAACAGTTACATACGCGCGCACCTTATAGTAATATGTTGTTCCGCCAGACAAAGAATCATCCTCATAAGTCACCGTTTCCGCACCAGTCAGAGTTGCGATTTTCTCATACGTTTCGACGGGATTTGTTGTACGATACAGTTCATAACCCGTCGCATCGTCAACACTTGTCCATGTACAAGTGATCGAGTTGCTGAAGCTGGTCACTGATGACATTTGAGGAGCAGGCAAAACATATCGAGCATAAATTATGTTGGAGAATTCTGATTCTATTTTAATATCATCTATATTTGTTTTGCATGCTTTGATCTTATAGGTGTACAATTCTCCTGGGTTCAACCCGCTGTCTTCATATGTTAATGTTGGGCTGTCGACTGTTTCGATTACGGGTCCGGGGTAGGAATCATAGCGGTATATCTCATAATATTCTGCCCCGGTGACAGCTTCCCATTCCAACTGCATCGTTGTCGGGCTGGTTGGAGTGACGGAAGATAAGGTCGGTGCCGATGTATCTAATGGTGGTATTACATAATTAAACTCGTATGCCCATGTTGTATAAGACACAGGAATCCATGTTTCATTAATTATATTATTTTGAGTATCAATACGACTGGCCCAGCCCGTGTGAACCAGAATTTCATCTGTGTTTGAATTGTAACCATAAACAGCCATTGAATGCCATTGGTAATCTCCACCAGAAGTTAAAGTCGTTGTTATCATAGAAGGTTTGTCTTGATCAATTTGTGCAGCAATATACGATTGTGCTTGTGGTACGGTTACGCAGAGTATCCAGTCAGCGTCAATTTCAACGTTGCTGGTTTCGATGGTATCTTGCCTGTATTCCTCAATACCATCGGTTACATCCCCTGCAAAAGAAGCGGGTCCAATTCCACAATCGTTTTTCAAATACTGGTGCATCGCTTGCGCTTGGGTGTAGATCGTTAAATCATCGCCGGTTAATGTCTCCGATTCCATATCATCTGCAACGAACAAAGTGCTGTATTGCCTGTCGAGGTAGTTCAGCGCAATGCCGCATGCGACTGAGGTGCACGTATCATCAGTGTTATTTCCAAACGCAAGCTTTTGGAGATTATTTTCGTAATTATCAATTATTTGGGGAACACTCTTTGTACCATCTAAGGCTTTATCCTTATCAGACTCTGAATATGAAGCTATATATTTGTCAAGGTTTTCGATATACGAGACTTCTTTTGTCTTTTCTTCCGTAACTATGTTGAAATAAGTATCTTTGTCTTTGAGCCCAATACAATAACACATTATGCCACCATAATATTTTTTGTCATTCTCAAACTTGCTGTACGGGCTTGATCCTGTGCCCCATTCGAGAATGGCACAGCTTTCCCTGTCCATGATCAAATATCCCGCTTTCGTTGTTCCCATAATAAATTCGGGATTATCATCATAGTCGTACAAAACCTCCGCCGAAACGTCGCCGTCGATTTCACGTATTTCCATCAATTGCGTTAATACTTTTTGTTCTTCAGAGGTGAAAGCATCCGCCTCACCCTGCGCATATGCGGTTACAGATAACGCAACCAACATACTAACAAGAACAATCAAACTAATCACTACTTTTTTCATTTTATTTATCCTCCTGTTTAATTATTGATTCAACAAGGAAAAGCACCTCGTTTTTACAATCTTTCACCTTTGTGTTAACATCTTTGTCTTTCATATTCTTCAAATCATTTTTTGGAATAAACATGTGCCCTAAAACAAAGTAACGGCAGCCGCTGAGATCAAATTGATAATGGAAAACATGAATTTTTGAACCTTCTTGCCCAAGATACGGTTTTAACGCATAAGTATTCGGGTCTTCTGATGCATCATATAATTTTTCAACCACGTTTATGCCGGAGATTTCTGTGTTTGGCTCTAAATCAGGAGGTGGGTTTCTTTCATCAAATTGTTTTTCGAGTATATTGCATATGCAGTTTAAACTAAACAAACTTATATCACATTTGGTTTCATCTAATTCGCCGTTGAAAAAATATCCCTGAAATATGTTAGATTTTCCTATATAGGTTTTTCTGTATTGCGCCTCATCTGCAAAAACATATCCTGTAGTATCCGGAAAAATAATGCTCGGGTTGTTGCCTATCGAATCCTTAAGCTCCTGTATTGAATCAAAATATTCATAAGGCGTCGGCCGAATGCACCCTGAAAGGGTTGTAAAGATTATTAGTAAAAGGAGTAAAAACACAATAGATATTCTCTTTTTTTTCATTTCATTTTTCCTCCTGTTCAATTATTGATTCTACAAGGTAAATTACCTCGTTTTTACAATTTTCAACCTTTGCCTCAACTTCTTCAGAATTCAAATCATTCAATTCTTCAGGTGAAATAACTAACTCTGCTGATATGTAATAGCGACATTCTCTAATGTCAAATTCGTAAAAATAGCTTATTATCTTTGATCCTTCCCTGTACCTTTCTAAAGCAAGATAATCGGGGTTTTTTGACTGATCTGTAATCCTTTTATAAACATCATAGTCTATTATTTTAGTGTTAGCGTTTAATTCAGGTGTCGGATTTTTGTCATCATATGCAACTTTTAAAATTTCACATTTTAATCGCAAACGATACAGATTTGTTTTTGATTTACTCTTATTTATATCTCCGCCATAACTATAGCCCTCTAATATGTTTGATTTCCCTCTATATACTTTCGAGAATTTCACACTATCCACAAATACATAATCCGTAGTGTCCGGGAAAAGAATACTTGAGTTGTTACCTACCGAATCCTTAAGCTCCTGTAGCGAATCATAATATTCATAAGGCGTAGGCCGAAGAACACACCCGGAAAAGGTTGCACAGATCATTAATAAAAGGAGTAATATTACGATGTGTATTATCGTTTTTCTCATTTTACTATTTCCTCCTGTTTAATTATTGATTCAACAAGGTAAAGAACCTCGTTTTTACAATCTTCAACCTTTGCATCGACGTCGTTACTGTTCAGGTTGTCCAACTCTTCAGGTAAAATAATTAAGTGTGCTGATATGGAATAGCGGCATCCGTTAAGATCAAATTGATAAATATAACCTATAATCTTTGATCCTTCCTGAAAATTACCCGAAGCAAGATAGTCGGGGTTTTCCGACTGATCCGTAATTTTCTCATAAAGATCAACGCCCAGTATTTTAGTGTTTGCGTCTAACTTCGGGGCAGGGTTTCTGTCATCATATGCAACATCTAAAATCTCGCAGATAAAATATATGCTCGACAAATGTGTGTCTGATTGACCTACAATTAGATCTCCGCCATAACTATAGCCCTCTAATATGTTTGATTTTCCTCTATATACTTTCGAGAATTTCACACTATCCACAAATACATAATCTGTAGTGTCCGGGAAAAGAATACTTGAGTTGTTACTTATCGAATCCTTAAGCTCCTGAAGCGAATCGAAGTATTCACTTGGCGTTGGTCGAAGAACACACCCGGAAAAGGTCATAAGGATCAACAATGAGAGGAATGTAAATACAATTGCTATTATCGTTTTTTTCATGATACTATTACCTCCTACTTAATGGTTAATTTGACAAAGTTTATCATCTCAATTATTTCTATTATCTTCCTTTACGTCAACTTTTGTTTTTAGATTATTTAAATTAATAAGTTGAACAAGTAACCACCTTATAACATAATAACAGCATCTACTAAGATAAATGTTTCTATTGAGCACAGAATATAAGAATTGGTTTTTGCATGGACAAATTGTCCATATTCGTAAAAAACCTTACAAGGATTTTGCTCCGTTTTCCTATATGGGAGATGGCAGACTGCACGGTTGTGTATGGGGGTACACTTCCCCATGCAGCCTGCAAACTAATTATCATGTCTGATTAATACCAAACGCTGCCAAAAGTTCTACTGATAGATTCCGAATCCGAACCATCATAAGCATAAAAATATGCAAGTACCCGATAGTTATACCCTTTTGCGACATACCAATTTTTTGACAGAGAACCATAAGTACCGGTAAAATCCTGGGCCCAATGCTTAACTGTTTTCCATCCGTTATCATAGCGCTGAAGATACATAGATATTCTAACTTCATCTACACCGGGATAAGCCATAATAAAAGTATAAGAACTGGACAGTCCGCTGGATGATATTGATAGGGAAGTGTATACGCTGTTTATATAAGTCATTTTCACACCACTCACAGGTGCTTTTTCAGTCATTTCTTCATTATCTTCAGCATAGCCCGTTATGCTCACACAACATAATAAAGCAATAACTAATGCAAGAGTTAAAATCTTTTTCATAAAAAATACCTCCATAAAAAATTTTGTCATATTAAATACAGTTTTAAGAGGCAAACCGTTGCACTTTTTGATAAATTATTTGATATTTTTTGATATTTTGATTATTTCTGACAAATCTATGCTTGCGGATATATAATAGGCATATTCGTTTTTTGAAAAAACTAGTGTTGTTAACCCATTCTTCGTGGAATAAAAGCCTATATCGTCATTTATTAACAATTCACCATAGTCTGCATTCTCAGTATCCACGCCTAAGTTGCCTTCACTATCAAACCTTTTAATGAAAATGCTCTCTCCCTTTTTATTTATATAAATCAAAGTAGTTGCTTGGTTTTGATTATCTTCTGATGTCAGTTCATATCCTTCTGGAATATACCCAAACAAACCTGCCAAACTATTATCTTCATCGTACGTTTCACCTTCCTCTATCTTAATATCCATAATCTTTTCTTCAGTGTTAACAAAGAGGTTGAGGAAAGGAAGCCGAAGCGCCTCAACGCTCATCACTGTGATTGAGCAGACCACAACGACTATCAGAACAATCGCAACAATTCGTGGCAAGTGTTTGATAATCCGCATGTTTTTTTCTCTGCGTATTGCTTGACTGATCATCTTTTTTATCTTTTTATTGGCAATCTCGGAAAGGCCTGATTGCACATCATCTGTATTTTCAGGCAAGTCACCAAACAGGTCATTTTCTAAATAGTCATGAGCACCTTTTCGGAACAACGCAACAAAAATCTCGTCATCAAAACGATTATAGCTGCTAGTTGAATTGTTCTCTTTGTTACTACTCATGAAGATCACCTGCCTTTCTCATTGCCTTTATAATCATCTTCTTGCCTCTGTAACACAATGATCTCACCGTACTTGCAGAGTTGATGTCAAGCAATTCAGCCGTTTCGCTGTCTGTACATCCATAATAGTAACGAAAGATCATGGGGTGTGCATATTTCTCATCCATTTCATTCAGACATTTTCTGATAATACCAACCTGTTCATTTTGAATAGCCAGGTTTTCAAGACTAAAATCATCAATACCGGCCAATATTTCTATATCCTCATCAGATTCAAGTTTATATTTATCCTCTGTTATGCTCATGTTAATTGCAACACTTCTCACTAATAATACAGTATATCTTCGCAAACCGTTGCAAGGAATTTTTTCAATTAGGTGCATTTTTTTGATAATTCGTTCAAATGACGCTTGTACAACATCTTCTGCAAGATAATTATCACGAATAATCGATCTTGCCATATTATACATATCGTCTCGATAGTTCTCATATATGTACCAAAGAATATGCTTATGCTCATCCTTGGTTATTCTCATAAGATAAGTTAACATTAGCTGCTTATAAATACCCCTATAATTTAATACAGGAATATTATACCACAGCATACTCATAATGGTTAATTATATATACTCAGAAATGTATTTGTTAAGCTACTTTTAAATTACTGCAATTTTCATGTTGAGTACCTTTTAAAACCGGCCCATCTAGAACTACAAATGCAATCAAATTGCTTGAATATAAGGGTTTGATAAGCGGATTGTTGATGAGGAAATCGGCCTATTAAAAGAATAATATTATATGTTAATTTAGAGTTTAAATTTATACCGATATAGGATATAATGAATGTATCCTATTTGGAGGTTTCAAGATGCCGACAATTGGTACAAGACTAAAAGAACTTCGTTCGAGTATTAATATATCTCAGACGGAACTCGCAAGACTAGCCAATTCTAATCAGTCCAGCATTAACAGGTATGAGAACGGGCAAGCCGAAGCGCCTAACAAGATTCTTCTGTGGTACGCTGAATATTTCGATGTTTCGATGGATTATATCTTTGGACGTACCGACCAGCCGCAGGGCAAGCTCTACGAATACCAGCCGGAAAAAATAAAAGAGAAAATGGCCAACAAGCAGGGCTGGAACGAGTTTGTAGAAGCGTGCTTTGAGCCGGGCTCGCCTATGAACGAGAAACTCAAGGAAATGATACTGAAAATGGCGGGAGGAGATGAAGAATGAACGCAGTTATATACGCCCGTTATTCCAGCGATAATCAGCGTGAAGAATCCATCGAAGGCCAATTGCGAGAGTGTAAAGAATATGCCGACCGATACGGGCTAACAGTTATCGGCACGTATATTGACCGTGCTTACTCTGCCAAGACGGACGACAGGCCGGAATTCCAACGTATGATCAAGGAGAGCGCCAAGTGGCTTTTTGAAGTGGTGCTGGTGTGGAAGCTGGATCGCTTTGCCCGCAGCCGCACCGATTCGGCTATGAACAAGTTTATCCTGAAGAAGAACGGCGCAAAGGTTATATCCGCCAAGGAGAACATTTCTGACGGGCCGGAGGGTATTATATTGGAGGCGATGCTGGAAGGGTATGCGGAATATTACTCCGCTGAACTATCCGAGAAGATATTGCGCGGCCTGACTGAGAACGCGCTGAAAGGCAAGTACAACGGAGGCGGTCTGCCGCTTGGATACACTACCGACAGCGAGCAGCATTACCAGATCAACCCGCTGACAGCCCCGATTGTGCAGGAGATTTTCACCCGTTATGTGGATGGTGAGACGGTCGCGCAGATTACTACTTCGTTGAATGCTCGCGGTCTGGTATCCAGCAGGGGCAAACCCTTCAACAAGAACAGCTTGCATACGATGCTGAAAAATCGGAAGTATATTGGCGAGTACAGGTATAAGGATATCGTTCATCCTAATACGATTCCACCGATCATTTCAAAGGAGTTGTTTGCATTGGTACAGGAACGGTTGGAAAAGAATAAGCGAGCGCCTGCCAAGAAAAAAGCGCCTGTGGAGTACCTGCTGACCACCAAACTCTTCTGCGGAAAATGCGGTGCTTTCATGGTTGGCGAGAGCGGAAAAAGCCAGACAGGACGCATTTACCACTACTACAAGTGCGCCAATGTCAAACGGGGAAAAACCTGCGATAAGAAGTCAATCAAGAAGGACTTTATCGAGAGATTCGTTGTATCGGAAACCAAACGTATTGTTTTTCAGGATGATATGATTGATCGGATAGCGGACGCTGTCGTGGAATTCCAGAAGAAAGAGAATACAACGTTACCCCTGTTGCAGAAACAGCTCAAGAAGGTAGAGAAGGGTATAGAGAATATGTTGGACGCTATTCAGCAGGGTATCATCACTTCTTCTACGAAACAGCGTTTGGATGATTTGGAGTCTAGGAAAGAAGAACTGGAAATCTCAATTGCACAGGAGAAGATGCAAAAGCCTGTATTGACCAAGGAACAAATCGTATTTTGGATAAGCCGGTTTAAAGACGGCGATATCGACGATGTGAAGTATCAGCGAAGTGTAATCGACGCATTCGTGAATTCGGTGTATTTATATGATGACAAGCTGGTGCTGATGTATAACTACAAAGATGGTGCCAAAACCGTGGCTTTGGAGGATATTGAGAGTTCGGATTTAGTTGGGTGTACTCCACCATAAGAAAAGCCCTGAATTAGAATCGTTCAGGGCTTTTTTTATACATTTTGTGTTTATCCTTGTTCTTTATCTTAATCTTCAGGATAAAGAATTATCTTTATTGCTTCTCTTTTTCTGACGAGGTCGAACGCTTCCTTAAATTGAGTGATTTTCATTTTGTGCGATATCATAGACGCCAAATCAATTTTCCCGGCTACCGCAAGATTCATGACGTTTTTCCATGAAACCCATGTGTAACCAAAATGCCCTTTTAAGCTCACTGCTTTGTCAAGAAGCGGGTCAAGAGAAAATCCCACAGGTTTTTCATCATACCCTATCTTGACGATTTCTCCGCTTGTTCTTACAATATCTATCGACTGTTTAAGCACGACAGCAACTCCGGCACAATCGACAACTAATGCTACACCTTGGCCATTTGTTATCTTTAACACTGACTGCAAAACATCCTCTTTATCGGCGCGTATAATATCGGTAGCACCGTTTTTCTGCGCTAACCCAAACCGTTTTTCATCGTTCGAAAGACCGATGGCAATTATTTTCGAAGCGCCTGCAGCACGCGCTACTTGTATCGAAAACTGGCCGAGCGCGCCCACGCCGAACACGGCAACATATTCGCCCGCTATGAACTTTGATTCCTGTACGATTGCCATATACGCATTGCAGCAGGGGTCAAGTATTGCCGCTTCTTCAAACGTCATGCCTTCGGGTATCTCCATCAAACTGTTAGGAAATATCTTTAACACATCGCCCGGTATACGCACGTATTTGGTAAATCCGCCGTCCATGCCGTAACCTATGCCCAATCTTGACGGGCATGCCAAATAATCGGCAACGCCGCAGGCATAACACTTTCCGCAGACTTTGCCCGTGTTATCCGACACAACTCTTTGCCCTATCTGCCATTCGGTTACATTTTTCCCGATTTTAGCGACGACGCCTGAAAACTCGTGCCCTAAAACAACCGGCGGCCTTAAAAGATTTTCGTGCCCGCCGTCATCAAACGCAATATCAGACCCGCACACGCCTGCTGCTTTTACTTCAAGCAGTACATCGTCATCTCCTATAACCGGAATATCGACATCTCTAATTTCCGTTTCATGTTTACCAAATCCATATTTAACAACAGCTTTCATTTTTATCCTCCCAGGTTTTTTTATATTTTAATCAAACTATCTATTAAATCTGCTTGTATAATAAGACAATTCCCTTTTCCGTAATCAAGCAGATAGAAACCTTTTATATATTCGTTTATCTGAATATTTATAGCTTCTTTATTTTTCAGCGATATAACCATTGAATAAACAGTATTGCTTTTTGTTGTTTCTTCCAGTTGCTCCGAGCCTTTTATCTGTAACAAACTTTCGATATATTCATCGTAACGTTGCTGCGATATCGCACTGCCGTTTAATAAGTATCGGTTTTCATCATTTTCCAATACAAACTCAACATCGTCTCCGCCAATACATATCTTGGCAATCTGGTCTTGCGCAGCAGGTATGAGCCTTGTATCAAAATAATAATCCGTTTCGCGATTCAAAAAGGCTGTAATTTCTTCTGATGCCAGATAAATACCCTCTTTACCTTCAACCATACAGTAGTGCTTATTGTCCTGTGTTTTATCGCCGAGAATTATATTGATACTGCTGCCCGAAGCGTCGGTCAGAACAATATAATTTCCTTTATCAAATCCATACTCATTCTCGTTATCCTCGTATAAGCTTGCATACAGCTTTTTTTCAGGTATGCTTTTAATAAATTCAATCAAACTTTGGGCAACGGCGATGCCTGTTTTTTCAAACATATAGCCGCTTTGATACTTAGATGACGGTATGAGCGATTCTTGCATATCTGCATACCTGTACTTTACCGATTTTATATTTCCCGTATCAATAACGGGCAGGCTCAAATCCATAATCGTGCTGATATCGCTTCTTATCTGCATAAAATTTTCGTTGAGCATAGTATAAACATTATCGTTGCCCGAAACCATAAAATACACCTGCGTTTTATCAGCAGTTTCTCTTCCGAAAATATATTCAACTTGTGAGCCGTCTTTTAAAGTAAGCGTCGCTGTCAGCACCGGCTCGTCAAGCCGGTATGCCTCAAGAGAATCTGGGTTAGTATCAACAATGCTGTCAGAGAAAACATAGCAAAGATTCGTTGCTATCAGTTCACAAGTTATATTATCAACTTTGCCGTTGCCGTCCGAATCAACCCACTCTTCGCCTTGCCTTATTATGCCCATTGAATTATCGTCATGTATAATATCGATTGACAGCAGGTCCTTATGGCTTATGTTTGAAACTTGAATAAGCTGATTCTGATCCGTTTGCCCTTTTGCAGGAGAATATAATAATATGACTGTTGCTGTAACTATGCCGGCCAAAGCCGCAGCCAGTATCAGTATTAAGATTATCTTGTTTCTGTTCAAACGTAACCTCCACTGATTATCAATCTTAACCGTTTACAGGTTTTTTCTTTTTCTCCATACAATGAACCCTGCAATAAAGACAATCGCCGGCAAAAGGTATATAACAATAATCGACAGAATATTTTTCTGCAAATCTGATTCTATTTCCATTGTCTCGCTTACCAAAAGCTTCGGCATTATAGCAATGCTGTCCTCCTGCTCACTCAAATATGACAGAGTATTAAAAGCCAAATCCAAATTGTCGGCAGAAGTGCTTGTTGAATCGGAAAGAATAGAATCGGAAGTAAAAAGAGCTATTTTCGACTGATTTTTCTCGGCAATGATACCAATTATATAATTCCCCTCTTTATCTTTATCTGTTTTTTCAAGCGAATTTAGTTCTTCATTTACTGTTTTCTCAAAACACGATTCGTCTGTCATCAAAAGCGGCGTTATTTTTGTATTTGTCAATTGCTTTATTTCAATGCTCGAGTTACAGTACAAAACAACGTTTCCGCCCGCCTTGATGATAGGTGCGGTTACTGGGTTTTCGAGCATATGAGGAATAAGGTTAGTAGTTTGCTGATAATAATGCGAACTGTCTTGCCCTATGAGAATATCCTTTTTAACTTCTAAATCATACAATAACAGAAGCGATTTAAAGTTCTCAAAGCTGTTTATTACCAATTGCATCGTTGCTGTGTTTTGTTCCGTAATACAGTTCTGCATTGTTATGAAAAGGCTTCCTCCGCCGTCTAAAAACTCTGTTATTATTTCATATTCTTCATCCGATAAGTCGGATTTCGGATTAATTATCAGCAAGGTATCATTTTCGGCGTTTAGCTCATCTTTATTTTCTAATACATTATACGAAGCCAACTCATAACCCCTTGTATTTAATGCATTGAGTATAGTCAGATACGACGACGCGGCAGTTTCATTATGGCCTGTCATGATTCTTATCGTGTTTACAACGCCTGTCTTTACATAGTTAACGGCAGATGTTATTTTTTGTTCGGCTAATGTGGCAAAAACCATACCCGTTTCGGGGTTTACAAGATAAAGTTCACTTTCTTTTAGTATCTTATAATGCTCTTTTTTTGAGTCGGTAACAATTATACAGGCATCTTTATCTATACCTTTGTTTTCCGGATCAAAATCGTTTATAAAAGACGGGTTTTTTAAAACATCAACATTTTCTGCGGTAACTTTTGGCGTGAATGCCTCATACTTATGAATTAATTCTAAGATATTCTTATCTTCATTCCTAGGGGTATAAAGCGTGTATATCTCGATATCCTGCCCGATATCTTCCAGCACATTCATAGTTTCCTGGCTAAGGCTGAAGATTCGCTGTTTCGACAAATCTATACGCAAATCAGAAGTACTCTCGAGTACAGACATAAAAATATTGGCGGCAATAACAAGCGCAAGAACTAAAACGATTATAACCGCCGTATAAATCTTTATTTTATTGTTATCTTTGTTCTGCAAAGCGCTCATCCCTTCAAGAATCTTCTGCGGTCAATCATTTTTACGGTCAGAAATAGAAATACAAATGAAAATGAAAGCAGATAAATGACAGAGGCAATACTAAATATACCCGTTTGAAAAGCCTCTACATTGCTGTATATCGAAAGCACATTTAATACCGTCTTTAAAAAAGCATCGTTGACCGTCGGTATAATCAACGTCGGTGCAATAAGAATAAGCAAAACAGCATACGTCGAGAAAGCGGCAGAAAGCTGGTTCTGCGTCATGCAGGACATGAAAATCCCGACAGATATAAAAACGCTGCCGACTAAGAATATCCCCATATACCCAAGCACAAATTCCCATAAAAACGGCTCGGAAAATATTGAGATAATTATTGCATATACCAATGTCAAAAGCGAAGATACAAATAATACAAAAAACGCGGCAAGAAATTTCCCGACAACGATGTTCGTTATCCGAACGGGTGATGTCAGCAATATCTGGTCTGTTTTTGTTTTTCGTTCTTCGGCGAATAGGCGCATTGTTAAAACGGGCGTCAATAACACAAGCACAATAGACAAAATAGCAAAAGTTCCCGATATGCTTGCCGAACCTTGCTCAATATTAAAGTTGTTAAAAAACAATCCGCTTATAAGAAGAAAAAAGCCCATAAAAACATAACCTATCATTGTCTTGAAATATGAATTTATTTCTTTTAAAAAAATCGCTATCATATTCAGGCCTCTTTTCTCTCGTCCGTAAGCTTTAAAAAAACATCTTCAAGAGATTCTGATAAAGTGTTCATGGATACGATTTTTAAGGAAGACATTTTTACAGCATCGTAAATCATTGTCGGCGGCGCGCCGTCTGTACAATCGACAATAAATTCTGTGTTGCCATTATTCGCGCCCTTACACGTTACAGCTCGAACTTCTTTTAATCCTTCTAAAACTTTTCTGCCTTGTTTCTCTGTACCCGTAAGTTTTAATGATAAGCGCTGTCCGCTGTTTTGCGAAATCAAATTGGAAATCATATCGTCTTTTATTATTTCGCCTTGGTTAATGATGATGATTTTGCTGCATACATCAGCTACCTCATGCAAAATATGCGAAGATAATATGACGGTATGGTTTTGCCTAAGCTTTTTTATAGTATTGCGAATATCAATAATCTGTTTCGGGTCCAGTCCTGCGGTCGGCTCGTCCAGTATAATAACCTGCGGATCTCCGCACAGCGCTTGCGCAAGCCCGACTCTTTGACGATACCCCTTAGATAGATTTCCTATAAGGCGTTTTCTAACATCCTCAATATTGGCCATTTCAAGCGCATGTTCAACTTGATTTTTTATATTATTTTTATTTACACCTTTTAGGCGGGAAATAAAACAAAGGTATTCTTCTACGGTAAGCTCTGTATACAGCGGCGGCTGCTCGGGCATATATCCAATTCTGCTCTTTGCTTCTATTGGCTGTTTTGCGATATCAAAACCGTCTATCATCACCGTACCTGATGTAGGTGCAATATAGCCCGTCATAATATTCATAGTCGTTGTCTTGCCTGCACCGTTTCTTCCGAGCAAGCCGACTACTTCTCCCTTTTTAACATCAAAAGAGATATTATTAACGGCATATTTTGAACCGTATTTTTTTGTTAACACTCGAACCTCTATCACATCTTTACCGCCTAAGCAAACTCATATTATAATAAATCGCGATTTTGAAAATAATCCTGATATTCGACTTTTTTGATAAATTTTAATCCAAGCCACGATGCAATTTCACTGATCTCTTTTGTATAATCGCCATACACCACAGGATAGTGATGCTGAAATTTCCGCACAAGAACAGTATTAACAAAATCCAAAGCCTTTATGCTCTGCCTGTTCAGCCTTAAATCGCCTATCCAGCCGCCGCAGCCCAAAAAACTTTTTTTATCATCGATTATCCGGCCGTCAGCCAGCAAAACTGTATCGGCTTCTCCTGCAATACGCGCTATTGTAACATGCCCCGGCTTAAAATTTAAATCGCGTATTATAGGCATGTTCGCGTAGCTTTTTTCCATTCTGAATGTGCTGTCACATGAAAAACATTTCGCCGTCGATCCGCAATGCCACATCAGTATACTGTCGTCTTTTTCATCGAACTGCGGAAAATCCATAAGCGTTGTTTGCGTTTCCGCCAAGTATTTTAACATCAGCATACTCAAAGCTCCCATTAAATCGCCTTCGCATGCCGCATCTATACCGTCGTCATTAAGCTGTCCGATAATAGCGCAGATATTTGTTTTGAAATCTTCCTGCACCTTATATATGCAATTCAGGGCAACAGCATCAAGCCCGTACTCTTTTATGAAATCCCTGTACCCCATATAAAGGCGGACATTGTTATCTAAAACTGCTTCGCACTGCTTACAAAGAAAGACGGAGCCTTCCAAAAATTCTTCCTTTGCTTTTAACACATCGCCTTGCGAAAAGGCTTGTGCCTTGTCTCTAACTTCCCTGTATTCCAGATACTGATGTATTTTGATACCCGGAAAAAGGCTTTTAATGTTGCGTTCATCAAAATACAAATCCCCGAAACCGTTGGATATGCCGCCAATCAATCCAATGCTTGAGTGGCACATACTCTTAATTGCTGTCAGCGCTTTGACTGTAACTGCCAGCCGTGTTTGGAACTGATTATCTTCAACGTTTCCGAAAAACCATTTGACCGGTATCTCCTGGTCTTTTATATAATGGCCGATTATCCCCATAAAAAAGGTAAGGCTGACAAATGAATTATAAGGCGAGGGGCCTTCACAGGTACCTTCGGGTATTGCCCATATGCCTATTCTTGCATTCTTTATCGATGCAAAGATGGGCGCCAGAGGCCCTGCCGAACATGTTGTTTGCTGCAGAAGCAGAAAATCTACGTTGTTTTCTTCGCACTCCTTAACCGCTTTTTGCGCTTGCGTTTCGGTACTAACAGAGTAATTTACGACATGCAAGTCAAACCCGAGCGTTTCAGACAGCTTTTTCAGGTCTTGTACAGACCGGTTAAACTGTCCCTGAATATCACCGATAAATACCGAATCACTGGTGCTGACAAATCCAACCTTTATTTTCATCATTATAAATCCCTCGCTTTATTATATCATTAATAATCCGGCTCCATAAAGATTTTTCCCGTCTATTCCTTCTCTTGCACTATAGCAACGTGTTTTGTCCTGTTTATCTTAGACGTTGTATCTATTGCAACAGCCCCTACAAGGACCAGACCTGTTATTATCATAGTATAGTATTCTGTTACGCCCATAAGTATCAAGCCGTTTTTTAGTACGCCGATTATAAGTATACCAAACAGCACGCCTGAGAGTTTTCCTTCGCCTCCGCTTATAGAAACACCGCCTAAAACAGCTGCCGTAATAGCGTCGAACTCTAAGCCTATGCCTGCTCTTGGCTGCCCCGAGTTAAGCCTCGACAGAAGAATGATGCCCGAAAAACCGGCGAGAAATGCGCTTATTGCATATACTAAATATCTAACTTTTTTAACGTTTACGCCCGACAGCCTTGCGACTTCGGCATTGTTGCCCACGCCGTATAAATATCGCCCGTATG
Source organism: Christensenellaceae bacterium (assembly GCA_963665005.2). GTDB lineage: Bacteria > Bacillota > Clostridia > Christensenellales > SZUA-584. Next base: position 883,957 of record CAXXTQ010000001.1, on the reverse strand, counting down.
TCGTTCTGTTTAAAAACAACCAGCCGAGTACAAATATTGCGCCGAATACAAGCACAGGAATAGGTATGCCAAACACAACGCCCTGCCCAAATGTGTTGAATCCCTGCGGGAATCCATAGACAGATTTTGCCGATGTAAACACATAGATGATTCCTCTGAAAATTTCCATTGTTGCAAGTGTCGTAATAAACGGCGGTACATTTAACTCATTTATGAAAACCCCGTTTACAATGCCTATGGCAACTGCCGCTACCATGCCTATTATAATGGCTAATATAATAGGTACGTTTAACTGCAAAATCAGCAACGCCGCCATAATCAGCGAAGACCCCTGTATTGTACCGACAGAGAGGTCAAGCCCCCCTGAAATCAAGCAAAACGTCATTCCAATCGCCACAATGCCCGAAATAGAAATGTTTCGCAACACCTGCAGTATATTATCAATATTAATAAACACAGGTTTCATTACCGTAAAAAATACACACATTGCAATCAATACCAAAATAATTGCATATTTTTTAAGCAGGTCACTTATCATGCCCTTCTTATTCATATTTGTTCCTCCTCGCCTACTGCAATAGATAAGATTTTTTCAGGATCCATATCCTTTCTGTCCAACCTTCCTTTTATTCTTCCGTTTCTCATGATTATCATTCTGTCACTCATACCGATAACTTCAGGCAGCTCGGAAGAAATCATAATAACGCTTTTTCCATCGTTCTTTAATTTGTTCATAAGCATATAGATCTCTTGTTTCGCACCAACATCAATACCCCGTGTCGGTTCATCAAATATAATGATATTTGAATTGGTCGCAAGCCATTTTGCCAGCACCAGTTTTTGCTGGTTCCCGCCGCTAAGGTTTTTTGCTTTTTGTTCCTGTGATACTGCTTTTACAGCAAGCAATTTAATATAATCTTTAACAAAAGATTTTTCTTTTCCTATCCTTAACATAATCTTTAAATATGTCATGATTTTCAAAACGCTGAATGTCAGATTAAACTTTATGGACTGTTCAAGAAAAAGCCCTTGTGCTTTTCTGTCTTCTGGCAGCAATACGATACCGGCGCTTATTGCATCTCTCGGGCTTTTGATATTGACTTTTTTATTATTAACAAAAATCTCACCTTTATCATATTCATCGGCGCCGAATACGGCACGTGCAACTTCAGTCCGGCCTGCACCGACAAGGCCTGCAAACCCTAAAATTTCACCTTTATGCAAATCAAAACTAATATCTTTAAATTTGTCCGAACTGAAATTTCTGACTTGTAGAACAACATCATCTTTTTTGTTGGGTGAATAAGGATATTCATTTACTATATCCCGCCCTACCATTAATTTTATCAGCTCATTCTTATTGGTATCAGTCAGATTCTTTGTGGTAATATATTGCCCGTCGCGCAAGACAGAAACTCTGTCAGCAATTTCAAATATTTCTTCTAATCGATGGGATATATAGATGACCGAGGTGCCTCTTTCTTTTAGTTTTTTGATATAAGAAAACAGGATCTCCATCTCTTTGATAGTCAGCGTTGCCGAAGGCTCATCCATTACAATTATCTTTGATTCATTGACAACAGCTTTAGCAACTTCAACGATTTGCTGTTCTGCGACACTCAAGGTCGATACCGTTGCTTTTGGATTCACATCCATCTGCAGCTCTTCAAATACTTTTTTAGTACGTTCTATCATCTTTTTCTTATCAAGAAATATGCCTTTTTTTATTTCTTTGCCGAAAAAAATGTTTTCATAAACAGTAAGGGAACGCGTAAGGTTAAATTCTTGATATATAACGCTTATGCCAAGCTGCATAGCCTTTGAGGGCGAATAGCTGCCATATTTCTTACCGTCAAAATATATTTCTCCTGAATTGCATATCTCGGAACCGGCCAGTATCTTTATCAGCGTTGATTTTCCCGCACCGTTTTCTCCTATCAAGGCATGTACTTCACCTTTTCTCACATCTAAATCAACACCGTTGCAAGCGATAACGCCGGGATATATCTTGGTGATTTTCTCCATCCTTAATAAGCTTTCAGAAATTTTCTTTTCTGCACTCATTGCTTTACCTTCCTATTTGTGATAACAACTATGTTTCACTATCTTAAAAAGAGCGGTACTCATGCCTGTTTGTTACAAGCAAGCATAAGTACCATTTTATTCCAACTCAATTTTCTAATCAGTTTTTTCTAATAGTTGTTAATGACATCCTCATAAGTAATAGCATCAAATCTCATCCATACCTGCTCGGCAACTTCTTCGCCCGCTGCCCAGTCTAACAACAACTGAACTGATGTCGTTCCTACTTCAAAGTTGTAAAGATCAACAGTACTCTTCATCGGGCTGCCTTCTTTGATAAGCTGTATTGCCTGGTCAACTGCATCGGCTCCGCCAACATAATATTGCTCGTAATCATTCTCCGGAACAAGAGATTTTAACGCCTCTGTAACGCCAACAGCAGGATCATCACAATCGCAAAGAACCATCTTTATATCCGGATTCGCCTGGAAGATTGCTTCCATTGCGGACATGCCTGAAGACGGATCATTCGCTTGCTGCTCGGTAACTATTTTGCCTGTAGGGAAGCCTTCAAGAAATGCCGCTTTAACACCTTCAAAACGTGTAACGCTTGGCTTATAATCCCACATTCCGACGAGAGCTATTTCTAATTCTTCGTCTGGATAATTCTCGTTTGCCCATTCGGCACCGGCTGTTCCTATTGCAACGCCGTATTCGTATTCATCTAGAAGGTATGTAAATGTAGCGTCGGGAACTTCAACTAACCTTGCCTCAAAGCAAATTCCCTCTTCTTTTGCTTTTGCTGCGCTCGGTGCTAAGGCTGGCGCATCAATGGTATCAACAACAATAGCATCAACGCCTTGGTTTACAAACGTTTCAACCTGAGTCATCTGCGTAGCCGCATCATTTTTAGCATCCTGAATATTCAAATTTAGGCCTGCCTCGTCTGCTGCTTCCTGCATTCCCTCAACCACGACAACAAAATACTGCCACGACATTTCCATAATCGAGACACCTACATCTTCAAGCTCATGTCCCGCTGGTTCTTCTTCGGGCTGTACCTCTTCTTCGGTAACATCCTCTGTCTCTGCTGCAACAGCTTCTTCTTCCTGGTTTTGTGTCTCCGCCGGTTCTGGTGCTGCTTGACATGCTGTAAAGAGCATTACCAAAACGAGAACGACCACAAAAATACCAACAGTTTTCTTCATTTTTATTCTCCTTTTTATTTTCTATTAAAGCGACACCTGCCGCTTAAAATATAAATGTCATTTTATGCTCAATAGGTTTATCGACTCGGATTGTATTTATAATTTTTATTTATAACCTCTTATTTAAGTTTGTCTCATCAGATGTCTTATATTATATTTTAGTTTTATTTTATTGTCAACATATATCTTATATAAAAAATAGTTATTTGATATTTTGATATTTATAGTTGTTAATTTATTCTATATATTTATATTTACTTACTTTTTAAGAGATTTTTAATGTTAAGTTAATTGAAATAGTAAGGTAATTAAAGATATTTTCTGCCCTTTTCTGTTCTCTTAAAATAATCACTTTTCGGGCACAAGCTCTTACGCATAAGGTATTCGGGATGGTTTTTGATATTATAATCTTCCAGTTCACCAACAAACTTATAACCGAGGTGTTTATAAAAACCAAACGGCCTTTTGTCTATGTCTGAATAACAAACAAAAATATTCGGAGAAATATTCCATATGATTTCTTCGGCAAATCCAACCAGCTTCTTCCCAATCCCTTGTCCTCGGTATTCTTCTGTGACACACAATGTTTTTATATAACCGGATAAAGAACCCTTTAAATCAAATATTACAATTCCTGCAAATTCGTTACTTGAAAAATATCCGTACACTTCTTTGCTGCTGTCTTGTACCATATCGAGGCATACATTATAATCACGCTCGTATGTCTTCCATGGCTCGGTCCTCGCAATCAAAATCGCCGCTTTTTCTTGGTCATGCAGGCTGTTAAATTTTCTTATTATACCATGCTTTTTTGAATCCATTTTCTCTCTCATAGAAAGAAAATCAGAGCAATTTTTAAAAATTGCTCTGATTTCTTAATAGTTCTTTTATTCGCTCTTGGGCGCCAGTGTATCGGCTGACGGTTTATATGATGCAAAAGCTCTGGTATAAGCTGCTTCTATCATATTCATATCTTCCTGACTTAGTTTCCAGCTTCCCGCATCTGCGTTTTGCTTTGCCTGTTTTTCGTTTCTTGCACCAACCAGCGCACAAACACCTTCATGCGCCCATACCCAATTGATTGCTATATGTGCAACAGGCTTCTCATACTTTGCTGCAATTTCTTTTAATGTCACCAACAACTGCTGTATTCTTTCAAACATTTCACCTTCAAAGTAAGGGTAGAATTCTTTTCTTCTGTCGCCCTTACTAAGCTTAGTGTTGTCATGGTATTTGCCGCTTAATATTCCTGCTCCTAAAGATCCGTAGCTGAGTACGCTTATATTCTTGCTTACGCAATACGGCAAAAGCTCTTGCTCTATCTCTCTTTCAATCAGAGAATACCTTGGCTGAAGGCTGACTATATCCATAATTCCGGACGCTTGCTCTATTAAATCTTTGGTGAAATTCGAAACGCCAAGGTAACGAAACTTACCTTGCTCCTGAAGCTTTTTAAGCATTCCCAAACTATCTTCTAACGGGGTGCTTTCGTCCGGCCAATGTATTTGATATAAGTCTATACAATCAATATCCAATCGGCTTAAGGTGTTTTCAATCTCTTTGCAAATGGATTCAGGTTTTAAAGAAAGTATATAATCTTCACCGACCTGCAGGCAGCCGATTTTTGTGGCGACAATAACTTTATCTCTATATCCTTTTATAGCTTTTCCAACAAGCTCTTCCGACCGCCCTTCGCCATATGCCGGCGCGGTGTCAATAAGATTAATGCCGTTGTCTATTCCTGCCTGTATCGCTCTGATTGATTCATTTTCATCATAGTTGCCCCAGAAATTATCTCCTATAGCCCACGTTCCAAGCCCTATGACTGATGATTTTAAATCGCTGTTTCCGATTGTTTTATAATTCATATCATTCTCCTTTAATTCTTAAACGAATTGTTCTTTTGAGCGCAAATATTTTATGATTCTATGTAGTTGATTACCTTATCAATCTGTTCGGCAAATGTGCCGTCAAATTTATTATCAAAAAATGCGCTTCCAATAGTAAATGTCCAGGGTTTGATCTCTTTCATCTTGTCAAGCCTCTGGTAATTAGAAATACTGCCGGCCAGGCAAACGGGCGCAGGAACTTTTTCAACAAATTCCGCTGCCAGTTGTTCAGGATCGCCCGTGTAACGGTAAGCCAGCAGATCAAATCCGTCGACACCTTTTTCGATCAAACTTTTTGCTTCCTTGACCATTTCTTCAATAGAGCCCTCTAATATACTCGGGCGGTCGTGTATCTGTCCTACGAACGGCATATATTTCATACCGGCCTCTTTGGCGATATCTCTGACCGAATCAAAATACATTGTTCCCATAAGAACATCAAAGCCGCTCTCTATACCGATTTTTGCACCTGCTAGACATTCTTCTTCTGTATACTCTACTACCTCAATAAAAGTTGTCTTGCCGGCCTTTTTCATTCTTGACACAAGGTCTTTCATTTTATCAATCGGCAGTCCCACTTCTTTAAAGCCCCAGAGCTCCGCCTTGGAGTTTTTCGCAGATTCAAAGACCTCAATCGCGTCTTTGACAGTTCTGTCATTATGCGTAAGCATAACAATTAATGATGGATTCATTTTTCTCACCTTCCTCTAATTATTTAATATTTATCAGTTCTCAATAATCCGGATTCTCTTTTCCTCTGGAATATCAAGAACATAACAATCATTTTTATATGTCCGCTCGGGTAAAATGGCAAACACATTTACAGCGTCACATTTATACGCGAACGGGGCATGATGCCACACGCCGTAATTCAGCACAATCGCAGTACCCTTGGGAACTCGAAAGACTTCGATTTTCCCGTACGGCTCGTCTTGCGCCGTAGCGGGCGCAACCTGAAGCAAAAGGCTTCCGTCAAGAGGCATAAGCATCTCATTGCAGCGATTATGATATTCTAAAACGTCGATTACAAGGTCTCTTTTTTCAATTAAACAAACTGACAATGACGCAATATTGCATTGGCCAAGGTCTGTGCTCGTAATATCCCTAAAAAATGATACGGGTTTATCGCCTATTTTTTCTGTTTGCGGAAACAACATATTTGAAAATGTACCGAACTTTGTAAAGTTTTCGCGAGTCAATTCTTTTATCTTTAAAATATCCATGAGCCGCTCCCATATTAATTATTTTCAAGTTGATGAATATTTGTATTGAATTGCTTATATTTTTCGAATGTTTTTTTAAATTTCTTTGCAGCGCCTGTATCGGGCAAAAAACGTTTCTCATGATGCTGCGCCTTTTGGTATGCATCTGTCGGATTTTCTAATATTCCAAGAGCAACAGCAGCTAATGCCGCTGCGCCCAATGCCGACGATTCAGCCACACCGCCCTTGATAACTTCTGTATCAATAATGTTTGCTTTTATCTGAATCTGTTTATCAATCTTTGCTCCGCCTCCGACCGATCTGACTTTATTAATATTTATACCAGATTCTTCATATGCCTCCAGCTGCAGTTTAATCTCGTAACATAACGCTTCAACAATCGCCTGAACAATATCATCGCGCGTACAATCGAGCGTCAATCCATAAAACGCTCCTTTTGCATTGGGATCAAAATATGGGTTACCGCTTCCCGAAAAATGCGGTATGCAGTATACCGATCCCGGTTCATTCGTATTAATTTTCTCAATAATGCTATGGAAAAAATCCGAATCTTTTCCACATTGCTCATACTCATCTTTTGCAATAACATCCCTATACCAGCGCAAAATACATCCTGCTGTCAGATTAATGCCGAATGTAACGTAGCCTTTGTATGCCGGATAACATGAGAACAAGCTGTCGAGCATGTTTTTATCCGTGTTAGCTTCTTTCATAGACACCACAAGGCCTTCTATCGTCCCCGCGATATCTACCGCCAATTCAGGACAGTCTTCGTTAAGACCTGCGCCGATAGCTGCGCATACCATATCGTGTGCTCCCGAACAAACGGACACTTTGCTGCCAAACCCGAGTTTTTCTGCCAGGCCTTTTTCAACCTGTCCTATTATTTGCCCCGATTCCACCGCAACAGGCAGATTTTCTCTGCCCATCGGTACAGCGCTCAGCACTTCTTGCGCCCAGTCTTTTTTGCGAATATCAAACAGCATAGTACGTGCGGCGTTTGAATAACTGACGTGTTTGCCTGCGCCCAAACGTTCAACAATAAAATCTTCGTACGTTGCCCAGCGCGCCACTTTATTATATATGTGCTCTTCGCGATTTTTGATCCACAGTATCTTTGCGAGGCTGTTTATAAAAAGCGGCGGCATTCCGGTAATGTTAAACAGAGCTTCTATGCCGAAATCCTGCGCATACCGCTTCATCTCATCAGTTCCCCTGAAATCGAAATCAATTATGGAATTTCTTACGGGCGAGCCGTCCTCACCGAGCGGTATGATAACATCACCTACGGACGAAACTGCAAGTGCTTCAACAGGGGCGTCTGTCTTTTCATTGGCCTCTGATATAACTTCACATATTTTCTCCCATACAAGCTCAGGGTCAAGCTCGAGCATACCTTCACCCGGAAAGTACAGCGAATATTCTCTGTATGCCTGGCAAACAACCTGCCACTGCTCATTAAAGACCACCGCTTTGCATCCGGATGTACCCATATCCAAACCCATTATACGCATTTTCTCACCTGTAAATTCAATAATTTTTCTGCTGTCCCCTATCACTTATTCTACCATATTATTTATTCCATACATAATGGTCGACAACACCTGCGATAACATTATCAATAATACATTTCTCGTCATCTAACAGCATCTGCCCGGCGCCGCCATCGTCATTGATAAGTACAGTGTCTCCAATGCCCGAATCGGCGGCATCAAAACATATGATATCTTCGGATACCTCATTGCCGTTCATATCAATCGCACGCGCAATCATCAATTTATACCCCGCGTGAGATTCGTCCTTGACTGTCGCCACGACATTACCGACCACTTTAGCTAAAAACATTTTCCCCTCAAGTCATACAATTCAAATGCGAATCGTAATTTCTTATTATTTCGTAAGTTTTGGCTCAGCTTTCTTTGCAGCAGGTATTCTTTTGCCGGGCAGTATGTTTTCAACATCATTATGCGGCCGAGGTATTACATGAACTGAATAAAGTTCGCCTACTCTTTTTGCCGCAGCGGCTCCGGCATCAACAGACGCTTTAACCGCGCCTACATCGCCGCGTACCATAACGGTTACCAGCCCTGACCCTATCTTTTCTTTTCCGACCAATTCAACATTTGCTGCTTTAACCATTGCATCGGCTGCCTCTACCGCACCGACCAAACCTCTTGTTTCAACCATTCCCAATGCTTCTCTCACAACGCAATTCTCCTTTATAAAATATTATTTGCGTAAACTATACTCCTCGACAAAACCCATAATCGCTGAATCTACAGGCGTTATATCCTGCCGCAGCGCCATAGCAGCCTCTTTGCTGGAAATATAATATACAAGGTCTCCTTTTCCGCACACCCTAAGCGCATCAGCCGCAACATGTATTTCGCCTTCTCTGTTATTCTTGATTTGTTGCAGCAACAGCAGCTTGACCCCTTTTAAGCTGGGATCTTTCACGGTGCATACAACAGAACCGACAACTCTTCCTATGTTCATTTTATTTGCTTGCCGGAAGTATACCTTCTACGTCGTTATGCGGCCGAGGTATAACGTGTACGGAATACAGCTCGCCTACTCTTTTTGCCGCAGCGGCTCCGGCATCAACAGACGCTTTAACCGCGCCTACATCGCCGCGCACCATAACCGTGACAAGTCCTGAACCTATCTTTTCTTTTCCGACCAAAGTTACATTTGCCGCTTTGACCATTGCATCAGCCGCTTCGACTGCGCCGACCAGCCCTTTTGTTTCTACCATTCCTAATGCTTGTTTTTCCATTGTTTTTTTCCTCCTTAGTTATATAACATATTTCGTAATTTGCGGATGCGGCGATGGTATCACCACAGTATTTGCCATCATCCCTTTATCAACATACTCTTCCCTCGCTGCCTGGACAGCATGCTCAGCGGCAGCAACGTCACCTGTTAACAATACAAACGACCTGCCTCCCAAACCTCTGCCCAGTCTTATTTCTATGAGCTGTATATCAGCCGCTTTAGCCGCAACGTCTGCACAGAAAACTGCTGAAGCGAGCGAAAAAGTCTCTATGATACCCAATGCGTTTAGTTGTGATACTTCAGAACAACAGTTGATTGCGCTAAAAACCTGCGGGTGAACGTTTGCAATCTCCATATCATCAACCAAATATGTCTCGCCGGTTTCTTTTCCGGCTTCTAATGCGGATTTGACTGCCGCTACATCGCCTTTTACGAGCACAAAATATTTGCCTGCACAAACCGCTTGTGCCTGAATAATTTCGACATCTGCCGCTTTAGCCATTGCGTCACCGGCATTGATACCAGCGGGAATACTGTTAAATTCCAACATTCCTATTGCGTCCAATGAATTGCCTCCTTAATTAGCTTTGATAATAATCTCGTCTTTATTGACTTTCTCAACTGTGCCTTTTATGCTTGCGTGAATATTAGCACCTAAGCTTTTTTCTCTGATTGCACCTATTAAATCTCCGGCGTTTAAATTATCGCCCGCCTTAACCACAGGTTCACATGGCGCTCCTATATGCATGCACAACGGTATTTTGACCATATCCGTTTTTATAAGTACATCCTCGAACGGCACATCAACGTCGTATTTAGAAAGCCCGAGGCGCTGTATAAATCGGCTTACCGGAACTTTGATAAGCTCCCTATTCTCATTTGGGCCAGAAGCAACTTCTTTACGCGGCTTGTGCCCATTTTTTAAAAGCTCTTCCTTAAACTCTGTCATAATAACGCTCGGGTTTAGCCCGAAATTACATGCATAATACGTGCATATTCCGCAGTTGCAGCAAGAGTATATACCGTTTTCGTCACCCAGCCCCGCGCCGTTAAAACCAATCGCCCGCATTGCTTTATGCGGCTGGACATTGAGGCCGATGGCGTTTCTCGGGCATAGCTGTGTGCAATAGTTGCATTGGCAGCAGACTGCTTTTGCAAGCTTGTAGTTTATCGTTTTCGGCGCTGTTTTTTTCTTTATATGCGGATGATCCTCTTTCAGCACTATTATTCCGCCCGTTGTCTTTGTAACAACAGCATCCCAGCTATCCTCAACATAACCCATCGCCGGCCCGCCGATAATAATCTTGTACCCTGCAGGGTCTTCCGGCCCTTTTGCCGCCTTTATACATTCCCTGATTGTTATACCTATCGGGGCCTTTATAACTTTGGGCTCATTTACTTCTCCGGTCACTGTCAGGTATTTATATGTAACATTGCCGCCCTTTAAAGCCATACTTATATTCATCAGCGTGCTCACATTGCATACCACCGCCCCCACATCAATCGGAAGGCCGCCCGTCGGCACGGTTTTTCCAGTAACGTCAAACACCATTTGCTGCTCATCGCCGGCAGGATAATAATTATCCATTAAAAATAGTTCAATATTTTTTTCATTGGCGAGCTTGCTTTTTAAACTCTCAATAGCTTTTTTATACTTTTTCTTTAAGCAGATACGTCCCTGCTTTGAGTTCGTTGCAGCCATGACGGCTTTTAACCCTTCAATAATCTGTTCGGGGTATTTTTCCATGATTGCCCTGTCAGAACGCAAAAGCGGTTCGCATTCAGCACCGTTCGCCAGTATAATTTCAGCTTGCGTGTTGATTTTTACGTGAGTCGGGAATCCTGCGCCGCCTGCGCCCACTATTCCGGCGGCTTTTACTTTGTCTATAATGTTATTTTCCATGTTGCCTCCGCCCTTATGTTATCTTGAACGCGTCGTACAATACACACCTGCGCTGTCTTGTAAAACTTCTTGCGCTCGTTAAACCCTCGCCTGTCGGTGTTGCAATCGTAAGCGTTGTAAACCCTTCGCCCTCGAAGCCAAGCCCCGCGTAAGACGGCGCATTTTTCACAAATATTGTAGTATTCAGCGCACGCGCCGCATTTGACAAGTTAGTAACGTTTTGTGAATGCATCATCGCAGAATGGCTGCATCCCTGTTCGGCTGTGATTGCATACTCTATCGCTTGATTTACATCTCTTACGCGCACTATTGCCAAAACCGGCATAAGCATTTCCGTCATTACAAACGGGTGCCCCATTTCTACTTCTGCCAATACCAGCTTGGGCGTTCCCGAGAATGCTATGCCCGAGCGGCTAAGTATATATCCTGCCTGCTTGCCTACAAACTCCCTGTTGATAACATATCCGTTGTCTTTTTTAATGAGTACGGTATCGAGTACTTTTTGTATATCACCGCCGGTGATTTTTACGCACTCATTGCCCGCCATTTCGCTTATAAGCCTGTCGGCGATATCGTACACAACAAAGACCTCTTTTTCGGCTATGCACAGCAAGTTATTGTCAAAGCTTGAGCCATTTACGATATCTTTGCCCGCTTTTACTATATCGGCGGTCTCGTCAACGATTACAGGAGGATTGCCCGGCCCTGCCGCGATAACCTTTTTGCCCGTTTTCATTGCGGCATTCACGACCGCTTCGCCGCCTGTGACTGACAAAATCGGAATATCTTTATGCTCCATCAAAGCTCTACCTGTTTTTATGTCGGGGTTTAATACCGAACAAATCAGATTTTTCGGCCCGCCCGCCTGCTCTATGGCCTCATTCAAAATCTGCATTGTTTTCGCAGAAACTTTTTTTGCGGCAGGATGCGGATTAAAAACAACAGCGTTTCCCGCAGCTATCATGCTTATCGAATTGTTTATTATCGTAGAAGAAGGGTTCGTCGACGGAGTAATCGACCCAATCACTCCGTACGGCGACTGCTCCACTAAAGTCAGCCCAAAATCTCCCGTCCATGATGTCGAAATGATATCTTCTACGCCGGGAGTTTTCTCGGCGGCAAGTACGTTCTTTAAATATTTATGTTCAACTTTTCCGTATCCTGTTTCATCATGTGCCATCTGGGCAAGCATTTGTGCATTGTCAAGTGATGCCCTGCGCATTTCGCTTATAATCTTTTTTCTTTTGTCTATGCTTTGCGCCGCAAGCTGTTTTTGTGCCTGCAACGCCGCCCCGACCGCTTCGTCCATCGTGCTGCAAAGCCATGAGCTTGGCTTGGCATCATTCATTAATCCGCCGGAATTTAATTGCAGTATTGTTTCCTGTATTATTTCTTTTATCTGCTGCTCGCTTAAATTCATTGACCTCTCCTTTTGCACATTTATCTAAGACTTGTATTTTTCAAAAACCAGTTCGCCCATTAGCTCTATTGAATCGATAATTCCGATTATTGCAACATCGACAGGCTTTGCTTCTGTCACCGCTGTCTGCCTTGATGAGCTTCCTGTAACGCACATTACAGTTTCTCCCACACCGGCGCCGACTGTATCAACAGCAACCATTGTGTTATTCGTCTCCTGCTGTGTTTCAATATCAATCTTTTGTACAATCAGCAGCTTCATTCCCATCATTTTTTCAGATTTATTTGTACTGACTACATTACCCTTAACTCGTGCAACAATCATGATTTACCCTTTCACGATTCTCTTATTATTTGTATATTTTTATCCCGCGCCGTATCATATGCCAAAGGTGTTACTATACATCCGATATTCACTCGAATTTCATTGTTATTATTATGATAGGCGTCGATAATATCCTTCTCTGTTAAAAGCCCGCTTTTGCGGCTCTGTTCCTCCGATACCTGCGAATCGGCATATATAAGTTCGGCTCCCATATCTTCAAGGCTTTCTAAAGCCGTTCCTATATCTTCAAATGCCTTTTTTCGTATCACCTCTTTATTTATATCCGTGAATATACTGACTTTTTTGCCGCCTGCCATCGCTCTAAACGTCAGATGGCAAAAGAAACATCTGTCATCAAACTGACTCGCCCTTTTTAAAAACCCGGGCCCGGGCGTCACAATAATATATTCCATACACTGTGCCAAACCGCGCATCAGCATATCCTGGTTGTTTTCATCGTTTACGTCTATAATATTGACGTCGTTTGCGGCGCTTGAGTTCAATGGTTTCGCAATCGCTATTGCTTTGTTTTGTTTGTCTTCTTTTAGTACTTTTAATAAAATATTTTCATCTGATACATAATCAGGAATAAGTATAAGCGTTTTATACGCCTGATTGCTGCTTTGCGGCGCCTTATAATTCTCCAAAATCTGTTCAACTATTTTTTTTATATTGTCAGTCTGAACATCCATCATTTTGACTCCAGTTTCAGCAGCCTGCCGTTTTGTATCAAGCCGGCGTTTGCTTCGTCCATATCAATGTGCAGTTCTAAAAAATGCTTATCCCCCGCTCTGACAGCTACATCTCCCAAAATGATTCGCCTGTTGCTGTCAACAATGATATCCACCATATCTTCGTTTTTGAGCTTATACAACTCTGCCTGTTCTAAAGAAATATGCAGATGCCTTTTAGATATAATTACGCCTTCTTTTAAAACTACCTCGCCTTTCGGGCCAACGAGTTTTGCCCCGGGCGTTCCGGCGATATCTCCCGACATTCTGATCACAGGCTGTATACCCAACAAAAACGAATCAGTCACCGAAATTTCCACTTGTGTATCATTTCTTTCGGGCCCTAATATTCTTATATTGTCAATGCTGCCTTTTGCTCCAATAATTTTCAAAGTCTCTTGGCACGCATACTGCCCCGGCTGGGATAATTCGTTTCTTACAGATAAACGGTAATTTGATCCAAAAAGTATCTGAACATGCTGCCGGCATAGATGTACGTGCCTGTTTGAAACGGCAGCCGGTACATATCTTAAGCCTTTTTGAGCCAGTGTTTTTAATACTGCTAATGTAATCGTTTTTTTATCCAAACCGTTATCCATCCATTATGATTCAAAGCCCTTAAAAAGCCTGTTTCAAAAGCTTCGAATAAATTTTGTATGCAGACAGGCAAACTGCCTGCCTGCATACCTGTCCCGTGTTAATTATTGCAGTGCCGGTATTGCTGCTATACGCTCTTCATAAAGGTCTATATACTCCTGGCAATTGTCTATCGTCACGATAGGCATATCGATGAAAGTATCGACTTCGTCAAGCGTTTCTCCTTTTGCCAACGCTACCGCTTTTTGTACAGCAAGCCGTCCTTCAAGCAGTGCATCCTGGAATACTGTTACTTCCTGAATACCGTCTTTGATGACGAACATTGTTTCACGCATACCGTCAATCGACAGCGTCATAACATCATCAATCATTCCGGCAGCCTGAAGCGCCTGGTTTGCGCCCTGACACATTTCGTCGTCGTGGCTTAGAACAGCGTCTATATCATCTCCGTATGCTTCGATCCAGTTCTCAGTAAGCTCTAATGCTTCTTCTCTGCTCCAATGAGCCGATTTCTTTGCAAGAACTTCCCAGCCTGCGTTTTCTTTTAATACATTTTCCATACCTATATCACGGTCAACTGATGCTGAATATCCATCAGAACCCTGAATTATAACACATTTACCTTCGGGCCCTAAAGTATCTATCATCTTCTGCGCGATAAGTTCGCCTGCCAGCACGTCATCGGGGCCTGCATACGCATCCGTCGGTGTTGAAGGGTATTCGTTCAATGTTACAAGCGGAATACCTGCTTCTTTGCATTTCTCATATGTTGGTCCGAGAGAGTTAATATCAACAGGTGCACAGATAATCGCATCAACTTCCTGCGCAATAAAGTTGTCAAGCTGTCCGAGCTGTTTTGCTGCATCATCTTCTGCATCAACGAATATAAGCTCAACGTCCTGTTCCGCGCATTCAGCCTCAACTCCTGCATTCATGATGATCGGGAATTCAAAAATTGCATAAACGCTATAGCCTATCACCAATTTATCATCCTCTTCAGGTTCAACAGCATCATTCTCATTATCACTCTCGTTCGCTGCGGTGTCATCCGATACATCTGCTGCGCTGTCATCCGCTTCGTTTGTACTTGGCGATTGACACCCGATTAACATCATAACCACACATACCATTACCGCAACAACCAAACTGATAAATCTCATCCTACTTCTTCTCATACTTCTCCTCCTTGTTTTCGTTTTTCAGGAATAAATTAGTCTTTTTTTATTCCATATTTTAAAACTTATTGTTGTTTAACTTTTAATGAATCGAGCAGCACCGCAAGCGCAATTATCGCGCCTTTGACTATCTCCTGCACAAATGACGATACGCCCAGCAAATCAAGCCCGTTGTTCATAATACCGATGATCAGCAAACCTACAAGTGTACCGAACATCAGGCCCTTGCCGCCGCTTAAGCTTGTGCCTCCAATAACTACAGCAGCAATCGAATCGAGCTCGTACCCTTCGCCTCCGTTTGGCATACCCGTACTGACTCGGGCAGACAGCATAACGCCGGCAATACCGCAAAGCAGGCCCATGAACAAATAAACGAATATATGGACCCCGATTACATTAATACCCGAATTGCGCGCTGCCGTGCTGTTTCCGCCGACGGCATATATGTACCGCCCAAGCGCCGTATGATGCAGGACAACATAACCGATAATAAATACCACTATGAATATCCATGCTAAAATTGGAAGGCCTAGAAAATCCTGATTTCCAATAGATATATATTCCTGATATAAAGTCGATATCGGCCGTCCGTTGCTTAATAGTTTTGCCGTACCTCTGGCCATTGTCATCATAGCCAATGTCTGAATAAAAGACGGAACGTTAAACTTCGCTACAAAAAAGCCGGTAAACAGGCCAAGAGCTGCCGCTGCTGCGATTGCAACAAATATGCCCGGTATCCATGGAAGTTCATTGGGTATATGCGCGAATTTGGCCATAATTATACCCGCGACCGCCACCAAAGAACCTACGGACAAATCGATGCCGCCCGTTAAAATAACAAGCGTCATTCCAACCGCAACTACACCATTGATACTGACTTGCCGGGTTATGTTAATAAGATTCTTTGAAGTAAAAAACTTATCCGTCGCGAAAGTAAGTATAATAAATATGATAATAAACACAAAATAAATCGCATATTTATTAACAAAAGACCCTGTCGATTTTGCTAATGTCTGAAAATTCTTGTTCTTATTCATTATCGTACCTCCTAAGCCTGGTCTGTTGCCAGCAGCATGATTTTTTCCATTGATATATCTTCTTTTTTATTGAGTTCACCTTTAAGAGACCCCTCATGAAATACCAAAACCCTATGGCTCATACCCACAATCTCCTGCTGTTCAGAAGATATAAACAATATTGCATTTCCCAAGGCTGCTAATTGAGCCATTAATTTATATATTTCAGATTTTGCACCAACATCTATACCCCTGGTCGGCTCATCGAGTATTAATATGCGCGGCTCTTTCATAAGCCACTTTGCAAGCACAACCTTTTGCTGGTTGCCGCCCGATAAATATTCAACAAGGTGCCCGTGCCCTCTTGTCTTAATACCCAGGGTATCAATGAATTTTTGTGTAGATTCTCTGATTTTTTTAAAGTCCAAAAAGATTTTGAATTTTTTCATTGTGCCATAACAAGATAAAACGGTGTTTTCTTTAACATCGCGGCACATGACCAGCCCTTTTAGCTTACGATCGTCCGTGATCATACCGATACCGTTTTCAATAGCATCTTTTGGTTTTCTGATCTTCACTTTTTTGCCATGAACCTCAATAGTCCCTTTATCCGGTTTGGTAATGCCGAAAATAGCTTCTGCGGTTTCCGTTCTTCCAGAGCCCATCAATCCTGCAAAACCTAAGATTTCGCCTTCATGAAGGTCAAAGCTTATATCATGAAAATGCCGGCCCTGCGATAATCCCCTGACACTCAATGCGACATCGCCCACGTTGCTTTCGACCTTCGGGAAAATATCCTTTATTTCCCGATTGACCATCATTTTTATGATATCTTTTTTTGTTATATCCTTTACCTTGCTGCAATGTACCAAATTGCCGTCGCGCAATATCGTTATTTCGTCGCCAATCTCAAAAACTTCTTCTATTTTATGAGATATATAGATTACGCTGCGGCCCTCTTCTTTTAACTTTCGTATAATGTTGAACAAAACTTCGATTTCCGATTCTGATATCGCAGATGTCGGTTCGTCCATAATAATAATGTCAGAGTTATATGATACCGCTTTTGCAATCTCTACCATCTGCATCTGTGCAACTGTCAGGTCGCGCACGATTGTGCTTGGTTTTATATCCAGCATTACGCGCTTTAATATCTCTCTTGCCTCGCTATACGCCTGACGCCTTTTTATAAACCCTCCGCTTTTTATCTCACGACCTAAAAACAAGTTGTCTGCAATGCTCATATCCAAAACCAGATTAAACTCCTGGTGTATCATCGATATTCCGTTTTGAAGCGCTGCCCTAGGGTTAGCAAACCTAACCTCCCGGCCTTTATAAATAATCTTGCCGGAATCAATACCCGTTTCTGCTTCGAGTATTTTCATAAGTGTTGATTTGCCAGCACCGTTTTCGCCCATAAGAATCATAACAGTTGCAGGCTTCACTTTGAAATTAACATTATTTAAAACCTTAACCCCTGAATACCTTTTAACAATATCTTTCATCTCAAGGACATAGTCTTGTGCCGCCAATATCATCGCCCTCCTTTTACTCGATTGTCATTGATACGCGAATTTGCTTATACGCCTTGATTCCAAAACACTTTTGTGCCTACATCAAATTTATTTACCGTGCTGCTTTTGACTGCTGTTGAGCTTTGGAATTGATTCGGCGATGCCGTTTGCTTGTCATAGCTGTATTTTCTGATATTATCGACACGGTTTACGCTATCAAACATTTTCATACATACTTCGGCTGCGTCCGCAAAACCTGTCGATACCTGGTTAAACAATTCGGGTATATCGAAGTTGCCGCTGTAATCAGGATTCTCATTTACATATTTGACGGCATTCTTTTTGCCGAGTATGCACATATCGGTATAAATACATATTTTTGATATACCGTTTTTTGTTGCCTGTTTAACCTGGTCTTCGGGTATACCTGTCCCGCCGTGAAGCGTAAGCAATATGTCGATACCGGCCAAAGCAGCATTAATTTGGTCCAGCCGCTCAAAATCAATTTTTGGCGTGCCCTTATAAACTCCGTGCGCATTGCCTATCGCAACCGCCAATATATCAATTCCTGTTTTTTCAACATAATCTTTCGCCTGCTGAGGATTGGTCATTGTTTCATTCTCGCCCGTCCATGAGCTCGCCAGAGCCCCAAGTTCGCCTTCAACTGCGACATTATATTTATGCCCCATATTCACCGCTTCACGCGTCATTTTAATATTATCCTCGTACGGAAGCGTTGAACCGTCGCACATAACGGAGGTGAATCCAGCTTTTATCGCTCTCTCGACAGCGTCAATATCCATACCGTGGCTTAAATGCATACCAACAGGTACAAACGATTTGTTGGCTGCAACGGCAGTTACTTCCGCCAACTCGTCAAAATCTACATATTTCTCAATAACTCCCGGAATAACAATGAGGAGCGGCGACCGCAGCATCTCGGCTCTCTTTATGAGCTTTGAAGGCTGGTCTAATCCGTTTACATTAAATGCTCCGATACAATACCGGTTTTTTGCTGCTTCTTTTAATATGCTGAGTGAATCTACAAAGGGCATAATTTATCTCCTTACTTTATATTAAAAACTTCTTTATTTACCGTTGTTTTTGGTATGCCTCCGCCGAGGTAAAACAATACATCATTTACTACCATAATCGCCTGCAGATACAGCGCTTCGAAACCTGAACCGGCTATATGCGGAGTAACTATTACGTTGTCATACTCAAAATATTCATCATTTTCTTTTATAGGTTCTGCATGGAACACATCGAGCGCGAGCCCTCCGAGTTTTCCCGAGCGAAGCGCTTGCCTCTGCGCTTCTTCTTTAACAATACCCGCTCTTGCGTTATTGATAAAGTACACACCCTGCCGCATCATATCAAAATAATTTTCGTCAAGCTGTCCTTTGTTCGACTCGTCGACTTTGGCGTGAATTGAGATAATGTCCGATTGTTTGCACAACTCTTCTAATGTTACTTTTTCAACGCCGCACTGCTTATAAACCTCATCCCTCTGATACGGGTCATATGATATAACACGCATGCCAAACGATGCCGAACGCCGAGAAACTTGCTGGCCTACTGTGCCGAGCCCTATAAGTCCATGAGTCTTTCCTTCAAAAACAACACCTTTTCTCGCCTGCCACGGGCCGTCATGACCCATATCCCAGATGACGTCGCCTTCCGTTCCGTAATCTTTATCAGGCGCAGTGAAAATGCCGTTTCTTAACTCTCTGTCTGTTCTTGTAATCAGCCTGGCAAGGCTTATTATCTGTCCGATTGTAAAATCTGCAACAGGATCTGCTTCCCTTCCGAAAGTCTGAAATACCGGAATACCTTTTTGTGTACAATAATCTACATCAATACTGGCTCTCGGGCCGCCTCTTGTGCAGCTTACGGCTTTAAGGTTAGTATTGTCTATGACTTTTTTCGTAACGTGCTCATAGCCAACCATCAATATTTCCGCATCGCCTATTTCTTTAATAAAATCATCTTCATCCATTAAGATTTCGGTTTGGCCCCAACCGCCTGTACGTACCTCATGCCCAAGGATTTTTAAAAGTTTGATTGCTTCATCGCTAACATCAGCTGTTACATAGATCTTCAAATTGAATGTCCTCCCTTTATACGGCTAAATCATATCTTTATAATTTTCTTAAATATTTGACATGACTTTATTTTATTTCAATATGTCTTCAATTTTGCTCGTTGCCACAAGCGAAGCGCCCTGGCTTACCATCTCATCATATATGGCTTTGTCCCATATCCCACCTGAAATCTTAATGAGAAGTTCGCGTCCAAAATCTTTCCTTATTTGTTTTAAATCATTGACATCCGCCGTTTTTCCTGACATAACATAAGATAAAGCTATCATATCCACGCCTTCTTTTTGCGCGATTTCAATGCATTTTTTTATCTGGTCATCATTTAAATATCCGGCTTCTAATATAACTCTCGAAGATAAGTTCTGTTTTCTTACACAAAACATAAGATGCGAAAGGTCCTGCGCCACCTTATCGTATTCTCCCGCTTTGATTGCAGGCAGCATAAGTGCAATTTCAACTTCATCTGCGCCGTTCTTGCCAGCTTCCCGAATTTCATAATATTTTGCTTCCGAGCATGAAGTGCCGTCTGCAAAACCGATCGGTGTACATATTTTTATATCCTTGCCGTACAAATATTCTTTTGCGCTTGATATGTACCATTGCGGTAAAAGAACCGACCTTACTTTATAACGAGCCGCTGTTTCACATTTTTCCTGTATTTCTTTTAACGTTATGTTTGGTTCGAGCATCACGTATTCGACCGTGCTGCCGTCGGCATTTGAAAAGCCGGACTTGCTTGCCGCTTTTTGTTCAAATGACCGGTAAATTTCCTGTACGATTGATTCGACTACATTGTTTTCATTCATTGTTTACCTCACAATTATGTAAATATTTAACGTTGACTGTACAATTGTTTATTAATTTTTATTATTAACAACTTTGTTTAATGTATTATTTCTTATTCATATTTTTATTTTATCTCGTCTGATGACTGTATTATAAATGAATAATATTAATCTGTCAATTACTTTTTTATATAATTAACAAAATAAATCGATGAAAAAAAACAATGCAAACCCCGCGTTTTTCATCACTAAATAAACCACTATAATTTGATTTATGATGCATGTAATATGAAATTTTTGTTTAATGTGAATTTTAGTATTTAATACAATAAATATTCAGGCTTCTTTTTTAACGCCATCTATGTATAAGAAATTTAAACTTAATAGGATTTAAATATTCTTCTGCGAATATCAAAGGAGAACCATATGAATCATTGATAGTATTTTTAATAAACAGCAAAGGCATACCCTTCTTCATTTCAAGCAGCTCGGCTAACACCTTATTACTCACAACAGGTTCGATTTCTGATAGACTTAGCCCCATTTTCATTCCACAAGTTTCTTCAACAACTCTGTAAAGAGAAATGTTCTCATCAGTAATCGATAAAAACTCCGTGGTCAAACGCGGCGATAAATAATCTTCAGACAACACTACGGGAATGCCGTCTGCTGTTCTTACCCTTTTGCACATCAACAGGTCTGTGCCTTCATCAACGCCAAGTTTTTTGGTTATATTTTTATCACCCTTAATCAGCTTCTTTTCAAAATAGCTCACACCCGGTTTATAGCCGCTCGCCTCAATCATCTCGGTAACGCCAAAATTATTATTTAAAGTATCGGATATCTGATCCATATCACAGGCAATAAAAGTTCCTTTACCTTGTACCGAATAAATAAGGCCCTCATGTTTCAAAGCATTGATTGCTTCTCTCAAAGTCAGCCTGCTTATTCCAAGCAGCTTAGAAAGCTCTACTTCAGACGGCAGCTGGTCTCCGGCTTTCATTTGATTATTTGTTATGTATTTTTGCAATTTATGTTTTGTCGCAATGTACGCTACCATAGTTTTGCCCCATTTCGTGAATTAAATAATATTATGAAAAGTTTGATATTACACCATTCTTCTTCTATCAATAATGAACCGGAACTTATCTGTTCTGAAATACTCAACTCCATACATTACAAGCCGGCCTTTTACATCCATTACATACTGTTTAAATAGTTGCAATGGCTGTCCGACTTCCACATCTAAAGCGTCATGCAGTTCTTCGGTACATAATACAGGAACGATGTCAGTAATATTTGTTCCTATTTTGATGCCACAGTTATTTTCAACATGCGTATAAAGCGAAATGTTCTGGTCTGTAACATTTAAAAAGTCTTTTGTAATAATTGGTGAAATGTAATCAAAAGAGTAGCATACCGGTTCACCGTCAGCGGTTCTTGTACGCTTATACACAATAACTGACGTCCCTTCTTCCAGCCTCATTTTTTCAGACAACTCTTTGTCGACACGAATTAATTCTTTTTGAAATGATTTGATTCCCGGTTCATAACCGCTTAAACGAATCAGCTCTGTTATACTTAAATTATTATTAATTGCGTTAAATATTGTGCTGAAATCATATGATAAGAAAGTGCCTGTTCCCTTTACCGAATGCAAATAGCCCTGCATTTTTAAGTAATTCAGAGTTTTTTTAATACTCACCTTACTGATATCCAGCGCTTTTGAAAGCTCTTCTTCTTTTGGTATCATATCACCTATTTTAAAATTAAGCTTTTTTAAATAATGTAATACCTCTTGGCTATAGTTATTTTTTTCGGCCACATCATCATCCCTCTCATTCACCGTTGAGTTTAATATATTCTTTATTCTCCAAATATGTATATAAATTTATAATATTTTTATATATTAATAAATTCATCTGATTATTATTCATCTGATTAATTTACATTATAATGTAAAAGAATACTCTAGTCAATGATATATTGTATAGCATAATGAATTTTTATGCTGTAAAATTATGTTTGCATAAAATAAGAATTAATATAAAGATAAAAATTGATGACTATAAACAAAACTATTAAGACTAAGGGCTTTGTTTGTTTTCCCCGGCTTTTTGCCGTTCTTTAAAAAATATGGTGTATTTTGTTTTAATTTGTTTATTCTGCTATCTGTTGATGTTGATTTTAAACGTAATTTCCTTTATTATGTATAATATGAATAAATTGTTTCATTGCGTTGATATATGTTTATATATTAAATTGAAGCAGACAAGCTTTATAAGAATGTCTGCTTAGTTATTATAACCGTCTTTTATATTATTACTTTTGATAGGGGCATTTATGATGGTAAAAATACCTAAAATTATTAAGCAAATCGACAAATCCTTTAGTGAGAATCAAGCAATTGCATACGAAAATATTTTAGTTCGGATGCTTACAAGCCCGATTCTGTTTCTGGCGGCAATAATAGTATTTTGTTGCCGTTTTTTTGTACAGCAACAGCAAATATTTTCTATTATACCAGACAGCCTTATATTAGTTAGTTTTTCTGTGCTTATTGAATTGTATGGAAGAAAAGGCAAAAACGAAAAGACAAAAGAATGTTTACTTACTGTCATTATATCCATAGTTATGGTTTTCATCAGAATAAGGTTTTATTCTTTGTTTGGCCCCGCCATATTGACATTTTGCGCATGTATGATAGTTATTTCAATAATGCGCATAAGAAAAGGCATGCTTATATCTATTTTGGTTGTAACTTTCTTTTTGATACTATCAACTTTTTTCTCAACCTATAAATTTGCTTTTGGAAAGAATGTTTATTTTTTCGGGCAAGCTGTATCCTTTTTGTTCCTTATTATTATAAGCGCTGCTGTTCGGCAGGTAATTTCAAACCGGTACAGAAAAATCGCCAGCCAATATAAAGATATAATAACTTCGGAAAAAAAGCTGCTTTTAACTCTTACGTCGGTAGGCGACGGTGTAATTACAATTGATAAAAACGGACGAATCGAATTTATTAATCCGGTGGGTGAAGCATTGACCGGCTGGACATTAAAAAAAGCCAGGGGACAGTTATTCGACGATGTATTTTATATAATAAATGAATATACGCGAGAAAGAGTAATAAGCCCGATTAAAAGAGTATATGAAACGGGAAAAAAGGTAGAGCTTACAAATCATACATTACTTATAAGCAAAGATAAATCGGAGAAACCTATAGAAGATACTGCCGCCCCAATAAAAGACGATTCAGGCAATGTTATAGGGTGCGTAATAGTATTTAAGGATTACAGCGAATCTAAACAGAAACAAAAACGCATTGATTATTTAAGCTATCATGATCAACTTACAGGGCTATATAACCGCAGATTTCTTGAAGAAGAGCTAAAGCGGACAGAAAATCAGCCCGTCAGCATTATTTATGCCAGCATAAACGGGCTTCGGATAATCAATGACGCTTTCGGGCAGGAAAGCGGAGACAGCCTCATACAACAGATTGCCGAAACGCTAAAGGCAAATTGCAGTTCTGATGATGTTATCGCGAGAACAGGCGGCGAAGAATTTGTCATTATGCTTCGCAAAACAAAACGCTTGTTTATAGAGAAATTTGTAAATCAGTTAAAACAGCAGATAGAACAAATAAAAATCGTAAATGTTAACGCATTTATTTCTTTCGGATGGGATATAAAACAAAAGGATAATCAATCTATCTGGGACATAATAAAAAATGCCGAAGATACCATGTATCGCAAAAAAACTCTCAGAAGCACCAGCCAGCGAAATGCGATGATAAAATCTGTACTGAAAACGCTGCTTATAAAGTGCCCCAGGGAAGAAGCGCACTCTTTAAGAGTTAGCGTAGCGTGCGAGAAAATAGGCCTTGCATACGGCCTTCACGCTAAAGAGATACGCGAGTTAAAAATCGCAGGCGAGCTTCACGATATCGGCAAAATTGCCGTTGAAGATGAGATATTGAATAAAGACAGCAAACTTACGCCTTACGAGTGGTCGCAGATAAAAAAACACCCCGAAACGGGATTCCGGCTGCTTAGCACTTCGAGCGAATTTTACCGTATTTCAGAATATATTCTTGCGCATCACGAAAGATGGGACGGAACAGGATATCCCAAGAGATTAAAAGGAGAAGATATTCCCTGGAAAGCAAGGGTAATATCAATAGCCGATGCATACGACGCAATGACGTGCGACCGTCCGTACAGAAAAGGCTTGAGCAAAGAGCGTGCCATAGCGGAAATCAAAAAGAACGCGGGAACTCAGTTTGATCCTGAAATCGTTAAAGTTTTTGTAGAAAAGGTGCTGGGAGCGAAATGGTAAGGTGAGCCTCTTGCCCGCCGCCGTTGCAGATTCTGGTTTGAGAGTTTATACTAAAATAAAGACACTTTAGCGGGGTAATTTTATGAGCCTTTCAAAAGATGTAAAACTTCACGATGAAATTGCCGAAGATTATGATGCACTGGCAAAAAAAAGCGGCAGCAATATTCATGAAATTATTTATAAAATGTGTAGTGAATATATAACCGCAGGAGACTGCCTTTTAGATATTGGTATAGGCACCGGCCTTGGCTCTGAGCCTTTTGCCAAAGCTGGCCTTATAGTATATGGTTTCGACAGCTCTAAAAAAATGTTGGAACAATGCAGTAAAAAAGATTTCGCAAAGCAAATAAAAAAACACGATATACAAAACATACCTTTCCCTTACGCTGACAATAGTTTCCCTTTGATAATATGCTGCGGAGTGCTTCATATACTGCGCGATTTTAAGCCTGTGATAAAAGAGGCCTTCCGATTGCTCAAACCCAGAGGGATATTCGCGTTTTCCATAATTTCTTTAAAGGCAGACAGCGCTGTTAACGCTCCCGATTGCACAAAACAAACATCGGATTGGAATACTTTATATTATAAGCATTCAGATTATTACGTAGAAAGAACAGCAGCAAAATTAAATTTTAAAGTTTTAAAAAAGCAAACCACTTTATCGAAAAGCGGAAATAAAGATGCTGATGATTTCCCGTTAAAAATATTTGTAATTCAAAAATGACGCTTTTTATCTCTCTTTTTTATTCTTTTATTTTTTGTATAATATTATTGATATCTTGTTCAAAAAGAATCTTCGGCACAGGATAAAGTGGATTAGCTTCTTTTAAAGCCCTTTTTATTATAATCGGAATATCGCTGTCTTTAATACCGCTTAAAAATTTGGGAATATCCATGCTCTTGTTAAGGCTCTTTATAGCTTTTATAAACTTATTCGCCTTTTGCTCATTCGTATCCGAAGGCTGCGTTAACTTTACCAAATCTGCAAGCTCAGCCAGCCGTTTGTGTACTGGCTTGCCGAAATATTCTAACACATATGGCAGTATAACCGCGTTAGCAAGGCCGTGAGGCATAGAATATAATCCGCCTAAGGTATGCGCTATCGCGTGCACATATCCAACATACGCGCGCGTAAAAGCAAGCCCTGCCAAATGCGCCGCCTTTTGCATGTTGCTTCGGGCATTGATATTGCTCCCGTTGCTGTACGCCTCGAATAAATTATCAAAAACCAGTTCTGTCGCCTGCCTTGCGCATCGCCGCGTTTCTTTGGTGTTGCTTTTGCCTATATATGCTTCTACTGCATGAGTCAGCGCATCCATTCCCGTAGTAGATGTTATATGCCTTGGCAGATTGACGGTCAAAGCAGGGTCGAGCACAGCATAATGCGGTATAAGCGACATATCATTTATAGCATATTTTTCATGAGTATTGCTGTCTGTAATTACAGCGGCAAGTGTGCATTCGCTTCCCGTACCTGCCGTTGTCGGCACGGCGAATAGCGGCGGTATTCTTTTTAGTATCTTTAGCTGCCCTTTTAACTGCGATAAGCTCTTGCCTGGTTTCGCGATACGCGCGCCCACGCCCTTGGCGCAGTCCATAGGCGAGCCGCCGCCAAAAGCAACTATGCCTGCGCAGCCGTTTTCTTTATATATTTTAAGCGCTTCTTCTATGTTATCAATAGTCGGGTTGGATACAGTATTATCATAAATGATAAACTTTATATCCGCTTCTGCCAATCCTTCTTTAAGCCCGACCGAAAGCCCGAGTTTTTCAATCATTCTGTCCGTTACAATCAACACGTTTTTTATACCGGCGCTCTTTATAAGCCCGGGCAGTTTTGCAAGGCTGTTTTCTCCCTCTGTAAGCTCCGGCTGTCTCCACGGCATTATATAAGAAGCAAGCCGATATATACCCTGATAAATTCTGCAATAAATCTTATACATAAAAAATCCTCCTAAAAAAATATTGGCTTTTCTATGAATTTTTCTTTCTCCTCTAATATGGGTATTTATTATATCATTATCAATCTCAATAACCAAACACTAACCAGGCAAAACAAATACGGCCGCTATATAAAAGCAGCCGTTTCAAATCAAATTTGGCTATTATATTATCGGAAGCGTAGCAAGCCCCTGCTTTAGCATTTCATCCGAATACTCATAATCCTGCAGCTTGCCGGCCATGTGCGCCTCGTAAGCCGAAAGGTCGAAATGACCGTGCCCCGAAAGGTTAAAGAATATCGTTTTTTCTTCGCCGCTTTCTATGCATTCTTTTGCCTTGTTCATGGCAACGAGTATTGCGTGAGCAGATTCGGGAGCCGGCAGTATTCCTTCGACTCTTGCAAACTCTACCGCCGCTTTGAATACATCAGTCTGGTGAACTGCTTCTGCGGAAATAATTCCGTCATCATACAGCTGTGACAAAAGCGGAGAATCTCCATGATACCGCAAACCGCCTGCATGAATACCTGCGGGAATAAAATCGTGCCCCAATGTGTACATCATAGTAACGGGCGCCATTTTTCCCGTATCGCCGAAATCGTACGCGAACAGCCCTTTTGTAAGTTTCGGGCATGCATGCGGCTCAACAGCAATAAACTCTGTTTTAGTGCCGTTTTTGATTCTGTCGTGTACAAACGGGAAAGCACATCCCGAGAAGTTTGAACCGCCGCCGTTACAGCCTATTACCATATCTGGATATTCATCTATCTTTTCGAACTGTTTTTTTGCTTCCTGTCCGATAATCGACTGGTGCAGCACAACGTGGTTCAAAACGCTTCCGAGTGCGTAATGCGTGTCGTCACGCGTAGCCGCGTCTTCAACCGCCTCGGAAATAGCTATGCCAAGGCTGCCAAGCGAATTCGGATCTTTTTCAAGTATAGCGCGCCCAATGCTTGTAAGATTGGACGGGCTCGCAACGATATCTGCGCCGTACGTCTGTATTATCGTTTTTCTGTGCGGTTTCTGATCGTATGATATACGCACCATATATACTATACATTCAACATCAAACATAGCGCATGCAATGGACAACGCCGTTCCCCACTGGCCCGCGCCCGTTTCTGTCGATATTCTTTTTATACCCTCGGCTTTATTATAATAAGCCTGTGCCACAGCGCTGTTTAGCTTATGGCTTCCCGATGGGTTGGTCCCCTCATACTTGTAATAAATTTTCGCCGGTGTCCCGAGCTTTTTTTCAAGCCGGTATGCGCGTACAAGCGGAGACGGGCGGAACGCCGCGTAAATTTCTCTGACAGGTTTGGGAATATCAATATACCGGTCTGTAGACATCTCCTGCGCAATTAACTCTTTTGCAAAAAGCGGCGCTAAATCTTCCGGGCCGACAGGCTGAAAAGTTGCCGGGTGAAGATAACCCCTCATTTTGTTGGGCATATCCGCGGCAATATTATAATATTGCTTTGGCAGCTCATCTTCTGTTAAATAAACTCTGTTTGGAATAACTTTACTCATGACTAATCTCCTCTATTCTTGTTATATTTGTTCTTATAAGAATAACATAACCTCTTCTAATCTAATCTAATCTAAAAGGGAATATGAACCCAAAACTCAAGAAATGCATTCTAATAGAACTTTTTCAAGTATACGATATGTACAAACTTATTGTCAATAGAAAAAATAAAATTATACGGTTAAGTGCCCTTATTTAAAAGGTTTATAACTTATAAAAGCTGCATTGTAATGAATATCTTTGTCTTCAAAAAGCAATAATAAAAGATGACAGTAAATTAGATTTTCGCTTTTTGGAGGAAGGCATGACCAGAAAAAATAAAAAGAACACAGACAGACTAAAATCAATAAAAGATTATTATCCGATTATAAACCCGAATGAAATTGAAGACGAAACAAACGTATCAATTCCCAGCGAACTGGATAAAAAAAGAGCCAAAAAGTGGGTCGATGATACACAAAAATGAATGCTTCGTAAAATTGACATTATTCGCCTGTAGTTATAAAATATAAAAAAGTCTTATTAAATCTTAATATTTCGCAATAGTACAATTTAAATGGAAAGTGAGATTATTTTTATGAAGAAAGTTTTGTTTTTGTTGACCGCATTGATTATGCTTACAGGCATTGCCGCATGTTCATCGCCCGCGCAGGATGACGCCCAGCAGACAGAGCCGGCAAATACCGAAAGTTTGCAGGATACGGAGGCAGAAGAGGAAACACAAAATACTTCAGAAAACGCGCAGCAGCCGGAGCAGGATTCTATGCCCGAAGGCGCAAAGCTTACAAATATATTGCTGATAGGCTCAATGGATAAAGATTTTTCTAAAGATGACGCAGATGCTTATATGTTAACGCATATATTAATTACTCTCGATCCGCAAAACGCAACGCTGAAATTTACTACCTTTCCGTATAATCTCGGGCTGGATGTAGAAAATGACGGCACGACGCAAATTATGCAGCCCCAGTTCATATGCAGCAGATTCGGCGAGGACGAAACTGTAAATGTTTTCGAAGAAAATTTCGGAATTGATATAGACTATTGGGTAGTCATGAACATGAACGGAGTTATAGATATAGTAGATGCTGTTGAAGGAATCGAAATAAATATTGAAGAGCTTACCATAAACGAAGCGGCGGAGCATCTCGTAGATATGCTGGGTATCGTATGGAGCGAAATTACACAGACTGGTAAACAGATTTTATCGGGAGTGCAGACCGCGGGATATTTTGTCGATACGGTTCAAGAGAATAATGATAACTGGCTTCAAGACGAAGAACTTATTTTCAGAGACAGGCATTCTAATATCATTAAAGGCATTATTGCCGCTGTTAAGCTTGCAGGGCTTACAAGCGAAGATTTAATGACTATCGCTGCTAACGTTAAAAGCAATTACGCTACTAATATCCCCGAGAGCAAATGGCAGACAATCGCAGACATAGCCATCTATTGCCTGGAGAACGACGCACAGTTTCTGCATGTGCCCGAAGTCATAGATACCCAGCAGCACGACGGAATGCCGCCTATGATATATGATAAAGAAAAAGATGTCACCGCAGTACAGACGTTTACAGGAAAATAGAAACTATGAGATTTATAAAACAAGCGCCAAATTATGGCGCTTGTTTTAAATCACAGCAATTTCATTTGCTTGTCATTAGTCAGCCATTTATTCTGCGCGGAATTCCAACGCTTATATAAAAGACTCGCTATCAAAGTTCTTGGCACGATTTTTCCGGCAAAGCAAAGCGAAGAATTTATAAAGCCGGGGATATATACACTTTTTCCCGAAATCATTTTTGATACCGTTTTGTTCGCCACGGCCGGCAGGCTGTTTGTAGTAAGGCTTCCCCAGATACCCTGTGCGGCGATACCGCTCTGCGCTTCTTTAGTCGTCGGAAGGCCTCCCGGGCAAAGAGCAAGCACTCTTACATTTTTATTCTTAAGCTCTTGCCGAAGGGCGATAGAAAAATCGAGCAGAAAACGTTTGGATGCTGCATATGTCGCTTTTAACGGAATAGGATATTGCGAGGCAAGGCTTGATACTATTAGAATATAGAACCTTTCTTTCTCATCTCTGTTTTTCAAAGCGGCGTGCGTAACTCTTAAAGTTGCCTCAACATTGAGCTGTATTATGTCTGTTATTTTATCGCTTTCCCTGTCTAAAAATCCCCCTTCAAAATCTATTCCGGCGATGTTTAAAAGCATCGTTAAGCGAATTTTCTCTTCTTTTATATAATGGAACAATTCTTTTACAGCGCTCTCGTCCGTAAGATCGCAGGCTTTTTGATATACGGCAACATCGTACTGCCGAATTATTCCCTGCTTTATCTGCTTTAAATTCTCTTCGCTTACGTCTGTCAGAAAAAGGTCGCAGCCTCGGGCGGCACATTCTGTTGCCATGGCACGCCCTAAACCGCCGCTCGCCCCCGTAATTAATGCTGTCATTTTTTTATTTCTCCAAATCTATCTATACCGCAAAGCTTCTCGCTAAGTTTGAATAATCTGTTTGTCTCTTGTTCGTTATCCACGCTTTTATCGTATCTGCGCTCACAGCACAGACGATAATATAACCCCTCTGGCGCCGGCAGCTTGTTGCTCAGATAAACATAATTCTGCGCCGAAATCTCGGGCGAATCGCCATGCTTTTTTCGCAGATTCCAAAACCGGTTTACTATTCCGCTCGTTTGCTTGCTGCCTATGTCGGTGTTGA
Source organism: Christensenellaceae bacterium (assembly GCA_963665005.2). Lineage (GTDB taxonomy): Bacteria > Bacillota > Clostridia > Christensenellales > SZUA-584. Next base: position 852,748 of record CAXXTQ010000001.1, on the reverse strand, counting down.
CAAGCCCCGGGTCAACCACATAAGCTTTCACGCCGCAGTTCGCAAAGCGGCGGTTAAATTCTTTGGCAAACATTATATTGCATAGCTTAGCCTGTTTATAAACGAGTATTGTATTATAATGCTTTTTGAACATTATATCTTTCCAGCGGATTTTCCCATGCATATGCGAACGGCTGCCCGTAATAATTATTCTGCCGCCCGCTTTTTTAAGATAATGGAATAATCGGTGAGTAAGCAAAAACCCCGAAAGATGATTAATTGCAAACTGTGTTTCATACCCCTCTTGCGTGGTGGTGTACCAGTTTCTTATAGCGCCCGCGTTGTTTATAAGTACATCAAGTGCGCCGCCGCAGTTTTTATCCAAATATTCGCCGATTTCGTCAGCTATATTATTCACCTCGCTCTGCTGAGCTAAATCACCGTAAAAAAATACAATTTGTGCATTTGGATTCGCGCTCTTTATTTTATCCGCCGCAGCTATGCAATTTTCTTTAGTTCTTCCGACAGCTATAATACGGCTGTCTTGAGCCGCAAGCAGATTAGCCGCCGCATATCCTATTCCCGATGTAGCACCAGTTATTACGATAGTTTTCATTTTTCTTCTTCCTCCGATTTCTCCTTCATAATATTACTTACGCTTTGTACAAAAGATATCCATTGCTTTTCCATATCTTTTTGTTCGTTAATTCCTTTAATCGTCAATCTGTAATATTTTCTCGGCGGCCCTGCCGAATCTTCCGAAAGATAAGTTTCGCAAAGGCCGTCTGCCTTTAGCTTGCGGAGCAAAGGGTAAAGCGTTCCTTCGGCAATTTGGATTTGCGATGAAATCTTATCCGCAAGCTCATAGCCGTAAGCGTCATGCTTTTTTAAAAGAGTAAGAACACAAAGATCAAGCGCTCCTTTTTTAAATTGTGTATTCATTAGTCCCCCCCTCTGGCTAATATCTACTACTATATTATATCCAGTAGCTAGGTACAATATACCATGCACTACTGAATAATGCAACATAATATTTTTATATTCTTGATTTTTTAAAAATTGCTCACATAATTTAGATTTTTTGAATAGTTTAAATTAACCTTTATATTTACAAGGTGGTGATATATATGTACGGTAACAATTGTTTATTAATAATACTGCTGCTCTGCTGCTGCTGCGGCGACAGCCATGGCGGCCCATGGCCTGGCGGACATAAAGGCTGCTGCTAAATGTTTCTTCATTTATGTCAAAAAAAGATAAAAAGGGCACACTCATGCCCTTTTTCTTTATTGCGAAATTGAAATAAGCGTTCGTTTACGAGCGCTTATTTCGGCATATTATATTATTACTCTTGCTTTCAGTCGTCTTCCCGATCTTCTTCGGGCTCTGCCGATGCAACCACCCCGGCATTATCGAGCGCATCGTTTATCTCACCGAGCACTCCTATAAGTTGTATCCTAAGCTGTATTCTTGATTCCTGCTTGGAAATAAGGCTTTCAAGCACAGATACAGCCGCTTGTGTATCAGAAATTTTCTTTGCTTCTATATATTTTTTCCAGAGCGCATGAATCTGTCCTTTAAGCTCTTTGCTTTGTGCTTTTAACCCCTTTACTTCGGCCATTTTTTCTTTTATCAATGCGAGCGATGCTTCATCTAGTGCCATGCCGTTCTCCTTTATCGCCGCTGTTTTAGCTTCAATGCTGTCGCTTAGCGCATCCTGATCATCGCCAAGCTTTCCCCACTCTTCGCGATTTGCATGTATCTGCTCAATCAATGCTTTTGTTGATTCTCTGAACAACGCTTTAGCATCGCGCTTTTCATTAGGCTTTTTGTCCTCCTGCTGTTCATCCTCTTGATCCGCTGATTGTTCAGTGCTGTCTTTTTTATTCGACTTGTCTTCGGGCTTAACGGCAAAAGCGCTGGTTACAAACAGTGAAAGTACGATAATTAGAACAATTATTGCTGTAAATATTTTTTTCATTTAGTCCCTCCTTTTTTATTCTGAATATTCTATATCTCCAAAATCTGCTCCGTTTAGCCCCTCAAGCAGATTTTCAAGTTCATCTAACTCTTGCTTCGTATCCGAAGCAGAAGTTTCATTGCTTTTTTCATCAGTTTCTTCTTGAATAACTTCTTTAGAATCTTCCTCGATTTTAGCCGTCGGTGTATATAGAGGTAAATCCGGCTCGTCCTGCGTTATAGTAACGCTAGATTCATCCGATCCAATTACGATTGTACAATCTTCCTGAACCGCCTCGGTATCATTATTATTTTTTTCAACACATCCGGAAAGCATAAAAAAAACTATAATTGCAAAAACAATTATCTTTTTCATAATATTAATTTCCAATCTCCGTTAATATATCTTGATAAATTATATATAAACGGGTTTTTGAAATTAGAAACATTAAATTTAATTATTCTATGAATTTTTTAAAAATAGATATTTATAAGAAAACTTATTTGAATTTTGAAAGGTTAAAAAGCCCTAGTCCTCTATCTCGACCCGGTTTTTGCCATGTTCTTTCGCTAAATACATTGAACTGTCGGCACGGTGCAATATCTGGTCCAAATTATCGCCTCTTCTCATTGACGTGATACCAAAGCTGCAGGTAGTGGCAACCTTGTCGTTTATTTTAAGGTTAGCTATTGATACTCGAATTCTCTCGGACAGTTTCATAGCTTCGTCAACATCGGTATACGGCAAAAGTAGAACAAACTCATCGCCTCCCCATCTTACGCAGACATCATTTTTCCTAAGCTGAGAACGCATCACCTGCGCTGTTTCATATAATATAGAATCTCCGGCCAAATGCCCGTATTCATCATTTATTGTTTTTAGGTTATCAATGTCTATAAGTACTAAAGACAGCTGAAGGTTATGCCTAATGCAAAACTCCATCCATTTTTCCGCTTCGTCTTCAAGCTTTCTTCTGTTGCCGACCTTTGTCAGCGTATCTGTAGAGTATATACTCCGGAGCTCGTTTTTCGCTAAAAATTCACCATACTGGTACCTTTTAAAACAAAAAGTAAACAAAGAGCATAACGCAATTTGGGCTATAAGATAAAATACGCTTGCCCATATCTGCATTGAACTAATACCTTCAATTTCAAATATTGAAAAAAATATAAAAGCCGCCGCTACCAGCGTTGCGACAATAAGTGTATTCAGCCAAACATTAGGTATTATAAATATAGCTACAATTATTATCATAACACCCATGAGCTGTATTAAATAATCAGGAGAATCATATAAATCCAAAATATATAAAAATAGCAAAATTGCTATGACCTCATATACGGTAACAATAAAGGCAAGCACTTTGAAATTTTTAATCTTTTTTAACCATATAAAAAGGCAGGCTGCCAATAATATGTAAATTCCTCTGAAAACAATCGCTGCCGCTAATTTATTAGCAGTGCTGCTAAGATTAATAGAATCGGGTAATATCAGCGCCAGATTTATTAAGCCGATAATTATAATAAAAGCTTTGATAGAATTTAACGATGCGGCCAGTTGATAGTCATCAAAGTTATCCTTTTCAAGTATATTATTATTAGTTTTGAGGTTTGGATTGCTGATATGAAGCGTTTTTACCATTTTTTCCTCACAATATCAATTCGTTATCTAGTATTTTACAATATATAATCAATAATGTAAATAACAAATACCTTTATATAAACTTACTTGGCTTTATAATTTTTGATTTTTATTTCCCGTTCCGCGGTATTTATCTTTTAATCTTAAAAATTTAGGCCTCATGGGCGCCATTGTCTTATTATAAACGAAAGATTTCTTAAAATCTTTCTTCAGATAAGGTGCAGCTGGCGCCATATACGGCACTCCAAACGTGTTTATAGACACAAGGTTAGCAAGCATTACAGTTGCCACCAATGTAAAACCAAAAAAACCAAAAGCGCCCGTCGCAAATATAAACACAAATTTGAGCAACCTAAAAGGATTCATTATCGTATAATCAGTGGGGACAAACGAAGCAATTAAAGAAATAGAAACAATAATCAGTAAGAGCGGACTGAATACACCTGCAGATACTGCCGCCTGTCCTATAATAATAGCTCCTACAATACCTATAGCGGTACCTATCTTTGTGGGTACCCGAATTAAAGATTCGTGAATAAGCTCTACTATTATTTCAATAAGCAGCACCTCAACAAAAGCATTAAAAGGTACTCTCACCCTTGTCTCTGCAATAGAGATCATATAGCTGCTGGGCAGAATATCGTTGTGAAAAGAAACTAAACCTATATAAAAAGAAGACAGGCTAAGAGATAAAAAGAGTGCAATGACTCGCAAAACTCTTAAAAAAACTCCTAAATATTTGTTATCATAGAAATCTTCACAGGACCACATAAACTCGCTGAAGACCTTCGGTGCAACAAGCACCCATCCGCTTCCGTCGACTATCGTTAACACTTTTCCTTCGAGCAAAGCTCCCCCGGCCATATCAGAGCGTTCTATCAGCCCCATCTGCGGAAATAAATTGCTCTTTCTGTTAAGCATAAACGCCTGAAGTTCTCCCGATTCGAGTATTCCGTCTATGCTTATATTATTTATTCTTTTTTTTACTTCTTTGACACAAACATCGTCTGCTATATCTTCTATGTATACGACAGCAACACGTGTTTTTGTTCTGTCCCCTACTTCTTGTATCTTTATGCGAAGCTTATCATTTTTTATGCGGTATCTTATCAAAGAGATGTTTGTATCAAGGTCTTCTATAAAACAATCTTTCGGGCCGCGAATTGTATAAGTTACTTCAGGCTTGGGGATTGCCCGCTTTTCCACCTGCTTTAGATTTACAGTGATATAGCTTATATCATTCGAAAAGAGAATAACTGCCATACCGGCAAGGATATACGTTGCTATTTTTTTCTCATCTGTCTCTATTTTACAGTCATCCGCATAAATGATACTCTCGATCGTCTTTTTTGCGGTAATGTGCGTCTCTCTGCAACTCTCTGCCATAGGCTTGATTATAAGGTTTGCAAGCGCCTGCCTTTGCGTAAGCTCCTTGATAAAAAGCACCGCAGCGCTGCACCCCGGATATTTTATAACGCGTTTTGTAAGATTAATATCCCTGCTTGTCAAATCGCTGATAATTTTATCGTATCTGATTCTCAATCTCTCCATAAGCTCACCTGCCTGACTCGGCAAAGTCCATCATGCCGCCCGGATCAAGCGATGCCTTGACTGAAATACTCACCTTAGATTTGCTGAACTCTTCGCTCCAGTCCATCTTCTCATAAACATCGGGATACCCGATTCTAAACGCTTCGTCAAATTCAAGATACTCACACCGAAAAGTATACTTCGATTTGCGTACAGTCGTAATCAAATCTTCCAGCACCATTTTCTGTAGATTTTTTCGAGTTTCTTCTGCCGCTGTTTCATCAAAAACAACATTGTCATCTAAATATATTACGATAGCATCAAAAACGAATTCTGTTTGAAATTCAACTTGTTTATCTGAATAATAAGGAGTTATAATTCTTTTAGTAAGTTTTACTTCCACAGTTGCCTCATTATCGCCAAACGGTACGATATAATTAAGCTTTGCATGGTCGTTCAAAAAACAAATAAGGCCGTTTGCATCTTCGATAGGAATAAACCCGTGATATTTGCCGTCATGTATAACAGAGTATCCCGTCAGCGCAAGTTGCTCTTCGCGTATATCAATATTGGGCATTATAAAACAAACATTTTTACTATAAATCCATTCTAAAATTTCGGAAGCGCTAACCTGTATGGCTTCTCCTCTCTTTTCTAAATTACTTATTGTCTGTTCTAAAGCGAATCCGACAGATTGGTTATTCTCGGGCTCTACTGCATATAAATCTTTAAGTTCTTCAGATGTCGTTATGACGTCCATAGCTTTCCTGTATCCTATAACATTCTGCAGCCGGTACATATATTTATCCATGCCGTATTCGGCTAACTCTTTTGTCATCACAATTATTCTTGAAGCCCCGAAAAAAAGCGGTTTGTCAAGCTTGCTGTCATGGTCTTTTCTTGCTTCAACAAACGTCTCGCCTTTGCCTATAATAATTGAGAAGTGTTCTGATTTTTCTGATTCTGCTTTGCTAAGAGACAGGTTTGGAATCTCAGAATAAAAATAGAAATTATTATTTTTTCGATCGATGCCTGCTGTCGTTACAATATCTTTTTCGTTTATGTCAATAGCATCCCAGCAGCCGGCGCAAAGATAAATAGTAATCAATATTAATAAAACCAATGATATCTTTTTAAGTACCATATTTTTTCACCTTTGACATCAGCAGTAATATTCCGGGTATAACCAAACATGCAGCTAATCCTGAGTATATAATTATCTCAATAGCAAAATCCGAATAACCTATAATACCGCTTACTATTAAAAATAATATATATATTATCGCGCCGACAATTATTACAATAGACAGTCGATTTGCCTTTGGTAGCATTCTGCAAAGATATTCTACTATTGCCATAATAAAAATAATTATTCCTATATATGCGCCAATAAATCCAAATGTAATATACAGCATATCCATCCTTTCAAAAAAATTAAAAAGCGGCAATGATATATCTCTCAAAGCGACGATAACAGAATCTTTGTAATTTACTATATCGTTGATTCCGAGTTTCATGATACAGCTTTCTACAACAAGTATATAAAACGCCCCTATTGCAATTAGTGTTAAAAATGCTGTTTTAACTCCCTTTTTTTTGTTCTTGTCTGTAAACGGTATTATAAGAAGGATTTCTATTCCAAGAAAGAAAATAACCGTCTGTTTTAATGCCTCAAAATAATTGCCTATTTTAGACGGAATAAATATGGGCCGTATCCTGTCGATATTGCCTTGGGTAATCATAAGAATATGAATTATTATCAGCACGATGATAAAAACTATGCCAAATATTTCGCAGATACGCGCAATGGTCGTTATTCCCTTATATGCTATATAGCAGAATGCCGCTATACCCAAAAGCATTGTTGCCCATGGCGGCGATTTCGGAAAAAAATCTGACTTTAATAATTTTGACATCGTAAAAATTATAAAAACTACAAAAAATAAAAAATATAAGATGTAGTAAACGGATAATAAGTATCCGCCCGGCAGGCCTACTACCTCTTTGCTGTATTCAAAAAGCGTTTTCCCTATAAATCTTTTATTAAGCGCTGCGATTATAAATGCGGCAAGTGCAAAAATAACAGCGGCAATAATCAGTGTTATCCAGCTTCCTGTTCCGGCACTCGCCGCCAGCGCCCTCGAAATATCCAAAAGGCTGTATGTTGACAAAGTAAGTATTAATATGAAAACCATTTGCCTGTTTGTAATGCTGTTTACCAACCGATTCACCTCATTATTATTTTATTTTTCTCTTTATTACCATAACCTATTCATATATAAAACTAATCTTTGGTAAATTTCGATAAAAAAAGAAACGCCCCTAGCGGAGCGCCCCTTCTTATTTACTTTTTATATTTTATTACTTGGCTTTGCCAACTCCTTCAAAGCTCTGCTTAACAAGCTCTGCCGGAAGCTGTTTCTTGCTGAATATCTGTACTACGATTGTAACAATTATAGACATTGTAAGCGCAATGAAAAGCGGATCCAGATTAGACAATATTGCATCAGATACCACAGTCTGCAGCGAGCCGCCTGTTATAGCATCAACAAGGCCGAATACTTTTGCTTCTTTTGCATGGAATAAAAGCATCCATAAAAGGCTCGAGCCAAAGCCCGCAACCATACCGGATATTGCCGCAGTTTTTGTGAGCTTTTTGAAATACAACGCTCCAAAATACATAGGCAAAAACGCCGCACCGCAAAGCCCGAAAAACAATCCTGTTGCAATGGCGATAGCTCCGCTCCAAATCTGGGGCAGTATGTAAGATAATATTACCGTGACTAATATTGCTATAAGAACAGCGATACGTGTGATTATCATTGATTTTTTAGGTGACTGCTTTTTTGATGAGACAAATACGTCTCTGCCCACAGCGGTACCCATAGTATGGAACTGCGAACTTATCGTCGACATTCCGGCAGCCAACATCATAACAAGAAAGATAGTAACAAACCAGGGGCTTGTAAACTTATCTAGAAATGCAGGAATAATATTGTCTATGCTTCCCGCCGCTATTTTTGAAATTTCTCTCGTTTGCTCGAAGAACAAAACGTTTGATAGCGCACCTACCAAGAAAGCAACGCCCGTCATCAAAAGTATGAATACTCCGCCGATAGGAATCGCACGGTTTAATTCTCTGTCGCTTTTTACTGTCATAAAGCGTACTGCAAGCTGCGGCTGAGCTAGAACGCCGATACCGACACCCGCGACTATGCTCGTTACAACCAGCATCCAGCTTACAGAGAAAGTCTCTGGCATAGATGTCCACCCTTGGAAACCGGGTGCAAAACCAGCCTCAGCCGTTTGTGCTATAACTTCCGGATTATTTCCAAGATTGGTCAGCGCCTGGTGCGCAGGAGTTATTCCGCCAAGCTGTGTATAGACTATTATTAAAAGTGCAACCATGCCGATAAGCATCAAAGTACCCTGGAAAGCGTCCGAATACATAACTCCTTTGATACCGCCGAATATAACATATGCCGCTACTAAAATAGCAAATACCGCCACTGCAATCTCATAAGAAATCCCCAGCCCCGCAGCCAATATCATACATACACCGATCATTACCGCCGCTGCATATATAGGCATAAATATAAAGATTATAAGGCCAGCAAACCTTTGTATGAACTTTGAGTTATACCGTTTACCAAGCAGTTCGGGGAATGTATGAGCGTCCAGGTTTCGGCCTATGCGCCGTGTTCTTTTTCCAAAGAATATAAACGCAATAAAGATTCCGAGGAAAATATTTAAGAACGTAAGCCATAAAAGGCTCATTCCGAAATATCCCGCATAACCGCCGAATCCTATTATGGCAGAGGTGCTTATAAACGTAGCACCGTAAGAAAGCGCCATTACCGCCGGATGAATTTTTCTTCCGCCTAGCATATAATCTTCAGTATTCTTGGTTCTTCTCCATCCAAGAAATCCAAGGAAACCTACTACTCCAAGATACGCAATAATAATAATTATTTTTAATGCCAATGTTTTACCCTCCATTCTTTCATAAAAAATTTAAAAAAGTATAAATCCTAGATGTCTAAATCTTCTGTTATTTTATGCTCTTCTTTTTCCCAGGCTTTTTCTTTTTCAAGATCTTCGCCGTCGCCGCCCTTGTTCCAGTTAATGACGCCGTAAATCACGCATGCCAAAGTCGATGCCACACATAAAACATATGCCGCAAAAATTGAGAAATCTCCCATTCCTAGCAATGAAATCACCTCTTCTTTCATTATTTTTTTTTAGCTGTGTATATAAAAATACCCCTTGGCAATTTCCAAAGGGTAAACAAAAAATCGACTTGTAACCATACTACACAAAACGAAATAATATTACACTACTACCCTAACACTACCATACTAGCTTTCATTATAAAAATATATTTGTATTTTGTCAATAAACTTTTTCACAATTTGTTTACATATTATTAACATTATGTCTATTAACGCTAAAATGCATATTAGCAAAATATTCACTCAGCTTTGCCGGCCCCGCCAAAACCTCCCTGCCTATATATAATGTGCCGTCAACTTTTGTTTTTTGTGCCCATTTGACAAGCGCAATATTTCCGCAGGCTATTTCTATAGCTGTTATACACCTTGGGTGCACACAGCTTCCGTCATTAAAGTATGCAGTATCAAACGGCTCGGGAAACACAGGCCTGTGCGTATGCCCGGCAATAAGCATTATTCTATTCTCACGCGCCCATGAAAAAAGCTTTTTTTCTATTTGCTCTTTTCTGCGGTAATTTTTTGCAGCGCTTGTCGGATCGTTAACGCCGAACAGCTCGAACGGTTTCCAAACATACCTTACCAAAAACCTGCTAAGCCTCCAAAGAGTGCTGTTAAAAAAGTCTGCCTGATGCCCGTGTATTAAGAATATCTCATTGCTTTGGTTGTCGTATTTTAAAACTAGCCCTTCATGAACTTTTATATTATCTAACAAAGGTATATACTTTTGAGCCCGCATATCAAAATAGCTATGATTTCTAATGTAATTCTTTTTGCTTTTTACAATATCATGATTGCCGAAAATCAGATAAAGCCTGCCCTGTTTATAATAATCTGACAGCAGCCAAAATACATCTTTATGCACCCCAATTATTTGGGAAAGCTTATGATTCTCCCAAAGTTCGTCTCCGTCTCCGAGCTCAATATAGGTGTAATTCTGCCAAAAATAATGTTCAAGCGCGGCGAAATAGATGTTTTGGTTATTTAAAAAAGAATCGGCATGGCTTGCGTCGCCTCTGTGGCAGTCGCTCATAAGAATAATTTTTGAACCGCCGTCAATAAAAATCTTTTCCGAGGATTTATATATTTTAGTAAGCCTTTTCTTTGCTACCATAATTGTTTTCCTGCAAATCTCAGCCCATATAATTCTTTAAAGTTTTATATATATCAAATATTTTTTTGGTTTTTCCTATATCAAAAACTTTTTGATATACTTCCGGTTTGTCTTTTGAGAGAGCATTTAATTGATCGGGCAGGCTCTTATAATCTTTTGTTGCCTGCTGATACTGCTCACATAAAAATTTATTTTTTAATTGTATAAGCCGGTCGGATTCTTTTGTACGCGTATACGGCTGCTGTGTACGCGGCTTGTCGAATATAAAGCTTACCGTGTTTCCCGTGGCTTTAATATCGCCCTCACTATAACCCGACGATTTGAGCCCATTTATAAACGCGTTTCTCATCTGCCTGTTTTTCAATGTGATTTTTATATTCATTGTAAGGTCAGCCGGGTCGGAATATTCACCAAGCAAAAACCCTGTCAGCCACCAATGTTTTGCTTTCCTCGAAAAGAGCACTGTGTTATTCTTTTTTAGAACATACGATATTTTCAGTCTATCCTTGTCGCTTGCGCTGTTATAAAACGCTCCTGTAAAAATTCCCGGAACTATAACATCAGGCTGATTTGTAGTATATACTCCCGCTTCACAGCCCGTCGTTAAATCGTACTGCCCTTTCCAAAACTCTATCATCCATCTTTTTTCATCATACTCAAATAATACCGGCTCGCAGTCTATGATCATTCCCATAGGCGCTGCGGCTTCGTCATACAAACGGCAATATCCTGCATCTTTCTGCCAGGCATCCATACTTGAATAAAAAATGTCCTGCTTTGCGTCATATAGATATCCTGCGTCCTTAATTATTTCAAAAACCGATTCGCCTTTTTCGCCTGCGATTTTATTAACCGGAATAAATTCTATGAGCATGTGAATCTTGTCTGAAACCCATTGCGAAATGCGAGGCGTTTTAAAAGCGAGAAAAACCGCTAAACCTAAGAATATAACGATAGGTATGATAATGGCAAAAATCTGGTTTGGATCTTGTTCGCCTTTAATAGATGTACCGGCTTGAAAAAAAGTATTAACTCCTGTCCAAATAGAATATAACATAAAAAACCACCAATATATTTTATGTACTATAATATGCGCTGTATCCTATTAGTGTTAAAGGCAGCATAAAAAAGCCTCTGTTTTCTAACAAAAGCTTATTTATTTGCTCCAATATAAAATTTTAATGTATTGATTTTAATTCAAGTATGTGAAGTCGTATCAGCGTATAGTCGATTATGCTGATTTTGCCGTCTTTATTAACATCACTTGCCTTCCAGAATTCTCCCGATAGGCTCTTTAATTCGAGGATATCCAAACGAATCAGTGTATAATCGATTATGCTGATATTCCCATCACCGCTGCTGTCGCCGAGAATAACCGCCTTTAATTCATCTTTCACAATGCCGTTTGCAATAAATTTAATTTTCATTCCCGTTTTTATTTTATCACCCGTGTAAATTTGCCCGCTCATATCATAAATAAATATCGTCGACGAATCGTTTTTAAGATTAGCCTTTAAAGCAGCGGCAGAAGTATTAAGCGCGATATCTCTTAAAAATCCGTTCGCCTGATCAACAGTATAAATATCCGATCTTATATCATTATAATCGACACTTACTTCGCAGGTATCGGTAAAACTGCCGTCATTCGTCGTTACGGTTATCGTCGCGGTACCTTTGCCGACAGCCTTAACTTTACCCGACGAATCTACCGTTGCCGCGTTCGTATTATTCGAGCTCCATGAAACGCTCTTATTGCTGGCGTCGCTTGGGCTGACTGTCGCGGTAAGCGTTTGCTCGTCGCCGACATAAAGACTAGCGGTTTCCTTGTTAAGCGTTACTCCGTCGACATGCTTAATTACCGTAACTTCGCATGTGTCGGTGTGCCCGCCGTCCTCAGTAGTAACAGTTATCGTCGTTGTGCCGTAATCCACGGCGTCTACATTGCCCGAAGCGTCTACCGTCGCCACGCCTGTATCGTTAGAATCCCATGTGACGTTTTTGTTGTCTGCATCAACGGGATAAACTGTCGCCGTAAGAGTATCGCCTGCGCCGTACTCTAAATTCATTGTCGATTTGTTGAGAGAGACGGAAGCTGCGTGCACCATTACCGTCACTTCGCATGTATCGGTAAAACTGCCGTCAGTAGTAGTTACGGTAATTGTCGCGATGCCTTTGCCGACAGCCGTGACTTTACCCGACGAATCTACCGTCGCCGCATCGGTATTATCAGAACTCCATGAAACGCTCTTATCGCTGGCATCACTTGGACTGACAGTTGCTGTAAGCGTCTGCTCGTCGCCGATATAAAGGCTTGTGGTTTCCTTGTTAAGCGTTACTCCGTCGACGTGCTTTATTACTGTAACTTCGCATGTGTCCGTGTGCCCGCCATCCTCCGTCGTAACGGTTATCGTCGTTGTGCCGTAATCCACGGCGTCTACATTGCCCGAAGCGTCGACAGTCGCCACGCCTGTGTCGCTAGAATCCCATGTGACGTTTTTGTTGTCTGCGTCAACGGGATAAACTGTCGCCATAAGCGTGTCGCCTGCGCCGTACTCTAAATTCATTGTAGATTTGTCGAGAGAGACCGAAGCTGCGTGCACCATTACCGTCACTTCGCATGTATCGGTAAAATTGCCGTCAACAGTGGTTGCCGTTATTGTCGCCGTGCCTTTGCCTACAGCCGTGACTTTGCCCGACGAATCTGCCGTCGCAGCATCGGTATTATCAGAACTCCATGAAACGCTTTTATCGCTGGCATCACTGGGGCTGACTGTCGCGGTAAGCGTCTCCTCGTCGCCGACATAAAGGCTAGTGGTTTCCTTGTTAAGCGTTACTCCGTCGACATGCTTTATTACCGTGACTTCGCATGTGTCCGTGTGCCCGCCGTCCTCCGTCGTAACCGTTATAGTCGTTGTGCCGTAATCCACGGCGTCTACATTGCCCGAAGCGTCGACAGTCGCCACGCCTGTGTCGCTAGAATCCCATGTGACGTTTTTGTTATCTGCGTCAACGGGATAAACTGTCGCCGTAAGCGTATCGCTTGCGCCATACTCTAAGCCCATTGTAGATTTGTTGAGAGAGACGGAAGTAACATGCGTTAAAGCTTCAGCCGCCAAAACAGCAGCCTGCGCATCGACTCTGCCGTAACCGAAATAATCGTCTCGGCCGGTTGTACCAAGGTCTACCGCAGTATCGTAAAGAATATCCTTGACCTCGACTACCGTCAAGTCGGGGTTTGCCGTAAGCATTAACGCAACTACGCCCGCAACAACAGGCGACGCCATAGATGTTCCGCTTGAATACCAGTATCCCTGGTTAATTTCTTGCACAGTTCCCGCTGCGTCTCTTACTGTTTCTGTATATGTCGACAAAATCCACTCTGAAGGAACATCGTTCGAGCTTCCGCCAGGCGCCGAAATATCCTTTTGAGGTCCGTAATTAGAAAATCCGCTTTTTGCGTCATTCGGATCTGTAGAGATTACCGATATGCAAGCTTCATAGTCGCTTGGGTAATGGTTGGCCTCGCGAAGCGCCGGGTCATCTCCGTCGTTTCCGGCAGACGCTATACAGACAACGCCCGCGCCTACCGCAGCGTTTATTGCCGCCTCAAAAGCCGCGTCATAATCATATCCGCCAAGGCTCATGTTTATTATATCCGCGCCGTTCGACCTGGCGTAAGTAATTCCGGTTATAATATCCGAAGTTGCGGCTCCCCATTCCCACTGCGATTCTTCAGTGTTATATTGGCTTTGGAAAACGTCAACTACTATAAGCCTTGTGTTTGGCGCAATGCCCGCTACGCCTATGCTGTTGTTTGTAGCAGCGGCAATAATACCCGAAACGTGCGTGCCGTGCCCCTTATCGTCATCGAGCGAATTATCTCCGGCAACAACTTTATGATATAAATCGACCTGGCCTAATAGATCCGGATGATCAAGGTCTGCGCCTGTGTCCAAAACGGCTACCGTAACACCCGAAGACCCCATATTATCGTCCCATGCCTCGTGAACATTTATTTTATCAAGATACCATTGATATGATTCGTATTGGTCGTTTACCGTCTCTTCAAAACGATATATATAGTTTGGCTGTGCGTATTCAACGTTTGCCTGCCCTTTTAAATCTTGTATAAAGCTTTCTACCGTCTGCCCTTCGGGGACATCGGCAATCGTCAGGTTATCGCCTGTAATGTCCTCTATCATACTGCTATGGAAAGAATTCAGCGTATTTTGCATTTGCGCTTGTGACATTGTCTTTTTGAATTTTACAAGTACCTCTCCCGCAACATATTCTTGCCCGCCCGTTTTGTTCAGTTCCGCTCCCGGGAAATCCTCAAGCGCTGTTTTTTTCTCGGGCAGGTTATCAGACACTTGCCCGTGCGCCGTAGGTATATCAAAAAGCATCGCAGAAAAAATAAAAAGCATGGAAATCAATACCGTGAAGGTTCTCTTCCATTGATATAACTTTGTATTTTTAATTTTTAACGCGATAGTTTTTTTCATTTATTCTCCTTGCTGGTTGCGATAAGCAAATTAAATGTGCCCTTAAAATAAGTGCTATCATTATAACATATATTTCTATTATATCAAACGGCAGATTGGTTCGAAATTTAAAAAGACCGCCCTTTAAAAGAGCGGCAAAAAACTATTTCTTTATCTAAAATTTCTTTTTATTTTGCTTCGAATATATTTGTGCTCTATATTTGGCATACTCGTCTTGCGCGACTGAATTTCAAACTGTTTTAACGATGAAATAAACGGAGTTAATTTAGAATAGCCGTAGTTTCTTGTGTCAAAATCCGGATAACGCTTATTAAGCCTTTTTCCGACTTCTCCTAAATATACCCATCCGTCCTCATCCGAGCTTTCGTCAACAATTATTTTTATAGCCTCGATAAGCTCTTGTTTCCCTGCCATACCTTCTTTTGGTGTTTCATGCGAATCGGTTTCTTTGCTAGCGCTGTCTTTAATATTCTTAGCGGCCGAAGACAAAACCTCTAGATACTTAAACATCTCGCAGGCCGATATAAAAGACGGAGGCGTTTTCTTTTCGCCCATGCCGATAACATACATTCCCGATTCTCGCAGGCGCGCGGCAAGTTTTGTAAAATCGCTGTCGCTCGAAACAATGCAAAACCCTTCGACGTTATCCGAATAAAGTATATCCATAGCGTCTATAATAAGCGCAGCATCTGTAGCGTTTTTGCCTGTAGTATAGCTGTACTGCTGAATAGGCGTTATAGAATAATTAAGCAGAACAGTTTTCCATGAACTTAGCTGCGGCTTTGTCCAGTCGCCGTATATTCTTTTATAAGTAGGTATACCGTGATTTGAAATCTCATCCAGAATAGATTTTATATATTTGCCCGAAACATTATCAGCATCTATCAATACTGCTATTCTTTTGTCGTTTTCCATTAATAATCCCCTATCTTTAGTGTTTAGCTTTTAAATATTATATCTCTTTGAACTTTAAATAACAAGTATTCACAAAGCTTTCTGATTTAATATCAAGCGGCTCTTGACAGCATGCCATCGCTTTGCTAGAATTGTAGTTAGAATTCTTACAAGTTATAAAACATATTAAGGGCGTAATTATGGGCAGCAGCAACGGAGAGATAATATATGAAAAATTCAGCGCTTTTATGCCATGCTATTTCAGATACATAAATCCTGTTATTCACAGGTTTATAACCGATGAATACAAACTTAATGAAAATCAAATAAAAGTTATAATGACACTAGAGTTCGCCGGCGGCGCGACACCCACGCAATTAAGCAGATACCTGTATATGCAAAAAGGCAGCCTTACAACTATCATACGCTCTTTATTAAAAATGGAATTGATACAAAAACGAGCGGCAAAAAACGATGAAAGAAAATATTATTTAAGCCTTACAGAAAAAGGCGGCGCTTTTGTAAAGACCAAGAATAAAAACGACACGCAGCATTTTATAAAGTTGTTCGAGCGAATATCGAAAAAGGACGCAGAATATATATCGGATGCTTTCGCGAAACTTACCGAAATTTTGAATGAAATGGATGAAGAATTATGATAAAAAGAAGTAAAGAATATGACGCTTTCGGGCCTTGGATTTATATAATTGACGAAGAGCATACCATGCCGCCGATATTTGTTGACTTTCATTTAGAAAAAGACAACCCTTTGCTAATGATAAAAATTCCGAGACAAATCGAAAGAAGAAACGCAAACCCTGATATGCATTTATACGATTCTGTGATAGGTATATTTGATACATATATGCATGTTTTAACAAGAAAAGAAAACAGCGTGACACAAAGCAAGGTTTATTTTAAAGATATACAGGCAATAAAAAAAGCCACTTGCCTTTTAAACGGAGAAATCTTTTTCTATTTAAAAGACGAAATATATAAGATAAGCTATAATACCGTTTCAGACGATATTATGACTAAAATGATATCGCTTATAAAACAGTATTTGGTTTATGAACAAAAAAACCTCGGGCTGCCCGTAATATATTACAATCTCGATAATGTCGAATTTTTATATGTAAACCTTATAAACAGTTTGAGAAAAGAAGATAAAGATATGGAGCTTGTCGCTTACCAGCCTAATATAATAGTAGAAAAACATTTATTCAGCAGAATCATCAAATTTTTGCTGAATAAACTGTATTATAAGAGTACGGCTTTTATAACGAATAATAAAGAGCTGATAATTATAGAAAAAGGCGCACAAACACGTGATATTGACGCATACTATTTTTCTCATTTATATTTATCATATAAACTGATAAAGAGTGTTGAACTTATCGAACATCCCAATAATGAAGAATTAAAAATGCTCAAAATAAAAACTTTGACACATGATTTTGATTACACATGTAATGAAGAAAACACTGGCATAGACGGCCTTTACAGCGCTGTCGCTAAGATTTTATCTTAAACTGAATACTTTAAAATATCTATTCGAAGATAACCTTTTGCTGGCGGCCGTAATACCTATACAATTCTTCTGTCGCAAGCGCAATTTTTGTCGCCGACCATTCTTTTAGCTTGGGATAAATGTAGTAAGTATCAGTCAAGGTAGAAAGGTCTATGCAATCGCCCTTTCCCATATAGTCGTATTCAATGTGGCACGAATACATAGATAGCGGATCTTTTTTAAGCAGAAATTTCTTTCCACCAAAATTACCTTCAAGCACGAAACCGTTCATATCGTGCGTAAGTTTTGCCTCGCCGAGCTGTATGTATCCGTCGGCGTTGGGCAGGCTGTCGACAACCACGTCTGAAGAAAAGCTGTAAGTCCCCTCTTCGATCTGGCGCCGCACATCGGCGCGCATATCTTCGTACCAGTCGGGTATGTGTATTTTTTCCTCTGTTTTATGCGACGGAATAAGCTCTCCGAGAGTCGACATTGTCCATTCGCTTTCGCAATGGCCGCAGGTAAGCTTATCGCCCCCCGATCCCATTTTGTATTCCGTGTCGCAGTTTGCGCACTTGTACAGCACTTTGTGCAACCCCTTTGCCCTGTCCTTATATTTTACATGTATGTTATTTTGCTTTTGCCATTTGTATTCATCGTATACAAATTCTTTTTTTATGATTCCATTAATTTCTTCCGCCGATATTTTATCGATTTGCTCTTGAGTTATTATCTGCGTCATCTGCGCTTCGAGCCTTATATTTCTTTTTTTAAGATTCCAGCAGGGCGAGTTTATAAAGTTGCCGTTCATATGAAGCATGACCACAGGCACTTTTAACATTTTTGCCAGCTTGCCGAGCGACGCGGGCAGGCAGGCATTCGTGCCTATAAGCGAATACCGCGCCTCAGGGTAAAGTATCAGAATATCTTTATTGTCGATAACCTTTTTTATGTTCATTACAAGCCCGATATCGTTTGTGAATTTGCGTTTGCATATACAGCCTACGTTGCGAAGCAGCTTTTCGCGGCCGATAAAGCCGTCTATCGCGACAACGTTGTTAGCCCTTCTCGGAAAAATACAAGC
Source organism: Christensenellaceae bacterium (assembly GCA_963665005.2). Taxonomy (GTDB): domain Bacteria; phylum Bacillota; class Clostridia; order Christensenellales; family SZUA-584. The sequence goes on along the minus strand of CAXXTQ010000001.1, from coordinate 834,305 downwards.
CGTCGCCACTCTAAAATCCATAAACGCTTTATGCGTGCATAAAAGCAAATAAGGCGGCTTTAAACCTTTCATATTAACTTTTGTGATTTTTAACCTTCTCAGCCATATCACAGGAAAGCTCAATATCCAGGCCAGAACTCTTAGATAGTTTTTCTGTCTTTTAGGGGCTTTTTGCATATCAAAACGCGCGACTTCTTCCATATAAAGACCTCTTTAAGTAAATATACAAATTATTATACCACAACAGACGCAAATTTTGTCGTAACTCTTTTTTTGCATAATATAAAAAAAGACTTCTGTTATAAAGCAGAGGCCTTTTTGCGGGCATTTTATTGATAAGCTTTTATCGCTTAGATTTTTTTGCCATCTCTAAAGCTACCCTTTTTTCGTTTATTTTTTTGCCGTCAAGATTTTTAAGAATTTTTTTCGCGGCATCTTTATGAACATCTATAAAAGAGAATTTATCAAATACGTCTATTGACCCTACCGTACTGCCCGGTACATCGCATTCTCCCGTTATGGCGCCGACTATATGGCTGGGTTTGATTTTATCCATTTTCCCAACGCTTAAGAACAGCCGTACCATATCTTTGTCTCTGCCGCCGCGCACACGGGTATTTGCTCCGCGTCCGTAACTATTCCTTCCGCCTCGGCGGTCAGAATTATATTCTCTTCCGACAAAGTTTATATCGTTCTCATGTGTAATTTCTTCAAGTTCGAGGCTCTTTTTAATGAGCGACGCGCAGATATCTTCTATAGTAAACATAGTATCGACCTGATTTAATATATCTTTGTAATCATCCAGATTTTCGTTTTGTATCGTCTGCGTAATCTCTTCAATAAAAGATTCCACCTTTGCTTCATTAACCTGTTTCATGGTCGGTATTTTTATCTTTTCAATCTTTTTCTTAGTATAATGCATTATGCTTATAATACGTCTTTTGTCTGCTGCGCCCACAAGCGTTATAGAATGCCCTTCGTTGCCCGCGCGCCCGCTCCTTCCTATTCTATGCACATAATATACATCCTTTTCGGGAACGTCATAGTTAACCACCAAATCTACTTCTTTTATATCCAGCCCTCTTGCCGCCACGTCCGTCGCGACGAGCACGTTTATCGTAGCTTCGTTAAACTTTTTTAATACCTGCATTCTTTTTTCCTGTTTTAAATCTCCATGTGTTTTTGCGGCATTTATATCACGAAGTATCAGCTCATCGCTTACATAATCGGCCGTGCTTTTCATATTACAGAAAACGAGGCATCTTATAGGCTTGTTTATAGTAAGAAGCCGCGACAGTGCTTCAATCTTATGGCTCGCTTTCATCTCGCAGTATTCCTGCCTTATCGTGTCCGCAGTTTTTTCTGCCGATTTTACTTGTATAAGCTCGGGCGATTTTTGATATTTTTTTGTTATATCGAGTATAGGCTTTGGCATTGTCGCCGAAAAAAGAATGGTCTGCCGCTCGTCTTTTATCGATTCTAGCACACGCTCTATATCTTCTCTGAAACCCATTTTAAGCATTTCGTCCGCTTCGTCTAAAACCAGCGTATTTATAAATTCTGTTTTTATCGTCCGCCTTTTATAAATATGGTCGATAGTTCGCCCGGGCGTTCCTATAATAATCTGCGCGCCTTTTTTAATCGCCAGTATCTGCCGGTTAATAGGCTCGCCGCCGTATACAGCTATAGTTCTTATTCCCGATTTGTATTTTGCTATCTTTTTAAATTCGTCCGCAACCTGTACCGCCAGTTCTCTTGTCGGGCAGAGTATCATAGCCTGCGGCTGTCTGTTACTCGGCTCTATCTTTTCTAAAATCGGTATCGCAAACGCCGCCGTTTTCCCTGTTCCCGTTTGCGACTGCCCTATTATATCTTTGCCGGCAAGGCAAAGCGGAATAGCCTGCTCTTGTATAGGAGTGCATTCTTCGAACCCCATGTCCGAAACGGCCCGTTTTATTTCCTCTGAAACTTTTAATTCGTCTATTACCATTAAATCCTGCTTTCTTTATTTAACTTGCATCTTTGCACAAGGAGTTAGTATACATAATATAGCCGTTTATAGCAAGCAAATTTTAAATGAACATTACTGCTCTGTATTTTTATATCTGTATTTTTCGTTTTTATCTGACAACATATTCGCCGAAATACGTAAAAGGTTCTTCGCCTTAGGCTTAGAATAACGCACGCTCGTGTTCGATTCCCAACCTATTATATTATAATCCGCGCAGTCGGTTTTTTATTCCTCCAGCTATCTTTATCTCGACCCGCCTCACGCGCTATACGTTGCTTCGTAACGCGCGTTCGTGTTCGATTCCTTCTTATTTATATAATAATCCGCGCAGTCGGTTTTTCTTCCTCCAGCTCCCTTCTCACCCGCCTCGCTGTTAACGTGCCATCTGGCACGTTAACTATCGCTCGTGTTCGATTTTCTACCTATTGTATTATAATCCGCGCAGTCGGTTTTTTATTCCTCCAGCTATCTTTATCTCGACCCGCCTCACGCGCTATACGTTGCTTCGTAACGCGCGTTCGTGTTCGATTCCTCCATTTATCCGCGACGGTGCTGCTTTGTCGCAGCTGCCTTTTTTTCGACCCGCCTCACGCGCTATACGTTGCTTCGCAACGCGCGTTCGTGTTCGATTTTCTACCTATTGTATTATAATCCGCGCAGTCGGTTTTTTTATTCCTCCAGCTCCCTTCTCACCCGCCTCGCTGCAAACGTGCACACAGGCACGTTTGCTATCGCTCGTGTTCGATTCCTCCATTGCATACAAAAAAGCGAACCGGATATAATCCGGTTCGCTTTTTTGGTGCGAGGGATGGGAATCGAACCCACATGGTTATTCACCACACGGCCCTCAACCGTGCGCGTCTGCCAGTTCCGCCACCCTCGCATATTCGTTTTTTTGTCAACAGCTTTGATTTTACCATGAAGTAATAAAAAGTCAACCCTTATGTGCAAAAAAACCCGGGCTTAATAGTGATGGTTGTATTTACATAACCTATTTAATGACATATAATCTTATTAGTTAATATATAAAGGAAGACATTATGCGAATTATAAAAAGCGAAGCCGTAAAACAAACAATTTGCGATCTTTTTTTATCGGCCGGCCGGATTCCCGGCGAAGACGCGCTTTCGGCAATTAAAAAAGCATACGATACAGAAAACTGCCCGCCGTCTAAAGAGGCGCTGGCCCAGCTTATGCAAAACGCGCAAATATCTAAGCAAACGGGTATGCCGTATTGTCAGGACACAGGCATGGCAGTTGTGTTTATCGACATAGGCCAGGATGTGCACATAGAAGGTTGTTTAAACGATGCTGTTAACGAGGGTGTAAAGCAGGCTTACGATAACGGGTATTTCAGAAAATCTGTGCGCGACCCTATAACAGGGGAAAACACAAAAGACAATACGCCTGCAATCATCCATTACGATATCGTACCGGGCGATAAAGTCAGTATAACCGTTGCGCCCAAGGGTTTCGGAAGCGAGAATATGAGCCGAATCGCTATGTTAAAGCCAAGCGACGGTATTGACGGTATAAAAGAATTTGTTATAGACTGCGTTAAAAGCGCAGGAGGAAGCCCTTGCCCTCCCGTTGTTCTCGGCGTAGGTATAGGCGGCACTTTTGAAAAATGCGCGCTTATAGCTAAAAAACAGCTTTTGAGAAGAATAGGCAGCCAAAACAGCGACGCTTTTCTGGCAGAGCTTGAGAAGAGCTTAAAGAACGAAATAAATGAGCTTGGAATAGGCGTTATGGGCTTTGGCGGAAATAACTATTGCCTTGCCGTGCATATAGATAAGTTTCCCACGCATATCGCAGGTTTACCGGTTGCAGTAAACTTTCAGTGCCATGCCGCAAGGCATGCGAACGCAGTTATTTAAGGAGCAAGCATGGTAGAAATAAAAACGCCGATTGACAAGAAAGATATACAAAAATTAAAAGCCGGTATGAGCATATCTTTATCGGGAAAAGTGTATACCGCAAGAGACGCCGCGCACGCAAGGCTTTTTGGAATGATGCAAAAAGGCGAAGAATTGCCTTTCCCCATTAAAAATAACGGCATATTTTATGCTGGCCCTTGCCCCGATATGCCGGGGCGTGTCATAAACTCGTGCGGGCCGACAACCTCATCGCGCATGAATGCTTTCGCGCCCCGATTATATGACCTCGGCCTTCGCTTTGTAATAGGAAAGGGGCCTGTTTCTGACGACGTCAAAGACGCTATAATGCGAAACGGCGCCGTATACTTTGCGGCGGTGGGCGGCGCGGGTGCGCTTATCGCTTCTCATATAACAGCCGTTCGCGAAATTGCGTTTGCCGACCTTGGCGCAGAAGCTATACGAGAGATAACGTTTGATAAAGTCCCGCTCATAGTAGCTGTCGACAACCGCGGCAACAGCGTGTTTTGCAATAACTAACTTATCTTCATGAAAGGCATACTAAATGAATATCAGGCACAAGCTTATTCTCCCTTCAGCTAATCTTTCCGTTGGAATGTGCGGAGTGTATCTCGCTATGTATCAGATATCTCTGCTGCAAATCGCTCAAAAATTTGATTTATCCAGCCTTATGATGGGCGTTCTAATTTCCGTGCAATATATAGGAATTTGCCTGCCGCCTTTATTTCTTGGTTCTTTATCCGAAAGAATAGGCAAAAAAGGTGTGTTGATGATAGCCCTGCCGCTAATGGTTATAGGCACTTTTCTTGTCGCTGTTACTTCGAGCTTGATCTATTTTATAATAGGCATTTTACTCTGCGGCGCAGGCTATAGCGTAACCGAAGGTACAATGTCTGCAACGCTTGCCACAGAGTTCAGCGAAAAATCTGCAAAACATCTTGGAATCTCGCAGGCAGTATTCAGCCTGGGCGCAGTTTTATCCCCTTTTGCATGCGAAGCCCTCTTTTCTGCCGGATATTCTTATAACAACCTTTTTGGCATGGTATCCGCTCTTTTACTGGCGGTGTTTATACTTTTTTCATTCACAAAATATAAAAAAGATATAAAAGGCAGCTCGCATTCGGGAATACGTTCCGCTTTTGCATTCTTTTTTAAAAAGAATTTTTTGTTCTTATCTATCGCCATATTATTATATATGGGCATAGAAGAAGGAATAGCCTTTTTTGCAGACAGCTATTTTGAGCTTACTCTGGGTACTCCGCAATACAGCGCACTTGCTCTTAGCCTTTTCTGGGTAGGAATGATTCCCAGCCGGCTTTTTCTCGGCGCAATACGCTTAAGGCACAAAACAACGGTTACCATTTGTGCCGTCGGCGTCTTAGTTAGTATTTTGTTAATAATAGCGTTTCCTTCTTCTACCGTTAAGCTCGTATCATACGGTTTCCTCGGCCTGTTTGCCGGACCGACATGGCCGATCATCATGGATATCGTATCAAAAAAATATCCCAAAAACGCAGGTACAGTTTCTAACTTGATGATGTCTACAACAGGGCTTGGAGGCGCAACAATGCCGCTTCTTGCCGGAGCGCTTGTCGTCGGCGCTAATTTTATTCCTACATTTATAGTAGCAGGCCTTTGTGCCGCAGGTATGGCAATATTTTTCTCTCTTGCAACCAGAAAAGAGAAAAAACAAAAAACTTGAAATACGCAAGCTTTTGCATTATAATATCATTCGCAACTGTTCAAAATTTATAAATAACGAGCCGCTATAGCTCAGTAGGTAGAGCACATCCATGGTAAGGATGGGGTCATCAGTTCGAATCTGATTAGCGGCTCCAAAAAGCCTGAGCCTTTCAAAAAAAGGGTTCTACAGCTTTTTTATTTTCCAATTGTAAGAAAGATAATATTAATTCTTGCTCTGCAATGCGCGTAATTCCATTTTTTGTGTAATAAATTGCATTATTATGTATACAGGTGTATATTAAAAATGATAGTTCACAAATATATAAAATAAATATTTAAATTTTTTTATACCAATCCTATATAAATATATCAAACAACTTTATTAGTGCTTCAAAAAAAACGGAGGATTCCAATGTATTGTAGAAAATGCGGCCAAGAAGCTGATGCTGACAACATATTTTGTGAAAACTGCGGCGCTCCGCTTTACGCAAAAAGCCAAACAAAAGAACTTTCAGATAAGCCTAAAACAATAAAACCTAAAAAAAAGAAAAGCATTTTAGCCGTTTTTTGGGGATTGGGTGTTTTGCTTGCTGCCGCAGCCGCCGTTGTCGTGTTGACGGTAACGGGAGTAATAGACTGGCTCGGCCCGCCTGAATGTGAAATCACAGAAAATAAGATTGAAGCAACGGAAGTGTATAATCTGTTAGACTATATAAAAATCAAAGATGATTCTGACAGAGACTGGGATGTAAGCATTGAAGAAGATAACATTGAAATCGACAAACTAGGCCGCTATTCCGTAATTTATTTGGCAGAGTCTGATAAAAAACAGTATGAGCTTACTGCCGAGTTTGAAATTGTTGAAAATATACTGCCAAAGGCAGAGCAAATAATGAGCGAATTTGAATTCGGGGAGCCCATAAATATATCAGACACTTTTAAAATTACAGATTTAAAAGACGGTGAATACGATATCGACGATTCTGCTTTTGAACAAGACAAAATTGGTACTTTCACGATTGCTGTTCATGTCTGGAATTCCCGAGGCTTTGATGAAACGTATGAATATGAAATAATCGTCAAAGATACTCAAGCGCCTTTGATCAATATTAACTGCCCAAGCGAAGTTATTCAGGGAGAACAAATTGATTTCGCTGCGATGGTAAGCGCTTCTGATAACTACGACGGCGATATCACGGATAATGTCCAAATAGAATCAGACATCAATTTAAACGAACCTGGGCTTTATACCGTTACATTCAAGGCTGAGGATTCTTCCGAAAATGTGACGGAAAAAAGTGCACAAATACAGGTGTGCGGGTTATACGGATTAGGCGATAAAATACAAATAAACAATTGGAATATTACTATAAAAGATTTTTATTTCAGTAAAAAAGTTAATGACAAAAATACCTGGAGCAGTGTTTTATACCACATTTACACAGCCGGAACGGGAAAAACATATATGGCAATCAGCGCAGCTGTAGAAAATAACGCAGAAAATTCTGATTGTTTTGCAAATAAGCCGGGCAATTACTCTTTCGCTGATATAGAGAAAACTGACGAGCTTGAATATCGCCTTGAAGAGGTAAGTGTTATCGCAGACTGTTCAGGAGAAAGCCGCACCCTGCAGCCTATCGAAGATATGATATTAGGAAATGACCTGAGAAACTATTACTATAGTATAGTAAACGGCAGCAATAAACACAGCGGAAAATTTTATTTCTACGTAAACGAAACATTGGAAGATGAATGCGACAGTTTCCTGCTTAAAATTAAAAGCGTAAAAGATACCGAGGAAAAAGATAAAGTTATCTATGTTGTATTAAAATAAAATGCTGCTTTTCTTCATACCATTAATATGCATTATGAATAGATTTTTTCAAACGGCTCCATAACAAAAAGCTTAAGGTTAATCTTTTAAGAAAACCTCAAGCTTTTTCTATATAACTTAGCTAAACAACTACTATGGTATAACAACCGCCTTTTCAGCGTTTTCTTCTATCAGTGCGACGAAAGCCTTCTGTGTATCTTCAAAAGCAAATGCTGTTATATATTTGTCGACATTCAGTTTTCCGTTTACAACTGCCTCAAGCGCACGTTTATTCTGCGCTACTGTAGAGGCATGTGCACCAAACACGCCAAGCTCTTTATAGTGAATCAGATTGCTGTCCAGATGATAGTTATTATCTCCCGGAAGCCCGCCGAACAAACTCATTCTGCCGTTTTTATACAGAAGCTCGAGTCCCTGTTTATGTGTGATTCCCGCCGGGCAAGCCGTGATAACAACATCAATGCCCGAAACGCCGGCAACAGATTTTATCTTATCCATATAGTCGCTGTCTCCCGAGTTTATAACATGTGCGCCCGGAACAAAAGCTTTAGCTTTTTCTCTGCGTTTTTCTGATATTTCGGCAATAAACACCTTATCCGCGCCCTGCATTAAAGCAAGCTCAGCATGAATACATCCGAGATATCCGGCGCCGTAGATTACAACATTATCGCCTTTTTCTATCTTTAAAAAACTCTGCGCATTCATTGCACACGCAACCGGCTCAACAACGCTTGCTTCTTTGTCAGAAACGCTGTCAGGCACTTTTATAAGATGCCCTCTCTCAATCGCCAAAGCAGGTATTTTTATATATTCCGAAAAAGTACCGGGGTAATCAAATCCTATAGTCTGAAGGTTGTCGCACATATTCGTACGCCCTTTTTTGCAGCTCTTGCATTGCCCGCAGCCGAGCGCCGGCGCAATAATATAGCGATCTCCAAGCGTTAGATCTACCCCTTCTCCCGTTTCGATAATCTCATAACAAGCTTCGTGCCCTATTGTTACGGGCGTTTTTAGCTTTGCGTTTCCAAACCTGAATGTTCTCAAATCGGTACCGCAAATTGACGCGCACAGTATCTTTGCGACCGCTTCGCCTGCCCCTGCCTTTGGTTTGGGCAGCTCATCGATCGAGAAATTCTTATCTCCGTGATAAACAAATGCCTTCATATCTTATCTCCTATCTGGTGCCATTTCGATACTTAAATATCAGTCTGCCCAGGGCAGGAATAATATCTTATTAAAGAACAGCTCTTTCTTATATATTTTATCGAATGTGTCAGCGACGTCTTCTAAACGCAGCTTATGTGTGATTACCTTCTCGGCGTCTATGGTACCGTCCGCAAGGCTTTCTACGCCGTGAGTCCATTCCCAGCCCGGAAAAGGTTTCGAAAACGAATTCCACGAGCCCACGATAGCTTTCTCTCCGCGCATTACCCAGTCGACGCATTCTTCCGAAAGCGTCAGCGGTTTATGCGATATGCCAAGAAGAACCGTAGTACCGTGTTTAGCCGTTGCCATTATAGCGTTATGCTGTGCGGGCGGAAACCCCGAAGCATCGACGCACAGATCGGCACCGCCGTCGGTAGCTTTTATGATTTGCTCTGCAACGTCTTCATCCATTCCGTTTATTGCGATATCCGCGCCGCAATTTCTTGCCGCTTCGAGTTTTTTATCGTTTACATCTACCGCAACAACTTTTGCCGCGCCCTTGGCTTTAGCGTACTGAAGAACAAACAGCCCTATTGCCCCCACGCCCATTACGCATACTTTGTCGCCCGCCTTAAAGCCGCCTCTTTTAATCGCATGCAGCGCGTTTGCCAGAGGGTCTGTCGTGGCGCCTGCTTCGTAAGAAACGTTATCCGCAATCTTTAAAAGATTAACTTCGGGAACGGCAAGATACTGCGCAAAAGCGCCGTCGTTACGCGAACCGAAATATTTATAATCTTTACAAAGCGAATAATGTCCCTGTTCGCAGAATTCGCATTTAAAGCAAGGCATAATGGGCGGCACTGTTACTCTGTCGCCAACCTTAAAATTCTTTAACTCACTTCCCGCCTCAACTATCTGCCCCGAGAATTCATGCCCGGGTATAATCGGCGATACGTGCGCACCGTATTGGTTAATACGCGGAATATCGCTGCCGCAAATACCGACTGCCATTATCTTTATGAGAGCTTCGTCGGCTTTTATTTCGGGTACGGGCACCTGCTCAAGCCTTAAATCTCTGGGCGCGTACATTCTTACTGCTTTCATCATTTTACTCATATTACTATTGCTTATATTTTGTATAAAGCATTCCTTTCAACTAATTCTTATATTTTTTTAATAATCTGTTTTTGTTATATTTACTAAACCGGCCGGGCATGTACTCAAACAGTTGCCGCATTGTATACATTGGTCGGTGGCTACCTGTCCGCCAAGTATCTGCGCTATTTTAACTCCCGAGCTTGTACCAAGCCTTGTTGCGCCCGCCGCTATCATATCCTGTGCAGATTTTAAATCGCGCACGCCGCCCGACGCCTTTACTCCGAGATTAGGCCCTACCGCCTGGCGCATTAGGCGAACGTCTTCGAGCGTCGCTCCGCCCGTAGAGAACCCTGTCGATGTTTTTACAAAATCAACACCCGCAAGCTTCGAGGTTTTGCTTGCTTCAACCTTTTCATTATCGTCAAGCAGGCATGTCTCTAAAATAACCTTTACAATCGCACGCCCTCTGCTTGCGCGTACAACCGCTTCTATATCGCGTTTTACAATGTCCCATTCTCCCGATTTTACAGCGCCAATGTTTATAACCATATCAATTTCTTTTGCGCCTGCGTTTATAGAAGCATCTGCCTCAAACGCTTTGACTTCGGGCATGGTCGCCCCTAAAGGAAAGCCTATAACACAGCATGGAGAAACAGCCGTACCTTTAAGCTCGTTTGCAACAAACTCAATGTATGAAGGGTTAACGCAAACGCTAGCAAAACCGTATTGCTTTGCCTCATCACAAACTTTTTTGATCTGGCTTCTTGTAGCGTCGGGTTTCAGCAGAGTATGATCGATTTTATTAAGCACACCGTCGCTTTGCCCCGCCTGCTTAACATCCCCGCCGTTATTTATCTGCCTAATCACTTCTTCTGTTATTTGTGCTATTAATGCATCAATTTCCATTATCATTCACCTTTTATATTTTTTTTGCAGATTACCCGGTAACAATCTTAACCGAAGCACTGCACCCCAGCCTGTTCGCACCGGCATTGAGCAATATGCTCGCAGTCTGTGCGTCTTTAATACCGCCGTCTATCTTTATGCCTATCTTACCGCCTATTATCGAGCGGACGTATTTGACATCGTTCATGCACGCTTTCTTGCCCGTCAGCGCGTTTGATATTTTGATATAGTCCACGCCGCACATCTTTGCTATGGTAAGTGATCTTACCTTTTGTTCATCAGTCAGCAACCCCTGCTCATATATCGCCTTAATTTTTACACGGCCGCCCGCAACAGATACCATCTCTGCTAAATCTTTTTGCGCACCTTCAAAATCGCCTGATTTTATGGCAACAATCTGCATAGAAACATCAAGCTCACTCGCGCCGTTTAATATCGCTTCGCGGATCTCTGTGCATTTAGCCGCTGTTGAAGCCGCCCCGTGCGGAAAACCAACCGGCGTACACACGCCTATTCCGCTGCCGCGCAGCAAATCTACGGCAAGGCTTACAAAATACGGAGTCACGCAAACATTCGCAAAACGGTATTTCTTAGCGTCCGCACAGCCCTGGCGAATCACGTCTGCCGTGGTATCCGGATTCAAAAGCGAATGCTCTAAAGCTCCGGCAAGGTCTGTGACCGGCGCTGCCGCGGGCATCTGCTTTTGATCCAGCCGTTTATATACTTCTTGCGTAACCTTGGCTACTATTTTCTCAATATCCAATATTCATCACCTCTAAATTAAGCCGTTTTCAAAAAGATGTTGTAGTGCCGTCCACCGAAAAATGGTCGAGCACGCCGCATATAGTCCAGTCAGCGATCAAATCGTCGTTGTTAAAGAACATCTTTGCGGCGCCGCCGTCGACATTAACGAGCACTATATCGCCCGTGCCCGAATTCGCGCAGTCAAAAGCTATCTGACGGCTGCCCAAAGGATTGCCCGACAAATCAATAAATTCAATGATCATCAGCTTATGCCCGGCAAACTTTTCATCTTTTACGGTAGATACAACGTTGCCCACAACTTTTGCAATTTTCAAATCAATCGTCCTCTTTTTTACCTAAGGCTTATTTAGGCAGTATGCCTTCCACGTCGTCATGCGGGCGCGGAATTACATGTACAGAGTTAAGCTCGCCTACACGTTTTGCCGCCGCTGCGCCTGCGTCCACTGCCGCTTTGACCGCTCCGACATCGCCTCTTACCATAACGGTAACGAGCCCCGAGCCTATCTTTTCTTTTCCGACCAGAGCCACATTAGCCGCCTTAACCATTGCGTCAGCCGCTTCAATAGCGCCTACCAGCCCTCTTGTTTCCACCATTCCCAATGCCTGTTTTTCCATGTCTAAGATCCCCTTTCAAATTACGTCGTTAAATATTTTCATTGTATTCGTCTATAAACCCGACTATCGCCGCATCCGCGGGCACCATTCCCTGACGAAATATAAGCCCCGCTTCTTTCGAGCCGACAAGGTAAACGAAATCTTCGCTGCCTGCCTGGCGCGTCTTATCGGCCGCAACTATAACCTTGCCCGGCTTGCCGTTGTCTATAACCTGCACCAACAGCAGCTTTATGCCGTGCAGCCCTTCGTCCTTGACCGTCGAGACGACAGAGCCAACCACTTTGCCTGTATACACGCTATTTCTGTGCCGCTTTAGCCGCCGCTTTCGGGCCGCTTGGCAGTATACCTTCAACGTCATCGTGCGGATGCGGTATTACGTGTACAGAATAAAGCTCTCCTACTCTTTTTGCAGCTGCCGCGCCTGCGTCAACGCTCGCCTTAACAGCTCCGACATCGCCCCTGACCATAACGGTCACAAGCCCCGAGCCTATTTTTTCTTTGCCCATAAGCGAAACGTTTGCCGCTTTTACCATAGCGTCAGCCGCCTCTATCGCGCCTACCAGCCCTTTGGTTTCCACCATTCCGAGTGCTTCCTTAGCCATTTTTATTTCTCCTTTTTGGTTTTTTCATTTAAAATATAGCCTGTAATATATCTGGATGCGGCGACGGTATAACTACCGTCCTCGCTACCATTCCCTGTACTTCTTCAAGGCTTTCTGCTGCCTTTACCGCCGCCCTTACCGCGGCTACATCGCCCGTGAGTATCACGAAAGATTTTCCTCCGAGCCCCCGCCCGAGCCTTACCTCTATAAGGCTGATATTCGCTGCCTTTACCGCCGCATCGGCGCCTATTACCGCCGATGCCAGTGAAAAAGTCTCCATCAGCCCAAGCGCTCCTAAGTTGTCTATCTTCGAGCTCGCGCTTATCGCCTCTATCACCTGGTCATCCACGTTTGGAATAACTATGCTGTCGACCAGCACATCATCCGCCGCTTCGGCTCCCGCCGCAACAGCCGCATTAACTGCCGCAACATCTCCCGATACGATGACTATATATTTGCCTGCGCATACCGCCTGAGCCGATACCAGCGCAACGTCCGCAGTTTTGAGCATGGCGTCGCCCGCTTCAATTCCTGCCGGTATGCAGTTTGTTTCGACCATTCCTAATGCGTTCAAAGTTTTTTCTCCTTTATTTAGGCTGCTTGTATTTCAATATATGTATCTGTTATTTCCGTGACCCTGCCGCTGATGCTCGCATGTATCTTTGCGCCGAGGCTTTTTTGCGGTATATCTGCGATAAGCTGCCCTTTAGCAACAGCCTCTCCCTTTTTTACCGTCGGCACCGAAGGCGCGCCTATGTTCATATGAAGCGGAATCCTTACCGATTTCATCGGCAGGTCGCGGTCTATCATCACGGTATCCTTATCGTATTTGCTTATACCCATTCTTGCCATCAACCGGCTTGTCGGAACCTTTATGCTGTCAATGGCGGGCGATACTTTTCCTTTTATTTTCTTTTCGGGTTTTAACCCTCCGTCTAAAAGCCCGTCTTTCATGCGCGCCATCATGCGGCTTGGGCTAAGCCCGAAGTTACACGCGTAATAGCTGCAAAGGCCGCAGTCACAGCATGAGAATATACCGTTCGGACTGTTGAGCAAACTTGCTTTTCCCATGAACGCCGTACGCATAACTTTATGCGGTTCTACGCCGAGCCCGAGCGCGTTGCGCGGGCAGATCTGCGTACACATATTGCACTGGCAGCAGACCGCTTTAGCAAGTTTTAAATCAAGGCTTCCGTCATCCGTTTTCTTTTTTATCAGAGGATGGTCAGATTTTAGTATCAGCAGGCCGCCCGTTGTTTTGGTGACCGGCTCGTTCCAGTCGCTGCATAATTTGCCCGTTGCCGGCCCGCCTATTATCAGAGTGTATCCGTCCATGCTTTCGGGGCCGCCCGCCGCCGCGATAAGCGCGACAAGCGGTGTTCCTATAGGCACTTTTATGGTTATCGGGCGCTTTATTTCTCCCGCTACCGTCACATATTTGTCTGTTACAGGCGTGCCTTCTAGAGCGTCCGCGATATTTATCAGCGTGCTCACGTTATTGACGACTGCGCCCACATCGAGCGGTATTCCGCCCGTAGGCACTACCTTGCCCGTTACTTCATATACCATCTGCTGTTCGTCCCCCGCCGGATAAAAATTATCCATGGTAAACAGCCTTATATTCTGTTCTTTGTTTACTTCCTTTTCAAGAGCGGCTATAGCATCTTTATATTTTTTCTTTGTGCATATCACGCCCTCTTTTGCGCCCGTCGATTGCATCACCGCTTTTAACCCGCGTAAAATCTTCTCGGGGTACGTCTGCATCATCAGGCGGTCTACCCTCAATAGCGGTTCGCATTCTGCGCCGTTTGCAAGCACTATATCCGCCTTGCCGTTTACTTTTATGTGAGTCGGAAAACCCGCACCGCCGGCGCCTATTATGCCCGCATCGCGAATTTTATCTGCAACACTCATTGACTGCCCTCCGCATTAAACTATTCTGAAATTACCGTACAGCACACACCGCCGCCTGCGTGTAAACGTCACTGCACTTGTCACGCCTTCGCCTGTCGGCGTCGCTATCGTAAGCGACGAAAACCCTTCCCCGTTGAATCCGAGCCCCGCGTACGACGGCGCGTTTTTTACAAATATCGTAGTATTTACCGCTTTTGCCGCCATCGACAGGTGCGATATATTCTGCGAATGCATCATTGCCGTATGCCTGCACCCGTTCTCTGCCTTAATCGCTTTTTCTATTGCTTCTTCTATGTTATTTACCGTCGCTATGCCAAGAACCGGCATGAGCATTTCTACCGTTACGAAAGGATGGTTCGCGTCTACCGCCGCCATGACAAGGCGCGGGGTTCCCGAAAAATTTACTCCGCTTTCTTTTAGTATCACAGCAGCATCTTTGCCGACAAATTTGCGGTTTATCACATATCTGCCGTCTTTTTTAATAAGCACCGTGTTTACCACTTTATCAATATCGGTGCCCAGTATACGGTGCGCGCCGTTTTTCTCCATTTCGCTCATCAGTTTTTCAGCTATGTTCGAAAACGCAAAAACTTCTTTTTCGGCTATGCAAAGCACGTTGTTATCAAAGCTCGCTCCGTCCACTATGTCTTTTGCCGCCTGCGGGATTATAGCCGTGTCGTCTACTATGACGGGCGGGTTTCCCGGCCCTGCCGCTATTACTTTTTTGCCCGTTTTCATAGCTACTTTCACGACCGCTTCTCCGCCCGTTATCGATAAAAGCGGTATCTCGGGATGTTCCATTATATATTTGCCCGTTTCAATCGTCGGTTCTTTTACTGTGCATATCAGCGTTTTCGGGCCGCCTGCCGCTGCTATCGCCTCATTTAATATTCTAATGGTTTCACTCGAAACCTTTTTTGCCGCCGGATGCGGATTAAACACCACAGAGTTGCCTGCGGCTATCATGCTGATAGCGTTGTTTATGATGCTCGACGACGGGTTTGTCGAAGGTGTTATAGACCCTATCACGCCAAAAGGCGCGCGTTCTATGAGCGTCAGCCCAAAATCGCCCGATATCGCCGACGAAGTCAAATCTTCTATGCCCGGTGTCTTATCGGCCGCCAGCAGGTTTTTTGCGATTTTATCTTCAACTTTGCCGTACCCCGTTTCGCTGTTAGCGAATTCGGCTAAGTATTTTGCGTTTTTTCTTGCCGCTTCGCGCATGGCGTCTATAAGCTTTCCCCTCTGCTCGAGCGACATTTTTTCTAACTGCTGCTGCGCTGTCTTTGCCGCGGCTATCGCGTCTTCGGGGTTATCGCAAAGCCAGCACGCGCTGCTGCCCGAATCGGCTGTTACGCCTGCGCCCGCAAGCTGCCTTACCGTTTTTTCTACAATGCTTTTAATCTGCTCATCCGTTAAATTCATTTTACAACCTCATCATTTTTTGAATTATCTTTTGTTTCAAATTTTCTAAACACTATATTCCCCCGCAGTTCAACCGAATCGATTATGGCAATTATTGCGAGATCGGAAGGTTTGGCGTCTGTCAGCGCAGTCTGGCGCGACGAGCTTCCGCCCACGCACATCACGACTTCGCCGTCGCCCGCGCCCACCGTATCTATCGCGACAAGCGGAGCGCCTTTTTCCTCAAAAGTTTCTATATCTATCGGTATCACTATCAGCAGTTTTAATCCGTGAAGCTTTTCCGCTTTGTTAGTGCTTACCACATTGCCTCTGACCCGTGCTAATATCATATGAAATAATCTCCTCTCAATCTATCGCAACGCCAAGCTCTTTTGCTTTATCGCTCGCAAGCTGTGTAACTATTGCGTCCGGCGCGCGCCGGACTCTCATGCTGCCGCTTTTTTCTGCATCGATTATATCCGCCTCGCTTATCAGCGAAAGCCCTTCTTCCGCCTTTTTAACAGAAGGTTTCAGCGATACAACTTCCACGCCCATTTGCTCGATTGCCATTAAGCTGTCCGACAAACTTTCGAAGAATGTGCCCCGCCTAAATTTTGGTTTTTCGAAGTCAAGCAGCATTGATATTTTCTTTTCCCACAGCACCGATTTTAAAAACAGCTGTTCGCAAAACCCGCTGTCGTCGCCCTCTGCTATGCGCTTTATAATTCCAAGCGGCGGCACGGCCAGCACCGTTTGTGTATAATATTTCATTGACGCAAGCAGTTTTGCTTTATCCTGCTCTGTCTTTATGCACGTTGTTTTTATGCCTTCAAACTCTTCCGTTTGTTCAAACACAGCGCATTCAAAGCCGTCCTGGTATTTTTGTTTAAGATACGCTGTCAGCGCAACTGTGTCCGCTGTGTATGCCGGCACTATCACCAGCACGCTTTTTTGATTTAGCGTCTCTTGCCCCAGGCGCGCCGCAACCCGTTCAACAATTTGGCGTATTATGTTTTGAAGCTCTTTCTCGTCCATTTCCGCTCCTGAAAATCTATTTAATGAGTTGCAGTATATCTCCGTTTTTTATGCCCGCCGCGTTCGCTTCGTCCGTGTCTATATGCAGTTCAAGGCTATGCGCATCGCCCGCGCGCACGAGTATGTTTCCAAAAACCGTTTCTCTTTCACCCGTCTTTTTCGCGCTTACTATGTCGCCGCTTTTAAGACCGAACAGCGCCGCTTCTTCATCTGATATATGCAGATGCCGCGCAGACACAATTACGCCTTTTGTAAGCTCTATTTGCCCTTTCGGGCCAATGATCCGCCCCCCCGGCGTGCCCTTGAGGTCACCCGACATGCGCACAACCGGCGCTATGCCCAGTTTGAAAGAGTCTGTAACGCTTATCTCAACCTGCGTTTCCGGCCGCTCCGGCCCCAGTATCCGAACGCCCTCGATCCGCCCTTTTGGCCCCTCGAGCGTCAGCTTTTCTTCGCATGCGTACTGTCCCGGCTGAGACAAAGGACGCAATTCCTTAAGCTTGTATCCCGCTCCGAACAGCGCCTCTAAATCCCCCGCCGATATGTGTATGTGCCGGTTCGACGTCGCCGCGGGAATGTGGTATTCCCGATTGCTTTCAATCAGTTTCTTAATAATCTCTATCTGGATTTTTCTTTGTATTGTCTGCTTGTCCATACCATAACCTTTTTAGTTTTTGAGCTTATATTAGTTTTGTACAACTTCTACACAATATGCAAAGTTATGCCCTGGCCTTCTATCATTTTTCTATATTCGCTGTCTAAACCGCTGTCTGAAATTATAATATCTATATCTTTAAGGTCAGCATATCTCGCATACCATGCTTTGCCGAATTTTGATGAATCGGCAAGCAGTATTTTCTGTTCGCTTGCTTCAAGTGCCGTTTTTTTCATATCCACTTCATACGGCTCGGCAGTAGTTATGCCGACTTCTTTCGAGATTCCGCGAGCCGCTAAAAAGACTTTGTTTAAATGGGTCTTCTTAATTAGATTGGCGCCTTCCTCGCTCTCGAACATGCTTGTGTTGCTGTGGAAATATCCGCCACACGCAACAACCTTTAAGTTGCTTTTGCTGCATGCACGGTTTATTATGTTAAGCGCATAACAATATACTATCTGGTTCATGTCATCTGTAATATAGTCAAGCATCATTCCTGTCGTCGAGCCAGTATCAATTAAAATAACATCGTTAGGCTCTATCAGGGATGCGGCTTTCTGAGCAATTCTTCTTTTCTCTTCCTCTTTTTTGCTTACTTCATTTTCTATCTGATAATTATAATTTCCATTTATTTTTTTGCTTTTAAGCGAGACTCCCCCAAAAAAAACATCAATGACATTTTGTTTTTCAAGCTCGGCAACATCTCTACGAATAGTCATTTCAGACACATCTAAAACATTTGTGAGTTCTCTTATAGACATTACTTTCTTTTTCATCAATTCGCTTGTAATTTTTTTTATTCTTTCAGTCTTAGAACTCATACTCCCTCGCTTATACATATTGCTTTATCTTATTTTACAATCATCTGTATGAAATGTCAACATAAATGTTGATGGTTTAACATTTATATATGTTGCTTTACCATTTTATGTTTTGCCCATTTTCCGTCAGCAATATTTTATATGGAAACCGCCTTTAAAGGTGCCCCCAAATCGGCTACAAGTTTAACTCTCTTATAACGTCCTGCATAGTTTGCCGAATCAGCTCCTTTTCCTCCTGGCTTTTTATAATACATTCAGACAATTTATCTTTTATAAGTTTTCCGTCTGTGCATATTCCGCAGTCGGTACTATATTCGCTTTTTTGCCGAAAACTTCGCTTTTAATTTAAATTACTCTTTTTCCTGCTGCTCGTCCAAAGCCTTAAAGTCTGGCCTCTTAAATACGGAGAAATCAATGACGTTGATATCTTGATTACCGATAATAAAATAAGCGAAGCGCAATAAGGAAACCTTACAGGTTACGGTATAAAAGTATAAAGTGTATAAATTTTATATAGAATGTGATGTTATAGATGTTATTTTACAACCAATAATCTGCTTGTTTACCATCTTGTTTTATTACGTCGCGCCAGAATGATACAGATTCTTTCATGGCGGAAATAATAGCTTCTTTAGTATCGGTAACTCCGAAGAATAATTCAAAAGCCAGATAGATATCCTGCGCTCTTGGCGGCATATCTTTTTCTATACTCTTATCGTAACATTTTACAATAGCTTCAAGCACATCTTTCGGGTTGACAATGCCTGTTTTATTATATTGCTCTGTAAAAGGGCGGTGAGCTGAATATGACCCGTCCGTCTGCTGCATATGCATAATAGGAGAATAGCATGATACCTCTTGCAGCCAGCAAAACAAATCCTCGTCTCCTTTATTGCTGAACCAGTACTCATATCTGTTTGCCGCTTTTTTTAGTTCTGCAAGAGTTGTTCCCTTGCTTATCATAAATTTCATCTCATCGGGTAAACGGAACGCCTTTGCACTGCGCGAATTAATCATTTCTTCAAACTGCCGGTCAGACGGCATATAAAAGCCTGCTTGCCCTGCCATATGCGCCGTATCAATAGTCGTATAAAGAGGCGCTTTATTATGTTTATATACATTTCGAATAAGCTTTTTAACGTCTTTGATTCTCCACAACCCTTGTGTCGGAGTATACATTTGTTCAAACCCATATAAAATGCCTTTATCTTTGGCATGTTTTGCGCTTTGAACAGCATAATCTAAAAGCATCTCTTCCGCTGCGGCAAATTTCTTGGGATCTTGCAGCATTTCTTCACTAAACGCCTGCAAAGTGGCACCGGCATTTGCATTTAATTCTTGCGCCATATCAATAGTGCCGAATATATAAACATCACGAAATCTGTCCCGATAGCTTTTATCCCAGTTTAACAGATTAACAGAGCGGTATGTAGCATAACCCGAATAAAAGCTGACAAGCTTTATTCCGTATTTTTCTTCACACCTTTTTACTTCTTTTATCCAATTTTCCACGTAATCGGGAGGGCAGAAATCAAGGTCGATTTCGAGGTCTGTACTGGCTTGCACGCATGTGATTCCGCCGATTTCCTCACGTATTATTCTCGCCCACTCTTCGGGCTTTACCCATCTTTTTATTGCAAAGCAATTATCTATAGTCAGGTGAATTCTAGGATATTTAGATTCTGTCATTTTCTCTCCCAAACATATTTATTATACTTAATTAAATTTATTATTTACCATTCATGCCCGTATTCATGTATAAAACGCTTGCGTTCAATTTCAATCAATTCGTCAAGAATAACTTTTATATTAAAATTGTTTTTTAAAACTATATAACATCTTGCCGCTTTCTCAACGACCTGACAGCAAACTTTTGCTTAATATAAATCTACTTTTTCGCAGCATACAGGCGCATGGTTTCGCAGCAATACCGCATTTTTATAACCAATATATTTAGCGGCGGCGCCAAGCTCTTCATGCAAACCCGCTCTTATATATTCGGGAGTAGTGGGCACTTCTCCTCCTATAAGCTGATTATTTCCTCAAAAATCGGCGGAATCGGCTCTCCGACAGCGCACATAGCAGACGCATAAATCGGATGATAGTGTATGATTGCCTCAACATCGGGGCGCGCGCAATAAATCAATCTGTGGACCTCACGCTCGGTTGTCGGGCTTCGAAAAAACCTTCTATAACATTGCCGTCAAAATCGATTGTCACCATATCTTCGGGCATAAAATCGTTATAAGCGATTCTGCTGGGCGTTAGAATTATTTTATCATCAATGCGAACACTCGCATTTCCCCATGTCCCGACAACCAAATCTTTTTCCTGAAGCCAAAGACAGGTATCAATAATTTGTTTTTTTATTTCTAAGTATTTCATTTTTCCTCCGCTCGAATAAGAGATTTATTTTATCGTCAATGCTATAAATACAGCGCCAAAGCCCCGTTTAGTCCTTGTCCAGAAATTCGCGTCGTAAATCCCACCAGTCCATATTCCATCTTATATCCTGCGGTATATAATTTGTATAACGCCTGATACCTTTCATGATTCTCAGCATTTGGTTTGATCCAGCTCCGGCTTTTTGCCCCTCCGGTCCGGGAGCAACTGGCAGAGGCTTTCTGCACAAGAGGTTTACATGAGTACAATACCGTCAGACCCCATAGCTTGCTGGGTTACCACCACCGGCGCCGGTATCAAGCTGCCAACAGAATATCAAAGCTGCAAAAAGTCACTTTCAGCGCTGTAATATTATTGGGGGTAAGTCATGATTAAGCCTTCGTTTGCCTGCTTCTTTACCATCCGTAATATTCACATAAATTAGTTGTTTTTAATTAACTTGTTTTATGCTGCGTATTTATTTGACAACAATATGGTATATGGTATACTTGGTTTAAATTTATTTATAATGATAATAAAGGAATTAAGAATGATCAAAACCTTAAATGGCTCAAAAACAAATTGGTTTTGGGAATGTTTTGAAAGAATTGGGTCTTTTTTTAAAAAACATTTAACAATAATTATTTTAATCATAGTATGCGGTGTTGTGAGCTACTTTACCTATACCGGTATTTTTATGGGTGACGATACTTTATACATTGATAATCTGTTTCGATTAAAAGACGGGATAGAATTAAGAAACCCCATAAGATTCCCCATCCTTATTATCGAAGCAATATCATATCTTTTTTTTGGAAGAAACATTTCCAGCATTCCGGTGCTTTTTTCTTTTATTTATCCTATGATTGTTTTATTAGTATATATTATCACCTATAACTTAAGTAACAAAAAGGGGATTTCTATTGTTGCTGCCGTTATTTGCGCTGGATGCAGCATTCTCTATATATACGGAGGAGCAATACTCCCGGACAACCTTGCAGCTTTATTTATTCTATCTTCATACCTATTCTTTATTCTAATATATAAATCAAAAAGTAAAAAGAGATATATTCATATTGTGCTATGTGCCGCCAGTATAGTATACGCATATATGATGAAGGAAATATTCTTAGCATCTTTAGTTGGCTTTATTCCTCTCGCTTTTTATCTTAAACCTGATAGAAAATTTAAAAAAATAATACTTGACTTTTTGCTTATAGCTTTGGCGGCTGTATTGATTTTTTCAGTCTATGTATTATTATTATATATGACAGGTAACGTTGGTGCGCGTCTATTTGAAATGAATTTTTCTAAAGCTGACGATGGAATGACTGTGGCACAAAGCAGCACTCTGCGTTGGAATGAGATGAATGGAATATATAACTTTTTTGATAGAGCAGCTTTTTCTTTTCGCGTGCTGAAAAAGATGTTTCCTTCTGCAATTTATTTGCTTGGATTTTCGTTTTTCATTCTAATAATCAGCATCATAAAAAAAGAAAAACGTATCATTGCTTTTACTGCTAGCGCATTTATTTTTTTAATTGTCATATGCTTTATGCCCATTAGTATAAAGCCATATGTTACAACATATTTAAATGAAAGGTATTTGGTTATAATATGTCCTCTCTTGTCAATGGCAACAGCTTTATCTGTAACTCTTATAAAGAATAAACAGCGCTTTTGTTTGCTTATCTTAGCTGCTTTGTCAACAGCCGCATTCTTTTGGAACTATAGCATAAAGACAAAAGAATATTGCTGGATTGACAGAATGGGAAAACTTATTAATGAAATCAATGCGGCAATGAGTCAGGGTGGAACAATTCGATCTAATGGTAATTTCGTTTTTGATGGAGAGCTTTTTTCAGAAAACGCAGTAGCTAGGTGTGAATTCTATTTTGATCTTGAATACCCAGAAAAAGACTTGATATTTCTTAAAGAAAATGAAGACGAGCAGCTTGATGAAAATGCAAATATGCAGCTAGTCGAAAATTCTATCATTTTAATGAATAGTAAACCAAGCACAGCTATTTTTGAATTTGCAAAAGATTATGCAAGAGTAAATGATTATTTTTTCTGTATGTTTAGATTAGCAGGTACAAGAATTAACATTGGCTATTTTATCTCTATGCCTGACGAAGAGTCTACTATTAATGACTCTATTATTTTAAAAGACGGTTAACTATTTTTATGAATATTCTTTTTTTAAATCTGCCATATCTCTTTAGCATTAGCAGAGCGAGCCGTTGGCCTGAAAAAACTAAAAGCGGAACGCTTTATTATCCATACTGGTTGGCATATGCTGCCGGCTTATGTATGGAAAAAGGCTTTAATATTGAGCTTATCGACTGCATAACAAAACATTATTCAGTTGACCAGACAATCGATGTTGTTAAAAGCAAACATCCGGAATATGTTATGTGCGAAATAACAACGCCGACATGCAAATATGATTTTAATACGATCCGAATGATAAAAAAAGCATGCCCCGAAATAAAAATAATTGTTGGCGGCACTCACGCAACAATTCTTGACGAGCAACTTCTAAGAGAATGCGATGCAATAGATATTGTAGCGCGCAAAGAATATGAGTATACTATAATTGATATTCTTGAGAAAAATGGCCTTTCTGAAATTGACGGAATTACTTACTTTGATGGAAATAATATTCAAAAAAACAAGGATAGAGAATATCTTGAAAATCTTGATGACCTGCCTTTTGTATCTAAAGTATATGAAAAATTTTTAAATCCCAATGATTATTTTTATGCTTTCGCGAGAAAACCAATGATACAAATTTTTTCTGCAAGAGGATGTCCTTTCAGCTGCAATTTTTGCTCCTACCCTCAGTCTATGAGCGGACATGATTTTAGGAAGAGAAGTATAGCTAATTTAGTAGATGAACTGGAATATATATCTGTAAATATGCCGTATATCAAAGAAATATTCATTGAAGACGATACATTTACGATTGATCTAAAAAGAGTGCGGAATATATGTGATGAGATAATAAGGCGCCGCTTGAAAATAGTATGGTCCTGTAATTCCAGAGTTAATGTTGATTTTGCAACACTTAGTAAGATGAAAGAATCGGGATGCCGGTTATTGGTTGTTGGATACGAATCCGGAGTACAAAGCGTGCTTGATGAAACAAAAAAAGGCATCAAGCTGGAACAATCACTTGCGTTTGCAAAAAATACAAAAAAGCTTAAATTAAAGGTCTTTGGCTGTTTTATGATTGGGCTCAAAGGCGATGATTTGGATACCATCGCACAGACATATGAGTTCGCAAAGAAGGTCTGCCCGGATATGTGCTTTTTTCAGCAGGCAGTGCCTTTTCCGGGTACTGAGTTTTACAATTGGGCGAAGGAAAAGGGATATCTTATCACAAAGGATTATGGTAAATGGCTGAACGAAACTGGCTATCTTAACTGTTTATTAGATTATCCTTATGCAAACCATAACGATATCGAGAAATTGCGCGATAAACTTATGAGCAAATATTATTTCTCTTTCACATATATTGTAAAGACTTTTTTAAGAAATTTAACATGGCAGGAATTTAAGAGAGTGATAAAAGCAGGTTTAACGTATATTTGGTTCAGAATTAAGAAAAAAAGATTTAAATAGAAGGTATATTGTGGAAAAACAAATGAAAAAATCAGTGGCAGTTATTACCCCATTTAGCACCGGAAATTTTGGAACTGTTTTGCAAGCATATGCGACGCAAAAAACAATTGTTGATTTAGGTTATGATTGTACGGTAGTTGATTACAGATGGGATAATATTGAAAACCCTTTTCTATTATCTAATCTTATAAGAAGAAAACCAATAAACTATTTTACTGGAATTGTTGGCCATTTACTTCGTTTGCCAAAGCGTAAAGACTTGAATTTGTTTATTGATAAATATTTGAATCTATCAAAACGAGTAAGAAAATCTAATATATATGATCTCAATGAACAGTTTGACTGTTTTATTGCAGGCAGTGACTGTATTTGGAATTCAGAAGCGTTTGGGCTTGATACCGTAGGTTTTTTAGAATTTGTAAAAGATAATAATAAAAAGGGCAACTACGGCAGTAGTTTCGCATCCGATAATATACCTGACAAACATAAACAAATAATTAAAGAATTATTATCTAAATTTAGATACCTTTCTGTAAGGGAAGAAAAAGGCAAGGATCTTATTGAAGAATTATTGGGTATTACTGCCGAAGTAGTTGTTGACCCAACACTCTTGATAAACAAATCCCATTGGTCAAAAATATCTGATGATAGCAAAATTAAGATTGGTTATAAATATTTGCTGATAATTGAATATTCTATGTCTCGGCAAATGTTGAATGATGCTGAAGAAATAGCTGAAAAAATGGGTTATAAAATTGTATCTTTGTATTTCCCTAAAGGAAAAAGGATAAGGACAAAAGTTTTTTCAAAAGCATCGCCTCAAGATTATCTATTTTTAATAAAAAATGCAGAATTGATACTTACTGATAGTTATCATACTACTATTTTAGCTATCAATTTTAATGTAAATGTATATACATATATAACTAAAACTTCTAAAAGATTATCCACTAGATTTTACAGTATTTTAAATAAGTTAAATTTGATGGATAGGCTGATAGACATTACTGGAAATAATGAAATTAAGAACCAGATTGAGCTTGGAAATATAAAAAATATTGATTTTGAAAAAGTAAATAAATTACTTGATATTGAAAGAAAAAAATCTAAATCATTTTTAACCAATGAATTATGTGAAATTCTAGGCAAGGAAAAATAATGAAGGAAACAAACTTTAAAAAAAATTTTATATGGAATACATTAGGGAGCGGAATGTTTGCTGCGACAAGTGTTATCCTGGTTATAATTGTCACCAGAATAAACGGAGTAACCATCGCAGGCCAATTTTCTATTTCTCAAACTACTGCTCAATTAACATATTTTGTAGGAATTTTTGGTGTAAGCAACTACCAGATTACTGATTTTAGTTTTAAGCATACCTTTTCACATTATTTCACTTTAAGAGTGCTGACTTGTCTACTTATGATTGTAACGGGTGTTCTTCTTGTTTTGCTATTAGGATTTAACGGTAACAAGGCTATTTTTACATATTTTCTTATTGCCTTTATGTTGATCAATGCTTTTTCAGATGTTATGCAATCTTTCTTCTTTCAAAAAAATCGGTTGGATTTATATGGGAAAGCGCAATTTTTCAGGCTTTCCATTTCCGTTTTTTGCTTTATAGCAATAATTAGTTTTACAAAAAATATTAATTTATCTTTAGCTTTCTTGATAATCAGCAATTTAATTGTAACTTACTTTTTTGCTATTATGCCATTTAATAAATATAAAGAGCAAAAAGTGTCACTGAATATCAAAGGAGCTAAGATTGTAGCGAAAGAATGCTTGCCGTTATTTATAACTACACTTTTAATGCAAATCATTTTATTCTCCCCAAGATACGCGATAGAATTTTTTCTAACGGATAAGATGCAAGGTTATTTTGGCATAATCTTTATGCCTGCTATGATGATTTGTCTTTTCAGCACATTTGTATTCAAGCCAATATTAAAGAGATTTTCAGAAAGTTTAAAAAAAGACATAAATAGATTTAAAAAAATATTGTTTAACCAAATTTTGATAGTATTTGGAATATCCATGTTTCTATTAATCGTATTTTACTTTTTTGGAAATCAAATATTTAAGTTTGTATATAATGTTGATATTAGTAAATTTAAGCTTGAACAAATGTTATTGATATTAGGCGGGGGTTTTTACAGCCTATGCATATTATTTTATTATATTCTTGTTATTCTTCGGAAACAAAAGGTAATTATGATTAACTATATTATAATCTCAATTTTCAGTTTAGTCATTTGCTTTTTTGCAGTAAAATTATTGGGAATTATAGGCGGCGCGGCAGGCTTTCTTATAAGTTATATAATATTGTCTTTATTATCTTTTTTGGAGATATGCAGATATGCAAGAAACTAAAAAAAATAAAATAACAGTAATAATAACCTCTTACAATTTAGAGAATAGTATTGCGGGCTGTTTGGATGAACTACTCTATCAAACATTCAAAGATTTTAATATACTGATTTTTGATGACCTTTCAACAGATAATACGGCGCGTATAATTTCAGAATATCAAAAAAAATACCCTGAGAAAATCAAGTTGCTCTCAGCCGGTAAAAATCTCGGGACACCGGCCAGAGCTAGAAATTATGTGCTGAATTCAGGTGCAGTAAACGCAAGATACTGTATATTTTTGGATGGCGATGACAGCATAGAACCTCATTTTTTGGAGCAATTGTACTTAAATGCTGTTAAATTTGATGCTGATGTGGTATTGTGCTCGTACAATAGAGTGGACGGTAAAACAGGGCATGTATATGGCGTAGAGATGATTGATTTCCCTCACATCATAGAACAACCGGCTCAAACAGCAATATCGGCGTTTATCAATGGATCCGTATGGAACAAACTTTTTTTAAGCGAAAGGATAGGCGAAACTCGTTTTCCGAATATTACAGTTGGAGAGGATATGCTCTTTCAGCAGCGTATTTATCAAAAATGCAACCGAATTGTCTGCATAAATCAAGTTTTAATACATTATAAAGTGCATAAGTATTCCGTGATGGAGTGCACAAGTGAAAAGGATGCCAAACAGTTAGTTGATGAGTTTGCGTCTATGAGCACAGAAGCGGGCAGCAATCAAACTGCTGATATTGTAGAGTTGCTTGCATTTATTCATGCGGGGCTTTCAATGACAATCAGAGTGAACAGTTCAAATAAAAAAGAGTCTAAACAATATATCAAAAGCACAAGCAGGTATTTCAATGAAGCATACGGTTGGTTTAAAGATAATAAGCTGTTTAAGCTTAAAAGTTTAAGGCAGTTTGGGAAAAAGGGATATGCCGTTTATATAACAAAAAAGCTGTATAGTATGGGGTTCATTAATTTATTTCTTTTGGTATATAAAATGTTTACAAAGTTTACAAAAAGGGAAATAAAGTTTTAATTGCGAGGGGCTCTATATGAATAATATTCTTTTGGTTATCCCAGCTTATAACGAAGCGGAAAATTTACAAAATGTGATAGATGTTCTTATAAAGGAATATCCGCAATATGATTATATCATTGTAAATGATGGTTCCACCGATAATACTGTAAAAGTATGCAAAAGCAAAGGCTATACGTTTCTAGATTTGCCAATAAATTTGGGGCTTTCCGGAGCATTTCAAGCCGGTGCCCGCTATGCTTTTTATAATGATTATGATTTTATTGTGCAGTTTGACGGCGATGGACAGCATAGACCCGAGTTCATTGAATCGATGATAAATGAAATGAAAAAAACAAACGCAGATATCGTTATCGGGTCAAGATTCCTTGAAAAAAAAGGACCGAATAATTTAAGGATGCTGGGTAGCTCATTTATCAAGGCCGCTTTGATGCTTACAACTGGTAAAATAATCACTGATCCGACATCAGGCATGCGTTTATATAATAAAAAACTAATAAAGCGATATGCAAACAATATAAATTATCGTGCTGAACCGGATACTATTGCCTATCTGCTGCGCTGCGGTATAAAGATTAAAGAGGTACAGGTACAAATGGAGGATAGAAGCTCGGGGGTAAGTTACCTTAATTTTTTCAAATCCATAGAGTACATGTTCCATATGTTAATATCAATACTCGCAATGCAGTTTGCCAGGAGAAAGGAAAAATAATATGTCAATATATTTAAGAATTGCATTAATCGTTGTTTCTGTTTTTACAAGCTTATGGATTATTTATAAGATAAGAAAGTCAGATGTGTTGCTTAACGATGCCGTGTTTTGGGTAAGCTTTTCATTTATATTAATCATATTAGGAGTCTTTCCTGCTGTTTTAAATGTTTTGATAAATCTCTTTGGTATACAATCGCCATCCAATCTAGTTTTCTTGATAATAATCTTTTTCTTAATTCTTAAAGTATTTTTATTATCAATGAGGATATCTAAAATGGAATACAAAATAACAGAATTCGCGCAGAAATATTCGATTGACAAAAATGAAACTTTGCAAAATAAGAAAACAGAAAAAGAATAAATTAAGAAATCTACCAATTGGTTCTTGTCACTTAAAGCCGCAGGTAGTAGACTTTAGAATATAGAGCCTTTATAACTCTATTGCCCAAAAATTAACCGCTAGGTAAAAACATAGCACTTATAAGGAGAACGTATGAAAATAGCCTATTTATCAACCTCGGCCATTCCCTCTACTGCTGCGAACAGTATTCATGTTATGAAGATGTGTGCAGCATTTTCCAAACAAGGAAATTCGGTTGATTTATACGCATCAAAATCTGCTCAGATAAATTACTGTAAAACAAACTTTTATAAATATTATGGCGTCGATAATTCTTTTAATATTATAAAAACAATAAAGCCTTTTTTTAGAGGCGGAAGCACAATATATCGTTTTTTTAGTAATTTTAAGCTGATGTTTAAAAGATATGACCTTTTTTACGCGAGAAATTATCATCACGCCAAATCAGCGCTTTTTTTAAAAATACCTGTTATAATAGAAGTTCACGACAGACCTTCGGATAAAAGAGCAATTAAAACCATTAAAAAAGTGGTTAACAGCAAAAAATTTGCAGGGCTTGTTACAATATCTCAAGCACTCAAAGACGAATATTTATACTTATACCCTGAGCTGAAAAACAAGAAAGTCATTGTTGCGCATGACTGTGCAGATATACCACAAAAAACAATAAAGAAAAAAGATAATGATGCAATAGCAATCGGTTATGTTGGGCATTTATATGAAGGCAGAGGAGCCGAGATTATAATTGAAATGGCAAAGCGTTTTTCCAATACAATGTTTTATATTGTAGGAGGCTTAGAAAAGGATATTCAGAGAGTAAAAAGCATATGCAGATTACCTAATGTCGTATTTGAAGGCTTTGTACCTAACGGCGAATTATATCGTTATTATTGCAAATTTGATATTGTGCTTGCACCGTATCAAAAAAAAGTTTCAGTTGCCGGTGGAGGCGGTGATACGAGCAAATATATGTCTCCGCTGAAGATATTTGAATATATGGCATATAAAAAGGCAATTGTCTGCTCAGATATACCAGTGTTACATGAGGTTCTAGCTGATAGAAACAATTGTTTACTTTGTGATTGCTCAGATTTAGATGCTTGGGAACTTGCTATAAATCTATTAATTGAAGATCACAACCTAAGAAACCAATTGATTGATTCAGCATATCAAGATTTTTTAAAAAATTATACTTGGGATATGCGAGCAAAGAGATTGTTGACCGATTTATAAAGGATAGTTATAATAACCTGTGGAAGGCAGGTAATAAAATGAATAGTCTACAGATAAACTCTTTTTTAAAAATGGGATATTTTTTGGATTATAAGAACAAAACTCTCGATTTTGATTTACATAATGTAGATAAAAAGAGATACAACGGAATAGACGAAACTGAACTAATTGAAATTGGAACAAAGATTACTCAACAAGCAATTGAGGAACATTTTGAAAAGAACACTGATATTTGCGTTCCGCTTAGCGGAGGATTAGACAGCAGAGCAATATTAGCAGGCTTATTAAAATGTACGCAGGCGAAAAAAATTCATACCTTTACTTTTGGTACACCCGGAACACTAGATTATGAAATAGGTTGTAATATTGCAAAAGTATTTGGCACCAAACATGAGGTCCTGCCCATGACACAACATAAATATAATATGCAGGAGCTAATAGATACATCAAATTGCACAGATAATCAAACAGTATTGTTTTCAACCTTCCCGTTATATAAACTAAAAGAATTATATTCGAATCATAAAATTTGGTCAGGTGCATTCGCCGGAACTCCGTCAGGCAATGTTTATACTCAAAACTCATCAAATTCAATTAAAGGCGCAAAAACAAATTTTATAAACCACGGATATTCTCTCGTTAAATCAATCAAGCTCACAAATTGTAATGATATTGAGTTGCATAAACTTCTAGATTTAGATTTTATTGATAAAGAGATCGTTACTTATGAAGAGCAATTGCATCTAAAATTTGCTCAATTAAAATGGATAGCGCCGCACCTATTAATAAAAGGCTTTAATAATTGTGCGCCTTTTATTAACAAAGATTGGGTAGCCTTTATGTTGAGTATTGATAATAAATATAGAATTGATCAATATTTATATAAAAAGATTTTGCTTAAAGCATATCCCAAAGAATTTGCATTTAAAACAAAATCGCATTATTATGGCTGCAGATTAAATGCAGGGAAAATAAATATTTTTTTACACCGAAGCTTTAATAAGGCCAAGGAGACTTTAATGCAAGAAAGAAAAAATTATGTTAAACCAAGTACAAATTATATTAATTTTAGTGATGGAATTCGAAATAGAAAAGATCTTAATAAGATTATATATGATAATGTACATGATTTAATAGGCAGGAAAATTGTCGAATGGATAAAAATTGATAAAATATGGAATGATCATATAAACTGTGTTGGAGATTTTACAGATGCTTTGCTTGCACTTGCTTCATTAGAAATACATCTAAAAGCAATTGAACAAAAAACTAAAGTATAGTCTTGGAATATGTGTGTTAGTAATTATAAATTTTATAGAAAATAGAAATAAAAATTTGAGGAATATGCAAAGAAACAAAACAAAAATTATATATTGGTTTCATAAACCAAGCATGACACATTTTAATATATATATTGGTTATTGTATCGAATTTGCAAAACGCGGATACAGCACCACTCTTTTGTCGTATTATAATCCGAGAAGCTACCTTGCGCATAAAAAACAAATGAAAAAATACAGAGCAGAATATAAACAGCAAAGGTTGAAAGTATCTTTTAGAATATCAAAAGGTAAACTCAAAGCATTTCAGATACTTTTTATGCTGTTTATTAATCAAATTGTGTACAAAAATACCGTACTCATTGTTAGAAAAATAGACTATTATTATTTGCAATTAATAAAAAAAGTGATTCCAAAAACTATTTTGATTTATGAAAGCGAAGGCGATTTTATTTCAGAATATAATTATTTACAAAAGTATGATAAAGGCATAGGCAAAGAAATTCTACAAAATTATGAAGACAATATCGAAACCAGCCAGAAAATCTATAGGCTCTGTGATTATGTTGTTACCGGAACTTACCATATGGGAAAATTATTTGAAATGCGATACCCTTATCTTAAAGGAAAGACCATGAGTGTAATCCCAACATTCTCAAGCGGTAAGTTCTATTTCGATAAAAAAATAAGATTGCAAATGAGACAAGAACTGAAGCTTGTTGATAAGAAAGTATATATTTATGTTGGCAACATAAAATATGCATGGCAAAACTTTGACAATAACATCAAATTATTTAAAGAAATATTAGATAAAGAAACTAAATCTTTTTTTATTGCGCTAGTGCCGCAAAACAATCAAGCATTGGCTAAGAACATCCTTGAAAAAGCTAATATAGACAATAAAAAGTATTTAATAGCTAGTGTGGATAATTTTAAACTAGCAAAATATCTTATGGCGGCTGATATGGCGTTTATGATTCGCGATATACATACAATGAACTATGTTGCACCAACTGCAAAAATGGGTGAGTATCTTGCAACGGGCTTACCTCTTATAACAACAAATGCATTGGCATTATATAGTGCTTTTATCTCTGAAAGAAATTACGGTGTAATCGAATCAAATAAAAATAACTTTTTTAATCGTATTAATGATATAATTCATTTTTCTGTAGATAATAAATTAAGAAAAAAAGTTAGCAAAGATGCTGCAAGAATATTTTCTTTTGAATCAAATGCATCTAATTATATTAATGTAATTGAAAAAGCAATTGCAGTAAATAAACAATGATTTTCTTAGCGGATTAATTGTTAAGAGAGGATAGAAAATGAAAATATTATGGTTAACTAATATAACATTGCCTATAATATCAAAAGCGTTAAATGAGACTGTTATTGTTAAAGGCGGATGGCTGGATGTACTCTCAAAGAGAATAGCAAACAGTAATGGCCAATTGGCGGTATCATTTCCAAAAAGCAATGTTAAAGATATGATTTCAGGTAAGGTCAACGGTGTTAATTATTACGCTATACCTTCCAATAAAAAAGGTCTCATAAAATATGAAAAACAAACTGAATTATACTATGAAAAGATACTAGTTGAATTTCAACCGGATATTATTCATATTTGGGGTACAGAATTTCCACGAACGCTTGCAATGGTAAATGTATGTCAAAGAAAAAAAATGATTGATAAAGTAATTGTAGATATACAGGGCCTTTGTTCAGTAATTGCGAAAAGTGCCACGGCTTCATTACCGCAATCGGTAGTAAATAAAAAAACTTTGTATGATTTATTGTTTGGGACTAGCATAGCAAAACAACAGAAGAACATTTATAAACGCGGTGTTTTTGAAATTGAAGCTTTAGAAAAAATAAAAAGAGTAATGGGGAGAACTGATTGGGATCATGCTTGTATTCAAAAGATAAATCCGAACGCTGAATATTATCATTGCAACCGTATTTTAAGAAATTCGTTTTATAATGATAATAAATGGAAGTTAAACACATGCCAAAGGTATGCATTGTTTACCAGCCAAAGTTTTAAGCCTTTAAAAGGTTTGCACTATATATTGGAAGCAATGCCGATCATACTCAAATCTTATCCGGATACTCATCTTTATATTGCCGGTGGAGGAAGTATTAGAAAAAATAAATCAATAAAAGAAAAATTAAAGTTGACTAGCTATGGCAAATATTTAAGTGATATTATCGATAAATATAATCTAAAAAAACATATAACCATATTAGGGCCTTTGCATGAACAAGAAATGCATAAGCAATTTCTCAAATCCCAGGTATTCATTTCTGCATCATCTATGGAAAATTCTCCGAATACAGTAGCCGAAGCAATGATGCTTGGAGTCCCAACTGTTGCTTCAGATGTCGGGGGCGTATCAAGTATGTTAACACACAATAAGGAAGGATTCTTATACCAGCATGATGCACCTTATATGATGGCATATTTTATAAAGAGGATATTTGAAGATGATGATATTGCGCTAGAATTGTCTAAAAATGCTATAAGAAAGGCAGAGGAAACTTATAATAAAGAGAAAAATTATAATATGATAATGGAAGTATACAGCTCTATTATCGGCGGAGCTGTGCAAGAATGAATAAAAAGAAAATAAGAAAAGATATAAAAATCATATATTTTTTTCAACAGCAAACACTTAGACATTTTAATGTGTATGCTGGTTATTGTGTTGAATTTGCAAAGAAATGCTGCAACACGGAAATACTTTCTTTTTTCCCTTTTAGAAACTATTGTAAGAATTTTCGGAAGATCCGTAAATTCCATGATAAATATAGAACTAATCATTTGCAATTATCGCTTGTCCCAACCTTTAGAAACTCTAAACAAATTCAATTGGTAGTTAAACTTTTTTTTAACCAATTAAGATATAGAGAAGTGATTATAATTGCCCGAAAAATAGATTATACAACTTTGGAGTTTATAAAAAATAAATTCCCTCAGATAATTTTGATTTATGAAAGTGAAGGAGATGCAATATCTGAATATAACTTTATACGCAAATATGATAAAGCACTGGTTACAGATTCTCGGGAGGTTATTTTTGAAAGAAACAAAAAAATATTCGAACTTGTTGATAAAGTAGTGGCTGGCACCAAGAGTATGGCAACCTTATTGAAAATGAGATATCCTTGTTTAGACGGAAAAGTAAGTTTTGTAATCCCAACATTCT
The DNA here is from genome assembly GCA_963665005.2 of Christensenellaceae bacterium. Lineage (GTDB taxonomy): Bacteria > Bacillota > Clostridia > Christensenellales > SZUA-584. The sequence goes on along the minus strand of CAXXTQ010000001.1, from coordinate 799,714 downwards.
CTCGTGAGAAATTCTTTTTTGATCAAGCAATAAGGGAAAAGAAGAGAGCAGAGTTGGGGATTAAGCAAAAAAAAGTTTACATCTATACGGGCAGTGTATTGTATGCTTGGCAAAATTACAGATTAAACATCAAAATTTTTAAAGAAATACTTAAAACAAGCGAGCAGTCGATTTTTATCTCATTAGTGCCTTATCGAGATATTGTCACAGCAAAAAAACTTCTTGCGGAAGAAAAAATAGATGAATCGAAATTTATTGTTGCTACTGCGGAAAACGATGAAGTTGCAGAATATCTAATGGCCGCGGACATGGCTTTTATTATTAGGCATATCCATACGATGAATTATATTGCGCCAACAGCCAAAACTGGAGAATATTTGGCTACGGGATTACCTTTGATTTATACAAGAGCTTTATCTTTATATAATGCTTTTATAACTGAAAGGAGCTATGGTATTATTGAATACGATAGTAAAAACTTTTTTAATCGGATAGAAGAAATAATCGGCTATACTGTAGACGCCAATAAAAGAAAAGAAATAAGCAAACAAGCGGCAGATAATTTTTCATTTGAGGCAAATTCATCCCAATATATTAAAATTATTAAAGATATAGTCATTAACAAGTGAGGAATACAAATTGTCACGAATAAAAAATGTCAAAATGAATTTAATTTACGGATATATAGGACATATTGCGATAGCGCTTATTGCATTTGCTTCAAGAACCATTTTTATTAATATTCTTGGTGTAACATACCTTGGCGTCAATGGTTTATTCGCTAATATACTTGGATTACTATCTTTCGCAGAGCTTGGCATAGGTCCTGCAATGACCTTCGCTCTGTATAAACCAGTCGCAGAAGGTAATATCGAAGAAATAAAATCACTTATGCATTTGTACAAGAAAGCATATAGATGGGTTGCGATAGTGATCACAGCTGTTGGATTAGCTATCTTGCCGTTTTTGGATATAATAATTAAAAATCCAGGTGAAATTGGCGATATTTCAATTTATTACATAATATTTTTATTCAATACAATATCAAGCTATTTTGTAACTTATAAATATACTTTAGTAAATGCTTATCAAAAAAAATATATTATAACAAATATTACCACAATCTTTAATCTCGTACAGGGATTGTTTAATATCGCCTTATTGCTTCTATTTAGGAGCTTTATGATATATTTGCTTTCAACAGCTGCTATGCAACTTTTCAATAATATATTTATCAACATTTATGTTAATAAAAAATACCCTTACCTAAAGGAAAAAGGAATAAATAAACTTTCGGATGAACAGCTTGGCCCTATCAAAAAGAATATTTTTGCACTAATTTGGCATAGACTTGCCAGAGTAAGTATTCTGCAAACTGACAGCATTATAATCTCGGCTTTTGTTGGTGTTGCTATGGTCGGTTTGGTTTCAAATTACAATCTGCTTATTGTTACGGTCAAGAAATTTTTCAGCGTTACAATTGGTGCAGTGATGGGCTCTTTGGGCAATCTTATTGCAACAGAAAGCAAGGAAAAACAATATGAAACATATAAAACATATGGTTTTGTTATGTTTTGGCTTTACGGCTTTTGTGCAGTTGCATTTTTTATTCTTGCAGATTCATTTATCACTTTATGGATAGGTAAAGATTTAACTATACCCAGCATAACTTGGATCATTATTGTTCTTGATTTTTATCTGCAAGGAAATATTACCGCACTTTGGGAAGTAAAGAGCGCAAGCGGTATTTTTCGCCAGGATAGATGGATTGTCGTTTTAATGGCAATCATTAATCTTGTTATTTCAATAGCTATGGTCCAGATAATTGGTATTACCGGCGTTTTTGTTGGGACGCTCGTTACAAGCATAGTATCATATATTTTGCGGCCGCGAATAGTTTATAACCACGCTTTTAACAAAGGCGTAAAAGATTTTTATATTAATTGTCTCAAACAATTCATTCCGGTTGTTACAGCAGCCGGAATGTGTTTGTTATTTAGGACCTATGTTGCGGCTGATATAACATGGTTTAATTTATTTATTAATGCAGCAGTTGTACTTATTGTTACAAATTTACTATTTTATATGTCATTTAGAAAATCAAATGAGTTTATACATGTAAAGATGATGATTTTAAAAAATAGAGTTACAAAGAAATCTTAATATAGCAATATTTATGCCTTCACATCTAGTTTTGTAATTGTTTATATTTTTGAGCAACGGCCAGTAATTTATATGAATTGCATAAGATAATTATTAATCTTGTTTTTTACTATATACATATGATACACTTGTAATAAATTTACATGAGCGAGGGCACAAGTTTTGATAAAGAAATTCATAATGATTGTAACCACATCTATACTTGATTTAAAATTATTTTATAAGATTGCTATACTTTTTCTTCTTGTGTGGTCGGCAGCAGTCTCAATCTTAGCACAAACTGTTGGCGTTTTCTTATTCATTTTAGTATTACTTATATTATTGATAATTTTCAATGGCAGTAAACAACAGTTTACCGGTTATTTTGCAATATCACTTATAGTGACCTCCATCTGCGCAGTATTAATTTTATATATGCAGACCTATCTTACTGGCAACAGTATATTAGCTATTGATTCGTCTTATTATTTAAAATATATCGATGAACTAGTAAGCAATTACCGTATCGAATATCTGGTAACTAATAACCCAATTGATGCAACATATAATTTCTTCGGCGCAGCTATTCCGCAGACTGGTTTTATATATTTAATAGCTACAATTACGAAAATCTTTTGCGGTTCAACAAATACGCTTTTTTATAACATAGTTGTCGCGGCACTTTCTTCACTCGTTATTTTGGTAATTGCAAAAATTGCAGATGCTACAACTAATAATGAAAAAATAGTCAAACTGAGCGTTTTTATTGCTTTGCTGTATCCTGTTTTCCTTATTTATTCAGCAGTACTATTAAAAGAAACACTTGTCATTTTGCTGATTTGCTGCATTGCATATTATATGATAACAATAGACAAAAAGACAGTTGCTAAATCAATTCTTCTTATTTTGTTATTCGCATTTTTTCTCTTTACAAGATACCGAATCGGTATCGCTCTTTTCGCATTTTGTATCGGCGTTTATGTTTTGCCTTGGAATGAAAAGTTCACAATAAAATCGATTGGCAGATCATTAAAAGGCAGATGGTTTATTCTTTTGATAAGCGCCATAGTGGCATTCGTGTTATACAAATATTGTTATGCGGCACATTCTGAGGTATCGGCAGCAGTAGTACAAAAAATACCAGAAACTGATGCCCCGGAAAATCTTAGCAGTGTATTAAAATATGCATATGATGAAGTAACACAAAATGACGGATCAAGCACCGGTTTTTGGAGTATACTTTACAAGATACCGGCAGGATTAAGACAGTGTTTTGCATTCTTTTATATACTTTTTCATCCCTTTAATTTTTATAGCGTATTCTCAGCTACTAAAGAATTAATAATTATGAGCGTATTCTCTGATTTGGGTACAATATATTGGCTTGCTTGCCTTCCATTATTTATAGTAGGTTCATATACGACACTTAAAAGCAAAAAGTATAATAATATAAATATTTATTTTATAATCGGCATAATCGCTATGATGGCAATTGTGCTGTATATAAGTGTTAGATGGAAGCTAATGGTATGGCCCTTTATGGCAATATTAATTGCGATTGGTTTTATACATAGAAAAGAACACAAAAAACTTATGAAAGTGTCAATTATAGCTACAGGAGCAATTGCCTTTTTATATCTGCTGTTGAACATATTTGTTGGATAGAGGCTCAATAAAGTGTATAAAAGCGTAAACTGACCTAAGGTTATAACATAAGCTATTATTTAAAAAAACAAATCATGATATTTGTTTTTTTAATTGACATCCATAATATTAGTCTTAAAATATAATTGTATTATATTATTATTGATTGTAATTTATATCATCTTGATATGAGTGAGGAGTACATCTTTTGCCAAAAATAAATTAAAATTTTTTGCAGAGTGATTAAAAGGGGAATTTAATGTATATAGAAAATTATTCAACAGAAAATAAGCATAGAGCAAAAGAAAGTATTGGCCTATTAATACCTAATTTATTGTCTGGCGGGGCAGAAAGAGTAATGAGTAATATTTCGCATATTCTTGCAAAAGATTATGAAGTTTATTTTTTTGTTTTTGATTCGGAAAATATGAATTACGATTACAGCGGTCAACTGATAGACCTAAAATGCAAAGCAAAAAAAAGTTTTGTGTTAAAAGTATTGATGAGGATTTTACGCATAATTAAGCTTTCTTATTATAAATATAAAATTAAACCAAAGGCAGTAATAAGTTTTTTGAATTCTGCAAATATGGTAAATATCTGGGCGCCCGGAAAATCAAAAGTTATAATTTCATGCCGTGGATACGGCGAATATAAATTACATAAATTAAGCTATTATAGAAATATAAACAAAATAGAAACAATGATAGTTCAAACTCAGCGTATGAAAAATGAATTTATAGAAGAGTTTAATGTCAATGAAAAAAAAGTGCGTGTATTAAATAATCCATTTAATATAAAGAATATTACCAATTTGGCAAGAGAAGCTATCAATCGTGAATATACAGATTTCTTTAGTAGCCATAAGAATATTTGTACAGTTGGAGCTTATAAAAAAGATAAAGGCCTATGGCACCTCATAAAAGCATTTCACCATCTAAAAGAAAAAATAAAAGATGCGGGGCTTATCATTATTGGGTATGGCGGGCCTATGGAAAAAGAAATAAAGAGTATGGCTGCGCATTCATGCTATGCTAAGGATATTTTGCTGCTTGGTTATCAGAAAAATCCGTTTAGATACATTGCTGCTTCGGATGTTTTTGTGTGCAGTTCTATTTATGAAGGATTCCCAAATGTAATTGTAGAGGCAATGCTTTGTAAAACTCCTATAGTTTCTACTGACTGCATGACAGGGCCAAAAGAAATATTATGCAAAAAGACAGATGTAGATATAAAAACATACATTTACGAAGCAGAATACGGCATATTAGTTCCCCCGTTGAGTGAAAAAATTAATTATGATTTAAATAATATATCCCAGAATGAAAAGCTGTTGGCTCAAGGCATTGAAAAAATGATTATCGAAAAAGAAAAAGCGGCAGCCATTGCAGAGCATGCTTATGAAATCGCAAAATGCTATGATTATGATTGTTTTTATAGTCAATTATCTGATATAATAAATGAGATATGAGTTTATAAAGGTGGCTTTTTTAGCCGCCTTTATATATGGCAGTAGATAAGAAAGGGTAAGACATGGATTTATATTCCGAAATAGCAGAAAGAAAAGAAAAGATTGCCGTGGTGGGCCTTGGTTATGTGGGCTTGCCTCTTGCTGTCGCCTTCGCAAAAAAGGTTGAAGTTATAGGTTTCGATCTGTCAGAACAAAAAATTGATCAATATAAAAAAGGTGTAGATATTACATGCGAGGTTGGCGACCAGGCAATAAAAAATTCATCTGTAAATTTTACTAGTAATCAAGAAGATTTAAATAATGCTATGTTTTACATTGTCGCAGTACCTACGCCTATAAATGCAGATAAAACACCTAATTTATCACTGGTTGAAAATGCAAGCGCAATGGTTGGTGCTAATATTAAAAAGGGCGCTGTTGTAGTGTTTGAATCGACAGTTTATCCGGGCGTCACGGAAGAGGTTTGTATTCCGATTTTAGAAAAGACCTCGGGGCTTGTCTGCGGACGGGATTTTAAAGTCGGTTATTCGCCCGAGAGAATTAATCCCGGCGATAAGGTTCATCGTCTGGAATCCATAGTAAAAATAGTATCCGGAATGGATGAACAAAGCCTTGAAACAATTGCAAAACTTTATGAGCTTGTTGTAGAAGCAGGTGTATTCAGGGCACAGAGTATTAAGGTAGCCGAAGCAGCAAAGGTCATAGAAAATTCACAGCGTGATATTAATATTGCATTTATGAATGAACTATCCATCATTTTTAATAAGATGAATATTGATACAAAAGCCGTTTTAGAGGCGGCAGGCACAAAGTGGAATTTTTTAAATTTTACCCCGGGACTTGTAGGCGGTCATTGTATCGGTGTTGATCCATATTATCTGACATATCGTGCCAGCATGCTGGGTTATGAATCGAAAATCATACTTTCCGGCAGAACAATCAACGATTCTATGGGGAGATATGTAGCCGAGCAGACTGTAAAGCAACTCATAAAATCGGGCACACAAATAAAAGGGGCAAAAATTGCAATGTTTGGCATTACTTTTAAAGAGAATTGTCCGGATATTCGCAATACAAAAGCAATGGATATAATTCAAGAACTCAATGAATACGGAGTTGATGTCAGCATTATAGACCCAGTCGCGGATAAGAAAGACCTTAAAAGAATTCATGGCTTGGATATTCAAGATATAAATGATATAGGCAAGGTGGATGCATGTATATTTACCGTCGCTCATACATCTTTTCAAGAGATTGACCTTTTGGCACTTAAGAATATTTATAAAAGTAAAACGAATGTTTTAATCGATTTAAAAGGAATATTTAATAGAAATGCAGCTCAAAATGCTGGATATAGTTATTGGAGGTTTTAATGAGTTTTAGAGAAGAGCTTAAATTTGATACCCGTTCCGTTTTCCTTGTTACGGGCGGCGGCGGGTTTATCGGTTCAAACATTGCAGAAACACTCATTAATATGGGATATACCGTGCGGGTTCTAGATGATTATTCTACAGGCAAGCGCAACAACACAACCAGTTTTCACGATAAAGCGGAAATGATCGACGGCAGCATTTGTGATTATGATACTTGTGTGCGAGCAACGCGCGGAGCAGATTATGTAATACATCAAGCAGCCTGGGGAGCTATTCCTCGGTCTATAAAAATGCCTCTGGAATATGATACGATTAATATACACGGGACGCTTAATATGATGCAGGCAAGCGCAAAAGAAGGCGTGAAAAAATTCGTCTATGCGTCATCGTCCTCTGTGTATGGGGATGAAGAAAAGCTGCCAAAAAAAGAAGGACGTGAAGGCAAGCTTCTGGCTCCTTATCCTATCACTAAAGCAGTCAATGAATTATATGCCAGAAACTATTCGGAACTCTTTGGCCTGAAAACGATTGGGCTCAGATACTTTAATGTTTACGGCAGAAGGCAGGATCCCCAGTCAACATACGCTGCCGTGATACCTCTTTTTGTCAAGCTGTTATTGGAAGATAAGAACCCCACAATAAACGGTGACGGCAGTTATTCCAGGGATTTTACATATATCGATGACGTTGTACAGGCAAACCTTAAGGCGTGCCTAGCCGATGATAAAGCGAGCGGAGAGGCTTTTAATATAGCATATGGACAAAGAACAACATTAAATGAGCTCTATGAAACCATTACCTCATTGTTAAATAAGGATATAAAACCGATATACGGTCCTGTCCGTAAAGGCGATATCCCTCATTCTCTTGCCGATATTACCAAAGCGAGAGAACTTTTGGGCTACGATCCTCAATACAATATAAAACAAGGGCTGCGGCTTGCAGTAAATTGGTATAGAGAAAATCTTTGAGCAAATTTATAAAAAAGCCAGATGAATTTTAAATATTAAAATTTGGCAAGGAAGTGCAAATAGGTGAAAGTCATATTATTATCCCCGCTGCCGCCGCCGGCAGGCGGAATTGCAAGCTGGACCAAAAGAATCTTAACATTAGACTGGGGAAAAGGCAATGAAGTTTGTATTGTCAATACTGCAGTAATAGGAAAACGGATAGAACAACTGGTCAAAAGGCATATTTTTGATGAGATTAAAAGAAGCGTTAAAATTTATAAAGATTTAAAAAGTAAACTAAAAAGCTTTAAGCCTGATATAATACATGTTAATACCTCTTGCGGCAAGTATGGATTAATCAGAGATTACGCTCTTGCAAAATTGGCCAAAAAGCATAATGTTAAGTTATTGCTCTACTTCCATTGTGATATTTCTTATCAGGTCAGTAATATTTTAACCAGATTTTTTTTCAAAAAAATCGCAAACAATGTTGACATGATATTGGTCTTGAATAAGGCTTCTAAAGAATATACAAAAAAAATCGCCGGGAAAAACAGCATTATTTTCCCTAATTTTATTTTAAAAGAAAACGTTCCTTCATTAGCTGAAGAAAAAAATATCAATAAGGAAATACAAAAGATACTCTATGTGGGGCATGTAACAAAAGCCAAAGGTTCAGATGTGATTTTTAAAGTTGCGGAGAGATTCCCCAATATTAGTTTTAGTTTATATGGATATATAAGCAAGGAAATCGCCTGCCTGCCTAAGCCAGACAATGTATTTTTGCATGGCGAAGTCGCTCCGCAGAAAGTCGTTGATGCGTTTAATGAATCAGATGTGTTCTTATTCCCCACATTGACAGAAGGTTTCCCTATGGCGCTGCTGGAAGCTATGGCGCACGGTATGCCGTGCATTACGACATCTGCCGGAGCTATTCCTGACATGCTTGAGCAAAGCGGTGGAATTATAATAGAAAAAATAGGTGATGTGAACGGTTTCTCTGGCGCTGTAACAAAGCTTAACAAAGATATTAAACTTAGAAAAAAAATGTCTGCATGGAATAAAAATAAGGTTAATAAATATTATACCCAAGATATTGTTTTTAAAAGAATGCTGAAAATTTATATTGATGTAATTAAAACGAAATAAACACGTTAACTCATTCGACAAATCTTTTTTTAACGTTGCACATCTATTTAAATTATTTCCCCCAAACAGTTCTGTTTACATAATCAGTATAAGAAATAATTATTCTGAGAACTTTATCCGACACATTTGGCATACTGTAATCGCTTACTCTTCTTAAAGTGCCGGTTTTTTGTGTTTCCAATATCTTAAGCCCTTGTAATATACGCTCTTTTTTAAGCCCGCACATCATAACAGATGCTTCTTCCATTGCTTCCGGCCTTTCATGCGCCTGCCGTATATTCAGCGCAGCAAACCCAAGTATAGAAGACTCTTCACTGATTGTTCCGCTGTCACTTAACACTGCTTTAGATTTTTGCTGTAGTTTCACGTAATCTATAAACCCTAATGGCTTCATAATAGATATAAGCTGATTAAATTTCGTCCTTTTTTCTTCTATTTTTTTTCTTGTTCTGGGATGCGTGCTGACTATAATTGGAAGGCCATATTCTTCTGCAATCGAATTTAAACTTTCGACTAAATCATTAAAGTTTACGTTCGAATCTATATTTTCTTCTCTGTGTGCAGACACAATAAAATACTCTTTTTCTCTAAGCTTCAGTTTGTTTAAAATATCAGATTGTTCAATTTCTTTTTTCTTAGAATTGAGCACTTCGCTCATAGGGCTTCCTGTTTTTATAATTCTATCAGCCGGCAGCCCTTCGTGCAGCAAATATTCTCGGGCAATATCACTATAAGTTAAGTTTATATCGGATATATGGTCAACTATTTTTCTGTTTGATTCTTCAGGAACTCTTTGGTCAAAGCATCTGTTTCCCGCTTCCATATGGAATATAGGAATATGCCTCTTCTTTGCAACTATAGCGCACAGGCAGCTGTTAGTATCGCCAAGGACTAAAAAAGCGTCCGGTTTTACTTCTTCCATAATCGGGTCTATTTTAATTAGAATATTACCTATTGTTTCTACTGCCGAACCTAACGCTGCTTCAAGAAAATAATCAGGTTTTTTTAAATTAAAATCATTAAAAAAAACTTCGTTAAGCTCATAATCATAGTTTTGGCCTGTATGCACAAGCGTATGCTCTATCGCTTCAGACTCTTGCAATTTATTTATAACAGCTGAAAGCCTTATTATTTCGGGCCTTGTTCCTACGACCGTCATTATTTTTAATTTTTTCATAAATTTTTGCTCCAAAAAATCATTTTAATTTACTCTGCAAATACAATTATACATTCTACTACCATACCTATTTTAATGCAAACATCGACATCTAAACGGGCAAAAAATAAGTGTCCGGGTTTTCCGGGTCATAGCTTTCATTTGCCCACATTATTGCCACTAAATCGCAGTCTCCCGCATTTTCTATAGAATGAGTAAACCCTGGCGGTATATCAACCACCTGTAATCTATCAGCACTGACTTTGTATTCAATAATCTCTTCAGAATCAATCTTCCTAAACTTAATAAGCCCTTCTCCGCTTACAACCAGAAACTTTTCATTTTTTGTGTGGTGCCAATGATTTCCTTTTGTAATCCCCGGTTTTGAAATATTAACAGAAACCTGTCCTCTGTCCGGTGTCCGAATAAACTCTGTAAAAGAACCTCTGTCATCACAATTCATTTTTAAATCATAAGCAAAGTTATTGTTTGGCAGAAAACTTAAATATGTGCTGTAAAGCTTTTTTATCAATTCATCATCCATATTAGGAATATTTAAATCGTTTCTGCTTTCATTAAAGCTTCTAAGAGCTTTCGCCAAATCGCCGAGCTTTATTCTATAAACAACTGGAACGCAGCAAAACCCATCTTTCATGGTTGGGTTTTGCTCTAATGCTCTTAAAAACTCATCTATAACGTCGTCTATATAACAAAGCTCAAGTTTTGCATTTGAATCGTTTATCTTTATATCTATGCCTCTTGCTATATTATAGCAAAACGTTGCCACAACTGTATTATAATTTGGCCTGCTCCATTTTCCAAAGAGATTAGGCAGCCTATAAACATAAGTATTGATATTTTGGTCAGTGCCGTATTTAAACACTAAATCTTCTCCGGCTTTCTTGCTCTTACCGTATGGGTTGTCGTTTTTCGCTTGTATAGAAGATGTAATTAAAATCGGCGCTTTATTGTTATGCTTTTTCAAATTATTTAGAAGTACAGAAGTAAATCCAAAATTGCCTTCCATAAATTCTTTTTGTTCTTTCGGCCTGTTTACTCCGGCAAGATGAAAAACAAAATCACATTCTTTTGTGAATTTATCAAGCAATGATTCATCAGTATTTATATCGTATTCAAATATTTCTTCGTATCCTTTATTTTTCAACTCGGCAGCAAGGTTTTTGCCTACAAAACCTTTTGCTCCCGTAATTAAAATCTTCATTTTTTATTCCTTCCAAAAGTGTTAAATACTGCTTATTTAATTTTACTTAACTCTTTTTGCACATACTCTAAATTTTGTAACTTTTCTTTTACCTGCAGGACATTGAGCAGCTTTGTGTTATGAGAATTATATTCTTCTTCGCTAGAAAGTTTTTCATCGCCCTGAACAAAATACATATCATAATTTAAGTCTCTTTGATCTGCCGGTATTCTGAAAAAACTGCCCATATCTTGTGACACAACATATTCTTCTTTTGTAAGAAGTGTCTCATATAATTTTTCTCCGTGACGTGTGCCAATAACTTTGATCTCATTATCCGCATTAAAAAGCTCTTTTACCGCCTGTGCTAAAATACCTACAGTACAAGCCGGAGCTTTTTGGACCATAATGTCACCCGCTTTAGCATTTTTAAAAGCGAATACGACGAGCTCTACAGCGTCATCCAAACTCATTAAAAATCTTGTCATATCCGGATTAGTTATCGTCAAAGGCTGTCCGCTTTTTATTTGATTTATAAAAAGAGGGATTACCGAACCTCTTGAAGCCATTACATTGCCGTATCTTGTGCCGCATATTAAGGTTTTGTCTTCGGAGATTGTCCTTGATTTTGCGACAAATACTTTTTCCATCATTGCTTTTGATATTCCCATAGCATTAATTGGATATGCCGCTTTATCTGTAGATAGACATATAACTTTTTTAACGCCATGCTCTATCGCGGCGGTCAATACGTTATCCGTACCAAAAACATTTGTTTTTACTGCCTCAAGCGGAAAAAACTCGCAGGATGGTACTTGTTTTAAAGCGGCGGCATGAAAGATATAATCAACGCCGTACATAGCATTTTTGATGCTCGCTAAATCTCTTACATCCCCAATAAAAAACTTTAGTTTCTCATTCTTATAAAGCTTTCGCATGTCATCCTGCTTTTTTTCATCTCTCGAAAAAATTCTTATTTCAGATACATCAGTATTTAAAAATCTTTTCATTACAGCATTTCCGAAGCTGCCTGTCCCGCCCGTTATGAGTAGTGTTTTATTTTTAAACATCCTATCCCCTTTCCCATTCATCAATTATTTATTATTTCTAATATCATATCATAATACTTGCCAGTACAAATTTTTCTATCATATAAATCCAAAAATAATTTCTTTGCGTTTCTGCTCTGTATATCTAATAGCTTTCTATTATCCATTAGTTCAATAATTGAATCTTTTAGAGCCAGATAGTCTGCCTGTATAATGCTTTTGCCAGCATTATACTCATATAGTTTTTTTGCTATATCCGTGTTTTTTGACATTACAGCCAAAACTGGTTTGCCATATGCAAGATATCCATATGTTTTGCTTGGAACGCCTAACCCTTCTGAATCTTTTTCCAGGCTGACCAGACATACATCTGCCATCTCTAAAGCATCGGAATAATCCCTCCCCCTTAAAAAACCATATACCTTTGCATTCTTTATTCCATTATCGATTAAATACTTTTTAATAAGCTCAACTTTATTCCCATGACCGGCAAAAAAGAATAATAAAGCTTTGTTATCTTTTAATTCAAGCATACATTTAAGAATTGTATCTATATCCTGTAAAGTTCCCATATTGCCGCTGTAATGAACAATAAAGGAATCTTTCTCTTTTAAAATTTTTAAATCATTTTCAGCCGAAAAATTTTGATTTTCAACTCTTTTATCGCAATACCAGTTTGGAATCACTTCTAAAATATCTGGCTTTGAAGCTATACCTGTATCAATCAAATATTGTTTCATTTCATTTCCAAGAGTTACTATCTTAGCGGCATGATTATATACTTTTTTATTTATAAATTTCATTTTTTTTTCTATTAAGCTTCCCTTTTTTATCGCATCCATTTTCAATGCGCTGTCAGGGTATACATCATAAACTACATATATAAATTTAACTCTTGATAATCGAGATACTAAATAAGGTATCAGCGGCAATATTGGAGGGTTAGAATATACAATTATAATTTTATATTTAAAAAATTTAAACATCTTAAAAAAAATTGCGATAAAAAATGAAAAGAAATTAATCAATCTGCCTATCTTTCTTTTTTTATTAAATTTCGTATATTTTACTCTTGATATATTAATTCCTTTATATTTTTCTTTTCTTGTTATTTTTCCGCCATCATAATATTCTTTTGGATAGCCGCAAATCACATCAACGGTAAGATTTTTTTCTGACAAATCCTCAGCCAGTTCAGTTGGCAGTATAGCTGAGGATATATATTCGGGGGAAAAATACTGACACATTATTAAAATATCTTTTTTCATGACTCTGACCTTTTTAAGGATTTTTCTTCAGTTAATTGTATTGATTTTTCAAAATCAGAAATACAATAACTAAAATCATTATAATCCGACATTTTAAGATTATATACCAAATTGCCAAAAACTTTTGTTATAATATCCAAATTAGAAAATATTTTTACCATTAAAGCCAAAGATTTAGATAGTATAACTCTTTTTGAGTGTTCTTTGGCAATTAGTCTCACCATTTGCACAGTATTAACATATTCTTTATTCTGAGGAAAAAATAAACCTGATATCTTTTCTTGTATTATTTGCCTTATAAATTCTGATAAATTGTCGATAAAAACCATACTTCTTTCATTGTTAACTAACGGAAATATACGCATTTTTAATACAAATTTTTTCAATCTCCCGTAATTTCCCAGGCAGTTTGGCCCGTAAACTATTGGAGGCCTTAATATAACAACTTTAAATTTTTTATCATTTAGCTTATTCAATTCTGATTCGGCTTCAAGTTTACTCTTTCCATAAAGAGTGTTTGGTTCGCATACCGAATTTTCATCTATAATAACTTTTTTGCCGATTTTAGATTTTTTACCATAGACGCTCATTGTACTCATAAAGATAAACTGCCCGACTCCTTGGGCTTTAGCTTTTTCTGCAACAAGAACAGCTAACTCTTTATTCACTTTAAAATATATGTCTTTCATTCCGGGCTTTTCTTTTTTATGAACAATTGCTGCCACATGAAAAACAACATCATATTTTTCAAAATTTTTTTTCTTCCAATTATCATCTAACATTGATACGGTATCAACAAAATAATAGTTTGACCATTGGCTCAAATATTCTTTTAAACTTTCACCTATATAACTGTTTGATCCAGTTATTAAAATCTTCATCAACTTCCGCCTCAATTGCCTTCTCAACTTTTTAAATCACTGTTTTTGCCTTCTTTAACACCATCGCTTCTCAAAACGCTGAACACAGTTTTAAAGAATATCTTCATATCAAAAAGAAAACTTATTTTTTCTGCGTATTCACCGTCCAGTGCGGCTTTTATCGGTATAGCAAGCTCATCCCTGCCGTTTATTTGTGCCCAGCCGGTAAGCCCGGGATATAATTTATTAACACCATATTTGTCTCTTTGCTCAATTAAATCGTTCTGGTTATATAATGCCGGACGAGGCCCTACAATGCTCATATCGCCTATAAATATATTTATAATCTGCGGGAGTTCATCCAAGCTCGTCTTTCTTAAAAACCCGCCGATTTTGGTGATATGGCTGTCAGGATCAGAGAGCATATGAGTCGGAACATCTTTTGGTGTATCAATACTCATAGTCCGGAACTTTAATATATTAAAATGCTTTTTGTTTCTTCCGATTCTTTTTTGCCGGAAGAATACAGGCCCTTTTGAGTTAACTTTTATCAATATTGCCATTAATATAAAAACCGGCCACAAAATCAGTATTCCAAGCAAAGTAAATATAAAGTCAATTATCCTTTTGACGTATGGATTATATATCAATTACTAATTCTCCTGTTTTTCTAGGTGTATCAAATGCTTTCAAATAATATAACTATGCCTTATTTATGCTCGTTTGAGTATATTATTTATTTTACCTTATTACTCCTTAAAACCCGATGAAATATTTGGTTGATTTATATTTATTATTATACAGCATTTTTCGAATAACCGTCAATCTATTGCCATACATATATACCAAAAGTTAGCAAGAATATCGTTATCATTCAGAATCAAAAATCAGTAAGTTTTCTTAATTTTTAATGCTGTCATATTTAATATTAGATCTTTTTTGAGCTTGCGTGCGGGCAGCGTCAAGTAAATCAAAATTCTCCATTAATATTGAAAAAACATACGGGCAGAGCGAGTTATTATTTACTAAATTCTCAATCACTTTTAAAACCCTTTCTTTTTCCATTCCTTTTCTGTATGGGCGGTCTTCGGTAATAGCAGTAAAAGTATCAGCAAACGCCATAATTCTTGACCCTAAAGGTATATCTTCTGCGCTCAAATGAAATGGATATCCTTTACCATTCAATCTCTCATGGTGATATGAAGCCCATATATTTATAGTTTCAAAGCCTTTGATAACTTGCAGCGTACGATAGGTATAAAAAGTATGGCTTCTTATCGCATTGAATTCTTCAACTTCTAACTTGCCTGGTTTTTCTAATATCTCGTTGTTTATCGCAAGCTTTCCAAGGTCATGCAAATAACCGGCTATCAACATCATCTTGCACTCGTTTTCCGAAAAACCGCATAAAAAAGCCAATTTCTCTGCAACTGCGGCTACTCCCGATGAATGGTTTGCAGTAAAAGGGCTTCTAAAGTCAATAATACTTGCAAAAATCTCTGAAAGATGTATAACCTCGTCTAAATCAATAAACTCTTCTTCAAAGTTCATCATGCTCGGTACGATTTCCATAAGAGGCGCATACATTAAATCCAGCCAAATATATTCATATTTGCTTGCGCTTAGAAAAGCATCTACCAACTCGGGCATAAACTTGCTGTTCGAAAAAGATTCTATTTTTTCGCAGATTCCTTTTGCCTGCCCTATTATCTCTTGCCTAGAGTCAATCAGAACGACTATTCTGTCGGCCAAATGAAGAATATGGCTTGATAAAGGAACCTTATTGCCGCAAAATTCTCTGCCTTTGCCATCATCCCAGGGAATATGATGATACCGAATAATATTGGCCGTATCTTTTAAAGGCTTAAAACCTTCGATTATTTTAGCCCCGATAAACGCATGGTCATTAATATTCGGCGTTTCATTTTCTAATAATTCCAGCCTTTCTTCTGTAGAAAAAGCGCCTACATCATGCAGCAAACCGGCAAGAAATATTTCTCGCTGCTGCTCTTTTGTTAATCCGAACTTTTCTGCTATCCTAAATGCCAGATATGCAACTTTTTTATGGTGATTAGATATTTCATTACTGATAAGATCTCCTGTGTTTGTAAGGCAAAATACCAAATCAAACATATTAATTAAGCTTTCCATAAAAAGTACCTCTTGAAATTTTTATCAGTTGTATCTGCTTTTTTAAGAATATCATACTTTAACAAAAATTTCTATTTATTAGTGTTAACCTCAGCCTGAAAATCCGGCATTTTCTGATATATTTTGGCATAAACATACCTTAGGAGATAATCTTCCTAAGGTATGTTTTAATCGTATTTCTACCAAGGCCTGCGCGCAAACGCAAAGCTGTCCCAATGGCAGTCGCGTTTAACCACTTTGCCGTTTCTCGATGACGCGTCTATCATTAACCCGCTGCCAACATATATACCTACATGCCCTATTCTTGTTTTACTGCTGCTGCTCCAGAAATAAAGCAGATCTCCCTTTTCAAGATCGCCAAAAGAATTTATTTTATCCCATTCTGTAACCTGTGAATAACCGGCGGCATTGTATCGCCCGCGAGAAGAACCTGCTACTTTCAGGCAATAGTATACAAGCCCCGAACAGTCGAAAGAATTAGGCCCTTCATTCCCGAGAATATACGGCTTGCCAAGCTGTTTTTGGGCTGCTTCAAGCATTTCAAGTATATTCGCGCGTCTTTTCTCGCCCTGAGCTTTATTTGCGCTTTCTTTGGCGTTCGGTGAATATATAAGATCGAGTGTATACTGGCCTGTCTTTCCGTCTACTTCAAGACTGTTGCGCTCTTGAAACTCCTTGACTGCGGCTACAGTTTCTGTGCCGTAATATCCCGTTGTTTTTCCCATATAGCCCATGCGTACAAGCTGTCGCTGAAGGCTGTCAACATCTCTTCCTTCTGTGCCCTCTAAAAGAGTATACTTTTTTGCTTCATCAGAATAAATAAGCCCGAGTGTTTCAGGGCCGGCAATTCCATCCCGCTGCAATTCATGCTGCCGCTGGAATAATCCTACCGCATATTCTGTCGCGGGGCCGAAAAGCTGCGTGGATTCGTCTATATCCAAATATCCCAGCTCGGTCAGTCTTTCCTGAAGCTGCTGCACACGCTCGTTCTCATCGCCTCTTTTTAGAGTAGGGTCGGGGGTAGGAGTGGGCGCTATCGTAGGTGTCGGAGTTGGCTGCGAGGTCGGCTCTAAGCTTTCCGTCTGCGTGTTATCATTATTTATTTCTGTTGGTATATCAATAGTACTCGCTTGCATTGCAATGTTATCATTTTTGGCCGGCAGAGTGCATGCCAGTACTATTCCAATAATCAGTATTACCGCGCCGCCGAATATTATTATTCTCTTTTTAATATTCCAACTGCTGTATGCACGCATTACATTATATAATATGTGGCGTATGCCGGTAGTTTTTTTCACCGAATAATTTCTTATTCGCCTAAGTTTTGTCATGCAAATCTCCTTGGAGCTTAGCTTTCTTTAATCTTAAACTTAGATGAGCATAATGACAAGCAACGGGTATAATTGTTACAATTTGTTTACAAATCTATGACATAAAAAGATTTTGCGGTAAAATTGAATATTTCTATATGTAAATTATAGCTGATTTTTGACTATTATCCCTAATATTTTTCAAATTTCGGTACTGAGGAAAATGGTAAACTATCTATGATTATTTTTTAATTTTCTTTTAAGCAAGCCGCGACTGGGTACTGTTCCTTATGATGATTTATATCTTGATGATTTAGATTTGATTTTAAAAAAAACAGGTAAATATCATATCTATTGCCCAGAAAACTCACTTTAATGTCAAGCAAATGGTATAAGACTATTACAATGAATTTAGCTATCCATCTTAAAGATTAGATCCGCCGCCTCTTTAGCTTCGGCTAATGAGAAATCGGTATATTGAAGTTGCTTTATAAGCGTTTTCGCCTACGCGCAAAGCGTTTTGTTATCTCTTGCCCGTCAGTATCAATTGTTCAATACTAAATATATTTAGATATACTATTTAAATAAAGATGAAATATCGATATATATTTATATAGCTTTAATTTTAATAGCAAGAAAAAATTAATGATAATTATATAATATTGAAAGGAAAAGGTTAATATGGATATTCTAACGGATGCTTCTGAACTTGAAAATGATAAAGCTTCCCAAATCCCATGTGAAGCGCCTCCCACAGCTGATACTGAAATCCCACGCGAAGTGCCTCCCGCAGTTGATGCTGTAATAAATGTTTCGATCGACAACTGCGGTCTTGAAGCTTGTCTTAATATTGAGTCTCCAAGCAACGGCGGCGCCGCTCCAACATTTGAATCAATGAACGCTGCGTTATCAGACTGTGGTATATCTTATAATATAAATATTGAGAAGCTTAAAGAAATTGAAGCAGCGCCGATTTATAGCAGCGATATACCCGTTGCCAGCGGCATAGCTCCTATTGACGGCATTGACGGTACAGCATCCTTTCGGATTAAAACAGAAGAAAAGAACCTGAGGCCTAAGGAGAACAAAAACGGTACAGTAAATTATCATGACCTTGATATGGTAGAAAATGTTATCCAAGGCCAGGTTTTATGTGCCATTACTCTGCCCACGGAAGGCACTCCTGGTATTTCAGTCAAAGGAAAAGAGTTGTCACAAAAAAAAGGCCGGCCGGTACAATCTTATTTGGGCAAAAATACCGAATTGAATGAAGCTGGTACTGCTATTTTGTCTAAAATTAAGGGCCAGGTCGAATTTGACGGGCGAAAGATCAATGTCAACGAGACATTTTACATTAAAGAAAATGTTGATAATTCTACCGGAAATATTAAGGTTTCCAGCAACCTTGTTGTTTTGGGCATGGTGTTGCCGGGTTTTAAAATTGTAGCGGATGGAAATATCGTTGTTAAAGGAACGGTAGAGGCTTCAACGGTTAATGCCAAGGGCAGCATAAGCCTGGAAAGCGGCATCACCGGCAGCAAACTATATTGTGATGGTGATTTAAAATGCAGGTTTATTGAAAACTGCGTTATTTTTGTCAAGGGCGATATTAATGCGGAGTATATTATAAACAGCGATATTAAATGCGGCAAAAACATAAAAATTATCGGGTCAATGGCTAAAATCATCGGAGGCAGTTGTATCGCAGGCCAAAATATTGAGGCTCATACGATTGGTTCTGTCGCCAATGTTAAAACAAGGCTAGAGCTTGGCACCGATCATACAGTCATTGAACGTCAACAAGAATTATTAGCTCAGGTGGAAGAACTGGAAAAACAAATTGTGAAATTAAAACCGCTTTTTACTATACTTAGTCAATTGGATGCAGGTGACCGGCTGACACCGGAAAAAAGGCAAGCTTTTAAAAATGTCAGTTATAGTTATGATACCTATACAAAACTACAGGAAGAAGCAAAAAAAGAACTGGAAGAAATCGCCGAATCAATACAAAAAAGGGGGTTCGGCCGTATTATCTGCCAAGGTACTATTTACCCGTACACTAAAGTTGTGATAGGAAAAGCAACTCTTCCTATTACCAATATTTTAAGCAACACCTCGCTATATTATAACGAAGGTAATATCTGCACAGGCACTGCCCGTGGATAAAATTTATCAAAAGAGTCTATCTTTTATTCAAAACTATTATTTTTGATTCGATAGTACCCCTACCATCCATTGCGGCACAAGGATAGAACCTTATTCTCTAGAATATAGATTTCATATTCACAGAGAAAAAGATTCTTTTCTATGTTTATCGGAGTGCTGTCTTGCTTGAATTTCTTTATTTTGCTTATCTTCTTTTTTCCTTTCTCTATTTTTTTGTCTTAAAATCCGCAATAAAAAAAACAGTCATTATTTTATTAACTGCAAAAAAACCGCGTTTATTCAAACAAGTCGAGTCCTAAATTGCCCAAAAACACAAATATGTCTCCCATTAAAAAACAATCCTAAAAATATAAGAAAGCCAATATTACAATGAGGTTTTACAGATGCGCACCTTTTCGAACTCATGGTGGAGCGAAGTGACCCAAATATGAACCACTTCTATTTTCTGGGAGGGTTGGGAGTGACCGTGTTTTTATCATAATTTAATTTCAATCCAAATTTAACTTTGGTTGTTTAGATAACACGAAAAAGGTTTGTAATGTTAGACCTGGCTTTATCTTTCACATTTAAGAATATTTTTTATTGTCAGTACCAAATACCACACAACGTTTATATCAAGTAGCGCTCCCGCTTTCTAGAATATTTTCTATTTCAATCATTAGCTTAACAAATGTAGTTTGAAATATATCATGCCATTTAACTATATCAACATCCTCGCTAGCTTGCAGTGCTTTTTGCAGTTCCGATGCTGCTTCAAACAAACTCTTTGCTCCAATATTTCCCGAACTGCTTTTTATTTTATGGACTATTTTTGCCGCCTCCGCATAGTCCTTATTGTTAATTATTTCTTTTAATGTTACTGCAACCGAACTGTTTTCATTATAATATTCCTTCAAAATCATATAAAATAATTGTGGATCCCCACCGATTCTTTTTTGTCCGTCTGCGACATCCAGTAGCAGCCCTTCGTCATTCTTTAAATCTTTCTGCCCGGCTCCTTCTGGCTCCTTAATCTTTTGTGTTTTCAGCACATCCAAGATTGTTCTAATAAACTGATCCGGTTCAAATGGCTTACTGACATAGTGACCCATACCATGGCTTATGCAATTTTCTTCAACTCCCGAAATAGCATCAGCAGTCATCGCAATGATAGGAATATCCGCGTCAATGCTTCTTATCAGATCAGCGGATGCATACCCGTCCATCACCGGCATATGTATATCCATTAATATTAAATCCAAATTCGTCCTGTTTTGTGTAAAGAACAGATATCCTTCTTCGCCATTATTAGCTTTAGATACGCGCAGTCCTGCTTGCTCCAGAATGCTTTGGGCAATAAACTGATTGGTTTTATTGTCTTCAACAAGTAAAATATGATACGGATGCGGTGCAATAAGATTATCCTGTCGTATTAGGACCTCTGTCGCCTCTGGCGGTGCAATTTTGAATATTTCAATAATACCATTATATAAAATAGAAGGAATAATAGGTTTTGTAATTCCAAAATCGATCCCCGCCGCCTCAACTTCATCATATAGATCTTCTCTCGAAATTGGAATCATCAATATTGTCTTAGGGGGTTGTTTAAATATTGATTGCTTTTTTAAGCTGATCAAAAATTCAATACCTTGTTTCTTCGGAGTCATAAAATCGGCAATCACGAGATTGTACGGCTTATCATTATTTTCTGAAGCTTTACGGATCAACAGCATGGCTTCTTCCTCAGATGATGCCACTTCTGCAGCAATACCGAAAGAACGAAAACAGTCCGTCAGCAATGTTCTTACATTTTTACTTTTTTCGAGCACAAGCGCCCGCACATTTTGGAAACAATCTGAAGCCATTCTTTTTGTTTCCATTTTTTCTGTATTTATATCAGTTTCCAGCGGTAGCCGGATGCAAAAAGTTGAGCCTTCGTTCAGAACGCTTTCGACTTCAATCTCTCCGTTCATTAAATCCGTGAGGTTTTTTACAATAGACAACCCTAGCCCGGTCCCGCCAAAACGCCTGTTGATGCTTGAGTCTCCCTGGTCAAACGGAACAAAGAGCTTTTTGACCTGCTCCGGGTGCATGCCAATGCCAGTATCCTTTATACAAAACTCAATTTCGCAGATATTGTCTTGCGCTGATTTTGCCCGGATAGCAAATGAAACCGTGCCCCTCTCGGTAAACTTGACAGCATTACTGATAAGGTTAATTAATATCTGCTCAATCTTTGCTGGATCTCCATAATAGAACGTTGGTACATCGAGACTCTTATCCAATACAAACTCTATGCCGCGCTCTTCAACCATTGCGGAAGCAATATTAATAACATGCTGCAGCACTTTGTCCAGATCAAATTGCGTTCTTTCGAGTTCTATCTTTCCAGCTTCAATTTTCGAGAAATCTAGTATGTCGTTGATGATTCCCAGCATATTTCTTGCAGCTTGAGTCAGCTTGCCCAAATATATGTTTTGCGTAGATGTAACGCCTGTCTTTTTAATCAAATAAGACATTCCAGTGATAGCATTAAGCGGTGTTCGAACCTCATGAGACATTTTTGCCAAAAACATCGATTTGATTTGGGTTGCCCGTTCCGCTTCTTCCTTGGCTTCATGAAGCTCTTCCAGCGTCTTTTTTCGCTTTGCAATTTCTTTTTTTAATTTGATAATCCAGAAGACCGACACTGCCAATATAATGGCAATCACAATGCCTATTATTCCAGCAATTCTTAAAATCTCCGAGTAATCAGCACTTTCCTCAATCCCAAGCCACTTATTATTAATCGCGATTTTTTCCTCTTCATTTATGCTGGACAACGACTTGTCGATGATGCTAACCAACTCCGGCCAATCATTTCTAACTGCGAAATAGAGCGACTGCGGTTCTTCCGTATCAATTACAAAATATTTTAAGTTTGTAATACCGTATGCTTTGATCAAATAACTCGAAGTGGCAAGATTGCCGACGAACGCAGCTTCAGTCCCATTAGAAACTGCCTGAAGCGCTCCCTCTACAGTCGGGTAGAGACTAAGATGAATGGAGTCATAGGACGAAAGATAGCTATTGTGAGAGCTGTTGGATTGTACAGCGACAGTCTTACCATATAAATCATCAAACGATTTTATCGTAGTGTTTTCCTCATTTACAAAAATAACTCTCTGAAAATTAAAATATGGTTCTGAATATAGGAAATATTGTTGCCTCTCTTTTGTTTTTGATACACAAGGCAAAACATCCAATTCTTTTTCAACTGCCTTTTCATAAGCCTCTGACCATGTCAAGTCTTGTGCAATAATCATTTCCAGTCCTGTTTTTTGACAAATCAATGCTATATGATCTGCAGCAATACCCTTATATATACCATCGGAATCAATAAATTCATAGGGAACAAATTGGGGATCAACACCAAGCTTTATAACAGGATGTTCTTCAATAAAATTCTTTTCTGCCTGCGTAAAATCTATAGTAACATCTGTTGCCTTATCATCCGTTGCAGCAAAACATACATTGCTAAAAAATAATATAATCACAAAACAAAGAAAAATGCTTTTGAAGCTTTTCATAGTTTTACTCCTTTGGCAATGTATTTAAATTAAATCTTTCGGTAATATGTTTTATATCTTTTTCAATATCTAAAAATGCGTCAATAATCTCTGCATCAAAGTGTTTGTTTCTTTCATTGGCAATAATATCAAGGGCTGCTTCGTGCGAATACGCGGGTTTATATACGCGCACGTTTACCAGCGCATCGTAAACGTCAATGATAGCCATCAAGCGGCCAGATAAAGGTATTTCTTTACCTGCAAGGCCCTTTGGATAACCCGAGCCGTCAAATTTCTCGTGATGCGTCCCAATAATTTCCGAAGCAGTGTGAATAAAAGAAAGATTGCTGTTTTCATGTCCCCCGTATTTTAGTGCATCAACGCCGAATGTGGTATGTTTCTTCATGGTTTCAAATTCTTCGAATGTCAGTTTGCCCGGTTTTAATAAAATGCTGTCCGGTATCCCTACCTTGCCGATATCGTGCAATGGTGCGGTATTAAACAGCTCATTTATGTAATTCTCGGTCAGTATGTTGCGGTACGGTTCTTTGGCACGCAAATGCTCGCATAGCGCCTTCATCATCCACTGTGTTCTTTTTGTATGATTGCTCGATTCGATATTTCTGACTTCTAAAAGGCCTACCATCGCATGAATGGTAACATCTCGAGTCAGGTTGCATTCTATTGTTCTTTCCTGTACTGTTTTTTCCAACTCAAAGTTTTGGTGCTCCAAGGACTTTCGTATACTCGTCAAATTGCTGTGAACTTCAATTCTTTTTCTTATAGATCTCAGGTTCAGGGGTTTGCGAATATAGTCCACTGCGCCGAGACTCAGCCCTCTTATTTCATTGTCTATTTCATCATAATTCGTCAATATCAGTGTAGCGATTTTTTTGTATTCCGGATGCGCTCCAATTATCTCAAGAACTTCAAACCCATTCATACGGGGCATATCTAAGTCAAGAACCATAATGCTAATATCTGGCTCTTTTTTAATAAGTTCCATCGCTTCTTTCCCGTCATATGCAACTAAAACATCATAGTCCTCTAACATATGGCTTATCAACAAAACGTCTGTTTTTGAATCGTCAACAATTAATATTTTCATTCCTGTTCAACCCCCACAGCATTTTTCTAAAAAGTAGTGATATTATTGCGCATTTATTATTTCATTGCCTTGTGTTTCTACCATCTTTAGGAATTCATCAATTGATATTTGACCGTTCATCACCTTATGCAAACCAGCCTCGTAAAAATCGTCCTTAATAGTCTGCCAAGCAGGCACAGGCACATCTATGCTCGGTTTTTCAAATCCTTCGATAAATGTCAGATATTCAGGGTAACTCTGAAATATCTGGCTATCTGCCATGTCAATCCGGATCGGAGTCCGAAACGGATAATAGGCATCGCGCTCCGGACTGTATTCACCATACATAATTTTTTCCTGAACTTCTTTTGATATCGCATAATAAATAAATTTAATCGCTTCCGATTTTATTTCCTCATTCATGCTTGCCGGTATTGACAGCATCATAGGGCCTACTTCAGCACATAACCCGATATCATTTAGCGCAATAACCCCCACTTCAAACGGGGCACCGTTCTTTAATATATCCGTGACGCCCCATATCCCCTGGAGTTCAAATGCAACCTCTTGATTTCTAAAGTATGTCATCACCTCATTACCAGTATCATTAACCCATGTTGACTGAGCATGTTTTCCAAGTGCGTTTTTATAAAACAACAAAGCCTCTTTTGATTTTTCGTTGTTTATTACAACCTTTGTCCCATCATCATTAACGAGACTGGAACCAAATCCGTAAATAAACTGATTTACCATCCATGAGACATCATTACTAGCCGCTCCAACTAACCCAATTCCTTTAGCATCTGTTTTTTCTTCCACGGTTTTTATAGCGTCCAAAAATGATTCCATACTATTAATACAATCAGCTTCTACCCCTGCTTTGTTTAAAAGGCTTTTATTATACAGCAGACAAATAGAATGTCCTAGCCATGGTATGCCATAGGTTTTTCCGTTTGCCGTTCCTAATTTCCATACTTCTGGATAGAATAGTTTTTCTGAATCTTCAAATTCCGTTGTCAAATCTGCCAAAACACCTTTATCGCCAAAGTATTTCACAAATCTGTAAGGTAACAGATAAATTATTTGGGCATTGCTTTCAATGAGACTTTCAATTGAGGCAAGGTCCTCATTGCCATTTACCATAGAAATGGCACACCCATCGTTGAAATCTTCATTATAGGTATCGACTATTTTTTGAATTGCCTCTCCGCGCCCCGAATAATCCTTCCATGTTATTCGGAAAGTTAATTCACTTTTTGCTATATCGATATATTCATTAGTTACCATATTGTTGTTACAACAACTACATGCAGTCGAAAATATGAATGAAATGAGTAAAGCGCTTACAATTACAAACTTTCTAGTAACCATTTATTTCATCCCCAATGCAAAATTTTGCTCTTTGGTTGAAATTCTCTATGGTTTTCCAAAACAAACTTAAGAATTGTCTATAATTATACAATAAAGCCAAAAATAGCGCAACTGAAAGGCTTGTGCAAAAAAACAGCAGATTATTATTGTGAGAAAAAGAACATACATAAAGAGATGTTGGAAGATTTGGTTGTAATCTGAAATAAAAAGGCTGATCAATACCAAAACGATTAACGAAATTACAAAAGAAATTGTTGCTTTATACAAAAACGAAAGCAACATACCAGTTATAAAGAGATTAAAAAAGCTTATAAAGGATAACGAATCAGAAACTCAAAACTTGATACGAGCTCTCGAAAAAGGCAAAATTATTGAAATCATCACCAAACGTATACAGCAAAAGCAGCTTAAAAAAAAGGGCCTTGGAAAGCAGTTGGCTCAAGAAAGATTTAAATACCCTGTTCTCACTGTCAGCCAAGTAACGTTCTTTTTAAACAAATTTAAAAATGGAGACGTCAACGATATTAAGCATCGCTATTCATTGATAAACACTTTCGAGCGCACAATCTACCTTTTTGAAGATAAAATGACCATCCTGTACAACGTACAAGACAGTCAATCTTCTGTTCCTCTGACCCCAAATGGTTCGTATAAGGATGCTATGGTGGAGCAAAGGAACCCAAATATGAACCGTTTCTATTTTCTGGATGGGTTTGGGGTGACGGTTTGCCTGTCTAATAATCTGATATAATATTAATTTCTTTAAAACACAATTTTCAGATGTTTTATTGATTCTCCTTAAACACTTAATATATACTCATTTAATATCGTTTCCAGATATTCCTGCATGCCCGAAGCATTTTCAATTTCGCATATTTCCAGCGCGTATTTCTCCAAAGATGTAAAATCAACCGCTCCGCTTATAATCTGTTTGCCGATACCATCGTTGTAGCTGTCATATCTATTCTGAATGAATCTCTCGTAAAAACAATCATCAATCATTTTGCTTGCTGCTTTGAGGCCAGCGGCAAAAGCATCCATTCCTGCAACATGTGAATAACACAAATCTTCCGGCGTAAATGACGGTCTCCTGACTTTTGCATCAAAGTTTAGTCCGCCCTTCTCAAAACCGCCCATTTTCAATACCTCGTACATACAGAGTGTTGTGTTGTACAAGTCTGTTGGAAATTGATCCGTATCCCAACCAAGCAGCATATCCCCCTGATTAGCGTCAATCGACCCCAGCATTCCATTGGTTCTCGCCGCCATTAATTCGTGCTGGAATGTATGGCCTGCCAGCGTAGCATGGTTTGCTTCAACATTGAATTTAAAATATTTATCAAGTTCATATGTTTTCAAAAACGCGATTCCAGACGCGACATCGAAATCGTACTGGTGCTTTGTCGGCTCTTTTGGTTTTGGTTCAATCAGAAACTGACCGTCAAAACCAATTTCTTTCGCATAGTCCACCGCCATATGCATAAATCGAGCCATATTATCAAGCTCTAGCTTCATATCCGTATTAAGCAGCGTTTCGTATCCTTCTCTGCCTCCCCAAAAAACGTAATTCTCTCCGCCGAGTTCCTTTGTTATCTCCATCGCCTTTTTGACTTGTGCCGCGCCATATGCAAACACATCCGCATTGCAGCTCGTGGCCGCGCCGTGCATGTATCTCGGATGCCCAAAAAGATTCGCTGTTCCCCAGAGCAGCTTAATGCCCGTCTCTCCCATCAGCTTTTTGATTACAGAAACAATCTTGTCAAGGTTGTTATTAGTTTCTTTGAGCGTCTGTCCTTCCGGCGCGATATCACGGTCGTGAAAACAGAAATATTCGATGCCAAGTTTTTGCATAAGCTCGAACGCGGCATATGCTTTTTCTTTCGCCATATCCATAGGGCTAGACGCGCTGTTCCAAGTACGCTTAGCCGCTCCCGCCCCAAACATGTCTATTCCTTCTCCGCACATTGTATGCCAATATGCCATAGCGAATTTAAGATGATCCTTCATAGACTTTCCGCCGACCAGCTCTTCCGCTTTGTACTGCCTAAAAAACAAGCCCTCTTTAAGCTTATCCTCTGAATATTTTATATTCTTTATATTTTTAAAATACTCTTTCATGTTGGCGCTCCTTTAATACAATTTATTTTTTATAATATTCGTTTATTTTGTCTGCAATTTGTTCGCCAAGTATTATTTGATTGTCTGCATCAATATGTATACCGTCAATCTCGCTTGGCTTAACATATTTCGCCGCATCAAGAAACAACGTGTCGAACTTTATTGACAGCTCATAATAATACTTGCTTATTTGCAGTGATTTTCCCTCAGCGCCCATGAACATTTGTGCAAACTTATCCTTCGGCTCACAAATATGCGGCGGAGATATTAAAAAAATCTTTGGCGGTTTTATATTAAATTCAGATTTAAAATTGTTTGCAATGTTCAGTACTCTTTCCATCCCCCAGAATACATCGAAAGGGGTTACAGAAAACATTTGTTTTAAATCATTTGTGCCGATCATAAAAATGACCATATCCAAAGGCTGATGCGAACAAAGGCATGGATACAGGTAATCGGCTCCGCTCATAAGATCCATTATAGGATCGTACCAAACGGTCGTCCTTCCCGGCAGACCTTCTTCAATGATATTGAAGTTTCCTCCGAGTATGCTTTGAACAGCCCCCGGCCATCTGTGTTCTTTATTGAAACGCGTACTTTTTTTTGCATCCCATCCAAACGTATTTGAATCACCATAACATAGTATATTTATCATAAGCCCTCCATATAATGTTAAACTTGATTTGTTGCATAAGTCATTATTTGCTCTTGCGTTATCCCCGAATTGATAAGCTCTGCGTTAATTCTGCCCTGATGCATGATTATAATCCTATCACATAAAGCCAATATCTCGGGGAGTTCTGATGAAACTAATACAATACTGACTCCTTGCTTTGATAGTTGATCAATAATTTCATATATCTCCGCTTTTGCTCCGACATCAATGCCATGTGTTGGTTCATCTAAAAAGAGAATCTTCGGATTATTAATAAGCCATCTTCCGATGATTGCTTTTTGCTGATTACCGCCCGAAAGATTATTGATTTTGTTTTGCATTGACGGCGTTTTTATTCTTAGTTTATCTTTTATATCCTGAGTAATTTCATCGACCTTTTTATAGTCAATAAATCCGAATTTGTTAAGATCGTTTCTTTTGACAATAGATATGTTCTCCTGAACGCTTAGTCCGGGAAAGAGCCCTTGCGTTTTTCTACCCTCCGGAATTAATCCAATACCCATTTCAATCGCCGTGTCAACAGCGTTTATCTTTACTTTTTCACCATACAGATATATTTCGCCCGAATTATATTTCATGTCACCGAAAATTGTCTGTAATAATTCTGTTCTGCCTGCACCGACAAGCCCTGTTATTCCCAAAACCTCTCCTTGTTTTAAAAAGAAACTGATATCATGAATTTTTTTGTTACTTAATTTTTTAACCTCGAGAACTTTTTTCTCTTGAGAACGGTCAATTCTTTTCGAAGTGCTTTTAAATTCTCTTCCAACCATATGAGAAATTATTTCTTTTACATCAATTTTTTTGATATCCTTTGTAACAATAAGGTTGCCGTCACGCAGAATAGTGATCCGGTCAGCAATTTGTTTAACCTCATCCAGGCGGTGCGATATAAAAATAACAGAACACCCGTTTTTCTTCAAAACATCAATATGCTTAAAAAGCGTCTTGGTTTCTCCTTTTGTTAACGCTGAAGTCGGTTCGTCCATGATAATAATCTTGTTGTTTAAATAAATAGCTTTTGCAATTTCAATTAATTGCATTTGCGACACACTGAGTTTTTTCACAATATCATTATATTTTACACCTTTAATATGATATTCCTTCAATATCTCTTCACACTTTTCACTCATTTTTTTGGTGCTGATAAAACCTGCTTTATTCTTAATTTGCCTTCCAATAAAGATATTTTCCATTACACTCAATGTAGGCGCGAGAGACAGTTCCTGATGTATCATGGAAATACCTTTGTCCTGTGCGTCTTTAGTGTCTTTAATATTAGTAAGCTTATCATAGAGATAAATTCTGCCGCGATCCTGCTTAAAGACTCCTGATATAATATTCATCAATGTTGATTTCCCTGAGCCATTCTCACCAACCAAAGCATGTACTTCACCTTGCCGCAAGTCAAAGTCAACATCGTTAAGCGCTCTTACTCCGGGAAAGTCTTTAATTATACCTTCTATTTTTAAGACAACATTTTTCATAAAGTATCCCCTGCCCTAAACATTCTTTTTCTTTTGTTTGAGGCTGTCTATTGAAACAGCTAATATTATAACAAGCCCAACAGATAATATCTGCCAATAACTAGATAGGCTCAGCAACGCAAATCCGTTTCTTAACACACCCATAAGAGCAGCTCCGATAACGACGCCTAATATAGACCCTTCTCCGCCCGAAAGAGATGTTCCACCGATAATAACCGCGGCGATGGCTTGCATTTCATAACCCAATCCCGCGGTAGGTTCCGCAGTTTTCAAAGTTCCTGTCAGAATAATACCCGAGAGGCCTGCCAAAACTCCCATTATCGTAAACGCCATTATTTTTACTCTGTCAGCCCGAATACCGGATAGCTTTGCTGCTTTTGGGTTGCTGCCGACAGCATATATTTTTCGGCCGGGAACAGTTTTTGTTGTAAAAACAATACCAAGCACAGCAACGATAAGCATAATAATGACCGGTACGGGAACAGGCCCAACATAGCCCCCTCCGATGTTTGCGAGACTAGTCTCGAGCCATATTGGAATACCTCCCGTGATTAACAGCGAAACTGCCCTGGCAATGTACTGCATACCAAGTGTTGTAATAAAAGCGTTAACACCAATCTTAGTAATCAACAGCCCATTAATTGATCCGAAAATCCCTCCGAATATCAATATTAAAGGGAAAACCAAGTATGCGGGTAAACCGAACGTTGTTGAGAATAAGGCTGTCAATACACCCATTAATCCCATAGCAGTTCCGATTGATAAATCTAGGCCGCCGATAATTATTACCATAGCCTGTCCTACCGCCAATATGGCATATATCGAAAACTGTCTTAAAACGTTAAAAATATTGTTTGTTGTAAGAAAATATGGGCTGGCTATAAGCATCCCAACGCACAAAATCACTAAAGCTCCTAAGATTCCGAATTCCCTAAAACTTATAATGCGCCGGATATTAAAGCCTCTCTTAATTTCCTTTTCCCTATAATTCATACCATGCCTCCACCAAAATCGTGTTGATCTGTAAAAAAGTTATTGGCGGGCGCGTTTAGCAACCCGCCAACATCGTCAAATATTATTCAAAGTCAGGAACAAGTTCTGCCAGTGTGTCTGGTGTCACAACCAATGGCGGTACGTCAACTATTTCTACATCCGGCATCGCTTCCGTCGTAAGATAGTTATGCATCATTACGCAAGTATCAAAACCTTGTCCAAAGGGGTCTTGACTAATCAATGCCTGAATTTCTCCGGTTTTTACATATTTAAGTGAATCGGGCAGCCAATCGAATCCTATAACAGCGACTTTGCCGGTAAGCCCTTCATCCTGTATTGCCTTTGCTGCGCCAAAAGGCCCGCCTGCTGTTACATAAACACATTTTAAATCGGGATTTGCCGTCAGCATATCTTTTGTCAGCGAATATGCCGTCTCTGCTTTGTCGTTATTTTCGTATACGCCAATGATATCGATTTCCGGTGCATTTGCCTCAACATATTCAATTGCTCCATTTTTCCTCATCTCATGCTGCGTCGCTCCAAGTATACCAGTAATGACGCCTAATTTGCCTTCGCCGCCCATATACTCTTCTATCAACTGGCCTGCAAGTTCTCCTGCCGCCTCACTGTTTTGTCCATAGAAAAAGAGCCTTTCGCTTGGTTTTGAACCTTCGGCAACACAATTGATAACAGGTATTCCGGCATCAACCGCTTTGTTGATATATACCTCAGTACCATCAAATGCAGGTATACAGATAATACCATCATACTCTTTGGCAATTGCGTTTTCAAGTGCCGCAACAGCAAAGTCTAAAGTAATGTCTTCACCCATAACAATATATTCCGCAGTCGTATTAAACTGCGCCAGGTAATCCCTTGCTGCATTTACGCCCTTGGTGATTTCGTCATGGAAGGGGTTGTTTGCCCATCCCAAGAAAGCTATTCTCAAAGGCTCGTCAGCAACAGCAGTTGCTTCAGCATGCCCCCCGAAAGGCAGTTCAACTTCGGGAGCCTCTTCCTTTTCGTCAGCATCCTGAGCTTGTGCAGTTTCCTCTTCGTCAGCATCCTGAGCTTGTGCAGTTTCCTCCGACTTTGAATCGGCAGGCTCGTTAGACGGTTGAGCACAGCCAGTCAGCGCTAATACCATGATCAGCACCAGACATAACATTGTTAACAATACTTTCTTCATCACATATTTCCTCCTTATTTTTTTATGAAACCATATTATTTATATCTTCTGCAAAACTTATTCCGTGCTCGTGCACAGTCTCGCGCAAAATTTTTATTCGCTGTACGTTTCCATTGTATGTATTTCCTGTCGGGTCTTTACTCTTTTTGGAGGCGTAACACCTCTTAACAGATAGTTCGAAATATATTTGATCGTTCTGTGCCCAATATTGAATGGCTGCTGCGTAATCGTAAAATCAACGATTCTTTTTTGAAGCAATTCCATTGTCTCGGGTATCAAGTCTGATGTTATAACGTGGACTTTATTCTCGGGGTCAACTAATTTAAGCGCCTTACCGAGCCCGCCAATACCCAATCCGGTTGCCGAATAAATTCCGTTTATAGTTTCATTCTCTCTAAAAGCTTTAATGATACTCTCGAATGCTTTATCATCCCTATCATAAATTTCATAAACACCTACGATGTTTATTTTTTTTTCTGATTCATTAATTGAATCCAAAACACCTTTTCTTTTCAGTTTTTGAGCAAGAACTTCTTTAGATGTAGTTAAAAGAATAATATTTTCATTGTTGTTTAATATTTTACCTAAAAGGTCGCCGGCTATTCTTCCGCACTTTTCTGCATCAATACCAATAAAACACAGCTTTTTTATGCCTTCTATATCAGTTACATATGTTACCGGAATAATCGATTTATTCAGTGCATTTATTTTTTTTACTATTTCTTCATTATCTATCGGTACAAATGCTAAAGCGGAGATATCTTTTTGTATAATATTATCAATACAGCTTATCTGATTAGCTACACTATATTCACGGCTATATTCATATATTACATTGATGCCCCAATCCTTATATTCCTTTTGGGCAGCTTCCATTCCTCTGTTAATCTCCGTATAGAACTTATCGTCTCCGACCTGAGGCAGTATCACACCGATATTATAAGGCTTGTTTTGTTTAACAAGCGCTTTGCCGGCGATATTCGGCTCATAGTCCAGCGCTTCAGAGATGCTTAAAACCCTTTTTCTTACTTCATCTTTAACCCCGGGTCTGTTATTCAATACCCTATCGACTGTCCCTCTGGAAACTCCGGCAATCTCAGCTATTTTTTTTATAGTTATTCCCAATCTGGTTGAACCCCCGAAAGTTAAGTTAATATGCGGTTAGTTGCGTGCTCGTGCACAGTATATCAATTGTAATAAAAATTTGCAAGTATTATTTTTTAAATTACGGCTGACAATCAAATTGTAAATCCACTAACATGCCCATTATACTGCTGTATAAATAGTATAAAGATTTTTTTTAATAACTTAGCGAACGTAAGTTTTTAGCTATGGACAAGATCATACTTATAAAAAAAAGAAGTCAGTCAATTACAAACTGTCTCCTTTTACCTGGTGGAGCATAGCGGATTCGAACCGCTGGCCTCTGCATTGCGAACGCAGCGCTCTACCAACTGAGCCAATGCCCCATAAAATATCTTTATTATTATAAGTTAATATAAGTAAGATGTAAACATTTTAATTTAAATTCTTTTTTGATTGCTGCCATATTATATACCATAAAACATACTGCACATCACAAATGCTTCGTAAACAAATTTTCAAGATTCGAACCGATGCTTTGATATGTATTTACGTCGCCGAAACCCAATCACAATATATTGCTTTGCAAACGCTTCGCGGTCGAGTCCTTACTTTTTCCATGCAAATCAAAATAAAAAGCACCCACAAGGGGTGTTTTTTATTTTGGCGGAGAAAGAGACCATGAAAACAAGGTACAAAAAGAATCTTGCAGTAATCTTTGGTAGCTTAGCTAATATTTTATCAATTCAGATCAAATCTGTTGGGTGGGGTCAGTTTTTATTTCTCCTACTGTTAGGGGTAAAAACACTGATGTGGGGTAGGCCACTTTAATATCATGTGATTTAACTTAATTGAAAGGTAATTGGAAATAAGTTTGAAATTTTATGTATTTTTACTATCAAATTAAATTTGCCTTTTAAAGGAGAAACCATTTAATAATCGAAATATATATATTATAACGAGAATAATTGTTAAATTAATGTGTTGCCATTATGTTATAGGAAGGAGGCACCACCATGAAAAAGATATTTACTAAAAAATTTGGAATGATTCTATTGGGCATCTGGCTAATTGCAACTGGACTTGTGTATTTTATACCAGCAATTGGAATCTCTATTATCACGATTATTCTAGCTATTTTAGCGATAGTCGCCGGTCTATTACTACTGTTTGGAAAAGGCTCAAAATAAATATTGTAGTTAACATTAGTTGATTTAACTTAAATAAGACGGTAGCAGGGGTATGATTTTTATCATGTACCGCTACCGTCTTCACCCCGATTCCTGCTTATTTCTCTTAGATAAAAGTCGAATACCACCATTTTACTATATAAAATATGGAATTAAAATAAATATCTAGTTTTCTTTTATCTGTCTTTTTTACTCGCCCGCCTGAGTTTAAAAAAACGATTCCAATTATTATTGTGACAGCAAGAACACCGAAGCCAATATATGTTACAACATCCGTATATCCGCCAACAATAATAGTGGCAACTGCCATCATGACGAATATGATGGCGAGAACAAATATAAAATTACCAACGAGTCGAGTGAGCTTATCTACATCGTACGTTTCCTTTTTTTCTTTACTAGCCGTATTGTAACCGGAGATCAGCCATGTTGTTTTTTTTATACTTTACGAACCACCCAATAATAAACAATAGTGCTGCCGATACAAAATATATCATGATTTCGCCTTCCGTGTTCAATATGTTAAATGCTGTACATATTTTTTGTGTTTTGCTAACCTATGTTTATTAACAATTGATAAAATTATAATATCATTTCTTTTTACTGGCAATCTTTTAGCATAAGGTGGCTGTTATATTTCATATTCACAAATAATAAAAAAACTGCAGATGTTGACATATTGAACATACAGGAGTAACATAAAGGTGTGACAAAATAGTAATACTAAATAGTATAACTAAAAAGGATAGAAATGAAGTGTAGAAAAAACATCAAATTATATTAGTTGATTATTTCTAAAAGATTTCTATTTAAAAGTTAAAGATAAGGATTTAAATACTACATAAGGAGAGGGGAGACGAATTATGAAGAATATTAAGTATATAGCATTACTTGCTTTAAGCATCATTATACTTGCAATCGGAGTACTGGGTATTGCCAACGTGAACTTTTTTGATTCGAGCAGTGGACTGGAAATAATAGAAATCATAATTGGTATTGGCGGATTGATCATAGCTTTTCGTGGCGCAACACATCAGAATGGTAAAATGTGAATGTGAATTGCACCCTCAGTGTTGAAACATTAATTAGTTACTGTTAAGAAAGGCGGGTATATCTAATTAAAAAGCATTCGCTGTTGATGTTCAGCATTGCATTTCTCGTTATAGGTGGACTTGGTTTAATTAGAATCGGTTTTTTAAGGCGAACTTGATACTGATGATTATCGAAGTTGTTTTAGGAGCCGTAGGACTACTTCTTGTACTTGGGAAAATAAAATAGTATCTGCATTTAAGTTTTAAAAGCCTATTGAACACCTGTAAAAAGCTGCGCAAGGCAGAAACTCAAATGAAAGAGTGAAGACTAAAAGGAGTTGGGAATATGAATAATAGTTCAATTTTTTCCCAGAGGGGACAATGGCTAAGAACTGTTGGGAGAATGAAAATCGGGGCAATCTTTCCGAAAAGAATAGTATCATATAAATATAATGCAGAAAAAGGATTGCTGCACGTTGATTTTCGCAGCGGAACTAATCAGGATTATTGCAGCGTTTCAGATGATGTTTATCAGCAATTGGAAAATGCGCAGGACAAAAACGAATATTACAGCAGGCATATCTTTGGCAAATATCAAATTATGTAACTGGTTTGTTTTTGAGCAATAATTAAAAAAGGAGGTAATTCTTATGGTGAGAACAATGTGCTTTATTCTTGGACTGGCTTTCCTTGCACTGGGAATACTAGGGATCACAGGCATAGTTTCAATGTTTACAAGCAATCCCAGCTATATAAATATAGTTGAGATCGTTCTTGGAGGATTGGGTGTCTTAGCCGGCGTATTCGCAAAGAAGTTTTAATCAGCCTTCTGCAAAACAGGCAAGTATAAATATTGTCAAGAGCATTATTTTCGGTTCCGTTGTGAAAACGAATCAAATGAAGGAAGGGATTCTATGAAAAATTTTAAGGATAAGAAAAACAAGTTCACCAAAGAAGCCAGGGTAAAAGGAAAAAACACAAAGAATAACATGGAAGAAAAGCTGGATGATGTTAAAGAAAAAGCCGAGGATGTTAAAGACAACACGGAAGAAAAGGCGGAAAGATTTAAAGACAATGTAGAGGAAAAAGCTAAGGAGCTTAAAGACAAGATTTATTGAGCTCTGAAGTATTACACTTAAAGCAGGTATATATTGATAGACCACAGCTTCCTATTATCTGAAAAGGACATAAAAAAATTGTAAGGTAGGTGAAAAAATGATTTGGGCGCTATTAGTAATTGGTGTACTGCTTTTATTGCCGTTGTTTTTTAAAACGCTGGCTTTCGGGATCAGAATTATTTTTGCAGTAATAGGACCGCTGTTGATACTTGCAGTTGTCGTGCTGTTAATCTTGGGTATTGTTTTCTAATTAAAAGGGATTAACGCTTTTAAGATAATAACAACGGTGAAGATAAAGATTATGCGGTAGAATTGATCGATTCTTCATAGATATGACGACATATATAATATTCGGTCAAAACAGGAATGTGTCTGCAGGAGATCCGGTACGGGTATAAAACCGTAAAGCTTGCTGTGTAATAAGACTGGATAAACAAGCTTAAAATTGGGGTGCCGGGTCTCCATGGCAGGCAATAGTTTTTCGAGATTTTAAAAGTTCGAATTGGAGTATATTTTAGCAGATAAGTTTTTTATCTAGAATAGGAAGATAGATATGGAGCTGTGCTTTCCGTTCAAGAATCAAGTTATATGAAAAGCGGATAATAAGGAGGAACCAACAATGACAAAAATAACATGCGTTATTCTCGGGCTGGTATTTCTGGCCATGGGGATTTTAGGTATCACCGGGCTTATGCCGATGTTCGAAAGTAATCAGATCTACGTGAATATAGGAGAGATTATTCTTGGCGTTCTGGTCTTGTTGATAGGGGTTTTCGGATTGCAGCGAAGCGGGAATAGCCGAGGGGAAAAGCTAAGCAGCAAACAAATGCAGATAAACTTTGAGCAGCAGAGAAAAGATTATGAGCTTCTACGCACAGAGAACAAACAACAAATGCAAGGATATTTTGACCTGCAGAGAAGAGACTACGAACAGGTACGGGAAGAAAACAGAAAGTTAAGAGAAGATTATATACAGCAAATGAAAGCAAGCTTCGACCTGTTGAGAAAAGACTACGAGAATCTGCGTGAAGAGAATGCACAGCAAAGGAAAGACACCAGTCATCAAAAGCAAATTAATTTAGAAAATCAGAAAGAAGAAAACGAAGCTCAGAAAGAGATTAATGCTCAGCAGAAAAAAGAGATAGAACCGCTTAAAAAGACTAACGATAAGCTGGTAAAAGAAAACGATAAAAACAAACAGACTATTCCAAGTCGGATTAAAAACTGGTTCGCCGGGTTTAGAAATAGAAAGTAAAATTTGGGACTGAAGAAAATTTATTATAACAACTTTAATGCTTGAGTACAGTTCAGCGACAAATTGTGATTTAATAAAAGGGAGGAAAATATAATGGCTAATTTTTTAGAAAAGGTTAAGTCCGGTATGCAAAATATGGGCAAGGCAGTAAAGGACAAAACAGATGAGGTGTCCTCAATAGTAAAGTTCAACAAAGAAATGAATGATAAAAAAGTTGAAATAGAAAAGCTGAAATATTCTATTGGGCAAGCGGTTTATGATTCGTTTTTGTCTGGCGGAAAAGTGAACTCAAATACTGAAAAATGCGAGAAAATTAAAGCGGCAGAATCTAAGATTGAAGAGCTAAAGGTAGAAATTCTATATGCCAAGGGTATAAAAAAGTGTTCAAAATGCGGTACAGATTTAGCTTTGGATATAGCCTTTTGCTATAATTGCGGAAAAAAGCAGCCAAAGATAAAAGAATAGAACTTTGGTTTATTGAAGATGTGCAACAAAAGGAGTAGTTAAGTGTTTTCGCATATTTTTATTGATGATAAAAGTTTTACTGCAATCTAATCATTATAATCAGAAAAGAAAAAACATAAATCAAGATTAAAGCAGTGGAATTGATCGATTCTTCATAGATGTGACGATATAAATAATATTCGATCAAAACTGGGACGTGTCTGCAGGAGATCCGGCAAGTAAAGGATTAAGACTTTATAGCTTGCTGAGTACAAAAACTGGGCTAACAAGCGTAAGATGGGTGTGCCGGGTCTCCGGAGCAGACAATATGATTATATGCAAGGCAAGATATATAAAAAATCAAATTATTAAGGTATATTATTAAAAAAGGCAGTAAGCAAATATAGAATAAACATAAAGGAGTTGCCAAAATGAACAAAGATATGTATGGAGAATTTAAAAAAACACAAAGGGAGCTACATTCGGCTATTGCTAGTGAAATTTCATATGAGATTTACAGTAATGTCAATAAAAAATATCAAATAATAAATCTTGAAAAAGTGCCGAATCATGTAAGCTATTCCAAAGTGGAAAAGTATTTGAGATCAATAAATGTTGAAATTACAAGAAAGATGTTTATCACATACATCAAAGATGGATTATTGCCGTCAGATCATGATGTTAAAAATAAAAATTACTCGTTCTACACAAAGAATCAGATAATATATTATGTGCTTATCGATATGTTCAAGCCGATTCTGCCGCTAAATAAAGTTAAATTACTCTTTAATGATATTTTAAAACCGATGATTGATGACATAGGATTGGAGCGAACATATTTGGCGCTGGGTGAAATGATAAGCTATATGGTAACCAGATTTCAAGAAGCGGTTGAAATGGCTATCAAAGAAGAAAAACTGGGTATTAATCCGTTCGATATAAATATATCGGATGTAACTGACGATGAAAAAACGAAGGCGAAGTATCATATCGAGCGATATGCGAATTTAGTTACTTTGTGTATGGCAAGAGGCGCGTTGGATTTTTATAAACATTCACCTAACACATTGTTAGATTAATTGCGCTTCAAAAGAAGAATAAATATTATAGGTGACAGGAGAAGAAATATAAATAAAAACAGTAGTAAATAATTATTTATAAATACTGCAATGGGTGTGTCTTTTTAAGAGTTTTAAGTTAATTGTTTGCAGAAGCGAACTATGATTGTGTCAGACTTTTAGTGGCCTTGGGATACTACCCAGTTTAATAATAAGAAAGGTTGCAGCTCAAGCTTGTTTTCATACTATACAGCAGCCAAGTGCCAAAGGAGGTAAGAAAATTGTTATATGAAATAGTCGGTGATTTCCCAAACGATATTATTTTTAACGAACAAACGCCCTGCATATCTCTGTATCAGACGACTCACAGATATGCGCCAGAGAACAAGCAGGATATAATTGTGTTCAAAAATTTACTTCGTGATATTGAACATTCTTTAGATCAAAAGCATCAAAAAAGTATGATTGATTCCATTATGAAGCCATTTTATCAAATAAAAGATGATAAGAATTTTTGGAATAAAACTTCCGATGGATTGGCTATACTTGCGAACGATAACCAATGTATTGTGTACAAGCTTCCGATATCATTAAAGGAAATTGCTATTGTAGCAGATAGCTTCCATATCAAGCCGCTTGTCAGGTTTTTTCAGTCGATGGGGAAATATCAATTGCTTGGTTTGAGCCGAAACGAATTTACGCTATATCAAGGTAACAGATATGGCTATCAGGAAATTGAACTGCAACCCGGAACGCCCCGGATTATGAACGAAGTATTAGGGGAAGAGCTTACGAACGGCCATAAATCGCATGGGGCCGGAGATGCAAATGGGCTGGGAGTGTACTATGGAACTGGAGAGAAAAAAGCGGAGATTGATAAAGATACAGAGCGGTTCTTTCGGTATGTTGACCAGTTTGTATTCGAAAACTATTCAAAGATATCAAAATTACCGCTCATTTTAGTTTCGTTGAAGGAATATCATTCACAGTTTAAAAAATTAAGCCGTAATCGGTATTTGCTTGAAGAAGGGATCAATTCTTCATACGAGTCGATAGAAACCAATCAGCTAAAAGAAAAGGCGTTTAAAATAATTGAGCCAATTTATACGGAAAAGATGAAAAAGCTTACAGATGATTTTAATATTGCAAAAGCAAATTCGCTGGGCTCCGATGATATAACGCAAATTGCAAAAGCGGTTTTTGAGAACAAGGTGAAGACCGTTTTAATAGAGGCTGACAGTATGATACCGGGCAAAATAGATGCAAACACTGGCCGGATTGAGTTGGGAGACCAAACGAATCCCGATATGGATGATGTGCTGGACGATATAGCCGAGTTTGTTCTGAAGAAAAGAGGCGAGGCTGTGGTGCTTCCAAAAGAAATGATGCCGTGTGAAACGGGTATTGCCGCTATATATAGATATATATAGAAAAACAGATTTTCCCAGATGAAAAAGCATCAGGGATATATTGCCATCGGAACAACAATGGACCTTGCCATCAGGTTGATTTAAAGCAGATCGTGCTTAACAATGTGCTATAGGATGCCTTGAAAGGAGGGTTTCCAGAGATGAGAAAGTTCAGAATAGTGCTTGTAGACGAGAACAAAGCTAATGTTGCAAGTTTCCGCGCAGTGATTGATAATGCTCTTCCGGAGACTGAAGTTTTTTCAGCCTCGACAGGCTCAATCGGTATAGAACTCATTAAAAAAACAACCCCGGACGTGATTCTTATTGACAGCGAGCAGTCGCCTAAAGATGCTATAAAAATGAGCCAGATAATGAAGGAAGATAAAAATTTACAGATAATTCCTGTTCTGCTTATCACTGACTTGGAAGCTGACCTCAAACTGCGGTTAGAAGCAATTAAAGCCGGGGTGGATGCATTTCTGTTTAAACCGCTTGAGGAAACGATACTGCTAACACAATTAAAGGCTATGGCAAAAGTCAGAGAACGCAATATACTCATCTTAAAAAACAAAGCGAAACTTGAAGCGCTTGTTAAACTGCGCACACGAGAACTGAGGCAAGAGATAAAAGAGCGAAAGAAGAGCGAAGAGCAGCTCAGAGAGAGCGAAGAAAAATTTAGGATTTACATAGAAAAGGCTCCTATCGGAGTTTTCGTAGCAGATGGCTTGGGCAGGTATATTGAAGTTAATCAAAAGGCCTGCGAGCTTACGGGATATACAAGGGAAGAACTTTTACAATTATCTATATTGGATTACCTCACGCCTGATTATGCTAAATTAGGTCTTGTAGGAATAAATGAATTAAATACCGTTGGGTTTCTTGACGCGGAATATAAGGTGCGAAAGAAAAACGGGCAGGAGAACTGGATAAGGCTCAGCGGGTCCAAGATTAGCGATGGCTGTATCCTCTCTTTCTGTTCTGATATCACAGAACAAAAAGAGAGAGCATTAAGGATTGAATATTTAAGCTACCATGATGTGCTGACCGGGGCGTATAACCGTGCCTTTTATGAAGAAGCAATCAAGCGGCTCGATACAGAACAGCAGC
Source organism: Christensenellaceae bacterium (assembly GCA_963665005.2). Taxonomy (GTDB): domain Bacteria; phylum Bacillota; class Clostridia; order Christensenellales; family SZUA-584. The sequence continues at coordinate 757,681 of CAXXTQ010000001.1, read as the reverse complement.
TGCCTGTTTCGATAATACTTTGTGATTTTAACGGTTTGAAAATGATCAACGATTCGTTGGGGCATGTGGCTGGAGATAAAATGCTTGTTGAAACATTTAGGATTATTAGCAAATTTGCGCGTGACAATGATATGGTGGCACGAGTTGGCGGAGACGAATTTGCTATACTCTTGCCAAAAACAAGCAATAAAGAAGCTGGAATAATTGCAGACGGTATATTAAAAGCTTCTAAGAAATATAAAACCAGTATTTTAAAACACTCTTTAACATTGAGTGTATCCTTGGGATATGCAACAAAAACAAAGCAGTCTGAATCTTTCGCTTTTATAACTAAGCTGGCTGAAGATAACATGTACAGACATAAGCTTGTAGAGCGTAATAGTTATCATAGCTCTTTTCTGGAGTCATTAAAAACTTCTCTATTCGAGAGAAGCAATGAGACAAAAGAACATGCAGATAGGCTTTTAGATCTATCAAGAAAGATTGCGAAAGAGATGAATCTTGGAGCTGAACAAACGGATAAGCTGGAGTTGCTTGCCACTTTGCACGATATTGGGAAAATAAGCATAGATAAAAGTATCTTGATCAAACCAGGCAAGCTTAATGAAGAAGAGTGGCTTGAGATGAAGAAGCATCCAGGTATAGGGTATAGGATTGCGATGGCGTCAAAAGATTTAAAGCCAATCGCAGACGGAATATTGTGCCATCATGAAAGATGGGATGGCAAAGGTTATCCACAAGGGTTAAGCGGAGCCGATATTCCATTACTTGCACGAGTGCTTTCGATTATCGATGCGTTTGATGCAATGACCAACGACAGGCCTTATCGGAAAGCTATGAAAAAGGAACATGCATTATCTGAAATCAAGCTTAATTCCGGAACGCAGTTTGATCCGAATATTTCAAAGATATTTTTAAATACGATAGCTGTTGCCAATTAAAACGGACATCTCTGAGCTGATGTGCAAAAAGTGAGGGAGGAGGATTTTAATCATGGCAGACAAAAATCCAATAAAAAGAGAAAAAAAGAAGAAAAAGTGATAAAGGAGAATTTTAGTACATTTCAGTTTTGCTATGTACGAAATATAAAGAGATCATGAAAATATTATTTGTATATCCAGAGTTTCCGGATACATTTTGGAGCTTTAAACATGCTTTGAAATTCGTGTCTAAAAAAGCAACGTATCCACCTTTGGGATTATTGACCGTTGCTGCATTGATGCCAAAAAATTGGGACAAAAAACTTGTTGATATAAACGTTGAAGCACTGAAAGATAAAGATATAAACTGGGCAGATCTTGTGCTGATAAGTGCGATGTCGATTCAGAGCGAATCAGCGAAAAACGTAATATCTAGATGCAAAAAGGCAAAAGTAAAAACAGTAGCGGGAGGGCCGTTGTTTTCGGCGTGGCCGGAGAATTTTAACGATGTTGATTTCCTTGTATTGAACGAGGCTGAATTGACACTGCCCTTGTTCCTCAGCGATTTTGAAGCCGGGAATCCGAAACATATTTATACCTGTACGGAAAAGCCTGATTTATGCAGCACTCCAAAACCACTGTGGGAATTGATCAACATTAAGAATTATTCATCAATGAATCTTCAGTACTCACGTGGCTGTCCGTTTAACTGTGAATTCTGCGAAATTATTGTGCTCTATGGCAATAAAGCCAGGGTTAAAGACGGCTCGCAAATCGTTGGCGAGCTGCAATCACTATATGATATCGGATGGAGGGGCAAGGTGTTTTTTGTTGATGATAATTTTATTGGCAATAAACAAAAGCTAAAGACTGAGATTCTGCCCGCCATTATTAGCTGGTCAGAGATGAGGGGGCATCCGTTCACATTTCATACTGAGGCTTCAATCAATCTTGCAGACGACGTGGAGCTGATGCGTATGATGTCAAAAGCAAGGTTCGATATGGTTTTTGTAGGTATCGAAACGCCAAATGAGAAGAGTCTTGAAGAATGTAATAAATATCAGAATAAAAATCGTGATCTTCTTGAAAGCATCAAGGTGCTGCAGACCTATGGACTTCAGGTGCAGGGAGGGTTTATTCTTGGATTTGACAATGATCCGGATACTATTTTTGATACGCTGATACGGTTTATACAGGAAAGTGGAATTGTAGTTGCGATGGTTGGCTTGTTAAACGCACCACGTGGAACAAAATTGTACCAACGGTTGCAGAAAGAACATCGAATAACATCTGAAATGTCCGGAAACAACACCGATTGTTCGATAAACTTCACTCCAATAATGAAACGTGATGAGCTGATAAACGGATATTTGAGAGTGCTTAAAACAATATATTCACCAAAATGCTATTATGAACGCATTGTGCGATATCTCAAAAAAACAGGGAACTCTCATTCTTTTTTGAACGAGAAAATACATTTGAAAGATGTTTTGCCGTTCTTTAAATCGATATTTAAGATAGGAGTTATAGGTAAAGAAAGAAGTTATTATTGGAGACTGTTTTTTCATACAATTTTGAGAAACCGGGCATCGATGCAGTCGGTAGTTACATTTGCGATATATGGATATCACTTTAGAAAAATATATGGTATTTAAGCTTGCCGGGAGGCAGTGCAGCAACTTTCATTTAAAGCCGATTAAGTTGTTAATAGGATATAGGCTAACCTTTACCCTATTTGGTCAAGGTATCGGTATTGACCTTAATCCACAGAGCTGTGCAGATCTAAAGTTGTGAAAAGCATCTAAAATAATAAACCACGAGGTGACGAAGAATACCAGCGCATCGCTTGAGCAGACCCTGGCAATAAGAAATTATACAGCTAGTCAGCTCATTAGAAAATCAAGAGAAGAAAAACTATTGCTACATTTACATCTATAGAGCCTTTATAGCCTGTTCATAGTCATCATCAACAATATGCGTATAAATCATTGTCGTTGATAAATCAGAATGTCCTAATTCTTTTTGTACTAGACGTATGTTCTTCGACTCTCGCAATAGCTCAGCAGCAAAAGTATGCCTTAACACTTGTGGTGTCACCCTTTTCTCAATTCCCGCCTTTTTCGAATACCGCAGTACCCTCTCTCTAACATCATAATCATCCAACTTATTACAGTAGCGATTCGTGAATACATGCTCATCATTCCCCCGCTCTGTACATTGGCGTTCTTTCCACAATGATAACTCAACTATCGTATTTTCGAAAATGTACACTATCCTGTCTTTGCTGCCCTTACCTTTGAGTACAATCACTTGTCCAGTGGCCAAATTTAAATTTCGCCATTTTAACTCAATCGCTTCTAAAATCCTCAAGCCTGTTTTGAGCAAAAAAATACACAGGGGTTTATTCCTGTGGCTGCACATATAATATGGGTTAAATACATTTATGAGCTGTTCTTGTTCTTCATGCAATAGGAAAACAGGTGATTTCTTTGATCTCTTCATAAAACCACCTTTCTTGGTATACGCCCTGATTTTAAGTATTATCTCAGGTTATTAGTAGTATACCGTGTTATAAGACATGCTTATTAAAATTCCAACCGGAAAACACGGGATATACATGTTTTATAGTTTTCTTTTCCAATCCCTATTAAGATTTTTTCTTGCTTTCGGATCGGTCGTGTCAGTTTACCAGTTACAAAATGAGTGTAGCATATCAGATTATATGGCGGTGAGTATAATCAGATTATATGGCAGTGAGTATAAAATGTAAAAACGGAGTGAGATGTTCTTTGAAAGAAGCTGATATTATAATTTACTAATTCAAAAAAATAATATAATGGTAATATATATTGAGCGGAAATCAAAAATAAATAAAAAAGTTAAGCAATTGGGAACAATTTTGGATACCTGTTGACGTATTATATTAGAGCAGCTAATATTTCGTTATAGGAGACGCCGATGAAAATACAATTCCTACATCCGGAGCAAAACAAAATTACTGTCGTAAATCTAAATAACTTTGAGTATCTGCCGCTTTTCTATCTATTTCCTAAAGAACTGCTAGAAGATAAATGCCACAGTCTTGTGGATATGCCAAGAAACGTGCATGGTATCTTCAAGCAAGAGCAATGGTATACAATGCTTAACAGCGACTTCTTTTTTCAGGCTGTATGCGATCTTACAGCTTTTTACGTTTGGCCTTCATTTGGAATTTCAACATACATGGAATGCTTTTCAGGACACGACCCAATGTGGCGACTAGCTCATGCAACACGTATATGGGAAGAAGCATTTGAGCACCTAAGTGGTGTTACACCGCAGGGCCTTGCGAATTCAGCAAAGAAAGAACAAAGATGGTTAAATACAGATGAGTTCGAAAGCATCATGCTGAGAATAGGTGTTTACGGTATAAACAAGAACAAGCTGTTCCCATGTATACAAGCAGTACGAGAAATGCGTTGTATCGAAGATTACGATAACCGCTACAGTAACGCCAAAATAGATTTTTATAGAAAATGGTATCATACACGTACAAGGTTCAAGACCGTTTCACTTGACCAGCTTATTGATAGACATATCAATAATTCAACCGGCGATACCGTGAAAGCAGAGCTTGGTTATTTCATTACAAACAAAGGTTCAGACTTTGAAAATACGTCCTGCAGTAAAATAGACGCTCAACGCTTTTATGAAACGCTGAATCCTCGTGACCGTGAAATACTTAAAATGCGAGTTAATGGTGATACATATCAGGAAATTGCTGATAAGCTTCAATACAGTACTCATAGCGCAGTATTGAAGCGTATAAACAAAATCGCAGAACAATTTCTTGAATACATGGACAAACAAGAATAGCGTAGGCAATTCTTAATAACTCATTATTATTAAGTAACGTCTTTCCCTTTTGGGAGGCGTTTTTATTTAACCAAAAATTACAAAGAAAGTGAGAAAAACATGACACAACTTAAAATCGGAATTGATAACGGCAACTACAACACAAAATCGTCGGAGAGGATACTGTACGCGTCTGGATTCACCTTAAGCGACAGTGAGTTTATCACCAGTGAAATGCAGTTATTCTACGAAGGGTCATATTATGCAATCGGAGGTAAGCGGTTAAGCTTCCAGCAGGAGAAAACAAAAGAAGAAGACACATTTATATTAACACTTCCAGCTATTGCAGATGCGATGAAAAAAGCAGATACAACTTCAGCTGATGTAATGCTTGGAGTAGGCTTACCAATCGATATCTATGGAGCACAAAAAAAAGCATTTGGTCAATACTTCCTTAAGGAAGATGTTTGCTTTAACTTTGAGGACAATGACTATTTCTGCAGCATTAAAGAATGCAAGGTGTTTGCCCAGGGGCACGCAGCATTATGTAAATATTATCAGCAGCTAAAGGAATACAACAACATCACGCTTGTTGATATTGGAGGATATACGGTTGATGTTTTAACGCTGCATGATTTCAAAGTAGACAGAGGAAGCTGCGCAAGCCTGCGTATGGGCACGATCACGCTTTTTAATGATATTCGCAGTGAACTTCAGCAAGAGAACATTATACTGTCTGATGAACTCATTGCAGATGCTATGCAGAGAATGATACAACACGCTGAAAAAGAAAAAATACGTGTTATTGTGGAACGCCGTATGCAGCGTTACCTGAAGGAGCTGCTGAACACCCTGCGTGAACGTGGGTTTGATTTGAAACTGCCCATAGTGTTTGCAGGAGGAGGTGCAGAACTGTTTGGTGACAGGCTGTATTCATCAGAGATAAATACAATAGTTATCCTTGACCGCTTTGCCAACGCAGAGGGCTACAAGCTCTTACTGGGTTAAGTATATGCGGGAAAGACGGTATCTGACATTCGACATGGAGAACCCTCGTCACCGAGAAGCTTTTGCACTTTTTAATGCACAGTCAGGAAAACTGCGAAGCGAATATGTTGTTGATTGTATTCTTAAAGTACAGCATGAGAACCGTTTAGAGGAAATATTGAGACAAATCATTAAGGAAGAGTTGAAGAACATTTCATTATTTGTATCCGATTCAAAAAGTAAATCCGAAGATTTACATACAACTGAAAGCATATCCGAGCTGCCGGAAGCGCTGTTATCGTCGTTAGACGATATATGAACCATGATGGTTCACATTTTTAAAGCAGCCGGCAAAAACATGCGCCATGACGGCGCATGTTTTATTCTCAGCGTGTACAAGGCGCATGCAAAAGCGCCGGTAAAAATGGGATTTGCGAAGCAAATCATCCGATTTATTAAGCCTCGCAGAGCCCCACGGGAGCGCCCACTTGGCATCTTTGCAGCTTCGCTGAAAGTGTCATAGTGGGTAAAACACTTCCTTCGGAAGTGTCCGTATTAAAAGCGCCGATAAAATAAGGAGGTGATGTACTATATCCAAGGTAGATCGCACAGTTGTAAGAAACAAAGCGTATCCACGCAGTAACTTCTCTATAAGAGAGCGTCATAACGAGCGTAAGAACGAAATTTATTCAAATACTGACATCGTACTTGAAAGAAGCAGTCTAAATATCAGCTTTAAAAGCTGTGAAGGAACGTATACACAGGCATTTGATAAGTTGCTGGAAGAAGGAATTATTAGTACACGTGGATTAAAACAAGATGCTGATGTATTTGCTGAGATGGTATTCGATGTTAACACAATGTATTTTGATAAGCACGGAGGATATGAATATGCAAAAGACTTTTTTGTTGAGGCATATCGAATGGCTGTTAAGGAAGCCGGAGGCGAGCATTATGTCTTATCTGCGGTTATGCACGCCGACGAACGCAACAGGAGCCTCTCAGAGGAGCTTAAAAGGGATGTATATCATTATCATCTGCATGTAGTATATATACCCGTTGTTGAAAAGGAAATCAAATGGACAAAGCGTTGTAAGGACAAGGAACTTGTGGGGAAAGTGAAAGAGGTGATACACCAGGTAAGCCATTCAAAGAAGTGGGCATTAGTTAAAGCGGTAGATGAGAATGGTAACCCAATAATAGCAGAGAACGGTAAAGTAGTGTTGATTCCATCGTACTCGCTTTTACAGGACAGGTTCTTTGAACATATGAAGAATGCTGGTTTCAAAGATTTTGAGAGAGGCGTACGTGGTAGCACGACTAAACACTTATCTGTTTTGGATTACAAGATACAGCAGGACAATGAAAGGCTTGCCCGTATTGAAAAGCAGGTTGAGGAGCAGCAAAAGGAGCTTGAAGTTGTTTCAGAAAAGCTGAATGTAGCGCATCAGAGCAGTAAATCATTTCAAAGTCTTGATGATATGGTGCAAAAAAAGATGTTTGGCAAGGTGACGCTTGCAGAACAAGATTACAAGGAGGTTATATCGCTTGCAAAGGAAGGCGTTTTATCCCGTGGCACAATAAGGTCACTTAAACAGCAGCTAAAAGATGTAACCGCGCAGTTATGGAGCTTAGAGGACAAGTTTGAAAAGTTGTTTATGAGCACAAAAAACTATGTTGACGCTATGAGGTTAGCGCCGCAAAGAGTTGAAGAGCTAATTAAAGATGTCTTTCAGAAGACAAGAGAGGAGAGAGAGCAAAAGAGACTGGAGCGTAAGAAATCTAAGTCAAGCGGCATAGGCCGCTAAGAGAACCTTGAAAACTTCATATGGGAGGAAAGAATGAATAACAGAAAAGGGTTAAGAGTTGAACAATTAGATACCTACGGTATATCGAAAAACTTCATGTTATCTACTGTGAAGATCGGCAATACAACGTTCACCGTGTCCAGTTATTTTAAAAACAACCGGACATTCACTGAAACGATGTGCAAAGTAATTGAGAAGCGAATTAAAGCTTCCTAAATTGCTGAAACTTAGTGGATTAAAAGCAGCATCCGGAGTATACTTAGGAATAGCTAAGCTACTTTGGATGCTGCTTTCATATGGAAGGAGATAATATGAAGCAATACAAAGTAGGAATCTATTTAAGGTTGTCACGTGATGATGGAACGGACAACGAAAGCATGAGTATATCCAATCAGCGGGATTTGCTTACAGACTATGTTAACGAAAGGGGTTGGGAGATCGAGGACACATACGTCGATGACGGTTTCAGCGGTACAACATTTGACAGGCCCGGATTTCAGCGGCTGATCGACGATATTGAGAAAAAGCGAATTAACATGGTTATTGTCAAAGACTTGTCTAGACTCGGAAGGAACTATTCTCAGGTTGGTCATTACACAGATTATTTCTTCCCTAAGCATAATGTTCGTTTCATTGCGATCGGAGATAACGTTGATAGCGATAAAGACAATGACTTCGCCGGATTCCTGAACGTAATTCATGAGCACTACGCGAAGGATACTTCTCGGAAGATTAAGACGACTAAGAAATCGCAGATGAAGAAAGGCGAGTTTATTGGCAGCCAGCCGGCGCTTGGGTACAAGCGTGATCCGCAGGACAAGCATCACCTAATCATTGAGCCTGATGGTGCGCAAATCGTACACAGGATATTTCATCTGTATACGATGGGCGAAAGTGCACGACATATTGCGGAAGTGTTCAATAAAGAAGGCATACCAACGCCAAGAGTTCATTTCTTCAATCGGATTGGGAAACCTAATCCGTATACGCAGGATGCTGAGACTTGGGGCAGCGCAACGATACTCCGGATGCTGCGCAATCAAGTGTATATCGGTCATATGGTACAAGGCAAACGGCAGAAAAAGAACTTTAAGATGAAACGCCGTGATGTGATACCGAGAGAGCAGTGGGTATTTGTAAAGAATACGCATAAGCCGTTGATTGATGAAGTAACTTGGAGCAGAGTACAAATTATCATGACCCAGAATAAGCGAAGAACGAAGCCGAGACTAAAAAAAGACGGTACGGTATCGCTATTTTCAGCTAAGGTGTTCTGTGCGGACTGTGGTGCAAAAATGACTTATCAGCTTGTGAAGATCGAAACGGGAGAGTATCCACGTTATCGATGCAGCACATACAGCAACCAGGGTAAGTCGGCATGCAGTTTCCATGCAATCAACGAACCCGAACTTGAAACCATTGTACTCAGTGAGATTCAGAAGTTTTCCAGCATTGCCGTTAATTATGCTGATACATTGCTTGAAAAGCTGTTGGAAATCAATGACCGAATGAAATCCAGAAGCGGTATGTTAGTTGAGAAACAGCTGCAAAAGGTCGAACGTGAGCTGCAGGGTATCGCTCCGAAGACAGACGCATTGCTTGAACAGCTTCTAAACGGCAATGTTTCTGAAGCGATGTTTAAGAAACTGATGAGCGGATACGAAGTCAAGCAGGAGCAGCTTGCAAGGCAGCGTATTGATTTAAAAGCGGAGTTAAGTTCAGTTAGAGATGATACCGGGCACATACAGGACATCGTTGAGAAGTTTAAGGCAAGAAACTATATTGAATCTCTTGATAGAGAAACGGTGGTCGAGCTGATAGACCACATAGAAGTTTACAAGAAGGAAAAGGCGGATATTGGTTACATCCAGCGAATTGATATCTACTTCAACTTCATCGGAAAGATCGATGATACCGACTTTGAGAATCTCAGAGATTACATGTCGGACAAAGTAATGAAAGATACTTCACATGATGTGCAGGCAGGATAATCCGTAAAAAGAAAAATCACAAGGCACTATTGTACCTTGTGACGATGGCGGAGAAGGTGGGATTCGAACCCACGTGCCGGTTACCCGACAAACGCATTTCGAGGCAAAATTTTCAGACGAATTCCTATATATCTTCACATATTTCTTTACAAGAAATCGCGTAAAACCGCGTGATAAAAGGCTTTTCTTATTTCTGCTTATAACTCTTTACAACTATGCTTTATTGTTACTAAAAAGCCTGGGCAACATTTTTCCTACAATGTCACGTGCTTTGTTATTGATTTATTACCATTGAATCATATTCGCTGCAATGCGGTAACACAAAATTATCTTTGTAGGAAAAAAGTCATAAAGAAGAATTCTGAGAGGTCGTTTCTTCTTTGACCAAATAGATTATAAGCACAAGTCATGAAAAAAACCCTTCCGTTTTTACACTTGCGACTTGTTCATGTCATTATCTTTCGTCCCTGTTTTTCGCAGATATCTTCTTATTTGCAATCTTCATGGCTTCTTTTGGATGGAGTGCATTATGATATGCTTCAAGTACGACCAGTTTTCTTCTTGAACGAACATCAACATACCTTGCCGTCACGTCAGCCATGTTGGTAGAGATGCCAAGCGATACCCCAATACCTTTTAAGGAATGTCCTAAAACTTGTCCCACCGTGTAAAAGTCACCTGTAAGTTCATGCATATTGGTAGCTGCGCTATGCCGAAGATCATGAAAACGAATACGTGGCATTTCCAAATGCCGCAAGAGTTGCCCCCAATTTGCCGAAATACGGTCTGCTCTCATTGGTGTCCCGTCGGCTTTGGCAATCACTAAATTATATTCATAATATGGCTGTCCTGATAGCTTAGTAAGCTCTCTTTGTCGTTGCTGCATTTGCATATGCTTATTGAAATAGGGAAGCGTAACATCCGATATGGGTAATAAACGATCGTTGGATTTTGTCGGAGCCATTTCTTTGATAACGGTGGTATTAGGCGGCACTTTAAAAGGCAGCTGCTCCACAACTGAAAAAGTTTTCTTTTTCAAATCGACGTTATCCCACCGCAATCCCAATGCTTCATTTCTACGAAGCCCATACAAACCGCTTAGAACAATCAGCATTTCCCATTCTGTACCGATACACTTACTTAAGAGCCCTTGCATTTGCTCTATCGTGTATGGATCAGGTGTTTTACCGTCCTTACCGATCTTAGTCAATATGTCCCTAGCCGGATTCCCCTGGATATATCCATATTTCCTCGCCGCTTCAAATGCCACGCTTAGTACTCGTTGCGCATACCGCAAAGTACTCTGAGTTAGTTTTCGTTCATTGAGTTGTGCAAGCATATTATCGATCATTTTTGGTGTCAGTTTATTCAGTGGCACATTGCCAATATAGGGAACAATGTGATTTTTAATATGGCTTTTATATCCGGCAAATGTGCTGGGACGCAGATTGGCTTTACCATGAACCTCAACCCAAGATTCGAGATACTGCTTAACCGTTTGTTTGGCTTCAGATGCCTTCGCCGGCTCATACCCACTAAACGACAGTTTTTTATGCATATCTATTTCATGTTCTACAGCCTCCGATTTGGACAAAAAACCGCGTTTCCCATACGTCCGATATTTGCCGTTTTCATCTTTATATTTTAGATTGACATCATAGACGGTTCCCGCCTTTCCAGACTTGGTACCATCGGGGTTCTTTTTATTCTTAACCCTTCTTGTTGAGATTGCCATCTCAATAATCACCCCTGCTCTGATTTTTACGAGTAAATATAACCCGGTTTCGTTTATACCAATCAAGAATGGCGTCTTCAACCAGTAGCTTTCGGTTGCCATTCTCGACATACTCAATCTCACCATTTTCCATGAGTTCCCGCAGCTTATTGATACCTATCCCGCTAATCGTGCTCATTTGCTCTACCGTTTTGAGCATAGGCATGATTTCAGATTGTTCAGCCGTAGCTTTTGATCTTGACATTATAATAACCTCCTCGTATAAAAAAGTACGCGTACCTTATTTGTTAGTTTTTAAGAATAATGTGTTTAACTGTATTATTCATCCGTTTCGTTTTAGTTTAATTGTTGATAGCAGCTTGACATAGTGAAATGAATAGATAATGGTTGTATCAGCTCTTCAAGCATTTCATTCTGTTCTTCGGTAAAACCATACCTACTTGCAGCATCTTTATAGCTTTCAGATGCAATATAAACATATATCGTTGTACATTCAACCGGCTCAGCTTCTTTATAGACGGGATCCGGTACCCCTTCCGTCACGTCCGTAACGGATACCTTATTCATTCCCAGTATAAATCTTTTAGAACCTGTTTTTTCTCTTCAATTACCGTGGCAACCTCCTAAGTGGCCGTAGTTCGGCTCCCTGGAATGCATAAAAACTGAATAAATAATGTATATGCGCCTGTAGCTCAGTGGATAGAGCACTCGCCTCCTAAGCGAGGGGTCGCGCGTTCAAGTCGCGCCAGGCGTGCCAAATGCCGTAATATCAAGGGTTTTGCGGCATTTTTCTTTTTAGCCCCGGCATTTCTGCCATCGAAAAAATTCAATTCATCATTCTGCATAAATATTAATTCGTGCTAAGAGGTTTCGAACCGTTTTTGGCAGTTTGCTAATATTATTATCAGTTTTGCTAATACTGCCATTAGCAACCCTAGACGCCGTCATTTGATGATCTGAGCCAACATACTGATCAGCTCCGGCGAATTCTGGAGCTGCTCGATCAGCATCTTCACATCCAGCCCATTTACACTTTCCTGCGGAGCCTGCACGCTCCGCAGATCAGGATTGGCGTAGAATGCCGCCTCAAACTTTTGAGCGTTAATCTTTCTGTCCTCATCCAGAATATGCGCATAAACCTTGGTGATCATGTCGATTTCCGCATGACCTGTATCTCCCTGGGTAGCCTTTAGGTCGCCCTTGTTTAGCTTAAGCTTATAGGTCGTGCTGGAATGCCGCAGAGAATGGAACACCACGTTCGGCAAAGCCGACTTCTCCTTCAGCCACTGAAACGATACTCCAATCAGCTTTTCCTCACAGGGCCTTCCGTTGGTCATGGGAATAACAAGGTTGTACTCCTCATACTCGTCCTCCAGAAGTTTTTTTACCACCTTCTGCTTTTCCCTAAACTCCCGAAGGATATAGGCTACGGTTTTGGGCAACCAGACCTTTCTCACGCTGGACTTTGTTTTTGGAGTCTTGAGCACTACGAGCGTCTTGGGATTGCGCTGTATCGACGGAAACACACGGATAATATCTTTCTTATCCAGAACCTGAATCGCCTTCACGGATGCCCGCTGAAGTTCCTTATCGATATAAACATAAGCGTCGTCTTTGGCGATATCCTTCTTATCGATGTGAACATTGTCCCATGTCAGCCCCAATATCTCTCCAACACGCAACGAGCAGGCAAAGGACAAATTCATAGCGATATACAGCCTGCTGTCCGTGCATTCATCCAACGCTTTGCGGATAATATCAGCTGTCCAGATTTCTCTTGGCTTATAATTAACCCTCGGAGCTTTGACCAGTTCAAATGGACTTCTCTTAATGAGCTCCCAGCGTACCGCCTGTCTGAATGCGCAACGCAGGAGCTTGTGGACATTGTCAGGCACTGAAGGACCTACAAATTCAAGTTTTGTTTTGCGAAATTGCGATGCAACCGGCTTGGCCTTCTTAAGCTGCTTGTAGAAATGGTCTGCAAATTTTGGCGTGATGTTCTGTACCGGTTCCTCGCCGATCATCGGCTTAATGTAATTGTCAATTAAAGCTAGGTTTATACTGTAGGTGGAAAGGGCCCAGTTCTCCTCTCCGTAAAGCGAGACGAAATCGTCCAAAAATGCGGAAACGGTCTGCTTATTTGGCGGAATAAATGTACCGTCGTCGATCTCATATTCCACTTCGGATTTGCGTCTACTTGCCTCTTTGTACGAATCAAATTATTCCCACAGCTGTTTTCTCTTACCTTCAACATCGGCGTAATATACTACCGAATATTTTGCGTTTCTCTTTACAATCGAAGCCATAATATTTTTCTCCTTTACGATGAAATATTCTGGCTGTCCAACCACTCATCAAAGGATTTTTTCGAGATCCGTATAGCTGTTCCGATCCTGACGATTTTGAAATGCCCCTGCCTGACCAGTTCATAGGCGGATGATCTTCCTATTCCAAGAATATCGGCGATTTCTTCCACTAAATATGTCCTTCTCACAGAAGCATTGTTTTTCTGTGTGCTGCAAGATCTCATTAATACGCTCCTTTCCCCTTATATTTACAGCACACGAAGGCTTTACGGAATTATTATAGCCTCGCATGCCGGGAGGTTCAAATGTATGGATGTTATTTGGTTATCTGTAGCTAAAAAAATTGATTAAAATATCAGATTAGGGGTGCGCAAAAATTGTTTCGATTAGACACACCCCTAACCTGAACCTCCGTTTTAGTCTGTCTTCCCTTAGAGCTTATCCGACGAACGGCGGCTGACCGTTCCATAGGAATTACACCTCCCCGTCAATGACCGGGACGCACCTTGGGACTTAACCTCAGCTATGCGCAAGTATCATTATTCCCCCGCATGTGTCATGGCCATAAACGCTGCCAGCATTTACTTCTTACATGGGTATCCTTCGCTCACGCATAATGCGTTCATGGCGTACCTGTAAGTTTGGCTTTCCCTCCTCGGGACATACGGGGAATGTACCGGATAAAGCTACTATTCAGTTGTCAAGGATCAATTCTAGTGGTAGTTGTCCCTTTATTAAACCGGCCGCTTTTGTATAGAGCAACGTTTTGTTTAATAAAGCTTAAAACTAGATATTTTCATGATCAACTTAGCTTGTAACTGTCGACGCATATCCTCATCTACGCATTCATAAATGTTACCCCATTGATCATAGTAACGTTTTGTTGATAATTTCGAGATATAGCCCTCGTAATATTCTAACATTCTGTTGATCGCGGTTGTATCGCCCCCTACCGCCGCTTGAATCGCTGAGTAAGGTAGTCTGAATGAGTTGCTTTGATGCTTCAATATCATTTCTTCTCCAAATACTTTTTGATCTGTCTAAGTACGCTTCTACGCAAATAGCATACAGTTCGACGTACGATATTCAGATCTTTAGATATTTCTTTATCAGTCATGCCTAGCCAGTAACTTAGTACAATAATGTTTTGTAAATGATCAGGCAATATATTAATGGCTTCAAAGATCAATTCATTTTCTATCTCTAACAAAAAACCTGCGGCGGAAATTATATGATTCATGCATTGATACCTATCTACGGTATATAATCCGTTATATTCTTCTTTAGTAAGCTCGCTGAACATTTTTTCATTCCTTAGTAGATAAGTATCGTGTTTCTTAATATTCTTCATTTCATTTGCTATAACAGTTTTGCAATAATGATCAAATTGCATCTCTATTCGGTTTTTATCGGAAAGAGATAATTCCACTTGAATCACCTCCTTCCGTTTCCCGAAATTCTGTCCTTCTACTCAATAGCACAATTAAAATTCATTTTTTGGCAAGTTTCGTTAAAAAGTTATTAATTTGTTTACATTTGTTATTTAATCTATACAATATAAGGATAAAAAAACCGCAATAAAGCGGTTTTGAATAATCTTCCAAACTATGCTATTCCCTTTCTTTTTATCACTTGAACGCCTTTAATTTTATTATGAGTCTGTAAACTTCTGATGCGCGTTTATATTGATAATTTACAAAGATATAATTGCCCACAACCGAAGCATGATATGCATTAATCCAGCGTTTGTCTAAAGGTTCGCAACAACAGTATATTAAGTCCAAACCGTTCGAGACTCTCTAATTGATACGGAAAAATGAACTCTTTAATTAACTCAGGTGAAACGTTGACTGTTTCTTGGCTCTCACATAACCTCCACAGATCTATTACACTTACGTTTATTCTGTCTACAAGTCTAAAAAATGTAAGTGTTATGCGGACAGTACCCATACGGCTTGTGATAAGAACAATTTAATATTAGATAACACCGTGATTACCTTCTTATTCCGATACCACACATTTTTTTTGGTATTACTGCTGAGACGCGAGAGATTAATACAGCATTTTTTATTTCCTATGAATATGATAATATATTTGACGTGCCCTTTTTTTGACGCGGTTCTATTTTTTATGTAAACATTTTGGCGCAATGCAGTATTTAAAAGAATTCAAAAAAGAGCCTATTGACAAAAAACATTTTCAAAGGTTATAAGGTTATCTTTTTGATCTATCGCTATTGTTCACAATTAAATCTTCCTCTTATTTGATATTTGATAATATTTTGCTTTGTGCAAATATTGATTCAACGTTTTCGTATAACGAAGAATATATCTCATAGGTTTTATCATATACGATGCTATTTTCCATTCTTGGCCTAAAATGCGCTTTTATCATAACAATTTGATTACATCCGTCAGTAACATTGTCATAGTACCCACAAGCCTTTGCTCCCAAAACCGCCGCTCCTAAAGAAGCCGCTTCGCTATGACAAAACGTTAAAATATCTTTCTTGCATACATCTGCTTTTATTTGATTCCACAATTCACTCTTTGAACCACCTCCAACCGAGCGGATTTGCGATATCTGAAGACCTGTTGATTCGATAAACTCTAAGTTCTCACGCAACATATAAGCCACAGCCTCAAGTATTGCGCGCACTATATGTCCCTTCGTTGTCTGTAAACCAATACCATAGAGCACGCCCGTTGCATCCGTATTAACTATCGGACTCATTTTCCCCGCAAAATGCGGTAAAAGCACAACGCCATCCGACCCCGCCGGTATTGCAGCCGCCAGCCCAGTTAACTGGTCATAAGTCAAAACCTCATCTCTATTCTGTTTCAATGTTTCCTTATCGCAAAAATTGTCTTTAAACCACTTTAGTACAATACCTGCTGTTGTGCAATATGGCAATATTAAATATTGATTATTATAGTGCTTTAAATATGTTATACGCTTTTTCAAATCATATATCGGTTTATTTGTCGTTGCAGCAATAACCAAACATGTGCCTGTCACTTCGGAAATGATACCAGGTTTAATATTGCCAGAACCAATTGCTGTGCATACCTGATCAATTGCACCCGAAACGACAACCGTATTTTGAGACAACCCCAATTCCCACGCCGCCGACGCTGATATGTTCCCGATTATCTCTCCGCTGCTTTTTACCTCTGGTATTTTATTCCGATCTAAATTAATGATATCAAATACTTCATCAAATAGTAGGTTTTGGTTAATATCAAAATATCCTGTCGTTCCAATTAGCGAAGAGTTCGTTAGGCAATTTCCTGTCAATTTAAATACTAAAAAGTCTTCCAACAATAGAAATTTATACGTATTACTATACAGATCCGGCATCTTGTCTTTATACCACTTTAACTTACATATCGGATTTTCCGGGCCAATTTTTGGTATACCCGTCCGCTGATAGAATAAATCATGACCTATTTTTTCTGCAAAAAATGTTGCTTCTTCTTCTGCACGCGCATCAATCCAAACAATTGCTGGCCCAAGAGGATTACCATCTTTACCTATTGGAATTAGCGTTTCTCCTTGTGTCGTACATGTGATCGATATGATATTCTTTGTTTTCACCTTGCTTTTGGTGACCAATTTTTGTACAGCCTCTATCACAATGCACCAATACGACTCTGCATCCATTTCGACGATATTCTTTACTGGTGTTGAAAGCTTATATTCTTTTGTTATGTCCGCAACAACGTTAAGTTTTTGATCAAACAAACATGATTTTAGCGATGTTGTTCCCATATCCAGCGTCAACAAATAATCCATCATCTCTCCTTGACTGAAACACACACTTTTTTTCTCATAAACGTCTTGCAGTGATAGATATCCAAGTACGATATCTTGAACACGTTTCTACTATCGGATGATCAAGCGTAAATCGCGGAATCAAAGATACATAGCTTTAGCGTTATACTGTTACTGTTTTGGGGACAGTAATCTATTTATATCTTTATTCTTTAAAATATCTATTTTCTCTATTAGCATACTACCATTATGCTGATATCTACGCTTGTCTCCCAATAATCCAATAAATGAGTACATCCGAGAAACTGCGCTCCTATAAAACCGCAGTATTTGTATTAGTAGCCAATTTTCTCCCAACATTCAATAGGCTGTGCTATCGCTTCGCTAACAAACACTTGGGTATCAAACAACTGAAATATCGAGCTGGGCACAAGCGGCGTTACCGGTCCATGAAGTATCAGTCGGGATATCATACGCTGCCAAGAGGAAGGGGTGAAGTTTGTCAGCAGGGCATGAATCTCTATGCGTTCCTTCGCCCTTAAAATGTCTGCTGGACCAATCGTTGCCGCCTTGGGCGGCACGTTCCCAATATCGCCCGACTGTCCGAACACACCATGCAGCGAGTTTTGTGCAATCGTCAACGGATGCAAATTGACTATCTTTGCATCCTGTTTTAAATATTCGTCGATATTATCGCACGCCCAATCTTCGACCGGATCGATAAAAGCGATATGACCCGTCCAACCCGGACTGGTGTAGATGACGTCCGCTCCGCCTTCGCCCTTGTCTGTAATCATCTTAGAATAATCGGCGATGTTCTTGTTGGTCGGATACACCACGTTCTCTAATGGCATACGCAGTTCTTCATTGATCTGCATGATAAAATACTTTAGCAATGAATAAGCGAAGCCTGCTTTATATGTGTTAGGCGCTATGTTATTGTCCTGGTCAGCCCATTCATCCTGCGCGAAGATATAAACATTCCTACAATTCACTCTGTGGTAATTGATTAGCTCCGCAACAGGTATATATGTTTCCGGCTCGGGATTGGGAAGCACCATGACCACTTTCTTATCCTGCTCGTCCGATTCTTTAATCTTTGTAAACATATCGGCAATAAAAATTGGATGCGGGTTTAATGTTACCTTAATTTTAAAATTTTCATTCGAGTGCTTTTGTAGATCTTTACCTGATATCTTGCGCACCCTGTCCATGACTTCTTTATCTCTGAACGGAACAAATGGTGCGGGTTCAAATGTAAATTCATTCATTTTTTTCTCCTCTTATTCTTTAGTATTTTGTCTATTTATATATCTAACAAAGTTCCCTATCGAGTCTGTTGTTTTTTAATCGATTAGTAACTAGCGCTCTAAAAACGTATTAACATATTATCTCTCCTTTCAATATTACTTTTTTTAGGTTCATCAGGCTATCAACTATTATTAAATCTGCAAAGTTGCCTTTTCTTATGCACCCATACCCTTTAAGACCAATAACTTTCGAGGGATTATATGAGGCGTAATTAAAAATGTCACAAATACTTGCCCCTGTATGTTTCATCATATTTTGACACGCAGTAATAAGCGTCATTTTAAAACCTGCTATCTCCCCATCGCAGTCAAAATTTATGTCTGTAGCTCCTTCATATCCATTCGGTGTTGGCCCTTTACAAACATATGCGTCTGAAATAAGTATTATTTTACTCTTACCTTTTATCTTAACAATTAATCTGAGCATATAGGGGTCGACGTGAATACCCATTCTATCGCAAATCAATTCAGCATAAATCTCATCATTATAGTTAACCGCTTCATCAACGCAAACTCCACGACATTCTGGATATTTATTAAGAGTGCCTGTCGCATTAGTATGATGGCTTGCAAGCCTTAATCCTTCTTCAATAAACTTCTCCACTTGATAAGGTGTCGCCTCACTATGCGCTACAGAAAATATT
Organism: Christensenellaceae bacterium; assembly: GCA_963665005.2. Classification (GTDB taxonomy): domain Bacteria; phylum Bacillota; class Clostridia; order Christensenellales; family SZUA-584. The sequence continues at coordinate 738,372 of CAXXTQ010000001.1, read as the reverse complement.
GCTTTTTCGTCTGTAGCTATGTTCACATCTTTCACAAACTCTTCAATTCCCTCAAGCTCAGGAGCAATACACCAAACTCGCGTAATATCTTTAACTTCCTCAATTAACTCAGAATAATCTTTTTTTGATATCTCATGACTCCATTTGTTTTCAGTCGCTTCACAGCCATATTTAGGATTTAAATATGGCCCTTCCATATATAGCCCCTTTAAAACGCTTCCTATCTTTGTATTTTGTATCTGCCTAAATTGTTTAGCGGCATTAATAATCTCGAATTTTGAAAGCGTATAATATAGTGCTGGTAATAACGATGTTGTCCCATTTTCCAAATGGCATTTAGTTGCCCATTTAAAATCCTCATAAAAAAAGCGTCCACCACCTGCATGAGTATGTATGTCTACCAGCCCCGGTCCTATATAATTGTTCTGTGCATCTACTATCTCGCAATCCGGGTACAAATCCATAAGTGTTTTATCACCAAAATCGACTATTTTATCGTCGTCTAATATAATAACTCCATCAATAAGGATACTTTCTCTAAGTACAACATTTGCATTTATTATTGCTTTCATGCCATTACCTCCGTCAGTCCTGCACTATTATTGCTCGGCAGGGTGAAGCACATGAATTTTCTACATTCAGCGGTAACACAGTAAGTTTAACTCTTGGCTCTGTTACTTTTTTAAGATTCATGCAACCCGCAAGCATCAATACATTTTGTCTATAAAACTTTTCAAAAAATCCACTTGGATTAGAGAAATTGTCCCAAGCAGATGTATCACTACCGATTATTGAAGGCTGTTTGTCAAGCAACCACATAAACGCTTCATAAGTAAAGTAAGGAGACTTTGGAAAGTGTTCTTTTGAAAACCACATTTTATCTCCCCAGCCTTTTCCTACAATTATAGCGTCACCTTTTTCTATTACACTACTGTTAAAACATGCTTGCAAATCGCCTTGTGTTACATAAGATATTCCATTGTTATCAACCTTATTCATTTCAACGTTTAATACAACACAATCTATATTGAATAGTTTTTTCAATGGTACTTCGTTTATTAGATAGCTGTTTTTATAGCCAAGAAAATGAGCAGGAGTCTCTAAAAAAGTTCCGCTTAGAGCATGGACTCCTTCAAAACTCGTAAAACTATATTCTCCAAAACCCTCTTGTGTACCAGTGATAACCTTTATATTCAATTTCGGAAAATGCTCGCCATATGACCACATTCCGTTTGCTAACGGACCAGTAATGTCGATAATTTTCATGCCTATTTTTCTCCCTCAATTAATAGCATATCAAGTTGCTCGTTCAAATCATAAAACTTGTTATTCAACACAACTGCAGGTGCCTCAAACCATTCGGATGTTATTTTGTTCCATTTGTCCCATAACTCGGTAGTGTAAAACTCCTTATCTAATCTCTTACCATCCTCGTATTCATAAAACACTATTGATTGGTTATTATTAAGGTATGCAACCTCGTTTGTAACTCCAACCTTTCTTAGAAGTTGTAAAAACTCTGGCCAAGCATTCTTATGAAACTCAACATACTTGTCAACACAGTCGGGCTTTAAATCTATAAGTAACATAACTTTTCCCATAGTACTCACCTTTATCTTCCTTACATTATTATTGTATTTTTTAGTTTTCTAGTTATAGTAGAGATTAACTCTCTACTATAACTAGCTATTCTAACTATTTAGGATCAAGGCCACCAATGTATTCAATAGCCTTATCACTCGGTTCCCAGCTAATATAATCATCTATATTCTCTTTTGTTATAAAGATGGCAGGAATGTTTGTTTCTTTTGGAGGTGTAGCTCCGTTAACTGCCCACCATAAATCTCTAAATCCATAGTAACCTTGCAATGAAACAGGTGCAGTTGTAATAGCGTCTACTTCGCCAGCTTCTAGCATTTTTATGCCTGTAGGCCCTCCTCCAGTAGTAATTATTTTAATTTCTCCATATAATCCTGCGTCCTTTAATACGCTTATAACTCCAGTTGTTTGATGCTCTGTCGCACAGAATATTGTGTCAAACTCTACGCCAGATTGCACAAAATTTTCTGTAACATTTATAGCTTTTTCAACTGTCCAGTTTGTTTCTGCCTCTCCAACTTTTTCCCATTGACCATTAAAGTCTGCTTTTGCATCATCAAATGCATCCAAATATGGCTCTGTAATACCCATGCCTAATGCTCCTAAACAAAAGAATACCTTTGAATCATTTCCCCAGTTTTCTGATAAGAATTGTCCAACGGGATAACCACAATCATAATACTTTGTGTATACAGCTGATACGTATTCATAATCGCCTTCAGCTGGAAGAGCATTCATAAACATTATTGGAATGTCTGCTTCGTTTGCCAGCTTTGCACATTGCGCGTCTAGTTCTGGAGTGATTGTGAATATTGCAATAGCATCAACTTCTTTGCTTATCAAATCTTCAACGCCTGACAATGCTTTTGCAGGATCGCCAACATCAGTTGTAATTTCAACAATTTCTACGCCTTTTTTTTCAGCAGCATCAGAAAAACATGCAAATCCATATTGTTCCCATTCGTTTTCAATATCAAACCATACATACCCAAACATATAATCTTCCTTTTCAGTCGCCACATTGCTTTCATTTGTTTCAGTTGTCGCATTGCTTTCATTTGTTTCAGTTGTCGCATCACTTTCATTCGTTTCAGTTGTCGCATCACTTTCATTCGTTTCAGGCACCACATCGCTGCAACCAACGAACAAACTAAGCATAACCAAAACCAGCACAACACTTACAATTACTTTTTTCATATTAAATCTCCTTCTTTTTTTTCACGGAAAACCGCAATCGGCGGAAAACCGCAAATTATTAAAAACCTTAACTTTTCTTTCTTATTACATTTATATTAGAAATAACAACTGCAACAATTATTATAACTCCGAGTAAAATTGTTTGAATGTGCGCATTTATGCCTATGATGTTCATAGCGTTAGATATTAGACCCATTAGTATGCAGCCAATAACTGCTCCTAAAATCGTACCAACTCCACCTTCAAATGTTACTCCGCCAATAACTGCCGCAGCTAGTGCTTGCATAGTATAACCATCTCCCATTGAAGCAGTTATTGAGTTCACTCTCGCTACTAGTAATATTGTTGCCACTGAGCCAAACAAACCTGTCAATGCGTAGATGCTTATTTTATATAAATCAACCTTTATACCAGATAAATATGCATTTTCTTCATTTCCGCCAATTGCCACCAAACGTCTGCCATATCTTAGCTTGTTCAAAATGATATATGCTACAATCACAAATGCAATCATTATGAATATAGATACAGGCATGATGCCTAGAACCTTTAAACGCCCAAACGCCTCAAGTTTGCCTTCCATTGACATAAACCTACCGCCTGATATTAACAAGGACAGCCCAGAATAAACATAGCTTGTACCAAGAGTTATTATCAATGGTACAGTTTTAGTTTTACTAATTATTAAACCATTTAAAGCACCGCCTATAATACCTACACAAAACGTAATGAAAATAGATAGAAAAATGTTCATTTGTAAAGTGATTACAAAGGTTGACAACACTACAGCTGATAAGCTCATTATTGTTCCTATAGACAAATCTATTCCGCCTGATATCATCAGAATTGTAAACATTACCGTTACAATGCCCAATACAGCTATCTGTTGAAATATGGTTAATATATTACTAAACTTCATAAAGTTACTATTGAAAGCTGTTGAGATAACACTTAACAGAATAATTATCATTATCAAATAAAATTTTTGATCTTTAATGATTTTTTTAATAATATTTAGCAAATTTTCTCCAGTTTTATTAGTCCCTGAGTTTTTTTCTATGACACTCATAATCCTATACTCCTATCGACTTTGATAATATGTTCTCTTCGTCCATATCTTCCTTTGATATATCCGCAATAATACTGTTTTCTCTCATTACAATTATTCTGTCACTCATGGCTATTAGCTCTGGCATGTCTGAAGACACCATTATAATTGCTTTGCCTTCTTTAGAGAGACTAGATATTATGTCAAATATTTCGCTTTTTGCATTGACGTCAATACCACGAGTCGGCTCGTCGAATATTATGACTTTGCTGTTCATCATAAGCCACTTGCCTAATACTACTTTTTGTTGATTGCCTCCGCTTAGATTTTTTACCTGCGTATATGGAGAAGGCGCTTTTACTCTAAGCTGATTGAATAATGGGAACATTGAATTCTGCAAATCTTTCTTTTTATACCATTTAATATTTCGAATGTCGACATCTATCATCACCATATTGTCAATAATGTCCATGTTTAGATTTAATCCGTATCTTTGTCTGTCCTCAGTAATAAAGGCAATCCCATTATTTATAGCATCATTCGGGTTATTAATTATTATTTCTTTACCTTCAAAAAACAACTTTCCCGACTTCTTTTTGTCTACGCCAAAAATAGCCTGCATCAGCTCTGTTCTTCCTGAACCCACCATTCCAGATACACCTAATATTTCACCTCGTTTTACAGAAAAAGAGATAGGCTCTTTATTCTTGCTATATATCAATTTTTCTACTTTAAACAGTTCCTCTCCAATCTTGATATTTTCTTTATGATAAAACTGTTCTATAGAACGTCCTACCATGTCTGACACTAACGTAAGAAAATCAATATTATGTGCTGCATTATCATGTATGTTAATCATTTTCCCATCACGCAACACCAAAATATTTTCTGCTATCTCTCTAATTTCTTCTAAATGGTGAGAAATATATATAACTGCTATACCCTGCTTTTTTATCCTTTTTATCGTTCGCATTACTTTTTCAATATCTTTTTCATTGAACATAGTTGTCGGTTCATCCATTATTAAAACCTTCGAGTTTTGTGCTAACGCTTTTAATATCTTGACATATTGTTGATCTGCGACATTTAGATCTCTAATTTTTACATAAGGGTCTATTTCTATATCAAGCGTTGCGATAAGCTCTTTTGTCTTACGCAAATTTTCTTTTTTGTTGATTACTCCGAATTTCCCAACATTCTCATTCCCGATAAAAATGTTTTCCATAACATTCATAGAAGGTACTAAGATTGTTTCTTGGTAAATGGCGTGAATCCCAGCCTCCCCCGCTTCGCTTGGTGTCAATTCTGAATATTCTTTACCCCCAGTAATTATTGTTCCCTGACTAGGCGATATAGCCCCAGATAGTATTTTGATAAGCGTTGATTTCCCAGCACCATTCTCTCCAACTAACCCCATTACTTCACTTTCGTGCAAGTCAAAGCAAACATCTTTAAGCACAGAAATACCAAAATACGTTTTCCCCAAATCTTTTACACTTATTAGAACATTTCTATTAATACTTTTGCATTCCACTTGCTTATTCCTTTCCTTTTAAGCTGCTACATTCCTTTTATTGATGATGCTTAAATATGATAAAGTATATGCCACATTAAAAACATTGTTCAATATTCATTAAATAATTATAAGAATCCAGCACTGCTTGATGGACTTCTTCAACATTTTTTGCTCCCTGCTCAGTAAATTCAATATCTACACTAATTAAAACTTTTTCAGGTAGTATTTCTAAGATTCTTTTAACATCCAGTTCACCAGATCCAAGTGCTGGAAAATTCCACTCATTTGATGCTCCTGCCTTGTCTTTTAAATGTACAATACTAACTTTAGATACGCACTCTTTTAAATCTGTTATTGGATCATACCCTTTGAAGAAAATGATGTTGGCCGCATCATAATTTATTGTCGCATTAGGCTCGTCTACATCGTTTAAGAAATCGAAAATACTCTTGCCTGTGCCGTATTCTTGTCCCCGTGTTTCAAACGCTAATATTATATCTTTTTTTGCACATAAATTAGCTAATTCTTTTACAACCTTTACTTGTGCATTATACTTTTCCTGACCTGCTCTTTTCGAATGATTTTCGCCTAGCTCCGTTATAATATACTTACATCTAAAGAACTGCGCCAGCTCGATATTTTTCACAAAAGCCTTATATCCTTCTTTGCCCATAATATTACAGTGGCCACTCATGGCCACCGATACTAATCCTTTATTCACAATGTCTTTTCTTATTGAACACAACTCTTCTTTTGGCATATCAGCCATAACGTGCTCCGTCCAGTCTCTTACTGCCAATAGCTCAACAGCACTAATACCCGTTTTCGTTATTCCAGTTAGTGCTTCAGATAATGTGTATCCATGATATGTGTTTGTGCTAACTGCAAATTTATGTTTCATAATAATTAACTCCATATAACAATATTCTTGAATCTAATTGCAGGCATATTCTGGACATAAAATTATATTAAAAATCTTTCACATTATTATCTTTTAGAAAAGATCCATCTCATATTATGCCATTAATAATATTTTTCCAAGCAGAGTGTCGCTGCCCCCATAGCTGAAGCCAAAAAGCCGATATTTGATTCTATAATTTGTACATCATTATATATCTGGCTCATAGTTTGTTCTTTTAATGTTTTTTTGATAGCCTTTGACAATACTTCGCTGTTCCATATTAGTCTACCATTAATGATGACTTTCGTCGGATTAAAAAAGCTGATTGCGTTTGCGATGCCAATTCCAATATATTTTCCCGCACGGATAAGCAGATTGCACGCGTATTTATCTCCCAGTTCAGCGGCAAGTTTAATATCTTTGGTTGTGGGAACGGTATCCCGGTTATTTTTCATCTCATTAAGCAGCGTCTCTTGCCCTTGTTGTATGGTAGTGTTGGCCTGCTTAGAAAGTGCCCAGCCGGACGCTAGCGATTCAATACAGCCATGCCGTCCACAAGTACAAAGCGGTCCATCCACTTCAACAATGGTATGCCCGACTTCTCCGGATTTTCCGTTGGAGCCGGCAAATATCTTTTGATCTATCACGATTCCACAGCCGATACCTAACCCCAAATCAAATACCAAAAAATCATTGACGTCTCTGCCATCGCCATACCATAATTCCGCAAGAGCCATCAATCTTGAGCAATCTTCTACAAATACATCCACATGGTATTTGTCTTGAAAAATCTGTTTTAAAGGAATGTTGAACCATTTGGGAATATTCTCTGAAATCACTGACAATCCTGCATCCTTATCTATGAAGCCCGGTATGGATATCCCGATGCCCTCAATATCTTTTATGGTCATATCAGCCTTTTTGAGCAGATTGCTTATCAGATTATGGCTGACCTTAATCAACGTTTGAGGCTCCATATCGTTAAACAAGTCTACATAATGAGAGCAAATTACTCTACCTGTAAAATCCATGACAATGCCCGAGATATAAGTTCCACCCAAATCAACACCAATACAATAGCAATAATCCCCATTTAGTCCGAGCATCTCTTTTGGCCTGCCCATTCCTTCCGAATAGTGTCCAACGACCTTGAGTTGTCTATTTTCCAGTAGCTCTTTGGTAATATTGGTAATCGTCTTTTTATCGAGACAACTGCTTTCAGAAAGATCTATGCGCGATAAGCTCTCATTCTTTCTTAGAATATCAAGAATCTTCTTTATATTGTATTGTTTTAAAAATGATTGATCGCTCTTTTCATATCTAGCATTCTCATTGTTTTTCATTATGCATACACACCTATATTTTTATTATTATATTAATAGTTCTTTTCTATTTTGTCAAGGTTTTATTTTGTTTATACGCTATTTTGTTTTATTAATAGTTCTTTTCTATTTTGTGTGTGGTGGCCTACCCCCAGTAATGCTACAGTGCTGAAAGTGATTTTTTGCAGCATTGAGGGTCCCCCGAAAACTAGTCAGATCATAATGTTAGTAATTCGGCTTCTGAGGGTCCCCCGAAAACTAGTCAGATCATAATGTTAGTAATTCGGCTTCCGCTGGCAGTAAATGGATGCCAGATTCCATCTCCATAGCGTAATCTCTTGGAGTTAAGTTCCCTAGGGAACTGTGCGGTCGAAACTCGTTGTAATCCGTTCTCCATGTCTCCAGTTTACTTCTTGCATCTTCAATTGACAAGAACCAATTTATATTTAAACACTCATCTCTAAGACTACCATTAAACGACTCGATAAAGGCATTATCGGTGGGTTTCCCGGGTCTAGAGAAATCAAGCTTAATGTTAGCGGAATACGCCCATGCATCCAGTATTTTTGATATAAACTCCGGACCATTATCAACTCGGATTCTTTCTGGAGCTCCTCTGCTGCAACAAATCGTTTCTAAAGCTTTGACAACTTTCTCGCCGTTAATTCTTTGGTCTGCGTAAATTGCTAAGCATTCTCTACTAAATACATCGATAATGGTTAACGCTCTAAATCGTTTACTATTAAACAAGCAATCTGATACGAAATCCATTGCCCAACACTGATTGATTTGTCTCACGTCTTCTCTTGGAATCCTAGTGCCGCTAATGCGCTTTCTCTTGGTTTTACTGCGCAAATTCAGCCCTTCTTCACGATAAAGCCGATAAACCCGCTTATGATTGATCTTCCAACCTTCTCGTCTTAGCAAGATGTGTATGCGCTTATACCCATACCTGATCCGTGCAGTAGCTATATCTTTTATTCGCATCCTTAGTAATGCTTGATTATCTGCCTTGCTTTTATAGCGGAATGTCGATCTATACATCTGTACCGCTTTGCATCCACGACACTCGCTAATTGCATATTGCGCCTGAAGCCATCTGACTGCTTCTCTCTTAACTTCAGGCTTTAGAGCTTTTTTGATAGTACATCCTGCAACATTTGTTTATCAAGACTTAAATCTGCAACCAATTTTTTCAGTTGTCTGTTTTCCTCTTCAAGCTGTTTCAGTTTTCGCAAATCGCTTGGCATCATTCCGCCATATTTCTGTTTCCACCGATAAAAGGTTTGCTCTGTTATACCCATCTTTCGCACTACTTCTTTCACTGGCGTTCCTGTCTCAGCTTGCTTCAATGCAAAGGCTATTTGTTCTTCCGTAAACTTACTGGTCTTCATTTTTTTATCCTCCCTTTGTTAGCTTATTATATTTCCAAAACTAACATTTTGCATAGACCAGTTTTTTGGGAGAACGTCAGGTGGAGATATCTTATATCATCCGTAAATTTACATGAAAGGGTATAGTAAATTATAGGCTCAGAACAGCTTTGTTTACCGATTATAGCGATACAAAAGATGAAGTCCGCTTCATCACGCCGTGCCGCCATTAAGTAGCGGCTTTACTGGTTTTTCGGCACGAAGGATGCACATGAAAATACCCGCCAAACCCGTAAGCTCGAAAGGCTATGTTCGTTATTCAAGCATGGAAAAAAGGCCCGCCATTCTTACGTTTTTTTCTTTGACGGGTAGCGCCCATGTACTAGCCTATGACAAGAAAACCTGCCGTGTCAGGGCAGGTCAACATAATCTTTTGGCGGTGGCCAGGCTGTCATAATGCATTCGCATCTTAGACCCTGTGGCTTTGCGTCCTTGCCTTTTGGCAAGTTTGCCCTTATCATTTAATATATAGAAGGAAGCAAAGATAGATCGTTCGTTCCTTCATGTGTTTTGTATCTATGCGTTAAATTGAAGTACTTCCTCCTTTGTTGGTAGTGACGGTTGAGCGCCATTTCGGGATACAGTGATTGCAGCTGCACGACAGGCAAAGCGCATAGCCTTATAATTTGACATGCCTTCACACTTAGCAACTGCAAAAGCTCCTATAAATGAATCACCAGCTGCGGTCGGGTCGACTGCTGTAATATTCTCTACACTTTGACAATAGTCCATACTATCTTTAGCTACGCAGATTGCACCAGCATCGCCAAGCGTGATAATGACGTTTTTGACACCACGGGAAAGTAATGCTTTTGCTGCTCTTTCGGCAGACTCAAGGCAAATCCTCTCCTCCTCATCCCGTATACGAATGCCTGTAAGTACGGTTGCCTCAGTTTCGTTAGGCACTAAATATGTAAGTTTTTGCAGCACCTTATCTTTAATCGGATTCGCAGGAGCTGGGTTGAGCAAAACCGGCACACCAGCATCTGCGGCAATATCAATGACAGCTTCATTGACATCCATCGGTATTTCCATTTGCAGAAGAATCATATCGTATTCGCTGATACTTTCTTTGAGAAACGATACTGAAACGGGTGTTAATGCCATATTGGCACCCGGTACAACAATAATCCTATTCTGGCTCTTGCCGTCAGCCTTCGTCTCGATGAGTATATTGGCAACCGCTGTTGGTGTTGTTTCATCGGTCTGTACATTTTCAATACCGACTCCTTGATCTTTTACAGATTGCAACAAGGTTTGCCCGTACAGATCATTCCCGACACGCCCGATAATATCAACCTTGGCACCAAGCTTTGCGGTTTGTACGGCTTGATTCGCTCCCTTGCCTCCCGGTGCCGTGCTAAAGTCTGTTCCCAGTATTGTTTCTCCATCGGTAGGGAAATGATTTGTCGTTACGATGAAATCCATATTCATGCTGCCGATAACTAAGATTTTATGTTTATTACTCATTAACATATGATCTCTCCATAAATCAACTAATTTTAATAATAAATATTATTATTATCTATTTGGTATATGTAACGCCCGTTTTTCAGCAGCCAGCGCTGCTTCCCGTACCGCCTCGCTTACCGTTGGATGTGCATGAATCGTACCGATGAGCTCATCAAGCGTCGCTTCCATACCAATCGCCAGCGCACACTCCGCAATTATATCCGTTGCGCGTGGCCCAATAATATGTACGCCCAGTATTTCACCATACTTCTTATCTGCAATTATCTTTACCATACCTTCGCTACCCATTATTAGAGATTTGCCGTTAGCTACAAGCGGAAACTTACCAACAATGTATTCAATCTTCTTCTTCCTTGCCTGTTGCTCCGTTAACCCAACAGACGCAGTCTCAGGGTCAGTATATATACACGATGGGTTCGTCTTGATATCAAAAGCTACACTTTTGTCCATCGCGTTTTCGGCCGCTACCTCCCCCTGCATTGATGCCACATGCGCCAGCATACTCCCGCCCGTACAATCGCCTATCGCATAGATACCGCTGACATTTGTCCGCATATAGACATCCACAATAATCCGTCCGCGTTCATGCCTGACCCCCACCTTATTAAGCTTCAGGCTCTCCGTGTCGATCTTCCTCCCTACGCTGACCAATACCTTTTCAGCCTGGATGATTTTTTCTTCTCCGCTCTGCAATTTCACCTTGACCTTTGCCGTTTCCCCGCCACCTATTACAGATTCGACCTCTGTGGAGGTGAAGATATCCATGCCTTCTTTCTTGAGCTTTCCGGCAAGCATCCCGCTAATCTCTTCATCGACCATCGGCAATATGGCGGACATCATCTCGACGATGCCCACTTTACATCCAAGCGTACTGAATATCGTTGCCATCTCTATACCTATCACGCCGCCGCCTATGATTAGCATCGACTCGGGCACCGTATCAAGTCCAAGCGCGCCAGTGCTGTCTATGCATTGCCCAACATCTATACCGGGAATCGGCGGCATCATGGGAATTGATCCTGTTGCAATGATCACCCTGTCTGCCGCCAATACCCGGGTATCTCCTCCGCATTTAACCTGTATATGCGAAGGATCAAGAAAGGAGGCAATCCCGGCAATGACTTTTACCTTATTGGCTGCCAGCAGGCCTTTGACTCCGCCGACAAGCTTGTCCACGATCTGCTGCTTATGCTTTTGTGCTTTTCCAAAATCCAGCGTTGCATCTGCGATAACACCACAGATAGAGCCTTCTTTTGCTGACCTGAAAACCTGCGCAGTATGCAGCAACGCCTTTGTCGGTATACAGCCTACATTGAGACACGTTCCGCCCAGCTTGTCTTTTTCAACGAGCGTTACCTCCGCGCCGAGCTGCGCCGCGCGTATCGCCGCGACATAACCGCCTGGTCCGCCCCCTATTACGATAACCTTCAATCTATCCATATTCATATCCTTACTTCACTTATCAGAGATACATCCTGCCCGGATATTCTATATAATCGACAATCAGTTTTAACAGCTTTGCAGCAACCGCTCCGTCCGCCACGCTGTGGTCAAGCGTCAGGCTCAACGTCATCATGTTTGCCGGTACGATCTGATCATTCTCATCGACAACAGGCCTGCGAACGATCCTCCCTATACCCAGTATCCCGCACTCGGGAAGGTTAATGATTGGTGTAAAACCCTCCACGCCGAAATTCCCCAGATTACTGACGGTAAACGTGCCGCTCTGCGTATCATCAGAGGACAGCTTCCCTTCCCTTGCCCGGCCGGCAAGCTCTTTTATCTCTGAACTGATCGCTTTAACTCCTTTACGGTCTGCATCTTTAACGACCGGCACAACAAGCCCGTCGTCGAGCGCAACGGCAACTCCAATATTAATCCTGTCATGCAGTATTATGTTGTCCTGCGTTCTTGAGGCGTTCATCTGCGGAACCTGGCGCAAAGCAGCTGCCGTAATCTTAATCAAAATATCTGTAAAGGTAATCTTAACATCCTGGCTTTGCGAATTTAAATTATTCCTCAATTCTATCAGCTTATCAACATTGGCTTCGCACATCTCAGTTACCTGTGGAGCTGTTACAATGCTCTCCGTCATCCGCTTCCCGATTACACGGCGCATCGTGGACATTGGTACTTGAGTGTCTGCCGGCATTACCGTTGCCCCAAAGCTTTTATTCTGCCTTTGCATCGTTGCCGATTGTACTAAATTGCTCTCGTGGAATTCCAGAACATCTTTTTGCTTAATCCGTCCTGTGCTTTTCGAATACGGAACCTGCGCTAGATTAACTCCCAGATTCTGCGCTGTTTTTTTCGCAAGCGGAGATGCTTTTATACGGGTTTCCAAGTTATTTGTTTTCACCTGTTCAATTATCGGTTCAGTTTCTTCCTTAACTTCAGCCACCGTATCGCCAACTTTATTTTCCCCAATCATTTCTTTAGCAGGTTCTTCGATTTCTTCATTCTCGCCCGCAATAATCCCAAGCACCGTTAAAACGGGCACTTCGCCTTCCTGTACGTATATGGCGCGCAGTATACCATCCGTTTCACTTTCTATTTCAGCGGCATATTTATCGGTACTGAATTCAACAAGAACATCACCCTTCTTTACTTTATCTCCGACCTGTTTCAACCACTTATGAACCATTCCTTCGGTCATCGTTGTTCCAAGCTGTGGCATAATGATTTTTTCAGCCATTGTTTGACTCCTCCTTACTTGCTACTTCAAGACTTTGCGCACAGCTTCGACGATTGTATGAGGATTGGGAAAATACAAATCTTCAAGCGGGCCTGTGTAGGGAATTACAATATTCAGACTGTCAACCCGCTCAACCGGTGCGTCAAGCTCATCAAATAGTTCTTCCATGATCTGTGCCGATATCTCCCCAGCATAGCCGCCTCTCCTTACGCCTTCCTGTACAATCACAACATGGTGTGTCTTGCAGACGGATTCTTTAATCGTTTCCCAGTCAAGCGGTACAAGGGAACGCAAATCAATAACCTCAGCGTCGATTCCTTCTTTGCTCAATTCTTCCGCAGCTTCCAAAGCAAATATAAGTTCCCTCGACCATGATATTATTGTTACATTCTTACCATCACGCTTCACGGCAGCTTGTCCCAATGGAATCATCAAATCCTCATCATCCGGCGCTTCGCCTTTTACCGCATACAAAAGTTTATGCTCAAAAATCGCGACAGGATCGTCATCCCTGATAGCGGTTTTTAATAATCCTTTGGCTTCCCAGGGCGTGGACGGTGCCACGACTTTAAGCCCCGGAAAATGTGTAAGCAGTGCTTCAAGGCATTGCGAATGCTGTGCAGCGTTTCTCCTTCCACCGCCCATCGGTAATCTGAATACAATTGGCACTGATACCTGTCCGCCCGTCATATACCGTATCTTTGCCGCCTGATTAACAATCTGGTCAAGGCATACGCCCAGAAAATCGTTGAACATGATCTCAACCACCGGGCGCATACACCGCAGAGCCGCGCCGACGCCCATGCCGACAAAACCCATTTCGCTGATTGGAGTATCAATAACCCTGTTCTCTCCGAATTCCTCCAATAAACCCTTGGAGCATGCGAACGGTCCGCCCTCAATTGCCACCCCTTCGCCTATTATAAAAACATTTTTATCCCGTTTCATTTCTTCAAAGAACGCACTCCTGATCGCCTGACTCATGCTCATAATGCTCATCTTGCCACGCTCCTCTCGTTGTCCGAAGTGTAAACATCAGCTGTCAGCATGCTTGCTTCGGGATACGGCGATTCTTCCGCGAATTTAACTGCATCATCAATTTCAGCAACTGCCCTCTTATTGATTTCATCCAGCTCGGTTTCTTTAAACCCGTTGTCCGATAGGTATTTTCTGAAAAGAACAATTGGATCTCTTTTCTCTTTCCAATGCTGCGCTTCTTTTTTTTCTTCCTCAGTTCGGTAAGTCATTGGATCACCGATATTATGCGCCAAAACACGGTATGTATCGCATTCAATGAGTGACGGACCGTTCCCTGCTCTTGCATACTCTATCGCTTCTTTTATTGTTGCATATACAGTCAAAACGTCATTCCCGTCTATCGTTTTGCCCGGAATATCATACGCTTTCGCCCGTACCGATATGGTTTCTGTATTTGTAACCCGGCTGTTTTTTACGGAAGCGCCCCATTTGTTGTTTTCACATACGAATACGATCGGAAGCTTCAATGTTGCCGCCATATTCATAGTTTCATGGAATACGCCTATGTTGGCTGCGCCGTCTCCGAAAAACGCCAGCGTCACTTCATCTTTGCTCTGTATCTTCGACGCAAGCGCCGAACCTGCGGCAATCGGTATTCCACCGCCGACAATACCATTAGCGCCCAGTACTCCCTTACTCACATCGGTTACATGCAGAGAACCGCCTTTACCGCCGCAGCAGCCGGTTGCCTTGCCGAAAAGTTCCGCCATCATTTCTTTTGTACTCGTGCCTTTCGCAATGGATTGTCCATGTCCGCGGTGCGAAGCCGTTAAGAAATCCCGCTCTTCCATCGCCATAACCGCACCCGCTGAAATCGCTTCCTGATAGACGCACGGATGGATATTCCCAAACGTCATACCTTTCAGAGAACACTGTATCGCACGCTGTTCAAATTCCCTGATACGTATCATGCTTTCATATGCTTTTAATAGAAAGTCTTTTTTGTATGTTTTCTTCACCATTTCTCTCTCCTGTCTAATTAAAATCAAAATAATTCAAGCCTTTAGTTTATCGTTATTTAGCCCACTTAAATACGTCTGTATACCAGATAGTGTCCAGTTTGTTTCCTCGTACAACATACTGGTCTTTAAAATCTTATATATAATACTACTCATGGGTATGCTGACACCATAATCATGTTTTATTTCCTATTAAGAATATATCCTCTGATATATAAGGTCTAATTCTTCGAATACAAATCAAATTATTCTCTACTTTATCCACCGTATCAGTAAGCTTCATCCGTGCCTTTTTTAATATTAACTCAAATGGTATATTGATCTTGGCAATATTTTCTTATCTCTTTTCATTAATCCATTTTTCCACCTTATCCGCTATTGCCGTTGCGCTCATTCCGTACTTATCCATCAGATCACTCTCTTCACCAGATTCTGCAAAACAATCTTCAATACCAATTCTCTTACAAGCTGTTATATTATTTTCTGATACAATTTCTGATACAGCTCCGCCTAAACCACCCAAAATATTGTTATCTTCAACTGTTATAAGCAGTCCGCATTCCTGTGCCACCCAAAAAACCGTATCCCGGTCAATCGGCTTCACACACGGCATTTCTATAAGCTTCACACCATACCCTGCCTGCTGTAACAACTGTTGCGCACAAACGCACTCAGAAACCACCATGCCATTACAAATAATTGCGGCATCATTTCCCTCTGATACCATGATATTTGCTTTGCCTATTTCGAACTTGTATTTATCATCAAATACCTTTGGAAACGCATTTTTACCCAGCCTCAAATAAAGAGGCCCTTTATAATCAGCAATAACCTTTGTAATTGCCCTTGCGGAAGCTGCATCAGCCACTACAACAACTGCCATATTAGGAATACTCCTCATAATGCTTATATCCTCGGTTCCCTGATGCGTAACACCTTCCTCTCCTCCTGAGAGGCCCCCCATACCTGCTATAATTTTTACATCCAAATTTGGATACGCGATGAACGTTCTCACCTGTTCCAACATTCGCATGGAAGCAAAAACTGCATATGTCGCCACAAAAACTTTAGCACCGCATGTTGCCATTCCCGCTCCCATTAATGCCATATTCTGTTCGGCAATACCCACATTTAGCGCGCGCTCAGGACACTGGGTATGAAACTTCTTGCCCCCTACCGAAAGAGTATCTCCCGCAAGATAAATAATGTTGTCATCTTTTGCCGCTAAATCAGCAAGTATATCGCCGAACGCATCTCTTGTCGAGATTTTATCGAATTCTACAGACATTTTGCTTCCTCCTCAAGATCGCTAATCGCCTTTTCATACATTTCTTTTGAAAGTCGGTTCACATGCCACTGATTCGTATTCTCCATATAACTGACGCCTTTTCCCTTTACCGTATGCGCGATAATAACTGTCGGCGCACCACGAAAGTTTACCGCAATACTTATCTTGTTAACAATGTCCGCCATATCATGACCGTTCATCTCAAGCACGTTCCAACCAAACGCCTTCCATTTATCCATCATACATCCCATGGGCAGAATATCCTCACATGAACCGCTGCTTTGGAAATGGTTATAATCAACAAATGTAATCAGGTTGTCCGCTTTTCTTACAGGCGCCTGCATTACCGCTTCCCATACAGCGCCCTCGTTTAACTCACCATCACCAAGCATCACATATACTTTACTGTTTTTTCCTTTGAGTTTAAGATAATAAGCCATTCCAAGACCAATACCCAGGCCATTTCCGAGAGATCCCGCAGTCATATCGACTCCCGGCGTTTTATCCAATGTAGGATGCCCCTGCAAGATACTGCCGATATGGCGCACTGTCTTTAGTTCCTCCTTACCAAAATATCCTTTCTCACATAGCGTTGCATACAGCACATTATAAGCGTGCCCTTTTGAAAGAATAAATCTGTCACGGTCTTCCCATTGCGGATTAGCCGGATCAATTTTCATAAATTTGAAATACAATGCGGTCAATATATCCGCACATGATAGTGCCGGCCCAAGATGTGCGATACGCTCACATTGATAGACCATTTCAATTATGTCTTTTCGGATAATATTAGCCTTTAATTTTAGTTCCCGGATTTCGTCTGTCATCTTTTGCACCTCCAGTATCTTAAAGAAACAATCTAAAAATCATATCTTCTTTGGACAGAACTGCATTTCTCCAAGTTCATCATCCCATTCAAAACCCATGTCCACACCGTCTAAAACTCCAATAAAAACGTTGACTGTATTCAAAACCTTGTTTCCTTCTCCCTTAATATGACCGCCATGAGCATTACCTTTCGAATCAACAAATGTTGCATGTAGATGTACGCTCAGCTCACCGTTTTCATGATGACATATCTCTCCCTGCGCTGTTAGTAACTGCGCAGGACTCTCAAGCGTTATTGTGCTTTGTGATATCCCGCTTTTATCTGCCGAGTCTACATGCGGGCAAGAAAACTGTGCACCGTTTATACTCCCAACCATACTGATAACGACCGCATTCTTCACTCCGTTTTCTTCACAAGCTTTCTTGATTCCCCCAACCATATCGTCGCCTCTTTGAAGACGAATAACGAGAATATCGTTGATTTTACCTTTGGCTAATTTCATAATTTTTCTCCTTCAAGCGTTTCCCTATTTCTTTTATATTTTATATGATTTATTAGATCTACGAAAAATGACCAAGATACGCACTCGTTACCCGTGAATCACTTCTCAATTCTACAGCCTCTCCAGAAATGTCAATCTTTCCGCGTACAATGACATAAGCATAGTGCGAGATTCTTAAAGCCTGTTTTGCATTCTGTTCAACAAGTAAAATCGTCTTTCCGTTCTTGTTAATCTCTATAATCTTTTCGAACAGTTCCGCAACGATAACTGGCGCAAGCCCCATTGATGGTTCGTCCAGTAGTAGCACCTTGGGTCTTGCCATTATGCCTCGTCCTATTGCCAGCATTTGCTGTTCTCCCCCGGATAAACTCCATCCAAGCTGTTTCCTCCTCTCTTTCAGCCTGGGAAATAGTGAATATACTTCTTCAAGATCATTATCATACGGTTTATTCCCAAAAAAACCATGCCAGCTAACCGTTCCTGTTTCCAAATTTTCTTCTACTGTAAGCCCTGGGAAAATCCTTCTTCCCTCCGGTACATGTGTAATCCCCAGTCTTGCAATGCGAAACGGCGATTTACCCACCAGTTCGCCAAAACCGTTGAAGGTGATTGAACCCGTGTTTTTCATCATACCTGAGATGGAATTTAGCAGCGTGGTCTTACCAGCACCGTTGTTGCCGATCATACATGTAATCTTGCCTTCCCGCACTTCAAGATCAAGACCCCGCAACGCTTCTATAGGACCGTAATATGCATGCAAATCCTTAACTTTAATCATCTGTATCCCTCCCCAAATAAGCTGTTACCACATCCTGATTCGATGAAATTTCCTCTGGGGTGCCTTTAGCGATAACTTTACCAAAATTGAGTACAACGATGTTCTCACATACGCCCATTACGACATCCATTGCATGTTCAATCAGCAATACACCCACCCCCAGATCATAGGCTGCTTTTTTGAGCAACGCAACGGATTTCTCCGTTTCCTTATCGTTTAAACCTGCAGCAGGCTCATCGGCAAGTATTACCTTAGGATGTGCTAGTAACGCACGGACAACTTCAAGAAACTTCAATTGTCCATATGTAAGTGAAGAGATATCAGCATTTAAATCCATTTTAAAATCAGCATATTTCATATAGGATTCCAATTCTTTTTCAAAGTTTGTATCCTGTTTGGTAAAAAAACTCCCAATATAACCAACTTTATGATTAGCAAGATCGGTTCCTAGTCGAAGATTAACTTGAATATTTGATCTTCCGAGAAATCTTGGGGTTTGAAATGTCCTGCCAATTCCCATACGTGAACGCACATAAGAAGGCACACTTGTTATATTTTCATTCCCTAAAATAATAGTTCCGCTATCAGGAGTAATTAACCCGCTGATAATATTCATCAAAGTACTTTTCCCCGCACCATTTGGTCCAATTAAACCATTTATTGTTCCCGGCGAAATCTGCATTGATACATCCTTTGCTGCAACGACACCACCAAAATTCTTTTTTACATTATTAATTGTCAGTATTTGCTCCATGGTTTTACCTCCCTTCACTTTATTTATTAATCATTCTTTTTTCAATGATTGAATTAATAGTCTTTTTTATCTTATCAATAATCTTTACTCCCATACCTGCCAGTCCCGATGGCATAAAAACCATAAGTAGTATTATAACCAAGCCATATGAAAGCATCAGAAAAGATTTTAGTGATCTGAAAGTCTCTGGAAGTATAGAAACAACCAATGCGCCTATAACCGCTCCTACAGTATGGTTCATTCCGCCAAGCATCAACATAATAATAATTAGAAATGAATTATTAATTTTAAAAAGATCTGCGGAAACAAATCCCGTCATCATCGCATACATAGCGCCCGCTAAACCACAGAACACACCTGCTATCGTAAATGCATAAACTTTTGTCATAAATACATTGACTCCCATACAATACGCAGCAATTTCGTTGTCCTTGATTGATGCCAGCGAACGGCCCATTTTACTATTTCGAACTCTTTCCACAATAATATATCCTAAAACAGCTGTTGCAATTAGCAAGTAAATCCATTTTTGGTTTGAATCAAATTTAAATGCACCGATACTAAGAGTCGGAATAGACGCGATCCCCATCGAACCGCCAAAAACTGGTACATTATTTTGAAAAAATACGTACATAATTTGAACTACACCTAAGGTTCCAAAAACAAAAAAGACATTTTTCAACCTTGTAAGAATAAGCCCCAAAATAAAAGAGATTAAACCAACAAATATCGGTGCTGTCAGCAGTACAGCTATCGGACTAAGACTCATACCCAAACGACCCGTACATAAATTAGCAGCGTAATATGCTCCAAAACCCATAAATGTTATAAAAGCTAATGACATTTGCCCGCTCATACCAGCATAAATCGATGCACCGTAAACGCAGAGTAGGTATACAAGAGCGTTATTGACTATATTAAATGAATAGCCGTTCAATAACTGCGGTACAAATACCGTAAACAATACTCCAAACAATATCAAAACAATACTTGAGGGTTTAAATAAACCCTTCCCCATCTTATTCATATCTTCACTTCCTCACGCTTTGTCGCTTATTTTAGATTTGAAGAGACCTTCAGGACGGAACAGAAGGAATGCTATCATAATAATAAATACGGCAGCATCCTTATACAAATCAAAGAATGGAACGGCATAAGACTGAACAAATCCAACAATAAACGCCCCAATAATTGCCCCTTTAATGTTACCCCATCCACCTATAACCACACCGGCAAATGCACCAAACAGCAGGGAACTTAACGTGATATTTGCTGAAAATATCGGCGCTATCATAAATCCACCTAGCGCTGTTATTGATACAGCAAGTATGTAAGTAATTGCGGTAGTAATAATCGTAGGTATTCCAATGATCTCTGCAGCATTTTTATCCTGAGAGGCAGCCTGCATCATCCTTCCAGCATATAATTTTTCAAATATTAGAAAAATACCTATAATAATTACCAACCCAATAATGATTGTTAATATATATTGCCATTGTACAGAAGTTCTGAATATATCTAACTTTAACCCATTTCCCGATGCATCCGTTAAAAAATAAGGTACAGCTACAGGCTCACTTCCAAATATCATCATAAGTGCTTCCTTAATGATAATCGACAGACCCATCGTAGCAACAATGATTGTAAGTGGATATGGTGTATTCCTTAAAGGCCAGTAAATTCCAAACATAAAAGCCAGCGCAAAAACAGCAAAGATTAAAATCGATACAATAATTGCTAGCCATAGGGGAAGCTCAACTCCGACATACATAGCTGCACCAATAAATGCACCGAACGTCAGAAGATCACCTTGTGCAAAATTTAAAACACCAATGGCTCTTATCAGCAGTATTAGGCCCATTGCCAGCAGAGCATAAATAATACCCATTGAAATTCCGCTGACGGTTAATGAAATAAACAATTGAAACATAATTCCTTTCCACCTCCCATTTAACCTCTTGCCCGGAAGAATAGTAGAACACTCTTCCGGGCAATATTTTACACAATCTCAGTTCATACTGTTTATTAAACTTACCTATAGGTTACTGTAGAATAGTATACTGTGGCTCCGTCCTTCATTTTTGCCATGTACAACTCATTCCATGGTGTATGATCTCCATGGAATGTTCCGACTCCTCTTGGGGTATCTACATCTTTGATGTTTGAAATCCCTTCATTGATGAGTTCAAGATCGGTAGTAGAATTGGCATTCTCACAAGAATTCGCAAAAAAGTATGCCATTGTATACGCCTCAGTAGCTGTATCCGGGCTTGTATCCGTACCATATTCTGACACATAAGCGTCAACGTAATTCTGGACAGCGTCACTATCATTTGATGCAAGAAATTCTGCTGCAACATACCAGCCTTCAATCGCATCCCCTGCGCTTTCCACACACGCAGAATTGGCAACACCAGAATTGCCGATAACAGGAATATCTATATTAGCATCATCTAAGGCCTTTGCCAGCAAAGCAATGGGTGGAGGTGTTGAATGTATTATCAGGCAATCAGCACCAGATGCCTTGATCTGCGCAGCAACAGGGGCATAATTCTGTTCTTCTTCTGTAGTTGAGAAAATCATGTTATCCGGAACGTCAATACCCAAACCACTTAAGGTCTCTTTCATTTCGTTCTTTGTTGCAATCGAGCTTTCAGCAGTTATTGACCATAGTGCCGGATTCTTACATCCAAGCTCTTCAACTACAAACTTTGCCATTGCAACACCGGTTGGGCTGTCAAGCGTTCTGATCTGCCATATATACGGGTTTTCGGCTTCCATAATAGACACAGCAGATCCAGCTACAAATGTAGGCATTCCTGCTTCCTGAATATACGTCAAACAGGCTAAAGTATCAATAGAGTTACAGTTAACACATAAACCGGATAACCTGTCGTCTTCCAATGCCAGTTTAACGGCATTAACAACCGCTTGCTGTGTATCGACACCGTCAAAATAAACCACTTCAAGTTGCTTACCCAAAATACCACCGTTGGCATTAATCTGCGAAGCCGCAAGATCCGCGCCCTTCACCGCTTCATCACCCTGAGCCTTCTTTGCACCTGTTAAATAGGTAACTACTCCAATATATACCGTCTCACCAGTAGTCTCTTGAGTTGTATCGCTTGTTCCCTCATTAGACGCCGTCTCTGTCGTATCGCCCGATTCTGTTTTTGCTTTTTCGTCCGTTGGACTATCTGCCTCCGTCTCAGCTGGAGCCGAACACGCAACTAAACCAAACACCATAAGCATTGCAATAACTATACAAAATACTTTTTTCATCTTTTTCTCTCCTTTATTTCTAGTATTTGTCTACATTCTTACCAATTAAGCTTGAGCTTTTAGGTAGGAGCGCAGACCCCCAAATTACTAATCATTTGATTTATTTCTGTTCTCAAAATTCTTTGCTCTTCCTATTCCAGCTCCACCTCCCTTCGGCGTGATCTTTTTCTTTAGTTCCGGACCCAAAGAAAATCAAACACTCACAGGTATGCTTTAAGCTGATCTGCAAGATTTAGCCTTTCATCTTCTGTAATATCAAGCAAAGGCGGCCTGACATGTGATTCTGCTAAACCCCTTATCTTCTGAGCTTCTTTAAATACGCTCAAATTAGTACCTGCTTTTAAAATATCAATAATCTCATTTGCTTTTCTTTGAAGCTGAAGTGCTTCATTCATTTTGCCTTTTTTATATGTCTTGTATATATCCACAAACATTTCGGGAAAAACACCGGCGCAGCCCGACACCGTGCCTTTACATCCTGCAATCATGTATTGCAGAAAATGCTTATCCGCTCCAACAAGAACAGAAAATTCATAGTTCCTGATCTTGAGATACTCGAGTACCCTTGATGGGTCATTCCCGCTGTATTTTATACCAACGATATTCGGACATGTCTGTGCAAGCTCTTCGCAAACCCCCGGTGAAATATCGTTGGTGCTGCATTGCGGGATATTATAAAGATAAATCGGGAAATCATCAGGCAGGCTTTTCGCAATGGTTGTATAGTATCCAATCATCGCCTTGTCGTCTACCCCAAAAAACGAAGGCGTTACAACGCCTATCCCATCAGCTCCGACCGATTTTGCGTGAGCGACCAGCCTCAATGTATCTTTTGTCGCCATTGCTCCACAGTGAATGAATACTGGGACCCTTTTTTCTGTTTTATTCACAACGGTTTCAGCTACTAGCATGCGTTCTTCAGTATCCATTAGAAGCATTTCACCCGTCGTTCCACAAGGGTAAAGACCGTTAACCCCCTTTTCAATTAAGAATTCTGCCTGCTTTTCCAAAGCCGATGCGTCAATGTTCCCGTCTTCACCAAAAGGAGTCGTCATGGGTACAATTACACCATGAAGGTTTTCTTTATTTCTCATCAATTTTGCCTCTCGCACTTATAATTTATTTAATATTTTTATATTGTTCTTATATTATGCATATATTGCTCTAATGTTTTCTAATGGTGAACGTGTTTATTTATAACGTAATTATATTCCCGTAATTTACGTTTGTCAAGTGTGCAGTAAAATTTCATTCAATTTCGTAAGATGAGAAATCAAGAGTTATTCCGTGATAAGTCTTAAAAATAAAAAGGGAAATGGTATCAAAAAATCAAAACGGATATAGGCTTTTTTTACCTATATCCGCGAATTCTACTTGTACAGTCGTTGTCGCATGCGGTATGTACCTTCTTTAAGTAACTTCGCATGCTCTTTAATTTTTTCATCCGTCATAACATCCACCGGCCCCGATATGCTTGTCCCCGCAACCAGTTTCCCTGCCATATTGTAAACAGGCATCCCTATACAACGCATTCCTGGTTCCCTTTCGACATTATCAATGCTAAATCCACGGACTTTGCATGTTTTTAGGTCTTTTATGATATCGTCGTAATCTAGTATTGTGTTTTCAGTAAACGGTGTCCGGTTTTCTGTGATGCGCTCCGGCCATTCGCTCTCAGGCATGGACATCAATATACCTTTTCCAATTCCCGTACAATATAGTGGTGCAGTCTCGCCAAGTATCTCACGGTATGGCATCATCTGTAAACGAGACATTGGATGGGCGACGTAAAGATATAAAACCTTATCTCTGTATGGTATCCCGAAATAAACAATTTCTCCACTTCGTTGTGAGATATCGTTAATAATATCATACACCGCTCTGGGATATCCTAAATGTTCATTTACAACGAATGAGTACTCCAGCATCTTAAGTCCCAGGCTATACTTTCCATTATTGGTTTGCTCCAAATAACCCAGTTTTGCAAATGTGCTCACAATATTGTGGACGTTACTCTTACTTAAGTCCAATTCTTCTGCAATCTGTGTAATTCCCAGTTCAGGCGTTTTCACAGAAAAACATTCAAGGATTTTCATTGCTTTTTCAAGGGATTTTACTTTTGATTCATTATTCTTCTCCATTTAAGTTCTCCTATTATGAACGTTGTTCTTTCATTAATAAATTATATCTTGATTACTTTGCTAATGTCAATTCATATATTCCGTTTTATAAAAATATAACTTAGTTCATTTCATATATAAAATGAATTAATATAGAGTGAGAGATTAAAACATAGTTAGAGATCAAATAAAATCACAACATCCCATAATACAGAAAACGTAAATTTGAACAGATCGCCCGGAGTAAGTGTGCAGACATCTTCTCAATGCTCTACTATATTCAAATAGTTGATATTATAAGTTATAAAACCGTTCTCTTGTGAAATTGCTAATTTCAGTTAGATATTTTATCAGAGCTGAAAAATGATAGCGCACCTTTCTGCGGCTCCGCTTTTGGTAAACTGCCGACTGGAATAAACACGCCCTTTGTCATATCCTCAGTATGTAAAGCCGTTTTCTTCGCCTCCATCTCAGCCTTTTTCGCCGCCTTTATCCGTTCCTCATAGCGGGGAGCATTTTTAAGCATCCCCGCCGTTTATTATACATATATTAATTCCGATAAGATTATTTCCTCAGCCTGCGCTTTCAAAGTGTTCATCAGGCCAACCCATTTCATGGGGTCGCTGGCTTTCAACTGTTCCGTCACACCTGCTGATTTCATCAGTTCAGGCATCATCATTTCAAGCCTTCGGTGTGCTGCTTCGTCGATCTCCAGTAAATGCGGATATAGCTTCTCGCTTAAAATCAGGCTGCTGTATAGGCCGGGGCGATATTCCTTTAAATATCGTTTTCTCATACGGCCATACTTACCAATGGATTTGTCCGGTTGGTCTTTAAGGGTCAATTCGGGGATGTAATAATCTCCGTTACGGGAATAGGTCAGTTTTTTCATCATGCTTCACTCCTTCTTATTTCCATCATCAAATTGCAATGCTGGCTGGTGCTGTAGCTTTCTGCGGCTCCACTTTCGGCAAACTGCTCATCGGGGTAAACACGCCCTTCGCCATGTCCTCGGCACGTATGGCTGTTTTCTTTGCCTCCATCTCAGCCTTTTTCGCCGCCTTTGTCTGTTCCTTATATTCTTTCTGTTTGCCGTTGGCCTTGCGCCGTAAATAGTTCTGGTGGAGCCTGTCCTTGCGTTCCTCTTTCTTACGCAGAACTTCCTGTTCCTCCGGGTAAGAGTGACTTCTCCAAACTGTGGCGGTACATAACGGCCTACAAAGTTGAAATAGATTTCAATTTCCTGCGTGGTGTCCTGACTGCCTTTGCGGGCGCGCTCATGGATAAGAATTTTCTCAACAAACTCATTGAGCATAGTGGCTGCAATCTCACCGGAAAGGGTACTCTGCTCTTTGGCGTACTGCGCGTCAAGGGCGGCATACCGCGCGTCCGGCAGCTTGCCCAGCGCGTTGTCCTCATAGATTTTGCACGTCAGCTTTTCTAGCTCCCCGGCCCGTTTCTGCGCCGTCGCCAATCGCTTCTTTTTCCGGGTGATGTCGACCATCTGCTGTTCGGTCTGTGCCTTCTGTACCGTCCTTATAAACTCATCCCGGTCGTTTTGAGAATACTCCGCAATCGCCCGGAGCATATCGGCAATTAGTGTCATCACTACCTCGGCCTTGATGCGGTGCTGCGTGGGACAAAGTGTCCCAACCGGAACTTTGCTGTACCGGGAACAGGTATATTGCGGGATGCGCTTGCCGTTATATGTCCGATGGACATACATCTTGCCGCCGCAGTCGGCGCAGTACATGAGGCCGGTCAATGGATGCGCCTCGCCCCATCCGCCCGGGTAGCGTTTGACATTCCCACGGATACGCTGCACATTATCAAAGGTTTCCTGATCGATAATAGCTTCGTGAGTGTTCTCGAAAATCGTCCATTCGCTTTCATCGACATAATGGCTTTTCTTGTCCTTGAAGTGCTTGCGGGTCTTGAAGTTTACGGTATGTCCAAGGTATTCGCGTTTCTTGAGTATGTTGACAATGGTGGACGAGCCCCATCCGTAAATATCCTTGAAAGTTTTGTTTTTATTCAGCCCTGCATCATGCCGCGCCATGTGGACGGCGGGTATTTCCACCTTGTCGGCAGTAAGTCGTTTTGAAATCTGATACGGGCCGTAGCCCGCCATTGTCATGGCGAAAATACGGCGCACAACGGCGGCAGCTTCCTCGTCCACGATCCACTGGTTTTTGTCCTCCGGCGATTTCAAATAGCCGTAGGGCGTCGTGCTGGAGGTGTGCTTGCCGGACATGCCTTTGGCCTTGAAAACCGATTTTATTTTCCGGCTGGTATCGCGGGCGTAAAATTCATTCATGATGTTGCGGAATGGGGTAAAATCATCGTCGCCTTTCAGACTGTCTACGCCGTCATTGATAGCAATCAGCCGTACGCCCTTTTGCCGTAATATCTCCATGATTTGTCCGACTTTGAGATAGTCGCGCCCAAGGCGGCTCATGTCCTTGATAATAACAGCTTCCACGCGCCCGGCCTCGACTTGCTCCATCATGGCGGTGAAGCCGGGACGGTCAAAGCGAGTACCGGGAACGCCGTCGTCTGTGAAGTGAGTCGGATTGGGAAAGCCGTTTTTGCGGGCGTAGTCCTCCAGCATCTCTTTTTGATGTGATATGCTGTTGCTCTCGCCTTGCAGTTCATCGTCGCGGGACAACCGTTCATACAACGGTGTGATTTTTGTTTTCAGCATGTCGCTGGCCTCCTGTACAAAAAATGCTCTACGGGACTTTCATTAACCATGACATAAAGCCTTGATAAATAAGTTACTTAGAGCATATATTCCCCGCGGCTTTCTTAAATACATTATATTGAAGTGCAGCGATTGAGTTCGGTTTCTCCGCTTCCAATGCCATAAATAAAAGGTCTAAAGGGCTTACATGCTGATCGTCCTGCTCACTTGCACTTCCGTATTCTATCATGGTCATTACCATACCAAAGTTTTGTTCTTCGGGTGGAGCTTCATTGAGCAGATAGAACATCAGCGCCTGCAATAAGGCGGTTTCGCTTTTTTCCCAAAACGGATCATTTTGTGTTGATGTTTTTGGCGTTGTGTTCCGAATCAAATTGTTAATAAGTTTTATCACATCCTTTTCATCGTTGATATATTGAAATGGATTATAATGATTTGATTTCTCGAAGTTTATGAGGTCAACTACCTTGATGTCATACCCATCCGCAACGAGTAAATTGCCTACTGTTCTTAAAATTTCCGCCTTAGGATCGGTAATAACAAATGAGCTGTTGCATTGCATGATATTCGGCAGTGCATATCCTCTCGTTTTACCTGATCCGCTGCCGCCTATGACTAATGTATTAAGATTGCGCTGGTGTTTCCGTCCATTCAATCCCATGCGAACATGTTTGGTAAATAAACGGTCTGTTTTTTTGCCCTGCGAAAACTGCTTACATATGGCTCGTGCACTCGCCCATAAAGCCGATCCATGTTCTTCACCAATACGTCTTTTGGAATAGTTTGCGTAATATGCGGCAACACCAATCCCGTAGAGCAATGAAAACATAGCAATAAAAGATAATGTATGCTCATTATAGGTTAGAGTAAACGGCGTTTCAATACTCTTTGTAAGTTCAGGCAGCAGTTCTATTATTGACACTCCGCTTTTGAAATTCGAAGATAGAAGTATGGCAAACCACATAACAAGAACATATAAAAAAAACCACATCAGCGTGGTTATCATCGGATTATTGGGCTTTTTCATCTTGCCATACCTATATTCTGGTCTTTAAAATGCAGAACGTTTGCAGGCTCAAATTCAGCCTTGTGATGCCAATTACCGTTTACTTTTATATGATGCTCATCAATAATATCCTGTACGATGAATGTGCCATACTCTGATTGAAACGTACCACCCTTTGCAATTTTTGAATAACTCTCACCGTCAAAAAGGCTCACCGTCATTTCTGACTTTTTATGCAGGGTCACACGCCCCAACACCTTGTCAATCATATTATCAATCGCTCTGGTATCTTTATTGTGTTTGGCTCGATCTTTTTTTCGTCATAAAGTATTCCCGTCAACTCGTTCTTTTCTCTTTCGGTAAGATTTAAATTATCGCTCATTATCTATCACGTCCTTTTGTTTTATTTGGAATTCTCACAGATGTTTTCGCCTTATATTTGCCGATATCAACAGCACTTTTGTGCGCCTGTAGTTCGCG
The DNA here is from genome assembly GCA_963665005.2 of Christensenellaceae bacterium. Taxonomy (GTDB): domain Bacteria; phylum Bacillota; class Clostridia; order Christensenellales; family SZUA-584. The sequence goes on along the minus strand of CAXXTQ010000001.1, from coordinate 709,448 downwards.
TTTAACGGAATGACGTTCCATAGGTTTAAACTTGCTCAAATTGTCTTCGGCACGTTTAATCTCTTTGATAGACGCTATAACTATCAGGTTGATCAGCTCGCTCACATCTTTACCATCCAATCCGTTTATTTGGTCGGGGATACAGTCAAAGCGAAAATCACTCGTTTTAATGCCATATTTGGACGCCATAGAGTACGCCACACTTTCAGCCATCAAATGTGCGTTCACCCTGTCATAACTAGCTCCCTGTTCGACATGAGCGTTGGCGTATGTGATTTCCCTGCAAAGCCCTTTGTATACTTCACTGTCGGAAAGATCACTGCGTATAAATATTTTCTTTTCGTCAGCGTTGTAAAAGCTATCCGTTTCAAGATTTTCTTTTATCTCAATAGGCACTGGCGCAGTCGTTTTCATACGCTCTATTTCAGCTTTCATTTCGGGGCTGCCCTCTATGAGCTGTATAGCGAATTTGGATTGAGATATATCTCTGCCATAAGTCTCGGATATGTCATACACTCTTGCGTCAACAAAACTGCCTGTGCGATTACCGTCAATAATTTCCGGCATGGTGATTAATACCCCTGTTGCTCCTTGTTTGGGGAAACGCCGCAATTCACGCCATTTTGTTTTTTACATCACAACAGACGCACTCGGATTTTGCTCTAATATACGTTCTTTATTCTTAGGTGAATAAGAATACATCTGACTGTTCAAGTCAAGATATGCTTTCCAGTTTTCAGATGTCATGGCTTCTGTTTTATTGGCTTTGAAGTCACGTGCAACCTGCTCAATATCAACCTTGGTTTTTTCGTTTTGCGTTGAGTTGGATTTTTGCATATCGGAGCTGTACCGCTGTTGACTGTCTTTTTTTGGCGATTCATTCTCTTTTGATTCTTCATCCTGTGCTTGTTCCACAACAGGCTCTTGCTCGTGGGATAGCTTATCGTAATCCAATCTGCCTAACACATGATTGACCTTAGATATATCCTCAGTCTTAACAACCAAATCACAATAGCCGTCATCAGCTTGTATATCTTTAATCGCGCTGAATAACACACCATATTTTTTAGCTTGCACTCTAAATGCTTTTAAGTCGCTTTCGTTCAATCTAAAAATCCTAAGCTCTTTACCGCTTTTCAGTAAGCTGTTAAGGTTCGTAGCGCCTTTTAATTTTTTCTCGCCTCTGGAATGAGCATAAAGCAAAACCGCAAGGTTCTTTGCTCCTGATCCTGTCAGCTTTACGAGCACTTCAACACCGTCAATCATCAGCTTAAATATTCTGTCTGCCGCGTCACCGCTCACTTGGTTCATGCTGAATTTCCCTCCTTTGATTTTTTTCCTGTGGCTTTAAATCATGCAATCTCTTTTCAATATCCACATTTGCCGCAAGTGCATTATTACACATACGAATTTCGTATCGAAAGTGTCGTATATCGTTCCCTGTTTTTGAAACAATCTCTGATATTTCGCTTTTTTCTTTTTCGAGTTCGTCTATCTGTTCTACTGTTTTATATCCTGCTTCTTTCAAGTTGTCCCTTGCTTTTAGATAGGCAGTATGCTCCTGTTCCATTGCCCTATATCCTTCCAAAAACAAATGATGGGGTTTTTCAAGCATTCTCACGGTAACAAGGGCAGAGTATATTTTTTCTTTTTTCTTTGCCTTAGCTTTATTCTTAATTTGATTAGTTTTCAACAGCTCAATGGTTTCAAAGCATTTCGCCTTATAATTTTCTACCTGTTCAATAGTTGCAAGATTTCTGTCTGTTAAAAATACAAATGTTTTTGTCATCGTTTCAAATTTCAACAAGTCCTCCTTTAACACAAAAGCCGCCTTGTCAGGCAGCTTGTTATTTTTCACTAAACCCATAAGGTAGAGATAGTGGACATATAAAGCCTTAACGCCAGTAATCTTACCTTTGGGGAATAGGTTGTTTTGTTTTTTATTGTATAGGTTTTTATTTCTGTCAATTCTTTCGTTAAATCCTTGCCCTCAATTCGATTGCGTATATTCTGTTCGCCATATTCATCGCCCAGCTTATAACTTCTTGAAAATCTTTCCTTGCCGTATGGACGAAACGCAACATGTTTCCCTTGCTTTATTTCATACCCTTTATGCTCCATAAGGACAAGAAAGTTACCATAGTTAAAGGCCTGCTTTATACAATCGTCAATATCTGCTCTTATTATGGTCTGCCATGATACCCTCTCATTGTTTCTTGCAAGCCATTCGATATAGGTCAGCGATTTTTTATACTTGTTGGGAATGACAATAGACAAACCGTATTTCTTGCAAATTTCATCTGATATACCTCTTATACCATAGAATAAATCTTTTTTGCTATCCCTGTATTTTTTACCGTCTACAAAGGATACAGAATTGACGATAATGTGGTTATGAAGATGGGATTTATCTAAATGAGTACCGATAACAACTTCATATCTATCACCAAAACATCTATTGGCAAACTCATAGCCGATTTTATGTGCAATTTCGGGAGTGGTTTCAGCGGGTTTAAAGGATTGAATGATGTGGTAGCCTAACCGCTTATCGTTGTTGTTAAACTCTTTTTTGGTATTTATCATATCCATAAAGGCTGTTTTAAGATTACAGTTTATAGTGGATTCATAAATTGTCTGTTCGCCTTTTGTCTTGTTCTTGTTCAGGGCATATTCGAGGCTATTGATTAGCCCTGTAGTTTTTTCTTCATTCAGTGCATAGTTTACACGCCTGTTCAATCTGCTGTTAATAACTAACTTTTTGGTAATTGCCATCAGCGTAATTGTTTAAGGTGATTCCAACATTTTTCTATCATAATAACAGCGGCATCCATTTGGTTTGGATCAATGTATCCTGTCGCAGTCGCATGATGAGCTATCTGATTGATGTTATTTGCAAGATTGGATAGTAGGCGAATTAGTTTTATATATTCATCAGTCGGATGTACTTTTACTTTTGCATCCATAATCATGCTTCTTAAAACTGCTTCTCTTGGAAAGCCACTTTTTTTAACTATTTCTTGCAAACGTGCATATTCCTTTTCATTTAAACGTAAGCAAATTTGATTTCTTCTATTTATCAAATTAGTATCTCCTTTCAATAATTAAGCGGCTGAAAGCCGCCACTAAGAGGGTTTTAGGGAGTTCAGCTCCCTAAGACCTTATGAAACAAATTCCGTCAAGTGAAAAACTCGTGTCAACTCTTTATAATTAACGAATTTACATAATGTCATATTCAATCCAATTGCAATTTTATGAAGTGTCATGATACGCAGATTCTTTGTTTCTCCACGAATAACATTGTCAATGGTCGACAAATTCAAACCGCTCATTTCTGAAAGTTTGCAGTACGACAAATTACGCTGTTCGCAAATGGATTTTATTCTAATATTTTAGCGGGTGGAGCCTTATGTAGGAATAATCTTACTTCGTAATCGTTTCGATCTTCTCGAGGGTCTGTGAGCTAATGATATGCTCCATTGAACAGGCCTCTATTTCCGAGCTCTTGCTGTCTACGCCCAAGACTTCGGTTAAGAATCTTTTAATGATCAAATTACGGTTCTGCATATCGACCGCTTGTTCTTTGCCGGATTCCGTCAGCCGAATTGAACCGTAGTTCTCTTTTTGCACCAAACCGGAACCTGCCAGTTTTTTCACCGTTCGTGATACAGTTGCTTTTGAAACACCAAGTCTTTTTGCAATATCCGTAACTCTTGCCTCGCCCTTGTTCTCACAAAGCTCCAGTATTATTTTCAAATAGTTTTCCAAAACAGGAGTCAGTGTCATTTTAACCGCCTTCATCGTTTCAAGCTGAACAGCGCCATATAATTCGCCCCCAGATCGACATGATGAGTTTTTATAAAACCGGGTGCTTCAAGCTGCTTTTCAAGCTCCTCCGGTGATATCCGCATATGAATGGGAGGGCCGAACGGTCTGTCGTCTTTTTTACACTCAATAATAGCCAGTTTCCCACCCGGCTTTAGAACGCGTTTGATTTCAGCAAATAGCTTTGTCTTTTCAGATGCATCATTCAACGTATGCAGTACGGTTGCCACCAAGCAAACATCAATACAGTTATCCGGTATATCAATCCCCCGGCGAATATCCGAAACCACCGGATGAATGTTTTTCAGTCCACGGGCAGCGCCTTCCTCGCATATTTTATTCAGCATGTCCGGCCAAAGATCTAATGCGTATATGTTCCCCGAATCACCCACTATTTCTGCGGCGCGGAGTGAATAGTCTCCCGCGCCACATCCCAAGTCCAAAAAGGCATCTCCCTTTTTCAAAGCAAGCATCCCAAAAACCATTGCCGAATCATGCATATGAAAGCTGCTTGGCCCGCGCCTGTGATGGTCCTCCCGATGGCAATGATGTCGCTGTCCGCCCCGGCAATGATGATCCCTGTTCATACAAGTTTCCTCCTCTTAAAGGTAGTACATAAACGATTCTACTTTGACTCGGTCATTCTCGTTCTTAGTTCCGTCAAAAGTGAGGTTCAAGACAGGCTTTGTATTCTCGCCTTCAAAGCCTTTCTGCAGCATCCCCAGCACAATTCCCGTATTCTCGTAAATAGAGGCCGCTGTAATAATGCCGTCAAGCTTAGGAGATTTGCACAGCTGTTTGGCCTGTCTGTATCTTCCATGCGCGCCGGAAAAGTAGCCCAGCGTTCCGTCCGCATTTTGCAACAGCTCATCCGGCTCCGCTTCAAAGGGCATCCAGCCGGACAGCGCGTTGGATATGGCTAGCATATTGTTTTTATGTTCCGCAAGCCTTTGCGCCATGAGCGGCGACAGGTCGCTCTTGTTTTGATCGGCATAATCCTTCCACATCATCCACATGGCTTCGCCCAAAGGGCTGTATACGACCCGGTGTCCTTTGCTTTCAAGCTCCCTGAACGTATAGTTGTTAAGCAACTCGTCAAACAGAATGTTGACTTCGCCAACCGCCAGAATCGTTTTATCGAATCTTTTTTCATCCAGCTCTTTTGACACGACCTGTGCTATCTGCTTTATGCGCTCCAAACCAAGATGATCTTTCCCTATCAGGTCAACAAATGTACGCAAATGCTTTTCCCTTGATTCTCGGGGCGCGTTCCAGACAACATCTCCGGCAAGCAGCCCCAAGCTGATTTCACGGAAGGTTTTTTCGTCTTCGCAGAGCACATCCTCTAAGAAAGGCGACACCACATCCACGCCTTCAAAGCCCTCCTCATCCAGCTTTGTCCGAAGCATCCGGCCGTACTGCCCGTTCGTTTCCGCTCCTTCGTTCTGGGGAATCAGGAGGGTTGTATGATCCGCCTGCGACCTGCCAAGCTTATTCAGCATCGTAAATACATTCCCCAGCAAGGCCGTAAGCGAAAAGTACTCTTCCGTGATCGTGAACTTGCGGCCAGCTTCTATGGAAGTCCGGCTTGAAGCGGGCAGCGCTTTTGCGTTGATTCCTTTGCGCAGCAGGATTTCCTTAAATATCTCGGAATACGGATACAAGTATGGTAAATATACGGTTTTCTTACCATCAATATCACTTAGGCGGCTCTTTATATTCGTTTTCCTGTGCGTCATACTGTCGATATACGTTTTTATATCGGCGGCCTTCTTGGTCTTGATGTTTTTCAGGCTGTTGATAAAGGCCTCCACACGGGTAATGATGCCGACGCCGGAGGAATGTTCATCAATTTCAATGTGCAGATAGGGTTTGCCTCTCATTTCCTCCCTGAAGTAATGCGACAGAACAGAATCCGGGCCGCACCCATGATGGCTGAGGAAAATTGCATACAGGTTGGGATGCCGGCGAATCAGCTGGGCAGGCTCTAAGATATGCTGTCCAAACGGCCAGAACATGTTGGGATGCTCCTTCGAAATATCCCCCTCCGGCAAATCGTAGAACGGCAGCACCTTATAACCCATATCCGCAAGCTTTTCCGGTATGCCCATATTCAGTACCGGGTCGGCAACGCCGTATATCTTCGAAATTATGACAAACGCGATTTCGTCAGGTTTTAACTGGCTCATGATTTTTTTGCTGTTTTGCGCCATTCGCTCTTCAAAGCGATCGGCCGCCTCCAATCCCTTCTGCAGCGCTTTTTTCGTTTGTTCGGGCGATTTCCCAAGCTGTTCTCCAATTTCAAGGAAGCTTTTCATAATAAATTCCTGCCCCACATGAAAAGCCATAGTGGGCGACAGCAGAGCAATCCCTTTTTTATCAAGCTCCATGGCCCTGTTCATCACCTTGAAAGCAAGCTGCATGAAGGCGCAGCCATAGTTTTTTCGGCTCGCGGAACCCGGGTGGTCAACAGTGACCAGATCCGGGAAAAAGATATAATCCACCTTTTTCTCCATTAACTCGGCGACATGCCCGGTAATAAGCTTCATGGGGTAACAGGTTTCATCCATCGCATACTGCTGACCCAGGGCAATTGTATTTTCGTCGGTTGGATCGGATAAAATCACATTCAAGCCCAGCTCTTTAAAAAACGCGTTGAACATGGAAAACATTCCGAAAGTAAACAAGGCTCTTGGAATTCCGACTGTTTTTTTCGAAGATGGCTCCGGCCTATAATCTTCAAATACAAGCTTTTTGACATTGTCGCTGAAATCATCCTTGCACTTTTCTTTCTTATACTTGTTCAGCTGAGTCAAACTATCAACGGTAATATCAAAGCCCTTGAAAGCGCTCTGCTGCCCGGTCATTTCTTCTTTGGTCAGAAGAGCGGCCCCAAAAGCTCCCGTCACGCTGAAAAACGACGGAACGATGATTTCTTTACCCGTTACGGCCCTGAACGCGTTTATGACGCCCTGATTGTAGGCAAGCCCTCCCTGAAAGAATATCTTGTTCCCGACCTTCTTCTGACCAACAACCCGGTCAAGGTAGTTATTGACGATCGAGTAACATAACCCGGATACGATGTCTTTAAGCTCTGCACCCCGGGACAGGCAGGCGGCAATACTTGTTTCAATGAACACGGTACACCGCTCGCCCAGGCCGATTGGCTTGTCGCTTGAAAGGGCGATATCGCCAAACTCCTCAATGGGGATATTAAATTTCTTTGCCTGTTCTTCGATGAAGGAGCCGGTACCGGCCGCGCATATTTTGTTCATCTGGAAATCGACGACGGCGCCTTTTTCAATGCTGATGAACTTCGAATCCTGCCCGCCGATTTCAAAAACGGTATCCACACCGACATCGATATGAACCGCCGCTTTTGCCTGTGCCGTGATTTCATCCTTAACCACGTCGGCCCCGATCATTCTGCCGATCATATACCTGCCGGAGCCGGTTGTGCCTGCACCAATGATTCTTATCTTCTCTCCATATTCATCCTTTATTTCCCTGAACCCTCTCAGTACAGCATCAACAGGATTACCAAGCGTCCTGAGATATTTATAGGTGATGAGCTCTTCATTTTCATCCATTAATACAAGGTTTGTGCTGGTTGAGCCGACATCGACGCCCAGATAGCAACCGATCGGGCCGTTTTCTGTGGAAACGTCCTTGTATACATGCTTGCCTAAGCTGTCGCCTTGTCCGTACGCAGACAGCTTGGGTAGCGCGATCTCGTCCCCGCCGTTTGCCAGCATTTCTTCCGCCCGCTCAGCTAAGGACAAAACCATATTCATATTGACCGCAAAGCGTTCTTTGCTTGCAATCACAGCTGCCCCCAAAGCGCCGACACATCCAAAATGGCTGGGGAAAATCAAGTCTTCATCCGCCAGCTTTAAAACATTCTTCAGCGCGGTAATAATGCCTTCGTTGTGTGCGACGCCGCCGGAAAACAGGATCGGTTTTCTGACGGGAAGCTTTTTCATGACCGTTCCCTTGTAGTTGCGGACAAGCGCGTACGCCAGCCCCAGCAGTATATCCGGAGCCGGAACGCCTTCCTGCTGATGGTGCGTAATATCCGTTTTCGCAAACACGCTGCAGCGCCCCGCGATCCTCGGAATGGACTTCGCTTTTTTGACTAGCTCCGAATAATCCGTAAGCTTTAAATTCAGCCGGGACATTTGCTCCTCCAGAAAAGAGCCCGTCCCCGACGAACAATTGGAATTCATTGAGATTTCAATGCGTGACTTGTCGCCACCGCCCAGCCCCGTCATATATCTGGCGCTTTCCCCGCCGATATCAATAATGGAGCCGATCTTCAGATTTTCCGCGATCGCGCCTTCCACAACGGCCGTTACGCCGTTGACGGATTTTACGGCGCCGTCTGCGCTTAAGAATTTACTTCCGCTTCCCGTTACGGCCCCGTATCGGATTTCCTGCGGATCGTATGATTCCATTAACGTCTTAAGAATGCTGGTCAGCGTATTCTTTATCCGGCCCTTATGCATTTGATAACTGTTGAACCGGATTTTATTCTTTTCGTCGATAAGGATGACCTTCACCGATGAATAGCCTATGTCGATTCCGATGCTGTACATTATATTTCCTCCAAGTGATTATTTATTTTTTGCATGTGCATTTTTTACATATTCCGAAAAACTGTACCCTGTGGTCTTTTACGTTAAACCCCATTTCCGATAACAGCTTTTTTTCAAAGAGCTCCAGCATATCCTCTTCCACATCAATCACTTCACCGCAAACCTCGCAAATCAGATGATGATGCTGGTGCTTTTCCTGGGAACCCAGTATTTGAAACCGCATACAGCCGTCATCCAGCAAAATGTGATGAACAAGCCCAAGCTTTTCAAATAGCTGCAAGTTGCGATATACCGTTGCAAGCCCAATTCGGGGATAAGCTTTTTTGACCTCGCCGTATATTTCTTCTGTGCATAAGTGTTTGTCTTTCTCGTTCTGAATGATTTCGAGTATCGCCTGCCGCTGCGGAGTCAGCTTATATCCGCCTGAATGGAGCATGTTCTCAAAATCAACCGTATTCATATTCATAAGCATGACCTCCCGCGTTAATACTGACAAGCCGCCTGTAAAAGAAAATGATTATCATTTACTTTTCAACGTTATTCTAGTATAATCAAGGCAAAAATAGAGTATCGCCAGATACTATTTTAAAATTAATTTGGATGGATGAAATGAATCATAAATTATCAATATTACAAAAATGCCCTTTATTTAAAAATAAACACTCTGATGAAATAGAAGCCCTGTTGTCTAAAATCAATTTCAGGATAAGCAGCTTAACTGAAAATGAAATTATATTTTCGCCCATAGAAGATGCCGATAAAATGGGGATTATACTATCGGGTACGGTGGACGTACAAAAGCTTTTTCCCAAAGGTAAGGTTGTCATTATAGAAAGAAAGAAAAGCGCCGACATGATCGCCGAATCATCGATATTTACCAGACTGGGTTACTATTCTGATACTTTTGTCGTCTCCAGGCCATGTGAGGTTTTGCTGCTGACAAAAAAAGAGCTGCTCAAATTATTCAAGCTTAACAACACAATATTGCTGAATTATCTGGAGCATGTCTCCAATTCGACACTCATACTGAAAAACAAAATTGGAATCCTGTCGCTGGATTCCATCCGGGAGAAAATATGCGGATATTTAATTCATGATTATAAGATGAACGGTTCTGCTGCCATTACGCTTCCGTTTTCCAAGAAGGAGTGGGCGGAGTACATGGATGTTTCAAGGACATCGCTGTCCCGTGAGCTAAGGGGCCTGGAGGAGGACGGGATATTGTCTTTCGATAAACGGACAATTGAAATCAGGGATATGGACAGGCTGGAGAAGGCGCTTTCATTATAGCTGATGTTAATGCACCAGAGCATTATCCTTCTCCATTATCCCTATGATTCCACTTCTTGTTTCAATCAGATCCCTGTCTGTTAAGCCTCTTTCCCGTTTTGGTTTGCTTAAACAAAATTCCCTCTCTGCCTTTGCCGGCCTGTTGGAGAGCAAAAGGATCCTGTCGCCGAGCAGCAGCGCTTCATCAATTTCATGCGTCACAAATACGATAGTCTTTTTCGTGCTGCTCCAAAGGGTGAGTAAATAGCGTATCATGCCGATCCTTAAGTTGTAATCGAGAGACTTAAAGGGCTCATCCATCAGCAGCAGGTCGGCTTCATAGTTGAAGGCTCTTGCTATGGAACACCGCTGACGCATTCCGCCGCTTAATTCATGCGGGTAAAAGCCTTCGAATCCTTTAAGCCCGACTTTTTCAATCAGCTCCATACAGTATTCATGAGAGCTTTGCTTGTTAACGATACGAATATTCTCATATGCGTCCTTCCATGGCAAAAGCCTGTCTTCCTGAAAAACGTAACTTGTATTTTGACTGTTATTCATCACCTTTCCACCGGAAGGATGGGTGAGTCCGGAAATAATATTCAATATCGTAGATTTGCCGCAGCCAGACGGTCCTATGATGCATAATATTTCTTCTTTGGCCGCTTCGATGGATAAGTCCTGCAAAACACGAACGTCTCCAAAGTGCTTTTCTACGCTTTGCAGTTTCAGTATCGTTCTATCGCTCATGGCTTTTTCTCCTTTTTGGTTTGTATTCAAATAGCTTAGAAGTTATCTTTTGAAACAGAAAGCAAAGCAGAACCACGATGATTCCCCATGCAAATACCATATCCGTTTCAAGGTTCATCCTGGCGTCGGTAATCTGCGCGCCCAGCCCGGTACTGGCACTTAATACTTCTCCCATAACCACCAGCTTCCACCCAAAACTGAAAACAGTAATGAGCCCGGCTTTAAAGTAAGCGCCTAAAGACGGCAAAACGATTTTCGTAATCATTTCTGTTTGTGTAAACATAAAAGCCTTTCCCATTTCGACGAGCTTGGGGTCAATGTTTTCAAATCCTTCCTTTATTGTGACGGCCATAACCGGCGCGCTCCCAATAAAGACAATAAAAATGGTGGCTTTCCCATTCAGCCCAAACCATATCATGGCAATCGTCATGTACAAAATAGGCGGGATCGCTTGCACAATATATACAAGCGGCTCAAAATATTCTTTTAGCTTTTTACTGCTCCCCATCAGAATCCCAAATATAGTCCCGGTTATTATTGACACCAGCAGTGCCAATACAAGTCTTTGCAGCGTGATGGCGACTTCCGGCCACAGCTTCCCACTTTGAACGATTTCAAGCAGAGTTTCAAGCGTCAAAACGGGGCCGGGAAGAACCAGCGGCGTGTATAACATTGATAATCCCTGCCATGCTAGCAGGAGGATGCCCAGAGACAAAAAAATCCTTATATTGAGCTTCTTCCTGCCTGATATATCTGCAATCGTTTTTTCTTTTTTTATATTATCAGTGTTCGGACTCATTAACGGCTTCACTTGTTGTATCCCTCTCATTTATAAAAACCTCTTGTAAAATTTGGCCAGATACAATACACGGGACATCTGCGCACCCAAGCAGCCTCGCTTATCCCGTGTACTGAATAGATGATCAATACCCAATATTCTTTTCTATCTCATAGCGCAGATAAATCCTTTTCTCTGTCCTTTATACGCCTGCACCATGCCTTCGTCTATAAATTTGACCATATCTGCAGCAGATACATACTTAGCATCTTTTCAATTTCGGACGGAGAACATCCGCATTCTCCGCTGTAAGAATACGGATTAATGAAGGCGGTCTCTTCATCCCAGGAAGCCATTGCGTTCATGCTTTCAATCAACATTTTCGTCCGGCTTTCATTCGACAATTCAAATGATTTGTGTTTGAAGCGCCTTATGTTTCATCTGCGCATCCTCGCTGCTTCCATTTATTCGGCTGTATAATAGAAGCTGTCGTCGGGCATCTTGTCCCCAATGCTCTCAGGCTTTAGTTCTAATAAGACCTTGAAATATTCTTCAACGTCATTCCTGGCGTCAGCGGCAGATTTGTAGTCGAAGCAAAAGCCCGGCATAGCTGCGGCAATAAGCTCTGCGTTTGCATTGAGATATGTATTCGCAATAACTCCCGCTTCATCAGGATTTTCAACCGTCCATTTTATTGCGTCGGAGAATTCCTTATTAAAATCCAGCACAACACTTTCATTCTCGCTTAAGTAATCAGCATTGGCTACGGTACAATTACCCGGCATAGAGTACGCTTCCCCCTGTGTAAGCTTCCAGTCTTCAGCGAACTCAGAGACAACCCTATAACCGTTCACATTCTTAATGTTTGACGTCACAAATGGTTGAGCATCAACAGCATACTGAATCGTTCCCGACGCAATCAATTGCGCTATTTCGACGTGATTCGAATAGACGACTTCAACGTTTTCCCCGATCTTCAGTCCGTTTTGACTTAGGAAGTATTGCGTCATTATGTCCGGAACTGAGCCTTTCGCCGGAACATATAACTCTTTTCCGTCGAGGTCTTTCCAGCTGCTGCAATCGGGATCGGTTGTGCTCAGATACATTCCGCCCCAGCCAAACGCATTAACCATCTTGACGTCAATGCCTTTATTTTTGAGATTGGCGGCGGTATGCACGGGCACAATGAGAATTCCATAATCTCCTCCGGAAGCTAAAGCCATCATTGCCTCCATGTCGCCGTAAAGCTGAAGATCAATCTCAATGTTCTCGCCCATGCAATCGCTCTCGATCATTCTTAATACCGGAATCGTAGCGGGCGATTTTGGCGCAACTACGGTAACAACTGTTTGAGTATTCGGGGCATTTGTTTTCGTATCGTCAGCACTCGTGTCTGCGTTTGCAGTGCTTGTTTCCGTATTCCCCGGGTTTGCTTCCTGCGAGTTTACGGTTTGTCCGCATCCGGCTAATATACCGACGCATAATATCACCAATATAGCAATTATTTTTTTCATGTTTTGTTTCTGCCTCCTTATTGATATTGACATGCATTTTCATTTAGGATATATTAGATATTGATTAAAGTACAGTATCCGTGGATACAGTGCAGAACATAAGCGAGACAAAAATGGACGATATTATCGACGCATGCTGCCACTGTGAAATATTTAAGAGCCTTGATAAGGCAAAAATAAAGAACACGTTATCCAAGCTTGAACATCAGATCAGGCAGTATGATAAAAACGAATTTATATGCAGGGAAGATCAATTATCGGTGAACATTGGCATCATCATCTATGGTCAAATTGAAGTACAAAAGAACCTTGCATCCGGGAATAATCTGTGTATATTATATAAAAATAAGGGAGATGCATTTGGCGGAGCTGTTGTTTTCTCCAGTAAAGCTTTATATCCATGCGATGTGTTTTCAAGAGATAAAAGCAAGGTATTTTTTATTAATAAACAAAACATTTTTTTGATGTGTAAAAATCCTGTGATTTCAGAGAATCTATTAAAATGTTTTGCGAATCGAATCATATACTTTGAAAAAAGATTAGAGCTTTTTGCTTATTCATCTATCCAGAAGAAAATCGCTTTTTTTCTGTTGGATGAAATGAGAACGAACAATAATCCAATAATCCGGTTACCCTTCTCAAAAAAATCATGGGCTGAATATTTAAATGTATCTCGTCCATCGCTATGCCGGGAATTAAAAAAGCTTAGTAATGGCAATATGATAGAAGTAAATGGTAATATTATTTCTATAAAAAGAGAAGGAGGACTCATAAGCTTACTGCAGCAATAATTATTCTTTATTCTTGCAGTTTTTACACAACCCATAAAATTTCAGGCAGTGATCCTTTATTACAAAATCATAATTATCAACAATATGCTGCTCCAAGTCTTCCAATAAATCGCTTTTAATATCCGTTATTGAGCCACATTTCGTGCAAATCAAATGATGATGGGTATGTTCTTCGTTATCTTTGGCAAGCTCATACCTGGTATAACCGTCATCAAAATCTATTCTCTGTATAATTCGCATTTTTTCAAGCATAATCAGTGTTCTGTAAACGGTAGATTGGCCGATGTCTATTTTTTTCTGTTTAAGAAATTTACATATATCATCACTGCTTAAGTGTGAACTGGAATTTTCCAATAGGACATCCAACACTAACTGACGTTGCTCAGTATATTTATATCCAAACTCATGGAATTTTCCTTTAATATCTGAAATTTCTGGCTTATCATTCATGGCGATTTTCCTTTGGGCTTTTTGTTGAGAATGCATTTCAATTTCATTATACTAAATAGAATACATTAGTCAACTCATGAACTCCTCATTGTTCTTTATACATAGATCAGTTCTTATAGGATGACTTAAACAATCCTCTCGGCTTTGCGTCCCTGTCTTTCGACAAGTTTGCCAAACATATTTACTTAATGCCTTCTACTCTTAGAGCTTTAATTATTTAGTATTTTCACAATCTAAGCTCAAAAACTTAATAAGTTCCTGTACCCGGAAATCTGTTGCGAAACACATTCAATTATTATCGAAGATGGTACTAGACGGCCGAAGTTGTAATCTCCTTCATCCATGATTCATAAGTTGCTCCTGTTATCAATGTTGTTAGATAATTTAACTGGTTTAATGGTTTATCAGTTTTGATAGCCCCTTTTTCGATATAAATCACTCGGTCACAGGCATTGACAGCCAACTCATAGTCATGAGTAATAATAAGGACAAGACGCCCTTCCTTAGCAAGCCGACGCATTATATCCGCAACTCTTAACATATTTTTTCCGTCCAAACCGCTGGTGGGTTCGTCTAAAATTAATATCTGAACATCCCTCATAAGGGCGGCACCCAGAACCAGCCTCTGTTTCTGTCCACCCGATAAGCGCTGCGGGTGTTGATCTTTTAATTCGCTAAGCCCCAATTTTTCAAGTATTTTTATAGCTTTCTCCGTTTCTTTTTCCTTGTTTTTGCCGCTGTAACCTATCAGAAGCTCATCCACCAAGCTTTCACCAAAAAGCTGACTATCTAAGTCCTGCATAACATACCACACTTTACCTCTTCTGCTCTTTGTTTTGTGCTGTATATCATTTAATAATACATGACCGCTCTGCTCCTTTAGTAAGCCCGCAAGAAGTCTCCCAAGACTACTTTTTCCAGCACCGTTAGGGCCAACAACAGCAATTATTTCACCATTAGCCGCCGCAAAGGATATATTATTCAGTAATGTTATGTGTTTAATAGAAAACGGCGATATAATAATCAGGGAGAAACCGTAAACCAAAAGCGGCTTTAAGTCTATGACTCCCATATTTGCGTGCCATTCGGTTGCTAAGTATAATGAGCGGTACTGAAATGATTACCATGCCGATAACGGAAAGCCCCAGTCGATAGTCGATTGCGAAAAGACCCAATAAAAACAGAAGCAGCCCCGATGCCAGCACAAGTGAATTTGCAAAAACATCCGTAACAATGTTTTCAACATCCGTGGCGCTTTTCAGCATTTCACCCGAAAGCTCTCCCAAATCCCTACCGTTAAAATAGCCCAAGGACAACCACGATAGTGATCTCCGACTTTTTGCCTTAAATCGGTACTGAAATCCACCCCTTTTATTTGTGTGTTGTAGTAGCCTTTCCATCTAAAAAACAATCTTATTACCATGCAGATTATCATGACGATAAAAGCATATATCATATATCGACTTGCGTTTTTGATTCCAATATGCAGATTCTGCAGAGTATAAATAACTATAATATATGGGATTATGACAAACAACATCTCAATTATGCTGTAGATTATAGTTTTCCAAAGGCCTCGGAGTTTTTGCCCCGAAGCAGCGTAAATTGTTTTTATTGCGTGCATGTCACAGACCTCCTTACCGAGAATTTCCATTTTGACGAAGACTCTCCGGCTTTCCACATGGAGTAGAAGAGACCGTTTCTTTGTATTAGCTCATCAAAATTGCCCTGCTCAGTGATTTTGCCCTGATTAAAAACGTAAATCTTATCCGCGTTGCGGATCGTACGAAGCCTATGAGCTATTACGATCACGGTTTTATTTTTCAGAAGAACGCTTAACCCCCGTTGTATCAGGTTTTCATTTTCAGGATCGGCAAAAGCCGTTGCCTCGTCCAGAATTATTACGGGGGCATCCTTTAAAATTGCGCGCGCGATATTCACTCGCTGGAGCTGTCCTCCTGATAAGTAGGTGCCCTTACTACCCAAAAGCGTATCGTAACCGTTGGGCAGTTTTTCAATGAATTCATGTACCTGTGCCAGTTTTGCGATTTCAATAACCTTATCACGGTTGATATCCTTCCGGTACATGCGAATGTTTTCCAGTACCGTGTCTCCGAAGGAAAATTTATCCTGAAAGACATACGAGATGTGATCCATAAGCTCGTTATAACGTATATTCCTCAAATCTATTCCGCCAAGCAGAACGCGACCTTGATCCGGATCGTAAAATCTGGCAATCAAATTTGCCATCGTGCTTTTCCCCGCGCCGGAAGGGCCGACGAAAGCAACTGTTTGCCCCTCTTTTATCTCCATATCAACATTACTCAACACGGGGATGTCTTTTTCATATGAAAATGTAAGTCCTTCAATTTTTATATCATAGTCATTGGGACTAAAATTATGGCTGCTATCAAGTTCTCTCAGCGAAGGAGTATCCAGAATACCGTAAACACCGTCAAGATTTCTCATGTTTATGGACAATGTAGAGGCCACCTGTGCTAGCATCGGTATAAGCATGGTATAACAAACGCCGACCGAATGGAACAGAAACAGCTTCGGTACGGACAGTGTACCTGCGGCAACCAGTATGATTCCCAGAGGCAAAACAAAAAGGAAACCAGCGTCGGAACAGACGCTGAAACTCACGAACGGAAGTCCCGTTTTTTTAACAAAACGCATCCAGAATTTCTGATAATCATCAAGAACCTTATTGAATCGCAGGAAAGTCTGCGTTGTTTTATTGAAAGCCTTAACGACTGGCATTCCGCGGATGTATTCGATTACAGCGGTGCTGATCCGCCCGGAGTGGCGGTAGTATTGCTCCATCATGGTATTGTAGCTTCTGAAAACCAAAAACTGAAAACCCAAACCAAGGATAAACGGAACAAGCGAGGCAATCGTCATCGGAATGCTTACTCCGAGGAGAATAATGACGGTCGTGACCGGCATGGTAATGATTTTCACAAAATCGCATATATGGTGGGCAAAAAACTTCTCCAGCTTTTCTACATCCTCCACAAGCGTTTTACGGATTTCACCGGACGAGTGGCGTATGAAATAACCTAACGGCAGTTTTGCCATTTTTTCAACCACGCGAACCCGTATGTCATATAGCATATTGTAAGCTGCATAGTGCGCCATAAGTCCTGAAGCCGTTCCCGTTACAGCCTTTGTAATTATTATTACAAGCAGCCACAACGCCATTGTTGATGTTGAAGCACCACTTACAGGCTGGCAGAACAGATTGCTGGCCACCATATAAGCTACATAATAAGGAAGAACAGAACAGACTCCGCTTACTGCTGATAATATAACTGCTACCGCCAGAGGTAATCTTCCTTTTGACGAAACGCCTATCAGGCGCGAATAATTACTTTTTTTGTTCATACTAACTCCCATTTAAACAAGCCCGGCTTTAACAAAATGCTTATGCAGCAGTTTTCGCCCGAAGAGCATTCCCAAAACAGCGAGACCGATGGTGATCATGCAAATAATGGAGAGCCACAACGGCGATGTAAAATAGAACAGGTTTAGCGTTAAATATTCTTCGGACGCGCCTCCGGCTTGCATCTGCCCCTGATATATTTCCCATATTAGCCATACAGGCATACCGTTAGCTATGTAGTAGAATACTGAACAAACAATCCATGCAAGTGTATTGCGCCAAAAGCTTTTGTATGTATTCCCCCCGATCATAAACAATTCGCACACAAGTGCGGCAATGAGGAAGTATGGAATCATAAACCAATATCCCATAATTCCTTGCACAACTCCGAAAAGAGCTATGAAGATAAATATTGTTCCATGCTTCGGTACACGGGAAGCAGCGAGAAGATATAGCGGCGCTCCTAAAAACATATGTATACCGGAGCATGCGATAAACGTAAAATCCGGAAATGATTTGCCTACAATTCCTGTCACAGATTGCAACACCATGCATAATACGGATAAAACAACGATGGTTGTTATGTCTTTAAACGTATTTTATTATTAATGCTGTCATTCTTCATTTGTTTTTACTCCTTTTGTCTAAACAACACCGGCTTTTTTGAAATGTCTTTTCAGCAGTTTGTGGCCGAATAACGAACCCAACAGAGCTCCTGCTATTGCAAGCCCGGATATGATAAATATCCAAAGCGGAGTGGTATAATAATAGCGGTGTATGCCCAGAAGTTCCTGGGTAAGTCCGTTTGCAAGCGCCTGTTCACTGTATGCGTCCCCTGCAAACCATACGGCAATATAATTACCAAAAGAAAAGAAGAATGCATAGCAGGCCCATCCCAATGTGTTCCGAATCGGTTTTATATAGGTGTCCTTGCCTAGCATCACTAATTCGCATATTATACCCGCAAGTATAAAATAGGGTATAAGGAACAAATATCCCATTAGCCCATCTACAACTCCAACTAGTGTGGCATATATTACAAATACCCCTCGTTTTGCAACACGGTTAGCCATGACCATATATAAGGGTGCACACAAGAGCATATCTATCGCACCTGAAGCAATCATAAAGGCTTGAACCGACGGCATTATAATCATTGCAATAGCATATCGTATTAAAAGATAAAGAACCGATATAATGGCGATGGTTACAAGATCTTTCACTGTAAGCTTTTGCGTCTTATTAATGTTTTCCATTTTAACCTCTTCTATATTTGTTCTATAATTTATCGGCAAATAGTTAGCAATATCTAACCAAATATTAAACACTTTCCACTTTTATAGCGAGGCCAAATCGCACTTTTATATATCCCAATCCCACTTTTTATGTATATATTTTATGAGAATTGATAGTACAGAAAGTTGAAATCTCAAAGTTAAAATGTTATAATCAAGTTAGCTAAAGCTAACTACGGAGGAAAATAATCTATAGCATGATGAAAAATGGTTTATGTGTTATTAACTACCCAGCAGATTTCTATAACCATTTGCTAGAGACAACTAGCGGTTCAAAAAGCACAAACGACAGAACCCTTGTTTATAGGAACGAAACGGGGAAATTGCGGTACGAAACAAAAAGATATATTTTTGCTCCCGGTTTTGAACTGTCTTTTTCCCAATATGCTTTAGAGGAAGACACACGTTTCCGTTATTACCTTGCATATGATGGAATTGAAATATTAGCCTTTTTTGACAACAATTTTTCGCATCCGGTAAAAGTCGGTTATGAGCTTCGTTTTCCTGAAATATTCAATTCTTCCCGTGAATGTGATCTGGTGTTGTCCAAAGGGAAAAATATTTGTGTCAATTTATACCTTGATAAATCATGGCTGCAGGAATATGTGGATCTGAGAGAGCTTTATTCCGAACGGCACGGCTGGCGTGAACTTAATAAACAGGCTCGGGAAGCGTTTCTCTCCGTAATTCGGCAAATTAATAAAAACAGGAAATATGGTTCCGCATATAAAATCTTCATGGAGGCAAAAGCAATGGAACTCCTGGCACAAATCCTTGCTCTTGTGGACAACACGCCCACCCAACCGTTTAATATTCCGGAAGACCTGAACCGCGATAACGTCCAATCTCTTCATAAGGCTAAAATGATAATCGGGCAAAACTTTAACAAGTCCATTTCAGTCGGAGATATTGCCCGAATGTCCGGCATGAACGCCAACAGACTTATGTCCGGCTTTAAAACGCTTTTTGGAATGACGGTACATAATTACATTGTTATTTGCAGAATGAAACACGCGTTAAAAGCTCTCGAAACAACAGGTATGACCGTAAGCGAAGCGGCTATGGAGGCAGGTTATACGCATCAAGGCCATTTCATCGAAACCTTTAAAACGTATTATGGGATTACACCCGGGCAATTCCGCAAAAACATCGGCACAAAATAGCTTAAATGAGATTTTTATTCTTATGATAGCTCGAAGGAACATTAATTGAAGTTCTCCACGATTCTGTGGCAATGAATATTAGCTTGAAGTAAGCCAAGCCAGCGAGTCTTTTCGGTTCGCTGGCTCTAAATATTCAATAACCCTAGGGGGTTCTCTAGTCTTTTATTCGTTGATATCCATCGCCGTACCGATTAAAATAGGCAAATTCGTTTCACAATCGATAAGCATATAAACGAAGGGTCTGTCAAGGCTGACTGTTTTTGAAACTTCAACAGCTGTTTCAAGGGTCATTTCCACGGCGGTGGCCGCACCGGCTTTTGTTCCTTTTTCATCAACGCAGATATAAGCTTTGTGCAGAATCCGGCTGATAAATATGTTTCCCAGCTCCGATGATGCAAGCCCTGAGAAATCCGCAAGGTTTTCGTCAAATGCGTATGTCATGCCCATGGATTTAAATATCTCGCTCATCTGTGTGGAATACTCTGTGTCGAACTTGGGCATAGTGGCATTTATTGTTTCGTTTTGGGCATTTTCAATGGTATTTATAAGTCCTGCGCCTGTCAGGGATGAAACATATGCTTCAATAGAAATGTCTGCATTGGGCAGCAGGGCAACAAAGGCATATTTATTATCGGCGTAATACTTGATAAAACCCGTTGCGTTCCCGTCATCAAGGTACATACTTTCTTCACTCGACATCATCTCGGCTTCTATTACGTCGCCGGACTCCGTAGTGAAGCTTCCGCTGTATATCTGATCTTCACTATAAATATTCTGCCATTCGGCGTCAAAGGTCAAAGCGTTGATAAGATACATAACAGCCTGATCTGGAATTTTATCAAGAATATTCTCAATCATACCGTCTGTATTTTGACTTGCCCATCTGTTTATATCTTCCAATGTGGTATCATTGAAGGGGGCTTTATAGGCGGCGGCTCCATAATAGTCCGCGTTCCTTTGCAGGAAATCTTCTTCGACGGTTAGCGTCTCATCATCTTTGAACCAAATTGAGTTGGCAAGATTGACCTTGTACTCTTCGCCGGAGGGCAGGCTTTCCATATAGGCGTAAATGTACGCGTTCAACTCATCGACGGAAAGGCCAAGAGTCTCCTCCATCTGCGCAAGCGTTTCTCCTTTAGCGCCGTTGGCCGTCATGGCAAGGGCGCACAGTACGGAGAGTGGCGAAATAAGCGTATTGTCTTCCGAGGTCATGCTGTTTTGAAACAGCGATGTTGCAAACTCCGCTATCGCTTCTGAATCGTCTCCGGTAAGACTAATATTTGTGCTAACAGCATTCGCGTTGACTCCGTCCATAAGATTCTCCGCTTTTGCAGTTGTACCGCAACCGAAAAGCGAAAGAAGTACGGAAAGCGTCAGCGTAAGGCTGAGAAGACTTGTAATGATTCGTTTTTTCATTATTTTTCTCCCTTCGGACATGAACGTTTTGCTCTGCCAAGTACACTATTAGACGTAAAAGCGCGGCTGATTGTTCCATAGCCGCGCTTTTCTTGTATAAAAACAATATATGGAACAAGCCAAACCTATATTACTTATTTTGAATATGTGTCCGTATTTGTTCTATTCCCGTAAGAATCTCCGTATGGCCGGAGCATTCCACCACAAGCGTTGGGGCTTGTCTAACACCGTATCTCTCAACCTGCTCTTGATGTTCCTCCGCCTCAATTGTCTTATAATCAATTCCCGCATCATCCAGCGTCATTTTTGCCGATTTGCAGTTTACACAGGTTAACGTCGTAAATAAAAGCAGTTTGGCTTTTCCCTCCGTTGGTAGTTCAGATAAAGCACACGCGGGGTCGTATTCCCTGCGATCCTTATACTCCTGTGTTTTTCCCGCGTTCCAGTTCTTAACGGGGCGGTAATAACCTGTAATACGGCTGTATACCTCGGCTTCTTCGCCGCATTCGGGACAAGTTGCGTGTTCGCCGTTGATATATCCATGGTTTCGGCAAATCGAATAGGTGGGGGAAATCGTATAAGTCGGCAGCCGGTAATTCTCTGCGATTTTACGAACCAATAGAGCGGCTGATTTCCAATCTGGGAGCTTCTCGCCGAGAAACGCATGGAATACTGTTCCAGATGTATATAACGTTTGCAGTTCATCCTGTACGTTTAACGCTTCAAATATATCATCCGTAGCACCGACAGGCAGATGGGAGCTGTTTGTATAATACGGCGTATCACCGGGATTTGCGGCGGTAATAATATCCGGATATTGGTCAACGTCATGCTTTGCCAAACGATAAGTAGTCGATTCTGCAGGGGTGGCTTCCAGATTGAACAGCGCGCCGTATTTTTCCTGATAACCGATAAGGCGACTGCGCATATGGTTCAATACATCAACCGCAAATTGTTGCGTTTTTCCATTCAGCATATTAGTCTTCAGCCAATTAGCATTCAGCCCGGCCTCATTCATACCGATCATGCCGATTGTAGAGAAATGATTATTAAATGTTCCTAAGTACCGCTTAGTATAAGGATAAAACCCTTCGTTCATTAGTTTTGTGACAACGGTACGTTTGGTATCCAATGAACGAGCTGCAATATCCATTAAACGATCCAGACGGGTATAAAAATCCGCCTCATCTTTAGCCAAGTAAGCAATACGCGGCAAATTGATCGTCACAACGCCAATCGACCCCGTGCTTTCTCCGCTTCCGAAGTTACCGCCGCCTTTTTTGCGCAGTTCCCGAAGATCAAGGCGCAGGCGGCAGCACATGCTGCGTACATCACTGGGATCCATATCGCTGTTGATGTAGTTGGAAAAGTTCGGTGTCCCGTATTTTGCGGTCATTTCAAAGAGCAGACGGTTATTTTCAGTATCGCTCCAATCAAAGTCCTTTGTGATGGAATACGTCGGAACAGGGTATTGGAAGCCACGGCCATTGGCATCGCCTTCAATCATGATCTCTATAAACGCTTTATTGACCATTGCCATTTCTTTTGCACAGTCTTTATATTTAAAGTTCTGCTGCTTGCCGCCCACGATTGCGTTTTGCTCTGCCAGGTCATGGGGACAAATCCAGTCCAGCGTGATATTTGTAAACGGTGCCTGCGTTCCCCATCTGGAAGGCGTATTCACGCCATAGACAAACGATTGGACGCATTGCTTGACGTCCCGATATGAAAGGTTATCCGCTTTGACAAACGGGGCAAGATATGTATCAAAAGAAGAGAACGCTTGTGCTCCCGCCCATTCATTTTGCATAATACCAAGAAAGTTGACCATCTGATTGCATAGTGTTGACAAATGACTTGCTGGAGAAGATGTGATCTTTCCGGCAACACCGCCTAAGCCCTCCTGTATGAGCTGTTTAAGCGACCATCCAGCACAGTATCCAGTGAGCATAGACAGGTCATGGATATGCAAGCCCGCATTTCGATGTGCGCCCTCAATCTCTTCATCATAAACTTCGGACAGCCAATAGTTTGCCGTTATAGCCCCGGAATTGCTGAGAATCAAACCACCGACAGAATAGGTCACAGTGGAGTTTTCTTTAACACGCCAGTCCTCAACCTTTAGATAACTGTCGACAAGCTTTTTGTAGTCCAGCATTGTCGAATTCATGTTGCGGATTTTTTCTCTTTGCTTGCGGTATAAGATATAAGCCTTTGCAACATCCGCGTATCCAGCTTGAATCAAAACACGTTCAACACTGTCCTGTATTGTCTCTACTGAAATTTTCTCATCAGCGATTTTGTCCTGATAGGCTGCCGTGACCTTCAACGCTAAAAAGTCGATGATATCCCGGTCGTAATTTTTTCCCTGTGCAATAAACGCTTTTTCAATTGCGTCGCCAATTTTCGTTATTTCAAAATCTGCACTGGTTCCGTCTCTTTTAATAACCTTGTACACAAAAACAACCCCCTCACATTTATCTTTTTTAGAGCGCTTTTAGTATACTCCATGCAGTTCGCTATTACAAGAACAAAATACAACATATTGACCAAACATTAAACTCAATCACAATATATAGTTGTTTGTTGAACAGTTAATATTCTTAATTTTTTTCGATACATTAAAAAAAGCATCCTTTCATTTGATCACGTAAGACAATATCGAATTTTTTATTGACTTTATCTTATGAATGATCTATCATATGTGTGATGATTCATATGTAGGAGGACTCATTCGTATGGGAGATAATCTTCATAATCATGAAGCTAGGGTAAAATCCGCCCGAGAAGGGATGCCGAAGGATGAACTGCTTTGTGACCTAGGCGATCTGTTCAAAGTTTTCGGAGACACAACACGGATAAGAATACTTTATTCGCTTTTCGAGTCGGAGTTGTGTGTTAATGCCATAACAGAGCTTCTCAACATGACTCAGTCGGCCATATCGCATCAACTGAAGGTATTGAAAGACGCAAAACTCGTAGACTGCCGACGCGAAGGAAAAACAATGATTTATTATCTTGATGACGATCATGTTAGAACAATTATCGGGCAGGGATATGAACACTTAACGGAGGACGATGCAACATGAAAAAAGTATTAAGACTGGAAAACCTAGACTGCGCAAACTGCGCGACAAAAATGGAAAACGCCATCAGAAAAATAGACGGCGTAAAGGATGCTAGCGTTAGTTTTATGACCCGAAAGCTAACAATCGAAGCCTAGGATAGACTGTTTGAGGACGCTTTGGAAAAGGCGATGAAGGCATGCAAAAGAGTTGACCCCGATTGTAAGATCGATCTGTGATGCGGTGGTAATATGTCTAACAAACAAAAACATAATCTATTCAGGCTGGTAATTTCGGGCGTCTTATTTGCCACCGCATTGGCCCTGCCCCTTGAAGGGCTGCCTCGCTTCATATCTTTTTTAATTCCCTATACCATAATTGGATATGACATCCTATGGTCGGCGGCGCGGAATATCGTTCACGGTCAGGTCTTTGACGAAAACTTTTTGATGGCACTTGCAACAGTTGGTGCATTTGTACTAAAAGAGTATCCGGAAGCAGCAGCAGTCATGCTTTTCTACCAGATAGGCGAACTGTTTCAGAGCATCGCCGTCGGGAAAAGCCGCAAATCCATTACCAAGCTAATGAACATCCGTCCCGAAAGTGCCGTTGTTATTCGGGACAGCATCGAAAAGGAAGTCTCGCCTGAAGTAGTTACAGTCGGAGAAGTCATCGTAATCAGACCCGGTGAAAAGATCCCGCTTGACGGAGTGATCATCGAAGGTGCAACAACAGTCAATACATCTGCGCTGACGGGAGAATCACTCCTCGCCAACAAAGGTATCAGCGAGAGCGTTCTCAGCGGTACAGTCAATTTAAGCGGCCTTATTAAAGTTAAAGTCACAAGTGAATATAAAAACAGTACTGTGGCAAAAATCATTGAGTTGGTGGAAATCTCGGCGGCTAAAAAGGCGAAGGCCGAACGCTTTATCACTCGCTTTGCAAAGTATTACACTCCCTGTGTCGTGATCGCGGCAGTGCTGCTGGCGGTGGTGCCGCCGCTCCTTTTTTCACAGAGCTTCGCCGATTGGCTAACCAGAGCGCTCATATTTCTCGTCGTCTCCTGCCCATGCGCACTCGTTATCTCCGTCCCTTTAACTTTTTTTGGCGGTATAGGAGGGGCTTCCCGAGAAGGTATACTCGTCAAGGGGGCGAATTATATGGAAGCCCTATCAAAAGCCGAAATCGTAGTATTTGACAAAACCGGAACACTGACAGAGGGTACTTTTTCAGTTACCGCCATTCACCCCAAAGAGATATCTCAAGCCGAGCTGCTTGACATCGCTGCAGCGGCAGAGAGTTATTCCAATCATCCCATAGCGCTCTCAATTGTCAGAGCGCATGACGGGCACATTGATAAAAGCCGTATTGGCAAAATTACCGAGCTTTCCGGGCTAGGCATTCAGGCGCAGATCGACAACAAACCGATCTACGTCGGAAACGGTAAACTGATGGAACAAATCGGCGCAAACTGGCATGATTGTCATCACACCGGCACGATCTTACATATTGCGGTTGAAAATGAATATATGGGACATATCGTCATATCCGACAGCACAAAGCCAGATGCCGAAAAGGCTGTTTCCGAGTTGAAGCGTCTTGGAGTAGCCAAAACCATAATGCTGACGGGAGACAGCGCAAAAGTCGGGCATGCCGTGGGTAATGAGCTAAAAATCGATGAAACGTATACCGACCTACTCCCGGATAACAAGGTAGCACAGGTCGAAAGACTGTTGACTCAAACGAATAAAAACAAAACGCTTGTTTTTATTGGGGACGGCGTAAATGACGCTCCCGTGCTGGCGCGTGCTGATGTCGGTATTGCAATGGGTGCACTCGGTAGTGAAGCGGCGATTGAGGCGGCGGATATCGTTCTTACTGATGATAAGCCGTCAAAAATTGCCAAGGCGATCATTACGGCGAGAAAAACCATGCGTATCGTACACGAAAATATCATATTTGCCCTTTTTGTAAAGGCCGCCGTCCTCGTTCTTGGCGCCTGCGGGATTGCCAATATGTGGCTAGCCATATTCGCCGATGTAGGTGTTATGGTGCTAGCAGTTTTAAACGCAATGAGAAGTCTGAAAAGATTTCAGCGCAGAAAGATAGCAAGGTCTCGCTATTGGGCATTCTTTCTGTAATCATCCCAAGCAGATTCCATCTTCTTTGCAGTAGTTTGTAAAATGCGGGTATAATCTCTTGATCCCTTACACAACTTTTCTCTGAAGGATTCTTCCAAAGGGGTGCTGAGTTTATCGTTTGTCTTTGGTACGCATTTTAAAACAAAATCCTTAACCTTATACACATGTTCATGGCAAAACTGAAGATTGGATGGATCAACAAAACCGGCCGCTACCGCAACTTTTGTTTTCCGAACACAACGACATGAGCCATTTTTATTTACCAGGCTGCATTCTTCGTTCATGTAATTTTTAAGCTGCTTTCTGGCGCGGGAAAGATTTTTTCTGAAACAAATGCTGCTTATACCCGTAATCTTTGCGCCTAAAGCGGAATCGATTTGCCAGAGAGCTCCAAGGATAAATATCAGTCTCTGACTTCTGTCAAGGCAGAGAAGCATTCCCTGCATACACTGGAGTTTTGTTTCTTCAATCAATACTGATTGTTCAGTCTCGCTGCAACACGGGTCGTCGAAAGAAGTGCATATTATATTCCTGTGATCCTCAAACGATGTAAAAACAATCTCTTTCATGCTTCTTTTCATATTCAAAACATGATTTGAGACAATTTTGTACAGCCATGTACGAAAACTGCTGTTGCCTTTAAAGGTGGAAAGCTTTGTCATCATTTTAATAAGAACTTCCTGCGTCGCGTCTTCGGCATCCTGTGGATTTCCGGTCATACGCAGAGAAATATTATATATCCATGTCTGATGCCTTAAAATAAACTTTTCCATTGAATCATAATTACCCTGATTGGCCAGTTTGACTAACGTTAAGTCTTCTTCATCCCCGGAATAATTGGAACTGAAAATATTTTCGATACTTTCCATATATTTCTCCTTATAGTCACTTGCAGTTGCCATTTCTTACCGATACTTAGCAGATAAATATTCATGCGTCACCTACCGGCATAATGTACTTATGTCACTACTGTGGCGCCTTATGATATCCGTCCAACGCCCCAGCCATTTTTTCCGCCGTGTTTTTTGCGCGATTCTCAAAACCGGAAGACTGGCTAAACGGTACGATATATTTTCCGAACACTTTCCCTTTTGCATAACTCCCAAATCTATCAAAAAACACTTGAACGATATCGGCATTTTTTTCAATCGGACCGCCGCAGGTGATCAACAATGAAATCTGCTTATTCTCGATTAACGATTTATGGTTTTCTGTGGAATAACCCTTTACAAGGCAAAAGTGCCTGTCCATTAACGGCTTAATTTGAGAACTGATGTCCCATCCGGTCAAAGGTGAAGCATATACAATCACATCAGACTGCGTCATTTTATCAAAAATAATACTGAAATCGTCCTTCTGTACGCATCCAGGGTTATCCAGCACGCCTGTGCATACGCCACATCCAAGACACCCATTAATATTGTATTCAGTTATGTTTATTCTTTCAACCTCATTTCCTCGTGATTTCATTTCTTCTTCAAACATCATGAGTGCCGCTGCGGTTTTGCCTTTTTTCTTGGGACTGCGCAAAATAGTTAATACTTTCATAATTAACTCCCTTCAATGATTGATTCTATTATTTTAGACACATCAAAAAGAGCTGTGTGACAGTTTTTCGTTTTTTAAAATAGGCTGTTAATGTTTTTTCATCATGATTCACTCCTTGCTTATTATCAAACGGCAACGCTGGCTGGTGCTGTACCTTTCTGCGGCTCCTCTTTCGGTATACTGCCGACCGAGATAAACACACCCTTTGCCATATCCTCGGCACGTATGGCGGTTTTCTTTGCTTCCATCTCAGCCTTTTTCGCTGCCTTTATCCGTTCCTCGTATTCCTTCTGTTTGCCGTTGGCCTTGCGCTCCTGCTCTTTGGCATACTGTGCGTCAAGAGCGGCATATCGTGCGTCCGACAACTTGCCCAACGCATTGTCATCCAACATTTCTTTCTGGTGGTATATGCTGTTGCTCTCGCCTTGCAGTTCATCGTCGCGGGATAGCCGTTCATACAACGGTGTGATTTTTGTTTTCAGCATGTCTCGCCTCCTGTATAATACTCAAAGGGACTTTCATTAACCATAACAAAAAATCATGATAAATAAGTCACTTAGAACATATATCCCCCTGCCGCCAACTTGAAAATATGATATTGCTTGACCGCCAGATGCTCAGAGTCTCTTGTTTCCAGTCGTTCAAACAACTCGTCTAGCACACTCGCATATTCCTCGTCTTCCTCCCGCACCTCCGCTGCACCGATCATCTCCATGACCATCGGAAAGTTCTGCTCATCGGGCGGCGCTTCGTTCACAAGATATAAAATAAGCGCTTCCATAAGCGCTGTTTCCGCCCGCTCCCAAAACGGATCATTGCTTTGTGCCCCCTTTGGCGTCGTATTCCTCACAATGTTGTTCACCAGTTTGAGCACGTCCTTGTCGTCATGCAGATAGGCAAACGGGTTATATCCGTGGGAGCGGTCGAGGTTAATCAGATCAAGCACGCGTATTTCATATCCGTTCTGCAAAAGCAGTGACCCGGTATCTCGCAAAATCTCTCCTTTTGGATCGAGCACGACGAACGATGTGTTGCACTGCATGACATTGGGTTTTGCATAGAACCGTGTTTTGCCTGCGCCGGAACCGCCAACCACCATCACGTTCAAGTTGCGCTGGTGCTTTCTCCCATCAAGACCGATCCGCGTATTCTGCGTAAGGATTAGATTCTGCATCCTATCTTTATCTGCATATTTCTTCGCCAGTTGCCTTGCATTGCCCCATTTCGCTGATCCGTGTTCTTCACGTTTTCGGTAATTCCTACGCGTAGCAAAATAGACGCCAATACCTAAGCCATACATCAAGGTAAAAATCAGGACACTCTTTGTAGAATCTTCACACCATGTGATCTGAAACGGATGCTCCATTGCGGTAGCAAAGCCCGATATGATACCCGTTAATCCTCCTGAAATAAAAGGAGCGGCGATTAACGCCGCCCATACTACCGGGATTATGAGAATGCAGAGCAGAATAATCGTCCCTTTCCTGTCATCCGCTTGCTTCATAGTCTGAAACTCCATATTAAATTTTTTTGCATATCCTCATCTCTCCTTTTTCTCTCGTTTTTTCTGTTTTCAGGTAGGTGCGTCCATGGAAAGCAACAGCACTTCGTCAACAAAATCGGTTGGACGATCCAACTCCACAAGCCTGTTGCGTTTGTCGTTCAGGGAACCTATGATTAGCCTCTGCTGGTACTCGTCCACCTCAATAACTCTCTTTTCTTCCATGCCGTTCCTCCTTACCGCTGTGGATTATCCTGCTTGCGCTGCTGCTTACGCTCGGCATACAGGTTTTTGTCAATGCGCTCGCTCATATC
Organism: Christensenellaceae bacterium; assembly: GCA_963665005.2. Taxonomy (GTDB): domain Bacteria; phylum Bacillota; class Clostridia; order Christensenellales; family SZUA-584. The sequence goes on along the minus strand of CAXXTQ010000001.1, from coordinate 679,651 downwards.
GCAGGCTGTCTCGCGTATCTTTCCGAGTATGCTGCGCTTGTCCTGAACGGATAGGCCGGAGATACTGATTCAGGGATCTTATCGCATTCGGGCACACCAACTCCGTACCGTTTGCATACAATGTTTGCCGCACAGCTCGAAACAAAACCCGCCATCTGCGGGTCGTTTCCGTTCATTTCGGCATGAGCCAGTTCGCACGCGATCAATTTGAAAAGGTTGTCGCCATCCATCTCGCGGGCAACATATACGGTCTTGTCCTCACGCGAGTAAAGCGCCCCGATATCCTGCGAAACACTGTCGGACAGTTTAACAGGAACCGGGGTATCCGTCATGAGTGCATGAAGCAGTGCTTTGACGGGAGCCTGCGCCCTCTGCCGGATCGGTTGTCCGTAGGTTTGCGAAACATCAAACACACTCTTCGCCTTAAAGCTTACGCCCATACCTCCGTCATCTCGGGCATATTCCCCGTCGGCTTCCAATACCAGCAGCCCCTTCTCGCCTTTCCTGACCGAGCGCCCTCTTTTCTGCCAGTCCTCATAGTCGGCGATATACGTGGCATCCGGCTTTTGCGAAACGACTGCAGCGTATTCCCCACACTGGTTTTATTAAGATTGCTCTGCATACTCAGATAATCTGTCAGCATACCGGTATCCGAAAGCGTCTTGTCCGCCATTTTGTCGATCATCTCAAAAAGCTGTCGGCGCTCCTGCTGCTTGCCCTCTGCCCACGCCTCTTTGTCAAAAGGCACATCCTGCTTAGTATTTTGTTCCTGAATTAATGAATCATAATTTTCCATGAATAATTATCTCCCTTTATTTTTGTTCTTTTTCTTTTCGGGCTGCCTGTGCTGCGTTTGCCGTGTCTTGCTGCGTGCATGCTCCAAGCCGGCCTTATCCCTGCGTTCATCCCTGATTTCCTTGATTTGCTGCCGCACCGACGGACGCTTCTCATCATCCTTTCCGAAACCGCTTCTGCTGCTTGAGGAAGGCGCGGACAGATTCGATTTTGCCGTCCCCGCCATCGTAGGGTTTGGCCTGTTCGCCATATTAACAGGCTGTGTCTGCCTGACTTTTTTCTGTTTAGGTTCTTTCAACATTTCATCGAGCGTCTTTTCGTCCACGGTATGCGCCTCCTTTTCGGCCGACGGCGTTGTACGCTCCCTGGCTGCTCCTGCCGGCTTTTCTTTGGTTTTTGCCGCTTCTCTTGTCTTCCTTATATCTTCGCGGATTTTTTCCACATCCACGGTGGACAGCTCAAACCGCTCCGCAATGCGATTGACCTTCGCGGCGTCGCCCGCACTCACCACAATATCGCAAAGACCGTCCGGAGTTTTGCGGTTGAATATCGCCGCATAAAGTACGCCGTATCGCTTTGCTTCCAAGGCAAAGATCTGAAGTTCACTTTTCTTTATGACAAACACTTTTGTCGGCTTGCCTTTGAAACTCTGCATTCTCGTCTTGCCTTTGGTTCGCTTCTGATCCTTTAGGGCCGCAATCAAAAACGCTGCAAGCGACAGCGTGCCCTTGCCGGCAAGATTGCTCACCACCTCAACGCCTTTAAGTCCCATGTTCACAACTTGATCTGCTGCGTCTGCCTGATTCATACTCTTTCATCTCCTCCTGTTTTGTTGAATGTTTTATGCTCCTCCTTCTCTTTAATGAAAATGGAATACTCAACAATATCGTCGCACAGCTTCCGCTCCCGCCGAAGCGGCTTTAACCGGCACGATATATCACTTATCTTCGCTGCAAGCTCTGCTTTTTTGTCTCGATTCACCACCCTGCGTTTTTCGTTAGATAATGCTTTACGCTCCGCTGATAATCCATTGATCTGACTTTCTAAACTTGCGCGATATGCGTAGAGCTGCTCCGCCATATCAATCTTGTTTTTCCCCAGCAGCTTCGCCTGCGCGGCGATTGCATCCAAATAAATCAAGTCTTCGCGTAATAAAAAATCCGCTTCCTGCGGCGACCGCTGTGCTCTGCGCAACATGTTCAGATAGTACCGTTGATTCGTACCGGCAATGTCGGCTGCGTAAGGTCCGTATCAATGACAACCGTAATACCTCTTTGGGAGAACAGACCGCCCAAAGCGTCTGCAAGTGTGCTTTTACCGACACCGTCTCTTCCCCAGATTGAAATCAGCATATTACTCCACCTCCGTATTTAACACTCTGTCCTCATCGGGAATATATTGCGCTGCATCAGCGCCCCTTGCGACGAAAGCGAGATAGATCGTCCCCTCCTGCTCCAGTTCCGCAAGCCTCAAGGCCTGCTCTTGACTAACGTAAAAGGATACCGTAACCGGCAGGCTGTTTTCTTCGTCATCATCCGGATCGGCTTCAACCGTTGCGTCCTCGCCTTGGTTGGTTGTCACCATGCAAACCTCTACGTACTGCAATTCGGGATAGATGATCGTGGATACAGCCGCATTGTAGGTGTTTCATCCGTTGTATCAGCAGGCTCCACACCAAGTGACTGCATCGTTTCTGACTTTGATACTGCCATGACTGTAACGATATCTCCGGGCAGCAATCTTCCGGATACCCCTGATGCCAATGACGGCAGTGTAATAGAGACAACCATCTTGCCTTTCTGAGTACCCGCCGAAAAAGAATCAACCTCTTCCAGCGTATCTGTAAGTTTTGCAAAAGTCAGGTAATCCCCGACATACAAGTCGGCATTAGCATATTTACCGACCACTGATGAAACGGAATTAATACCGCCGCTAACAACACCTTCCGGTGCAATAACTGTTTCCACCATCGCTTCGGTTATCTGCGTTCCGGCAGTAACGGACTCCGTCATTCGCACAACGCTGGTTTGGTTCTGACTACCGCTCAACGCCGGTACTGCTACAAATCCGATTAATAGAGCTGCAACGATGCAGAGTATTCCTATAAAGATTCTGTTTTTGAATAATTTCATATACATTTACCTCCTGTAATTTGTTTTCTAGAATTATTACTTTCTCGGCCGGTAATTTCTTTCGGCTGGTAACTAAGGGTTGGGGTCTGGGGAAGGGAAAAACGCACTCGTTTGAATTATTTCGAAAACAACCTACTACCCCCTTGGTGCACAGTTAAACGTACGATGTCAGTCGTTGTCGTTGAATATAATGCACTTTTCTAGGCTGCATCTCCGGAGATGCTCGTCATAGTATAGGCAGTGCTTACAGTCCCGTTCTTTCATCGTTTTAATGCGCCGACGGTCAAATCCCGGCGTTTTTCGCATCATGTGTTCATACTCAAGCAGTTTTCCTTCCGTAAAGGTCATATAGCACACCTCTTTTCAAAAGGGTACAAAAAAAGCCTTCCGCTTGAAGGCCAAACACGTTATTCATTTTCGCACATATTAACGCTCCTTATCCAGCTGACGTTTTTTGTACCAACTTTCAAGAAGCTGTACGATTAGGTCTTCCTTTTGCTTCACAGAAAAATTCCTGGGAAAGAAACGGCCAACGCGGTCATACTGGATATTGAGTTTTTCCTTTTGGCTAGGCTTTCCCTCGGTAAGAATGGAGAAGATAACATCTGTATTCAACCGACCATCCTGACTGAGCTTCTTCATTCGCTGCGCTTGTGCCAATGATGGTGTGCAATCCTCCGATTGCATCGTCTCGAAAAGACTGTGCTGTTCATTTTCGGCCAAGTATGAGATTTCTACGGCAGGATTAAAAGCAATTTGTTTTTCATCGACCATGTCAAGTATATTAGAATGCAGGTTTGTAAGACGGATATATCTTGCTATTTGGCGTCCACTATCAGGTGATTCTTCTGCTATAATCTCGTTTGATGTTTTTCCCTCAAAATTATTGCCAACTTGGCAATAATTATCTTGAGATGGTCTCCCTGCTTTTCGATTTAATGCTTCTAACTTCATTTTATACGCAAAGGCTTTTTCACTTGGGGATATGTTTTCCCTCTGTAAATTGCTATCGACCATGATTATTGTGGCTTCGTCGTCATCCAACTCACGGACAATACAGGGCATTGTTTCATTGCCTGCAAGCTCACTTGCCTTTTTTCGCCGGTGTCCGGCAATCATTTCATATCCGCCGTCCGCTTTTGGCCGTACAAGTCCGGGCACCAATATACCGTATTGCTTGATGCTGTCCGCCATTTCCGGCATAGCTTCATCCGCTTTTACTTTGAACGGATGATTAGAGAAATCGTCAATTTCCGTCAGTGGAATATCCATCACCTTTTCACGCTGTTCGTCAGCGCGGCTTTCTTCCGTTGAAAACAGGTCATCGACTGAGGTCAGTTTGATGCTGTCTCTTACGCTGTTTTTGGCCAATGTCCATCACCTCCCCTGTGAATGCTTCATATGCCAGAGCCGCCTTGCCCTTTGGGTCATGAGCATATATGCTCTTTCCTGCCGCGCTGGTTTCAGCTGCTTTAATCGACATCGGAATCTCTGTCTTGAAAACCCGCAACTTATCACCGTAATCCCTCCGCAGCACAAAAGATATATCCTTTGCAAAGTTTGTTCGCTTGTCTGCCATGGTGAGCAAAACACCGTCAATCGTTAGCTTCGAATTGATTTGCCTTCGCACACGTGAAATGGTCTGTAAAAGTTGCGTCATTCCCTTTGCGGGCAAGTAGTGAGACTGTACGGGGATGATGACACTGTCTGCGGCAGCAAGGGCATTGATGGTCAACATACCAAGGGACGGCATTGTGTCGATTAACACATATTGGTATTTATCCTTGATTGAATTAACGTAACTGCGCAATACCGTCTCACGACTCATTGTGTTGACGAGAGATACGTCTATTGCCGATAGTTCAATGTTACCTGGCATAAGGTCAATGCCCTCCGGATGATGAAGAATACCCTCATCAGGTTCATACGGTTCTTCCAGCATGACTTTTGTTAGTATCGTTGCCAGTGATACCGAAAGGCTATCCGGTTCCTTGTAGCCAAGCGAACCAGAAAGATTTCCCTGTGGATCTGCGTCAATCACCATAACCTTTTTACCCTGCCTTGCAAGGCCGATACCCAGGTTGATTGCCGTTGTCGTTTTGGTTACGCCTCCTTTCTGATTTGCTAGGATAATAACTTTGACATTTTAATTTTCCTCCTTTGCAAAATAAAAAATGATTGCCCAAACAAGCAACCATTTTAATTTTCACGTATTGCTAATGCTTCCTTGTATCGTCTGTTTTTTATCAGAGATTATATCAATTCAGCGATTCACAAAAATGAACTTGGATGTTATTCGTACAGAAAACTAAATCATATCTTCAATGTCCAGCAGCAGTTCCGTTATATACGCCGTTTGAGCATTCTGATGATTGTTCAATGAGGCAACGCTAATCGGAAGATCAAGTCCAACCAAATCATGTAAAGACTGTATCAGTTCAAAAGCTTCTTTGTCTTTATTCATTTTGTGTAGAGTTGCAAGTGTAGAGTATACGTTGATTGGGCTATCTTCGTTCTCGCATACATCACACAAGTTGTCCCAAAACTTGCTTGAATATGCACCGGAGATGAGTTCAATGGACGGGGAATTCGCGTTGTTCTTAATCATGATAAATACCTCCTATTTTTATGGCAATTGTCAGTGCTTTAATCGTTTTGTGAGTAAAAATAAAACATATCTTACTGTTTTTTTTACACCTCCTTTTATAATGTGCCATACGATTTTTCCTACAAAATGGCAACATTTTTGTGTTTGGAAAAAATTTCTACGCTTAGCCAGAAAAAATGTGCCATAAAAAATCTTGGCAACAATTAAATTCCAGGCAACAATTTTGCTTTTTTCAAACTAATTCAGGCAAAGAGAAAAGCCAGCAAACCCTTATGTTTACTGGCAATTTTGGCGGAAGAGGTGGGATTCGAACCCACGGTACCTTGCGGTACACCGCATTTCGAGTGCGGCTCGTTATGACCACTTCGATACTCTTCCACATTGATAATATCCAATTTTTGGGCTAAAACATTTGATTTCGAGTGCGCCCCGTTATGACCTCTTCGATACTTCTCCAAAATTGCTTGGTTACGAGTTTACATTATAATTCATTTAATAGCTATATTCAAGCAAAAAAACAGCCGTGCTAATTATTAACACAGCTGTTCAATATATTCTTTCCAAAGCTACCAAAGGCCGTGAACACTCTGCCGAATATACTTATTATAAATCTGCTCTACCTTTTCCATAGTTTCGGCGTCAATATCCGGCATATCCGATGTATCGGTGTTTTGTGTTACCTGGAGCTCATTCTTTCCGCCCGGAATAACACAGCTTATTGCGTCAAACATAAGAATCCATTTAAGCGCAAACTGCGCCATGCTCATGCCCTCGGGCAATATCGCCTTTAATTCGTCTACCGCTTTTAATCCAATATCATAGTCAACTCCCGAGAACGTTTCGCCTTTGTCGAAAGCTTCGCCGTGGCGGTTAAACTTTCTGTGGTCATCGTCTTCAAAAGCGGTGTCTTTTGACATTTTTCCTGTGAGCATGCCGCTTGCAAGAGGCACTCTTGCAAGTATGCCGATATTTCTTTTCTTTGCCTCGTCAAAAAATTTATCAGCAGGCTTTAATCTAAACATATTAAAAATTATCTGTACCGTACTGATGTTATCGTATTTGATTGCGCGCAGAGCTTCGCTTACCTTTTCTACGCTGACACCAAGCTTAGCGACCTTTCCTGCGTCAATAAGGCTGTTAAGATCATAGAAAAACTCTTCGTTGTAATAAATTTCGTTAGGCGGGCAATGCATCTGCAAAAGGTCTATACACTCTACATTAAGATTTTTCAGGCTTCGTTCAACAAACGATGTAATATTCTTTATGGTATAGCTTTTTGCTACATGCGGGTCTATTCTTCTTCCCGCTTTAGTCGCTATATATATCCTCTGCTTCTGACAGCTTGCAAGTTTACCCAAAAGCTGTTCGCTTCTGCCGTCGCCGTAGACATCTGCGGTATCAAAAAAGTTAACACCTTTATCAATAGCTTTCTCGAGCGCCAGCATACTGTCGTCGTCTTTTACCGTTCCCCACGCTCCGCCGATTGCCCATGAGCCAAAAGATACTTCCGAAACTTCGTATCCAGTTTTTCCTAGCATTCTGTACTTCATATTGTTACTCCTTTCAAAAAATTATAATAACAAATTTATTTTAATTACATTAATCTATTACGGTAATATACCGTGTCCGCTTCTTCGAGCCATGTTTGTGTGGTCTCGTCAAATATTTCCTGCTCTCTTATGGGTAAAAGCGCCGTGTAAATATCGTCTTTGAGCTCTTCGAAAGGCACTACTCCTTTTTTATAAAATTTAATACTTTGCAGAATATGCAAGCCATAATAAGTTATTGCAGGATCGGATACATCACCTACTGTAAATAGCCCAAGCGCGGCTTTTGTAAATTCCGGCAGATAACTTTTTGTGCGCTTTTCTACCAAATAACCATACACGCTTCCGGGATGCTGCGTCATGCCTTCGTCTTCGCCAAGCTCTTCAATAAGCGCATCAATATCTTCGCCGTCCTCAAGCCTTTGCTTAACTTCAAGCGCGATTGGCATAAGCGCATCAATTTCCGGCTTAAGCAATTCCAGCATTTCTTCTTTTTTATCATCGCTGAAAAGCGACATTGCCTCCGAAACCAGGTCCTCATCCTTAAACTTTAAAAGAACCTGTTTTACAGCAACCGTATCTTCGGGAACGTATGTTAATATATTGTTGTTGTTCACGTATTGCGAAAAAGCCGCCTCGCTGGCATCCATCTGTTCTTTTTGTATTTCGAGAGTTTGATCATACCAGTCTTTTACCTCTTCATCGGTCACGCTGGCAAGCCCGTAGATATAATCCTGAACTTTATATACTATACTCTGCCGGTTTATGGTTTCTACATATGTTTCGGGAGTAGCCTCCATATTTTCAACGTATTCCTGATATCTTTTTTCTATCTCCTGCTCAATATCAATCGTCTCATCCTCTGCTGCCTCTTCTTCAACCTCAGTACGAATAGCTTCCTTACGGTTGGAGAAAATTTCCTTCGACTGCTTCTCGTTTTCTTTTATCTCTTCATCCGTCAGTTCTATGCCAAGATCAGCCGCTTTTTGAAACAAAATTATATTGAGTGCCAGGCTGTCGAGCACACTGTTTGCGACCTCTTCATATTGCGCCCTTGCCGCCTCGTCTTCAGTATCTGCGTCCAAACCGTAAATAGCAGTTACCTCGTCAACTTCATACTTGTATATTTCTTCTCCGTTTATCGAAGCTACGACCTGATTTGCAACACGTTCTTCATCGACGCTTACGAGCGAACATCCTGAAAACAGCATTATCAATGCCGCCAAAAGCGCTGTTATTTTTACTTTGTTCATATAAATTTTCCTACCTTTTTGCGTCCCTTATATAAAAGGGCTCTTGTTTTTATCGGTATATAATTATACTTTAAGCTAGCCCGTTTTGCAACGGCTTATGTCTTTTAGAAACGCCAGCAGCTCATCGACAGGGCTTTTGCCTGCACGGAATATAATATACGGAGGCGCTGCCGCCTTTAGCTGTGCTGATTTGCCATACCGCTCTAAAACAGCCAGCAGCCGGTTTATATCAACATGGCTCTGCTCGCTGTATTTAAGCATAAAAACTCTGCCGTTTCTTGTAACAGAAGCAATTTCCGCCTGCGCCGCAAAGCTTTTGATAATCGATATCAAAATAAGGTTTTCTACTGACTTGGGAAGTTTTCCGTATCTGTCGGCTATTTCTTCTTTTACCTGCTTTGCGCTGTTTACACCGTCTACTGCTGCTATCTTTTTGTATATTTCTATACGCTGTATTTCGTCGTCTATATAAGCCGCCGGAACGTGCGCGTTTATTTTTATTTCAACTGCCGCATCAAAAACGCTTTTTGCCTGCTCTCCTCTTATCTCTCCGACCGCTTCTCTCATAAGCCGGCAGTACATATCATACCCTACAGCGGCCATCTGACCCGACTGTTCGGGCCCAAGCAGGTTTCCCGCTCCGCGAATCTCCAAATCTCTCATGGCTATCTTGAAACCGGCGCCGAATTCTGTAAACTCGGCTATAGTTGAAAGCCGTTTTTCTGCATCGGGAGTCATGCGAATACCCGGCAGGTAGGTAAGGTACGCATAAGAGCTTTTTGTCGCCCGCCCGACTCTGCCTTTTATCTGGTAAAGCTGCGCAAGCCCGAATTTATCCGCCTCATACACTATTACAGTATTAACGTTTGGAATGTCTATTCCCGATTCAATTATAGTCGTGCAAAGCAGCACATCATATTCGCCTGACAAAAAGTTTACCATCACTTTTTCCATTTGTGTTTCGCCGAGGCGCCCGTGAGCTGCCGCAACTCTTGCTTCGGGTACATATCTTCTTAAATCGCCCGCAAGTTTGTCCATAAGCCCTATCTGCCTGCACACAAAATACACCTGTCCGCCGCGTTCCATCTCTTTTAATATAGCGTCGCGTATAAGCTGCCCTGAATACTCCATGACATAACTCTCGGGCGGTTTTCGCTCTTCGGGCGGAGTGTCGAGCATACTCATATCGCGGATGCCCGTAAGCGACATTTGAAGCGTACGGGGAATGGGCGTTGCCGAAAGAGTAAGCACGTCAACGCTTCTTTTTATATCTTTAATGCGCTCTTTGTGTGATACACCAAAACGCTGTTCTTCGTCTATAACCAAAAGCCCCAAATCTTTAAACACAATATCTTTTGATAAAAGCCTGTGCGTTCCTATCACAATATCTACAGTACCCGCTCGAATACCGTGTATTATTCTTTTTGTGTCGGCTGCGGAGACAAACCTCGACAAGCTTTTTATCTCTATTGCGAACTCGCTGAACCGTTCCAAAAAAGAATGGTAATGCTGCCGCGCAAGTAGTGTTGTCGGCACTAAAACAGCGCACTGCCGCCCTTCCATCACCGCTTTAAAGCACGCACGCATAGCCACCTCCGTCTTGCCGTAACCCACATCTCCAAGCAGCAGACGGTCCATAACTTTTTCGCGCTGCATATCTTTTTTTATTTCTTTTATGCACTGCAGCTGCCCGCTCGTTTCCTCATACGGAAACGTATCTTCAAACTGCTTCTGCCAAAGAGTATCCTGTCCGTATTGATACCCTTTTTTGTTCATTCTTTCACTGTATATAGAAACAAGGTCCTGCGCAAGCTCTTTTACCGCGCTTTTTACTCTTGCCTTTGTCCTGCTCCATTCTTTTCCGCCTAGCTTCGAGAGCTTGCCGCCCTCTCCGCCCATAAACTTCTGGACTCTGTCTATCTGATCTGTCGGTATAAAAAGCTTATCTCCGCCGCGATATTCAAGCTCGAGGTAATCCCTGCTTATATTCAGCACTTCTCTTTTTACCAGCCCTAAAAATCTTCCCTTGCCGTGGACGTCGTGCACTATCATATCTCCCGATTTTAAATCGGTAAATATATCAAGCCTCTTTTTAACGTAGCTTTTCTTTGGCTTTTTAGCGAATCCGAATATCTCACGTTCGCCGAGAAAGTACGTCTTTTTATAGGTAAGCTCAAAGCCCGAAATAAGCCGTTCGGGGTAAGCCGCCGCCTCGCCCGTATGCAAATCGCGCCCGTCGGTTATACAAGGCACGCCGAAGCCTTTTTCCGAAAGCTCTGACGCAAGCGCATTCGCCTTTTTTAAGCTGCCGCACATAAGGTAAACTGCCCAGCCGTTGCCTATTCTCTCTTTTATATCTTCTTTTAAGATGTCGAGTTTTTTGTTGTATGACAAAGCATTTTTAGCGTGTACGCTTACCTCGTTCTTTGCGCCGAGCGCTGAAGATTTGCTTATAACACAATAATCCAGAATGTCTTTAACGTTTTTTATGATATCTGAAATCTCGAGGTAAAGATTTTTCTGGTCAGAAACCGCCTCATTATTTGAAACCATTATGCCAAGCTTATCGGCAAACGCCTGCCTCCTTTGCTCTTGCGCTTCTAAAACACGCTTATGATCGTCGAAAATAACGATAGCATCAGCAAGGTAATCGAGCAGGCTTGAGCTGCAAAAAGCGTATGCGTAGTTTTCCATATCCTCAAAAAATCTGTCTTGCAATATATTCTTTGCGTACTGCTCAAAGTTCTGCGCAAGCGCCGCGCTTTGCGGCTTTGCGTTTTTAAAATACTGCGCGCCCTTTTCTGCTGCCTCCTGCCCCGGCACAAGCTCTATAGCAGGATTCAGCACAACTCTTTTTTTCTCGTGTTTGCTTCGCCTCTGCGTCCCCGGGTCAAATTCGTTTATGCTCTCTATAACATCATCAAAAAAGTCGATTCTGTAAGGCGCGATATTGCCCGGACAAAACACATCGAGTATCTCTCCGCGCCGCGCCGCCTGCCCCTGCGTTTCGACTGCATTTACTCTTTCGTATCCCGAAAGCACAAGTTTTTTCATGAGCTCCTGCGGGTCATATACTTCGTCCTTTTTTATCATTATATGAGCGTCCTGAAACTCCTGCCGCGATACAAGCCTTGCGCAAAGCGCCTCTTCACAGATAAAAGCAACTTTTGCCTGCCCCGAAACGATTTTGGATATCGATTGTATTCGCGCAAACATCTGCTCACGGCTTCGCGCGACCGAAGACCTGAGCTCGAGCGGGCGCTTTGGAATAAACACCGCACCGTTAGCCGATTCTGCCAGAGATTCTGCCTTTTCCTGACTGGAGCAGACTATGATAACAGGGCGCGCTAATGTGTCCGAAAGCGCGGCCGCGAAATGCGGCTTTAAACTATCGGGTACGCCAAAAATCGAGCAAGGAAGCTTCCCTGCCCGTATCAATTCTTCCAGCTTTGCGAATTCCTCCAGCATAGCTATGTGTTTAGTTATGCGCATACCTTAAAGCCTTTATATTAATTGAAGCGGTTTTGCGCCTCATAAATCCCCTGCTGTATTATCGTTTCTATAGCGTCCGCCGCCCTGCAAAGCGTATCAAACGCAGCCTGTTTATCGTCATGCTCGCCTATAACATGGTCTATTATATCTCCTTTTGGTTTGCCAATGCCCACTCTTACTCTGGCAAAATCGTCTGTCTGCAAAGAATATATTATAGATTTCATACCCTTGTGCGTGCCTGCGCTTCCGTTTGCTTTTATGCGTATAACGCCCGTATCCAAATCTATGTCGTCATACACCACTATAAGTTTTTCCTTGGATATACCGAGTGCCTTTGTTATCTCTTTAACGCTTTCGCCCGAGTTATTCATATAAGTCTGCGGCATTATAAGGGCAGTCTTTACACCTTTTATAATACCCTTTCCTATCTTTGCTTTATACGCATGCATGCGAACAGGTATATTATGACGCTGCGATAAAATAGACACGACATCAAAACCGGCGTTATGCCTCGTGTGCGCATACTTTCCGCCCGGGTTGCCGAGCCCGACGATATAATATTCGCTTTTTAGATTTGCGGCAGACTTGCGGCGAATTCCAGCAGGTCTGAATAATCTCCTTGCACGCATTCGGGCACCTTCTTTATATCCCCTATTATATGTTCTAAAACCAAAAATCCTGAAAATCCAAGCGCAACTGCACTCATATCATCGCGCACGTCGTTGCCTACAATATAACATTCGTCCGCGCGAAGAGACAAATGGTTTAGTATCTCTTTAAAATATTCCGGATTAGGTTTGCAGAAACTTGAGTTGTCATAATACGATACATATTCAAAATCTTCGCGCCTCAGCCCCGCCCATTCTATTCTCTGGTCTGTCGCGATTCGCGGGAAAAGAGGGTTCGTAGCAAGCACCAGCCTATAGCCTTTTTTCTTAAGCTCTTTGATAACAAGCCCCACACGTTTGCTCGTTCTTGTGCTTTGCCTTGCCTTTATAAACTCGTTCTCATAGAACGCGTTCATTATAGGCGTAAGCGTCTTTTCTCCGACACCCGAAAAGCTCTCTACCGTTTCAAAAAACACTTCGCGGTTGCTCGCCCTGCCGTCGTTCCCCAGCATTGCGATTATCGCTTTTTCAAAGATTTCACTGCCTTTTTCTTCGCTTATAGTATCAAAAATTCCGCTCTTTTTTATACCGCCGTAATACAATTTTAGAAATAAATCCATATGAAGGGGAAGAAGCGTTCCGTCAAGATCGAAAAAGAAAGTTGTCCTCATTCGCCTCTCCTTCTTTTTGCCCATCCTTCTATATTTCTCTGTCTGCTGCGTGCTACGGCAAGCGCGTCGCCCGGCACATCTGTTGTAACAGTAGATCCCGCCGCAATATACGCCCCGTCTTCAATAGTAACCGGAGCTACGAGATTTGCGTTACAGCCAACAAAAACATTTTTGCCGACAATCGTTCGGCTCTTTTTCTGCCCGTCATAGTTTACAAATACTACACCGCACCCTATGTTGCTTTTTTCTCCTATATCTCCGTCTCCTATATATGACAAATGCGAAACCTTTGCGCCGTCTTTTATAATCGCGTTCTTGACTTCTACAAAATCTCCTATTCTGCAGCCGTTTCCTATTTTACTGTTCGGGCGCAGATAAGCGTACGGCCCTATGGTAGAATTATCGCCCACACTTGAATCGAGAATGACCGAGTTTTGCACTACCGTACCGCTTCCTATAACGCTGTTTGATATACGGCTTCCCGGATAAAGTATCGCGTCGTCTTTGACTATAGTATTGCCTTGAAGCGTAACGCCGGGGTGTATTACTGCGTCCTGCCCTATTTTCACAGTGCTGTCGATGTACGTATTTTCGGGGTCGATGATTTCAACTCCGTCGCGCATAAGCTGTTCGTTTATTCTTTGGCGCAGGTATTTTCCTGCCAGCGCCAGATGCACTCTGTCGTTTACGCCCAATGCTTCGTTTTCTTCATCACACACTACCGCCTGCACGCTGTGCCCTTTGCCTGCGATATACTCAACGCAGTCGGTTATATAATACTCTTTTTGTACATTGTCATTTTTTAAATTTTCGAGCGCTTCTCTTAATAACGGCGCAGAGAAGCAGTATACCGAAGCGTTTACTTCGTTTATCAAAAGCTCTTGCTTTGTCGCGTCCTTGTGCTCAACGATGCGCCGCACTCCGTTATTATCGTGCAAAATTCTGCCGTAGCCGGCCGGGTCGTCCGCAATAGCCGATAAAAGGCATGCGCCGAGTTTTTCTTCTTTTGCTTTTTGCGCAATGCCTGCTAAAGTCTGCGCACGAATAAGCGGCATATCTCCCGCGATCACGAGAACATACCCGTCATCTTTGATAAACTCTTTTGCCGCCATAACGGCATGCCCGGAGCCAAGCTGCTGCGTCTGTACGCTGTATTTTACGCTGCCGCCAAAGTATTCCCTTACCTGCTGCGCCTGATCGCCTACAACGAGCACAGGGTCGCTTCCCGTTGCCTCTCTTGCCGCGTCAGTCACCCATTGCGTAAGCGCTTTGCCCGCAACCGCCTGTATGACTTTGGGGTTTTTCGATTTCATACGAGTACCCTGGCCTGCCGCAAGCACTATAGCTATACAATCTGTTTGCATTTAATCTTCTCCTATATGTTAATCCGCTTTTTTACGCTTCGCCAAAGCTTATGCCTATATCACGCCCTACTTTTAAAAGCTCTGCATCAAGTGGTATCGTTTTCGTTTTCCCCGCAACATCGCTTATCAAATTCGACGTTATCTTGCCGTTTTTAACTGCAACTGTTCTGCCGAAATTGTCTTTGTCGATAAGTTTAGCCGCATAAACGCCCATTTGCGTCGCAAGTACCCTGTCGTAAGGGCAGGGCGCTCCACCGCGCTGGTAATGCCCGGGGACAACTACGCGCGTATCTATATCAATAACCTGCGTAAGCTCGTCGGCCAGTTTATACCCTATGGAATAATGCTTTCCTTTAAGGCTTTGGTCCTTATCGTCTGTAGTGCTTCTCGCGCCTTCGGCGACCGCGATTATAGAAAAGTGTTTACCGCTCTCGTATCTGTCGTTTATAGCATCGGCAACAGCACCTATGCTGTACGGTATCTCGGGCAGAAGTATAACATCTGCGCCGCCCGCAAGCCCGGCGCTGAGTGTCAACCATCCCGCCGTGTTGCCCATAAGCTCTATTATCATTACTCTAGAATGCGAAACAGCAGTCGTGTGCACTCTGTCTAAAACGTCGGTGGCTATATCCACGGCGCTCTGATATCCGAACGTCGTTTCCGTTCCCCAGATATCGTTGTCTATCGTTTTGGGAAGGCCGATGACATTAAGCCCCTGTTCGCAGAGTTTGCCTGCCGCTGCGTGCGTACCGTTTCCGCCTATTGTTACTATGCAGTCAAGCTCCATTTTTTCATAGTTTTTTGCCATCGCTCTAAATGTATCTAAATATTTTCCAGAATTCTGCCCGCCTGCCGGGCCTTTCTGCCTCGAAGTCCGAAGTATAGTTCCGCCAAGCGTTAAGATACCCGAAAATTCTTCTTTTTCCATAGTTCTGTAATGCGCATTTATAAGTCCGCCGAAACCGTCGAGTATACCGACAATCTCAACATTTTCGAATAATTGATAAGATGCTTTTGATATACCGCGTATAGCCGCGTTTAACCCCGGGCAGTCTCCTCCGCTTGTAAGAATCCCTATACGTTTTGCCATTATACTCCTCCATAATGAACGTTTATCTTTTAATAATTATTTCTTTATTTGTCTTGGTGTAGTATACAACAATACGGGCTGTCTTTCAACTTGTTTGATAAAAACGAAGGCAGGATTACTCTTGCCTTCAAAAAAAATTACTTAATGCAATTTATCTTGTTTCCTGGTCAGTCTAAACTGCTGTCAACAGATACGGGCAGATACGATATATACGGTTCGCTCATTCCTGATAAAACGCTTTCCATCTGCCGGACACATTCCTGCGCTATATCATCAACCGTAAAAAACAGAAATGTTATTTGCATACCACCCTTTTTGCTCTTCATCTCTTCTATTTGAGCTTCATCTGCATAACATATAAAATTGCCGCAAAAGCCGTTGTTATTCAGCGTTTTGAAAACTTCTGCCGATACATTCGGATCAAAGCAGGCGACGTTGTTAATGCCGGGATACGCCATCAACATATTTTGAGTTATATCCACGGCTTTACCGCTATCACAATTGCTGTAATCAATTCCCAGCAATTGCGCTTCTTCCTTGTTTTCCACAGCGTCCAGAAAAGAACTTTCTATTGTCTGCGAAACTGTTTCTTCTTTTTCCCGGTTTATTATAAAGATATCTCCGTTCGCATAAAATCCCGCCGTGAATCCCAGCTCTTTAAAATCAGGTATAACTGCGCTGTTTGTTTCGTTTTCCGAATCGGATAACAACAACATCATTACGCCGCATTCCTGCGCAATCATAACGCTTGCGGTGATATCTCCGGCAGGCTCTAATATAATAGCGTCAGCCTCATCAATAATAATCAGATCTTCAATACTAATAAGCTCTTGCTGCAAATCATTATGGCTGAACATTGCAGATATCTCATACCCGCCGTCTGTAAGTTTTTCTTCAAGTGCGTTTAATAAAAGTTCATAATATCCGTCATTTTCAGGAAGAACGATACCGATTTTCATTTTTTCGTATTCAATTTCTTCATACTCTTCAGGCTCATCATTAAAATAATCCTCCGATTCATCGGTATCGTAAAAATCGCCCATAATCAGATTAAATATAAACGTTTCATAATCGTCAGCAATATCCGCGTTGTCTGTCTCCATCATAAAGCGACGGTCTTTATTTACATCATAATGCGGCATTCCAAAGTTTATCTCTCCGTCATATTCTATAACAACAAATTCTTGTCTGCTCGACTGTTCTATTGTGATTTCGCCTTCAAACTCATTTTCTTTTTGTTGCTCTTCTCCCTTTATAACAACCGTTTCTCCAAGATAACTCAAAAAGGCTTTATAATCAAAGCCGTCTGCATTTTTACCGTAATAAATCTTTGCTTGTGTTTCAATATCGTCGTAAGATTCTATATATAACTCGAAGTCCATTTTTCTTTTGTCTTTTTTATAGTCAAATTCAAAAATTATATTTGAGCCATTCTCATCTTCTAAAGATGCTTTCAAGCCTGCAGGTTTTGAATTTTCATATTCTATATCAAAAACCATGTGTATTTCATCCATCTTTTCCGCGCTTTCGAAAAAGCCGGAAATATCCAAATCATCTCCAGTTTTTTGTTCAAATAAATCATTCAGCGTATCTTTTAATTGCTCATCTTTTTTTAAGGTATCATCAAAAGAATTCAGCATATCGCAAATGTCGTCTTTATCCATTTCCAATGTTGTTTTTGTTCTGCTTGTTTCAAAACAGCTTTCCTCAATGCTGTTTATCAGCAATTCTAACAGTTTTGCATTGTCGAAATCTTCCTCTTGCGAAAGAGAGCCTGACAGCGCAAGCAGCCTTTCTTCAAGCGGCATCGGCTTTTGTAAATCTTCATCTGACTCGAATTTTAAGCCGTGTATTCTATCGGCCAGTTCTATATACAACATATCTTCGCTTAGCAGCATTTTATATATATCCGATCCAGCATTGAGCTTTATGCCTAAATTATATAAATCATAGGCCATTTCTAATTTTATATCTTCTTTTGCTTCGTTACTTTCATATTTTATGTCCATTTCCACATCAAACGGTTCGGTCATAATCCGCTCAAGCGTGCCTGTACTCATATCTGAAAACGCCTCTTCAAAGACTTGGGAACAATCATTTATAAATTTTGTCTGTATTGTATTTCCTAAAAGCGGCCCTTGTGCGCCGCCCGCAAATACAACGAAAATTAAAAGGGCGGCAACCGCCAATAAAAAAACAGCACCGCAGCCGAACCATATATATTTTTTAGCTTTTGATACAGAAGATTTGACAGGCAGCTGTTGTTCGGCGATTGAATTATCTGTCATTATCGCCTTTTCTCCGCATTTAATGCAAAATTTTGCATTAGCGGGTATATGAGTACCGCATTTTGTACAAAACATATTCTTCTCCAAATCACAAATTAAAAGCAAGGCAGAGGATATAAAATCCTCCGCCCAATATTCAATCTATACGCTATTTTACAGACGGGTCAACTACATATAATTCGGGGCTGTTTGCGCCCATCAAAAATCCCGCCATTGCCTGCACAGCCTTATCCGCGACATCTTCAACCGAAAAATAGATTAATGAAATATCAAAACTCTGTATTCCCGGTAAATTCTCCATTGCATTTTCTTCTAAAAAGCAAACTAAATTGCCTTGAAAACCAAAAGCCTCAAGCGCTTGGATAACACCCTCTGTTCCAACAGGGTCAAAACATACAACTGTCTCTATATCAGGATTATCCTCGAGCGCAGCCTCTGTAAGTATTGCAGCCTGTTCGGTATCAAACTCTGTGTAAACGGAATCAACCACATCCAGATCGGCAGAATTAAAACCTTCCAGCAAATCGTTTGCAAAGTTTAATCCCTCCATTCCGTTAACAACAAAGACTTTTCCTGAAGCGCAGTTATCGGCAGCCAGCCTTCCGGCCATTCGATGGTTTCTTGAAACTGCTGTATAGCTTCCGTCGGCGGAATCGTCCATGAAAACAACAGGTATACCGCTTGCTTCAGCAATAACTTCTATAGACTCAATGCTTTCTAAGGCTTTAACGGGATATATTATCATTGCCGCAACCTCTTGGCTTTCGGCCATCATTTGCACACCTGCCAATTCTTTGGCAATATCGTATTCGGTAATATATATCTCAAGCTCTACGCCATACATTTCAGCTCTGTTTTCAAGCGCCTCTAAAAAGATTTTATAATATCCGTCCGAATAAGGAACAAATACTCCTATCATTTCGGCCATAGGTTCGGGCTCCGGTTCTTCCTCTGCCACAGCCTCAACTACTTCCTCTGCCACAGGTTCTTCTACCGCAACAGCTTCTTCTTGCGCATCACTTTCCACAATACCGAACCCCATATCAAACGAACCGGACATTAAAGAATTTATATCAAAATCTTTGGCATCTTTAGTGTCAATCCTAAATCTCTTATCATCTTCTACGCTTTTTTTGGGCACATTAAATAATATGGTTTCTTCGTATTCAATAGAAGTAGCTTGCGTTTCGCCATAACTCTGCAAAACGATTTCTATGCTTCCGTTAACTTTCTGTCCCGACCACTCTTCGATGCCTTCAATACTGACTCTCGCCTCATTACCGGCCATTTGTATTACACCGCTGTACTCAATTTCGTCACGGGCTTTTTCAATATTATAGCTGCCGTCAAAATTGCCGCGCCCTTGTTTTGCAATATATCCAAATTCAACATGTGTAGCCTTGCCGTCTTTCTCATATCCGAACGAGACAGTAAAATCATTATCGTCGCCTTCCTCATCATACGATAGTTCTATTGCAACAGGTACCGAATTTTCATATGATACCTCCCAAACTATCTTAAAATCGGCAAAATCTTTTCTGCTTTCGAGCATAGGCACAATAAAATTCATCGCATCAGATAAGCTCATCGACATACCCGTCGCTTCTTTAATCATATCTTCTATCGCTTCGCTTAACTCTTCATCTTCTTCCATATTTTCGGCAAAAGTCTCAAGCGTTTTCAAAATATCATCAGAATTAAGCGTAAGCGTAGTCGATGAATCTTCGACATCAAAACATTCTTCGTCAATGCTGTTAATAAGCATCTCAATCAATTTTTGATAGTCGACTTTATTATCTGTCATTCCGTCTGTCAATGCCATAATCCTGTCGTCAAGAGACATAGGAACATCTAAATCCCGGTCGGCGTCAAATTCAATTTCCTGCACATAGCCGTTAGAATCAATATACAAAGAATCGTCAGCTAAAAGCAAAACACTCTCGTCGCCGTCTATACTCATGCTGATGCCAAGCGCCAGCTTATCGTAAGCAAAAGCAAACTCACCGGCTTCTTTTTCGCCGTCTTTTTCAACATCCATTTCTATTTCTATATCAAAAGGAGATGTTTTCATTCTATTAATAGTATCTGAATCAAAATCGGAAAATGCCCGCTCTATTACTTTTACATTATCATTAATAAATTTTGTCTGTAGCGTGTTGCCGCTAAGAAGATTACCCGTGCCGCCCGCAAACACAACAAAAATAAGTATAGCCGCAGCAGCCAATAATAAAACTGCGCCGCCGCCTATAAAGAGCATCATTTTTGTCTTTTTGCTAATATTCTTTTTTAACGGTTTTGATATGGGTACGGATTGCCTCTGTTCAATTTGCCCCGATCCCCTTTCTTCTGCCTTTGCTCCGCATTCGCCGCAAAACAGAGCGCCTTCCGGTATTTGATTACCGCATTTTTTACAAAACATTTCCTGTACCCTCCTAATCTACTTAATCGTTGATATTATATACTATATTCTACATAATTGCCATAATCATGATTATTCCGACAAAATCTGCGGATTTTTTTGTACAAAAAAAGAGGCGAAACCGCCTCTTTTTCAAAATGCTTTTTTTGTTATCAGTCTTCGATAATGCTTGTGACAACGCCCGAACCAACCGTTCTTCCGCCTTCACGAATAGCAAAATGAAGGCCTTCTTCGATAGCGATAGGAGTAATTAGTTTAATCTCCATCTGTACATTATCACCAGGCATAACCATCTCTGTTCCTTCCTGGAGTGTTATACTGCCCGTAACGTCTGTTGTTCTGAAATAGAACTGAGGCCTGTAACCGTTAAAGAATGGAGTGTGGCGTCCGCCCTCTTCCTTTTTAAGAACGTATACTTCGCCCATGAAGTGTGTATGAGGATGAATAGATCCTTTTTTCGCAAGAACCTGTCCGCGCTCGATTTCATCTCTTTGTACGCCGCGGAGCAACAGCCCGACATTGTCGCCGGCAATAGCCTGGTCAAGAAGTTTTCTGAACATCTCAACGCCCGTTACAACAACTTCTCTTCTTTCTTCGGTCATACCAATGATTTCAACCGTATCCTGAACCTTAATTGTTCCTCTCTCTATTCTGCCTGTTGCAACAGTACCACGGCCTGTAATAGAGAAAACGTCTTCGACCGGCATCAAGAAAGGCTTGTCGCTTTCACGTACAGGATCAGGAATAAAACTGTCTACAGCATCCATAAGCTCGAAGATAGACGCACAATCAGGATTGTCTTTTACGTCATCAGAGGCTATCGCAGCTTCAAGAGCTTTCAGCGCGCTTCCTTTGATGATAGGAGTATCGTCACCCGGGAACTCATAATCAGTAAGAAGGTCTCTTACTTCCATCTCAATAAGTTCAAGAAGCTCTTCATCTTCCTTCATGTTTGTCAGGTTCTCATTAACATTGATGTAAACGATAATATAAGGCACTTCAACCTGACGGGCAAGAACTATATGTTCTCTTGTCTGAGGCATAGGGCCGTCCGTAGCAGACACAACCAAAATAGCTCCGTCCATCTGCGCCGCGCCTGTTATCATGTTTTTAACATAGTCAGCATGACCGGGGCAGTCAACGTGAGCATAATGCCTTTTTTCTGTTTCATATTCAACGTGCGCTGTGTTGATCGTTATTCCTCTTGCTTTTTCTTCCGGCGCTTTGTCTATTTCATCGTATTTTACAGCTTTTGCCAAGCCGCTTTTTGACAGCACTGCTGTTATAGCTGCCGTAAGAGTTGTTTTACCATGGTCAACATGGCCTATTGTTCCAATGTTTACGTGTGGTTTGTTTCTTTCAAACTTTGCTTTTGCCATTGATTTTTCCTCCTAATCAAAATCTTAATCTTCTTTTTTATTATTATATTATTTTATATTTTAACGGCTTTAAATAGCATTAAAACGCTATTGCCGGTTCCTATATAGTTCTTTTAGGCAATCAGCCCATTATCTTTTCAGCTATGCTCTTTGGAACTTCGCTGTAATGCGAGAACTGCATTGTAAAAGTCCCCCGGCCCTGTGTTCTGCTTCTTAAATCGGTTGCGTAGCCAAACATCTCCGAAAGAGGCGTCGCTGCACGTATTACCTGCGCACCGCTTCTTAGCTCTGTTCCTTCGATGTGCCCTCTTCTGGCGTTAAGGTTGCCCATAACATCTCCCAGATACTCGTCGGGCAGAACGACTTCTATTGCCATTATAGGCTCGAGAAGCACCGGAGAAGCTTTTTTCATTGCTTCTTTGAAAGCCATCGATCCGGCTATCTTGAACGCAATTTCAGAAGAATCGACTTCATGATAAGATCCGTCCACAAGCGTTGCTCTAAAGTCCATAACCTCAAAACCGGCAAGCACGCCGTTTTTAGACGCCGCCTGAATTCCAGCGTCTACATGCGCGATATATTCACGCGGTACTGCGCCGCCGACGATTTTATCGACAAACTCATATCCTGTACCGGCTGTAAGCGGTTCGATTTCAATAACAACATGGCCGTACTGGCCTCTGCCGCCCGTTTGCTTTTTGTAAAGCCCTTCTGCTTTTACCGCTTTTCTCATAGTCTCACGGTAAGATACCTGAGGTTTGCCGACCTTTGCTTCAACTTTAAACTCACGAAGCATTCTGTCTACAATAATCTCTAAGTGCAGTTCGCCCATACCGGCAATAATTGTCTGTCCCGTTTCAGAGTCTGTATAAGTCCTGAATGTGGGGTCTTCTTCAGAAAGCTTTTGCAGCGCCATAGTCATCTTTTCCTGCCCTGCCTTTGTTTTTGGCTCTATCGCTACTTCTATGACAGGCTCCGGGAAATCCATCTTCTCTAATATTATCTGGCGCTTATCGTCGCAAAGCGTGTCACCTGTGGTAATCTGTTTAAATCCTACTGCTGCCGCGATATCTCCGGCATATACACCCGAGATTTCTTCTCTGGCGTTAGCGTGCATCTGAAGTATTCTTCCGATTCTTTCACGCTTTCCTTTAGTAGAATTATAAACATACGACCCTGTCTTTAAAGTTCCAGAATAAACTCTGAAAAATGCCAGCTTGCCGACGAACGGGTCTGCCATGATCTTGAATGCAAGCGCAGAAAACGGTTCGTTATCATCCGCTTTTCTGATTTCTTCACTGCCTTCCGAATTAACTCCGACAATTGAAGGAACGTCTAACGGAGACGGCATAAAATCGACTATGCAGTCAAGCAGCGGCTGAACTCCCTTGTTACGGTAAGATGAACCGCATGTAACAGGCACGATATCAAGCGCTATAGTAGCTTCCCGAATCGCCTGTGTTAGCTCTTCATGCTTTATTTCTTCCCCGTCAAAATACTTTTCGAGAAGTTTATCATTGTGTTCTGCAACAGACTCGATAAGCTTTTCACGGTACTCGTTCGCGAGCTCCGTTAAATCTTCGGGAATAGCCATTTTCTCTGATTTTGTTCCAAGATCATCTAAATATACTATGGCTTTCATGTCAATAAGGTCGATAATACCTTTAAAGCTGTCCTCTTTTCCTATGGGCAGCTGTATTGGAACTGCATTGGCCTTTAGCCTCTGCTTCATCATATCGACGACATTAAGAAAATCCGCTCCCATGATGTCCATCTTATTTACATACGCCATACTCGGTACTTTATATTTTGTAGCCTGCCGCCATACCGTTTCCGATTGCGGCTCGACTCCGCCCTTTGCGCAAAAAACAGCTACCGCACCGTCAAGCACGCGCAAAGACCGTTCGACCTCTACTGTAAAGTCAACGTGTCCGGGTGTGTCAATAATATTGATTCCATGGCTCCGCCACTCTGTAGAAGTCGCAGCAGAAGTTATGGTTATCCCTCGCTCCTGCTCTTGTTCCATCCAGTCCATAACAGCATCACCGTCGTGCACTTCACCGAGTTTATAAGTTCTTCCCGTATAGAAAAGCACACGCTCTGTAGTGGTGGTCTTACCCGCATCTATATGCGCCATTATCCCTATATTTCTTGTTTTTTCAAGCGAATATTTTCTGGGCACAGTCTTCCTCCTCGTTGTCTTGTGTTACCACCTGTAATGTGCAAAAGCCCTGTTAGCTTCTGCCATCTTGTGCATATCCTCGCGTTTTTTAACGCTTGCACCAGTGCCGTTATAAGCGTCCATAATTTCTCCGGCGAGCTTTTGCTTCATTGTGCTCTCGTTTCTTTTCTTGGTGTTAGTTACCATCCACCTAATAGCAAGTGTCTGCCTTCTTTCCGGCCGCACCTCAATAGGCACCTGATAAGTAGCCCCGCCCACTCTTCTTGCTTTTACTTCAAGAACAGGCATTATATTTTCCATCGCCTTAGAAAAAACTTCTAAAGGCTCTATACCTAATTTTTCTTTTATTATATCAAAAGCATTATAACAAATTCTCTGCGCCGTCCCTTTTTTTCCGTCGAGCATAACCTGATTGATAAGCTTGGTTAATACAGCGGATTTATATATCGGATCGGGCAGAACATCATGCTTTGGAGCGCCTCCGCGTCTTGGCATGTTTTTCTTCCTCCTATATACTATTTTTTAGGACGTTTAGCACCGTATTTACTACGCGCCTGCTTCCTATCTGCTACTCCCGCACTATCGAGAGCGCCTCTGACTATATGATATCTAACGCCCGGTAAGTCTTTGACTCTGCCGCCGCGAATAAGCACAACCGAGTGCTCTTGCAGGTTATGGCCGATTCCCGGAATGTACGCAGTACCTTCCATACCGTTTACCAAGCGAACTCTTGCTATTTTTCTTAAGGCCGAATTCGGCTTCTTTGGCGTCATCGTCCTTACCGTCAAACAAACACCTCTTTTCTGAGGGGATTGTCTTAGTATAGGCGAGCCGCTTTTTGTCTCTGCCGTTTTTCTTCCTTGTTTAACCAGTTGGTTAATTGTAGGCATACTTTTTCATACACCTCCTTTCGCATCGTTTGTCTATAAAAACCCCTCGCAACCCATGAAAGGGATATTTTTTTAGCTTTGAGATTTTAATATCGCAGCACACGCACTTCCGACCTCAATATCGCAGGCGCTTCCTATCTGCTGCATTGTGTGAGATTTGTCTTTTTCTATCTGGTTCTGCTCACACGCATATTCCAGCTTTTCTATTATATCTTTATCCGCATCTTTTGCAATAAAAACCTTTTTTAGTTTAGACATCTGCGCCAAACGCAGCACTTGCTTCATGCCGACTACTCTGGTCTTTTCGCATGCCAGATCATGCACCATGCTCACGCTTTGCTAACCTCCCTGCGAAAAAAAGCCCCATTACACCTTAAAAATGCGCACAGCAGAGACATTTTAACACCAGTAAAATATCTTGTCAATGGTTTAAAAAAGATGTTTGAACAAAAGCTTCTTGCTGTCCTTCGCTCTTTTCTCTGATATCTTTGATTTTCCTTGTGAAAGATTTCTTAGAAAATATAAATCTCGAAATAGCTGTGTCGTCCTGTACTGTAAACCATCCCTTTTTTTTCATCTTCACACATACAGGAATATCAAATACATTAAAGCGCATAACATCGATTTTTGCTTTCATATACCTCGCCGCCGCAAGCTTTCCTGTAAAAAAACCAATGACAACACATATAATAAGTATTCCGTAAGGCAGCGCAGGGCTAACACTCATTATCGCTGTACTGACAGGCGGAAGTACGATAAGCAATATCCCAATCGCGGCGAAAAAGATTATAGAAAACCATTTCATGTTCTCGGCTATTCTAAAACTTCTTCTGCATTGCCTGCAAATTGATATGGACGTAGGCATAAGTGAGCCTATCTTTTGTTTCACTTTTTTACCCATTCCGAAAAACATACCTTTTTTGTGCTCCGGTTCGCTGTTCGCTAAATCGATAACAGCATACCCCGCACGCTTTTTTTTCTCGCCCTTGCAAAACTGGCACTCTTCACCCTGCAAATCATCAAAATCTTCGGGCAGAAGCGACAAAGTGACCATAAAATCATCAAGCACTTTCTTTGCTTCTTCGTCGCTCTTCAAACCGTTGATATAGCAGGATTTGCATTCTTTGTTGAGCCACATACATATAGCACTGTCACTTAACGTACAATTTTCGTTTTTCGCCATTGCAAAACCCCCCAGCCTATAATTCTAAACCATATCCGAATAGTCTTTGATATCTTCCTGTCCTGATAAAAATGTTTTTGCGAACTCTTCATCGTTTTTCTCAAATCCAGACATCATATCTTCATTCAATATGTTTTTTATAACATCTATATCTTTATAACGCCTCATACCTGTACCGGCAGGAATAAGCTTTCCGATAATAACATTTTCTTTTAGCCCGAGCAGAGGATCCGATTTTCCTTTAATCGCCGCTTCGGTAAGAACTCTTGTAGTCTCCTGGAAAGACGCCGCCGACAAGAATGAATCTGTTGCAAGAGAGGCCTTTGTTATTCCAAGCAGCACTCTTTTTGCCGTCGCCGGCTTCTTGCCTTCGGCAAGCATTTTCTCGTTCTCGGCGTCGAACTGGTATATCTCGACCAAAGACCCCGGAAGCAGTTTAGTATCTCCCGAATCTTCTATTTTGCATTTTTTGAGCATCTGGCGAATGATAATTTCAATATGTTTATCGGATATCTCAACGCCCTGCAGACGGTAAACCATCTGTACCTCTTTAAGAAGATACGCCTGTACGCCCTTCGCACCTTTAATTTTCAATATATCATTCGGGTTTATCGAGCCTTCTGTAAGCTCGTCGCCCGCTTCTACGCTGTCGCCTTCGGCAACCTTAATTCTCGAGCCGTACGGAATAGTATAAGATTCAGCCGTTCCGTCCTCGCCCGTTATGGTAACTTCGACTTTCTTTTTATTGTCATCAATAGAAACCACACCTGCGATCTCGCTTATTATGGCAAGTCCTTTTGGTTTTCTTGCTTCAAAAAGCTCTTCTACACGAGGCAGACCGTGCGTAATATCTTCTCCCGCAATACCGCCCGTATGGAAAGTTCTCATGGTAAGCTGTGTACCCGGCTCGCCGATAGACTGCGCGGCTATAATACCGACCGCTTCGCCTATGCTGACTTTTTTGCCCGATGACATATCCGAGCCGTAGCACTTAGCGCACACACCGTGCCTTGTTTTACACGTTAATACCGAACGTATAAACGCGCCCTTTATACCCGCTTTTTTAATTTTGTCACAATGCTCATATGTAATAAACTCATTAGCTTTTACAATAACATCGCCCGTTTCGGGATGGACAATATCTTCCGCGGCATACCTTCCGCCGATTCTGTCTATAAAAGGCTCGATAATTTCTTTTCCGTTAAGTACATCTTCTATCCAAACGCCTTTTATTGGGTCGCCTTCGCCAAGACAGTCCTCATCTCTTACAATTACGTCCTGGCTTACATCAACCAAACGCCTTGTAAGGTATCCCGAGTCGGCCGTTCTAAGTGCGGTATCGGCAAGCCCTTTTCTTGCTCCGTGAGTAGAAATAAAGAATTCCAGAACGGTAAGCCCTTCTCTAAAGTTGGCTCTTATAGGAATCTCTATGATCTCGCCCGACGGATCGGCCATAAGGCCGCGCATTCCCGCTAACTGCCTTATCTGGTTTGTAGAGCCTCTTGCTCCAGAGTTTGCCATCATGAATACCGGGTTAAATTCGCTCAAGCCTTCCATAAGCTCATTGGTAATATGGTTGGTGGTTTCCGTCCAGACTTTAATAACGCTGCTTTTTCTTTCGCTGTTTGTCAAGAACCCTCTTTTAAACTTCTTTTCTATATCAAGCACTTTTTCTTCGGCTTTTTCTAAAAGTTCCGCCTTTTTTTTGGGTATTACTATATCGCTGACGCTTATAGTAATCGCACCGAGCGTAGAATAATGGAAGCCGAGGCGTTTTATTTCATCGAGCATCTCCGAAGTTTTTGTTTCACCATATTTTCTGTAACAGAAATCAACTATCTTGCCAAGCTGTTTTTTGCCGACGAAGAACTCTATCTCGGGTATAAACTCGCTGCCCGGCTGAGTTCTGTCTACAAATCCCAAATCCTGCGGTATGGCTTCGTTAAATATAATCCTGCCCGCAGTTGTCTTTATAATCTTTGTCTGCGGTTCGCCGTCAATTAGTTTATCAATCTTAACGTTTATCATGGCCTGAAGGTCGATTTCGCCCGTCTGATACGCAAGCACCGCTTCTTCGGGACCCGAGAAGAATCCACCTTCTCCTTTTGCGCCTTGCCTGTGTATAGTCAAATAATAGATACCTATAACCATATCTTGAGTAGGGCTGACAACAGGTTTGCCGTCCTGCGGTTTTAAAATATTGTTAGCGGCAAGCATAAGGAAACGGCACTCTGCCTGCGCCTCTACCGAAAGCGGCACGTGCACAGCCATCTGGTCTCCGTCAAAGTCGGCATTATACGCCGTACATACAAGCGGATGAAGCCTTAAAGCTTTACCTTCAACGAGCACAGGCTCAAAAGCCTGTATTCCCAGCCTATGCAGCGTAGGCGCACGGTTTAAAAGAACCGGATGGTCTTTTATAACGTACTCGAGTACGCCCCAAACTTCCGGCCTTACTCTTTCTACCATTCGTTTCGCGCTTTTTATATTATGGGCAAGCCCGTCTTCCACGAGTTTTTTCATGACAAACGGCTTGAACAGCTCAAGCGCCATTTCTTTTGGCAGCCCGCATTGATACATTTTTAAATCAGGGCCGACAACTATAACGCTTCTGCCCGAATAATCAACACGTTTCCCGAGCAGGTTTTGGCGGAATCTTCCCTGTTTTCCGCGAAGCATATCCGAAAGCGACTTAAGCGGCCGGTTTCCCGGGCCTGTAACGGGGCGCCCGCGCCTGCCGTTATCTATAAGCGCATCCACCGCTTCCTGTAGCATACGTTTTTCGTTTCTTACTATAATATCGGGCGCGCGAAGCGTGAGCAGCCGGTTTAACCGGTTGTTTCTGTTTATAACACGCCTGTAAAGATCGTTAAGGTCGCTCGTAGCAAACCTTCCGCCGTCAAGCTGTACCATCGGGCGAAGCTCGGGCGGTATAATTGGTATACAGTCAAGTATTATCCACTCGGGTTTGTTGCCCGACTGGCGAAAAGCTTCTATAACTTCAAGCCTCTTGATTGCTCGGACACGTTTTTGCCCCGTACAAGTCTCGAGGTCTTTTTTAAGTTCTTCTGCCGATTTATCTAAATCTATCTGGCGCAAAAGCTCTTTTACGCCTTCCGCCCCCATCTTCGCCGAAAAAGAATCGTCGCCGTATTTTTCCTGGCATTCGCGCAGTTCTTTATCATTTAAAAGCTGTTTGTATTCAAGCGGCGTATCTGCCGGGTCTGTTACGACAAAAGACGCAAAATACAAAACTTTTTCTAAATCCCTCGGCGACATATCGAGCAGCAAGCCCATTCTTGAAGGAATACCTTTAAAATACCATATGTGTGAAACGGGCGCGGCAAGCTCTATATGCCCCATTCTTTCCCGCCTTACCTTTGCGCGGGTAACTTCAACGCCGCATTTATCACAGATAATGCCTTTGTAGCGTACTCTTTTATAGCGCCCGCAATGGCACTCCCAGTCTTTAGTCGGCCCGAAAATCCTCTCACAAAATAATCCGTCCTTTTCAGGTTTCAGTGTTCGATAGTTGATAGTCTCGGGCTTTTTAACCTCGCCCCTCGACCATTCTCTAACCTTTTCAGGAGACGCCAATCCAATCTGAATGGAATCAAAATTGCCTAGTTCGAACAAATAATTCCTCTCCTCTCGTTGCTTAAAATATAAAAACTTAATTACTTATCATCATCATCATCGTCAAACAAATCTTCATCGCCCTCTATCAAGCTTTCGAGAGATTCTATTTCGATGTCCTCAAAATCATCTTCATTTATTTCGTCATCATCGTCATCATCATCGTCATTTATACTCAAAATCTCTTTTTCAATATCAATTTCGATATCATCAAGCCCACCAAGGTCGGGAATATCAAACTCATCAAAACTGATATCAGAGAAATCTTCTTCGCCGCCTGCCTTTTCTGCCGCGGCTTTGTCGGCTGCGCCCTGCCTCTCTTCGCCTTCGATGTTGACCTCTAGCGCAGTGACTTCGTCTTCAATATTCTCTTTTATGATTACCTCTTCGCCGACGTTTCCGAGAACCTTTACGTCAAGCGAGAGAGATTGCATCTCTTTTATGAGAACCTTGAAAGATTCGGGAATACCCGGCGCGGGTATATTCTCACCTTTTACTATCGCCTCGTAGGTTTTAACACGGCCTACAACATCATCCGATTTTACCGTTAAAATCTCCTGCAGAGTGTTGGCCGCGCCGTAAGCTTCGAGCGCCCAGACTTCCATCTCTCCGAAACGCTGCCCGCCGAACTGGGCTTTTCCGCCGAGCGGCTGCTGCGTGACCAAAGAGTAAGGCCCCGTTGACCTTGCATGTATCTTGTCGTCAACAAGATGGTGAAGCTTTAGAATATACATATATCCAACAGTGACGCGGTTTTCGAAAGCTTCTCCGCTTCTTCCGTCGAAAAGCATCGTCTTGCCGTCCGGATTTAATCCAAGATCTTTAAAATAATCCATGATATCATCTTCTGTGGCGCCGTCGAATACGGGCGTCGCAATGCGCCATCCGTATAACTTTGCAACCAAGCCAAGATGTACCTCTAAAACCTGCCCAATATTCATACGCGAAGGAACGCCGAGCGGATTTAGTACTATATCGAGCGGAGTTCCGTCCGGCATAAACGGCATATCTTCAACAGGCAATATGCGTGAAACAACACCTTTGTTTCCGTGCCGCCCCGCCATCTTATCACCTACTGATATTTTGCGTTTCTGTGCTATATAACACCGCACAAGCTTGTTTACACCTGCGGTAAGTTCATCTTTGTTCTCTCTCGTAAATACCTTGACGTCTACGACAATACCCGACTCTCCGTGAGGGACACGAAGCGATGTATCTCTTACTTCTCTTGCTTTCTCGCCGAATATCGCACGAAGCAGCCTTTCTTCCGCCGTAAGCTCCGTCTCGCCTTTGGGAGTAACCTTTCCTACGAGTATATCGCCCGCCTGCACCTCTGCGCCTATGCGGATAATTCCTCTCTCGTCTAAATCTTTAAGCGGTTCTTCGCCAACATTTGGAATATCTCTAGTTATTTCTTCGGGGCCGAGCTTAGTATCCCTAGCTTCGCTTTCGTACCCTTCTATATGTATAGAAGTAAAAACGTCGTCGCGCACAAGGCGTTCGCTTATAAGAATAGCATCCTCATAGTTATAGCCTTCCCATGCCATAAACCCTATAAGCACGTTTCTTCCAAGCGCCATTTCTCCCATATCGGTAGAAGGCCCGTCTGCAATAATATCGCCTTTTTTAACTTTCTCGCCTACTTTGACGATAGGATATTTATTTATACACGTTCCCTGGTTTGACCTCGAGAATTTTATAAGCTTATATTCTCTTACAAAATCTTTTTCTTTAATTATTATAACATCCGACGAAACGTTGAGAACAATGCCGTCTTCGTATGCCAACACTGTACCGCCCGAGTCTTTGGCAGCCTTATGCTCCATTCCCGTTCCGACTATAGGAGCCTCGGGGCTTATAAGAGGAACAGCCTGCCTCTGCATGTTAGAACCCATAAGTGCACGGTTGGCGTCATCGTTCTCTAAGAAAGGTATAAGCGCCGTCGCGACGGACACAACCTGTTTTGGAGAAACGTCCATCAAGTCAACTTCTTCTCTTGCAACTTCGACAATTTCTTCCTGCCGCCTCGACATAACACGGCTGTGCTCAAAAAAGCCGTTCTTGCCTATAGGCTCGTTCGCCTGGGCAACAACAAATTTATCCTCTTCGTCCGCCGTAAGGTATACAATTTCTTTTGTTACTATTTTCTTTTTCTTGTCTACCGCGCGGTAAGGAGATTCTATAAATCCGTATTCATTAACTCTGGCATATGTAGACAGAGAACCTATAAGCCCTATGTTCGGCCCTTCAGGCGTTTCTATCGGGCACATTCTTCCGTAATGCGTATGATGCACGTCTCTTACATCAAAAGAAGCTCTTTCACGGTTAAGGCCGCCGGGGCCAAGTGCCGATAACCTTCTTTTATGAGTAAGTTCTGCCAGAGGGTTCGTCTGGTCCATAAATTGCGAAAGCTGTGAAGACCCGAAGAACTCTTTTATCGCCGCCGTCACGGGGCGTATATTAATAAGGTTAGAAGGTGTTGCCACGTCCATGTCCTGTATGGACATACGCTCTCTGACAACTCTTTCAAGCCGCGATAAACCAACTCTTATCTGGTTTTGCAAAAGCTCTCCGACGCTTCTTAGACGCCGGTTGCCAAGATGGTCAATATCATCTATCTTTCCTACGCCGTGCTTTAGCCCCATCTCATAGCTTACCGACGCCATTACGTCATCCACTATTATATGCTTTGGAATAAGCGTATCAATAGATGCTTTTAACTGTTTCTTTAATTCTTTTTCATCTTTGCCATACTCGTCTAGTATAGCTTTAAAAGTCGGGAAATGCACTTTCTCATTTATACCCGCTTCTGCCGGATCAAAAGAAAGATAACTGTTCGTTCTGACAAAGTTGTTGCCGACAACCTTTATCTCTTTTTCGTCTATGCTGAGCACAACATTATTGATTCCGGCTATTTCAATCTGCTCGGCGGCATCTCTTGATATTATTTCGCCTTTTTGTACAAGAAGTTCGCCGTCCCCGCTCATTATATTTTCTGCGCTGATAAATCCTTCTATACGTGCCGAAATACAAAGCTTCTTATTATATTTATATCTGCCCACTCTGGCAAGGTCATATCTTCTCTGGTCAAAGAATAATGAATCTATCAATAGTTTAGCGCTTTCAACCGTCGGCGGCTCGCCCGGGCGCAAGCGGCGGTATATCTCTATAAGGCCGTCTTCAGCCGTCTGCCCGCTGTCTTTTTTAAACGTAGGCGCTAAAAATTCTTCATCGCCGAAAAGATCGATTATTTCTTGATTTGTGCCGCAGCCCATAGCGCGAACCAATACCGTCATAGGAAGTTTTCTCGTTCTGTCTACACGCACCCAATAACAGTCGTTGCTGTCCGTCTCATATTCAAGCCATGCTCCGCGATTGGGAATTACAGTGGCTGAATAAAGCTTTTTACCCGTTTTGTCTCTCGTGTAATTGTAGTAAACACCCGGAGACCGAACAAGCTGGCTGACTATCACGCGCTCTGCGCCGTTTATAATGAAAGTACCTTTCTCGGTCATCAGCGGAAAATCGCCCATGAAGACTTCCTGTTCTTTCATCTCGCCTGTTTCTTTGTTGATAAGGCGAACAACAACCTTTAAAGGCGCGGCGTAATTAACGTCTCTTTCTTTGCATTCTTCAACTTCATATTTTGGTTTGTCATCAAGATAGTAATCTACAAACTCGAGTATCAGGTTTTCTGAATAATCGGTTATGGGAGAAATATCGTTTAATACCTCTCTTAGCCCAATCTCCAAAAAATGTTCGTAGGAGTTTTTCTGGATCTCTATAAGATCCGGCATGTCGAGAACTTCCTCTATTTTAGAGAAGCTCATTCTGTTCCGTTTGCCAATTTTGACTTCTTGCACCATAAGTTAAAAACCACTCTCCTAATATGCTAAAAAATATTGTTTTTTAAATTTTCGTTAGTTAAAGGCACTTGCTGATTATTCCCCAGAACGTGCCTTTATATACCTTGCTGCAAAACATGATTTTTGACTTAAAATCATTGCAATTTAGGACCCAAAATGGTCACAGTTCCCCAATTATGAGCACGCTAATGCAATATAACATGTTACTACAAACGAATACCCTTGTCAACATATAAAACACATGTTTTCTTTTTTAAATGTGAACGGATTGTAAAAGAAATCAATTATACTATAAAATTATACATATTTATTCAAAAATCACGAAAAAATGAAAAAAAGCGGCGAAAAACCGCCGCTGCCCATTACCAGCAATGATTATTTCAAGCTATAGCTTCCAAGCGTGCTGAGTGTCTCTTTTTCATTCAATATTACGTCGTATAAACTTATACCTAAAGTGTTGCAAAGAGCCGCCAGATAGAAAAGCGAATCGCCTATCTCTTTTTCTATGTTAACTCTGCATTCCGAACAGACCTTTCCTTTCATCTGCGTTGCGAGAAGCTCTTGTATATCCTCTATGCTTGCCTCTCCGGGAAACGTCTGTTTTTTACCTTCTATCTCAATACATCCGCAATGAGTTACAGATTTTATTACAGCGCGGTTAACACGGGCTGCGCTCGTTTGAATTTTTGACAAAATATCAAGTATGCTTCGATTTCTCATAAGCAAATCGTTAACTACATTCTGGAAATCTTCCATATGAATATCGTTTATCGAGTTTCCCATAACCTCTCCTTTTTGTTTTGTCTTGGTGTTCATTTACATTATATATCTTAGCCTTCGTTTGTCAAAGACTGTTTTTTGTCGTTTTATGGCATATTGGGCTAAAAAAACTCCGCCAATCTATTTTTGATGAAAAAACTTAAAATTAGTTAATTAGAGCAGCTTTAAAATCATGCCGGCAGCTAATATGTATATAAAAGAAGATTCTTCTATACAAAACCCTATGATATCACCCGTTATGCCATGAAGTTTTTTTGACATGTTATAAACCGTTAAAACAGTTATAAGCAAAGATACGGCATACGGCGCGAAAAGTATTATCATATATCTAAAATCAAACGCCCGTGCAGAAAAATCAAAACAGAAAAGCAGCGCTATAACCGTATATACTGCTATGGCCCATATTATATGAACGCCCTTTACTGCCTGCGCAAAACTTTTTCCCAAGCCGTCTTGCCTTGCGCAGTTAAACATTTTAGCGCATAAAAGCGCAGCCGTGCGCCCGACAAGAGGAAAAAACCCGGCGATAATATAATCTGCTTGTGCCAAAAAAAGCACCATGCCGGCGATATAAATGCAAATAGCCAAAACGCCGAAAGTACCTATGCGGCTGTCTTTCATTATCTGCTGCATTCTTTGCTTGCCTGCGTTGCTTCCGAAAGCGTCCGCCGTGTCGGCCAATCCGTCGATATGAAGCCCGCCGCTTAAAAAAAGGTAAAGCGCAAGCGACAAAAACGCGGCGATATAACGCCCCGTCCATTCGCCCGTCATAAACAAAAGCGCTACCGGCGCTCCGATTATAAGAGCAACAAGAAAAAGATATTTTATACCCTTATCAAAAACCTGTCCGTTCTCATAATTAACACGCACGGGTATTCTTGTAAAAAAGCCAAGCATCGTTAAAAAACTTTTCATATACTTTTCCTTTACTTCAATCTTAAGCTAAGGCCTGATATCGTACAATATACCTCATCGGCGCGGCTCGCTATATGCGCGTTTATCCTGCCCGATATGTCACGGAATATGCTGCCCATTCTATAGGCAGGAACTATTCCCTGCCCTACCTCATTCGTTACAATATAAAGCTTCTTGCCGTTTTTCTTCATTATTTCTATAAGGTTGTCTACTTCTCTTGTAATACTATCTTCGAGAATTTGAACCTCATCCAAACCGCATGTGTCAAAACGAAGCCCGCTGTCCATCATAAGGTTTGTTATCATAACCGTTACGCAATCCAGCAAAAATACTTCACACTCTGTAAAAAATTCATTTTTTTCAAGCATATCAAAACGGCTGTACATCTCGAAAGTTATCCAGTCTTTTGGCCTGCCGGCTTTGTGCCTTTGTATTCTTTCGCGCATATCATCATCGGTTATCACAGCAGTCGCGATAAATCCCGTTTTTTTGCCCGTTTGCCTGCACATTTTTTCGGCAAGCGCGCTTTTACCGCTTCTCGCGCCGCCCGTTATCATAACTATCGACATAAATTTATACTCCGATTAATATTCTATACCCTGCCTTGCTTTGATTCCCGAGTCTATATAATGCTTAACCGGCTGCATTTGCGTCACTAGATGAGCTCTTTGCAAAATCTCTTTGGGAGCGTTTCTTCCGGTAAGCACTATCTCGCTTCCGTTCCGATTGTCGATAATACCGCAGGCTTCTTCGAGCTTTAATATACCGCAGGAAATCGCCGCCATAGCTTCGTCGAGAATAATAACATCAGCTTTACCAAGCCAGCCTTTTATTACAGGCAGTATATCACAGACGTCTGTGCGCATTTTCTTTTTTTGTTCATCACTCTGGTCGCGGAAAAACTTTTTACAATCGGACACGCGCAGAAGCTCGATACCGCTTATCTTGTCTATTATGAACATTTCTCCGGTATCGCGCCCTTTTAGAAATTGCACAATTTTTACGTCAAGCCCTCTTCCCGCCGCGCGCATAGCAAGCCCCATTGCAGCGGTCGTTTTGCCTTTGCCTTCGCCCGTATAAACTTGTACATACGATTTTTTCATAACGTCTCCTTTTTTCTGCTATAAACATACCATATAAGTTTCAAAATAATCAATACATTGCATATATTAACTGTCGTTTATATGATATAATAAATTCCATTAAGAAAGGAATACATTCAATGGCATTATCTTTAACACCTCTGTTTTCCGGTTCTTCGGGAAACGCTATACTCGTCCGTTCGGACAACACAAAAATATTGATAGACGCCGGAGTATCGGGAAAACGCTTAGAGGAAGCGTTCGCAAGCATAGGCGAAAATATCGGCGACTTAAAAGGCATACTTCTTACGCATGAACACAGCGACCACATTAAAGGAGCGGGTATACTTTCGAGAAAACATAAAATACCTATTTTCGCGACGCAGCTTACATGGCAGGCTTGCTCAGGCAAACTCGGCGACATTTCATTAAAATGCGAAAAAGTGATTTCTAAAACAGATTTTTATATTGACGACCTTTTGATAGAGCCGTATGAGATACCGCATGACGCGGCAGACCCCGTAGGGTACTGTGTATCAAACGGCGCAAGAAAGGTAGCGGTAGCAACAGACCTCGGCCATTTTTCAAAAAAGGTGGAATACCGTCTGCATTCTTGCGATCTTGTGCTTCTCGAATCAAACCATGACGCTAAAATGCTGAGCGGCGGCCGATACCCTTACGATCTAAAACGAAGAATAAAATCGAGGCACGGGCATCTCTCTAACGACGAAGCGGCGGATGCTGCAGTAAAACTTGCGGCGGCTGGCGTGTCGTCCATACTTCTCGGGCATCTTAGCAAAGAGAACAACAAAGAGGACCTGGCTTTTCGAACGGTAACCGACGCTCTTATAGAAACGGGCGTTACTCCCGGGCGCGGTTTTAGCCTCGGGCTCGCATTTCGAGACCGGGTAACAGGTGTATTCCGCGTAAAATAACAAAAACAAAAAGGCTGTTATGGCAAACGTAAATTTGATATGTATAGGTAAATTAAAAGAAAAGTATTGGAAGGACGCGCAGGCGGAATACAAGAAGCGCCTGTCAGCTTTTTGCCGCCTTAATATAATAGAAAAAAAAGAGGTTAAACTGCCAAAAGACGCAGGGCATGCGATTATAGAAAAAGCGCGCGATGAAGAAAGCGATTCAATACTGGCTTCATGCAGCGGCACCATCTTAGCGCTCTCACCGGACGGCGAGAAACTTACGTCCGAAGCTTTTTCGGTAATGCTTAAGAAATATTCACAGTCCGATTTGTCTTTTGCTGTCGGTGGCTCTTACGGGCTTTGCGAAAACATCAAGAAAGAAGCAGCAAGGACAATCTCATTTTCTGATATGACTATGCCGCACCAGCTTTTTCGAATAGTACTTCTTGAACAGATATACAGAGCTTTCATGATATCTTCGGGCAGAACTTATCACAAATAATATCCTTTATATGTTAATATAGTATTTATATGGATTGTTTATATTTTTATTACTATTTATGTCGTAAATTAGGAACTATTGACAACTCAAAAGGTAAAAATTCTTTTATGCCGAAATGTGCATATATAAGTCCGATATATAAAAGATAAGGACTAAGGCTATTTTTGTTTTGCGCGTAAATTCGCGCATTTGTAAAGGAGTGTATTAATATTGTTAAACTTTCAAAGAAAAGACGCAGATAATCTGCGTAAATTTAGCATGGACAAAAGTGAGAACAATACGCTAGAAACGATACCTGTTGAATACATTCGCCCCAACCCTTACCAGCCAAGAAGAGTTTTTTCTGAAGACGGCCTTAACGAGCTTGCTTATTCTATAAAACAATACGGGTTATTGCAGCCAATAACGGTACGAAAACTCAGCCATAATTATTTTGAGATAATAGCGGGAGAGCGCAGATGGCGCGCCGTCTGCAGAGCGGGGTTTACGCATATCAAAGCGGTTATTCAGCCGGCAATAGACGAGGACAGCGCTGTTATTGCGCTTATAGAAAACCTGCAAAGAGAAAACCTGCATTTCTTCGAAGAAGCTGAAGGGTATCTTTGCCTCATGAAAGAACACGGGCTGACACAGGAAGAGCTTGCAAGAAGGCTTGGTAAAAATCAGAGTACCGTTGCAAATAAGATGAGGATATTAAAGCTGCCGATAAACGTAAAAGACCTTATCTGTACGTATAAGCTTTCCGAGCGGCACGCAAGAGCGCTTTTACGGCTGCACAATGAACAAGCCCAGATAAAGCTTATACGAGAAATAAAACAAAGAAACCTTTCGGTAAAGCTAACTGAGGAACTAGTGGAGAGGACTCTTTCTAAATTATACGGCGAAGTGCCCGAAAAAGGCGGGCAGCATGTAGTATGTATAATGCGCGATTACCGTATATATCTGAACACAATAAAAAAAGCTTTGTCCCATATAAAAAAAGCAGGCGTAAAAGTTAGTTACCAGGCCAGCGAAAGCAAAGATAAAGTCTCGATAATGATAGAACTTGCAAAATGAACTTATCCCCGTAACCCCTAAAAACTTGTCCCCAATACCCCTACTATTGGCGGAACACACGGGCAAAAAAAGCCCGGAGGTTCCGCCCTATTTTTGTGTTTTTATACTAATACACCTATTGTTGATTGTTTTATATAAAAACATGTAGTATTATCAAACTGATGAGAAATAAAGAACATAAAACATGGTATAAGCTCGACAACGCCGCAAAGCTTTATCCCGCAATAAAAAGCAAAAGATGGACGGCTGTGTATCGGGTTTCTATAAAGCTTTTTGAACGGGTAGATAAACAAACTCTTCAAAAAGCCCTTGATATAACTACTGACAGAATGGGTGTGTTTTCCTGCCGCCTTAAAGTCGGCCTTTTTTGGTACTATTTTGAG
This sequence comes from Christensenellaceae bacterium, assembly GCA_963665005.2. Lineage (GTDB taxonomy): Bacteria > Bacillota > Clostridia > Christensenellales > SZUA-584. Next base: position 640,610 of record CAXXTQ010000001.1, on the reverse strand, counting down.
AAAAACCATAAACGCGCCATAGTGAAAGACGACGCAATAAACCCTTGTATACGCCTTTATACCAAAGAGAATGACGGTTATCTTTTCAGAGTGCGCATGCATGAAAAGCGAATTTCGCTCGAAGTGTTTCATTCTGTATCGGACGGATACGGCGGTATTACTTTTTTAAAAACGCTTGTCGCAGAGTATCTTAAACTAAAGGGCCATGATATTCCCGCAACTCACGGCGTGCTAAACTGCAATGAACAGCCCGATAAAGAAGAAACGGAAGATGCTTTTTTAAGGTACTATAATAAAAAAGCCGTAAGGGCATGGAAAGAGCGCAAAGCTTACCAGCTTTCGGGCACAAGAGAAAAGGGCCACACCTTAAATATAATCAGCGGTATAATTTCAGTAAAACAAATAAAAGCTGTGGCAAAACAACATAATGTTTCTTTAACCGAATTTCTTGTTTCGGTATATTTATTTGTGCTCTACAACATACAAAAAAAAGAGAAGCCCAGAAAAATACTGCCCGTCACAGTATCCGTGCCCGTAAACCTGCGCGCTTTTTTCCCTACAAAGACAATGCGCAACTTTTCTTCTTATGTAAGCCCGGAGATAAACGCAAACTGGGGAGAGTATACATTCGAAGAAATACTGCATTATGTTCATCATTATTTGAATTCTGCCCTTACAAAAAAGAACCTTAATTCTAAGATGTCTAAAAACGTTAAGGCGGAAAAAAGCATATTTATACGCATACTGCCATTGTTTTTAAAGAACGCGGCTATAAACTTTATATTTCACCTTGCAGGCGAGACGCGTACAACGAGCACGCTTTCCAACATAGGCGTTATGGATATGCCGGCAGAGATGGAAAAACACGTAGAGCGTTTTGATGCTATGCTCGGCGCGCTTCGTTACAACCAGGTAAATTTAGCTGTCTGCGCGTATAAAGATATACTGAATATTTGTTTTTCGAGCACAATGAAAGAAACTTTTGTAGAAAAAGAATTCTTTACGTTTCTTGTAAAAAAGGGAATACACGTTAAACTAGAAAGTAACAGGGAGTGAGATATTATGTCATACTGCGTTAACTGCGGAGTAGAGCTTGAAGCGTCACAGAAATCATGCCCGCTTTGCGGCGTTATAGTTGTTAATCCGATAAAAGAGCAGATACACCATGATAAAAAAATGTTTCCGGAAAAGCGGGATGAACTTAAAAAAAAGGACAGGGCTTTCTGGATAAAATTTATTTCCATACTGCTTGCCGTACCTATAGCCACGTGCGTGCTGAGCAACCTTCTTTACGATCATACAATTTCATGGTCTATTTATGTAATCGCAGGCGTGTTTATACTTTGGGCTTTGTGCACATCTCCTTTTTATTTTAAAAAATTCAGCTATACAAAAATGCTGTTTGTAGATATGGCAGCCATATTAATCGGTGTAGCTGCAATAGAGCTGCAGACTCCGGGCAGAGGCTGGACTTTGTATATAGCGCTTCCCATAGTATTATTCTGCTTTGGCTCTGCTTTGCTTACAATTTATCTAGCAAAGAAAAAAGTTGTGTTCGGGCTGCGTATTATAACGGTAATTTTTGTGTTTGCGGCTATAATGCTGTTCATATTGGAAATTCTTTTGGATTTATACTCTTCAGGCACGATATCGCTGTTTTGGTCATGGTTTGTCATCGCGCCGTGTCTTTCGATCGCATCACTGTTTATACTTCTTGATAAAAATAAAAACTTTAAACACGAGATGGCAAAGCGGCTTCATTTTTAATTTGCACAACAAAAAACGGCTGTTCATACAGCCGTTACGTACTCATAAAACCTAGAAAAAATCGTACTCTTCCTCATCGGGAAGCTTCTCTCTGTGAATATCCGCGCCTATCTTTTTTAACTTGCCTTCAATATGGTCATACCCTCTGTCGATATATTTAACGCCCGAAATCTCTGTCTGCCCGTCCGCCATAAGCCCCGCGACGATAAGCGCGGCGCCCGCCCTCAGATCGGTCGCGCGTACAGGCGCGCCGGTAAGCCGCTCTACGCCTTCTACAACACAAACTCTTCCGTCAATAGAAACGTTGGCTCCCATGCGCCTTATCTCGTTTATGTGTTTGAATCTGGATTCAAATATATTTTCAACTATGATACTCGCGCCTTCCGCCGTGCTTAAAAGAACGGTGGCAGGCTGCTGAAGGTCTGTCGGAAACCCGGGATACGGAAGCGTTTTTATGCTGACGTGCTTGGGCCTTTTGTCGCAGGTAACACGCAGGCTCTCGTCTCCTTCTATTACCGTAACGCCCATCTCCATCAATTTCGCCGAAAGAGCTTCCATATGCGTAGGTATTACATTTTTTATTGTAAGGTCGCCTCTTGTCGCCGCCGCCGCTATCATAAGCGTTCCCGTTTCTATCTGATCGGGTATAATTGAATAGCTGCATCCGTGAAGTTCTTCGACGCCTGTGATACGTATAATGTCGGTACCTGCGCCCTTTACCTTGGCGCCCATACAGTTAAGAAAATTCGCTACATCGACTACGTGAGGTTCTTTGGCGGCATTGACAATCGTCGTCCGCCCCTTTGCTTTTACCGCCGCAAGCATAATGTTTATAGTCGCTCCGACAGATACTATATCAAGATAAATATCCGTTCCGATAAGCCCGTTCGGCGCCTCTGCTTTAAGCATGCCGTATTCCGCTTTTACCGTCGCGCCGAGAGCTTTTAAGCCTTTTATATGCTGATCTATAGGACGCAGGCCAATTGCGCACCCGCCCGGAAGGCTGACTTCCGCTTTGCCGAACCGCCCGAGCAGAGCTCCGACGAGATAGTAAGAAGCTCTCATAAGCTTTACCGCATCGTTGTTCACCGCATAATCTTTTACGCCCGCCGAGTCTATAGATATCGTTGTGTCCGCAAGTTTTGTCTGGGCGCCCATTTTACAAAGAAGATAATCGAGCAGCCGCACATCATCAATATTTGGCAGATTATCTATCTCACATTTGCATTCGCAAAGTATGCAGGCGGGCAGAATCGCAACCGCGGCGTTCTTTGCCCCGCTTACGACAACGCTTCCCCTAAGCGGTTTTCCGCCTTTTATAATAAGCTTTTCTCTCATATAAATACGTGCGAAAAACGCACAATCCTCCGATTGGTTATCTAGTTTAACAATGTAGAGTATAGCAGGTAATCACTTTTCTATCAATATAAAAAATATTACAGCAGGATTTGGGGCGATATTTATCTTTTTTATTCAATCGCGCTTTCCTTAAAAAAAATTGATTGCGCAAGAGAAAAAAACCGCAAATCAAACTCAAAAAAAATAAAAAAACGCGAATTATTTGCCCAAAAAACTGCCGGTATGTGATATGATACTATTACACTTTATAAGGGGTGTTAAAAATGCGGCTGCAACTTAAAAACAACCAAAAAAACACTATCGTTCCTAATGAATTTATAGAGAACTGTGTAAAAGCGCCCAAGCAGCACACTGCCGCATTTTTGTTAGGCCTTATGTATTCACAGAAAAATGAAGAAATTGAACTCGGCTCTTTTTGTGCGCGTCTTGGCATGAGCGAAGGCGAAGTGATCACTGTCTTTGAGTATTGGCAGAGAAAAGGTTTTGCACGTATTATAAACAGCGACAGGCTCTGCTTTGAGTTCGGCGTGTTTGCACAGGCCAAAAAAGACGATTCCGATATATATACAGAGAGCGAATACAACCGTCAGCTTCAGAAAATTTTCGGTTCGAGGCAGCTTTCGCCTCACGAATATCTGAAAATATACGATTATACCGATACCTTTCATCTGCCCAAAAAAGTTGTGCTCAGGCTCGCTGAATACTGCGTGCTTTTAAAAGGCGCAAGAGTTTCTATACCTTATATGGACAAGGTAGCAAAATCGTGGGCGGAAGAGGAGAATATAGATTCACCGGAAAAAGCAGACGAGCTTATTGCAAGATATAAAATGGTATCGTCGGGCGTGCCGCGCGTGTTAAAACAGCTCGGTATTTCAAAAAGAAACCCAACAAAAGATGAGATCGTTTTGTTTGAGAAATGGACAAAAGACTGGGGCTTTACGCTCGAAGCGATTTTAACTGCCTGTTCGCACACCACCGCCGCGCGAGAGCCGAGCATGAAATACCTAGATAGGATATTAGAAAGGCTTAATGCCGACGGAGACACCACCTCAAGAAAGATAAGCCAGAAAAAAGAGCAGAGCGAAAACATAACAAAGAATCTAAAAGAGCTTATGCGCATTATCGGCCTTGCGAGCTTAAAACCGTCGTTCGAGCATGAAAGCTTATACCAAAAATGGACAAGCGTGTATGCTTTTGATATAGACCTTCTTATAACGGCGGCAAAAAGCGCAAGCTCAAAAGGCAAAAAATCTTTTTCGGGCTTAGATGATATATTGACCGAATGGTACAATAATAAAATATATACGCCTGCCGAAGCCAAGGCATATATATCTCAAAAGCAGTCTTTAGACACTAATATTGCCGAAGTTTTTGCAGCGGCGGGCATATCAAAAAGGGTATCCGACGCACACAGAAAAATTTATAATAAATGGAGCGTAGAGTTCGGCCTTTCTCACGATGTTATTATAAGCGCGGCGGAAGCAAGCTCGCTTTCGGATAATCCTTATAGATACCTAAACTCGATTTTATCAAACTGGCACGACGAGGGAGTTAAAACTCTTGCGGACGCCCGTAAGCAAGCAGATAAATTTTCGGGCGGTAAAAACACAAAAACGAAGTCATCAAAGACAATGTATTACGAGAGGCCGACCGAAAACTATGACCATCTTGCGGTAGACCTATTTAAAGACGAAGGAGCCTGACCTTGAGCATATCCGATGTTCTTGCGCAATACGACCGTATACGCGAGCAAAATAAAATTGAAGAAAACAGGCGCCGCCGTGAAGTCTATAAAAAAGTCCCTGAGCTGCAAGAAATACATAAGCAAAAAAATGCTCTTCAGCTAAAAAGAATTACGCAGGCATTGTCGGGCGAATCGATGGATGAAAAAGATATAATGGCTCTCCGGGAAAAAGCGAACACTCTTTTAAAATCCGCAGGGTTTGATATTCATTATCTCGACCCTGTCTTTACGTGCGAAGTTTGCCGCGATACAGGGGTAAAGCAAGATTCTTCGCATTGCGAATGTTTTAAAAAACGCGTGCTTGAAGACAAGCTTCAGGCAGCTAAATTAACGGATAGCAGCGTTAGCTTTGAGCAGTTTGATATTGATGTTTTTGACGATACTCCTATGGCAAGCGGAAAATCTCAAAAAGATAGAATGGAAAAAATTAAAAAATACAGCGAAAAGTACGCGGATAATTTCCCGGGGAACGGGCATATACTTATTTTAACGGGCAGTGCAGGCCTTGGGAAAACTTATATATCAAAGTGTATAATGCGGCGCGTTATAGAGCGCGGGTATACCGCCGCTTTTTATACGGCATACCGGCTTTTTTCTCTCTTTCACCGCGACAGATTGAGCGAAGCTGTCGACCTTAGCCCTATTTTTTCCGTGCCGCTTTTAATAATAGACGACATAGGCACAGAACCCATGACAAGAAACGTTACCATAGAATATTTCTTTGACCTTATAAACGAAAGAGCGGCGGCAAACCTTCATACGATTATTGTCACCAATCTTGCTCTGCACGAAATAAAAGAACGGTACGGCGAACGCATACATTCGCGCCTTATGGATAAACGAGAATCGCAAATAGTTATATTCGAAGGCAGGGATGTTCGCTATTAAAATATAATTTTTTAAAAATGCGTTTTGGGTATATTATATTTATCACATTTTTTACGGAGGCATACATGAAACGAACGGAAATTGAAGAAAAATACAAATGGAATTTGTGCGATATTTATGCAGAAGACGGGGCTTGGGAGGCCGATTTTAGCAAGCTCTCGGATATGCTCCCCACTTTAAAAGAACTTCAAAAAGGGTTTACGGACAGCGCGCAGTCTTTATTCACAGCCCTTTCGCGGCTAGACGAAGCGTCGCTTTTATGCGAGCGCCTTTATGTTTACGCGAAGATGAAAAGAGACGAGGACAACGCTAATTCAGCATACCAGGCAATGACGGACAGGGCGATGTCGCTGTACGTCGCTGTTTCGGGAGAGACATCTTTCGTTGCCCCCGCGCTTTTAGCAGAAGACGAGAAAAAGCTCGAGCAATTTATTTCCCTGGAAAAGTCGCTCGCGCCTTATACCTTTATGATAAGAGACGTTATACGCCAGAAAAAGCATGTGCTCGGACAGAACGAAGAAAAGATACTTTCCATGAGCGCCGATTTCGCCTCGGGCGCGCGCAATATTTTTACTATGCTGAACAACGTTGATATAAAGTTTGGAAGCATCAACTGTGAAGATGAACAAATACAGCTTACGCATGCCAAATACATCGCGCTTATGCAAAACAAAGACAGGCAGGTAAGAAAAGATACTTACGAAAAATACTACGAAGCGTTTGCCGGCAATATAAATACTATAGCCGCCGCTTATTCTACGAGCGTGAAAAAAGATGTATTTTACGCCAAAGTCAGAAACTACACTAGCGCAAGAAGCAAAGCGCTTTTTTCGGATAATGTTCCCGATTCGCTTTACGACGGCCTGATAAACTGTATTCACGGCAACCTCGATATAATGTACGATTACGTTGAAACGAGAAGAAAGCTACTCGGGCTCGATGATATCGCAATGTACGATATTTACGCGCCGCTAGTAGCAGACACGGACGAAAAATACAGCTATGAACAGGCTATGCAAATCAACTTTGAAGCGCTCGCGCCTCTTGGCGAAGAGTATATATCTTTGTTAAAGAGATCGCACGATGACAGATGGATAGACGTTTTTGAAAGCGAAGGCAAAACGAGCGGAGCTTATTCCTGGGGCACGTACGGCACGCACCCTTATGTTCTGCTAAACCACAGGGAAGACCTCGACAGCGTGTTTACCATAGCGCACGAGCTCGGGCACGCCATGCATTCATGGTATTCAGAGGAGAACCAGCCGTACCCGCTTGCGTCGTACACTATTTTTGTCGCGGAAGTCGCGTCAACAGTAAATGAGATACTGCTGACAAAACATCTTTTAAAAACGGCAGAGCCTAAGCTTAAAAAATACGTGCTCAACCATTATCTCGACCAGTTCCGCACGACGGTTATGCGCCAGACTATGTTTGCAGAGTTCGAAAGCATTACGCACGCGATGTGCGAATCGGGCGAGCCTTTGACGCAACAAACGCTTTCCGACAAATACGCCGAGCTAAACCGCCTGTATTACGGCAGCGGCATGCAGGCAGACGACACCATATCGCTTGAATGGGCAAGAATACCGCACTTCTACAATGCTTTTTACGTCTACAAATACGCCACAGGGTTTTCCGCGGCCGTCATGATAGCTACCGGAATATACGAAAACAAGCCGGGCGTGCTAGAGGCTTATAAAGAGTTTCTTAAAAGCGGCGGAAGCGATTATCCATTAAACCTGCTGAAAAAAGCGGGCGTGGATTTCGAGGCCGGCGCGCCTGTAGAGAATTGTATGAAAGAGTTTAGAAAAGCATTAGGTGAATTTAAGAAAGTAATGGGATTATAGAAATTCTTTCTTGGAGGCTCTGCCTCCAAACCACTGCTTAAGGAACATCGTCCCTTAAGAATCCCACTAAAAAATGCCTTTATTAAGGCATTTTTATATCTTTTGCTTCTTTTCTTTAAGAAAAGAAGCTTAAAGAGCACGAGGGCAGCGCCCTCGTATTATTTTGTCTTTGTTTATCTTCCGTATTTCTGTCTTGGTTTTGCCTCGGGCGTTGAGCCGTCTTTTGATTTTAGCGCGACTACCACGCTTCTGAAGGGGTCTTCGCCCTCGCTGTAAGTATAAACTTTAGAATAGTCCTGCAATGTAGAATGAAGTATGCGCCGCTCGTAAGGGTTCATCGGCTCGAGCACAACGCGCCTTCCCGACCGCTGTACCTTGTCAGCAAGCCTTGCCGCAAGCCTTTTTAGTGTATCTTCACGTTTTTCGCGGTAATCTTCTGTATCGAGCATTACCTTTATATAATCTTCTTTGCCGTTGTTTAGCACAAGGCTTGTAAGATACTGCAGGGCGTCAAGCGTCTCTCCGCGCCGCCCGATTAGCATACCCATGCTGTTTCCCGACATATCTATTTTTAAAATACCGTCCGCCATTTTAGATTCAAGAGCTACCGGAATACCCATTTTTTCAAAAAGCCCGAGCAAAAACTTTTCTGCGTCGTTTTGCGGCTCACCAGGCACGATTATTTTCTTAGGCGGTTTTGGCGCTCTTGGCGCTCTTGCCGTTTTTGTTTCTTGCATACGCGGTTTTTCTTGCTTGACGGCCGGTTTTCGCTCTTTTTCCTCGGTGGTCTCTATAACGCCCGGCGTGCTTATATCCTGCTTTTTGGTAAGCTTGACTTTTGCGCTTTTAAACAGCGAACCGCCTTCGTTCAATATCTCAATATTTACTTCGTCTATAGACAAATCCATCTTTAAAAGCCCGCTGAAAACGGCTTCGTCTACCGTTTTTCCCTTGCTTTCTATAAAATCCATCAATTTGCCTCCTCAATCACGCCCTGCTTTGCTTTTTGGTCACGCTTTTTATAGATATAATTTAAAACAAGCAGCTGGCCAAGAGCATAGAGATTCGCGAACAGCCAGTATATAGAGAACGCCGCGTTTGCCGTCGCGCATATATATACAGAGAACAGCGGGAAAAAGTATAACATCATTTTCCCCTGGCTTGCCATCTGCGGGTTCTGCCCCATAGAAATCTTTTGCTGCAAAAAGAGCGTCACGCCCGCGAGCAGAGGAAGTATGAACCATCCGTTGTTCATTCCCGCAAGCCCGTTAGAGCTTATAATAGATCCCGCAAGAGTGTCGTATGCCGCAGTCGCCTGCATTCCCGCCGAAGGGTCAAAATGAATAAGGCTGGCATTAGACAGCATATGCAAAGACTGCGGGTTTATATATGATACGTTTGTCTGTATAAAAGTCGCAAACGCTTTTGCCGCAGGCAGTATGGGCTCTAGCCCCGAATCGGGCTGCCAGAAGTTGTTTACCCAGAGCCATCTGGGAAGCTCGAACGCCGATTCTCCAATATGCTGCGCGTTTAGCAAAAACGAAACGGTCTGCTCCGCCGCCAGCACACGCATCGCACCAAAGAACGCAAAAAATATTGGCAGCGTGATAAGCATAGGCAGGCATCCCGCAAGCGGTTTTACGCCTTCCTTTTTGTAAAGCTCTTTCTGCTTTACCTGAAGCTGCTGCGGATTGTTTTTATAACGCTTTTTTAAAGACTCAACCTTTGGCTGAATAAGCGCCATTTTTCTTGAACTTTGCTTTTGGCGCAGGTCGAGCGGAAGTATCAATACTCGAATTGCGATCGTAACTATAATTATTGCTACAGAATAGTCTTGTATTAAACTAAAAACTCCTTTTAATACAATTACAAAAAAATCGGAAATAAAGTTATTACTTAAAAACTCCAAATTGTTTTTCCTCCATTATTATTAAAGCGCGTTTGCCTACGGAACGGGATCGTAACCGCCCTTGCCGAATGGATTGCACCTTAGCACGCGCCACACCGAAAGCCCGAGACCTTTTAGCGCGCCGTGGCGTTTAATCGCTTGCACGGCGTAATCTGAGCATGTAGGAGTAAACCTGCATGCGTTCCTCGTATAAGGAGATATTGCTTTTTTATAAAACCAAATGATCGCGAGTAACACGCTTTTCATTTTATTTCTCCATTAATCCCGCTTTGTTAAGCAGAAAATTCATCGATTTGAGTATATCCTGATATTCAAGCTTATTGACCGATTGTCTTGGCACAAACACGAGCAGGCTTTTTTGCGACACGCTCTCAAGCATTGAAAAAAAAGCTTCTTTCATTCTTCGCTTTACACGATTGCGCACCACGCTGTTGCCAATCTTTTTCGATACAGAAAAACCCACCTTTAAATGCGGTGTTTTTGTTTTTACATATATGAGTACAAGATTTCCGTCAGAAACTGATTTGCCTCTTTTATACACGTATCGAAATTCTTTGTTGCGCCTAAGCGAATATTCACGCCTCAATATACCTTCCATTCAAACGGCTAAAAATCGCCGAATAACCGATGTTTATCAGGTCTTTATGCAGACAAACGTTTTCTTCCTCTTGTGCGCCTGCGCTTTAATACGTTTCTGCCCGCTTTAGTTTTCATTCTTTTTCTAAAGCCGTGTTCTTTTTTACGCTGCCTCTTCTTAGGCTGAAAAGTCATCTTCATTTTATTTGTATCCCCATTTCTATATAAGCCGCATGGCCGAATTTGCATAGTCAGACGGATATATTATATTTAAGTGGTGTGCTAATGTCAACCACTATGATTATACCGCGCTCCATTGGGGCGCATGTATATCGAAGAGTTGTCTATTATACCATTTTTTCAGCTTTTGCCAATAGTTTATTTTCAGCTGCATTCTATATATTGAAATAAAAGCGCCATTTAATAATCTTGACAATAAACAGATAATACATTTAAAATTACCGTATTGTTTATAATATAGTAAGAAACAGCTAAATATTAACTTTGATTGGAAGGCTTCATATGCAAAAGACGAATGCGCCGTACTCTATAAAAACTGATGAAATATACAAAGCGTATATAACCGGCGAAAAAGGCTTGTCGGCAAATTCCGCAGAGCAAAAACTGGCTCAATACGGTAAAAATATATTGCAGTCGGGCGGCAGGAAAACTCTTCTTTCCATAATCGCCGGCCAGTTTAAAAACCTTATGATAATCGTACTTATTGCGGCCGCCGTAATAAGCACAATACTCGGTGACGTTTCGGATTCTATCATTATATTCGCGGTCGTTGTTTTAAACGCCGTTATGGGAGCGGCGCAGGAAAGCAAAGCGGAAGCCGCGCTTGAAGCTCTTAAAAAGCTGTCCGCTCCGAACGCCAGCGTCATAAGAGACGGGGCGGTTTTGTCGGTAAAAGCTTCCGACCTCGTTCCGGGAGATTTGGTGATACTCGAAGCGGGCGATTTTGTGCCGGCAGATATCCGCCTTACGCAGGCCGCTTCGCTTAAGATAGAAGAAGCGACGCTTACGGGAGAATCTCTGCCCGTCGAAAAAGATGCGGACACAGTACTACCCGAAGATACACCTCTTGCCGAGCGTATAAACATGGCGTATTCGGGAACGAACGTCACTTACGGCAGAGCGCACGGTATAGTCTGTTTTACAGGCATGGAAACGCAGATAGGAAAAATCGCAGGCGCGTTAAACGAAGCAAAAGAAGGCGACACGCCTCTTCAAAAAAGGCTTAATTCTCTTTCAAAGATACTTTCTTTTGCCGTGCTGGCCGTTGCGGCGATAGTGTTTGGCATAGGACTGCTAACGGGAAGAGCGGCGGCCGATATGTTTCTTGTCGCAGTAAGCCTTGCAGTAGCGGCAATACCCGAAGGACTTGCGACAGTCGTAACGCTTCAGCTCACAATGGGCGTGCAAAAGATGAGCAAAAACGGCGCGATAATAAGAAAGCTTCCCGCCGTAGAAACTCTCGGATGCACAAACGTCGTATGCTCGGATAAAACAGGAACGCTCACGCAGAATAAAATGAGCGTGCAAAAAGCATATTATAATAACGAAGATTTTGACGCACAGCATGTTCAAGCCTGCGATGAGCTAACGCTGCTAGACAGCGCGTTTTTGCTTTGCAACGACACAAAAACTACTATCGAAGAAGGAAAAATCCGACTTATCGGCGACCCAACAGAAACCGCTCTTTACGAGTTCGCGAAAAAACGTATTGCGCCAGATGAGATAAACGAAAGGCTTCCCCGTGTCTTCGAGCTGCCGTTTGACTCGCAGCGCAAGCTTATGAGCACACTCCACGGCAAATCGGACAGAAAGCTTTTTGTAAAAGGCGCGCCCGACGAGCTTATAAGCAAGTGCACTAAAATATCATTGAACGGGCAGGTTGTGGAATTAACGCAAGAGCAAAAAACCCGTCTGATAGAAGCAAACGAAAGTTTTGCGCAAAGCGCTCTTAGGGTACTTGCAGCAGCATATAAGCCGATGAAAGCCAAACCGAAAAACATAGGAAATTTAGAGAATGATCTTATATTCATAGGGCTTGCCGGTATGATGGACCCTCCGCGGGACGAAGCACGCGATGCTGTCGCCACCTGCCGCAAAGCGGGCATGATGCCCGTGATGATAACGGGAGACCACAAAACAACGGCAGTCGCTATCGCTCAGAAACTCGGAATATTGACAAAAGAAAAAAAAGCGCTTACGGGCAGAGAATTAGATACACTTAGCGACGATGAGCTTAGCAATGATATTTATAACGTAAGCGTTTACGCTAGAGTTGCCCCCGAACACAAAGTGCGCATTGTAAAAGCGTTTCGTGAAAAAGGCGATATTGTCGCAATGACGGGAGACGGAGTAAACGACGCGCCCGCACTAAAAACGGCAGATATAGGCGTCGGTATGGGTATAACGGGCACAGAAGTCTCTAAAAATGCTTCGGATATGGTGCTGACAGATGACAACTTCGCGACGATCGTTAAAGCAGTAGAAGAAGGAAGAAGAATATACCGCAACATAAAAAAAGCGGTGCAGTTTCTGCTTTCGGCTAATTTGTCAGAAGTGCTTACATTATTTATAGGCACTATGCTAGGGTTTGCCATACTTCATCCTGTGCAGATATTGTGGGTGAATCTTGTTACCGACACATTCCCCGCGCTTGCTCTTGGCATGGAGCCTGCGCCTTCCGATATTATGCACCGCAAGCCAAGAGATGCCAAACAAAGCTTTTTTGCCGGCGGCATGGCATACGAGCTGTTTTTATACGGCATAATAATGAGCGGCGTGACTCTTGGCATATATTTTATGTCTCTGTCACTTTTCGCCGATTATACCGTCGCGACAACTATGGCCTTTCTTACGCTTGGTCTAACTCAGCTTTTCCACGCTTTTAACGTAAGGTCTTCAAGAAGCTCTGTAATAAAAGGATTGTTTAAAAATAAATGGATGCATTTATCTTTTGTTCTTTCGGCTTTTTTGCAGATAATAGTTGTTTTAGCTGCCCCATTGAACACTTTCTTTAAGGTAGTACAGCTTTCGGGCCTGCAGTGGCTTTATGTCTGCGCGGCAGCATTTGCGGTCATACCTATATGCGAGCTTGTAAAACTAACAAAAAAAGGCTTTAAAGCTATTCGGAAAAGCAGAATATCTTAATTTAAAAGCAAATACATTGTAATCATTTTGTTGTACAAACATTCTATGCGTTTGTGGTAGAATGGGAATATACATAACGCGGGTATACCAATGAGGAGAAACGGATGATAGATTATCATATACATAGCGATCTTTCGGGCGACTGCGAAGTAAGCATGCTGCGCATGGCTAAAGCGGCACAGGATAAAGGGCTTTCCGAAATCTGTTTCACGGAACACCTCGATCTCGATTTTCCGTGCGATATAGATTTTGTTGTTAACCTTGATAATTACAGAAAAGCGTTTGACGCTGTAAAAAACAGTTTGCCGAAAATCCGTATACGCAAAGGCATAGAGGCGGGGCTTGATATGCGCACGAAAGAAAAGCTTCCACCTTTGCTTGAAGGGCAAAGCCTCGACTGCGTGATAGGCTCTCAGCACATCGTATTCGGGCAGGATCCATATTACCCCGAGTTTTGGGAAACTTTTTCGCAGAAAGACGCTTACACAGAGTATCTTCGCTCTTCTATAGAGACGGCGGCCGCGTGTGATTTTTACGACGTTCTGGGGCATCTGGGGTACATAGCAAAATTCTGCACTTACGACGATAAACTTTTGCGTTACAGCGATTACACTGACGCTGTTGACACACTGCTGAAAATATTATTAGATAAAGGCAAAGGGCTGGAGATAAACACAATGGGGCTAATGACAACACCGTCAACAATGCCCGAAATGCATATTGCCCAACGTTTTTTTGAGCTGGGCGGAGAAATTATAACCGTCGGGTCGGATGCCCACATAGAAAGCTCTGTCGGTTATAAAGTGGACGAAACGCTTTCGCGGCTGAAAGATATAGGCTTTGAGTACGTGTGTGCTTTTGACAAACGCAAACCAAGATTTATCCGTATACCTTAATAAGATATCTTTTCTATTCCGAAACGCGCATTCATTGAATGCATTAGCGGGATATGTTATAATTTAGCAGCAATAAGGAGAGCTTTTTGGATAAACATCTTATAAAAAGCAAACTGCACCCGACGCAGATTATAATATTTGGTTTTCTGGCGCTTATAGTTTTAGGCGCGGTATTGCTGTCTTTGCCCATCGCCAGCGCTTCGGGAAAAAGCATACGTCTGGTCGACGCCTTTTTTACATCGACCTCTGCCGTCTGCGTTACCGGCCTTGTTGTTGTGGATACGGGCACGGCATTCACTCTTTTCGGACAGATAGTCATACTGTTTTTGATACAGATAGGCGGGCTTGGGTTTATGACCATTACATCTTTCGTTTTTGTGCTTATAGGAAAACGAATAACGCTTGGCGAACGCATGATAATAAAAGAAGCGCTGAACGAATTTAACCTTTCCGGCCTTGTTAAAATGGTGCTGAAAATATTGACGGTAACCTTTACAGCAGAATTTTTAGGCGCTGCAATATTTGCCACCCGTTTTGTGCCTATGTTTGGCTTAAGAGGCGTTTATTACAGCGTTTTTCATTCTGTTTCCGCTTTTTGCAACGCCGGTTTTGATGTGCTCGGCAAAGTTTCGGGAGAGTTTTCAAGCATGTCGGCTTTTATCAGCGACCCTGTTATAAACATAACTTTGATTGCTCTTATCATTCTAGGCGGCCTCGGGTTTATAGTCGTTACAGATATTTTTAATATAAAAAGGCTAAAGAGAAAACAAAAACTTACAAGATACACAAAACTTGTGCTTATGGCAACAGCGGTGCTTATCGCTATCGGCCTATTAGTCGTCTTCCCTTTCGAGCTTTCCAACCCGGATACGCTCGGGGCGCAAAGCCTTGACTCGGGAGGCAAAATTCTCGGCGGTATTTTCCAGGCAATAACTCCGAGAACGGCAGGTTTTTCTACAATCGGCCAGGGCTCTCTTATGCCAGCTACAAAATTCATTACCATGCTTTTGATGTTTATAGGGGCTTCGCCCGCCGGCACGGGCGGCGGTATAAAAACGACGACTATGGCGATCGTTCTTTTATTTGCGATATCTGGAATAACCGGCCGTAAAGAGGTTACCGTTTTGGACAGAAGAATAGCAAAAGAGACGATTAAACGTGCTATAACCATTACCACGCTTGGTATTGTTTTTGTATTTACAGCATGCTTTGCACTTGTTGCTATAGAAGGAGGGCGAGGCGGGCTGTTTACCTTCGAGAATATATTCTTTGAGGCGTTTTCCGCTTTCGGCACAGTCGGGCTGTCGGCCGGAATCACGCCTATGCTAAGCACGGCAAGCCGTGTTATAATAATGGCTGTAATGTTTGCGGGAAGAATAGGGCTTATGACGCTTACCTTTGCTCTTGCAAACAGAGTACAAAAAAACAATGCGAATATACGGTATCCTGAAGAAAGGTTTATGGTGGGATAACTTATGGATAACAAACAATATGTTGTAATAGGAATGGGCAGGTTTGGGGAGAATATTGCAAAATGCCTGTCCGGGCTAGGCGAAGATGTTCTCGCGGTAGATATGGACGAAGAACGCATTGCCGATATCTCTCCTTATGTTACGCACGCGGTACAGGCAGACGCTACTGACGAAAAATCTTTAAACGCGCTCGGAATTCGTAATTTTGATGTCGCCGTTGTCGCGATAGGCTCAAACCTGCAGGCGAGCATACTTATCACGCTGCTCTGCAAAGAGATAGGCGTATCGTTTGTTGTAGCAAAAGCACAAAACGAATTGCACGGAAAAGTGCTTTATAAAACGGGCGCCGACAAAGTAATCTTCCCAGAAAGAGACATGGGGTTCAGGGTTGCGCATAACCTCGCCGCATCTAATATTCTTGATTATATAGAAATTTCGGGAGACCTTAGAATTGTTGACATTGCCAGTATTAATTCATGGAAAGACAAAAGCATAGCTGAACTTGATTTCAGAAAAAAATATGGCGTTAATATTATAGCAATTAAAAAGGACAACAAGATAATCAACACCACTCCGTTTGGCACGGATATTATCCGGCACGGTGATTCTCTTGTAGTCGTTGGAAACAAAGACGAGATAAGCCGGCTAGAAAAAGCAACCAAAAAATAACAACGGCACGGAATTTTTCATACCGCGCCGCTGCTTTTATAATGGTAAGGATAAAGCCGCCGCTGATTCTTGTCTTTTTCGGCCCAGCGGTAAGCCCGCTTACGATTTTCGGCGTGAAACGGTAGCCGGTGTTCCCGTATGGCCTATAAACACTTTAGAGCCGTTTTCGTACAATCCATATTGCACCACTTCTACCTTTTTTACACTAACATTTTTGCTTCCTTGTCCCTTTAAGTTTTTCTCTTGTCAGCTATATTATAAGGTTTAGACATCCTCAGCCCGGCAAAAGCGGCTATTTCCTTACATAAAGTATTTTGTGCATTTGCCAATAAAAATATTATAAGCATTTTTTACAAAACTCATCAAAATATACAAATAGCAGAAAAGAGAAAGTGCAGGTTTAGATACTAATAATTTCATGTTTTGCATTAATTCCTGCTAAACAGGCTGTTGTTTTAGTATATTTTGCAATATTTTTATTAATTAACTGCAATTTTAGAGTTTTCGCTATTGATTTTTTGTTTGACTGATAGTATAATGAGAAAGCCAGCTTAAGGGAAATTAACAGTTTCCTTTTTAAAAAGTAAATAAACGAAACAAAGGCGTTTCTTTCGACTCATAAAAAATGGGTCTGATTGGCGTCTTTTTTAAACATTTGCAGGCTGCGTATTTAAACATGATTTAATGTACGCATAATAATCCAAGGGGGATAACAATGAAAAAAGAGGGACAGGTAAGGATACCGTCCGGCTGTGCCATAAGCGGCATACTAAACCGAAAAGGCGAACGCTTTTCGGGAGAGACGATACTTACATCAATTGCACTGATGCGAGACAGAAGCAACGGGCTCGGAGGGGGTTTTGCCGCGTACGGCATATATCCGCAGTACTCAGAGCTTTATGCTCTTCATATTTTTTATGATAATCTGACCGCCAAAGCAAACGCGGAAGATTTTATAAATCGGCATTTTGAAGTGGAAAACGCCGGAAAAGTGCCGACAAAAAAAACAAAGGGTATAGATAACAGCCCTCTTATCTGGCGCTATTTTGTGTCTCCGACAAAATTTAAGCTGACTCAGTCGGAATTAAATGAGCAGGAATATGTCGCAAGGTGCGTTTTTAGAATAAACGGCGAATATGACGGAGCATACGTTTTCTCTTCCGGCAAGAACATGGGAGCATTCAAGGGCGTAGGTTATCCCGAAGATATCGGCAGGTTTTATATGATAGAAACGTACGATGCTTATCTGTGGACATCTCACGGAAGGTTTCCCACAAACACGCCCGGCTGGTGGGGCGGCGCGCATCCGTTTACTCTTCTTGACTGGTCTATAGTACACAACGGAGAAATATCTTCGTACGACGCTAATCGCCGGTTTGTCGAAATGTACGGATACAAGTGCTCGCTGCAGACGGACACGGAAGTAATAACGTATATATTCGATCTGCTTATTCGAAAACACGGTATGTCTTTGCTCGAGGCCGCAAGCATTATGGTTGCGCCTTTCTGGAAAGAGATTGATACCTTTGATAAAGAAAAAAAAGCAAAATTCGAGGCAATACGTTCGGTATACTCTTCGGCGCTTATAAACGGCCCGTTCTCTATAATATTAGGATTCAAGGGCGGTATGCTGGCGCTTAATGACCGAATAAAACTAAGGCCGCTCGTAGCGGCGGAAAAAGGCGACAACTTATACGTGGCAAGCGAGGAAGCAGCGATTCGAGTGATCTGCGATAAACCGGACAGAGTTTGGTCTCCCAGAGGCGGAGAACCGGTGCTCGGATTTGTGGAGGAAGACAAATGAGTTTACAACTTGGCTGGCCGGATTATCTGGTCGAAAGAGACGAAAATAGATGCATACAGTGCGAGGTTTGCGCAAAGCAATGCGCAAACGAAGTTCACGCGCTCGATAAAGACACGGGGCTTATGACGGCTGACGAAAGCAAATGCGTTAACTGCCACCGGTGTGTTGAGCTATGCCCGACACGCGCTCTGAAAATAAAGGTCAACGATCTTGATTTTAAGCCGAACGCCAACTGGACAGCGAGCACTATAAAAGAAATATATAAGCAGGCGCAGACGGGAGGCGTGCTTTTGTCCGCGATGGGAAACCCTAAGCCTTATCCTCTTTATTGGGATAAGATGCTTATAAACGCTTCGCAGGTAACCAACCCTTCTATTGATCCGCTTCGCGAGCCCATGGAGACGAGCGTTATGCTAGGGCGCAAGCCGGAAAAACTTGAGTTTGATGAAAAAGGCAACTTAAAGACAAAGATGCCTCCGCAGGTCAAGCTTTCCGTTCCTTTAATGTTTTCGGCGATGTCTTTTGGTTCGATTTCCAAAAACGCGCACGAAGCTCTTGCACGCGCGGCGACGCAGCTCGGCATACTTTATAACACGGGCGAAGGCGGCCTCGCAAAAGAGTTTTATAAATACGGCCCTAACACCATAGTACAAGTCGCTTCGGGACGTTTTGGCGTACATTCGGATTTTCTTAATGCCGGAGCGATGCTTGAAATAAAGATTGGACAGGGCGCAAAGCCTGGCATAGGCGGACATCTTCCGGGCGAAAAGGTCGGCGAAGCTGTCAGCAAAGCGAGAATGATTCCCGAGGGCAGCGATGCTATATCGCCCGCGCCCCATCACGATATATATTCTATAGAAGATTTAGGCCAGCTTATTTTCTCGCTTAAAGAAGCGACAAACTATTCAAAGCCTGTATCCGTTAAAATAGCGGCGGTGCATAACGCGCCGGCTATTGCTTCGGGTATCGCGCGCGCGGGCGCCGATATCATAACGATAGACGGTTTCAGGGGCGGCACGGGAGCTGCGCCTTCAAGAGTCCGCGATAATGTAGGTATTCCCGTAGCGCTTGCTCTTGCTGCCGTCGATCAGAGGCTCCGCGAAGAAAGCATAAGAAACGAAGTATCGCTTGTCGCGGCGGGAAGCATAAGAAACAGTGCGGATATAGTAAAAGCCATTGCTCTTGGCGCGGACGCCTGCTATATTGCTTCGTCCGCATTGATTGCCATAGGCTGCCATATGTGCCAGACGTGCTACACGGGAAAATGCAACTGGGGCATAGCGACACAGCGCGACGACCTTGTAAAACGGCTCAACCCCGATATAGCGTATGAAAGGCTTTGCAACCTCATTAGCGCATGGAAGCATGAGATAGAAGAAATGCTCGGCGGCATGGGTATAAACGCAATAGAAAGCCTTCGCGGCAACCGTTTGATGTTAAGGGGAATCGGGCTGAATCAAAAAGAGCTTGATATTCTCGGTATAAAACACGCCGGTGAATAAAGGTTGAAAGGAAAATCAATGAAAAAAGTATATGCTGATGAAAATTGGTGCCTTGGATGCGGGCTTTGCAAAGTCTATTGCAGAACTTCTCATTCTTTGACACAAGATATTATAAAAGCGCACAAGACTGAGGACCCCAAACCA
Source organism: Christensenellaceae bacterium (assembly GCA_963665005.2). Lineage (GTDB taxonomy): Bacteria > Bacillota > Clostridia > Christensenellales > SZUA-584. Next base: position 620,868 of record CAXXTQ010000001.1, on the reverse strand, counting down.
GTAGAAAGGCTTCATATAGAAACGGGCGATAAAATAAACTTCGCGCTCCAGTGCCGTCATTGCGACGATCCTAAATGCGTAGAAGCCTGTATCACCGGAGCTATGCAGAAAGACCCCGAAACGGGGCTTGTGACAAACGACACCGACAGGTGCGTAGGCTGCTGGACTTGCGTTCTGGCGTGCCCTTTCGGTGCTATAGTGCGCGACGAGGGCAAAAAGAAAGTCGCCGCGAAGTGCGATTTGTGCGCACAGCTCGGAGAGCCCGAGTGCGTAAAGCACTGCCCGAACAATGCTCTTAAATATGAGGATAGAGGTGAAGAATAAATGCAGTACGTTATTATAGGAAACTCCGCCGCGGCCGCAGGGTGTATAGAAGGCATAAGAAAGCATGACAAAAAAGGCGGCATTACCGTTATAAGCGACGAGACGCACCATGTTTATTCGCGCCCTCTTATTTCGTATTATCTTGCGGGCAAAGTTACGCCGGAAAATATGTATTACAGAAAAAAAGATTTTTATGAGAAAAATAACGTTAAAACTATTCTCGGGCAGAAAATGACGGCTATCGACCCGGATAAAAAGAGCGTATCTTTGGAAAACGGAGAAAGCGTAGCGTACGATAAACTTCTTATCGCGACCGGCTCTTCACCGTTCGTTCCGCCGATAAACGGATTAAAAGACCAGGACAACGTGTTCACGTTTTTGAAATACGACAGTGCACTGGGAATAGAAAAGCTCGTGTCTAAGCAGGCAAAAGTCGTTATCGTCGGCGCGGGTCTTATAGGCCTTAAGGCTGCTGAAGGGCTTGCCCCTGTCGTGGGAAGCGTTGATGTAGTTGAGCTAGCGCCGAGAGTTCTGCCCATGATACTCGACGAGCAGGCGGCTCTGCCTATGCAAAAGCACATGGAGCAAAACGGCGTTTCTTTCCATCTTGGTATAACGGCAGACGCGGTTACGGGAAACAAGAAAGTTGAAAAAGTCGTATTAAAAGACGGTACCGAGCTGCCTTGCGATATTCTTATTATGGCCGTCGGAGTGCGCCCCAATACCGCCGAAGCAAAGAAAGCGGGCGTTGAGGTTAACCGGGGAATTATTGTTGACGGGCGTATGCGCACAAATGTCAAAGATATATATGCGGCAGGCGACGTTACCGAGAGCGTAGATTTAACATCGGGCGAGAGAAAGATAATGGCGCTTTGGCCAAACGCATATGCACAGGGGCATGCCGCCGCGCTCGATATGTGCGGAGCAAAAAACGAATTTGCCGGCGTGTTCCCCATGAACGCGGTAGGGTTTTTCGGCCTTTCTGTAATAACGGCGGGTATACAAGGCGGAGAAGAAACGCAGGTTCTTTCCAAAAACGATGAGCAGACAGGAGACATGCGCCGCTTTATAGTAAAAGACGACAGGCTGGTCGGCATGATACTTTTGGGAGATGTCGACAGAGCGGGTATATATACTTATATACTAAGCGAAAAAATACCGCTCTCGAGCTTGGAGAAGAAACTAACGGACGATAACTTCGGGCTTATGGCTTTTGAATACGAAAAGATGAAAGAACGACTCAGCTCGTAAAGACTGTTATACAATCTAAAGCTAATCATAATAATAAAACAGGCAGCGCCTGTGAGAGGATAAAATAATGGAACTTAGCGCGAACGGCATAAAGTATACAGAGTTAAACGAAAAAATTCGGGAACTTGCGGCGACTCCAGGAGAGATAGATATAAAAGATGTCTGCGGCCACCGGTATATAGGATGCGGCCTGAAAACGGATACCAAGCTTAACGTTTACGGCACGCTCGGCAACGATTCCGCCTGTTATATGGACGGCGCGACGCTGGAGGTTTTCGGCAATGCGCAGGACGGAATAGCAAACACAATGAACGACGGCAAACTTATTATACACGGCAGCTGCGGCGATATTTTAGGCTATGCCATGCGCGGCGGCGAAATGTATATACAAGGTTATGCCGGTTACCGCGTCGGCATACACATGAAAGAATATTACGATAAGATACCAAAAATCATAATCGGTAATTGCGCCGGAGATTTTTTGGGCGAATATATGGCGGGCGGAAGAATAGTTGTGCTCGGGCTCGGCCTTAAAAAAGGCGAGCGGGCGGCAGGCAGATTTTTCGGAACGGGAATGCACGGCGGCGTTATGTATATACGCGGCGAAGCGGACGAAACTTTTATGGGCGCGGAAATCACAAGAACGAATCTAAATAAAGACGACGAAAAGTTTTTGAAGCAGACTATAGCCGACTACGGCAAATATTTTGGCACTGACATGAGCGATGTTAAGATAAGCGATTTTGCTAAATATCAGCCCAAAAGCTCTCGCCCGTACGAAAACATGTATATCTATAACTAAAAGACAAAAAGCAAGGCTGTGCCAAAAAGGGCGCGGCCTTTTTTTATGCTGGACTTGCATGTTTTATTTATATACAATTATGATAACGATTTTTTGAAACGGAAAATTATATGGAAAAATACATTGCGGTTTATATAGGAATACTTAGCATAATCGGTTTTTTTGTATGCGCTTATGATAAACGAGCGGCGATAAAAAAACGGAGCAGAATAAGCGAGCGAACGCTTTTTTTGATATCCCTTTTAGGCGGCGCGCCCGGCGTATTTATCGCAATGCTTGCCTTGCGGCACAAAACAAAACGCTGGTATTTCATGCTTTCTATCCCTTTGATAATAACAGCTCAGGCGGCGCTTATAATTTATTTTGTATTAGTTTGACTAGGTTTGCCGCTATCATGTATAATCGTTTAAATAATTCAAAGAAGATGATATATCATGAAATTCTTCACTATATACCGAGATATCTATATATTTATCAAGAAAATATGAATAAATAACGTCATCTTTTAAATATAAATCAAAATCAGCTCCTAACTTGTTTGAAAAATATAAATGCTCTCCCCCGTTGTCGAATTCATTTTTAATTGGCATTGTATCAAATAATATATCAAGAACGCTTATTATCTTTTCACTTTGAGACTCATCAATGGAAAATGTACTATTATCTTTAATAACAGTATAACTCTTTAATTCTGATAAAGAAATATTTGTTGCATTCTCAACAATATTTTCAAGGTTATTCTCCCACAACTTAAATACCTTCCCGTTTTTCTCTAATAACAGTTCATTACTATATAAACATACTTCATATATTTTATCATTAATCTTTAATTGAATATTTCCACCAATATGTGTCGGTATACTTGCCACAGCACTATTCTCAACATCAAAAATGATGTGTTCTGGTACTGCAATTTCTTTTTGCTCGTCCTTAATTATAATGGTACTTTGATTACTTAATTCCTCTTCTTCTATACTATTTGATTCAGATGCCTTATCTGATTGTGTTGCAGAATTTGATAAGTCTATTGGCTCCTCATTACCTTTTGAGCAAGAGCCAAAACAAAACACTGTTATTATTAAAATAAATAAAATAGATAATTTTTTCATAGCATTATTACTTCTTTCTATATATGATTACAAAGTTATAGACTTCTCTCAAACGTAACTACTTCTCCGGTGAAAACATCGACATAAGTTAAAAAGAACATATCAGTATCTTCAGAAGTTTTTACGTCATAAATATATATCCTCAAAGACATCATCTCTCAGAACGTTGATTGATTTTGGTTATTTATAATTTAATATATATATATTTAGACGTCAACCAAAATTTGGTATTTTTTGTAATTGATATGAGTTTTGCATTTAATCCTTCACTTGTAATTGACTTGTTTTATTCAAATCATGTATAATCGTTTAAATAAAGACTATAGGAGAAAATTTAATTGAAAGAACTAACAAGTACGCAGCTGCGTCAAATGTATCTTGATTTTTTTGCATCTAAAGGGCATGCGATAATACCTTCGGCATCGCTAATACCCGAGAACGACCCTACCGTGCTTTTTACCACGGCAGGCATGCACCCTCTTGTTCCGTATCTTCTCGGAGCGAAACACCCCGAAGGAAAGCGGCTGGCCAATGTACAAAAATGCGTGCGGACAGGCGATATTGACGAGGTCGGCGATGCTTCTCACTGCACTTTTTTCGAGATGCTCGGCAACTGGTCTCTCGGCGATTATTTTAAAAAAGAAGCCATAGAATACAGTTTTGAATTTCTGACATCGCCGCAGTGGCTGGGTATAGATAAAGACAAGCTTTACTTTACATGTTTCGCGGGCGACGAGGACGCGCCAAAAGACACGCAGTCAGCGGACATTTGGAAAAGCCTCGGCGTAGACGACAGCCATATCTTTTTTCTCGGTAAAAAACATAACTGGTGGGGCCCTGCCGGCATAACGGGGCCTTGCGGCCCGGACACAGAGATGTTTATAGATATGGGCACAGAGCCGTGTTCGAAAGAATGCGACCCTTCGTGTTCATGCGGAAAGTATCTCGAGATATGGAACGATGTTTTCATGCAGTATAATAAAACAGCTGACGGCAAATTTGAACCGCTCGAACAGAAGAACGTCGATACAGGTATGGGGCTAGACAGAACGATTACGATATTACAGGGTAAATCTTCCGTTTATGATACAGACGTTTTCCAGGGCGCGCTCGATAAAATCGCAGAGCTGTCGGGCAAAAATTATAATGACGATAAAGATACAACGGTAGCATTTCGCATTATTGCCGACCATGTTAGGTGCGCGACGTTTATGCTCGGCGACGAAAAAGGCATAACTCCTTCAAACGTAGACCAGGGGTATGTGCTTCGCCGCCTTATCAGAAGAGCGGTGAGATTCTCGTTAAGGCTCGGAATACCCGAGCTGTCGCTCCAGAAAATCGCGAAAGTAATTATTAAACAATATAAAGACATTTACCCCGAGATTGGAAAAAACGAGAGCCGTATAATAAACGAGCTAAATCTCGAAGAAGAGCGATTCGGGCGCACAATAAAACAGGGTTTGAGAGAGTTCGATAAATTAGAAGCAAGGCTGCAGGGCAAAATAATCTCCGGGCAAGACGCTTTTCATCTATACGATACTTTCGGTTTCCCTATTGAGTTTACTCTGGAACTTGCGCACGAACACGGGCTTGAGGTAGATAAAAAAGGCTTTGATGAGGCATTCGCGAAGCATCAGGAAGTCTCGGGCGCAGGCGCGGCACAGCGTTTTAAGGGCGGGCTTGCCGACACGGGCGATGCCACCGCTAAGCTTCATACCGCAACACATCTTTTGCACGCGGCATTACGGCAGGTGCTTGGAGACAGCGTCGCACAAAAGGGCAGCAACATTACCGCCGAACGGCTGCGGTTCGATTTCTCATTCTCGAGAAAAGTAGAAAAAGACGAGCTCCAGCAGATAGAGCAGCTTGTGAACGACGCCATAGACGCCGGAGTGGATGTAGTCTGCGAAGAGATGAGCGTAGACAAAGCAAAACAAAGCGGCGCTATAGGGCTATTCGAATCTAAATACGGCAATATTGTAAAAGTATATACGATAGACGGACATTCAAAAGAGATATGCGGCGGCCCGCACGCGGATAACACAAGCGACCTTGGCAAATTCAAGATCAAAAAAGAGCAGTCGAGCTCTGCCGGAGTAAGGCGTATAAAGGCTGTACTTATTGACGAGTAAAAGGAAACACATAGCAATAAAGAACTCGAAACTATATCAGAAATCAATTTATAAAAAAATGTTACAGGCATGTCGCTTTGGCGGCATGCCTAATCTTTTGCTTCTTTTCTTAAAGAAAAGAAGAGTGCCCTAAGAAGAATTCCCCTAAAAAAGCCTTAATAAGGGTTGGTAAAAAGCTGTGTCCAGTAAAGCGTACCATTCGCCATTTTCGCGACACCGACGCCTATATGCGTATACGCGCCCGACAGTATATTCGCCTTGTGCCCCGAAGAGTTCATCCAGACATTCATTACCTCCGCCGCCGTTTTCTGGCCGTACGCAATATTCTCGCCGCCCGCGCTGAACCGGAGCCCGAATTTTTGCATCATATCAAAAGGCGAACCGTAAGTAGGCGATATATGAGAGAAATATTTTTTGTCTATCATATCCTGGCTCTTTTTACGCGCTATTCGGCTAAGCTCACTGTCGAATTTTAAAGGCGAAAGCCCTCGGCTCGCGCGCTCTTTGTTTACAAGCTCGGCGACCTGGCTCTCGTACAGAGCGAGCGGATTGGTATCGGGGATAAGCACCGTCTGACCGACGTATATCTGAGACGCGTTTGTGATATTAGGGTTAGCTTTTTTAAGCTCGGCAAGACTTATCTCAAAACGGTTGGCTATCCCCCACATGGTATCGCCTTTTTGCACAGTATATTTTACAAGCTTAGACGACGGTATTGTTATCTTCTGGCCAACGTAAATAAGAGAAGGGTTACTTATTGACGGATTGGCGGCCAAAATCTCATTTACCGAAACATTGTAGTTTTTTGCTATTTTATAAAGCGTATCGCCGTACGAAACGGTATGTACTCCGCCCGCTGCAAGACACACGGACGAAGTCAGCACACAAATAATTATCGTCAGCAATACTATATAAACTATTTTTTTCATTTTGTTTTTCGCGTTGTAAACGCTAAATCTCCTTTAATAAATATTCGCTGTTATTTTGTGTATTTACCATAAGAATTATTTACAAAATAATCGCGGCATGGTAAGTTTGGTATATACCAGTTATAAGAAAGGTATTTTTATGAACGATAATATTCCCGTATATATACGGCTCAAGAAAAAAATACAGGAAAAAATAGAAAAAGGCGAATTCCGGCCGGGCGACGCTCTGCCTTCAGAGCGCACGCTTGCAATAGAGCACAATCTTTCAAGAATGACAGTAAGGCAGGCTTTATCAGAGCTGGTGGCGGCAGGCGCATTGTACCGCGAGCAGGGCAGAGGGACTTTCGTGTCTGCGCGCAAAATGCAGCAGCATAATATCGCCAGCTTTTCGCAGACGGTAAGGCGTATGGGCTTTATCCCGAGCACTCGGATATTAGAATTTTCCAGTGTTGCTTTGCCAAAAAATATAGCGGCAAAACTAATGATAAAAGACAGCGATGCATACCGCGCTTTGCGGCTTCGTCTAGCCGACGATATTCCCGTTGCTATAGAAGAAGTATTCATACCTTTTCATATTTGCCCGGGGCTCGAGCTAAAAGACCTTAAAGGCTCTTTATATAAGCTAATCAATAACACTCATAAAATAGGCAGCGCGGACAGCTCTGTGACGGCGCTTCATCCAAGCGCGCGGCAGCAGGAACATCTGTGTATATCAAGAAACACGCCTGTGCTTAAAATCGACAGCCTTTACTATTCGGTAAGCGGCGTAACTCTTTATTACGAACGCGCAGTATATCGTGCGGATATGTACGCGTACGATATACGTATAATAGCACAGCCCGAAAGTAAAAACCCGTAAAAAAGCGCAGGGCAAAAACTCTTTTATGAATAGCAAAAAAATATGTTTTGTTATTTTAAATGAACTGGAAAAGTACCATATAGACGGGTATGCTAATCAGCGAAAGAACAGTTGTCCAGACAACATTCTTAGTAGCGTAATGCGTGTCCGCTCCGTAAAGTTCTGATATTATAACCGACTGCGTCATTACAGGCAAACCTATCTGCACAGTGAATACATTTCTCATGAGTATCATTTGCGAAGTAAACCCCTGAGGGCTTAAAAAAGTAATTGCAAGCATGCATGCCGCGAAGCATATTCCGGGAATCAATAAAAAGCGGCCGAGCAAAATAGCCCCCATTCCTTTTTCATATTTCATGCCCGAAAAACCTATATTATAAATCATGCAGCCCATAAACATAAGCGATAACGGCGATGTTAAACCGCCTAAATATTTTGCTGGCGTTAAAATAATATCCGGAAGCTCTATTCCCGCGAAAACCACAACAAACATTATGAGTATCGTAATAACAGGCGGTATCGCAAGATTTTTTAGCATTTCACGAACAGAAAACCTGCTGTGTTTTCCATTGATATAATCTGCGTCTTTTCTTATAACATAATAGCCAAGCACCCAAAAAGATGTCGTGTTTGCAAGATAATAAAAAACCGCGTAAGGCATTCCCGCTTCTCCGAAAAGCGCTAAAGCTACCGGAAACCCTATAAATACCGAATTAGAAAACGCAAAAAGAACGGTGAAAAGGCCGCGTCTTTCTTTTGGAATCCGAAAGATCTTAGCAATAAGCCTTCCAAGAAAAAATGTTACCGGCACTACAATAAAAATAATAGACAACGGAAGCCAGGATTCAAGCAGCCGCTGCCTTGAAAATTGAGTTGTCAGGCTGTTTATAAGCATAGCCGGAATTGCAATGTTCAAAATAATCTTGGGAAAAGTTTTGGCAGTATCTATGCTAACCCATTTTCTCCAGGATATAAATATACCGGCTCCTATCATCAGAAAAATAACAAAAACCGCTTCTATCGCCTGCCAAATCATGATTTTATGCCCCTAGCTGCAAAACGCATTATATATTGCTCTTATCGCTTTTTCAAAATCTTCTTCATCTACTCCCACAATAATATTCATTTCGCTTGAGCCCTGGTCTATCATGCGTATATTAACCTCGCTGCCGGCAAGCGCGGTAAAAAGTTTTGCCGCAACGCCGACATGATGTATCATTCCTCTGCCTACAGTTGCTATAAGCGCAAGCCCTTTGAATACTTCAAGAGAATCGGGCTGGCAAAGATTATATACATCGTCTAAAAGCTGCGATTCTTTGCCTTGAATTTCGCTGCTCGATAAGACAATACCAAGCGTATCTATACCCGACGGCATATGCTCGAACCTTATATCGTTCTTCTCCAGAGCAGTTAGAATACGCCTGCCGAAACCGACTTCGGCGTTCATGTTCGCTTTTTCTATCGCCATTACGGAAAAACCTTTTTTACCCGCGATTCCCGTTATTACCCCCGCCTCTTTTTCATCTACGCTCGGCAGTATGAACGTGCCCGGGTCTTGCGGATTGTTAGTGTTTTTAATATTTATTGGAATGTTTGCCTTAAACACGGGAAACACGGCGTCTTCATGAAGAACGGTAGCGCCCATGTACGAAAGCTCTCGAAGTTCACCGTACGTGATTTTGTTAATAACTTTCGGATTGTCTACGATTCGCGGGTCTGCCATCAAAAAACCCGAAACATCCGACCAGTTCTCGTAAACTTGCGCTCTTGCGGCACGCGCTACTATAGCGCCTGTAATATCAGAGCCGCCTCTCGAGAAAGTCTTTATCTGCCCGGATGGCATGCTGCCGTAAAATCCGGGAATGACCGCTTTTTTAGAATGCGCCAGTTTCGCGCGCATAACCGTTCTTGTTTTTTCAGATTCGTACTCGCCTTTGCTGTTAAAAAATATAGTCTCTGCAGGGTCGATAAAATCATATTTTAAATAATCAGCTATTATAAGGCCGTTTAGATATTCGCCGCGGCTCAAAGCATAATCCTGCCCTGCTCCGTTTTGAATATCATTTTGGACTTTATCCAAATGAGTCTCTATATCTATACCAAGGCAAAGATCATCGCGGATATCAACATACCGCTGCTTTATATCTTTAAAAATGCTGTCACTGTTTTCACCGCTTTTTACCGCGCTGTAATACGCTATCAGCAAATCGGTAACTTTTATATCGTCATTAAAACGCTTTCCCGGCGCAGACGGAACAATATACGCCCTGTTATCGTCCATGTCGATAATACTTTTCATTTTTTTTATTTGTTCAGCGTTTGCCAAAGAACTTCCGCCAAATTTACATACTATCATTCTTTGTCTCTCTTTCTAAAGAACAACCCTCTTTTTTTTCTGCCTGACCTTTTTTCGCTCTGTTCGCCGGTTTCCATAACGTCATCCGCCGCCGGCTGCTCTGCTTGTATTTCGGGCTCGCTCTGCATAGTTGTTTCTTCGCTGTCTTCTTGCTGCTCATTATCCTTAGTATCCACAAGAAGCCTGCATTCATAATAATAACGTTTCTCTCTCGCTTCTCCTAATGAAAACGCTTTTCTGGGTAAAACACCGTATTTCGCTACACTTTCAAAAAGCTGATCTTTTGTCATAGGGTCCATCATAAACCCAAGGCAGCCGTGCTCGTTTGAAAGCTCTCGAAACTCTTCGTCTCCGTGTATGTAATCTATCTTCGCTCTGGGCAGTTCTTCTAAAAGCCTATCAAGAGCAACAGTCAATGTGTACGCCAGCAGCCCGTGTGTCGGTTCTTTTATCTCGATACGCCCTTTTGCCATTTTTGATTCAAAAATTATAGTTTGAGTATCCTTTTTCGGCGGCAGTTTGGCGCCTCTTGTATACATCATCTTAGTCTTTATCCCCATATCGTTTAATATGGAAATGAGCGTTCGCAGCGCCTTTGAAGCTTCGACGTTAAACAGCACTCTGTGTATGGGATGAAGGGATATACCGTTATCATAAAGATTGACAACCTCTGCAAGAGCGTAACGAAGCGGGCTTGTCTCTCTTTCTTCCTTAGTCATTTCTTGTTTATGCTCATCCCAAACCGCCTTTGCAGACGCAAGAGAGTGGTTGCCGTCGCCGACAGCAAAAAGCATGCCCTGATCCGATTTGCTTTTTAATTTTTCCAGAGAATCTACAAAATCAGCAAGAACATCGGGGTCGTCTATAAACCATCCTTTTACATTGCCGCCGTCCTGCATAAGTGGAGTATCGTATACTTTTGTATGATTTGCTCTTGCCTGATACACGGCAGATATAACTTTATCCTCCGGATCGTTTAGCATAAGCATAACGTGCGGGCATTCTAAAAGCGCGCCGTCGCGTATTTTCATGCGAGGCGGTATTCTCTCTACTACCGTCTGCTCTGTCGCGCGGATAAGCGGCCTTTTCTTATAGTCTATTTCATATTTTTCAAGATCGACTGCTAAAACAACGCCTATACGCGTGCCCGAAGGTGTCTCGCGCTCTATAAGCATAACTCCCGGAGGCAGGCGGACAAGAATACCGTCTTCTATAAAATCGCTCATTGTTACTTTTATATGAGCTATTCTGTCGTCTATATCATCATCGTTTAAAAAGGCTTCCGGAACGATCAAGTGAAGAGTCGACGGCGCGCCGCCCACTATTCTTGCTGTCTTGTTCCAATAGCTTTCATTTGAAGTAAATTGATCGCAGGCTATCACAGCCCACTTTTTCTTATTTGTCTTTTTATCCGGAATAAGTATCTGCGGAAAAATTATCCCAACTTTCTCTGCCTTGTCCATTAAATCCTCCTGTATAAAAAAATCTTGTTTTACAATTATTATGTTTAAACTTATATACGCCAATATAACATATTGGTAAAATGTATTCAAGATAAAGCAGCCAATTTAAAGCTTAGCGTCAATAGCGCAAAAAGCCCGATGATATAAATACCACCGGGCTTTTCAATTTTATAATTACAGATTTTCGGTAAAGTACTCTATGTTTAAATTCTGCTTCCATTCATCAACAAGTTCGTACCAAGCGTTGTCCTGAAGCGAAGCTAAAAGCGAATCGTAAATTTCCTGGCGAACGCTCTCGTAATCGACGGGGCCTTCTTCAAGGTCGGAGGTATATTCTATTATATGATATCCGTAAAGCGTAGGCACAAGACCGCTTATATCTCCGACTGTTTCAAGAGCCATCGCACCTTTGGTAAACGGTTCAAGATACGAAGTGCTTCCTTCCATGACAGTGTAGCCTTCTTTGTAATATTCCATTCCGGTATCATCATTATAGTTTTCAATTGCTTCGTCAAATGTGATTTCGCCCGATTGCAGTTTTCCCAGCACCTCGTCCGCGCGCTCTTGTATAAGCGGAAGGCTCTCCTGCAAAAGCTCATCAGCGCCTTTTTCGTCTCCCGCTATTTGCAAATCGTTTATTGCCGAAGATATTGAATCGTCTTCAAATTTTATCAATATTTGTCTTACCTTGCGTATACCGGCAGGCACATAATAAATTGTCAAACCGCTTCTCTCGTACGATTCATATGCGGATACATCTTCGCTCATCGCCGCCCTGGCCGCCTCAACATTAGTATCATACTGCTCTTTAACCTGCTCTTTCGTCGGCACGATATCGCCGACAAGATCTTTTCTTGCTTGCTCAACGGCAAAATTATTCTTATAATAATCCTCTATATCTTGTCTCGTGATATTATTTTCGGTGAGCAGCTTTTCTATATATTCGTCAGCTTTTTGCTGATATTGTTCATCAGTATAGCCTTCTTCAAGCTCTGCCGTTATAGACGCCATGCCCATCTGCGCATAATAATCAAGCTCTTCCTGCACCTTTGTTTTAGCTTCATCCAGCTGCTCGGGCGTAAACTCCATATACCCTTTTTCTTCAAGCATATTAAACATAGCTTTTTCAATGATAAGAGATTCTAAAACCTGCTCTTTCATATTTTGTACCATATCGGCATACATTGGTTCTTCTAAAATTTGTTCAATCCCTTGTTGTCCTTTGCAGAAGCTTGCAAACGCAGCATTAAACCTGTCTTTGTATACCGGCTCATCTTCCACTTTGGCAACTGTAATGACAGCATCGTTATTCGGAATAGGGCCTGCTTTTGCTGTATCTTCAGACTTTTTGATTGCGCAGGCACCAAAAACCATAGCGGACGCAAGTACAGCGCAAATCAGTCCTATAATCTTTTTGTTCAACTTTCGTTCCTCCAAAAATTAATATACTCATTATTCTTTCACAAACACATGACAATTACAATACAACCTTTTGAACAATTTGTAAATATCCCCGGCTTATCTATTTATATTCGCTATGTTTAGCGCTCTTTTTGATTTTTGAACTCCTAAGTTGAAAAACTAAGCCTTTTAAGTTACAATTACACAAACAAAAACAACTTTTTATGCGCCTAAAGTTTGTTAAAAGGAGAGCGGCTGTGAAATATGGAATAATCGATATAGGCTCGAATACCATACGGCTTGTTGTCTATAGAATAATCGACGATAAGATAGAATATCTTCTTAATAAAAAGATTTTTGCCCGCGCGGTTGAACATAAGCAAAAAGGGCGTATGAATATAGACGGTGTAAAAGCTATTATAGACGCGCTTATCGTTTTAAAAGAGCTTGCGGCGCATCATGAGCTTTCTTACCTCTGGTGCTTTGCGACCGCTTCACTTCGCGATATATCTAATACCGACGATGTTCTGGCGTCTATACGCGAAGGTACAGGTTTTGATATTAAAATTATCTCTGGCGAAAAAGAAGCTGAGCTTGGCGTCGCCGGTTTAGAATATGCGTTTGATATAAAAGATATACTTTCTATAGACCTTGGCGGAGGAAGCTGTGAATTATCTCTTATTAGAAACGGAGAAATAATTAAAAAGACAAGCATGGGCATAGGAAGCGTGTCAGTCTCAAAATCGTTCGTTTCAGAGATATTTCCCAAGAAAAAGGAGATAGAGAAAATTAAAAAGCATGTCGACAAGCACATTGACGAAATTGGCTGGGTACGTGGCTGCGGTGTCGACGCAGCGTATGCCATGGGCGGAAGCGCAAGAGCAATGTGCAACATACACAAGGCGCTTTATTCATCCAAACAGGAAATAAACGGCTACCGTATGTTTGCAGACGATATACTGCCGCTTTACAAAAAACTTATTAATATGGGCCTGCCGGGCATACGGCTTGCCGACCAGCATTGCCCGGGGCGGATCTTTACTCTTATTCCGGGAATGATCATATTAAAAAGAATACTTATAGACGCGAAAATTCCGGTGATACGCCTTTCGAGATTCGGCGTCAGAGAAGGCTATCTTTTAGAAAAGGTAAAAGAACTAAACAAGGGTTAATAAGATATGAATGAACAATCTGCTTATATCAACAGAGAGCTAAGCTGGCTCGATTTTAATCAAAGGGTTTTGGAAGAAGCGGAAGATAAAAAGAACCCGCTGCTCGAAAGGCTTAAGTTTCTCTCTATCTTTTGTTCAAACCTTGACGAGTTTTTTATGGTTCGTGTGGGCGGCCTTTTTGACCAGTCTTTGACCGGGCTCCTCGGCGAGGATACCATAACAGGCATGTCCGCAGACAACCAGTTAGAGCAGATTTATGACAAGACCGCAAAGATGATTTCATCTTATAATACAATACAGCAGGCGCTTTTTAAAGAACTGAAAAAAATAAATATAACTCAGCTTGAACCGCAAAAACTTGCTGACAAAGATACGGTTTTTCTTCAGGAAGAGTTTAAAAAAACTGCGCTTCCGCTGCTGTCTGCGGTCATAGTGGACGCAAAACACCCTTTCCCTTACCTGCCCAACAAAGCGGTTTTTATCGCTGTCAGGCTTCAGGGGAAAAGCACCGAAAAATTAGGTCTCATACTCTTTCCCGAAGCCGCGTCAAAGCTTGAGTTCCCCGATTCGGATAAACTTAGTTATTATCTCGTGGAAGATGTAGCTAAAATGTTTGCTGCAGATCTTTTCCCTAGACAGGAAGTCTTAGAAATTGGAAAGTTTCGTGTTACACGAAACGCAGATTTAGTGCTCGATGACGACGCAGCCAAAAGTGAAGAAAATTTTCGGCAGGCAATGAAACATATTTTAGAACGCAGAAAACGGCTTATGCCTGTGCGTCTCGAAACAGATCTTTCAGAAAAAAGCAAATTGTCCGGCGAGCTTGCCTCGCGCCTCGTCCTTACGGCAAAACAAATATATACGCAGACAGGGCCGCTTGATATGAGCCTTATCTGGAAGGTGGTTTTAGCTGCAAAAGCAAAAGGTTATGCAAAGCATTTCTTTGCCGATATGAAAAGCGTTTATACTCCCGGGCTTCTTCGCGGCGAAAGCGTAATTCGTCAAGTCAAATCAAGAGATTATCTAATGATACACCCTTACGTTAACTTCGATGCCGTTTTATCGCTTTTAAGAGAAACGACTTACGATGATTCGGTAATTTCGATACACCAGACGCTTTACCGTGTATCCAGCCACTCGGAGGTAGTAAAACATCTTATCGCGGCCGCCGAAAACGGAAAAGAAGTTACCGTACTCGTAGAGCTAAAAGCAAGGTTTGACGAAGCCAATAACATTAACTGGGCGGCTAAGCTTGAAGACGCGGGCTGCCGCGTTATATACGGCAGAGATAATCTAAAAGTGCATTCAAAATTGCTTTTGGTAACGAGAAACAGCTCTAAGGGATTACGGCATACTGCGCATATCGCGACAGGCAATTACAATGAAAACACAGCGAATCTATATACCGATATTGGCATACTGACATCAAACAAAGATATAGCAAACGATATTATGCTGTTTTTTAGAGAGCTCGGAACGGGACTAACAGATGATCAATATCATGTGTTTCATGTTTCGCCTTACGGAATACGCAAAAAACTTTATGAGTTGATAGATAATGAAATACTCAATGTAAAAATACACGGGCAGGGCAAAATGGTTGCAAAAATCAATGCGCTTGCAGATAAAGATATGATAGATAAGCTTATAGAAGCCTCTAAAGCGGGCGTTAAAATAGACCTTATTGTCCGGGGAATATGCTGCCTTCGCGCCGGTATACCCGGGCTTACGCAAAACATCCGCGTTATCAGCGTAGTCGGAAGGTTTTTGGAACATTCGAGGGCTTACTGGTTTATGGGCAACGGCAGCGACAGGCTTTTTATATCTTCTGCTGATCTTATGACGAGAAACCTAGACAGGCGTATGGAGATACTCTGCCCTGTTCTCGATAAAAAAATTGCCGAGCGTATTAAAGACATGATTTTTACTTTGGCTAAAGATACAGCAAAAGGGCGTATAATGCAGCCGGACGGCAGCTATACAAGGCTGCGTATTGCGGGCGGTATTGAAGGTACTCAAATGGTACAATACAAAAAATGTCTTGAAGATTATAAAAAACAGCTTCCTCAAAAGAAGAAAAACTTATACGGTTCGTTAAGGCGAACTGTCGGAGGCGTTTTTATAAAACTGGGCAAGCGTATTTCACCCGATTTCTATTTGGATTAAAATTCTTTTCACAGCCTTTGTGGCCAAAATCTGCCACAGTTGGAATTGTTATAAATGTCTGTTATAATAAATCAGATTCAAAACTTCTGTCTGGAGGGAGATTATGGGACAGTTTTTTACAGATATATGGGATAGTATAGCTACTTTTTTTCAGGATATCGGCAAAGACGCTGATAAAATTTTAATTGGGCTTATAAAAATAATAGCTATAATTATAGTCGCAAAAATTCTTATCATTGTTTTGCGACGTGTTATAAAAAGAATGTTAAAACAAAGCAAAGCAAAAAAACCGCAGTCTGTTATGGCAAGAAAAGCCGAAACGATTCAAAGCGTATCGCACTCTGTGACAAAATATGTAGTTTATTTCTTTGCTCTTATGGCAATTCTCGGAGAGCTTGGGCTTGGCACAACCGTTTCTTCGCTTCTAGCAACGGCGGGCATAGGCGGTATCGCGGTTGCTTTTGGCGCGCAGGATTTTGTGAAAGATATAGTCTCGGGGTTCTTTTTGCTTTTCGAAAACCAGTTTTCGGTAGGCGAATATATTGAAGTCGGCGACGAAAAAGGCACGGTTGAAGCAATCACAATAAGAACAACCAAGATAAACAGATTTTCGGGAGAGACCACTACTATCCCGAACGGCTCTATAAAACAAGTCACAAATTATTCAAGAGGAGACCATCTTGCTATAATCGATATGTCTGTGTCTTACGAGTCGGATATAGAAAAGGCAAGTATTATAATGCGCGACGAAGGTTTGGCATATAAAGAAACCCACGATAATATACTTGAAGAGCCGCACGTCTTAGGTGTAATAAATTTTGGCGAATCGGATGTGGTAATCCGTATGATAATAAGAGTAAAACCGCTTACACACTGGGAGACAGAACGCGCTTTACGGCGGGCTGTAAAGGAAGCCTTTGATAAACAGGGCGTACAGATACCTTATCCTCACCGTGTTATTATAAACGGTTAACGGAGCAGATTTTGGATTATTCTCTTGGAGATATTGTACAAATGAAAAAACCGCATCCTTGCGGAGATAATAAATGGCGTATTATACGTGTGGGTATGGATGTGAAGATACGATGCCTGGGCTGCGGGCATATAGTAATGCTTCCGCACGAGGTTTTTACCAAACGTTTAAAAAGGATACTAAAAAATGAAAAATAACGCCGCAGACAGCGCATCCGAAGAGACTGTAGAACACGGCTCAAGAATGCAGCGAAAAAAAGAATATAAAAAGCATGAAACCAGAGGCTGGATAATTTCTCTTGCCGCGGCGATTGCCGTGGCTTTGTTATTGCGTTTTTTTGTGTTCGAGTTTATTCGCGTGGAAGGCCCTTCTATGGAGCCTACCCTTTATACGAATGAGTATGTTTTTACAGAAAAGGTTACCTACCATTTTAACGAACCTAAACGCGGCGATATTATTATATGTTCTTTTCCGAATCGGACGGAAACTTTTGTTAAGCGAGTTATCGGCACAGAGGGAGATGTACTTGAAGTTAAGGACGGCACACTTTTTATAAACGGGCAGGAAAATTACGATTATTTTACCGATTACATAGACCATAATCTTGCTCCCATAACCGTTCCTGAAAATACCGTGTATGTAATGGGCGATAACCGCAACCATTCTACCGATTCTACAAACAGCGGCGTAGGCCCGCTTTCGTATGACATGATTATAGGAAGGGCTGTGTTTGTTCTCTGGCCGCTGGACCAGATTCATAGTTTAAAATAATAATTTTTATAAAAAAAGAGGCTGCGGACGTCGATTTAAAGCCTCTTTCTTATTACTGTTTTATCGCTTTATCAATCAGTCATTCCTTATTATTGTTTTCACATAATTGACGTTTAATCCAAATGGATTCGATTTTACACAGGCATTTTTTAATAGTGTCTTACCAATAATTATTTCAATTTCGCCCAGAGTATATGCCGCGCTAAGAGAACTTTTCAATCCGCTTCTCATAGAAGCCGGTCTCGCTGTCAATGACATAAACATCTTTACAGGAAAACTGACGTCTCTTTTTAAATCGCTCACAAAAATGCGCCCGTTATCTTTTAGCACACGGTACATTTCGTTAAAGATTTGTATCGGATTTTCCCACTCGTGCAGCGATCCGTTGCTAAAAACCGCGTCAAACGTTTTGTCCTCAAACGGCATATTCATCGCATTGCCCTGTATATATGAGACTTTTTCTTCAAATCCATACTGCCTTGCGTTCTTTTTAGCAATTGCTATCATGTTAGGGCTTATTTCCAGACCGGTCAGCTTTGCGTTGTTCGCTTTTTTAACCCACTCCAGCCCCAAATAACCAGGGCCCGGGCCAATCTCCAGCACATTTCCCGTATCAATTCGAGATTTTATGATATCGTTTGTTTCAAGGAATCCCCTGTCTCTCATGTTCTTTTGAAAAATATCAAAATCGGCCGTTTCAAATTCTCCCTGAATACCTTCATTAGTTTCAATAATTCTCTGCTTTAACATTATAATTCTCCTTTAATTTTATACAATATTATATATACAATTTTGTATATCTCTACAAAAAAATTTACTCTTCTTTTTCCAGATCAGAAGTCATCATTTTGAGCCATTTTATCTCGGCTTCCATATGCATACGCGAATGATCCATTATATAAAAAGCCTGCCTTGGCAAATGCGGGTTTTGCTTATGCTCGTTCTCGTGCCCCGTAAGATAATCCAATTCTTTTTCGCACACGATTATTCTTGCCTTTATCTGCGCTAATATTTCTTGTTTTGGAAGGCTGTTCATAAAAAACACTGCGATATCAAGCGGATATAAAGACTGTTTTTTAAGTGCCCACATCATTTTTAATAATCGAAGAAATTCATGTCTTCCTTTTTCCGTAACACGATATACTTTTCGTATTGGGCGTTTGCTGCTGCTTTCTTCTTTCTCTATCTCAACTTTGCCTTGCTCCTTTAATTTAGAAAGCGCAAAATAGATAGACCCGAACTTGATATCCGTCCAATCCTGCATATGCTCTTCAATTATATTCTTAATTTCGTATCCGTGCAGCGGTTGTTTGCAAAGCAAACCCAGTATAACAACATGAACGTTTGTCATAAATACCTCGACTATATACAAACTTGTATATAGTATAGTAAACCATTTTTTTAATTTCTTGTCAAGTAGTAAGCTTTTCGACGATAAGCTTTTAAAAAAAAGAAGCGCCGGCCAAATACAAGACAGCGCCCCCTTTAAAATTTTAATTTATTTTATTTTGCAAGTACTTTCTTTGCGGTTTTCGCCACGTTGTCTATCGTTAAACCGTATGCTTCAAAAAGCTTTTCTGCCGGCGCGGATGCACCGAAGTGGTCAAGCGCGATTATCTCTCCTTCAAAACCTGTATACTTTGCCCATCCGAGCGAAGCCCCTGCTTCTACCGCTACTCTTTTGCAGACAGAGCTTGGAAGAACGCTTTGTTTGTATTCTTCACTCTGCTCTTCAAAGATATCCATACAAGGCATGGATACAACTCTTACCGAAGTGCCCTCGGCGAAAAGCTTCTCAGCCGCGCCCATGCACAGCTCAACCTCGCTGCCCGTGCCGATAAGAATGATTTCGGGATTTTCGCCAAAATCTTTTAAAACATAAGCGCCCTTTAACGCGCCTTCTCCCGTTTGTTCATAAAGCGGAAGATTCTGCCTCGAAAGCGCGATAACGCTCGGAGCGCTGGCACCAAGTGCGGATATGTACGCAGCTGCCGTTTCTTTAGAATCGGCGGGCCGCCACATATGCGTGTTGGGAGTTGCTCTCATGCACGCGAGCTGTTCTATAGGTTCGTGCGTCGGTCCGTCTTCTCCTACGCCTATGCTATCGTGAGTCATAACATAAATTACAGGAAGTTTCATTATAGCCGACATACGCACAGCGTTTTTGAGATAGTCGGTAAAAACAAAGAACGTTGCGACATAAGGTATTACGCCTCCGTGCAGCATCTGGCCGTTGGCTATAGCCGCCATTGCGAATTCTCTTATACCGTAATGTATGTTCTGCCCTTGTCTGCTCTCGGGAGAAAAATATTCTTTGCCCGAAAGAACAGATTTGTTCGAAGGGCCAAGGTCCGCGCTTCCGCCGAACAGCCCCGGAAGTTTTTCGGCAAGACGGTTAAGCACTATTCCCGAAGAAGCGCGTGTCGCCATGCCTTTATCAAAATCATAAAGAGATTTATCGTTAAGTACACTTGCGTCAACTTTGCCAAAGCAGGTATCCCAAAGCTTTGCCATATCCTCGTATTTATTACGGTATTCTGTGAACATAGCGTTCCATTTTTCTTCCGCTTCGTCATAAGCTTTCTGGCGCTGCTGCGCAGCGGCTTTAACTTCGTCGGGAACATAAAAGCTCTCTTTATAATCCCAGCCGAGTGTTTCTTTGAGTTTCTCGATATTATCCTGCCCAAGCGGCGCGCCGTGGCACGAAGCGCTTCCCTGAACGGGAGGACATCCGTATCCTATATCCGTGTTGATTATTATAAGCGAAGGCTTCTGCGTTTCATCTTTTGCGGCTGCAATCGCATTGCTTATGCTGTCGATATCTTCGTTTCCGTCTTCAACCTCCAGCACCTGCCAGCCGTAAGCTTCATATCTTTTTCTTACATCTTCGTCAAATGCAAAGTCTGTCTCTCCTTCTATGGTGATCTGATTTCTGTCGTAAAGCATTATAAGCTTGCCTAGCTTCTGCGTTCCTGCAAAAGAGCTGGCTTCGCCGGAAACACCTTCCATAAGACAGCCGTCGCCCGTTAAAACATAAGTAAAGTGGTCTACGACGTTATATCCGTCTTTGTTGAACATAGCCGCAAGGTGCGCTTCTGTCATCGCCATGCCTACCGCATTTGCTATACCCTGCCCAAGCGGCCCCGTCGTTGTTTCTATGCCCGGAAGAAAACCGTGTTCGGGGTGCCCCGCAGTTTTTGAACCGAACTGCCTAAAGCTTTTTAAATCATCCAGCGTTACACCATATCCAAAAATATGGAGCAATGTGTAAAGCAGCATAGAGCCGTGCCCTGCCGACAGTACAAATCTATCTCTGTCTGCCCAATTAGGATTTTTAGGATTGTGCTTTAAATGGTTCGCCCATAGCGTGTAAGCAAGCGGAGCCGCCCCGAGCGGAAGCCCCGGATGCCCGCTGTTTGCTTTTTGCACTCCTTCTGCCGATACTACACGCAATGTGTTTATCGACAACCTTTCAATATTATTCATTTTTTTCCTCCAAAAAAGTAAATATTTACTGCAAAACCGAATAAATCAAACGGTTTTGTTGTATTTGCCCGATTAGTTTACATTATAGCTATAACCATTATGAGATACAAGAAAAAAGCGCAAAAAAACCTTTATTGGGCGACAAATCACGAATTTGCTTTATCTGCGCCTTGATAAAGCGGCGAAACGAATAACATTTAGCAGCGCGGCAAGCGTTGCCGCTACGTATGTTAATGCTGCGGCGTTAAGCATTTTCTTCGCGCCGAAAATTTCTTCTTCCTCCAGCATATTTTCAGATAGCAGCGCAGACAGCGCGCGCTTTGAAGCGTTGTATTCAACAGGCAGGGTTATAAGCTGGAACAAGAAGATGCCGGCAAATACATATACTGCGATTTCTATTGCCGTTTGCGCGAACCCGGCAAATATACCCAATATTATAATAGGCCATAAAAGATATGACGCCGCGCTTACAACAGGCGCCATCAGACCTCTTATTTTCAGGGGAAAATAACCTTCATTATGCTGCAGGGCGTGCCCCGCTTCATGAGCGGCGATAGCAACGGCAGCGACAGAACTCGACGAATAGTTGCCTTGCGATAAACTAAGCGTTTTTTTGCGCGGATTGTAATGGTCGGAAAGCTTGCCTGTCGTTGACGCTATCTCAACATCAGTTATGTTGCTGCTCCTAAGTATAAGCCGCGCCGCCTCTTTTCCCGAAAGGCCGCTGACCACAGGTATTTTTGAGTACGCATTATACGCTCTTGATACTTTGGATTGTGCCCATATGGCAACAATTATTCCCGGAATAATTATTATATATGTCCAGTCAAGATAAAATGGAAAAATCATAAAAACACCTTCCCTTTTTGTCAGAGTATAAACCTGCCTTGATTTTGCCTGCTAATTCTTTTCTTATTTATTATAACAAAAATAAAATAAATAAACTGTGAATTTGAAAATTTCGCTATTGACAATCAAAGAATAATAGTATAATGTAAGTAAGCGCTTACTTACGCGCAAATATATTTTGGAGTTGCTATATGGGCACAACTCATGAAAAAATCATAGAGGCGGCAAAAGAACTTTTTGAACAAAAAGGTTTTTCGGCAACAACTACAAAAGAAATTGCGCAGCTTGCCAAAGTCAGCGAGGTCACGCTTTTTCGGCATTTTGAAACAAAACGCAAACTCTTTGAGCAGACGGTACACAGCTGTATTCACCCGTATGAATTAAAAGAATATATGACCAACGGTATCACATATGATTTAGAGCATGATTTAACATACATCGCGTTAAGCGTAAAAAACACTTACACTCAGAATATGCCTATGTTAAGAATGATTATAAGAGATCATAAAAGGGACACTTTTTCGCAAATGCGCGCTAATAAAAACGAGCATAAACTGCAAAATTCCCTCAGAGAATATTTTCATAAGATGAAGGATATGGGCAGGCTGAAAACAGACCCTGATATGGCAATGAAATTTTTTATGTCCTGCATAATGGGTTATATCTTAAAAGAAATCTTTCCACATAAAAATGAAGCTAACGATGATAAATACTTTGCATGGATGTTAGAAAGAATAATCGTCGCATTAAAATGCTAACTGCAAAGATATAATAATTTTTGAGAAACAGAAAGGAAAAAGGTATGAGAAAACTTTTCAGGTATTTAAAACCTTATAAGTGGCAGGCCGTTTTAATCATTGTGCTGACGGCAGTACAATCGCTTAGCCAGCTTTACCTGCCTAACCTAATGTCCGATATAGTCGATAAAGGCGTAGTCGGAAAAGATATAGGGCTTATACTGCAGACAGGGCTTGTTATGCTCGGCTTTACTCTTATAGTAAGCATATGCACTGTAGTAGCAAGGCTCTATTCATCTAAAACAGCGGTTGGTTTCGCGAAAGATTTGCGCAGAGATATCTTTAAAACAGTTGAAGAATATTCTCTTAACGAATTTGATAAAATAGGCACCGCGTCTTTGATAACGCGCTCTACAAACGATGTTACGCAAATACAAAACGTAATGGTGATGATACTAAGCATGCTGCTCTCCGCGCCCATAATGTGCGTAGGCGGCATAATAATGGCGGTAAACAAAGACGCGGGGCTTTCGTGGCTTATAGTCGCGGCGACGGCATTTATGTCTATCGTGATACTCGCTATCGCAATAAAAGCTATGCCTTTATTCAAATCGCTTCAGAAAAAAATTGACGGAGTAAACCTCGTACTTCGCGAAGAGCTTACCGGCATACGTGTAATACGAGCGTTCAATAAAACAAAATATGAGCAGCAGCGCTTTGACGGCAAAAACAAAGATTTGACTGACACTTCTATCAGCGCATACCGCTGGATGGGTGCGCTTATGCCCGCCATACTGCTCGTTCTCAATATATCAACTATAGCGGTTATATGGTTCGGCGGCCTTAGAATAGACTCGGGGCAGCTTCATGTCGGTGATCTTATGGCGTTCCAGCAATATGTAATGCAGGTAATGTTCTCGCTTATAATGGCGACTATGATGTTTGTTATGCTTCCGCGCGCTACCGCTTCGGCAGAGCGCATCAACGAGATTCTCGATATGCACCCGAGCATTACAGACAAAACAGGCGCGGCGCCCGAAACATCTAAAAAAGGGTATGTAGAGTTTAAAAATGTAAGCTTTAATTATCACGGAGCGCAAGAGGCGGCTATCTCCAACATATCACTTACCGCAAAGCCGGGCGAGATAACAGCCATAATAGGCGGCACGGGCTCGGGAAAATCTACGCTTGTTAAGCTTATACCAAGATTTTATGACGCAAGCAAGGGACAGGTGCTCGTTGACGGTATAAATGTAAAAGATTATCCCCAGTCTGTTCTTCGTGAAAAAATAGGTTATGTTCCCCAAAAAATCAATCTTATGAGCGGCACCATAGCAGAAAATATACGTTACGGCAAAAAAGACGCCACAGACGAAGAAATTTTACACGCAATAGAAACAGCGCAGGCATCCGAGTTCGTGTCCGAGCTCGACAGCGGAATAGAGGCGGTAGTTTCGCAGGGAGGAACGAACTATTCGGGCGGCCAAAAACAGCGGCTGTGCATAGCAAGGGCTCTTGTACGCTCTCCCGAAGTCTATTTATTCGACGACAGCTTCTCGGCGCTTGATTTTAAAACGGACGCCAAGCTGCGCCAGGCGCTTGCATCCAAGATAAAAGATGCCACCATCTTTATTGTAGCGCAGAGAGTAAGCACTGTCATGAACGCGGACAGCATTATAGTGCTCGATGACGGTAAAGTAATGGGGCAGGGAAAACACAAAGAGCTTATGGAAAGCTGTGAGACATATAAAGAGATCGTATCTTCGCAGCTCTCATTGGAGGAACTGGCATGAGTAATAACAGAGAAAAAAGCCGCCGGGGCGGCGGGCCAATGGGCGGAGGCCCGGGCCATGGCCACGGCGCTCCCATAGAAAAAGCAAAGAATTTCAAAAGCAGCTTAAAAAGGCTGGTGTCTTATCTTTCAAGCCATAAAGCAGCTCTTATTATAGTGCTTATAATGGCTATTGGCGGAGCGACATTTTCAATATTCGGCCCCAAGATACTCGGCACGGCGACAACAGAGCTTTTTGCCCCCATGGCCAGCAAAGCAGAAGCAATGAAAGATCTGCAGGAAATACTTCCCGAAGAGGTTGTAACGCAGATTTCGAGCGGAGACTTAAGCGAACAGGAGTCGATAGAGCTTGTAATGCAAAACGTAGATATGAGCGACCCGGAGCAGCTAACCATATTAAAATCGACCATGGAAAAGATGGAAACGGCAAGCGAGCAGAAAATCGATTTTGGCAAGATAGGCGGGATACTGCTTACCGTTATAATACTCTATGTGATAAGCAGCCTGTTTAATTTCGTGATGCAGTTTATAATGGCAAAAACATCGCAGACAATAGTTTACAGTATGAGAAATGAAGTTAACGAAAAGCTGGCTAGGCTGCCGTTGAAGTTCTTTGACGGACGAACACACGGCGAAATACTCTCGCGCGTGACAAATGATATAGATACCGTTTCTACAACGCTTCAGCAAGGGTTAACACAGGTAATATCGTCAATCACCATGATGATAGGTATTATTATAATGATGTTCACAATATCATGGGTGATAACATTAGTTTCTCTTGTTGTGCTTCCTTTAAGTTTCGTTTTTGTGTCGGTTATCGTAAAAAAATCTCAGAAATATTTTAAAGGGCAGCAAAAAGAGATAGGCAACATAAACGGCCATGTAGAAGAAATGTATGCGGGGCATACTGTCGTAAAAGCTTTTGGAAAAGAGCAGGAAAGCCTGCAAAAATTCGACGAGATGAACGAGCGGCTTTATAACGTAGGATGGAAAGCGCAGTTCTTGTCGGGTATAATGATGCCTTTGATGAACTTTATAAGCAACCTTACATACGTGCTGGTCTGCGCTATAGGCGGCGTTATGGTTATTAACGGCAACATGACTATCGGTAACGTACAGGCGTTTATACAGTACACAAGAAGGTTTACACAGCCGATAATGCAAACGGCTCAGATAGCAAACGTTCTTCAGAGCACTGTCGCCGCTGCAGAGCGCGTGTTCGAAATTCTTGATGAAAAGGAAATGTCGGCAGACAACAGCGAAAACGTTATAGAGTATCCTAAAGGCGCGGTAGTTTTTGACCATGTTAAATTCGGTTATGTGCCGGGCGTTACGGTTATAAAAGACATGAACCTTAGCGTTGCCCCAGGAGACGTTGTGGCTATCGTCGGGCCGACGGGCGCGGGGAAAACAACGCTCGTTAACCTGCTTATGAGGTTTTATGAGAGAGACAGCGGAAAAATCACAGTCGACGGCATTGATATCACGAGCATACCGCGCAACAATCTGCGGCAGGAGTTTGGAATGGTATTACAGGACACATGGCTTTTCGGCGGAACGATTAAACAGAATATCGCCTACGGCAAGGCGGATTCTACAGACGAGCAAATCGTACGCGCCGCAAAAATAGCACATGCGGACCATTTTATACGTACATTGCCCGATGGATATGAAACGGTGCTAAACGAAGAAGCTTCTAATATTTCGCAGGGGCAAAAACAGCTTCTGACGATAGCGAGAGCGCTTTTAGCCGACCCGCCCGTACTCATTCTAGACGAAGCTACAAGCAGCGTTGATACGCGTACAGAGGCGTATATACAAAACGCCATGATAGAGCTGATGAAAGGCAGAACAAACTTCGTTATAGCCCACCGCCTTTCTACAATAAGAGATGCCTCAACGATACTTGTCATGAATGAGGGCGAGGTCATAGAACAGGGCAATCACAAAGAGCTCATGGCCAAAAACGGTTTTTACGCAGACCTTTATAACAGCCAGTTTACAGGCGGCAACGCTGCTGGTTAAAGAAATAAGCAATAAAGTAAAACCGTATCCGAAATTAAAACGGGTACGGTTTTTTGTTTGCTCAGACAAATATTTTATTTTAGGCTCTTTTTCTGCCCTTTTGCCTTAGTTCTTTGTAAACAATGTGTGAAAACATACCATTGTTAAAGATTTCGTCATAACTTTGAAGTATTATAGTATCGAGGTAGATTAATGAAGCTTTTTCAGTTTGAGACTCATTGCCATACGGCACAGAGCAGCTCCTGCGGTGTGCTTACAGGAGAGCAGGTTGTGCAAGGTTTAAAAGACGCTGGCTACGCGGGCACTTTTATCACAGACCATTTTTATTCGCGTTTCTTTAAAAAGCGCGGCATAGAACATAAAGACTGGGCAGAGCAGGCAGAAGAATTTCTTGCGGGTTACAGAGCCGCGAAAAAACACGGAGACAAAATAGGGCTTAAGGTTTTTCTTGGACTAGAGGCTCAGCCCGAAGACTCGCCTTTTGAGTTTTTGGTGTACGGGCCGGATGAAAAGTTTATTATAAACAACGGGCCTTTTTATAACCTCTCGACGCCCGAATTTTATGAGCTTATGCACGAAAACGGTTTTCTGGTTTTTCAGGCTCATCCATATAGGTTTGGGCTGTCTCCCGAAAACCCTAAATATTATGACGGAATTGAGATAGTAAACTCACAGCCGAGAAACGAAAGCAGAAATAAACTTGCGCTCGCGTTTGCCGCAAAGCATAATATACTAAAAATTGCAGGCAGCGACGTGCACATGCAGGTTGATATAGGAAGATGCGGAATAATGCTTCCCGAGAATATTAACAGCACTAAAGATTTTATAGAATATTACAAAGAGGTAAGAACACCCGAGCTTATAATTACCTGCGGTGTTTAAAGAATTTTTACAACAAAAAGAAGTGGTGGAAAAATGTTTAGAAAAATGTTTATAGGGAGAAACGGGCCGGACCAACTTTCGTTTGCCCTTACATTGTTTGCGTTTATACTCAACCTTATACCGCTGCCGTTTATGTTCGCAATATCGCTGGCGCTAGTTGCAGTCGCATTTTGGCGTATGTTTTCCAGAAACATAAATAAAAGAAGAAATGAAAATTTTATATTCATGCGTCTGGTTAATAAACCCAAAACGTGGTATTATAAAAGCAAGGCAAAGGCACAGCAGAGAAAATTGTATAAGGTATATAAATGCCCCAAATGCTTCCAAAAACTAAGAGTACCAAGGGGCAAAGGCAAGGTGTCAATAAAGTGTTCAAAATGCGGTCATAAGATGACAAAAACAACTTGACTGACAATTATTATTAATAAGGGGAAAAACCATGGCGAAAATCACAAAAGATATGACTATTGCACAGCTTCTAATGATGGACAAAGGCTGCGCTGAAATATTCCTGAATGCGGGCATGCATTGTATAGGCTGTCCTGCATCATCGGGAGAGACGATAACAGAAGCATGCGCTGTCCACGGTATAGACGCAGACGATTTGTTCGCAAAGCTTGAAGATTATTTTAAAGATAAATAAAAAGGAGATAATCTAAAATGAAAAAATATGAATGCACTGTATGCGGTTACATTTATGATCCGGAAGCGGGCGACCCTGATAACGGAGTAGCGCCCGGCACCGCATGGGAAGATGTAGACCCTGATTGGGTGTGCCCTCTTTGCGGAGCAACAAGAGATATGTTTGAACCGGTTTAACGTTTGGAGTAATATATGCAGCCAATAGCGATAAAAAAAGATATTCATTGGGTAGGGGTACATAATCCCGACCTTAGAGTTTTTGACGTAATAATGAGCACCGATTGGGGCACTTCTTATAACAGCTATCTTGTTAAAGGAAGCGAAAAAACAGTTCTTATAGACACGGTTAAGCAAGGCTTTGAGCAGGAGCATTTTAAAAGAATATCGGATATTTGCGATGTTGCGACTATTGATTATATAATATGCAACCATACAGAACCCGACCATTCGGGCGCACTCGAAACGCTTTTAGAGCTTATACCCGATGCTGTCGTAGTCTGCTCTAAACCGGCGAGCGTCTTTTTAAAAAACATACTGAACCGTCCGTTCGAGTGTATGGTGGTTTCAGACGGCGATACTCTTGACCTTGGCGGAAAAACGCTGAAATTCATTTCCGCGCCGTTTCTTCATTGGCCCGATTCTATGTTCACTTATGCGCCGGAAGACGAGATTTTATTCTCGGGCGATGTTTTCGGGTTCCATTTCTCGGCAGAAAATGTGTTTGACGATTTAACTCCGCTTACAGAAGAAATGATAGCGTCACAAAAATATTATTTCGATGTTATAATGGGGCCTTTTAAAAGTTATGTTTTGCAGGCTGCCGAAAAAATTCGCGAGCTTTCAATAAACGTTATATGCCCTTCTCACGGGCCTGTTTTAAGATCGGCGCCTATGGAAGCGGTGGGAAGATACGAAGCATGGGCGGGCGATATTCTGTACAAGAACGACCCGAAAAAAGTATACATTGGCTATGTGTCATGCTACGGTTACACAAAGCAGCTTGCAGAGAGTATATATGAAGTTGTTAAAAGCGCGGGTTTTGATGCAGAGCTTGAAGACGTATCCATTGTCGATGCGGCTGTCAGCGCTTCTAAAATACAAAACGCAGACGCTTTTGCTATAGGTTCCCCCACTCTTAACAGAGATGCCTTAAAACCTGTTTGGGATGTGCTGACGTCAATATCGCCTTACGTTGTTAAAGGCAAACCGTCCGCCGTTTTCGGCTCTTTCGGTTGGAGCGGAGAATCTATCAAATATTTAAACGAACGGCTCGGATGCATAGGCGCGGATATTGTGGGTACTTGCAGCGCAAAATTCCGTCCCGATGAAAAGGAAATCGCAGAGGCGCAAAAGCTTGGCAAAGCGATATGCACCGCACTGTCTGAATAGCATAACTATGAGATTAGAAAAGACGGGCACTGCCCGTCTTTTAATTTACATTTAGTTAATGCTTTTTTATTTGCTTCCGAACACAAATTCTATATGTTCTTTATCAAATTTGGTTGTCATTTTACTTGCGATCGGCGTGACTATAAGCGACAGTATCATTGCCATAGAACCGATAGCCGGAGGGCTCATCCATGCGGGAAGTATACCGCCGGCAGCGCCCATTATCATTAACGGAATAACTACCGCAAGCCCGGTTATAACGCCCGCCCAGGCGCCCGCCTTTGTCATACCTCTCCATCGTACGCCAAGCAGGAACGGCGCTAAGAAACAGCCCGAAAGCGCGCCCCATGAATACGACATAAGCGTAAATATTGCCGCCGGCTGTGCAAGCGCGATAATCAGCGATATGACGACGAAAACTCCGCAGAATATACGCATTAGCACCATTGCATTTTTATCTTTCATACCCGGCTTTAATACACCCTTTATAAGGTCTAGCGAAATAGAAGATGATGATACCAGCACGAGCGAAGAAAGCGTAGACATCGACGCCGCGAGTATGAGCACTAGTATAAGCCCTATAAGCATAGACGGCAACGCCACATTCATAACCTCCGGCATTATCGTGTCCATATTATCAGGCTTGACATTGTTTAGAAACAGCCTTCCGAAAGTGCCTATGAAATAAGCCGCTCCGCCGACTAAAAGCGCAAACAATGTAGAAATCAGCGTGCCTCTTTTTATAGCCTGCTTGTCTTTTATGGCATAAAATTTGTGCACCATTTGCGGCAGCCCCCATGTTCCAAGGCTGGTAAGTATTATCAGAGAAATCAAAAGAACCGCGTTTTGCGCAGACCCGAAAGACGAAACGAGCTCTGCTCCGTAATCGGAACCTATCTTTGCAAGCCCGTTTGCAACTCCGCCCACCACGGGGTTTGTTACAATGAATATTACCATCATTACCACACCGGCTATCATAATAATACCCTGCACAAAATCGGTAAGCGCCGTCGCGATATACCCTCCCGCTAAAAGATAAAGCGCCGTTAAAACGGCCATTCCTATCATGCAATAGGCGTAAGGAATGCTAAATACACTTTCGAAGAAATATCCGAGCCCTTGGTATACGCTCGCGCAATACGGAACGAGAAAAACAAAGATTATAACAGCTGCCGTGATTTTCAGCCCCTGTGATTTGTATCTTTTCAAAAAGAAATCGGGCATTGTGGCAGAATCGAGCTTTTGCGTGATCTTTCTGGTCTGCTTGGCCATAAGCTTCCATGCGAGCCATGTTCCGATAAGCGCATTGGCTATGCCTATCCATGTCGCACTTAGCCCAAGGCTCCAGCCAAATTTGCCCGCGTACCCCACAAACATGACTGCGCTAAAGTAAGTGGTGCCGTACGCAAAGGCCGACATCCATGCGCCTATCTTTCTGCCTCCAAGTACAAAATCATCCGTTGTTTTTGTCCTGCGGATAGAAAAAACCGCAACAAATAATAAAAATAAAATATAAATACCGAGAATAATAAATTGAGATACCATTGATATTAACTTCTCCTTTTTACAAATTTCTGGCATAAAAAGAGCACCCTTTGTGCACAATTCGCCTTTAATATACATATACTATAACAATCTTTACGGTTTAGCAAATGGAAATTCTAATTGTTTTGGAGTAGTTCAATAATGCTCTGCAAGCTCACTTTTGCCGTTTGCTCGCCTATGTTTAACATCTCTTGCGTGCTTTTAAAACTGTGCCTGGCAAACTCGTCAAGGCGCGGCCTTAACATGACATCCGCGTATTGCTCACATAGCTGGCTGTTTATATTGCTGCTTAAGTTATATGCAGTTAAAAATACATCGAGCCGCCGCCGGCTCTTTGTGCCGCGGCTTCTGTCTGCGTTAAGGTTAATTCCGACAACCTTTTGTGCTCCCATTTGTCTTACCGTTTGCGTCGGTATGCTCTGAAGCGTGCCCCCGTCTATATACGTTTTACTGCCAATCGTTACGGGCTGAAAAACGCCCGGCACGGCGCAGCTTGCCGACAGCGCTTTTGAAACACTGCCTTTGCACAAAGTTTCTAAGGTACCCTCCTCTAAATTTACGGCAACCGCGCAAAACGGCGTTTCCAAATCGCGAAAACTTTTGCCTTCAAGAAAATAATCCGCCGCTCTTTCAATTATTTCGGGGCTCATATAAGAAAGCAGCGTTTTTCTCGGAAAAACATTTTTGCTCTTTATATTGAGCACATAATCGTAAATCTGCTCCCAGGGTATTTTCGCCGCGTAAAGCGCACCGGCGATAGACCCCGCAGAATTTCCGCTTACATAATCAAATTCAATACCATTTTCCTGTAAAACCCGTATTACGCCTATATGAGTGATGCCTCTTGTTCCGCCTCCCCCAAAAGCAATGCCGCTTTTTTTACTCTTCTTTTTAAATATACTCATAAAACCGCCCTTTATAAAAAATAGTATGTTGTAATTTTATGCTCAGCAAGCTTAAACTAGAGCATTTTTGTATAAATAAAAAAAACACTCCGAAAAAATCAGAAGTTCTTATGGTTTCTTTTACAGCCGATGCATAGCGTCAAAAATCTCTTCACGCATAATACGTATGTCCATATACATTTCTTTGCCCGCGCGCTCAAGAAGGCCGCTGAGGTCGGAGAAAGAAACGCTGCAACCCTCCAGGTCTACAAGCATTATCATAGCAAAATAGTCTTGAAGCACAGTCTGGCTTATATCGAGTATATTTACATTGCACTCGGAAAGCTTTGCGGAGACTCCCGCTATTATCCCAGTCTTGTCTTTTCCCGTTACCGTCACGATCGCTTTCATATAATACCTGCCTTGTTTTCTTATTATGTTATTATACAACCATAGTTTGAATAAATCAAAAATCCTCGGCTTAGCCCTTTCAAGCAACACATAAATCTATTCTTTTTCAAAAACATGACAGCCTCGCCTTAATTCTTCCCAGCGTTTCTCTGCTTCTTGCTGTTTATAAGCTTCCCAGCTTTCTTTGCTCGAGTTTTGCAGCTGTATCATTTTTTCATAAGCCTTATTTGCCGAACGTATTCTGGCGTTTGCGTAAAGGTAATAAACAAACACATTAAAAAACGGAGAAACCGCAGACGTCAACAACCAAAAAGCGGCTAATACTATATACCATGTATCAATAATAAAAACAGCCCCTTCGCCAAATGCGTTTTGCGCTGTTAGAACGGGCACAGCAATAAAAGAAAACACGGCGATTACCGTGCCCATAACCACGCTGGCAACAAACAAATGAAGAAGTGTTTTAAAAAATCCGCCGTAAAACACGGCCGCCGCACCAAACTTTATCGCCCCGAAAGCTTGCTTTTCGTCCGCCGCCGCCGCGCACAAAGAAAAGCTGAAAATCATCTCAAGAGTGTAAGAAATTCCTATCATAGCCAAAATACCTATTACAGGAATTATCGCCACTATACCCAAAGGTATCGCTGCTGCGCCTGCCCCTAAAGAGCAGAGCATGACGGCAAGCAAAGTCAATGTCATGCTTTTATAGCGGCTTTTTGCAAGAGAAAATGCTCCGCCAAGAGATACTTTCTGCCCGTTTTCATAATTCTTCATGACGGCAAACACAAGCCCTGTCGAAAACTGCTGCGTAAAAAACACACTTATCAACGTTAATAATATGCTGCCTGCCGTAAAAACCCAAATAAATTCCAAGCTAAATTCTGCGCCGCCCGTCCAAATAATATGAGAAAGCTGCGGAACGGCAAATCCCAGCATAGCGGCTATAACTATGAATATAACGCCTGTAGCCAGCATATTAGAAACAAAAAAAACAGCGTAATTTTTGGCGGCGGCAGAAAGAGTGCGCACCGCCATGCGCCCAAAAGAAAGAGGTTGAAAATTTATATCATTTTCCTGCATAAAAGCACCTTTTTAAAGCAGTTCATTTTTTTTGTGAGCTTTTTGCGGCACATAGTTATCTATATAGAAAAGAGTGTCGTCAATATTATCAAATACTTCAAAAAGAGCAAGCGAAGAATCGTCAGCAAACTTTTGGTTCACCGTTTCTTCAAGCTGCGCTATCAAATGGCAGTAAAATCCGTTTGTGTTAAGTATTGCGATTGGCTTGTTATGATATCCAAGCTGTTTTAATGTAATTATCTCGAGTATCTCTTCAAGCGTTCCAAAGCCGCCGGGAAGCGCGATAAATGCGTCCGATTCTTTTTCCATGATTGCTTTTCTCTCGTGCATGGTACGGGTATCGTAAAGATTTGTACAGTATTCAAACACTATGCCCTTAACGTTAAGCAGGTCTGGGATAACGCCAATAATCGTTCCGCCCTGCTCCTGCGCACCGCGCGCAAGCTCGCCCATCAGCCCCTGCGTACCCGCGCCAAAAACAATGCCCATTTTATTTTTGGCTATACTTGCACCAAGTTTTTTAGCTTCGGTTTTGTATATCTGCTCTAACTCAGCGCTGCTCGAAGCAA
Organism: Christensenellaceae bacterium; assembly: GCA_963665005.2. Taxonomy (GTDB): domain Bacteria; phylum Bacillota; class Clostridia; order Christensenellales; family SZUA-584. Next base: position 586,866 of record CAXXTQ010000001.1, on the reverse strand, counting down.
AAACGCAAATGTTTTTCATGCAGCCCTCCGCACAACTTAAAATTTTAGGCTAAATGCCTCTTTGATTATATCATATTTTTAGATTGGCGCACTATTTTACTCTGCTCTTTATTATATTATTGCTACTTCTCCTGTATATGCATCCACGCTTAGCATATCGCCGGTTTTAATTACCTGTGTAGCGTATGGTATGTTTGCGACGAGCGGAAGTGAATATTCTCTTGCGACGACCGCTCCGTGAGAAAGCGCCGACCCGACTTCTGTCACAAGCGCGTTTATCATACAATAGTATGGCGACCATCCTATGTCGGTAAAAGCGGCAACCATTATCTCGCCTTCTTCGAGCATATTGGCCTCTTCCACGCTTTTTACCACTCTTGCCTTTCCTGTGGCTTTGCCCCTGCTTATAGACGACCCTGTCATTACCGCTTTTTTATAAATTGCAGGTATATCCGCCTCTATGGGCTTTGGCTTGCCCAAAGATACCTGTTCGAACTTTAGCTTTTTTTGTTCTTCTAGTATGCGCCTTCTGGCGACCGCTTTTTTTATAAGTGCGGCTTCGTCGTTATTAATAAGCCTTTTTAACTCCTGGTGTGTTAAAAAGAAAATCAGGTCGCTGTCGGGCAAAACGCCCGAATCTGCTAAAACATCGGCAAGCTCTCTGTAAGCCGTCTTGAATTTATCGAGAACTTTAATACTCATAGACTTTGTAAACTCTCTGTTCACAACGCCTTTTCTTGCTTGTTTAATAATAAAATTTATAACAAAGCGCATTATGCCTTTTTGCCCCAAAAGCAATTTTTCTATGTTTTCTTTCGCCTGCCCTGTTTGGCGCGTTTCTTTTGCGCCCGCGGCAATTATAGATTTTAAATAACTGCAAAGGCTGATGTCGTCCATATGCCATGATTTGCTTCTCAGCTCTGCCTCGCGTATCGACCTGTGCCCGTGCCGCTCATAAAAATCGTCAAGCGCGGTTTTTGCTTCTTTGCCGCATATCTTAATATATTTCGCAAGCTCGTCTGCGCTGTATGCCGCTATATCTTTATTCTCTTTCATAAGCGCGCGAGCCGCTGTTTTAAGCGAGCGCAATATGTCGACGCTTTCGATGCCGTCGATATCTTCGAGAACACCTGCAATCTTCGTTTTTGCGTCGTCTATGCTTTGGCCTTGCTCCAGCATTATTAAAAACAGCGCGCTGTTCATAGACCCTGAATGCGCAGAGCTTATGTAATGCAGCCAAAACGCTTCGTCTATAACGCAAAGTTTTTTTGATATCTCTTTTATAGCCGCCTCTGCCGTCTCGCATTTTGGTATCTGCAGGTTTTGCGCCAGCCTTTTTATTTTTCTGCACGCTATTTTTACTCCGAAAAGTATGGTGAAATATTTTCTTGCGTTGTTCAGCCTTAAGATTTTGCTGACTTTAGGAACGGGCGGTTTTGGAATATCATCAAGTATGCGGTTGCATATGCTAAGCTCGACTCCCTGCCTCGTTCCGCCTATTACATAATCGCCTATTCTGCTTGCAGTCGAAATGTTGATAAAAAGGTGGTTTCCTACGCTGCTTATTCCGCAGCCTTCGGGAATCTCGTCATAGCTTTTCGCGGCGCCCGCCTTTAGCACCATTTTGCGAATGCCAAAATCAATGCTTGCGACGCTCGTAGACAAACTAAGCGGTGTAACGGCGCCGGGGAGCATTTCACCTACATTGCACGTTGTAAGTATATTGTCATCGGGTATAACTTTAGTATCAAGCTCGAAAGCGTCTGTGCCATTCGACGCTGTTATAGGCCTTGCCTGAAGCCAGTACAGCCGCCCGCCCTCTATCGCCCACTCCGTGTCAAGCGGATATCCGAGTTTTCCGCTCGCCTCAACCGCCTGCCTCGCTATTGCTTCTATCATGCGTGAATCCAAAAGCTCGTCTCCGTCAATCTTCATAGTATCTTTTGGCACACAATACGAGTGTGCCGCTGCCTGCCCCGAAACAAGCTTATCGCCAAGGCCGCCTGTCGCTTCAACGAGTATTCTTTTTTCATCGCCCGGATGGTCTGAAAAACAAACGCCAGAAATCTCAGCGTTTATCATTTTTTGTACAATGACGCACATTTTATGGCTTTTGGCGGCGCTGAAAAATGACGAATAACTGTTTGCAGTTTCGCTTTCCAGCGACGCGATACAGCTCATAATAGATTTTTTAACGGCGCTTTTTCCCGCTACGTTTAGAAACGAGTTATATAACCCCGCGCTCGAAAAATCTTTACCATCCTCTGCCGTCGCCGACGAACGCACGGCAACGATCTCCATACCGCTGTTTTCATAATAATCTGCCGCCGCCTGTAATCCGAGCTCGTCGTTGATATCTACGGCAACAAACCCCGGCGCAATATTCAGGCCGAGTTTATCAAGAAGATACAGCCCCTTGGCTTTTCCTCCGACGTCCCCGAGCCTTTTTTCATCTATTTTATTTAGTTCATATATTTTCATTTTACAGCACCTCCGATCAAACAAGCCTTGAAGCGTCGCCGTTGTATCCAAACTCGAGCACGCCTCTTGCTTTTTTGCCGTCCAATTCAAAAGTGCCTATTCCTTCGTATATAATGTATTCGCCGTCGTTAAACGCAAATACAAACTCCGTCTCTTTTTTACACGTTATGCTGACCTTTCTGCCGCCCGCGACCGCTTCAAATGTAAATTTGTCCGGTACAGTATTTGATTTTACGTCCTCGAGTATTCTTGCATCCTGCACGCACACGGTATCGTTGCCCAGCACAAAATAACCCGTTTGGATAGACTTCACAGCAGGATAGCTTACCATGTTTGCATTAAAAGAACTCCCGTCTTCAAACAGCGCCATAAGCCAGAAATACTTGTTCATATAGTTCCAATCGCGCTTGCCGTAAGAATGGTCCCGCATTGCCGGCAATACATAATCTGTGCTTTTACCGTCTATGCAAAGCGTACCCGATACACTTCCCTGCTGCTCATAATGAATTTGATTGTTCTCGTTAATGCTTTTAAAAAACGCTTTGCTCCATTTTTCTTTTGCTATCGCTTTTGCCATTATATCCGAATCGAGATGATGCCCAAACTCAAAAATCTCGCCTTCGGCGGTAAATGTGCCGTTAAAGTTTGCTGTGCATATCTTTTGGGTATTGATATTTCTTAGCTCTCCGTCATAGAAAAAAGACCAGATTTCGCCAGGCTTTTTGCAGTTAACACCGGCAGTCGCACATTCTCCTGTATAATGCTGTTTGTCATTTACATAAGCGTTACCGTCGGCATCTTTATATGCAAACCACACTTCCGTTTGATTTCCGCCCCTTTTTGCGTACCTTAATAAAAGGCTGTTGCCTTTCATATCGTGGCAGGAAAAATAATAACTGTTGCTTTGGTTTTTATCCGCATCAGAGGAAAGAGAGTAGTTTTCTGCGGGGTCTACAACAAAAGGGCTCGAGAGCCTTCGCTTATTAAGGCTACGCCGAATAAGCCATCTCTTAAGATGAAATATGATATTCATTTAAAACTCCAAAAAATAAAAAATATAATTTCTGCGGGGAAAGATATAATTTCCCTGACAATTATTATATACATGTTATATAATAATATCAAGGCAGTGCAAATCGGCTCTTACAGATAAAGGTGCAACAAATGATAAGCGACATTATTTTTGAAATGATAAAGGTAAATGGCGAAGATATACAGCGCATAAACCACGCGCTTAAAGTATACGGGCTTGCGAAATGCATAGCAGGCAAAGAAGCCGTTACCGAAAAACAAATGCAGATTATCGGAGCCGCCGCGCTTCTTCATGATATCGCTATCTCTTACTGTGAAAAAAACTACGGCTCGTGCGGCGGAAAACTTCAGCAGCAGCACGGCCCGAAAATAGCAAAACCAATACTCGAAAAATTTACACAGGACAATGCTTTTATTGAGCGAGTGCTTTTTATTATCTCTCATCACCACACATATGACAATATCGATGGTATTGATTATCAAATTATTATAGAAGCGGATTTTATTGTGAATGCGCAGGAAGGCGATATATCAAAAAAAGCTTTCAAGGGAGTATTAAAGAAATTTTTTAAAACAGATACAGGTAAAGAGCTGGCACGCCTTATATTTTCTGATATTGAATAATACGATGTTATATTTTTGCTCTTTTTCGCTGTATTTTACTTGACGCTGATATACACTTTTTGCTATACTATATGCTCTTGGAGAGATGTCTGAGCCTGGTTGAAAGTGCCGGTCTTGAAAACCGGTGTTGCGCAAGCAACCGTGGGTTCGAATCCCACTCTCTCCGCCACTTACAGACGGCACTCAATGTGTCGTTTTTCTTTTTCTCTGATATTCAGGTCATATGACCTGTGTCATTTGGGTTTGGTTATCTTCTTGCTGTTGGATGTAATCCTTCAGCGCTTGGAACTGTTCTGTTGATATCTGCCCAATAAAGTTGAAATGGATATCAACCCTCTGAAAATATTCGGTTCCTACCTTTTCTTTTTTGAACACTTCGATAAAGTCAATTAGCTCTACAATCGTTTCTCGTTCAAGGTCTTCAATGTATACTCGATCTTTGAAGCAGTCAACTAAGTGCTGTATATTGCCAATGTCATCCTTGATTCTCGACAATTCAGCTTTCTGATCTGCTAGCTTTTCAGACAAATCATTCTGCTTCTGCTCGTACTGATTCATTAGCTTCTTGAACATCTGCTCTGAAATATTACCGTTTGCCATCTGGTCAATCAATACATCAATCTTCGGCGCAATTCCCTGAAGCCCTCTGTTTGTCCTGCGAATTTGCTTTTCTAGAAAACTGTTATTCTTTAACTTAATGTTACTGTTAATATATATCAGCTTTTTCAGCAGTTCATCTTCATAGCATGAAGCAATCTTTGAAAACTTCTGAATCTCCGCCATCACGATAGCTTTCAGCTCATCATCCAATATTGCATGATAGCTACAGGCTGCTTTACCTTGATTGCTGTATGTGCTGCAACGATACTTATAATACGGCTTATACACAGTATTCTTGGAATAAGTATACGTCATCACCGCCTGGCAGTCCGCACAGCGCACTTTGCCGGAGAACAGAGAAACTGTCTTGTCATCCCGCAGTCTTGGCTTAGCACTCCTTTTGTTGCGTTTGAGAATAGTCTGCACACGATTCCAAGTAATCTCATCGATTATCGGCTCATGTATGTTTTCAACAACAATCCATTCATCTTTGGGGATAACATCTCTGCGCTTCATTTTGAATGATTTCTTCTGACGTTTACCTTGGCACATGTGACCAATATATACTTGATTGCCCAACATCCTGATAATTGTAGAGCTTCCCCAAGAAACTGCATCGCCTGTATAGGGATTCGGTTTACCGATACGATTGAAGAAATACTATCTCGGTGTTGGAATACCTTCATTGTTAAACGTGTCCGCTATGTGTCTTGCACTATCGCCAATTGAATATCTGTGAAACATTCGCCTGATAATCTCAGCAACTTCCTCGTCAATAATCAGCTTATGCTTATCGTGCGGGTCACGCTTGTAACCCATTGCCGTCTGGCTCCCTACAAACAAGCCTTGTTTCATCTGTGTTTTCTTAACCGCTTTGATCTTCTTTGAAGTATCCTTTGCATAATGCTCATTGAATATATTGCGAAATGCTACGAAATCATCTTCCTTATCGTTATCGTAGTTATCATTCACAGCAATGTATCTGACCTTATGTTTCGGGAAGAAATAATCGGTGTATTCGCCTACTTTTAAATAGTTTCGTCCAAGCCGTGATAAGTCTTTTGTAATAACCATATTGATACGTTCGTTCTCAATATCTTTTATCAAACGGTTAAACGCCGGTCGGTCAAAGGTAACGCCTGAAATGCCATCGTCAATATATATTTCTTCTACTTCCCATCCCCTTTCTTTTACATAGTCTGTGAGCATATTTCTTTGATTAAAAATGCTCATGCTTTCACTTTCAGAATTGTTATCGTCACGTGAAAGCCTTAAATATAATCCTACTCCGCAATCCGTGCTAAGTCCACTTATGATGCTTTAATTCTATGTTCTATAACCTGCTCCATAGCATTGATAAACGATTTTTCTTTCTCGAAATAGCTGGCTACAATGAATGTTGTTTTTCCTATTTTAATTTGTGATATCATAAAATCATCGCCGATTCCATATGTGTTTTCTTGTTTGATTTTTAGTTTGCTGTTTTTATTCAATCTTCTTTTACCTTTCTAATAAATTTCTCGCCATTTCTTTGGCGTTCAGTTTCAGTTGCTTATCACTATTATCCTGTTTTTCAAGCTCCAGAGTTTTCTTTTCAATATGGTTATTCAGTTCAAGTGCGGTATTGCATAAACGGATTTCTTTTCTAAAACTTCGTATTTCTTCATCGTTTGCTGATAACCGGTCTTTAATACTGCTTTTTATTTCCTCCAGAGATTCAATTGTATTAGGTGATGTATATCCCATATCATTTAGCTCAATTAGTGATTTGAGATAAGTATCATATTCGTCCTGCATCTTAAAATAACCGTCAAGGTATAGCCGATAAGGCTTCTCAAACATCTTGATTTTTTTAAGCAAATCGAATGCAGGTCTATATTTGTCTTTATCAGATTGCAGCTCTGTTTTTGCAGCTTTTAACTTGCTGATTTTTTGATAGCATTGATCCTTATATTTCAGCACTTGCTCTATCGTTTCAAGATTCTTGTCGTGAACAAAATCAAATGTTTTAGTCATTTTTTCAAACTTAATTAAATCCTCTTTAAAAACATTGGCTGTATTATCAGGAACCTGATTCTTCTTGACCTGCCCAAGCAGATACATATAATGCAAACACAGCGCTTTGAAGCTGCCCGGCTTCACTTTTGGATATGGGTTAAACTCATCTTTTTTCTGCATATGGTACTCAACATCTTTGAACTCCAATGTCAGATTTTTGCCTTCGATTCTGTTTTTGATATTCACAAACGAATATTCATTTCCCAGCTTATATCCTCTGGAGAAATGTTCTCTTCCCATAGGCTTGAACGAAATATATTTGCCTTGTTTGATTTCATAACCTTTATGTTCCATGAGCATAAGGAAGTTGCCAAAACTAAAGGCTTGTTTGATGCAGTCATCTATATCGTTTCTAATAATGGTCTGCCATGACGTTTTACCCTTGTTTCTGGCAAGCCATTCCACATAACTGACCGATTTCTTTTCTTCATTTTCTTCTATGATGGACAAACCATATTCCTTGCATAGCGCATCGGATATGCCTCGAATATCCCCATAGTAGTCTTTGAAATTGTTGCGATATTTCTTTCCATCTATAAAAGACACGGAATTTACCACCACATGATTATGAATATGGTTTTTGTCCAGGTGCGTTCCGACAACGGCTTCGTATTTACCAAAACTTTTTTGTGCAAACTCTACACCGATCTGATGAGCTAACTCCGGCGTTGCTTCTCCCGGTTTAAAAGATTGAATGATATGATAACCTTGCACTTTATCCATTTTGCCAAAATGCTTTTTGGTTTGCATCATATCCTGAAAAGCTGTTTCTTTATCACAGTTAACAGCACTCTCATACAATTTCTGCTCTCCTTGAATTTTATCTTTGTCCATTGCATACTCCAGCACATTGCCAAGCCCCGTCTTATCCTCATTCAGCACATAGCTTACACGCTTGTCCAATCGTACTCGTATAACGATGATTTTAGTAATTGCCATTATCTAAGCTCCCGCATTTGATGCCAGCATTTACGAATAAGAACAATAGCTGCATCCAGTTTATCTTCGTTCACATATCCAGCCGTGTTGGCATATCGTGCAATCTGGTTCAAATTGTTTGTGGCATTGGATAACAAACTGCATATTTTTCTATATTCATCTACAGGAGCGGGATTGATTGCTAATCCGGCAATCAGCTTCCTGAGTAGAGTTGATTTATTAAGTCCGCTGGCTTCAACCTGCTTATTGAGATGCTCCAGCTCTTTATCATTGAGCATGACTTTTATCATGTTGTTCCTTGTTCTCATACAATTTCTCCTTTCCGAATTCTAAGCGGTTTACCGCCATCCAAGTGGGTTATAGGGAGTGGGAACTCCCTGTCAAGCAGGTATTTGTGGGCACATGTGCCGTGCTTGCAAAACCAGTATCTCCAACTTCTCAGCTCCTTTCCTCCTTTTTCTTTCATCAAGCTTTTTACAGGCTGGAAAAAAATATCGTTCAGATTGTCCAGTTCGGTTTCTGCTTTAATAACAGTAACAGTTAAGCTGATTTTCACATTTATGGTTACTGTTTTATGGAGTTTATTTGTTTGGCACACACTGTTGGTGGCAAGAATATTAATTGCTTCACACTGTGTAATGCGGATTCTCCAGTATATGACATGCCTTGGCGTCGATATGGCGTACACTATGGGTGGCAATGGCTTTTCATATATTACGTTATGTAATACAACTTGATTTTTCTTATAAGGATTTGAGAAAATTATTGAAATCTCCGTTCTCGTCGTTCTTTTTGAGACTGTAACAAGATTTGTGTAAAAAGAAAAAGTCTTCCGCAGAAGTAATTAATAAAATATAATTAATTACGAAAGCGGAGGATTTTTAAAATGGACAAAAAGACAAAAGTCAGCGAACTGACAAAAGAACTTATGGAGAAGGAAGGCGTGAAAGATATTTCCGGCCTTCAAAGCATATTAAAAGATATGTTAAAGCAAGGAGTCGAAAACTTACTGTCATCAGAACTTGAGGAAGAGCTTGGCTATGAGAAACACGACCGAAGCATTGAAAAGAATAACTATAGAAACGGATACTCTCAAAAGACAGTGAGGAGCGACCTGGGAGAAATCGATTTAAGTATTCCAAGAGACAGGAACAATGATTTCGAACCTGAACTTGTGCCGAAACATATAAGAGATATCTCAGCTATTGAGGAAAAGGTAATTTCGATGTATGCCAAAGGTATGAGCACAAGAGATATCTCTTCTCATATAGAGGATTTATACGGGATACCATTGTCGGCGGAATCAGTATCAAGAATGACGGATAAGATTATGCCTATAATAGAGGAATGGCAGAACAGACCGCTTAACGAGCGCTTTACTTTTGTATTCATGGATGCCATACACTACAAGGTAAAACAGAATAACCGTATTATCTCAAAGGCTGCATATGTAGTGGTAGGAATCGATGAAGACGGTTACAAGGACGTATTAGGGCTCTGGATAGGCGAAAATGAGACCTCAAAGTTTTGGCTGAAAGTATTAACAGATATGAAAAACCGCGGAGTTCAGGAAGTTACCGTCTTTTCAATTGATGGTCTCCCCGGATTTCCCGAGGCTATCAAGGCGACATATCCTAACGCCATAGTACAGCGCTGCATAATTCATCAGATCCGTGCTTCCGCCCGATATGTTGGCTACAAGCACAGGAAAGAATACTGCCGCGACATGAAATCCATTTATTCTGCAGCAAACGAAGAGGAAGGATTTCGGCAGCTTGAATTCTTCAAGGATAAATGGAATTCTTTATACCCGACAGGCATTAAATCATGGTATGATAATTGGGACGTTATATCGCCGTTTTTCTCCTTTTCCCATAATGTGAGAAAGGTGATGTATACTACTAACATCATCGAAAATTTAAACCGGCAATACAGAAAAGTCACGAAAGGTAAAGCTGTCTTCCCCAGCGATAAAGCTTTAATGAAATCCTTATTCTTAGCCACCGAAGATGCTACTAAAAAATGGTCAATGAGAATCAGGTTTTGGGATCAGATAAAAAGTGAGCTATCCATTATTCTTGAATAGCTCACTTGAAATTTACTTCTGCGGTTGATATTTTACACAAAATTTGAGACAGACCCAATTTGTTTAGCAGGTTTTTTGTCCCCGATCATGGCCTTTGATATACTCCATATGTCTAACCTCTATACGTTTTTTCTATATTATACCAAGAATTGATGCCACTTTTTGGACAGTCTGGCCATTAAAAAAGCCCGGAAACTCCGTATTTTCGGGCTTTTTTATTTCTCAAAATATGCTTACTGCCCCTTATTTTACCCCTTATAGAATTTTATATTATTATTCGCCTGTCTATGAATAATAATAATTTGTTTATTGATATTTAAATCTTGTATGCATTTGCAAGCAAATACTTTTCCGCTTCCTTACTCCACAGGTTATTTTTCTTGTCTATTATTTGGGAAAGCTCTTTTAAAAGCGGATTATCCTTCCCCTTTTCCTCAAAGTCTTTTATAGCCGTAAGCGGCATCGAAATATGCGTATATACCAGCTTCTTCCCTCCCGGTATGTTCGGAAGATCAAGCGTTGTCTCAGCAACACAGTCAATCCCACCAATATGCGTTACCATAACCGCCGGATTGATAATTCCTTTCGCTATAAGCCTTGCAGCTTCGCTCATATCGTCATTGTTTCCCGCGTTTGTGCCCATTATATGCGTATAATTATAATGTACATTGTAAAAATTAATTTCAGACCTGAAATCCTGTTTGCCCGGGCCGGCAAAAAAGCTCATACATCCGTCTTTAGCGAGTATGGCATCCCCCTGCTCCACCACCTGCTTTACAGAAGCAAACACAAACACATCGTCAAAACCTGTCCCGCCCGTTAAACTCCTTAATTCAGCTATGGCATCTATATCTCTTGTGTTTATAAATTTGAGTTCCACTCCGCATTCTTTTGCATCTTTAACTGAAAATATGCTTTCCGCACGCTTCAGTCTCGTATCGTCTATATCCGTCACGACAAGCATTGACGGCCGTTTATCCGGATTATGAAGCGCATAGTCCATCGATCCAAGCCCCATAGGCCCTGCCCCAGCCAGCAATGCCATCTTTCCGCCTTTTTTTATCCCCATCTCATGTATATATGTGCCCTGATTTGTATGGTATGAGGCATGGAAAGCCCCTATTATACAGCTCATAGGCTCAGCGAGCGACCCCATGAAAAATACGTCTGACTCATATTTCAAAAGGCAGTTCATTTCCATTATCTCAGGGGGAATGATCACAAATGTCGCATCTCCTCCGCAGTATGGAAAAGAGTATCCCGGAGCCGTGAGCGCTCCATTTTTGTTATGTGCCGGCTGTATGCAGAAATTCTCCCCAGCCTTGTATTTATCTTTCCACTTTTCCCCTACCTGCCGGATTATCCCGCAGAATTCATGCCCTATTATTACCGGATTCTCATATACATTATCCGGAACCCTCTTATGCTCCGCCCCCTGCATTACCTCTTTATAGCTGGACATGCACAGCGAATCAGATATTACCTCGGCCAATATCTCGTCTTCTTTTATATCAGGCAGTTCAAACGTTTCAAGCCTTAATTCTTTTTTCCCGTATAATCGTACCGCTGTCATCTTCATTATTTCTCCTAACACAAATCAACAAGCTTTTTTATCGATGATTATTCACCTGTTTTTTTATATCTGTATATTAATCTGTCCATATCAACATCCTGCTGTTTATTTGCAAAAATCCCTTTTGAAAGATCCATACCGGCCATATATTCATGTCCCACAAGCGCCCATGCAGAATCCATCAAATGTTTGAATTCAGGTTTTATCAATTCCTTGCATATAAAGGATTGCCCGGGTTGGTTTATATCCTCCCCGCTGATCTGCATAAAATTAAATTTTCTGCAAAGCTCCATAACTCTTTTTAACTGGTTTACCGTATTGCGCGAAGGCATAAAGGCAATGGCCTGAAAGCCGATATCCCTGCACTCTTCAAATAACTCCTCAAGATAACCGTCTTCAAATTTCTGCGGTTTTTTATCTCCGGTAGGCGATGCTTCCACATCACCCAGATAGCAGTATGTCGGTATTGCTCCGGCCTTTCTAATAAAATCAACAGCTTTATCTACCGGCGGAGTTTCATCCAAACATGTTTTTATATAGATTTGTTCTAAAAACCTTCCCTTTAATATATTAAGCAAGTCGTATTCATAATCACCGTTGTTCTCATCGCTCAATAGTGCACATTGTTTTTGGGTTAAACCAATATGCAGTTCCTTTTCGATAAATCCGATAAGCTTATTGCCTTTGCCAAGTTTGCGGATCAATTTCAATGTTGCCGCAAAAAGCAGATGCCTCTCGGTTACCGTCCCTCCGTCAGGCGAATATGACAATGGTATGATGTCCCTGTCATAATCGATGGACATGCCTTCCGGTTCCATTATGCCGTTCAGTTTTTTCAGTATCTCCCTGTTCCGTTTTTGCCTTGCGTCCCTTATTACGGATAAATACCTGTCTGCCTTCTCGATCTTGTTATGCGGAAGGCCGTGCGCGCTTATATATGCATTTGAAACCTGGTCGGGATTGTTTATCTTCCTGCCGTTTAACCCTGTTTTTCTCCAGTCTGTCCGCATCTCAAAACCTGTAGTTGTCGCTATCCCCAGTATTTCCCCGGCCTCTTTGAATTCATAAGCACCGTTTATGGCGTCATGGTCGATAATCCCTACCACGTCAAGCCCACTCATATATGCCGTCCAGACAGCCTTGGCCGGTGAATACGGAGAAAAAGAATACTTTGTATGGACATGGTTATTTGTATAACCCTCCCGTACAGGTTTTTTTATATAACCATTGCCCAAAAGCTTTTTAAGCTTTATTAATGAATCTATTCTTTCTTCCCTTGTTTTAGCATTCAGCTTTTTTATTAATAGTTCCTTTTCCATATCTTAATCCATTTGCTGGCCGCCGGTTACATTTATGGCCTGCCCTGTCATATAACTTGATTCGCCGCCTGCCAAAAACACCATTACATTGGCAACATCGTCATATGTACAGCTTCTTTTGAGCGGTACTTGTCCGATATACTTTTTTCGTACTTCTTCCTCTGTGATACCCTGATTTTTTGCATACTGTTTAAATAAACTGTTTACCCAAAGGGGCGAATCCAAAAGATTCCCGGGACATATGGCATTTACACGTATATTATAACAGGCAAGCTCCAAAGCGAGGCTTTGAACAAGCCCGATACCTCCGAATTTGCTTGCGGCATATGCGGAATTCTTATATGAACCTTTTTTCCCCGATTTAGAATTTATCTGTATTATTGCTCCGCCTTTTTCCTTCATGTGCGGCGCCGCCGCTTTCGCTATATTAAAAAAACCGCATAGGTTAACGTCTATTACTTTTTTCCATTTCGCTGCATCAAATTCTTCGACTCCTCCTGAAATCAAGATTGCTGCATTTGATATAAGTATGTCTATTCCTCCAAGTATATTATTTGCATTCCCTATAAACGCTTCACACGAGGAATAATCCGTTACATCCAAAAGATATGCTTCGGTATTTTTAATAGCCACCGCTGTTTTCTTAGCCTCTCCGATATTTATGTCGCCTATCACGACATATGCGCCTTCCTTTGCCAAACGCTCAGCCAGCGCCCTGCCCAGTCCCTGTGCCGCTCCGGTGATTATCGCTTTTTTCCCTTTTAATCTCATATTGTCATTCTCTATCATTTCTATATTCTTTCGATCATATAACACTGTTTGTATATTATAGGAATCTTTCTATTTGATTTGTTTAATTCTATACTTTTCACTTTCCCAGTTGTTAATAAAATCAGCTCCTGCTTGGTCCATTTGCCTTAGCGTCAGCCCCGCCCTTTTTATCTCATTGATAATAAACATGGTACTTGCCATTATTTCTTCCAGTATTAAAGCTTCTTTTTCATTTGTATGATATTCTATGCTTCCGCTACTGCTGTCGATTTTAACTGCGCCGCCCATTTTGCCGCCCAGATATACAAGCTGATCGGGAAAGAGACGCAAGGAATCAAAATAAGCTTCATCCATTTTCTTTTCTGTAATAGTTTCTTTAAGATATTGTGTGTTGCTGGCAAATCCATATGAGGTTTTTATAATTTTGGGTTTTTCATAATCTCCTATTGAAAAATGATCTTTTATCAGCATATTTGCTTTTTCATGGATCTCCATTGCCTTTAAATGATCATCATTTGAAGTAATTATGCCATGGTTGTCCAGTAAAATAATATTCGGATCTTTCCCGTTTGTTTTTTTGAGCTTTTGCAAACTCTCCCTTATTTCCAATGTCAGATAAAAACCCGGATTGATGTATTTAACAAGAAAATAATTCAGGCCGCTTTTTTTAAAAATCTGCCCGGCTATGCCTTCCCCTTCCTCACAGCAGCATAATATATTTGCATATACCGAATGTGTATGTATTACATATTTAGGCAGGAAAGAGTGAAAACCTACTTCCACCGATGGCCTTATGTTTTTTATGCCTTCTGTAAGGCATATACTGTTTAAGTTTACAGAAATACTTTCCTTTTCATAATCTTTCTTTTGCGTTAAATCCACATTGTCATAGTATTTTTTTATTTCTTTGTAATCAACTGTTACATAACCTGTACTATTATCAATTTCTTTTAGCGAATATCCCGAAGCTTTTATGGCCATTATCTTATCATCCAGTTTTACGGATGTATTGCCTCCGCCGCCTTGCACATAATCCGGACGGTTGCCCGCATATCCGGAAACCGTTATATAATTCTCTTTATCCGTTAAAGACATAGTTCACTCTCCAAAATAGTTTTCGCTGTTCTTTTATAATGACAATGAAACTGGAATTATGAAGAAAAAATGCATTCCAAACATAAGCTAAGTTTTTTTATAATGCCTGTTTTTAATTTATACAGGTGTTTTTATACTTATACCCGTGCTAATAATTAAAGAAAAAGCAAATGTTGTCAAAAACTCTTTAAAGATTTACCATGAAGTTCTTCAATTACATTTTCATTATTTCAGCCTAAAATGAATTTCTGCATATTTATAATTTTTTAATTATATAAACTTTACCGTTTAGCTGATAACAAATTCCTAAAACAATAAACTCACCTCTGGTTTGTTTAATTATACAAATACGATTCCTTTGATTTTCCCTTCTTTACCGTCCTTCATGAATTTGATTCCTTCCTCCGCCTCCTTAAGACTGAATTTATGCGTGATTAGCGGTTTTAGATTAACTTGCCCGGATACGATTACGTTGAACACATTATCCCATACAAGAGGTGCTAAAAAAGAAAACCGTAGCGTACGATCATACTGTATGGCTTCCAGAACGGGGACCTTCAATTCATCATTCGGCCCCGGAAGTCCGAAATATACAATGGTGGAATGTGCCCCTGTCACGGTAAGCACCTGCTGCAATGCCGTCATAGCGGATGTCGCAACAATAGCGCGCGGCGCCATAACGCCGCTGTTCAGCTCTTTTATCTTTTCGGAAATATCCGCAACATAATATGGTGAAGATGCATCAAGCGAATTTATGGCTTCATATGCGCCTATTTCTTTTGCTATCTTGAGACCGAAATCATCAATTCCTATTACAATGACCTTACCTGCTCCAGCCGCTTTGGCAAGTTGCAGCTGCATGAGGCCGATAGTTCCTGTGCCGAACACCACTACGGTCTGTCCCAGTTGCACATCCAGATTCTTGATGCCATATGTCGCGCATGCCAAAGGCTCCATAAGCGCACCTTCTTCAAATGTGATTTCATCTGGCATCTTATACACATGCGTATATTTAACCTTGACGTATTCAGCAAAACACCCGTTCACTGAAACACCTTTAATCACCATATTTTGGCATACATTGAATTCGCCCCGCATGCATTCCGGACATGCATTACATTGTTGCACCGGATTTATGACCACTCTGTCTCCATTAGATAATAGTTCCAAACTTTTTGGAATGCTACCAACTTCCATAACGACGCCCGAGGCTTCATGTCCCAAATATAGCGGACCTTTACCATTTGGAGTATTTAAAGGACTATGGCCAAAATAGTAAGATAAATCCGAGCCACATATACCTACGTTCTTGACCCGTATAAGGACTTCATCGTCCGTAATCTGCGGGATATCATGCTCCTCAAAATGCATCACCAGAGGTTCTATAAAGTTTTGCACTTTCATTTTACCTATCATTTTAAAATATCATCCGTTCTTTTATTTATTTGCTTTTGAATCGTTTTTTTTGCATTATGCTACGATTCAAACCAAATTCCTAATTATAAATGAAATTATTGTTGCTTTTAAATTGTTTCTCCTTTTTCTCCCACATAGCAACAAGGTTCAGCCACCAATTTTTCTTCCCCAACTTGTGCAACTATTTTCAAGACTACACCTTCTGCCATTGCCAGAGCATCTATTGTTATTTTGTCTGTTTCTAATGCAAAAACCGGATCATCGATATTAACATAGTCCCCTTCTTTTACATACCATTGCGTTATTACTCCTTTTGTCATGTTCATTGCAAGTTTAGGCATAACAATTGCTTTTGCCATTCTTCTTTTCCTTTCTTACTTTAACATTATTTATTATTACTCTTTATTTCAATAATTCAATAACCGCAGTTTCAATTTTATAAGCATTTGGCAAAACATAGCTTTCTAAATCGGGACTAAATGGAACCGGGCAATCTAAGCCTCCGATTCTTTTTATCGGTTTTTTAAGATCCGTAAAAGCTTCATCTGCAATTATAGCAGCAACTTCTGATGCAACACTACAAGTCAACCATGTTTCTTGCAGACAAATAACTCTCCCGGTCTTTTTTACCGATTCAATAATTGTTTTTGTATCCATGGGCCTTATGCTTCGTAAATCAACTATCTCTACATCTATACCTTTTGCCTCCAGCGCCTTAGCCGCTTTCATTGCATGATTTACCATATTGGAATATGTAACTATAGTAACGTCTTTCCCAGATCTTTTTATATCTGCTTTGCCAAACGGAATAAGAAACTCAGTATCTTCAGTAACTTCTCCTTTGTTTTCATAACACATGCGATGTTCAAAAAAGATTACAGGATTGTTGTCACGAATCGCCGTTTTCATCATTCCCTTTGCATCATTCGGAGTCGCTGGAGCCATTACCTTCAAACCGGGTATAAACGCAAACCAGCTTTCAAACATATGCGAATGCTGGGCTGCTACCGCCCCTCCGGCGCCGCATGGAAAACGCATTACCATAGGAACCTGAAAAATTCCTCCCGACATATACCGTAATAATGCCGCCTGATTTACCAGTTGATCTGAGGCAATTGTAATCCAATCGCCAAACTGCAATTCTACAATAGGCCTTAATCCTGTAGCTGCTGAGCCGACCGCCAATCCCGTATAACCTGCTTCAGCTATCGGCATGTTAACGATCCTCTTCTCACCAAATTCTTCCGTATGTCCCCTATTTACGCCGAAAGCACCGCCAAGCTTTTGCAGATCAAGTCCAATACAAACAATAGTTTCGTCAAGCCTCATCTCCTCTGCAATAGCAAGTCCAAGTGCTTTTGAATATGACATAATACTCATTTTATTTCTCCATCCATTTATATTTATTAATTTTAATTGAAAAAATCAGACTGCATAAACGTCATCAAGCGCTGATTCAGGCTTTGCCTTAGGGCTTGATTCTGCAAAAGCAACTGCTTCTTCCACTTCCAGCTCGGCTTCCTTTTCAATCTTTTTAAGATCGCTGTTTGTAATAATATTAATATCAATCAATTTTTTTGCATAACGTGCAATTGGATCTTTTTCGGGTGCCATCCATTTCTCTATTTCTTCTTTTGGCCTGCAAATGTTTGTCATATCGCCTAAGCAATGTTCATATTTCCTATATGTTTTACATTCTATTAACGTTGGCCCATCACCATGCCTTGCACGTGTAATTGCTTCATTCGCTGCTTTTTCCACAGCTTCAACATCATTCCCGTCTACAATGACTCCAGGCATATCATATGCTTTTGCACGATCTGCAATGTCTACAATTTTTCTTACCGTCGATTGTTTTGTGCTAACTGCATATAGATTGTTTTCACATACATAAACTATGGGGAGATTAAAAGTCGCGGCAATATTTATTGCCTCGTGGAATGATCCTTGGCTTACGGCGCCATCTCCAAAAAACGCAACGACTACTTTATTGTTTTCCAAATATTTAGAAGAAAATGCCGCCCCGGTAGCAACCGGGATACCTCCTCCAACAATACCAGTTGCACCTAATATTCCAACTTCTGCAGTTGCAATGTGCAATGAGCCGCCTTTTGCTTTATTATAGCCGCTTTCCTTTCCATACACTTCTGCCATAGCACGCTTCATTTCACCGCCTTTAGCCAATATATGTCCATGACCACGGTGAGTGCTTGTAATATAATCATCCTTCCTAAGGCAACTGCAAACTCCTACTGCAATTGCTTCTTCTCCGACATATAAGTGAAATGGTCCAGGTAAAACACCATTTAAACAAAGAATTTTAATCTTTTCTTCAAATACTCTTATCCGTATCATTTCACGATACAATTTAATTTCGTTATCTTTACTCATTTTTACTTGTATTGTATACACATGGCAAAAACCCTGCGTATTCATCTCTCCTTTCAAGGTTTATATTACATTGGAACAGATACTTGGGACTGTTTATTGTACTTTATAGCAATGACTATTTAATGTGCATACTGCCACAATTCTATTCCTATTTTTAATTGATTGATCAAGCCATTCGTCTTTTTCCGTAGTGTTACTCGCTATAATCTATCCTGGCATTATAATTATCACCCTTTTTTATTCGCTATTCCGTCAATTCTTTGCTTTACTTTTCATATTTCACCTCCTTATTCAGGCTCTGACATTACTTCCAAGGTAAAACCATCTGGATCTTTAAAGAAAAATGCATGATACCCTTTATGATGCCCTTCTTCAATACATACCGCTCTTTTTGCGCAGAAGTTTACACCTTTTTTTTCCCATTCTTCATACAATTTTGGTACATCTTTCGCTTGAAAAGCAATATGAGCTGTGCCATTAATGTTTACTTTCATATCAATATTAATTTGTTTTGGATAAATAAATTCTATACATTCTAATATTATCCCATACCCTTTTAAATTCATAATTTTGAATTTTGCATTAGGAATTCCCATCAAATCTCCATAGTATGGTAACGACATGTCTTCATGTTTATCGACAAACTCAAATCCTAGTATGTTTTCATAAAACTCACGGGTTTTTTCTAAATTGCTTACAGTAATTGCAAAATGATTAATCCTAAAAATATTATTTTTCATATTAATACTCTCCGATCTCCCTTTTTTTAATGTTTTTTCTTTACATCATGCTTCTTCTGATTTTTGTTTTTTCAATATATCAATGTACACTGCAATAAGAATTACTGCGCCTTTTATAACAAGTTGAACAAAACTATTTACACTCAAAAGAGTCAAGCCATTATTGATAAATCCGATTATCAAAACACCTATAATTGTACCGCTTATGTTTCCTCTTCCTCCAGACATACTGACTCCGCCTAAAACACACGCGGCAATAGCATCTAACTCAAAACCTTCTGCGACTGTAGGTTGTCCAGAAAACATACGGGCAGATAAGATAATTCCAGAAAATGAAGATAGAAAGCCCGCTAACATATAAACTTTTACTTCGACCTTTTTTACTTCAATCCCAGAATAAAAAGCCGCCTCTTTGTTTCCGCCAATTGCGTATACATAAGTACCAAATTTTGTTCGGTTTAAAATTATTGCTAAAACAACAATAAATATAACCATAAAAATAACGGGCAGAGGAACCGGTCCCAAATATCCAACTCCCAGATTTGCAAAACCAGTTTCAGTATCCATACGAATAGGAGCACCATTAGTATAAACTAGACCGGCACCCCTGCAAATATTCATTACTGCCATCGTCACAATAAATGCCGGCATTTTTGTATAAGCTATTACAACACCATTAAATAAACCTACTCCTGTTCCCAGTAAAAGTCCGCAAATAATTGCAATCACAGGATTAAATCCTGCATTTGAAACAAGCCCAACAGAAAAAACGCCAGATAATGCTACCATGGCTCCTACAGATAAATCTATTCCCCCTGTAATTATTACAAAAGTCATTCCTAATGCAAGATAGGCATTAGTTGAAACTTGTCTTAGAACATTGAACATATTATCCTGTGTCAGAAAAACTGGCGACAAAAAAGAAAGAATACCAAATATTACTATTAGCGCAACTAAAATACCGGTGTTTTCAAAAAAGAATTTTTTAATACTATTGCCAACCTTACGAGAAATTCCGTTCTGTTCATATGACATTGCTTTGATACTCATTTGTTACGCCTCCTGTTACAAGATGCATTATTTTTTCTTGATCGAAATCATCTTTTTGTAATTCTCCATTAATATGGCCATTACACACAGTATATATCCTGTCAGCCATATTAATTATTTCCGGTAATTCTGAAGAAATCATTATTATAGCAATCCCTTGTTTTGCTAAATCATCAATGATAGAATATATTTCTGCTTTCGCTCCAACATCTACACCGCGTGTTGGCTCATCCATTATTAACAATTCAGGTTTAGTTGAAAGCCATTTCGCTATAACCGTTTTTTGTTGGTTCCCGCCTGAAAGTTTGCTTACGTTTTGTTGTAATGACGGAGTCTTAATATTTAATTTTTCAATAAACTCATAAGCAATTTTATATTTCTTCTTAGAATCAACTCGGGCACCTTTAATAATCTGATCAAGCACACAAAGCAAAATATTAAACCCCACGGAATTATTCATTATAAGTCCAGTTTTCTTTCTGTCTTCTGTAATAAAACTAATTCCATCATTAATTGCATCACTAAACTTGACATATTTCTTTTTTCCCCCTTTATAGAACACATGACCAGATTCATAAGGATTTATTCCCACAATCGCTTCCATGATTTCACTGCGACCTGCACCTACAAGCCCTGCAAATCCAACAACTTCACCTTTTCTCACTTTAAAACTAACGTCTTTAAAAACTCCCTTTTTGCTTAAAGCTTTAGCTTCCAGTATTACTTTTTTAGTAGCTTTAGAAGAACGCGTATAATATTTCGTTAATTCACGTCCAACCATCAATTTTATAAGCTCATCTTTATTAGTTTCAGTAGTCTTCCTTGTTGCAATATACTCACCATCACGAAGTACTGTTATCCTATCTGCGATATCGAATAATTCTTGTATCTTATGCGTAATAAAAATCACGCTGACAGAACTGTACTTCAAGTTATTAATAATCTCGTATAGTTTGTGCACATCCGATTCTGTAATAGATGATGTAGGTTCATCCATGACTATTATCTTTGCGTCAAATGAAACCGCTTTAATTATTTCGATTATCTGTTGCTGTGCAATTGATAATTTTCTTATTTTTGTTTTCACATTTATGTCGACCCCAAAGCGTAGCAGCATGTCTTGAGCCTGCTTTTCCATTTTCCAGCATTTACGTAATCCTATTCGTGATATATGTTCTTTTCCAAGAAATATATTCTCCGCTACACTCAAATGCGGAACCAAGGCAATTTCCTGATGAATAATTCTTACTCCGTTATTTTGCGAATCTTTAACGCTTCTTATATTTACTAATTTACCATTAATAATAATCTCGCCTTTGTCTGGAATAAATATCCCGCCTAATATCTTTATTAATGTAGATTTCCCTGCCCCATTTTCACCTAAAAGAGCATGTACCTCGCCTTTCTCTACTTGCAATTTCATATTAGAAAGAGCATGTACGCCGCCAAAATACTTTTCTATTCCTCGCATTTCCAAAATATTATTACCCATAAATTATATCCATTCGTAATTTACATTTTTTTCTTTACAAATCTCTTGCACAATTTATATGTGCAAGAGATTTGTAAATGATACCTAAATGTTCGTCTTTTATTATCTGCTTATAGTCTTATGACCAAGAATCAATTCCTACTTCATCCAAGTTATCGGCATTGATTACAAATGTATCTACATAGACGATTTCATCTAGCGTTTCGCCTGCAAAGAATTTTTTTGCTGTTTCAAGCGAAACGAGCGCTAACCCTGTTGGCGATTGTGCAACATCACATACGAACGTTCCATCTTTTACAGCCTTTTTACCATCAGGCGAACCGTCAACCGAGAAAATCTTTATTTTTTCTTTTTTCCCGGCCTGTTCTATTGCCGCTGCAACACCTAAAGAGCCTAAATCGTTAATGCTAAATATTGCCTCTATCTCCGGGTGTGCTTGAAGCATGTTCTCTGCAAGTTTAAGTGCGGTCTCGGTTGTTGCTCCACCATTCTGCTGATCTACAATTTCATATTTATCTGGATATTTCCCTATTACCTCCAAGAATCCATCTACTCTATCTATGCATGCTTGATGTAACGGGAATTCGACAATTGCAAGTTTAGCACCGTCAGGGAACGTCTTAACAAGTTCTTCCCCCGCCAAGCGGCCTGCTTTTACATTATCAGATGTTATTGATGTTAAGATAAGATCCCTATCTTGTTCGCCTACCTGACTATCGACAGCTATTACATATGTTCCCTTATCTTTAGCCTGGATCAACGCCGGACGAATTCCGTCCGCATCAACGGCTGTTAGGAATATCATATCTGCTCCCTTAACTATAGCATCTTCAATTAATTCTATTTGCTTTGATTGATCGAATCCGCAGTCTACTACTGTAAATTCATCGCCACTTTCTTTACAGGCTTTTTCATATGTTTCAGCTATATGCACAAAAAATGCATCGTGTAAACCCGTCGGCACATAAACATAATGTTTGCTTTCTGACGATGCTGCCGACTCTGTCGATGCCGCTGGCTCTGTCGATGCCGCTGGCTCTGTCGATGCCGCTGGCTCTGTCGATGCCGCTGGCTCTGTCGATGCCGCTGGCTCTGTCGATGCCGCCGGCTCTGTCGATTGCGTAGCTACACATCCAGCAAGTATAGCCGCTGTGATTAATAGAACAATTAATAATGTGGTTACTTTTTTCATTTTTTTCTCCTTTTTTATTTGTTATATTTATTTTTTAATAACAAAGACATTGCCGCTAATGCTTAGATAATTGATGTGTTGACATTTTCAAAATATCATTTAATCCGGACGCGAAACCACTTCAAGTATAAATCCATTTGGATCCTTGAAATAAAACGCGCATATCCCCTTATGACGCCCTTCCTCGATGCATACGGCTCTTTTTGCGCAAAGGTTTACGCCCTTTTTTCCCCATTCTTCATATAGTTTAAAAACATCCTTTACCCTAAAAGCAAGATGCGCCGATCCTGTTATGTTTGCCTGTGTATCCATCTCAATCTTTCCGGGAGAAAAATATTCCAAAAATTCAATTACTATCCCATAGCCCTTCATGTTTATAATATTAAATTTCGCATCCGGAAGCCCAATCAACTCTGCATAGTAAGGCAGTGTATTATTATCCTGCCTGTCAATGACCTCGAATCCGAGTATATCCTCGTAAAACTTACGTGTTTCGTCCAAATCTCTAACAGTAACCGCATAATGGTCAATAGCATAAATATCATCCTTCATTATAAATAGACTCCTTTCTGTTTTTGGGTGATACGTAAACGACGAAAAATCAAATGTTATCCACGCACATTCCCATAAGGCTGAGATAAAACCTCAAGCACTATCCCATTTGGGTCTTTAAAGTAAAATGCAAAATTCCCTTTATGCTCCCCTTCCTCTACCAATACCGCTTTTTTTGCCAAAAGTTCCACGCCTTCCTTACGGAATTTCTCATACAAAGCCGGAACATCATCTGTTTCCAAACAAAAATGCGCAGTTCCTATCATGTTTTGTTTTATTTTAATTTTTTCCGGTTCAGGGTAAACATATTGTATGAATTCTATAACTATGCCGTAGCCTGCCATATTAAGCATTTTCAATCGTGCTCCTGCCAAACCTATTATCTCGCCATAGTAAGGCAGACTTACATCCTCGTTTCTGCTTAGTACCTTAAAGCCAAGCTTTTCTTCATAGAAATGCTGTGTTACATCCAAGTCTTCAACAATTATACCTACATGGTTTAATGCAAAGAAATCACTGCTCATAATAAACTCCCTTCCTGTTATTGTGCGTAATTTCTTTTTTAAGTTTTTAAATCACTTATTATTACGTTTTAATTATAACATAAACAAAAGTATTGTCAAACTAATTTTTCGTTTTTTTTGTTTTTATTTTTATATTTTTTATTTTGTTTTGTTTTTATGTTGCTTAATACAGTAATATGGCAAAATTATTCACCAGATTATCTCCTCTTAGTTTCCACATTCCATCTTCAAGAATAAAATCCTGACGGAAGTAGTACTTCTTTCCGTTATTCATGTTTTGTATTCGATAAATGCTTGCCCTCTTGCCGTTATTCTCATCATAGTAGGTTCTACTAAAATCGTAACCCGTTATCTCCATCCCATTAGCTTCAAAATACTTTCCAGTGCTTTTGATTTGATTAAGGAATTCATATTTCTGTGCCTTCATTTGTGCAACACTTTCTTTAGACGATATATCCAGCAATATTTCATATCCCTTTTCAGTAGATATAGATCCTTTGATCATATTTTGATATGTTATCGACGATAATTTTGCAATATACTCCGGTGTGTTTTCATCGATATCGGACGAATAGTCTGCCTCCGCTGTTTCAAGAACAGTATCGGCATCCTTATGCCCGAGTATATTGTTTGATTCACATGCACATTTTATGAAAATCAATAACAATGATATAATTAAAAAAGTTAAAGTCTTTTTCATGATCGTTTACTTCATTTCTTAATGGCGAAAGAACAATTGTAAAATTGCTCTCTCGCCAAATCAATAGTATACAAAAGCAATTTATCTATTTTGCTTTTTCGTTGGCACTCTCTATCAGCAAATCAACATTCTTGTCTGTCGCAACTATAAATCCTGTTGAAATTTCTGCAGGGATCGGCGAAATACCTATAGAGGCATCATCTTTTGTGAAATGAATCCCATTGTGATTATAGTCATAAAGCATTCTAACTCCGTAGTAAGTAAAGAAATGTCTCTTTTGTCCGACAGCACAGGCAAGATAACCGTCTTTTACTCCCTGAAGATGTTCAAGCTCAGCATCCGTACATGTTCCCCATACCTTACCTTTTTTACCGGATTCTTCTATCGCCTGAGCAATACCGGGGCCAGTCGTACCGTCAAGTCCCGCAACAGCGATAATAGAATCGTCAGATCTCAAAAGATTCGCTACCGTTTCCGCACACTTCTGAGTATTAGATTGTGAATCATATATTTGCAAATCTACCGTAACGCCGGGGCAAAGGTCTCCCAATGTTTCAACATACCCCTTTGATGACAAGAGCATGAGATCATGACCTGGAAGCCCCATCATTACAGCCTTTCCTGTTGCGTCGGCGCCAATCTTTTCAGCAAGCCCTTTGGCCTGTTCCACGCCGAACTCATACCAGTCGGAGCCTACAAAGCACAGCCTCTTTGTGCCAAAGACATCAGCGTCAACCGTTATTACCGGAATTCCCGCATCAGCTACCTTATCTATGACAGTAGCAAGAGAGGCATCCCATCCAACAACCATCATACCGTCCGGCTTCTGTGCTATCTCCTGCTCGATAGCCGCAACCATTGCTGCAAGATCAACTTCCTGCGGCCCTATCTTCTTAACCGTTACTCCCAACTGTTCGGCTATCAGATCCATGCCTATGTAGTCGTTATTAACAAACAGCGGAAGCGAATTATACTGACACGCCCATACATAAACTTCATCCGAAGTTGCAGCATCAGGCTGACGAGTTGCGCTTGCTACATCAGTAGCCGTATCCGCCACCTCACTGCCGCATGCTGTAGCCAACAGGACAACCATTAAAACCAGTACCATTACCGCTACAATAAATTTTTTTGACATTTTTTCTCCTTCTTTCTCCTTTTTTATTATATTTATCTTATTGATAAATAAACCCATACGTTTTTTCGACCACCTCCTGTCCTCATCAATCCTCAGCCTATTACTTTTCTTTTTGAAAATTGAGCGTCTAAAATAACTGCAGCCAATAACACCAGTCCTTCTATCACCTTATATATATTGGACGGAGTATTGGCTATCCTCAACGCATTTGACAGACAAAATATAAAAAGTCCACCCAGTATCGCACCACCCATTGTCCCGCGTCCTCCTTTGAAGCTAACGCCACCGATAACTACTGCCGTGATAGCATCCAACTCCATTCCGATACCAAATGTCGACCCGGAGGAACCCATCCTTGCCGCCATTAACACACCTGCAAACGAAGCAAGCCCTCCGCTCAGTATAAAAGCAACGATTTTCATGGTTCTAACATTGATGCCGGATAGCTTCGCAGCTTCTTTGTTCATGCCGATAAAATAATATTTCCTGAAATAAGGCGATTTTGACATTAAGAATACAAATATGACTATTGCTACAACCGCATAGATAACAGGCAACTGTATACCCATAATACTTGTCTGTGATATCGACTTAAATGCATC
This sequence comes from Christensenellaceae bacterium, assembly GCA_963665005.2. Taxonomy (GTDB): domain Bacteria; phylum Bacillota; class Clostridia; order Christensenellales; family SZUA-584. The sequence continues at coordinate 560,491 of CAXXTQ010000001.1, read as the reverse complement.
CGGCAAATGCGACATATCAACGCCCGTCGTATTTTTTGAGCCTATAATAAAACCTATATCATGGATAATCAGACCCACGCCGTAAAAAGCCATTCCGGTACCGATCGTAGCAATGAAAGAATTAACTCCCAAAATCGAAACCAATATCCCTACAATAAATCCAACGCAAACAACGCACGCAATCGTCGCTATTATCGCAAGCGCTACCGGAGTGCCTGTTATTATAAGAAGACTCACCATCAGGTTGGAAAACATTACTGCATAGCCTACCGACAGGTCTATCTCGCCGTTTATCAATTGAATAGCCATTCCGATTATTACAAAACATGGTATCGAAAACTCAAGCAATACATATGAAATATTTGGCAATGTTAAAAATACTTTCGGGAAAAGGATAGAATATACTATCACATAACCCGCGATAAGCATAATCGGAACAAGCCATCTGTGTATAGCAATATAGTCAACAATTCCATATTTCGTTTTATTACGTATCCTTTTTGTGTTTGCACTAGTGTTATTCACCATTGATATTCTCCATCCTTCACTATGCTCCCGATCCCTGAAGCATAACGCATTATCAACTCTTCACTGGCTTCATCTCCATCAAGGATACCCGTTATCCTGCCTTCATACATTACATATATCCTATCACTGATCGTAAGCACTTCCGGCAAATCGGAAGATACTATAATAATACTCTTCCCTTCCCTTGTCATCTGTTTCATGATCTCATATATTTCCGACTTTACGCCTACGTCAACACCTCTTGTTGGCTCATCCACAATAAGAATATCAGAATCCACCATCAGCCACTTCGCAATTACCACCTTTTGCTGATTTCCCCCCGAAAGATTGATAACCTTTTGAGTTATGCTCGGCGTAGCTATCCGCAGCTTTTTTTTATATATTTCTGCCTGCCCGTTTATCTTTTTTTTATTTATCAGGCGGCCCTTTCCGCTGCAGACTGATTTTATATTGGCAGAAATAATATTCCATGCCACAGACATTTCAAGAAATATTCCCTGCGCTTTTCTATCTTCCGGCATATAACATATGCCCAATTCTATTGCTTGTCCCGTTGTTTTAATGTCTACAGGTTTTCCCCTTAAAACCACCTCTCCGGCCCTTCTTTTGTCAGCGCCGAATAATGCACGCATCACTTCCGTACGCCCCGCTCCCGTAAGCCCTGCAAAACCTATAATCTCGCCTTTTTTCAAATTAAAGCTTACGTCTTTGAACACATCGGAAGTAAAATCCCTGACTTCTAATACAACTTCATCCGTTACCTCGTCGGGCAGATCGCGTTTCATACGTTTAAATTCAAGCTCCCGCCCAACCATTTGAGTTACTAGCCAATCGGTATTTATATCGGCGACGTTCGCTGTCTTGACCTTTAAGCCGTCCTTAAGTATCGTCACACGGTCCGCGATACTGAATATTTCAGCCAACCGATGGCTTATAAAAATTATTGCCATTCCGTTTTCTTTAAGCTTTTTAACAAGCTCAAACAATGCAACAGCTTCTTTCTCGGTTATCGTAGCAGTTGGTTCATCTAATACTAATACCTTCGGTTTTATCGATAGCGCCTTTGCGATCTCAACCATTTGCTGCATCGCGGGCGAAAGCGTGGATACCATCCGTTTTGGATCTATATTAATATCAAGGCTGTTTAGTATTTCCCTCGTTTCCCGATATAATTTTTTCCAATCTATCCACGAAGCTTTTTTTACTGGATGCCGTGCGGAAAAAACATTTTCCGCAACGTTCAAACCCTCTATCAGTGAACGTTCTTGATACACTATAGAGATACCCAACTCGTTTGCCACCCTTTGATTTTTTATCCGAATTTCATTGCCGTCAATAAATATACTTCCACTGTCATAGTCATATACTCCAGCAAATATATGCATAAGTGTAGATTTTCCCGCGCCATTCTCCCCGCAAAGAGCATGTACCTCACCTTCATAAATGTCGAAATCAACCTTGTTTAAAGCGCATACTCCCGGAAAGTTTTTTATAATACTTTTAGCTTCCAATATCGGTTTTTTCATTATCCGCAACTCTCCTACGGTTTTTCTTTGAAAATAAGATATTTATTACAAGTGCAAGAATCAAAATAATTCCGGTAAATAAAAATTGCAAATTTTGATTTATACCCGTAATCGTCAACGCGTTGTTCAGGCACGCTAAAAAGAATGCGCCCATCGCCGCTCCCATCATAGTGCCGTTGCCGCCTGTAAAAGAAACTCCGCCAATTACGGCGGCAGTAACCGCTCGCATTTCAACGCCAGCGCCTATATTCGTGAAAGTAGAATTGAAACGCATTGCCGAAATAATGCCCCCCATACACGCCAGAATCGCTGAAAGTATATACATTAGTATTTTCACTTTCGTAACCATTATTCCGGAAAGCTCAGCTGCGTTTACGTTGCCGCCTATGTAGTATATCTGCCTGAAATATCTCGTTTTCGCAAGTAACAATGCAATAATCACAAAAACAATTACCATGTAGAATACGGGTAATTGTAAGCCAAGTATCACCTTCCGTCCCAATACATTGAACAAAGGATCCGGAAAATTAGTCCAGCCTGTTCCCGCAAGCATAATCGCGATTCCCATATATATCATGCCTGTCGCCAAAGTCGCAATAAACGATACGACTTTCATTTTAGTTATTATTAACCCATTCAGAAGGCCGCAGCCAATCGATACCACTAAAGATATCAATATCGCTATACCCATTGACATATCATTTAATATCATCAGTCTCCCGCAAAGAATACTGCCTAATGTCATTATCGATCCGAGCGATAAATCAATCTCTGCGCAAATCAGAATAAGCACCATGCCTATTACAATAAACGCTTCAGACGACATATTGAGCAAGATCATTGAGAAGTTTTCAAACGTACCAAAATTGTTCGGATATATAATTGCAAACACAACGCAAAACACAATGATGATCAATAGCGTCGAAGCTGTTCTATTCGATGTAATAAAATTTGTTATTTTAATGCCTTTGGTCTTTTTATAATAATTCATTTACTTATAATTGACCTCCTAATATCAATAAATACAGTTTGCTAAGATGCTCTATCCTTGTTCTTCTGCACCCTTAATATCTGAACAATTTAAATATTCTTGTTCTTTTAAAATTAACCTAAACTGCCTTTCAAGGAGTTCCGGCGCTTTGTAATACGAGTTTTTTGTATCCCCAGCTCTGTGATTTGTCAGTGTTACATTATCAAGATATAAAAACGGATTATCTTTTGGCAAAGGTTCACATGAAAAAACATCAAGAGCCGCTCCCATAATTCTATTTTGGCTTAATGATTTATATAATGCTTCCGTATCTACTAGCGCAGCACGAGATGTATTAATAAGATAGGAAGTTGGTTTCATTATCATAAGTTCGTTTCTACCTATGATAGGGGGCGCTCCTTTCTGGATTCTTCCATGCAAAGTAACAACATCTGCTCTTCGAAGCAAGTCCTCCTTTTGTGCCGGAATACATCCCTTTTCCTTAATATCATTTATATCAACAAACGGATCACAAACTAAAACAACAGATTTGAAAGCCAGGAGTCGTTCTGCTACCAATCTCCCAATCGTGCCAAAACCAATAATCCCAACTGTTAAGTCATTCAATTCAAGTATCGCATTAGAATTAGGATAATCCTCTCTCCAAATTCCCCTTTTCAAGGATAATGTACTTCGTGTTATATTTCTCATTTCACATATGATAAGTCCAATAGTATATTCTGTAACAGCTATCGCATTATGAGTAGGGCAATTTATAACATTTATCCCATGTTCTTTTGCAATATCCATATTAATGTTTTCAATTCCGCCTCTAGCGGAAAGTATAAATTTTAATCTATTAGATTTGCGAATCATTTTTTCTGTAATCGTGTGTAAATGGCTACAAATTACTTCTGCTCCTTCTAATATTTCAAGTAATTCTGGCGCAGCCTCATATGCTTTTGATCCAAATGCTTCAATATTTCTAACAACATTTCGAATTTCTTTTCGTTTTAAAACTGGTTGCCAGTTATAAGAAACGTATGAATCAAACAGATCACAATTCGCAAATTGCAAATCAAATATTTCCGCAGGCAAAAGTATGTCTCCAATAGCTACACATTTTTTGTATTTTTTCATATCTTTTACCCCATCAACATTCCACCGTTAACATTAATATTTGCTCCGTTAATATAGCTGCTTTTCTCAGAAGCAAGAAAAACGATAACTTCAGAGATTTCTTTTGGAGTGCCGAGCCTATTTAACGGAACACTTTTTGTCCATTTATTTTTTTGCTGAAACGAACTGTAATCTAACATTCTTGTTGCCACTCTTCCAGGAGATATAACATTACATGTAATCCCGTATGATGCAAATTCTTTGGCCATAGTATAGGTCAGACCAAGAATACCTGATTTTGCCGCAGAATAGTGCGCATGGCTTTTTGAACCACAAAATGCTGCCTGAGAAGATAAGTTAATTATTCTGCCAGCAGGACTGTTTTTTAGTAACCCAATTGCTTCACGAACTATGTAAAAAGAACTGGTTAAATTGATATCAATGATTCTTTTCCAACTTTCAGGGGTCATATTCTCTATTAAGCTATCACCCATTAAACCGGCACAATTGACAATTATATCAAGACTATTGAACTCTTTTTTATATTCGTTCATCATGTTTTTAACACTGTTATAAATGCTAATATCCGCTTGAATCATAAGAGCTTTTCTGTTTAAAGAAAAAATTATATTCTTAATATCTTCTGCGCTTTCTTTTGATGAATTGTAAACAAAACCGATATCAGCTCCTGCTTCTGCTAAAGAGACACAAACAGCCTTTCCTATACCACCTGAACCTCCAACAACTAGAGCAGTTTTATTTTTTAAAATCACAGCACTATTCCTTTCAAGTTCATTAATCTTTCATAATCTTTTTTTAAATCATTATAAAAACTTTTAAATAAATCAAAGAAATCGTTATAATATAATACCCAGTTATCAACAGGATCTACTGTTTTTTCAATTGATATAATCTCTTGAACTGCCTGGGAAATGCTACTATAATCCCCCAGTGTAAAACTGGCCAAACAATACAAACCTCCAAGAGATCCAATGGTATTTTGTGGAACTTCAATAGGCATATTAATAATGGATGCTTTAATTTTCAACCAAATATCACTATTCGTATGACCTCCTACTGACCTGACTTTTTTGATAACGATTCCTGTTTTTTTTACTTCATTCATATTATCCCGCAAAGCATAAGCTGCACCTTCCAAAATGGATCTTGCTAACTCTGCACGCGTTGTGCCAATATTAATTCCTAAAAAAGTACCCCTGACGCTACTATCCCAAATCGGCGATCTTTCTCCTGCTAAATAAGGTAAAAAAATTAATTTTGTCGGCCCAGATGCCCCATGCTCAATTTCACTATCAATTTGTGCATATACATTATTTTCATCAACTTGAGAACTATAACATTGATTCTTAAGCCATTTTAATGCTCCTCCTGTTGTACTCATTGTTCCAAGCAAGAGATGTTTACCTGCAACTGCATGCTGCATATAGGTTAGTTTAGGATTCGTCATTATTGATTCGGAGCCTACCAAAAGCACTGAAGAAGTTCCTGACATTTCAGCAGCAACTCCACCACTGGTAACACCAGCTTCAATAGCTGCCGCCGCTCCGTCAACAGTTCCCGCAATTACAGGCGTTCCTTTTAATAGCCCTGTATCTTTTTCAGCTTGTTTTGTTATAGTACCAATAATGTCCGAGCATTTATAAATTTCCGGAAACAAAGCAGAATCTAATCCTTCAAAGTTCAATATTGATTTGCTTAATTGATTTTTTTTCACGTCATATATCTGGGTAATACTTGCATGGGCACAATCAATTGAATATACTCCTGTAAATTTATAGTTAATAAATCCGTTTGCTTGAAGAATCTTATATGTCTTTGTAAATAAATGCGGTTCATTATGTCGAAACCAGAGTAATTTTCCAAACATGTAATAAGGATCAATTTTATTGCCAGTAATATCAAATATTTTATTACTGCCAAAGTTTGATTCGAATTCATCGCATTGTTTTTGGGAACGCCTATCCATCCATATAATTGCATTTCGCAATGGATTTCCACTTTTATCAACTGGCAGCATAGTAGGAGCTTGCGAACTAACAGCAACAATTTTGATTTTTTTTGCGCTTATTTTTGATTTATTTAAAACATCAGATATTACTATAATACAATTATTCCACCAATCTAAAGCGTTTTGTTCAATCCAACACTCATTCTGTGAATAAATAAGGTATTCTTTTTCTGAATGTGAAATAAATTTTGCATTGCGCGAAAATAAACTGCATTTTATATTAGTTGTTCCAATATCAATTGCTAATATGTATTCATCCATAGGGCACTCCATTTTATCTGTTTATCAATTTTCAAATTAATAATAAAACAAAAGCGTTAAAATGTCAAGCATTTTAGTTCCATTATTTTTTATATATTTGTATTTATTTTGTTATTTTTGTGTTATAATTGATTTATGTATTAATATTGTTGCAATTATCAAAAAACCATGTTATAATTTAATTAATTATGTATGCATAATTAATTAAATTATTATAAATTATTACATAAATGGGATTATAAAAATGATGAAAACGGAAAGATATAAAATAATTTTAAATGAATTAAGAAATAAATCAAGCGTTGTAGTTGCAGATCTTGCGCTTTTATGTGGGGTTAGCAGGGAAACAATTCGTACTGATTTAAAAAAATTAGATGAACAAAAAATGTTATCTCGGACTCATGGGGGTGCAGTTAACTTAGATATTATCTCATCTCTTCAAAACGAAACTCCATATTTTGAACGGGAAAGCCAGAATGTTCAAGCAAAAATAGAAGTTGCACAAAAATCCTTATCATATATACAAGAAAATGATCAAATAATACTTGATTCTAGTTCAACATGCGTTTTTTTAGCAAAAGAATTACCAAATATTCCGCTCTTAGTTTTAACTAACTCTACACGTATTGTCACAGAATTAGAAAAAAAAGATAAAATAGAAGTGTTTTGTGCGGGAGGTATGCTGATTCGAAATACAAGGTGTTTTGTTGGAAAAGATACACTAGAGACAATATCAAATTATCATATTAATAAAGCATTTTTATCATGTAGGGGCATAAATCAAGAAGGAATTAGTGAACTTAACGAAATGGCAATAGTGGTTAAGCAAAAAATGGTTCAGATTTCAGATGAAGTTTATGTATTAATGGATTCTTCAAAGTTTGGTATTAGAGATTTTTCGATTGTTACAACTCTCGATAAAATAAAATATATCATTACTGATAATAGTATTTCTCCAGATAAAAAAGAAATATTAGGAGAATATGCCTACAAATTAATTGTATAGAGTGATCCGGACCCTAAAAGCTCAGTCAATAAAGAGACCGTTTCAAAGTGGGCCTGTTGACAAAAGCGCAGAAAAGCCCTCCGTATGGTATAATTATCATAGTGGAGGGCTTTTAATATGATGGGTAAAAAAGACGGTCAGTTATGTTTCGCGGTTTTTGATTTGGAAGAATTAATTCCAGAAAATCATCTGTTAAAAAGAATAGATAGAGCAATAGATTTTGACTTCATATATGATCTTGCTCAGCCATATTACTCTGATAAAGGGCGGCCATCCATCGATCCTGTATGTATGATAAAAATGCTTCTGGTGGGGTATCTGTACGGAATACGGTCAGAACGCAGATTAGAAGAAGAGATCACATTAAACATAGCTTATAGATGGTTTAGCGGCTTCAATATGATGGATCGTATTCCCGACCATTCGGTTTTCAGCCAGAACAGACGGCGCAGGTTCAAAGATTCAACAATTTTCAGGAACATCTTTAATAAAATTGTTATCCTTTGTATTGATAACGGAATAATCACTGGAGATATGGTGGTCAGCGATGGCTCATTTATCCCGGGAAATGTTGCCAAAACTAGCAAAACAGATACAACTTCAGTTATCTCAAAAAGCACTGTGAAGTATCTTGATGTACTAGATGAAGAATTATCCCACTTGCCTGGCTACAGGGAACCGGTCGTAACCGAAGTTGAAAATACACTGGTAAAGAGCAGCACTGATCCTGACTGCGGCTATATACATCAAAAACGCAAGAAAGGCCTAGGTTATCTCACTGAAATGACCGTGGATACTGCACACGGTATTATCACAGGTGTTGATTGTTATCCTGCTAATCAGAGAGAAAGTGATGTTATTCTAAAGCATATTAATTCTCAGGTTCAAGATACTGACATCAATATCAGCAGTATAGCATTAGATGCTGGATATGATGTAGGTGCCGTGCATCGCGGCTTCGAACTTCTTGGCATTACAGATTATTGTTCGCCGCGTATAATGCACAATAACGCGCTGAAAAAGGGCTTTAATTATGACGCAAAAGCTGATTCCTTCATATGTATGAAGAAAAAACGTTTGCGGTTTTATCGCATTACATACAAACAATACAATCAAGGCTACTATCGGATATACCGGATTCCTAGAAAAGAATGTGCAGGTTGTGAGCATCTGCATCATTGTGCCGTCGATAAAGGTGCTGTTCGAATTAATGCCAGCGGATTTTATCCTGCCTATCACGCGAATAGAGTACGCTGCAAAACAGACGATTATTTTAAGATGAAACGTCTCCGAAGCATATGGAGCGAGGGCACCTTTGGTGCACTAAAGAATCAACACAATCTCAAACGAATAAAAAAACGAGGCATTCATCGAGCTTCCGAAGAATGCCTGTTAGCAGCGATTGCACTGAACCTAAAGCGCATAGCCAAGGTTCTGAGCCCCAATCCCTGTCCATTTTTTGCTCAGTGTAATTGGGTAATACTAAGCGCATAGTATTCAGAAATATGATTTGTCAACAGGCCCCAAAGTTCGTGTAAACCTCCGAAATGGTGTAAAATAAAAACACCATAATGGAGGTTTAAATTTATGGGTAAAAGAAGAGCATTAACGGCAGAAGAGAAACGGCGTAAAGAACTAATACGGGAATTACTTCAAGAAACGCCGCTCAAGAACGGGCAAGACCTGAACAACATAATGAAAGAGTTCATAGCAGAAATGGTGAACGGCAGTCTGGAAGGCGAACTGGATGACGAGCTGGGCTCCGGAAAATACGACATCTAAAACAAAGAAACTGACAACTCCAGAAACGGCTATGGACAAAAAACGCTGCAAACGAGTTACGGCGAAGTAGACGTCAAGGTTCCACGTGACAGGCAAGGAGAATATGAGCCAAAGCTGATAGGCAAGCACAAGAAAATGCTTGATGAAGAAATCGAGCGAAAAATCATATCCATGTACGCCAAAGGGATGACCACCGGGGATATGGAAGCGCACATTCAAGATTTATACGGGCTAGATATATCAGACAGCACAATCAGCCGGATCACAGACAAAATATTGCCCATAGCGAAGGAATGGCAGGCAAGACCGCTGGAAAGCATCTACGCCGTGATTTACATGGACGCCATTCATTACCATGTGCGGCAGGACGGGCGAATCGTTAAGAAGGCGGTATATATCACGATCGGCATCAATTTGGATGGTATCAAGGATGTATTAGGGCTGTGGGTCGGCGAAAACGAGAGTTCTAAGTACTGGCTGTCCATAATCAACGAGATGAAGAACCGCGGTGTTCACGACGTACTCATCGCGTGTGTGGACGGCTTAAGCGGCTTTTCCGAAGCAATCAGTGCAGTGTTTCCTGACACAGAGATACAAAAATGTGTGATTCACCAAATACGCAACAGCACCCGATTTGTTTCATACAAAGATTTAAAGCCGCTTATGGTGGATTTAAAGAGGGTCTATACGGCTCCAACGGAAGAAACAGCAGTGAATGAGCTCGACCAATTTGATGCCGCATGGGGCAAAAAGTATCCTAAGATCGCGATTTCCTGGCGTAAGCATTGGGCTGAATTATCCACCTATTTCAAGTATCCCGAAGAGGTCAGAAAGCTGATTTACACAACGAACGCCATAGAAGGATTTAACCGCCAACTCAGGAAAGTTACTAAAAACAAGGGCGTTTTTCCGACCGACGACAGCCTATTCAAAATGCTGTATCTGGCTACGGTAGACATCACAAAAAAATGGACAGGCCGACGACATGATTGGGGGCGGATATATTCTCAACTCTCAATATATTTTGAAGAACGTATACCTGAATAAAGCAAATACCACATCTTTGACGTTGAATTAAGCACAGGTCTTTTTGTCCTGCCTTGACACTCAGCATTGATGTAGTATATTGTAGCAAAGAAAGCTAAGGTTGATTTCCCCCCTTAACCTTCTTAAAAAATCATATATCAGATTATACCCATTTTGGAGAAAACACGAAATTTGAAACATACCCACTACATTAACTAATCTCTGCCATAGCAGCATTGATGTAGGATGAACTTGCCGCTGTTATCTCCATCTTCGGTTCTTCTGTCGGCTGAACAGTTGGTGTTAGTGTAGATAGAACAGTTAGCTCTGGCATCGGCTTACTTGTAGGCTTTGCTGTCGGAGTAGCAATCGGTATATCTGTTGGTTTTTATGTTGGTTCAGCTGTAATCAGCGGTGTAGACGTTGCCTTTATTTCAATATTTTCTTCTGATGTTTCTGTTGGACTCGGCTCTTGTGTTATTGTCGGTTCCAGCGAGGGAGATTGGGTATGTTCCATCTGATCCGGAATTTCTGTTGCTTGTATTTCTTCCTGCACAGATTGATTTAAAGCTTCTGTTAAAACATCAGATTGACTAGCTGGAAAAATAAATACTGCTGCGATATCTAAATCCCAGTGTTTCTTCTAACTCAGCATCCATAATTTCTTGTATCAATCCGGATGTAAGCTCCTTCACTAAATCCTGTACTCCTGCCAAATCCTTGATTCCTCGTCAACAGGTCCTTTCCGCTACACTCTCAATGAAGAATGTTACTGGCAGCCATTGCATGAACCTGAAATGGATGGCCAAGGCTATAATACCACAAATCCATTCCTATATACTTTAATCAAATATATTACTGAATTCAGATATTTAAGATATAGGTTTGATCAAGGCGGCGATTTAAGGCCATTTGTCAACGGGTCTAATTTTTCATAAACTCTTTTGATGCCATTTGGGGCAAGAAGTATCCCAAAATCCCATTCTTGGCATAAACACTGGGCTAAATTATTCGCCTATTTCAAATACACCGAAGAGATCAAAAAGCTGCTGTATCTGGCAACTACAAAGAACGTACTATATTTTTTTTAGACAGATTCAATATTTTGTAGTCTCTCAAAGAAATCGTGAAACTCTACCATATACCTTGAATAAAGATTGATATATTTTTCATATTTTTTCTTCATTCCGGGCTTCGGATTATATGTTTTCTCTTCATTGACATACCGTTTCGCCGTCTCTTTTATATCTTTAAATATACCTATCGCGTTACCCGCCAATAATGCAGCACCCCACATAGCTATATCATTGCGATTGAGCGTCTTGTATCGCTTCCCTTGCACATCAGCACACATTTGTGTCCAAACGGGCGATTTTGCACCACCGCCTATTATCTTTATGTCATCTATATCGTATTCTGGATACAACCTTTCAATGCTGCGGATACAAAGCGCGAAGTCATATGAGAAGCTTTCTAGCAATGCACGGTAGAAATGTTCTTTCTTATGGCTCCAATCATGCCCCATCCATAAACCCCGGAGAGTCCCGTCAAGCGGCATTGAGCTCCCACCCAAAAGCCCCAGCGCCATCAATCCGTCGCAACCTACTGGCAACGTTTCAACCTTCTTTTCCATTTTTTCAAACATCTCTTTTGTGGAAACACCTTCCCGCTTCACGAATGTACTCATAAACCAGTCAAGAGTAATACCTGATCCTGCTACAAAATGAGTGGCATAAAACTCGCCCGCAATCGCCGAAGGAATAACATCAAGTTGCCTCTCTTCAAAGTCAGGTCGGTATTCCTCTACACAACAACTCACTTCGCCATAAGATGATGCTTCAAAAATCATATCTCCGGGAGTAACAATCGCCGCTCCGAGACAGCCTGCTGGTTTATCTCCTGCGCCTGACACTAAAGGAATCCCTGCTTTAAGCCCTGTCTCTTTTGAACTCTTCTTAGAAAGATGTCCGCATATATAATTCGAATTAACGATCTTCGGCAGATATTTTTTATCTAACTGAACTGCGCTGCATATCTCATCCGACCATCTGTCATTCTTCACATCCGCTAACCCAGTCCATTGTGTGAACGTACGGTCTATGACGGCATCTTCTATTGGTATTTCCCCCAGCTTGCCAATAACGTAACCTGAAATCATAACATATTTCGCTATTTTCTTACTCTCTTCCGGAAATTCATTTTTAAACCATTCGTACTTTGGTGCCATCTGGGGAAAATTCGTTCCACCTATACCTAAAAATTTATCCTTTAGTAAAGCCATCTGGCGCTCCGCATAAGGCATATATCGGCTATCAAGAGAACAAGACCAAGTCGTTACATCGTTCCAGTCCTTATCAACTCCCATAAAACCAGACATCTGCCCTGTAAAAGCAATCGCCTCAATGTTTTTTGATCGGTCTCTAAGCGCTGCGGATATCTTTTTTACGCACTCAATAACCGATTCAAAAAGCTCTTCGCCTTTCTGTATAAAAACACCCGGACTTGGCCTATAGTCTTTTACAGGTTCATTTGCAGTTGCTACACAATTACTTGACGTATCGTATACTCCCGCCTTTATGAAGCTCGTTCCAAGATCAACCGCCAGTAGTAAAATCTCCTTCATTTTTTGCCTCCTCAATTATCTCTGCGTTTTGTAGAGTCAAATAAAATTGAGAGCAAAAGGACAATCTTAATGCAGCTTGTCAATTGCCCCCGAATTCCCCTTCGTTCTCAATCATGTTCATCAAACAATTTCGTAAGTCTATTTTTGCGGTAATGTACCAGCTTCCATAAGGCTGCTGACCTGATAGATGAATATGAGCTCGTGTTTTTGCAAACTTAATTTGACACTAGCGATTTTTCGCAAACCATGATGGTTTCCTTCCGGTGATGTCTAACATAATAAAAAACTTCAACGTATTCTCAAGAAACGACTAATGATTTACACCAATTCCTCAGGCTATTCGCCTTCAAATTTGTTCCTGACAAATGCGAGGCTTCTGCGCAGATCCTCGGTTAGCTCTTGGGGTGTTGCCTTGTCAGACAGGTCACGCCACAGCTTTACGTCTTTTGCGATGCTGCCTCCGTGCAGTATGAAACCCTCAAATATAAACATACCGTCATACTTCAGCTCACGCAGCGTACCAAATAGTTCGTCCCAGTCTATTTGAGAACCTTTTCCTGGCAGCTTTCGGTTGGCCTCGCCCAGATGAAAATGACTGATATAGTTCCCGCCCGTTTTAATCGCCGAGTCTATACCGTCCTCTTCGATATTCATATGGAAGCTGTCTGCGGTGATCTTCACATTGGGGCTGTCCACGCGATCCAATACCGCCACCGCTTCGGCCATCGTGTTGACCAGCGCGCCCTCAAACCGGTTGAGTATCTCCATAGACAGTATGACGCCGCAGTCCTCTGCCACCTTGGCCATCTCCCTGAAACAGTCCACGCTGGTATCCAGTGCTTCGCCACGGTCACGGTCTTCTAAGTCGATATTCCACGGTTGAACGTAAGTGCCGTCTAGTATGCGCCCACCCATCTTTTCCACAAAACGGATATAGTGAATGACGCTCTCGATCCCGACTTTTCGAACAGCGGGATCCGCGCTGATGATGTTGGCCTCAGGCGAAAAGCCGCACCAGTATGCCACGTCCACCCCCAGATCTTCATATAAACGGCGAAAATCCTTCAGTTGATGATTTGGCCAATGCTCAGCTGTGTATCTCTGTACAACTTGCTCCCGCTTGTTCACATTTTTCGATCACATCAATGATGTCCAGTTCCCAGTCTCTGGACCAATATGAAAAGAACGGACCATACTTTGCCATAATGAATGCCTCCTGCTTTTCTCTGATTCACCGATTTTCCATTCTACAAGGGTGGCAAACCGTTCCAAGTTGTCACCCTTGACCAAAGAGAGAACTCTCAGCCCGATAGCCACTATAGGATGTGTTTCTCTCATCTTAATGCGTTATTTCTATCGTTAAATACCTGTGTCTGTTTTCTCCTGATTTGGTTGACCGTTCCAGGCAGATAACCCGCCGTCAACGGGTATATTAGCCCCGCAGATATGGATCGCCTGATCAGAAGCCAGATAAACTATCGCATTCGAACACCATTCCGGCTCGCAGAGAACGCGTGCCGGCATGTTCTTCCGAAAACTCTCCAGCACAGCTTCCGATGCGCCCATCAAGAACATCGGTGTTTTCACTGCAGACGGGGAGATCACATTCACGCGAACCCCCTGCATTGAATAGTCCATCGCAACCGCTCTTGTCAGGGCGATCACCGCGCCTTTTGTCGCGCAGTATAGAGACATGTTATAATCCCCGCCCATGCCCGATACAGACGCAACGTTCACAATGGCTCCTTTTTTCTTTGCCAGCATCTGCGGTCCAAACGCTTTGATCGTATGAAATGTGCCGCGGACATTGACATCAAACTGAAAATCATAATCCTCCTCCGGAGCATCCTCAATCTGACCGACTCGAAAGACTCCTGCACAGTTGGCAATCACATCTGCTCCGCCGAATTCCTTTACCATTTCTGCCAACGCAACAACTTGATCCCATTTACCAACGTCCGCTGCCAAATAATATACCTTTCCCTTATATATCTTTTCTAAATCCGTACATACAGACTCTAACTGATTTGCCTTCCAATCTGTCATAAACACTCTGTCGCCCAAATCGAGAAAAGCCTTGACTACCGCCTTCCCAACGCCGCTTGCAGCCCCTGTTATAACTACATTACGCATTTCTTTACTCTCCTTAAAGAACCTGAGTCAATTCAATATGCTCATTGTCCGGACCGCGGAAAAATATCCATTTTGTCCCGTTTGGCATCATGTCTCCGCAATACATCTGCTCTTCAGTTTCAAACTTTATCCCCTTCTCCTTAAGCACCTTGGTAAAAAAATCAAGGTCATCAACCAACATAGCAACATGATCCGTCATGCCATCTCCCGGATTTGAACCTATCTTTCTCTGTACCAACTCAAGACACAAATCTCCCTTCTTTACAAACGCACAGGTGAATGTATTACCGTCCGCATCAAACGCACACTGTTCTACACACTCAAGTCCGAGCATATCCTTATAAAACCTCTTTGAACGCTCAACATCGTCTACAAATATTCCGACATGAGCAAGCCCTATTACTTGTGCCATAACAATTCCTCCTATCATATTAATTTTCATTTCAATATCTCTTATGAATTACTGATTAACTAATACACTGAAAAAAATTCAGAAACTCCTTTGCCATTTCATCCATATAATCTCGGCTTGCATTATTTCGTCAGATCACTCCACAAGCCATACACACTTGTCAATCCCTTCGCCTTTGCGTATTCTATACTCATTATTCTGCAATATATAACATTCCTAAGATCATGGCATCAGCGCAACTTTTATCGCCATATCATTCTTCTCCGCTGTCTCAAAAGCTTTTTGCCAGTCTTCGAGATTGAAAATATGACTGATGACACCGTTAGTTTTTATTGAGCCGTCGAGTATTCCTTCTATGACCGCCTTATAACAATGAGCGCTCAAATGAGAACCGTGTATATTTATCTCTTTTGTATCACCAATTATGTTCCAATCCGCTTTGATTAAGTCAGCAAACACTCCGAATTGAACGAATGTACCAAAATTAGCTATTGCATTCAGGCCCTGCTCAACGCTTTTTTCTGTTCCGGAAGCCTCTATATATACATTACAGCCATAACCGTCAGTTAATTTCTTTATCTCCTTGTCTACGTCACACTCCATAGGATTAAAAACGTAGTCAGCACCGAACTCCATAGCCTTATCAAGTCTATGCTGCTTCAGGTCAATACCTATTAACAGCTTTGGAGACAGGCGCTTTGATATAGTTACCATACCCAGCCCTATACAGCCTAGGCCGCTTACTACTACTACATCCGTATGCTTGATATTACCGCGTTCAACGGCGTGCATCGCGCACGCATATGGCTCTATCACTGCTCCGATCTCCACAGAAGTATCTTTAGGAAGTTTATGTTTTATGCCGTTTTTGTTGATCTTGCAGTATTCCGCATATCCGCCAGGTGTATCCTGCTTGAAGCCCGTCACATAGTGCCGCTTGCACATCCAGTATTTACCTTCCCTGCAATACTTACATTCGTTACATGGCACTATCTGCTCTGTAATGATCATATCTCCCACAGCGACATCCGTAACTCCCTCTCCGACTTCTACTACATTGCCGAAGAATTCATGACCACTCACAACAGGCGCTTCGATAAACCTGGTCTGCGGCGTCTGCCCCCATATACGTTTTCCTCCGTGAAATGCTTTGATATCCCCCGCGCATATACCACATGCACTTACCTTCATCATTAGTTCACCCGGTCCAACCTTGGGTATATCAACCTCCTCTATCCTGTAATCATGTGGAGCATATATAACAAGGGCCTTCATCTTATCTTTCACTATTTTACCTCTCCTTACGGTGAATTCCGGAACACAGCGCTTACGTCCAACTGTACAATGCATGCAAGTGTTCCGTCTTTAAGAATTAATATTTCCTTTGCCAAACGATCTCTTATTTACCTATAACCTCTATATCTTGTTATCACATAAGCCCACGGAGATATTCGAGCGATCTTTTGGCCATAGCATCAATCTCGGTTTCATTAGCGTTATTGGTAAGATCTCTCCAAAGGTATACGCACTCAGATACGGCACCACCAGCCAACATGAAAGGTTCTAGGACAATATACTTGTCGTAATCATATGACTTTAACACATCTATATAGCTCTTCCAGTTCATTGTTCCCATTCCAGGAAACTTACGGTTGTTCTCGTTCACATGGAGATCAACAAGATAATCTTTCGCCGTAAGCAGTGCGCCCTCAATTGAATCCTCTTCGATATTCATATGGAACGTATCGAGGTTTAATTTTGCACGCGGGCTATCAATCCTCTTGAGATAAGCCACAGCCTCTTCAGCAGTATTCATTATTATTTGTTCGAAACGGTTGAGAATCTCTATGGCATAATCGATTCCAAAATCCTCGGCTACTTTTATAATCTCTTTTACGGATTTAACTGATGCATCCATCAACCTTTCTCTATCATGTGAGCCGGACTGATAATTATATGGCCAATACGAGTAAATACAACCTCCGATCGTATCGCCGCCCATTTCATGGACAATTCCCAATATTTCCTTCATATGTTTAACTCCATTATTTCTTACTCCCTCGTCAAGAGATGAAACGTCCGTTTCGGGCGATAGTCCGAAAGAGAATGTCAACAACAGGTTGTTATCAGCGGCCAGTTTCTTCAGGTCCTGCCTTTTATCTTTGGTAAGTTTCATAACAGTGTTAGGATTGAGCTCTACTGCATCATATCCCAGCGCTCCTACCCGTTTAATCAGTTCAAAATAATCCATCTCAAAGTCCTTGCATGTATAAGACTCACGTATACCTATTTTCATCATTTCTTTATTTCTCCTTCATTTACATTTTACGTTTTGTAAAGCAACTAAAAATGGAAACCCTCTAAGCTTCTTTGATACAATGTTTTTGTACAACAATTATTTGTATCCATCTTAATCTTGATAGTTAAATATCGTTCCATATTTTGTTATTCTACCGCACTCTAATCAATTTCATTATTATTCTGATACGATTATTCCCACGGGTGAACCATCACCTTCAGAGATCTTAAGGGCATTTCCCCTCTCAAATAATTTGGGACTTGATCCAGATTTATAAAGTCGTTTATTATGCCGTTACCATTTATCACGTCACTGCTTATCAGCTTCAAAGCTTGTTCAAAGGTATAATTGATCGCCCTCGAACCGATATATTTCCAATCATTGTTATATATATCAAAAGGATTAATATGAATCTTTGCATCCTGAGCAGCGCACCCAAACTGAAGTATTTTTGCGCGTTTACCGGCATAATCAAATATCTTCTCAATCACTCTCGGATTTCCCGTTGCTTCTATCACAATATCAAAAAAATGCAAATATTCGTGCATATCCTCAAAGCTCGAGAATACTTTGTCCGCTCCGAGCGTTTTAGCAGTCTCTAGCCTATGCTCCGATTTATCCATACACACCACTTTAGATGCACCACATGCCTTTATAGCTTTGAGATTCAGCAGACCCATTGGCCCCGCGCCAGTTATTAAAACACTATCACCCATTTTCGCTTGTAAGCGATTCATTCCATAAATGGTACAGGACAGCGGCTCGATAAATGCTGCGTCATCGAAAGAAACATGCTCAGGAATTCGATAAAGCGTCCGTGCTGGTACAGCTGCATATTCGGCAAAACCTCCATTAGTTGTAACCCCGACTATTTTCATATTGAGACACATATTCATCTGTCCATTCAGACAGGCCTCGCACTTCCCACAATTCAAAGTAGGATCAACCGCAACTTTATCACCAGTCTTCCAGTCCGTTACATCTGCTCCTACTTCCTGAACGATCCCAGAAAACTCATGCCCTGCGATAATTGGATAATCCGCAGGAAATTCTCCCTTAAGAATATGCGGATCTGTTCCGCAAATCCCTGCAGAAAACACCTTTATCAAAACTTCATTCGCCTTTGGTATAGGGTATGGTACCTCTTCTACACATATATTATTTACAGCATTTATAACAACTGCCTTCATAGTCAATTCCTCCAGTCATTGTTTTGCACTACTTGTTTTTTTGCCCCGCTTCTTACGAGTAGACGCGATTACTGCTCCAACGATTATGACACCTTTGAGCATCATCTGCGGATATGCCGAAACGTTAAGTAAATTCAGTATGTTCGCAATAATCGCCAATACAAGCGCACCTATTATCGTACCACTTACCGTACCGATACCCCCTGAAAGACTAGCGCCTCCAATAACAACTGCCGCTATAGAATCCAACTCTTGTCCTTCACCGCTAAGTGGCGCTCCCACACGCAGTCGCGAGGTGAGCAGTATACCGGCAAGAGCCGAAAAGAAACCAGTAAGCACATAGGCAAACACTTTATATCTATCAGCCCTTATACCGCTCAATTTGACAGCTTCTTCATTACCACCAATTGAATAAAAGATACGACCTATTTTTGTATATTGCAATATGAAAAATGTTAAGACACATATAGTAATCCAAATCAGAGCCGGTATGGGTATCACATTAAACAAACGTCCCGCGCCAAGATCATAAAAAACCTTAAGACTCTGCGTATCTTCATACATTGACAAAATCACTGGCGTTGCATTCGTATACCAATACGCTAGTCCTCTGGCAAAGCTCAGCATGCCCAATGTTGCTACAAATGGGGCTACTCTGAATTTTGCCACCAATAAACCATTCACCATTCCTAGCATAATCCCTATAACCAAAGTAATCAGTATTGCAAGCCAGAAATTCATGTACACGATAAATCCAGCAACTAACACTCCACACACACCAACGATAGAACCAACGGATAAGTCTATCCCACCAGTAAGAATAACGCAGAGAGCACCCATGCTTACTATCATGTTCACCGTGACTTGAACAAGCAGGTTCTCAATGTTCGCAATAGACAAAAATACTTCTTTTAAAGATGCAGCTATGAATATAATCACTATAAGCACTATTAGTGGTATCGCTCTTTGCTTGAAGTACTTCCCTAAACTAGCTCCAAAACCTTTCTTTTTTACATCGCTATTATTCATTCTTTTTCCCCTTGTACATCAACCCTAGTATTTTTTCTTTATCATTTACATCCTCGCCCTTAAGTTCGCCGCTCACCTCACCATTTTTCATAACCACCACGCGGCTACATAAACCGATTATTTCTTCCATTTCAGATGAAATAAACAATACAGCCATTCCCTGTTCCTTAGAAAGCCTGTTGATCAACATATATAACTCATGCTTCGCTCCAACGTCTATCCCTTGTGTCGATTCATCCAGTATCATAACCTTTGGATTGACCATCAGTGCTTTTGCAAGAACCACCTTTTGCTGATTGCCACCACTTAGATTTCCTGTAATCGTATATATGCCCGGTGCTTTTATTGCAAGTTCATCTTTCAGATTCTGAGCAATTGTATTTTCTTTCTTCTTTTTAAACACACCACACTTTGATACTTCATCCATTGCAGGCATTGTAATGTTTTCTTTAATAGAGCGTGTAAGCACCAAACCTTCGCCTTTCCTGTCCTCAGGTGCAAGAAAAAAACCCGCGTTTATCGCATCTTTCGGGCAGCTTATACTTACTTCCTTACCATCGACCAATATGCTACCACTCATCTTCTTTTCCAAACCGAATATTGCTTTTGCAAGTTCTGTTCTTCCGCTACCTACAAGACCGGAAAGACCAAGTATCTCTCCTTTGTAGAGCTTGAGTGAGATATTTTTTACATCCGGAGTCGTTATATTTTTCAGCTCCAACGCAGGCTCGTCTTTTCGCTCTGAAACAACCTTATCTGGAAACATTTTTTTAAGTCCTCGCCCCAGCATGTACATAATAACGTCTTCACTCTTTATATTGTCATTTTTCAGATGGGTTACCATTTCACCGTCACGCATAACAAACACTCTATCAACTATTTCAAATATTTCTTCAAGACGATGAGAAATATATATGATAGTCTTTTTTTCTTTTTTCAACATGTTAATTATATTAAAGAGTATTTTTACCTCTTCACCTGAAAGCACAGCTGTGGGCTCATCGAAAATAACAATATTAGCGTCTCTCTGTAGTATCTTAATAATGGATATAAGATGCCTATCAGCGACACTTAATTCTTTCATCGGCATACTTGAATCAAAATAAGTGATATTATTTTTTTTAAGAATTGCGTCTGCTTTATCATACCAGTCCTTCCAGTCAACAATCCCTCTATTTGTAAAATCTTTTTCGCCAAGAAACATATTCTCAGCAATGGACAGCTCTGGTACTATCTCACATCTTTGATAAACCTGACTTATACCCAGTCTCATCGCCTCAACAGTATTTTTTATATTGACCTCTTTGCCATTTATAAATATTTGTCCACTGTCCACTGAATAAACACCTGTTAATATCTTTACCAGCGTACTTTTACCGGCGCCGTTTTCCCCGGCAATAGCTATCGATTCGCCCTTATACACTTCCATATCGACATTCTTAATAGCACACACATTACCGAAACTTTTATTCAATCCTTTAATTTTTATTGAATATTCCATTTTGTCAACTTCCTTTCAGCCGCTGGGATTAACTGAATAATCCCAACGGCCGCAAGTTATTAATATAATCCTTTCAAATCTCTGTTAGAACGAGCTATTAGGATCGTAAATCTCGCTTATGTTCTCTGGCGTAGCAGCCACTGGAATCGGGGCTATCGTACGACTTTCGGGTAAATATCCTGTCGTAAGGTAAGAAAGCATCAGACTCGCAGCGCCCTCGCCCTGCCAAATGGGATGGTTCATACCAACAGCCTCCACAGCACCGCCATCATTAATGAGCTTCAGCGCAGATTTTGCTCCATCGCAAGCCACTAGGAACACACCGCTGTCCAGCTTTCCTATTCTCTCCAGTTCCGCAGTAGCAGCAACTACAAAAGGATCGGCAATTCCAAATATAACGTCAACATCCGGATTCGCAACAAGAGCATCTCCGGCAGTTTGGATACCAGCTTCCTCCGTCCAAGAACCACCATATAGATGGCAAACCTCTTCGAGCGTGTGATCGGGATCAGCTTCCTCTATCGCATCCCAAAAGCCATCATAGCGCGCCACCGCTGGTATAATGCCCTCGACACCATCCAGCACTGCAACCGTGCCTGTAACAGAACCATTTTTTTCGATAAGACGTTGCGCAGTGTATACCCCAACTTGTTTACCGATAGCATAGTTATCGCTGCAATAGTTACCCAAACAATTCGTATAATCCAACGAAAGAGAGCTGTCTGCAGAAACAACGGGAATACCCGCCTCGGCCGCCTTATCAAGAGCACTCTCAACGGACGCAACCGGGTCACACGGATCGATGATTATTCCATCAACGCCCTGGGTAATAAAATCTTCAATCTGATTGACCTGAGTCTCAAAGGAAGTCCCTGCATCTGATACAAGCGCGATTCCTCCGTTCTCTTCCACAACACGCTTTGCCGCATCAGCAAGGTTCTTAAAGAAACTTGAGCCAATTGTACCCATCGCAATTCCAATAGTCAACTGATCTGCACCCTCACCAATCACAAATTCATCGGGATCAATGTGCAACTTTTCATCGGATGTTATCTTGGCATAATCCGCAATAAGGTCTCTCTCAAGCGAGGCGGTCTCTTCCGCTTCCTCGACTTCCGGCTCGTCCGCCGCAGACACCGTCTCGGGAGCTTCATCGACATCCTCCACCTTTGATGACGAGCATCCACCTAAGGCTACGACACCAATCATCAAACATGCCAACATTAACAATACAACTTTTTTCAAAATTATTCCTCCTATATTTTATTTTTATGGCCCAGGTTCCAACCGTAAATACAACAAACATAATGTATCAACAGACTTTTTACCTTTTCGGCCAATCATTATAAGCCTTGAAATATATTCATTACAAAAAAATTTCATCATTTCTGTGCAAAATTTTATATTCAATACAATCTTTTAAGAACATATTAATTTTATATATAAATGTTCTTAATTACAATGTGATAGAATTCAGAATTGGTAAACAAAACTTATCTTAATAAACTGAATTTCCCCACCTTTTCGGATATTATTACACCAGCAACTGTTAAATCCGAAATTACTCCTCCGTATCAGTATTATTTACTCTTTTCATCATTGGACAAAATAAGAATCGTTCTTATATAATATTGTTAGGTTATTTAAATCAATAAGGAAAGTTCATTATGAAAACAGAACGGCTCAGAGTTGAATTATTAAACAAATATTTTAACGGAATAAAGATACTCAATAATATTAGCTTCCAGGTCTTTTCCAATGAAACTCTTGCCGTCATTGGTATGAACAGCGCTGGGAAAACATCAATGATGAACATTCTTGCTGGTTCTATCGGGATGGATTCAGGCCAAATTTACTATAACAACAAACCGCTGAAAAACAACTTCCCTAATCAATACAAAAAGTGGATCCATGTTGTCGGACAAAATGATGTCATTTATTATAACCTTACAGTTGCTGAAAACATACTATATACCAAGCTCCCCTTTTTCTGTATAAACAAAAAAAAGCTGGAGAAAAAAGCTGCGTATTATCTTCGTCTGCTGGGTTCCACTATTCCACCGGACGTAATGATGTCAGATCTGACCAAAAAAGAAATAATCATTGTCAAGCTTGCCAGCATCATGGCATCTGATACAGAATTACTTTTGATCGATGAGCCTTCATTATTTTCTTCAAACATTGATAAAAACTTTCTATTCAGAATGTTTCGTATGATTAACAAAAATAACATATCTATTATTTTCATAACCCATAATATAGCAGACGTTATGATGATCGCTGATAGAGTGCTTGTCCTTAGAGACGGAATATCGGCCGGAGAATTCGATATAGCTGATTGCAGCCCAGAATTTTTGCTATCCGTTATGATGAAGACTGACATTACTCCCCACAAAAGACGAACCGTCAGCGCACCTGAGGTACACCTTCGAATAAATGGATTAAGCAATCCCGCCATTCACAATATCAGCTTCACACTATATAAGAAAGAGATACTCGGAATATTCGACATTTCCGGTATGTATAAGACGCAGCTCTTAGACCTTATCTTCGGTTATATACCTAAGCAAAACGGATATATTGAAAAGAACGGGGTTCAAATTACTATTTCTTCACCAATGCATGCGATAAAACATGGTTTCTCTTATACACATGAAAACAAACTGGAAAGAAACCTTGTAGAAAACCTTTCAGTAAAGGAAAATATTTCTTTACCTTCCCTAAACCGCATCACCCATCTTGGCTGTATAATGAAAAAAAGAGAAAGGTGCTTCGTGGATACCCTTTTGCAACTAATCTGTGATTTCGCCATCAATACCGATACCGTTATTTCCCATCTCAGCTCAGGGTATCAACAGATCGTACAGCTTGCAAAATGCATCTCTCTTTCTCCCGACATACTTCTTCTTGACGAACCATTAAAAACCATAGACCCAATATCCCGTATAAAAATCATTGAATTGTTTAATAATCTAACCTGCCAGGGTACAAGTATCATCATTGCATCCTCCACCTTACAAAATATTTCTTTAATATGCGACAGATGCATTATACTCTATAAAGGTAGGATTTGCGGAGAAATATCGGCAGATGAAATGCAATTACAAAAGGTACAGTCAATTGTATATGAATCAGTTTAATGTTATACTAAATTAATTACGGGAGTGTGTTAGAATTTTAGACAATCTGCTAAGATGGAAAGAGCGAAAGAGCGCTCAGAAAGAATGCAGTCAAGTTATCATATGTAAATCCAAAAACGGTAAGAGATTGATTTAGGCATCCATGAAAATTTGTTGTACAACTGGCGGCGAAAATATACCGCTGATGTGACAAGACAAAGTTCGCCACGCTTGAAGAAGAAAAACAGAGATTTGCGAAGGCAGCTTGCCGCACCAGGGGAAACGCATTTAAAGAAGAGAATTAAAGAAGAGTTTGACGAAAGCCGAGGCACGTACGGACCAGGATTACAGAACTTCAAAAAAAAGGCGAGCTCCTCGGACGCAAGAAATGCGCCGAGTATATGGCAGAGATGAGTCTGGACTCTAAGTTGGCTAAAGTATGCATCTTTCACAGCGACAGGGGCAGCCAGTATACATCAAAGGCAGTGATGGAATTGTTGCATCAGTACGGGCTGCGCCAAGCTTCTCGCTAGCCGTGATGCCGGAAGGCCGGAGAGCTTCTTTGCAACCATGAAGAAAGAGCTGATCCACCGGACGCACTACGAGACGGAAGAATCATCCGGGCGACAATGTTTGAGTATAATATTACTTCTACAATGTGAAGAGAATTAAAGAAAAAACTTGGCTATATGTCACCGAAGGAATATCTAAAATTATTAAAAGTTGAGAAATCAGAGAGGGCAGACAGAATAGCCTAGCAAATTAGTCTACAAAATAGTTGACATCCCGAACAACCTTACGAGGAAAAGTGTAAAATTTGACTATATATAATAAAGATTGGAGAGAAACTTTAAAGGATATTAGTAATGATTAAGACTATTATTGCTGATGATGAAATATGGGTCTGCAAATTAATTCGAAATATGATTGATTGGGAAAACTTGGGCTTCCAGATAATCGATCAAATATATGACGGTATGAGTCTTCTTGCTGCGATTAAGACGGAAATGCCCGATCTTGTGATAACCGATATAAGAATGCCAAGGCTTGATGGCCTCTCCGTAATTGAAAGCGCATCCCGCCTTGGATATTCGACACATTTTATTATCGTAAGTGGTCACCATGATTTCAAGTATGCCAAAAAGGCTATTGATTTCGGAGTGTTTAGCTACCTTACAAAGCCCGTTGAAGAACAACAGCTAATCGATATTTTGACATCAATAAAACACAAGCATTTTGCCCCAGCAGATATGTCAGACAATCTACTCAAACAAAAACTGGAACAGAGCAACATAAAAGGAATGGATCTTTATATCAAGCACATTATACAAAACGATTGCACCTTGATTCCAAGCATGAAATATGTCAACTCGAATTTTTCGAGATGTTTCTCCGATGGCCAGTTCAACATTATAGCCGTCAAGATCTTCCACCACAAACAGGATTCCTCTATCCTGTTTAACAATTTGAATGCATTATGTTCCTCCATATATAATACACTTGAAACTATATGTTTTGATATGTTTTCTTTCCAGTATAATTACAATCAGTATATCCTTATCAATTATCCACTTACTCAGGAACAACTGATACGTCAAAAAATACAATCCATCTATGATTCTCGTATGATTTCTGTAGCGAATTCTGAAAATGACAATATCATTGTTGGCATCGGTACCCCCGTCGCAAACTTTAACCAAATAAGGACATCTTATACTCATGCTATAAGCGCTCTGCGTTCAGGTATCACACACGATACCAATAAAATTCTAGATTCCTGCAATGATCCGGTACAACAAAACCTCATAGATGAACTCTTCATAAATGATTTCATAAGCGATCTAACAGCTTGCGTAATAGGTCAAAGCAACGATTCTCTGGAAGAGCTTATCGAAAACATGTTTTTTGAGGCGTTGAATATTCAGAATTTAACTGCACTTGACATATACGATATCGCTTTTAGAATAATAAACGCCGTCCTTTCTTCCATGAGTATAAAAGTTTCCGCAATATTCCTAAAGGAAAATCCAAAATCAAAGATATTGGCTTCCTTCGACTCATCGCCTTCGCTCGCCGAGCTACAACACTCCGTTATCAAGTATATTGAAAAAATTCGCAGTATCAAAATAGCATCCGAAAACGGCAAAAGCAACACAATCGATAAGATAAAACACTATATAAACAAGAATTATAACCAAGATGTTCGGTTGGACGATGTCGCAAAACACGTTGTTTTAAATCCGAATTACGTCAGCGAAATATTCAGGCAGGAAACAGGTATAACTTTTAATAAATATTTAACAAATAAAAGGATGGAGATGGCACGTATCTATCTTGCTGATTCACGATACAGAATAAACGATATAGCTGCGCTCGTGGGCTACAATGATGCCAAGCATTTCAGCAAGCTTTTTAAAAAACAGTACGGAACAACGCCTACAAACTTCCGCAAAATGTTTCTTTAGGTGATATATGAAAGATAATGATATACCCGTATACCGGCAAAACAAATTGAAAAACGCTACTATTAAAAACAACCTTAGAAACATATTTGTTATTTACGGGTGCCTTTTTTACGTCATATCAATAGTATTTTTTATACTTTTCGGTTCTTTTATTAACTCATATGCCGCTAAGATTTCCTCATATGAGCGCTCTTTAACATATCTGGAAGATAACATTCTTTCGGAAGTCAAAGCATATATGTTGGACAACGAACCTGTGAGGGGTATAATAACCACTTTTGACAGCAATGTGCAATACTCCAAAAACGCAGAAACTATCATAGAAGAATCCAGAAATAACGAAGTGCTATCCCCCAACAGGTTTTTCGCCGAATATCTATACAATTACATATATGCAAAACGTTACCACAAGTATCTTTCTACAAGTTATATTTATAATATTTGTCTTATGTACGCTGCTTATACTCTAATAATAGTGTTTCTTGCTATAAGTATTCGGCGAAAAATTTATCTCCCCGTACTAAAGCTGAAAAATGCAATCCATAGCACAATTATCATAGATACTAATCATGATTTTTCATGTAATAAAAAAAAGAGCTGTTTCCACTCGCTTTTATCCGAACTCAATTTGATTATAGACGAAAAGAAATTTCTCACCCTAAAGGAATCAAACGCACAGATAAGAAAGAAACAAGCCGAGATAAAAGCTCTTCAAAGTCAAATTAATCCGCATTTTCTATACAACACTCTCGATTCAATACGTGGTCAAGCAATAGTAGCCGGTAATAAAGGTATCTCCGATATGACGCTCGCTCTTGCCAAACTCTTTCGCTATAGCATCAGCGACATCAACGAATTCGTCCCATTATCCAAAGAGTTAGAGAGCATTGATAACTACTTATCTATACAATGTATTCGATTCAATAATAAGTTTACAAAAAAATATAATATTGACGATGATGTTTTGATATGCAAAATACCCAAGCTCACCCTTCAGCCAATAGTCGAGAACGCAATACATCACGGTCTTGAGCAGTCTCAGGGCAATGGCAATATATTGATAAAAGCTTATCGTACAGCATCTCAACTCTTTATCAGAATCAGTGACAACGGAGTTGGTATATCGCATGAACAGCTCCTTAAGATAAACGACGCTCTTATAAATAATAAAGATTATTCATATAGTAAGTCATCCTCATCATCTGTGGGTCTGTTCAATGTCAATGCCCGTATCAAGCTTTTGTTTGGCGAAAATTATGGCATTACCATATACAGTACTCTCGATATTGGTACAACAATAAATATCGTAGTCCCCATTATGGACTAATACGCAAATGCACGTCATTTTGCTTGATTCAAAAGGTCGTGGGTTCTTCTCCCTTAGGGCGCGCCACAGAAAGTCCCATAACTAAGCGCTGCAATATCAATGCGTTCAGATATTTTGACGGGTATCCACAGGAGATACTGTACAACAACATGAAGCACGTTGTTGTGAAACGTCTGCTGAATCGACGCTGAACAGTTCTACGGATACAAACCGGTGCTGTGCAGACCATACATAGGCCAAACAAAGGGAAAGATCGAGCGTACAATATCTTTCCGCAGCAACTTGATGGTCGGTATACGATATGACAGTCTGCAGGACTTGAATAACCCGGCGATTGCCTGGTGTAATAAAGTCAATTCAAGGGTACATGGCACAACAAACAAGGTGCCTTTAAATGAACTGAAAAAGGGGAAGCTAAACCCTCTGACGCGCGAATATATCATGGACAAGATCGAGTACCGGAGAATAGGAAAAATATGCGCTAAGAGAGGCGGCAGTCCGTAAGATCGACAATCTACTCGCAATATAGATTGGACTTCCCCCCCTAAAGTTGACACCGAAGAGAAGATAATATTACAATAATCTTGGAGGTAAAAAAGATGGGGAGACGAACATTTAGCAAAGAATACAAACTGCAGACAATCAAGCAAGTAATTGAAGAAGGGAAGCGTATTACTAAAGTATCCGACAGTCTTGGGATTACGGAACAAACAATTTATCGCTGGTTAAGAGAATATGATAAATATGGCAAAGAGTCGTTTAAAGGCTCTGGAAATGCAAGGGTGGACGGCGAATACAAAATTAAGCTATTAGAGAAGAAAAACAAGCAGCTAGAACAGGAGAACGAAATTCTAAAAAAGTTCCAAGTCTTCCAAAAGGGAAGACAAAAGAAAAAATAGAATTTATCACGACGCATAAGCAGATATATAGCATTCGATTGATGTGCGATGTTCTTAAGATCTACAAATCAACTTATTATAACTCAATCAATAGAAAGCCAACTAAAAGAGACATTGAAAATCTTGCGTTAACCGATATCATAAAAAGGATTTTTAACGAAAACAAAGGAAGGTACGGCTCAAAAAGAATACTAAGAGAGTTAAAAAACCGTGGAATACACATCAATCATAAGCGAATTGAGCGTATTATGAAAGAGAACGGACTGAAAGCTAAGTATTCATGTAAGCGGCACGGTCGCTACAGTAAAGCTTATAAAGCGTCTTTCCACCCGAATCATTTGAATCGTAAATTTGATGTAAAGGAAAGAAATAAAATATGGGTTGGCGATATCACATATATACCTACAAAAGAGGGTTATGAATATTTGATGGTTTATTTGGACTTATGCACGCGCAAAGTTGTAGGCTGGTTATTAATCGCCATATGCGTGAGCAGCTTGCGATAGAGGCCTTGAATGACGCATACAACAGAGAGAACCCGAAGATCGGTCTAATGGTTCACACAGACCGTGGCGCACAATTTATGAGTGACAGGTATAATGCCTAAATCAAAAGAAAAGGCGCACTTATCAGCATGAGTCGAGGCGGAAACCCATGGGATAATGCTGTGATAGAATCCTTCAACAAGTCATTAAAATCGGAGCTTGTAGATAAAAAGAATCCCTTTGAAACAAGAGAGATCGCAAGGAAAGCAATATTCGAATATATCGAGATGTCTCTCACTATATACCATTTTTGCCGTTGTGCCTTGGCGTTGTCAACGGCGAAGCAATACTCAAATTAACTGAAAAAAACCTTATGATGAGCTATTTTCAAGAGTCTAGAAGTGACTAAACAACACAGGATAATATTCAGAGGGAAGTTCAGTTTTCCCATGGGGTTCAAGAAGCCATAAAATTATACATCCTACATTAAAAAATTTAACTGTAATAATAATTCGGTGCCTATTTCTATTATAACTTAACCAAAAAAATCTGGATAGTGAACGGGAAAAAGATTTATAAAGCACAAGATTTATAGGCTAAACTATTTCTTTTACGCATGTTTTATTTTGAGTGGAGACTGTAACAAGATTTGTGTAAAAAGAAAAAGTCTTCCGCAGAAGTAATTAATAAAATATAATTAATTACGAAAGCGGAGGATTTTTAAAATGGACAAAAAGACAAAAGTCAGCGAACTGACAAAAGAACTTATGGAGAAGGAAGGCGTGAAAGATATTTCCGGCCTTCAAAGCATATTAAAAGATATGTTAAAGCAAGGAGTCGAAAACTTACTGTCATCAGAACTTGAGGAAGAGCTTGGCTATGAGAAACACGACCGAAGCATTGAAAAGAATAACTATAGAAACGGATACTCTCAAAAGACAGTGAGGAGCGACCTGGGAGAAATCGATTTAAGTATTCCAAGAGACAGGAACAATGATTTCGAACCTGAACTTGTGCCGAAACATATAAGAGATATCTCAGCTATTGAGGAAAAGGTAATTTCGATGTATGCCAAAGGTATGAGCACAAGAGATATCTCTTCTCATATAGAGGATTTATACGGGATACCATTGTCGGCGGAATCAGTATCAAGAATGACGGATAAGATTATGCCTATAATAGAGGAATGGCAGAACAGACCGCTTAACGAGCGCTTTACTTTTGTATTCATGGATGCCATACACTACAAGGTAAAACAGAATAACCGTATTATCTCAAAGGCTGCATATGTAGTGGTAGGAATCGATGAAGACGGTTACAAGGACGTATTAGGGCTCTGGATAGGCGAAAATGAGACCTCAAAGTTTTGGCTGAAAGTATTAACAGATATGAAAAACCGCGGAGTTCAGGAAGTTACCGTCTTTTCAATTGATGGTCTCCCCGGATTTCCCGAGGCTATCAAGGCGACATATCCTAACGCCATAGTACAGCGCTGCATAATTCATCAGATCCGTGCTTCCGCCCGATATGTTGGCTACAAGCACAGGAAAGAATACTGCCGCGACATGAAATCCATTTATTCTGCAGCAAACGAAGAGGAAGGATTTCGGCAGCTTGAATTCTTCAAGGATAAATGGAATTCTTTATACCCGACAGGCATTAAATCATGGTATGATAATTGGGACGTTATATCGCCGTTTTTCTCCTTTTCCCATAATGTGAGAAAGGTGATGTATACTACTAACATCATCGAAAATTTAAACCGGCAATACAGAAAAGTCACGAAAGGTAAAGCTGTCTTCCCCAGCGATAAAGCTTTAATGAAATCCTTATTCTTAGCCACCGAAGATGCTACTAAAAAATGGTCAATGAGAATCAGGTTTTGGGATCAGATAAAAAGTGAGCTATCCATTATTCTTGAATAGCTCACTTGAAATTTACTTCTGCGGTTGATATTTTACACAAAATTTGAGACAGACCCAAAAAAATTATGCCTCTCTAATATCTGTATAAGATTTTTAATAGTGCAGCTTTTTTGAAGTTCAATTAAAATGCTATGATCGTCCATATCATCTGCCATACATACACTTTCTCGATTGACTACTACCCTATATAGACTATTCTTTAATTCCTTCATAGCGACCTCGTTTTGATTAAAATTTAAATATTTATTATTACCGTAAGTTATGATATCACATTATTAAAGTCATATACCACTTACCATGTTTTTATTTTTTCAGTATGTAAAAGGGTTCAAGGGCTTTCCCTTGTGAGTTGACTATTTGTGAACACAAATGCCGTGCTTGCAGGCAGGTACAGTATTCGATTTTTCAATCTTTATTCAAACGGACTAAAAGCAATTTGTTTTCCCAGTATACTCATATAATAATTAATGCCTGCTATTTTTTTATGGTTCATTAATGAACCAGCCGTATTTCAACGAAAGGAGCTTCGTATTCATCGCCCTTATCCACAAAAACCTCCAGCTGAATGTCATCAACAGGCGTGCTGATGCTCGCAGAACGATCTCCGTATTCTTCAACCCAGGCTTCTCCGTATTCGTTTCCGATATAATCTTTAAAGTATTTCACTGTATTGTTATAGTCGGATATATCGATTTCGTAAGTTTTGTAATATGAAAAACTCCCATTATTAACTCCAATAAAATCGCCGCCAAATTCGCTTGGAATCGATTCAGGAAACTCCGGCAGCAACTCATCTGGATACTGTGTAAACACCTTACTCATCTTTTGCAAGCTCTCGTCATCACTTACCTCAACAATGATACGCAGCGCCTGTGGGTACTCAGAACCGTATACAGTGATGTTGCCCTGCTCAAGTGGGATTTCGATATCCTGCCCTTCCTGCAGCAGCTGCAGTGCATTATCAACCCCATACTCATCCGCAATAAACATAGCAACATCGTCTGCGTTTTCAAAGAATTCAAAGAATATATCGCAGCAAAATAGATCCTCATCACGTTTTACAGAAATATACTTATCACCCGCTTTAATATATGAAAAAATCTTTTTTGCTTCTGCCGAAAGCAGAGTATTTGCCGGATTTGCAGCTGCTTCATATGCAAAGCCCGAATTCAATATCGTTAGCGGCGTGATGGTCACCTCGAATAAAAACATTTCCTGCGTACTGACAGCATACAACTGGGCACCAGGTGCCAGTAACGCTCGATACTCCATGCATTCAGCGTCATCCCACATTCCCTCATATGTCTGATAGCCCACAAGTCCCGACAACTCTTTCACGCATTCTTCTATGATTGTCTGTACGGAGTCTTGGGGCAATTCATATTCGCATTCGTATATAATCTTTTCGCCCCATTCAAAGCCTTTTACATTTCTATTAACAAGACAAGCAGCTTCCGGCATATCCGGCAACTGAATCTGCTCTGCATAATATTCCGGCGTTTTAAACACCGGGTAATCCGTCGCGGCAAACCAGAATTCAACACATGTTTCACCATTGCCTTCACCGATACACATTCCAACGCCGTCTTCAAATTCCATACATCCATTTTCAAGAGAACCCCATTTTGCCTCATACGCATTTTTAATTTTTTGTTGAAACGAATTGTCCTCGAACATAAACCGAAGTGCTATGTGGCCTTCCTCTTCGGTAATTTCAATGCTGTGATAATAATCTAAAAGCGGTTTATAAATCTCCTTATTGAGCCCCTCAAGCAAAATATATGGCATATCGGACGTAATTTCTTCTACAAATGCCTCGGTTACTGCATATGGCTCGGGCTTCTGTACTGTGGGTTCCTGTGTTTGTTCGGTAGTTTGTTTGGCAAACGGTTCTGGCGTTGCTTCAGTAAGCTGCGCCTTCTCGATTTTCTCCTCTATTATCTGCTGTGAGCAAGCGGAAAAAAGAAAAATTATCGCAAATAATAAGACAAGTAGTTTATTCACTATTTCCTCCAGTTGCGTTTTTTAAATTATATCAGAATTTAGAACAATATTCCATCAGGGTTAGCGTGTTTTACATATTAATCGATAAGCTAAAAACCCCGAACTTGTCGTTATAAATATAGCAATCTGAAAAACAATTGCACATAATAATTTAATTCATGGTTTTTGATACCTTGCCAGTAATTTATTGATAGTATGTAGATCGAAGGATATTTAATGCTCTGGCAAAGGGCGTGAATTGTATACTTGCCATCTAATCTAGCAATTGCCTCTAATTTTTCTTTTTAATGGTTTTGTGTATGTTTCCTGCTTTTATTCCTTACATTCAACAAAAAACGCCCTAAGTGAAGTAGTCCACTTAGGGCGTTTTTGCTATTTTATATTATAGTATAACTAAAATGTTTCCCAGAGAATAGAAAAATCTCCACCATCCCACTCAATCGTCAGAACAATGTTTCCGTTCTGACCAGAATACACTTCCCAATCACTATCATCGGTATGAGCAAGCATCTTCCAGTCATTATTGTCCAGATATGATCCAATCAATGTCGCCGCTTCTTCTCTAGCAACGTTTAAGTATGTAATAACTGTACCGCTGCCTGATGAAATGATACCGCTGATTTCAGCTTCACCGAATTTAGGTTCTTCAATAACATCAGGTGCATCTTCCGGCCATTCGCCTCCGCCAAGCTGAACGCTGTTCTCTCCGTCTTCAACGTACGTTTCGTCTTCTCTATCATAATTTCCGTCACCATCATCGACACCCGCTTGCTCGTTATGGTAGTCTTCATCTAACCCATCGTCATTCGGTTCCATATCATCTTCCCAATCTTGCATTACATCGGAATCTTCATATTGCTCCTGACCGGTCATATCCTCTAATTCCTGCATTGCTTGTTCCATCATTTTTTGTTCCTGAGATTTGCAGCCTATAAAGTTGAATATCAAGAGAATAATGATTAATATAATTAGCATCTTTTTCATTTGAGTAACCTCCCTTAAATTTGTTTTGAATAATCACCTTTTTTATATTTCTCAACAGCCTGATCTTCACTCAGCACAGAACTGTCATAAAAAACACAGATCTCACCATCTTCGTCTATGTACGCTTCTGTAATATCTGCTCCTTCTTCTTCGCCCATCAAATCTTCAAGCCGGTAAAAAGACCTTTCACTTGCAACATCTTCCTCGTCGAACAAAAACACGCCGCCATTTTTAAAGAATTCCAACATAATCCATACTCCTTTTCATATTAATTAATTGGTGAAAAAATAATATTGATATAATCTGCATCAGCGCTATATACCAATTCGATATATAATGTATCTTTAGCGTTTCTAAACTGCATAAAAGT
Organism: Christensenellaceae bacterium; assembly: GCA_963665005.2. GTDB lineage: Bacteria > Bacillota > Clostridia > Christensenellales > SZUA-584. Next base: position 525,479 of record CAXXTQ010000001.1, on the reverse strand, counting down.
TGTTTGCTTTTCTTCATCTCTCATTATGTCTGAGACAAGATAACAACCGTTTGATTCCATTGTATCAATAATCACATCAAACGTTTCATCGTCTATTTCCATTATATCAGTAAGAATACTCATCTCTTCACTGCCTTTGATCGGGACCTTATCCAGCATAGTATACTGTGCGTTTTCATCCAGTCCGAGTATTTGAAGGTATTCAAGCAGCTTTTGCCTGTCAGCCTCCGCCTGCTCTTCCTCGGGATCAGCCTCTGCCGCAGACTCTTTAGGGGTTCCGCTGTTTTGCGGTTGCTCTGACGCTTCACTTTCTACCGCATCAGTAGTTTTTTCTATCTCTTGTACATCTTCAACAGCCGCTTTCACCACCGCTTGTACATTTCTATCATCTATATTCTCCAAATCCTTATTATCAGCACCGCATGCCGATACTGCTAAAATAAACAATAACATTGACAATACTGTAAGTGCTTTTTTCATAAGCATACCTCCTGTGTGTTTATGGTAAACAAAATAAAGCGAACATTAAATATTCACTTCGTTATTATGTATTCAGTTTGGCACAATTTCTAAAGAAAAGGCTATCTATATAAGTTTCTGAAGTGTCCCGGCGTCATGCCCGAGAATTTTTTGAACGTTCTGACAAAAGTCGAGATGCTAACATATCCACAGCTTGAAGATATCTTTTTTATGCTTAAATCAGTTGTAATGAGCTTGTTTTTTGCACCCTCAATTCTTTTCATATTAATAAAATCCCATAATGTAATTCCATTTTGTTCTTTAAAGAACCGTCTCAGATAAGCTGAATTAATATTCATCGCTTCAGCAATCATATCTGATGAAAGTTGAGAATCTGATATCTTGTTTTCTATATATTTAACAATATTTACGTTAAGGTTTTTGTTTGAACTGTTCTTTTTTTCTCTATAATGCTCTGTAACATATTTAGTTGAATCAATTAAGGCTTTAGAAATGCTTTGATAATCTTCCTGTTTAAATACCAAATTGAGTTCTTCAAGCAGCTTTCTTATTGTATCTGCACCCAATACGTTTTCAGCGCTTCTTACAATTATGTTTGATATATTATATAGATAAGTTTTATACGAAAAATAATTTAGGTTGTTGATGCCATGGTCCCTGGTGAGTTCCTCGAGCACAAACAATGCCTTTTCCTTATCTCCTGATTGTATGAAGCCGCCCAGTCGGATTTCGTCTTCTGTTGATATTGTAATAGCCCCCGCTTCCCTGCTGCTAAGAGGCGGTATAACACTCGGAGTGTCAGGAAGTATTTTTCTGCTTAAACCTAGAAGCGCATGCTCATAACTCGATTTAATCCCATCCTGGCCGATGCCTTCCATTCCAACCGCAATCTTACCGTTCATGCTATCTTCAGATATTTGCTTTTTTAGCATAGCAACAACATCTTCAGCTTTTGACTCAAATATCATAATAACTCGACCGCCTTTGGAAACTACATGTTTTGTTTTTGATGCGAACGTGTTTGCTCTTTCCCGATATTTATTATAATATTTCTCATCATCTATTACTGCAACACAATAAACTCCGCTATGATCGATATCAATTAATGATTTTACATGCTCGGTTATATCTTGATAACGAATATCTCCATCAAGAAGCATTTTTATAGCATTTTCTCTTATGTAAATATTATGTTCCTGAAGAACAGCCTTTGTCTGCTGTTTCTGTTTATATATAAATTCTATAGCTTCCTTGATTTGTTCTAACTCATTATCATCGCTGGCAAATATATAGCTAGGCGTAATTGCTTTTGAAACATTGATAACCGTTTCAACAGGTTTATATTTGTATCTTGTTATATAGTACGAGATCCCCGCACCCAATAATATCGAAGCGGTTAGTATAATAATGGCTATGCGTTGAATACGAAATTGCCCTGCAAAGTAATTCTCTTCATCTATCAAAGAAACGTACTTAACACGATTTTCTTCAGAAGACATATAGATATATTCCATGTTCCCAGTCTTTATTATTTGAAATTGATCAATCTCTTCTAAACCGACAATTTCATATAATTCATTTGGAATATCACTACTGGAAGTATATAAAAGTTCACTTCCCGAAAAAACGCAGAAAACATTATTATGGCTCTGAAGATTTACGCGTAAAACATCTTCTATCTGTACAGAGTCTATGATTGCACTTACAAAAAGATTATTAACCGCCTCTTGCGTATAAATAATTGTATTCGTACCGTTTCTCCCATTATTGACAGGAATTATTCTGTCCACTAGAGATTCATCCGATATTGCTTCAACTATCGAAATTCTTTCATCCCCCCCAGTTGACGAATATACTTCATTAAATATATTACTATCCATCACTCCCGCTGAGCTGATAAATATATCTTGATTTTTAAAGTATATTATTATTTCTGATATACCCTTTGCTGTCGAGTTTGTCTGTTTAATATCGTCAATCAGTCTTGCGACGTCTCTTTCACTTTCGCTTAAATCCAGTCCTGATAGCATCCTGACTCTTGGCTGAATAATGTATTCATTTACTGTCGAAACTGCATAATCAAAAACCGAGTTAGCTTCAGCTTCAGTTTTTTTTAAATTGCTGATATAAAGCTCGTCAAGCTGCTTCTTTATGTGATGATTTGAATAGAAATAAATCCCCACTGTAACAGCGGTCATGAACGTAAGAAAAGAAAACTGTATAAGCAGCCATTTTCGAAACAATTTGTTACTTTTTGATTTAGGTTTCATCTACAACCTCTTGATAAATCCCTATAACCTCTTTAATACCCAGCTCCTGCAGTTTCTCTCTTAGTGCCTGCACCGTTGTAGCATTGTCAGAAAGACAAAAATCTTTAAGCCAGTTTAGAAGCGTATCCTTATATACACTGTTAAAATCAGATATAATTTCAGCCTGCTCCTGAGTTAAGACTATTGGCGAAACCTGATGTTTGTCTGCTTGAGTATTCGACCAAACAGTTACCGCTTCCTTTTGACAATCTAGTATAAGCATTTGTTTGAACTGTCTTTCGTCTCTGATATAAGCACCCGATGCCAAGTATCTTTTAACTGCATTTGAAAAACCGTCTCCATCATTTATTATACCTTCAGTATAATAAGGCTCGCCGTCAATTAGCTCATAACTCTCACCCAGAATGCCAAAGTTTAAAAGCAGCCCCCCCTCTTCTGAATAGGCATAATCAAGTAGCTTTGCTGTTTTTTCAATATCCTTGTTACTGCTGGAAATATAACAGCTTGAGTAAGGAACAAACACTGGAGCTATATGTCCTGAGAATGCAGTGTCTGCTTCTTCAAGCACTGGGTAGCTAAGCGGTTCAAACTCTGCCCCTTCAATCTCGTTCTTATATGTTGCCATGGATGATATATAATCTATATATATACCAATTTCGCCTCTCTTGGCTTTTGCCACATAAGTTTTCTGTGAATCAGTAAAAATTCCGGACGATATTAGTCCCTCGTTATACCACTTTTTGAACTCAAGCATAAATCAACAAATTCATCTTCCATTGGACCGAACTTAACTTGTCCGTTTTCTTGATAAAAATCCCAGCTAATGCCGTATGCACCGATAAGAAAATTCGTATCAATAATTTTCCCGCCGTAGAAAGAAAGGGGGGTTATTTCTAGTTCAACTTTAATAGCTGTCATTACCTTATAACAATCATCTACCGTTACAGGCATGTTTAGTCCGAGTTTATCTAAATAGTCTTTCCTAATGAATGGGCCCATATATGTTCTGATTTCTCTTTCCTGTTGAATGGAAGGAAAACAGAAAATGCGCCCATCTTTAGTGCTTATAAGTTCTTTGACTTCCGGATTTTCGAATAGATATTGATTTAGATTTGGACAGTACTGTTCTATAATATCATTAAGCGGAATTATTACCCCGTCATTCAATGCTTTTTCGACACTTCCTGCGTAATCATTAACAAAGTCATGCGTAATAATATCGGGAAGTGTTTGTTCATTTAATAGAGCCAAAAAACGCTCTCTATGCTCACCTTTTGGCGGATGAATAAAAATAACATCTACACCGGTTTTACTCATCAGCTCTTCGTATACTTGAGAATCACCTGTATTGTTTACATGTGAATATTTATTCTCACACCACCATGTAAGGCTATCTTTTTCATTCTTTATTACAGATGTTTGGTTAACACAACCTGCGGATATAACTAAAGTTATCGCCAATAAAAGAATAGCTATTTTTTTCATTCAAGTACCTCTGAACTATTTTAACACAAACTGAGCGATGAATGTTATATAATTCCTTCTGAGCAAATCCAAATTAGATTTCAATAATCAATACTCAGAATGTCAATTTTCTCATACCTTTGTGCCGATTACTTGCTTCCTAACTTCTCACCAAGTTGGTGAGAAGTTACTTTTGACCACACTATAGGAATACCTATTGATTAAGTATAATATTAAATATATATAATGAATGGCATTGATTTCTCTGCCATTCTTTTTTATATCTTTTGTTGATGCCTTTCAAAAACGCCTATCTTAAATACCGTAATAAAAAAACAGAGCAAGCGCTTATGCCCGCCCTGTTTATACTAAACGCCTATTAAGGCGAATTTGCTATTTATCAATCGTCTATCTTAATTTGCATGACAGGCGACTCACTGAGCTTGTCACCTTCGAACTGCCCTGTTGTATCAAGAAAAGCATACAGCGGTTTTTCCAAAGTTTCGCCGTCTTTCTTGACTACCAAGTATGAAAATAACATTTTCATGCTGTCAAGCTTCTTTGTCGTGCCGTCCTGCAAAACCACCTCCATGCCGCCGGGTGTGTCGTCGCTGTCAAAGGGCACCAGCCACAGTATTTGATACGCTTTGCAAGGTACGCCGTCAACGTCGATATCCACCGCATTGAATGCCGCCATTATCATATCGCTTGTTACTTTTGTTTGCCCGACCTCAATAGACCAGGCGCCCGAATTTTCATATTCGGGAATGGGCTCTTGCGCCGTCACTATGTCAGATACATTGCGCTTGCTGACCGCTTTGTATAAATCACTTGCATTTTTCATATATTCAGGGTATAAAAACACTGCGGAAATATGTGTGCTGTTGTCTACATAAAGAGGCGAATAAAACGTCTGCCCGTCAGCAAGAAGATAATTTAAATCGTAAAAACCGTCGTGCCCGAGGTTTAACGTATAGTAGCCCGCAAGGTCCTTGCCTTCTTCCCTCATAACTATCTGCCCGTCAGCAAGAAAAGTATATACTCTTGATAACGATTTATTCGAATAATCTCCCTCTTCGTCATAATGCCCCTCAAGCTCCCATGACGCCGAACAGAGAAAATGCCTCAATTTTGCCAAAATAGTTGTATCGGAAGATACCGTCTGCTTTTCTTCATTTGACGCCGGAACATATTGTGTGCAAAAATGTTCATCGCACATATAAAGGCTCTGCCCCTGCTCCTGCTTCACTATGACCGGAATGGATTGATTAACCGTATCGGGGTTAAGGCCATCTATCGGTTCCGTGCAAAGACAATTATCGTTAAAATACCACTTACCTGCAATATTATAGCTTTCGCCGAGAGAGTCGCTGTATCCGCAGTAACGTCCGTCATCTTTAAACCAGTATATGAATGTAAAATCCGCTTCGTCTTTTGCAGACCTCCAGTAAGGCTGTTCTTTTATTGTTTTTTTGATTTGTTCTGTGTCTGTAATTATTTCCCCTTCAATGTCGGGCAGTGTAATGCCGTTTTGCTGTGCGAATTCTTCCGCCGCACTCAATGTAGGCTCGGGCGTCGGCTCTTGTGTCGGATCGGGCACACGCTCAGCCCACTGCTTTTGTGAATCATCTTTGGTTTTTTCGGGCTCTGCCGGCGCGCCGCATGCCGCAAAACCAGCCGCCAGCGCAATTATTATGATAAAGGCTATTATTCTTTTCATATAGTTCTCCTTATTATAGCTTGTATTTATCTCTTTTCAAATGCCCGAAAATTAAATACAACTTTCTGATCTTCTGTAAGCAAAGACATATCATACCAATCTTTTTCGGTGTTTTCTTTAATAGTAATGGTAAATGTATAACAATTACCTATTAAGCGATATTTCATTGCGAGCTTATCTTCTTCCAGCTCATAAGTACCTTCAAATTTTCCGTCCTTGAATGTTCCGTCCTCATTAAAAAACAATAAATTGCTCTGAATAAGCGGAATTTTGTCTGCGCTCGCGCCCGGAGCTGTTTGATAGCCGATCGCTTCCCATTTATTTTCAACAAGTTCTTTTATATCTACTATTCTTTCTTGTTCTATAAGCGCCGCCATCTCTTGCTCAGAAGATTTTTTCAATAACATAAGCGGATCCTGCGGATCTATAGGTGCAAGAAGCATCTCATCGCCGTCCATTGCAGCTTTATACTCATATAAGAACAATGTCATTCTACCGTCGTCCAAAGAGAATGATTCATTATCCTGCTTTATATATTCGCCCATTTTATACAGCATAGCCTTATCTTGTGTAAACTCTATAAACTCACAGTTATTAGTATTATCTTCGCCTTTATAATTGGTAACCTGCCACAAACCTATAATATCGTTTTCCTGCAAAATCTGTTGCGTCGGCACCGGCGTTTCTTGCTGCTCCTCCTCTTTATCCCAGCGGTTATCTTGCTGTTGCGAATCTGTCTGATCTTCTTTTGTTTGTGTGCCATTGCCTGTGCATGCCGCAAACATTACAGCCATAATCAGGCAAATTGTTATCATTATTATTTTTTTCATTTATACCGTCTTCCTTTCAGATGAGTCCTATAATTATTAATTTGCTGTCTTATTTTCTTGTTTTATACTTACAAGAGCAAGAATACCCGAAGTTATTACTGCAAATTGTATCATACGGAATACAATATCTAAATACCAAGGCAAAATATATATTGTGAATGTAGATAACCCTGTAAAAAGCAGCATGCCTCCCGAAGTCAATAATAAGATTCCGCTTTGCAGGCAATTCTTTTTTAGTCTGATTGCCGATATTGCCGATAAGACCACAAGCAGCCAGAAGAAAACCGGTGCCATTGCGCCATGATCTTTAAAGGTATATTTCAGCCAGTCGTCACCAGTTCCTATAATAATAGGTAAAATTGCAAAAATAACGTTTATGGCAGCGCCTATTACTGCCAATATAAAAGAAGCCTTTATTGTTGAATCTTTGATCGTTGTCTGTTTTTGAACATCGGGACGGTTCTGTGCTCCTCGGAAAATAAATGCGCTCGTAAGCAAGAGCAGCGCAGAAATAAGCCACACAGCAATCAAAAAAGAATTCTCTTCATATTCAAACGATGCGGCTAACGCAATACAAGCAAAGATCGATATCGCGATACCGCCGAAGATTAGACCTCCTGTGCCGTTCTTTACGTCGCCTTCGGGCGCACCCTGCTTAAGCTTGAAAACTATCGTAAGAGAGAATATGGCAATAAACATACATGCCAGCGGAAAAACCACTTCCCATATGGAGTCATCGTATTTCATTATTGCATCAACACACGCAGCCAATGAAAAGAACATACTCAAAACCCCGCCTATAAGACCAAATACAAATGCCGTTTTTTTCATAACAATCTCCTTTTTTTAATTTCTTTACATAATATCAATGTATCTCTTTAATGAAAATTGTAGCGTATAAAGCATTCATTGTATAGAATGAGCCTTGCGCTCACTATTACCATTCATTTGCCGGTTTGAACACCATTTCGGGCAAATCTGCGACATCCTGCGATAAAAACTCGTCTGTTATCGATCTGTGCTGCGCATATGCCGCCATATTTTCTTTTAAATACTGCTTTAGCGATCCCTGTGATATATTGATATAATCTATCGTCAGAAAATTATCCTCGCTCTCAAAAAAAGTCATCATTTCTACATAAAAGGTTTTGTCTTTTTCAATGTAAGTACTTTCTTCGTTAAAGAATTCGGGAATTTGATATGCAATATATGCTATTTTTCTACTTTCATTATCACAAATCACGGCATAAACAGCGCTGTTTTGTTCGTTTGTGTATAATATAATATCGAGCCATTGCTGCGAGTTTACAATCGGAAATCCCTGCATTTGTTTCTCCCATGTTGTTATATCGGTATTTTTTTGCTCATCATAATATATACATTCAAATTGAAGAGAAGGGTTTAATCTATATTGGCTAAGCCCTAATGATCCTCCCGGATCAGATGTTTTTACTTTAAAATGCACAAGCATTCCGTTTTTCGGCCTGTATTTTAAACCACACCAATCCTTTACATTTAACGTTCCGCCGCTTATTTCTATTCGCTCTTTTGAATCCATACTTAAATAATTTATATCATTCTCGTCTTCAAACTCAAGCGCCAGAAGCGTTTCTACCTTTTCACCAAAAAACAACGGAAATAACAATGCGGCAGCAACAGCTAAAAAAATGATTGCCAGCAAAACTGCGATTACTGTTTTTCTTTTCTTTTTGCTTTTATGCTTTTCTTTGATTAGCTTTATGTTTTCCAGGTCATAAACAAACTCGTCAATCGTTGCGTACCGATTTGTTTGGTTTATATCCGTTGCCTTAGCGATAATCTCATCTGTATAATCTGGTATATATTCGTTGTTTTCCGCAATTGGTCGAATTTGGAATGGAGGGTCTTGTAAAGATTTTCCCGAAAGAAGTTCATAAAAAACGAGGCCGATGCTGTAAACATCGCTTCTCTCATCGCTTTGCATTCCCGCCATAACTTCGGGCGCAGTATACCCTTTTGTTCCCGCAAGCACAGTATCGCGCGTCGATTCTGTTTTATAGTATCGCGCTATGCCAAAATCAATAAGCTTAATTTTGCCTTCGGGTGTGATAATAACATTTTCAGGTTTTAAATCACGATAAATTATAGGACGGGGCTTTAAAGCGTGCAAAGCGCGAATCGCGCTGCATATATCAAATATAATTTCTTTTGCCCTGCGGTAAGAAAACACCTCATTTTTTTCAATCTCATCGTGCAGCGTAGTCCCTTTTATAAATTCGCGTATAATAATAGTTTTTTTACCGCTGTTTATTATTTCGATGATTCTTGGAAAAAAATCATTACCCAGCGCGTTTATGCCTTTTAGCACATCGAGCTGCTCTTCTTCAAGCAAATCAACAACTTTTACAAGATAAGCAGTGCCCTGCTTTTCGCAGGTATAAACATCGCCCTGCCCGCCAGTTTTAAGGTGAGCAATTTTTGTATAGCCCCTTTGCTCAATTTCTTCTATCAAAATATTGCCTCAACTTTCTTTTCGAGCCTGCTAGTTTTCTTGCTGCCGTCCTTTATGATTTCGCAGGCCAGCAGCAATTCTTCCCGTTTAATGTAATTTTCTATCCGCATTGCAAAAAAACAAAACGTTCTCTGCCTAATACTAAACAATTCTTTTTTATATTAGAACAATAGAAAAAATATTTACAGAGTGAGCATCGCGCTCACTAAAAAAGTTAATTATAAGAAGCTGCTGAGTTTTAAATCGGTTCCAGATTTATTCTGCCCAGCATATCGTTGCATTCTTTAACAGTATTGTTATGATTAATGCAATAAATGATAACGCTGTCGCGCCTGTCGCGTGCATATAGCTGTGCATAACCTGTCGCGCGAAGCAGCCATTGAATATTTTTTAAAGGAATTCCCAGCGCTATGAGTATTCGTAATACATAATTTCTCGTAGGATTTCTTTTGCCCGATAAGATATCAAAAAAGAACCTTCGGTTAATGCCGCTGTCTCTTATGACCTGCGCTTTAGAAAGCTCTTTTTGGCTTATAAGCGCCTTTAAATATCGATTTAGCGGTACATCTAAAAAGTCCTTCGAATTTTCCTCAAATATCTCTGTAAAAGACAAATCCTGATTCAGCTTTTCATTTATAATATTTGTTTTTGTATTCTTGCTGTTATTCAAAAAAGCGCACCTAATATTGTTATTGGTATTATTATACTATTTGCCAGAGCCTCTGTAAACCAATTAGTACTTAGTTTCGCTTTTTCGTCCTGTTATTTAGCTAAGGTAATTGTTTTTCTTCACGTTCTCATATATTTGCTATGCCTATGCTCATCCGTGGTTATCTCATGAAATAAGTGAACACATTAGCATTAGCTAAGATATAATTTATTCACTTTGTTTTGAGCAATCTGTACACCAACCAGCATGTATTTGTGCAAACATCGTTTCAAAAGTATCTTATATCAGATTATAATTGAAGAATTACAATCGCAACAAAGCCGGCAACACTGAAAATTGAACTGATCGCTAATGTATTAGAAACATAGCTGATTTCTTCCCCGTTCGGCTTTTGCATAAATATAGGCAATATAAACGAGCAGGGAAGCATAAAAAAGACATAAAGCGCAGTAGTAAATTGCGGACCGATTGCCAGAGGTATAAAGACGAGATGGTTTAAAACAAATGCAAATGCCATAGAAATAATCACTTTAATAAACGCTGTCAGTGCTGAGAACCCGATGCCTTTTAATGACAGCTGAAGCCCATATCCAAGTACAAAGCATATAAGCAGTGATGTCGGCGCCCCGAGAAATTGAAGCACACCGTCAACAGCCAAAAACGCCATTGTATCCGAATAGGCCTCGATGCCTATAACCGCAAAGATAAATCCAATAATAATTGCCCAAAAAGGCGGCGTTTTGAAAGCATTATTTAAAGAATTTTTTAAACCCCCGCCCTCCTTATTATCAAGCCCAATAACCTTTGGTATATATATAAAGAATATGAACATTGCCTGCCCGATATCGACAATACCCAGATTCGCTGCAGCGTTTATACCAAAAACAGATATGTACAGCGCGTATCCAACCATACCCGTTTCGTAACCGGTTAAAAGAAACGGAAAATATCTTGATTTTATTGAAAAGATTTTTGCGATAAGATATGAAATTAAAAAAACAATTAAACAGGTGATAAAAATGCTCAATATGATCATCAGGTAATTTATCTGAAAATTGATCTTAATAAAAGCGCTGAATATACTTGCCGGCAGGGTTACATACATTATAATCTTTTTAAAGGCGCCAATCATATTTTCCTTGAGAATGTGCGTAACTGTCAGTATATAGCCAAGTAAAATAGCAATGAGCATTGGGATAATTTTAATTAATATTTCAATAGTGTTCAATGTCTCCTCCTAATATTGTTGTCTTAAGCTTGAGCATTCTATTTTAGCACAATTACAGTGATAAACAAAAGAAAATTTAAATTATTAACTTATTATTTTAAATATTGTTGATTAATGGCTGTAGTTGTATAAATATAATTGAAATGCTGCTTAAAAACAGAAAGCGAGCGCGATGCTCACTCTGTGTATGTCGTGTTTATTGTCTTGATATAAAAAAACTGTTTAGCATTAAGCGAATAACGGTTTTTTGCGGACGTGCTGAAAAATTGCGGTTGAATAATAGACGGCTAATTGCCTCAAATAGGTGATTTTGACTAAGATAGAGCAAGCATATATTTGCTAGAAAAAGTGATTCTAATTTCATGTAACTTTATCACATACTAATCTAAAACTTTTACATACAATTACATTAAAGTTGTTAAACTTAAAAATATACTAAAGGATAAAAAAATGTGGAATGTATTAGCAGCAGTTAAAAAGAACCTTTCAATGAGCATTCTTATATCTATGATATCTGGATTGATAATTGGATATTTTACAGATACAAAGTCTCTGGACATCTTCGTTATGCCTCTGACAATACTTATGGTTTTTCCGATGATGGTCAATATCAACTTAAAACAACTGTTTGAAAAAGGCGGAAAGAAAATCATAGTTTTTTCTCAGATAATAAACTTTGTTATAATTCCGCTTATAGCTTTTGGGCTGGGTATGATATTCTTTGTTAAACAGCCTTATCTTTTCATAGGTTTTATGCTTATGGCCGTGCTTCCGACATCGGGCATGACTATCTCCTGGACGGGATTTACAAAAGGTAACATAAACGCAGCTCTTAAAATTACCATTATCGGGTTAATTCTGGGCGCGTTTTTAGGCCCTGTTATATTAGGTTTGTTTTTCGACGAGTCGGTAACCATACCCGCTCTTAAAATAATCAATCAGATACTTATTGTAATACTTGTGCCTCTGGCTCTTGGTTTGCTGACTAAAAAACTGATGGTAAAAAAAATAGGTGTTGAAAAGTATGACGCCAAATGGAAAAAAAGGTTTCCGCTTCTTTCTGGGGCAGGCGTCGTGCTAATCGTTTTTATCGCTACATCTTTAAAAGCTGGTGCGATAATACAAAACCCTATGCTGCTTTTATTGATGGCCGTGCCCATTGTGGCGTTCTACGCTATAAACTTTGCGCTCACAACGTTGATTGGACATTATTTTTGCAAAGAGCATAACAAAACTGCGCTTGTTTACGGCACAGTCATGAGAAATTTAAGCGTTGCTCTTGCTATAGCCATGACGGCGTTTGAAGAGGGAAACTCTACAATAGCATTGATAATAGCCGTTTCATACGTGTTCCAGGTACAATTTGCCGCTCTGTACGTAAAGATATTCAATAAATTTCGCAAACAGCGGATATGTGCCTGACCAATTATACTAATTTTTAAAATAGAGATTGTTTTATGAGGTTCCCCTTTCTTCAATAAAAAATAACGCATAACTAAAACGTGTGCGTTATTTTTATTTTTTATCTATGAAACCAAAGAGGTTTTTTATCAATACGGCTTAGAAGGCTTCTTTCTTAGAGTCTTTTCTGCCTAATAAGTATTACTGATTGCCTCCCCCTCTTACGCCTTTTTTAAATGCCTCTAAATGATTCTTCGATGCGTCTCTTAGTTCAACAAACACATCCGTAATATCTTCGGGCAGTTCCTGCTCAAGAAATTTCTCGTACATTGCGATATTATCTATCTCAGCCTGTACTCCAAGCTCGAGCGCTTGTTCTATGCTGTCGGGAAGAACGATATAATCTATCGCTTTATCTTCTGGAATCTCGTAGCCGTAATCATCGTAGATTCCTTTGAGCCAAGCGATATGATTCTCTTCAGCCTTTATAATATTACTGAATGGTTTTTGTTCTCCGAATTCCTCCATTATAGATTCGTATTCCTGCCTTGCAAGATACTCATCTTCTATGGCATATCTTAGCATCTGCTCAATCGACAGATCCTCTTTTGTCAGAGCGCTTTTAGCGCCGAAATCATTTTCTGCGCTCTCCTCCTGCGCTGCCGTATCTTGCTGCTGCGTTTCCGGTTCGGGATCTGTTGTTACTGCACATCCTGTTGATACGAACACCAATATCATTATTATCGCCATAATCACAATTTTTGTTTTTTTCATTTTTTCACCTCATATTCTTTGAAAACTGCCTTTATTAGTATTATACCATTATTCAAAAACGTTAACAAAAATATCATGACAGCATTTGGCTTTGGAACTTTTTTGCCTATCTTTCGTCTTAAAGAGCATAAAGCAGATAAAAGGAGGTCAAATATCATGAAAAAATATTCAAAAATAATTACCTCTGTTACGGCGGCGCTTCTTACCATTCTTATGCTGGCGGCAGGCTGCGCGCCGGCGGCGCAAGAGGCAGAAGAAGGTAAAAGCGAGTCGACAAGGTACGATAATAACGTTTCGCAGGCCGAGGCGGAATGTGACGAAGCAGAAGAAACCACGCAGGAAGCTCCTGCGGCGGATATGGCGACTGAAGATGCTGCGCAAGAGCCGCAGTCGCAAGGGTATGATGTTCCCGAAGAGACAAGATACGACAATTCATCCGAAGAATACGGGCAGTTTATAGAAAACGGATATAAATCGCCTCTCGAGTATCCGCTTTCCACATTCTCGATAGACGTAGACACAGCGTCTTACAGCAACATAAGAAGATATTTAAACGACGGCTCTCTTCCGCCGGCAGATGCAGTACGCGTAGAAGAATGTATCAATTATTTTAATTACAATTATGACGCTCCTTCCGGGAGAGACCCTATAGGCATTGGCGTGACTATAAGCGGCTGCCCCTGGAACACCGACAGGTATTTAGCAAGAGTATCTGTAAAGGCGCAGGAGCTTGACCTAAGCGAAGCGCCCGACAGCAATCTTGTTTTTCTTCTCGATGTATCGGGCTCTATGGACGATTCCGATAAACTTCCTCTGGTAAAATCGGCGCTTATCATGCTTACCGATAACCTTGGCGATACCGACAGAGTTTCTATCGTGGTGTACGCAGGAGCCTCGGGGGTGGTGCTCGAAGGATGCCCGGGAGAAGATAAAATGAGCATTGAAAGAGCTTTAGAATCGCTTCACGCAGGAGGCTCAACCGCAGGAGGAGAAGGAATAAAGCTTGCTTACAATATCGCCGAAGACAATTTCATAAGCGGCGGCAACAACAGAGTTATACTTTGTACCGACGGCGATTTTAATGTTGGTTTGTCTACAACAGATGAACTCGAAGACCTTATCGAGCAAAAGAGAAAAAGCGGAGTTTTCTTAAGCGTTCTCGGTTTCGGGCAGGGCAACATAAAAGACAATAAAATGGAAACGCTTGCCGACAAAGGTAACGGCAACTATGCTTATATAGATTCTCTGATAGAAGCACAAAAAGTGCTTGTTAACGAAATGAGCTCTACACTTTTTACTATTGCCAAAGATGTTAAGATACAAGTCGAGTTTAATCCAGACGCCGTGCTTGAATACCGTCTTGTAGGCTATGACAACAGAATGCTCAATCCTGAAGATTTTAATAATGACAAAAAAGACGCAGGCGAGATGGGCGCGGGACATACTGTGACCGCTTTTTACGAGCTTATACTCGTAGGTTCGCAAGGCTCGGGCGATATTGACGACTTGGTTTTCCAGGATAACCCGAAGCCAAAAGACTCTGTAAAAATCGCCGACGACTGGCTTTATGTTAAAGCGAGATATAAAGAGCCGGAGCAAGACGTTAGCCAGCTTTTAACGGTAATGGCGGGAAAAAAAGATTATACGAGCAGCCCCGACAGCGATTTTGTATTCGCCTCGGCAGTGGCGGAATTCGCAATGCTTCTCAAAGATTCGGATTATGCACAGGATGCGAGCTTTCCCGATTTGATAAAAAGAGCGAAAAACTCTAAAGGCTGGGATGAAAACGGCTACCGTGCCCAGTTTATACAGCTTGCCGAGCTTGCAAACCTCATTAGCAGATAATATAAAAATTAAAAACATTCGTAAAAGCAGCTTTTTAAAAAAGCTGCTTTTTTTATAATATTTACATGTATATTTGTTATGTTAACTATTTTATAGTATTATTATTACGAGGTGTATTTAAAAAAGGAATTTTTTATGGACGATTATCTGCGCATAGTAAAAGCCGACGGCGAATCTGATATTAGAACTATTGAAAAGCTGGCACGGCAAATCTGGAGACAGCATTATCTGCCTATCATTGGTAAAGCGCAGACAGATTACATGCTTGAAAAATTCCAGTCAAAAAGCGCTATATATAAAGATATACAAGACGGGTATATCTATTACCTCGCGTATTATAACGATGTCCCTTGTGCTTACAGCGCAATAAAAATAGAACGAAACGATATATTCTTAAGCAAATTTTATGTAAAATCGTCTTACAGAAAAAAGGGTATAGCAAAAGCTATGCTTAATGTTATCCACCGCCCTGCAGAGCAAAGCGCCGACAGAATATGGCTTACATGCAATAAGCAAAACTCGCAGACATTGAAAGTTTATTCAAGGCTTGGCTTCGTAAAAACCGGCGAGTGCAAAAAAGATATAGGCGGCGGTTTTGTAATGGACGATTTTGTATTAGAAAAAAAATTAAACAAGGAAGTGTAATATGAACTCTGCTAATTTAAGAGCCGCAATGTTTAATAAAAATGCAAAGCCGTATGCCGGCAAGGTGCTAAAAAGCCTGAATATAAATACAGGTGATGTTATAGCTGATATCGGTTCGGGCGGCGGCTTTTTTACGTTTGAATTCGCTAAGATAACCTCGCCGAAAGGAAAAGTTTTTGCCATTGATACCAACAGCAAACTATTGGCATATATGGAAAGCCGTAAAGCTAAACAGAAGCTTGAAAATATTCAAACGGTAATTGCCGACGAGAAAAGCTCTAAACTACCCGAAAACAGCTGTGACCTTATATTTATGCGCAACGTATTTCACCATATTGAAGAGCCCGTCACTTATCTGCACAATCTTGGAAAAGCTCTTGTACCAAACGGGCGTATCGCGATTATAGAATGGAAACCGGGCGCGTCGCATCACGGGCACGGCACAACAGGAACACAAATAATCGATATTATGACAAAAGCGGGTTACCGTCATATTCAATCTTACGATTTTCTTGACAAACAATCTTTCAATATCTTTGAAAAATAATAACCGCCCGAAATTTACAGGCGGTTTATTATGATTTTGTTTAGTCTTTCTGCCGTTATAAGCGGCATTCATATGGCAAAGGGCTGAATCATTCCATCTGGCTGCCTTGCGGCTGTGATATGTTCTTTAAAGCCCATTCCGCGTTATCCTGCAATACCGGCTCGCGCGATATATCCCCAAGCGCGATTATACCTACAAGGCTTCCGTTTTCAACTATCGGCAAGCGCCTTATCTGTCTTTGGCTCATAATTCTTGCCGCGTCGTGGACGTCCATCTCCGGGCTGCCGACCGCCATATCTGCACTCATTATATCTGCTACGCTCTGGCTTTGCGCCTGCCCCGTCGCGACCGACCTTAGTGCAATATCCCTGTCGGTTACGATACCTATGACCTGCCCTGCGCCGCATACGGGAATAGACCCGACATCATTCTCAGCCATAAGCTGCGCCGCCCTTTCGATGGAATCTTCTGCGCCGACACACGCAACGTCGCTCGACATAATATCTTTTACCTTCATATAAACACCTCCAGGAATTATGTTGCCCAATGCTATGGAGTTTTATGATTATTTTATTTTATAAGTCGATGGCAAATCAATAATGCAAAAATCCCGTGAATGCATTTTTGCATACGTGCTTTTTTTGACACATCAACTATTCATAAAGAATATGTTAAAGTAAAAGTATGAAAGGAATGAGCATGCCAATGTACAACTCTAACTATTGGAGGCAGCCTTCAAGATTAATAGACTACGGCCCGGAGCCTTTTGTAATTAATATTGAAGAGGCAACAAAACAAAATAACAATTACCGTACCGCTTTATGGACGGGAAACAACCTGCAGGTTACATTGATGAGTATACGGCCGGGCGGGGATATAGGTTTAGAAGTTCATCCCGATGTCGATCAATTTATACGTATCGAACAAGGGCAAGCTATGGTGAAAATGGGAGACAGCAGATACAGGCTCGATTATCAAAGAAGAGTGTTTGATAATTTTGCTATAATGATACCCGCAGGCAAATGGCACAACGTAATCAATATAGGCAGCAGGCCGTTGAAGCTTTATGCAATTTATGCGCCGCCCGAGCATCCGCGCGGTACCGTTCACAAAACAAAAGCAGATGCCGAAGAAAATCACAGTTATTACTAATTTTAAATGTATTAAAAAACAGCTTATTAAGAAAGCTTTTATTCTCTTAATAGGCTGTTTTATAGTCTTTTAAGTTTTTAATTTATATCTTCAGTCTCCAATTTGTCTATAAGGCCTGTATAAAAAACATCTATTAAATTATGCATAAGCATTTTCATTTCTTCACCGCCAAGCTTCTCTTTAACAGCTAACGCAAAACTTTCAACAATGCTGTTAGAAACAAGACGTATGATTAAGTTATTTTTCATTCTTTTTCCTGTTATTGCTAATCGATATGAAATTGCCTGTGTATAAATCCTTGTAGCAAAATCAGCAAAGGTTTTTTTACAGTTTTCATATCTCGAACCTTTGCTTTGATTAAACAAAATGGAGATTTTCCTATCATTTTCAATTATCATTTCAAATATTTCTTTATTAAGCTTAGAAAATATAGTTCTTGCTTTTTCATTAAATTCCACATTGTCAAATTTTTTAAAATATTCTTGAAATTTATCATAAACGGGCCCGATAATTTTCTGAAATAAATCGTCTTTTGATTTAAAATATTTGTAAATATTTCCGACCGATGTGTTCGCGTTGCTGACTATCCTTCTTATTGAAGCGCCCGAATAGCCTCTTTCTTCAAATTCTTTTAAAGCTTCTTCAATCATTCTTATTCGCATTTCATCTTTTTGATATTGCATTAAAAAACCTCCGTTCTCTTTTATATTATATCGAGAATAAAATATACTGTCAATAATGAAATTGACACAAAACAATTCAGATCAGATGCTCGCTAATAAATAAAAATTATCGGCTATTTGTTTTAACTTATTATAAAATATATTATATCTACGCACACAATTAATAGGTGAAAGAATGAATAAGATTGATAAAACAGCGGCTATATTCAACATGCCCGCAAAGAAAAATTGCAAAAAAACGCAAAGAAAATCAACCTCATGTCATTTATTTTATTGCTGCTTATATGTATTGCAACAGCGATAATCGCTCTTAATGAGAATTCAATTGAGCTTGAACTCAAAATGATGCTTAGCCTGGCGTTTGATGTAACCCGCTTTATGGTTTGGGCGCTTATTCTTATCGGCAGCAGCTGTTGTTTCAATACATAATTTCTAAAATAGTTTTTATGTCATGAAAAATGTAATTCTCCTTTTTAAGTATCATAACTACTTAATGCGAAGTACGTATTCGCAGTAATATCGGAAAAGGCATAGCCATTGTACATAAAGAATTTCATCCTTCCTAATATCATATATTTGTGTATCATTAAATACACGCTTTAACTGCTTGTTTGTAAACATTCGCCGCAACCCAAGACTCTCATTTTGTAATGCATTCGAAATAAACCTATCATAGCGGCACCATTTTGACGGTTCTATGTCCGGTTTTGTTTTTTTCTTTAGGTGAACCAATACAACATCTACTCCCGGTTTTGGATGAAAATCTTCCCGATGAAAATAGTATGCTATCTTTAGATCGAATAACGGTTTCAACATCAGCGATCGATATGTTTCTCTAGGTTTCCCTATAAAGCGCTTAGCAGCGCCTTTTTCCATAGTAAGCCATGCTTCCACAGGCGGATTTTCGCTTTCAGTCAGCTTCCGAAGTATAGCAGTGGTATGACAGAATGGAATATTCCCAAAGACTTTGTATTCTTTAGAGCAAGGCAGTCGCCATACCAAAAAATCTTTTTGATAAAGATTTAAATTCTTAGCGTCTTCGTACTTTTTTAATAGCCTTTCATATAAATTTTTATCAATCTCAACTGCTGTCACCTTCCTGCAGGCCTTAATAAGAAGACCGGTTATATGCCCTTTACCGGCACCAATCTCTATTATATGGTCATTTGAATTAATCGAAGTTATTCGAAGTAATCTTTTTATTGTTTCATAGCTGGTTAGAAAATTTTGAGATATGCAAAAATAGTTTTCTTGTCTTTTTTTTGTTTTTTTCGACACAAAAATACACCTCTTTATTCAGATTAAGTAAAAAAAGGCGCAGAAAATAATCGAAATAATTTTATATTTCTTTTATTCTGCGCGTATTATTTACGAACCCGAATAAAAGCATACATAGGTGTATATAGTCTCCAAATCAGTTTTTTAAATTATATAAAAAAGCAAACAATGTTGTCAAATTAATTTATAACATCAAAAAGCCTACGATCTATTTCATTCGCAGGCTCCCCGATAAATGGTATTAATATTATAAAATTGAATCCGGCAGCTACCTACCCTCCCAGGCCGTTACCAGTGGGGTACTATCGGCGTATCCGCTTAACACACGCTTATATATCAAAAAGCCTACGATCTATTTCACTCGCAGGCTCCCCGATAAATGGTATTAATATTATAAAATTGAATCCGGCAGCTACCTACCCTCCCGGGCCGTTACCAGTGGGGTACTATCGGCGTATCCGCTTAACACACGCTTATATATCAAAAAGCCTACGATCTATTTCATTCGCAGGCTCCCCGATAAATGGTATTAATATTATAAAATTGAATCCGGCAGCTACCTACCCTCCCGGGCCGTTACCAGCCAAGTACTATCGGCGTATAAGGGCTTAACTACTGTGTTCGAGATGAGAACAGGTGGATCCCCTTAGCTATCGCCACCGGAAAATGGATGACGTATTTGCGAATCCAATCTCACGATTATCTTCGCGCTTTGCCTTATAATTGCTTTCTTTTCCGTTTCCCAGGCAAAGCCGGTTAAACGGATGCTGCTTTGCGTCTTTTAAACGCTCTAATAATATAAGGCATGCACTCTCTTTTGTCAATATCGATTATTTTATTTATCAATATCCTTTTACCAAGGCAGGCGGCGTAATGCAAGGCGACAAGGTTGGTCAAGGCATGAGCGTATTTTTATACGCGATTGTCTTGCCCAGACGCTGCCAACGCAGCAGTTCGTCGTCTGACGACGGTAAAAGAGTACATTGAAAACTGCAACAAGATTAAGAAGTTAGTCTTAGTTTTTTTGACAAAGAATATCTCTTTGAACAATTTTTTGATGATCCGTTTTTACCAAGACAGGCGTCGAAGTTCGAGAAGGCAAGTTTGAGTAAGGCATGAGCGTATTTTCATACGCGATTGTCTTGCTCAGACGATGCCGACAATGAAATTCGTCGTCTGACGAAGGTAAAAATGAAATCAAGCTTTCGACCTATTAGTACTGGTCAGCTAAATACATTACTGCACTTACACCTCCAGCCTATCAACCTTGTAGTCTGCAAGGGGTCTGATAAGGAAATCTTATCTTAGGGGGGGCTTCACGCTTAGATGCTTTCAGCGTTTATCCTTTCCAAACTTGGCTACCCAGCCATGCCCTTGGCAGGACAACTGGTACACCAGAGGTCTGTCCGTCCCGGTCCTCTCGTACTAAGGACAGCTCCCTTCAAATTTCCTGCGCCCGCGATGGATAGGGACCGAACTGTCTCGCGACGTTCTGAACCCAGCTCGCGTGCCGCTTTAATTGGCGAACAGCCAAACCCTTGGGACCAACTTCAGCCCCAGGATGCGACGAGCCGACATCGAGGTGCCAAACCTCCCCGTCGATGTGAACTCTTGGGGGAGATAAGCCTGTTATCCCCGAGGTAGCTTTTATCCGTTGAGCGACGGCAATTCCACTCTCATACCGCCGGATCACTAAGCCCTACTTTCGTACCTGCTCGAGATGTCTCTCTCGCAGTCAGGCTCCCTTCTGCCTTTGCACTCTAACGAATGATTTCCAACCATTCTGAGGGAACCTTTGGGCGCCTCCGTTACTCTTTGGGAGGCGACCGCCCCAGTCAAACTGCCCACCTGGCAATGTCCGATACCGGGATCACCGAGTATCGTTAGAACCCCGGCAATAGAAGGGTGGTATCCCAAGGTTGACTCCACAAAGACTGACGTCCTTGCTTCAGTGTCTCCCACCTATCCTGTACATCTATTGCCAAGATTCAATGCCAAGCTGCAGTAAAGCTCTACGGGGTCTTTCCGTCCTATCGCGGGTAACCAGCATCTTCACTGGTACTACAATTTCGCCGGGTCCCTTGTTGAGACAGCGCTCAAGTCGTTACGCCATTCGTGCGGGTCAGAACTTACCTGACAAGGAATTTCGCTACCTTAGGACCGTTATAGTTACGGCCGCCGTTCACCGGGGCTTAAGTTCCGTGCTTCGGATTACTCCTAACACTTCCCCTTAACCTTCCGGCACTGGGCAGGCGTCAGCCCGTATACGTCATCTTACGATTTCGCACAGACCTGTGTTTTTGCTAAACAGTCGCTTGAGCCTATTCACTGCGACCACTATAAATAGTGGCTCCCCTTCTCCCGAAGTTACGGGGTCATTTTGCCGAGTTCCTTAACAAGGGTTATCCCGCTCGTCTTAGGTTTCTCACCTCGCCTACCTGTGTCGGTTTACGGTACGGGCACCTTTAAGCTCCATAGCAGCTTTTCTCGCCAGCGTGAATTCAGCAACTTCGATACTTATTTTCTCTCCCCATCACACCCCAGCATTAACGGCGCGTACTTCACTACGCCGTCTGCCTCAGTGTTTGGACGGGTTCTACCATCAACCCGCATTGCCTATCCTTCTGTGTCACTGCGTCTGTAATAACGCTTATCGGTGGTACTGGAATCTCCACCAGTTGTCCATCGCCTACGGCATTTGCCCTCGGCTTAGGTCCCGACTTACCCTGGGCGGACGAACCTTCCCCAGGAAACCTTAGGCTTTCGACGATAAAGATTCTCACTTCATTCTCGCTACTCATACCGGCATTCTCTCTCGTGTTTCGTCCACCATTCCTTACGGTCTGGCTTCAGCCTAGCACACGATGCTCCTCTACCCCACACTGCATTTCACTCACGCCTCTAACATTTTAGCTTTTTAATTTGTTCAGGTTCGCTTCGCTTTTCTGAATAAATCATTATCTAAAACCCAACACTTTAGTGCTTGTTTTAGCTTTTTGGATTTGTTCAGGTTCGCTCGCTCACCTGAAGAAACGTCCTGCTGTTTTGTTTGTTAGAAATCGTCAGTGAAACACAGTGTAGACACGTCTTCGGTGCGCAATTTTAGCCCCGGACATTTTCGGCGCATAACCACTAGACCAGTGAGCTGTTACGCACTCTTTAAATGAGTGGCTGCTTCTAAGCCAACATCCTGGTTGTTTTTGCGATTACACATCCTTTTCCACTTAACTGCGACTTTGGGACCTTAGACGGTGTTCTGGGCTGTTTCCCTTTCGACTATGTGACTTATCTCTCACAGTCTGACTGCCGTGCATAATATACGGTATTCGGAGTTTGATAAGGTTCGGTAAGCTTTGTGGCCCCCTAGCCCATTCAGTGCTCTACCCCCGCATATCTTAATCACGACGCTAGCCCTAAAGCTATTTCGAGGAGAACCAGCTATCTCCAAGCTCGATTGGAATTTCTCCGCTATCCACACGTCATCCCCTAACTTTTCAACGTTAGTGGGTTCGGTCCTCCACGGTATTTTACTACCGCTTCAACCTGCACATGGATAGGTCGCCTGGTTTCGGGTCTACTCCACGCAACTAATTCGCCCTATTAAGACTCGCTTTCGCTTCGGCTGCGGCACTTCATGCCTTAACCTTGCTACGCATAGTAACTCGCCGGTCCGTTATACAAAAAGTACGAGGTCACGGAAGCTAAGTCCGCTCCCTCTGTTTGTAAGCATAAGGTTTCAGGTTCTCTTTCACTCCCCTCCAGGGGTACTTTTCACCTTTCCCTCACGGTACTGGTTCACTATCGGTCATCAGGTAGTATTTAGCCTTGGGGGGTGGGCCCCCCAGCTTCCCACAGGATTACTCGTGTCCCGTGGTACTCTGGTACCGGTCATGTGCTTGATAGTTTTCGTCTACGGGGCTATTACCCTCTCTGGCTGTGCTTTCCAGAACTATTCGACTAACCGTCTGCAATCAATTATACCGGCCCGCAACCCCGCAAACCTCGAAAGGTTCACGGTTTGGGCTTTTCCGCGTTCGCTCGCCGCTACTTACGGAATCATTAGTTATTTTCTCTTCCTCCGGCTACTTAGATGTTTCAGTTCACCGGGTTCCCTCCCGCACGCTATTTATTCACATACGGGTGACCAAACATTACTCTGGCCGGGTTTCCCCATTCGGATATCCATGGATCGATGCCTGCTTGCGGCTACCCATGGCTTTTCGCAGCTTACCACGTCCTTCTTCGGCTCCTGATGCCAAGGCATTCACCTTACGCTCTTTTTAGCTTGATTGTCGTTTTTTGATTCTCTTTATCTTTTTCCTAAGACTCACTTCAACTTTCGAAATTGTATGATGCAATCTAAAAGATTACACCTTACCCTTTAAATTTAAAGTTTTACTTCTTACTTCTTTATGCAGTTTTCAATGTTCTCTTGAGGCAGACAAGCTGTCTGCCCCCGAATTCGCAATGACATTTCATTGCAGTTACGGGTTCGCGCCTTTGATTCAGCGCTTTATTTTGTTCAATAAAATCAAAAAAAATTTGATTCCATTTACAAACTACTTTATTACCTTCGCGGGCATCAGCCAACCGCTAGGTTGCTAACCGCCAGGTTTGTTTCCGCTCTGCCCCGCCTCGCGGCCACGTTACCGTGTCCTCTCTTGCGCAACTTCGCGGGCATTAGCCAACCGCCAGGTTGCCAACCGCTAGGTTTGGTGGGCTCAAGTGGACTCGAACCACCGACCTCACGCTTATCAGGCGTGCGCTCTAACCGGCTGAGCTATGAGCCCATATTTTTTATTCCTAGGCTTTTCAACTCCTTGGTTAGCGTTCGGTTGGTCCGCCCTCTGTTCACAATGGTCGAATTTCCTCACTTGCGTTCGCCATTCTCCCTTGTTCACAGAACCTTTATGCTCGCTTCATCGCCCATCAGGGCGCGCTCGCTTACGGTTCCCACGTTATCAGGCGTGCGCTCTAACCGGCTTAAGCTTTGGAGCCCATATTTCTAGGGTTTCCCTCAATTACTCATGCCTTAGCGCACAATACAACCCTTAAGGCTGTGGTGGAGATGAGCGGGATCGAACCGCTGACCCCCTGCTTGCAAGGCAGGTGCTCTCCCAGCTGAGCTACACCCCCAGTTTAAAACTGGAAACTCTATACTTTATTTGTATCAGCTTCCCCTAAGCATTCGTTGAACCTTTTTCCCGAAAATGATAAATACAGCACTAACTGTTAAACCCTTGATTGTGAGAAGTCCCTTTTTTGCCAGATTGCTCTGGTCTTTTGGCACCATGTGCCTTTTGTATCTAGTACACCTTAGAAAGGAGGTGATCCAGCCGCACCTTCCGATACGGCTACCTTGTTACGACTTCACCCCAGTCATTGATCTCACCTTCGACAGCTGCCTCCGAATAAATCCGGTTAGCCCACTGGCTTCGGGCGCTCCCAACTTCCGTGGTGTGACGGGCGGTGTGTACAAGGCCCGGGAACGCATTCACCGCGACATGCTGATTCGCGATTACTAGCAACTCCGGCTTCACGCGGGCGGGTTGCAGCCCACGATCCGAACTGAGGCCGGCTTTTTGGGATTCGCTCCACCTTGCGGTTTCGCAGCCCTTTGTACCGGCCATTGTAGCACGTGTGTAGCCCAAGACATAAGGGGCATGATGATTTGACGTCGTCCCCACCTTCCTCCGAGTTATCCCCGGCAGTCTCATTAGAGTTCCCGACATTACTCGCTGGCAACTAATGATAAGGGTTGCGCTCGTTGCGGGACTTAACCCAACATCTCACGACACGAGCTGACGACAACCATGCACCACCTGTCTACTTGCCCCGAAGGGACGCCATATTTCTATGGTTGTCAAGCGATGTCAAGTCTTGGTAAGGTTCTTCGCGTTGCTTCGAATTAAACCACATGCTCCGCTGCTTGTGCGGGCCCCCGTCAATTCCTTTGAGTTTCAGCCTTGCGACCGTACTCCCCAGGCGGGATACTTAATGCGTTTGCTCCGGCACAGAGGTTGTATGTCCCCCACACCTAGTATCCATCGTTTACAGCGTGGACTACCAGGGTATCTAATCCTGTTTGCTCCCCACGCTTTCGTGCCTCAGCGTCAGTTACAGTCCAGAAAGCCGCCTTCGCCACTGGTGTTCCTCCTAATATCTACGCATTTCACCGCTACACTAGGAATTCCGCTTTCCTCTCCTGCACTCAAGCATAGCAGTTTCAAATGCACCTCCCGAGTTAAGCCCGGGTCTTTCACATCTGACTTGCCATGCCGCCTACGCACCCTTTACGCCCAATAATTCCGGACAACGCTTGCTCCCTACGTATTACCGCGGCTGCTGGCACGTAGTTAGCCGGAGCTTCCTCCTTGGGTACCGTCATTTCTTTCGTCCCCAAGGACAGAGGTTTACAATCCGAAGACATTCTTCCCTCACGCGGCGTTGCTGGGTCAGGCTTGCGCCCATTGCCCAATATTCCCCACTGCTGCCTCCCGTAGGAGTCTGGACCGTGTCTCAGTTCCAGTGTGGCCGATCACCCTCTCAGGTCGGCTACCCATCGTTGACTTGGTGGGCCGTTACCTCACCAACTATCTAATGGGACGCGAGTCCATCTTTGTGCGATAAATCTTTTACCACTGCTTCACTCAAAGCCGTGGCCTTATGCGGTATTAGCAGCCGTTTCCAGCTGTTGTCCCCCTCACAAAGGTAGGTTACTCACGCGTTACTCACCCGTCCGCTACTAAGTCAATCTCAAGTAAACTTGGAATTGCTTCGTTCAACTTGCATGTGTTAAGCACGCCGCCAGCGTTCGTCCTGAGCCAGGATCAAACTCTTAGTTTAAAATTTTAACCTACTATATATATATAGCAGATTTTTTACAAACTAGCTTTAGCATTTCTCAATGCTTACGTTTGTCCGGGCTCCTCTTCATAATCTTGCGTTCTTTTTTTAGTGCTGTATTTATCATTTTCAAGGTTCTTTTTGCCGCCCCCCAAAAGCGACGGCTCAAATATATTACCAAACACCATCCCACTTGTCAACGCTTTTTATGCTTTTGTTGTATGTTTTTTCGGGTATTATAACAGTATAGGTATATACTACTCTTTTTAATGATTTCACATGTGTCTTTATTGGTAAAATATATATTTGAATATATATATTACCAAACAATTTTACCGAATTACTCCGCACATTTTTATTTATAAGAATTTATATTCTTTTTAGTTTTTTCTTATCATTATAATCTTTTGATGGGCGTATATATATATTTGTATGTTTTGGAAATGTTCTCAGCAAAAATGCTTTAATCTTTTTGCTTTTTAAGCCAAAATATTAATATATTTAATATCATTGTTAATTATTTTAATTAATTGCTTGACAATTTTAATGTTTTATAGTATAGTGCTGTCATAAATTAATAAAGAGGTTAATTATGAAACTAAAAGCTCCATCTGAATGCCCCGTATGCGGAGGGCAGTACGAAATCACAAAATTGACATGCAAAAAATGCAAAAGCGAATTAGGCGGCCATTTCAGCGGCTGCGATTTATGCAGCTTAAGCGATGACGACACATACTTTATACTTACGTTTCTAAAATGCAGAGGAAGTATAAAAGATGTGGAAAAACAACTTGGTATTTCTTACCCTACGGTTAGAAGCAGGCTTGACGCCGTTATAAAACGGCTCGGCTTAAAAACGAGCATATCTCCCGAAGAGATCAAAGAAGAAAGAAAAGCTATCTTCGACAGGCTGGACAAAGGTGAGATAGATGCCGACCAAGCGGCGGAACTGCTCAGATCTTTATAAAGGGAAAGGTGAAAAATCATGAACGAAGAAACATTAAAAGTATTGGAAATGGTAAAAAGCGGCAAACTCACTCCCGAGCAAGGAGAAAAGCTTTTGTCTGCTATGGATGAACCTCAAAACGAAAAAAAGAAGCACGCTAAGTTTACTATGCTTCGCATACGCGTTGACGTAAACGATCCTTCAAAAAAGGAACAGGCAAAAGTAACGGCGAACGTTCCTTTGTCTCTCGCTAAAAAAGCGGCAGGCCTCTTGTCACTTGTACCCAAAGATACGAAAAAAGAATTGTCCGACAAAGGTATCGATCTTGATTCTATCGATTTAGGTGAATTAATCGAGCTGTTCGAAGACGGAGAAATTACCGAAGAACTTATAAATGTAGATACGGGTGACGAGGAGAAAGGCGCAAAGGTACGTATCTATGTCGACTAGAAAAAACCGGCTTGTGATAATTTTGATGTACATAAAGTTTTTAGCATGGCCGATTATATTACCGCTTCGATGTATTAACGAAGTAGTCGAAGGCTTTTCTGATGTTTTATACCTGTTTAGATTTATCAGCAAAAAAGCGCTCGATTATATCTCTATCGTAGAAGCTGCGGTAAGGATAGTTCGTGAACACGGTCCGCTAGACCTTGTTGATGTCGCTGTTAAAACACCCGAAGAAAAAGTAAAAATTAAAATATTGATGAGGTGAATAAGATGTTGAGATATATAATAAAGGTAGCTTTATACTTTGTGATTATGCTTTGCTTTATGGCAATCGGCTTATTTCCTTCGTCGGCGGTTTTATCATTGCTTTTAATGGCAGTAGTTTTAGCGGCGGCAAACACTCTTATACGCCCTGTTCTTGTCGCGATTGCCCTTCCGTTTAACATATTGTTTCTCGGAATCGCCAGCATCTTTGCAAACCTGCTTACTCTGGTAATCGCAAACTCTATAATGGGCGGCACTATAGCACAAGGCTTTTGGGCAATGCTGCTCGCGGCGTTTGTGATAATGCTCGCGGATGACGGAGTGCGAATATTGCGCGAACACATTAAAAAGGCACAAGAGACCGAAAAAGCATAGCTTAAAGACTGTTGCCATTTTACATGAACCATACAAAAAAAATGCGTTTTGCTAATGTCATTCTGAATAAGCAAAGAAAGAATCTTGACAAATCAGCTTTTTGATTTTTTTGATATGGCAAAATAATAAAGGACGAGATAACCCGTCCTTTATTATATATAATGTAGCTTTTTTTCCTATTAGAGTTTTTCTACCTGTGCCGCAACGTTCTTCATGCACTCAATTGCCTCTGCCGGAAGCTCGTCATAACCGCCTCTTTCGGTGGCTTTGTTTTCCATAAACGCGATTCTGTCATTGATGCGCGCGATGAACTGCTCTTTATAATTTGCATCGGAGAAATCAGGAATATATCCTTCGAAAGGCATATTTTGCATTCCTTTAATACCCATATCAACAAACTCTCCATTGCCCTGCACGATGTTTTCAATGCTGTCAAGCGTTATCTTAACTGTAACTTTTTTATCCATAAAGTGTCCCGTATTAAATATATAGCAGTCTACGCCGGACTTCTCAAATAACTCTTTGAAAACCTCATAGTCATTCTTTAAGCGGTATGTTCTGAACGGATTAGCATACGGCTCGACAATAAGCGCGTTAGGGTCAACGCCCGGTGCAAGCCTCTCTGCGCTCGTTCTCTTTGTCGCAAGTGTCGCGCCCATAGTAGCCGCGAGCGTCGGATCTGTTATCTTTAATAAAGGCGGTAATGTCGGATCTTTCATCAGCCATATGATAGCGTTAGCCGGCTCGGGGAAATAGTCTTCACGGTTTGGGCTCCAAAGCTTAGATTTAACAGCCCTGCCGTTTCCGTTTCTTACATCTTCGGTCACAAGAACGACTTTGCCGTCTTCATCGAGAGTAGCGCCGTCATTTTGCACGGTGACAAGATATTTGTTGTCAGGGTCATCCATAGGATAGTCCTGAGTTTTGTCAAAATAAGCAGGCTCTAACGCGATAGAGCTTCTGTCTGTTGTAGAAATTATAAAAGCGTCGTCATGAAGTACCGTAATATCATATTTTCCGCCGTGCTTAGCATGCGTTATAGTAGATTTTCCGCTTCCCGAAAGCCCGAACACACCGACGATAAACTTGCTTCCGTCTTTTAGATTATATCTTTTCTGTCCGCCGTGGCAGGCAGCATATCCGTGACGGTTTGCAATTCCCCAGGCAAGAGTAAGAGTTCCTTTTTTGTGCTCTCCGAAATATCTCATACCTAGTATAGCCGCACAGTTATTATCCGGATCAAAGAAAGTAAGCCCAAGCGGATGGTCGGGATGTGTCCATGTCGGGTCAGAGAAAATATAAATATCCGACTCGTTCTCTATTACCTTTGAATCTTTGTACATTTCGTAATATTCCTGTGTAATGTACTGGAAATTCAGCAGCCAGGAAAACATAATGTTCTCATGGTTTTCAGGCATAAGCAGATGCGCTTTTACCATAAAGTTTTTATCCAGGCCAACGTATGCCTGTGCATGATACATAGTTCTATATCTGGTGTCATAAACGGCATCGCGTATTTTCATAGCGTACTCTTCTTCTACTACGCCCGATTCGCCCAAGATTCTTCTTGCTGCAGCGCAGCGGCCTTTTACGGCGCCGTCGTTAAAAAGCAACACCTTTGCGTCTTGCGAGAGGCCTATCTTTTCGGGCTGGTATACCGGAATATCTGTAATTACAGTACCCGGAGATTCGCATGAAAGCTTATATGCTTCTTTTAGCGTCTCTACAGGATAAACGTTGTTGCCCATAAAAGCTGTTTCTATCGTCGTCTTTATGCACGAAAAATAAGGGCTCGCCTTTCTAATCTCACTCCAATTGAACCTTTCTTTTGTTGACATTACTTCCTCCTTAAAAAATTGCTTAAAAAGAACAGTTCTCGCCACGAACTGCCCTTTTATTTAACGTTTGTTATGTTGCTTGAAGCTAACCTAATTGATCAGGTGTAACAATAGACCCTTTAGCTGCTCTGAGTTCTTCTAAACGAGCTTTTTTGGTAGCTTGTATTTCAAAGTAAATGTCTGGGACATTTGCTTCTTTTTTGTAAGCTTCAACTTGCATATCAATTCTATCAATAAGTTTATCTACATAAAGTGAGAATTGCTTATCATATGTCTCTTTAGAATATCCTTTATCCGGCATCAATTCATCAAAAATGCCTTTGATTTCTTCAAATGTCGGGATAATTCCTAGAGCTGTTTTGATTCCTGTGACTTCACCTTTTGCCAAACGTGCAAGCCATGTTAACCATGAGCGTACATCGCGTTTTTCACCGATGAGTTTATTTGAATCTCCACCACGAGCTGCTTCTGTAAGGAAGTAATTCAAAGATGCTAAAACAGGCTTTTTCGTGAGCTTTGGATTTGTGAAAAATTTAAATTGACCATCCATATAGTCACCCAATGCACCTAAGAAAAAAGGAGCATTTGCCCAAGGAGATCTTTTAATATCGCCTTTAGCGCCAACTTCTGTTGCTGTTGTTTGAGATGCAATATCAGCACCGAATGTTACACCTTCTTCAGGAGTCAAACCAGCCACAACAGGAGGCATTGTTTCAGGATCACGTCCACTGTATGTAAATACGAGTGTATCTACACCATTTGGATCATCTGCTGCTGCTTCATTATAGTTGCTCAATTGATTAGAGCGAATTGTACATCTGGAATTCGGATGTGAAATAGGAATAACGTTACCATTAGCATCTGTCTTTCCTTCTGTCCATTCGCCTTGGAAGTTTATTCCACTCTTTGGTGTTTCTTCATCAGAGCCTTCCCAATAAGGAACACCATCAGAAACACAAACATTTGACCAAATGACTTCTGAACCAGGATTTCTCAATTTTTCATAGAGAATTGGATCACCTTCTTTGTTAACGTCTTTAACGATACCAAAGATTCCGATTTCAGGATTGATCGAACGGATTGACCCATCATCTGCAATCCAGATTTGAGCAAGATCATCTCCGATGAAAGTATCACCAGCCATAGCTGTTGTTGTTTTACCACAGCCTGATGGTGCAGCGCCATCGATCCACACGATAGAACCATCTTTCATCTTAATACCAGTGATGAACATGTGTTCCGACATGTAATCACCTCTGTGATTATAGATCGCATCATCATTCGCCAATCTGTGATGACCTTTTTTGATTAAAGCACAGTTGCCTAAGTAGGATACGTTCCATGCCCAAGTTTCAATATTTTTTCTGTCTGTTAAAACATAAGCTTTAGGCGTGTCTAATGTGCCTTTGCTATGTGTATTTGTAAAGAAAAGACCTATATTTTCAACTTGCTTTTCAAAGCCTTCTGGAGAACATTTATAAAGATTGTTTTGCTGATGTCCAAGATACCATGTATCTGAAATTGTTAAAGATGGATAAGCTGTTGGTGCACCAACAGGTCCACGGATATAGAAAGCAACGAGCATTGTTTTTCCATCCATAATGTTTTTCATGTTGGTTTTGATGAGCTCATCAGCTTCAGCTCTTGACATAGCTTTTGCAAGGGAAGATGTGAACATACCTTCATCTTCAATCGCATATGTTTGGTTAACAATGCGGCCTTGCTCTGCTGGCGGGTCAAAATGAATCGTATGGTCTTCCATGACCAAAGGTGATTCTTCGCCTGTCTCTAAACACATCTTTTTGATATATTCGTAATCTTCTTCACTTCCTGAGTGAATGAAGACATCTTTAGGATTACAAAGCTCGATTCTGTTTGCAATCTTGTTTAAGATATCAGCATTGCTGATCAGTTTGATTTTTTTTTGGTTTTTTTCATCACATTTGGATAGGATGAGTTCAAGCGCTTTGTTTTCTGTCATTTTAATTCTCCTTTATGTTTCAAATTTTTTATAATAAGTTTTTAATACATATTCTTATAGCGTGTGTCATAGATTGCATCACGAATCTTGATCTGCTGTTCCGATCTGTCTTGATACCAAAAAATACGGGCTTCCTTTTTTAATTTCACTCCATTGAAACCTTTCTTTAGTTGCCATTTTCTCCTCCTTATAAATCCATTTTAGATTATTTTTATCTCGCTGTTATAAAAAATGCCGCGAGACATCTTCACGGTTAATGACGGAATCAAAATCGTATCTTGCAAATTAAATTAAAATCGTAATCTCGCCCATTTTAGATAATTCTACATTTATTCCTATATTCCTTTGTTTTATGAAATAATTTTGTGAATTTTTTTAATTTGCCTGCTAATCTCTAAAAAATCGTTGACGCTTAGCATTTCTGCTCTTGCGTTTGCGTCAATTTGTGCCTTATCCAGCACATCGTTTGCCTCCTCAGGAGAAAATCCAAAGCTTTGGCGCAGATTGCTTTTAACAGTTTTTCTTCTCATAGCAAAAAGCCCTTTTACAGTTTTTAAATAATCGTCCGCCTCGCCAGCGTCATGTTTTTTTATATCAAGCGATATCACCGCCGAAGAAACATCCGGCTTAGGGTAAAAACATGACGGCGAAACGCTAAACAGCATTTTAGGCTCTGCGAAATAATTTACCGCCGCCGTTATAGAGCCGCATTGTTTGCTTCCTGTCGGCGCGCAGATTCTCTGTGCCACTTCTTTTTGCACCATAACCGTTATTCTTTTTATATTTAGTTTTGCCGTAACGAGATTCATTATGCAGTGCGACGTAATATAATACGGCAGGTTAGCCGCAGCGTATATATCATCCTGCCCAAAAAGTGCAGTTAACTCTGTTTCTAAATCGGCTTTTAAAAAATCTTTGTGAAAAACGGTAAGATTATCGCTTCGGGAAAAAAGGTCTTTTAACGCGGCGACGAGCCCCGCGTCTATCTCATATGCGGCTATTTTGCCCGCCCGTTTTAAAAGCGCCGAAGTAAGCGCTCCGAGCCCCGGCCCGATCTCGAGCGCGCAGGCATTTTCGGGCATTGATGCCTCTGCGATTTTGTTTGCTATATTGCCGTCTATTAAAAAGTTCTGCCCGTATTTTTTCAGCGGAGCTATGGAATACTTTTCCATAAGCTCTCTTGCCACTTTTGGCGATGTTACGTTAATATCCATAAATTCATAATACCATAATATAAAATAAGCCGCTATGCTTTACTCAATCTAACTCATAAAATAAGCCGCCCTTGGTAAAGAGCGGCTTTTATCATTAAATTCTTTAAAATATCAAAGAAAACAGATTGAATTTTCCGAATATCGACACGCCTATAAGCGCCACCGTCGCCATTATTTTAATGAGTATATCGAGAGACGGGCCGACCGTATCTTTTAACGGGTCTCCCACAGTATCGCCGATAACTGTTGCCGCATGCGTTTCCGAACCTTTCGGATGCCCCTCTATATTATCAGACTCGACGTATTTTTTGGCGTTGTCCCATGCGCCGCCCGAGTTCGCGGTAAACAGAGCGAGCATTATTCCTGTAAGCGTTGTTCCTATAAGCATACCGCCCACAAAATTAGCGCCGAATACAAAGCCGCCTATTAAAGGATATAATATCGCAATAAACGCCGGTTTTTTCATCTCTTTTATAGCGCCCGAAGACGATATCTCTATGCACTGTTTACAGTCAGGCTTTTGCTCTCCCGTAAGTATACCGGGGAACTTGGCAAACTGGCGTCTTACTTCTTTGACCATGTTTCTTGCCGCTTTTGATACGGCGTCTATAAGCAGGCCCGAGAAGAAAAACGGAATCGCTCCGCCGAGAAGAACTCCGGCAAGAGTCAGCGGGTCTATAACGTTTAGCACCATCTCAGTATGCTCGGCAATATTTGAAACCTGCGAGTGCAAATACGAAGCAAGCAAAGACAACGCTGCAAGAGCGGCAGAACCTATCGCAAACCCTTTGCCGACTGCGGCAGTAGTGTTTCCTACCGAGTCAAGCTTATCTGTTATCTGCCTTACTTCGGGCTCAAGCTTTGCCATTTCGCTTATTCCGCCCGCGTTATCGGATATCGGCCCGTATGTGTCAACGGAAACGGTAGCCGATACAAACGACAGCATACCTATCGCCGCCATAGTTACGCCGTAAATTCCGGCGATCTGCGAAGCAACAATTGTCGAAGCCGCGAGTATTGCAACGGGAAACAGTGTGGATTTCATGCCCACGCCCAGCCCGTCTGTTATAGTCAGCGCCGCGCCTTCAATAGAAGACCTCGCTATTTTTCGTGTCGGCTCAAAATCGTAACTCGTATAGTACTCGGCAATAGCGCCTATCGCTATACCGCTGACAATTCCAAGAACAGCCGCAATCCAGGGAGACAGAGCGCCAAGCTTAAAATTAGCCGCCGCAAGCGCCTCTGCTGAATAACCTTTAAAATACAAGAAGGTAAACACACCTGTGCCTACAATCGTCAGCCCGGCAGACACCCATGTGGAAACATTGAGTTCTCTGTGCGGTTTGCCTGACATTCTTTTAAAAACAAGAAACATTATTCCTATTACGCACGAGATAAGGCCGAGCGCAACAAAAACAACAGGGTATGTAATAAGGCTTGTAACCATTTCGTTTGATATTACTTCGGGGCCTTCTAAAAAGAAGGTGTAGCACGCAAGCGCGATACAGGCGACGATAGCTCCAACAAAGCTTTCTAAAAGATCGCTTCCGAGCCCCGCAACATCGCCTACGTTATCGCCTACATTATCAGCGATAGTAGCCGGATTGCGCGGATCGTCTTCGGGAATGTGCGCTTCTGTCTTTCCGACAAGGTCGGCGCCCATGTCCGCAGCTTTAGTATAAATACCGCCGCCGACACGGTTAAACATAGCAATAAGGCTGCATCCGAGTGCGTATCCGAGCACCGTCATGGTAAACGGAATAAAATTGATTCCCAGCCAGTTGGGTGTTACCGTGAGCTGTTCGGGATTCGCCTGTCCCATAATGTTGCCAAAGACAATAAATACGATAACAAGCCCGAGTATTGCAAACGCTCCTACGCTAAGGCCCATAACGCTGCCGCCCTGAAAAGCGACTTTGAGAGTTTTACCTATGTCTTTTGTAGTGCGTGCGGCGTTAGCTACCCTTACATTTGCGATAGTCGCCATTTTCATTCCTAAATATCCTGCCGTAGCGCTCATTACTGCTCCGAGTATAAACGCAACCGCAACATACCAGGCAACAACTGCCCAAAGCACACCAGACACAATAATTGCGACCAAGGCTATTATCTTGAATTCATGCATTAAAAACGCATGCGCTCCAAGCTGAATCTCTTCTGCAATTTCCTTCATTTCTTTTGTGCCGGCATCTCTTCTTTTTACGCGAAGATAATTATACACAGCAGCAAGTAAAGCTACGGCAACCGCAGCAAAAATAATAATAAACATATATTTAAAATCCTTTCAAAAATTAAAATTTACAAAAAAAAGCATTTATTTATTTTGTTTATTTAAAGCCCAAATAAAAAATTCGCAATCTCACCTGAATTAGATTATTCTACATAAATTCCTATATTCCTTTATTTTTTTAAAAATAATCTTTTTATTTTTCTTGTTTTCTTCTTAATACCAAATAAATGTTATGTTTTTATATTATTGCCATTATATACATTCGTCTTATAAAACTTAAAAAAATGTATAAAAAAAGAAGAGCATTATCGCCCTTCTTTATCTTGTTTCTTTATTTATTTTTTTCTTCAACTTCGCTTTTTGGTTTTTTGGCTTCCGGCTTTTTGGCTTCCGGCTTTTTAGCTTTTGGTTTTTTTGTTTCAGGCTTTGCCTTTTCTTCGGGCTCTGCCTTGCTTTCTTTTACTTCGACCTTGCCGTTTTTATCGCCCTCTTCTTTTTTGGGCTTTGGCTTTTCAAAAGGCTCTAATTCTCCGCCATTCCAAAGTATACCAAACTCATCCCCGTCTATCTTCTCGCGCTCAATGAGAATCGCAGTTACCTTGTGCAAAAGGTCCATTTTTTCTTTTAATATATTCTCGGCTTTTTTATAAGCTTCTTCAAGAAGCCTCGAAACCTCTTCATCTACCTTAAACGCAAGCTCTTCAGAATACGTTTTTGTGTGCCCTATCTCTTTTCCGAGGAAAAGCTCCTGACTGCTTCCTAAGAATACAGGGCCTATTCTTTCGCTCATGCCAAATTTCACAACCATGTTTCTTGCAGTTTCGGAAGCTTTCTGCAAATCGCTTATAGCGCCCGTGCTCACATCTTTTAAAACAAGCGCTTCTGCCGCTCTTCCTCCAAGAAGCATAACGAGCTCTGATAAAAGTTTGCTCTTGAACACATGCTGTGAATCGTCCTCGGGAAGCGTCATTGTATAACCTGCCGCCATGCCGCGCGGAATTATAGAAACTTCGTGCACGGGGTCGCATTCGGGCAGAGCTTTTGCGCATATTGCATGGCCGACTTCGTGGTAAGCAGTGCACTTTTTATCTTTCTCTGTGATAATCCTGCTCTTTTTCTCGGGCCCTGCGATAACTCTTGTAATCGCTTCTTCGATCTCTACCATGCCTATCTTGTCTTTTTTTGCCCTTGCGGTTAGTATAGCCGATTCATTCAGCACATTTTCAAGGTCTGCGCCTATAAACCCTGGCGTACGCTTTGCAAGAACTTTTAAATCTACATCATCATCGAAAGGTTTGCCCTTTGAATGAACTTTTAGTATATCTTCCCTGCCCTTTATATCGGGGTAGTTAACAACTATCTGCCTGTCAAACCTGCCCGGGCGCAAAAGCGCGGGGTCAAGTATATCTTTTCTGTTGGTTGCGGCAAGAATTATAACGCCTTCGTTGACCTGGAAACCGTCCATTTCGACAAGAAGCTGGTTAAGTGTCTGTTCGCGTTCATCATGGCCGCCGCCCATACCGCTTCCTCTCTGGCGGCCGACTGCGTCAATCTCGTCTATAAACAATATACAGGGCGAGTTTTTCTTGGCGTTGTCGAACATATCTCTTACTCTCGATGCGCCGACACCCACAAACATCTCTACAAAATCCGAGCCGCTTATAGAGAAAAACGGAACTCCTGCTTCGCCCGCGACCGCTTTAGCAAGAAGCGTTTTACCTCCGCCCGGAGGGCCGACTAATAGCACGCCTTTTGGTATACGTGCGCCAAGGTCGATAAACCTTTTGGGGTTTTTAAGAAAATCGACTATCTCAGCTAGTTCTTCTTTTTCTTCGTCCGCTCCCGCAACATCGGCAAAAGTTTTCTTGTTTTTATCGCCGCTGTGCAGACGCGCGCGCGATTTGCCGAAAGACATCGCTTTGTTTCCGCTGCCCTGCTGCTGCCTCATTATAAATACAAAAAGTGCTACTATTACAATAGTCGGAATCAAAAACGGAAGCAGCGCTTCTAAAAACGAAGGCTCGGGAACAGGCTCATACTTAACTTCAAATCCATATTCCGTGGTATTGGTTGCCCCCGTAATCGCCATAATATCTTTGTCAAACTGTTCGGGGTTTGGCAGATATGTATAATAATCGTATTCACTTGGGAATTTTTCTATATTAACCTGCGTACCGTTAACGATAGCATATAAATCATTATTCGTTATCTGTACTTGCTGTATGTTTTTATTCTTGACTTCCTGCAAAAACTCATCATAATCAATATCACGGTCATCCACCGGGTTTACTCCGGTAAGCCAGTTGATAAGCAGCAGTACCAAAGCAAAACCAACTATGTATATCAGCGGTCCACGTGCTGATTTTTTCAAAATGTTGTCCTCCTAAAATTACTATCTTTAATTTGACATTCTATCATATAGCAATGTGCTTTTCAATTGAGTATATGTAAACGAAATTAAAACAATTTTTTCTTATTTATATACTTTTTCTTTGAGCGCTCCTATATATTTTAGATTTCTGTATTTCTCTGCGTAATCTAATCCGTAACCTACAATAAATACATCAGGAACTTCAAACCCTACATAATCAGGCTCAAACTCAACTTTTCTTCTGTCCGGTTTATCAAACAGGCAGCATGTTTTGAGTATATTTGGGGTTCTTGACTTTAAAGTTTTAGAAAGATATTGAAGAGTCAGCCCCGAATCTACAATGTCTTCTATTATGAGCACGTTCTTTCCCGAAATATCTTCTTCTAAATCGTATAATATCCTTACTACGCCCGAAGAATGAGATGAAGCCCCGTAGCTTGTGACCGACATAAAATTCATATGCAGCGGCATATCTATCTCGCGCACAAGGTCGGCGTAAAACAGCACCGCCCCGCGAAGTATTCCGACGGTTAAAAGCTCTTTGCCTTCAAAATCCGCCTTAATCTGCGCCGCCATTTCTTTTACTCTTTTTTGAATCTGCTGTTCGCTGTATAAAACCTTCTCAATGTCGTTTTCCATTGCATATTTCCCCATACTTTATTTTTACTGCCCTGCTGTTTTTTCTTATCTTGGATTTTTCAGAAACGCCTACGCCTACGACCCAGAAAACCTCATTTTCCCGGGCTAAAAGTATCAGCTCGTCTCTTTTATGCAGAGGCACTTTTCTGTCCGATAAATAATCGCTCAGCCGTTTTTTTCCATTTAGCCCCAGAGGCGATATAAAATCCTGCTTTTGCCTATGGCGAAAAACCGCGCCTTTTATAACGTCCGCGTCAAAATACTCTTCGCCTTCTGAAAAAACAGTCTGCCCGTCATGAGGGCTTATTTTAAAATCGACACCATCAAAACTAAGCTTTCCGATGTCAACAGCCTTTAAACTATGATTATACCGCTTTTGCGTATTTTTGCCAATCATCAATTTGCCGTATATAATAACGGCTTTGAGCCCGTTTTTTAGGTTTATCGATTTTGCGCTATGCGCCTTTTCTGCGATTTCGAGAATGCTTTGCATATGCGCGTTTTCCAAATCTTTTAAACCAAAACTATACGATACCGCCAAGCGTATAATACGCTTTTTTACCGCTGTGTCCTGCGCTGCGAATTTCTTTAAATCTATATATACGGCTCTGTCCTTTTCCTCTATGCAATCGGCTGCTTTTGCGGCAGATATAAGGCAGTCTTTATCCTCTCTTAAAAGCTTTGCCGTCCTTGCTATATTTGCGGCCGCGTTTTCATTTATTTTTTCAAGCCTCGGCACAATCTGCTTTCTAATATAGTTTCTTGTGTAAGACGTATCGTCGTTAGAAATATCTTGCACATAAACTATATTATTGTCCTTTGCGAACTTTTCTATCTGCGCTCTTGAAATATCGAGCATAGGGCGAATATACCTGCCCCTTTTTTCGGGTATTCCGCAAAGGCCGTCTAACCCGCTTCCGCGCACAAGGTTCATAATAACAGTCTCTGCCATATCGTCCATGTGGTGCGCAGTCGCTATATAATCGGCGTTCTGCCTGTCCAGAAACTCGTAACGGCAGATCCGCGCCGCTGTTTCTACAGAGATTTTCTTTTTTTGCGCGGCAGAGGGAATATCCTCGCATTCTGTTATACATAATACGCCGTATTCTTCGCACGTCCGCAAAACAAAATCCATATCTTTAATCGAATCTTCGCCGCGTATTCCGTGTTCAAAGTGATATGCTTCTAAGCTTATATCCATTTGCTTGCGTAATTCGCATAAACAAAACAAAAGCACCATAGAATCTGCGCCGCCGCTTACCGCCGCACCGATTTTATCGCCCTTTTTAACGCCGAGAGAAATTAAGTTTTGCAAAATCTGCTTTTCCATATATGCTATTTTAACAATAATACCTATTTGCCGCAAGTTATGGCTCTGCCCTTCCGATACCAAATTCACATTTGTCATCGGGTCTTGCCCCGCCTCTGGCCTTTGGCACAGTCGGCGGGGCGCTTGTACGTAGATTTTTAGAATTACCATCACCTTTCACTGGCAAAGCCAGATGAAAGGCAGGTTGTTTGTTCAAGTTTTAGCTTTATATCAAGTCTTACGAAAACACATAAAGATGCCTTTATAAAGGCTATCTTTTGCTTCTTTTCTTAAAGAAAAGAAGCGGGTGCACGAGGGCGGCGCCCTCGTAAAAGTACCATTGTTTATTTTTTGCGTCCGCTAAAGTATACAGTAAGCACCGATATATCGGCGGGCGATACGCCGGATATGCGCATAGCCTGCCCTATCGTCTCGGGCTGAATTTTGCCAAGTTTCGCCGCCGCCTCAAGCCTTATGCCCTTTATAGTTGAGTAGTCAAAACTTTCGGGCAGCTTTTTTCTCTCCAGTGAGGCGTATTTGTCTACCTGGCTTTTCTGTTTTTTTATATAACCTTCGTACTTTATGTTAGTTTCAACGCAGAACTCTATGTCTTTGGGCAGCTCATTTGCGCCCAGTTCTATTATGTCTTTATAAGCTATACCCTGGCGCGTTAAAAGTTTTGCCGCTTTTATCGGCGCCTTTAACTCGGGCAGTTCTTTTTTTCTCAGCATAACGTTCGCTTTTTTCATATCAACATTTAGAGAGCCGAGCCGCTTTATCTCTTCTTGTATAGCGTCTCTTTTTTTACAAAAAGCGTCATATCTATCGTCCGTCACCAGCCCGACGCGCCTGCCCATTTCTGTCAGCCGCATGTCGGCGTTATCCTGCCGCAGTAAAAGTCGATATTCCGCTCTTGCCGTCATCATTCGGTATGGCTCGGTTGTGCCTTTTGTCACAAGATCGTCTATAAGCACACCTGCGTATGCGTCGCTTCGCGAGAGTATAAGCGGCTCTTCGCCTTTTATATATTGCACGGCGTTTATGCCTGAAACAATACCCTGCGCCGCCGCTTCTTCATAACCCGATGTGCCGTTTATCTGCCCCGCGCAAAAAAGCCCTTTTACGCTCTTTATCTCGAGCGACGCTTTTAGCTGGAGCGGGTCAATGCAATCGTATTCTATGGCGTAAGCCGTGCGCATAAACACCACGTTTTCAAGCCCAGGAACGGTAGCGTACATTTCTTTCTGTACTTCTTCGGGCAATGACGAGCTCATGCCCTGCACATACATTTCGTTTGTGCACATGCCTTCCGGCTCAATAAAAACCTGATGCCGCTCTTTATCGGGGAACTTTACTACCTTATCTTCTATAGACGGGCAGTACCGCGGCCCCGTACCGTCAATCCCTCCGCTGAAAAGCGGGCTTCTGTGTATGTTAGCACGAATGATATCGTGTGTCTTTTGGTTAGTGTAAGTTAGATAGCAGGGATACTGCTCTTTAGGCGTTCCCTTTGTCATAAAAGAGAAATACTGCGGTTCATCGTCACCGTACTGCGGTATCGTCTTAGAAAAATCAATGCTTCGTTTATCTACCCTTGCAGGCGTACCCGTTTTAAAACGCTGGATAGCAAGCCCAAGTTCGCAAAGGTTAAGATTATCGGCAGGAAAAAGCCCCGAAGGCCCGGACGATACGCTGTGTTCTCCTATAATAACCTTGCCTTTAAGATAAACGCCCGTGCAGAGCACAACCGCTTTTGCATCGTATTTCGCGCCGAGCGTCGTTTCCACTCCCGTAACGCGCCCGTTTTTTTCATATACACGGCTTACTTCTGCCGTCACCAGATGAAGATTGTCCGTGTTCTCAAGCGTCCATTTCATGTTCTGCTGGTAAAGCTTTTTATCCTGCTGTGACCGGAGCGACTGTACCGCAGCGCCTTTTGAAGTGTTGAGCATTTTTATCTGCATATAAGCGGCGTCTGCCGTTAGGCCCATCTGCCCGCCGAGCGCGTCAATTTCTCTTACCAAATGCCCTTTGCTAGTACCGCCTATAGAAGGGTTGCAAGCCATAAGCGCGATGCCGTCAAGATTGATAGTCAAAAGAAGCGTCTTTTTCCCCAGGCGCGCGCAGGCAAGCGCCGCTTCGCACCCTGCGTGCCCCGCTCCCACTACTACCACATCATATTTTCCGCTGTTGTACGCCATGCCCTATTTCCCCAAACAAAATCTGTCGAATATATTATCTATTATTTCCTGCGTTACGGTAACGCCCGTTATCTCTCCCAAACTGTCCCAAGCATCCTTTATGTCTATGGTGACGCAGTCGAGGTCTGCCGAATCAAAAGCGCCCATAGCCGCTTTCAGGCTATTTTCTGCATCGCCGAGAATTTTCGCATGCCTCTCGCTCGTTATGACAACGTCTTCCGCTTCGCTTATCTGCGGCGGGTTTATGTACGACATAAGCTCCTGCCTGCCTTCGCCTGATATCGCGCAAACGAACACGGCGTTTTTGCAGAATGTGCTTTTTGCTTCGTCTATCGTCACTTTTTGCGGCAAATCGCTTTTATTGAGCACGACTAGCACATTTTTCCCCAGAGTAGCGAATATATTCTTGTCTTCCTGCGTTATGCCTTTTGAGCTGTCAATAACAAAAAGCGTCATATCGGCATCTTTCGCGGCGTTTTGCGCCCGCTCTATGCCCATCTTTTCCGCTTCGTCCCCGCCTTTGCGAAGCCCTGCTGTATCTATAAGCTTTATCGGCACGCCGTTTTTTATTATACTGTCGTCAACAGAATCTCTCGTAGTTCCAGGAACACTTGTAACTATCGCCCTGTCCTTGTTTAAAAGCATGTTAAACAGCGAAGATTTACCTACATTCGGCCTACCTGTTATTACAACGCTGTAACCTTCTCTTAGCATTCTGCCCGAAGAAAAGGTATCTTCAATTTTTTCTATCTCTGCTATCGCAAACTCTAATCGCGGCATTGCGTCTTTTTTTATATCCGCTTCAATATCGTCTTCGGGATATTCTATGCCTGCTTCAATAATGGACAGCGCGTCTGTAAGAGCGTTTTGAACTGCCGTGATTTTATCGAAAAGCCCGCCCGAGAGCTGGCGCAGTGCCGCGCTCGCCCCCGCGCTCGAATGTGCCTCTATAAGCTCCATGACGGCGCCCGCCGCCGAAAGGTCCATCTTTCCTTGCAAAAACGCGCGCTTTGTAAACTCTCCGGGGTCTGCAAGCCTTGCGCCGCTTTTAGAAAGTGCGCCAAGCACGCCCGCGATGCTAACTCTTCCGCCGTGGCAGTGTATCTCGGCCATATTCTCGCCCGTAAAAGATTTGGGCGCGAAGAATTTTGTCGCCATAACGTCGTCAATAACTTTGCCGTTTTGTTCTATACTCCCGTGGTAAAGCGTGGCGTGCGCCATATCTTTTGCTTTGCGGCAAAAAACCGCATCTAAAACGCTGTGCGCGGCTTCTCCGCTTATCCGTATCACGCATACCGCCCCGCCGCTCGGGCTGGCCGGCGCGTATATTGTATCTTTATAGTAGTCCATTTCTATATTCCTGACCTTTTAATCGGACATTATCATACCATAAATATTGTTTTTTGCACATAGACAAAAAAAGAGCCTTCTTTTAAAAGCTCCGTCAATTATAAATAAATAAGATATTTCTTTTTTCTACTTTAATATATCAATTATTAAATATATTATACCAAAAAGTATTCCCAAAAAAGATGGACCCAAAAATCCCCAAATTATTATTTTTACTAATGTGTATTTTTTTCTTTTTCCATAATCTATTTCTGTTTGTTTTTCGCTCATCATTTGGAAGTCTTCTAATGATTGAAGAATTTCTATAGCTTTATCATAACTCTCTTTATCAACAAATATATTTTTGCCGAAAAAACTTTTACCGTGCAGTATTTGTAAATATCCTCCTGAGCTTTCATCCGCAATACGATATTTTATTTCTTCGTCTTTAAACATAGAAGTAATATAAGATAATTCTACGGCATTATCTGTATTTATAAGAAAAACCTCGTCATAATCTTCAGAGCTTCTTTGCACTTTTTCCAAAGGTTTGCCCTCTTGCGCCCTTTTTTGCTCTTTGCTGCTTAAATCTAATTCATCTACAAGAACAGCACCGCAATCGCTGCACTTTGTAAATCCGTCATTATATTCATACCTGCATTTGGGGCACCAAGGCATTTTCTCACATCCAATTAAAATATAAACCAGGCTAAAAAAGTTTACCACATATTGCTATTTTATTCAAATATAATAGCAAAAAAAGCCGCCGCAGTATTTGCTTGCGACAGCTTTTTCTAATGTTGCTATTCTAATTACATTTTCAAGACAAAGTCATTATAACTTTCGCTTCCGTGTTCGCCGAGGTCAAGCCCCATGATCTCTTCGTCTTTTGTGACTCTAAGCCCTATTGTAGACTTGATGATCTTAAAGAGTATATACGCCATTGTGAGTGTCCATGCCATAT
The DNA here is from genome assembly GCA_963665005.2 of Christensenellaceae bacterium. Classification (GTDB taxonomy): domain Bacteria; phylum Bacillota; class Clostridia; order Christensenellales; family SZUA-584. Next base: position 481,044 of record CAXXTQ010000001.1, on the reverse strand, counting down.
ACGAAAGTACTCCTACCGCCTGTACTACGAGAAGCCCGAACCCGCCGCCGAACAGCAATCCGCCGTCTGTAGCAAATATGCCTACTGCGAGCGTGCCGACAGCTCCGGAGAAACCATGTACCGCAACCGCGCCGACCGGGTCGTCTACCTTTAACTTTCTCTCTATAAACTCTACGCCGAAGACTACTACGAAACCGGCTATCACGCCTATGGCGATTGCTCCCCACATGCTGACCGCTGCGCAGCCGGCCGTTATTGCAACGAGCCCGGCAAGTGCGCCGTTTAGAGTCATAGATACATCCGGCTTTCCGTATTTGATCCAGCTTATGAACATAACCGTTATCGCGCCAAGAGCCGCCGACAGATTGGTCGTCATTGCTATATGCCCGATATCCTGTGATAATTCAAGCGTAGAGCCCGCGTTAAACCCAAACCATCCGAACCAGAGTATGAATACGCCAAGTGCGCCTATTGTGATATTATGTCCGGGTATAGCGTTTGGTGTACCGTCTTTCTTATACTTACCGATACGTGCTCCAAGAAGCTTTGCTCCCACAAGAGCGCTCCATCCGCCGACCGAGTGAACGAGCGTAGAGCCCGCAAAGTCTATCATTCCGCCGTCCCAGCTTCCTATAGAAAGCGTCGACAGCCAGCCGCCGCCCCATAACCAATGCCCGGCGATCGGGTAAATAACCAGGCTGATAACTGCACTGTAAATTAGGTATGATACAAATTTTGTTCTTTCAGCCATAGCTCCCGAAACAATAGTTGCTGCCGTAGCGCAGAAAACCGTCTGGAACAGTATATCTATCGGGCTTGCGATTGTCGTCGGGTCTAAGAACCCGCTTCCCCCTATAAGCCCTGCTATATTGTCGCCGTACATTATACCGAAACCGGCAACAAAGAACAGCAAAGACCCAATACCAAAGTCCATAAGATTTTTCATTATAATATTGCTTGCATTCTTAGCCCTTGTAAATCCCGATTCAACCATCGCGAAGCCGGCTTGCATAAAGAAAACCAGTACCGCCGCGACGAGCATCCACATCGTGTCAAGGCTTTCTACCTTTGCCAATAGTGTTGCATCCATTATTTTGCTCCCTTCAAAAATAAAAAATTATTTTCATGCATAAACCCCATGCATTTTCCCTAATAAAAAAACCGTGCATCAAAAGCTATAATTTGCTTTCTTGCCGGTTCGTCAATGAGCCGTATTCTTTTTTACGCCTTAGTTCTAGAGTGCCGTATCGCCTCTTTCCCCTGTTCTTACTCTTACCGCGTCTTCGATTGGTATAATAAACATTTTGCCGTCGCCGACCTGGCCTGTTTGTATACCTTTGGCAACCGCTTCTATCAAAGTATCGACCATACTGTCATCAACAACAACTTCGATTTTGAGCTTATGCAAAAGGTTAATGTTCATCTCTGTGCCGCGATAAACTTCTTTTTTGCCTTTTTGAGCTCCGCATCCCATGACCGGTGATACAGTCATGCCTCCCGCGCCCACACTTTCCACGATTTCTTTAACCGTTTCCATAGTCTCCGGGCGTACAATCATTTCAATCTTTTTCATACTTTCACCCCTTATATTTTTTATGCCAGCGCAATAATTCTCTTGGCAATGTCTCTCATAGCTATCCGTGAATCCATACTCATCTTCTGAATTCTTCGATATGCCTCGCCCTCAGAAATACCTTTCCTTTTCATGAGTATTCCCTTTGCCTGTTCTATCAGCTTTCTGTCGTCAAGGCCTTTTTTTAACATGGTAAGCTCTTTTTCAAGCTTTCTCATGCGCCGCCTGTTTTGAACAACCGTGTCTATAGTGCTTAGTAACGCTACTTTGTTTATAGGCTTTAGATGCAATGTAATGTCATAGTCTTCTACGAGGTCTACACAAAACTCTTTTTGAGTGTTTGTGACAAAAAGTATCACGCTGCATATATTTTCGTCGCCGATTATCGTAGCTGTTTCAAGGCCGGTTATATCCGGCATATCGAAGTTTATCAGCAGTATATCGGGCATTTGTGACCTTACACTTCTTAGCGTTTCATTTCCGGACGTACATATATTGCCGACGGAATAACCACTGCGCTGCAGAGCATATTTAATTTTCTCCGCTGCCTGCTTGTTTCGCAAAGCAACTGTGATTCTTGTTTTATCCAATATTCTTAGCTCCATCGTTGCAGCAAAGGTTACAAAGCTACTCTTTGTTTTTTGTTATGTTAATTATAGGTTAATAGCTTCAAATTAACAATATTATATATAAAAAAAGACGTTTATCACGAGGTTCTTCCTCGAAACAAACGTCATCGTTTATACTTTATTTACGCACATTATATCATATAAAAAATAAAAAGCAAGTGTTTTTTGCAATTATTTTTATTTTTTATTTCATATTAGCTGTACATCATAGCGATTTTGCGGTTTTTCTTAATAAATTATGCATAAAACATAACTCCGCCTTGCATAATGCTCTATATTTCGTCAACCACTTTTTTCGGTACGCTTGAGAAAAGCGTGCTTACCGATTCTTTTTCGTGTATTCGAAAGACCGCTTCGGCAAACAGCGGCGCAACCGACACAGAAATGAATTTGTCGCTCTTTATAATGTACGGGTTTTTCACGCTGTCCGTGCCTATAAGCATCTCTATAGGGCTGTCTTCAATTGCCTTGACTCCTTTTTCTCTTACGATAACATGCGAGAGGCAGGCAATGATACGCTTTGCCCCGTTTTCTTTTAATGCTCTTGCGATATCGACAAGTGTTCCGCCCGATACTGTAAAGTCATCGACTATCATGCAGTTTTTACCTTTTACATCGCCTATGATATCAAGCACTTTAGCTTTTTCATCGTGCCCTTTTCTTGTTTTATCTCCGATAGCGACAGCTTTATGCAGATAATCGGCATATTTGCGCGCCGTTTTTGCATAACCCGCGTCAGGAGAAACAACGCACAGGTTATCCATTATATCAAGGCCTTTTACATATTCGCACATTATCGGTAAAGATAAAAGATGGTCCACAGGTTTTGTAAAAAACCCCTGAACCTGCGCACTGTGTAAATCCATTGTTACTATTCTGTCCGCTCCGGCAAGCTCTATACAATCGGCACATACACGCGCTCTAATAGAAACTCGCGGTTCGTCTTTTTTATCTCCTTTTGCATAACTGAAATATGGTATGATTGCTGTAACTGAGTTCGCGCTTGCCCGCTTTAGCGCGTCCATCCAAAAAAGTATTTCAACGAATTCGTTATTCGGGCTCATGCCTATTGGCTGTATAACGTAAACATCTTTGTTTCTTACAGTCTCTTTGATTCTAAGAAAAATATTGCCGTCAGAAAAATTGATTACTTCAGAGTCGCCAAGATCATTACCAAGATATTTGCACATCTTCTTTGCAAACCCCATTCCGGACGACCCCGCGAATATCTTTATATCGCTATCTATGGAATTCAATTTATTACCCCGCTTTTTTGTCTTTTTTTATCCGTTCCACGACGCTTATTGTAACACTAAAGCCTTGTACAATCAATATGTTATCTATATTAAATTCACCTATTTTGATGAATTGTTAAAAAACATTCGGTTAATTTTATATATTGCCGAGCAAACGGCTTGAAAATACTATGAATTATAAAATCCCGAGCTTTTTCAGGCTCTTTTTCAGATACTCTCCCCCTCTTTGTTCATGCCCTATATCTACCTTTGGTTTAGCGCTTCCGTGAAAATCGCTTCCGGCGGTTACATACAGCCCATGGCTTTTAGCCAAGCTTAAAAACTCTCTGCACTGCCCGTCCGAATGAGAAGGGTGGTAAGCCTCTATTCCCCAAAAACCAAATTCAGTAAGTTTTGGTATCAGCTTGTTCAGCGCGCTGCCGCGTATCAGCCCCGGATGTGCAAGCACCGCTTTGCCTCCTGCGTTATTTATAAGATCAGCCGCCGCTTTTACGCCTATTTTATCTAAACGCACATAGCAGGATGCGTTTCTTGACAAATACCTCGAAAAAGCTTCTTTGCTGCTTGAAGCATAACCTTTTTTTACAAGTACGGACGCAAAATGCGGCCGCCCTAGTATATCTCCTTTACACGCATATTCCACTTCATCAAGGGAAATCTGTACGCCTGCGTCTTTTAATTTCTCAAGCATCAATTTTGCTCTTTGGTGCCTTAAAGCCGCCGACCGCTCAACATGCTTTAAAAGGGCTTTGTCAGCCGCGTCTATACAAAGCCCGAGAACGTGTACCTCACCGTAATATTTGGCGGCGATCTCTATACCCGAATAAACTCTTATGTCTTTTATGCTGCCGTTTCTTACCTCTTCATACCCGCGGCATTCGTCATGGTCGGTTATAGCTATGCCCGAAAGCCCTTTTTTCTTTGCCATTTGCACGACTTGCTTCGGAGTATAATCGCCGTCAGAATATGTGGTATGTATATGCAGGTCAAAATTCATACGCTTGCGCCGACCTTTGCGCCCGCTTTTTTCATGAATTTTTCTTGGTCGATTACAAAACGCTCATGCAACGCCCTGCCTATCTTTTCGCGCTCATCATAAGCGTTTATTTCAAATGAGAACTTGCGGCCATCAACCTGTGTTAATACGGCCTCTGCCCAAACTTTCAAACCAACGGGAGTTGCCGCCAAGTGCTTCGCATCTATGCTTATGCCGACAGTAGAAAACCCCTGCGGCAGATATTTTTGTACAGCAGCGTACGCCGCGTTTTCCATAAGCGCTATCATAGACGGCGTGGAAAAAACCTCTGCCAGCCCGCTCGAAAAAGCTTTTGCAGTATCTTTTATTTGCACAACCTTTTCAATCTTTGCGCTTTGCCCGATTTTAATTTCAAACTCCATGCCTTTCCCCTTGCCTTATAGATTTTTGCTTTAGCTGAAAGTGTTTTTCACGCGCTTAGATTTATAAAGAGCGATTATAAATGCTGCGTATATTCCTATTCCTATAATAATAGATGATATAGTAAGCACTTTAATAAAATCAGCGAAATACGCCATATAAACAGACGTGTCTTCAATATACCTCAAAACTTCGCCGCTCAGATAATATACAAGGCTAAACGACACCGCCAGCAAAGAATATACTATAAACAGTATTCGGAACGCTATTTTTTTGCGGTAAAAGAATATCATGCAAAGAAGTGATATTATAAAAGAAACGGCCATAAAAGCAATATAATATATTCTGAAAGCTTGTGAAAAAACGTAAAAAAATGTGTTTCCTGTTATAAGCGCTAAGACGAGCGTCTGTACCGATGCCGCCACCGCCATTATTATATAAATTTGAAATAATACAAGCCAGCCGCCAAGCCCCTTTAGCTCTTGCTTTTCCTGCAATTCTCCCGTCATATCTTTTCTCCTTGATTTTTTACTTATTACAGGCGGAAGGATATACGACCTCGTTCTTGCCGACTTTCATGGCAACATGAGGTATTCCCGCCTCTGTGTATTCTTCTCCGTATTTCTTGAAACCGAATTTTTCGTAAAGCGGCACTATATATTTTTGTGCGCTTATATTAACACTCTGCGCTCCGCTTGAAAACGCCTTGTATAAAAGCAGCCTTACGGCAAGGTCGCCTATCTGCCTGCCTCTAAACTGTTTTAACACAGAGATTTTACCTATCCGAAAGCCCGTGCCGTCATGATATATACGGCCTGTTGCCGCCGGCGTTTCTTCTGCGTATATCAAAAGATGCAGCGCATGTTTATCAAAGCTGTCATATTCTTCTTTCTCGGGGCATTTCTGCTCATTTATAAAAACCTCGCGCCGTATCTCAAAAGGTTCGCTCAAATCTTGATTCCCCGATATAAATATGCTTGAAATCATATGTTTTCTCCTTATTGTTCTTCATCCGGCTCTGGCTCCGATTCGTCCGAGTGGCTCTGCGGGTCTAAAAGTTCTTTCGCTATATCAAACTTGACCGCGCCTTCCTGCGCCGCCGTGTCTACCATTACGACGACAAGCCTGTCATAATCCTGATTTTCCCAGTATGCGACAAACCACGATATTTCTCTTGATTTGTCGTCCCCTATTTCGGCAGTTCCCGTCTTACCGGCTATATCCACGCCCGAAATACGCGCCGCTCTTCCCGTGCCGTTTTCTATGACATCGCGCAGTATCGGCTGCAGAATGTTAAGGCTGCGGCTCGGTACGCCGTTTTCTACCCATACCGAAGTTTGTTTTTCACTGACTACGTCATATTCAAGGCCGTTTTGCCTGCAGAGTTTTTGCACGAGTATGGGCTCTAACATATCTCCCGTACCGTTCGCAAACGCGGTGTACATAGATGCCAGTTGCAGCGGAGTAACTAAAAGCTCGCCCTGCCCGTATCCCATTGTCGCTAAAAGCCATTTATCGAGCTGTGTCGTTGTTTTAACCAGATTTGCTTTTTTTACAGGCAGATCAAACGGCACCGCCTGCTCCATTCCAATGCGCTGCATGTATTCCATGAAAGGACTCTCGCCGAGCTTCAGCGCGGCAAACGCAAAGAAAATATTGTCCGAGCTGACAAGCGCGTTATGCAATTTGAGCGGGCTTCCCGCAGAATCATCTATGCGCGTGATGCCCTTCCAATACCAGCCCTCGTCATCCGGAACCCATACGTTATCATTAATTTGTCCTGTAAAAGCCGTTTCGGGCGAAATCGCGCCGTCTTCGAGCGCGGCCGTAGCAGTAAACGGTTTAAATGCACTTCCGGGCGGATACTGCCCCTGCGTTGCCCGGGCAAAAAGCGGATCCTTGCTCTCCGAAGAAGTCAGGCTTTCCCAAACCTCATCCGAAATACCGAAAGTAAACAAATTGTTATCGTAAGACGGATAAGACGTTATAGCTTCAACATATCCTGTTGAAGCGTCCATTACAACTACCGCGCCCATTTCGCCTTTTTCAAGATAACATCGGAGCGCGTTGTAAGCATCTTTTTGCAGTTCGGTCTTTAGCGCAAGCCTTAAATCTTCGCCCTGCTTTAAGGGCACTTCATAAAGCGTTTTTATGTTACTGCCCCAGCGGTCTTCAATATAAATTATCTTGCCGTCGGCGCCGCGAAGCTGTGTTTCATACGCCGCCTCAAGCCCCGAAAGCCCCGCTTTGTCGTATATAGTATACCCTTCGGGCAGCGCATCTTGCTCGTAATATCCCGTGTATCCGAGTATATGCGCCGCGTATTCTCCGAGCGGATAATCACGAATGGGCGTGTACATCTTATCGTCTATGCCAAGCCCCGGTACGCCCAGAATGTTTTGTTTTTGTTCATCGGTAAGCTCGTCCGCAAAAAAAGCGCCCAGCGTAACGATTTGTATTTCGTCTTCAAGCGCGTCGTTGAACATCTGCACGACCTGCGTATTTGTCTTGCCGATGATCGGGCACACAGCTTCGGTGACCGAAGCGATGTTTTGCACCTTTGATGTGTCCATATATATTGTGTCGGCGTACGCGTTTGCGGCAAGTATAGTACCGTCGGCCGCAAAAATCTCTCCTCGCGCGGCGTTTAACGTCTGAACTCTTACCCTTGAGCCTTTCTCCATTTCGGGGAAAATAAGGCTGTAGTCCCATGCTACAAAGCATTCATTTTTATCAAGAGTGGTCTTTAATTTAAAAACATTAGTGAAGTCTCCGTATTCTTTTGTCTTATACGTTGCTGTATACGCAAACTCTCCCGTTTCGCCGGGTTCGGATAAATTTTCTATAACTATCTGCTCGACACCAAGCCCCGTGAAAATATCGTTATACTTTTGTATAAACGCCGTTTCGTCTATGCCGTCGGGCGCCTTTACAAAACTATACATTGTTTTAAAATCCATAGCAGTAAAACTGTTTAAATAATCAGTAATATCGTAGTCTACAGCCTGAGCTCCCGTGCAGGAACAAAAAATTAAGCAAACGATAACACAGGCTATTAATTTTATAATGCGCATACCAGTCCCCCTTGGCATTATTATACAATGCCGCTCCGTTTATGTACAGCATGAGAGCCTGGTTATCTTTTTTAGAAAATCTCCCACGAGAGTAAATAAAAACAAGCGGGCACTGCTATAAAAGCGCTCACTTGCTTATATTAAAAAATTTATTTATTTTGCTGTGCCAGTCTTTGCATTGCTTTTTCCACAGCGGCTTTTATCTGGTCTCTCGATTCGCGGTATACTTCAATGGGTTCTTTATACGGATCTTTTATATCGTAACCGCTTTCTCCGGGATATCCGTCAACACCCTCTGCAAACCCAAGCAAAGTATGCATCTTGTCTTCTTCTTCGGGCGCCATTGCTTCCATTTCTTCTATATGTTTTGCTTCCATAGACAATATGATATCTGCCCAAGAAGCAAGCTCTTTTGTAAACTGCTGCGATTTATGTTTTTCCAGATCAAGACCAACCTCATCCATAACCTCTATCGCGTTATCGGACGCCGGCGCATCTTCACAGGCAAATGTTCCGGCCGATTTAAAAGTCAAGTTTTTTAAGCTGCTACTTCGGTCTGCCGCATCGTCTGCAAATTCTTCTGCCATAGGGCTTCTGCAAGTATTGCCCGTACACACAAAAAGAACGTTCATGAATTATTATTTCCTCCTATACTTTTACAATATTATAGCTGGCCGCTTTATAAACCCTATTCATAACGGCGAATCCGATTCCAACTTTAGGTACCGCTTCAAAGTATATGCTCGTATACTGCTCGCTGTCCGCGTTTCGAAACAGCCGGTATAAACTTTGCGCTGCTTCCTGCCCGCTGTGGGCGCTTCCCGTAACCACTGTGTCTCTTTTGCCGTAATATTTTTTATTCTCCCGGCTTGCCATTATAAGCGGTTTCTCGCCCTTTTTAATATCTTTATCATACAGATATTTTATCGCTTCCGCAACAGAAATTTTATTTCCTTCAATCACTGTCATATCAGCCGCCGGTGCATAATGCCTGTATTTCATACCGGGCGATGACGGAACGGCGTTGTCATCGGGTAAAAAGCTTTGGGCGCAGTCGGTTTTTCCTATACATTCTTCTATCATTTCGTGTGTAGCGGCGCCCGGCCTTAATATTACGGGAATCTGCCTTGTTAAGTCTATAACAGTAGATTCTACGCCGATACTGCACTGCCCTGCGTCGAGTATCAATAGATCGTCTCCGAAATCTTTTCTCACGTGCTCTGCGCTCGTCGGGCTCGGGCTTCCCGATCTGTTTGCGCTTGGCGCGGCTATGGGTACACCCGCCGCAGATATTAAACTTAGCGCCGCATCGCAGTCGGGCATTCGCACGCCTATTGTATCTAGCCCCGCCGTTACCGCACCCTTTAGCCCCCGGCTTTTTAGCACGAGCGTTAAAGGCCCCGGCCAGAATCTATCTGCAAGCGCCTGTGCGTTATCGTTAAAAACGGCAATTTTCTCCGCAGATATAATGCTGTCTACATGCACAATAACGGGGTTGTCCTGCGGCCTGCCCTTAAGCGCGAAAACGCTTTTTACAGCCGCCTCGTCGTTTGCGTTTGCTCCTAAACCGTAAACCGTTTCGGTAGGAAAAGCAACAAGGCCTCCGGATATAATAACCTCGGCTGCCTTTTTTATATTCTCATTATACTCTTCGCCTAAATATAGTATCATTTGTCTTTTAATATTACACCTGCAAATAAAAAAAATCAATAACGGTTTACCTGTACTGAAAAATTACAGATTCTCCAGCGTTATCTGCCCCGCCGCACCGCACGTTTTTCCAAGCACAGCAACCGCTCCGATTACTCCTTTTATGCCGATTATAAACTCCAGCGCGCCTTTTATATCTTCTTGCCTTTTTATTTCGTTGCCAAGCCTTGTCGCGCAGGCATCGGCAAGGCACGCGTCATGCGAAACCACGACTGCCGCGTCTGATCGCCCGAAGCTTTTGGAAGGCCCGACCGTGCCGGATGAAGTACAGACTGCTATCGGCTTTTGTGAAGGCTCTATTTTTAAACCTATTTTCATGCTCAGCGGGCTTTTTCCTGCATTTATCGCGACGATTCTTTGTATGTCTGTTTTTATAAACACATCGCCGCCGTTTTCGACAATAACCTGACTGCAAAACTTTAAAAGTTCGGAGCCTACATGCTTAGCAAAAACTCCCGCAACAGCCGCCATAGGCCCGACGCCCGCAGCCTTTGCCGCCGTGCACATATCGATAATCTGTTTTGGCGCATTAGGCGCCGCAGTTAACGGCACGAGGCTTTTCTCAAAATCCTCATTGTTTATAATATACTCATCGATAATTTTTCGCAAAAACATAACAGCCGCGATAGATTCTTTTTCACAAGTTTTATCTGCGCATATGAAAAGTTCCGTCTGTTTATGCTCTGTTTGCCAGCAGCATAAATCGGACGCTGTCTTGTTACGGTATTCATTTCGATTAGAATAATCAGATTGTTTCTTCAAAGCTCTTTATTGCTCTTGCAGGGCATGCTCTAACGCAGTGCCCGCAAAGCAGGCATTTATCCATATCAAACTCTAATTCCCACGTCTTTTTGTTCATGACAAGCGCGCCCGAAGGGCACACGGACGTACACGCACCGCAGTGCATGCATTTTTCTTCATATCTTATAACGCTGTCTGTATATACCTTTACGCTTATACCTTCATTTTCAAGGTATTCAATACCTTTTTTAATATTAGCCTCACTGCCCGAAAGCTCAAGGATTATGTTGCCTTTTTTACCCGGCGATACGTAAGCTTTTAATATATTAAATGTTATACCCATTTTTACAAGGTTTGTAACCATAGGTTTATCAGTCTTCTCGGGCGGAAATGACAGCCCAACTTTTATATGAGTTTGTTCCATTACTTATTCCCCTTTTTTTCAAGTACGTTTATGCTGTCTCTGAAAGGAAGCTTTGATACCGCCTGCGTCATTACAAACTCGCCGCAAAGGATTTTTTCTTTCAGCTCATCTGCTATCAGCCTTGCTTTATAAAGGCTTGAAAGCGGCGCAGTGCGAATTTTTTTGCCGTCCAGCTCTATCTGCCCCGAGCGAAGCTCGGCATACGTCACACGTTTTAGTGCTTTTCGCGTTCTTTGGCTTACTCCGTAATCGTAGATATTGGTATATAGATGCTCGTTTGATACGGCAATGTCTGCCATAAACTCTTCGTCTATTACGGGCAGAGGCACGCCGATTCCTACAAACAACGACGTTCCGTATCCTTCGAAAACAGCTGCCTTTATATATTCACTCTTCATGCCCTTAAGGTCGCCTATAACGCTAAGCGTATATCCTGCGTAATGCGTATCGCCGTTTTCGAGTTTAGAAATATTATTGACCGCCTGCGTTCCTTCAAATGCCACATATCCTTCTCCGCCGCAAAGCAGTATTTTTGTGCCAATTCCTATAACCCGAAGCTTAGGGTCTTTTAGAAGCGGAGACATCTCTCCGGCTGTGGTGTAAGTTATATTTCCGAAATTCGGCAAAAGCGTGCCCATATACGTCCTTTTTGTTTTGTCCGAAGTGTTTGTCGCCGCCGCGTAGTTCTGGTATGCGTTTCTCGGGTTAAACATATACGCCTGATTCATATCCGAAAGCTTTATCTTTGTTCTTATTTCTTTTTCAGTATAACAATCTGTGCCTTCAGAACTTGCGCAAAGCTCGATTTCTTTTCCGGCTATCAAATCTTCTATCACATGCGCGCCGCCGTATTCTATGCCCGTTTTTCTGCCCGGCTGTGTTGCGCCTATATATGTATCTACCGCTGCAAGCCCGCCGTATGCCGGCACGCCATTAAGCGTTATTTCTCCCATTCTTATCGGAGGATCGGAATGCCCGAAGTTAAGCATTGCGCCCGAAGAGCACATCGCACCGAAAGTCGCCGCAGTAACAACGTCTATTTTCTTTGCGCACTCGGAAACTCCCTGCTCTTTTGCCATGGCTACTGCCTGCTCTGCTGTAAATACCACAGCTTCGCCTTTTTTAATCTTTTCGTTTATCTCCCCGATAGTCTTTGCCATGAACGCTCCTCCAAAATACTCTTAACAGCCTTTTTTTGATATAAGGCTTTGCATTAATTTTCATTTATTGTACTACTTTTCGGCTTTGTTCACAACCGCAAAATGAAAAAGGGGAATTTTGTGTACTTCATATTTGGTTTTTAACCGCTTATTGATTTTAAACAGCGACGGCTATATAATACGTCTATATTAAAAAACGCGAGGTAAAAATGAAACTAGGTATTGTAGGGCTTCCAAACGTCGGCAAGTCATCCCTTTTTAACGCGCTTACAAATTCGGGCGCGGCAAGCGATAACTATCCTTTTTGCACAATAGACCCGAATATCGGCGTCGTTTGCGTACCCGACGAACGTATGGATTTTCTGGCAAAGCTTTATAATCCGGCAAAGTTTACGCCGGCTGTAATAGAATTTGTAGATATTGCGGGGCTTGTTAAAGGCGCAAGCAAAGGCGAGGGGCTCGGCAATAAATTTCTTTCTCATATAAGAGAAGTCGACGCTATACTTCATGTTGTGCGCTGTTTCGAAAGCGACGATGTAACGCACGTCGACGGCAGCGTAGATAGCGCCCGAGACGCAGAAACGATAAACTTTGAGCTTATCTTCGCCGATATGGATACCATAGAAAAAAGATACGCCAAATCTGAAAAGATGATAAAAACGGGCGACAAGAAATATAAAAAAGAATGTGACGCCTTGGCAAAGATAAAGCAGGGGCTTGAAAACGGAGAGTTTGTAAAAGGTATGGATCTCGATGAATACGAAAAAGAGCTTATTGCAGACCTTTTCTTATTAACAAACAAACCTATGCTCTACGCCGCCAATGTCTCGGAAGAGGACGCCGCTAACCCTGATGGTATAGCCGGCGTTGCCGCATTAAAAAAACTCGCAGAAAGCCAAAGCGCCGATGTCATGGTGGTATGCGCAAAGCTAGAAGAAGAGCTCGCACAGCTTGAAGACGATGAAAAAAAGATGTTTTTAGCCGAAATGGGCATAGAGCAAAGCGGGCTTGTTAAACTGATTCAAAAAAGCTATAAGCTGCTAAACCTTATAAGCTTTCTGACAGCGGGCGAGAAAGAAGTTAGAGCATGGACTATAAATAAAGGAACAAAAGCGCCGGGCGCGGCGGGAAAGATACACACAGACTTTGAGCGCGGATTCATACGCGCAGAGATAGTCGCTTTTGACGACCTAAAAGCTTGCGGCGATATGGCGGCAGCAAAAGCAAAAGGGCTTGTGCGCCAGGAAGGCAAAGAGTACGTCATGAAAGACGGCGATGTTACGCTGTTTAAATTTAATGTGTAAATATTAATTGTTATTTGACTTTGACAACAAATCAACCACGGTTAAAGAATTCTCATTATCTGTATTTTCACTTATAATAATCAATTCTGCATCAGTTTGAGCTTCTTTTAGCTTCTCATCAATATCCGTGATTAAATTAAAAAGGTTAAAATACGCTTGTTTATAATCCATTTTTATAAACCTTTCTTCATGTGCACTTATGTTAGTGCAATTATATCATAAAAATGTTGTATCCTCAATATATATTTGCACCAAAATAAGTGCGGAGGAGTATGTTGAGCATGGATTATTTTTATGATAGATTAATTGGTAAGAAAGTGCGCAGCTTTCGTTTAAAGCAAAAAATGACGCAGGAAGAATTAGCGGCTAAACTTCAAACTCTGGGCTGCGGCGATATAACAAGAAGCGCTTTAGCAAAAATCGAAGCAGGCCAGCGCCATATATATTCATGGGAAATTCGCGCATTAAAGATGGCTCTCAATGTTTCATATGAAGATTTATTCAATTAAACTTTTTAATTTTCGATTTATGCGGTAAGATACTTCATTCGTTCAGTATGACACCGCAATAATGACGATATTAAAAAAATGCCTTTATAAAGGCATTTTTTCTTTTGCTTCTTTTCTTAAAGAAAAGAAGCGGGTGCACGAGGACGGCACCCTCGTTATATCCTTTTTATTCTACCTTTGCGGGCTCTGTTACGACTTCGTCATCCGAGAGCGTTATGCTTTTTATGATTTGAGGCTGCGTCGGCCTGTCCTGCGCGCCCGTCTGCGTCTGAGCGATTTCGTCCACAACATCCTGCCCCGATATTACTTTGCCGAAAGCGGCATACTGTCCGTCAAGAAACGGCGAATCCTCATGCATTATAAAAAACTGTGAGCCTGCTGAATCTTTCTGCGCAGATCTCGCCATAGATATTACGCCTTTTTTGTGTGATATATCGTTATCCACTCCGTTAGAAGAAAACTCGCCCTTTATGGAATAGCCCGGGCCGCCCGTCCCTATGCCCTGGGGGCAACCGCCCTGTATCATAAAACCGTTTATTACTCTGTGAAAACAAAGTCCGTCGTAAAACCCTTTTGAAACAAGGCTTTTAAAGTTAGCGGCCGTGTTTGGCGCCTTATCTTCAAGAAGCTCTATTTCTATTTTTTTTCCGTCCTGCATCTCTATCGTTACCATGTATTTACCCCTAATTTATTATTCTATGTATGTAAACTGTAATTATTCATTCATATAATTTTTATCTTTTAAAACTACGTTTGCTTACAAAAATATTTGCTTTTCATAAGCCTTAAAATAAAAATCAAAAACAGTTAAACAACATACCTTTCATCTGGCTTTGCCAGTGAAAGGTGAATATTATTTCTAAAAATCAACGTATAAGCGCCCCGACGTACCGAAGGCACGGGCGGGGCAAGACCCGATGACAGCCTCACGGTTGTCATCGAGTAAAAGTTCGTACTCTTATAACGCCGTTGATGTTCTCTATGTTCGATATCGTGCTTTGCGCCGCTTCTTCATCAAGGTTGATAACGGTGCACGCTATGTCGCCTTTAGATTTATTGACCATATCGGTTATATTCGCTCCCGACTGTGCAAGCAAAGCTGTCATGTTTCCAACCATGCCCGTTTTGTTTTCGTGAATAATATAAAACCGGAATTTGCCAGTGAAAGGCAGCACGCAGTTCGGCATATTTACAGAGTTTACAACTCTTCCCGTTTCAATATAATCTCTTAACTGCTTGGCCGCCATTTTTGCGCAATTTTCTTCCGATTCGGGAGTAGACGCGCCAAGGTGAGGTATGCAGATAGCATTATCGTATTCGAGCAGCTTGTCGTTAGGAAAATCTGTAACGTATCTTCCTATGCTTTTTTTATCAAGCGCTTTTAGAAGCGGATCGTAATCTATAAGCCCGTTTCTCGCGAAATTTAGCAATATCACATTCTTTTTCATCATTTTGAACTCAGCTTTGCCAAGAAAGCTCTTTGTTTTATCCATAAGCGGAATGTGCAGCGTTATATAATCTGCCTGCGTTAAAAGCTCTTCGAGCTTATGCGCGCGCCCTACGTCCTGAGACAAGCCCCAAGCCGATTCTATAGATATATAAGGGTCGTACCCTATAACTTTCATGCCAAGAGAATGCGCCGCATTCGCAACCATAACGCCGATAGCGCCAAGACCGATTACGCCAAGCGTTTTTCCGGAAAGCTCGGGCCCCGAAAACTGCTTTTTGCCTTTTTCCACCAAAGGCATAACCTCGTCGCCCTTGCCTCGAAGCGTCTTTGCCCAATCAACTGCTTCAATTATGTTTCTGCTTGCAAGAAGCATAGCGGATAACACAAGCTCTTTTACTCCGTTGGCGTTTGCGCCAGGCGTGTTAAAAACAACTATTCCTCGCTTTGTGCATTCGTCTATAGGAATATTATTAACGCCTGCACCCGCTCTGGCGATGGCTAATAAACCTTGCGGAAACTTCATGTCATGGCATTTTGCACTTCTTACCAATATAGCTTCAAAATCATTAACATCTTCGCTGATATTATATTTTTCTTTTATAAGATAATTACCGACTATTTCAGAAATAGCGTTAAGCTTTTTTATATTAACCATTTTTGCCCTCCTTATGGCATTATGCGTTTTTTTCGAACTGCTTTATAAATTCTGCCAGTTTCTGCACACCTTGAAGCGACATGGCATTGTAAATGCTGGCGCGCATTCCGCCGACGCTTCTGTGCCCTTTTATACCGACAATTCCCTGCGCCTGAGCCCCGGCAATAAACTTTTTATCAAGCTCTTCATCACCCGTAATAAAAGGTACGTTCATAAGCGACCTGTCCTCGGGCACAACCGTTCCCGAGAAAAGCTGCGAATTATCGAGGCAGTCGTACAATACTTTTGCTTTTTGTTCGTTCTGTTTCTGCATCGCCGCAACTCCGCCGTTTAAAAGAACATGTTCAAAAACAAGGCCGGCAATATAAATCGCGAAAGTCGGCGGTGTGTTGAACATAGAGCCTTTTTCAGAATGCGTTTTATAGTTAAGCATTGTCGGAACGCTGTCACCCGCTTTTCCGATAAGCGAGTCTTTTATAATAACTATGGTAAGTCCGGCAGGGCCTATGTTTTTCTGCGCTCCTGCGTAAATAGCCCCGAAATCGTTAACGTTTATCTCTTCAGACAATATATTAGACGACATATCGGACACTATAGGTATCCCGCCCGTCTGCGGCAGTTTATTAAACTTTGTACCATATATAGTATTGTTTTGTGTAATATGTACATAATCTGCTTTTTCACTGAACATATCCGGCGAAGTTTTTGGAATATAGCTGAACGTTTTGTCTTCCGAAGACGCAACGACGACCGCTTCTCCCGTCTTCTTTGCCTCTGCTATTGCTTTTTTACTCCACGCTCCCGTGTTGATAAAATATGCTTTTTTATACTCGCTCATAAGATTAAGCGGAACCATGGCAAACTGAGTCGACGCGCCGCCCTGTAAGAAAAGCACTTTGTAGTCATCCGAAATGTTCAAGAGTTTGCGCAGATCGCTCTCTGCTTTGTTTATAATATTCTCATAGTCTGCCGAGCGATGGCTCATCTCCATTACAGACATGCCGCTGTTTTTATACTCTAAAAATTCGCTTTGCGCCTGTTTTAAAACAGCTTCGGGCAAGCATGCGGGGCCTGCTGAAAAATTATATACTCTCATATCTTCCTCCTAAATAATTTAAATATTTTCAAGCGGCGTATCGGCCGCTAAAAACTTTCAATCCGGCACACATTGTTAATTAATTAACAATGTTTTTAACTATTATAATGCGACGTTTGCCAAAAAGCAAGTGTTTTAATTATACGCTTGTAAGTATAGCATATTATAAGTTTTGCGTCATCAGCTAATAAAGAAACAACCCCTTATTTATTACATTATTATATATATTCTTTAACCAGTTTGCATTGTTTATCTTGACATCTATTTTTGCTTGCCATATAATCACCATATTATAAAAATGGGTTTTTATATACTAATACAGCATGAATAAAAATATTTGGTATAATTGCGTTTAATCAGCACATATTATCTTAACAAAGAATATCACTTAGGGGAGGAGCATTATGGCTAGCGAGCAAGTCATACTTACAGAAGAAGGTTTAAAAGAAAAACAAGAAAAACTGGATTATCTCAAAACAGTCAAAAGAATGGAAATAGCAGAGCTTATAAAAGAAGCCAGGGCTTTTGGCGACCTTTCCGAGAACGCAGAATATGATGAAGCAAAAAACGAACAGGCAAGAGTAGAAACAGAAATTATGCAGCTTGAAAATCTTCTGCGCAACGCTTACATCGTACAGGAAAACGCTATAGACGTATCGACCGTAAACATAGGCGCAAAGGTGCGTATACTTGATTTGGAATTCGGCGACGAGGAAGAATATCACATAGTAGGGTCGGTAGAGGCAGACGCCGATAAAAAACGTATATCAAACGAGGCACCGGTGGGCGCCGCGTTGATAGGAAAAAAAGTAGGAGATATCGCAGAAGTAAAAACTCCTGCGGGAAGTATAAAGCTAAAAATAATAGATATCCATAAGTAAGGCGGTTAAAATGTCAGACCAAAACAAGGCAGGAACAAATAATGAAGATTTAAGCGAAATATTACGTGTGCGAAGAGAAAAGCTTAACGATTTACGGGAAAAGGGGCAAGACCCTTACCAAATAACAAGCTTTGAAAAATCGCATTCTTCTCAAGGTATTCTTTCGGCATTCGAAGAATATGAAGGCAAGGATGTAAGCGTCGCGGGGCGCATGATATCAAAGCGTGTAATGGGCAAAGCGAGCTTTTCACATATACAGGATTTTGACGGACAAATACAGCTCTATGTGCGCAAAGATATATTAGGCGAAGAAAAATACGCAGAATATAAAAAGTTTGATATAGGAGATATCGTCGGTGTTACGGGCGCTGTATTTAAGACAAACGCCGGTGAGATATCGATAAAAGCTTCGAGCATAACGCTTCTTGCAAAATCGCTTTCTCCTCTGCCCGAAAAATTTCATGGCTTAAAAGATACAGATTTGCGCTACCGACAGCGTTATGTAGACCTTATAGTTAACCCCGAAGTTAAAAAAACGTTTATAGCACGGTCAAATATAGTCAAATATATAAGAGAATATCTCGATACCAGAGGATTCCTCGAAGTGGAAACGCCTATATTAATGGGCGCTGCGGGAGGCGCCGCCGCGCGGCCTTTCGAGACACACCACAATACACTTGACCTTGATATGTATCTAAGAATAGCTACAGAGCTTCATCTAAAACGCCTTATCGTAGGCGGTTTTGAAAGAGTGTACGAGATAGGCAGAATCTTTCGAAACGAAGGCATGTCGGTAAAACATAACCCCGAGTTTACAATGATAGAGCTTTATCAGGCGTATGCAAACGTTGATGATATGATGGAGCTTTGTGAAAATATTTTTTATTACTGCGCGGACAAGCTTTACGGCACAGGCGTTATAGAATACGAGGGAACAAAAGTTGATTTAACACCTCCCTGGCGCAGGCTCAGCATGACGGATGCTGTCAAGCAGTTCACGGGTGCGGATTTTTCTTCTTGCGATGACAAAAAAGCTAACGAGATTGCAAAAAGCATAGGTTTAAACACGAACGGCAAGCAAACAAGAGGCGAGCTTTTGTACGCGGCTTTCGAAGAGTTTGTTGAAGATAAGCTAATAGAGCCCACGTTTATTACAGGATATCCGGTAGAGGTTTCTCCTCTCGCAAAGAAAATGCCCGAAGATCCGTGGCTTACAGAACGGTTCGAGCTTTTCATAACGGCAAGGGAGATGGCAAACGCCTTTTCAGAGCTTAACGACCCGGACGACCAGCGCGCAAGGTTTGACGCGCAGGCAAAGCAACGTGCGGACGGCGATGAAGAAGCGCATATGATGGATGATGATTATATAAGCGCTTTGGAATACGGCATGGCTCCGACAGGCGGCATGGGAATAGGCATAGACAGAATGGTTATGCTTTTAACGGACAGCAGCTCTATACGCGACGTCATACTTTTCCCAACAATGAAACCGAAAGAGTAAAACCCTCGGTTTTTTGAAAAAAAGCCTTGGTTCGCGTTTTTGGCAGAAATATTTTGCCAAAAACGTTTTTTCAAATAGAAGAGCGACCGCTTTTATTTCATTGTAGACAAAGCGCAATTGTGATATTATGGGAAAAAGAAAAGGAGTGATTATTTTTGCCGACAGCATTAAAGGTTGTTTTAAGGTTTTTATGGTATCTTTTTTCAAGGCTGCTTATTTGGGCAATAGCAATCGCTTTTATAATACTTTCTTTTTTTGTCGCTATGGATTATATGAACGTACAAATACTTACAAAAGACGGCATGAAAGTCCGTGCGGAAGTTATAATTAAAGGCGACGACCCGACAGCTCTTTCCAAAGTCTTTTCAAAAGGTTTTCTAGAACATGACGATATGCTCGAATCGGATGCTTACAGGCAGTATATAGTATCAGATTTTGATTATTCGGCAGACATGAATTTTATACTTATCTTTCCATGGAACGACACAGTAACCGTGCGTGTTACGGAAGAAGTATCAAATATTGACGCGGAAGTTTATGCAAACGCTGAAAACGCCGCGCAGATAAGTGAAACTCCTCCCGAATGGGATAACGCTGTTTACGACGTTACTCTTGTAGCCTATGAAGATAACTGGCGTATCGTGAGCATGGAACTCGTCGAATATCTGCCCAAACCGTCTCCTTCGCCAACGATACCTCCCACACCGTCGCCAACCCAAACTCCGGCGCCGTCGCCAACCCAAACTCCCGAAACAACACAGCAAGACACAACGCCGCCTTCGGAAATAATAGAGGACTAATGAAATTCGCACGTGCTAAAAATAACATTTTTCTTGCTCCCATGGCGGGCATTACCGACGCTGCTTTCCGGCAAATTTGCATTGAGCAGGGCGCCGGTTTTACATATACCGAGATGGTAAGCACAAAAGGCTTAAAATACGGATCTAAAAAAACCGCCGAGCTTTTATCTCCCGCACCGTCAGAAGATGTTTTCGGAGTACAGCTATTTACAAGCGACATAGAATCTTTAGAGCAGAGCATAGAGCTTCTTTACGATAAGTACGCGCAAAAAACCTCTCTTTTTGACATCAACATGGGCTGTCCCGCGCCGAAAATCACGAAAAACGGCGAAGGGTGCGCTCTTATGAAAAACCTTCCTCTCGCTTCTAAAATAATAAAAGCGGCGGTAAAAAAATCCGCGCTGCCCGTAACGGTAAAATTTCGCAAAGGATGGGACGAAAACAGCATTAACGCCGTAGAATTCGCAAAAATGGCGGAAGAGTCGGGCGCGGCCGCCGTGGCTGTGCACGGACGCACAAGACAGCAGTTTTACAGCGGCAAATCGGACAATGAAATAATAGCAAAAGTAAAAAAAGCAGTTCGTATACCCGTTATAGGAAACGGCGATATATTTTGCGCCGGCGATGCCTTAGATATGCTAAAAGAAACGGGCTGTGATGCCGTCATGGTAGCACGAGGGGCGCTTGGCAACCCATTTATCTTTAGGGAAATACTTTACCTTTTAAACTCGGGGCAGCAGCTGCCAAAAGCGGCGCCCGAACAAAAGGCAAAAGCGCTTTTATGCCAGGCGGTTTTAAGCGCAGATTTAAAAGGCGAACGGCTCGCAATAAAACAAATAAGAAAGCATGCGGCATGGTATCTCAAAGGAATAAAAGACGCCGCGAAAGTAAGACAGGCAGCAGTAAAAATCAATGCTTTGGACGATTTGGAGCGATTGCTTTCCGATTGTTTTCCTGACGTAAACTTCAGCGAATTTCGGCAAAAGTAAATAAAAAATGAACAAAATAATCAAGGTTGAAAAAAAACTTTATTTGTATTATAGTATATGTTAGTCTGCGTATGCAGTGTAGTGGTAAATAATCGTAAGGGGAGCGTTATAAATAGATGGGCTTATTTGAATTTAATGATGTAGGAATAGATCTTGGAACCGCGAGTGTTCTAGTTTATGTTAAAGGTAAAGGCATAGTACTCCGCGAGCCTTCCGTTGTTGCTGTAAACAGAAACACGGGGGAGATGCTGGCGATAGGAGAAGAAGCGCGCGTAATGCTTGGAAGAACACCGGGCAATATCGTGGCCGTGCGGCCTTTGCGCAACGGTGTTATATCAAATTTCCACGATACCGAAAGAATGCTTCGTTATTTCCTGCGCAAAGTTGTAGGAAGAAAGCTGTTTTTTAAACCGAGAGTTATAGTATGCGTGCCTTCGGGCGTAACCGAGGTTGAGAGGCGCTCGGTAATAGAGGCAACAGAAGAAGCGGGAGCCAGGCATACCGGCCTTATTGAAGAACCAATGGCGGCGGCTATCGGTGCGGGTATAGATATAAGCGCGCCGTACGGAAATATGATAATAGATATCGGCGGCGGTACTACCGACATAGCGGTAATCTCACTCGGCGGAATAGTAATCAGCGACTCTGTAAAAGTTGCGGGCGATAAATTTGATGAAGCGCTCGTACGTTATATGAAAAAGAAACATAACATGCTCATAGGCGAAAGAACTGCAGAAGATATAAAGATCAATATAGGCAGCGCTTTTCCTCGTAAAGAGCAGATATATATGGAAGTTGCAGGAAGAAACCTTATCTCCGGCCTTCCAAAGATGGTAACCTTAAGTTCTAACGAAACGATTGAAGCGCTTGAAGAGCCTCTGAACGCAATGATGGAAACTCTTCACGGCGTGCTTGAACGCATACCGCCCGAATTATCCTCGGACGTTGCGGAAAACGGCATTTGCATGACAGGCGGCGGTTCGCTATTATACGGCCTTGACAGGCTTCTCAGCGAAAAAACAGGTTTGCCTTGCTATGTTACCGAAGACGCAATTTCGTGTGTTGCTATAGGTACGGGAATGGCGCTTGATAATGTAGACCTTTATACCAACGGCACCGTATACGATTATAGGCGCGGAGATTATTACGATAATTATTAATAATCATTTTATTTTAGATTTTGGGAGATAGAAGTTGGAAATTCGAGGTTATGAAGAGACTCAGCAGCCAAAAAATAAAAATCACAAAGCTTTAAAGATATTGCTCATTGCATTTTGTGTTCTGATTGTTGCAACCGGCGTCTCCGTTTATATATTATACGGTATATTAACAGACGACGGCTCCGGCTCGCTCTTTTTAGATCCCAGAGAAGAAAACATAGCACAGGCAGCTTCAAATGAACAAGAAGGCATTGTTCTTCCAAATGAGCCGGAAGAAAATTCTAATTGTATAGAGTATAACGGAAAGAAATACGAGAAAAACGAAAATATCGTAAACCTTCTCTTTCTGGGAATAGACACCGATACAGAGCGCAAGGTAAAAATGATGGGCTACAGAAGTGATATGTTAATGGTATGTGCGGTTGATACCAAGACAAACAAAGCTACACTTATCTCAATACCCAGAGACACTTATACAACAATGTACTGGATAGACGAAAATAACGGAGAAATCGAAAAAACCGGGCGAGATAAGATAAACGCCGCTTATTCATACGGCGGGGGCGCAACAAAATATTCATACCAGAATGCTATGGCATGCGTGGAAATGTTTTTGGAAAGGCGCTGCGAGTTAGAAGATTCGCTCGATTTTACGCTTGATGTTCCCGTATACCTTTACGCAGGTATAGATATGGACGGTATTCCAAAAGTCGCGTCTTCTGTAGGCGGCGTAGAGGTTACATTAGAAAGAGGAATTTCGGGAGTTGGCAGCAAAGGACAGACTGTACTTTTAAAATACAGCAACGCCGAATTATATGTAAGAACGAGGCACGGCGCCGGCGGAGACCTCGACAGAGCAAGAAGGCAGCAAAAGTTTATGCTTGCACTGGCAAAAACTATAAAAGATATGGGCGCCGCAGATATTATACTTAATCTTTATGATGATTTGCAGAAATATGTTTGGACTAACCTTTCTACAAACCAAATGGTCGATTTTGCAAAAATTCTTATGAAAACGGATATTGATTCTATAGAAAACATTACAGTGCCCACAACGGGCAAGACAATACACGGTTCGAATGTTCAAATTCATGACGAAGAGGCTACACTGCAGCTTCTTCTCGATGTCTATTATAACGAAGTTTCTTAAAAAAGCTATGTTTTTGCCGCAGACTTTTTAATCTGTGGCTTTTTTATTATCCGTTATAAAATGCTAAGTTTTTTAAGTGAGAATTTGTTACAAAAATCAGCGTAATATTTAAGTTTTTGTTAGTTTATTCGACATATCTTGCATTTGTTTATTTATTGGTATATTATTGCTATAAATACATAGGAATATAACCTATGCACTAATTAATTTTTTACGGAGGTATTATAATGGAAAAAGCTTATAAAGCAGAATTTACACTCGGATTAATAGGCGCAATTATCGGCATCATTGTTTTCATTCTCACTCTTGTCTTTGGAATTTTCATTAGCTTTTTTGGTTCTTTTGGTATAGGTTATGGCGGAGGTGCTTTAATTGCTGGTTCAATTATTGCTGTTATTCTTTCTCTTGCGTCATTCATACTCGGATTTATCGGAGCATCTAAGCTGAATAAAAACATCAAATCGGGCGGAATCATTCTTATTGTTGCAGGCGGGCTTTCGGTAATCTGCATATTTGTAGGCGGCTGGTATGCACTCTTCTCTGCTGCTCTTCTTCTGACGGGCGGAATTATGGCTGCTGTAAAAAAAGCACCCGTAGCATAATAAGAAAAATTAAGAAGTTTTTTATGAAACCCCTGTGAATGCTCACAGGGGTTTTTATCGGTATTTTGCGGCTTGCATTTGCCTGCTTCTTGTTATACCATATAAATACATTTTAAACTAATTTCAGATTTTATAAAGCCTAAGGAGAAAGAATATTGAAGAAAAAATGTATCGTGCTTTTGATAGTACTGGGATTTATTATTACCCTGGTTTCTGCCGGCTTTATATTCGTATCTCAGATAGAAAAAAACCATGAAGCTCTTAATAATCAGGTTATAACCGATACCGACCTTTCGCTGATAGATGACGGGGTTTATACAGGCAGTTACTCGGCGTTTCCCGTTTCTGTAAAGACGCAAGTGACAATCAAAGACCATGCGATCACTAAAATAGAATTGCTCGAACATAAAAACGGACAGGGAAGCTCAGCCGAAGAAATTACCGAGTCTGTGATAAAAGCGCAATCGCTTAATGTTGATGCAATCTCGGGAGCCACAACAAGCAGCAAAGTTATACTTCTGGCGATACAAAACGCATTAACAAATAAATAAGCGGGCAAAATATAAATTGATAATAAAAAACCCCGAAGGCTGATAGTTTTTCGGGGTTTTTTTAAATATTTTTTTATTATTATTCAAGCTCCGCAAGCCACATATCCGCTTCTGCGTCGGACGGCATACGCCAGTCTCCGCGGGGAGAAAGAGATACGCTTCCGACTTTGGGGCCGTCGGGCATGCAGGAACGTTTAAACTGCGAAGCGAAAAACCTCTTGTAGAATTTTTTAAGCTGCTGCTTTATCTGGTCGTCTGAATACTCATTGAACGCGGTTTTTGCAAGAAGCAATACTTTTTTCGGCGACATCTCGAACCGCAGTATATAATACATGAAAAAATCATTCAAATCGTAAGGGCCTATCTGTTTTTGCGTATCCTGACGCTCGTCTTTGCCGCTTTGTGGCAAAAGCTCGGGCGAAGGGGGTATGGATACTATCTCTTGCGCTATTTCAAAAAGTTTTTTATCTTCTCTTGAAACGTAAAGCACAATTTGTTTTATAAGCGTTTTCGCAACGCCTGCGTTTACTCCGTACATCGATATCTGGTCTCCGGCATAAGTGCAGAAACCAAGCGCGAGCTCTGAAAGATCGCCCGTGCCCACAACAAAACCTTTCTCCTGGTTCGCAAGATCCATAAGCACCTGAGTGCGTTCTCTGGCCTGCGCGTTTTCATATGTTATATCCGCCTGTCCGCCGTGCCCTAAATCTTCAAGATGCGCTTTAGCCGCTTTTACAATGCTAATTTCTTTAAGGCGGGCGCCCGTTGCTTTTACCAGCCTTCTTGCTAGGTTCTGAGTAGCATCCGTGCTTCCAAAGCCGGGCATAACAACGCCTATAACAGCGTCTTTTTTCAGCCCTGCGCTAGCGGCGGCTTCGCACGCTACCATCAACGCTAGCGCAGAATCGAGCCCACCAGACACGCCTATTACCATGCTTTTGCTTTTGGTATGCAGCAGCCTGCGCTTTAGCGCGGTAACCTGTATATTAAATACCTCTTTGCACCTTATATCCCTTTGCTGCTTATCGCCCGGCACAAAAGGCATTTTATCTATCTTTCTGTATTCGGGCACAGTTTCCTCGGCGTTAAAATATACCTTTCGGTAATTTCTTTCCGAAGCCTGCGCAATAAACGTATTCTTTAATATTCTGTCATGAGAAAGCCTGTGCATATCAAACTCGCTTATGCTCATATGCTTTTCAAACGAAAAACGTTCAGAGCTCCGGAGAAGATTTCCGTTTTCGGCCAGTACCGAATGCCCGCCAAAAACTGCGTCAGTCGTCGATTCTCCCGGCCCTGCAGAAATGTATACAAAGCCGCAGACGTATCTTCCCGATTCCTGCTTTATCATTTCCTGACGGTATTCGCTCTTTCCAGCCAGCTCGTTGCTTGCCGATATGTTAAAGCAAAGCGTCGCACCCGCCATAGCCTGATAAGCGTGCGGCGGAAAAGGCACCCATAAATCTTCGCACAGCTCAACGCCTATCACAAGTTCTCTTATCTGTTCGCATTCAAAGAGAACATCGGTGCCAAACGGCACATTCTGCCCCGCAATGTTAACATTTTGCCCAATAATATCCAAACCGGAAGAAAACCACCTCTGCTCATAATATTCCGAATAATTCGGTATATAAGCTTTTGGCACTATACCCAGAATTCTGCCCGACTGAAACACAACTGCGGCATTATATAGTTTATCCGACGAAAAAACAGGCATGCCGACTATAGCAAGTATATTTGTATGCTTTGTCTGCTCTGTTAGCTGTTTTAACGTTTCGACGCTTTGTTCGAGTATGCTTCTCTGGCGAAATAGGTCTCCTAAAGTATATGAAGTAATACAAAGCTCAGGAAATGCAATTATGCTTATCTTTTTAGCCTGCGCGTCCATTATCATATCCGCAATATTATCTTTATTCTTTTTTAGATTGCCGACGGCTACTTCCGGCACAGCCGCCGCAACGCGTATAAGTCCGCTTTTCATTTATTTACCTCCGAAAAACTCATCAACACCTTAGCCGGTTATTCTCCCAGCGCAGCATAATTAACAAGGTTCCATTTACTGATAAGTGCATCCATTGTACCGTCTTTTTGCATAATTAGCAAAGTATCGTTAATAACATCGCGAAATTTTTCGAGCGGTTCTCTTACCGCCACGCAAAAATCGTTAGGTATAAACCTTTCGGGCAATATCAGCATACCCTTTTTACCGTATATTTTTAAAAATATTTCGTTTGCGCACACAGCGTCTACAAAACCCGCATCAAGAGCCTCTACAGCCTCGGGGTAAGACGCGTATTTCTTTAACACCGCATCTATCTCATGCGCTTTTAAATAGCTTTCAAGTTTTGTAAGTTCATTTTTATCACTCGTCTCGCTTGCCGGCAGCGAACCTTGTATTATTGCTATTGTTTTTCCTTCTAAGCCGGCCTCGCTTTCCGTGCTCCCCTGCATAACAAGAAAAGCGCAGCCATCAGAATAATACGAATTCGAATATACTATACCGCTCGTATCCTGAAAAAGAGAAGCGCCGAAAGAGATATCAGCATCGCCGACTCTTAACATAGCATTTTTCGTCTCGGAGTTTACATTCACGAACTCTACAAGTATATCCTGTTCAAAAAGGCGCGATATAAGCTCGTCGGCTAAGTCTTTTTCCAGCCCTTCGTATATTTCCCGGTCAGTATCATACGTGCAAAGCGCCCCGATATCCCCGCGAAGCCCGACTTTTATTACGCCTTGCGATGTAATATTGTCTATTGCTTTTTGTTTTTCCGCTAATTTTTTGTTAGCGGAAACAACGAGTATTATCGTAATCAAAGCGATAAGCAAAGCTAAAACTATTACGGCAATACGAATATGCTTTTTTTTGATAAGTATAGATCTTTTTTTTCTAAACCTCAATATCGCTCACCGTTTATTCGTTATCCTCACTCTGTGCCTGCTGCTCATCATCGCACTCGTCTTCATCTGGAGGGGCAAGCGCAACCGACACGACTTTCGTATCTTCGCCGACATTCATAAGCTTTACGCCCTGTGTATCCCTGCCGTAAACGCTGATTTCTTCTACCTTCATGCGAATGATGATTCCGGCATCGTTTATAAGCATAATATCTTCGCTTCCGTCAACAACATTGAGCGCCGACAAATTGCCCGTCTTTTCTGTTATTTTCAGCGTTTTTATGCCTATGCCGCCTCTTTTTTGAAGCTTGTATTCACCTATCGGCGTACGTTTGCCGTATCCGTTTTCGGAGATAACAAGCACTTCGCTGTCAGGTTTAACTATCTGTATGCCGACAACGCTGTCGCCCGGCCGCAGTGTAGCCGATTTTACGCCCATTGCCGTTCTTCCCATATGCCGCACATCTTTTTCGGAGAATTTTACAGACATGCCATTGGCAGTACCCAAAATAAGCTCGTCCTCCCCGCTTGTCTCAAGCACACCTATAAGCTCGTCGCCTTCGCGAAGGCTTATTGCAATAAGCCCGCTTTGCCTTATATTTTTGAATTCGCTTGCCATCGTTTTTTTGATAAAGCCGTCTCTTGTAGCGATAACAAGCATAGTATCGTCGTTAAAATCCGAAATCGGGAAAACGGCAGAGACTTTCTCTCCCGCGTCAAGCTGAAGCAGGTTAACTATAGCCATGCCTTTTGCCGTTCGCGAAGTCTCCGGAAGCTCGTAGCACTTTCGCCTGTACACTTTTCCCATATTAGTAAAGAACAGCAAGTTGCTGTGCGTAGACGTAACCATAACATGCTCGGCAAAATCTTCTTCTCTTGTCGAAAGGCCGGTAATTCCTCTTCCGCCGCGGCGCTGGGTACGGTAAGTGTCCGATTTCAGCCGCTTGACATATCCGAAATGAGTAAGCGTTACTACCATTTCTTCTTCTTGTATAAGTTCGTCTAAGTCTATTTCTTCCGCTGAGAAAGTTATTTCCGTGCGTCTTTTGTCAGCGTATTTTTCTTTTATTTCAAGCATTTCGCTTTTAACTATATCAAGAACCATCTGCGGAGTTGCAAGTATGCTCTGCAGATAAGCTATCTGTTCTATCAGTTTATCGTACTCGCCTTGTATCTTTTCTCTTTCGAGACCGGTTAATCTTTGCAAACGCATATCGAGTATTGCCTGCGCCTGTTTGTCGCTGAGCGTAAAACGTTCTATCAATTTTGCTTTTGCGGTAGGCGCGTCGGGAGATTTTTTAATAAGCTCTACTATCTCGTCTATATTATCAAGAGCGATTATAAGCCCTTCTAAAATATGCGCCCGTGCCTGCGCTCTTTCAAGCTCGTATTGCGTACGCCTGACAATAACGTCTTTTTGGTGCTCGAGATAATGGAAAAGCATTTGCTTTAGATTGAGCACTTTTGGCTCGCTGTCTACAAGCGCCAGCATAATAACGCCGAAAGTATCCTGCATCTGCGTATGCTTATAAAGCCGGTTTAGTATGACGTTTGCGTTCACGTCTCTTTTCAGCTCTATAACAATACGCATTCCGCGTTTGTCGCTCTCGTCTCTTATATCGGATATACCTTCTATATTCTTTTCCTGCACAAGCTCTGCTATACGCATTATAAGCGAAGCTTTGTTGACCTGGTAAGGAAGCTCTGTGACTATTATTCTCTGTCTTCCCGCTTTAAATTCGTCAATTTCCGCCCTTGCCCTTACGCAAATCTTGCCTCTTCCCGTGTGGTACGCCTGCGTTAATCCTGCTGTGCCCATAATGATTCCTGCCGTCGGAAAATCGGGGCCTTTTATATGCTGCATCAAATCGTGCACCGTAGCTTCTTCGTTCTCGATAAGGCAAACGGCGGCATCTATGACCTCACCGAGGTTATGGGGAGGTATGTTTGTTGCCATGCCGACTGCGATACCGCCCGTGCCGTTTACTAAAAGGTTAGGGTATTTTGTAGGCAGTACGACGGGCTGCATAAGCGTTTCGTCAAAGTTAGGATAAAAATCCACCGTATTTTTTTCTATGTCGCGCAAAAGCTCCATCGATATCTTAGAAAGCTTTGCTTCCGTGTATCTCATCGCGGCCGGTGCGTCGCCGTCAACGCTTCCGAAGTTTCCGTGCCCGTTTACGAGCATGTGGCGCGTAGAAAAATCCTGCGCCATGCGCACCATCGCCATATAAACGGCAGAGTCTCCGTGCGGATGGTATTTACCCAGCACATCGCCGACTATCCTCGCACTTTTTCTGTGCGGTTTGTCGGGCGAAAGCCCAAGCTCGCTCATAGAATAAAGTATACGCCTGTGAACAGGCTTTAATCCGTCGCGTACATCGGGCAGTGCGCGGTTTATAATAACCGCCATTGCATACGAAATAAACGACGTTTTCATCTCATTTTCTATATCAATTGGTATTACAGATTTTCTTTTCTCATCCAAAGCATTTCACCTCTAAAGTATTTAAACGTCTAAGTTCATGACGAGTTTCGCGTTTTGTTCTATAAACTCACGCCGCGGTTCAACCGCGTCGCCCATGAGTATAGTGAATATCTCTTCCGCTTCAATGGCGTTTTCGAGCGACACCTGCAAAAGCGTTCGGTTATCGGGATCCATAGTCGTATCCCAAAGCTGCTCTGCATTCATCTCTCCAAGGCCTTTGTATCTTTGTATGTTAACACCGTCTTTTCCCGTCTCCGCCATATATTTTTCAAGAGCTTCGTCGCTGTAAAGATACTGTTCCTTTTTGTTTTTTGAAACCTTATAGAGCGGCGGCTGAGCAATATACACATGCCCCGATTCTATTAATTCTCTCATATAACGGTAAAAGAACGTGAGTATCAATATTCGGATATGGCTTCCGTCAACGTCGGCGTCCGTCATACATATAATACGGTTATACCTTAGTTTTTCTACATCAAACTCTTCGCCTATGCCAGCTCCGAAAGCGGTCGCCATCGCTCTTATCTCGGTATTGGCGAGCGCTCTTTCCTGCCGCGTCTTTTCTACGTTTAGTATCTTGCCGCGAAGAGGAAGTATTGCCTGAAACCGCCTGTCGCGCCCCTGTTTTGCAGAGCCGCCCGCGCTGTCTCCCTCGACTATGAATATTTCGCACTTTTCGGCGTCTTTCTCGCTGCAGTCGGCAAGCTTTCCGGGAAGCGCAGCGCTTTCAAGCGCCGATTTGCGCCGTGTTAGTTCTCTTGCTTTTCTTGCCGCTTCTCTCGCGCGCTTTGCCGTTAAGCATTTATTTATTATTTCTTTTGCCACTCCCGGGTTTTCTTCTAAAAAGCCCTTAAGTTCCTGCGCGAGCGCGCCGTCGACAAGCGGCCTTATCTCGCTGTTCCCGAGCTTTGTTTTTGTCTGCCCCTCAAACTGAGGTTCCTGAAGCTTAACGCTTATAACGGCTGTAAGCCCTTCTCTTATATCTTCTCCCGAAAGATTTACGTCTTTTTCTTTTAGCAGCCCGAAGCGGCGTGCATAGTCGTTCATAACGCGGGTAAGCCCCGATTTAAAACCTACTAAATGCGTACCGCCCTCGTGCGTCGGTATATTGTTCGCAAAAGTATATATATTCTCGTTGTACGAAGCGTTGTACTGCATTGCTATTTCTACCGTAGAAGTATCTTTTTCCGAAGTAAAATAAATAGGCTCACTGTGAAGAGTAGTTTTATTTTTATTGAGATATTTAACGAAAGAAACAATACCGCCTTCAAAACAATAATCGTTGCTTTTTTCTCTTCCGTCGCGTTCGTCTTTAATTATTATACGCAAGCCTTTATTTAAAAAGGCAAGTTCGCGAAGCCGCGCTTTTAGCGTATCATAGATAAAATCAAGCGTTTCAAAAATCTGCCCGTCCGGCCAGAAATGTATTATAGTACCCGTCTCGTCCGTCTGTCCGAGAATTTTGAGCTCTCCTTTTGATTCGCCTCTGCAAAAGCTCATCTCGTGAATTTTTCCTTCTCTTTTCACCGTAGCGACAAGCTTTTCTGAAAGAGCGTTCACGACGGACACTCCCACACCGTGAAGCCCGCCCGAAACTTTGTATCCTTCTCCGCCGAATTTTCCGCCCGCGTGAAGTATAGTCAACGCGACTTCAAGCGAAGATTTCCCCATTTTCGGATGCATACCGACGGGAATTCCTCTTCCGTTGTCTTCTATCAGCGCGCTGCCGTCCGATTTGATAATTACACGAATTTCATCGCAATAGCCTGCCATAGCTTCGTCTACCGCGTTGTCTACCACCTCATAAACAAGATGGTGCAATCCTCTTACTTCTGTCGATCCTATGTACATGCCCGGCCTTTTCCGGACAGGCTCTAAGCCTTCGAGCACCTGAATCTCAGAAGCGCCGTACTCTTTTTTTAATGCGTCGTCTGTCATTGTTGTCTCCTTTTTTATCTATAAAAATAAAAACCTATATTCTTGAACGTTTATATAACGTTGCGGGGGATATGGGCGAATAATAAATAAAATATTTATCTAAGAATTTTGTGATAACGATAGATTTAATATTAAATTCTTCTATGTATATATTATGCGCGCTGTCTCCGAGCTTACTTAAAAAGTTGTTTGTGGCGTCGTTTGTCTTGGCCTGCTTATGGTCTAATATCATTATTACATCTTTTAGGGGAACCATAGCGTCTTTGCCAATATGTAGTACCATATTATCTCCTTACACCATAAAATAGCGAAAACCTACTATATATTATATACAAAAAGTTATAATATTAAAAGAACTAAATAAGAAAATTGATAAAATAAACCGCTCATTTTTCGCATGTATGCTTTACTTTTCATACTTTTTGCGCATTACTCTTCGCATGCTTATTGCGCGAAGCCCAAAAAAAATATATACTGGTAAAAAGAATTGGCGGCAAGCACAAAGCTGCCTGAAAAAGGAGACTTGCTGTATGCCGCAGGTTAAGCGAATTTACGTAGAAAAAAAAGACGGTTTTGATATCAAATCTAAAAAAATGCTGGCTGATTTTCGTGATATTTTAGGAATAAACAAGCTAAAGAGATTAAGGATATTAAACAGGTATGATATCGAAGGGCTAAGCGAAGAGAATTTCGACGCGGCGGTTACCTCTGTATTTTCCGAGCCTGCTGTCGATATCGTGTATTATGATAAATATGATATGCAGAAAGATGAGCTTTCGTTTGCGGTAGAATATTTACCCGGACAATACGACCAGCGCGCAGACAGCGCGGCGCAGTGTACCGAGCTTTTAACTAAAAACGTCCGCCCTGCCGTAAAGTGCGCGACTGTTTACATTGTTCGCGGCATAGACGAGCAGGATTTGCAAGATATAAAAAAATACGTAATAAACCCTGTCGATTCGAGGCAGGCGGGGGAAGCCTTGCCCGAAACGCTGTCGGAAAACCTGCCGAGCCCTCCCGATGTAGAGGTTCTAGAAGGCTTTTGCAAGCTTGATACCGATGGTTTAGACGAGTTTTTATCCGAATACGGGCTTGCTATGAGTGCTCCCGATATAAAATTCGTTCAGAATTATTATAAAATCGACGAAAAACGCGACCCGACTATTGCGGAAATACGCGTTATTGATACATACTGGTCGGATCACTGCCGCCACACAACCTTTTTAACGCGCTTAGATAATGTTGAGTTCGACGAGAGCGCAAAAAATGTACAAAAGATATATCAGCAATATTTAAAATCAAGACAGTTTGTATACGGGCAGAAGCAAAAAGACATCTGTCTTATGGATATTGCTACAATTTATACAAAAGAAGCTAAGAAACTAGGGCTGATGGCCGATTTCGACGAATCTGAAGAGATAAACGCCTGTTCTATAAAACAAAAAGTGACTGTCGACGGAAAACAAAAAGATTATCTTATAATGTTTAAGAACGAAACGCATAACCACCCGACAGAGATAGAGCCTTTCGGCGGCGCGGCGACGTGCCTCGGCGGCGCTATAAGAGACCCTCTTTCGGGTCGTTCGTATGTATATAATGCTATGCGCGTAACGGGAAGCGGAGATCCGAGGCAGAAAATTTCCGACACCATGCCGGGTAAACTTCCGCAGAGAAAGATATCCAAAGAAGCGGCGGAAGGTTATTCATCTTACGGAAACCAGATAGGGCTGGCCACAGGGCTTGTCGATGAAATTTATCACGACGGATATAAGGCAAAGCGCATGGAGATAGGCGCTGTTGTCGGCTCTGCGCCCGCGGAAAATGTAGTAAGAGAAACACCCGAGGCGGGTGATTTGATACTTCTGCTCGGCGGCGCGACGGGCAGAGACGGCTGCGGAGGCGCGACGGGGTCATCTAAAGCGCATGATATTGGGTCTATAGACAGCTGCGGGGCAGAGGTGCAAAAAGGTAATCCTCTTACAGAGCGCAAACTGCAGAGATTGTTTAGAAACCCCGAATTTTCCACGCTTATAAAGCGGTGCAACGATTTTGGCGCGGGTGGCGTATGCGTGGCTATAGGCGAGCTTTCGGACGGAGTTCGCGTAAACCTTGATTCTGTACGCAAAAAATACGAAGGGCTTTCGGGCACAGAGCTTGCCATATCCGAAAGCCAGGAGCGCATGGCGATTGTTATAGATAAAAAGGATTTGGAAAAAGCTCTCGAGATAGCGGCACAGGAAAATCTGCATATAACTAAAGTGGGCGAGGTCACCGATGAAGGCAAAATGGAGCTTTTTTGGCGCGGAAAGCCAATCGTCAGCATAAAAAGGTCTTTTTTAAACACCAACGGTGCGACGGTAACGGCAAACGCCAGCGTAGAAAACATGGAAAAAGAGATTTTTGACGAACCTTTTTCGGGAAATCTAAAAGAACGTCTGCTTGCAATGATGAAAGACCTTAATATATGCTCTAAAAAAGGGCTTATAGAGATGTTCGATTCAACAATAGGCGCGGCAAGCGTCAACATGCCGCTCGGCGGCAAAAACCAGCTTACTCCCGTACAGGCAATGGCGGCTAAAGTCGCTGCGCACGGAGAATGCAGCACGGCAAGCCTTTTTTCGTACGGTTTCGACCCGTTTATGATGGAGAAAAATCCGTTTTTGGGTTCTGTATATTCGGTGATATTATCTTTGGCAAAGCTTACGGCAGCGGGAGGAGACAGCACCAAAGCGTGGCTTTCGCTTCAGGAGTATTTTGAAAGAATGAACAGTGAAAAAAGCTGGGGCAAACCACTTAGTGCGCTGCTCGGCGCATGGTGGGCGCAGAAAAACATGGGTACGCCGGCCATCGGCGGAAAAGATTCGATGTCGGGCACTTTCGAAAATATACATGTGCCGCCGACTCTCGTATCTTTCGCTCTATGTACACAGGACGCGGACAATATTATCTCTCCCGAGTTTAAAAAGCAGGGCAGCGGCATATACCGCGTGCGCATAGAACGCGATAAAGACGGTATGCCCTGCTTTGAAAGTGTAAAGAAATTGTATGCAAAGGTATATGACGGCATAAAAAGCAAAAAAATACTCTCGGCGTATGCTGTTGAGCGGGGCGGTGTGTTGGCGGCGGTCGCGAAAATGTCTCTCGGAAACGCAATAGGCGCGTCGCTGGAAAATTGCAGCCTTGACGACATAACAAATAAAGCGTACGGAGACTTGGTTTTAGAAGGAAACGGACTGGATTTCGAGAAAATCGGGCAGACGGGCGGATACTGCATAGCTCTCGAAGAACAAAAAGTATCGCTTACAGATTTGCAGGCAGAGTTTGAGGGCACGCTTGACGGCGTTTATCCCGTTCACGCAAAAGCGGACGGCGAAGTGCCCAATAAGCTTTTTGACTGCAAAAATATTCATGTGTATTCGGGCGCAAAAGCTAAACCGCGCGTTATTATTCCTCTTTTTCCGGGAACAAACTGCGAATACGACTCTGCGCAGGCTTTCGAGCGGGCAGGAGCATATGCACAGACTTTTGTAATACGAAATATATCGGGCAGCGATATTAAAGACAGCACGCAGCACCTTGCATCATTGATAGACAACAGCCAGATACTCATGCTTCCCGGGGGATTCTCGGGCGGTGACGAGCCGGACGGCTCGGGCAAGTTTATAGCAACCGTATTCCGCGGCCCGAAAGTTAAAAAAGCGGTACAGTCTTTGCTCAGCAGGGACGG
Organism: Christensenellaceae bacterium; assembly: GCA_963665005.2. Classification (GTDB taxonomy): domain Bacteria; phylum Bacillota; class Clostridia; order Christensenellales; family SZUA-584. The sequence continues at coordinate 445,382 of CAXXTQ010000001.1, read as the reverse complement.
GCTTATACTCGGAATATGCAACGGTTTTCAGGCTCTTATCAAACTCGGGCTGGTGCCGTACGGGCAGATAATCGATATGAAACAAGACAGCCCGACGCTTACGTTTAACAATATAGGCCGCCATGTATCAAGAACGGTAACTACAAGAATCACGTCAAACGCTTCTCCGTGGCTGTCGATGTGCCGCCCGGGTGAGCTGCATACAGTAGCGGTATCTCACGGCGAAGGCCGTTTTGCGGCAACGCAAAAAGAAGCGCAGGCTTTGTTTGATAACGGACAGATAGCTACGCAGTATGTTGACGAATCGGGCAAGCCGACGATGGGTAAGGGCAATCCGAACGGATCGCTTTTCGCGGCGGAGGGCCTGCTTTCGCCCGACGGCAGGGTTTTTGGAAAAATGGCGCATTCAGAGAGGTATACTAAAAACACAATGGGAAATATCCCCGGACAAAAAGACCAAAAGATATTCAAAAGCGGAGTAAAATACTTTGAATAATTTTAGAAGGATTTGTTATTAAATGCGCGGCTATCTTTATATTATTGCAATAGGGCTTAAAATAGCTTTAGCGTTTATTCCGGCTAATATTGCTAAAAAGAAAGGTTATTCTTTTTGGGTCTTTTTTGTTTTTGGCGCAATCGTATTTTTGCCTGCGCTGTTAACAATCTATTTTTTAAAAGACAAGCTTTCATCCGGTAACAACATAGAGCTTTCGCAGCTTGTCTTTAATGAAAATAATAAAGGTTTAGAAAAAACCTGTTATATATGCGGCTCGGATATACCCCGCGATATAAATGTTTGTCCCTTGTGCAAAGCAAAAATTAACAGCTGAAATTTTTGGTAAATTAAAAGACAGGTATAATGCCTGCCTTTTTTTGCTATTTACAACTCTCTTTTTTTATGGCACTTTGGTATGCATTATAACGTTCGCCGCGGCGCCAAGCCCATCGGTAACATCGTACCAAACCACGTCTTTGCCGTTAACGTTCGAAAGCAGCGCTCTTGTATTTTCGGACGAAAGTTTGCCTGTTGATCCGTCTTCAAAGTAATAGATATAGATACTTTCGTCTTTTGTATAAGCCACAAACCCGTCGCCGATTTTATAGTTTAATATACCTTCGGCTATAACCTCGGGCGCAGTATATGTATCGCCATTCTTTTTGCACAGCATAAGCTGGCTGTTTTCATCTCTGTTGCTGTTAATAAAAATTATATTGTCGCCGTCTATCATAGGGTCGTAAACGTATGTATCGGGAAGATAGAATGTACTCTGTTTATCGCCGTTGTCTTTAAGCGGTATTATACGAAGCTCTGCTTCCATAGTATCATAAGAATTCTCGAGAAGCTGCGTTTCTCCGTAAGGCTGTACAAAGATGATAGAATCATCAGACATAAACGGCGCGCTTACAGAAAACGGAGTTTTTACGAACACTTCTATAACCACGCTCTCTTTTGTCGGCAGGTGGTATAAATAAAGTTTGTCGGTTGCGTTGCCCGTTTGCTGCATCCAAAGCGCATAGTCTCCGACCAAAAAAACCTTTGGTTTTCCGTAAAGGTATTCTCTCATCACAAACATTTCTTCTGTGTTTTTATCATAGCCGCACACAGCGCCGCCGTATTCATTTTTGCAATCTAAATACACTATATAGTTTTCATTGATCTTTGGCTCAAATAGGCTGATATATTTCTTAACGATACCGGAAACTTCAGTGGTCTGCTCGGTATCCATATAATAAACAGCTATCGTGTTGAGTTCCGGAGACGACTGCAACGCGTTTCCTGTAGAAAATACAACTTCATTTCCGTAAATATAAGGATCGTTTATAGATTTATAATCGATTACAAGTTCCTGCACCGATTCGGACATGTCCGCCTTGGCAATGGGCGTAGGAGAAGGTTTGACGGTTGCTGTGACTGCTGCTTCTTCCTGTTCAGGCTGTGCATCCTGCCCGCCAAACAAAGGTACAATCACAAATATTATCAATAAAACGAGACCGGCTGCCGCTACAGCCAAACCGGCAATTTTAACTGCAGGGCTAAGGCGCAAAGAACGCAGGCGAAAACCGCTTCTTCTTCCTCTTGTACTTCTTTTGCTCATGCTTTTTCTTCTGCGATGTTTTCTCGACCTTGCCCTTAAATTATCAAACACTAATTTTTCCTCCATGAATGACGGTTAAAATATATGCCCACGATATATTATAACAAGATTTTCATTTTTTTCAACCATCGGACGGAGCTTGCGTTTATATATGCTAATAATCACGCTCAGATTGTTTTAAAAATGCCAAAGCTTCTTCATTGTATTTATGCGGTTTTTCTTCATGCACAAAATGCGCACAGTTGCGGAATCTTATATGTTTTGCTCGAGGAATAGTTTTTATATAAGGTTTCATTATCTTTTCGTTATGTATTTTATCATCGGCGCCCGAGAAAATAAGCGTTTCGTGTTTTACGCCTTTTAGCAAGGAACGTGTGTAAGTATCGTCAAAGTGCATCATATACATCGCAAGCGTTTCTCTTGTGTCATTGTTATTAAACGGGGCATAATATTGTTTAACGTCATCAGAAGATATAATAGTAGCATCGAAAAAGAGATCATGTAATATGTTGCGCGCCGCCGCTTCGGTAATAATAAACCTCGAAAGAGCATGCCCTATGCGTGTTGTTAAAAATTTAAGTGAAAAAAGATAATTCTCGTTAGGCCCGCCCGGAGACACGAGTATCATCTTGCCAACTCTTTCAGGGTATGCATGCGCTAAGCAAATACTACTGAGGCAACTCGTAGAAAATGCAGCGATGTGTGCTTTTTTTATCTTTAACGAATCCATAAAAGCTTTTATTATAAGTGCGTTTTCTTCTACTGTATAATAAATATGCGGATGCCCGCTGTATCCGAAACCGGCCAGATCAAGAGCCAAAACCCTATAGCCTTTCTCTGCAAAAAAATCTATACTGCGCCGCCAGGTATACAAAGACTGACCTATACCGTGAATTAAAAGAAGCGGTTCGCCTTCGCCCTTATCCATGTAATGGATTTTTGTTTCAAACTCTATGCTTTCGGGCCCCATATCAGTGTCGTGAGTAATTTTAAATATGATATCTGTATATGAGCCGACATTCTTGTTGTTTTCAAAACGCTTTATTGCTCTTTTTCTTTTCATGATATACCCCCAAAAAACGGTATGCTTATTAAGGTGCTTATAATACTACTACTGTTTGAGCAATAATTCAAGCACCCAGTTAATAATTTTGAAACAAATGTAACATTATGGTAACCATTCCTCGCTTTTCGCGTATTCTTTTGCGCGTTTTATCAGATTATTCTTATTATTCATTTTTGGGCTCATTACACATTCTTTGAAAAGAAACTCTATTATTTGCCCTATCTTAGGCGAAGCGGAGAGTTTTAAAGCGTTTTTTATATCGTCTCCAGATATCGCAAGGTCGAGCACGCTCCATGGAACTTTTTGTTCTTCCATTCTGTCTAACTCTTTTTGCCAGTTATCCGCAGATACCACTTTTAGCATACCTTTTCCAGAGCCAAGAAAATCTGCGCGCCGTAATTCTATAAGCATAGAAAAAATCTGCCGGCCGAGCTTTATTGCACGTTTTCTTATAGTCTTAGGTTTTGCTTTGCCCTCAAGGTCAAACATATGGTTTTTTATAAGAGTAAGGACTGTCTTTTTTGCGGCGTTGTCAAATTTAAGGTTTGCCAGCTCTTTTTCGGCGAGTTTTTCGCCGTATATTTCATGGCTGTACATATTGCCGCTTTTTTCGAGAGCCTCAGGTTTGCCTATGTCGTGTAAAAGCGCCGCAAGGCGAAGCGCAAGTATAGGCGGAGTCAGTGCGCAGCTGTTTATTTCATGATTCAATACATCATGGCTGTGATATTTTTCGTTTTGGGCAACGCCCTGCCCTTTGCAAAGTATGGGCAGTACATAACAAAGCGCACCCGTGCGCACGAGCAGCTCTAATCCATATTTGGGCGCAGACTCGTCTTTTTTTGTTTGTTTGTATTTTGTATCGGCCAGAAGTATTTTTACAAGCTCGTCGCGTTTTCTTTCGACGGATATGTCTTCAAGAAGCGCGGCATTTTCTTTTGCGCTTTTTAAAAGCTCTTTATCAACGCTAAATCCGAGCTCAGCCGCAAACCTTGCCATGCGCATTATTCTAAGGCCGTCGTCGCGAAGAGTTTGCCTCGGATCGTCCGCCGCCGCGCGAAGAATACGGTTTTTTAGATCTTTAAGGCCTTTGCCGGTCGGATCGGTTATTTCTTTTGTCTGCGTATCTAAATACAGCACGTTTACAGTAAAATCGCGCCGCCGCGCATCTTTTTGCATATCGCTGGTAAACTCTACGCGGCACGGCCTGTGCGTTCCGCCGGGCGGGTAATAATCGCGCCGAAATGTGGTGTGCTCAAATGCAGCTTTTTCGCCGCCTGTATGCAGATGTATTTCAATAGTACCAAGCAGGGGCGCTTTTTCTATTACGGCTAGCCCAGCTTTGCGCAAAAAAGCAGATGCCGTTTCGGGCAGCGCGGACGAACAGACATCTATGTCACTGACATTAATATCGCCCCCGGAAATCCCGAGGGTGAGATTTCTAACGTATCCGCCGACAATATAAAGTTTATAACCGTGAGCTAAAAATATTTCGGAAAGTTCCGCAATGCCTTTTGGAAGCTTTTTAAAGTTCATTCGGTGAGAGTTGCATTATAAACGAAAGCTGCGGGGCCTGTCATCATTACCCTGCCGTCATCCATGCACTCTATTATAAGCTCACCCACAGCCAAATGTACGGTTACTTTACTGCCTACCAAGCCTTTTTTATGCATTGCGATAACGCTCGCGCACGAACCAGTGCCGCATGCCAGTGTAAGCCCCGCACCGCGTTCCCATGTTAAAAGTTCTATATTCTCCTGATCAATTATTTTTACAAAATTGACGTTTGTCTTGCGCGGAAAAAGCTCGTGCGTTTCTATTGCTGGCCCGAGAATCCTGGCGCGGTCTTCGTCAATCTTTTCGGTCAGCACCATAGTATGAGGAACGCCCATAAGAACAGACGTTATTGTAACGCTTTCGCCCGCTGCCTGAATCTTTACATCAAACGCTTCGCCCTGCCCCGTCATGGGAATATCTGCCCTGTCATACGACGGTTTTCCCATATCGACTTTTATATTAGTTACTACTTTGTTTTGTACAGTAAGACCAGGGCGGATTATGCCGGCAAGCGTTTCTACAGTCATATCTTTATTTTCAACTATTTCCTTTTCATAAACATATTTTGCGAAACAGCGTATTCCGTTTCCGCACATCTCCGCTTCGCTGCCGTCCGCGTTTATGATACGCATTTTAATATCAGCACAGCTAGAAGGCATAACGATAAGTATACCGTCCGCGCCAACGCCCAGCCTTCTTTGGCATGTTTTTGCCGCAAGAGCGTTCCAGTCTCTTGATATACCGTCGTCTTCAAATATTAAAAAATCGTTGCCCAGACCGTGCATCTTTGAAAAATTCATGTTTTCCTCCAATATTTTGTCTATATTATTATACTTTGCGGCAAGTAGCTATGCAACCATAAAAAAAACACGTATTGCCGTCTTTTTAGTTTTTTGTAAATATGGTATCATGCACTTATAAACTTTTTATGGAGAAAAGCCATGAATATAAGTATTCGGTGTATAGGCAGCGAAGATATCGATGATATCGCAAGGCTTGCCAACAACTATTCCATCGCAGAAAACACCGCGAACCTTCCTTATCCTTATACCAAAAAGCACGCAAAACTTTTTCTTGATTATTTACACGAGAATGAGCAGGAGCATGTTTTTGCAATATGCCGTGACAGCGAGTTTGTCGGTATTATCGGCCTTGTTCATGAAGAGGAGCATAAAAGGGCAGAACTTGGATATTGGCTTGGGCAGGAATATTGGAATTTCGGATATGCAAGCGCAGCGGCCGGCATGGCAATAGATTATGCTTTTTGTACTCTTGGTATAAACAAAATTTATTCTAAATGTTTTGGCGGCAATACTGCATCAAAAAGAGTTCTTGAAAAAAATTGTTTTACTCTTGAAGGCTGCTTAAAAGAACATTTTCTACGATTTGGAAAATTCAAAGATATATTTTGTTTCGGGCTTTTGCGGGAACAATATGAAAAAGGGGAGGCAACCTTATGACTAATTGGGGCATTGTAAGTACAGGTTTTATAGCGAATGAGTTTGCGAGAGATTTAAAATTCGCAAAGGATGCGAATATAAAGGCAGTAAGCTCAAGAAACCAGCAGACTGCAGATGAATTTGCAAAAAAGCATGGCGTGGAGCTAAGCTTTTCCAGTTATGAACAGATGGCAGATTGCGACGAAGTGGATGCTGTTTATATTGGTACTCCGCATATATTTCATTTAGAGAACGTAAAAATGTTTCTCGAGCGCAAAAAACCTGTCTTGTGCGAAAAACCTCTCGGCGTAAACGCCGGAGAAACAATAGAAATGATTGAAACGGCAAAGAAAAACAACGCGTTTTTATTGGAAGGTATGTGGACACGGTTTTTTCCGTATACACGGCAGGCTATCGAATGGGTGAAAAACGGTGAGATAGGCGAAGTTCAGTTTTTCAATATGACTTTTGGATATAACGGCGACGGCAACGGCTGGAGATGGGATAACAATATGGCAGGAGGCTCTGTTCTCGACCTCGGAGTTTATAATATCGCTGCGGCTTTTGCTTTTCTTGGTGCGGATTATCGCGATATTATAGGTGCGGCAAAGGTAGAAAACGGCGCGGATGTGTTAAGTACCGCTGTTTTGGTATACGAAAACGGAGCTATTGCCAATCTATCATTCAGCATGAATCAAATCATGAACAATATAATCGAAATACAAGGAACAAAGGGCGGCGTTAATCTTGGAATAGGCAGCTGGGATAAAAACAGAACGGCTACTCTTCAAAAAACGACTAAAATCGGCTTTACACATGACGAAGAAAAGAAAGTCTTTGAGATTCCGTACGAGGGGACGGGTTTTCAGTTTGAAGCTATGCACGTTGCAGATTGCCTAAACAAAGGGCTCACGGAGTCTCCGCTCATGACGCACGAAGACAGCATTAATATCGCTAAAACTATGGATAAACTAAGAGAAATTTACGGTGTGCAATATGAGCAGGATTTGGCGGATTAGTTTTTTTGGAAAGGACGTTGGTAAATGAAAATATTTGATATCATCGCAAAAAAACGCGACGGCAAAGACCTCTCGCAGCAAGAGATAGCTTTTTTTATCGACGGCTATGTAAAAGGGCAGATTCCTGATTATCAGGCATCCGCGTTTATTATGGCAGCATATATCCGCGGGCTAGATGAGCAGGAAACGGCAGCTCTTACAAACGCAATGGCGAATTCGGGCGAAACGGTTAATCTTAAAGAGCTTGGATTGGTAGCCGACAAGCATTCTACAGGCGGCGTTTCCGATTCGACCACGCTGCTCGTCGCTCCTCTTGTTGCTGCGTGCGGTTTAAAGCTGGCTAAAATGTCAGGGAGAGGCCTCGGGCACACGGGCGGAACGCTCGACAAACTCGAATCAATACCCGGAATGAACATATCTTTGAGCATGGATGAGTTTACCTCTCAGATAAAAAGAGTCGGCGCGGCTGTCATGGGACAGACAAAAAATATCTGTCCTGCAGATAAAATGCTTTACTCTCTTCGTGATGTAACGGCAACAATAGACAGTATACCGCTTATAGCAAGCAGCATAATGAGCAAAAAACTAGCGTCCGGCGCAGATATAATAATGCTCGATGTAAAAACGGGCAGCGGCGCTTTTATGCAGACTCTGGAAGAATCAAAAGCGCTTGCGCAGTCCATGGTATCCATAGGTAAAAATTCTAACCGGAAAACGGCTGCCATAATAAGCGACATGAGCCAGCCTCTGGGCAGCGCAGTCGGCAATTCTTTAGAAGTCATAGAAGCAATAGAAATTCTGCAGTTAAAAAAGACGGGAGACCTTTTGACTGTCGCCATGCAGCTTTGCGTTAACATGCTTATGATGGCGGATATCGCGAAATCCGCGCTGCAGGCCGAGGATATGCTTTCCGACGCTCTGGGTTCAAAACGTGCGCTTGAGAAACTCGGCGAAATAATAGAGGCGCAGGGCGGAGATAAAAATGTGGTTTACGATACATCTTTAATGCCGCGCGCAAAATACATTGAAAATGTTTTTGCATCTTCGGGCGGATATCTTAGCGCGGTAGACTGCCGAGGCCTGGGAATTGCGGCGGGAGAACTTGGCGCCGGCCGTATAAAAAAGCAGGACAGCATTGACCCTGCCGTCGGATTTATTATAAAAAAACGCATAGGCGATTTTATTGAAATAGGCGATGAACTTTTTGAGATATACGCGAACGATAAGAATATCGCAAATGCCGTTAAAAATAAGCTGGAGGGCTATCTGACACTGTCGCAAAGAGCTAAAAAGCCGCGCCTTATATACGATTACATATTTTAGCGGGTTTACAAAAGATGTGTATATCCTGTGGATAACGTGGACAAACAAGCGAAAATTCGTTTTGGTCGTCTATGATTTTTGCCAATATACGAGGAAAATCGCCAAAAACGCTAGAATGTTAACATATCTGTAACGTTTCTGTAATAAACTAAACAGGTTCGTTATTTTCAGCTCTTATGACACACTACGCAAATTGCCTTGTGTACAGTAAAACACTATAATTATAATGTAATCAATATAAAGGGGCAGCTAATGAGAAAAAAATCGGCATTATTATTATTTTGCATTATTTTTATTTTATCATTTTTTCCCGCTACAGCTTTTGCAACAGAGCGGTACGAAATATTAAAAATAGGCGATAAAGACAGCTATGTAGAAGAACTTCAGAATAAGTTAAAAGAGCTTGGCTTTTTTTCCGGTAAATCTACCGGATATTTTGGTACCGTCACACAGCAGGCGGTAATTGATTATCAGGAAGAAAATTCTCTTGTTGTCGACGGAAAAGCGGGGCCGGTTACATTAAGCTCAATCATGGGTGCGGATTATAAAATACCTTCCGATAGATTTGCCGAAGGAGAGCAGGGCGAGGAAATCAGCGCAGATAAATTTTATCCCGGCGATAAAGGTGATGCTGTATCGGCTCTTCAAAAACGCTTAAAAGAACTCGAATATTACGATTACGCAAGCATTACAGGATTTTACGGCCCGGTAACAGAGGATGCAGTAAAAAGATTCCAGCGCACGAACGATTTAACGGTGGACGGAATTGCGGGTCCGGTAACTCTCGATCTACTCAATTCGGATAACGCAAAATATTTTTGTATTTATCCGGGAGACCGCGGAAGCGATGTGGAAGCGCTTCAGGCAAGGCTGGGCGAACTTGGGTTTTATACTTACGGCAAAAACACGGGGTATTTCGGTACAATAACTGAAAACGCATTGAAAGAATTTCAGGCGCAGCATTCTCTTACCGTTGACGGAAAAGCGGGAAAGAACACAAGATGTATTTTATTTTCTGACGATGCTCAAAAATGGGACGGGCAGGACAGAATAAAATCGGACGAGCAGCCGTCTGCGCCAGAGATTTCTTCGACAGAAAAAATGCTCGCGTTTGCCAATGAACAACTTGGCAAAAAATACGTATATTCTACAGAAGGCCCAAACACTTTTGACTGTTCGGGATTTGTATATTATGTTTTAAAATATATGGGCGTTTCAACATCAAGATACAGCGCTGCAGGTTTTTCGGGCGTTGAAAGCTGGAGCCAGGTTTCTGACAAAGCATCGCTTGTACCTGGGGATTTGGTGTTTTTTAAATCTGACAGCAGCACAAGGATAGGGCACACCGGCATATATATCGGAAACAATGAGTTTATACACGCAAGTTCTAGCAATAATTGTGTAAAAATAAGCACCATGACAGATTATTACGACAGAAATTTCGTTTCTGCCAGAAGAGTTTTTTAGATAAAAATAAATAAGCATTTTTCATAAAGACTGCCTTTTCCGGCAGTCTTTTATATTTGTATTATTTATTTAATACTTTGCTTGTTGAGAGTATAAAAATAATATGATAGAATATAAAAACTAGGGGTTATATGTTTTCCACACATTGTGGATAGGTTGGTGGATTAACGGAACAATAATGTTGTATTTGCAGTATAAATTATCGTTCCGGAATTTACAATTATTTTATATTACATATCTTACCGCTAAATAATTCTAAAGGTGCTTTAGCGTGGAAACTTTTTTAATAATCTGGGAAAAAGCCTTAGAAACACTTAAGCATGAACTTGGAGGGGTACCGTACGATACCTGGATAAAAACGCTTTCCCCTGTAAAAAAAACCGATTCTGCTTACTATTTTCAAACTAACAATTCTGTCCACAAAGCGCGTGTAGAAAAAAACTACAAAAATATAATAATCAGCGCAATGCGCATGGCGGCAGACGATCTTGATTTGGATTCGCAAATCTCAAATGTCATGTTTTTTGACGCGGAAGAAGCAAAAATCAACGTTTCTACGAAACCAAATTTTACAGAAAACACGAATACTGAAAGATCAATGCTAAACCCTTCCTACACATTCGATTCTTTTGTCGTAGGAAGTTCTAACGAGTTTGCGCATGCGGCCGCAATGGCAGTGGCGGAAAACCCCGGGCATACGTATAACCCTTTGTTTATATACGGAAAAACAGGGCTCGGAAAAACACATCTTATGCACGCAATATCCAATTATGTTTCCGAAAGAAGTAATAAAACGACTGTTATGTTCGTAAAGAGTGAGCCTTTTTTAAACGACCTTATAAACGCTATTCGCACATCCCGAACAGAAGAATTTAGAAAAAGATATAGAAAAGCAGACGTATTATTGATAGACGATATACAGTTTATAGCGGGTAAAGAAAGCACGCAGGAAGAATTTTTCCATACTTTTAACGACCTTCACGAAAACAACAAGCAAATTATACTTTCTTCGGATAAGCCTCCAAAAGAAATATCAAAACTCGAAGAAAGGCTTCAGTCACGCTTTGAGGGCGGCCTTATAGCAGACATACAGCCTCCGAATTATGAAACAAAGCTTGCGATTTTAATGAAAAAAGCCAAAGATATCACCTCTAAAGACGCACTTAACTGTGATGTAAGTCATGAAATTCTCGATCTTATAGCTACAAAGGTCTCTTCTAATATACGTTCGCTCGAAGGTGCGTTAAAAAAGATTATTGCTTATACCGTTTTAAACAGAAAAACGCCTAATCTTGTAGAAGCGGAAATAGCTATAAGAGACTTTTTGACCACTACTACGACAAAGAAAATATCGCCTAAACATATACTCCAGCTTATCTGCGAATATTATGAATTGTCCGAAGAAGAGATTTCAAGCAATAAAAAGAATCAAAGCATAGCGTATCCCAGGCAGATAGCTATGTATCTTACAAGAAAACTTGTTGATATGTCTTATAAATCGATAGCAGAGCTTTACGGAAAGAGCGATCATACGACTGTAAAGCATGCTTACGACAAAATCGAAAAAGAAATAACGACAAATATAGAAACAAGAACGCTTGTGGATGATTTTGTTACAAAACTGAGAGAATAGGTGGATAGTATGTTGACAACCTATTTTACTTGTCACCGGCAGTTTTAAATCTATTCGCCTGGATTAAACGAATAAAACACATTATGTACAAAAAAAATTAGTCTTTATTCACAGGGAATTTGCGGTGGTAAAAGGCAGAATAGCGGTTGTCCACAGTATCAACATACACTACTACTACTATTACTACTTAATAAACCAATACAATAATTTAAGTACAATAATCCACAAAAGGAGAATATGATGAGAATATTATGTGAAAAAAACGTGCTTCAGAAAAACGTTAACATTGTTACAAAAGCAGTTGCCGTAAAGTCTCCGGTCTATTTGCTTGAAGGAATATTAATAAGTGCAGAGGATAATATAATAAAAATGTACGGAAGCGACGGTAATCTGTCGATAAAATGCGAAAATGAAGCAGTCGTTTTAGAAAAAGGCGATGTTGTCATTCCTGCAAGGCTTTTTAGTGAGATTTTGGCCAAATTTGACGATTGCGAAATATCAATGTATACACAGGATAATAATCTTATAATGGAATGCGGACATTCGAAAACAACTCTTTGTTATTTGGATGCAAAAGAATATCCTGAATTTCCAAAAAGCGAAAACACAAAGAATATAAAAATGTTTTCCAATCAGCTTATATCTATGATAGACCAAACAGTGTTTGCTTCTTCGCTGAGCGAAGATAAACCGATACTTACAGGTTTATTATTAGAATTTGATAAAAAGGTATCTAAAATAGTCGCTTTGGACGGATACAGGCTTGCTATAAGGCAGGAAAACATATCGACGGGTGTGGATGATACTATGGTGGTTGTGCCCGCAAAATCGATGAGAGAGGTTGCAAGAATAATACCCGAAGATGAAAGCACTGTGGATTTGGATATAGGAGAAAAAATAGTAACTTTCAGCTGCAATAATATGAAAATAGCTACGAGAGTGCTTCAAGGGGATTACGTTAAATATAAAAACATACTGCCGACGGAATATACTTCAAGAATGGTTGTAAATAAACAAGAGCTTCAAAACAGCCTTGAAAGAGCGAATATACTTGCGAGGCAGTCTAAAACAAACCTTGTAAATTTAAAGATAGACGGAGAAATTTTGACCATTACGTCCGATTCTGAGGTAGGAAAGGCCAGGGAAGAACTTGAAATCGCATTAACAGGTAAAAACCTCGATATTTCTTTCAATTCTCGTTATTTGCTCGATGTTTTAAAAGAAGTGGAAGATGAAAAAATTGTTTTTGATTTAAATACAAGTATAAGCCCGTGCGTTATACATCCTTTGAAAGGGCAAAATTATTTATACTTGGTGCTTCCTGTAAAAACAAATAATATTAATTAGACAGTCTTTTAGTAAAAGTTTTATCGATCCAGTTTTTTATACGCTCTTCTATTACAGGGGCGTATTTTATTGAAATAATAAAGATAAAAACACCGATAAGAGCAATGATTATCCATCCCCAAAAAGGTATATATATAATACCCGAACCTATGAGTGCAGAGAATAAAAGGCCCCAGGGGCGTGTGATAATAACCAAAAGAGAAAAATATGGAAGGCGCATTGCCGAAAGGCCGGCTATCAGACAGAGTATGTCATCCGGAAAAAAAGGCAGCAGAAACATCATTATAAGCACTATTTTTTGCCTTGAAGACACAGACTGCATATATTTTTCTACTATCTGTTTTCCGGCAATTTTTTCTACAAGAGGCCTGCCGAAAAGTTTACCTAATAAAAATGCGCAGATCGAACCTAAAAAGACAGCCGCGGTAGAAATCAAAAAGGCATAGAAAAACCCGAACAGCACACCGCCTGCAAGAGTGGTAATCGCTCCGGGAATTGGAGATATAATTACCTGTATAAACTGCAATACAAAAAAAGCTAAGGGCGCCCATACTCCGAAAGAAGAAACGTACTGCTTTACATTTTCTTTTGATTCAAACAAAGTAAACCAGCCGTTGGTTTTTCCAACGTAATATAAAATAACGACAGCTGCGATTAAAAACAAAAGCACGCAAAGCCACAATACTTGTTTTTTGGATAATTTCATGAAATTAGTATATCATATTTTTACCAGCAGTATCATAGTTTTTTGTAATCAAAAAGCGGCCCCCAAAAAGCCGCTTTTAAAGCTTTTTTTATGAATATGAAGGAAGAAGATAGGCTGCGTATTCTTTAATATAATTTATTACAGCTTCAGATATAAGCACATGCCCTTTCTGGTTAGGATGTATACCGTCAGGGCAGATATATTCATTGAAATCTTTTCTTTTTAAAAATTCGTGCCGCACATCAATACAGCTTATATTTCTCTTTCTTGCTATATACGCAACGCAGTTAGAGTACCTTTCCTGCCACCAATAGATGCGCCATATATCTTTGAGCCATTTTAATATGCGCAAACCTTTTTCTTTGTCGCTGTTTGTGAACCATTTAAAGTAATTATCGGCATAAAGCGGAGGAAGAGTAGCTAAAACAGGCGTTACGCCATTTTTTATTATTTCGTCGAGCATGCAATGAATACTTTTTTCAAAGATATCAAGCGGAGTTTTGGGAATATGGTCAAATTCGGGGTTTTTTGCTATATCATCCCATAAAAAGTCGCAGTCGTTTCCTCCAAATTCGATTACAGCGATATCCGGTTTGTATCTTTCAAGCTTTGAAACAAGGTGTTTTTGGCCTTGTATTACAGTAGATCCGAATCTTGAAGCGTTTATTATATCTGCGTTTATTTTACTTGAGATAAGATTTATAAAGCAGTTTTTTAAAATAGAATACTTTTTTTTATCTTCATCCCATGCAATTCCTTTAGAAATAGAGTCTCCTACTACGAGTATTTTTGACTTCATGTAATCATTCCTTCTTTCATATACTATATATTAGCATATACAAAATAACAGCGTTTTAAACGTTTTTTGAAATAAAATTGCTGATTTCTGTCTCTTTTATATTTAGATTTCCCATAACTCTTCTAATTATTATGCTGTCAATAGAAGCAAAAAGCGCTTTACAGACTTTTTTTGGGTCGGGATGCGCTATTTTTACCAGCCCTACTTCTACCATGGTATGCCACTTTGCCGTTTTTTCGTTAATCAAGTTTTTTATAACGTCATTATCCATTACAGAATATGTTATAAGGCATATATGCAGGCGGCATTTGTCCAGTGTATCAAAAATAGATTTTATAAGAAGATTAAGTGCTTCGTATAACTGCGTTTTTTCGTTAATTTTTTCAATCCAGGCAAAAATGCTGTCTGTAACGCCGTTTAAATGATAATCAGTAACTTCATATATCAAATGATCCTTTGAAGGATAATAATAATATATAGTTCCTTTAGAGAGCTTTACTGCCTTTGATATATCCGCAAAACTAGTGGCGTTGATACCTTTATCGCAAAACAACTTTGATGTTTTTTCAAGTATATTCTGCCGGTTGTTTTCAAACTGTTTTGATAATTTTTTAGACATATTTACATCCATTCTATATAAGTCGGTCAGCCGTCCGATAAAATAATAACACAACGTCTATTTTAAAGCAATGTTATTCATATGAAATATTTGTGAACTCATTATTGAAAATAAAAAAAAGCCATATTGAACAAAAAAGATACATATTTCTTTTCAATAACGAGTTTTTGTTTTATAATTAACTATAATTCATTAAGGGGGAAATATTTAATGGCAAAAGTAGTCGCCATAGCCAACCAAAAGGGAGGCGTTGGAAAGACAACAACGGCAGTAAACTTAAGCGCATGCCTTGCAGAAAAGGGAAAGAGGGTTTTATTGATAGATGTTGATCCGCAGGGAAACACTACAAGCGGTTTTGGTATAGAGAAAAACGCGATAAAATATTCATCTTATGATATTTTAATAAATGCAATAGACCCAAAAGAAGCCGTTGTACACACAATGATAAACAATCTCGATATAATTCCGGCAAATATTGACCTTGTAGGCGCAGAAGTAGAGCTTGTCGCGAAAATAGCACGTGAAAAGATATTAGACCAGGCGCTTTCGACAATAAAAGACGATTATGATTACATTTTCATGGATTGTCCTCCATCACTTGGGCTTATAACAATAAACGCGCTTACAGCTGCGGATAAGATATTAGTACCGATACAATGCGAATATTACGCGCTTGAAGGATTATCACAGCTTATAAACACCATAAAACTTGTAAAAGCCAGCCTTAATCCTACACTTGAGGTTGAAGGGGTTGTGCTTACGATGTTTGACGGAAGAACGAATCTTTCGATACAAGTCGTGGAAGAAGTAAAACGTTATTTTAAAAATAAGGTATATAAAACGGTTATTCCGAGAAACGTAAGGCTTGGCGAAGCGCCGAGCTTTGGTTTGCCTATAATAATTTATGACCCAAACTGCCTTGGAACGCAATGTTATAATGATTTGGCAGACGAGATGATAGAATATACCGGAGGTGCGCAACAGTGAAAAAACAAAGATTGGGAAAAGGCCTAGGAGCGCTTATAACAGAAGAACCAGAAGAAAACAAGAGTCCAAATACCGTTTTAGAGGTAGCCGTTAATGCCATAGACCCAAATACACAGCAGCCAAGAAAAAGCTTTGACGATGAGAAACTAAAAGAGCTCTCGCAGTCTATTAAAACCTACGGTGTCGTTCAGCCTATAATTGTACAGCAAAACGGCGACAGATATATTATCATTGCCGGCGAAAGAAGATACAGAGCTTCAAGGCTTGCGGGACTAAAAACGGTACCGGTTGTAATAAAAGAATATTCGCGTTCAGAATTCATGGAAGTTTCTTTGGTAGAGAATTTACAGAGGGAAGACCTAAACCCCATTGAAGAAGCGCAGGCTATGCGTATGCTTATGAACGAGCACGACCTTTCGCAGGATGTTTTGTCCGAGAGAATAGGCAAATCGAGAAGCGCAGTTGCAAACACATTGCGTCTTTTAAACCTTCCCGAAGCGGTTCAGGATCTTGTGATATCCGGCGATTTATCTAGCGGACACGCAAGATGCCTCGTTGCGCTAGAAGACGATGAAGAGAAGCTTAGTTTAGCAAAAAAAATAATATCTTTAGGCTTATCTGTGCGTGCAACGGAAGATATAATCAATGCTGTTGGCGGTAAAAAACAAAAAGAAAGAAAGAAAAATAAATATAAAGCGCCCGAAATTGAGTTTGCGCAAGGAGCGCTTTCTTCTGCGCTTGGTACAAAAGTACAGATATCAGGAAATTTAAGCAAAGGGAAAATAACACTTTCTTATTATAATAAAGACCAAATGCAGAGCATTTATGATTTTCTTATGACAGCAAAATAAAAAAAGCTATAAAAAAAGAGCGGTAGAGCTCTTTTTTTGTTTCACGTGAAACATTTTTTATTATTGTTTCACGTGAAACAATTAAACTAAACTATTCCGCGTATAAGCTGTAAAAAGAAATTGTTTTCATAGAAAAACATTCCAAGAGAAGAGCTCTGGTAATATTCAATAACTTGGTCTACCGGTACTATAAGAATGATTACAGGGATTACAGTAACCATCAAAAAACACGCAAGCACTCCTCTTGATGCACCGAAAACCGAACCGGTAATTCTGTCATATTGTTTAAGCTCAGGGAATTTGACGGTATAGCTTACCGCACCCAGTATAAACGTATAAACGATTTTAGCGAGCACGAAAACGGCTAGAAAAGACAAAATATTAAGAACCGTGCAGACAATAGTCATATTAAAATAGTCGCCAATAGTGCTCATTCCGTCCGCTATAAAAGCTTGGCTTTGTACGTTTTGTTTTATCAAAGTTGAAAACGGTTCAGAGACCGAAGAAGACGCTATGATATTATCAAGCTGTACTGTATTAAGATTGCTTATCAAAATATTGGCATCTTCAAAAGACGCAATTTTTTCTGCTCCTTCTGTATAATAAAGCAGAAATTTAAAAATTTCATGATTAGCTTTTATGGCCGCTGATACGACAGGGTAAAGCAAATATGAAGTAAGCAAAGAGAAAAAGAAAGAGCCAAGGTTAGCCGCAGAATATAAAAAGCCTTTGTGTATTCCTTCGAGTACTGTTATACCTATAATGAGTATAAAAAATATATTTATCAAGTTCATAAGTAATCCTCCAATGCATTACGGGAGAGGCATAAGATACACTGCGCCGCTGCTCGTTACAAACACGTAACCTTCCGTAGCTTTTTGCACCTTTTCTATTGCGAAGGGCAGTTCATGAGTTCTTAAGTATTTGCCCTCATTAGTATAAACGAATATGTGGCTTGTTGCAAAGCAATATATTTTTTCTCCTATCTGAAATATAGAAAACACCTGAGGCGGAAGATTTATAGTTGTTTCGTTTCCGTTTGTTTTAATAATGCGCGCGATATCAATAAACCCTGGATTCTTTGAATTAGGCACATATAAAAACGACGGCGTTTTTATATGTGCCATATCTTTTAGAATCCATCCGTAAACTAACGTTTCGTGCTTATCTGAATTTATCGTATCATACATCGTAAGGGTATTTGTTCCCGAAGCGTATATGGAATCTTCGATAAGATAAACGCTGTCGATCAGCTGGTCTTTAATTTCTTTTATACCCGTCATAGATTCAGATTCCGGCCTGTATGTCGATATCCTTGAGATGGGAGAAGCACCTGAAACATCTAGCTCTAAAATATACAACAGATTAGAAAGGCTGTCGAATCCATAATCTAAAACACACCGGTTTGAAATATCGATCTGATAAAGGCTTATTCCGTCAAGGTCAAAAATAACGATATAAGAAAGAGTTTCGTCCGAAAGAGGCTGCTCTACATAAATAGCAACTTTATCTTTACAGACTCTCGCAGAATTTATTATACCGTCGAGCTGAGTAGAGAAAAGGTTGTTTCCGTTTGCGTCAAATACCTGAACAACTCCCTGGCCGGTTGCGGCAATTAGGCCTTCATTTGAAACAAAGTCGAGGCCGTCAGAAAAAACTTTGAATTTCCAAATTGAATTTAAAGAAGAATCAACACATGTCAAAAGTTCTTCCTGCGCATAAACTATAGTATTGCCAACAGTAAAATATGAGTTTTCGTTTGTGAAAGGCATTTGTGTCAGAGTATCTTTGACTTCTTTTCCTTTTGTAAAAAGCATAATAAGACCGACAACCAATACTGTAAAAACAATAATGGTGCTTATTAAAAACAAAGCTGATTTTCTCGACAATTTAAATTTTCTTGTTTTGTTTTGTATGTACACTCATGGCACCTCGGTTAAGAATATAAATTTATTATATCATATATGATGATTTTCTGTGATGAACAATTGCCAAAGAATCTGATTTGCTATTTTGCGCAAAAAACATTTAACGCGTTTTCTTTCACGGTAAATGCCATTGGAGTTTGCCCGAAGATTTCACCGTCTATATCAAACTGCTGTGATTTGTCACATTCTATTTTAATTTCGCTGCACATGAATCGTTCTGCGCAGCTGATTTTTTCAAGCTCGCCTCTTTTTAATTTTGGAAGCTCTCCGAGTATGCGCCACTTTGCAACCTTATTTATAATTACTACATTGAAAAGACCGTCGGTCACGCTTGAATCGGGAGAGACATTCAATCCTCCGCCGAAACGTTTTCCGTTTGCGACAACGATTAGAAGCACAGTTCTTTTTATAGTTTTTCCGTTTGCGGTAATTTCAAGATCAATATTCTTATATCCCAATATCGACATAACTATACCAAGATAATAAGCGGCACTGCCTGTAAGAACCTTTCGTACCCTGTTTGTATTTTTTAACACCTGTACATCAAACCCTGTACCGACGACATTTAAAAAACAGTCACCGTTATCCATAAGGCCAATGTCAATGCTTTTGCTGTTTGCTTGCAATATGATATCCAGCGCTTTTTGCGTATCTTTCGGAACGCCTATGGCCTGTCGAAAATCGTTGCCCGTTCCCGCCGGAACCACTCCTAAAATTTCGTTTGTGTCACGAATAGATTCCGCGATCTCGAGCAAAGTACCGTCGCCCCCGACGGATATGATACCGTCGTATCCTTTGCCTATTGCGTCACGGGCAAGTTGAGTCGCATGCTTGGGATACTTAGTTTGGGCTACTTTATAGTCTTTGTTATTGTCCTTCAGATACTGTTCAACTATACGCATAGTTTTTACCGATCTTCCCGCTCCTGCGGTGGGATTAAAAATCACATAATACATTCGCGCTCCAATAAAAAGTTTATTTATAATTCTACTAAAAATAAAGATAATTGTACAGAAAAAAAAGATTCTTTGTATAGTGTATGATAGAATAAAAAATATTCATACTTTGTTTGTAATTTTATCACATTCGAAATGCCATGTTTGTTATATAATAAATAATAAATGGAGGATCATTATGGAAGCTGTTACAATTGGCGGAGTTTTTCTGGCCGGAATATTGACGTTTGTTACTCCTTGTATACTGCCGATAATACCGGTGTTTATATCAACGCTGCTCGGCGGTGTTGAAGAGAACGAAAAAGCAAAAGGGTTGAAAATAGGAAAGATTCGTATAAACGCAAAACCCATGCTGCGTGTCACGTTGTTTGTTTTGGGGCTGAGCACAAGCTTTGTTATACTCGGGTTTGCGTTCGGGGCAATCGGAATGTTTGTCAAACAAAATCGTGAAGTTCTGCTTATCGTCAGCGGTATAATAGTTATCCTTTTCGGTATATACCAAACGGGCATTGTCAAGATTCCTTTTCTTATGCGCGAGAAAAAGCTTGAGTCAAAGAAAGAAAGAAAAGGATTTTTGGGAGCGTATATTTTAGGGTTCACATTCAGCTTTGGATGGACACCATGTGTCGGCCCTATACTCGGGACGGTGCTGGCAATTGTCGCAAGCCAGGGGGGAGCGGTTATCGGCGCGTTGTATATGGTTATCTATTCTCTAGGTCTCTTGATACCATTCCTTATTGTTACCGCTTTTTCAAATGTTCTGCTTGTAAAAATTAAAGGAATATACAAGCATATGAATAAGATAAAAATTGCCGGAGGTATCATAATAATTATAATGGGAATTTTGCTGTTAACAGACAGCCTTCATTTATTAGCATTGTGATATAAGAAAAGAGGAAAGAATTATGAAAAAAATAATAATAACAATTGTTGTGTTGACGTTAATGCTTGCTGTATTTGGCTCATGCGCCAAGGAGGAGTCAGAAGAGCAGCCGGCACAAGAGGAAGCTGCAACAACGCAAGAGATGCCTTACGAGTTTGAGTTTGCAGACGTGAACGGAGACACTCATAAACTATCCGATTATAAAGGCAAGCCCGTTTATCTTGAAATGTGGGCGTCTTGGTGCGGATACTGCAAATCGTCTCTTCCGTATATCGATAAGCTTGCGCAAGAGGAGGAAGATTTTTATGTGCTCAGCGTAGTGTTCCCCGGTGATTCGGGAGAAAAGACAAAAGAGAATTTCATAGAATGGTATGACGAACTGGGGTATAAAAATCTAACAGTTATGCTTGACGAGCAAGGGCAGCTGCTAAATGATTTTACTATCTCGGGTTTTCCGACATCAATATTTTTTGACGCAGACGGTATCTACGCAGGCGGAAGAGTGGGCGTTATGTCCGAAGAGATGATCGTAGAGAAGATGAAGGAAATAGCAGAAAAAGAAAATTAGAAATAGCCGATAAAGAAACCGTCTGATTTTTTCAGATGGTTTCTTTTTTTACGGGCGTTTAAAAATACTATAATAGATGTTATAATTAAAAAAAATTATTGATTGCGGTAAGAATGATGAAGAGAAAAAAAGCTTTGTTTTTAATATTGATAATAACATTTATTTTTGCGGTTTGCGGATGCGAAGGCAAAGAGCCGGCGGTATCGCCGACACAAACTTTAACTGCGGTACAGACAGCTATCTCACCAACGCCGTCACCGCGATTATCTGCGGCACAGACATCTGCGCCCAAGCTGCCTTTAAAAACAACACAGCCGGATATTGTTGATTCTGTACAAACAGCATTGCCGCAAGAAACATCGGCGCCCGCGCCCGAGCAATCGCAGCAGCCAAAAACATCTTCGCATGACGCGGGAACGGTGCGTGTAAGGCCGGGTGATACATTGGAAAAAGATATAATACCGGAGATCTGCGAAGCTTTTTCTCTTAGCGAAAATGAGGTAAAAAGCATAATGGAGAACTGCGAGGACAGCAAAATTATTCACGACACGCTCACGGATTTTCGGCGCATGGAAGGAATCATTATTCCTGGCAAATACGAAATAGCGCAGGATGAGAGCCTGGCGCAGCATGTAAATATATGGATACAGGCGGCGGAAAAGAGATACGATACCATAGCCTCGGCAATTCGCGAAACCAACAATCTAAAGCCGCACGAACAGCTTTGCCTGGCCTCTGTGATAGAGTGGGAGTGCCTGCCGAACGATTACTATGACGAAGTGGCATCGGCATTTTTAAACAGGCTGGATGACGGAGCGAAGCTAAGGAGCTGTGCCACAACAGAATACGCGCTCGGGTATACGCGCCCGTATCTTACAAGCGAAGATATCAAGATATCAAGCAAGTACAATACTTACTCTGTCAAAGGCGTACCCATAGGCCCTATATGTGCTATGGAAGACGATTGCCTGCGCGCCGCAATAGCAAAAAAAACGGACGGCAGCATTTATTATTTTTTTAATGATTATGCTTTAAAAGAAATATTATCGTTTTCGAACTATGAAGATTTTAAACAGGCGGCCGCCGTTTCGAGAGAACTTTATGATAAGACTTTCGATATCGACCCGTTCGCAAAAGTTAACAAAAAACAGGTGTTTAAATACGATCAATAATGTTTTTAAGGGCATATGTTTTAATGCTTTATTTAAAAGCAAGCTATTAGTTGACGTAGCATGTTTTTTTTGATAATATGTCGTAGGACAAAGCGGGGAGCGGTTGCCCCTGCTTTTTTGTCTCTAATCTAAAAACGGGAGAATTATTATGCCGGGTATAGCAGTATTTGGTGCACAATGGGGAGACGAAGGAAAAGGCAGGTTCGTCGATTTTCTGGCTTCCGAAGCCGACGTGGTAATCAGATACCAGGGGGGCAACAACGCGGGGCATACTATTGTTGTGGACGATATTACTTACAAGCTTCATCTTGTTCCTGCGGGTTCTCTGTATGATTCTAAGCAATGTGTGATAGGCAACGGCGTTGTGATAGATCCGGGTTCGCTCATTGAAGAGATTGACGAGCTGCGTAAAAGCGGATCAACGATAAACAATCTGCTTATATCGGACAGGGCGCATATGGTAATGCCGTATCATAAGCTCTTAGACAGCCTAAGCGAAGGCGATTCGCGCGAGACAGTAATAGGAACGACAAAGAGGGGCATAGGCCCGTGCTATACCGATAAGGCGGCACGCAAAGGGCTGAGAATGTGCGATCTGCTGTCGGATAGTTTTCCTGAAAAGCTGGAAAATATACTGAAGCAGAAAAACGAGATACTGACAAAAATATACGGGCAGGAGCCGCTCGCCTTCGAAGATATGCTAAAAGAGTTTATGGGGTATAAGAAGCGCCTCTCCGGCCTTATCTGTGACACTTCAAAGGTATGCTACGATTTATATAAACAGGGCAAAAAACTTTTGTTTGAAGGCGCACAGGGAATGCTTCTCGATATTGATTTCGGAACGTATCCTTACGTTACTTCTTCGCACCCGACATCGGGCGGAGTAAGCGCAGGCTCAGGCTTACCGCCGGCCGCACTGACAGAGGTTGTGGGCGTTGTAAAATCGTATACCACAAGAGTTGGAAAAGGCCCGTTCGTGACTGAGCTGCTTGACGATATGGGAGAGTTTATAAGAAACAGGGGCCAGGAATACGGAGCGACCACAGGAAGAGCAAGGCGCTGCGGTTGGCTCGATCTTGTCATAGTAAACTTCGCGGTTAGAATAAACGGTATTACTTCTATCGCTCTTTCGAGAGTCGATACTCTCGGAGAGATAGATAAAGTCAAAGTGTGTACGGGATACGAAATTGACGGAAAGATTACCGATAATTATCCGGCATCTTTAGAGCAGATAGAAAAGGCAAAGCCGGTGTATGAAGAGTTTGACGGCTGGAGCGGAGATTTGTCGCACATAAGAGAGTATGACAAACTTCCCGATAATGCCAAAAAATATATTGAGTTTATTGAAGAAAAGACGGGCGTCAAAGTTGGTATGATAGGCGTTGGCCCCGAGCGCAGCGAGTGCATATTACGGCATAAATACTTTGAATAGAAACAGAGCTGCAAAACAAAAATAGATAAATAAGGCGCAATCTATGGTTGAGCCTCATTAAAAGTTTGCCGTGCCAGACGGGGAGCCAGCGGTGCCCTGTAACCTGCAATCCGCTATAGCAGGGTTTGATTCCCGATTTGAGGTGCGACTTTGCAAGGTATGGAGACGTTAAGGGGCGTTGATGAGTGGGCCCCGTGCAACGGCGGCCCGTGAACCCTGTCAGGCCCTGACGGGAGCAGCAGTAAGCGGAATCCTCCGTGTGCCTCGGATAAGTCTGCTCTGAGCAACCTGACGGAATACCTCTTGTAATTTCGTTTCGATTTTTGGGTGCACGGCTTTAAATTTTTTTCATAAAAAAACAAACATTCTGTCATGGAATGCATTTGTTTTTTTTATGATGCCAATATGAGAATATTTGACATATGCAATTAGGAGCAATATACTAAATATTGATGAATGTTTTGGGATGGAAAACAATATGGTTGAAAAGAATAATAAAACTGCTGCTTCTTCGGGCAGCGCCTATAAAGGTATAAAGGGCAGAGCGCTTGCCGCTCTTATGAATTTTGTCCATAAGCCGATTCATAAATTATTTGCTAAGAATTTAAAAATCGAACCGAAACATTTAATCTTGGACATTGGCTGCGGCGGAGGTGCGCTTATAAAAGAGATGTTAAAACACAATCCGTTAAAAGTGTACGGTATAGATTATTCCAAAACCATGATATGCATTTCGATAAAAAAGAACAACCAAGCAGTTCAAAATAAAAAAGCGGAAATCACCTTTTCGTCTGTATCCCAAATGCCTTATACAAAAAACAAATTTGATATAATAACCGCTTTTGAAACCATACACTACTGGCCTAATCTTGCGAACGATTTTAAAGAGGTTAAAAGAGTATTAAAAGAAAGCGGCACTTTTTTTATCATGAACAGGTTTCCCGATGAAACATCAAAATGGTATGATTTTGTACAGCTTAAAACAACCGCTGAATATAAACGGATATTAGAAAAAGCCGGATTTGAAAAAATTCATACTGATGCTGACATTAAAAAAGGATGGATATTGGTAAAAGCTTCATTGTAACTTTACACTTATTTTCTGCTCAATCATTTTCTAAATATTTTTCGATTGCTAAAATTGCTTTATCGCTTATAATATGCTCCATGCGGCAGGCATCCTGTTCTGCTGTTTTTTCATCGAGATTCAAAGATCTTATTAGAAATTCTTTTACCAAGCGATGCAGCTTAAAAATTTGTTCGGCTTTTTGACGTCCCTGTTTAGTTAGTGATATATCGCCGTAAGGAGTATGAGTTATAAGCCCAGACTTTTTTAATACATTCATGGCTTTACTTATGCTGGGTTTTGAATAATTAAATTCTTTTGCAATGTCAACAGAGCGAACGACACCGTTTTTCTTTTCAAGTCTTAATATGGTTTCCAAATACATTTCTCTTGATTCTTTTGCCCGCATAAAACCACCCGATTATAAAAATTATAAATCTATTATAACATATATAATAAAGGGATTTTATTGATTTGGCAAAAAAAACTTGACTATTAAAGTTACCTATGGTAAACTTACATATAGTTAGTCAAGGCTAACATTAAATGGCGTTTGTATAAAAGGAGTTTATAATATGTCAATATTGTATGCGAATTTAGGAGAAACGGTGAAGATAAAAAGAATTATCGGAAAAGACGATACCATTAAGTTTCTAAACCGGCTTGGTTTTATTGAAGGCAGTGATGTTATGGTGGTATCAAAATCCGCAGGTAATTTGATTTTGAACGTAAAAGATACGAGAGTGGCACTCGACAGGAATTTGTCAAACCGTATCGTAGTATAAAAAATTTTATGTTGAAAGGAGTTTTTAAATATGATGACGCTAAGACAAATACCATGCGGAAAGACTGTAAGCGTAAAAAAGCTTGACGGAAAAGGCGCGGTAAAGCGAAGAATAATGGATATGGGTATCACCAAAGGATCAAAGCTTTTTATAAGAAAGGTCGCGCCGCTCGGAGACCCTATAGAAATAACAGTAAGGGGTTATGAATTGTCAATAAGAAAAGATGACGCGCAGCTGATTATAGTTGAATAATCACAACTTTTATTTTACACCATAAGTTAGCCGATGCTAACATCAAAGGAGGTTTGTAAACATGTCATTAAAAATAGCGCTTGCGGGAAACCCGAACTCGGGAAAAACTACGTTGTTTAACGAGCTTACGGGAAGCACGCAATATGTGGGAAACTGGCCGGGAGTAACGGTAGAAAAAAAAGAAGGCAAATTAAAAAAACACAAAGCAGAAGTATTTATAGTAGACTTGCCGGGTATTTATTCTTTGTCGCCTTATACTCTTGAAGAAATAATAGCAAGGGATTATATCATTACCGAAAAGCCGGACGTAATAATCAATATCGTAGACGCCTCTAACCTTGAAAGAAACCTTTATCTTACTACCCAGGTTTTGGAGCTTGGCATACCGACGGTCGTCGCTTTGAATATGATAGACATTGTAAACAAAAAAGGTGACGTAATAGATATTGGTAAATTATCTGCGCAGCTTGGCTGCCCTGTTATAGAGACTTCGGCGGTCAAAAATGTTGGGATAGACAAGCTTATCAAAGCGGCCGTTTCGGCAAAGCAGGCAAGTCCCGTGCCTCAGTCTTTTTCGCAATCAACAGAAGCCGCGTTACGCAATATAAGCAATTTGATTTCCGGCAGCAAAGAGTTTTCTTCTTTCAGTGAACGCTGGATTGCTATAAAGCTTTTTGAGCGCGATGAAGATCTTCAAAAACGGGCTAAACTCTCTATAGACCTGCAGGATAAAATTAACGATATCATAATTTCTGCCGAAAAAGAGTTTGATGACGATTCGGAAAGTATAATGACCAACGAAAGATACGAGAGCATTGAAAAGCTGCTGCGCGGCGTATTTATAAAAAAGCAAAGGCCTAAGCTTTCGGTGTCGGATAAAATTGATAAAGTGCTGACAAACAAATGGCTTGCTCTGCCAATATTTTTTCTTGTCATGTGGGGAATATATTTTGTTTCCATACAAACGGTGGGAGACTGGACGATAGGCTGGGTTGAAGAACTTATAGGATGGATATCGGGCGGGGCGGAAAGCCTGCTTGCCGGATGGGGCGCGGCGCCCTGGCTGCTTAGCCTTATATTAGACGGAATAATAGGCGGAATAGGCGCAGTGCTCGTATTCGTTCCACAGCTTATGATACTCTATCTGTTTATATCTCTTTTAGAAGATTGCGGATATATGGCAAGAGTAGCGTTTATAATGGACAGAGTGTTCAGAAGATTTGGATTATCGGGCAAATCGTTTATACCTATGCTTATAGGCACGGGCTGTTCGATTCCCGGAATAATGGCGTCAAGAACGATAGAAAATGAAAATGACCGCAAAATGACGATAATGCTCACTCCGTTTATACCGTGCGGCGCAAAACTGCCTGTGTTTGCTATGTTCGTCGCCATGGTATTCAGGGAAGCGTCGTGGATAGGCCCTTCAATGTATTTGGTCGGCATACTTATGGTGATTCTATCGGGCATGATTCTAAAAAGAACAAGGCTGTTTAAAGGCAAACCCGCTCCGTTTATAATGGAACTTCCTAACTATAAACTGCCAAGAGCAAAAGGCGTAATCATACACATGTGGGAAAAAGGCAAGTCGTTTATTATAAAAGCAGGAACGATAATCTTTGTTGCCTGTGCCGCTATATGGTTTTTCCAATCGTTCAGCTTTTCGTTTGAATACCTTGGCGCAGAGCAGATAGAAAAGAGCATGCTGGCTGGCATCGGCGAATTTTTCGCCCCGATATTCGCTCCGCTTGGTTTTGGAAACTGGCCTGCCGCAGTTGCGACTATAACAGGGCTTGTGGCAAAAGAAGTTGTAGTTTCGACATTCGCGCTTATAGGCGCCGCAACGCCTATTATCTTTACGCAGGTCAGTGCGTACGCGTTTATGATATTTACACTGCTTGCCGCTCCGTGTTTTGCTGCAATAGGCGCGATAAAAAGAGAGATGGGCGGATGGAAATGGACATGGATAGCGGTTTTATATCAGACGGGGCTTGCATACGTTCTTGCCATGTTAATTAATTTGGTAGGCAGAGTGATATTCCCTGCTGTGCCGATAGAGCTTACGGGCGATATTGAAGCGGCGGGCGAAGGCGCGATAACAGGCGTTGCCATACTCGAGAATCCGCTTATCTATATACTGGGCGCGTTAATCATCGCCGTTGCTGTAATAGTGATAGCCAGATTGTTCAAAAATGAGGGAAAGAATAATCTTTCGGGGCGGCGGTTAAAAGCTTAGGAGAATGAAAGAAGGCAGAATATGATTAATTATATTTTAGGCGTATTGATAGTGGCGGCTGTAGTATATTCTATAATAAAACTGGTAAAACGCCGCAAAGCGGGAGGCTGCTGCGCCGGCTGCAGTGCTTGCGGCCAAGCCGAGGAAAAAACCTGCGCTGCCTGCAGGCAG
The DNA here is from genome assembly GCA_963665005.2 of Christensenellaceae bacterium. Taxonomy (GTDB): domain Bacteria; phylum Bacillota; class Clostridia; order Christensenellales; family SZUA-584. Next base: position 417,027 of record CAXXTQ010000001.1, on the reverse strand, counting down.
CGCAGCATTTCAAAAAGCTGAAAAATTAGATTCATAACCATTAAAAGTGCCGCAAATTTGCTTTAATGCGGCACTTTTATTTTTGTATAACTTAAAATATCAAATCATTTCAAAAACGCCAAATATTTTTTAAAACAGTATATAATGAATATGTAAAAATTTTGAATGTTCTCTTTAAAAATAGATTGTATTTATAGTATAATAAAACATATAAAAAAAGATGGAACAATATGCTCTTTTTTTTCGTCTAAGATTATGGATTATTATGCTAAATTTTACATATGGAAGGAGAAACAATGGAATTACTAAAAATCAAAGGACTTTCTAAGGTGATTAAGAAAAAAAAGATACTTGACGATGTGTCGCTTACCGTTAACGAAAGCGAAATCGTCGGTTTCTTAGGGCCAAACGGCGCAGGAAAGACAACCACTATAAAAATGATAATGGGCCTTTTTACTATCACCGAGGGAGAGATAACTGTATGCGGGCACAATGTGCAGACGGATTTTGAAAACGCCATGCAAAACGTAGGGGGTATCGTCGAAAACCCCGATCTTTACAAGAGAATGACGGGCAGACAGAATTTAGAGTATTTCGCGTCAATGTATGATGATATAAGCAAAGATAATATTGACGAGGTGGTCGAGCTTGTAAAAATGGCCGGCAGGATTGACGATAAGGTAAGGACTTACTCGCTCGGAATGTGCCAGCGCTTAGGCATAGCCCAGGCTTTGCTGCACAAACCAAAGCTTTTGGTGCTTGACGAACCTACAAACGGGCTTGACCCTATAGGCATAAAGGAATTAAGGGATATATTAAAATACCTTTCAAAAAATTCAAACGTAGGCGTTTTTATTTCAAGCCATCTTCTTTCCGAAATGGAGCTTATGTGTGACCGTATCTGTATAATCGACAACGGAACAATAATAGGCGAAAAAACGATAGATTTTGTAAAAGATTCAGCAAAAGATGATATCTACAAATTCACTTTTATCACAAATAATAACGAAAAAACGCTGGAATATTTCAAGAAGCTTGATGCTAACTGTGATTTGGAAAAAGGAAACGTTTATATTATTATGAAGCGTGAACAAATTCCTGCCATAATTAAAAAACTGGTAAGCATGGATATAGGAATTTACGCTGTTAATCAAACGCAGAGAAGTTTAGAGCAAGACTTTATTTCTATGACAACAGGTACAAAAACACAAATTCGTTAGAGAAAGGAGCACAAAATGGAATTATTAAAACAAGTTAAAATTGAGATAAAGAATGTATTGCGTTCAAAGTTTCTGCTCATAATAGGCGCGCTTATAATTTTAAGCAGTATCGCGGTTCCCATAATAAACGCAATATCGGAAAATAACAATCCAAATAACAATATGATGTCTCCTATGCCAATGTACGGCGGAATGGATATCGCTTATGAACAAATAGCTTATCAAGACAGTTATTACGGAGGCGAAGGAGATTCGGACGAGTCTGTCACGGTAGACGGCATTACCGTTTCGGGCAACAATCCGTTTTATTGGAATATAGTGTCTATTCAGGACGAAAAAGAATATTTTACGCGGGATGAACGGTTCTCTGATCCTGCTGTGCTGGATCTTTTATTAGAGTTAATGGATATAGAGACTGCTCATTATCTTAAGCTTGCTCAATTAATTTCTACCAATCAGGATTATCGAAGAGATTTGGCAAGGCGCGGCATTGGATATATTCATGATAAATTTATTTATGAGCATAACGATGCTGACGCGGACATGCTCATGGAAGCTTTGCAATACAGAATGGGATTTGATCAAACTATATTCAAGCAAAAATATATTGAAATTACTTCAGAAGAAAGATTAAAAGCATTAGATGAAATAGATGAGAAACTAAATGTATTGTATGAAACAATTGAAAAGAACGATTTCCCAACGTATGTAGCGCTTAGCATAAAGCAGGAAAACGATAATATTGATGAGTTAAACGAACAAATTGCAATGCATGAACAAAATATAATTGACAATCCTGAACAGGAAGAATATCTTAGCCAGACGATTACAGAACTCGAAAAACAGATTAACAATATAAAAACTAACGTAATTCCTATTTGGGAGTATAGGCTGAAAAATAATATTGTTCCGCGAGACGGCTCGTGGCAGAACTCAGCGCTGTCTCAGATAGAAAGTTACAGAAACCAGCTTATGTATATTCAAATAATGACAGAGGAAGAGTTTAATGAAGAACGTTATATGGCGGAAGAATACGGAACTTATGCACAGTATAAAGAAAAACAACAAAAGCAGATAGACGAAGCGAACGAATATATATTCATAGCGCAGTCTTCGCTTGATGCAGGCCAGCCCGATATGAGTTTTGTACCCGACGGCGCAAGAACTAAAACTATAGGATTTTTGGGCTACTCGATTTTTGTAGCATTGTTTTCCATACTTGCCGGCGGATGGATAATCGCGCGCGAATTTTCTCAAGGCACTATAAGGCTTTTAATGATACGCCCTAAAACACGCACGAAGATACTCATGTCAAAATTTTTGGCGGTGCTTGCAATCTGCCTTGCGATGTATATTGCGGGATGCCTGCTTAACATCGTTGTAAACGGAATTTTTGCCGGATTTACCGATTACGGTTATTTAAATTTTACCGCTTCGGGAGAGATCGGCTTCTTTGCATATTACCTGCCGAAGTTTTTGGCATGTATAGTTTCTATTATTTTCGGATATACCGTCGCTTTTATGCTGTCTTCGGTAACAAAGAATATTGCCGTGTCCATAGCGGTGCCGATTGTCTGTTTTATAGGATGTATAATTGCGCTTAGCGTATTGGCATATACAAGAATAATAGACTGGATAGCGTATACGCCTGTACCGTATGTGCAGGTATCTTCATTTTATACACAGTGGTCGCCCGTTAATACGCTTATTAGCCGCGGAGTGCCTATCGATTTGACATATGGTATAATACTGTTGCTCGGCTTATCTGCCATATGCACTTTTATCTCGATATGGGTATTTAAAAAAAGAGATATAACAAACTAAACGAGGAATTTTTTAATGGATGATAATAACAGTTTCCTTAGCGGATATAATAACAAAAGCGTGCCTGAAAAAAAAGCCGCTGAAAAAGATAAAAAAAGCAGTTCGCTGAGGTACGAAGAAAAAAGCGGTTTTATAAAACCGAAAAAAAACAATGCGTATAAACCCGGTGCACAGGCAAAATCAAAAGTTACCGTTTGGCTTATTATAGGAGCGGTTATAACGGCGGCGATTGTTATAGGGCTTATAATGCTGCTCGGCGGCGGCAAAGTCGTATTGAAAGATTTTACCGATTGGTCGATGGCGGATGTACAGCTTTGGGCAAACGAGAACGAAATAAAGCTTCAGATAGAAAAGCAGTTCAGCGATGAATATGATGAGAATATAGTAATTTCACAAAGTATCGCCGAGGGCACGAGAATAAGCAAAGGCGAGTTTGTAAAGATTACAGTATCTTTGGGGCACGATCTTACCGTAACGCTTCCGCTGCCCGACTTGATGAGCATGACCAAAGAGCAGATAGAGGCTTGGGCAGCCGAAAACTTTATGACAAAGGTAAGAATCACTGCAGAATACAGCGATCAAGTCGCGCTCGGGGATGTTATTCGTTACGAGGTTAACGACAACACGGTCGTAGACGAAGTAAGGCGCGACACGCCCATTTATATAATCGTCTCAAAAGGCATGGAGGATGAAACTGCCATCGAGATAGCCGTGCCCGATTTCAAGACTATGGCGCTTTCCGAATGTTATGTTTTCGCGAATGATAACGGCCTTGTGCTGACGGTGCAAGAGCTATATGATGATTACGTTCCGGCAGGTTCGATAATATCGCAAAGCGTTAAAGCCGAGGATAAGGTAAAAAAAGGCGATGAGATAATTCTTACAGTATCTAAGGGCAAGAAAATTATCATACCCGATTTTTCCGAGTATTCAAAAGAAAACGCCGTGACTGTAGCGGCAGAGCTTGGAATTCCTGCAACTATAAAAGAGAGGTACTCAAGTTCATCTGCCGGGCGCTTTCTTTCGCAGAGCATTGATGCGGGGACGGTGCTGCAGGAAGGCGATTTTTTGGAGCTGACGTATTCAATAGGCAATAAAATCGTAGTATCTTCTTTCGTAGGGCAGACAAGAGACGCCATAGAGAATTGGGCAAAAGAGCTAAACGAGATGGATGCCCGAATTACCATAAAAGCGACTTATACGCAAAACAACGCGCCTTCGGGTACTATAGTTCATCAGGATATTGCCAACCAGGTTATCGGCAGAAAGACGACTATCAACATAACGGTATCTAAAGGTAAGACAATATACGTACCAGATTTTGTTGCCACGGAGGGCGGTGGGTATGATGTTGCCATAACGAGAGAAAAGGCTCTGCAGATGTGCGAAGAGCTTGGCATAGTTCCGATATTTGAGCAGGAAACAAAAGCTAACCGGCTGCCCGGAGAAATATGGTATCAGAGCTTGGCGGCAGGAACAGAAGTCTCGGAAGGCTCGACAATAACGCTTAAATTTACGCCCGCAAACGCCACAACAATCGTTCCGAATTTTGACGGAATGACAAAGGCCGAGGTACAGGCAGGTGTTTATAACAAATCGTTTTATATAAAGTTTGCAGACGGCGAAGAGATTGTAGCCGGCTATGAAAACAAAATATATAAGCAAACGCTGAGTGCGGGAGATACGGTAGTTAAGGGAAGCGAAATAACGCTGTATATTGGGCCGGAGCAGGAAGTTATTCCGACACCTACTCCGGAGCCGTAAAAAAACAAACAGCGATAAAGCAAATCAGGATATCATAAAGCAGGTATCCTGATTTTACTATTTTTCTTACCATATATTAAAAATTATATCTTTTGTGTAACATATTTGAGTACTTATTGCCAGATAGCAGGAAAAATACTCAGGGTTGGAGAATATAATATTATCAAAGAAATTGTTTATATTTATATGTTTGGAGGTATGATAATAATATAAATTGCCCTTTGAAAAGGGCTTAAAAATACATAGAAAGGGGGCAGGAATATGCGCGTCATTATTACGGGGAAGGGCATGGAAGTGTCCGATTACTTAAAAGAGATGGTGACGAAAAAGGTAACGAAGCTTCAAAGGTATTTTGGAGAGTTTACCGAGGCGCACATAACCATGTCTATTCAAAAATCGAGACATATTGTGGAGGTGACCATTCCTTTCGATGGGATAGTTCTTCGTGGCGAGGAAGCTACGGGGGATATGTATGCTTCGATTGACGGTGTACTGCGAAAGCTTGAGAAGCAGATTCACAAACACCGTACGGCGCTTAAAAAGCGTCTTCACGAGAATGCGTTTTTGCAGGATGACTATGAGTATCATGATGAAATGGAGGAAGAGAGAATTCCGGCGATAGTCCGCACAAAGCGGTTTGTCGTAAAGCCTATGGATATTACAGAGGCACAAATGCAGCTAGAGCTTCTCGGGCATCAGTTCTTTGTTTTTAGAAACGCGAAAACAGATGAGATAAACGTTCTTTATAAAAGGAAGGATGGAGACTTAGGGCTGATTGAGCCCAACTATGATTAATAAAAAGAAAGGCCGCCCTTTGGGCGGCCTTTTTGTATACATTTTTTATATTTGAACTCTCTTTTTTGTCTGCGCTAATTTATTTAAGTTTATAACTGTGTATTGAATAAGCGTTGCTACCATAAACAAGAGCGCGAAGCATATTATATAAATATGCCACGGGCCAATATGTTGATGGAAGAATGTTAGTGCTATCGCGATATTGAATAAAAACGCGGCAATTTTCCCGAAGGTATTTGCCGATGTGATAATATTTTTAAAATACATGAATATGCCGCCGCTTATCATAATAACGTCTTTTGTCAAAAGTATAATGAGAATAAATGGCGGTAAAACGCCGATAACAGTAAACGCTATAATCGCAAAGTTTGCCATAAGCTTATCCGCAAGCGGGTCGAGAAGCATGCCTTCATCGGTAACAAGATGTTTTTTTCTTGCGATATAGCCATCAAGCAAATCGGTCAAGCAAGCGATACCGTAAGTTATAAAAGCGGGAATCAACATTCTAAAATATATGAATATCGTTACAACGGGTACGAGTAAAAAACGTATCATCGTCAGTATATTTGGAATGTTAACGGGTATTCTGCTCAAAAAATCACTTCCATTACTCGTATAATCAGGGTAAACAAAAAAGGTGCGTAGACCTTTATTAGATATTATACCAAAAAAAGCTGTTAAATGCACACTTTTTGTTTTATCTAATTTCTTTTGCAAATTATTTTTTAATTGTATATTATTTATGAACAATGCGGCAACGGCGCTATTCTTTTCATAAATATGGTATAATACTTTAGTTGGTATATTATTACTTAAAAGGAGATTTATCGATGGCAAAGAAGAGTCTCGTGATTTTACTTGTGATAGCCGTAGTCATTGCCGGAGCGGTCGGCGGCACTATGATTTTTTTAGGACAGCAAAATTCGGCAAATATGCAAGAAGCGGAGCCAGAGCAAACTAAAACGCCTGATATTAATTTGAGCGATGCCGGGGATATGGCGGTAACTTATATAAAACTTGAGCAAAACGATAAAGTGATCGAGCTTTCTTTTGCGGATAACGTATGGTCTATGGCAGGCAGCATAGCGCCTATAGACCAAAAGACGGCAAGCGGCATAGCAGAAGGATTAGCAGATATTACAGCTTTGCATACCGTAGATACCGGAGAGCTGTCTTTAGCTGATTTCGGGCTTGAAGAGAGCGGGCTCAAAGTGTTATATACGACGAAGAACGGTACATTTACCAATTATTACGGCAAATACACACAAGATAAAAACGCGGTGTTTTTTCGCAAAAATTCAGATTCGTCAGTTTACATAATACAAACACAAGATTACGAAAATATACAAAATGGATACAACGCACTCGAAGAAAACATGATAAACATTCCTTCATCGGACGAAACCGGCTTTATTGCTGTAAAAACTTCGCAGGGCGAAGAGATCGTGTTTTTGGCACAGCCCGATTTATCTTTACCTTGGATAATGTCTTCTCCTTATAATCTTGCGATAACCGAGCAAACTTCGTCTTTGATAAACAATTCTTTTGGAAATTCTGTTTTGCAGGAGTATGCGGGAGAAAAGGCTCTGCCAAGCTTTAAGCTAGGCGGCGGAACATGGATAGAATACAAAGACAATTCGGGCAATGTTATCGCTCATTTAAACATAGGCGCGCCCGTAAAATCTAAAACGGGCAAAGACAGTTATTACTGCTCGGTAGAAGGAAAACAGGGGGTATTTCTTACTTCTGGCAATATAGCAGACATTGTGGACTCCGACGCTTTTTCTCTTATAGATAATAGGCTGCTTTCTTCGGGCGAATTTTCGATGTTCGAAAAGCTTACGATTACAAAAGACGAAACAAGCGCAGTTTTAACGCAAATGGGCGAAGAGTATACGCTTAACGAAAACAGTATTACAAAAGAACAGGCACAAGCCTTATATACAAAATTAGAAGAAATAAGCTTTACGGACGCTGTAACGCAAAAGGTCGGCGCGGTTGCTTACTGTACTCTTTCTTTAAAGCAGCAGGGCAAAGAAGATATCAATATCAATGTTTACCTTTACCTGAAAGATTTTTACGCAATAGACTACGGCAGCGGGCCGCAGGTTTATGTGCAGGCTAAACAGTTTGATGAAATGCTTGATGAATTTTTCTAGACAGAGAAACAAACAAAGAGAGCTGTGCACATTTAATCACAGCTCTTTTTTTATTTAAGTTCAATCATATTCTTTTAGAACGGGCGGATCCGGCTCGGTGAAGCTGAAACCATAAAAATCATCTCCTTATTATTTTATACTGAAAGAGCCGTTATCAGTATTACCGCACCTATGATAACAGCAAGGAAACCAAAGAATAGTAAAACGGCGGCAGGCTTGCCGAAGTTTATTGTAAAGCCAATGCCAAAGCGTTTTTCCACGAACATTGCGGGATCGTCTTTATTTACATAAAAAGCTCCGTATTTCCAGTATCTATCGTCGTCTCTTTTAATCACTTTGCCGTCTGTGCTTTTTCCTACGCTTATTCTGCTTCCGCTTTGGCCGGTATTAACGGCCAGTATTATCGCGCTTATAACAAAAACGGCAGTTGTTCCGAGCGGTATCCATATGGTCGCCTGCTGTGAAAGTATATTTGCAAATCCAAGCTGCATAAACAAAAATATAACAAGAAGCCCCATTCCGCCAAAGACAGTAAAAGCAGACCATCGATAGCGAAAAATTGTGTTTTGTTTTGACGTATCTTTTGGATTATCGGGGTCTAAAACAGGCGGAGTTCTTTGCATCATCCAGTAAACGAAACCGAATAAAACAGCCATTATCGCCTGCATGGCCGGACCAAAAAGCAGTACGCTGTAGCTTTTGTCTGCCATTCTTGTAACGTTTCCCTGCATGTCCGTCTGCATTACTATTTTATCGGGCATGTTGTCGTAAAGAGAAAATCCTATTACCAGCGTTGCCAGTATTATCAACGCGTAAACCAAAAACCAAAGTGAAGAAACAGACCTCTTAGACGATGTAAAATTTGTATCGGCAACCGCGGTTTCGTGTGCATTTTTCGTCCAGCCCTTTTTTTCTTTCAGCGATTTTACATTTTTATATGCTTTTAGATATACTATTGATATAGCGAAAATGTAAATAAAAACGATAGCAGTAAGTATTCCCGTTGCCAACGCTGTTTCAAGAAAAAATTGGCTTGCCAAAGAAGCGGCGCAAAAGATAAGCCCAATAACAATGACTTTTTTTGAAAAAGATTTTCTTTCATTGGTAAGGTTATTATCATTATAAGAATCCGGCGGTATGGATATACCAAAAGTCAGATTTCGCCTTCCGATATACGGCATAATTGCAAATATAATCATCAAAGGCAGAAAACATATTGCATAGACCAAAATCATCTCAAAAACGCTCATTTTTTATTCTCCTTTTTTACAAAGTCTTTATAAGAATCGGCGCATATCCCGAGCCAGTCTTGCTGCGATAATCCGCGGCAATACGCTTGTGTAACATGTTCTTTTATTTGCCGTTTTAATTCGGACAAATATTTCTCGTCTGCGGCGTAATCCTGCGGTGCGTTAACAAGAGCGCCTTTGTTTCTTTGCACAGATATAAATCCGCCTTTTTTTAACAGTGCGTAAGCCTTTGCAACGGTATGCATATTTACGCCAAGGTCTGCCGCAAGCTGCCTTACCGAAGGTAGATCTTCTCCGCATTTTAATTCTTTTTTAGCGATACCTTTTATTATGCTTTGTTCCAGCTGTTTATAAATAGGCGTTTCGCTTTTTAAGTCTATGGTAATGAACATAGGCAGTCTCCTAATTCTATCTGTTCTATATCATATATAACAGCATATCGTTTGTCAAGATTTTTTGCAGAAAAAAAGACAGCTATTATTAGTCCGATGACAAACTCACGTTTGTCATCGGGTCTTGCCGCGCCTGTGCCTTCGGCACATCGGGGCGCTTATACGTGGATTTTTAGAATTAAAAATGCCTTTATAAAGGCATTTTTCTAGTGGGATTCTTAAGGGATTTAATCCCTTAAGCGGTGGTTTGGAGGCAGAGCCTCCAAGAAATAAGGTTTATCGACAGCCTGAAAGGCGATTCTTTATGAAAGCATTTCAATGCTTTTATCAAGACGAGAAATAGTCTCGGTTTTTCCGAGAAGGCAGGCCGCTTCAACAGCGCCCCCCGGTGTTACTTTTGTTCCTGTAATAGCTATGCGCAGCGGCCATAAAAGCTCTCCGTTTTTTATACCGAGCTTTTCAACAAGGCTGGATAGCGCTTCTTTTAGCGCTTCGAGAGAATAATCATCAAGGCTTTGCAAAAGTTCTCTTGCTTTTATCAGCACAGGCAGCGCTTTCTCAGCGTCCGTCTTCATGCGTTTGTGAAAATACATCTGCTTATCAAAGTCGGGCATTTTAGTCAAAAAGCTAAGCTTGCCGGGTATTTCTGTAAGAATCTCTAGCCTAGGCTGTATCATTTCGGCTATTAAATCTAAATCGAAATCGTGAACGCCGCACTCTATAAAATAAGGCATGGCTTTTGCGATAAATTCTTTTTTAGACAGTGCTCTGATATACTGTGCGTTCATCCATGTTAATTTGTCAGTATCAAATATCGCGGGAGATTTCGAAAGCCCTTCTAAAGAAAAAACCTCTGTCAGCTCAGAAAGCGAAAAAATTTCCTGGTCGCTGCCCGGGCTCCATCCCAAGAGCGCAATATAATTTATTATAGCCTCTTTCAAATAACCCTTTTTAACAAAATCTTCGAAAGAAGCATCTCCGTGCCGTTTGCTTAATTTTCGCTGTTTGTCTTTCATTACGACGGGCAGATGTATATACTCGGGTATGTCCCAGCCTAGCGCACGGTATAAATGGTTATATTTCGGAGTAGAAGACAGATATTCAACTCCTCTTATAACGTGCGTTATTTCCATCAGATGGTCGTCTATAACATTAGCCAGATTGTATGTGGGCATACCGTCCGTTTTTAAAAGAACGTTATCGTCAAGGTCTGCGTTGGGTACGGTAATATCGCCGAACACAGCGTCGCTGTAAGTCGTTTCGCCTTCGCGCGGTATATTCTGCCTTATTACGTAAGGCTCACCGGAATGCATTTTAGCTTGTATCTGCTTCGACGAAAGAGAAAGGCAATGTTTGTCGTAAGTATAAGTTTTGCCGCTTTTTTCGGCCTTGCTTCTCTGCTCTGCAAGCCTTTCTTTGGTACAGAAACAGCGGTAAGCCGCGCCGCATTCTATAAGTTTTTCAGCGTACTGCTTATAAATATCTTTGCGCTCGCTTTGTATATACGGCCCGTAGTTTCCTCCGACATCGGGTCCTTCGTCATATTTTAACCCCGTTTGCAAAAGCGTACTGTATATTATATCTTTTGCGCCTTCTATTTCTCTTTGTATATCGGTATCTTCAATGCGCAGAATAAAAACTCCGCCGTTTTTCTTTGCGAACAGCCAAGCGTAAAGCGCCGTTCTTAGGCCGCCTATATGAAGATAGCCCGTAGGGCTGGGCGCAAATCTCGTTCTTACTTGTTTCATCTTTGTTTCAATGCGGTTTTTCGCACAACTCTCAAGAAAAATGAGAGTCTCTCCTTTCTTGTGCTTCCGACAAGCTCTTTTGCTTGTCAAGCTTTGTATTTCTTGCGTATAAAGCAATATCAATGCTTATCATAATCATATTTACAATATAAAGTATAATCGCCAGGTCAAAACTTATAAGCAGTTTATGCAGTATTCCCGAAATGTAGCCAAGAACTAAAAGAATAAGAAATATGAGGCTCTTGCCTTTAGATGTGCGCGATTTATATGAGCGTATTATTGAAAACGGCCAGGAGAATCCAAAGCAAATCAGCATCATAACTTCAAGCATGCTAAAATTCATTAGGAATTCTCCTTCTCATATTTATTTTTAATGAAAAGAAAGATAACGGCATCTGCCAAACACAGCATCATATTTAAAAAATAAATACCGACTATAATATCCAAATCATATATGAATTTATGAGCTATGCCAAATATATAACCTAGCAGTATAGCACACGAAAAGAGTAGGCTCTTTCCTTTTGTGCTGCGGTTTCTTATCATTCTGGCCATAGAGACCGGCCAGGCGCAGGCAAGAAAAATGAAAAAAAACAACTCAAAAATACTTATTCCCAAGTTTATTGCCTATCTTTCTAACGTTTTAGAAAAGCTGTCTTTTAAACCGACTATCATGTTGAATATAAGACGGTCGCCGCTGTCATTATCAACGTTAAAATAGCCTTGACGGAAAAACTGAAACTTCTGTCCCGGTTTAGAATCTTTGCCTTGTTTTTCAATAAGCGCATCAGGCAAAATTTCTACAGAATTCGGATTCAGCCTGTCTATAAAATCTCCGTCCGTCTGTTCGGATAAAAGATAATTATATTTTCGCACTTCGCAGGGTACGGCCGTTTGCGCGTCTACCCAGTGCAGCGTGCCTTTAACCTTGCGTCCTGCCGTCGGTCCGCCTGATTTGCTGCCCGGATCATAGCTGCATATAAGCTCGGTCACTTTTCCTTTGGAATCTTTTATAACTTTTTCGCATTTTATGATATAAGCGTTTTTCAGCCTGACTTCTTTTCCGGGCGCAAGACGGAAAAACTTGCCCGGAGGGTCTTCCATAAAATCCGATTGTTCTATATAAATCTGGGAAGAGAAGGGAACGTCACGCAGGCCCGCCTCCTCGTTTCTTGGCATGTTCTCACACTGCATAAGCTCGCTGCCTTTATAATTGCTTATGGTAACCTTCAGCGGCTCTAAAACGGACATACGCCTCATAGCCGTTTCGTTAAGATGTTCGCGCACACAATGCTCGAGCAGGCGGATATCCACTTCGCTGTTAGATTTCGCGACGCCTATGCGGTCGCAAAAGTCGCGTATCGACTCGGGCGTATACCCTCTTCGCCTAAGGCCGCAAAGCGTGGGCATTCTAGGGTCGTCCCATCCCGAAACAATACCTTCTTCAACAAGCTTTTTGAGATATCTTTTGCTCATTATAGTTCTTGTAAGGTTAAGCCGCGCGAATTCGTACTGGTGCGGCGCAGGAAAACATTCGCAGTTTTCTATAACCCAGTCATAAAGCGGACGGTGGTCTTCGAACTCGAGAGTGCAAATGCTGTGCGTTATTTTCTCGAAAGCGTCGCCGAGGGGATGGGCAAAATCGTACATAGGGTAAATACACCATGTGCTGCCCGTTCTGTGATGCGATGTATGCATTATACGGTATATAATAGGGTCTCTCATATTAAGATTTGCGCTTGCCATATCTATCTTTGCGCGAAGCACCTTTTCGCCGTCTTTAAACTTGCCCTGCTTCATTTCTAAAAAAAGCTTTTTGTTTTTTTCTATGCTTCTTTTCTTATAAGGGCTTTCTTTTCCCGGCTGCGTCAGAGTTCCTCTGTATTCTCTTTGCTGCTCTGCGTCCAAATCGCAAACAAAAGCCAAGCCTTTTTCGACCAAAAGCATCGCTTTGCCGTACATATACTCAAAATAATCCGAAGCGTACAATACTTTTGCGGGCGAAAAGCCAAGCCAAGTTACATCTTTGTGAATGCTTTTTATATATTCATCATCTTCTTTTATAGGATTAGTGTCATCATATCTTAAATTACACTGCCCGCCGTATTTTTTTGCGGTACCGAAGTTTAAACACATAGATTTTGCGTGCCCTATGTGCAGATAGCCGTTCGGCTCGGGCGGAAACCTTGTTAAAACATGGTCAACGCGATTTTGCTTAAAATCGTCATCAATGATTTCTTCAATAAAGTTTTTAGATTTTTGTGTCATAGCTGATAATTTATCCTCCGGGCGGCTCAATAAGCGGATTATATAAAAGAGCCGCTTATAACGGCTGTTTTATTGCCTTTTTAATGCGCTTTTGCCGCCGTTTATTTCAGTCTTTTCTTTTTTTCGCTTCAGCGACAAGTTCTCGAAACAGCGGGTGAGAACGTATCGGGCGCGATTTGAACTCGGGATGAAACTGTACGCCGACAAACCAGGGATGGTCTTCAAGCTCGATGATTTCCACAAGATCGTGGTCGGGATTGATTCCGGCAACGCGTATACCCGCGTTAGTGATCTCTTCAAAATAAACGTTGTTAAATTCGTACCTGTGCCGATGCCGCTCGCTGATTTCTTTTTGCCTATATGCCTTGAACGCAACAGAGCCTTTGGTAAGGGTGCATCTATAGCTTCCGAGCCGCATTGTTCCGCCCATATCCGTGATGTTTTTCTGCTCGGGCATAAGGTCTATAAACGGATAAGGCGTATCCGAGCAATGCTCGGTTGAGTTAGCTTCTCTATGTCCTAAAACGTTTCTCGCGAATTCGATAATCGCAAGCTGCATACCAAGGCAGATACCAAGGAACGGAACTTTGTTTTGGCGGCAATATTGTATTGCTTTGATTTTTCCTTCTATGCCTCTTTCACCAAACCCGCCGGGCACTATCACTCCGTGCGCTTCGCCGATTATAGGCAGAATATCTTCCGTTTCTTCAAGATCGACGGCGTTTATCCACATTATCTGCACATCGAGGTTATTGGCTATGCCCGCGTGTGTAAGCGATTCTGCTATACTGAGGTATGCGTCGTGCAGTTCTATATATTTGCCGACAATGGCAATTTTAACAGTTTCTTTTAGCTTTTGCTGTATATTTACAACTTTTTCCCATTCGGGGATTTTTGAAACAATTTTCGGCAACCCAAGCCTTTCGCAAACAAGAGTATCAAGCTTCTCCTCGCGGAGCAGAAGAGGTACTTCATAAAGAGACTCGGCGTCTAGGTTCTGTACCACAGAGTTCTGGCTGACGTTACAAAACAGCGCTATCTTTCTTTTTATATCGTTTGTCAGCTCAAGTTCAGTTCTGCAGACTATTACATCCGGCTCTATACCAATCGTACGAAGCTCTTTTACGCTGTGCTGTGTCGGTTTGGTTTTAAGCTCGCCGACTTTTCTCAAATAAGGCATAAGCGTAACGTGTATATACATACAATTCTGCTCGCCGACTTCCCATTTTATCTGGCGGATAGTTTCTAAAAACGGCTGCGATTCTATATCGCCGACCGTTCCGCCTATCTCTGTAATAACAACATCCGGTTTATTTTTGCTGGCAACGCTGTAAATCCTCTTTTTTATTTCGTCGGTTATGTGCGGTATTACCTGAACCGTCCCTCCGAGATAATCGCCCCGGCGTTCTTTTGTTATAACTGTCCAGTATACCTTGCCGGTGGTTACGTTACTGTCGGCGAAAGAGTTCTCATCCGTGAACCTCTCGTAATGCCCGATATCAAGGTCCGTCTCTGCTCCGTCATCCGTTACATAGACTTCTCCGTGCTGAAAAGGGCTCATAGTCCCCGGATCCACGTTTATATACGGATCGCACTTTTGCAGTGATACTTTCAGGCCCCGGCCTTTGAGCAAAAGCCCAAGAGAAGCCGCGGTTATGCCTTTTCCCAGTGATGATACAACCCCGCCAGTAACAAAGATAAATTTTGTTGCCATTAATACCCTCCATTTAAATATGATAAGTTTATAGATACTCCATAACTACTATTCTGGTGCGCTTTTTCAATGATGCTTTATCTATTTCCAAGTAGCATTTTCCCGGATATGACACATCATATTCTCCGTCTGCTGCTTCAAGAAAATCATGAAGCGGAGCAATATCGAGGCTTGATACGGCCGTTTTAAAATGCATAGGGATAATAACGTTAGGAGATATTTTCTCGCATATAGTAAGAGCCTCTTTGGCGTCTATTGTAAAGTGCCCTCCGACCGGAATAAGAAGAATATCAACTCCTTTTAATTTTTCTATTACGTCTTCGTTCGGAATACTTCCTATATCGCCCATATGGCAAAGAGAGATACCTTTTACCCTAAGCAAAAACACAAGATTCTGGCCCCTGTGCGCGCCCTTTGAATGATCGTGCCAGGTTTTTATACCCTCGAGAGTGATTTCGCCGAATTCGTGAACGCCGGCTGTGTCAATAATTTTATAATCGCCCGTGACAAAGCTTAAATCATTGTGGTCAAAATGCGCATGGCTGATTACAACGAAATCAACTTCCGTTTCCTTTTGCTCATATCCGACAGTGCTGTCGTACGGATCGAACAGTATCCGCGTTCCGCTCTTTAAAGTTACCTTAAAACAAGAATGCCCCAACCAGTCAATTATCATAATTTCACCTTCTATTCTGTATAAAGTCTAATTTACGCAATCTTTCATGCTTTTAAACGATAAATCAAGTTTATTTACAGTATTTGCTTCGCCCATGTTTATTTCATACTCCAAGCTTATGCTTCCGCTCTTTTCGCAAAAATTGCTGTGAACGTTATGAGCAAAAATACTCATGCGTATCTCGCCGAAAGGAGTGGAAAAGTTGCTTTCGTAAACACTGTTTTTAGAAAATACCATGTGAGTATCTATAGCGCCGCTTCGCAATAAGGTTACGCTTTCGTTTTCGAGAATAAGCTTAGTCGTAACGCCGTCAATGCCGGTAAGCTCGCTTTCGTCATATTCTAAAAGATAGCCGTCAGAATTCTTAAAAAGCCGGCCTTCGGTGACGAACTCAACAACATCTTGCGCATCGCCTTCGCCTTGTGTACCTTTGATTGTCAGCAGAACTTTCTGCATATACAATACCCCCATTTTATTCTTATGTATTATAGCACAAAACAAAGTAATTTCAAAATAAGAAATGACAGTATATAAAAAAATTTATACAAAGAACACCTTTAAAGTATAGTTTGCAAAAATCGTGGCAATAATCGTTATGTACATAAATACTATAATTTTTACAGGAAGGAATTTTAATTATGACAGCAATGAAAAAGACAATAATTATCGCATTTATGCTTTTAGTAACGGTTTTTATAACAAACGCCTGCGCTGCACAGCCGTTTCGGCTGCATATAGTGGCGAATTCGAACACAAAAGAAGACCAGCAGGTAAAGCTTGCCGTAAGAGACGCGGTTTTACAGGCAACTAAACAAGAAATAGTAAAATGCAAAAACGCGAAGCAGGCAAAAGAATATATCTCGGATAATATTGAGATAATAGTAAAGACGGCAAACGATATACTCGAAGAAAACGATTTTGACTATACTGCGTCGGCAGCTGTGGGAAATTATCATTTTCCCGACAAGCGGTACAACGATGTGTTATATCCAGAGGGCGACTATCAGGCGCTTAGATTGATTCTCGGGCAGGGCGAGGGAGAAAACTGGTGGTGCGTAATGTTTCCTCCGCTTTGTATATCCGAGATCGAAGAAGAAAATGCGGATGTTGAGTATACATCGTTTTTTGCAGAGCTCATAGAAAAACTTTTCGGAGAAAACAAGCTGACCGTCAAATAATATTTTGGAGCAGGCAATATGATATTAAGAAAAATAAAAAAACCGTTGGTGATAATACTTTTATTGCTTACGGTTTTATTTTATGGATGCGAAGCTATGCCCGTCGCGTCATATAAAGTAGGGTCTTCGGGCGAACAGGTAAGAGAAATACAAAGGCGGCTTTATGACTGGGGCTATTATTTCGGCAGAGTCGACGGCGATTACGGCGAACTTACAAGGCAGGCGGTAATAAGGTTTCAGAAAAAACATTATATCACGGTAGACGGAATAGTCGGCGCGCAGACGGCCGAGAAGCTTGGCGTCGCCATACCTTCGGGAGATTCACGGGGCGATTCGGGCGATGTATACCTTTTGGCGCGCCTTGTTTACGGAGAAGCAAGGGGAGAAGTATACAAAGGCAAAGTGGCTGTAGCAGCAGTTGTGCTCAACCGTGTAGAAAGCTCGCAGTTCCCCGGAAGCATTGCAAAGGTAATATACCAAAACGGCGCCTTTTCTGTAGTCAACGACGGGCAGATAAACCTTTCGCCCGACCAGGAATCGTTAAAGGCGGCAAGAGACGCCATGAATGGCTGGGACCCGTCGGGAAACGCATTGTTTTATTATAACCCCGATAAATCGAGCAATTCCTGGATAAGAACAAGAGCGGTGATATGCGAAATCGGCAATCATCTTTTTTGCAAATAAGGAAAGGACAAACACATATGAAAAGAATACAAAAAATTGTAGCGGCAGCAGTTGCGGGAGCGCTTATCGTAGGCCTTGGAATATATTCTATAGTACTAAGCGACCAGAAAAACAATCTTAAAAATCAGCTGGCGGCGTTTTATTCAAAATCGTTCGAAGAACTTATGACTGATATGAGCAGCCTTCAGACAAAGCTATGCAAGCTGCAAGCTGCAAGCGGATCTAATCAGTATACTCTATTGCTTATGGATGTTTGGCGCCAGGCGGGAGATACACAAAGCTCAATTTCTGCGCTTCCCGTGTCTTATATTACCACATCGCCTTTGACGCAGTTTATGAACCGTACGGGAGATTACTGCAGGTCTCTGTCTAAAAAATTCGCGCTCGGAGAAGATATATCAAAAGAGGATATTAGTCAGATTCAGGCGCTCGCGAAATCGTGCGAAGAGGTTTGCGATAACCTTGATGAAATGTGGAGGCAGGGGTATCCTTCCGATTCGGGATTTTCCGAGGATGTGTTTATGGCGCAGGAGGATCAGGCTAAAGGTACTCTCGATTTTTCTAACCAGGAATATCCGCGGCTTCAGTACGACGGGCCGTTTTCCGAAAGCACGGAAGATAAAAAGCCCGAGGGGCTGGGCGGTAAAGAAGTCAGCAGGCAGCAGGCTAAAAAAGCCGCCGCCGAGTTTCTCGGTACTGATATAAACACAATAGCGGATGATAACGATTTAAACGGGGATATTGCCTGCTACGGGTTTTCGGGAGAGAATCAAGAGTTTTCCATTTACATAACAAAGCAAGGGGGGCAGGTATTGTGGTATATGCGCAAAACGGAAATAGGCATATCGGCAGTTCCTACCGACGCTAAATATAAGGCGCTCACAAAAACAGCACAAGACTATCTGAAAGATAAAGGGTACGGCAATACAGAATCGAGTTACGCTCAGTTTTACGGCGGCATGGCGGTAATAAATTTGGCACCGCTTGACGGCGAGGTTATATTATACCCCGACCTTATAAAAGTCTGGGTAGATATAGCAAAGGGCGAAGTCGCCGGGATAGACACAAACAACTATCTTATGTCGCACAAGCAAAGGGAGCTTAAAAAACCCGAGATCACCGAGCTTCAGGCAAAAAAGAATGTGAACAGCGACGTTAAGATAGAAAACGTGCGGCTTGCTCTTATTCCTCTTGAAACGGGCGCGGAAAAACTTTGCTATGAGTTTACGGGAAAACTGAATGAAAATGATTATATAATATATATCAACGCGCAGACGGGTATTGAAGAAGATATACTGATGATACAGCACACCAACGAGGGAACGCTTGTGATGTAGCAGCCCGCAAAAACAACATAACAAAACCGCTTTGAAACCTTTGTATCAATGTGCCGCTGCAGAGGTTTTTTATGCGTGCGCTAAATTGTTGCCGCTTTTTTCAAGCTTATATATATGGTATAATGTAAAAAACAGGAAGCATCAAGCAGAGTTTTTATAAAAATTTTGAAATTAGAGGTATGGCTATGAGTTCATTGCTGATAAATGTGATAATTTATAATGCAGTTGTTTTAATCGTGCTTTTTTTGATGCTGATTAAAAATCCGCGTTATATGATGCAAGATTATCCTAAAGAAATTTTAAAGGGTATTCCCCAAAAAACGAAAAAAGAAAAACATGAAGCAATGATTTTCGGCGTTCCGTTTATAATTATTATTATTCTGTTTCCTCTGGCGGTTGGTATATACGGTAAGTTTATACTTGATTACGGCTTAATTGAGAATTGGCTTCGAATACTTGTAATAATGTTTTCTTTTAATGTTGTCGATTTATTGATTGTTGACTGGCTTATATTTTGTCTTATTACTCCAAAATTTATAGTATTACCAGGAACAGAAGGGCACGCAGGATATAAGAACTATATGTTTCATCTGTATGCGTTTTTTAAAGGTACCGTTATGATAAGTATTGTGTCGATTATATTTGCTCTTATTATCGAAGGCACTGCCTTGATATTCTAACAAAAAAGGCACTGCCAACCGACAATACCTTTAGACGTATTGAGAATCTTAAGATTAAATGCCTTCAGACAGATAAATTCTGTTGTTATTCTAAGCGGTTGTAATGACAATATGAAGTTTATAAAAAAAGACTATGGCGTATAAACAAACCATAGCCTTTTTGATATTATTTTTATTCTAGTTTACCGCTTCCCTCTGCTCAATCATGTCTTTTGTTTTCATAAGCCGGACTAAGCTGCCGCGCTCGTTCTCATCCAGCTTCATGCGTATATACTTTATAGTTTCTTCAAGCTGCGGTATCATCACGTACTCTAACGCGTTAACGCGCCTGCGCGTTTTTTCTATCTCGTCGGCAAGCATGTTACACGTTTTTTCTAGCTCGGCAAGCTCTATCATCTGAGGCAAAACTCTCGCAAGCTCTGCCGATGCGCTGTCGAGCTCTGCCGATGTCGTAAGCATGCCGTACGGAAAAAATTCCTGTTCGCGCTTTTTTTCCTGATAATCTATCTTTGGAACGTTAACGCTCATTATGTTTGTTTTAGATACCTCAATTTCGACTTCTCTTAAAGGAAAAAGCAGCGCTTCATCGAGTGAGAGCTTTGTCATCGCGACGCGCGCGAGAACAAAACCGGCGAGAGCGGATGAAAGAGCCGCCTCAACTTCCTGCCGAAGAGCGCGATTTCTTTTTATAAGAAGCAAAAACTGGCGCACCATCTCGTCGCGCTTGTCTTTTAATAATTTGTGCCCTCTTGAAGCAGTAACAAGCCGTTTTTTAAGCTTGGTAAGCTCCATGCGGGTAGGGTTGACTCTAAGTATAGCCATTTTATCTGTCTGTTCCTTTCATCAAAAAAGCCTTAGGCTTCTTCGTCTGCCGGAAGGTATTTTTCTATATACTCATCTTTAATACGCTTTAGCTCGGTTCTGGGCAGAATTTTAAGCAGTTTCCATCCAAGATTCAGAGTATCTTCTATACAGCGGTTTGTTTCGTAGCCTTGAGACACGTATTCTTTCTCGAAAGCGTCCGCGAACTTGGCGTAAAGCTTGTCTACATCCGAAAGAGCCGCTTCGCCGAGTATTACCGAAAGCTCTTTTGCGTCTTTGCCCCGCGCATAAGCCGCGAAAAGCTGATTCATGGTATCGGCGTGGTCTTCTCTTGTCTTGCCTTTGCCTATGCCTTTGTCTTTAAGCCGCGAAAGCGACGGCAAAACATCTATAGGAGGAGTTATGCCTTTGCGGTTAAGCTCGCGCGATAATATCAGCTGTCCTTCTGTGATATATCCGGTAAGGTCGGGTATAGGGTGAGTTTTATCGTCTTCGGGCATTGTAAGAATCGGTATCTGCGTAACAGAGCCCGTTTTTCCTTTTATACGCCCCGCCCGCTCATACATAGTCGCAAGGTCTGTATAAAGGTATCCGGGGTATCCGCGCCGCCCGGGGACTTCTTTTCTTGCCGCAGAAACTTCACGTAGCGCTTCCGCGTAGTTTGTTATATCGGTTATTATGACAAGAACGTGCAGTCCTTTTTCGTATGCGAGATACTCAGCGGCAGTAAGCGCCATTCTCGGTGTTGATATACGTTCTATTGCCGGGTCGTTCGCAAGGTTTATGAAAAGCACCGTTCTGTCTATCGCGCCCGTCTTTTTAAAGTCGCTTATGAAAAAGTCCGCTTCTTCAAAAGTGATACCTACTGCCGCGAAAACAACGGCAAAGTTGGATTCTCCGCCCAGCACTTTGCTCTGACGAGCTATCTGCGCCGCAAGGTTTGCGTGAGGCAGGCCTGAGCCCGAGAACACGGGAAGCTTCTGGCCGCGGACGAGAGTATTAAGCCCGTCTATCGCCGAGATACCCGTTTGTATAAACTCTTCGGGATAGTCTCTTGCGGCCGGATTTATAGGCTGTCCGTTAATATCCATGCGCTTTTCGGGAATTATAGCAGGACCCGAATCCATAGGGTCGCCCATTCCGTCAAAAACACGCCCGAGCATATCGTATGATACCGAAAGCTCTATGCTTTTTCCCAAGAAACGCGCCTTAGAGGTAGCGATTTGCAGCCCCTGCGAGCTTTCAAAAAGCTGTACAAGCGCTTTGTCTTCGTTTATTTCGAGAACTTTGCCGCGCCTTATCTCGCCGTTACCCTGCTCGATTTCTACGAGTTCGTCATATTTTACTCCACTGACGCCTTCTACAAGCATTAAAGGGCCGACGACTTCTTTTATTGTGCGATATTCTTTAAGCAATCTCTATCCCACCTTCCTCATAAAGCGCTGACATCTGTTCTTCAAGTGTTTTTTCTATCATCGCAAATTTTTCAGCTATTTCTTTTTCATCTACATATTTCGCTCTGCCTATGTCTTCTCTTATCGGCAGACCAGATATCTTAGAGAACTCGGCTCCGGCATCCAATGCCTTTTGCCCGAGCTCGCCCCATTTTAATATCAGGCGCAGCATACCAAACTGTTTTTCGAGAGAGGTATAAGTATCCGTTTCGTGAAAAGCGTTCTGATGCAGATAGTCTTCCCGAATAGACCGCGCCGTTTCAAGCTTAAGCCTGTCTCCGAGAGAGAGCGCATCTACGCCGACTAGCCGCACGATCTCTTCAAGCTCGGCTTCGTCCTGTAAAAGCTGCATAGTCTTTAACCTAAGCTCTACCCATTCGTGCGATACATTTTCATCGAACCATTCGGTGAGCCTGTCTAAATACAAAGAGTAAGAAGTCAGCCAGTCTATCGCCGGAAAATGCCTTTTGTACGCTAGGTTTGCCGAAAGCCCCCAGAAAACTTTGACTATGCGTAGAGTCGCCTGCGATACCGGCTCGGAGATATCTCCGCCCGGCGGCGATACAGCGCCTATGGCAGTTACCGTGCCTATTCTGCCATCGCTTCCGAGTGTCTTTACCATGCCGGCGCGTTCATAGAAACCGGCGAGCCTTGACGACAGGTAAGCGGGGTATCCTTCGTCGCCCGGCATTTCTTCGAGCCTTCCCGACATTTCGCGAAGAGCTTCTGCCCATCTTGATGTTGAGTCTGCCATTATTGCTACTTTATATCCCATGTCGCGGAAGTATTCCGCAATCGTTATTCCCGTATAAATGGACGCTTCGCGCGCTGCCACCGGCATATCCGATGTGTTCGCGATAAGCACCGTGCGTTTCATGAGAGGCTCACCTGTGCGCGGATCTTTTAGCTCGGGAAACTCCATGAGAACGTCCGTCATCTCGTTTCCGCGTTCTCCGCAGCCGACATAAACTATAATCTCGGCGTCCGCCCATTTCGCAAGCTGATGCTGAACTACAGTTTTTCCGCTTCCGAAAGGCCCCGGGACCGCCGCAACGCCGCCCTTGGCAACTGGGAAAAGCGTGTCTATAACACGCTGGCCAGTTATCATAGGCTCGCTCGGCGGAAGTTTCTCGGCGTACGGCCTGCCTTGCCTTACCGGCCATTTTTGAAGCATCTGCACTTGCGTAACTTCGCCGCTGTCGTTTTTAAGCTTTGCTATAGTGTCGAGTATTGTCGCCTCGCCTTCGCCTAGCCATTCTATTTTCCCCGAAACTTTGGGAGGAACCATTATAAAATGCTTAACGAGCGAAGTTTCATTTACGTATCCTAATATATCGCCCACAGAAACACTGTCGCCGACTTTCGCTGTCGGAACAAACTTCCATTTTTTGTCATGGTCGAGCGGGTTTATTGATATTCCGCGGCTTATTCTGTCGCCCGTCTGTTCTCTTATTTTATCGAGAGGCCTTTGAATACCGTCGAATATAGACTCTATTAGTCCGGGTGCAAGCTCTACCGAAAGAGGGCTTCCCGTAGAATATACAGGTTCGTCCGGGCCAAGCCCGCTTGTCTCCTCATATACCTGAATCGAAGCAGTATCGCCTCTAAGTTCGATAATTTCGCCTATAAGTCGCTGCTCGCTTACTCTGACAACATCGTACATTTCACACATACCCATGCCTTCTGCCAAAATCAGCGGACCGGAAACTTTGACTATTCTGCCTTCCATAAACTATATCCTTCCTGTTAGTTACTAGTATCTATACTTAGCGCGTTGCCGCCCAAGATTAATCATCTCCAAAAAGTATATCAGCGCCTATCGCTTTTTCTACGTTAGAACGTATACCCTTCATGCCAAAACCGGTAGTTCCCCGATTGCCGGGTATGGGTATTATCGCGGGAAACGGCGATGTTTTATATCTGTCTATGGTTTCTGCTGCGGCTTCGGCCGCCTGCTCTGTCACAAATATAATAGCGTACCCGCCTGTGGCAAGACGGTTTATCACTTTCATGACCTCTCCGCCTGTCGCCGGATAAACGTCTATACCGAGCGATTTAAAGCCTATTACGCTGTCCGAGTCGCCTACGACTCCTATCTTGTTCATAAAAATTCCTCGCTAGTACAGTTCTTTTAGTCTTTTAGTTACGACTTCATTATCTATACCGCCCTGTTTTGCTGTCATCACCATGCGCACGGCGGCCGCTTCTCTTTGTTTAGCGATATAGTAGCACATAAGCGGCGCTATGCCGAACATATCGTGCCTGTGTTTTTTTATAAGAGCCAGAAGATAATCGTCTTTCGCTTTTTCCATCATATAAAGGCTTTTTGTTTTAAGGTAATCGTTGAATGCGGGCGCTAAAACCTCTGCGAATTCTCTTCTTACTACCGCGTTGAAAACACTTTCGTCAGGCAGTTCAAATGCTTCGGAAAACGTGCGTTTTTCTATCCTGCCTCCGTGAAGGTGCGCGTCGTCAAAAGATTCTTTTCTATGCCCCGAGACACGAACGCGCATAAAAGCTATTATATTCGAAAAATCAAAATACGATTCAAAATACTGCGTTACCAGTTCGTTGTTCATTTGCTTTACCAAAGCGGAAATTTCTTTTGCGTACGCTCTGTCAAGCGCAATGCCAATAATAGAAACATCGGTAGCTGTTGCAAAACGCTTGTCGATATAAAGCAGCGCTTCTTTCATTCTGTCGGTAAGCTCATGATAATTGTTTTCAGAAATTGCGCGTCTTAAAGTATCTATGCTTATATTTCCCGGGGAAAGCTCTGTATCTTCAAGGCTTTTATCAAGAACTAAAAGCTTAATGAGTATTTTTAGATTATAATAATCTTTATCCGTACGCATGATCTTTATGAATACATCGCTTGGAGAGATTGCAAGCAGCAGCTTGTCTGTCTCGTCAAGCTCGTGTTGTATCATCAGTTCAAAAGACTGATGCCTGGACGAGATATTGCCATAGCCCAGTTCCTGCAGGACATGCAAAGCCGTATCGAAATCTTTGGATTCGATTATACGGTTTAGTTTATCTTTTGTTATCAGCTTGTTTTCCAACACCTTGATTTTTGCCGCGGCATATGGATAACTGCTTGCTATTTCTGACATGTTTCACCTTTACGACTGTTCAAAAAGAACATTTGCGATTTCTGTCTCGGCATCGTGCCATGCTTCGTTAAGCTGGGCTTCCAAAGTCATGTTTATCTCCATGCCGCCGTCAATAAATATAAAACCGCCGCTTATATCTTTTTTCTCGGGCAAAATTTTTATATTGCCGGTGCCGAGCGTTTTTTTAAGCTCGCTGTTTACGTCGGCTAAAAAAGCGTCGCCAAGCCTTGTTTCTTTGCTTGAAACAGCTATGCTTTCTTCCCCCGTTTTCGCGCACAGCAAAAGCTTTTTTTTCATAAGTGCGGTATAATCCGCATCATTTAAAGAAAGCAGTTTTTCCAGCGCCAGCGACTTAGCTTTTTCCATCATCTCCTGCTTTGCGGCAAGAAGCTTTTTTCTGAACTCTAAGTCATAAACGGCAGACATGCGTCTTTTCTTCTCTTTACCCGCTTCAACCGCCATTTTTTCTATTTCTTTTTTGCGCTGCTCGATTTCTTTTAAAAGAGTATCGAGCATGGCTTTCTTTTTTTCTTCTGCGTTATGCCAGTATTTTTCGGCATCGCGCTGCGCGTCATCTGCGATTTTCTCTAAGAGTTTTTCCGCTCCAGCCAATTTAAATCACGTCCTTTACGCGTTGCTCAGCAGTATGGTCAGCAATGAGATGAGCAGGGCAAGAACAGCGTATGTTTCAACCATGATGGCCATAACGATCGCTTTACCCGATTCATCCGGATGCTTGCCTACAAGCCCGATACCGGCCACAGCCGTTTTTCCCTGTGCAATGGCAGAAAAGAGGCCGACAAAAGCAATGGGGAGAGCACCGAAAAAGTAGAGCCATCCCTGCTGGGCAGAAATAAGTGTTTCTGCGCCCGACATAATGCCGTTAAACAGCAATATCAAAACGGCGACGATAAAACCATAGATACCCTGCGTACCGGGAAGAAGCTGGAGCACGATCGCTTTACCGAAATTGTCAGGGTCTTCAGATACAAGGCCTGCGGCCGCCTGTCCGGCAAGGCTCATTCCTTTTGCAGAGCCGATACCGGCCAGTATCATGGCCAGCGCAGCGCCCACCGTCGATATGATCAATCCCGTATATTCACCCAAAAAATCAGACATGTTATTATCCTCCTGTTAAGTCAAGCTTATAGTTTTTTATTATTATCCGCACAGCGGACAGATTTTACCTGGTTCAGACAAAAAATACCGTGTTAACGTGGTATTTTGTCCAGTCTGTAATGCTTTGTCTTGATTCCAAGCGGTTTGAACGTATGTCCGCCGCCTTCATAAAATTTGGAAAAGAATTCGATATACTGCAGCCTTGCGGTATGAACGAAAGCGCCGAGTGTGTTGATTGCAATGTTGAACACATGCCCTATCGTCAGTATTACCGCGCCGATTATATATCCGGGTATACCGCCGAAAAACATTGCGGCGATTCGGTTAAAAACCATCGCAATAACGGTAGTGGCAAGGCCCATGCCGAATATACGGCAGTAGGAAAGTATATCGCTTAGATACGAAGTCACATCATAAAGGCTTGCCAAGCCGCCTACGGCTTTGCCGATAATGCCTTTTTTATGGCGGCCTTGTGTTAAGAGAAGCACAACCGCGCCGAGTATCATCATATACATACCGACAGTGGCAATAGCGCCGCCAAGAGCCAGCATACCTGCGCCGATCAGAATAATCATCCATGACACGTTGTCAAACAGTGCCGCTAATATCTTGCCGCGGCGAATATTCATATATGCCGCCATTCCAAGACCGGTCAGAATATGTACAACACCGATTCCGATACATAGTATGAGCATGGACATCGCATCCTGCAGCGGATTGATAACCGCCGTCATAAGACCGTCGATGCTGAATATGTTGCCGAAGAACAAACCCCAAAGCGCAGTGGAAATACCGCAGATCATTATTACTGATGTGATCTTGCGGAACATACCCTCCGGTTTTTTGAGTTTTAGCACGAGCAGCGAGCCAAATGTTAATATAATGCCGTACGCCAGATCGGCCATCATCATGCCGAATATCAAAAAGTAGAATATTGCCATTACAAAGTTGGGATCGATTCCCTTTGACGAAGTAATAGAATACATATCCGTCACGGCTTCAAAAGGCGTAATGGCCTTGGCGTTATCATACGCTGTGGGCGGTATTTCGCCCGGCTCGGGGTTTCTAAAAGAAATATACGCTTCGGGTGCTGTTTCGAGCAAAGCTTTTTCTATTTTTTGTTCGGTATCAGCGATAATCCAGCCCTCCAGCATAAAAGTTGAGCCTGTTTCGCCAAGCGATTCTACGCACCGCTCTCTTGCTATTTCATTTGTAAGACAGTCTTCTACCGCTTTTAACACAAGCTTATTTTCAACAAACTTTTTAGCTTTTTCTTCGTATTCGCCCGCTTCGAGCCCGAGCGATTCATATTCGTTTTGATAATCGTATACAAGATCGCGCGGAGTACCGTACAAATCTTTTGTATACGCTTCGGAAAACCCTATAAATTTTAATTCGCCTGTAAGTTTTTCGTGAACCTGCTTTATCATGACCACATAAACGGAAAGATAATCTTTGTGATTCCCGACAACCTCAAAATAAGCGGTATCGCCGAATTTTTTTTCTATATCTTTATATTTTTCTTTATTATCTGAAGGAATCGTTCCAAGCAGAGCGCTTGTATATTTGCCGTCGCATACGCTTTGCAGCGGAGCGTCAAATTTTGCGTACGGTTCTAGCTGTATCATCTTGTTTTTCAAATGGTGACGCCTTGCTTTTAGAGAACTCATATCATCGGAGAACTGTTTTGTCTTTTTCGTGACTTTGTCTGCCTCATCAAATTTCTCTTTTATATTTTCCAGTCCGGATTTAGATATGGCGGGTTTTGGAGTAAGAAAAGAAGTCTTGCTATCGTCATATTTGCGTATAATATCAAGAGACTCGCGTACTTCGGCAAGTTTTTTTTCAAGTGTGCCTATGCATTCGGGAGCCTTGGCTGTGCTTAGCTCTTGCTGGCTTGTGTTAAGAATTTCAACCGCGCCAATATCCTGAAGAAGTTTCAGAATAGCGTTTCTTTGCTCGCTGTGGGCAATAAGCGATATTCTTTTCATATCTAACAGCGCCATATTATGCTAAAATCCTCTCTAAACAAACGTCTGCCGCCTGCGACAGTTTTTTTTGCGCGTTTTGCTTTAACTCTTCGTTCTTTTCCAGCCTTTTATTTTGCTGTGCGTCAAGCTCTGCCTGTGCCGCTTTTTGCGCGGCGTCAACGACGGCGATAGCTTCGTGGCGCGCCTTTGCCAGTTCTTTTTCCTTATATTCGCTGTTTTCCTGCTGCGCAAGTTTTAAAGCGTCTTTTGCGGCCATAGCGGCAACGCGCCTTGTTTCTTCTGCTTTTTCTTCGGCGGCTTTAATTTGATTTAATACATCAATCGCCATATTTTCTCCTCTTTTATGTTGCTTTGAGCCAAAGATTACTTTGTGCCAAAGAGCCTGTCTCCTGCATCTCCGAGCCCCGGCACTATATATCCGTGGTCGTTAAGCTTTTCGTCAACAGTGCCGATAAAAATATCTACGTCATCATGCTGCTTTTGCACCGCCTCTATACCTTCGGGCGCGGCTATAAGGCAAACGAGCTTAATGTGTTTTATACCATGTTCTTTAAGCAGCGTAATCGCTCCGTTTGCGCTTCCGCCGGTGGCAAGCATAGGGTCTACTATAATCATATCACGGTCGCTGGCGTCTACAGGAAGTTTGCAGTAATATTCAACCGGCTGCAGCGTTTCGGGGTCTCTGTAAAGCCCGATATGCCCGACCTTTGCGGCAGGAACTAGCGATAATATACCGTTGACCATGCCAAGCCCTGCGCGAAGTATAGGAATTATACCTATTGTTTTTCCCGATATCACCTTGGTTTTCGCTTTAGCCACGGGAGTCTCTATTTCCACTTCTTTTAGCGGCAGGTCTCTTGTAACTTCATACGCCATAAGCATGGCAATTTCGTCAACAAGATCGCGGAAATCTCTTGTTCCCGTTTTTTTATCTCTTATAAGCGATATTTTATGCTGTATAAGAGGATGGTCCATTATAACTAGTTTGCCCATGTTACCCTCCATGTAAGATAATAAAAAAGAAAAGCTTTAACGTTTTTCTAAATCACTGATTTTGTCTATTCTTTTTTGATGACGTGCTTCGTTTGAGAAAGGCGTATTAAGAAACGCGTCAACGATTTCGAGCGCTAACCCTGCGCCGACAACTCTTCCTCCGAGCGCCATAACGTTTGCGTTGTTGTGCTGCTTTGTAGCTTTTGCAGAAAACACATCTCCTAAAAGTGCACACCTTATACCGTCTATTTTATTCGCCGCCATAGATATACCGACACCCGTGCCGCATATCAATATTCCAAGATCCGATTCGCCCGAAATGACGCTGTCGCATGCGGCAGCCGCATAATCAGGATAATCGCATGAATTAGCATCGTATGTACCAAAATCTTTTATTTGAAAACCTTTTGATTTTAGGTGGCCGATAACAATGGTTTTTAAGTCGAAGCCGCCGTGGTCACAACCCAGTGCAATAGTCATAGTAATGATTTCCCCTTTGTTTTTATGCAAAAAATAACTAAGTTATTATTTTTAATGAGATAAAAAGGGAAGATTAAACGTCAGCCAACCCACCCCACGCTAAAGTCTATCAAATTATAATAAAAAAATCAATAAAAGATTGACAACCTTTTCGCATTATTTTTACATAAACTGACATTATAATATATATGCATACCATACATATATTATATCGTTTGATATGGCGCTTTTATTAGTGTATAATACATTCGAAAATACTATGGGGGCAAAATATTTTGGAAAGCGTATATGACATTGTTATAAAAATAGGCTCTATGGCGCTTATTCGCCTTGAGCACGGAGATCTGGATTATAATATATTTTCCAGCCTGGGGAATGCGCTTAGGCCGGGAATGCTTCTTATAAGCTCGGGTGCAACCGAGATCGGGCGCCTTGATTATATAAAAAGAAACGGTCATGAGCTGGAAGGCGACGAGGAAGATATAAAGACGGATTATTCTGCGCAGGGGCAGGCGATTCTCATGCAAAATTACAGGCAGTTTATAAATCCGGCTTATTCTGTTAGGCAGGTGCTCGTTGAGCACAGCCATTTTAACGACAAAGAGAAAAAAGAGCACATAAAAAAACTATTGCTGCGCGCGCCGGTACAAAACGCAATTCCGATAATCAATTATAACGACCCCGTATCAAGCGAAGAAAACCGCAAAATGGAACTTAAAAAAATGGACAACGGAGCAAGAGAGCTGGTTGAGTGCGTAGACAACGACGAAACGGCGGCCGTTGTTACAATGCTCGTCCATGCAAAAACGCTTGTTATACTGACGTCTGTAAACGGAATATACAAAATTCACGGAGACAATTCTACACTTATACGAGAGATTTCGGGCAGTACGCCAAAGCAGCTCGAGCAAAATGTACAAAAAACGATAGAGTACTGCAAAGGAGCCTCAAGGGCGGGCGCAAACGGAGCGGGCGCAAAGCTTCGGTATTCGCTCGGTCCCGCTAAAGCGGGAACGCATGTATATATTTCGGGCGCGGGCAACCGCATAGACGATATAATATCAGGCAAAGCGGACAGCACGCACATATATATAAAATGATATTTTAGGACAAAGCCATCCGCTAAATTTTGGTCAATTATTTTTTCCTTAACCAAATAGTTAAAGAATCATTATTCTCTTAATTAGAGATAAAAACTCCGTATTGCGGGTGGTATCCTATATCTCCTGGCTATAGAATTTAAGTCGTATTGATACTTTGAAAAATCATGTTAGGAGAATAGTTATGGAAAAGAAAACTATGGGCAGTTTTATCGCCGTTTTAAGAAAATCAAACGGAATGACACAGCAGGAAGTAGCTGACCGGCTCAATGTATCCAATAAAACAATCAGCAAATGGGAGTGCGATGAAAGCTATCCAGAAATTACACTGATACCCGTACTTGCAGAATTATTTGGTGTCACATCAGACGAGATTTTAAAAGGTGAACGAATAAGAGAAGATACGACACAAAAAGCCGCTGTTAAGATAGACCTGCAAATCAAAAGACTGATAAAAAGCAGCCTTGTTAATTTTAAGAACATCTCGTTTATCGCAATGGCGCTTGTGATTGTGGGTATGATTTGCATGCTTGTATTTGCGTACAACTCGATTTGGCCGAGTATCGGTTTTGGCGTGCTTCTTATTTTTATGGTAATCAGCCTGATACTCGAGACAGTTCAAAAAAATCTGACAAACGCTGCCCTTAAGGATAACGATATATTAGCAGATGAGAGCCAAATGCTCAAGGACGCGTACATTACTATATATAAATACACGTTCATAGTGTTTTTTATGAACGCTGTGGCTTTTGTTTTTGCTTTACCATTTGTTTTATTTGATAATATAATTGGTTCAGGAAGTTATTTATCTTGTGTTCCTTTGATGGTCTTTTCGTTAATGTTCATTTTTAGTGTTTTGCGAAAAATACTTGGAAGGAAAATCCCCAAAGAAGTAAATCAATTTGACATTCTAAGTTCGTCTAATAACAAAACGTCTCTGAATATTATACAGTCTATAGTATTATTGCTTGGAATGCTGCTACTTGCTATATATCAATATTATATATTTGCGTATGTATTTTATTCTTTTGTCATTATAGCATTCGTCTCAATTCTAGTCTTGGTTATCAAAGGCAAGGGAAAACATGAAAAAATTTTGGTTTTGATAACGGGTATTCGTAATTTAGTATACAGTATATTGATTTTGGACGCTGTTAAAGATAATTATCGCCATAATGAAGGATTTTATATATTTATTGTAATGACCATTTTATATTTGATTGCACGCCATTTCATTTTTATTAGAAAATATAACCAACAAAATATAGTGGATAAGATTTTGAGCGCAATTCGTCTATAGAAAGATTAAAAAGTATATATCTTTAGACTGTAGTTAAACCTTTTTTCTTGGCGGAGGAGAAATGCCTTTATAAAGGTATTTCTAATATCTTTTGCTTCTTTTCTTTAAGAAAAGAAGTGGGAGCACGAGGGCAAAGCCCTTGTGAAAGGCCTTTTTTGACTAGTTGCAGCGTATTAAAAACGCTTGTTCTTGATATGTGAGCATGATAAAATATGCAAGAAATGAAAATCAGCAGACAAAAACACACATACCATTTTATAATCGCTGCGGCAATTATAACCGCTGCGTATATATTGCTTTACGCAGTTATAGAGCAGGGCCTTTTTTCTCACAGCGATTACGATTCTTACACACGCCAGGCCGCTTCGTGGTGGCAGGGCAGAGCAAGTTTGCCCGAGAATATAACATGGCTTGAGCTTGCCGAATATAACGAAGAGATTTTCGTAAGCTTTCCGCCTTTCCCGACTGTGATACAGTTTTTGCTTTACCCGATTTTCGGAATGAATACGCCCGACAACCTTATAAACACTATAATCGCGCTGTTATCGTTCGTGCTGATTTACCGTTTTTTGCGTGAGCGCGGTAAGAGCGGTTTAATGTCATCCGTTCTTGCTCTTTTGATGACTCTTGGAACAAACCTCTTTTATCTGTCGGTGACAGGTTGGGTCTGGTTTTCTGCGCAGACGCAGAGTTTTCTTTTATGCGTGCTTAGCGTAAGCCTTATATACAGCAAAAATAAGACAGCTTGGTACTTTTCGTTTTTGTGCCTCGGGCTGGCATTCTCTTGCAGGCCGTTCCAGATTGTTTACGCACCGCTTCTGTTTTATATGCTTTATAAAAATATTGATTCTCAAAAAGGTTTTATAAAGACTTGTGTAAGCTGTATAAAATACGTGCTCCCGTTAGTTTTAGTCGGCGTGTGCGCCGCCGTATATAACTACATGCGCTTTAATAGCTTTTTCGAATTCGGGCATACTTACCTGCCCGAGTTTACGAGCGCGCCGCAGTTTTCGCTCTCGTATGTACCGGGAAATTTCCTAGAGATATTAAAACTGCCGAAAGTTCTAAACAGCGAGCTTTTACTGCCAAAGTTTAACGGCACGCTGTTTTTCTTAGTGAACCCAGTGTTTGTGCTTTTGGCAGCAAGGCTTATAAAAAACAAGTTTAGTGCAAAACATCTTATATATATGATTTGCCTTATCGTACATTTGGTGTTGCTGCTCTCGCACAAAACTATGGGAGGATGGCAGTTTGGCAGCAGGTATTTGGTTGATATGGTACCGTTTATGCTAATAATATTCGCCGAGCCTTTTTTTATGGCATACGAAGACAGCAAAGATAATATTTTGCGCGCGCGGCGTGCGGCGGTACTTCCCGCTATTTTGGCTGTAATAGCAATAGCCATAAACATATACGGCGCGATATGGTATTATACGATGCCGGTATGATACAATAGATACTCTGATAAACACGAGAAGGAGCAGGCAAAGCCGGAAGACAGATGTATTTAGACAATCTTATTTTGCAAAATTACAGAAGCTACGAGAACCTTAGCGTGCGCTTTGAAGACGGTATAAACATTCTTCAGGGCAAAAACGCAGCAGGCAAAACCAATGTGCTCGAAGCCATAGGTTTTTTAAGCTTCGGCAAATCTTTCCGCACGGGCAAAGATTCTGAATGCATTCAGGAAAAAAAAGAGAACGCTTATATAAAAGGCGATATTGTAAGAACGAGCGGACAGCTTAGCCTGCAGGCGTTTTTTACGAGGCAGGGAACAAAAAGCCTAAAGGTAAACAGCGAACCTGTAAAAAGAATGGGCGAGCTTTTCGGAAATTTTATCGCTATTGTTTTTTCTCCCGAAGATATTAAAGTGCTAAAAGAATCGCCGTCGCTTCGGCGAAGGTTTATTGATATGGAAATATCCAAAATGAAACGCATTTATTTTTTTGACTTGCTGGAATACCAAAAAGCGCTGGCGCAGAAAAACGCTCTTTTAAAATCAAGAATGAAAGAAACTCAGCTTAAAAAACTCGTAACGGTGTTTAATGAACAGCTGTCCGAATACGGAGAAAAGATAATTACGGCAAGGCGAATTTTTTTAGAGCGGATAGGAGAGCAAAGCCGCGATATACATAAAGATCTGGCGAACGGCGAAGAGCTGTCGCTAAAATACAGATGCAGCGTATCGGGCGATAATATCCGGCAGGCACTTTTTGACAAGATGGAAAAAAGCTTGTCTTCAGAGATTGAACAGGGTTTTTGCCTGCACGGGCCGCATAGAGAAGATGTTTCGGTATTCATAGGCGGGAATGAAGTAAAAGCTTATTCTTCGCAGGGGCAGATAAGAACGACGATGCTTTCTCTAAAGCTCGCAACGCTTGAAATCGCCAAAAAAGATTTTGAGGAAAGCCCTGTGCTTTTGCTCGACGATGTTTTTTCCGAACTGGATGAGATAAGGCAAAGAGCGCTCCTCGAGCGTATAAAAGGCGTACAGTGTTTTATAACGACAGCTACCGCTTTTAAAAGCGTGACAGGAAAAGTATATACGGTAAAGCATGGGACGGTAAAAGAATAAAAATTTTTCAGATAAACATAGTCATAACAAAACCGGCAAGCAGCCCCAGTACACAAGGCAGGGCTTTTTTTCTTTCTCCTGCGGCGGGAATAAGCTCTTTTAAAGATATAAAAAGCATTGCGCCGCCCGCAAAAGAAATGCACACAGCAATCATCTGGCGCGATATCGTGCCGGCGGCCGTTCCGATTACCGCGCCCGCGGCTGTCGGAAGCCCTGTTAAAAGCGCCAGCATCAAAACTTTGGCGGCCGGCATACCCGAAAGGCGAAGAGGAAGGCAGACGGCGAGGCCCTCGGGTATGTTATGCGCAAGCATCAGTATCGCGAGCGAAAACGCCATAGTTTCGCTCTCTACAAGAGAAGAGCCGACCGCAAGCCCTTCGGGCAGGTTGTGCATGGCAATGCCTATAAGCACCATTATTCCGACAGAATAAAGCGATCTTTCTTTTTTATGCGAGAGAATAGGCGAGATAAACGCAAACACCACTCCGCCCATGACTGCACCGCCGCACATGGCAAACACTCCGCCGAAAGCTATGCTCTCTGAGAACATGTCGAAAAAAACAACCGATATCATTATTCCGCCTGCGAACGCCATAAACGGCAGAGATGATTTTATACGGCTGCTTATTACCATGGCGAGAATCCCGCCTATGACCGTGCCTGCCGCGCCGACTATACAGCCCATTATTGCGCTCTCTAAATACATGAAAGCCTCTTTTTAAATTAGTACGATTATGTATACGCGCGGCTATGAATACGTTATGCCTATGGCATATTTAAAATATGGTATAATATAGCTGATTTTTAATGAAAGGAAAAACTCCATGCGGCTTTTTATAGGCATTAAAACAAGGCGGGAAGATTTTTTGCTCGGGCTCGGGCAGGAGCTTAAAAAAATAGGCAAAGGCAGTTTCACGGATAAAAACAATCTGCACCTCACTCTGAGATTTCTGGGCGAAGTGCCGCCCGGTAAGCTCAAAAGCATTTGCGATGCCATGGCGGAGATAAGCGCGCAAGCGTTCGGGCTGGAGATAAAAGGCGCGGTGATGTTTAACAAAAGCGGTATCGCAGCGGCGAAAGTCGGGGGAGATACAAAATCGCTTTGCGCTTTGCACAAGAGCGTGGAAACCGCGCTCGAGAAAATCGGTTTCGAAAAAGATAAAAGGCAATACCGCCCGCATATAACGCTTGCGCGAAAGTTTCGCGCGTTTGGCGATATAGAAAAAAGACCGCAAAGCAGCTGCGTATTTGAGGTAAAAGAGATAATATTGTTCGAGAGCAAGAGAGTTAATGGCAAGCTTGTGTACGAGCCTTTGTTTGTAAAAAAGTTTTGATTAACAAAACGCTATTTTATAAATAATAAAACCGATAAGCGCAGTCCATATCACAATAATAGGTATGGCAAAAAACCATTTTTTCGGCAGCCCGCCTGCCCATAACTCATGCGCCCGGGCCTCGCATTCTTTCATTATATCTTTGGGAATAAATTTTATCGACAGAGCAATCAAAAGCGGCAAAACAATGATATCATCCAGATACCCCAAGACAGGAATAAAATCGGGAATCAGGTCGATGGGTGATAACGCATAGGCTACCGTTAGCCCTGCAAAAATTTTTGCTATAAAAGGCGTATCTTTTCTTTTAAACGCTATAAAGACTGCCGCGGTTTTTATTTTCAGTTCACTGGCTTTTTGTTTGATATTCATATTTTATAAACAGTTAATAATGAAGCTGTCACTTTTTAAACAGCCTGTCTTTATGTTTGTTCAAAAGAAAATAAAGCGGCATGCCAAGAGCATAGCACGCGATTGCCTGTCCTGCGCCGACGTAAAGAACGGACAGCCAGAACGGAAGCCCCGCAAGAAAATAAAGCAGCGCGCCGACGGCAAATGCATTGACGATGACGGACGGCAGCGGCAGAAACCATTTGTTTTTTATTTTGTAAGTTAAAAAAGCCGCCAAGAGAGTCGCCAGAGAACCAAAAACGATATCGAAGACTCCAAGAGGGCTTAACAGGTTTGCAAGAAGGCATCCTATAAAAAGCCCCGGGACTGCCGCTGGCGTAAAAAAGGGCAACACGCAAAGCGCTTCCGAAATGCGCATTTGGATGTTTCCGTAGCTTATGGGCGCGACAGCCATAGTCAAAACAAAATACACGGCTGCGATAACGCCCGCTTCCGCCATAAACCGCGGGCTGAATATTTTTTTTACAGCAATTGTCTGGTGCTCTTTTTTTCTCATCATCCTACTACTATATTCGCAATGCGCCCGGGCACGATTATAACCTTGCGCACAGTTTTGCCTTCAAAGTGTTTGTTTAAGCTGTCCGTTTCCATGATTAGTTTTTCAATATCTTCTTTAGAAGCATCTGATGAAACTTGAAATTTCGCTCTTACCTTGCCGTTTATCTGAAGCGGCATTTCTATGGTATCAAGCACAAGCGCGCTTTCGTCGCAGACGGGGTAGTCTGCGTTGAAAACGGAATATTCTTCGCCGAGGTTTTCCCAAAGCTCTTCCGCTACATGAGGCGCGAAAGGAGCGAGAAGAAGTGTCAGATCTTTAGCCGCATTAAGGCTCGTCTGCCTATCGGGAGAATCGTCGATATATTTATAAAGCGCGTTGGTAAACTCCATGAGCCGTGCTATAGCCGTATTGAACTGGAAATTTTCAATATCAGCCGATACGTGCTTTATAGTATAGTTTTGCGTATAAAGTATTTGTTTTTTGCCTTTTTCGCTGTTTTGTGTTACATCTTTCAGGCGCGAAACGATACGGTCAACCCGCTCGAGGAACTTATAAACGGCTTTTATACCGTTGTCGCTCCAGGGGCCGCCTTCTATATACGAGAACCCAAACCCGAGGTAAGTACGAAACACATCGCTGCCGTATTTTTGTATATAATCATCGGGCGATATTACGTTGCCTTTGCTTTTGCTCATGCGCGCTCCGTCCGGGCCGAGTATTACGCCCTGGTGCACAAGAGAAGAAAAAGGTTCTTCAAAATCCAAATAACCCATATCGTGCAGAGCCATGGTAAAAAACCTTGCGTACAAAAGATGCATGCACGCGTGCTCGGCTCCGCCTATGTATTTATCTACAGGAAGCATTTTGTTTGTCCATTGCGGGTCAAACGCGGCGTCTGAATTGTGCGCATTGGGGTATCTAAGAAAATACCACGACGAGCAGACAAAAGTATCCATTGTGTCAGCGTCACGCACGGCAGGCCCGCCGCATTTCGGGCAGACTGTGTTCATAAACGTATCCGATTTTAGAAGCGGAGATGTTCCGTCCGGCTTAAAATCTATGTCGTAAGGCAGCTTTACGGGAAGGTCGCTTTGCCGAATAGCGACTTCGCCGCATTTATCGCAGTATACGATAGGTATAGGCGCGCCCCAGTATCTTTGGCGAGATATAAGCCAGTCGCGCAGGCGGTAGTTTATCTTAAAATCACCTGAATCCATCGCCTTTAGTTTTTCTATGACCGCTTTTTTGCCTTCCTCTACGCTAAGGCCCGAGAACTCTTCGCTGTTTGTCATAACGCCGTATTCTATGTAAGGAAGGTCATCGTTTTGTCCGTCTTTTGAAGATATAACGCGCTCTATGGGAAGGTCGTATTTTTGCGCAAATTCGAAATCT
Source organism: Christensenellaceae bacterium (assembly GCA_963665005.2). GTDB lineage: Bacteria > Bacillota > Clostridia > Christensenellales > SZUA-584. The sequence continues at coordinate 378,755 of CAXXTQ010000001.1, read as the reverse complement.
CTTTCGTCATGCGCAGGTACCGCCATAACAGCGCCCGTGCCGTAACTTGCGAGCACATAGTCGGCAACATACACGGGTATCTTTCTTCCGTTTATTGGGTTTATCGCATAAGCACCCGTAAAAACGCCCGTCTTTTCTCTTGCGGTAGAAAGCCTGTCTATCTCACTCGCTTTTGCCGCGTAATCTATATAATCTTCCACGGCTTTTTTCTGTTTCTCGTGCGTGATTTTCAATGTCAGAGGATGCTCGGGAGCAAGAACAGCGTAAGTACAGCCGTAAAGCGTATCCGCCCTTGTCGTAAACACTGTAAAAGATTCGCCGTTTTCGAGCTTAAATGTAATCTCTCCGCCGACAGATTTGCCTATCCAGTTTCTCTGCATCATCTTTGTTTTTTCGGGCCAGTCCAGATCATCGAGATTCTGCAAAAGACGTTCCGCGTAATCTGTTATCTTGAAAAACCACTGAGTAAGGTTTTTCTTGATGACAGCGGTATCGCACCTTTCGCAGAGGCCGTCTACAACCTGCTCGTTCGCAAGCACTGTGTTACAGCTTTCACACCAGTTTACCGGCGCCTGTTTTCTGTAAGCCAGGCCTTTTTCGTAAAGTTTTAAAAAGCACCACTGCGTCCATTTATAGTAATCGGGCATACATGTGATTATCTCGTAGTCCCAATCGAACATGGCGCCCATTGCTTTTAATTGTTTTTCCATTGTATCTATATTAGCAAGTGTAGAATCTTCGGGATGTATACCCGTTTTTATGGCGTAGTTTTCCGCAGGCAGCCCGAAAGCGTCAAAACCCATAGGCTGAAACACTTCGTAACCTTTCATTCGTATATATCTTGCATAAACATCTGAAAGCCCAAAATTATACCAATGCCCTATATGAAGCTTTGCTCCCGAAGGGTATGAAAACATTTCTAAGATATATTTCTTTTTATCAGCTTTTTTCTTATCGAAAGAATAAAGCCCGCTTTGCTGCCATTTCTTCTGCCATTTTTTGTCCACTTGTATAAAGTCCATAAATTCTTCTCCTATTGCTTTGGCTTGGTACATAATTATATATATAAATTAAAAAAACGCAAGCTTATCATTTTTATCGGTTAACGTTCAAGCATGGCTACCGCCATTGCAGACACGCCTTGCCCCTGGCCTTCGAACCCCATGCCTTCTGTGGTCGTTGCCTTAACGCTTACACAACTTGGGTCTATCTTAAGCGCTTTTGCGATGTTGTTTCTCATTTGCTGTACAAAAGGAGCAACCTTTGGGTTTTCCATTGTTATTGTAGCGTCTATGTTAATGATATTGTAATCCTGCTTTGAGATAACGTCTCTTAAACGCTCTAATAAAATCATGCTGCTGATGCCCGAGTATTCTTCCGTGCTAGGAAAATGCTGCCCAATATCGCCCATAGCCGCCGCGCCAAGTATTGCGTCCATTACGGCGTGAATTAAAACATCGGCATCGCTGTGGCCGCAAAGCCCGTGGGTGTGCTCTATTTTTACTCCGCCGAGTATGAGCGGCAGGCCGGGCTGTAATCTGTGGGCATCGTACCCGATTCCCGTGCGCATGCTTGTTCCGGCTATATGTTTTCCGTGCAAAATATCCTCCCGTGTAGTTATCTTGATATTATCGTAATGCGCCTCTACAAAGCTTATGGGAATTCCCATGCGCTCTATCAAACTGCATTCATCCGTTCCGACAAATCCATCCGCCTTTGCTTTTTTATGCGCATCCATGAGAAGCTTATACGAAAAAGCCTGAGGGGTCTGAATATTGACAAGGTTTGTCCTGTCAACCGTTTGCGTTATCACGCCGTCCGTTACTTTTTTTATGGTATCTTTTGTTTTTACTCCCGCTGCCGCCGCGCCTGTTTCACATGCTTTCTTGACGCATTCTTTTATTACATAGTCCTCAACAAAACACCTTGCGCCGTCGTGAACAACGACTATATCAGCGCCCGAAACAGATAAAAGAGCGTTTTCCACCGAAAACTGGCGCTTGGCGCCGCCCTGTATTATCGAATAAGGAACGCTCAAACAACGTTTAGCAAAGATATTTGCAAGCTTTTCATCCTTTTTTCTGCATACAATTATTATATGATTAAAACAGCCGCTTTTTTCGAAAGCGGAAAGCGACCGCTCAAGAACATTCTTTTTGCCGATTGGCATAAACATTTTATTTTCGCCCATGCGCTTAGCGCTGCCTGCGGCGAGTATTATGCCGTAGATTTTAGCCATTTTTGGATTCCTCTAAAACTTCATACATTTCGCCCGCATTTTCTTTGCGTACCGTCTCGGCGATCGAAAGGATTTTTACTTTCAAAGTATTTGCGCCAAAACGTACTTCTACAACATCGCCCGGCTTAACGTCTTTGCCTGATTTAGCGATATTTCCGTTTACCGACACGCGCTTTTTATCGCAAGCCTCGCCGGCGACCGTTCTGCGTTTTATTATTCTTGATACTTTTAAATATTTATCGAGTCTCATATATACACCTCTTTTCAGACATTATAACAGAAAAACATTGCATTGTAACAGCGTACAGGCTTTTTTTAGTTAAAAAAGAGTGTCTGCAAATTCTTCTGACACTCTTTAAATTTATTTTGTTTTCTCGTTATTTATAATTCTTTTGTCATTATAAGCCTGTCTTCTCCTTCGCCGTATTCGTCCTTTGCGCTTTCGATAACTGTAAACCCTAGTTTTTCTCTGTATACAGAAAGTGCAGTGAAATTTGCGGGATCTACGGTAAGAATAACTTTTGCAATTCCGAATTTTTTCAGATGTGAAAAAGCATAGCTTAACAGCGCGGTGCCCACATCCTGGCCGCGAAATACAGGAAGCACAGCAACGCTTAAAAGATACGCGGTATCTGTATCGTTCATATCTCTCATAAAATACGCGCACGCTATTGCAGAATCTTGCTCATCTACGGCGGCGTATACTTTTCCGTATCTTACAAGCGGCACGACAACATATTCATTGAGAGCGCCGTTGCCGAATGCTTCTTGTTCAATGGTGAGTATTCTCGAGATAACCTGCTGGTCCGGTTTTTCTATCGCTTTAAAATTGATTGTCATAATTTCCTCCAAACTAAAAATGGGAATCGCCTTAAACCTTTACCGTTTTTATAGCCTGTTTTATATTATTCGTAAAATTAGATTTTCAAACCTTCATAATACTGATTCCTGCTTTTCGGCAAGAACAGCAATAAACTGTTGAACACCCGAATATTCGGCGGCATATGCATCTTTGCTTTTGAGCGAACGTTTGCCCATAAGCGAATCTGCCTGAAAACTAAAAGATTTGTCGTCGCTGACAATAATGTGGTCGGATAGCTCTATGCCAAGAATATTCAGCGCGTGCATTATATCGTGCGTCGTTTCAATATCTGCCCTTGAAGGAGTAACGTTTCCGCCCGGATGGTTATGTGCTATTATTCCTTTAACGGCGTGATGACGGAGCGCTGCCGCCGCTATTTTGTTCATGTATACCGGCGATTCGCTTATTCCGCCTTCCGAAAGCTTTTCGTAATGTATGACTTTGTTTTGGGTGTTGAGCCAAATAACATAGAATTGTTCGTATGGTTTTCCGAAAAGCAGCGATTTAGCAAACTCGCAGGCGTCTTTTATAGACCGTATCTCGGGGCGTTTTTTCAGCCTGCTTCTTTTGTAAGCGCGAAAAGCTTCGGGAAACATGCAAAGATAAGCCGCAGAATTTTTGCCTATTCCGGCAATTTGCTCTAAATCTTTTGAATCCGCTTCAAGCACTCCCGAAAGGCTGCCGAAAGTTTTTATAAGTTTATGAGCTATTGTGTTCGTATCTACGCGGGGTATTGCATAATACAATATAAACTCTAATATTTCATGCTCTTCAAAAGCTTCGAACCCTTCGCTTAAAAACCGGGCTGTAAGCCGCTGTCTATGACCTTCATGCATGTAATTGCCTCCGATTTTTTTTGCTTAGCCAGAGCATCCTTTACAGCCCGAGCAGTTTTGTGCGCTGCATCCGCCGCTGCCTTTGCCGCTGCCAAAGTAACACTTTCCCTGATAATGGCGCTTGGTGTTCTCTGACGAACATTTCGGGCATGCCGGGGCTAAACCGGCTTTTGTAAGCTCTTCAAAAATATGGCCGCAGTCTGCGCATTTAAACTTTAACAGAGCCATAACTATAACATCTTTCTTCGCCATAAAACGAATACAGTGACTCCTGCAAACAGCAAAGATAAACCTATCATCACCAAAAAACCAAACGAAGATGTCTGAAAAGGCACGGGTACGTTCATGCCCCAGAAACTTGCGATAAGCGTGGGCACGGCGATAATGATAGTAATTGCCGTTAGAAACTTCATGACGTTGTTTAGGTTGTTAGAGATAATAGAAGCAAACGTTGTCATGGTTCCGTTTAAAATACTTCGATATATTGTTGCCATCTCAATAGCCTGTTTGTTTTCTATTATAACGTCTTCAAGCAGGTCTGTGTCTTCGGGATATTTTTTCAGCACGTTTGTTTTAAGAAGTTTTTCGAGTACAATATCGTTTGATTTTAAAGACGTAGAAAAGAACACGAGAGATTTCTCAAGTTTTAGCATACCCATAAGTTCACGGTTTCTCATGTTTTTATGCAAAGCAGTTTCTACGCTCGTCGTCGCCTTGTCTATCTGCCTTAGATATTGAAGATACTTAGTGCTCGATTTATATAACAGCTGGTATACGAACCTTGTTTTTTTGCATGTGTCAAAACCGCGCACGCGTTTTTCCATAAAGTCTTCGATTATAGTCGTTTCTTCGAGACAAACGGTAATAATATTGTCGTCTTGCAATATTATACCAAGCGGCATAGAATTGTATAAAAATGACGTGCCTTCCGGCTCGACTACGGGAATATCGACAATAATAAGCGTTTGTTCGTCTTCTTTTTCTATGCGGGGAGTCTCTTCTTCGTCAAGAGCCGCCTGCAAAAATCCTGCCTCTACCTGATAATCTTTTTCGATTTTGTCAAGTTCTTCTTTTGTTGGATCTGTAAGATGTATCCATGCGCCGGGACAGCCTGTTGTAAGCGTTTGAAGAGAGTCTTCCACCGTCTTATAATAGTTTATCATAGCAAGCACCGCCTTTCTTTAGAGCAGTGTGCATATATTTGCTTGCTTTTCGGTATGCACGCCGCTAAAGTTTATAGATGAATTGTGTTTAGGGTCTGCGTCCACGCATACCACCTCCTGTTAGATTTGTGCGGCTTTTTGCCTGCCGCTTTTTTAAAACCCCTATTTCTTATAAATAAGTCACAGTTATTATAACATGAAGATAGAATAAATCAACAACGGGTAACTAAGGTTTGAAAATTTTTTAAAGCGTTTATTTTTGTTGACAGCATTTTTACAAAGACATATAATCGGGAATGGCGGCGGGTCTGTGGTTGAAAGTCGATGCTAGTCGCGGGCAAAACGATCCACGTAAGCCGGTAATTTACCGGTGAGCATGGCGCGGTTTAGAAGTCAGCCCGGCCGGAATTTTTTTCCGAGAGGCAGATTAGTGGGGAGGCGTATGCCTTATGAGCAAAATGCCCAGCCGGCGGATGTGGGGGCAAAGACCAGGTCAGCCGCCGCCAGCAAGCTCTGCTTTGTTCGCGATATAACTATTGTGAACAAAGCTTTTTATATTCCGCGCAGTTTATACGATTTAATTACAAACGTACCTAGCGGTGAGCTTCGTTTCGCGATATAATTTCGTGAACGAAGTTTTTTTAATTCTCGCGCTGCTCGTGCGATTTAATGATTGTAAGAGTTGTTATAAAATGTAATTAATGATAAAATATTTAATAACATGAGAAAGCGGGCAATGGATTTGAAGAAAACAAAGTTCATTTTATTGGTTATAATTATATTTACCTGTTTTCCAATAACTGCTTTTGCAAACGGCCCGGCACCAAATCCAAATGATCATGATTTGCTTATTGATGATATTGATAATATTGATTCTTTGATTGTATATGGAGTTGACATTGATGGTAAATGCGGAATTATTGAAGATTACCCGCAGGGGCTGAAATCTTCTTATATGACAGAAAAAACTAAAATTGAAATGGAAAGAATAATTTCTATTTATAATCGTGATAAGCAATATACCAGTTTCCAATTAGAGATAAAATTCAATGACGGCACAGTTGTGCAATCTAATACCATTGAGTTTATAGAATGGTCAAACTATAAATATTCAGTAAAGGATAATGATTTACAGCCGTATGGTGCTTTTGCAAGCAGAAAACCGCATGGTTTTACTGTAATTTTCTTAGCGATAGCATTAATTTTTCCATTGGGGTTAACAACTCTATTAGAATTCTTGATATCTTTGATGTTTAAAATAAAACCTGCAAAATATGTATGTATAATAAATGCAATCACAAATCCAATAATGAATATTATTATAGTATTTGGAAGCCTTAATTTTGTTATAAATTATTATTGGCTGATGTTTATATTAGAAATTATTGTTCTTTTATTTGAGTATTGGTATTATTCAGGCAAGTTTGAGGGCATTGGGAAACTTAAACTTTTATTATTTACCATAACTGCGAATGCTGCAAGCTGGGGTGCATATGCATTAGTGAGCGGTTTATGGTAGACAACTTTAATTACAAAAAGAAACGGACCGCGTAAATACAGCCCGTTTCTTTTATATTTAATTTTTTAAATATTATTTTTGCCGGCTCAGGCGCGTATCGGGCGTTTTCACTTTAGTCAAAAACAGCCCGCCGAGTATAAACAGCGGTATGACGGCGAGCACGGAATAGCGTACGTTGTTTGTTACGAGCGCGACTAAAGACATCAAAAGCGGGCCGAGTATCGCAGCGAATTTTTCGAATATGCTAAAAAAGCCGAAAAACTCTCCCGTCTTGTCTTTTGGAATCATCTGAGCAAAAAGCGACCTCGACATCGCCTGCACTCCGCCCTGTACCGTTCCTACAAGCGCGGCAAGCACTAAAAAGTTCCAGTCGGCGAACATGAACGTTCCGGCCGTTGCTATGATTATGTACATTATAATACATATATAGAGTGTGTTTTTCGCACCTTTTTTCTGCCCGATTCTGCCCATTACAAACGACATTGGCCACGCTACAATCTGCGTTATCAAAAGCCCGATGACCATTACCATAGATATCCCGCCTATCATATCGGCAAGATTATGAGTAAGCCCAAGCTGCGGATCGCTGGAGAAAACGGTCGCCATGCGTATAATCGTGCCTACGCCGTCTATATAAAGGAAAAAGGCTATAAGAAATTTAAAAAGCTCTTTGTGCTGTTTTATGTGTTTAAATGTTATGCCGAGGCGCACAAAGCCGTCTTTAATTGCGGCTGCCGCTTTTTTAGGCGTTTCGTTTAAAACAGGTTCGTGAATATTTTTCATCATTGGTATAGAAAAAACCAGCCACCATACGGCTACGCTTACAAAAGAAAGCCTTGTACCGAGATAAGAAGGGTCTCCCACTCCGAAAATGCTCCCTGGATTCATTATCATGACCATGTTTACGATAAGCAAAAGGCCGCCGCCTATATATCCCCAGGCAAAACCTGCCGCCGATGTTTTGTCCATTTTTTCGTTTGATACTATATGCGGTAAAAATGCGTCATAGAAAATGAGTGAACCCGAAAAGCCTATGTTTGCGATAACAAAGAAAGCGCAGAGCAAAAACGTGTCTCCCGGGCGTGGTATAAATAAAAGCGCCGTGCCGAAGCATCCGAGGCCCATAAAAAAAGTCCAAAATTTCTTTTTAGAGTTTGCGCTGTCTGATATAGCGCCGAGAATAGGAGAAAGCAAAGCGATGATTATCATAGCCGCCGCCGTTACAATGCCCCAAATGGCCGTTGCATCTTCGCCCTTGTATATAACGTTAGCAAAATATACGGGAAGCACGGCCGCCAGTATCGTTGTTGCAAAAGCCGAGTTACCAAAATCGTACATGCACCAGGACCTTATTTTTTTCTTATCGTTCAAAGCAGCTTACCTCATTTTCAAGTTTTTTAAAGGTTATAAAAAGTATATGTTGTAAAATTCAATTTTTTATGCAAAAAAACCTTTCTGTTTATATTAAATAAAGATTAACAATCTTTTTTGTCTTTTTTTCTATATTTGTATCAAATTTACTTAACACTTTTGTTGTTGCATTAAAAATATTTTTTGTTTATGATAAAAAAAGCAGTAATTCTTACATAGGAGCTTATAATAATGTATGAAGTAAAGGCTTTGGGGAAAAAATCGAAACATCTTAAAAAATTTATTAAGCTTGAGTTTAAAATGTATAAGGGCGACGAGTATTGGGTCGCGCCCCTAAAAGGCGATACAAAAAATATGCTGAAAGGCAAACAGAACCCGCTTTTTGAAAACGGAGACCAGCAGTTTTTTATGGTATATAAAGATAAAAAACCTGTGGGGCGTGTGCTTGTCGGCATAGACGAAGAGTTAAACCGTGTGCGCGGATTCAAACAGGGCTTTTTTTCTATGTTTGAATGTATAAACGATGAAAAGGCAAGCAAAGCGCTTTTAGACGCTGCATGCGGCTGGCTCGCCGATAAAGGAATGGAGAGCGTTTTAGGGCCTTTGTCGCCATGCAACGGCGACGACAGAAAAGGCTTTATAATAAAGGGAGAAGGCATGCCCGTTCTTTTAAATGCCTATACGAAAAAATATTATCCCGAGCTTGTTGAAAAATACGGGTTTACCAAAAACGACGACCATCTGGCTTATATGATAGACCCGCATGATTTTGACTTAGACCGTCACAAAAAAGTTGTGGAATATGCAAAAAAGAAATACGGATACAGAATAGACAAATTAAATATAAAGGATATTATAGGCGAATCTAAAGATATAAAAAGAATACTCGACAACAGCGTGCCCGACTGGGACTATTTAAGTTCGCCTTCGCTCCAGGCCGTAATCAATGAGTTTAAAAGCCTAAAGCAGTTTTATAACGGGCATTATACTTATATCGCGCGAAAAGGCAATATACCGATTGGTTTCATGGTCGCGCTTCCCGATTACAATCAGGTGCTAAAACGCATGAAAGGCAAAATTTTTCCTTTCGGATGGGCAAAATTCTTATATTTTAAAGGCAAGATTACAGGCGTAAGAGCGCTTGTTCAGATGGTTGATAACAAATACCATAAGCTTGGAATAAACCACGCTATGTTTTATGAGGCTTATAAAGACTGGCAGCAGACGGGTATTGATTATGTTGAGGCTTCCTGCGTAGACGAAGGCAACACCGCTTCGAGATTAAGCACCGAAAACGCGGGCGGTAAACACTACCGCACTTACAGGACCTATAGGTATAATTTAAAGAAAAAAACCGCGGGCTAAAGAGGTTCGCTTTTGATTTTTGCATACCTGCGCGGATATATATCTTGCGTGGGTTTATTTTTTTCTATAATAATTACTGCGCCTTTGCCAATTGCTTGGCTGCCCCGAACGCGGCATCCGAGTTTGTTTATGGCTTTGTTTGCATCTTTTAACTCAGTGTTATAACTTTCGCCTTTCCATGCCGCAAAAATGCCGCCCACATGCAAAAAAGGTATGCATAGCTCGCATATTACAGACAGGGGCGCGACCGCTCTTGCGCATGCTATGTCAAAGCTTTCTCTTAAATCTGATTTTGCTGCTTCTTCGGCGCGCGCACATAAAACAGTAACGTCAAGTTTCATTGCATCTGCAATGCTTTTAATAAAATCGGTTTTTTTATTAGAAGAATCGAGAAGTGTCAGATTTATATCGGGGCGCAGAAGCTTTAACGGAACGCCAGGGAACCCCGCGCCAGTACCTATATCTATAACTCGGCAGTTTTGCGGTATATCGATAAAACTTAAAAGCCTTACCGAATTTGCGAAATGAAGCTCTGCCGCCTGCTGTTCGTTCGTAATGCGCGTTAAGTTCATGTAATTGTTTGCTTTGATTACATAGCGGTAATATTTTTCGCAATTGTTGATTTGCCCGTTAGTATAAGAAAGGCCGAAGCCGTCTAGATTTGCTTTTAATGTATCTTTAAAATTACTCATTATCTTCTCCGATTATTTCGACGCCCGTATCTTTTGGCTCGAAAGCACCGCAAAGCTCAAAATCGCCCTTTATGCCCTCTGCCGCGCTTTGTGCCTCGGCTAGTGTTTCATATGCCGAGAACATACTGCTTCCCGAGCCGGTCATGAGCGCTTTTGTACTCGTTGCCATAAGCGCGCTGCCTGCCTTTAGTATATCGGGCGCTATGCTAAGAGAGGCAAAGCCGAGCGCGTTGTCCGAATATTTCTCGAAAAGCGCGATATCGCCTTTTAAAACGGCATATTCCACGCTTTGCATTTTTATATCGTGCGACTGCCGATAACGCGCGAACGCCTCGGCGGTGGATACCCCCTGATACGGCTTTACCACCACAAAGTACATACGTTTTTGAGGATTCAGGCGCGTCAGCACTTCGCCCGTACCCTTTACTCTCGCCGTTCCGCCGAAAAGCGAAAAAGGCACATCCGCGCCTACGCTTTCTCCGAGAGCGCGCAAAGTTTTTTCATCTAGGCCCGTTCCGTAAAGGCGGTTTAGCCCGATTAAAACGGCGGCGGCGTCTGCGCTGGAGCCGCCGAGCCCCGACATTACGGGTATGCTTTTTATAATGTTTATTTTCGCGCCGGGCGTTTTAGTGCGGCGGCAAAAAACCTGTGCCGCTATGTACGCTGTGTTTTTTTCGGGCGCGACAGTATTCTTATCCATAGTTACAATGATATCATCAGCCTTTTTTATAGTCACGATATCAAAAAGCGATATGCTCTGCATTATCATATCGAGCTCGTGATATCCGTTATCTTTTTTTTCCGTTATATCAAGCGAAAGATTAAGTTTGGCGTAAGCTTTTAAAGTTATCATTTATCCGCCGCCTCTCGGTTTTTTTCGCATAGCTTTTCGTAAGCCCAAAGAGCGTGGGTGCGAACGGGCTCTTGCGAACTCTCCGCAATTTCTTTTATCTGATCAGCTAAATTATACTCTTTTTGATTTGCAGCGTATATGACCGCCTGAGAAACAAGGCGGTTAGCGCGCACAAGATTACCGCCCGCGATTTTCTTTAGTTCTTTTTTGTATTCTCCGTTAATCAAACCCTCAAGAGTATAAGTATGCGCCTGCGTCCGGCTTTGGCTGTTTTGCGGGCATGCGTTTTGGCATATTTCACATCCGAAAAGCTGGTAAATACAGGGCCGCAGGTGTTCGGGTATTTTATGATAAAGATGAGTTTTCAGGCAGTTTTCTATATTGCCGACAGCGCCCGACGGGCAGGCGGCTGTGCATCTGCCGCAATGAAGACACTTTTTCTCATTATCTTTTATATTTTGTGTATAATCAACAGGCTCTGCGGCGTCTGTAAGAATTGTTTCTATGCATACATACGAACCAAAACGCTCGTGATAGTAAAAGCCGTTATCTCCTATAAACCCTCCCGTTTTAACCGCGATTTTTTTAGCCCAGAGATGCTGGCAAAGGGCGGCGTTTGCGCCGTGCTGCTCTATATATTCGGCGATTTTTTTGCCTGCGTGGTACGAAAAGTTAGACGCAATATAATACGGCGACAGCGATATACTCCCTTTTGGTGCTGTTTGTGCCGGAAGATAATCGGAAAACAAAACAATTACGCAGGTTGGAGAGAAATGGCCTGCACAGCTGCAGGGTGCTGATAGTGACGGAGCATTGACCAAATCGTTTGCGTCGGCAAAACGGACATCGGAAAAACCTAAATCCAGTGCATATTTTATTATTTCCTCTCTCGAAATTCCCATAAAAAAATTATGGCACAAATATGTAAAAATAACAACGCATAACACAAAAATTGTTGCACCATACGGTGTGCTGATATATAATTACTGCTGTAAACTAAAAATTGCAAGATAAAGGATAATTATTTGGATATGAAAAGAAAAATATTTTTGGTGTTAGCCGTATGTGTGATTTTACTGTTTTGTGCTTGCTCTGCTCCTGAGCCGCTTACCACAAAACTTGGAGATTTCAGATATAAGCAGGAATTTACTCCCAGCATAGGTGAAGCATCCGCAGCGCAGGGCAATATATATCTTGTTATATATTTGACTCCGCAGGAAGGCAATGACGTTACTGAAGACGAGGCGCATGAATATTTTTACAGCGGTACGAAAGCGCAGGTTGATGAAGAAATTTACGATATGTACTGCTTAGCTTTCGAGAAGGTAGACAGCCAATTTGTCCGTTTCGGGCTTGTTTTTGAAGTTACTGACAACGGTTATGCCGATGCGAAAGAACAGCCGCCTGTAAGCTTGATTCTTCCCTAGTCCCAAAGCGAATACTGCTCTTTATTTTTAAGAGCGGTTAGCATAGTATTTCGGCACCCCGGGTTGCTTGCGCTGATTTGCGTTAGCAGCTCTTTTATTTTCTGTCTTTTAGTGCTTCCCGCAATGGGGCAGGAGTTTTTTACCAGAGGAAGAGCGTGCTTTTTTGCGGCGGCGGCTATTTCGTTTTCAGTTAAATAAATAAACGGGCGTATAAGCGTTATATCTTTTCTGTCAAGATAAGCGACAGGTTTAAAAGTTCGAAGCCTTCCTTCGTATAAAAGGCTCATGAAAAAAGTCTCGAGGCAATCGTCGCGGTGATGTGCAAGGGCGCATTTGTCTATACCCGCTTCTTTGATCTTCGCATGAAGAATTCCCTTTCTAAGGCGCGAACAAAGTGAACATGGGTTTTTTTCTTTTTTTTCGTCAAAAACAATTTTAGCGATTTTAGTTTGTATACATGTATACTCAATTCCCAGAAAAGCGCAGTAGCCGGCGATTTTATCCGTGTCGAAATTTCCAAAGCCTGTGTCTATCGTAAACGCATGTATATCAAAGGGAATCTTAGAGAATTTTTTGTGCAGATAAAGCGCGTATAAAAGCACCATAGAATCTTTACCGCCCGATACCCCGACGGCTATGGTTTCGTTTTTATTAATCATGTTAAAATCTTTGTCTGCCTGGCGAAAACGCCTTAAAACCTTTTCCATAAAAATCCTTAAAAATTTATTAATAGATTATGATTATATCAGCAAAAGCATTGCAAAAACAATCGTATATATTATAGAATGGATTATATGTAAAAAGGCGGTAATTATTTGGTGATAACGATATGGAGCTATCTTATTGTATTCGGGCTCTCGGCAGTGCCTATAATAGAGCTAAAAGGGTCTATCCCTGTCGGTATGAGCATGGGTATTCCGCAGCTGCAATGTTTTATGATAGCTATATTCGGGTCTATGATACTATCGCCGCTTATTATACTTTTGACAAGGCGTGTACTCGAGATGATGATAAGCAGCAGATATAAACTGTTTGTAAAGTTTGGTACATGGCAGCACACAAGGCTGGCAAAAAAAGGCGGGAAACTCGAGAAATACAGATATTGGTTTTTATTTTTCCTCGTGGCTATACCGCTTCCCACTACCGGCGTTTGGACAGGCTCTATGCTTGCAGGGCTTTTTGATATAAGAATGAGAACAGCGCTTCCTATTATATTTGTAGGCAACTGCGTTGCGGGTCTTCTAGTGTGGCTTATTTGGGGCTTTGCAACGACGTAGCAATTGTGGTATTATATAGCAAATAAGAAAAACCCCTTATCAAGAGTGGTGGAGGGACGGGCCCTATGAAACCCGGCAACCGTATAAACGGTGCCAATTCCCGCAGGCATTGCCTGAAAGATGAGGATAGAAATAAAAATTTCTGCCTCGCTTTTGCGGGGTTTTTTAATTAAGAAATAAGGAGAACAAACATGAACAGATTATTTACATCAGAGTCGGTTACAGAAGGGCATCCCGATAAAATTTGTGACCAGATAAGCGACAGCGTGCTAGACGCCATAGTCGGGCAGGACGAAAACGCAAGAGTCGCGTGCGAAACTGCGGTTAACACAGGGCTGGTATTGGTAATGGGCGAAATCACTACAGATTGTTACATTGATATCGCAAAGATTGCGAGAAATACAATACGCGACATAGGTTTTACGCGCGCCAAGTTTGGGTTCGATGCGGACACTTGCGGAATATTGCTCAGCATAGACGAGCAGTCGGGCGATATTGCCATGGGAGTAGACAAAGCAGACCAGGGCGCGGGAGACCAGGGTATGATGTTCGGTTACGCCTGCCGCGAAACCCGCGAGCTTATGCCGCTGCCTATAACGCTTGCGCATAAGCTTACACAGCGACTTTCGCTCGTTCGCAAAAACGGCACACTTGATTATCTTCGGCCGGACGGAAAATCGCAGGTCACGGTGGAATACGACGGCAGCACGCCCGTAAGAGTAGATACCGTTGTGGTATCTGCGCAGCATTCAGAGGAAATATCCCAGGAACAGATAAGAAAAGATATTATACAGCATGTCATAAAAGACATAGTGCCGTCAGAGTTTCTTGACGATAACACCAAATATCTCGTTAACCCTACGGGCAGGTTTGTTATCGGCGGGCCCGCGGGCGATTCGGGGCTTACGGGAAGAAAGATTATAGTCGATACTTACGGCGGATACGCACGGCACGGCGGCGGAGCATTCTCGGGCAAAGACCCGAGCAAAGTCGACAGAAGCGCGGCTTACGCGGTGCGGCACATTGCCAAAAACGTTGTTGCAGCACAATTAGCAGAGCGGTGTGAGATAGAAGTGGCATACGCCATAGGCGTGGCACAGCCTGTATCAATATATGTTGATACTTTCGGGACGGGCATCATGGACGACGGCAAACTTGCGCAGAGAATACAAGAAGTTTTCGACCTTCGTCCTGCCGCGATAATAGAAAGGCTAGGTCTTCGCGCGCCTATATACCGGCAGACGGCGGCGTACGGGCACTTCGGGCGCCCAGATCTCGATCTGCCGTGGGAGAAGCTCGATTACGTGGATAAGCTGGGGTAGATATATTTCGGCATTAAAGATGAAAGTACAGATATGATTAATGCAGGGAGGAAAGATGTTTTATGAAAAGTTTGACGGATACATTTACATTGAATAACGGAATAAAGATTCCATGCATTGGATATGGAACATGGCAGGCGCAAAGCGGCAAAGTAGCAGTCGATTCTGGTAAAGAGGCTATTAAACTTGGATATAGACACATTGACTGTGCGGCTGTTTACGCGAATGAGAAGAGCGTGGGGCAAGCAATTATTGAATCGGGCATAAAGAGGGAAGATCTTTTTGTGACCAGCAAACTTTGGAATGATTATAGAGGCTATGACGAGGCGCTTGCTGCGTTTGAAAGAACGCTTAAGGACTTGCAGCTTGATTATCTTGATTTATATCTGATTCATTGGCCGGCAGCTATAGGAAAGACAAAAGACTGGGAAGCGGAGAATGCTCAAACCTGGCGTGCAATGGAAAAACTATATGAAGATGGACGGGTAAAGGCTGTTGGAGTCAGCAACTTTCTTGTGCATCACCTAGAAGCGCTTAAAAAAACTGCAAAAATAAACATTATGGTTGACCAGATTGAGTTTCATCCGGGAATGATGCAGCAAAAAACGCTGGATTACTGTAAAAGAAACGATATACTCGTAGAGGCTTGGAGCCCGCTTGGCACGGGAAAGATGCTTGGTAATGCTGTTCTAAAAAAAATAGCCGGGCGATATGATAAATCTGTCGCACAGCTTTGCATTCGCTGGTGTATCCAGAACGATGCCTTGCCGCTGCCAAAATCTGTTACGCCCAGCCGAATATTAGAAAACTCTCAGGTTTTTGATTTTGAAATTTCGCGGCAAGATATGGATACGATCAATAAAATGGAATACTTTGGCGGATCGGGACTCGATCCGGATGAAATAACTTTTTAGCAGAGCTTTTCAATGTTGTAATGGATGTTCCGGTTTCGATTTGCCTTGGGAACGGCTCGATATGGAGGATAAGCTGGGATAAATAATAAAGCCCGACATTCTGAGGATGAAAGGGCGAAGAATCTAAAGCAAAGCGTGATTCTTCGGGCATGAATGCCCTTTGGAATGACAAAGCGTGGATACAAAAAAACAGCATATATCTGCTGTTTTTTTATTAAGGCTTTAGCCTGTCGAGCACGCAAAGCGTGCGAGATATAAACCACCCGCTATGCGGGTGCGCGATAAAAGTTATACAAAAAATCACCTTTCCAGTAGTATAGGGATGTTCAAGTCTCTATAGCAAAGAAAGGAAAGGTGATTTAATGGCAAATAAAACAAACAGCTTGGCACATACAAAATGGATGTGCAAATACCACATAGTATTTACACCTAAGTATAGGCGTAAAGCGATCTATAATCAATACAAGGTTTTTTAAAGCCGAATAGAAAATTAATTATTACTGTTTATTTTAAATATAAGAATCAGCGTGTTTAGACATTTAGAATAATAAGCGATTGACAGAAGGCAAACATAAAAAAAGCCGCCCCGCAGAGCGCAGCGGCTTTTATACATTTTTTACGGCTGCATCGCGCCGAAAAGCACAAGCCAGGCTAATATAGATTTTGCGACAAGGCTTAGTACTATGTATGTTCTTTCGCCGTAAATATAATCGCGCCATTTGCCGACCTTTTTATATTGCAGTATCATATTTACGGGGAAGGTGTTAAATGTGACAAAATACGCTCCGACGATTGTCCAGACAAACCAGGGTATAGAATCGAGATTGCCGCTGCCGAACATATAGATAAGTATTACAGCCCAAGGGGCGATTCCGGCGATAGAGCCGAAGACAAAAGGCCCCCAGTTGGTTTTTTTATCCGGTTTGCCGGAATTTAGCTGTTCCATTACCAACCCGAATAAATTCATAGAAGCGTTAACGGCAAATATCAGTATGAGAGAAGCGATGTCATAGACGCCGAACAGAGTTGCAATCAAAACAATCATTACAGACGAGCTTAGCGCATATTCAAACCATCGGAATTTATTAATTCCTTTTTCAATATCTGCATTGTAGATACCGTTAAGTTTATTAGGTATAGATATTAAAGCGTGCGCGGCTGCCGAGATGAGCAGGAAAACTGCCACAAGAATTCCGAAAGGCAATTCGAACAAAACACGTGAAGCCGTTTCAAGAGATTTTGTCTCAACATTGAAAGTTAGGTAGAGCTGAGTGATTTTAGGCGAGAATTCAGCAATTTTTTGAATAACACTTGTTGCCAGAAAGATCATCAAGACACCTTGAATAAGATGAAGACAACCCATGGTAAAGTTAAATCTGCGAAGTTTTTTTAACGTAATGTTAATCATTTTTTTACCCCTTTCTTTTTTTGTCGATTTTTTTAAATTATGCTTAAAAATTAAGCTGCGAAATGATGTTATAAAGCAAGTATTCGATAATATAATGCGCTTATCCTTTATTATACACGCGGAACTGTTGCTTCTCAAATTTTAACACACTTAGCGCCGCGCCTATGGTACAATAGTTCGTATCAAGAAAACTTTTTTTGAGGCGCGTATGACGAGCATTGAAGGCACGGTATTAGAAATAAATTTTCGAAATGACGAGAACGGCTGGACGGTGATGTCTCTCGATTTTGGAGGAGAGCTTACGACGGCCGTCGGATGTATGCCGCACATACATGAAGGCGAGTTTGTGCGTCTTTTCGGCGCGTGGTCAGAGCATAAAATATACGGCAGGCAGTTTTCTGCTATGTCTGTTGAAACGCGACTTCCGAATTCTGCCGAATCGATACGCATGTTTCTGGCAAGCGGGCTTATAAAGGGCGTGGGCGACGCTATTGCAGGGCGGATAGTAGACAAATTCGGCGATAAAACGTTTGAGATCATAGAAAAAAACCCCGAGCTTTTAGCAGAGGTCAAGGGCATAAGCAAAAAGCTTGCGTTAAATATTTCGGAGAGTTTTACAGAGCATGTAGGTATAAAACAGATAGTTATAGACTTGCAGAACCTAGGGCTTTCGGTAAAACAGGCGTTTCGTGCTTTTGAAAGATACGGAGCGGCGGCGGCGGTGCTCATAGGCGAAAACCCTTACAGAATGATAGATGATATAGTCGGCATAGGCTTCGAGCGTGCCGACAGGATAGCTTCTAACATGGGTGTTGTAAAAACATCCGAGTTTAGAATAGATACAGGTATAAAGCATGAGTTAAAGTGCGGCATGAACGACGGGCATACCTGTCTTCCCAGGAAAGAGCTTATACGCCGCGCGGCTTTAATGCTCGGCGTAGAGGAAGATTTAGTAGACCAAAGAATAAGCGCTATGACAATCGGCGGCGATATCGTACAAAAATTTATCAACAATACTCCCGCCGTTTTCCATCTTAGTGCGTATTTAGCAGAGGCGGATGTCGCAAGGCGGCTTTTCATGCTTAGCAGAAGCGAGCCGAGAATCGCCATAAAAGACCCGAATGCGGCGTACGAAAAATATATCGGCAATGTCTCTATGTCCGAAGAGCAGGAAAGAGCCGTTTTGTCGGCGCTCTCTGGACAGGTCGTCGTTATAACGGGCGGCCCGGGCACGGGCAAAACAACAATCATAAACGCTATAATCTCTATATTTGAAATGAGCGGTATAACGACTGCGCTGTGCGCGCCTACCGGCAGAGCGGCAAAGCGTATAGAACAGTCTTCGGGCAGAGAAGCAAAAACGATACACCGTCTGCTCGAGTACGGCATGGGCGAAGATGAAGAGTTCGGCGATACCGCGCGGTTTATACGAAACGAAGAAAACCCGCTTGAGGCAGAGGCGGTAATAATAGACGAGATGTCTATGGTAGACGTTTTCCTCATGCGCTCGCTTTTGCGCGCGCTTACCGACGGCACAAGAGTGATAATCGTAGGAGACGCCGACCAGCTTCCTTCCGTCGGCCCGGGCAATGTGCTTCGCGATATAATAAAAAGCGGCGCGTTTACTGTGGCTTCGCTAACTAAATTTTACCGCCAGAAAGAAGGCGGAAGCATAGTGGAAAATGCGCACAGAGTAAACAGGGGAGAGAACCCCGAGTTTTATCTTACGGGCGATTTTATATTTGTGCCGCAAAGCGAGCCCGAAGACGTGCTGGATAATATAAAAAAGCTTATGACGAAAGGCGAGCTGCCCGAAAAATATGATATTCTGGAACAGACGCAGATACTCTGCCCTATAAAAAAGGGCGTGCTCGGCGTGCATAACATTAATTTGGAAATACGAGAGCTTTTAAACCCGAGGCTTGCATCGCGCCCCGAGGTAAAGGTAAAAGACACTACTTTTCGCGAAGGCGACAAGGTAATGCAGACGAAAAATAACTATGGCATGGAATGGTTTTTCACCGACGAAGAGCACTATTTTAACAAAGGCCTCGGCGTTTTCAACGGAGACCTCGGCAGGATAGTGCGCATAGACAACGACGCCAAAGAAGCGGTTATTCGCTTTGACGGCAACCGCGACGCAACGTATAATTTCAGAGAACTCGAACAGATAGAGCACGCTTACGCCGTTACTGTGCATAAATCGCAGGGCAGCGAGTTTCCTGTGATTATAATGCCGCTCTTTTCGGGGGGCGGACGGTTTTTGTCGCGCAACCTTTTATATACGGCGCTGACAAGGGCGATGGAAAAGGTGATAATAATAGGGCAAAAAGGCACGGTTGAGTATATGGTGAAGAATAACCGCATACTCGGGCGTTATACAACGCTTGACCACGAGATAAAAGAACTCGAAGAGGTTATGGGTACGCTTTGATGAGTGTTGGGCAATTTGTAAAAAATATAGCGGATAAGATATTTGCGTATATACCAAAGTGTTTATGCTGCGGAATTGAGAAAGGCGCGGAAGGCTATTTGTGCGCAAAATGCCGAGAAGAGCGGGATAAACTAACAGCGGGCGAAACGGTTGTGCAGAGTTGCCGCGCGTATTCTCTTTATGTTTATAACGGCGTTATAAAGCATATCGTACAGTCTTATAAGTATAACGATAACAAATGGTTAGCCGAACATATGGGCAAAGAGATGGCAGGCGCCTTGTCGCAAAAGTTCGTCAATGCTGATTTTATATGCCATGTTCCGCTGCATAAAAAAAGGCGCGAAAGCCGCGGCTTTGACCAGTCGGAAGAGCTGGCAAAAAGCATATCTAAGACGGCTGGCATACCGTTTGTATCGGCGCTCCGGCGCATAAAAAACACTAAAACGCAGACAAAGCTAAACGAGAGCCAGAGAAAACAGAATATCCAAGGTGCTTTTGAAAGCTTATGCGCTGTCGGCGGAAACGCGATTTTGGTCGACGACATACTGACAACGGGTGCGACGGCGTGTGAATGCGCGAAAGTGCTTGAAAAAGCTGGCGCGGATAACGTATATATAATGACGTTTGCCAAATCGGCATACGAAAAAAGGCTAAAGAGCAAAAGGCTACTTGAAAGAAACGCCGTGCGTGTATTATAATCTACAAAACGATAAAGGATAATGTGTTATGGAATTTGCAAAAAGACTTGATAATGTATCGGGAAGCGCAATAAGGGCTATATTTGCGCTTTTAAAACAGCCGGGAATGATATCTTTCGCGGGAGGAAACCCCTCGCCCGATAGTTTTCCATCGGATGAAGTGGCGAAAATCGCCGAAAAGTTGTTGCGTGAAAAGGGAAGCACAGTGCTCCAGTACGGCGGAACACCCGGGATAGACAGCCTGCACGCGACGGTATTGCAGATGGCGGCAAAGCGTGGCATAGACGCCTTGCCCGAAGAGGTCATTATAACCTCGGGCTCTACGCAGGGCATAGGGCTTGCGGCAAAAACGCTCGTTAACCCAGGCGATGTCATACTCTGCGAATCGCCTACCTTTATCGGCGCGCTCCAGACGTTTTTAGCGTACGAGGCGGATGTAAAAGGCGTCGCAATGGACGAGCACGGCATGGATATAGACTGTCTCGAAGATATGATAAAAAAGCACAACCCCAAGTTCGTATATACCATACCGACTTTCCAGAACCCGACGGGCAGAACTATGCCGGCAAAAAGAAGAGAGCAGATGATTAAAGTTTGCCAAAAACATGGCGTGCTCATACTAGAGGACGATCCGTATTTTGACCTTCGCTATTCGGGCGATAACGTTTTACCTATAAAAAGCATGGACAAGGAAAACGGTGTTATCTATCTGATGAGTTTTTCAAAGATAATCTCGCCAGGGCTCCGCGTGGGCGCGGCGATAGCCGATAAACGCATAATAGAAAAATATAACATAGCCAAGCAGGGAGACGACCTTCACACATCCAACCTTTCTCAGGAGATAGTTGACGCTTATATGAACTCGGGCAAAGTGTCTGAACACATACAAAGCATATGCGAAGACTACAGAGAAAAGCGCGACGCTATGTTAAAAAAGCTAAAAGAGTTCCCGAAAAGCGTTTCGTACGAAGTGCCGGACGGCGGCCTTTTCATATGGCTAGAGCTTCCCCGCGGCATAGACGCTATGCCGATATTCCATAAGTGCGTGGATTTGGGCGTCGCTTTCGTGCCGGGCACGCATTTTTACCCGGGCGACGGGCACGAAAACACCGTGCGCCTTAATTTTTCTATGCCGTCGCTCGAAATGATAGACAAGGGGGTGGATATATTAAGGGGTGTCGTGGAAGAGAGTTTGTAGGGAGTAGGGCAGTTAAGAAGCTTATACATTTTAGATCTTAAACTTTTACAATGGCGTCAAGTTTTCGATGTGGTATCTTCCTGTAACAGTTTTTACATTTGAGACTTCTCCATAATATATTTTTAAATTTTTACTTTTATTTTTTTCTATAACTTTTTTTAAATAATCTATAACAAATTTTTTTTCAACGATCGAAAAAAGTTGTTCACCAACCTCTGTTAACTTATAGACGGGCATATTAATTTGAATATCTTTATCTGTATTATTCTCATAAATAATTCCTTTATCAAAATATATAAAAGCAATAATTCTGTCTCCGCTTTTTTTGACTATCTGGCCGATATTTAAACTTTTTATATTAAGCAAGCCAATATTACTTAGTCTTACTAAGTCCATAATATTAATAGAAAACTCTAATAAAGTTTTTTCTTCCCTGTATAAAAAATAAGTATTATCGAAAGAAGCATTAAAAACATAATTTGACATTTTTTGAAAAAGCTCTGCTTCTTCTTGTGTAATATTTCGCAAAGTATCTAGAGTTCTTAAAGAGAAAGAGCCAGGTTTTTCAACTTCGCCTGCTAAGATTTTGCCCCAAATAAATTGCATTTCTTCGTTACTAACCTCACCTGCTGAATTGAAGAATCGAGCAATCCAATCTTCATCGACTTCTTTTTCATCGACTTCTTCCTTTGATTCTAATATATTAAAAGCATGTCCTATCACATTTTCGGTATTCTGTTGCTTTTTTAATTCTTGATAAGCAACCCTGTTTGTCATACGAACTTGTAGGTCGTTAAAAGAAGTAGTATCTATTTTAACTTGACCATCATCATAAATAAATGGTATATCCGCATTTCTCCGCGCACATTCAGCTAAAGTATCAACTTTAATTGCATTAGCTTCTGCCAACTTTTTTATTTTTCTTGGTTCATATATAACACCAGTACCCTTAGAAATCACCCCGATTAATTTTGAAGCAGGTTTCCCCAAATCTAAATTTATCATATTAATTGCCTCCAAAGAATAAATAACATACAATTATTTATATTATAACATATATTAACAAAATAAAAATCTATGCTTGCCTAAGGTCCTTCATTCATCCCACTATCCACCTCAATCATTATTATTTCCAGCCCCCTCATTCTCGCCATCTTAATAGCCTGATACGTATCGCTTCTTTTTTTGAAGCTTTCATTAAAAACGGCAATCAAAGCCTCAGAGTTTTTCACTATGTACTCATTTCTCTGCCGGTAACAGCCCTTTTTATAGCGGCTGTTTAAAGTGATTTGCATATCGGCACAAACCATCATATCAAAAAATCTATTTCGTATATTTTCATTCCAGTAATCGGCGATTGTTTCGTACGGCAAAACTACGATAAGTTTTATGTCGTAAACTTTCTTTAGCTCAATGACTATTTCGCCGGCTATAAGGTCGATGCCGTTTTGGCCGCCTGTATAAAAGGTTGTTACTCCCTGCTTTATTTTCTTTTCGGTCTCCGAGCGCAGAATTTCTTTCAGCTTTATACAGCGCGCATCGTTTTCGTTGAATCTCCACGGCAGCTTTAGGGCGCGGGGCCCTGTAAAGGCACAGCTTTTTTTCATAGTATACTTTCCTCCGATTGCAAAATAATATTAACTATACAACCAAATGGTTGTAATAACAATACTACTGTTTGGTTGTATGTCATTATTATGAAGAGGTAAACAATGAAAAAATATAGTAACCAGATTATAAAAGAGCTTCGTGAAGATAATGATTACACTCAAAAGCAAGTTGCCGATTACTTAAATATTAAGCAGCAGGTTTATTCAAGATACGAATTAGGTATTCGCGCTCTGCCTGTACAGCATTTAATATCGCTGTGCGAGTTTTATAATGTAAGCTCAGATTACATTTTGGGCATAAAAAAACAGCAAAAATAATTTTTGAAGGCGATTGTCTGCATAAAAAAGATATGTAAAAAGCGGCCGAATAAACAGCCGCGTTTTTACAGTTTCCTTCTATTCGGAGGTATCTTCGGAGGTATCCTCGGTGGTGTCTTCAGTTGTGTCCTCGGTGGTGTCCTCAGTGGTGTCCTCGGTGGTGTCCTCAGTCGTGTCCTCGGTGGTGTCTTCGGTCGTGTCCTCGGTGGTGTCTTCAGTCGTGTCTTCAGTCGTGTCTTCAGTGGTGTCCTCAGTCGTGTCCTCAGTGGTGTCCTCGGTGGTGTCCTCGTTCATGATCTCGATTGGGTCCTGGCTCATGTCTTCCGTAGTTGTGTCAGCGTTAGATGCAGCTTCAGGATCTACGCAGCCCATAAAGGCAATCATAAGCACCATGCAAAAAACAATCAACCCGACTTTCTTAAGTTTTTTCATTGTTGCCCCCCTTTTCAATAATGGTCATTTGTGTTACGTTTATGACTCTTTTGTTACGATATATGTTTTATGTTACAGACGTGTTACCAAGATATTAATAAGTTGTAAAGATGGTAAATTTTATTATTATTAGATCTAAATAACTACAGGCGTGCTTGGGTTGCGATATATAGCAATTCGCTATCGGTGTTTGCGATAATATAGCAAGCATAAAATTGCGAAATATTAATTTAAGTAGGTTAAATATGCAAGTATAGTGTGTTTTTAAATAGAATAGAGTATCAATGCAAGCAAAAAAAATATAACTGTCAATAAGTTAAGCTATAATTTTGGGTGTTTTCAAATTCAACAATAAAAAGCATGTATTACGGGAAAAGCAAAAATCCAGATATAGTAAAGAAATTATGTGACGGGCTTAAAATCTCTTTATATAAAAGGACATAATAAAAGCGGCCGTATTAACAGCCGCTTTTTTGCAATTTCTTTTCTATTCGGTAGTTTCTTCTGAAGATTCATCATCAGAAGCGTCATCGGTCGCGTCGTCACCTGTTTCATCAGCTGTATCGTCGGCCGTGTCGTCACCTGTTTCATCAGCTGTATCGTCGGTCGCATCGTCGGCTGTATCGTCGGCCACGTCGTTGGCTGTATCGTCGGTCGCATCGTCGGCTGTATCGTCGGCCACGTCGTTAGCTGTTTCATCAGCTGCATCGTCAGCCATGTCCTCCTGCATGGTGTCTTCCGCCGAGGTGTCTTCTGTTGTTGCATCGGCATCAGGATCTACACAGCCTGTAAAGGCAAGAAGTAATGCCATGCAAAAAACAATTAACCCAAGTTTCTTTAGCTTTTTCATTGTTGTCCCCCTTTTAGTTGTTGTAATTTTCTTTGAGTTATAACTCTTTTGATACAATACACGGTTGTTGTTACTAGGATATGAACATAAAATGAATAAACTATTAACAATGACAAATATAGGTAATCAGTCTGTTGCTGCTTGAAATTTTTTTTATATCAAGCACCGCAAAAAATTAAGCTATTATTCATAATCTTGCATTATAAAAATAATATGTTATAGTTTAATAAACCTTTTAAGAAAGGCTGCCATAGGTTTTTATTGCAGAAAGGAACAACAATTTGTATAAAAAGATCGGGATTAGATTTATCAGCCCGTTGAGCGGGCTGTTAATGCGCTTTTGGTACCAACCTGAGCTTTACAAAAATATGGGAGTGCAGTTAGTATGAAAACTGATATAGAAATAGCGCAGGCAACAAAGATGAAAGATATCAAAGAGATAGCGAAAAGCGTCGGAATAGACGAATGCTATCTTGAATTATACGGAAATTATAAGGCGAAAATCGACTACAAGCTATTAAAAAAATCAAACAAGCCTGACGGTAAATTAATACTTGTTACCGCGATAACTCCGACAGCGGCGGGCGAGGGAAAGACAACGATTTGTGTCGGCCTCGCGGACGGGCTGCGCAAAATAGGCAGGAAATCAATTGTTGCGCTTCGCGAACCGTCGCTTGGGCCGGTTTTTGGCATAAAAGGCGGCGCAGCGGGCGGAGGATATGCACAGGTTGTGCCGATGGAAGATATAAACCTTCACTTTACGGGAGATTTCCATGCGGTGGGCGCGGCTAATAATCTGCTTGCGGCAATGCTGGATAACCATATATATCAGGGAAACTCTCTTAATATCGACCCCAAGCGCATAACATGGAAACGGTGCGCAGATATGAACGACCGCCAGCTTCGCGTTTTAAAGGACGGCCTCGGCGGCAAGTTTAACGGAACTCCGCGCGAAGACGGCTATGATATTACAGCGGCGTCCGAAATAATGGCTGTACTATGCCTTGCCAAAGACCTTGCGGATTTAAAAGACAAACTCAGCAAAATAATCGTCGGTTATACTTACGATGAAAAACCGGTTACCGCAGGGCAGCTAAATGCACAGGGCGCAATGACAGCTCTTTTAAAAGATGCGCTAAAACCAAACCTTGTTCAGACACTCGAGCACACTCCCGCATTTATACACGGCGGGCCGTTCGCAAATATCGCACACGGCTGCAACTCTATGATGGCGACGCGCATAGCTCTAAAGGCTGGCGATTACGTTGTTACAGAAGCGGGATTCGGAGCAGACCTTGGTGCCGAAAAGTTTTTGGATATAAAATGCCGCGCGGCGGGATTACGGCCGAGTGCGGTGGTTATTGTGGCAAGTGTCCGCGCGCTAAAGCACCATGGCGGCGCTGCGAAAGCAGACCTTTCTAAAGAAAACCTAGAAGCTCTGGAAAAAGGGCTGCCCAATCTTTTGCAGCATGTGGAGAACATCACAACAGTATTTCGTCTTCCTGCAGTTGTCGCCATCAACCGTTTTCCGGCGGACAGCGAGAGCGAGCTAAAACTCATAGAAGATAAATGCAGGCAGCTCGGAGTAAACGTTGCGCTTTGTGAAGTATGGGAAAAGGGCGGGCAAGGCGGAATTGCGCTTGCCGAAGAGGTTGCAGAGCTTTGCGAAAAGCCTAACGATTTTACATACTGTTACGATCTGAATATAGGTATTGAGCAGAAACTAAATGTTATCACTAAAAAGATATACCGCGGCGACTGCGCTGAAATAACACCGGCCGCACGCAAGCAGCTTGAAAAGCTTGAAGCAATGGGCTTTAGCAATCTTCCTATATGCATGGCAAAAACGCAGTCGAGTTTTTCGGATAACGCAGCGCTTTTGGGCGCTCCTAAAAACTTCAATATAGTCGTGCGCGATCTAAAAGTATCTGCCGGTGCCGGTTTTATTATCGCTCTTACAGGAGCAATAATGACGATGCCCGGACTTCCGAAAGTTCCCGCCGCCGAGAGAATAGACATAGACGCAGACGGAAAAATAACAGGTTTGTTTTGATTTATAAATAATACTATTACGTCCCGTAAATATTAGTTCGCATTAAAGAATATAATGTCGTTTATGTGCATTTTTATATATTAATCCGAATGATATAATTACATTAATCATGAATATAAAGCGGGGTAATTATATGGATAAACGAATTACAGATGCTAACAATGAGGCAATAACACGCATACAGTCATCGCGTGTTTTATTATACGATGTGCAAACTGCAAAGGTGAAACTTCCGTTTTTGCAGGACAAGCATACAATTTTGCACAGCGGCCCGCCTGTAGAGTGGGAAAACATGTGCGGCGCGATGCGCAACGCAGTTTTCGGCGCTATGGTATATGAAGGCTGGGCAGCCGATATAAAAGAGGCTGAGGCGTTGGCGGGCTCTGGCGCAGTTCTCTTTGGCAGCGCAAATGAAAATATGGCGGTTGGGCCCATGGCAGGCATAATATCCCCATCCATGCCTGTTTTTTGTTTTAAGAATATTACTTTTGGCAACGAGGCTTTTGTAACAATCAACGAAGGCCTCGGAAAGACTCTGCGTTTTGGGGCGAACGATGATACTGTTATAAAGCGGCTCATATGGATACAAAATCAGCTGGCTCCTATTATTGGCGAAGCGCTGGAATTTATGGACTCAGACGACCATTTCTTTCTTAAGCTATCCATGGGTACTAGCAAAGCAACTATGGATGCGATTGGAAAAATCAGCGGCAGTTGTTTCTTGCATGAGCACAAATGGTTTCGAGTTCGGTATACGTGCAGCGGGAGCAGGCGATATCTGGTTCAAAGCTGCGGCGCCCCGGGCGCAAGGCAATTATTTTAAAGATTATATAGAAACAGATGCAAGCGCTGTTATGGGAGATTCTCTGATTTCAGAGGCTGCCGGAATAGGCGCTTTTGCGATGGGCGCTGCGCCGGGAATAGGCCGTTTTATTGGAATAAATACTCGGCAAGGGCTCGATTTCAGCCGTCAAATGTATGATATTACGGCTGTTGAGCACGAATATTATAAAATACCGGCGTTTAATTTTAAGGGAACGCCGATTGGCATTGACATAAGAAAGGTCGTAGAAACAAAAATACTGCCAATTATAAATACCGGAATTGTCCATAAAGACCCGGGTGTCGGGCAGATAGGCGCGGGAATCGTTTATCCTCCGATGGAATGCTTTTTGCAGGCATATAAAGTCCTATGTAAATAATAGGATTAAATTTATTTAAAAATAAAACTATTTGTAAAAAAACTTCGAAAACAGTAAAATTGTTTTGCACACCCGCGCGATTCGAACGTGCGGCCTTCCGCTTAGGAGTATAACCTGACAATTTTTACAGGGTGCTGCACAAGGCTTTACAATGTCGCAGAACCCGCTTGAATACTGGGTTTTTGGGCGATTTGAATGTTATCCGGTATTGTCTGGCTTTACCTTGTTTTAGCCCGCTTTTTGCGGCCTTTTAGCAGGCTATTAGCTGTAGCACCAAAAATCAAGGTTGTCCGCCACTTTTGCTAATACAAAAAATGGATACGAGATTCTCTAAGGATGCTGCAAATTGTGGCATCCTTGTTTTTTATGATAAAGTCAACGCAGATGAGATTTAGTCAAATTGATATGAATTCAGTACTGGGCTTCGAAGGAAAATATTAAGAGTTATTAGCCAAAGGCGGTAAGGAGAAGGATAGCCTTGGATTATTCAAAAAAAATTTCATTAAAAATAAATGCCGGATACAGTGCAATTCAGGGAACTTATATTTCATCAAATGCTGTTGCTTTCGGGTATATTGCTGTAATACTCCAGTCAAAGAGTTTTAATAACTCCCAGATAGGGTTAACCGTGGCGCTGGCGGCTGTTTTTTCTATAATCCTTCCTCCTATAATTGCTATGTTTTACGACAGGCATAAGAATACAGCATTGAAATATATAGTAGCTTTTATGATTATATTTACGATAATATGTTATGTATTTACGGTATTTATTAACGAACCGATAGCTTTGGTGATGATCGCATACATACTGGTACTTACTGCTGCTTTTTCATCGATGCCGTTATTAAACGCGCTTGCTATGCAGTTCGAGAATATAGGGATTTCGGTCAATTACGGAGTCGCAAGAGGAATTGGTTCCATAGGTTATGCTGTTTTTGGATACCTGACAGGCCTTATAATTGATGAATTTGGAGTAAAAATTATTTTTCCATTGTATATCTTGCTTTTAATTATAACAGTTTTTTTCGTGCTAATCTTTAAAAAACCGGATGAAGATAATACAAATAATAAAGATAAAGATAAAGAAGCACTGGTGTCGGGCCTTTCGGTATCTTCTGAATGGAAAGGGTTTTATACAAATCCGGCATGTGTTTTTTTCTTTTTTGCAATGATATGCATTACTCTGAACCATGGGACTTTGGATACTTTTCAGGTAAGCATAGTAAAGAGCGTCGGTGGTACAAATAGCGACTATGGAGTTGTTATGTTTGTAATGGCTATAAGCGAAATACCGACGATGTTCCTTTTTAAGTATCTTACAAAGCGCTTCAGTTATGTGCAACTCTTAAGCACGGCGTTTATATTTTTTATCATAAAGGATGTTGTGTTGCTGATTGCACCAAGCGTAAATATCATAATAGCAGCTCAGGTTATAAATGTACATTGGGTTTGTATATGCCGGCTGCGGTATATTACTCGAATTTAATAGCTCCAAAAGACTCTGCTGTCCAGGCACAAGCTTTGTTCGGCGGGGTGGCGATGGGGGTTGGGCGGATAATCGGTAACCTGCTAGGTGGCGTAATAATTGACGGGGCAGGTTTAAAAGCTATGCTGATATTCAGCGCAGCGTTTGTGTTTTTTGGTTTAATATTGATGCAGTTTTCATCCTATAAATATAAGACGGCAACGAATAAGACAATCAATTGGTTTGGGCTTGAAATAAAAAATATTAATTTTTTTAAAATTTAAAAAGGATTTTAGAAAGATATCTAGAATATTATAATATATCAAACGTTACATACAACTAAACTGATATTAATAAATTATATAAGGAGAACATGATGGAAAAACAAGCATTAGGAATGGTTGAAACAAAAGGGCTCGTAGGAGCAATAGAAGCCGCGGACGCTATGGTCAAAGCGGCAAACGTAGAATTGATCGGAAAAGAGAAGATAGGATCAGGACTGGTTACAGTAATGGTCAGGGGTGATGTTGGAGCCGTTAAAGCATCGGTAGACGCAGGCGCTGCAGCTGCTAAGAGAGTTGGAGAGCTTAACTCAGTGCACGTAATCCCAAGGCCTCATGACGAAGTAGAAGAAATTATCCCCAGCAAAAAGAAATAAAAGAAAAGGATTGGTGTTTGAATAATGGAGATGGAACGTTTAATAGAACAGATTGTAAAAGAAGTATGTGATAAGATTTCAAACAAGCAAACGAGCAGTACCAACTTTTCGTATGGTTCGTCGGAAAAGGTAACGGCACATGATATTGCAAAAATGATAGACCACTCACTTTTAAAACCTGAAATGACTCGTCAGGAAGTAATAGATGGTTGTAAATTGGCTGTCAAATACGATTGTGCTACAGTTTGCGTAAAACCCTGCGATGTTGAAGTGGCTGGTGAAGTTGTAAAAGATACAGATGTATTACTGTCAACTGTTATTGGATTTCCGCATGGGCATCATTTAACAGAAGTAAAGGTTATGGAAGCAGAAATAGCTATGAGTCAGGGTTGTGTTGAACTTGATCTTGTTATGAACATAGGACGTTTTAAATCAGGCGAATACGATTATGTTGAAAAAGATATTCGTACTGTATGCGAGGCTGCGCATCGCCGAGGAGCTATCGTCAAGGTTATACTCGAGAACCACTATTTGACTGATTCTGAAGTGGGAAAGGCTTCTGCTATCTGCGACAGGGCGGGCGCTGATTTTGTTAAAACATCGACGGGGTATGCAAAAAGCGGCGCTACGATAAAAGACCTGAAGATAATGAAAAATACGGTATCTCCAAGAGTAAGGGTAAAAGCAGCTGGCGGAGTAAGGACGCTGGATGGAGCATTATCGGTAAGAGCGGTTGGAGGAGTACGTTTCGGAGCAACAGCTACACAGAAGATCATGGACGAGGCTTATCAGCGTGAAAAACAGGGAACATTGAAATTGCCTTTGGTTGCCCAGGAGTTGTCGTCAGGATATTAGGAAGGTATTATTGTTAAAAGGATATTGCGATAGTATAATGAAGATATAAACATATGATCGGAGTTGTAAATATGACAAATCCCATTTTACAAAGCAGCATTTCAGAAAGAAGCGATATACCTCTTTATTACCAGCTAATAAGTATCATAAAGCGTAACATCTCAGTTGGGCTTTTGAAGCCGGGAAACTTACTTCCGTCTGAAACCGAACTGTGCGAAACATTCGGGATAAGCAGGACGACCGTGCGTCAGGCTATAGGGGAACTTGAAGCAGAGGGGCTTGTGATAAGAAGGCGGGGAAAGGGAACGTATATATCCGAACCGAAGCTAAGGCGTAAGATGGAGGATATATACAGTTTTACGAATGAAATGAGGGCCCTTGGCCTCAGGCCTTATTCAAAGATTGTTGAGTTTCTGGAGATCACACCCCAACTGGATCTTGTAGAGAATTTGGAACTTAAGAATAAAGGCAGCAGAGTTTACAAAATAGTCAGGCTGAGAATGGCAAACGACGAACCACTTCTTATAGAAACTACATATATGCCGGTATATGTATATCCTGGTTTAACGGAGGATATGCTGAAAAACGAATCGTTGTATTCACTTCTGAAAGAAAAAGCCGGGATTATTCCTTTCGAAGCTGAGGAATCATATGAATCTATAATTCTCGACAGTGAGGTTTCATATATGCTGCATTGCCCAAAGAGCAGCAGCGGGTTCTATATAGAACGAAAGGCAAGGACGCAGACGGGGGAAGTTTACGAATTTACTCAGTCTATTTTGCGGGGAGATAGAACGAAGTTTGTGGTAAAGCTTAAGAATAACAGTATATCTTTTAATCGAGATATTAATCTTGAGGAAGCTATCAGTAAGTAGATAGTAGTACTGCAACTTAATTAACAAAACAAGGACAGCAAATGGAGAAAGAACAG
Source organism: Christensenellaceae bacterium (assembly GCA_963665005.2). GTDB lineage: Bacteria > Bacillota > Clostridia > Christensenellales > SZUA-584. Next base: position 346,803 of record CAXXTQ010000001.1, on the reverse strand, counting down.
CTTAGCCGCCTGATCACACTGACCGTAGTCAGGGAGCTGGCGCAAAAAAACGAATACCACATTCCCGCGGCGACGTCGAACCGGCACATACACATATCGGCGGGGGATTTAGAGGCGCTGTTCGGAGCGGGATACAAGCTTAAGGAATTGCGTCCTTTGTCTCAGCCGGGACAGTACGCATGCGAAGAAAAGCTGACGCTCGAGGGGCCAAAAGGGCGGATCGAGGGCGTTCGGATACTGGGGCCGGAGCGGCCGGAAACGCAGGTTGAGATAAGCGTTACAGACTCTTTCAAACTGGGCATAGCGCCGGTTGTGCGCATGTCGGGTGACCTCAAGGGCACGCCGGGGGGGCGGATCATTGGCCCGAAAGGGCAAATAGAGCTTACAAAAGGCGTAATTGTGTCTGCGCGGCATCTGCATATATCAGATGAAGAAGCGGCGCTGTTCGGTCTTAAAAGCGGCGACATAGTAAGCGCGAAAAAGACGGGTGAAAGAGAAACGGTTTTTGGAAACATACTCGTGCGCGCGGGCGATGCGCATAGCCTTGAACTGCATATAGACACGGACGAAGCGAACGCGGCGGGCATAAAAAACGGAGATATACTGCAACTCATTAAATAGATTTTCAGGAGCGGAAATGGACGAGAAAGAGCTTCAAAACATAATACGCCAAATTGTTGAACGGGTTGCGGCGCGCCTGGGGCAAGAGACGCTAAATCAAAAAAGCGTGCTGGTGATAGTGCCGGCATACACAGCGGACACAGTTGCGCTGACAGCGTATCTTAAACAAAAATACCAGGACGGCTTTGAATGCGCTGTGTTTGAACAAACGGAAGAGTTTGAAGGCATAAAAACAACGTGCATAAAGACAGAGCAGGATAAAGCAAAACTGCTTGCGTCAATGAAATATTATACACAAACGGTGCTGGCCGTGCCGCCGCTTGGAATTATAAAGCGCATAGCAGAGGGCGACGACAGCGGGTTTTGCGAACAGCTGTTTTTAAAATCGGTGCTGTGGGAAAAGAAAATATCAATGCTGCTTGACTTCGAAAAACCAAAATTTAGGCGGGGCACATTCTTCGAAAGTTTGTCGGACAGCTTAATGGCAATCGAGCAAATGGGCGTGGAAGTTGTATCGCTGAAACCTTCTGTTAAAAAGGCGGAAGAAGGGCTTTCGCTGATAAGCGAGGCGGATATAATCGATGCAGAAAAAAGCGGCAGCATGAGAGTCCGGCGCGCGCCGGACGCAATAGTTACACAGCTTGCGAGCGATAAAGCAAAAGAGCTTGGCGTTGCGATAGATTGAGAGGAGATTATTTCATATGATATTAGCACGGGTCAGAGGCAATGTGGTAAGCACTAACAAAGCGGAAAAGCTTCACGGATTAAAACTGCTGATAGTGATACCGATAGATATAGAAACTTTTGAGGAAAAAGGCGCTCCGCTTGTCGCGATAGATACGGTGGGCGCGGGCGACGGCGAAGTCGTGATGTGCGTGGGCGGAAGCTCGTCGCGCCAGACTGCGCTGACAGACGCCAAACCTTCCGATCTCGCAATAATTGCCATAATCGATTCGGTTGAACTGCGGGGGAATATAGTGTTTAGAAAATTTGAAACAAAAGATAATTCAAAAAATGATGAGGTTGTAAAATGAATTTAACGGATGAGCAGATTAAAAGCATTGTAGAAAAAACGGTAAGGCAGCTTGCGGGCGCAGGCGTAACAGCCGATTCGGGCAGCAGCGCGTGCTGGCTTTGCGATAACCCCGAAGACGCGATAGCCGCGGCAAAGACAGCGCAGCAGCAGTTAGAAAAAATGTCGCTCGAGCAGAGGGGAAAGCTTATAGACGCCATGCGCGAAGCGGCAAGAAAAAACGCAAAATACTTAGCCGAATTCGCTAACAGCGAAACGGGGTACGGCAAAGTTGAAGATAAAATCGCAAAAAACCTGCTGGCGGCCGATAAGACACCGGGCATAGAAGATTTGACTTCGTCGGCGATATCGGGCGATTTTGGGCTGACGCTCATAGAACGCGCGCCTTTTGGCGTGATAGGGTCTATAACACCTTCGACAAACCCGTCGTCGAGCATCATAAACAACGCTATCAGCATGATAGCCGCAGGCAACTCTGTGGTGTTTAATCCGCATCCGGCGGCAAAAAAGGTTTCGAGTGAAACCATTAGAATATTAAATGAGGCGATAGCAGCGGCAGGCGGCCCGAAAACGCTGATATGCACAGTAAAAGAACCGACGATTGAAACGGGCAAATATATAATGGAACATCCCGAGATACCGCTTTTATCGATAACGGGCGGAGAAGCGGTCGTGAAAGTAGCTATGAAAACGGGCAAAAAAGTAATAGCGGCAGGGCCGGGAAACCCGCCCGTCATAGTAGACGACACGGCTATAATCCCGCAGGCGGCAAAAGACATAGTGGACGGAGCGAGCTTTGATAACAACGTGCTTTGCATAGCCGAAAAAGAAGTTTTTGCGTTTTCGAACATAGCTGAAAAACTGATGAGCGAAATGGAGAAAAACGGCGCGCACCGTATACTGGGCACCGATATTGATAAAGTGGTAAACACGGTGCTTATTAAAAAAGACGGCAGATATGTGATAAACCGCAAATTTGTCGGCAAAGATGCTGCTGTGATACTAAAAGAAAGCGGAGTAAATTTTTCGGGAACCCCGCGCCTTGTCATGGCGGCGGTAGACGCGAACCATCCTTTCGTAACGGTAGAAATGCTCATGCCGGTTCTTGGCATAGCGACGGTAAATAACATAGAAGAAGCAATAGAAAAAGCGATTAAGGCAGAGAACGGGTGCAGGCATACGGCAATGATGCATTCGCAGAATATATCGCACCTGTCGATGGCGGCAAAAGCGGTAAATACTACGATATTTGTAAAAAACGCGCCGTCGTACGCGGGGCTCGGATTCAACGGGGAAGGGTTTTCGTCGCTTACGATAGCGACGCCGACAGGCGAAGGCGTGACAAGTGCAGTGACGTTTACACGCAGGCGGCGGTGTGTGCTGTACGGTAATTTCAGAATAGTTTAATGCGGAGGGCAGTCAATGAGTGTTGCAGATAAAATTCGCGATGCGGGCATAATAGGCGCCGGCGGTGCGGGTTTTCCGACTCACATAAAAGTAAACGGCAAGGCGGATATAGTGCTTGCAAACGGCGCAGAATGCGAACCGCTATTGAGGGTAGACCGCCTGATGATGCAGACGTACCCCGAGAAGATTTTACGCGGGTTAAAAGCGGTGATGCAATCGACGGGCGCAAAAGAGGGCGTGATATGCACAAAGAAAAAATATAAAGATGCTATAGCCGCTCTTGAAAAGGAAGTAAACAAAGAACAGAATATAAGGCTGTTTACCATGGATAATTTTTATCCGGCGGGGGACGAACAGCAGATGGTATATGAAGTAACGGGCAAGGTAGTGCCTACGGGCGGAATACCGCTCGATGTGGGCGCAGTCGTCAATAACGTGAGCACGCTGATAAATATCGCGGACGCTCTAGAAGGCACGCCTGTAACAGACAAATATGTGACGGTAGCGGGAGAAATAAAGCGCCCGATAACCATAAAAGTGCCTATAGGAACACCGCTTGTCGCGCTTATCGCGGCGGCGGGCGGCCCCGAAAGCATGGACGGATACACTCTGATAATAGGCGGGCCGGCAACGGGCAAATTATGCAGCGACTGGAACGAGCCGGTCACCAAAACAACGGGCGGCCTGCTGATACTAAAATCTGACCATCCTCTGATAAAAAAGAAAACGGATGACGGAAGCCTTGATTTAAAACTTGCTAAAGCGGTCTGCTGCCAGTGCAATATGTGTACGCAGATCTGCCCGCGCAACGCGCTCGGGCTCGGCGTAGAACCGCATAAAGTTATGCGTACGGCGTTCATGGGAAAAGCAAGTTTGCTCAACAGTCCGAACGGTATATTCTCATGCTGTGACTGCGGCCTTTGCAGCTATTACGCGTGTAACTTCGGGCTTAGCCCAAGCCGCATGATGGCGCGCATGAAAGACGGGCTTTTAGACGGAGGGTTAAAACCCGAAAAGAAAATAAAAGGAAAAGTATCGCCCGCCATTGACAGCATAAAGGTTCCGACAAGCCGGTTGATGGCAAGAATGGGTATAAGCAAATACGATAAGGATACCGTGATGATAGACCGCGACCTGCCGATGAAATCGGTAAGGATTCCGCTTCATATGAACATAGGCGCGCCTTCGGTGCCGACGGTAAAAAAGGGAGAGGCTGTTGCTAAAGGGCAGCTTATCGCAGATATACCGCAAAAAAGCCTCGGCGCAAAGATACATGCGAGCATCAGCGGCAGGGTCACGGAAATAACAGATACATATATTGAAATACAAGCAGCCTAAATAAAGGAGAAAAAACTTTGAACGCATTAGGAATGGTCGAAACAAACTGCATACCGGCAGGAATTGAAGCGGGCGACGCCATGCTCAAAACTGCGGACGTTGCGCTGGTATCGGCTCAGGCGGTATGCGCAGGCAAATATATAGTCATCGTATCGGGAGATGTTGCGGCAGTTAATGCGGCTGTTGCGGCGGGAGCCGAAGCGGCGGATGATGTGCTGGTCGACAGCATAGTTATTCCAAACGTGGATGACCAGGTGATAGAGGCGATAAGCGCGAGCTCGAAGATAGACAACTTAGGAGCGCTTGGGCTGATGGAGACTTTTTCACTGGCATCGGCGGTAATAGGCGCCGATGCGGCGGTAAAGGCAGCGAATATCAGCCTTATAGAGGTAAGGCTCGGGCGGGGGCTCGGAGGAAAATCTTTCGTGATACTCACGGGCGATGTAGCCGCGGTAAGGGCGGCGGTAAAGGCAGCAGAAAGCCTTGAAGAAGTACAGGGAATGGTAGCGAGGACGGTAGTTATACCGTCGCCGCATCCAGATATATTACAGGCTATATTTTAAATGAAAAAACCAAAAAGGAGAAATAAAAATGGCTAAGGAAGCACTCGGAATGGTGGAAACCAAAGGGCTGGTAGGCGCGATAGAGGCGGCTGACGCTATGGTAAAAGCGGCAAACGTTTCGCTTATGGGCAAAGAAAAAATAGGCTCGGGGCTTGTGACCGTTATGGTCAGGGGCGATGTCGGAGCTGTTAAGGCGAGCGTTGACGCAGGCGCGGCAGCTGCAAAAAGAGTAGGAGAGCTTTATTCTGTACACGTAATACCGCATCCGCACGATGACGTTGAAGGTATACTGCCAAGCGGCCCGAAAGCGGCGGCTAAAGCGGCACAGAAATAGCGTGTATACAGGCAAAGTGGTTGGCTCTGTCGTCTCGACGGTCAAGGACGAAGGGCTGCACGGCATAAAGCTGCTGTTGGTGCAGGTTATAGACAACGGCAAGCCGGGCAAGGTTATAGTTGCGGCCGATAAGACGCGCCAGGCAGGCAGCGAAGATTTCGTTTACCTTGTCGGCTCGAAAGAAGCGGGGCTTATATTTCGTCAGGGAATGGTGCCCGCGGATGCGGCGATAGTCGGGTTTATAGACGAATACAATGAAAATATTTAACGACGTAATTTGAAAGGGGATCTTAGACATGGAAAAACAGGCATTGGGAATGGTGGAAACAAGAGGGCTGGTAGGCGCTATTGAAGCGGCTGACGCAATGGTTAAGGCGGCTAATGTGGCTCTGGTCGGAAAAGAAAAGATAGGCTCGGGGCTCGTTACCGTTATGGTAAGAGGCGATGTCGGAGCGGTCAAAGCGGCAGTGGACGCAGGCGCAGCGGCGGCAAAACGTGTAGGCGAGCTTAACTCTGTACATGTAATTCCGCGCCCGCATGACGACGTGGAAGGCATACTGCCTAAATAAGCCTTAGGTAAAAAAGAGGACGATTGATTTGAAAATTGCAAAAGTTGTGGGCAACGTTGTATCTACCGTAAAAGATGAAAAGTTTGCCGGGCATAAGCTGATGATCATTGAATTTATTGATTTGTCGGGCAATCCTTTGGGCAGCCGTCAGATAGCTTTTGACTGCGCGAATTCGGGCACGGGCGATATAGTGCTCGTTAATGTCGACGGCGGCGCCGCAAAGATGTTCTTTAACAACGACGATTTGATCGCTGACTGGACTATATGCGGCGTGCTCGACCATTTTTCGGTGGACGGCACTACAACATCTTTTTGAAAACGGCTTAATTTAGAGGTGATGAATATTGGATATTGAGAAAATAGTAGCCAAGGTTACGCAAGAAGTATATAAACGGCTGGATCAAAAGCAGATGCCCGCGGCAGCGCCGGTCACAGACCTTGCCGGAGCTTTAGAGCATTCGCTTTTGAATCCGGATACCACGGCAGACGTGATTCGCCAGGGCTGTGCGGACGCTAAGAAATACCGTTTTGCGAATGTTTGCGTGACTCCGTATTTTGTAAGCCTTGCCGTAGATTTGCTGCGCGGCAGCGGAATAGGCGTGTGTACGCCGGTTGGTTTTCCGCACGGGGCGGCTTCAACAGCGGCTAAATGCACAGAGATCCGCGAAGCGATATTAAACGGCGCGAGTGAGCTTGATGTTTCTATGCAGATTGTTGCCATAAAATCAGGCGATTTTGAAGGTGCGCAAAAAGATTTAGCAGAGATGGTATCTGTTGCGGGCGGCCGTGTAAAAATTAAGGCGATATATGAGCAGGGGTTGCTGACTGATGAACAAAAGGTAAGATCACTTACCATAGCAAAGATGTGCGGCGTGGACTATATCAAAATATCAAACGCGCTGACGGGCAAGAAAGCGTGCATGAACGATGTCAAATACGTCCGCTCGATAATAGGCGGTAAGATAGGCATAAAGATAGACGGCGGTATTAAAGACGCACAGACTGCGAGCATATTGCTCAATGCCGGTGCGAACAGGCTGGGGTGCAGTGCTTCGGTTAAGATTGTTACCGGGTAGGAAGTCGCAAAGTTCATTTATACTAAAGAAATAGTAAATATACTTGTTATGACTTTCAAATCGAAAAAGCTGGTATATTTTCTTTTGCGCAAAAATGAAGCTTTTTTCATATGTTGATATAAAAGCTCTGTACTGTTAGAATCATAAAAGGGGTAGATAGGGTTATTCTGAGATGTTTTATGATGCTGGACGTTTATTCGATTATTTGTATATCCGCGAAGAAAAATACTGCGATGCTGATCTTATAATAGGTTTTGGGCATTTTGATCTTAGTATCCCAAGGCAATGTGCTTTCCTTCATAAAAGAGGAGTTGCGGATAAAATACTCTTTACAGGGGGAAGAGGCTCGGGAACAGCCGGCCTTTCCGACGCAGAAGCTACTGTGTTTAGGAAAGTGCTACTTAAAGAATTTCCTGAGATACAAGATGAAGATATAATACTTGAGGCCAAATCGACCAATACCGGGGAAAATATTTCTATGAGCGCCGAAGTTCTTAAAGCTCATGATAAAGTTTTTAATTTTGATAAAGGTATTAAAAAAGTCATTGCTGTTGCCTCCCCTTACAGGCAAAGGCGCGTATGGCGTACAATCCAAAGAAAGATTCCTAAATTAAAGGTTTACAATATGCCGCCGGATACCACATTCGAAGAGGAATTATTCCTATTTAAAGGCAAAGGGCAGGACTTGATAAAATTGCTTATCGGCGAGATAGAGCGAATATTATGCTATCCTGAAAAGGGCTATATGAAATATGAACAGTTGCCTGAAAATATAGGCAGGGCATATGAAAGGCTCAAAAAGGCATATCTGTAATTAAAGAATTATCAGGAGAGAAAACAAAAAAAGAAATAAAAGTCGGGATCTTGGGAATGGGGTTTATCAGCAAGGTTCATTGTTATGCTCTAAAGAATCTGTCGTTCTTTTATGACAACCTGCCTTTTTCGGCAAACTGACGAACGTATATAACCGTACGTATTCAAAAGCGCAGCAGGCAAAAGATTTATTCGGATTTGAATCCGCTACCGACAGTATAGACGAGTTTTTCAGTACGGGGATACGGGTGCTGTGTGTGTCTGCCTTCCGAATTTTCAGCATAAAGAGGCAATATTAAAAGCAATAGGGGCAGGTAATCATATTTACTGCGAAAAACTACTTGTGGCAAACGACAAAAGGCCAAAGAGATATTGGCAGCCATAAAAAGCGATATTCGAATATATTGAGATGTTTTAAAATTTAATGTGATTACATTCCGCATTAGGGTATAAATCGCCAATAGAGTTCGAAAGACTACACTTTAATTCATAATCTATTTTATGCGTCCAATAGAACGGGGATAGTCCGTTCCACCCGAATCATTTGAATCGTAAATTTGATGTAAAGGAAAGAAATAAAATATGGGTTGGCGATATCACATATATACCTACAAAAGAGGGTTATGAATATTTGATGGTTTATTTGGACTTATGCACGCGCAAAGTTGTAGGCTGGTCTATTAATCGCCATATGCGTGAGCAGCTTGCGATAGAGGCCTTGAATGACGCATACAACAGAGAGAACCCGAAGATCGGTCTAATGGTTCACACAGACCGTGGCGCGCAATTTATGAGCGACAGATACAATACTCTTGTCAAAAGAAAAGGCGCGTATATCAGCATGAGCCGTGGTGGGAATCCGTGGGATAACGCTGTGATAGAATCCTTCAACAAGTCATTAAAAACAGAACTTGTAGATAAAAAGCATCCGTTTGAAACAAGAGAGATCGCAAGGAAAGCAATATTCGAATATATCGAGATGTTTTACAATCCTAAGCGATTACATTCAGCATTAGGGTATAAATCGCCGATAGAGTTCGAAAAACTGCATTTTAACTCATGAATCTACTCTACGTGTCCAATAAATCGGGGATAGTGACGTTCTCCCAAAAAACTGGTCTATGCAAAATGTTAGTTTTGGAAATATAATAAGCTAACAAAGGGAGGATAAAAAAATGAAGACCAGTAAGTTTACGGAAGAGCAAATAGCCTTTGCATTGAAGCAAGCTGAGACAGGAACGCCAGTGAAAGAAGTAGTGCGAAAGATGGGTATAACAGAGCAAACCTTTTATCGGTGGAAACAGAAATATGGCGGAATGATGCCAAGCGATTTGCGAAAACTGAAACAGCTTGAAGAGGAAAACAGACAACTGAAAAAATTGGTTGCAGATTTAAGTCTTGATAAACAAATGTTGCAGGATGTACTATCAAAAAAGCTCTAAAGCCTGAAGTTAAGAGAGAAGCAGTCAGATGGCTTCAGGCGCAATATGCAATTAGCGAGTGTCGCGGATGCAAAGCGGTACAGATGTATAGATCGACATTCCGCTATAAAAGCAAGGCAGATAATCAAGCATTACTAAGGATGCGAATAAAAGATATAGCTACTGCACGGATCAGGTATGGGTATAAGCGCATACACATCTTGCTAAGACGAGAAGGTTGGAAGATCAATCATAAGCGGGTTTATCGGCTTTATCGTGAAGAAGGGCTGAATTTGCGCAGTAAAACCAAGAGAAAGCGCATTAGCGGCACTAGGATTCCAAGAGAAGACGTGAGACAAATCAACCAGTGTTGGGCAATGGATTTCGTATCAGATTGCTTGTTTAATAGTAAACGATTTAGAGCGTTAACCATTATCGATGTATTTAGTAGAGAATGCTTAGCAATTTACGCAGACCAAAGAATTAACGGCGAGAAAGTTGTCAAAGCTTTAGAAACGATTTGTTGCAGCAGAGGAGCTCCAGAAAGAATCCGAGTTGATAATGGTCCGGAGTTTATATCAAAAATACTGGATGCATGGGCGTATTCCGCTAACATTAAGCTTGATTTCTCTAGACCCGGGAAACTGACGTTCTCCCAAAAAACTGGTCTATGCAAAATGTTAGTTTTGGAAATATAATAAGCTAACAAAGGGAGGATAAAAAAATGAAGACCAGTAAGTTTACGGAAGAGCAAATAGCCTTTGCATTGAAGCAAGCTGAGACAGGAACGCCAGTGAAAGAAGTAGTGCGAAAGATGGGTATAACAGAGCAAACCTTTTATCGGTGGAAACAGAAATATGGCGGAATGATGCCAAGCGATTTGCGAAAACTGAAACAGCTTGAAGAGGAAAACAGACAACTGAAAAAATTGGTTGCAGATTTAAGTCTTGATAAACAAATGTTGCAGGATGTACTATCAAAAAAGCTCTAAAGCCTGAAGTTAAGAGAGAAGCAGTCAGATGGCTTCAGGCGCAATATGCAATTAGCGAGTGTCGCGGATGCAAAGCGGTACAGATGTATAGATCGACATTCCGCTATAAAAGCAAGGCAGATAATCAAGCATTACTAAGGATGCGAATAAAAGATATAGCTACTGCACGGATCAGGTATGGGTATAAGCGCATACACATCTTGCTAAGACGAGAAGGTTGGAAGATCAATCATAAGCGGGTTTATCGGCTTTATCGTGAAGAAGGGCTGAATTTGCGCAGTAAAACCAAGAGAAAGCGCATTAGCGGCACTAGGATTCCAAGAGAAGACGTGAGACAAATCAACCAGTGTTGGGCAATGGATTTCGTATCAGATTGCTTGTTTAATAGTAAACGATTTAGAGCGTTAACCATTATCGATGTATTTAGTAGAGAATGCTTAGCAATTTACGCAGACCAAAGAATTAACGGCGAGAAAGTTGTCAAAGCTTTAGAAACGATTTGTTGCAGCAGAGGAGCTCCAGAAAGAATCCGAGTTGATAATGGTCCGGAGTTTATATCAAAAATACTGGATGCATGGGCGTATTCCGCTAACATTAAGCTTGATTTCTCTAGACCCGGGAAACCCACCGATAATGCCTTTATCGAGTCGTTTAATGGTAGTCTTAGAGATGAGTGTTTAAATATAAATTGGTTCTTGTCAATTGAAGATGCAAGAAGTAAACTGGAGACATGGAGAACGGATTACAACGAGTTTCGACCGCACAGTTCCCTAGGGAACTTAACTCCAAGAGATTACGCTATGGAGATGGAATCTGGCATCCATTTACTGCCAGCGGAAGCCGAATTACTAACATTATGATCTGACTAGTTTTCGGGGGACCCTCAGGAAGCCGAATTACTAACATTATGATCTGACTAGTTTTCGGGGGACCCTCAAGAAGCCGAATTACTAACATTATGATCTGACTAGTTTTCGGGGGACCCTCAGGGGGACCCTCAGAAGCCGAATTACTAACATTATGATCTGACTAGTTTTCGGGGGACCCTCAGGAAGCCGAATTACTAACATTATGATCTGACTAGTTTTCGGGGGACCCTCAAGAAGCCGAATTACTAACATTATGATCTGACTAGTTTTCGGGGGACCCTCAAAACCAGATAGCCGAAATTACTATGATTTGACCAGTTTTCGGGGGACCCTCATTTTTATTCAATACTAACTTTGGACGTTGGCATAATTCTCGGGGGCATGCCAGGGCTGCTAATGGCCGTATTAGCAGAAGGCCAAAGATGGTTCGAATCCTGTTAGCAGGAATTTATGATTATGCAGAATGATGCATGGAGTCGTTTTGGATGGAAGAAGAGGTAGGATATAAAAGAAAAAACGCCGAAAACGCAGTGTTTATCGGCATTTGGCACACCCGCGCGATTCGAACGTGCGGCCTTCCGCTTAGGAGTTTAACCTGACGATTATTATGGAGTGTTGCAAAAGGCTCTACAATGCCTCGGAACCCTCTTGAATACTAGGGCTTCGGGCGATTTGAGTGTTATTCGGTATTGTCTGGCTCTACCTTGTTTTAGCCCGCTTTTTGCGGCCTTTTAGCAGGCTATTAGCTGTAGCACCAAAAATCAAGGTTGTCCACCACTTTTGCTAATACAAAAAATGAATTAGAGATTCGTCAAGGATGCTGCTTAATTGTAGTATTCTTGTTTTATATAGCAACAGAAAAACTGATTGAAAGGGTTTTTGAAATTTCTTTAGAAGTCTAATATGAATAGATATAATACAAAAAACTGCAAATGCGATGTTAAGTATAACAGATAGGGCAAAAAGAAAAAGCGACCTGCAGAATTCGTTATGCAAGCCGCTTTTAATCTGGGTGAGAGGGAATTGGACCTGCTATCTCTTGAACCCCGCGGATAATCGAAATTCCAATTGGACATCATCCTTTGTTGTTAAGTTACTCCTAGTCCCATGGAAAAGCCTATTTAAAGGGCTCTTCTGGGTGTATAAAAGTATTAACCTTTTTCTACTCATTAAAAAGCGGGGTTTATGAAAATATATTTTTCTAAAGTGGGTCGCTTAAAAACCGTTTATTGTACGTTAATATTTGGTATTTTCCCTGATATATGTGCAATAAACAATGGATAATCTTGGGCTACACACTGGAGAAGTTAATGCATTGGTTGGAAAAATGAAGCGGTAAGCTCACTTTGATTAAGAGATTAAGATATTATACAGCAGATAAATTATTAATAAGTTTAGAGAAGCAAAAGTTAAAATCAGCAAGGGGAATCAAAATATCTGAAGCTATCATAGGCATGGCATAGTGTAATGAAAATCTTTTTAGAAAGTCAAAATGCGATTACATATGGGAGTCATTTCTCCGACCTCATCAGAGAGAATAATTACAGAAGCATGTTTTTCGGTTAACCTTAGAATTTGCATATAAACGTCATTTTTTGAAACATCGTCGAAATCGAGCACAGGCCTGAAAAAGACGACAAGCTCAGTCCTGGCTAAAAGCAGACGAGTTATATATATAGTAATATTATTTGCAATGGTCATTTCGATAAGGTCACGTTCTTCTCCGTTTTCATGAATGAGGTTACTGTTTTCTTTAGCTATCAGGCGTTTTGTTTTCTGGCTGATAAACCAACGAAAATGGAAGGAAGGGTTACCGATACAAATAGTAAGGTTCTCAAGTATACTAAGGTTAGGGAATAGACATGTTTCCATGGATAAATCAAAAGCAACACAGCATTTTTTCTTCAGCCACATAGAAAGCCTTTTGTTTGAAACAGGTTTTTCATTTAAGAAACTAAACCTGCAATCTATATCTCCGTCGGACAGACACTTTGCAAGAGCATATAAAGTTTCTTTATCGGGATTGTTTATGCCCAGAATCTCTCCCTTTTTTATATTAAATGACAGGCTCTTAGTTTCATTTATGCGCATGTTTATAATATGTAAAAGGCTAGGAGAGCTGATGTTTCTTTTTTTAGGGGTATTAATCGTATTTTGATGTTTTATTGCATATAAACTAATCTTTTTAATATCAAAATTTTGAGCTTTAAATTCTTTTACAAGAAGGCCCTGGCGAATAACAAGCGTTCTGTCAGCGAAAAATAAACTTGAATCGAACTTGCTGCATGTATACAAAATAGAAATTCCGGATTTTTTTAAATCATATAACAACTTCTTTAGCCTGGTAATATCTGAAACGGTTGAAAAATGGTTTATACAATCAAGAACAATGATTTTAGCTTTATTATTAGTCGCTCTGAGAATCTCTAAAATAAACTGATCAGTCAAAGACAAATCTGCGGCAATAGTGCGCGGGTCAAAATCAATTTGATACTTTTCAAATAGTTTTGAGGCTTGCTCATATGCTCTTGTATGGTTGACATAAAGACGTTTTGATAGTGGAACTTTCTGAGTGATATAAAGATTTTCGGCTACAGAAAGATTGCTGAATAATTTGGGAGTTGATTGTATGCAAGATATACCAAGGCGCAGCGAATCTTCCGGGCTGTTAAGCGATGCCGGCCTGCCGCAATAATATACTTTCTTTTTCCAAGTACCGTTAGTTAAGCCTGAAAGAATATTTACTAGCGTTGTTTTTCCTGAATTATTAAGGCCAAACAGGCAAATTATTTCTCCGCAATTAAAGTTTAAAGTTACCTGATCAAGTATAGTTTTTTTTATATAATACCCGTAAATATTTTCTACGCGAAGCAATTCTTGTTTCATATTAAACTGCTTTCAATTTCTGCAGGAAACGGAAAAACAAGTTCAACTTCCGTTCCTTGCCCCAGCGTGCTTTTAATATTTAAACCGTAAGAATTTCCGTAAAGAGCGCTGATTCGTTGATTTACGTTTATTAACGCAACGCCGTTTTTTGATTCTGTCATACTAGTTTCTGCCAATGGCATTTTAGACCGGAGCATTCGGTTTAATTCACGGACAGTACTGTCATCCATTCCTATTCCGTTATCACTGACTCTGATATAAAGCCTGCTCAATGTTTTTTCTATGCTAATAACAACCTTTCCCTTGCCGCGGCGGCGTTCAAGTCCATGAAAAACTGCGTTTTCAACCAGCGGCTGTATCGTTAATTTGGGAATCGGATATTTTGTGATTTCTTTGTCTGCAACATCAAAATCTTTTTCGAGCATAAAGCGGTTAGAAAACCGGTAGCTTTGAATAATAAAATAATTATTTATATTTTTCAGTTCACTTTCAAGCTCTACTATATCAGTATCGTGACTTATATTATAACGGAAAAATGAAGCTAGCGCCTCAGCCATTTCCGCAATTTTTTGTGAGTTTTCAATCATTGCAAAGCCTCTTATAGAGTCGATTGAGTTATATAGAAAATGAGGGTTTATCTGGCTTTGAAGCGTATTAAACCGAATCTGGTTTAACAGCATTTGATTTGAAAAATCCTTTTTGAGAAGTTTATGATTTTCTTCCATAATATCTATCCAAAGACCGGATAACAGGCTGTTCAGCATTTTCCAGGTATTAGTAAAATTGTTCCCCGGATCGACTTTTGTTTTTGTAATACGTTTATATTGTTGTATGAGCGGTTGTATAACATATATCAGTATTAAGAATAAATATATAATTGATAATAATATAAAAACAATGGTTATACAAGAATTATTTGTTATATTATTAAGTATTATGCTTAAAATTATATTAGTGATGATAGATAAAGAAAACACTACCACGAAAAGCAATAGAATATTAGGTTTGATTTTTCGTATTTTCATAAAACCTTCTCCAAGTACTGATTGAAAAATTATAGCGAGCTGTGAATTTTACGATAAACGGAAGGCGTAACGCCAACACATTTTTTAAAAAGTTTTGAAAAATATCGCACATCTACATAACCTACCATGCCGCACACATCTTTTACCGAAAACTGGGTAGTGGTGAAAAGCTTTTTCGCCGCCGAAATACGCACCTGTGTTAAATACTCAAGATAAGTTATACCCAGTTTCTTTTTAAACAATGAACAAAAATAAATAGAATTCAAGTTCACTGCATCAGATAGGTTGTTAAGATTAATAGTATCTGCATAATGGTCATGGATATACTGTTTAGCTATTCGTATATGCCTGTCTTCCCAAAACAGATTATTATCAATCTGGCTTTTAAATAAACGGGAAAAGGTTTCCTCCATTTCTTTTTTTATTAACGGCGTATGAATTTCATTGTCTATATAAAAAAGCAAATCGTTGCGTATCTTGTTAACTTCTTCGGGCTGTGATGAGAAATTTAGCAGAATATCAAAAAAGTTGTTTGTGATAGCAGCTGCATGAAGCGAAAAACGCACTTCAAAATTGGT
Source organism: Christensenellaceae bacterium (assembly GCA_963665005.2). GTDB lineage: Bacteria > Bacillota > Clostridia > Christensenellales > SZUA-584. Next base: position 331,279 of record CAXXTQ010000001.1, on the reverse strand, counting down.
GTCATGGTAATATTCACTATACTGCTGCGATAAAAATGAAAGCAGCTTTGCCCCGTCTCGCGTTCCGATAGCCTGGCTTATACAATTTCTTTCGTGATCGCTTAATGTTGTGTTAAAAGAAATCATCGGTATATCTTCTGTATACCAGATAGCTTTTTGTGTGCCTATCTTGCGTCGGTATTCTATTGCGCTCATAGCTTCCTGATACGATAAGTACATCTCGCTTATCTGGTTTTTCTTTTGCCCGATACCGATAGTGATATTGCAAAAGCCGTATGTGCTGACATAATTCAAAGCTCTTTGGAACGCAGAATTCAAGGCTTTGGTAAAGGCACTTTCGGCTTCTTTGGGATAATTGCAGATAAAAACGATACGTTCGTTTATGTGAAGAAATGCATACTCGTAACAGCACTCAAAATTAGCAGCATCAAATATCTTTTCAACATATCCGGGTATGATGTTATTGTTAAACCGCTCAGCGAATTTCAAATCGAACTTTACTATAAAAACAGAAAAAAGGCCATTTTTAAAATTAGTTCCCATTGATCGGTTAGCTTCCTTAATATCCGAATATTTGCATTTTCCTTGCTGAATATCATTGATATAAGAGCTTAGCATTAAATTTTTTTGTGCGACAAGTTTGCTATGCATAGATTCTATTTGAGATGAAGTACGCTTTGATGTGCGAACTTCATCTATTACTTTTGTAAGAGAGTGGTTAAGTTCGTCTTGATTGATAGGCTTGACGAGGTAGTTTGATACATTATAGCTGAGAGCTTGCTGTGCATATTCAAATTCTCTGTAACCGCTGATTACAATAAAACGTGTCGCAATATTTTCATTCGCGCATTGGCGGATAACCTCTATACCATCAATTTCAGGAATGCGCATATCAATAATCGCGATATCCGGTTTGTGCTGCTCAAGCATTGATATGGCTTCTAAACCGTCATGAGCTTCACCCACCAAGGTAATACCAAGATGCTTCCAGTCAATAAGACGCCGAATCAGCTGGCATATCGTAATTTCATCGTCAACAATAATAATCTTCAGTTTTTTAGGCCTGGAAACCTGCAAAAACTTCACACTTCCTTTGCAATCATGTAGTAGAAACTGCGCCATAATTTACATAGAGATATTATACTGAATTTTGCTGCTATATTTATTATACCGCAAACGGCACCAAGTACAAGCAAAGGTTACCGTATTATTCTAATAGCGTTAAAAGAAATTAATAATGACATCAAAAATATTAATATGGACGCATTTGCGGTAAGTAGTTTTCTTGTTATAGTTAACATCATAGACAGTAATTCGATAGAAAAATTTCAAAGTAAAAGTAATTTGAACGAGAAAAGAACGACTATCTTTTTACTTATTGATTACAAAAGGAGTATTATAATTATGGGTACGATTACGGCTACAACTAATGTTAAAGAACCTACTTCAGTATTAGAGAGATTCACGCTTAAAGGAAAAAAAGCTGTGGTAACTGGTGCTGCGGGCGGAATAGGGCGCGCAACGGCAACTGCGTTTGCTGAACTCGGTGCAGATGTTGCAATTGTAGATATACCGGCAAAGATGGAGCGCTGCCGGCAAACCGCCGAAGTAATATCAGGCAGGTTTGGAGGCAAAGCAATTGCTGTCGGCGGAGATGTTGCAGATCCGGTGTCTGTCGAGCAAATGGTTGCACAAATAGTAAAGGAACTGGGTACTATCGATGTTGTGCATTCAAATGCCGGTATCAGCGCACTTGGCGATGAGCCTGATATGCCGATCGAGCAGTGGAAAAAGATAATAGATATAAACCTTACCGGCGTGATGATCGTTGACACAGCCTGTGCGCGTGTAATGCGCAAGCATAAGCACGGCGGTTCGATTATCAATACCTCATCAATCTCGGGGCATATTGTTAATCCTCCGTATAAGGACGAACCTAATATGGTTGCGTATGCAACAAGCAAAGCGGCAGTCCTTCACCTGACGAAATCTCTCGCTCTTAATTATATAAAATACGGTATTCGCGTTAACAGCATTAGCCCCGGATATGTCTGGTCGGGTATTCATGACGGATATAATGATGAAGTAACTAATTTTTATGAAAGTACAGTTCCTATGAAACATTTTGGAAGCCTCGATGATTTAACGGGTGCTGTTGCTCTTATGGCAACAGACCTCGGGGCTTATATGGTCGGGACTGATATTGTTGTCGACGGCGGTATTTGTATTTTATAAGGCAAGAGGAGAATTAAATGGAGACAGCAAAAAGCATAAAAATGGAAATGAAAAACGTTACAAAAGTTTTTCCGGGCGTAAAGGCTCTTGATAATGTAAATTTTAAGCTAAAGAAGGGCACCACACATGTTTTGTGCGGAGAAAACGGAGCCGGGAAATCGACCTTAATGAAAATTTTGGACGGAATATTTCATCCGGATGAAGGCGAAATTTTTATTGACGGTAAAAAGGTTTTGATTACCAACCCCATTCAGGCGAAAAAAAACGGTATAGCAATGATATTTCAAGAATTGTTGTTTGTGCCCGATTTAACGGTTGCCGAAAATATTTATCTTGGAGACTGGCCGATAAAAAATAAACTGCATAATATTGATTGGAAAAAAATCAATAAAGATGCAGCCGAATTATTGCAGCGTGAAGGCGTTAATTATTCTCCGGAAACAAAAATGAAAGATTTAAGTATTTCAGATATTCAAATGATCGAAATCGTAAAGGCATTGTCGCATAACGCAGAAATAATAATAATGGACGAGCCTACCTCTGCTATAACCATTAAGGAAATAGAAAGGCTGTTCAATAAAATAAAAGAACTGGGGAAAAAAGAAGTCAGCTTTATATATATTTCGCACAAAATGGATGAGGTGTTTAGAATTGCTGATGAAATTTCGGTAATGCGTGACGGAGTGCTTGTCGAGACAAGAGCTGCAAAAGATTTTACCGTTAATGAAGTAATTGAAAAAATGGTTGGCCGAAAGATGGAGAACCATTATCCCAAGAAAGAAGTCGAAATCGGCGAAAAAATATTAGAAGTGGAAAACTTGTCGAAAGACGATGTTTTTCGGGATATATCTTTTTACGCAAGAAAAGGAGAAATTGTTGGTTTTTCCGGGTTAATGGGAGCAGGCCGGACAGAAGTAATGCGGGCGTTATTTGGATTAGATGCTTATGATGAAGGAATAATTAAAATACATGGTGAAGAAACAAAAATCAAGAAAGTCAAACAAAGCATTGGTAAAGGGATGGTAATGGTATCCGAAGACAGGATGCGATTGGGAATAATACCGATAAGAAGCGTAAAAGAAAATGCTTCTTTATCTTCCTTGGAAAAAATCATTTATCACGGAAGGTTACATAAAAAAACCGAAAAAAGAATTGTTACTGATGTCTTTAATAAAATGAATGTAAAAACACCGTCACTTGATACAGCAATTGAAAATTTAAGCGGCGGCAATCAGCAAAAAGTAATTTTAGCCAGATGGATGATAAGAGATCCGGACATATTAATTTTAGATGAGCCGACACGGGGAATAGACGTAGGGGCAAAATATGAAATCTATAATTTAATAACGACTCTGGCTAAAGAAGGAAAAGGAATAGTAATTGTTTCATCCGAGCTTACAGAATTAATAGGTATGTGTGACCGCATATATGTTATGAGAAAAGGCACAATAAGCGGTATGCTCAAAAGAAAAGATTTTACTCAGGAAAATATTATGAAAATGGCGGTTAAGGCTAATTGAATAAAATGTGGGAGGCTTTATGAAAAATAAAAAAATTAATTTTCAGAAGATTAAAACAAGATACAGTCTTGTACTTATTATGATTATATTTATGGGTATTTGCAGTTTAGCGAATGAAAATTTCCTTACGGTGAATAATCTTGTCAATGTTTTAAGACAGCAATCAGTAATCGTAATTATTGCGCTCGGAGAAATGCTGCTGGTTATCGGAGGAATGATAGACTTGTCGGCAGGTTCTGTGGTTGCTCTTTCGGGCATTATGTCCATTACTGCATATAAGGCGGTGCCGAATTTATTTATAGCCTTTGCAGTTGCTATTGCGGTAGCTATGGTATGCAATTTATTTAATGCCATGATGGTTTCGTTTTTTAAGGTGCCTGCTTTTATCGCTACTTTAGCATCTATGACAACCGCAAGAGGCCTTGCTCTTTGGTATACAAACGGGCAAAATGTTTATGGCCTTGGTGATTATGTTGTTATAGGTCAAGGTGATATTTTCGGAATACCCATACCAATAATTATAATGTTGATTGTAGCTTTAATAATACATTATTTAACCATACATACAAGATTAGGCAGGTCTATATACGCTGTTGGAGGAAATTCCAATGCTGCTATTGCTTCTGGAATAAATGTAAAGGCCGTGCAAATAAAAACATATTTAACTCATGGAGTTCTTGTTGGAATAGCGGCGGTCGTTTATATGTCACGAATAAACGGAGGGCTGCCAAACGGAGGGCAAGGATTTGAAATGGACGCCTTGACTGCTGCGATTATCGGCGGCACCAGCTTTACAGGAGGCATAGGAACAGCCTTAGGAGCGGTAATCGGCGCTTATGTTGTTGGATTTCTCAATAATATTATGAACTTAATATCTGTTAACTCTTATGTGCAGCAGGTTGTACGCGGCCTTATAATCGCTTTTGCAGTAATATGGGATATTTATGTTAAAGAGAAAAGAAGCACGCGCAAATTAAAAATAAAAAAAAATAAATAACAGTAAAAAACGGTCTCGGGCCAAAATCTAACTTGCTGCAGGGCTCCGTTGAATATAAAGTTTGGCAGAAAAATGCCAATAAAATAATAGGAGGTTATTATATGAAAAGGTCTATTAGGAAAATAATTTTAATGTTAGTTGTAGGGTGCTTAATTTTAAGTGCGGCTGCCTGCAGCAACACAGGTACGTCGAGCGATTCTTCATCTGCGGACAATGGGGCAAATACCGAAGCTGAAAGTACTGAGTTGCCGAGAATTGCTTATATTGCTCGGACATTATCAGATCCTTTTGCAGCTTGGATGGCAAGCGAAGCCGAGAAACAAGCGGCAGCAGATTACAGCGATGTATTTACGGTTGATGTGTATGACTCTCAGGGCGATATTGATAAACAAAATTCATTAATTGAAGATTGTATAACTAAGAAATATGACTTAGTTATAATCCAGCCAAATGATCCGGAGTCACAGAAATATTATGTTCAGAAATTGGTAGACGCTGGCATTAAGTGTATTTCTACAGACGGAAAAATTGAAGTTGAAGGAACTTCAAATATTGGTGCCGATCCGTATGAGCAGGGTGCCGTATTGGCTGAAAAAGCAGCCGAGTTATGCCCCGAGAACGGTGTGGCTGTACTGATGAACATGCTGCCCGGAAATATTATACCTATGACCAGGTTCGAAGCGTTCCATGACATATTTGTTGACAAACGCACCGATGTAAATGTGGCTGCAGAAATTACGCTGGAAGAAGTCAGCGAGGCAGACGCAATGGCCACAATGGAAGACTGGGTACAATCTTACGGAAAGATTGATTGTTGCCTGACTGTTGCTGATGTTGCGGCAATGGCTTGCAGAGAAGCAGTTAAGGATGATCCTACTTTTGATAACATGCTGACTTTTGGTGTTGACGGATTAGCTGCTGCCCTTCTTGCAATAAAGCAGGACAAATACACAGGAACGATTTTGCAGGATGCTTCAAACTATGCCCAGCTGGAGCTAAAAGCTGCCGATGAGCTGTTAAGCGGAGCCGAAGAACAGGTCGAATACAATATTGATGTTATATATATTGATAAAAGCAATGTAGATGATTATATTGCTTTGTATCTCGAATACGGTCTTTTGACAGAAGAGGAAGTAGCGGCAATAGAATAATAGACGAGTAAGCGATTCATTGAGGAGCTGTATTATAGGTAAAATACCGAAATAATACGGCTCCTTGTGAATTAAACGTAAAAAGCAATTGAGAAAAGTAATGTTTTGAATGAAAATTATTATACAATGGCGGGCCATTGATGATGGAATGAATTTAAGTAATGTAGATTATGGTATAGTAAAGAGAATTTTTTGATAAAACGGGAGGATAATAAATGCAATTCAAATATGAGTACAATTCAATGATAAACCGCCCAGTGGAGGATATAGCTGAATCTTTCAAAAGGGCAGCCAGATGCGGGTTTAAATATGTAGAAATACCCGGATTCAATGATTACTATGAAAAATCCAAAGAGATAAAAGAAATCCTTGAAGGCGAAGGATTGAAGATGGGTTCGATGTGCAGCGTGTTTCTAGAAGGAACCTGCCTCTCCAGCCCAATAACAAGAGTTCGTAAAAAATCAATTGATTATATGAAAAAAACAATAGATTTTGCTTCTGAGCAGGACTGCCACATGGCTATCGTATATCCTGGTGAGTTTTTAAAACCGGTACCGCTTGCGGATCCTGAGGACGAGTTTAAGTATGGTGTTGAAAGTATGCGTATCTCTACGGAATATGCTCAAAAGCATGATGTCACACTTTGCCTTGAAGCTTGGAATAGATATGACAATCATCTTATTAATACACTTGCAGAAGCAGTTAGGTGGGTAAAAGCAGTAGACATGCCTAACATAGGGGTGCACGGGGACTTTTTCCATATGCAATTTGAAGAAAAGGACATGTATCAGGCGCTTATCGATCAAAAAGATTATCTTGTGCATATTCATCTTTCGGACAGCGGAAGAGAGGCTCCGGGAACGGGGTCGCATGATTTCGTAAAAATACTGCAAACGCTCAAAGATATAGGATATGATGGATATCTTGCGCTTGAATTGCTGCCGCCCGTTGCGTTCTTTTTCGATTATATGGAAAGATGTGACGGTTCTCGTTTCCAAACGGATAAGTATTGGATAGACGGGCTCAAGGTTCTTGAAGAGGCAGAGAAAAAGCTCGTATAGAATCATAAAATGTTTAAATTTAATAACAGGCTAAAGAACTTTTCTCATACTAGGCAATAGAATCGGCAGCATATTGCCGATTCTATTGCTAAAAAGAACTATGACAGCATGTACAGAAACAAGGCTTTAATATGAAAGGAGAAACGAATGGCACAGGTAACAGGACTGGCGCATGTAGGAATATTTGTGGACGATGTGGAACGTTCAAAGAAATTTTATAAAGAAATACTCGGGCTTGAGAGTGTATGGCAGTGTACGTTTGACGCGGACGGCAATACGTTTACGTGTGCGTTTGTAAAAAAGGGAAGCTTATGTCTTGAACTGGTACAAAGAGAGATAGGAAAGAATCCGGGAGACGGCATGACCGACCATGTTGCGATGCTGGTGGATGACCTTGACGGATTTACAAAAGAGCTTAAATCAAAAGGCATAAAGTTTGAAACCAAAAAGCATATGTATTGTGAAGATATGCTGGAGAACGGTACAAAATGGATATTTTTCCGAGGGCCGGACAATGAACATATAGAATTGACACAGATATTGTAAGGAGGTAAAAACATGCGTAATGTAGTTATAACAGGTGCTGCAAGCGGCGTCGGCAAGGCGACGGCAATAGCGTTTGCTGCGTTGGGCAACAGAGTATTTATGACTGATTGGAAAGAGAATAATCTTGAAGAGGCTTATATAGAACTCTCTGCGCTCGCGAACGAAGGTATGGTTTTCAGTCAGGCGGTGGATGTAGGAAAATGGGATCAGGTCGCGGCGCTTGCCGAAATGGTAAAAAAAGAGGGCGGGGCTGATGTTTTAGCAAACTGCGCGGGAGTTTTTCGCGTCGGACAGATAGAAGACGCGTCCGAAGAAGACTATGATTTTCAGTTTGATGTAAACGTACGCGGAACTTTTCATACTATGAAAGCTTTCGGGCCGCAGATGCTGGCCAAGAACAAGGGCGCTATTGTCAACGTTGCTTCGGTATCGGGAATGGGCGGAGATTATAACATGTCGCTTTACTGCGCGACCAAAGGCGCTGTAATGGCGATGTCAAGAGCGGTTGCGATGGATTATTCGATGCAGGGTGTGCGTGTAAATATCATATCACCATCGGCCGTTAAAACACCTATGTTTATGACCGGTGCTTCTGAGACTGTACTGGAGAGTTTTAGAAAAAACATGCCTGCAAGAGCATTATGTGAACCGGAGTGGTGCGCAAACGCAATAGTATATCTTGCTTCTGACCAGGCAACACATATCTGCGGAGTTAACCTGCCGGTTGACGGCGGGCTTTCTGCATGGAACGGACAGCCGAATCAGGAAAAGACGGACACCGGAGTTTGATTACCGATTAGGCACATTTTTAGAAGGGAAAAAGATGCGAAAAACATTGCTGATGGCCATAGACCTTGGAACCAGTTTTATAAAAGCGGGCGTATATGATACTGAAAGCAACTGCATAGCAACTTCGAGCGAACCGGTAAAAGATTATCGTCCAAGCCCGGGAGTTTTTATTCAACAAGGCGAAGAGCTCTTTGAATCGGTGATTAAGTGCGTAAGAAAGGTATCGTACGCACTTGGAGACCGTGCCGACAACATTGAGGCAATTGCTTTTACTGGGCAAATGGCAGGTTTCATGGGTGTTGACAAAGACTGGAATGATATTACTACATGGTCGTGTTCTTTAGACAGCCGGTATATGCCGTATGCCGAACGGCAGATGGCAGAGTTGAAAGAAAAATTCCTTGGAATAGCAGGTACGAATTTTCCGCAAATGGCTCCAAAATATGAATGGTTCAAAAAGGATTTCCCGAAACAGAGCAAAAAAATTGCCAAATATCTTATGATAAGCGGATACATTATCGGGAAACTTGGAGATATGCCGATTGAAGAGGCGATTATTGACCGTTCGTATACGCAATGGACGGGGCTTGTGGATGTGCAAAAAGACCAATGGTCGGATGATATATGCGGAGCAATCGGATTAGATAAAAGGTATCTGCCAAAAATAGTGCCGTCAAATTATATATGCGGGCGACTCAGCGTGCGTATGGCAAAACAAATAGGCTTGAAAGAAGGCATACCGCTTGTTTCAGGCGCAGGAGATAAAGCAGCAGGAGCGCTTGGAGCAGCAATAGTGGAACCCGGAAACACAATATTTGAAGCATCTTCATACGGTATGATAAGCACATGCGTAGAAGAATACCGCCCGGATTACGAAAAGCGGCGGCTGGACGTTGTGCCGTCAGCTGTGCCGGGTGAATTTTACGCAGTTCATTTTGCTGCCGGTTCGGGCATAACGCTTGACTGGTTTATGAACACTTTTGTAAATCAGCAAGGCGTTTCTGCCAATGAAATGTTTATACAAATGGATAAAAAAGTTGATGCACTGCCGATTGGCTGCGACGGCCTTATGGCGATAGGGCTTTTGGGAGGAAGTTCTATGCCTCTGGACGGTACGTTAAAAGGGCTTTGGATGGGGCATGACTGGAGCCATAAAAAAGAGCACTTTTACCGCGCGCTGCTCGAAAGTTTCACTTATGATTTTACATTGTGTTTAAGAAGCATCGAGCGGTTATTCCCCGAATATGATATCAATGATATTAAAATAATAGGCGGCGGAGCAAAATCGCCCGTCTGGACACAAATGTGTGCTGACGCACAGAATAAACGTTATCAAACACTAAATCGCGAAGATGTTGCGATGTGGGGCGCTGCCATAATTGCGGGTAATGCGATTGGTGTATTTGGTGACATGAAAGATACAGCCAGACAGTTTGTTAAAGCAGACAAGAAATATCACCCAAAGCCCGGGATGCAAGAGAAGTATGCAAAGCATATTGATTTATATGCTGATTACATGGTTGAGCTTCATGGTTTTTTTGAACGCTTGAAAAGGGTGGGAGAGTGAGTTAACAGTGATAATAAAATAATTAGAATGTAGAAGGAATATTATATCAAGCAACACAAGCCAAATAAAGGTTCTGATTCATTTCAGTAGAATACATTTTAAAGAGGTTGTACTCACGGGTGATGGGCAAGGGGCTCCCAAGATTATGGGGATAAACTTCACGTTCAGCCGCTTGGCTTGATCAACCTTCATACTATCGTACTCTTTTCGCCATTTTAATACGCCACGTGACACTAAGGTATACGCGCATATTTTGGATGAAGATCGTAAGATCAATGCTCAGAAATTTGAGGTAGCGTTTTATTCTAATTCTGATCTGCGCAGTATAAAACCGCCGGAGCAGCAAAATACAATTAATCTGACAGGCCTGATTGAACAGTTGAAAAGCTCTCCTGAGCTGGTTCAGACTTTAGCGGAACTCGTCAACACAGGTTCTGCCAGAACTTTAAAACAGGCCGAAAGGTGTTCACCTATGCAAATAAAGGTCTGCTAATACCTATTAGCAGATTTACTAAAGTTGATTCGAGCCGGCTGGTGAGCTGTGTATAATTATACGGATAGATTGCATGAAATATCGACAAAATAAAAAAACCGCAAAAACAAAGGTTTTGCGGCTTTTGGCACACCCGCGCGATTTGAACGCGCGATCCCTCGCTTAGGAGGCAATAGCAATAGGTCTACCCTTCGAAACACAGACGATGAAACCAGGGAAAGTGTCTATTTAAAGGCATTTTGAGCGTTTCCACTGTGTCCATTTGGTCTTAAAAGTATCCCGAAATCCATGCTTTACTACAAAAAATGTAGTAAAAATATGGTAAAAAACCTGGCTGCTCCCAATTGCTCAATTTTTCTGACGTATAGAAGAAAATCCGGAGAGGTTCAAGTTTTATACAAAAATAAACAAATCATTGACAATATAATTTCTTTAGTCAACAATCATTATTCTAGGTTTTGTTTATAGCCCAAAAACCTGCACATTGAGTGTAATGTTTCATTGCTGATAACATGCTCAAGCGCACAAGAATCCAATTCAGCGGTTTGGTGGTTAACGTGCAATACTTCTATCAAGAATTTTTTGATGATGCCAAATTTCTTTATTAGCTTAAGCGCTTGCATTTTCCCTGCTTCAGTAAGAAAAATCAAGTGTTTACCATTCCTGTAAACCAGGTTCTCTTTTTGTAGCACCTTCATAGCCGTGCAGACACTGGCTTTTGTTACTCCAAGTCTCTTGGCTATTTCAGTTATATGAACCCCTTCGCTGCCAGAAGATAAAATATGTATTTCTTTTATATAATGTTGTTTTGAAGGCGTAAGGGTTTTCACATCATCACTCCGGTTTGTCGTTATAATTAAGATTTTTATAGGCTGCTGGCTAATAGAGTTGCATATTACTCCAAAATCAGCAGCCTATAGTTGTTAAATAATATTAATTGCCTTGATACTGTGTCTTTAACATTGATGCAAAGAGCCCTTGCTTTTCCTTTAACTCCAAAGGCGTGCCCGTCTCCGCGATGGCGCCGTCTTTGATCACAACGATCTTATCCGCTCCTGAAACAGTTCTCATACGATGCGCAATGATCAAAACCGTTTTGTTCTTGATCAACTCACTGAGCGCACTTTGAATCTTACTTTCGTTTTCCGCATCAAGGGAAGCTGTGGCCTCATCAAGAAGGATAATTGGCGCATCCTTCAGCATGGCTCTGGCGATGGATATGCGCTGACGTTCGCCGCCGGACAGTTTCTCTCCGTTTTCTCCGATCCGGGTATTGTATCCTTTAGGCAGCCTTTTTACGAACTCATCACACTGAGCCAACCGTGCCGCCTGCATGACCTCTTTATCCGTTGCATTTTTCTTACCCAGCCGAATATTGTCCATTACGCTGGAATTAAATAGAGTCACATCCTGGAACACGATTGAATAATAGTTCAATAGGGTTTCGGGATCAATCCTGGAGATATCCTCTCCGCCCAGCGTGATTGTGCCTTTGTCGATATCCCAGAAGCGTGCGGACAGCTTCGCGACTGTGCTCTTTCCGCCGCCCGAAGGACCTACAAGTGCCGTTACGTTACCCTGCTTTGCGGTAAAGCTTACATCTTTTAACGTCTGTACTCCTTCTATATATGAAAAATCTACGTCGTTAAATTCAATATCGTAGTTCTTAGGATGAAACTCTGTTTTGCCTTCCTGTCTTGGCATCGCGTCCATTTCTTTCATACGCTTTATGCGCACGCTCAGGTACAGCAGCACCGCCAGATTTTCCAGAACCTCCATTATTGGGTTATAAACACGTGCCGCTACAACGAGAAAAACAAGATAAGAAAATACACTCACAGACCCGGTGGCTAAAAGATATGCACCGGCCAGTATTACGCTGGGCAGCCCAAGCTTTAATAACACATGGGTAAAATTGATCAGTGCACCGAGCAGCAATTCATTACCAATTAAAAACTTCTCGTAATTATCCAGCTTTGTGTTTAAAGTGTTCGCATAATCATCTTCCCGGTTATACGACTTGATTTCATGGACGGAGTCCAGCCCCTCCTGAATATTATCCGAAATATCTCTTTTTATATGGTATATTTTTGTATGCAGCCTTTTTTGAAACTTTCGTGACAGATAGAATACCAAAAGCGCAACCGGAACCACCCAGAATACGGCAAGGGACATCTGCCAGTTGTAAATAAACATCATAACGCCCATAATAACGATCGTCACTGCTGCTGCAAAAATCTGAGGCACCGCATGGGAGAAAAGTTGCTCTATTTGCGTAGCGTCCTCCATGATCGTTGCGCTGAGGTCTGCAATATCCTTTTTCCCAAAGAACGCGAGCGGCAGCTTTCGCAGCGTTTCGGCTAGGCTGATCCGCCTGCGGGCGCTTTCCTCGTAAATCCGGGTGTAAGCCGAGTCGTACTGGAAATAGGCAATTACAAACATGACAAGCAAAGCAGCCGCGGCCATGATCAAATAATAAAGAACACCGTTTCCCGGGCTGCCCGAAGTATTTAGAAGAGCGTTTAAGTAACCGTCTAAAAATTGAAAACCAAAGATGACCGGAATCATGAAGCTGATATCCATAATCGCCGACCAAGCGATTGAGATGGTGAGGTTTGTTGCTCCTTTTTTAGACATCGCAAATTTATCTTGAAAGAACTTAAGCATATTGAACTCCTTCCTCCACGGCGCTTTCGCTGCCGATCTTCCATGCAACGGATTGTTGGTATTCATCCCACATGGCTTTATAAAGGCCGCCAAGGCGATACAGCGCCTCGTGCGTTCCTTCCTCCGCAATACGACCGTTTTCGATCACAAGGATTCGGTCAACATTGCGCACACTGGTCAGGCGATGGGCGATCATCAGCGTCGTTTTGCCACGGCTCAGTTCTTTCAATGCCTTTTGGATCAGATGCTCATTTTCAGGATCGGTAAAAGCCGTGGCCTCATCCAGCAGCACGATTGGCGCATTTTTAACAATGGCTCGGGCAAGCGCGATTCTCTGCTGTTCTCCCCCCGAAAGATACGTTCCTTTAGAGCCGATGACCGTATCCAGCCCATCTTTCAAGCTGTCTATGATTTTTCGAGATTGTGAAGAATCGATGGCTTTATTGATCTCTTTCTCCGTGACGTTTTCCTTGCCGAATACGACATTCTCTCTCAGCGAGCCCTTAAAAAGCCGGGTATTCTGGAAAACAAAGGAGATATTGTCCATTAGCTCCTTTTTGGGTATTTCTTTGACGTTGATTCCGCCGACCAGAACTTCGCCTTCGTTTGCGTCCCAGAAGCGCGCGGCCAGCCGGGCAATCGTCGTCTTTCCGCCGCCCGAAGCCCCGACAAGCGCGATTGTCTCGCCTTCGTTTTGTTTAAAGCTGATCCCGTCGACCGCTCGTTTGTCGGCGCCTTCATATGAAAAAGCGACGTTCTTGAATTCCAAAGTGTGCTTTTCTATATGCTTGAGGTTTTTGCTGTAATTCATTGCCGGATAGTTAAGCAGGTTATCCAGCCGATCGATCGCCTGTTCTGCAATTCTGCTGTTTTGCTGAAAATACATCGATTTCATTAGCAGCATCGTAAAGATCGGCGATATCAGAAGATAGAATATGAAATTTGAAAGCACAAGGGCGAGATTTGCGCCGTTTCCGATCAAAAGAATCGCCATGGGGATAAGAAAAAATGCGGCCGACTGCATGATGATGGTGTAAAACGACATTGGCTTTCGCCAGAGCAGCGTATAAGCATGCACCATTTCTTTGTACCTAATGATGCTGTTATAGAACCGCTTAAATGAAAATATGGACTGGCCAAATGTTTTGACGACCGGAATACCGCGGACATATTCTACTGACTCGGAGCTCATTTCTTCCAAAGAATCGAAATAGCTTTTTTGAAATTGTTTTCCTTTGGTACTCGTCATGAACTTCATGGTGATAAACCCAAGGATGATCGGGACAAGGGAAGCAAGCCCCATTCGCCAGTCAACAGTAAAGATAAGAATAAGCAGAATAATGGGGGAAACGACGGTGCCGGCCATATCGGGCAGTTGGTGCGCCAAAAACATATGCGTTGTTCCCGCCCCGTCGTTGACGATCTTTCGCATTTTACCGCTTGAATACTGATCGAAAAACCCAAGCGGCATCGACATGATTTTCTTCATTCCCACTTTCTGGAGCCCAACCTCTACGCGAAAAGCTGCGAGGTGCGAGCTCATAAGCGCACAGAAGTACACTATGATACCAGCTATAGCACTTGCGAAAGCCAGCCATGCATATGTACCGATGTTTGAAACGTCAATTGCCTGCGGCGCGGATAATATATCGCGCGTAATGAACCACACCAGTACGAAGGGCATAATGTTCAGAACTGCGGAAAGTCCTGATAATACAAGTGACAAGGGCAAAAGCGCTTTCTTTTTGCCCATATACGGTCTAAATCTGCTTAAGATGGATTTCTTTTTGTTTTTTTGCATTTCTTTTAACCTCCTGAATTTGTTTTGTTATATATATTTTCTCAGCCTTTGAAGCCGAGTTGTTTTCATCTTCCAACTTTTGTGTTGGTATTTGCTAACTTTTTGGTGAAAAAATATTAACTCAATCAGCTTCCAACACAGCCTCCGTTTCAACGGTTCTATGTTTTTTTGCGCGCAGCGACTTAAACGTCTGTCCGAACATCAAAAACACCGCGAGAGATATCAATATATCGATCGCCGTTGATCCGAAATAAACCCACTTGACGCCCAGCATTCTCGGCAAAATCAGCATAACCGGAACATACAGCACAAGCTGTCTCAAAATGCCCATAATGCTGGCCGCCTTGCCTTTGTTGATTGCCGGAAAGAACGTCATCGACATAAACACAACCGGCAGCAGAGGAAGCAGTGCCATAAATATACGGAAGTTCGATAGGTTGGCCGCATCAAAAACGGTATTTGGAAGCATGGAAGAGAGCAGCCCTTGCGGGTAAAGCATCAACAGCAGCCAGAAAGGCAACATCAGTATCGTACCGCTTAATATAAAGACTTTGGCGCTTTTGATTACACGGCTCATTTGCTGCGCCCCGTAGTTGATGCCTGCCACAGGCTGCAGCGCACGCATCAGGCCAAACAACGGCGTCAGCATTAATGTGAATATACGATAAGTCGCGCCGTAAAACGCAATATCCGATGTGGTACCCACGCCGGAAAGCGCGTTAAACACTACGATGGCCTGCACCAGCGACATCACGGACATGATGAGAGATGGCATCCCCATCGACATGACCGCCTTGATGATTTTTTTGTCACGGTATATTTTGAATGGATGGCCTTCAAACGATGCTTTGCCGCGTTTAAAGTAGACAAGACCAATGATCGTATACACCAGCATACCAAGGTTGGTTCCCCACGCTGCACCAACGGCGCCCAGCTGAAGGAGCCCCACCAGTATATAGTTTGCAACAATGTTGACAGCCAGCCCCACGCCCATCATGACCGCGGCGGATTTCATCTTACCCTCGGCGCGCACTACCATGTTGCATGCAAGGCCATGCACCCAAAACGGAGAGCCGATCACGGTTACTCTGAAATACTCAGTGCCCAGCGCCAGCGCTTCTCCCTCTCCGCCCATGAAACGCACAAGCGGTTCGGAAAAGATATAGGCGAGAACACCAAATACAATGCTGGTGATCAAAGACAGGTAATTCACGTTGCCCAGTATCCGGCTCTGCATTCGCTTGTCGCCCGCACCCAGTGCGATAGACAGCGCGCTGCCTGCGCCAACACCGATCAGTGAACCGATGCCCAATGTCATCTGCGACAGTGGATACGCAAGGGATACGCCCGCCAGCGCCGTTTCTCCCACAAAGCTGCCTACAAATATGGCATCGAATACGGAATTAAGTCCATACAGCACCATTGCAATGATTGCGGGCCAGGATACCCGCCACATTACCTTCCACATGTTTTCATGCAGAATCATATACTTCTGCTTTTCTTTACTTAAAACCTCGCTCATAACATCTCCTTATTAGTTAGCCTTTGCTAACTTGTATAGTATTTTTTTGAGGCTCTGTAAAGCCTCATTTTGAGAGATTAATCTGATTTAATCTGCCAGCAGCTCCCTCCAGCCAGCAGTGAAGAACAGCCGTAAGCTTTGAATATAGCCCTCCGCAGCTTTGCGGGGCAGGCCATGGCGAACCACCTCAAACATTGCGGACAGCAGCGCGTCTGATATAATGTGGAGCAACTCGGGCGACAGCTTTCCGGATATAATGGCGGAATTGCCCGTGGCTTCAATAAATTTAAGCGTCGATTCCACCTCAATCCGCACCAGTTCATCGAGATAGTCCGCATACTTCGTTCCCTCCGCACAGGTAACAAGCAGCTTGAACGCGTCGAAGTGGTCGTATATATAGGCCATAAACTGATCGATCGAATCGGAATCGTGGTTAAACACGGTATCGAGCTGCACATCCTTGGGAAGTGCCTCAAAGTACTGATGCATCTTGATATACAGCTGCATCAGCTCAGTAGCTGCCGGTTCTACAAGAGAGGCAAACATAGCCTCCTTATCCGCAAAGTGACGGTAAAGCCCGGCTGCTGTAATGCCCGCCCCCTTGGCAATATCACGCAGGGAGGCTTTTTCAAAGCCTTTTTCTAAAAATTCCTGTCGTGCAAAGGGTATGATTCTTTTCAGTGTATCTGTTTTATCTCTGGGCACGCAATGATCTCCCTTAAAAGAAATATATGAGTTAACCTTGTTAGCTAACGTCGTTAACTTATATATATCATACTCTCCAATCGCTGTCAAGATGCATTTTCGCAAAAACAGTATTTTTGCGTATTTATGACAAGCTCCACCCTTCCGCTGCTTCATGTATAGAAAATGGAGATAAGCTTTCATGCGTTAACTTATCTTTATAATAAAGTTTACTTCTTTATCTGCCGCTCCATAACGTCAGGCTTACTCCATTTGGACAAAAAAGTTACTCCACTCACGGGTTTGCAAAGAAAGAGGTCAGCTTGTCACAGCCGTTCCGGTCAAGCGGATAATGCTCTTTTACACACCCCTTATCCAGATGCAGCACATACGTACAGCAGCTTAATATCAGCTCCAGATCATGCGAAATCACGAATATCGTCTTACCCATTTGCTTAAGTTGCCGGATACTGTCTGCCACCTCCCGCATGTGCCCTAAATCCAGGCCGCTGGTAGGCTCGTCAAAAAAGAGGATATCCTTTTCAGACGCGATTGCGCTTGCTATGGCAACGCGCTGCTTCTGCCCGCCCGATAAGGACATGGGGTGTAACTCTTTAAACAGCAGAAGATCAAGCGAATCAAGAATCTGTTCCGCCTTTGCTTTATAGGCTTCCTTCATGCTCAAAAGCACTTCATCCATCACGCTTTCGGTAAAAAGCTGGTGATTGACATCCTGCATTACCATGTAACTGCGCTTCAGCCGATTCGTGGATAGCGCTTGCTGCCCGCACATCGTTACGCTGCCCTTACACCGCTTCTCCAGTCCGCACAGGCAGCGCGCAAAGGTGGACTTGCCCGCCCCGTTGTAGCCAATCACGGCTGTGACTGCGCCCCACGGAAGCTTCAACGACTCGATTTGCAGCGATGGCGCACTGTGCTTATAGGCAAACGCAATATCCTTCAGGGTAAGCTTCTCAGTGCAGCAAGCCTCGGCAGGGCAGCCCTGATAAAAGCCTTCCGGACTGAACGGGCGCAGTCCCAGTTCTTTAAGCTTCGCCGCACTTAACGCTTTCATGTCGTTTACGCTCAGCACCCGGTCGATGCGCCCCTGTTTCATATAGACGATACGATCAACAAGCTCGCTTAAATAGTAGAGCCTATGCTCGGCAATCACAATCGTCTTGCCCTGCTGTTTCCACAGACCGATCAACCTCTTTAAGTCCTCAATCGCCGCAATATCCAGATTGGAGGACGGTTCGTCCAGCACAAATATATCCGGCTGGCTCATTGAAACCGAAGCGCATGCGATTTTTTGTTTCTCTCCGCCCGACAATTTGAAGATGCTTCGTCCCATCAACGGTTCTATTTGAAAATCCCTTACAGTATTCGCGCCTCGCCGGTGGATTTCGTCCTCTGGCAAACCGATGTTTTCACAGCCGAAGGCCAGCTCGCTGGTGGTATCCACGTTAAAAAACTGGCTTCTTGGGTTTTGGAATACGGAACCCACCCATTTCGCCGTTTCATACATCGGAAGATGAGCGATATCCTTTCCCTCAATAAGCACGCTGCCGGTGAGAGTTCCTTCATAGTATTCCGGTATCAGTCCGTTGATGAGACGCGTGACGGTGGTCTTGCCGCAGCCAGACTCACCGCAAAGCAGCACAACTTCGCCTTTCTGTATTGTCAAATTAATATCGCGCAGCCCGTTCTGCCCCTGCGCGTATGTAAAAGAGACGTTTTTCAATTCAACCATATTGCCTCCATCACATCAACAGATATGCCGCAAAAGCGCATACAGCGACCGCTGTCAACGCAAAATCGGGTACACCAAAGCCAATACGGCAGATATTCGTTCTTCTCACCGGGCTTCCAAGGCCACGTGTCAACGATGCCGCGGACAGCTCGTCACCGATTTTAACGGAGGACATCAGCAACGGAACCAGCCGGTATTCCAGCATAGCCATGGGCTTTTTCCATCCACCCGCACTCAGCCGGAGGCCGCGCATGCGCATTGCGTCGCTGATCGCCTTTGATTCCTCCCGCACGGTGGGGAAGAAGCGGAACATGACGGACAACGGTATCACGATTTTCTTGGTCACTCGCATGCGTTCCATGGATGCAATGAATTCACTCACCGTTGTGGTCGCAATCACGTAATAGCCCATGATGAGCGCAGGCATTAGGCGGTAGAACATACCTGCAATCATTACAACGAAAATGTTAAGAACGCCGTGTGTTATCGGCACCAAATAGGTATTGGCTGCGGCAGACGCTGCATAGGCCAAAGCACATCTCAAAGCCGCTTTTGGCTTCCCGCTGAGCAGCAACAGCAGAATTGGAATGGCGCTTATTATTATCATAATAAATACCGACCGATTTCCGAAAACCGCAAAGTTTACTAAAACCATAAGCAACAACTTGGTTCTGGGGTCCAGCCGAAATCGGCCGGATCCCACGCTTTGCATCAGTTTGCCTTGCATCAAACGATACCCGCTCTTTGAAAGTGCTTTTTGAGGACAGCCTTGCCCAAAAAAGCGCCGATGATTCCTGCCGCAAAGGCTGCCACCACCACCGCGAGCGCCATCCAATCGGGCGTCATCGTCAGCACTGCGTTGGTATATTCTTCGCCCATGTTGCTGCTGATATAGTCAAAATAGCTTTCACGCATCAGCCACATGGGTAGCATTGCGCCCATCGCCCAGATACTGAACACACCATAGCCCGCCACAGTGTTTTTTGTGCTCTTGTATTGGCCTGCTTTAAATATCAGGTCTGCAAGCAACCCAAAAACGAAACCCGTCGCCAGCGGCACCCAAGTATGGCCAGTCGCAAACATCAAGATACCCAGAAGAGCGCCGAATATCGTGACCATGCCAAATTTTTTTACTTTGGTTAAAAAGAGCATAAAAGGAATACCTGTAATAATCGGCATCAAAACCGGCAACAGTATAAATAGTATTGGAATGTACCCCAGCATTCCGGTAGCGAAGAAGATTACAAAATAGATTGCCGTAAAAATACCGATACGAATTAAATCCTTAGCCTGCAATTTCTTTTTCATAAGTGACCTCCAAATCCTAATAGTTAGCCATTGCTAACCGCTTGCTAATCAATATACGCTATATCGTTTGTTTTGTCAATATTAAGTCGGAATGAAAAATACACATATACGATTTGTACAAGAATTATTTAATTTAGCTGCTAAACAATATTGACATTTACGACGCCGTCCATTATAGTTTAGTTGCTAAATAAAATGGAGAAAGGACGATCAGCATGAAGGAATCCGAATCTTTGATGATTGAATTTTCAAAAATTCAATACAGAATCAATTCCAATGACAAGAAGCCCCGAAACTTTTGTACCAAGCATGCTTTGTATCAATCGGAGATCCATTTTATCGACGCTATAGCGCCGGGGGACGGCATTATCGCATCTCAGGTAGCGCAGAAGCTGGGAATCACAAAAGGTGCGATCACACAGATTGCGGATAAGCTTGTTAAAAAAGGACTCATTAAAAAATATAAAAAACCGGATAACAAAAAGGAGGTCTATATAAAGCTGACAAGAGACGGAGAGGTCGCCTATCATAGCCATCGGCTTTTTCATAAACAACTTGGCGACAAGATGATCGCCTATCTTGACGGCTTGAAGCCGGCGCAAATGCAGGCCCTGACCGGCCTACTCAATATCATCGACAAAAATTTACCGGATCTGAATAAGGAGGAATGACATGAAAGTTTCAATGATTGTATTCAGCCCGTCGGGACATACTCTTCAGGCTGCAAACATCTTTAAAAAAGAATTTGAAGAAAGGGGCGTTTCCGTGCAGTTGATCAACACGACGAAAAACCCGAACTATCTGAATGAAAGCAGCATCAAAAAACAGCTTGAAGCTGACCTTAACGCGCATGATGTATTGCTGATCGGGGGGCCGATATATGCTGGACACATGGAGGGCCATATACTTCGGATAATCAAACAGCTTCCCGGCGTTGGCGAAAAATTCGGCGCACTGGCTGTTCCGTTTGCCACATACGGTGGTGTTCACAGCAGCGTCGCGCTCGAGGAGATGGGCAAGCTGCTAAAGAGACAAAAGCGCAAATCAATACTGGGAGTCAAAATTGCGGCAGAGCATACGCTTACCAAGACCGCGTCAAAAACCATATATAAAGGCAGGCCCGGAAAGGATGAAAAATTGATTATCGCCCGGGCTGCCAGCAAAATCATAGAAACCGCTTTGCAGGATATTAAAAGCATTAAAGATATCAGCAAAGCGTTTTGTTATTCAAAGCCGAAGGAGCGGCTGATGTTTAAGCTGTTCAGCCAGGAAAAGATACATGGAAAGTTTAAGCAGGTTTCTATCGATTTTGGGAAATGCATACAGTGTAAAAAATGCATATCCGTATGCCCGGTTAATATGTTTGATGTTATAGACGAACAGGTTAAGATGGTTAAAGAACAGCATCAGTGTATTCTGTGCGCCGAATGCTATCACCGCTGTCCTGCCGATGCAATTATCCATCCGTATATTGAACCAGCCAAGGTGCGGTTGAAAGACGGAAACGTGTATCTGGAGGAAGAGCCGTCGTCGATCTATGAATAGAGGCGGTATGTGTCAAAGTGGTTTATGATGTATCGTACAGCAACGTCACCGGTTTACTTGATGCCGTAAAAAATCTTAGAGCCGCAGAGCCTGAGCCGTTTTGCTTCTTTTGGCGTCATAAACATTCCGTTTGCGGTATCAATAAGCTCAACCTTTTTATAGCCCCGCTTTTGCAGCCCTGTCACAAATACACTCATATCGCCGTATCTTTGCGGGGACATAATATCGTGTATTGCAAAGATGCCACCCTTTTTTAGTACACGGAGAGTTTCGGCGAGCAGTTCCTGTTTGTTCATGCCGGGAATATTATGGTACACATAGTTGCTTGTAACGGCATCAAAGCTCTCGTCGGGAAAGTCGAGCTTTACTGCGTTTCCGTTTACAAAGCTTATGTTTGGCGTGCCTTCGGCTTTGGCGTTATTTTCACAAAGCGTTTTGTTAAACGAAGAATATTCCTTGCCCCAGCGGTCCAGCCCGATGGATGTTCCGCCTGGGTTTTTCTTTGCACAGGCAATGGCCAAAGCGCCGCTTCCGCAGCCGACATCCAATACTTTTCCGCCTTCTGGCACAGATATATATTTCGCAATTCCTTCGATGATCTGCTTTGAAAGTTGTCTTTTTCCGTCATAGGAAAACGCAGCATAGGCTTGTATGCACCATATTGAAATGCCTGCGATGACTATAAAAGCGACGCCGAAAACAGCGGCCAATATCCATTTGAGCATTCCGTTTGCAATAATATTCGTGGCGGCAAATAAAAATGCTGCTGCAAGCAGAAAAGCGGCAGCGCATGTAAATCCAACAATCATCCCTTTGGGTACCCAGTTTTTATATTGCGGTTTCATTTTATGTATTCATCCTTACGGCTTTATAGTTAGCTTTTGCTAACTTATTATATGAGTAATTAACCTTAATGTCAATGATTACAGCATTTTAACCTGTATAAACAGAGGGACAGCCGAATGATAATGTATGGCCGGGTTCTTGTTGGCTCCAATTTTGTTATTGACATATACTTTTTTGTTATATATAATGCATAGAGGTTAGCGTATGCTAACTATTAAATTATAATACTCACTACAAAAGGAGGGGAAAATGAAAAAAATAATACTCATAGCGTTGTCACTTGTTTTGGTATTTGCGCTAGTCGCATGCGCGAATACGGCTGATATGGCTGAAGACCAGACGGTGGAGGACCAAACATCCACTGAATCCACCGTCGGTTCGGATACTCCTGATACCACAAACGATACGGATGCTAATAACACGGTAAATAACGACGATACGGCGGATACGGTTACCAATGAAAAAATAACAGTATATCTGTCCGGCCCGGAAGCCATGTTGAACAAGCTGGAAGAGGCGTTTGAAGAACAAAACGGCGATGTGTGCGATTTCGTTATTATGAGCTGCGGCGAACTGAGAAGCAAAGTATGGACGGAAAGCGAGGCTGGCAGCATACAGGCCGATGTCGTCTGGGGCTCCGACCCGTTGGTTTACAACCTGCTTGACGGCGAAGGCCTGCTAGAACCACTCGAAATCAGCGATATC
Source organism: Christensenellaceae bacterium (assembly GCA_963665005.2). Lineage (GTDB taxonomy): Bacteria > Bacillota > Clostridia > Christensenellales > SZUA-584. Next base: position 308,089 of record CAXXTQ010000001.1, on the reverse strand, counting down.
GCCAGCATCAGCGAGGATTACATCGTCAGCGACAAAAACTATGTGTTGGTGAATGAGCGTTACATCACCATCGTATACAACACAGATATGCTTGAGGGAGACGTACCCGCCAGCTTTGCCGACCTGACTGACGCGCAGTATCAGGAATTGGTCGTGATGGCGGACGCCACCCAGTCCTCAACGGCATTTGCCATTGCATGTGCGCTGTACGAACTGGAGGGTAACAGTTCCAACTACTTCCAAGCGCTTAAGGATAACAGCTTACTGCTTGCCAAATCTAACGGGCTCGTGCCATCCAAAATCATGGAAGGGCAGTTTACTGTCGGCATTGCACCACACGACGGCGTAATCCGGCTGCAGAACAAAGGGAAGAAAGAAGGCTATGACGTACCACTGCAAATCGTTTGGCCCAGCGAAGGCGTGATTGCCATACAGCGCCCGGTAGCAATTCCGGTCAGCGATGCACGAAGCGATGAGCAAGAAGCGATTGCGAAAAAATTTGTTAACTTCCTGCTTTCCAAGAAGGCGCAGACGATTACTACTAACTTTGGGTTTGTCAGCGTCCGAACCGATATAAAAAACACCTATTTGCCTGAGGGCGTCGAGGTATATTCGGTAGACTGGGATCAGGCGAGTGCAAACGAGGACACGATCAAGAGCGATTATGAGGCAATATTCTACTAGAAACACAAATAAGCCAGGACAAAAAACGGGGTTGCACGCAGGCCGTGTGATCCCGTTTATTCTGATTTTTATTGCAATTGTTTTTATACTATACCCTATTATGATGCTCGCCATCGGCAGCTTTCGCAACGACGGGGCTTTCAGCTTGGCGGGTTATATCAAGGCGTTTTCATCACCCGTGACATACAAAGCGCTGATGAATACGCTGAAACTGGGGCTCGGCGTACTGGCCGGCACATGGCTGATCGGCGGCACACTGGCGTTTATCCGGCAAAAAACGGACTATAAGCGCAAAAAACCGCTGGATACCTGTGTGTTTTTTGCCTTTACGATCCCGGCATATATATTGTCCATATCGTGGATCGAAGTGGTCAGCCGGGGCGGATATCTGCATAGGCTGCTGCAGACGGTGTTCCCGGAAATGTCATATAACTTTAATGGCTACTCGATTGGTGCGGCGGCTCTTGTATTGATGCTGCATCTGTATCCGCTTGTGTATTATGGCGTAAGCAATGCGCTGAAGCTTTTGGGCGGTGTGATGGAACAAAGCGCTTATGTTTGCGGCGCTAAGAAATCACGCATCATTTTCACTGTTATATTGCCGCTTGTCATACCGTCGTTTATCTCAACGGGCCTGCTGGTTGTCAGCCGCAGTATGGCCAACTTCAGCGTGCCCGCACAGCTTGCTTCTACCACAGGTGAAGCGGTATTGACCACACGGATTTTCAGCGCCATGTCCGACCTAAATCTGCCGGTAGTTGCCGTACTCTCTTTGCTGTTGATTGTGATATCCCTGCTGCTGTTCCTGCTTTCCGAACGGGCGCTTAAAAATCGGAAGTTCGATATTGCCTCACCAACTCAGAAAGGTCAGCCGTCCCACATCAAGCTGGGGAAGTGGCGCAAGCCAGTCAATATCGCCATTATTATATTTTTTGTATTGACAATCGCCATTCCCTTTGCCACGATAATCATCTCGTCGTTTTTCAAACGCTGGGGGCTCGATCTGAGCATCGAAAACCTCACACTTGGTAATTACGCCAAGCTGTTTTCCAACGAAAACCTGCTTACACGTCCGCTTTTGAACAGCCTGTTTTTCGGCATTGCCGCCGCAACGGCCGCTGCTTTTTTTGCCAGCCTGACCGTATACTTTTATAAGTATAAGCGCAGCCGTGTGGCAAAATGGTTGATGGGTATTGCGCAGCTGCCCATTGCCATCCCCAATATGATACTCGCCGTGGCTGCCATGTTTGCGTGGATCAATGAGCCGTTTAAGCTGTACGGTACCGGTGCCATCGTTATCGTCACCTATGCCGTGCTGTTTACTCCGATATGCATAAAACAGATGATGGGCACGGCGGAAAATTTTGATCCCGCGATGGATTATGCAGCCCAGACCATGGGGATCGGGCTGACAGCCCGGTATACCCGGCTTTTTATGCCTCAGATCAAAAACAGCCTGATCGCCGGTGTTATCATTTGTTTTCTCATTTCATTGAAGGAAATACCCATATCCCTGCTGCTGTATACAACAAATACCCAGACGCTGGGCGTCATGATGTTCACCATACAATCCAACTCGTACGGGCTTGAAATGACCTCCACCGTTTCCGTCGTGGTGATTGCGCTCAGTGTGGCGGGAAACCTGATATTACGAAGATTCGGTTCGAAAGGATACGATCCCTATGAATGATTTAATAATTGACAATCTGAGTGTCTCGTATGGGGCGGCGCCGGTGCTGCATCATTTTGACTTGCATATCAATAGCGGGGAGCTTGCCGTGATACTGGGGCCAAGTGGCTGCGGCAAAAGCACGCTGCTGACCGCGGTCAGCGGCCTTATAAAACCAAACGATGGCAGCATTGAATTTGGAGACACCTGTTTTTTTAGCCGGAAAGAGCGTGTTAATATGCCTGCGGAGCAGCGCAATATCGGCTTCGTATTCCAGTCATACGCACTTTGGCCGCATATGAGTGTAGCGGAAAACATCGCTTTTCCTTTGAAAGCCCGCAAATATACTAAGCGTCAAATTCAACAAAGTGTCGCCGAAATACTTGATACAGTCCATATGCAAGGTTTTGAACACCACCGCTACCCGGGCGAGCTTTCCGGGGGTGAAAAGCAGCGCATTGCGCTGGCACGGTCTCTGGTCTACCATCCGTCCATGCTGCTTCTCGACGAGCCGCTTGCTAACCTCGATGCCCACTTAAAAACGTCGCTGATTCGCGAGATCAAGGACATTCAGCAGCGGCTTAATATCACCATGATCTATGTCACGCACGACCAGAGCGAAGCGTTCGACATTGCCGACCGTATTGTTGTGATGAAGGACGGGCGCATTATGCAGCAGGGCACGCCATGGGACATCTATCACCACAGTAAGAATCTGTTTGTTGCACGCTTTGTGGGTAAAAACAATATTTTTAAACCATGCGATCACGGATGCCCAAAATTCTTTAAACACTGCCGAGCGGGGCAGGCTGTTACGGTTCGGCCTGAAGACATTGAGATTAAAGAGGACGGCGCATACAAGGGTGTCGTTAAAGACTTATTCTATAAAGGCGACCGAACTGAATATCTGATTGAAACGGGCGGAGTAAAACTTTTGGCGTTTATACCAGGTGACAAAAATTTCGAAAAGGGAAACCACGTTACCTTTGATATAAAAAGATATCATTTGATATAGGTATCCTTATGTAAAAACAGGCTTAATCGCAGCCGTCCGCCTATGCATCTATATGCCACTCTTTCACTCGTTGCTGCGCGGCCCACATATTATAATATTTTCCTCTCTTAGCCACCAGCTCGCCGTGTTTCCCGCTTTCTATGACTGTTCCGTTATCGACGACCAGTATATGATCCGCCCCCGCAATCGTCGACAGCCGGTGGGCAATCACAATAACGGTCTTATCCTCCACAAGCTTATCGATCGCATTTTGCACCGCTACCTCGCTTTCGGTATCCAGTGCAGCGGTCGGCTCATCCAGAATCACGATCGGCGCATCCTTTAAGATGGCCCGCGCTATGCTGATTCTTTGCCGTTCTCCGCCGGACAGGCTTCCTCCGATATCACCCACCTTTGTATCGTATCCATCCGGCAGTCTTGATATAAACTCATGGCAGTGGGCCGCGTTTGCCGCCGCTTCCACTTCTTTATCCGTTGCATTTGGATTAGCCATCTTGATATTGCTTAAAATTGTGTCGTCAAACAAATAGACATCCTGAAACACCACGGATATATATTTCATCAAATCATCAGGGTTCATATTCTTAATATTAACGCCGCCGATTTTGATATTCCCCCGTTGAACATCTGCATATCGCATCATCAGCCGGGTCAGCGTCGTCTTGCCGCAGCCCGAATGCCCGACGATGGCCGTCATCGTCCGGTTTGGGATGTAAAAGCTGATATCGTTGATCGCTTTCATATCCTGTCCGGCGTAAGTAAAATCCACATGGCTGAACGCTATATCAAAATTTTCCGGCGTTCCGGCAGGCTTGTCGGTTTTGAGCGGCTCTGTTTCCAGTATCGACTTGATTCTTTTAAACGAGGAATCCATCAAATCAAACAAAGTGACAACGCCCAGGAACAACGATAAAGGCTCTGTCAGCCTGGCAACGATCACAATACCGGCGCCCAGTGTCACCAGAGCCAGCGTATGCCCGCCGACAAACCATGCGCCAACTAATAAGATGATGAGGAGTATAGCTTCCATCAAAACACCCATTAAAACAAACGGGAACTGCTGCTTATAAAGCCCTTTCTTTTGCACCGACCTGACATACTTGATAGAACCCTGCAGGTTCTGAGCGTTAATGCCCGTCTTGTTGACGGCTCTTAGCACTGGCAGCCCTTGAATATACTCGATGAATCCCGATTCAAGCGCCGCATTGGCAAGGGCGAGCTCTGTCTTTTCATCAAGGGCAAGCCTTCTCATCCAACGACAAATCGGTATGGACAGCGGAAAAAGCAGCAGCATGAGAACCGCCAGCCGCCAATCAACGAAAAACGTGACGGCAACAATGGTAACCGGAACAATCACCAACTCCAATAGCATGGCGGCAACCGAGCCCATATGCAACACGGAATCATCCACATTGCTCGAAAATATGGCGTTCAGCTCGCCCGTTTTATAGTCGGATAATTTCTCCAGGGGCATCCTTCTCAGGCAGGCGCCCAGCTTTGTTCTCAAGTCGTGCGTGATATCGACGATGTTGCCCGTGTAATCAAAGTCATACCCTTTCCATTTTGCTACAGAGGATATGGCGCAAAGAACAACCATCAGCCCAAGGCAAGGCAGCACATCCATAATCACGACAGACCCGTCAAACAGGCGCGTTAAAAGCGGGTAAAACAACCCGAACGCAAGCCCCTGCAGCACAAAGGCGACTGCAAAATAAATCAGGCTTTTTTTGAAGCTGGCCGCTCTTTCCCCCGCCAGCTCCATCGTCAATTTGTAAATGTTGAAAACGGACGTAAACTTAAGTTTTCTCATTTTGCATCTCCCGCATGGTGCAGATCCCAATTCTGCGCTTTTTCAAAATTGCGCCACAGCTTCTCGTATATTCCCTGCTTTTTCAGCAGCGCGTCATGCCGGCCTGTTTCCGTTATCTCGCCCCGGTCAAAAACCACGATCTGCTCAACGTCCTTGATGGTGGACAGCCGATGTGCAATGACGATGACCGTTTTGTCTTTCATCAGGTTTGAAAGCGCTTTGATGATCTCTTCTTCGTTTTCCGGGTCGGCAAAGGCCGTCGCTTCATCAAGGACAACAACCGGAGCGTTTCTTAATATGGCCCGTGCAATCGTAATCCTTTGCTTCTGTCCGCCGGATAGGCTTGTGCCCCGCTCGCCGGCCATTGTTTCGTATCCGTCCGGCAAGCTCATAATAAAATCATGAATCTGCGCCGCTTTTGCGGCCTCTATCATAGCTTCGTCCGTTGCGTTGTCGTTGGCGATTTTGATATTGTTTGCCAGCGTATCGTTGAATAAAAACGTATCCTGAAAAACGAACGAAACGGTATCCATAAGCGCAGCGGCATCCATATTTCTTATATCTATCCCGCCTATTTTTATACTGCCTTCCTTTACGTCCCAGAACCTGGGGATGAGCTTGGCAACGGTGCTTTTACCGGCGCCGCTGGGCCCCACCAACGCGGTGGTCGTGTTTTGCGGGACGCTGAAGCTGACATTTTTAAGCGCATAAGGGTCTTTTTCATTATACTTAAATGAGACGTTGTCAAAAACAACATCAAACCTTGTTGGCTTTTGAAAATCCGAGGCGCTTTCAAGCTCGGGCAACTCCATGATTTCATGGATTCTGATGGCCGCCGCCTGAGATTTTTTGATAAACTCGCTCGCCCACATCAGCGGCATCAAAGCGTCCGCCATACCGGTGCTGACAAGCAGTGCGCCAATGAAAACGGCAAAAGATAAGTTGCCGCCCGACACAAAAAAGATACCCGCTATTGTGACCGCAATCAGTGTCGGCATCGGGCTTAGTATAATCATGGAGATTCTGGCAGGCGTGCTTGTCGCCGTAATCCATGCTTTCAGATGGATGCGGTAGCGATGAAGCGCTTTATTGTAGCGCTTAAAAGAAGTTGTACCGTCGTCAAACGTCCTGACAACCGGCATCGCCTGAACGAACTCAATCACCGCCTTGTTGATATCCGACTGGCTCTGCTCATATTTACTCCTGCGGCTGGCTTCATCCTTCATAACGAAATACATGATTGCAGTACCGAGCAGTAATACGCAGAGTGCGACAACTGCCAGCCTGTAATCGATGATGATAAGGGCGGCGAGGGATGCGGCAGGCGTGGCGATGCTCCTGCCGATCATCGGCGTGCTGTCTGCGACGAAGGCATGAAGGTTTTTGACGTCGTCCAGCAAAACTTTTTTAAAAGCGCCCGTACCTGTGGAGGTGATATATCCCAACGGCACCTTTGCCAGATGCGTGGTAATATTCGTTCTCAATATCTCCTCCAGCTTAAAAGCGCCAAGGTGTGATACGACAGTCGAATAATATTTGATAACGAAAGAAAGTATTACCACCAGCGCCAGTATCAAAAACGCTGGATTGAAATGCAACACCAGCCCGAAAAGCGTTATGCTTCCGCCTGTAGCGATTGAAAGCACATACGCCAGGAAAACATATCCGAAAAGCGCGCTTATCCCGCCGAACGCCGAAAGGCCTATGGCCGCTTTTATATAGCGGCTTACCGGGGCCATGATCGCCCAAAGCCCCTTTTTTCTATTTCGTTTAGTCATCCGGTTGTCTCCTTAAAAAAATGAGCACTGATTCCTCAATGCCCATTCTATCCTTTTATTTGCTTTTATGCCGCCCCGAAACGGATTTTCACCGCTCCGATTGGGATTATTTATACTCCGAGACGAAAATCACTGGGGTTTAAACCATATTTGATTCTAAAAGCACGGGCAAAGTGGCTGGTGTTAACATAACCCACCATCCCTGCGATCTCGCCGATGCTCAAATCAAGGTTTTCAAGCAGGTGGCTTGCATTCTTCATTCTTAAGCTGCGGACATATTCGTATATGCTTTTGCCGTACATTTCACGGAAGCCGACCTTCAGCTTGTGTTCGTTCAGCACAACCATCCTGGCCAGCTCAGGAATAGTTGGAGGAGCGGAGTAATTTTTGGATAAGATTTCTTTTGCTTTTCGCAGAGCTTTTTTTTCGAAGCCGGAGCAGATAGTCCGTTTTCCTCCGGTCAGGGGGAGTATGATATTTTCCTGCCACAAATCGGACAGCAATACCTTGCCCAGCGAATCAAGGTATGTGTCTTTTAATTCACTGCTGATATCGTTTTCTACTATCTGACTGAAATAGTTATGTATCTTTGCGTAGACCTTTTTGGGCTTGACCAGCTGCTGTAATAAGCTTTTTACTAAGGCATCATCATACTGCGTACACTTCTTTGTGTACGGCAATCGATAATGAAAGGGCTTTTGCGATTCTACCGACACAACATGCACCCTTTCGCACGAGGGTATCATCGTCATCCCCCGGCTGCGGGGCAGTGCGTACAATCCTATTTCGTTTTTATGCAGGTTCGCCTTTCCGACGCCCGTTTCTGAATAAAAAATATGACCGCTGAGGCAATACGCCGCTTCGCAGGTATTCGGATAATCATCATAATACGATATGATAGGATGAAGAAGAAACATGTCTATTATACCTACTTCAATGTCATTGCTAGCCTTTACTGTTTTGATATATCCGCTTCCCATCCTTTCCGGAACAGTCAGGGTGGTCACGTTTCGCTTTCGTGCATAAGAAAAGCCATAACGGCTCACAAGATCGCTGAAATACTCATCCTTTGAGTTTGTAGAAATCGCTTGTTCCATAATGACATCCTTCGCCTTGCGGTTAGTTAATGCTAACTTAATTCTATCACTGTATTAGTATTAGGTCAAGAATAACGGCTTAATGATTTTATAGCGCATGGGATTGGGCTGCAAGTCAATATTATGTAAGCGAATTAAAACCGGGATCCATTTTAATAATTAATAAATATTTGGGGTCATAAGAAGCAGATTGGTCCTCTTATAAATATTGCATGTTTAGCCCAAAAATGATAATATTAATATAGCTAAAGGAGGCAAAGAATGGGACTATATGAATCCGGTGAAAACTATCTTGAGACGATATTGGTACTAAAAAATAAAAAGGATCACGTGCGCTCCATTGATATTGCACGTACGCTATCTTTCTCGAAGCCCAGTGTCAGCCGTGCTATGTCTATACTCAAGGAGGGCGATTATATTACCATGGACAGCCAGGGATATATAGAACTTACAGATACCGGCCTACAAATAGCTAAAAAAATTTACCGCCGTCACACAATGCTTACGGAATGGTTTACTGCAATCGGTGTAGATCCCGATACTGCCAGCCAGGATGCGTGCCGAATGGAGCACGTGATCAGCCAGGAAACCTTTGAAAAGATGAGAGAGCATATCGAAAGTAAAACATGACATCATTTTGCCCAATGTACAGCTGACAGCGGGCTTTCATATCGTTCTAAATTAAGGCGTAAAAGAATGAAAAAATAAAAGCAGTTCTCAGATTATCTTTGAAACATCGTCAGGGGCTTACATATCTATTCTATTTGAAAGCGTTTAGAGAGCTGTGAATCACTTGATTTTCAATGATAATTTCATCCCAATGTGGAATGCAAGCAGTTCTAAGACCTTAGCCTCAAGAAAACCTGCTTTATTTTATCTTATGTTTAGTATTGGTAAAAGTCAATACGGCAATTGGTATTGGCGTTGACGCATTTCCTTCACCTGTTGTAGTCATGTATCGTACGCAAGAGCCGTAACGGATGTTGCCGCAACGAGCAGTGCCACGGCAACCATCATAATAAAGACTTTTCTTAGTTTCAATTTCATTGAAATACCATTTCCTCCATATATCTTGATTGTTTATTAATCATAAGGCGTACATATTTAGATTTATATCAATGCATATTCATCTCGTCTTTCTGTCTATTAGGTATTATTTTATTCATGAAATTATAGGGCATCAAATAAAAAGTGTAGTAAAATGCAGCCAAGATTGCTCTCGTCTCGGTTTTTCAGCACACAAAAAAGCTCTCGAAAATGGGCTGCGAAGGATAGGGCTTTGTTACTTTTATGTAGTCAAAAACGTGTAGAATTTTGAGCGCATAAAAAAACCCCGAAAATGTCTTTGGATCGGGGTTTCTGGCACACCCGGCGCGATTCGAACGCGCGGCCTTCCGCTTAGGAGTCTCAACTGACAATGTTTACAGGGTGCTGCACAAGGCTTTACAATGTCGCAGAACACGCTTAGATACTGGGTTTTTAGGCGATTTGAATGTTATCCGGTATTGTCTGGCTCTACCTTGTTTTAGCCCGCTTTTTGCGGCCTTTTAGCAGGCTATTAGCTGTAGCACCAAAAATCAAGGTTGTCCACCACTTTTGCTAATACAAAAAATGGATACGAGATTCTCTGAGGATGCTGCAATTTGTGGCATCCTTGTTTTTTATGGTAAAGTCAACGCAGATGAGATTTAGTCAGGTTTATGTTGATTTGGGACTGGGGTTCGATTCCCCTCGCCTTTTAAATATTTGTTACGGTAATTGGTTGGGACTAATCCAGTATGCTTTTTAAATACCTTTGAAAAATAATTTGAATCACGCCAGCCAAGTTTTTCGCAAATCTCATGTATTTTTATTTTTGGATTTAGAAGTAAGTTTTTTGCATAATTAATCTTATATTCAGTAATATAACTCTTGAAATTCTTACCTGATTTCTCTTTAAATAAAATGCTAAAATAGGTCGGGTTTAGACCCATTGCATCTGCTGCGCTTTGCAGGGATACTGAACTGCAATCTTCGGTTAGGAGCTCGTTCAATTTTAAAATGATTGTATTTGACTTATAAAGTATTTTACTAAATACGATAGCCGTTAAATCCTCCAGCGTTTTTAAAAATGAAAACTTCAGGTCGGCAAGCGTCTTTATATCTTTCAATTTTATTGTGCTGCAAAACTTTATTATATCATTTGCGGACAGTGAATTATGTTCGAGAGATTTGAACATAATGGATATAATTAGCAAGAGCAACTCTTCGCAAAAACGACAAGCTTCTTGGTTATTTTCGCAAAAAGATTTCATATCATCAAACAAAATTATAGTATCTTGTTTTAATTGCATTTGATTTTTTTCATTTATAATATGACTGCTGAAAATGTTTTGATAGTAATTTAACTTTGTCAGATTAAAAGTATATTGTTTGTCTTCCGGCTTTGAGATAATACTGCTTATTATATCAGAATTATATGAATAGATTGAATTGCTTCCTTCGAAAAATTCTCTTTGTATAGCAATTAAGGCTTCGTTATATGCATCGATTAAATTATCGGTTCCTGAATTGGAACTGCTGACGCCAACTGTTGTACCTATATTTAGATGCTCTTTTAACCGCTTTGTGATCAAGCTTAATAACTTTAAGCATTTATCAGGATAATCCATACATAGAAAAACGAATTTGCCAGGTTGTGCTTCGGCAAAAGATACTGAAAGACTACTCTTATTAATAATGCCGTTCATTGTTTTGTATAATCTTTTATAAAGATTAAAAAACTCCTCATTGTTTTGAAAACTTGGTATAAAGCAAGAGTCGTCCAATACCATAATCGCAACGGTATAATTACCAAAATTCTGCTCTTCATTTGCGTTTGCCAATTCTTCTTTTATAAGGTTTATATTATTAAAACCGTTTGCGATATCCGATAGAATTTTGGATTTTATTATTTTATTTTTCTTATTTTCAGCAGTCTTTTTCTTATTAATTCTTAAAATTGCATTTTGTAATACTTTTATAAATTCTTTTTGGTCTATAGGTTTTAAAACATAATTTAAGACGCCTAACTCAACAGCTTTTTTTGCATAATTAAAATTTTCAAATCCGCTAATGATTATTATTTCGGCACTACAAAGTTCTTTTATTTTTTCACAAAGCTCCAGCCCGTTTAGTTTTGGCATTTGGATATCGGAAATTACAATATCCGGTTTGTTGGTTTGAACGTAAAAAAACGCAGAATCTACGTCATTGAAACATGTGACTTTAATTAAAGAATTATATCTTTGAATAAGTGTTTTTAATCCTTCCAGAACAAGGTTTTCATCGTCAATGATTATTAATTCCATTGTTATCCGTCCCTTTGTCACAATCAATAATGGGAATTGTTATTGTAACCTTTGTACCTGATTCCTGATTGTTTTCAATATGTACGCCGAACTCTGCTCCAAAATATAATTTGATACGTTCATCAATGTTAGCCAGACCATACCCCTTTGATAGGCTGTCATTTTTAAAAGAGTCTTTTAGCACCTCTAAGGGCTGCTTATTAATTCCTATACCGTTATCGGATACAACCATCTTTATAACATTGTTTTTACTATAAATTTTAATTTCTATTATACCTTTTCCTCCCAGCGGTTCAATACCGTGACAAATCGAATTTTCAACTAAAGGCTGCAATAAGATTTTTAATGTTTTATACTTTAGACAGGTGTTTTCAATGTCAAATACAAATTCTATATGGCTTTTATATTTAATTTTTTGTATATTAATGTAACTCTTTACATGTTCTAATTCATCAGATATTGAATAAAAATCATTGCCCTTGTTTAAGCTCAACCTGAAAAATTTAGACAGGGAATTTACAATTTGACAAATATCGTCGTTGCCGGACAAATAGCCGAGCCAGTTTACTGAGTCAAGAGTATTATAAAGAAAATGGGGGTTTATCTGCGATTGCAGAGCCTTAAATTGAGCCTGTTTTTCTTTTTTATTCATTAGCTTGATTTCGTCTATCAGAGACTGTATCCTTTGCGACATTTGATTAAAAGTTTTACCCAAATAGGTTATTTCATCATTCCCGGTTACCGCTACTTCAGGATAGCTGTTAACGCTTGTTTTTCGCATTGCTTTTATTATGTTTTTTAACGGCAGGGTTATAGATTGTGTAATGAATACGGCAAGAAGAAAAACTAAGAAAGTTGTAATAACAAAAATAATCAGTGACGTTCTGAAATTTTTAGATATATCAGAAACTAACTTATCAGAATTAGTTAGAGATATAATGCGCCAGCCTGTTTTTAATGAGGTCGAATAATATACCAGATAATTAACGTCATTTATTTTGATATTGAAGTTTCTATATTGATTATCTGCGGCGGCAGTTCTTTCATTTTCAATGATTGTATTTGTGATGAGTGGGTTATCGTTTTGGCCAATTAAGTTTTTATCTTTTGCTGAAATAATAAGGCCGTTTTTATCTGTAATATAAACTTCATCAATTCCCGCAAATGAGACGTTATATATTTCGTTATACATTGAAGATTCAGAAAAAGCCATAACTGCCATTCCTACTGGCTTACCGTTAGAATGATTTTTAATTTTTGCGCCGATAACGACACCTTTTCCGTTTTCTTTGGTATAGCTATAAACTCCGGTACGTTCCAATGGTATTGTACCAAGAAAACTTAACCTGTCGGAATTTTCAGCTATTGATTTCATAATACTGCTTGAAGAGATATTCCCTGTAGTTATACTATATGGCGAACCGCTGACAATTAAATCAGTTAAAGTGGATATTTCTATTCCTATTAACCCGGGAAGTGTGCTGTTTACTGTTAAAATCTCATTATAAATTTCCATTGGCCCTGATGATATCTTGTTGTCCTCATTCTTTTTTTCATAGTCTCTGACAAAGTTAATTATTTTTACGCTTGTAGAAACTTCATTTAGATAGTTAATATTATTATCCATATATTTATCTATATTAGTTTGCAGCTGTACTATATAATCTGATAAATATTGTTTTGTTTTTTTCATAACAGTATTCGTTGATGTTGTAAACAACATTAAACCGACTATTATAACTGTAAAAACAAAAATAAATACGAGAGTAAAAATAAGCCTTTTCCCAAGTTTAACTTTGCGCAGGGTTTCTATTAATTTAAAAAAGCATCGATAATGCATATATCACCAACTTAATTTTATATGATCGATTTTATCATTATTATTATGATTAAACAAATTATCAGAAAAAATTACAGGGTCATATAAAGTTTTTACTGTATAATTTAAAGCAAGCGGTTTTTATAATAGTATTGAACTACATGTAGTATCAGGCAAACTTAAATTATATGGGTTTGCTATAAAAAGTTTTAGGAGGACTAATATGTTAAAACGAAAAAATGTGGTGTGCCTGATTCTTTCACTCATCCTTGTTTTATCTTTATTCGGATGCACACAAACTCCTGCTACTGAGACAGGGGTAGAGCAAAGCGGCGATACGCCGACCAGCCCGGCATCTGATGAAAACACATCGGATACATCCGCAGAATCGGTTGAGCCGGTTGAATTGACATTCTGGGAAATGCTCTGGGGCCCGACTGATACGTGGACTGAGGCAGTGGAAAATCTGGTTGCCAAGTTTAACGAAGAACATCCTAACATTAAAGTAAACGTGCAGATAATTCCGTGGGATAACTATTATCAGCAGTTTCTTACTGCTGTAACGAGCGGTGCAGCACCTGACGTAAGCACAGGCGCTTTCCAACAGGGTATTCAATACGCAGCGATGGATGAAATCCTTGACCTTTCTTCTATTGTTGAAGAGTGGAAAGCAGACGGAACCTATGATGATTTTTTGCCAGGAAGCATTGAACTTCATCAGTATAATGGAATACAAGCAGGAATTCCTTGGAATGCTGACCCTCGTGTTATCACATACAGAAAAGATATTTTAGAGCAAGCAGGCGTTACAGAAGAAGATATGCCAAAAAGCTGGGATGAATTTATGGAAGTATGCCGTAAAATCAAAGAAAATACAGACGCCATTCCTTTTTCTGTAATCGGCGTTGACCAAAACTCAAACCACACCATGTTAAACTTCATGTTCACAAACGGTATTGGTATGTGCGATAAAGACGGTAATCCTACATTTAATGATCCTAAAGTTGTTGAGACGCTTGAATTTTTCGGAACGATGCTGGAAGAAGGGTTGCTGGCAAAGGGGAGCGCAGGCTATAAAGTTAGCGACCTTGACCAAATGCTTGTAACAGGGAAATTAGCTATGGGTTTCTATAACGTTACAAGAATAGCCCAATCGGATCCTGAAGCAGGCCCTCAGCTTAGAATTATGCCGCCGTTTCCCGCAGAAGAAGGCGGAACGCCTCGTTGTCTGAACTGGGTCAATCCTATCGTTGCGTACAAGCAAACAGAGCATCCTGAAGAATGTAAAATATTCATAAAATGGTGGATTGAAAATGGCCTTTCGCTCTTTACCGACGGTAAAGCGGAGGTATTCCCTGCCAGACAGTCTTTCATGGATGATCCTTACTATGACGATATAATTTCTCAGGAGTGTGCTGAGTATATTAATCCAAACGGCACATCTGCTGTATGGCCAATGGAGAATCTCTTCACAGCTTTCGCACAGATTGACGGTGAAAACTACATAGGCAAACCTCTCCAGGAAGTTTTAACAGGAAAAACTGACTATCAAGCAATAGCTGATAAATATAATGAAATGATTAAAAATGCTATTGCAGAAAGCGAATAAATTATTCTAGGTATCTAAAGATCCGGCTGCCGCTAAAATAAACGGCAGCCGGAAAACTCGGAGGAAGCGTAATGGGAATCAAATCACAAATGTCAAATAAAACAACAGGTTATGCAATGCTTATTCCGGCGTCTATTCTCTTTGTTTTTATAAATGCTTTTCCTTTTTTATATAGTCTGATTCTAAGTTTGACAGATACGAATTTTATAAAAGACAAAAGCGGAATCGGAAATTTTATCGGTTTAAAAAATTATTTTGATATTTTATTTAATGATCCTGAATTTTACAGTGTATTACTATTCACGTTTATATATACAATATTAGTTGTGGCAATAACTTATTGCCTGGGTTTATTGATGGCGATGCTTTTAAACAGGAATATTAAATTCCGCGGAGTTTTCCGCGCAGTGGCTTTGCTGCCTTGGATTGTTCCTACGGCGGTTGCGGCAATTTCTTTTCGATATTTATTAAACGACCAAATAGGATTCGTTAATGTTTTTTTACAGAACATCGGGCTTATAAAAGAACCGATACTATTTTTGGCAGACCCGGGCTGGGCAAGGTTTTCTGTTATCATGCTAACAGTATGGAAAGAATATCCTTTTATGATGGTGGTTTTGCTTGCCGGCTTGCAATCTATTGGGCCGGAAATGTATGAACCGGCTTATATCGACGGCGCAAATTCTTTTAGAGCGTTCCGATATATCACAATGCCGCTTTTAAGACCGGTTACACTGGTTTCTGTATCATTGCTGTTTATTTGGACGTTTAACTCGATTTCGTTTGATAATATTTATCTTTTGACAATGGGAGGGCCGGCAAACGCAACGTATGTTCTTTCGATACAATCTTATTATGTGGCATTTTTCCGAAATAAAATTGGTTATGCATCCGCAATATCGTTTGTTATGCTTTTGGTAATTTCGATTGCAATAATTATATATGCCATCAGGAAAAAACGGAAGGGAGAAATTGTCATCTGAAAATGATGTCAAATTAAGATCATGAAAAAAGAAAAAAATTTATGGACATATATTATATTAATCGTTTTATTAATTGTGTTGAGTTTACCCTTGATTTCTCTAATTGGTTCGTCATTTAAGCCTGAAGCCGAGTCTTTAAATAATACCTCGTTGATGCCGCACGAATTTACGTTGGATAATTACAAATACGTATTTACTAAAACAACGCTTTTGGGGAATATTATAAATAGTGTTATTATTAGCCTTACTGTCACGATTGCGTGTATTCTGACAGGCGCTTTTGCCGGATATGCTCTTTCTCGGTTTAGGGGCAAAGTATTCAGCTTTTACAAATTGTTCTTATATATGCTCCAGATGCTGCCGATGGTATTGCTTTTAATACCTTTGTTTATAATGATACGTTTAGCAAACCTATATGACACGCTGTATTCTGTCATTATTTCCTATACTGCGATCAATTTACCTATCTGCATTTGGATATTAAAAGGTTTCTTTGATACCATCCCAACCAGCATTGAGGAATCGGCGCTTATGGATGGATGCGGAAGGTTAAAAACCTTCATAAAAATTATTGTGCCTGTTTCTACCCCGGGGATTACATCTGTAGGAATACTGTCTTTTGTTTATGCATGGAACGAGTATATGCTCGGAAGTATATTCATAAGAAGCGAGGAGCTTACTCAGCTTACTGTCGGATTAAGTCAGTTTGCGATGCGTAATAATATTATTTGGAGCCATTTAACGGCAGGCGCAGTAGTAGGTTTGATACCTGCAGTAATATTCATTGTTTTGGCGCAAAAATATATTGTCAGCGGCCTTGTTGCAGGAGCTGTTAAGGGTTAATCAAAAAGATATTTATAAATTTTACATTAAATAATCATAAGGGTTAGGCTTTTATAGGCAGCTTTTATTTTGGGTATTTTAAAATTATAAATTTTGCAAGCTGGAGGAACAGATTTAATTGTTATTAAGGAGTAATGAAATAAGTTATGATTGAATTTAAAAATATTAAAAAAGTATATAACGGAAATATTCTAGCCGTAGACAATTTCAATTTGAAAACGGACAAAAAGGAATTCGTTATATTTGTCGGGCCGTCAGGCTGCGGCAAATCAACAACATTAAGAATGATGGCTGGATTGGAAGACATTACAGAAGGAGAAATATTTATTGATTCCAAACAGATCAGCAATGTTCATCCAAAGGACAGGGATATTGCCATGGTGTTTCAAAATTATGCGTTGTACCCTCACATGACGGTGTATGACAATATTGCTTTTCCGCTAAAAATGAGAAAGGTTCACAAAAAAGAAATACAAAAAAGAGTTGAAGAAACAGCAATAAAACTTGATTTAACAGAATATCTCAATAGAAAACCAAAAGAGATTTCAGGCGGGCAAAGACAAAGGGTTGCGCTAGGGCGTGCAATTATCAGAAGCCCTAAAATATTTTTATTAGATGAACCGCTTTCTAATTTGGATGCGAAACTGCGTACTAAAATGAGAACAGAATTAATACAACTTTATCAGTCGTTGGATGCAACATTTATTTATGTTACGCATGACCAGATTGAAGCTATGACAATGGGCAGCGTTATTGTAGTTATGAAGGACGGCAGAATACAGCAGACAGGATCACCCCAATACATATATGATAATCCTGAAAATTTGTTTGTAGCAACTTTTATGGGATCTCCGCAGATGAATATTTTATCAGCAACTCTGCATAGAGACGAGACGGGTTATTATTTGAAATTAATGGACAACAGAATAAATATTGATTCAGCAAAACTTGCAAAAAACCCTTTGGTTAAAGATTATATCGGCAAAAAAATATTGTTTGGGATACGTCCGAATGCGCTGAAAATACCGAAAAATGACAACGATGATGGCATATCTGTTTTAAGCTGTACAGTCGAAATAGTTGAATTAATGGGGTCGGAAAATATTTTGTATGTAAATTTTATGGACAAAAAACTTATAGTTATAACTAACCCTGAAAATAAACCAAATGTCGGGGATAAAATAAAATTAAGTTTTACACCAAATAAGATACATTTATTTGATTCCGAAACAGAAGAAGTTATAAGCAATTAATTTATTTGAATTATAATTACCTGTCTGGCAAAATGGCTTAATCGTATTTAGAAATTATTTTTGAGCAATTAGGGTTTTCCCTGCTAGAAGGTCTATTAAAAGAATGGCTATTTCAAGTGAAAGGTAAACTATTTTAAATGAACTATTTAGTGTTTGATGTAGGGGGCCATGCAATTAAATATGCACTAATGAATGAAAAAGTCGAATTTCTTAGGAAAAGGAAAGTTAAAACGCCTCTTGATTCAATAGAAAGTTTTTTAGAGATTATTGAGTCGATTTATAATAAATACAAAGAAAAAGTTCAGGGTATTGCCTTAAGCCTGCCCGGCAGAATAGATAGTGAGAGCGGTTTTGCTTTTACGGGCGGTTATTTGGAATACAACGCAGGTAAAAATATTATTGATTTAATTGAAGAACGTTGTCCGGTACTTGTATCAGTTGAGAATGATGGAAAATGCGCAGCGCTTGCAGAAGCTTGGATAGGAAACCTTTCCGATTGCATTAATGGTATTGTCGTAGTGCTGGGTACCGGTATTGGCGGAGGAGTTATTATTGATAAAAAGCTTTATAAAGGGTCACATTTTCAGGCTGGTGAATTCAGTAATATCATAACAGAAGATAAAACAAAATCGTTGGAAGAGGAAAATTTTTGGTGGTATTATGGCGCTTCAGGGGGATTATGCCAGATGGTAGCAAGGGCAAAAAATTTGCCGGTTTCCGAAATGAATGGGGTTCAGGTTTTTGAATTAGTAAACAGCAAAGACGATGAAGTGCTAAAGATTTTGGATGAATATTGCAGAAAACTGGTTATCCAGCTGATTAATTTGCAATATTCTTTTGACCCCGAAAAGATTGCCATTGGAGGAGGAATCAGCTTACAAGATACGTTGCATGAATATATACAAAAAAACATTGAAAAATACACGCTGCAAATGCCGAAAGGTTTTATTCCTCCCAATGTAGTCCCCTGTAAATTCAGGAGTGATTCCAATCTTATCGGCGCGCTATATTGTCATTTGTTGAAAAAAGGTGAAATCGGCTGTGATAATGTTTAAGAAGTTTAATGAATGAGTTAATTTAATTTTAAATATTTCAGGAGGATGTTATCAGTGGATGGTATAAAAATTGTAACAATAGGCGGCGGTTCAAGTTATACGCCTGAATTAATTGAGGGCTTGTTAATACGTTATCATGAATTACCAGTCAGGGAACTTTGGCTTGTGGATATTAAATCGGGAGAAAAAAAGCTCGAAATAATTGCTGGTTTAGCAAAAAGAATGGTTAAAAAAGCCGGAGTGCCTATTAAAATCTGCACGTCTTTAAATCGGCGCGAAGCTCTGCCGGGGGCGAATTTTGTAACTACACAGATTCGCGTTGGATCAATGGAAGCAAGAGTAAAAGATGAAAGGATTCCTTTAAGTCATGGCTTTATTGGACAGGAGACAAACGGCGCCGGCGGCATGTTCAAAGCGTTGAGGACTATTCCGGTAATGATAGATATTAATAAAGATATTGCAAAATTATGTCCTGATGCATGGGTAATAAACTTTACAAACCCTTCAGGTATGATCCAGGAAGCTCTTTTAAGATACGGAAATTCAGAAAAAAATATTGGGTTATGTAATGTGCCGATCACTATGGAAAGAGAAATAGCTGAAAGCCTGGAAGTTGACCCTGCCCGTTTAAGGATAGATTTCGCAGGTTTGAACCATATGGTATATGGCCTTAAAGTATATTTAGACGGCATTGATATTACGCAGGAAGTGCTGCACAAGCTGGGCACAGGCGAAGTGGGTATGTCTATCAAGAATGTTAAGGATATTGATTGGTCTGCGCCGTTTCTTGATGGGATGGGCGTTATTCCATGTTTTTATCATAGGTATTATTATCAGAAAACCGCTTTGCTGAATGATGAACTTATAGAATATGCGAAGGGGGAGACGCGTGGTGAGGTAATAATGCAGCTCGAAAATGAATTATTTAAATTATATAGTGATCCAAATTTGGATATCAAGCCGCCGCAGCTGGATGAAAGAGGTGGAGCCTATTATAGTGACGCGGCATGCAGGCTCATCGCTTCAATATATAACGATAAAAATGATGTTCAACCGGTAAATGTGAGAAATAATGGCGCAATTTTTGGAATACCGAATGATTCGGCAGTAGAGGTTAGCTGCATGATTACCAAAGACGGTCCAAAACCGCTTGTTGTTGGAGAATTGCCTGTAGCAATTAACGGATTAGTGCAACAGATAAAATCATTTGAAAGGATGGTCGTCAAAGCCGCAGTAACAGGGGATTATAACACAGCCTTGGCAGCAATGACTATTAACCCTTTGGTGCAATCCGAAATAGAAGCAAAAATCATGCTGGAAGAATTGCTGGAAGCTCATAAAGCTTACCTGCCGCAATTTAAGGCTTATTTTGAAGGGAAAAAAGCAAGTGATATTTTATAAAATCCTATTAATTCTTTTTGACAGGAGCCGAGAGTAAGACATATTTTATATTTTAAAATAAGGGAGGAGAAATCTTAGTGAAACTGAGGATTGGTATTATCGGTACGGGACCAAAGGAGCGTACTAACATTAGAGGCGGCGGATTTGCCATTGGCCGTGTACATGCTGATGCCTGGAAGCAAATAACATCTACAGAACTTTCGGCTGCGTGTGATATTAATAAAGAAAACCTTGAGGCCTTTTCAAATGATTACGGAGTAACAGGCTGTTATACCGACTATAATAAAATGTTAAAAGAAGAGAAACTCGACATTGTAGATATTTGTACATGGCCTATATTACACTATGAAATGGCCAAGGCTGCTATAGCAGCCCGCGTAAAAGGTATTTATATGGAGAAACCTATGTGCCTTAGCTTTGGCGAGGCAAAGGAAATAGTTGATTCCTGTCGTTGTGCGGGTATAAAGCTTTGCGTAAGTCATCAACGCCGCTATGAGCCCGATTTTATAAAAGCCAGGGAATGGATTAAAGAGGGCAAGGTTGGCAAGGTGCTTGAAGTGGATGCGGTGATTGCTGGTGAAGATGCTGATTTGCTCAGCTGGGGAACGCATTGGTTTGACATGTTTAATTATTTGCTTGATGACCAGCAGACAGTATCAGTATTTGCACAAACAGATTGCACATCGGGTAAAATCCGTTACGGGCACAGGGTTGAAGATGCCGCATTAGTGGAAGTTGTTTATAAAGACGGCACGAGATGTTATCTTCGCGGAGATTATGATTTTAACCAGCCAAGCCATATACGGATCATTGGACAAAAGGGGATGATTGAAGTCGGAGACGATGGTTTAAAAGGTATGTTTGATGGCGAAAGTAAATGGATATATTACCTAAGTAATGAAGAAAATGCCTATATAGCGAGTTTCGTTAAGGCAATGAATGATTTGGTAGATAGTATCAAGGAGGAACGAACGCCATACTTAAATGGTATGCTCGCTTTAAAAACAACGGAGATAATTATGGCTGCATATGAATCTTCAGAAAAAAGAGCCCGCATCAATTTACCTCTAAAAAGATTTGATTTTCCATTAAAAGACCGCAATGAATTTAAAGAATAATTAAAAAATTTTAAATAAAAGGATATTATATTATGCGTTTAGGAGTTACGATTCTGCCCGAAGTTGCAGCAAATTACAATTTTAAAATAACGTCTGTTGATATTGAGCCTGGTATGACAGACATAGATATTGAGGGAATACAAAAACGCTTTAAAAAAGCGAATGTTCTGCCGGTTCAATCCTCGGCATATTACAATCTGGCCAGCACTAACGATTTAATAAGAGCCGACGCTATAAAAAACGTCCGCAAGGTTTTGATGAATGCAGAAAAGATAGGCTGTAAATTTGTTGTTGTAGGCGGCGGGCATAGAAATCCGGCGTGTCCGGCGAATGTGTTCTCGGCGCACCCGGCAAACTGGGAGGATGAGGCGATAGATGTTTTGGCTGACTCGTGCATCAAAGTGCTTGAGAAGATTCCTCTAAGCAAAACAAAAATTGTGTTGGAAACATGGACGATGACTCCGTTGAATTCCCCGCAAAAAGCAAGGCGTTTATTCGATAAAATTAATCATCCGCAGTTTGGCATATTGCTGGATATAGTCAATCTTATGAATCTTGACCGTTATTTTAAGACAGGCGAATTTATTTGGGAATGTGTAAATGTTTTAGGGGATGCTATAGATTTGGTTCACCTTAAAGATACGATACTCAACCCCGAACTGTTTACTTATCATATGTCAGAAGCGCCTGTTGGCAAAGGAAACCTTGATTATCCCGAGGTTCTGTCTGCGCTAAATAGTCTAAATAAAAAAGATTTGATACTGATGATAGAGCATCTTGACACAATTGAGCAATATATCGAATGTACACAATTTGTATATCAAATTGCTAAAAAGATGGGTATTGAAATAACATAGAAGCTAATAATTAATTTTTTAAAGAAAAACAGACAGGATCATTAGGATTAGGCCTAATACAGAACTTGTGCGTTCCTAAGTCTGAAGAATCAAACAAAAATAAACAAAGGTGGTGCTCGATATAAATAATCAAACAGTTAATGATATAGGAACAAATCCGAAGTTGAAAAACTATTATATTCACAAGAAGGATGTAATGATACTTAAGGATTTGGCGTTTGAATTAAAAGAAATAGCATCGCGGCCTTGTCAAAAGAAAAAAGCAGATTTTTGGTTGGCTCATAATGATTTGCAGCCGGTACGACCTATGGTTTTTTGCGATCCAGAAAACGGCTGGAGCGAAATCATTACGCAAGATATGATTCTTTGTACCACCGAACTTGGAAAAGAATGGGAAATGATGCTCCGCAAAGAAATTTGCTGGGGGAATAACATGAAGGATGACAAAGTAATTGAAGCGGTTTTTGACGTTCCTTATGTAGCAAAAGAAAGCAACTGGGGTATGAATGAAAAACGAATCGGTGGCGACGACGGCGGTTCATATATATGGGAATCCCCGCTTAAATCTTTGAATGAAATTGATAAGTTACATTTTCCGGAAATCACTGTTGATTACCAAAATACAAAAAAACTTTTGGAAATTGCGAAAGAGATATTTGATGGCATTTTGGAGGTGCGTATTAAAAACATGTGGTGGTGGTCATTGGGAATGACGATGATACTCGTTAATCTTCGTGGCTTAGAAACGATTATGTATGATATGTATGATTATCCGGATGAAATGCATAGACTTATGGAATTCTTGCGTGACGGGCATTTACATAAATTAAAGTTTTTGGAAGAAAACGGATTGTTGCCTGACAACACCGGGAATACCTATGTAGGTTCAGGCGGTTTTGGATATACAAAAGAGCTTCCAAAATCAGGTTTTGATCCAAAACATGTTAGGCTGATAGATATGTGGGGATTTGGGGAAAGTCAGGAAACCACTACGATATCTCCGGAAATGTTTGCGGAGTTCGTATTCCCATACCAGTTGCCCATTCTTGAAAAGTTTGGTTTGAATTGTTATGGATGCTGTGAACCTTTGGAAAAAAGATGGAAATATATAAAAGAAATACCTAACCTAAGGCGGGTATCGGTATCACCCTGGGCTAACAGATCTGAAATGGCTGATCTATTACAAAATAATTATATTTATTCTTGTAAACTTAACCCCGCATACTTGGCTGTTCCTAATATGGATGAAGAAGTTATACGAAAAAACATTCGAGATACTATTAAAACTGCGAAGAATTGTGTTGTTGAGCTGATAATGAAAGATAATAACACTTTAGGAGGAAATGCAAATAACGCTTATAGATGGGTTGAGATTGCTTTCGAAGAAATAAATAACGTTTAATTTTAATACTGATATTGGCATTCAGAGAAATTGCACTATTTGAAATGAGGGCGATAGACTTTCTCCTGAAAAGATATTAAAAAGGAATAATATAATAGAAAGCTTGAATTGTCATTGAATACCTTCAATTAAATAATATCCTTGATTATTAAATAATTTAAGAGTGCGAATAAATTTAATCAATATAATTCCAAATCTTATGCTGTTTTGCCTAAATAATCATATAAACGCTCAAATTTGATTATTACATCCATTAATGCATAAAATTTTTGACCAAACATGCTCGAATAATCCTTGACCGCATTAAAAAAATGATGTATAATGACTAATATGATTGAAAAATCTTTAAAATAAGAGCGATATGATCGTTTAAGATGATTCATTAGCTGCTTATATAATGGTATAAAGTAGTAATAATATTATGAAATTAATTTTTCTGATTAATGTAATATCAGCAATAAACACAAAAAGTGATTAGGAGGAGTATTTATGACAAAGCAGATATTTAAGGGTTGGCACCACTACGGTGTGGTGTGCCGAGATATTGAGGAATCTATTGCTTTTTATAAAAATGCGTTAGGTTTCGAATTTATGTTTCAATGCGGAGAGCTCGAAGGGGACGATCACATCAAACTTGCATTTTTAAAAATGGATAAAATTGTGCTTGAGCTGCTTGAGCCGGTAAGCTGGAACAATGAAGCGTGTGATTGGGCGGCTAATGATTTGCAGCACTTGTGTCTTGCGTGCGGAGATATTGATTTGATGAAAAAGAAGCTCGAAGACGAATACAACGTTGAATGGGAACTAATAGAAGACGGCCCTGAATGTAAAGCTATTTTCTGGAGAGGCCCGGGCGGAGAACGTTTGGAATTAATACAGATGAAAACAGACCTTTTTCCGGTCATGCATTCTCCTACTGACACACCATATGTCAGAGGGCTGGGGCATGTCGGCTATTTTTGCGGCGACCTTGAAAAGAGCATTGACTTTTATACAAACGTCCTTGGATTCGAACATATCAGAACGTTCGATGAGGGCGGGCCGGATGAAGAGTTTTGGAATCACATTGCTCTGTTAAAGCTCAATGAAACCCTAATAGAAGTTATTCAGCCGGAAGCTCATGAGGTTATTCGTGATATGGTCAAATATCCTTCGCGCATGAGTATGAGCCATCTGGGTATGGAGGTCGCATGCGATATGCAGGAAGCGATCGACTATATTTGTTCGAAAGCAATTTTGGAATGGGAAAATACAACTCCCGGAATTTCTCCTGATATCGGAGAAAATAATGATATGCAGTGGGCGCTTTTCCGCGGTCCTAACGGCGAACGGTGGGAATTATCTAAGGATTTGGGAAAAGATTATTAATATAAGGTATATTTATACCAACTTTTGGAGGTTTATATTATGGGAAAAAAGATATTTAAGGGATGGCATCATTACGGCGTTCTGTGCCAAAATATTGAAGAATCTATTTCGTATTATAAAGATGTTATGGGATTTGAATTCCTATTTCAATGCGGCGAGCTCGAAGGTGATGACCATATAAAACTAGCGTTTATGAAACTTGATACTTTGGTATTAGAGCTTTTAGAGCCGGTTTCCTGGAATAAAGAGGCGTGTGAATGGGCGAAGAAAGACATGAATCATCTCTGCCTGGCGGTTGGAGATCTTATAGCTACAAAAGAAAAATTAGAAAAAGAGTTCGGAATAGAGTGGGAAGGCGAAATAGAAGACACCCCGGAATACAAGGCATTGTTTTGGCATGGACCGGGCGGGGAACGTTTGGAGATGTTCCAGTTCATGCCCGGAAGCCCTCTGCCGCAGATTCATACAAAAACGGACAATCCTTATTTCCAAGGGCTTGCACATATCGGTTATTTTACAGCTGATCTTGAGAAGAGCATTGAGTTCTATTGTAACGTACTTGGCTTTGAACTTGATCATATGTTTGAAGAAGTTGATCCGAATTACGGTACTCACTATCGTATTGCTTTCTTTAAACAAAGCAATGTAATTATGGAGGTTATTCAGTCTGTAGTTCATCCGGTGATATCTGAAATGATACCGTATCCTGCCCGTATGAATATGAACCATTTTGGCATGGAAGTTTCGGGCGATATGCAGGAAGCAATTGACTATATTCGTTCACAATATAACGTTGAGTGGGAGAACACAACTCCCGGTATTTCTCCTGACATTGGAGAGGGCAACGATATGCAGTGGGCGCTTTTCCGCGGGCCGAACGGCGAGCGGTGGGAGTTGTCCAAAGACTTAGGCAAAAACTATTAAACATATTAAGCCATCGGCGCGGGGCTGATCTAAATATATGATAAGCCCCATAATGGTTTTTACCGATTATATGCGGGTTTAGGAGGTTTATGATGAATTTAAAAATGGAGGGGCAATTGGCTCTTGTTACTGGATCTACTTCCGGAATTGGAAAGGGTATTGCAAAAGCATTGCTAAAAGAAGGTGTGCGCGTTGTAATCAACAGCTTTTCTCAAGAAGAAATAGATAGTGTACGCGATGAGCTCTCGGCACTGGGAGTTTTAGACTTTATGGTTGCAGATGTTACAAATACAGACAGTATCAACAATATGATGGATGAGATATATAAAATAGGTGAACTCGACATCATCGTCAATAATGTTGGTTATTGGCAGCCTTGTGAGTTTGAGAATATTACAGATGACGACTGGAAACGGATGATGGACCTGAATTTCTATGGAGCTGTTCGCACATTGCGTGCATGTTTTCCTAAAATGATTAAGAGGAATTACGGAAGAATTGTAAATATATCCAGCGAAGTCGCTATGAAGCCGCTGCCCGATTTTATTCATTATTCGGTTGCGAAAACTGCGGTTGTCGCGCTTTCCAGAGGGCTTGCAGAAGCTGCCCGCGGAAAAAATGTTACAGTAAACAGCTTGCTGCCGGGACCGACATGGACACCGGGCGAACAAGCGAGCCAGACAAAACTTGCAAAAGAATCGGGCAAGACAGTAGAAGAGCAGGTCGCAGAATTCTTTAGAGAAGAAGAGCCGTCTTCTTTGGCGGAGAGATTCCTTGATATTGAAGAGATAGCCAATGCGGTAACATTTTATTGTTCTCCGCTTGCAAGCGCAGCGACGGGCGGATCAATACGTATAGACGGCGGAATTATCCGGCACATATAATGTTTGGTAAAATGATAAAGTCGGTCTAAAAAGGTATAAGAATTATTATAATATGGAGGCAAAAACATGAAAGGTCTGCGGAACGTAGCAAAAGGTGTTATAAAAATTTGTGAGCTTGATATGCCGGTATGTATGGATGATTCTATGTTGATCAAAAATATATATTCAGGTATTTCAAACGGAACGGAACGAAATGTACTGGTAGGCGGTACATACTGGTCTGGTTCCTATCCTGATTATTTCAGTTATCAGTCGGTTGGCCAAGTCATTGATGTCGGTAAAAACGTTACTAAGTTTAAAATAGGAGATTATATTTATGCCGGAACGACTCCGGGACATTGT
Source organism: Christensenellaceae bacterium (assembly GCA_963665005.2). Taxonomy (GTDB): domain Bacteria; phylum Bacillota; class Clostridia; order Christensenellales; family SZUA-584. The sequence continues at coordinate 280,849 of CAXXTQ010000001.1, read as the reverse complement.
GAATACCATCTGGTAAAGGAAGATGATATCGTTGTGAAAATTCCCGACGGCTTTGACCTTGAGGAAGCGGCGCTGCTTGGAATGTGCGGAGTTGGATTTCATGTAGCGGTGCGCGGCAGCGTTACTCCGATGGACAAAGTGCTGATTATGGGAGCAGGCCTTATTGGACTGTTTGGAATGCAGGGAGCACTTGCGCACGGCGCCGAAGTCAGCATTGCCGATATAAATGAAGACAGGCTGGAATATGCGAAGAAACTTGGTGCTGATTATATATATAACACATCAACACAAGAAGGAAGAGAAGCGCTTGAGGCCAGAGGCCCATATTCGATAGTGTTTGAGATGACCGGAGCAGATCCGGTGATGGAATTTGTATTTGGAACAGGTGTCAACGATCGAGAGGGTGCAGAGAGCGCATCAAAAGTGCTTGGGTTTAGATCTCGTGTCGTTCTTTGCGCGGGGCGGCAGGATGTTAAGTATAATTTCAATGAAGCTGAAGCAAAAGAGCTTTCCGTATTGCACAATACACATTTTACGGTGGAGGATTTAGAATGTATTATCCGCCTGATGCAAAAAGGTGTTATAAAAATAAAACCATTGATTACGAAAGTTGTAAAATTTGAAGACTCTGAATCTGTTTTCGATAAATTGAGAGATGATCCCATGTCCATGATGGGAACTGTAATTGATTACAGATAAGTTTTGAAATATTAAAAAATGAGCAGGTTATGTAATTGCGTATTGTTCATGTTACCCAGTTTTAGTTTATCAGAGTACGTGCTTTTTGCTAAAAAAAGAACGATTGGGCGGTTTGAAGAATCGACATAGCTAAAAGCCCGTATTATCATGAATTTTGTAATAAGCCGCTTGAAGTTTGCCATTTTTACCGCGTGTAATATTAGCTGTTGTAAACAACTTGGAGGAATACAAATGAAGTTATTGCCAAAGCCACCTTTTTTTGAAGCGGGGGTAAAAAACTACATTTTCGGAGATAAAGTGTTGGAATTGGCCAAAGCTGCTGATGCGGCGGCCATTAAATACGAAATTGATACGCTTTTTATAACGCCATATACAGAGATTCGAAGGGTAGCAGAAAACACGTCAAGAATTATCATTGTTGCGCCGCATATGGATATTTTACGCCCTGGAAGAGGTGTTGCGGATATACTGCCCGAAGCAATAAAAGCAGCAGGCGCGAAAGGTGTCATGATTAATCATTGTGAGCGGCCGCTGAGTCTTGCCGCTATCAGCGAGACAATCAGACGTGCAAATGAGTTGGAACTATTTACTTTTGTGTGTGCTGATTCGATAGCTGAAACGCGCGCCGTTGCACATTTACATCCCGACATTATTAATCCTGAACCAACTGAGCTTATCGGAACGGGCGCCACGAGTGATGCGGATTTTGTGCTTGCGTCTATAAAAGCCGTTAAAGATGTCTATCCTGATATATTTGTGGAACAAGCTGCAGGCATTACGACTGGGAAACAGGTTTATGAGGTTATTATGGCAGGAGCAGATGGCGCCGGTGCGGCTTCCGGTATTGTTAATGCAAAAGACCCGATTGCTATGATTGATGAGATGGTGCGGAATGTTAGAAAAGCCTATGATGATATACAAAAACTAAAAAATTTTGGGAGCAAAATATGAAAGTATTCAGAGAAACAATTGTGGTAAAGTCAGTTGCAGTGCGGCCGTCGTTTCATAAAATAACGGAGCAGATTAGGGATATTGTTAAACATGCTAATGTAGAAGATGGTATATGTGTGGTATATACTCATCATACAACATGTTCTGTGATGATACAGGAAGATTCAATGGATAAAACGTATACGGGTTTAGAATATATGCAACATGACCTGTGCGATGTTTTGGAAAAGATTATTCCGACTTGCCGTGTTGAAGGACAATATATGCATCCGGGGCCAAAGGCCACAGAGTTTGCCGGCACTGTAGGCGAGGATAAGCCGTATACTCTTAACACAGACGGTCATTTGCGCTCGGTATTTCTTGGCAGAAGTGAGACAGTTGTTATTATGGATGGCGAACTTGATTTAGGCGAGTTTGGGCATATCTATTTTGTTGACCTCGATACAACACGCGAACGAGAACGCCAGATACAAGTGCAAATTATAGGTGAATGAGTAAATTATATTATTTGAGTTACCTATGCTGATTGATTTTCAAACCAAATTGCAGATATTTGTATAGTGGGGTATGGGTGAATATGCAGCAAAATATAAAAAACAGTCAAAATAATTGACAAATAATGAATCAATAAATCAAATTAGACTTGACAATGATTGAAATGCGCATTATAATACATATATTAAGAGTATTACTTTCGATAATATAAGCATAATGATCGATAAAATAAAAGTGATCATTATTCATGTAATAGCAACGTATAGCAGAAATAAATAAATTATAATCTATTTGGAGGGGTTTATGTTTTATCACGAGCACTTCACAATCCAATCAGACAGACGGCCGACTTTTGATGATGTAACTGACAATACAATACAAATCCATAAGAAGTCGAATATCAAAAACGGCATTTTAACGGTATATTCACAGCATACGACTTGCAGTGTTTTAATACAGGAACAATCGGACGATGTTAATTATCTTGGAACGCAGTTTATATTGCAGGATATGGTGAATGGTCTGGAAAAGATATTCCCTAAATGCAACACTGAGGGGCAATATCTGCATCCCGGCCCGCTGCACATAAAAATCGCCGATGAAGAACGGGGTGAGGAAGCGTTTTGGAGTTTGAATACAGATGCGCATCTACGGTCGGTTATGTTAGGGCGGTCGGTAACCATTCCGATTGAAAACGGAGAGCTTCAGCTCGGCGAATTCGGCAGAATTTATTTTGCAGATTTTGATCAAGTGCGAGCAAGGCAAAGAATAGTAAGAATAACGGTTATTGGCGAATAATTTAGAAACTTAAGATGATTTTCACTGAAAAGAAATATAATTCGATTATAGTTAAAAAAGAACCTGATATAAGAGGTATTAAGGATGAAGCTACTTCTTACACTTGATATAGGGACAACAGCAGTAAAAGCGGGGTTGTATTCGCAGGATTTGCGTACACTTAATTCTGTTGTTAAAGAGTATACATTATATACGCCGCAAGAGGGAATAGTTGAGCTTAATCCTGATGTCTACTGGTCATCTGCCGTCGACTGCATTCGTCAGATTATCAGTGGTTCGGCAATCGATAAAAAGGACATTGCCTGCATCACTTGTACAACACAGGGAGAAACGATAATACCGGTTGACGAGCAAGGGAATGCGCTGCATAACGCGATAGTATGGCTCGATTCACGAGCGGGAAAAGAAGCGGAGTTAATCGGGCAAAAGTTTTCAACGCAGAAATTTTATGCTCATACGGGCTGTCCGGAGATTTCGCCGATATGGCCTGTTGCAAAAGTATTATGGCTTAAGAGTAACAAACCGGATATATATAAAAAAACATATAAGATGTTGTTGCTTGAAGACTATTTAATTGCGAAACTCACAGGGCTTTTTGTAACAAATCCGGCGGTGTCGTGTTCTACAGGTTATTTTGATATCCGAGAAGGAAAGCCTTGGGAGCAGATATTAGAATATTGCGAAATCGACGCGGATAAAATACCCGAGGTAATACCCTGCGGAACACTTGTTGGTAATCTTTCAAACAGCGCGGCGCAGCAGCTTGGCCTTTCAAAGGACACGCTGGTATCTACCGGTGCCATGGATCAAGTCGCTTCAGCGATCGGTGCCGGCAACATATCCGATGGCATAGTGACAGAAACGACAGGGACAGCATTGGTAACAGCGGCGACATGCAGTTTGTCCAGCCTTGAAAAATGGACACCAGTCACAGTTTATGCGCATGCTGTTCCGGATAAATATTTATTGATTAATGTCAGTCAAACGGCGGGAATCATACTTAAATGGTTCAGAGACGAGTTTTGTAAAGATATTGTAGATGAGCACGGCGCAAACGCATTTGATATCATGGGTGAACTTGCAGCTAAAGCACCTGTATTATCAAATGGGCTGACACTGTTTCCGCATTTTACAGGAATGCAGATACCAAAGCTGGATTCGAATACCAAAGGTGTATTCTTTGGTGTCGGTCTGCATACAAGCCGGGAATGCTTCATTCGCGCTATTATGGAGAGCGTTGCATATATGCTCAAAGAAAACATTGAAGCGCTTGAAGTGTTCGGGGTCTCGCCTTCTTTAATATATTCACTAGGCGGCGGCTCAAAAAGCATAATATGGAATCAGATAAAAGCGGATATATGTAATAAGGCAATTATGATTATGAACAATGAAGAGTCCGCATCGCTGGGCGCGGCTATGTTGGGCGGTGTTGCTTGCGGTATATATGACAGTATAGAGGCGGCAGTCGCCAATATAAAAGAAAAGCAGCGTATAGATCCGGATAAACAAAATGTGGAATTATATGAAAAAGGGTACGCGGACTTTAAAAAGATGTACGAGTGCTTTAAGGATTTATTTTAATTGCAAAGGAGAGCGGAACATGTTGAGAAAGCCAAAAATCGGATTGCTTGGACTGATGACCGAAGGGTATGAAGATGTTTTCCCCGGCATTATCGAAAGACAGACAAAATATGCGCATGAGATTGTTGAAAAACTTTCTCCAGCTGTTGATGTTTTATTCTCGGGCCCCGGACTTAACAGAAGCTCAATTGAGAAGATAGTAAAAGAGTATAACGCGGCGGATGTTGACGGTATATTGATAGTTCTGCTTGCATATTCTCAGGGCGCGTATTTGGTGCGCGCGCTGCAGGATAACCGAGTTCCAATAGCGCTTGCCGTTGTACAGCCTGACCAGGTTGTGGAAGACGAGTGGCAAGAGCTTGATTTAACAGTAAACCAGGGCATACACGGAGCGCAGGATAATGCGAATGCAATCGTTCGCTCGGGGATTGCTTGCCAGTTCTTTGCCGGAAATCGGCATGAGCAGCGGTTTGTAGATTTTGCTGTGGACTTTGGCAAGGCTTGCCAGACACGCACGAAGCTACGGAATATGCGCACCGGCATATTCTCGCGTATGTGCGGCATGGGCGATATACTTACAGACGATATGGCATTTTTGGGCAAGATAGGCCCGGAATTCTGCCATGACACAATAGGCAGCATATATTCACGAATGGAAACTGTGACAAAAGGGGAGATAGATACACAGATTGACAAGGATAAAACGATATTTGATATTGATCCAAAACTTTCATATGAATCTCACGCAATTGCGGTAAAAACATATCTGGGATTTAAAAAGTTTCTTGCAGATAAAGAATACGATGCAGTCACGGCGCACTTTGATCAGTTTGCTGATGACGGCAGATTCCGGCAGCTGCCGCTGTATGCAGCGTCAAATTTGTTAGCGGAAGGCTACGGATATGCGGCCGAGGGCGACGCGATGTGCGCAAGTATGGTGGCGGCGGCGCATGTGCTTGGTAACAATGACGCAAACTTCACGGAAATGTATACGATGGATTTTGAAAAGAATGCCATTATATTCTGTCATGCGGGCGAAGGCAACTGGGCTACATGCCGCAAAGATATGAAACCAAAACTGATTGATCGCTATCTTGGAGAAGGCGGTTTGGAAAACCCGCCTACACCGATATTTACACCGCAGTTTGGACCGGCCACGCTGACCTCGCTTGTCGCATTGGAAGGAAATAAATTCCGACTTGTCGCAGCAAAGGGCGACATACTGCCAAAGTCGGGTATGAAACGCTGCGAGATGCCGTATATATTCTGGCAGCCGTACAGCGGTATAGAGAATTGTGTAGAAGGATGGCTGGAGAACGGCGGAACACATCATGAAGTCATAAGCCTTGGCGATGTGACAAAGAGATGGAAGATGCTGTGTAAGATGATGGACATAGAATACGTAGAAGTCTGAGGTGAACAGATATGAAAACGACAGTTGAAAATATTGAAAGCTATAAGACGTTTGGCAAAGCAATCAAATTAAGCAACGGCAAATTAGAAGCCATAGTGACTTTGGATATAGGCCCGAGAATCATGCATGTATCTTTGCCCGGCGGTAAAAATATGTTTGCGGACGAAGTTGATCTAAAAGAAGAACTTCCCGACGGCAGCATCTATGATTTTTTCGGAGGCCACAGAGTATGGCATAGTCCGGAAGCTTTTCCGAGAAGCTACATGTGTGACAGCTATCCTCTCGAGAAATATGAGCTGTTGGAAGACGGCATTATCATGCAGCAGAAGGAAGAGGAATGGACGCACATTGTTAAGACGTTGGAGCTTCGTTTTACGAAAGACTCGATCAAAGTCAAGAGCAGCCTGACGAATAAGGGCGCTTGGCCTATAGAGATGGCTGTATGGTCGCTGCTTATCGGTTCGTTGAACGGCCGGGAGATATTACCTGTTGTTCAGAGAAACACGGGGCTGCTGCCAAATACATATTATGTTAGCTGGCCGTATTCGCGTATGAATGACCCGAGGGTATATTGGGGACAAAGGTATATTGTTGTTGACCATGACGAAAACAACACGGGCAGCCCGTTTAAGCTAGGCTATCCCAATGAACTCGGATGGATGGCATATTTCAATAACGGACAATGTTTCGTCAAGACATATAATCACGAGCGTAAGGCGAAATATTCAGATATGGGCTCAAGCTGGCAGACACATTCTGCTCACTGGGGCATTGATATTGAATCGCTCTCTCCGCTTCAGATTGTAAAGCCGAACAAAACTATATCGCACGAGGAAGAATGGTTTGTGTTTAAGGCACCAAAAAGACCGGAAATAAACGAAGATGAGATAGAAACGATACTCAAACCGTTTTCGCAAGCGGCAGGATTTGAATTGCCCGTGGTCAACGCTGAAGGCTGGGATCCGACTTTCGAAGAAGAGGATTAGGCCTATGGTGACGCTTCTTGGGAAAAGGTATTCAAGGAATGAGATGCTGAAGTACGCCGGTAATATTTCTCAAATAGCCGGTGTTAAAGAGTCGGTAATTTCAGGCGGAAAAGCGGGCGGAATGCGCATATACCATATCAGAAACGGTAATGGTTTAATGCTTGAGCTGCTGCCCGACAAATGTCTTGACATTAGCTCTCTTTCCTTTAAGGGTATAAACTTTGCTTGGCAGTCCAAAACCGGTATGCATGCGCCAAGCCATACGCATCCGGTACTTGGTGAATTCGACAGGTATTTCGGCGGCGGGATGCTCTGGACATGCGGGCTGAAAAACACGGGGCCGGATTATATTGACAAGAACGGACACTTCCAACATGCGCACGGAAGGCTGGGAATTACGCCATGCGATGGGTCATGGACGAAAACATTATGGGAGAAAGACGATTACATCATAAAAGCAGGTGGAACGGTATCGGATGCAATGCTCGGCGCGCATCATCTTCAATTGAGGCGCGAGATTACGGTGAGCATGGCAAGCAATGAGGTTCATATACACGATGTGCTTGAGAATTTAGAACCGGAATCCACAGAATATTTGATATTGTACCATTTTAATTTTGGATTCCCATTTGTTTCTGAAGACATTAATATGTTTTTTCCGGAAAGCTTGGCAGAGATAAAGCCGCGTAGCGACGCGGCGGCGAAAGGCATCAAACAATGGGACGAGTATACAAAGCCGGTGGATGAGTTTGAGGAGCAATGTTTTTTTCATAAACCAAAGCCAAAGAAGGGCAATACATGTATTGTATCACTAGAAAACCCGGTATTGGGAATTGGGGTACAGCTTAGCTACGATAATAGTACATTGCCGATATTGACCGAATGGAAATCTCTAAGGTCGTGTGAATATGTGCTTGGCATAGAACCGGGCAATTCATATATCAGCGGTATGGAAAGTGAGAAAAAGAACGGCAGGGTCGATACCATCGGCGGCTTTGCAAAAAAAGAGTTTGATTTAAGGCTGAAATTTTTCGAACTATAGTAGGAGCTATTGGCATAAATAATAAAATATTTTATATAGAACAGATTGGAGTGACAAACAGATGAGTAATGTAAAAAGCGCGGACGTTGTCATCATAGGGGGCGGCGCAATGGGATCCGCGACAGCGTTTCAGCTCGCAAAAGCAGGCTTGGATGTCGCGTTATGCGAAATGCGCAACTTAGCTTCGGGAGCAACCGGACGTTGCGGCGGTATGGTTGTGCATTGTTACGGCCGTGAAAACAATATTGATAAAACGGATCAGCGCCTTCGGTTTACGCGAGAGAATACAAAACTGCTTAAAGAATACCAGCAGGAATTGGACATTGATTTTGAATTTCGCCATATTGGATGCCTTGACATCGCGGTCAACGAAAAAGAATATCAGGAACTGGAAGATTTACTTAAGATCCAGCGTTCGCAAGGCGATGATGAGATAGAGTTGCTCAACAAAAAAGAGACTTTGGAATGTATGCCGACACTTAATGAAAAGCATGTTTTTGGTTCAAGATACCGGCCGAGCGACGGAAATCTGGCTCCCTACAAAATGGTACATGCGTTTGCGCGGGGAGCACAAAAGTATGGAGCAAAGATTTATACACATACAAAAGTTGAAAAAATATTAATAGAAAATGACAGAGTAAAAGGAGTTATGACGGACAAAGGGCCTATTTACTCTAAGTGGGTAATTAATTGCGCGAACGCTTGGGCAAAGTTTTTAGGAAAAGAAACGCAATGTGTGTTACCCGTACGAGAGATTGCCTGTGCAACGGAGGCGATTGGACCGGTACCGCCGCAGTCGTTTGAAATGCTGCTAAATGGAGAGTTTGCATACGGCGGGACACAGACAGCAACGGGCAACCTGACTATAGGCGGGCCGGCGCACCCAAGAGAAAAGAGAGTTGGCTATTACAATGAAGTAATTACATTTGATGAAGTCAAAAGGCTTGGGTATTATCTAAGCGAGATATTCCCATCATTAAAAAATTTAAAGATCATACGCGCATGGACGGGTACGATGGGGTTTGCGCCAGATGCCATGCCGCTTATCGGTAAATCGACACTCACGGAAGGCTTGCTAATAGCTGCTGGGTTTGCAGCCGGTATCTCTCAGGAATGTACAGTAGGCAAGATTATGACAGATTTGATAACTCGGGATAAAGTATCGCTGGATATTGATATGAGCCTCTATAATCCGGGAAGATTCTTAGGGCAGAAATTTGAATGGCCTGATCCGTACGATTTAAGCATACTGCACGATTATCTGGCCGCGAAAAGGCATGGCCGTGAGAAAGAATATAAAGTACCTTATGATTTAACAGCAGAGCGGTAAAGGAGGAAAGTAAATGCGAATTAAAAATCATCCTATATTTGGAGAAATAAAGACCGGGAAACCTGTCACGATATATATTGAAGGTAAACCCATAGAAGCTTTTGAGGGGGATACCATAGCGGCCGCTCTTTGGGCGGCAGGAGAGCGGGTGTCAAGATATACGCCCAAGAAACATCATGCAAGAGGGTTGTTTTGCGCGATTGGATATTGTTCCGACTGTTTAATGGTCGTTGACGGCGTGCCTAATACAAGAACATGCGTAACGTTTGTAAAAGACGGCATGAAAGTGCAGATACAGCAAGGGCACGGAGATTGGAGCCAATACTATGAATAAAAAAACGTTTGATATTGCAATAATCGGAGCGGGGCCCGCCGGCCTTTCTGCTGCATATGAAGCGGCGTTAAGCGGCGCAAAAGTTTGTATTTTTGACGAGAATAAAGTGCCCGGAGGGCAGCTATTTAAGCAGATACATAAGTTTTTTGGTTCGAAAACGCACCATGCAGGGACGAGAGGCTTTAGGATTGCAGAAGAGCTGGTCAAAAACGTACAGGAATCGGGTGTTGAAATCTTTTTAGATACGATTGCCTGGGGGCTGTTTCCCGGATTTCGTATCGGAATTACAATCGCGGATGAAAAGACTATGATGATAGAAGCCAAGAAAATCATCATTGCGACGGGCGCATCGGAAAACACGCTTGCGTTTCCTAATTCGACGCTTCCGGGAATCATAGGCGCAGGAGCAGCGCAGACATTAATGAATATCCGTAAAGTGCGTCCGGGCAAAAAGGCTGTAGTTGTAGGCTCGGGCAATGTTGGGCTGATTGTATCATATCAGCTTATGCAGGCTGGTGTTGATGTAGTAGCGCTTGTCGAAGCGGCGCCAAGTATCGGGGGATATCTGGTACACGCAAGCAAAATAAGGCGTGCAGGCGTGCCTATCTTAACAAAGACGACGATTGTAGAAGCGCACGGCGAGAAAGGCGTAGAAAAAGTGACCATTGCCGATGTTGACGAAAGATTCAAACCAATAGCGGGAACAGAACGTGATATTGATGCCGATTTGGTTTGTATCGCAGTCGGTTTGCATCCTATGACGGAGCTTTGCTGGATGCTTGGTTGTGAATTCACCTTTTCCGGACTTCTTGGAGGATATGTGCCGCGTCATAATTGTGATATGGAAACAACAATCGAAGGATTATATATTGCGGGCGATGTGTCTGGTATAGAAGAAGCCTCCGTTGCTATAGAGGAAGGCAAACTGGCTGGTGTTATGTCCGCTGCTGCTTTGGGGTTCATACCCGGCAAGTTGGCTCAAGAACTCAAAGAAAAAATGACTGAGAATATGTATGAGCTAAGAAGCGGTGCGCATGGAGAAAAAATAGCAGAATGCAAAAGACAGGTAATGGGGGTATAGATATGTTAAAAAAAGCAAAAGTTTCGGGCATTTTAGATCAGGAAACGTTAATAAAAACACCAGGCTATGATATAGAAGCGCTTGAATCCAAAAAAGGAGCACTGGTGATGATCGAGTGTGCGGAAAAGATCCCCTGTAATCCTTGCGAAACAGTGTGCCCGCATGGCGCGATACAGGTTGGTGATAATATTACAAACCTGCCACAAGTTATACCCGAAAAGTGTACCGGCTGCGGTATGTGCGTCGCAGTATGCCCCGGCCTTGCAATATTCCTTGTTGATACGGATTATGCAAAAGGCCGCGCGGCAGTAACGTTCGCTTATGAATATCTGCCGGTTCCGGACAAAGGGTCTAAAGTAAAAGCAACAGACCGCGAAGGCAACGTAGTGTGCAACGCAACGATTGAAAAGGTAGTCAGCCCGAAATCATATGACCAGACAAAAGTAATTACAATTTCGATACCGGCAGAAAATGCACATATTGTACGCGGCATACAAAGAATATCGGAGGTTTGAAAATGAAAGAAAATAAAGATGACAATATTATTATCTGCCGTTGTGAAGAGGTTACAAAAAAACAGATACTCGACGCGATTCGAAGCGGCTGCCATGATCTTGACTCTGTAAAAAGAGCGACGCGTGCCGGAATGGGTATGTGTCAGTCAAAAAGCTGCTCGACAATAATATCCCGCATGATTCGCGAAGAAACAGGCATATCGGCTGAAGAGATAAAACCGTTCACTAAACGTGCTCCGCTTAGGCCGATAAAAGCGTCTGCACTGAATAAGGAGTAGAAAACCAGTTGGTTTATACACCACGATTATAGGCAAATTGGAAAAATATTAAGAATTATATATTTTCAATAAACGGTACCTTTATTGAAAAAATACCAAAGGAGGAAGAAGGATGAAAAAGAAATTAGCGATTATTCTCTTAGTTTTGTGCATGGTTGTGGCAATGTTTGCTGCATGTGCACAAGAAGCAGAACCACAAGAAGCACAAGAAGCACAGGTGAGCGAAGATGCCACAGCAGCAACAGCAGATACAGACGTTCAAGAATCAGAAGATACTTCAGTGCAAGAGGCTGCAACGGATGACAAAATCGTTATTGGCGTAACCAATATGACGATGAAAGAATCTGTGTATACATTCATGAAAGATGCTGCCATGGCAAAAGGCGAAGAGCTGGGTGTCGAAGTTGTATGGCAGAGCTGTGAAAACGATCCTGCTGTTCAGTTACAGCAGGTAGAAGATTTCATTGCAAAAGAAGTTGATGTTATCGCTATTGAGCCTGCACGTTCCGACGCAGCAGCTCAGATTGTTATGAAAGCAAAAGATGCGGGCATTCCTGTTATCAACTTCAATGCTTTGATAATGAATGAGTCTACAGATTTATGGCTTGTTACAGAGAACGTTAAAGACGGCGAGTTGCAGGTTCAGGATTTCGTTGATAATGTTTGGGACGGAGAACCTTGCAATGTTATGGTTATCTCGGGTACAAAAGGAGATCAGATGTGTGAAGATATCACGCAGGGCTGCATGAATATTTTGGAGAAGTATCCTGATCTTAATTTGGCAGTGCATCAATATCATGAAAACTGGGATCGCCAGCTGGCATTGAACACGACGCAGGATGCGCTTGTTAAATATGACAACAAAATTGCGGCGATATTTGCAAACAATGATACAATGGCTCTTGGCTGTATGCAGGCCGCAGAAGATGCCGGCGTAGCAGACAAGATTTGGTTCTATGGTTCTGATCATGACAGAGATTCCGTTATTGCGATTCAGGAAGGAGCCAACTTGAAGGTTGTTGACTTAAACTCAATGCTGACAGGTGAGCGTATCGTTGAAGCCGGCATTGCGATTGTAAAAGGCGAGGATATTGAAGGTTCGGTAACAGTGACTCAAAAAGAGAATGCCGATGTGGCGAAAGGCGGCCAGTTAACATGGTTTGTGCCGATAGCCTTAGTTTCAGCAGACGACCTTTCGATGGCCAAGGTTAAATACCCGGATTTGTTCTAGTAGTGATAGTATGGGGCCGCTGATGTGCGGCCCCGATACTCTTGAAGGGAAGTGGGAGAATGGCAATACTGGAAATAAATAATGTATCTATTGAATTTCCCGGAGTTAAAGCGCTCGATGATGTGTCGTTCAGCATAGAAAAAGGGCAGGTAATGGCATTATGCGGAGAAAACGGTGCGGGGAAATCGACATTAGCAAAGATAATAGCCGGAGTTTATCCGTATGGAGAATACCAGGGGAGTGTTGTCTATAAGGATGAAGAACTAAGATGTGCTTCTACATTGGATGCTGAGAAAAGGGGCATTGCAATCGTACACCAGGAATTAAATGTAATATATGATATGACGGTGGCAGAGAATATTTTTATAAGTAATATGCCCAATAAAAGAGGCGTGGTAGATTACAAGGCTTTATATGAAAAGGCAGCGGTTTTTTTAAAGGAAGTCGGGCTTGATATTGATCCAAAAATGAAGTTGAGTGATCTGACTGTAAGCATTATGCAGATGATAGAGATTGCAAAAGCAATTGCTCAGGAACCTGAGGTTTTAATATTTGATGAAGCAACGAGTTCGCTAACGAGCAAAGAAACACTGGTTTTGTATGGGATTATCAGGCAGTTAAAACAAAAAGGTGTAACGATGATTTATGTATCACATAAGCTCAATGAAGTATTTGAAATTTGTGATGCAGTGACGGTATTAAAAGATGGTGCTTTTGTCAAAAGCGCCAATGTCAGCGATGTAACAAATGACGATATAATCCGTTGGATGGTTGGAAGAGAATTGAAAGATATGTATCCTGACAGGCCAAATACACAGCACCATGAAGAGACAGTTCTAAAGGTAAAAGACTGGTGTGTTTTTGATCCGATACATCCCGACAAAAAGATCATTGATAATGTGTCGTTTGATTTAAAGAAAGGCGAGATACTTGGTATATATGGTTTGGTTGGGGCAGGAAGGACTGAGCTTGTTCATTCTTTATTTGAAGGCAAAGCCATAAAATCTTCAGGTGAGTTATGGCTTAACAATAAAAAGCTAAGTATCAGAGATACTGCAGATTCAATACAAAACAAAATTTCCATGGTAACAGAAGACAGAAAAAAAACCGGCTTGATATTAACTATGAACGTTTGCCATAATATTTCGCTGGTATCTATAAAAAATATGTGTAAGAACTTTTTGTTTGGGCTCAAGACAATAAATAAGGCGAAAGAAAAGCAACAAGTCGAGGATATGGTGAAAGTATTAAGTGTTAAAACACCAGGGTTGACATATAACATTGCAAAACTTTCAGGCGGAAATCAGCAAAAAGTTCTTTTGTCAAAATGGTTGTTAACTTATCCTCAGGTCTTTATATTAGATGAGCCGACACGCGGTATAGATGTAGGGACGAAAGCAGAAATTTATAAGATTCTTCGCCGATTGGCTAATGATGGAATATCGATCATTATGATTTCATCAGAATTGCCTGAAATTATAGGTGTAACGGATAGAGTTTTGGTTATGAAAGAAGGTCGGTTCACTGGTGAAAGCAGAAGCGATGAGACTGGTGAAGAACAATTAATAAGATACGCAATGGGAGGTGTGCACATTGGGTAAAAAGACACAAAAGGGGAAACTAATCAATTTTAACATTAGAGATTTTACATCCATTTTCGGGCTTGTACTACTGATTATTATATCAGCAATATTGAGTGATACATTTTTAAAACCGCTGAATATTATGAATGTATTGGTACAAATTGCGGCAACAAGCCTATTGGCTTTTGGTATGACCTTCGTCATACTGACAGGAGGCATTGATTTATCCGTTGCCAGCGTTCTGGCACTAAGTGGCGTTGTTGTGGCTTTGCTTTCAGCAAGTATGGGGTGGTATTTTGCCGTTATATTTGCACTGCTCAGCGGTATTGCTATTGGTATGCTGCACGGTTTGTTCATTACAAGATTTGATGTTCCGCCTTTTATTGCAACATTGGCGGGCCTTACAATATGCAGGGGGCTGGCACTGGTCCTTACTAATTCGGCGGCTATTCCTATTGATGACTCGAGCTTTAGCAAAGTGCTGGGCGGAAAAATTGATAGTACAGTTACGTTGGTAATTGCAATCGCAGCGGGCGTTTTATTAGTAATCAATTATATTATTGCGTATAGGAAATTTCATAGAAATGAGTTGATTGGCAAAACAAGCAAACTAATACTGTCTTTGGTTCTGATTGCGTTTTTTCAGTATTTTGGAATGATAGTATCGGGAATATCAATACAAATTATAATCGTTATTGTTGTGATACTGATACTTAATTTCATTTTAAATAAAACTGTGTTTGGCAGACAGATATATGCGATGGGCGGAAACTATGAGGCGGCGCGGCTGGCGGGTATAAAAACAAAGAAAAACCTTATGATAATCTATAGCTTATCAGGCCTCTTATCGGCGTTAAGCGGAATACTTGTGACCGCAAGACTGGGCTCGGGGACGCCGCAAACCGCACAGGGCGGAGAGCTTGATGCGATCGCAGCAGTAGTTATCGGCGGTACAAGCATGTCTGGAGGTATAGGTACGCTTGCGGGAACTATTATCGGTGTGCTTCTGATTGGCGTATTGAATAATTTGCTTTCATTACTTGGCGTGCAGTCAGATATGAAAGCAATTTTCAAAGGTATTATTATTCTGGGCGCTGTTATTATGGATACCAGATTCAGAAGAAAAGGATAGATTTCATCTTACTTATATATGGAAATAAAGCAAATCGTTTTTCGGTTGCTTTATTTCTTTTTAAAAATTATTAAAAAATTGCGCGAAAACGCGAAAAAGTCAATAAAAAATCCGCATAGCAGCCAAAGAGATGCGATGCGAATCTGATGGGTGGTGAAAATACTAATACAAGTTTAGTCTTCTACACAAACGAGGTTTACATTGCTGTTCTTATATTCATTTTGCAACGGTAATGATAGCTTATTGTCAGTTACAATCATAGAGATTTCGTTTATTGATGCATATGATACAAATGATAAACGATTGAATTTAGACGAGTCGGCAAGTATAATTGATTTCTCAGACCGGGTAACCAATAATTCGTCAAACCTTACTGTCTCGATATCTGAGGCCATGATACCTTCGTTTAAATCAATTGCATCGGCGCCAAGGAAACAACAACTGAAACTTAAATACTTTAACATTTTTTCGCTGATATACCCAGAGAAATCTCTTCTCTCCGGTCGGTATTCGCCTCCTATTACAGTGACCTTGCATAATGAGGACAGAAAATTAAGATTATTCAATGAGTTTGTAAAAATAATCAGATTTTTCAGTTCTTTATTGCGCAAACGCTCTGCAAGTGCCATGGAAAGATGTTGAATCGTTGTTCCGGCTTCCAGAAAAATGATATCATTGTCCTTGATTAAAGAACTTGCATATTTCCCGATTTTTCTCTTTTCCTCGACAAACTTATTTTCTAAGGTGTCAAAAGAATATTCGAACTCGGAGCCTGGGATATAGCGAATTCCCCCATGAGTACGTAACACTTTGTTTTTTTCAGCTAATGAAGTTGCTATACGCCGGGCGGTTGGCTCGGATACATTAAAGCATTGAGTAATGTCTTTTATAGACATTTTACCTCTTTTATGTAATTGTGACATAAGTAACTCTTCGCGTGCTGCTGTCTTTTTCATTAAAATAACTCCTCTAATATATATTGATATTATATAACACTTAATCAAAAAAATCAAATATCTTCTGAGAAAATGTACAAAAGATTATATTTATGCAATGTATACTTGCAATTTGATGAATATGATATAGATTAATAATTAAATGATTAAAATGTATTATATATTGGGAAATATTTTTTCCATAATACAAAATATTTAAAATAATTCAAGAATGCGCTCAAAAATTAGCAATAACATGATCGAATGAACAATTACCTTTATTTATACAAACAACTAAATCTATATGAGCCCGAGCCAAACAGACTCTTATTAATTATTTGCACTAAGTTATAAAATATTGTTTAGGACATTGGTTTTACAGGTACTTCGGATTTTAGAATCTAAAGAATAATAATAAATGCAGTAGCGAGTTAAATCAAATAAGATTTATACTTTTTAAAAATTACTATCAGCATCGGAGTTGGTAATAAACGGCGCACGTTACTTAGAAAGGTAATTTGTTCTCTGTCCTGTCCAAAGACGTTTTACAACTACACACGGCTAAAGGATTAAGGGTTCGGCGGGTGATTAAAAAGGTCAATAAATGAGTCCGTGAAACGGTTCACGAAATAGTACATATTCTCTATTGAAATGCCCGTGTATGTTCACATACAATTAGAATAACAAACGAAAGTTAAATTCTTTAATGATTAAGGCAGTATTAAAACATTGTCTTTATAAAAAAAAGAAGGAGATATGAATATGAAGAAAACACTATGTATTTTGGTTGTGCTGATGATGGTTTTTGCTATGGCAGCTTGTACGCCGCAAAACACAGAAGACATGAATGAATCGTCAGACCCTACTGAAGTCAGTGCAGGAAACGACACTATTAAGGAATCCGATACTACCGAATCCGATAGTACCGAGCCCGATAATAGTGGGGATGAGCAACTTAAGATTGCTGTGGTAGTAGGCGAGACTTCTAATCCATGGTATGTACGGACGGCAGAGGGCGTAGCTCAATATGCTGAAGATTCCGGCAACTTGGCATTCCAAAAAGGCCCTGATAAAGCTGATGCTGCGGCGCAGGTGCAAGTGGTTGAAGATGTTATTGCTCAAGGTATTGATGCCCTTTGTATTATACCGATAACACCAGAAGCCTTAGAACCTGTTCTGAAAAAGGCAAGAGACAAAGGCATCATTGTTATTGCGCAGGAAGGTGCAGTTCTGGAAAATATCGATTATGATCTTGAAGGTTTTGTGCCAAAAGAATATGGTTCTTTCATTATGGACAATCTTGCTGAACTTATGGGAGAAGAAGGCCAGTATGTTACTATGGTGTCTTATCTGACTGCTTCGTCACATAATGAGTGGGCGGATGCTGGTATTGTACGAGCTGAAGAAATGTATCCGAATATGGAACTAATCGCAGAACAAAAATTAGAATCGGAAGATAATCAGGAAAAAGCTTACGAAAAAGCAAAAGAAATATTGAAGAAATATCCGGATCTGAAAGGATTTATGGGGACATCTTCAAATGATGCACCCGGCATTGCGAAAGCTATAAATGAGTTAGGGCTCACAGGTAAAGTATTCGTTTGCGGTTCTTGTGTTACTTCGCTTGCAGAAAAATTCTTTGAAGATGGTTCTCTTGCAAGAGCGACATTATGGGATCCTGCATTGTCAACGTATGCTCAATGTGTTTTGGCTGAAAAAATGATTAAAGGTGAAGAAGTCAAAGACGGAATTAATCTTGTTGCTGAGGGATACCAGGATATGAAATTGGATTCAACTGGTAAAGTAATAATGGGCGACGGAATGATTGTGTTAACGAAAGAAAATATGTACGATTACAATTTCTAGGTTACACGTATTGCCGAATGCTGCTTTTTGCAGCATTCGGCAAACTAGAATCAGTGACGAATAATTGACGGGAGGGTAAAATGAAGGAAAATAATAAGAACTATTTTTTGCATGCATTGCCGAAACGGATGTTTATATTTTTGCTTGCTGTAACGATAGGTTTATCTACTGCATGCACCCAGACACCCGTGAGCAGCGAAACATCTGAACCTAATGAAACAAAAAAGCCCATTTCAGAGAATAAGAAAGCAATTGAACTTTCATCAAGCCCCATAACGGAAAATGAAGGTTGGAAAGATTACATAAACGATTCAAAAGGAGACTATGTTTATCCTAAAAGTGTTACAGTCGAAGGTAACGTTGAAGAAGTCAGAAATCCTGAAGGGATATTAAGCGTTAAATCTTCACCTGAAGTTGGAGAAATCGGAGAATCCGTGTCAACGATTTCGTCCGGATTTTTGGATGAAGATACAACGACAATATCAACAACAGCGGACGGAAGTTCGAGAATAGTAGTTGATCTTGGAGTAACGACAGGCGGATATGTCGAGCTTGGTGTTGTTAGTGCTTCGGGAGCGCCGATCAGAATGTCATATTCAGAATATTTGCCCTGCTTGGGCAAATGGGGTGACGGCAATACCGATCCGGATGCTGATTATTACCAATATGGTATGACGGAAGGCCCCGATGATGACCCGGACGGGCGTGCCGATGTTTTCCCGCCGCCGCTTATCACGCCTCCTAAAACCTATAATGTGTTGATAAGCCCGGGCATACGCGGCTCGCAACGTTATATTGCGATCACACTTGATGGCGAGGGAACAGCTACGCTGGATTTTGTTCGTATCCATAAGACATATTTCAGAGCAAGTTATGACGGTAATTTCATCTGTAACGATGAAGTGTTGAATCGTGCATGGTATGCAAGCGCATACAATATTGATCTATCTACGGCTAAAGATACTCGTTTTAATCCTGAGGCAAGATGGATTATCATGGATGGACCAAAACGCGACCGTACTGTCTGGAACTGTGACCTAAGAATAGTTGGGCAGTCAGCCTTTTATCAGGGAGAGGCATACTTTGATATTTACCGTGATTGCTTGAATTTATTTGCAGTACAGCAGATACCTGACGGTACGCTGCCATTCAGCAGCCGTACAGATGTGCCTTTTACACCGTATGAAGATCCCGGATCTGCAGATGGTATGGTCGAGGGTTACGAAGATAACTGGACGCAATGGCTACGTCTTGACAGCTTTACGATATGGTGGGTGGTTCAGCTGGGTGATTATCTGCAATATAGCGGCGATATAGAGTTCGTTGAAAATATGATGCCGGTTGCGCGAAGGATAATGAAATTTGTCGAAACACACACGGAAAAGGACAGCGTATTATTTTTGACCGACAATTATGATGAAAAATGGGGAATGAACTGGCATACGCCCGATGCGGCAACAGGTGTGGAAGTTTATGCGAATGAGGCCTATTACGGTGCGCTAATGGCAATGGCAAATATGGAGCGAATTGTTGCAAATGATGAAGCAGAGGCAAATTCATTAGAAGACCTGGCTGAGCAGGTAAAGACTGAGCTGGTTGAGAAATTTTGGGATGATGAAGCCGGGGCAATGCTGTGCAATTCCAACTCGCCAAAGCCGGATCATCCTGCGGATTGTAATGTAGGAGCGCTGCTATTTGGAATTCTCGATGAAGAAAAGGCTAAAAGAGCAATAGAGCATCTTAATACTAAGCTTCAGTCGCCGTATGGTACTTTAAATTCCGAATTTGAGGATAATCCATACATGAGTCAGTATATTTCTCCGTATATTATGGCCACACAAGCAGTTGCTTTCTTCAAAAATGATGCTGGCCAAGACGCGTTGGACCTTATACGAAAAGCGTGGGGACATATGCTTGATGTAGGCGGTACCGGCACTATATGGGAAGAAGTGGGCTTAAATGGATTACCGGAGACTGCCCGCGAAACAAACGGGCTGGACTTTACAAGTTTCCTAGATCTATCTCACGCATGGAGCACTTCAATACCGGCATTGTCTATGAATGTGGTTGGTGTACAGCCTGTGACGGAAGGATATACCGAATATAGCGTAGATCCTAAACCGCTCGATCTTGAGTGGGCGCAAGGCGCGGTTCCGGTACCAGACGGTTATATAAATGTTCGTTGGCAGCGCGGCTCTGATGACAAAACTTTTGTTATGACAGTAGAAGCGCCGGATCAATACACAGGAGCAATATCAGTCCCGACGCTAGGCGGCAACTATGATATTGCCATAGACGGGACAATGGCTTGGAGTGACGGAAAAGCTGTAAACGGCTTTGAAGCAGAAATTACAGCAGAATCAGTAGTTTTTATCGGTATAAGCGGTGATCATACTTTTGCATGGTCAGCCGAGAGCTAAATATATGACTAAATAGGTTTTTTTATCTCTTAATAGAAGTCGGCCCCATGCTGCTGGTTTTAATACTACAGCAGCATGGGAAAGGCCTAATATTATGACAGGTAAATATACTTTGAAAGGGATGCTGTTAATGGCACAAAATATTATTCGCGTAGAAAATGTAAGTAAAGCATTCGGTGGGGTTCAAGCTTTAGATGAAGTCAATCTGGAAATAAAAGCAGGTGAGATTCATTGCTTAGTTGGAGAAAATGGCAGCGGAAAATCGACGATGATAAAGATTATATCTGGCGTTTTTACAGCAGACGACGGAACCATTGAAATTAATGGGAAAAAGCACAATAGAATATCGCCGAAAGATGCAATCAATGAGGGTATTCAAGTAATTTATCAGGATTTATCAGTATTTCCTAATTTAACTGTAGCTGAGAATATTTCCTTAAACAATGAAATATCTGAAAAAAGAAAAGCCATCAATTGGAAACGCATAAAAAGCATAGCAAAAAATGCTTTGGATAATGTAGGTGTACAAATCGATTTAGATGAATTGGTAGAAGATTTATCTGTAGCAAATAAACAACTTGTTGCGATCGCTCGTTCGTTATTAAATAATGCGAAACTGATTATTATGGACGAACCTACAACCGCATTAACGAAAAAAGAAGTAAAAACACTTTTTAAGATAATAAAAGATCTTCAATCAAGAGGGATTTCGATTCTTTTTGTAAGTCATAAACTTGATGAAGTTTTTGAGATAGCTGAGAGATTTACGATTATACGAAACGGAAAAAATGTTGTAACAGGAATTGCGTCTGAATTGACTCATGAAAAGTTTGTGTATTATATGACAGGACGAGAACTGAACGAAACATTTTATTCAATAAAAGAAACAAAAACAAGAGAGCCGTTGTTGGAAGTTAAGAGTATCTCTCTGCAAGAGCATTTTGATGATATCAGTTTTAAACTTTTTCCGGGTGAAATTTTAGGCATAACGGGGCTTTTGGGTTCGGGAAGAACAGAACTTGCCTTATCATTGTTCGGTGTATTGGAAATAAACAGCGGAGATATTTATATAGATAATAAAAAGATTAATTTAAATTCTATTAAAAAGGCTATAAATAGCGGGATAGGGTATATTCCGGAAGACAGGCTAACTGAAGGTCTCTTTTTAAACCAGTCCATATTGAGAAATTTCGGTATATCTAATATGGATAAATATAAAAAAAGTTTAAGCAGGACTGATATCAAAAAGATGGAAAATGATTATTCAGAGTGGAAAAACAAGATTGGTATAGTCGCCGGAGATATACGAAATCCCGTGAAAACACTTTCCGGCGGTAATCAACAAAAAATTGTTTTATCACGATGGCTGACTACGACTCCTAAAATTTTAATTCTTAACGGCCCGACGGTCGGCGTTGATATAGCTGCAAAATTCGATATACATGAGATATTGCGAAGTCTTGCTGAAGAAGGAATAGGAATAATACTCATTTCCGATGACATACCTGAAGTTTTGCATAATTGTAATCGTATTCTTGTAATGAAGGATGGGAGAATAACCAACGAGCTTGAAAATATAGCTACTAATGAGCAAGATTTAACTAATCTAATGATTTCCGGAAAGTAAAAGTTGACAAGGGGTATGAAATTTATGACAAAAATTATGAGAAAACTGATAAAAAGAACAGAATTTTATATTGCGATAATTATTCTTTTGATTGCAGTGTTTATACAAATTCAAAGCGGTCAGTTTTTTACAAACAATAATATTCTTGATTTTTTGCGAGCATTAATAATTCCTGGAATGCTGGGGTTGGGGGCATATATCGTAATTGTGTCAGGCGGTATAGATATATCGTTTCCGGCTGTTGCTTCCCTAAGTATGTATTTAACCACGTCAATACTACATAACGCAAATTATACTGGGAGTGTGATATTGCCTTTTGTAATGTCTGCAGTGTTTGGTATTATTTTGGGATTTATTAACGGAACGATTATTGCTTTTTTCAAACTGCCTACATTGATTGTAACCTTGGGTACAAGCAGCGCATTTGTAGGATTTATGCATGGAATATTAAAAGCACACGAAATTGCGAATATACCTAAGCCAATGCTTGACTTTTCAAAAGTCCAGCTGCTTACCGCCTATAATAAAGAACTAGGGATAAAAGGCGATTTGCCTGCGGTATTTTTAATATTCATTGGTCTAGTGGCTCTTGTATGGTTAATCATGAGATATACAATGCTTGGGAGAAGCATATTTGCTTTGGGAGGAGACGAGAATGCGACAACGAGAATAGGGTTTAATGTTATTGCAACAAAAATCTTTATATATGTATTCGTGGGCTTTATATCAGGAATCACAGGTATGACTCGTACGATTCTAATGACCTCTTGTCACCCAAACAGTTTGTTAGGAATGGAGCTTATTGTAATTGCTGCAGTTGTACTTGGAGGTACTCGTATTACAGGCGGTTTTGGAAGCATTACAGGTACGATTCTGGGTACTGCACTCTTCGTGATGGTTTATAACAGCCTTGAGCTTATGGGGATTCCTTCGTTTTGGCAGAAAGTGTTTACAGGCTTGCTTGTAATTATAGGTACTGGCATTTCCGCTTATCAAGTTAGCAGAAGCCGAAGAAAACTGTTGGGCTAGATTAAAATAAGGATAGGGGATATTTAATAATCATGAATAAGACTTTAACAAAGGTTAGCTTAAATAAAAAAAATCTTTTAAGAAATTTAAATAAAATCGGCAATTTGCCAAAACTCCTGTTATTACTTGTAATTATTATAATTGTAATGAGCATCATTAGGCCTAATCTCTTTTTAACAGTTGATAATTTACAATCAATGGCCTATCAGTTTCCCGAATACGGGTTATTGGCAATCGGGGTTATGCTGACTTTAGTTTCGGCAGGAATAGATTTATCAGTTGTCGGAATTGCGAATCTATCAGGAATTTCAGCAGCTATGGTTATGAAAGCAATTGCGGTTGAAGGAGCCTCGGAACAGCAGATAATATTTTCTATTGTAATAAGTATAGCCGTATCATTGATAGTTGCCGCCGTGTGCGGATTATTTAACGGCTTTCTTATTTCGAAAATAAAAATACCAGCAATGCTTGCCACAATGGGTTCAATGCTATTCTTCACCGGGGTATCTAACGTAATAACAATGGCTAAATCTGTTACCGGCATTCCGGAAAAGTTTACTGAGATTGGTACGTATGCAATATTTGGTATTATTCCTGTACCGGTCGTGGTTTTTCTGGTTGCCGTCATTGTGGTTGGATTTATTATGTCAAGGACAACATTTGGCCTCCGCTTGTTTATGATGGGGACTAATTCAAATGCGGCAAGGTATGCCGGGCTTAATAACACATCAATTATCTTAAGGACATATATGATGAGTGGTATGCTGGCATCATTTACAGGCCTGATAATGCTTGCAAGAATGTTTTCAATACGATCTGATTTTGGTATCTCTTATACGATGCAAGCCGTACTCGTAGCAATCTTGGGAGGTACTGATCCTCTGGGGGGGCGAGGGACTGTATCAGGAGTTGTTATAGCAGTATTAATATTACAATGCCTTTCATCAGGATTGAATATGTTCCCTGACCTTAGCAGTTACATAAAGGAAATGGCATGGGGAATTACATTGGTATTAGTAATGATAACAAATCATTTGACAAGCAGGCGCACTGCAAGTGCACAATCGAGGTAGAATAATGAAAACCAGTATTCGAAGGCCAAAAATCGGCGTTATTGGAATGGCATTGCCCGGATATTATCTCGGAGATGAAATGTGCGAAGACAAACTCGGAGAAATGCTTTGCTTATTGAAAAAACAAGAGTTCGAAGTTATCCCTGCGTCAAAAGCGGCTTTTTCACAAGATGATACAAGAGAAATAGGAATCGAGTTTGCATGTAAGGATATTGATTGTATAGTAGCTGTTATTACGACATTTGTTGCTGACTATTATATTACAGAATTGCTGTCAAAATGCAGGAAGCCTGTGTTTTTATGGGTAGTGGACAGAGAACTGCATTGTATTCCTTTGGTTTGCGGAGCTTTGATTACTGCATCATTATATAACCTTAAACATGACTATGAAATTTCCGCTGACGACATTGGTGATAATTATACATTGGAGAGGTTAAGAATTTTTGCAAAAGCAGCAATGTTAAATAATATTTTAAAAAGCGCCAAGATAGGGTTTATTGGCGGAAGAGCTTCTACGATGATGAGCCAAAGTGTCGATGAACTTACATTGGTTCAGAAAACGGGGGCTCGGGTTATCAGCATTCCTACAGAGGAATTTTACGCAGCGGCAAATAGTATTGATAAAAAGGATAAACAAGCTTGGCTAAGTAGTTTAAACCAGCAGGTAGATTGCAGCAATGTCAATAAAGAGGACGCAGATGAATCGTGCGGATATTATTTGGGATGCAAATCATTAATAAATAAATATGACTTAGATGCACTTTGTTTAAATTGTTTTCCGAATTTAAAGGCAAAAGTATGTTTAGCTGTTGCAAAGATGAATGATGATTTATACGCTTCGGGCTGTGAGGGGGATATTTTAGCTACAATACTGATGTATATGGTTGAAAAATTTACAGGAAAAGCTGCTTTTAACGGCGATTTTTTAAGGATGTTTTCTGGCGAAAATTCGGCAGTATTTTCACATTGCGGTGCGGGCGGATTTTCTCTTGCAGGTGATATTAAGGATATCAATCTTGGCAAGTCTATTGAAACAAACGATGGGGTAGGTGTATTTTACGAGACAGCTATGAAAGGGAAAGTTACCTTGCTTAATCTGGTTGCGAATCGGGAAGAGTTGAGGCTGACGGTAATATCCGGAGAGAGCATGAAAGACAACTCAGGTTATATAGGCAATCCTTTGCGAATCAAATTTGAAACATCGATTGAAAATCTATATAAAAATATCTGTAAACATGGAGCTGGAGTCCATTGGGTAGCTATTGAAGGTGACTATATTAAGGTATTTGAATTGTGGTGCAGTTTTACAGGGATTAAGTTTAATTTGATTGAAGAGTAAGGAGCGTTGCAGCATGTTACAAAAGAGAAAACCAAAACTTGGAATTGTTGCATTATCTTTTCCCGGTTTTAATTTCGGGGAAGAATTAAGTGCAGGTAAATTTGATGAAGCATCAAGTTCATTAAATAAGGAATATGATGTCGTAACAGCATCAGTAATAGTCAGCACAACAAATGATGCGCAAAAGATTGGAATTGAATTCGACGAACAAAACATTGATTGTATAGTCGCGGTTGTTACTACATTTATACCTGACTATTTTGTGATTGATATTCTGATGAAATGTGATAAGCCTGTGTTTTTATGGATCATTGAGAGAGAAGTAAATTGTATTGCGCTTGTCAGCGGACCGCTGATTTGCGCATCACTTGTGAATCTCGGATACGATTTTGAAATCGGTGCCGGTGAAATAAATGATGAACATATATTAAAAAAACTCAAGTCATTTGCAGATGCGGCTATGATAAGGAATTTACTTTCAAATGCTCAGGTTGGATATACCGGAGGCAAACCCTCTGTTATGTTTAGTATGGCAGCTGATGAATTTGTAATAAAAGAAAAATTGGGAGTTAGTATTAAAAATTTCCCGATTGAAGAATTTTATGATATTGCAGAACATATTGATGATGAAAAAGTCAAAAAAACATGGAAAGAAATTAAAGAGAAGGTCGGGTTAATAAAGGCCGATGAAATCGACGGAATCGTTTCTGTTACAAATTATCTGGCGGTAAAGGAATTGATATCAAAATATGGGCTTGATGCAATATCAATAAATTGTTTTCCGTTGCTAAAAGCAAAAATTTGTTTAGCGGTCGCGCTGTTAAATGATGAATTGATAGGGGCGGGTTGTGAAGGTGATCTGCATGCTACGATAATGATGTATATTATTGAACAACTTACCGGTAAAGCGGCGTTTAACGGGGATTTTCTAAAGATGTATACGGACAAAAATGAAATTATGTTTTCACATTGCGGCGCGGGTGGATTTTCTTTGGCGGCAGATTCTAAGGATATATGTTTGTGCGCTTCAGCTGAGACAAACGATGGTATAGGCGTGATATATAACACCGAGATGCAAGGGGAAGTCACATTAATTAATTTGATGACTGAGCCGGGCGGATTGAGAATGGCGGCCATGTCTGGTACAAGAAGTATAGAAGATTCCGGATATTGCGGCAACCCCCTCAGACTAAAATTCAAAACGAATGTTCGGGATGTGCTGCAGAATATAAGCAAATGCGGAGCAGGCCATCATTGGGTCGGAATGGAAGGAGATTATATAGAATGTTTTAAAACTCTTAGTTCATTTTTAAAGATACCAATGACGATTGTTGGTGTATAAACATTTTAGGAGAGCCGGGCAGGCATTTCTGCAGAATGTAATACTAATATAAATATTATATATGGAGGGATTATTTTGGCGAAATTAGCTATAAATGGAGGAAGCAAAACGGTTTCAAAAGGTTTGGAAAAGGGATGGCCAATTATTACGCAGGATGATAAAGATGCGGTCATGAAGGTGCTGGACAGAGGCATCCTATGGGGCCCGATGGAAGAAGAAGTGACGGGGCTTCAAAATGATTTTGCGGAGTATATTGGCGCAAAGTACGCACTTGTTGTAAATTCTGGTACAGCCGCGTTGCATGCATGTGTTAATGCCTGCGATATTGAGCCGGGTGATGAAGTCATAACAACGGCATACAGTTTTTGGGCTACTTCTCAGGCGGTGCTGGCTCAAAATGCAATTCCTGTATTTGTTGATATTGATCCGGAAACTTATAATATTAATCCGGATTTAATCGAGGCTAAAATAAACAGCGCAACAAAAGCATTGTTACCTGTGCATGTTCATGGATTGCCTGCCGATATGGACAAGATAAACGCGATTGCAAAAAAATATAATCTTAAGGTTATAGAGGATGCAGCCCAGGCAGCAGGTTCAGAGTATAAGGGTAAAAAATGTGGGACCATTGGCGATATCGCAGCTTTCAGCCTGAATGGAAGCAAGAACCTCCCCGCTGGCGAAGGAGGTATCGTTACAACTAACGACTTTGAACTTTATGAAAAGGCTCGTTCGATGAGTATGTTTGGTGAGAATAAGATTCCAAAGGGGTCAATTCGCTTGTATGATGCGCAGCGCATGGGATTTAATTACAGGAATAATGAGATGGGCGATGCTTTATGCAGATCAATGTTGAAAAGATATGATAAGCTTCAATATGATCGTGAAGTTAACTGCAATTATTTAAACGCAGAACTTTCAAAAATTAAAGGGGTAAAACCGCTTCCGATACCGGAAGGCTATAAGACGAGCAATCATCTTTATAAAGTCAGCCTGTTTCCGGAACAATTGGGGATTACAGAAGTACACGTAAAACGCTTTAGATGGGCTATTCAGCTTGCCCTTGCAGAAGAAGGTGTTTCTGTATTCGAATGGCACAATATGCCTGTTCCTGCACAAAAAATTTTTTTGAATAAAAGCGCATATGGAAAAGGATGCCCTTGGGAATGTGCATATGTTCGGGAAGAGTCTAGAAATATAAAATATGATCCGTTTGATTACCCTGTAACAGTAGATATGTTTGATCGTTCGTTCTGCATCAAGCCGATATATCCTCCAAACGGAACAGAATTAATGCAGCAGATAGCAGAAGCATTTAATAAGGTGTTTGATAATCTTGATGAGGTTATTGAATATTCTAAAACAATAGAATTCCCAACGATGCCGGGAGAGACAAGAGTTATTTAATGAGATGGAGTCTTTTCTCCTTCTCGATAAAACATCAAAGGAGGTATTTCTTATATGGTTAGATACAGTGATATTATGCCTGATATATTAAAAGAACATGAGCAAGTATTAAAATCTGTCGATGAACAAGAAGTTGAGAAACTGTTGAAGGCTATCGCTGATGCAAAATGTATACAAGTGTTTGGCATGGGGCGCATGAAATGCGCAGTTAGAGCTTTTGTAATGCGTTTAATGCATATGGGCCTGGATGCTCATGTTGTGTATGATACGACATGCCCGAATATTGGGCCGGGAGATTTGCTGATTGTAAACGCTGCATGTACGGCTGTGGGATATCTTGTAATGGATCTTGCAAAAAAAGCCGGAGCAAAAGTTATCGCAATTACAGCTCAACCCGATTCGAAATGGAGTGAGCTGTGTGATTTTACTGTCAGGCTTCCGGGACAGGTACATAAAGGAAGAAAGGGAGAAATCCCGTCGATTCAGCCAATGGCAGCCTTGTTTGAGCAGACAATATTTATTTTTGAAGACATTATTATTCAGCTGCTCATGGATAGGTTGAATATTACAGCCGAAAAAATGGCAGAGCGACATACAAATTTAGACGGATATATGGAGATGAATCAAGATTAAGGAGATAAGTATGCAACAATTTGCTAAAGCAAGTTTATTAGACAAACCAAAAGGAAATTTTGTTATTGGAGAATACCCGATACCCGAAATGAATTCGAAAGGTATTCTAATGAAAATAGAGCTGTGCGGAGTCTGTGGTACAGATCTTCATACTTGGGACAGTGAAGACATAGGCTTGCCGTACCCAATTAGTTTAGGGCATGAGATCGTGGGAACAGTAGCAGACCTTGGGCCTCAGGCAAAAAGTGATTACATTGGAAAACCATTAAAGATAGGGGACAGGATAAGTGTTATCCCGGCGATACATTGTCATAAGTGCTACTTTTGTACAATAGCAAAAACACCCGAGAAATGTATTGACTGGAAGACATATGGGACATGGCCGAATGCTGACCAAGAACCGCATTTTACCGGGGGGTATGCCGAATACTTGTATATTCACGATCCTAATTCTGTTGTATTAAAATTAGATACGACAGCAGAAAGGGGCGTATTCTTAGAGCCTATGGCAGTCGTTGTACATGCAATGCTGCATGCACAGATTAAGCCCGGCGATACAGTTGCAATACAAGGAGTTGGGCCGATCGGTTTATTGACTGTAGCCTGCGCAAAAATCTGCGGCGCTTCTAAAGTCATTGCAATAGGTCGAAAGAACAGGCTAAGAGTTGACCTGGCAAAAGAGATGGGCGCAGATATTGCAATTTGTCGTGAAGATATTCCTGAGAATGACGATGTTATGAAGTTGATTAAAGATTCTTCGTTAAGCGGATATGGTGCAGATGTAGTATTCAATACTGTTGGTTCTCCCAAGGCTTTTGAAGAAAGTCTGGATTTTGTGAGGCCAAGCGGAACATTTGTTGAAGTCGGTAATTTTGTCGATACTGGAACAATGCAGTTTAATCCCTGTAAGCACCTGCTTGAAAAGGGAATAAAAATTATCGGTAGTTTTGATAATGAGGCTGAACATTTTGTCCGTGCCCTGCCCATTATATCGGATGATAGAATTCCCATAACGAAGCTGATTACTCATACCTTGCCTTTAGAAGCCGTACAGGATGTTCTCGCGAAAATTAGGAGCGGAGAGAAAATACACGGAAAGGATATAGTAAAAGCCGTAATAAACCCATGGATTTAATTATTAAGAAAGTAGGTATATAATATGTTAAAGAATATACCGGCATGCATTTCACCGGAATTAATATCGACACTTATGAAAATGGGCCATGGAGACGAAATAGTATTAGCGGACGCTGATTTTCCGGCAGATTCATGTAATGCTAATGTAATACGTGCAGACGGAGTATCGCTTGGAAACTTGTTGGAAGCGATTCTGGAATTCTTTCCGCTAGATACTTTTGTTCAAGTGCCTGTAGCTATTATGGCGCCGGTAGAAAATGATGCGCCTGAGCCGGAAAACTGGGAAGAATATAGAAAAATTATAAGAAAATTTAACAATGGCTTTATTGATTTTGAACCTATGGAAAGGTACGTCTTTTATAAAAGAACCAAACGTGCTTTTGCAGCTGTTATAACGGGGGAACCGGATGGCAATCTAGTGTTAAGAAAAGGCGTTGTTAATTTAGAGTAATATATTATTAAAGTTAAGGAAGAGGGATAATGGCAACAATAAAAGATGTAGCAAGATTAGCAAACGTTTCTATAGCAACAGTATCAAATATTATTAACAATAAAAAAAATGTTAATATTGATATTTATAATAGAGTTATTAAGGTTATGAAAGAGTTAAATTATCACCCTAATTTGCTTGCGAAAAACCTGAAAAATAACAGTATGATGTTTATTGGAGTTATTATTCCTCATATGAATGGTTATTATGGACAAATGCTAAATGGTATTAATCAAATTATTGAAGATAATAAATGCCAATTAATAATAAAAGGAATTAAAGACAACAAGAATGACGGTACTCAAAAAATCGTTGATTTAATAAATTTGGGTGTAAAAGGAATAATCTGTGTACTTCCAAATATAAATGAAAATCTTTTTAATGAATTGATTTCATATAGGCGGCCATTAGTTTTATTGGATCATTATCTTGTAAATAAAGACTGCAATTTTGTGAAATTTGATAATGAAGGAACAGTTTATTTGCTAACAAAAGAGATTATTAAAGAGCGCTCGAAAAGTGTCTGCCTTATAACAGGGTCAACATATATGGGCTCAGAGGCTGATTGTTTGGCCGGCTTTTTAAAAGCAATTAATGAAGAAAATTTTGATAATAGTAAGATCAATAGTTATGAAGTAGACCTTAGCAAAGAGAGAGCTTTCGCACAACTATTAGAAATTTTAATAAACATTAAAGAAATTCCTGATTGCTTTGTTATATCAAATGAATTTATTGCAGAAAGCTTATATGAGGTATTAAGTTTTTTAGGGCATAGCAATAAAAAAGTATATTCTTTGTCCGGCGATAATTGGTGTACACGAAATGAGAACGGAAATATATATAAAATAAGAAGAAACGCAATACAGTGTGGAATTGAAGCGGCAAAGTTATTGTTAGAGCAGATAGACGCACCTTTGGTTTTTGATACACAACAAGTCAAAGTGGATAATCTATATAATTTATATGACAAATCCTATATTGATGACAAGAGCTGCAAACCGGTTAATAAACCTAACAGCAAAAAGATAAAAGCGCTTTTGCTTGATGCGCCAATGAGCCAGGCATTTATAAAGTTACTACCCGATTTTAAACAAAAAACCGGCATTGATGTAGAATATGACTATATGAATCAAAAAGATCTGCGAAGAAAGATGATGGAAAATTGGCAACATGAAAATAACCATTACGATGTATATATGATTGATATGCCCTGGTTGCCCACTATGATAAATAAAAAATATTTATTTAAATTAAATGATTTAATAGATATCAATAAATTGTCATCAAACTATGTATCCATAATAAAATCCGTTTTGTTTGATAAAAAAGAAATTTATGCTGTTCCTGTAGATGTGGGCAGTCAAATACTTGTTTGCAGAAGCAATCTTTTTGAAGACAAAATGATTCAAAAAGAATTTTATATTAAGCATGGAATAGAATTGCAGATTCCCCGTACATGGAGAGAGTTTAATTTAATATCTAAGTTTTTTACAAGAGAGTTTAATCATAATTCGCCAACGAAATACGGGACATGTATATTAGGATATGCACCAACTGGATTGATTGAAGAATTTCTTCCAAGGCAATGGTCTTATAATGGGAAAATGTTTTCCGGCCAAGATACATCAATATATTCTGTTCAAAACATAAAGGCATTAAAGAATTTATGCGAATGTTTTAAATATTCATATCCGGAATGCGTAAATTTTATGGAAGATGAACAGATTAATGAATTTATAAATAATGATATTGCAATGATAAATACCTATAATCTTCATATCTCAAGATATCAAAAAGAACTGGGACAAATTGAAAATGATATTAAATATTATGCGATGCCGGGCAATGTATCTCTGATGGGTGGTTGGTTGTTAGGAATTAATAAATTTTCTAGAGAACCTGATTTAGGAGCGAAGTTTATCGAATGGGTTGTCAGTGATGATATTTCTGTACAATGTTCAATGCTGGGAGGGATTATACCGAAAAAGAATGTTTTTTTAAACAATGAAGTTCAATCCGAGCATCCTTGGTTAAGAGAAATAGACTTAAAGATAGGAAGCAGTAGGATCAGAGAAGAAATTTTTAATGGGGAAGGGGAAATTATTAGCAACTATGAATTTGAAGAATATTTGGCTAGGTATATTGAAAAAGCAATTCATCAGGAATGTTCACCGGAAGATGCTTTAAAGAAGGCGCATATGTTTTTTGCAAAGAGAATGTCAAATACTTAGTATTTAAAATATAAAATGGAATGCCTATAATGCAGCAGGCTATAGAAATTTGGTGGGAATATATAATGTGTGAAGGAATTATAATTGCAGGCAATCTAATTGTAGATTATGTAAAAAAAATAGATACATATCCTAAAATCGGTATGCTTTGTAATGTTATGAGTGTAAAGCGCAGTGTTGGAGGCTGTGCCGCAAACACGAGTATTGATATTGCAAAAATTGATGGCGAAGTTCCGCTTTCGGTATTGGGGAGTGTAGGCAGCGATGAAAACGGGCGATATATAATTAAGGAATTGGCTCGAAATAACATTGATGTTTCAGGAATTATCGTAAAAGAGGATGTGGATACGTCATTTACAGATGTAATGACAGAATCGGATGGAGAAAACCGCACTTTTTTTCACGCTCGCGGGGCTAACGCGCTTTTTGGATTCGATGATATTGACTTTGGGAAAATTAAGGCGGATATATTTCATATAGGATATGCATTATTGCTGGATTGTTTTGATGGAGAAGACGATGAATATGGCACGGTAATGGCAAAAACATTAGCAAAGGTGCAAGGCATGGGATGCAAGACATCAATTGATGTTGTTAGCGAAAACAGTGATCGATATTCTAAGATTGTTACTCCGAGTTTAAGATACTGTAATTACGCTATTCTTAATGAAATAGAGTCTTCGCTTATTTGTGGAATTCCCGTAAGGAATGATGCTGGTGAAATACTGCATAACAATATCAGGGAGGTCTGCGAAAGAATGTTTTATCTCGGAGTCAAGGATATAGTGTGCATTCACGCTCCTGAAGGAGGCTGGCATATGGATAATGCTGGACAATATAAATTCGTTCCTTCGCTATGCTTACCAAATGGGTATATTAAAGGATCGGTTGGAGCGGGAGATGCTTTTTGTGCAGGCATGTTATATTCTATTTATAATGAATTTGACGCAGAATATAGCTTAAGAATAGCGGTAACAGCAGCGGCTTCAAGCTTATCTTTTGAGAACGCGATTGATGGTATGGTTCCTTTATCTAAGTTAATACAGCTTGAAGCAAAATATCCAAATCAGACTTTCTGATGTGAATTGAGGTTTTAAAATGCTAAGACTTAAAGAAAAAAAGATAGTTATAACGGGCGCGGCGCAGGGGCTTGGAAAGGCGCTGGCAGAGCGGATGTCGTATGAAGGCGCCTTGGTTGTTATAGGCGATGTTAATATCGAGGATGCAGAAAGAACGGCAAAAAACATCGATAATGGCACCGCGTTTAGACTGGACGTGGCTGAATACGCGTCGTGTGAAGCGTTTATGGAAAAGGCGGTAGAAACGATGGGAGGTGTAGATATTCTCGTGTCCAACGCGGCAATACTGATATCCGGAGCTATTGAGGAATTTGATCCGTTTAAATGGAAAAAAGTTATAGACATTAATCTTTGCGGTTTTTTTAATATAGTCAGGGCAGTTGTGCAATATATGAAACAAAATGGGGCAATAATTCAGATAAACTCAAAATCAGGCAAAAAAGGCTCGTTTAGGAATTCGGCTTATGCGGCCAGTAAGTTCGGAGGCATAGGGCTGGTTCAGAGCATAGCATTAGAGCTTGCGCCGAAATATATCCGTGTTAATGCTATATGTCCTGGAAACCTGTTGGATTCTCCGCTTTGGACAGGAAGTCTTTTTAAACAGTACGCCAAGAATCAGGGAATCACGGAAGAGGAAGTAAAACAAAAATATATAGATCAGGTGCCGCTGGGGCGAGGCTGTACATATAAAGATGTTGCGAATGTGCTGGTTTTCCTTGCGAGCGACGAGGCCGGTTATATGACCGGTCAGGCAATCAATGTGACCGGTGGACAGCAGATGGACTAAAAACAAATAATATTTTAATTAGTTGGAGGAAAAATTGAAAACAACAGCAGTGAGGATTTACGGTAAAAAGGATTTGAGGCTGGAGACTTTTGAGCTTCCGCCGATCAAAGACGATGAGATACTCGCGCGAGTGGTATCCGATTCACTCTGCATGTCGACATATAAAGCGGCGATGATGGGAACTGCGCACAAACGCATACCCGCCGATGTGGCCGACAATCCGACAATTATCGGGCATGAATTCTGCGGAGAGATACTGGAAGTCGGAGTGAAATGGAAGGATCGGTTCAAACCGGGTGACCGGTTTTCTATACAGCCGGCACACAACAAGAATGGGTCGCAGACAGCACCGGGTTATTCATTCCAATATTGCGGCGGCGATGCAACACATATTATTATACCGCCCGAGATTATGGAGATGGATTGCCTGTTAAAGTTTGATTCCGATGCGTTTTTCCTGGGGTCATTGGCCGAGCCGATGTCGTGTATTGTGGGGACATATCACGCGATATATCATACGGTACAAGGCGCATATGTCCATAAGATGGGTATCAAAAACGGCGGCAAGATGGCTATATTGGCAGGGGCAGGGCCGATGGGGCTGGGCGCGATTGATTACGCGATTAACAATCCGGATTTGAGGCCAACGTTTCTTGTCGTTACTGATGTGGATGAGGAAAGGCTCAGCAGAGCGGCAGAGATCATAACAACAAAAGCCGCAAAGAAAAAAGGCATTACTCTCATCTATCTGAATACAAGAGATATTGACGCTGTGGCGGAACTCAAAGAGTTATCGGGGGGCAGCGGATTTGATGATGTACTGGTAATGGCGCCGGTGCGTCCTGTTGTTGAACAGGGTGATGCGATTCTCAGAAAAGACGGGTGTTTGAATTTCTTTTCCGGACCGTCAGATTCAAATTTCAAGGCAGAACTTAATTTTTATAACGTACATTATTCGTATACACATATTGTGGGTACCAGCGGTGGTAATAACAATGACATGAAAGAGTCTCTTCGTTTGATGGAGAGAGGGCTCATTAATCCGGCGAGTATGGTAACGCATATCGGCGGATTGGAAAGCGTAATACCAACAACGCTAAACCTGCCGAATATCCCGGGCGGCAAGAAACTGATATATACGGGTATTGAAATGGAATTGACTGCCATCGATGACTTTGAGAGAAAAGGGAAAACAGATCCGATGTTTGCCGAGTTAGCAAAAATAGTAAAGAAAACAAACGGTTTGTGGAATATTGAGGGTGAAAAATTTCTGTTGAAATATCCAAGAATCAAATGAGGTCCAGAGACGTTTTTCCTGCCATTGATACGACAGGTATCGATTTTTACTTGGAAATTATGATAGCTGGGAGAACATAATGCCCCCCCTGGGGAGTGTGTTAAAAATATCGGACAGCATGATAAGCGAGTAAAATAGAAATAACAGGAGGAAAAATCGCGCTGAAACATCGAAACAAGTACGACGAAGAATTCAAGAGGAATGCTGTAAAATTGAGCTATAAAAGTCATAAAACAGTTTGAGAAATTGTTGAGGATTTAGGGATTGCGAAAAGTATATTATATAGCTGGGGCAAGAAATACAATTATTCTGACAGTCTTGATTGAACAGTTGAAAAAGCTCTTCTGAGCTGGTTCAGGCTATGGCAGAAATCGTCAACACCGGTTCTGCCGGAACTTTAAACAGACCGAAGGATGTTGTCTCTGCAAATAAAGGTCTGCTAATATCTATTAGCAGGAATAGCGATTTTATTAGCAAATTTTCTAAAGCCTGTTCGGATCGGCTGATGAGCTGTGTATAATTATACGGATAGATTGCATGAAATATCGACAAAATAAAAAAGCCGCAAAACCTTTTTTTTGCGGCTTTTGGCACACCCGGCGCGATTCGAACGCGCGGCCTTCCGCTTAGGAGGCGGACGCTCTATCCTACTGAGCTACGGGTGCAGGTGATACTTTTGATATTCTACAGATATATTGTATAAAAGTCAACAATAAGCCGACTTAAAAAACGGCTTGTTGTTTTTTAATTAATTGCGGATTCCCTGCAGAGGTGCGGGAATTCTTCCGCCTCTTTCAATAAGGCGCCCGCTTCCGCTTTGGCCCGTGCTCATAACAACTGCGCTTCCAAGCAGACCGCCGTATTCAACGCTTTGCCCGACTTTAGCACCCGGCACCGGTATTATGCGCACAGCGGTTGTTTTGCTGTTTATAACGCCTATTGCAGCTTCGTCGGCTATAATAGCCGATATGGTGCTTGCAGGAGTGTCGCCCGGAACGGCTATCATATCAAGGCCGACTGAACAAACGCAAGTCATAGCCTCGAGCTTCTCTAGGCTTAGCGCGCCCGATTTAACCGCTGCTATCATTCCTTCGTCTTCACTGACAGGTATAAACGCGCCCGATAGGCCGCCGACGTGTGATGATGCCATAACTCCGCCTTTTTTAACTGCGTCGTTTAAAAGAGCAAGAGCGGCCGTTGTGCCGTGCATTCCGCAGACATCAACGCCTATTTCTTCGAGTATACGCGCGACGCTGTCGCCTATCGCCGGCGTGGGCGCTAGAGACAGGTCTACTATGCCAAAGCTTGCGCCAAGGCGCGAAGAAGCCTGCTTTGCGACAAGCTGACCGACTCTCGTAACGCGAAACGCCGTTTTTTTGATTGTTTCGGCGACTACATCAAAACTTTCGCCTTTCACCTTTTCGAGCGCCGCTTTTATAACGCCCGGACCGCTTACGCCGACATTTATGGCGCACTCGGGCTCTCCCGAACCGCAAAACGCGCCCGCCATGAAAGGGTTATCTTCTATAGCGTTGGCAAAAACAACAAGCTTTGCACAGCCTATGCCTCCGCCTTTAGCTGTTGCATTTGCCGTATCTTTTATTATAGAGCCCATTTTGGCTACGGCGTCCATATTTATGCCCGTTCTTGTGCTTGCTATGTTTACAAAAGAACATACGCGCTTTGTTGATGAAAGAGCGCCTGCAAGAGACTCGAGAAGCACGGTATCGCTTTTTGTTTCGCCTTTTTGCACAAGCGCGCCGAAACCGCCTATAAAATTTACTCCCGTTTCTGCCGCCGCTTTATCCAAAGCCTTCGCAAAAACGGTATAATCTGAGGCACCGCTTGCGGCGGCGATCTCGGATATGGGCGTTACCGAAATTCGCTTGTTGACTATGGGCACGCCGAACTCAGAAGAGATCTCGTCGCCTACGCGCACAAGGTCTTTTGCCTTGCTGCAAATTTTTTTTATGATATTATCACAGCATTTACCAGCATCGGAAGACACGCAGTCATAAAGGCTGATGCCCATGGTAATAGTTCTTACATCAAGGTTCTCATTTTCAATCATTTTAATAGTATCAAGAACTTCATATTTGCTTATCAAAAAACAATCCTCCTAATAATCGAAGTAATAATAATCGGTATATGCTAAACTTATCTGAAACTCGGGCAGCACCATGTAATTTTCGTCTACCGCAGTCTGCAAAAAAAGCTCTATATAAAACGAATTTTTTCTAAAGCCGGTATAAAAATAGGCTTCGCCCGAAGCTATTGCCTTTTCTGACTGTTTTGTTGAATCAAACTGCAAAATTTCGCCGTTAAAATCATAAAAATTTTCATCAAACGGAACGCCAAAGTCGCCGCGAAGCTGCGACGATATATCGTCATAAACGGTATGCGCGTTTTTGCTTTTTATTCTGTAAGTTCCGCGATATAAAAGCCCGTCCTCGTTAAACCAATATGTGGGCTGCATGCTATAGTTATATATATCGGTATTTTCAAAATCCAGAGCGTTTGTATAAGATTCTGTGAGATAGAGCGTTTCGGTTTCGTATACCTCCTGCATATCCGAGCCGAACAACACACCTCTAAAATCTGCAGTGTCGCTTAGATATTGGGGATTGTCCTCTTTATACTCATCAATCTTTGAAATTTTTTGCAAAACCTCGTCAAAAACCACTTTTCTGTCGGGCAGAGTTTTGCATGAACAAAGAAAAACAAAAGACAGCGAGACAGCCAAAAGCAGCGCGCATTTTTTCATTTCCGGCTCCCTTGTATATTATAATACAATTATAAACTACGCCTTGGCTATGTGCAAATAATCGTAAAAAAATAATGCTTTATTACACATTTATTAAACTAGTATTAAATATGTTGTTTTGCTGTTTAGAAATGCAAATAAAGTACGATTAATAATATATCAATTAAAAAGGCGAAAAAATATGAATAAACTTATAGCAGCAGGAATTATAATATTGTTAGTCGGTTTGTATATAATAGTAGGCACGGGCAGCGTCTTTGCCGAAGACAGCATACAAACTTCGTATGTCAGCCAGGAATAAAGGTATCAAAAGAGCTGCTTTATTAAACAGCTCTGTTTATTTTTGCGGCATATGATAAATCGGGCGATTTATTTTTCTTTGTTTTTGATTCTCGGAAAGAACATAATGCTCCAAAGGCCCGCTAAACCAACCAAAGCATAGATAATCCTTGAAACGACGGCGCTCTGTCCGCCAAAGATTGCTGCCACAAGATCAAACTGAAAGAATCCGATAAGCCCCCAGTTTACGGCTCCTATAATTACAAGAATAAGTACAATTATATTCAAAAAAAATCAACTCCTTTCGCGTATAGTATTCTCAAAATGCTAAGGAGTTATCAAGATTTACACTTTTTTCTTGTTGACAATAATTTCTATTTCAAAAGTATCGAAATTTATGCTTTCAATAAAATCGTCTGCATAGAATATTGTGCGCCTGAAGTTTTTTATTTCATTTAAATGCTTTTTGCATATGATAGGTTTTGTTAAATCAAAATGCTCACAAACAGCAACAAGCGCGCTTTCAAAATCGGGCGAATTAAGAGTGATATCTTGTAAAATCATATCCTCTGCCTTAAGCTTACCCCAAACTCTCATGGCTTGTCTCACATATCTTAATAATAGCGTTGGCAATTATCTCTGCGTTTTTTATCAAAGTATCGATCTCTATATATTCATCCGGGCCGTGCTCGACGCTCGGCTGCCCCGGGAACAGAGGGCCGAAAGTTACAGCGTTGTTAAACGCCCGGGCATATGTCGCGCCGCCTATCGATATACAATATGCTTCCTCGCCCGTAACTTCTGTATATGCTTCTTTGAGTTTGCGTATAAGCATACTGTCTTCGGGAACATAAAAAGGCTCAAGCGCATGAATCTGGCTCAGCTTAAAATCACTAAAATGCTTATTTAATTTCTCGGCTATGAACTCTCGCTTTGTAGAAACGGGATATCTTATATCTATTATTGTTTTTAAACTGCCGTCTTTAGTATGAATCGCTCCGAGATTCAGCGTAAGCCTTCCTGAAATCTTGTCCGTCACATCAAGCTCTATATTCTCACCGTGTACCGTTACGCCTATTTTTTGGGCAAGCGTCTGTATCATTTTGTTAAGCCCGCTGCCCGAGAGCGAAAGAGTGCCAAGATACAGCAGCAAAGATGCCGCAGCGTTTATGCCTCTTTCGGGATGGGCGCCATGCGCGCTTTTTCCGTGTACGGTTATAAGTACGCTGTAGTCAGCCGCTTTTTCACAGCTGAATTCAGCGCCTATGGGGCAGACGTAAGACTCAATGCTTTTTTGTATTATAGAGAAAGGCGCTTTTAATTCGCATTGCGCGTTATTTGGAACAATGTTTGCGCGCGTGCCCGAGTCTATGCTTTTTATATGTATACCGTTATCGTCGCCCTGCTCATATTCGTATTCCAGCTCCATATGCAGCAGGCCTTTTTCGGCATTAATTACAGGATATTCTCCGTCGGGAGAAAACGCGATATCGGGAAGCGGTTCGTGCTGTTTATAAAATTCCATATCGCCCCAGCCCGATTCTTCGTCTGTGCCGAAAATAAGCCGGACTTTTTTATCAAGCTGTATACAGTTATCGTTGAGCGCACGAAGCGCATAAAGCGCGGCAATTGCAGGGCCTTTGTCGTCAATAGCGCCGCGGCCGTATATCTTTCCGTCCTTTTCTATGCCTTCGAACGCCGGCATTGTCCAGTCGTCGCCTTTGGGCACAACGTCTATATGAGTAAGTATCGCGAGCATCTCGTCACCATAGCCGTAATCTACATAAGCCATGTGGCCAAAAAGGTTAACGCATTCCAGGTCCATTCTTTCCGACTCGCTCTGCACAAACATAAGCGCGTCGAAAAGGCCTTTGCCGTAAGGCATGTTAAGCTCGCTTTTGCCTCTTACACTTTCAATCTTAATAAATTTTTTAAGAGTTTCTATCATCTCTTGTCGATAAGGTTCAAATGAAAAATCCAGCATTTTTTACTCCCGTATATATTATGCCCAGTTTATAAGCCCGAGCATGTATTGGTCAAGCAGTACAAAAATTCCGAGTATGGCAACATATACCGCAAAACCGTAAAGTTTCTTTTTTGATATCAGCGCAAGCATGAAACGTACGGCAAAATATCCCGATATCGCTGCGCACACCGTGCCTATAATAGTGGGCAGCCAGTCTATGACAACAGCTGATTCCCCGACGATTTCAACGCCTTGAAGCACTACCGAGCCTAAAATTATCGGTATGGACATGAGAAATGAGAAACTGGCTGCTTTTTTTCTGTCTATTCCCCAAGCAAGGCCTCCGGCAATTGTCGAGCCCGAGCGTGAAACGCCCGGAAATACCGCAAGCGCCTGCATTATTCCCATGGTTACCGCCGCTCCTGTTTTGAGCTCGCGTTTTTTAGCCGCGCGGCCGGCTAGTATTTCGGATAAGCCAAGGACGCAAGCGGTAAGCAAGAACCCGTATCCCAAATACATTCCTGTAAACGCGCCTTCAACATCGCGCTTGAATAAAAGTACAAATATGATTGCCGGTATAGTCGCAATAACAAGATAAAGCGTAAACTTAGAAAAAAAGTTTTTGAAAATATCCGCTATGCTTTTGCGCATTACTATTACTACCGCTATAAGCGTTCCAAGGTGCAGCATCGTGTCAAAAAACAGCTGTGATTCGGATATACCGAATATGTTTTGTATAAGTACCAAATGGCCGCTGCTCGACACGGGCAGAAACTCTGTTAAGCCCTGCACTATACCGAGTACTATTGATTCTAATATGCTCATGCAAGTTTCCTTTCATACTACTTAAGAAGATATTATACCAGTAAAGATATATTTTGCAAAGCTTTCATGTGTAAAGCTTATGTAAGTATATAGCACATATTATAACGTATGTTGTTTTAAATAATGTAATGTATTAAGCAAGACAATATTTACTGTAAAAACCGCTGTTTGCGGCCTGTAAAATAAAAAATGACACCGTAATCAAAAGGTATTATAATTATGCTGTCGAAAGAGTATTTATAAAGAAAATAGATTTGCCTTATATAACAAGGGGAAAATACACTCTGTAAGAGTTGACTATAATCAATTCTGGGTATAAAATACATAGAAATTATAGTTTGTTGTTTTTTATATTATTTTTGCAAGGAGACCAGCTATGAATCTTGAAATCATCAAAGCTAAAAGCTTAAAGAAAAAGCCCGAAGACGAGACAAAACTAGGCTTCGGCAAGCTTTTTACAGACTACATGTTTACCATGCAGTATAAAAAGGGAAAGGGATGGTACGACGCGAAAATTTGCCCTTTTGAAGACTTTTCGCTTTCTCCTGCCTGCACTGTGCTTCACTACAGCCAAACGATTTTTGAAGGGCTTAAGGCTTACCATACCGACAGCGGTGTAAATCTTTTCAGGCCGTGGGATAATTTTAAGCGCTTTAATGTTTCGGCAAAAAGAATGTGCATGCCCGAAATTGACGAAGAGTTTGTGTTCGAATGTTTGGTAGAGCTTTTAAATATTGAAAAAGACTGGGTGCCAAAAGCCCCGGGTACGTCTCTGTATATACGTCCTGCCATGATTGCGACAGATCCGTTTCTTGGAGTACGTGCGGGCGAAGAATATACTTTCTTCATAATACTCTCTCCCGTCGGCGCGTATTACGCTTCTGGCCTTTCGCCTGTAGATATTTACGTAGAGGATGACTTTGTGCGTTCGGTAATGGGAGGTACAGGTTTTTCAAAGACGGGCGGCAACTATGCGGCAAGCCTTCTTGCTGCGCAGATAGCGCATGAAAAAGGTTTTTCGCAGGTGCTTTGGCTAGACGGAGCAGAAAGAAAATATGTTGAAGAAGTAGGGTCAATGAATATTTTCTTTAAGATAAGAGGAGAGCTTTTCACCGCTCCGCTGACCGGAACTATCTTAGCCGGAATAACAAGAGATTCTGTAATAAAACTCGCCAGAGATACGTTTGAAGTAAACGTAAGAGAAGAAAAAATCGCTATCTCGGAGATATTCCAAGAGAATGAATCGGGCGGGCTGGAAGAAGTATTCGGTACGGGTACTGCTGCTGTAATAAGCCCTGTTGGAGGCATGCAATGGGAAGACAAAAAAATTGTGATATCCGATGGCAATATGGGCGAGCTTACGTCTAAGTTATATGACAGGCTCACGGGCATGCAGTACGGAAAAGAAAAAGATGATTTTGGATGGATAAAGAAACTGTAAAAGTATTTTCAAAGCGGGCCGGGCATTTATTGTTCGGCTCGTTTTTTGTTTAATGATTTTCTTTTTTCTATTACTTGAGCTTCTATCAAAAAGCTTCCTAAAACTTTTATTTTAACGATATCGCCGTCGTTTATATTATCGTTTACCCATACGCGGGAGAAGCCTGGAACGCCGTCTTTTTTTTCGAACTTTTTTCTTGGGAAAGTACAGTAATACGGCTGTGAATTTATTTCAATATCGTAAGTAATGCTTCGCAGTTCTGCCCTTCCGGTAATTTCAGTCATGGCAGCGCCATGCGTTTTTATAGCCGACAGCAATCGAAAACCTCTTATCAAAAGATCTCGTGTCAAAGAAAAAAGATTAAGAAGAGAAATTATGAAAATAGTTATTATCAGTCCTGTGCCCATATTGGGAAAAGCAAGCCCGAAAATAATAATGCTCAAAGAAAAAATTGACTTAAGAATACCATTGGTAATAAGCTTTCTTGCATGGCGTGTTAAATTATTTAAATCTGAATCACTAAATAAGCCGTCAAATCTTCCAAAAAAAGGCACCCCGCTTGAAAAGATTGTATCAAGAGAGCTGCTTTTTTGCAACAAGGATGTTTTTACGGTTCTTTTATATTGTCTATTAAAATTCTGCCGTCCTGATGTTTAGTTTCAACGCAAAACTCTCGCGCGGTAAAAAGATTTTTGCCTGCCGCATATTTTAATGCTATGCTGCTCTGTCCGCACGCGGGAGACAATGTTTGCGTAAAAAGCAAAAATTCGCCGAAAAACTCTTTTAGGTCAGCAAAGCTAAGCCCGTCTGAAAGAGACGGTGTCAGGCATGCCATAGCGTCATCAGCAAGCCCCGCCTTTACCGCCTGAAGAAGATTCGCACAGATGTCTTTTGGTTCGGCGGGCGGCTTTTCTTGCATAGTAAACCAGCCGAGCTCTTTTTTTACAGGCAAAAAGCCCGAGCCGCTTTTTTCATATCTTATTTTTTCCTGACGGTATTC
This sequence comes from Christensenellaceae bacterium, assembly GCA_963665005.2. Lineage (GTDB taxonomy): Bacteria > Bacillota > Clostridia > Christensenellales > SZUA-584. The sequence goes on along the minus strand of CAXXTQ010000001.1, from coordinate 236,432 downwards.
GCCCTTTTTAACAATGCTTAAAAAATCATTTTCAATGTTGTAAGATTCGCACAAGCTGCAAACAGCGGTCGAAAAAGAAGGCAGTATGCTAGCGGCATATATAAAAGATTTGTTTTCGGGTGTTTTTCCCGCCGCGAAAAGAACGGGGAAATCTTCGTATTTTGTAAAAGTGATATCCGCGGAAGCTACCATAAAAGGCATAGGGGAAATAAATTTTAGCCTGCCGGATGAAGGATGCTCTACTGCAAAGCTCGAATACGCTTCGTTATATATAAACGCAGTATGTCTTTCTCCGCTTATGTAAAAATCGAAAGGAGAAAGAACTGACGGATAGAGCTCTGTCTCTTCGCTTTTAAACACCGTTTGCGGATAAAGCGTAAGCTCAATAATGTTATCCGGCCATACACATAAATCAACAAGTCCGTCGTTAGAAAAGACACAGCCGCCGCCGGCTATTGATATCCGCCTTGTGTACGGCAGGTACGCAAAGTTCTTTTCGTTTTGCAGAGGAAGCATGGTAATGAAAAATGTTGAGTTTGCGGCAATAGGCTGTGTGACTGCGCCGACGCCCGTTTCTCCGGCGGGCGCCTGGTTGATGTTTATCATGGCATGTACATCGGAATTTATATACAATAGCTTTATAGTCCTGTCTTCCATAACATTCTCCTTGTACAATATGTATATTCAGATGCGGTGCGTGTGATACACAATTCTAACAAGTGACATAACAGCATAACTATATAACAAAAGGAATCGATATAAAATTGATGTACAAAAGCGGACGGAAAGCAAGGCGTTTGCTTTTTTATATTTTTAATTGTAAAAAAACGGAATAAAACGCATTGTATAAGAGAATAATATACATCAAAATCTATTATAAGGGGTAAGAAACATGGATAACAATAATACAGTCGGGCTGCAAAGCTTTGAAATTTCTCTTAGAACGGGCTGGAAAGATGATGAAAAACTGCTGCTTTGGGACGAAGTAAAAAAAGCGCATAAGATAGGGGCGCCGTTAAAACGCGTGTTTGAAAACGTTGCGGAAAAAACGGGGCGCAAACCGAACAGCGTCAGAAATTACTATTATATGAAAGTAAAAGAAACTGGTGAAATAGAGAAAAAGCCGTCGACGTTTACGCCTTTTACCAAAGAAGAAATCTATATGCTGCTTCGAACGCTATTGGCGGCGGGAGCAAAGGGCGAATCGATAAGAGGGGCGAGCTTAAAGCTTGCGGATAATGATAAGACGCTCATGCTAAGATATCAAAACAAATACAGAAGCCTTATAAAAAACGGGCGCCCTCTTGTAGAAAAGGTAATGGCGGATATGGACAAAGACGCAGAGAAATATTTAGACCCGTATGACATACAGAAAAAAAGCGCAACACGCAGCAAAGATAACATGTATATTTCGGAAAGCGCGGCAAAAACGCTTATGGCGGCAGATATCGATGTAAAAAGCTTTTTTAAAGGTATCGCTAAAATAGCAATAGCCGCCGCGTCAAAAATAAGAGCGGAAGAGCAAATTCAGATGATAGCCGCGCAGAATGAAAGCATAAAGAAAGAAAACTCTGCGCTTTACGCGGACATCAGCGAGCTTAAAACAAGGCTTAAAAAAGAGATAGAAAGAAGCACGGAAGCAGAAAATTTGTTCCAGCAGCTTATAAAAATAAACGCTGCTTTTTCAGAAACAAAAGATAAACAGAGCCTTGCCGGCCTGGGTGAATGGCTGAAAAACGGTGCGCGAAGCAATGTTGACGCGCTGTAGAAATAAACATTGTATATAAGCCTGCAGATATTCTGAGAAAGGTTTGCAGGCTTTTTGCATATTTGCCGAAATTCTGTTGTTTTTATTTATTGCTGTAGTTTTTTATAATTTTAGATAAAAAGCATTTCCTAAGAAATTATGATTATTTGTTGCCGATTGTTTTTTATGTTGAATAATCGTTGTCAAATACAGACAGGCATGTTAAAATATTAACATATATTTCTTCTAATGGTATGTTTCGACACAAAGCGTCATTTTTCGTCTAAAAAACAATACAATTTTGAAAGGAGATTACACAAAATGGAGAAAAAAATCAAACTACTCATCATCGATGACAACACGCAGCTGACAGAGATGCTTAGCAAATATTTCAGTACAAAAAGTGACGTAGAGGTAGTGGGGTCTTGCAGTAATCCAGTAGAGGCAATAGAAGCAATAAAAGAAATGAAACCGGATGCTCTTATTATGGACATGATCATGCCCGAAGCAGACGGAATTTCAATTCTGGAGAGGCTGAACTCATCCGAAATTGAAGAAATGCCGGCGACTATCGTAGTATCCGCCGTAGGCAGCGAGCAGATGGTTAAAATGGCATGCGATCTTGGCGTTAAGTATTATATGGTTAAACCGTTTAATAAAGATATATTATATAAACGCCTGCAGGATTTGTTTGGATATCGAGTAATTGCAACCCGGCAGGTACCTTCTCCTGTGCAATCAAGGTCTCTTGATGAAAAAATCACGGGTGTATTTCTATCGATCGGAATTCCTGCGCATATAAAAGGATACCACTTTTTGCGCGAGGCAATAAAAATGGTTGTAAAAAATCCTGAACTTATCAATTCTATTACTAAAAAGCTTTATCCTGGCATTGCGGAGCCTTTTGAGACAAGCGCAAGCAAGGTCGAAAGAGCTATTCGCCATGCCATAGAAGTAGCCTGGTCTAGGGGCAAAATAGAAAACATAAATGCGTTTATAGGGTACAATATTTACACAAACAACGACAAACCCACAAACGGAGAATTTATAGCGTTAATGGCCGATAAACTTATAATGGACAGAAGCGCCTAAAGGGTAAAAAATAAGGCCGTGCGTTGATATTTTTATGACGTGCGGCTTTTTTTTGCGTACCTGTTTAGTATTTACGGATTTTGCGATTTTTCGGCATCGGCGCATAAATGCGCGGCATTGACTATTGTTGTTATAACATATAAAATATAGACACAAAACTATAGGGTATTGGGTGCATATTAACAAAGGGCGGTATTTTTTATGCATTCATCTATAAACATTGCAGGCAACGCAAAAATGATTGAAGTTTTAAAAGCGGAATTGATTTGTGAGGCGGCGGATGTTATGCGTGCTTCGATTTCGCAAAACGGGCGTGAAGATTTAATAGACACGCTTTCGGCAACTGTGTTGTTATCTTATATTCTGGCAAGAAGATGCGGTATCTCGTTTCATGAGTTAGAATCAGACATATTGGAGAAAACGCAGGCAGGTATAAGAGACGAACATAAACTTGAAAGCAGCTATAAAGATTTATCTTTATTAAAAAAACATTTTGAAAGCAGGAATACTAGGGGTTTTGGACAAGATAAAAAAAGAAGAATATAAACTCGCGCTGATTGCGTATCTCGCTGCGGCAGCACTTCTTTTTATGACGTTATATTTTCCGCTTGCCGCATTTGCTGTACCGATAATACTGATTTATGCGATCGTAAAATGCGGCTGGTATCTTGGCGGAACTGCGGCGCTTTTAAGTTTTATAACTTTTTTATTATTTGATTTTGGGACAGCCTGTGTATTGGCTGCTGCTTTTCTGCCCGTGATTTTTGCCGTTTCTTTTGTTCTTCGCGAAAAAAAGAGGTTCAGAGACAGCATAATGATTTCCTGTGCTTCTGTTATAGCCGGTATCGCAATGGCGGTAGGCGTGCTCGGGCTTATAACCGGCATGTCTGTTATAGACTACGCTGTAGAGAGCCTTGGCAATTCGCTTAGAATGTTTGACGATGTTTATATAAAGACCTTTTATACGACTATGAGAACGGCAGACATCGCTATGGGATCGATAACAAAGGCGGCTGTTGATGCGACGCCCGCAGCGCAGGCTATTATAATAATACAAGACATGTTAAGGCAGATGCTTAATCTGGCGCTTGTCAATATTATAATAATATATTCTCTTATCACAGGTTTTTTATATTACATAATAACAAGAGCTGTTTTAAAAAAACGCAAAGCTGAAGTTGTCGATATTCCGCCGTTTAGCAGATGGGCGCTTCCCGGGAGATTTTGGCTTGCCTATATTCTTTCTTATATCTTCGCGGCGATAGGCGCAAGCTATGCATGGCCGTCGTTTGAAATATTAGAGCTTACGATATATAATGTCTATGCTTTTGTGTTTATAATACAAGGCTTAAGCCTGCTTGATTATCTATACAAAACACGCAAAATGAGCACAGGGCCAAGAATAGTTCTTCATATTGCGGGCGGTTTAATACTCGGCGGAATAATAGTCTGGGTCGGTATATTCGAAAACGTTGCAGGAATAAGAAAACGATTGGAAGCACGAAAGGCGGTTTAACAATTGAAAGAAAAGATTCGATTTTTAACAACCGATTTTATATATCTTATAGTTGCTTTATCTGCCGTCTGCATAATGGCGTTTTTATATAACAGGACAGTCGGCGTAATCGCGGCAATTTTCTGCGTTGCTTTTGCAGTTCTTTACATTGCTTTTGGCACGCTGCAGAAAATCAAATGGCAGAAACTTGCGATAAAGACATTATCCGAGGAAGAAGAGCTTGCTAATTATTTAGATACAATGAATATTCCCACCGCTCTCGCGACGCTTTCGGGCAGCGTTAAATGGTGCAACCTTGCATTTCGCGATATCGTAGGATACGGCGCAATGCGCAACATAAACAGCATGATTCCGGGTATCAATATACCCGACAAAGAAAAAAAGATATTGATAGACGGAAAACCGTACAAAAAAGAGCTGTTTTCTGTTACGTATAAAAAAAGGCAGATGCTTTTATACCGTCTTGTAGATTTAGAAAATTCTGTAGAGGTTAAAAAGCTATATCAAAATTATCTTCCCGTTACATGTTATATACAAATAGACAATTACGATGAACTGGCGGCAGAGATACTTCAGACAGAGCTTTCCGAGATAGTCGCGGCTGTAGAACGGCGTGTAAGCGAGATGGCAAAAAATCTTTCAGCCAGTTTTATAAGAACGGGCAGGGGAAGATACCTTTGTATTTTTGAAAGGCGGTTTTTGTCTACTCTGCGTTCTTCTAAATTTCGTATTTTAGACGACATACGGCAGATAAAAACAACGCTAAGCCCTACTTTGTCTATCGCTATAGGAGTGGGCGAGACGCCCGAGCAGTCGGCCGATTTTGCAGCTAAGGCGTTAGAGCTTGCTCTTGGAAGAGGCGGCGACCAGGCGATAATAAAACAGGGCGACAAATTTGTATTTTTCGGGGGGACGACAAAAACGGCTTACAGGCGAAGCAAAGTCAAATCCCGCATGATAAGCCACGCGCTTCGAAATCTTATGGAGCAGTGCAGCGATGTGTTTATAATGGGGCATGACGTTCCCGACCTAGATTGCATGGGAGCTTCGCTCGGTATAGCGGCCTGCGCAAGGCATGTCGGGAAAAAAGCTTATATTGTTGTAGACAAACCCAATCCGTCTATCGAGCCGCTTTTAAAAAAACTTTCTTCCATTGAAGCATATTCTTCGGGTATAATCACAGCACAGGAAGCCGGAATGAAGATAAGCTCGTCGAGCATGCTGGTTGTGGTAGACACGCAGATAGCCGCGCTTACGATAGCGCCCAACCTTTTAGAGCTTGCCGATACTGTTGTTGTAATAGACCATCATCTAAGAGGAGCGACAAACATCGAAAGAGCTGCGCTTTTTTATCACGAGCCTTACGCTTCGTCGGCTTGCGAACTTGTCACCGAGATTTTGCAATATTTCGGGGAAGATATAAAACCGCTCAGCATCGATCTTGAGGCGCTGCTTTGCGGAATCACTATAGATACAAAAGGTTTTTCATTCAACACGGGCGTCAGGACGTTTGAAGCGGCATCGTTTCTGAGGCGGTACGGCGCGGATACAACGGTTATACGCCAGCTAATACAAGATGACTTTAAAACGTATTCGGCTAAAACGGATGTTGTTAAAAAAGCGGAGATACTCAAAAACGGAATTGCCGTTTCGGTATGCCCCGAAGGCCTCGAAAACGCGCTTTTAATTTCGGCACAGGCTGCCGATGCGCTTTTGATGATAAGAGGTGTAACCGCGTCTTTTGTAGTAAGCAGAGACAAAGACGATGTTGTAATAAGCGGAAGATCTTTAGGGCATATAAATGTCCAGCTTATATTAGAGAGCCTTGGCGGCGGCGGGCATGCGACAATAGCCGCGGCAAAGCTGGAAGGCGTTTCTTTAAGAACGGGACAGAAAAGATTAAAAAAAGCTATAAATAACTATTTAGGAGAGGAAGACTGATATGAAGGTGATTTTAACTAAGGATTTAAAAGGTAAAGGGTATATCGGGGACATCGTAAACGTAAACGACGGATATGCAAGAAACTATCTTTTTCCGAAAGGAATAGCAAAAGAGGCTAACAAACAGAATCTTACCATTGCCAAACAGCAGCAGAAAGCTAACGAAAAAAGGCATATGCTTGAGAGGCTTTCGGCAAAGGAAGCGGCGGAAAAACTTAACGGGCTTAAAATTGTCGTTAAAGAAAAATGCGGCGAAAACGGCAGGCTTTTCGGCTCGGTAACAAGCAAAGAAATTTCCGAGGCAATAATGGCACAGCACGGTATTGAAATAGATAAGAAAAAAATAGTTTTGGCAGACCATATAAAAGAACTCGGAGAGGTTACTCTTCAGATAAAGGTGTATGCCGGTATTACCGCCGACATGGTTGTAAGCGTTGAGGCAGAAGAAGAATAAAGAAGGATCGTTATGGCAGAGCAAGCGCGGGCGTATATGCCGCCGAACAATTTAGAAGCGGAGCGAAGCGTTCTTGGGAGCATGTTTTTAGACCCCAAGGCAGTTTTTATAGCTTTAGAGCACCTTACTCCTGAGAATTTTTACTCAAAGCGTAATCAGATTATCTATGAAGCAATGGGCGAGCTTTCTGAGCTCGGCAAGCCTATAGACACAGTTACAGTTATCGACAAGCTTGAGAGAAAAGGGCTTATAGAGGGTGCGGACGATACCGTCTATATCGCAGATCTTGCAAGCAGCGTTCCGAGCGCTTCTAACATAATGTATTACATAGACATCGTTGAGCAGAAATCTGTGCTTCGGTCGCTCATCGCGGCGGGCAACGAGATAATACGCGACGCCACATCTTCAGAAGACGAGATAGCCGATATTGTAAACCGCGCGGGCGACATTATCTATAAGATAGCCGTTAAGCGTAAACGCGATTCATTAGAGCACATCAAAAACTCGCTTCTCGAGGGCTATACTATTATAGGCGAGTCTATGAACAATGAATCGGGGCTTCTTGGCATACCCACAGGATTTTCTATACTAGATAAAAAACTTTCGGGATTGCAGCCCGCACAGCTTATTATAGTCGCAGGGCGCCCGGGAATGGGCAAAACAAGTTTCGCGCTTAACATCGCGCAGTTTGCCGCCGTAAAAAAACAGATACCGGTAGCTATATTTTCTCTTGAAATGGCTAGAGAACAGCTTGCCATGCGTATGCTTTGCAGCGAAGCTTTGGTAGACAGCCAGAAGACGAGAACGGGCGGGCTGACAGACGAAGATTTCGACAGGCTTTCCGAGGCCGTTAACATACTCGGTGTAGCGCCCGTATACGTAGACGATTCGCCGTCTATAACCGTTATGGAGATGCTCGCCAAAGCAAGGCGGCTAAAGCAGGAAAAAGGCCTTGGGCTCGTAGTAATAGATTATCTCCAGCTTATGACGGGAAAAGACAGAAGAGAAAACCGCCAGCAGGAAGTTTCGGCGATGACGAGGTCGCTAAAGATAATGGCGAAAGAACTCGATATGCCGGTTATATTATTATCGCAGCTTTCAAGAGAGAGCGAAAAAAGAGAATCTAAACGGCCCGTATTATCAGACCTTCGCGAATCGGGAAGTATTGAGCAGGACGCCGATGTCGTTATATTTTTACATAGAGATAATTATTACGACAAAGAAGCAAACAACATATCTAAAGTTATTGTCGCAAAACAAAGAAGCGGGCCGACGGGAGATATTGATGTAGGCTGGAGAGGCGAATATACAAGGTTTGTTGAATTGGCACAGCATAACGTACCCGATGAAAACGAATATTAGCGCTGCGGCTTAAATAAAGGCATTTATAGGGCGGGCTTTTTCATAAAGCTTGTCCTTGTTTTATAAAACGCTATTTCATTAAAAAAGAAAGGCATTTGATATGAACAGCGATTTTTTATCTCGGATTTTGGAACAGGCGGAAATATATTTTTGCGGCATGCCGAAAGAACAAAAAGCAAAAGCAGGGCTTAAACAGGAAATGCAGGCTGCGCTTGTTATAAAAAGAGGCGCTGCCGGCTCAGATCAAGTTTTAGCCGAGGGCGGTATTATAAGAGAAGCGGCCCTTCTTTGCAAAAAGGCGGGAATCTACCCTTATTATATTTGTATGCTTGCTGCCGCCGCCGTTTCTACCAAAGCCAAAGAAGATATATACATATCAAACACACTGGCGCTGGTTGGTATAAGAAGCGCGATAGAAGAAATCATGAATTTTTATTTTGAACCTGAGCTATCGTATCTTATAAGCGAGGCGTATGTCGGAATGTTAGACAATTCGCTGTTTGATACCGACGAGAAAAAACTAAAGCTTATGAGAAAAGCGTATGAAACAGGTTTTAAAAACGAGGCGCAGTATTACGGATGCGCGCAATGCACTATAAAGGCGTTTTTTAAGACCGCAAACAGTACGGGAGAAAAGCAAGAATACCTTTTCAGGGCGGCAAGTGGCATGGCGGGCGGAATAGCCGGTTGCTGTGATAGCGCGTGCGGGGCATATTCGGGAGCCAATCTTATTATAAGCAGCTATGTAGGAAGAGAACTAAAAGATTTAGGTGTCGACGGCGCGACAGCAAAAGCTTTTGAACTGGGGCGAATATTGCACGACAAATTCCAAGACGTATACGGCACTAACATATGCCGCGATATACAATTCGAGAAGTTCGGCGAAACTTATGATTTTCGTATTCCCGAAGAGAAGGCTGCGTTTGACGAAGCGGGCGCTCACGATGATAAATGCCCGGCGACAGTAGGGCTCGGGGCGGCGTTGCTTGTCGAAATACTATACGATAACAAACTGATATAAAAAAATAATTACATAAAGAAAAAAACCTCCTTATGACAGGAGGTTTGAATGTCTTTTTATTTATATATTTTAACCCATAATCAATATTTTTTGCCCCTGCTCGGCCGTTTCTTTTATTTCGGGGTTAAATTTGCGGACGGTATCAAGTGTTGTGGAATACCTTTTTGCTATATCCCATGTGCTCTCTCCGCCGTCGGCAAAATATATCGTTATGCCTTTTTTAACGGGCGCGCTTTCGCCCGTCTCTTGTATATCCGAAACAAGGCAGAAACTCTTTTGTGTATACGCCTTTATCTCAATGTCCATCATAAACTTGACGCTTATATCTCTTCCCGCTCCCTCGAAAGAGCAGTATTCAACTTGGGCGCAAAGCTCAATATCGTGCGTGTCGATTATGCCCTCAAGCTGCGCTTCTGCTTCGAAGGGAACTTCGCCGCAATAGCTTTGCATGCCCTGGGGCGAAGAATAGCATATGGTAAACATCATAAGCCCGTCAAGGTATACTCTGTCTGTAGACGGTGTTGCCGTCGCGATTACCGGCGAGGCTTTCATGCAAATTATTCGAGAGACTGCGGGAAGCGTTTCAGGCACCGTTATCGAACATCTGGTGATAGCTTTAACGCAGGCGCAAAGGTCTGCGTGCCGGTATGAATAGTTTTCGCGCGATACGTTCAGCCGGTTTTCAAGCGAATAAGCGTCCTGCATATATTCAATATCGCCTGTAGTCATTACAGAGCAAAGGATATTCAGCTTGGCATAAAGGCGCAGCACATCGCTCGATTCTTCGGCGATATCAACGCGCAAATCGTACATATCAGAATCCGCCATTACCATATCGTCGGGCGAAACGCTTTCGGATGGCAGTATCTCGCCGAAAGGCAGCGATTCATAAAAATACTGGAGGGGTGCGCTCTTGTCTTGCGAGAGATAGAGTATCATCATTTTTATATCGCCTTCAACAATGATTTTAAGCTCTTCGGTTTTTACCGATTTTATAACCGTGTATGCGTCGCAGAATAATATTTTTTCGGCCCTGGGCATGCTCTGGGGCACTCGCAGATCCTCATTTATAACTACCGTATCCTTTTTATATTCTTTTACGGCCGATATGCTCTGCCGAAACATCTTTACCTGCATGTCTGCCGAATCTGCCGAGCTTACCGCTTCACAGCTTTGTGAAACGCTTGCTCTTATATTCATGGAAACGATACCCTTAACATAAACTCTGCGCCCGTCTTCAATGGTATATTCGATTTCTTTAACGCTGCCTTTGCAATATACGTTCATATTACTTCCCGCGCCCTGCACGTCCTGCGAATGGCGGAACACGGATGATGATTCAAAAGAATCGATGTTGCCCTCTATATCCATATATACAACGCAAAACCGAACGCTGCCGTCCATGAACACCTTTCCGTCTGCCGGCTCGGCGCCGACATGTACTTTTCCCTGTACAAACAAAACGCGCTGTATATCAGATTTTTCGGGCGGCAGCGAGAGCCGTCCTTCAACAAGGCTTTCGCTTAATTTTGTTTTACAAGCTGTTTCTGTCTTAAATGTTGATTTTTGTACTTTCATATTTTTAACCTCTCTTTTTAAAGATAGTTCTCCTATAAATATATACATATAATTTCACGAAATTATGCCGGAAAATTATCTTCAAACCGCAATAATGAAATACCGTAATTTAAGGCGCAGATAAAAAGGCCGTTTATAAACGCGCGTTTAACGGCTAATTTGCAAAACACAGCTTGGTTTTATATAATATTTAATAAAAACAAATGCAGATACAGATAATAAACCCGAAAGGAAAAAGGTGTAAATATGAATATATACGATTTTAAAGTTACAGATAATTCGGGCAAAGAGGTCTCTCTTAGCGACTATAAAGGCTACGTTCTTTTGATTGTAAACACAGCAAGCAAATGCGGGTTTACTCCGCAGTACGAAGGGCTTCAAAAACTGTATGAAGAATATAAAGACAAAAAATTCAGCATTCTTGCTTTTCCGTGCAACCAGTTTGCCAATCAGGAACCGGGCAGCGACGAAGAAATAAAGACTTTCTGCACAATAAATTACGGCGTGACCTTTCCGCTGTTTAAAAAAATTGATGTCAACGGAGATAATACGGCGCCGCTTTATGTTTATCTGAAGCAAGCCGCGCCGGGTGTTTTGGGGAAAACGATAAAATGGAACTTTACAAAGTTTCTTATAGACTCTGATGGCAATGTAGTAGAAAGGTTCGCGCCAAAAACAGAGCCTAAAGAGATAGAGGGCAAGATTCAAGAGCTCTTATAAAGCTTTTCTCTAATTTACTATTTGACTGAAAACTCATAGCTCGTCTGATACTGTGTATACTGTCCTGCCTCGATGGCGGGAGTATCAAAAGCAGTATAGTTTATCGCGTTGGGGAAATATTGCGTCTCGAGACAAAACGCGTTATACTGCGCGGCTTTTCTTTCGCCTTTAAGCGTTATATTTTCGTCCAGGTAGTTGCCGGTATAAAGTTGTACCCCAGGCAGATTGGTAGACACGCTCATGCAGATACCCGAGTCTTCGCTGTAAGCCTGCGCGATTATGTCCGAGCTGTGGTTAAGCGCAAAATTATGATCAAATCCTTTTACATACTCTATCTGCGGATGGGCGGCGTTTATATGCGCGCCTATCTTTTTGCTTTTTCTAAAATCGAGCGGCGTGCCTTCAACAGGCATAATTTCTCCGGTTGATTTCATGTTTTCGGTGACTGTTGTTATGGAATCCGCGTCTATAGAAACGTAATGCTCAAGTATACTGCTGCTGTCCTGCCCGTCTAAATTAAAATACGAATGGTTTGTCATATTGAAAAGCGTCTTTTTGTCGCTTAGCCCTTTGTATTCTATTAGAAGAGCATTATTTTTGGTTATTGTATAGATAACGCAGACAATAAGATTGCCCGGATAATGCTGGTCGTTGTCGGCGCTGAAAAGTGTCAGCTTAAGGCTGTCGGGCGAAGTCTGTTCTGCGTTCCAGAGTTTTTTATCGAAACCCTGTTTTCCGCCGTGAAGATGGTTCTCGCCTTCGTTGCAATCAAGCTGGTACTCTTTGCCGTCAAGAGAAAATCTGCCGTCGTTGATGCGGTTTGCACACCTGCCTATCGCCGCACCAAAATAAGGCGGATTGGCCTCATACTCTGCCAAACTGTCGAACCCCAAGACCACATCTTTTTTTTGTCCCAGCTTATCTTTAACAAAAAGGTTTACAATAATTCCGCCGAAATCGCAGATTTTTGCCGACATGCCCGCCTCGTTTTTTATGGTGTACAGATAGGCGCTTTTACCGTCTTTGCACACTCCGAACTTTTCTTTATTCACCATGTTTCTTACCTCCCCATAGATTTATTATCGCTTATTTCGCAAATAAAATCAAAATTGATTTTCCGGCAAAAGTTATCAGCGTCTTTATTTTTACCGTAATCGAAAAGCACGGCAGACTGCATGATACTTTCAAATTGATATATAAAACATCGCTTGGATATTTCTCCGCCCGAAAGTTTTTGATAGCCTGGCAAATATTTTTGTATACATTCTTTGTTTTTAAAGAAAGCGCGTATTTGCAGCTTTTGTTCGTCAGTCTGCGATATTTCTATTTGTTTTGGCCAGCTTCTCGGTTTTTCCATGCACAGCCAGTCAAAAATCAGAGCTTCTTTTATAACGTCGACGTCTTTGCAGCGGCTTATTTTAGCAAACAGAATAAGCATATCAAAAAGAAACTGCTTTTTTTTAGGCGAAGCAAAATATTCTTTTTGGCACAAAAATTCTGCGAACCGATTGTAAAAATCAAATGGAGAGCAAAACAAAGGAACAAAGGCCTCAAGCGTTTTAACAAAATGCTTTGTGTTATACAGGGCATCGGTAAGATGCTCTATTCTATGAAGCTTTTGAATCTCTTCATACGATAATGCGTGCGTAGACAATACCTCATAAGGCGCATAATCTGTATATTCAATGCCGTATTTTTGCGCTGTTTCGCGCATGCGGCTGCCTTTCAGTACTTTGAGAAACCCTAGCTGAATTTTATCCGCGCCGAGGCTGTAAACATCGTTGAATGATTTGGAAAACTCCCGATACCCCTCGAGGGGCAACCCGGCAATAAGGTCTGCGTGAACGTGTATGTTTTCCATTGCACAAAGAGTTCGTGTATTTCCCAATAGCTTTTTCATATCATGGTTACGGTTGACCGCTTTTAATGTTGGCGGATGAGTAGACTGTACACCTATCTCGAATTTAAAAAAGCCTTTTTTTGCACTCCGTATTAGTTTTATGGTTTCGTCTTCAATAATATTCGCCGATATCTCGAAATGAAAACTCGTAGAAGATTCGGGATATTTTTCTGAAAGAGAAAGCAGCATTTTAAATATCTTATTCGCGCGCTCGGGCGGATAGTTAAAAGTCCTGTCGACAAGCTTAACCTGGCGCACGTTAGATTTTATAAAAAATTCAAGCTCTTCTTTTACTCTTTGCAAAGAGAGGTGCGATACATCTTCGCCCGCCGACATGCAGTAATCACAGCTGTACGGGCAGCCTCTGCTTGTCTCGTAATAGATTATTTTATTTTTAAAATAGTCGAGGCCGCCGTATAAAAACGGCAGGCTGTTCATATCAAAAACTTCTTTTGGTTCGTTTGAAATTATTTTTTCTTTTGTACGAATACAGGCGGACGGCGTAGAATCTATCGGAGAGCCCGATTCAAAGCGCTGCAAAAAATACGAGAAAGCTGCTTCTCCGCGCCCTTTTATAATCATGTCAATAAAGCTGTGTTTTTTCATCATATCGGCGCTGTTAAAAGAGACTTCCGGGCCGCCGAAAATAATAAAGCATTCGGGTAATATTTTTTTTATACATGAAGCGGTTTTCAGCACATGCTCTATGTTCCAAATATAACAAGAAAAGCCGACGGCATCGGGCTCGCCGCAAAAAATAGTATTGACGATTTGCGATATCTTGTCGTTGATGCTCATTTGTATTATTTTAATATCCGGCTTTTGCGCAGCGTGCTTTAAACACAAGAGCGCAAGGTTGCTGTGGGAATATCTTGCGTTTATTGCGCATAGTGTTATGTTTTTCATGCTTTTAAGTATAATGCCCGACGGGGCAAGGCGCAATAGCCATGCAATAAAAAAGCCCCGAAAGAAATTTTCGGGGCGCAGATTCTTTTTTTAAAGTTCTATGCTTCGCGAATCGGGTTTGCCGGTAACTTTTCTAAAATTAAAGCGCAGCGGATTTTTTCCTCCGCTTTGAGTATCACGGCTGCCAAGAAACATCTGTATGGCAAGCATAGAAAAAAGAGCGATTATGAGAGCCGCGGCGGCCCATTCTATTATTGCAAACGGTATTATGCTAAGCCTCCCTACAACCGACGAATCTTCTAAAAATACTTTTTCCATGCCGCCCGTTATTGTATATCCTGAGAAAACCACGCTTGTAAGCCCCGCAAAAAAGGCGACTATTATATTCGCGAGGTTGCTTTTCTTTAAATTGCTGCTTAGCATACTGTCGGTTATAAATAATATGCTCATAACAAACACAGAAGCGAAGAACGCGGAAGATACTATGTAATGGTATTGCGAAAAATTAAGCGTGAAGATACCCTTTGCCGCTAAAAGCACCCCGCTAAGCATTCCAAAAAAACTTACGGCTGCGTTTAGCTTTGTGCTTTTCTGTATGCCGTAATTTACAAAAAACGCGCAGATTACAAGCCCGCATATTATAAAGCCCAGATTAAATATCAGCGCCGGAGACATGGACATATATCCGCCTGTGTAAAACCCTAGTTCAGTTATAAAACAGCCAAGCGGAGAAAAACCTTTTTCGAAGCTTACCATAGAGTAAATTATTACCGCCAATAACAACACGATTCCGCCAATTCCTATAATACCTGTGATTTGTTTGTTTTTTTTCATTCAGTCCTCCTTAGAATATCATGCTAATTTTATTATAAAACGCGGATAAAGGCGTTTTTTAGTTCTTTTTCAAATATTCGTCACAAGCAAGTGTCTTTCCTGCATAAAAACTCCAATGGTTATTTAAAAAAGCTTAATTGAAACGCTGTTTGTTCACTTTGGTAAGACGGCATTTTATACGATATGTTATGTTTTGTGCACTCTTTTATGAAAACGGATTTCATCTTTTTATAATTTACTGTACCTGCCTGATAATATTCTTTAAATCTTTTCTCATATTTCTCTCTGACACCAGGAAAGCTAATATCCAGCTCATTATAATAGTATGCGCGCTGCCTGTCTCTTAGCGTCATGCCAAAGCTGGGCACAATATATTCTGCTCCGTAATACTTGGCTTTTTGTACCAAAACTTTTATATCATCTTCGCTCTCATTGATAAAAGGCAAAAGCGGCATCATTGTTACGCCGACCTTAATGCCCGCTGAAGATAAAATGCCCATGGCTTCAAAACGCTTTTTTGGCAGCGGCGCCATAGGCTCGGTTATTTTTGCAAGTTCATCGTTGGGAGTTGTTATTGTAAATTGTACACATGCGTAAACTTTGCTGATTCTTTCTAACAAATCTAAATCGCGCAGTATCAAGTTACTTTTGGTGCAAATGTTTACCGGAAACTGCCTGTCGGCAATAATTTTAAGGCACTCTCTTGTCAGTTTGTATTCAAGCTCAATAGGGGTATAAGGGTCGCTCATCGCCCCCGTTCCTAACACTGCTCTTTTGTTTCTTTTTCGCGCCAGCTCGTTCTTTAAAAGCTCGGGTGCGTTTATCTTAACGATAATGTTATCAAAATCATCGACGCCGTAGCATTCGCTTCTCGTATCACAATATATACAGCGATGCTCACAACCCCTGTAGATATTAAATCCGTACTCTACCCCGAACCAGTAGGACGAGTGTTTGCTTCTGTTTAATATTTTTTTTGCTTGTATTTCTTTTGGCATAGCCGGCACCGTTTCTTATTTACGCCAAGAATTTCTTGAATCTCTTTACTTAAGATTATATCATATATATGGCAATGCTTTATTGTAATTTTCGGATTTTACCTTATATTCGGAGCAAGATAAGCAAAGTAATATATAATGTTATGTGATAACATCTGTAGTAAGTAATTATTGAAAGGCTAAAGTATGGACAGCAACAAAGGCTCTAAATTGCGGCAAGAATATATCTCGCGGATTAATATTGTTCAGGATTATATTGAAAAAAATATAAATAAAGTATTTTCGCTCGAAGAGATTTCTTCAGTTTCAGGCTTTTCAAAATACCATTTTCACAGGGTGTTTACAAGTATAGTTAATGAGACTCTATATAATTATATCAATAGGCTAAAGCTGGAAAAATCGGCGAGTTATCTTCTTCATGCTCCAGACAAAACAATAACACAAATTGCTTTGGATTTTGGATTTACAGATTCAGCTATGTTCGCGCGATCATTTAAAAAGCATTATGGAATAAGCGCGACAGAGTACAGAAAAATTTATAGCAATAGTAACAAAACAAAAAGCAAGATTAGAAAAGCAAAAATAGCGCTTCCTTTGTATAATGATGTTAACATTACAAACAAAGGGAGAAGAAATGAGATGGAAATCAAGTGTAAAGTAGATATCGTTGATATTAAAGAAATGACAGTTGTTTATCTGCGCCATGTGGGAACTTATGCAGAATTCGGGGCGAAATTCCAAGATATGATCAGCAGACTTATAGCATGGGGGTTTGCGCAAGGTGTTATGATTGAGGGAGAGACAAAGCTATTGACTATATATCACGATAACCCTGAAATAACGCAAGATGACAAAAGAAGAACAAGCGTGTGTATTTCAGTTCCAAAAGAGACTAAAGCAAGCGGCGAATTTGGAAATATGGTAATATCGGGAGGCAAATATGCAATAGGGCATTTTGTAATTGATAACGATATGGCTGCCGAGCAGCATGCCGGTGCTTGGGAATATCTATACGGACAATGGCTGCCGCAAAGCGGATATCAGCCTGGTGACGGCCCTAATTTTGAAATATATCTAAATGATCCAAGCACTCACCCGGAAAAGAAGCATTTTATAGATATATATTTACCTATTAAGCCATTATGATGTCTATTATAGATTAAAGAAAGGATAATATTTATGAATAAGCTTTTTTATTGCGAGTATCATAGCAAAGGTAAAAAGGCAATGGCTAAAAAAAGCCATTCTCATTTTGACTATGAAATAATCCAAACACTATATGATCAAGGACAAGTAACTATTCATGATAAGGTTTACCCAATGACAAAAGGAGCGCTTTATTTTATAAATGGATTGGATTCATACTATACTCATCCCAAATGTGAAGAAGATTTTATAAAAAGCAGTATCTTGATATCCAAAGATTTTATAAACAGGTTAACAGAGCTATTGGATTGTGAGGAACAGATAAACGAAATTTTTTCGAGAAACGGAGGATTTTATCTGCCTGTTAAAAATTATAAAACGGTAGATAACCGTTTTAAGAAAATATCCGGAATTTGCAAATCAACAAATAAGTTTGCGAAAGCGCTTTTTGTTTCCGAGCTTATTGGGCTGCTGAATTACGCCGTATACACAAAGTCGAAATGAGTGCTTTTTAAATAGCCTGTAATCCGTTACGAAGCAGGCTGTCTACCAGGGCCGCCATATCGTCAACAGATTCCGCCATTCCGTTTTTCAGCCAGTTTTCGAGCATTCCGGTACATCCGTTTACAACAAATGTGCTTATGTATTCTTTATACATTAAGACCTCTTTATCCTGAACGTTGTTCCATGCAAGCTGGGCAAAGCTTTGCATAAGGCCCTGAATTTTTCTTACAAAAACCATGTCTCCGTTAGGGCCGAGCAGCGCCTTTGCCAGATACGAGTTTTCTGCGATATATTTATACATTTGCGTTAGAAATGGTTTTAGGCCGTCTGTTACGCTTGACAGCGCATATGGTGCAAGTACCTGCTGAAGCTCTGCGAATACTTCATTTTCAATCTGCTCCAGCAAATCGTAAATATCATGGTAATGGGTATAAAACGTCGTTCTGTTTATATCGATTAAATCACACAATTCGCGTACGGTGATTTTATTGATTTTTTTGATTTGTAAAAGCTCTGCCAGCCCGTGGCGAAGCTGACGCTTTGTTTTTAAAATCCTGCGGTCAATTTTTTGGGATTCCATATTATATTCCTCAACATTTAATATATGATGTGTTGTTTAAATATACAAAAACGGTCTTTGTGTATGCTTAGACAACAGAGTAAAGTGCGATTGGTTGTTGCCTTTTTCTACGAAGATAACTATACTATATACTAGATAGCATGTCAACTGTTGGATAAAATGCTTTTCTGACAGAAAAGCAAAGAAACCCCGAATTTAATAGGTGAAAATATATGCATAAGTTTTTTTCATTCTTGATAAAGCACAAATATATCGTAATTGTATTTTTTATAATTATTACAGTACTCGCTATAATGGGAGTCGCTCTTGTTGATACAAATTTTGAGATTTCTAATTTTATGCCTGAGGGCGCAAACTCTGTCGCCGGATCGAATATACAGGAGGAAGAATTCGACACCGCGACGCTTGCGTATGTGCTTTTAGAAAACAAAGAAAACTGGCGCACTATGCAGTTAATTTCGGATATCGAAAGCTTAGACGGCGTAAGCAGCGTAGACTGGATGGACGACAAACTCGATATCTATACGCCCGAGGCTTTTTTATCACAGAAGGCGTTAGAGCAATACAAAAAAGGCGATAGCACAATACTTATTGTCACATACAGCCGTCAAAGCCAAGATGCCGCCGACGAGGCGACGGGGCGCATTGAAAGCCTAATGCAAAAGGGCGAGTATTTCGGCGGGCAGCCTGTCGTTATGAACAATTTAAGAAACATACTTGACAAAGAACAGCCTATTTACTTAAGTATTGCTTTTGGAATACTTATTTTGCTTCTTGCACTTTCGCTTTCGTCATATATCGCGCCGCTGCTTTG
Organism: Christensenellaceae bacterium; assembly: GCA_963665005.2. Classification (GTDB taxonomy): domain Bacteria; phylum Bacillota; class Clostridia; order Christensenellales; family SZUA-584. The sequence goes on along the minus strand of CAXXTQ010000001.1, from coordinate 217,319 downwards.
CATAATCAACATTTTATTCGCAATAATACTAAACTACGGCACTAACTTTATCGTGAAAGGCGAAGTGTCTTTTCTAACAATAGCAATAGGCGCCATACTGCAGCTTGCCGTTTCAATGGATTATTCTATCTTTTTGATTCACAGATTCGAAGAAGACCTGCTCTCTGCAAACGGCGATGTTAAAAGAGCGATGGTAACGTCTATGCGATCTACGCTCACGGCGATTTCATCAAGCGCAATGACAGACTGCGCAGGTTTTGTCGCTCTTATATTCATGCACAACCAGATAGGCGCCGACCTTGGAATAGTGCTTTCTAAGGGAGTAATTTTCAGCCTTATCGTCAGCATTACTTTCTTGCCCTGCCTTATTATTGCGACATACAAAGCGGGCAAAAAGAAACACCGTATACTGGTGCCGTCTTTTAAAAAGCTTTCGGGCCCGCTTGTACGCTATCGGTATATACTGCTTGCTGTGGTCGTTATCGTTCTTGTGCCTATGCTTTTAGCAAACGGGCGGCAGGAATACTATTATACAACAGAAGATTTTATGCCCGATGATACGCCGCCCATAATAGCTACGCGAAAAATAGGCGAAACATTCGGGGCTACCGACGCTGTTACCGTGATTTATGATAAAAAGATGTCGGGTTACGAGCGGCAGGCGATGGCGGCTATTGATGAAATCGAGTTTGTTCGCGAGACAAAAGGGCTGTCGGATAATGCAGAGCTTGGAGTGCCCGAGAGCTTTCTGCCCGATGAGCTAAAGGACGCGTACATAGCCGAGAATTACCGCCGTTTTACGGTAACTCTAAACAGGGATTTAGATAACGATGACCTTTTTGCCGCTATAGATGAAATCCGAAGCAGCGCTAATGAATATCTTGGGCAGTCGTACGTTACCGGCTCTTATGCCGGCGCGGCGGACATGGCGTCTACAGCAAAGCTTGATAACACGACAGTAGAGCTTATTTCGATGGCGTTTATATTTTTTATATTGCTTATAGCTTACCGGTCGCTTTTGGTGCCTGTGTTTTTGGTCATTGTAATAAAGACGGCGATATACATAAACGTCGGTATAAATTATTTTACCGGCGAAGAGATGATTTTTTTAACGCCCGTAATGGTCGGGGCGATACAGCTAGGCGCAACGGTAGATTACGCCATACTGTTTACATCGCGCTATTTTGAATTCAGGCATAAGTCGCTTAGCGCAAAGCAGGCGGTTACCCAGACTATAGCCGTGGCAACACGGCCTATGCTGACCAGCGTGCTTACATTCTTTTTCGCCACGCTTTCTATAACGATTGTAAGCTCTCTAAAAGCGACGCGAGAGATAGCATCTGTCGTGGGAAGAGGTGCGCTGATAAGCTTTGGTGTAATTATGTTCGCGCTTCCCGCGCTGTTCATACTTTTCGACAAGCCGCTTTTAGCGTCAACGCTCGAATTTCGCAAGGTAAAAACCCAAAGAATTAAGAAGAGGTATAGGGGATGATAGTTATGCTTTTCCGTTCAAGAAAAAAAGGAAAACACAGGCGTCCGAAAAATAAGGCTAAAGGGCGGCTGCTGGCGGCTAAAATTGCGGTGATACTCATAGTAACGCTTTTTGCAGTTGCTTTTTTACCGGCGGATAATGCCGTCCGTGCGGATGCCGATAAGGGGAAGACAAAAAGCGAAACGGTATATGCGATTTTGGAGGATGACGGAACGTACAGCGGCGCGACTGTTGTCAACTGTTTTACGGCCCAAGGACAGATAACCGACTACGGCGATTATAACTCTGTCACCAATCTTATGGGAGCGGAAAAGCCGACGGTCAAGGGTGAAAAAATTATATGGGATGTTGACGCGGTTTACGAAAATAAAAGCTTTTATTATGAAGGAGAAACGGACAAACCGCTGCCTTTTGATATCAAGATTGAGTACTATCTGAACGGTAAAAAAACACAGCCTGACGATATTGCAGGGAAGACAGGGGAGTTGAAAATTGCTTTTATGATAGTAAACAAAGCGGAAACAGGGCAGTTTAATGAGCTTGTCGATAAACAGATTTATACGCCGTTCGCAATGCAGGTATCGGCGGTATTCGACAGCGATATATTTACAGTAATAGATATACCGAAAAACGCATCGTCTATGCGCATGGGTTCGTCATATAATCTTTCCTATTCGTCGTTTCCGCTTCCCGAAGATGAGTTTTCGTTCACATTGTTCGGGCAGGGTATAAAAATGGACCCTATAAATATAATAGCTTTGCCAAAAGCTCCGCCCGGGCTCGATTCGTACGACGATTTTATAGACAAAGACGGCCTTTCGGAAGGTACTGACGAGATGATAGAAGGCACCGATGAGATGAGCCAAGGTACAGATGAACTTCTTGACGGGCTTTACGAGATGAAAGACGCGGCAAAAGAGCTGCAAAGCGGGCTGGAAGATTTAAGCGGCGGCGCGGATAGTTTGGAAAGCGGAAACGACACGCTGTATTCGAATGCGCGCACGCTCAGTTCTTCGGCTGCTGATTTTTATGCCGGCATGTCGGCCTTTTCGTCATCATTTGCCGTTTTTGACCAGGGCATGGGCGCGCTATATACAGGCGTGCTCGAGATGTCTTCAACGCTGTCCGATTTAAACGACGCGGCGTCGCTGCTCGACGGCGGAGTTGTAAGCATGAAAACTGGGTTAGATGGTGTCTTGGTCTCTAATGAGCAATTAAAAACGTTATCGGATATAGTAACGGCAGCCCATCCCGATGCGAATACGGCCGCTCTTTACAACGGGCTTGATGCACAGCAAAATGCAATTAATGCACTGGCTGCGGCGGGAGCAGATCTAAAAACGCTGTCGGCGAGTGTCGCTTCGGGCACGAATAGTTTTTACACCGAATTTTCCACAACTTTTTGCGATAATGTATACGCCCTTCGCACTTCAAGCGGCACGCTGTACGCTTCCTGTTTAGAGCTTTTGAGCGGCGCGGACAGGCTGAACGGCGCATGTTCCGCATTAAAAGGCGCGGTAAAAGAACTGTCTAAGGGTGCGCAAAGTTTGAGCGGAGGCGCAGGCGAGGCGGCGAACGCCATGCCCGAGTTTATAAATGCCATAGACGATATGATAGAAGGCGTTACCGAGCTTAATGACGGTATTCAAGAGCTTTCTCAGCAAGGCCTGAGCGAAATGAAAAATTCGCTTGACGGGCTGGATGGGTATCTTCAGGCGCTTTCCGATAAAGCGGATGAATACGGTTCGTTCATGGACGAGCGGAATGCGAAAAATTCTACTGTGCAGTTTGTTATTAAAACGGGCGGCATATCGGCTGAGGAAGAAGAGGAAGCGATACAAGTATCAGCAGATAGTGAAGCATCTAACGGCTTTTTTGATAAGCTGAAAGATTTGTTTTGATTTAAATAAAGAATATGATAAAATATGTAAGAATGTTAAATAAATACATATTGTAATTGAGTTATCATAGTGGTATAATCATTCGATGTAGCGTCTTTCTTGCTCTGTGCCGGCAGGGACAGGGCCAACATCAAGTACTGAGAATAAATTATTTTCGGTGTTTGAGAGTCCAAAAGGGAGGTATAATCATGAATAAATATGAAAGCATGTATATTTTGAAGCCGGATCTTGAAGAAGAAGCCAGAAAGTCTCAAATAGAGAAGTTCAAAGCTTTGGTAGAAGAAAACGGCGGAAAAATAGAAAAGATTGACGAATGGGGCGCAAGAAAACTTGCGTACGAGATCAATTACATCAAAGACGGTTACTATGTGCTTATGACTTTTGAAGCAAGCCCAGAGTTTCCGCTTGAGCTGGAACGTATTTATAATATTAACGATAGTGTGCTAAGATATAACGTAATAAGACTTTAAAGGCAGGTTTAATTATGAACAAAGCAATGATTATCGGAAATTTGACAAGAGACCCAGAGCTTAAAACAACAGGCTCAGGAATATCAGTATGTACTTTTACGGTTGCGGTAAGAAGGCCGTTTAACAAAGAAGAGACAGACTTTATACCTGTAGTAACCTGGAGAGGGCTCGCAGAAAACTGTTCAAAATTCTTAAGCAAAGGCCGCAAAGTTGGCGTAGCAGGAAGAATACAGGTCAGAAATTATGAGGCGAACGACGGCAGCAGACGCTATGTAACCGAAATTATCGCCGATGATGTAGAGTTTCTGACGCCTAAAGGAGAGGGCGGACAAAGATATGCGGACGATGCTCCGCCGCCGCCGGACGATGCCGGGCTTTTCGAAGACGAAAAGGGCGATTTTGAGCCGCTCGATGATGAACAGATGCCTTTTTAAAAAAGCAATAAGGAGGAAAAATAAATGGCTGATGACAGGCCTCAAAGAAAATTCAGAAGAGGAAGACCAAGACGCAAAATTTGTGCGTTTTGTGCAGATAAAAGCAAGAGTATAGATTATAAAGACATAGCCAAATTGAGAAGATTTTTAACAGAGCGCGGCAAAATACAGCCAAGGCGTACTTCGGGCGTTTGCGCAAAGCATCAAAGACAGCTTGCGATGGCGATTAAGCGCGCAAGAGTAATGGCGCTTTTGCCTTATTCTCAAGACTAAGCAAAAAGATAAAAAGAGCGGTCAGGCCGCTCTTTTTTTATACGCAAAAACATACCGTTAAATAAACGATTAGTTCTATTCCATCTCAAAATCCTTTTCCTCTAAGTTAGGATAAATATCTTCAAGCGGAGAAAAATCGGTGACAAGGCTGTCTTGCAGTATCAGGCGGTTCAGATTTGTAAGATTTGCAAGCGGCGACACATCGCTTACTTGTGTGTTGTTAATATAAAGATTCTCTAAATCCTTCATACCCACAACGACAGATAGATCGCTGAAACTTGACCATGATATATACAATGTTTTTAATAATACAAGATTAGCGAGAGGGCTGTAGTCGCTTGCCTGAGAGTTAAACAATGATAAAAAACGCAGTTGCTTCAAGCCGGAAAGCGGCTTTATATCGTTAATACTATTGCCTCCGAGGGCAAGGCTCGTCAGTTTAACCAATTTGGTTAAGGGGCTTAAGTCAGTAATTGCGTGATATTGCAACTCCAGAGTCTCAAGATTTACAAAGTATTGCAGCCCGCTGATATCTTTTATCCGCGTTTCTTCGGGTATATCTTGCTGCCATTCGAGATTAAAATGCAGCTCTTTTATTTCTTCCGCTTCGGCTATTATGATATCGCCCTCGGGTTTGTTCATTGCATCGCGCACCATTTTTTCTAGCACGGCGTCGTTGAACACAATTACTTGGGCGGTAGGTTCGTCTGTTGGATCGGGTGTTTGTTCGGCTTCCTGCTGCTGCACGGCAGGCTGCTGTGATGCTTCTTCTTCAGCAGGTTCAGAGGCGGGCGCGGCGCAAGCTGTAGCCGCCAGTGCCAGCATCAAAACCATAACAATACATAAAACTCTTTTCATTCTTTAGCTCCTTTATAAGGCTATTCTAACTCAAAATCCTTTTCTTCCAGATTGGGGTAAATATCTTCAAGGGCAGAAAAATCAGTGATTGGATTTTCGGATAACAAGAGGCTTTTTAGATTTTGCAGATTCGCAAGAGGACTGATATCGGTAATCTGATTTTCCTCTATATAAAGCCTTACCAGCTTTGTCATATTAGCAAGCGGGCTGATATCGCTGATCTGATTTCCCTTTATCCATAGGTCTTCCATTTTTGTCATATTAGCAAGCGGGCTGATATCCGAAATTTTATCGCAGCCCCAAATCCAAAGGGCCTTCAAATTCACAAGATTAGCAAGCGGGCTGATATCCGCAATTTCATTACAGCAAATATACAGACCTTCAAGCTTTGTCATATAGGCAAGCGGGCTGATGTCAATATTTTCGTCGCCGTTATATAACGCCCAATTCAGATTTAAATAAGTCAGATTCGGAAAGTATTTTAGATCGCTGATATCCTCAATCCTTGGAATTGGTATACCGCCTTCCATTTCAAGATTCAGCTCGGTTACTTCCTGCGCTTCCGCCAGCGTAATATCTCCGTCGGGTTTGTTCAGCGCTTTACGTACCAATTCTTCTAGAATAGTGTCTGTAAATATGACAGAAGGCTCGGGCGTTGGTTCGGGCTCCTGCTCCTCTGCCTGGTCTTGTGTTTGCTGCTCGGCAGGCTGCTGTGATGTTTCTTGTTCAGCAGGTTCCGAGGTGGGCGCGGCACACGCCGCTGCCGACAGTGCCAGTGCTAAAACCATAACAATAATTAAAATCTTTTTCATTTTAGTTCTCCTTTATTTAGTCAATGGATTCTCTGATATGTCGCATTTGATATCTTCTAGTATTATACAGACTTTGTATTATATTAAGGTATGCACGAAGCATACAAAAGCGTTATTTATATACAATTTCGAAGTCAGCATCTGAAAGCTGGCTTTTTGCCAACGCCCGCAAATCTTCGGTCAAATTGACTGTACCGAGGCGGGGCAGCCCTAGCAAGGCGGATAAATCGGATACGGGGTTTTCCTGCAGGTCCAGCAAAACCAAATCTTTAAGCTCTTCAAGCGGGCTGATATCTCTTATTCTGCAGTTTTTAAGCGTCAGTTTTTTAAGGCCGGGAAAATTGCTGACTATACTGATATCAGAAAGCTGCGGGCTCTCTACCCAGAAAGATTCAAGCTTCGTCATTTTTGCGCAGGCCTGCACATTCACGTGGTCTATGGGGCAGCCGACAAACATTATATCTTTCATATCTACCAAATTTTCAAGAGGAGAAAAATCGCTTATATTGCCGTTGCCGTTAAGATACAGAACTTCGAGGGTTTTCATATTCTCAAGAGGCGATATATCCGAAATATCATTCCAATCAAGATATAATTTAGTCAAATTATCAAAATAAACAAGGACGCTGATATCTGTTATTTTTTCCTGCTGCAAGACTTGGGGAGTTTCGCTGCTCAAATCAAGCGTTGTTACCTCGTGCGCCATAGCTGCTGTGATATCGCCGCCTTGCATATTCATATTTTCGCGTACTCTTTGTTCTAGTATACTGTCGTTAAAGACGATTACTTCATTTTTCGCGAAGATGCTGTTAAAAACGGGTATGCTTATTTTTGTGTATTGCCCGATTATAAACCCCGCAGAAAATAATAACAAGGCGGTAAGCAAAGCAGCAGCTGTGATTATAATTCTGTTTTTATGCCTTTTGTTATAACTATTTAAATTTCTTTTTAGGCTGCTGACATTTGCGTAACGCTTTTGCGGGTCAAAGGCTGTGCAGCGATTAATGATTTTGCGCAATGCAGAATTATTTACATGGGCTGCTGCGCCTGCTCCGCTTTGCCCCGTCAACAGCCAGCAGAATACCATGCCGAGTGCATAAATATCTGCGCGCCTGTCCGTTTGAGAAAAACCGTACTGTTCGGGCGGCGAAAAATTCTGCGTGCCCATATATACAGTATCGTTTTTCGCGCCTTGCGAATATTTTCGTGATATACCAAAATCTATCAAAGTGATCTTATTCGTTTTTGGATTTATTATGATATTAGACGGTTTGATGTCTCTGTGAATCACGGGCGGCGTTCTATCATGAAGATACGCTAAAACATCGCACATCTTTTGCACTATATTAACAGCTTCGTGTTCTGCCAAAGGCCATTTCGCATATTGGTCAAGTGCAACACCTTCTACATATTCACATATTATATATTGACAGCCGTCCACTTCTATTCTCTCTATAAAAACGGGAAGCGCGTCGTGCGAAAGATTGGACAGTATATCTTCGTCTGCAAGCGAGTTTGACAAATTGTATCTTTTCGCAACAGTTAACTGCCCGCTCTTTTTTTCTTTTAGCAGTATTGTCTGGTTGTGCTCATTATCAGAAAGAAGCTCTATTGGCACGTAACGGCTGAGCAGTTCGCTGGGGAAATGCTGTTCATTATACTGCGCGGAAAACTCAGACGCATGCGATTTACTCATACCGTCCCTCCTTGCCGATCAAAGGCAGAGATAAATCTTGCAGCGTTGCCTGTGTGTCAAAAAAATCTATCTCATTTTTCAGGCAATACATTATAGCTGCGTCCCTTTTTATTTTTGTGTATAACAGGCTTTTTCCGGAGACCTTTAAAAGCTCTTGTGTTTCGTCTACAGAAAGAGAAAAGCCAAACGCAAGCTGTATTACTTTATCACGCGAGGGCTGCCTTATTCCGCTGAATAACTGGTGACCGTATGTCCTGTCAATTCCGCATTTTTTTATGACATGCTCACAAATAAGGCCTCTTTTTCTGCATAGGCTCTGAACATACTCACAAAATGTAATTTCTATAAACTCTTTCTCGTACGTATTAAAAAAGGATTTAAGTCGTGCTGTTTTAAACAGTCTGCTCATAAGTGTGCTCGTATTAATCTGCGTCTTAGGTTTTTCTTTTTTCATATTTATTCGGCTTTCGGATAGCGATATTCTTTAAAAGCATGTGTGGAGTAAATATTTGTTATAAAAAACTTTTTTTACAGAAAACTTTATATAATTATACTATATTTGATATATATAGACAATATTTGAGACTGCCAAATTTTAAAAAACAGCTATAAGAACAAATTTTAAACTTCTGCATTATAACTTTTTATTTTTTATTTATAATAGTATAATGTGAGTCGGAGGCGATTATGGAGCATAAAGAAAGATTTACAAAATGGAAAGCAATGGCGTTAAATGAAGAAATCGCGGCGGAGCTTTCTGATATTCAGGAAGATGATGAGCAGATAAAAACCCGATTTTCAAGCGAGCTTGAATTTGGTACGGCGGGGCTTAGAAGCAGAATCGGCGCGGGAACGAACCGCATGAATATCTATACCGTCGGCAGAGCGACGCAGGGCATGTCAGAGTACGTGCAAAAAAACTGCGGGCAGCAAAAGGGCATGGTAATAGCGTATGATACCAGAAACAAATCGGCTGAGTTTGCGCTGACGACAGCTTTAGTGTTTGCGGCAAACGGTATAAAAACATATCTTTTTGACAGCGCGGCGAGTGTGCCTTTGCTGTCTTTTACGATAAAAGAGTTAAACGCTTTTGGCGGAGTCGCAATAACTGCCAGCCATAACCCGAAAGACTATAACGGTTATAAGGCGTATGCTTCTTGGGGCGGACAGCTTTTAGGGGAAGAATGCGAGCAGGTAACGCAGTTTATAAATAACGTAGATTACGAAAAAGTATTAAGCATAGACAGGCAGCAAGCAAAGGACAAGGGGCTGCTTGTGCTTCTTGGCGAAGATATAAGAAATAAATATTATAAGCGGCTTGCCGGCATGGCAAAAAGGCCGGAAAATATAGAAAAATACGCGCATGATATTCATGTAGTATACACACCGCTTTTCGGAACGGGAATGCAGGCTTTCGAAGGCGTGATAGAAAATATGCCGTATGATTATTCTTTGGTAAAGAGCCAGTGCGCCGCCGATCCCGAGTTTCCAGGGCTGAATGCGCCAAACCCCGAAGACGAAAATGCGATGAAAAAAGCGATAGAATTAGCGGTATCCATCAATGCGGATATAGCGTTTGGCACAGACCCCGACGCCGACAGAATGGGCGCGGCGATTCCTTCAAAAAACGGCGGTTATATAATGATATCGGGTAATCAGGCTGCGTGCGTAATTACAGATTATCTTTTCCGCCAGAGAGAAAAAGACGGGCAGCTTAAATCGGGCGATTATATAGTCAAATCTTTTGTCTCTACAAGAATGGCGGACGATATCGCAAAAAGCTTTGGCGCGCGATGCATAACCGTGCCCACAGGGTTCAAGTATATTTCGGACACTATAAACAACAAAGAAAACGCGCAAAATTTTGTTTTTGGGTTCGAAGAAAGCTGCGGTTTTCTGGCGGGCGATTTTATCGCGGACAAAGACGGCGTTATGGCGGGTATGTTGCTTTTAGAGGTGCTTTGCGAATGCAAAAAGAACGGCGAGACGCTTTATGAAAGGCTGTTCTCCTTATACGAAAAATACGGATGGCACAAAGAAAAAACAGTTTATGCGATTTTTGACGGCCTTGATGGCATGGACAAAGTAAAAAGAATTATGAAAAATTTGCGCGAGAATCCGCCAAAGACGCTTGGCGGGCAGAAAGTAGTTCTTACTGCCGATTACCTGCAGGCAAAAGAATATGACGCAAACGGGGAAGCAGATATTGATTTTCCGCATTCAGACGCTCTATGTTTCAATCTGGAAAACGGCTGGCTTTGTATACGGCCTTCGGGTACAGAACCAAAACTGCGTGTGTATTGCGGAGTATACGAAAAAACCAATGAAGCTTCGCAGAAACTTCTTGACGCTCTCGAAAAAGACGCCAAGGCATTGCTTGAAACATAACCTTTTTTAAAGGTCTTTTTATTAACCTTCGAATTTGGTTAGTTTTTGTATAAGAGTGTCCATCTGTTCGTCCGTGCCAATTGATATACGCAGATAATCGGAAATTAAGGGCGCGTTAAAATGGCGCACGAATATTTTATTTTCTTCGAGATATTTTTTAATATCGGCGGCTTTTTTTGATTTATGAGTGACAAACAAAAAGTTAGAGCAGGAAGGCAAAACGCTGTAGCCTAAATCCTCGAGCCTTTTTTTGGTGCTCTCTCGTGTCGCCATAATTTTTTTTGCGATGCCGCTGTAATATTCTTTGTCGCGCAGCGCTGCGGCGGCTACGCATTGCGCTATAGAATCTATGGGGTACGAATTAAAACTGTCTTTTATGCGCACCAAACCGTCTATAAGGTGCGGCTGGCCGAGAGCGTACCCTATGCGCAGCCCGGCAAGAGAGTGAGATTTTGACAGAGTATTTACTATAAGCAGGTTTTCGTATTCCGGCACAAGCGGCGCCGCGCTCTGTGCTCCGAAAGCGCCGTACGCTTCGTCTACTATAACAACACAGTCCTTATTGTTTTTTAGTACCTTTTGCACATCATCGAGCGAGAGCGCTATTCCCGTAGGAGCGTTCGGGTTGGCAAGAACTATGCCGCCCGGGGCTTTTAGCTTATCTATCGGAATCGTAAAATTAGCGTTTAAAGGTAATAAATTGTATGTTATATCAAAAAGATCTGCCCATACAGGGAAAAAGCTGTAAGTGATATTCGGAAACATAATATCTTTATCAAAAAAAGCATCGTAAGCAAATCCTAAAACTTCGTCAGAGCCGTTTCCGCAAAAAACATACGATTCGTGAAGCTTGAAAATCTCGGCAATCGTCTTTCTTAATTCGCCGCCGTCGGGGCGGGGGTAAAGCCGAAGCTTTTTCGCATCGAAATTCTCATACGCCTGCAGCGTTTTAGGCGACGGCGGATAAGGGTTTTCGTTGGTATTCAGCTTGATTATATTTTTTTCTTTAGGCTGCGCGCCTGCCGTATACGGTGAAATTCCGACGGCTTTTTTACTGAGATAATTTTGCACGATTTGCCTCCAAAGCAGTTTTTTTAATATCATATCATAAATCAAATAAAAAATTAACACAATAATGTATGTATGTGTTAAAATGTACGAATGAAAAGATGCGCCTGGGCGCCGCCGGATGATGCTTTAATGCGGCAGTACCATGATAATGAATACGGACAAAAGATGGACAATGATACACAGCTTTTTGAAAAACTTTGCCTCGAAGGTTTTCAGGCAGGGCTTTCATGGCGTACGGTATTAAAAAAGCGTGAAGATTTCCGCAGATGTTTTTTTGATTTTGACATAGACAAGGTTTCAACCATGACACAGCGCGATATTGATATGCTTATGAATGACAGCCGCATAATACGCAACCGTGCAAAGATTACGGCCGTCATAGAAAACGCAAAACTGCAAAAACAGTATTTTGGCGAAAAGGGCGCTTTTGCTGACTATGTTTATTCTTATAAAAACGGCGATAAACTATCTTGCGATTTAAAGAAAAAAGGCTATATATTCGCGGGGCCTGTTATATGCGAATCGTTTCTTATGAGCGTAGGCGCGATTGAAGGGCATGAAAAGAATTGTTATTTATATAAAGGAGAAAATTAGCCGATGCCAGCATTTTTAACACACAGAGCAGCAGGAGAAAGAATTTTAGACAAACTCGAAAAAGGGGCAGTCAAACACGAGAAAGCGTTTTACCTTGGATGCCAGGGTCCCGATATGCTTTTTTTTAGAAATTACCATCCATGGAAGGCGGCGAGAGAAAGCCTTATGCTTGGGGTTGTTATGCACAGCGAGAAAATAAGAGCGCTTTTTAAAAACGCTCTTGGATTCGCAAGGCAGTATACCAAACAAGACAAAGACGAGCTTGTATCATATATAGCCGGATTTATAGCGCACTATTCAATAGATAAAAACGCTCATGCGTTTGTATACGGCAAAGCGGGAAAAGACAGTGGTATACATCATGCTACAGAGTTTATGTGGGACAGCTATTCGGCGATAGAACAATGGAACATAGAGCCGCAGAAGTTTGATATATATTCCGAGGTCATGTACGGGCAGATAGGCAATGGCATAAGCGAATGGTATAAAACGGCGGCAAAAGAGGTTTACGGTAAAGATATAAAGATTAAGATGACAAGGCAGGCTCAAAGGCATTTCGCTAAAGCAAAAAGAGCGCTTGAAAAAACGAGCAAAAGCCTGTCGTTAAGAGTACTTATAAAAATAGTAAGTACAATAATGGGGTTTGACGTAAGATCGATGATGTATCCCGAGCAAAGAGATTACCTTCTTTTTTCTCAGGAGGAATATAAGGATATGCAGCGTATGATATCAAAAGGAGTAGACGAAGCGGCCGAAATGATTACCTTTGCTCTCGGGTTTATAGGAGGAAGCTTAAAAACAGAGCTTCCAAATTGGTTCGGTGATATGGATTTTGCGGGTAAGCCAATAAAAGCATAGCACAGCGTTATACATATTGAAAGATAAAATAAACACATGCTTTTCGCAAGTGTTTATTTTTTTGGGGCGGCTGGAAAGCAGGGTGTGAGTGTATTAAATTATGAAAGTTGAGAACAATATATTTATATGATATAAGAAAGGCGGGGTAAAAAAAGATGTCAAAGATGAACTGTTCGTGCTGTAACAATTCGTTTGATACAAGATCTATGCACAACTGCAAGGCGTGTAATTCGTACATGTGCCAGGATTGCTATGATTTATACAGCGGATATTGCAACGATTGCCAGCAGAGCATGGAGATGTACGAATAAAAAAGCAAGACAGCCGCAATCGTTAATCTGGCTGTCTTTTTTCTAAAAAGATTTATGAATCGAGTGAGAGAGCAAGAAAGATAATTGCGGCAATAATAAACGGCAGCGCAATAAGCAGCCTTTTAAAATTTATCTCGCTGCGGTATTGTTTTTCGCGCTTGTCATATTGCGGATTACGTATTTTATATAATACGCCTGACACTTTATCTTTTAATTTACCCATAGCTTTTATATTTTCTCCGACACGATATAATTTTTTAAAATTATACCATAGAATTTATACCATCGTCGATAATAAAAGCTCTTTCATATTTTCTGCCCGTTTTGCCGGCAGGCATGATTTTTATTAAGAAACATTGCGAATAAAAATAAAGCCTGCATATTTATAAATTCAAAATTTTCACGTCGGATTTTTTTTATACATTTTATATTTTTTGCAGGAATCTAAAAACTGGCGCATATTCGCTTTTTCTCGCTCATACACACCATGTGGACAACAATGTGGATAACGTGGATAACTTTATGCATTTTAATTTGCTGAATATGCAAATATTTTTTAAAAGCGCTGCAAAATTATGTCAACTTTTTATGTTAACTTTTAGTGCAATATTCAAAATAAATAATAAATATTCAAAAAATTCTTTAAAATTGATAAAGAAGGATTATGTTAATAAATTTTGGGAAAGATAATATTATTAAATTCTTTTTTGAGGCGAAAAAATTATGAGTAACAGTCTTGACGGTATAAGAGAAAAAATGAAAGAAAGCAAAGGCACTTGCGTTACGCTAAGGGCGAAAAGCGGAAGGAGGGGCGGGTATGAAAGAGACGGCATAATAGACGGGCTTTACCCCGAGGTTTTTACAGTTTTGGTAAGAGAGCACGGATATAAAAGAAGATACTGCTTTTCATATTCCGAGGTACTTACCCATAATGTGGAGATAATCCCGGGTCCAGAACCTCTCCTGTCTCTGCATCCAGAAACATAAGCCAATAGCCTTTTGCATCGGGGGAAGAGCACCGCATATACGTTCCAAAGCCTTCGAGCCATATGGGCGGGGCAAGGGCATATTCTCCGGGTACGCCGAGGGCTTTTACAGTAAAAGAACTTCCTTTTTGTATGTTTCCCGAAATATAATGCCACCAGCCTGCCGGGCCGGGGTAAGAAATTTTGATCCATTCGCTTTGCGGGTAAACGGACGGGAAAGGATTTATCTTGTCATGTTTTATAACATGCGGACAGTTTTCGCAGGTAAATTCATCGTCTTCGCTTTTAGCTTCGTTTATACTATTCTCTTCAAATATAGAAGTATCTGCGCTCTTGTCTTTGGTAAACATATTTTGCACATTTTTAAGAGTAATGTCGTCAGTTTTTATGTCAGGCAGCGAAGGTTCGCCGTTTCGGTTATTTTGAGCATTGGTATTTTTCTGTATTTTAAAACGCTGCACAATATCCGTCCAGTCCATGCCGGTAGATTTTAGGCAAAAGGTATGTTTTTCGTTATCGCTGTGTATTACAGCTGCGCCGCTTATATCTTCAAGGCGAGTGTCTTGCATTAAGGCTTGCATGCGCCCGCCGTTCACGTTTCCGGCATAAAGCATATTTTTATCGCGCATAAAAAGATATACGCTGTACTCGCCCTCTGTCAGGCAATCGGCTTCGAGGCAAAGAGAAAGGCCGCCCGGCTCTTCTTTTAGTTTTAACGCTGCGGCGGCTGCCCCCTGTTTTATCATATTAGTGCTGCCCGGTTTTAAAAGCATCAGCGATCTTTTTAAACTCTGCATGTTATCCTCCGAATTTTAAGCGGTAATTGTTTATTATATTTATATTTGAGAATATCAAAAAAAAGACCGTGCCCGAATAGTTTGCCCAGAGCATGATTTTGATAAAAAGCATAGAAAATAACTGTTGATTTTTAATAACTATGTGTTATAATGTTCTTTGCGACTTTATGAAAGATAAGTTTGCAGTCAAAGCGAATAGAGGTGAATTTAAAATGAAACAAGGAATACATCCCGAGTATCATGAATGTACTGTAAAATGCGCGTGCGGCGAAACATTCAAGACAGGCTCGGTTAAAAAAGAAATGAAAGTGGAAATATGCTCAAAATGCCATCCTTTCTTTACCGGAAAACAAAAGCTTGTTGATACGGGCGGAAGAGTAGATAGATTTAATAAGAGATACGGCATGAAATAAATTTTTGTATTTTACGGGGCCTGCCGAGCAAGGGCAAGTCTCGATTGCGTATATTGGCAGACCGAGTGATCGGTCTGTTTTACTTTATATAGATATTGTAGTATACTTGGCGTACAAAAATAAAGAGAGGCAGAATATGAAAAGATCGAACATCGGGGGGCAGGGAGTCTTAGAGGGCGTAATGATGAGAGCGCCCGAAGTTTGCGGGCTGGCTGTAAGAAAAGCCTCCGGCGAGATAGTGTTTGAAAAAGAAAAAGTCAAGTCGCTTACCAAAAAGAATAAGTTTTACAGTTTTCCGGTTGTACGCGGAGTGATTTCTTTTGTTGATATGATGGGTTTTGGCGTAAAGACTATAAGCAAATCGGCAAAAATGTATGACGACCAGGCTGATGATTACAAGCCGTCCAAATTCGAAAAGATGGTAGCAAAAAAGACAGGCAAAGATATAATGGATGTTGCTATGGTCGTTGCGGTTGTCCTTGCGATAGGGCTTGCGATAGGGCTGTTTTTTATACTTCCCAGCGTGCTTGCTAACATAGTAAGGCCGTATATTACGGCACCCATTGTGATGAATCTTATAGAGGGCGGTATACGGCTTTTTATATTTATTGTATATATCGTTTCTATAACATTTATAAAAGATATAAAGCGTGTTTTTATGTATCACGGCGCAGAGCATAAGACCATTAATGCTTTTGAGCACGAAGAGGAACTGACGGTAGAAAATATCCAAAAATACCGCACGCTTCACCCAAGGTGCGGAACCAGCTATTTGCTTTTGGTAATGGTAATATCCATACTATTATTTTCGCTTCTCGGATGGAGCCCTGCCTGGTATCTAAGAATTGGATTGCGGCTTCTTATGCTTCCGTTCGTTGCAGGTATCGCTTACGAATTTTTAAAGTTTGCGGCAAAGGGAGATAATTTGTTTTTCCGCGCGATACGCTGGCCGGGAATAATGCTTCAGAAGCTTACGACAGCAGAGCCCGACGACAGCATGGTAGAAGTCGGGCTTATAGCTTTTTTAGCTGCCCAAGATGAAATGAGCGATGAAGAGCTAGAGCAGCTCGCGAAAAGCTTTGACAGGTCGGAAAAGCCGAAAGAAAAAACTGCGGATGAAAGCGGCGCAGAGCCCGGCGCCGACGACAAAACAGAAAAAGCGGTTGATGATAAAAAAGAAGAGCAAAAGCAAGAAGATATGCCAGAGAGTAAAAAGGAATGAGATATGACAGCTCTGCAAGCGTTAAAGTCGTCGATAAGCAAGCTTGATAAGGCGAAGATCAGCGAGCCCGAGGCTAAAGCCAAGGTTATCGTATCGCATGTGCTCGGCATACAATTTTCTGAAATACTCAATTACGCAGATATAAGTGACAACCAGAAAAGCGATATCGAAGCTATGACGCAAAAGTGCATGGCGGGCGAGCCTGTGGAGTACGTTACAGGAAAAGCGTATTTCAGGAATTTGACTCTTAGTGTTTCGAAAGATATTCTTATACCGAGGCGCGAGACAGAGCTTGTCGCAGGGCATGCGATTGATATGATAAAGCAAAACGCGTACGATACAGCGATAGATATCTGTACGGGCAGTGGATGCATAGCGATATCTATAGCGACAGAAACATCTGCGGCTGTGCACGCAACGGATATAAGCAAATGCGCGCTGAAAACAGCGGCACAAAACGCCGCGCAAAACGGCGCGGACGATAAAATAAAGTTTTTTATCAGCGATATGTTCGATAGTTTATACGGCGCATACGATATCATAGTATGCAATCCGCCGTATGTGAGCCAAAGCGAGTATGAGCGGCTGGACAAAAGCGTAAAAGAATATGAGCCAAAGCTTGCGCTTGTAGCGGGCGATGGGCTGGATTTTTACCGCAATATAGCTAAAAACACCATGCGATATATAAACCCCGGCGGCGCTCTCGTTTTAGAGATAGGCGCGTCGCAGGCAGAGCAGGTTATGCATATGTTAAAAGCAAACGGATTTATCGATATAGTATGTAAAAAAGATTATGAGGGGCGCGACCGTATAGTTGCCGCCCGTAAGAAATAAAGGAAGTAAACATGTTTGACAAACTAAAAGCGCACAAGCAAAGATATTTAGAGCTTGAAGGACAGCTTTCGAAAAGCGAAACTGTGCAAAATCAGGAGCTTTATACAAAGCTTATCAAAGAGCATTCTTCGCTCAGCGATATAGTGGCGAAATATGACGAGTACGAGAATAATAAAAGCCAGATAGAAGATTTAAAGGTAATGGAACACGACGATGATGCCGAGATTGCCGCTATGGCAAAAGAAGAGCTTTCAGAGCTTGAACAGGCTAATAAGAAACTCGTGGAAGAGTTAAAGCTTTTAATGCTGCCAAAAGACCCTAACGACGATAAAAACGTTGTGCTCGAAATACGGGCGGGCACGGGCGGAGAAGAAGCCGCGCTCTTTGGACATAATCTTCTTCGTATGTATACAAGATACGCAGAGCGCGTGGGATATAATATTGAAACATTAAGCTCTAACCTAACCGAGCTTGGCGGCGTAAAAGAGATAACGCTTCTTATCGCCGGCAAGGGCGCTTATTCGAGATTAAAATATGAAAGCGGCGTGCACAGAGTGCAGAGAGTACCCGAAACCGAATCTTCCGGGAGAATACATACCTCTGCCGCGACGGTAGCCGTGCTTCCCGAGGCGGAGGATGTCGATATAGAAATAAGCCCGAACGATTTGCGCATAGACGTTTACCGTTCTTCGGGCAATGGGGGGCAAAGCGTAAACACTACCGATTCTGCTGTGCGCATAACGCATGAGCCGACAGGGCTTGTGGTAACTTGTCAGGACGAAAAATCTCAGCTTAAGAACAAAGACAAAGCCATGAAAGTGTTAAAAACAAGGCTTTATGATATGGCTAAGCAGGCGCAGGACGACGAGCTTTCGCAGAGCAGAAAGAGCCAGGTAGGCTCGGGAGACAGAAGCGAAAGAATACGCACATACAATTTTCCGCAGGGGCGCGTTACCGACCATCGTATTTCTATGACGCTATATAAGCTTGAGCAGTTTTTAGACGGAGATATGGACGAGATGATAGACGGGCTTATTATGGAAGAAAAGACAAAAGCGCTTTCGGCGCAGGGATAAATAAGATAATAAAAAAGCAGCCTTTGCTGCTTTTATCTTTTGCTTCTTTTCTTTAAGAAAAGAAGAGGTACTCTATTCAAATGCTATTTTTTATATCAATCGAGCATATCAAAATATTCTTCGAGGCACTCGCCGCTTTGCTTCATGTCCGCGGCGGCATCGACGCCGACAAAACGCCAGTGCCAAGGCTCATATATCACTTTTGTAATAGATACTTTATCTTCTTTATACCGCAATGTGAAACCGTAATTATGAGCGTTTGCATTGAGCCATTTAAAGGCGTCCGTCGTGGCAAAGCCTTTGTTCATAGTTGAATAAGAGGGCGATACAATATCAAGAGCAAGCCCAGTTTGATGCTCGCTCGTGTTGGGGCGCGCTGTTATAGTCGCCGCGGTCGTCTCGGCGTCGTCTCGGCTGTATCCTTTGTTAAGATACCTGTCAACCATTTTTTGGTATAGTTCGCTTTGGAGCTCTTTACTGCGATATGCACTGACCAGCTTGAATTCTATACCGTCATCTTTCGCATCCGAGAACATCTCATTGCAGATATCAGCTATGCGCGCGTCCACCTGGCCGTCTTTAAAATCGGCAAGCGTTACCTCAAAGCTCTCAGGAAGATAATAAGCGGGGCTGACCATTATTTTTGCCCAGTCGCCCATGGGAACGGCAATATCGGGAGCGCTTTGATTAATAAGATAGTCCGTGCTGACGAAACCGACAATGTCATTGTATGAAACCTGCGCCCAGTCGTCTTTATATTCTATTATATCGGCGGCCGCATCGGCAGGAAGCGTTCCTAAAATCTGCGAATCCACGCTTGCCTGCTCGCGTATATTGACGAACTCGTTTGCCGTGCATACCGCTTTGCCTATGAACGAAATCGAAGGCTCGGGCGTCGGTGTGGACTCGGGCTCTGTCATACCAGCAGATTCCGGCTCTGTAGTGGCAGTAGGCTTGGACGTTGGTGTCTGCAGAGCGGAAGGAGTTGCCGAAATCGTTGAACTCGGAGTTTTTTCGGGTGTCGCGGATTCAGTCGTTTGCTTATCACATGCGCACAATAAAATAAGAAGCACAGACAAAAAAGCTGTGGTTCTTATAAAAATTTTCAAACTTGTTTTTTTGTGTTTTTTCATATTTCTCCAAACTGCAGCTGTGTATTGTAAAGGTGGTGTTTAAGTGCCAGCAAATCCTGCTGATATACCGGTTTTAGCGCTTGGTTATATATTATGCTTGCCGGGTGATATAGCGGAAAAAGTGTAAAAGTATGCGACAGCGCCGAGGCGGTTACAGGGGTTGCGTGATACTCGCCTATTGTTGCGGTTTTTTGCTGAAGCACGCTTCTTAGCGGCACGTTGCCAAGCGTTATAACTACATCGGGGCGCACCGCCTCGATTTCCTGCATAAGGTGGGGAAGCTGGCACTGTATTTCCTGTTTTGTCGGAGGGCGGTTAGAGAGAGTGCCTTTTGTGCTGACTTTATACGGGCGGAATTTTACGACGTTGGTAATATATATATCGCTTCTTTTCTGCTCGAGCACGATTAAAAACTCGTCTAGATTCTTACCCGCTTTGCCGACAAACGGGCGCGAAAGCTTTGTTTCCTCTGCGCCTGGAGCTTCGCCGATAAGCATTATTTGCGCGTCGGCGTTACCTTCTCCGAAAACCATATCTTCGCATGTTTTAGAGAACGCCTGTGCAGATATATACGTTTGCTCATAGATTTCTTTAAGTTTGTTCATTGTTTTCTCCGAGCAGCTCATCATATTTCTGCCTTATCATAAGAAGGTCGCGGTAAGAATCCTTCTTCCATAACTCGTTGCGGAGCAGCGCGGCTGGGTGGTAAGTCGGCATTATATAAAAATCTTTGACCTGATGCCAAATTCCGCGGTCTTTTGTTATTCGAATCTGCTGCCCGAGTATATATCCCGAAGATATCCTTCCGAGGCACACAAGTATCTTCGGTTTGATAATCGCGACCTGTGCTCTTAAATATCCTATACATGCCGCCGCTTCTTCGGGCAGAGGGTCACGGTTTCCCGGAGGCCTGCATTTTAATATATTGGCGATAAAAACATCGTTTCTGGACAAATTTATACTGGCCAGCATTTTATCGAGAAGCTGGCCCGCCTTGCCGACAAACGGCCGGCCGAGCTCATCCTCGTCACGCCCCGGGCCTTCGCCTATAAGCATGATTTTTGCGTGCCTGCTGCCTTCTCCGAACACAGTGTTTTTTCTTGTTTTGTAAAGTTCGCATTTTTGGCAGCCCAAAACATCGTCATTTATTTTTTTAAGGTTGTTATACATATTTTGCATAATTTTATTATACCTCAATATATGAGCTTTCTCAACAAACATCGCGCAAAAAAACAATATAAAAAAACGCTCTTTATAAAAGCATTTTTTGCCTGCTGAAAAAGCATTACAAACTAAAATCCGGGCAAACAACATGCCTTTAATCTGGCTTTGCCAGTGAAAGGCTGTTAATAACTCTTAAAACCTATGCACAAGCGCCCCGCTATGGCGGGGCAAGACCCGCTGACAAACGTGAGGTTGTCAGCGGATTGACTTATTCAAGCACTGGCTCGAGAGGGCCGGCTAGGTCTTGAAGGAAAAACAGTTTTCCTTCAAGAGTAGGCATAATCGTTGTGGGTATCCAGACACTTGGCCCGTAGCGAAGCGTTGTCCAAAGCGACATTGAGTTCCACATCATATCGCCTGTGCTGCTTCCGCCGCAGCCTCCTATAATATAATCACTTTGCAGGTAAAGCCCGGGCCCTATAGTGTTGGCAAAGCACGGAACGAGCGTCGTCCTGCTTTTATAACTGTTTACGGCAAACTGTTCTATAGTCAGCGGGTGAAGCTTTCCGCCTTTTCTAAAACACTGGGATTTCCATTCTTCCTCGCTCGAGAATTCTGCGGCAAACTGTGGTTCCCATAACGCCACATGCATCATGCGCCCGATTCCAAAAACGGTAACGAGCATAGCACCGCTAGATTTTAGTTTAGCTATCTTTTCGGGATATTTCGAAAGATTTTTCTGAGTGGCGTAATTTCGCTGGGTCAGAGGCACGGTAAGCTCTTTTAAAGGATAATAAAGCGTGTTTTCCATGGCGTAGCGAAAAGAGCCTTTATCGTCCTGGTCGAGTGTATTTCCGTCTTTGTCGCTCCATTCGTCCATATTAAACGTGTGTACATGTTTACAGTCAACATTCCATTGTTCCAAAAAATACACCAGCCATTTATACATAGAACGCGGTCCGACGGGCAAAAACAGGGCAAGCTCTCTTTTTTCTTTTTTGGTTTTTTGTATGATTTGTGCAATCTCGTGACCCATCATCATATTAAAAGACGCAGGATCATCACAGCTTACCGGACAAAAATTCTTATTCCAGAAAGGCTGCCTTTCGAGAATTGTTTCGGGCGGGTTAGAACAGCATTCATCAATTTTTTTCATGTCCCACCCTGCGGGGAAAAAGCCGGACATAAGCGACTGTTCAACTGTGTCAATAAAGTTCATAGGCTGCTCCTTTGTTAGTTGCTAAATTATTTTATATTGTTTCAAGCTTTGCACACATAAAAATCTAGCGGTCTTTTTTATTAATTTCTTATTATATCATTTTTTTTCATGCGTGTGAATAAGAATAAAGGCTAACAAAAAATAAGCCGCTGAAACTAAAATATCAAAATTTCTTGCAAATTTGCCGTATGAATTTTTTAAATTATAGTTTATAATAAAAATATAGCAAAAAAAAAATTAATTAAATACTTTAATAAAATTAAAAAACGCATTATAAAGGCTTAAAGTAAAGGGTGTATTGTTTTGGAAGAAATTTTTGATGCCATAGTTAACAGCATATCAGATTTTGGTGTTCTTGATATCATAGATATCGTGATTTTGGCTGTAACAATTTATTGGCTTTTAAAACTTACGTCCAAAACGCGTGCCATGCAGGTTTTAAAAGGGCTCGGGTTTATTCTGCTTGCCACATGGATTACTGATTTTCTCAGGCTTGTGGGAATAACATGGCTGCTTAACTATGTGCTTACCGCAGGAGCGCTCGTTATAGTTATTATCTTTCAGCCGGAGCTTCGGCGTGCGCTCGCCAAGATAGGCAGGGGAAGAATAGACCTTACATCTTCGCAGACATACGCGCAGGGTAACGTCGATAACATTTTAAAAGCGATATTAGACCTTTCTAAAAAAAGAATCGGCGCTCTTATTGTATTTGAGAGAAAAACAGGATTAAAAGAAGTTCTGGAAAGCGGAACGCGCATAGGCGCGGAAATATCTTCCGAGCTTATTGAGAATCTGTTTTTTACCAACTCGCCTCTTCATGACGGCGCGGTAATTATACGCGAAGGTACGATTGAAGCGGCAGGCTGTTTTCTTCCGCTAAGCGACAACAAGCAGATCGGGCAGGAGCTTGGAACGCGGCACCGCGCGGCGCTTGGGATATCCGAAGTTTCGGATAGTGTTACTTTTGTTGTATCTGAAGAAACTGGAGTTATATCCGTTGCCCAGGAAGGAAGCCTTATTCGATATCTTGATTCAAAATCTATTAAAGATTTGCTTGAAGATATTTATCTTATTAAACAATCAGCAAAACAAAGAGGCCTCAAACTGAAAAGAAAGGGGCGTGACAAAAAATGAAATTTTTTAAAGCGATATGGGGAATGCTGTGCAGCAATATTTGGCTAAAGATTATGGCATTGCTTTTCGCCCTTATTCTTTGGAGCTATGTATTATCTGAAACGAACCCCGAAAGAGAACGATGGATGAACGATATCACCGTTCGATATGAAAACAGCGAAGAGTTAAAAGCAAAAGAGCTTGCGATTTCGGGAAGCCTTTCGAATATTTTAGACACAATTGATGTTAGAGTTGAGGTAAAACAAAGCGATCTTAAATATCTAAGTGATGAGAACGTGCGGGCATATATAGATCTTTCCACAATAAACGGCAAAGGCCCAAAAACCGTAGAAGTATTTGTTGAAACGCAATATGGCAAAGTTTTGACTAAGAACCCTTCAGAAGTTACGCTTATGGTCGATGATTTTGTTACAAAGACAATTCCCGTTAATGTTGATATTTCGGGAAGCGTTCCGGACGGGTATTACGCCAGCGAGCCCGAGATATCGCCAGATGTTGTTTATATTTCTGGTGCGAGAGTAGATGTAGAAAAAGTCGCCAGCGCTGTTTGCAGCATAAATTTAACAGGGCTTACGAAGGGTTATAATAAGAGTGTAGAGGTCGATCTGCTAGATACCGATGGCAAACCTATAGACAGTGAACTGTTTGCCGGAAGCATACCTTCGGTAATAGTTAATTTAGAAGTACTGGCGAAAAAGACTGTATCTGTAGATGCGGCCGGGTCGATTCTTGGACAGGATGATCTAGCTCCCGGATACGAAATAACGAATATATGGGCTTTGCCCGAAACGGTCGAGATAATCGGCGAAAAATCTGTGTTGAGCTCAATATCAAAAATTATGCTGGAGCCTTACAGCGTAAGCGGCGCTACGGAAGATGCAGCTATTCTTTTAGATTATATCCCCGATGATGGAGTCAGAGTACTCAGTACAGATAAAGCGCAGGTGAACATAAGTATTCGGCAGATTACAGAAACAAAAGAGTATGGCAATCTGGATATACAGCAAAAAAACTTGTCGCGAAATTTAGATGCGAAGCTTAGCGAGGATAGAATAGATGTAGATGTGATAGCGGGCACTGTCGAACTCTCTACGCTCGATAAATCGGATATTGTCCCATATGTAGACTTAGAGGGCTTGACGCCCGGAGTTTACATACTTGATGTATTGTTTGAGCTGCCCGAAGGGTTTACCGAAGATAATTTTACACCGAGCGTAAAAACGGTGACCGTTACTATTACAAGCACACGTTAACCAAAATGGTTTAATATAAAAAGGGGGGCGGTTTTTCGTTCCTCTTTTTTTAAATGGAAAGATACAAAGGGAATTTTATGGCTATAGTTATCGGCGGAATAAATGTGCCGCCCGGCTGCACGGACGATGATATAAAAAATGCCGCTGCGAAAAAACTTAATATAAATGAATCGCTGATTGAAAAGCTGCGCGTAAAAAAACAATCGCTCGATTGCAGAAAAGCTGACATAAAGTTTGTGTATACGCTTAGCGTTAATCTTAAAGACAAGAATAAGCAGCGCGAGTTTGAAAAAAGATTCGGCGAAGAGCAGGAATATACAGCGCCCGAGATAGTATACGGGCAAAAAAAGACGGAACGTCCGCTAATCGTCGGGGCGGGGCCATGCGGGCTTTTTGCGGCTCTTACGCTTGCGCAAAATGGGTATCGGCCGCTTTTGATAGAAAGGGGCTGCGAGATATCCGGGCGCGAGAAAGACGTTGCGCGGCTTATGCAGGAGGGCATCTTAGACGAGGACAGCAATGTCTGTTTCGGCGCGGGAGGAGCGGGCGCTTTTTCGGACGGAAAACTGACGACAAGGATAAAAGACAAAAGAGCAGAGCTTGTTTTAAAAACTCTGGCAGACTGCGGCGCGCCAAAAGAGATATTATATCTGGCAAAGCCTCATATGGGCACGCAGAATATAAGAAAAGCCGTGTCCGCCATAATAAAAGAAATTGAATCGCTCGGCGGAGAGGTGCGTTATAAATCCAGGCTCTCTGAGCTTTCTGTAAAAAACGGAAGTATATCGGGTGCGCAGTATGTGCAAAACGCGCTGCCGCAAAGCGTAGAAACAGGGGCGGTAATACTCGCCATAGGCCACAGCGCGAGAGATACTTATGAAATGCTCGAAGAAAGCGGCGTTGTGCTTGTACCAAAACCATTCGCCATAGGGCTTAGAATTGAGCACAAAAGAGAGCTTATAGACGAGGCGCAGTACGGTGATGCTTTTTCGCACCCTGCCCTTGGGGCGGCGGAATACCGTGTGTCCACAAATATAAATGGCAGAGGATTTTATACTTTTTGCATGTGTCCGGGCGGCGAGGTCGTCTGCTCGGCTACAGAAAAGGGCGGCTTAGCCGTAAACGGAATGAGCTATTATGCTCGCGATAACGAAAACTCTAACAGCGCAGTAGTCGTAAGCGTGGGCGCGGACGATTTCCCGCCGGGCGCGCTAGGCGGAATCGAGTTCCAAAGAGAGTTCGAACGCGCGGCGTTTTCATTAACGGGAGGGTATGCTGCTCCCGTATCGACATACGGGGATTTTTTAGCGGAGAAGGTTACAAAAAAATTCGGCGATATTCGCCCCTCTTATAAACCGGACACCGTAAAAGCGGACCTTAACAAATGTTTGCCTGAGTACATATCGAGCGCGATAAAGAGCGGAATCGCCGATTTCGGAAGAAAAATAAAAGGCTTTGACATTCCGCAGGCCGTTTTGACAGGAGTGGAGACGAGGACATCTTCGCCGATACGCATACTAAGAGAGAAGGATATGCAGTCGTCGGGAATAAAAGGGCTTTTTCCGGCAGGAGAAGGCGCAGGGTATGCCGGGGGCATTATGTCTGCGGCGGTAGACGGCATAAAGTGCGCAGAGGCGGTTATGCGTATATTTGCGCGTCCGGTATAAGGAGAATCCATGAAAAAAATTACAGTACTGTTTGGAAACTATGGAAGCGGAAAAACCGAACTGGCTTTAAATTTAGCCGTCCGTTTAAGCAAAAAAAATAAACAGACAACACTTATTGACCTTGATATAGTAAATCCGTACTTTCGATCTTCAGAGCACAAAAGCATGCTTGAAAAGCTGGGTATAAAAGTAATCGCGCCCGTATTTGCGAACACTGCGGCAGACCTTCCGACTGTTTCGCCCGAAGTATATTCCGCTTTTTTGGGCGGGTACAGCGTATTCGACTGCGGCGGAGATCCTGCCGGCGCTACTGCGCTTGGTAACCTCAAACCGAATTTTGACGCTGTGCGCGAACAAGCGCAAGTGCTTTTTGTTATAAATACGAGCAGGCCGTTTCAGCAGGACGCAGAAAGCATAATACAAAGCCTTAACAACATTCAGCAAAGCGCAAGAATACGCGCGGATGGTTTTGTGCTAAACTCTAATATAGGCAAAGAAACAACGGGGCACGAGCTTTCCGCCGGATATGAAATATTAAAAGAGGCTGCCGCACAAACTAAAATACCGATAAAGTTTGTGAGCGGAACAAAAAGCGCGCTCGAGCTTTTTAAAAAAGAAAGCGGCTATAGCGGCGAATGTTTCACTCTGGATATTTTTATGCGGCCTTACTGGATGTAAAAAATTTTGTTGTGTTAATTCTCAATAGTATTATAATATAATGTAGTCAGAAAGATTTTAAATCATATTTTGTTGAAGGGGACTAAAATGGAACTAGCAAAAAACATCATTGAAACGATAGGCAACACACCTCTTGTTAAAATCAATAAGCTTTGCACGAAAAAGAATGTTGATATATACGCAAAAATCGAAGGAGTTAATCCGACAGGCAGTATTAAAGACAGGATTGCGATAAAAATGATTGAGCAGGCAGAATTAGAAGGTGTGTTAAAGCACGGCAAGACGATAATTGAACCGACTTCGGGAAACACAGGTATCTCGCTTGCTATGATAGGCACGGTAAAAGGTTACGATGTAGAAATCGTCATGAGCTCCGCTGTTTCTATAGAGCGCCAGAAGATGATAAAAGCGTTTGGCGCAAAAGTTATATTGACAAATGCGGAAGAGGGCACGGACGGCGCGATAAAAAAAGCGCGTGAGCTGGTAGCGCAGAATCCTGCCAAATATTTTATGCCCGACCAGTTCTCGAACAAGTATAATAAAATGGCACATTATTCTACAACAGCCGAAGAGATGATAAGAGACACTGTAGGCAGAATAACGCATTTTGTTTCCGCGCTTGGCACTTCGGGCACACTAATGGGCACGGCGAAAAGGCTAAAAGAACTTAATCCTGATATAAAGGTTGTAGAAGCGCACCCCGAACGCGGGCATTATATTCAAGGGCTGAAAAACATGAAGGACGCTATTGTGCCAGAGATTTACGATCCTTCAAAAATAGATTTTTCTATAATGATAGATACTCAGGAAGCTTTTGATATGGCAAGAAAAATAGTAAGAAAAGAAGGAATTTTCTGCGGAATGTCATCGGGCGCTGCTATGCTTGCATCGCTTAAAGTCGCCGATATGATAGATAAAGGTGTCATAGTATGTATTTTCCCTGACAGGGGAGAAAAATATCTAAGCACAGAACTTTTCGAATAAACAGCGATAAATAATTGATATAAAAAAAGAGCTTTTTTGAGGCTCTTTTTATTATGGGTCTTCAGTCGGTTCTCCTGTCGGCGATGGTTCAGTTGTCGGCGATGGTTCAGTTGTCGGCGATGGTTCAGTTGTCGGCGATGGTTCAGTTGTCGGCGTCGGTTCAGTTGTCGGCGTCGGTTCAGTTGTCGGCGTCGGTATCGGGCTGGGTGTCGGCGATGGGCTGGGTGTCGGCGATGGGCTGGGTGTCGGCGGATTTTGTATGTATAAGTATAGAACGGTATAAAGCTGGTTAATCTCTGCCGTTGCTTTATTCATACCATCCGTATCTTTTTTAGACAGCTTTTTTTTCGCGCTGTTTATCTTCTCATTTGCGTCGGCTATCTGCTCGGGGGTAAGAATAAGCTTATTAGCGGCGATGAGATCGGACAGATTGTCCAGGGCTTTTGTAAGATTGATAGATGCCATGTCGTTTGTTACAAACTCAAGGCTGTAGTTCCAGTCCATATCTACTTCAATGCCGAATATTTCTTTTATAACCTCTTGTGTATAATGATGGTCAAGCACATAATATGTCGCGTTATACGCTTTCATATATTTTCCTTTTAGTGTATAACGCTCGCTTTGTGTTTCAAGATCGAGATCAAGTGCGAACAATGCAAGAGCGACTATCTGTTCAAAATTAAGATTTGTATAAATCTGCGACTGCATCATTTTATACATCTCGGGTATTTTTGTTAAAAGCGAGCCGCTTTTCATCTGGTTAAAAACTTCCATAAGAAGCCGCTGCTGTCTGTCTATTCTGTCTATATCGGTACCCGATGTTATGCCTTTTCGGGCACGCAGGTAATCGAGAGTCGCCTGGCCGTCAAGAAGCTGGTATCCTTTATCAAGATGGCGGCCGCCCATATTTATCTCGTAATCAACATCGTACCAAACACCGCCTATTAAATTGACGATATCTTTTACCGCCTGCATTTCTACAGCAACATAATAGTTTACGGGTATGCCGCCTATCGTGTTGCTCACAGTTTCCATCATGCATGCAAAGCCGTTTCCTTCCGCTCCTCCCGCCGACATATAAGCGCCGTTGATTTTCCACTTGTTATCGGTAAACGCAATATCGGCATAGCTGTCTCGTGGAACAGACAGCATATCAACCTCGCCCGTTGCAAAGTTTATCGATAATAAAAGTATGGTATCCGTTCTAAAGTCTGTCCTGCCTTCTCTTTCAACTGAATAATCTATGCCTGTAAGAAGCACATTTACCCTGTCTTTCATAAAATCCATGTCTGCCTGCATGGCAAGAAGTTCTTCGGGCGAATATGTGGGGATTATCTCAGCCTGAGCTGTCTGCTGCGCCGATTCAGTCGGTGCTAAAGTTGCCGCTGCTGTCGGCTTTGGCGTAGTATCGGGAAACGCCGCGACGGGGTTTATGGTGGTAACATATAAAAACCTTCCCAGTATAACGGTGCCTACTAAAACAATGGAAAGCAAGAAATACATCGTTATTTTCACAGGTGTTATAGGTTTATGAAACAGCCGCTTTTCTTTGGGCCTTTTGGTTTTTTCTTTCTTTGGTTTTTTTTCTTTTTTAATTCTATCCGGTTTTTCCGAGATGTTTTTTTGCTGCGGCTTTTCTTTTTTTGCGGCAGCCGGCTTTTTAGATACACGCTCTTTAACAAATAATATTTTCGACTTTATTTTTGAAAAAAGTTTCGTAAAGACAGATGATATGCCTTTTTTAAACTCTATTAAGATATTCTTTTTTTCTGTATTCGATACAGTATCTTTTTTATTGCGCCCAAGCATTCAAAAAGTGCCTTTCAGATAAATTTATATTATAAAATCATTGTATTATTCTTAATTAATTGTGTATCTAATTATACCACGAATTTTTCTTTCAAATGTAAAAATTTGAAAACATGCCAAAAGCCCATTTTTTTATACAAAAAGTGCGCTCTTGAAAAAAAGAGCCATTTGAAAACAAATACAAAATACGATATAATGCATTTGGCAAAAAGATACAATCAATAGCCTTATTGACATATGCTGCAAGGAGAGATTATGAATTCAAAAAATAAAAGGATACTTATTGTGTTTAGCATTATATTTTTTATATTGATATGCGCTGCATGCTCCGGGGTTTCATCTGAAATTAATGATTTGCAAACTTCGCAAACTCCCGGCGCCGTTCTTCCAGAAGACGTATTAAAAGACTATATGGCGGCCGTCAATGCGCATGATTATGAAAAGATGTACAGCATGGTAAGCCTGAGCAGTGATTTTTCCAAAGAAGATTTTATTACCCGTAATAAAAATATCTATGAAGGAATCAAAGCGCAAAATCTGCAGATAGAAATCGATGAAATTCAAGAAGGCGGTATTTTAAGTTATAAGACAACAATGGATACACAGGCCGGGCAGATAAGCTTTGTAAACAAAGCACAAATCAAAAAATTCGACGGGGTGTATAAGATCGAGTGGAACTCTAACATTATATTTGCCAACCTGAATGATGATGACAAGGTGCGCGTCACTACCACAACAGGGGAACGCGGAAGCATATTGGACAGAAACGGCGAACTGCTGGCGGGAAAAGGCGATGTGTATGCCGTTGGCTTTGTTCCCGGAAAGATTAATCCCGAGACCCGCGAGGAGGATATTGCAAAGGTCTCTGAAATTTTAAATATGCCGGTAGAAAGCATCAACAGCAAACTATCGGAAAAATGGGTCAAAGACGATTTGTTTGTACCTTTAACGAAGAATATTTCTTACACCGATACCCCAAAAAAAGAAGCACTTTTACAAATTAAAGGAATTCGGCTCAATACCGTGCAAGACCGTGTTTATGTGCTTGGTGAAAAAGCAGCGCATTTAACAGGATATATACACAATATCAATAAAGACGAACTGGATGCGCGTGAGAATCAAGGGTATACCGCAAACAGCAAAATAGGCAAGATCGGCATGGAAAGCCTTTTAGAGGAACGTATCAGGGGTATTGACGGCTGCAAGATTTTTATTGTAGACAAAGACGATAAGCAAAAAGAAATTCTTGCAGAAATTGAGGCTCATAACGGGGAAAACGTAACGCTTACTATCGATTCAAAATTGCAGGAAAAACTCTTTGACCAGATGAAGGATGATAAAGGTGTTGCCGTTGTTATGGAGCCCGGCACAGGCGAGATACTAGCGCTGGTCAGCACTCCGTCTTACGACCCGAATAATTTTATACTGGGGCTGACGGAAGAAAAATGGGCGGAATATAACGACGAAGAAACGCGGCCTATGTATAATCGTTTTAAAGCTGTTTTTGTACCGGGGTCTGCTTTTAAGCCGATAACCGCAGCATTAGGGCTTAGCAGCGGTTCGTTTACCGCACAGGAAGATTTCGGGCCGAGCGGACTGTCTTGGAAAAAAGAAAATTGGTCGGGATACAGCGTGTCCACATTAACACAGTACAGCGGTGCTGCAAACGTGCAGAATGCGCTTATCTATTCCGACAACATCTATTTTGCAAAAGCGGCGATTAAAATAGGCAGGGATAATTTCGCGAAAGGGCTGAAAAGCCTTGGCTTTGGTGAAGACGTTCCTTTTGAATTTGGTATGAGTAATTCAACATTTGGTACAGATCTGGTATTTGATGATGAAATCGCTCTTGCAAACAGCGGGTTCGGGCAAGATAAAATATTGGTTAATCCCGTACATATGGCTTCTATATTTTCAGCTTTTGTAAACAACGGCGATATGATGGCGCCTTATCTCGAAAAAGATAACGGCCCGACGGTATGGAAGCAAAGCGTTTTTACAAGCGAAGCAATTCAAGCGGTTAGAGATGGAATGATTCAAGTTATAGAAAATCCGGACGGTACAGGATACTCGTTTAAAATAGACGGCTTAACGATTGCAGGAAAAACAGGAACAGCCGAGATAAAAAATTATAAGCAGGACACGGAAGGAACAGAGCAGGGGTGGTTTGTGGCTTATCCGGCGGATGGAAGCCAAGACAGGCAGTATTTGGCCGTAGCAGTGATAGAAGACGTAAAAGGCAGAGGAGGCAGCCATTATGTCATACCGACTGTACGTTCAGTATTCACAGGATGATTGAGGATATAAAAAAAGCAAGAGAAATTTCTCTTGCTTTTCTTGCTTCTTTTCGGATTATTTTACGCGGCGCGCAAAAGCGTAGTTTCTTGCCCAGTAAACATTATCAAGCTCGCTGACTATTACTTTTTGCTGGCCGGACGAGGCATGAACGAACTCGCCTGTGCCTATATATATGCCCATGTGGCTTATATAAGATGACGTATCAGAAGAAAAAAACAACAAATCTCCTTTTTCCAAAGATGCGGTTCCGGATATCTTAGCCCATACCGAATATTCACTGTACGCAGAGGCAGAAAACCTTGGTACAGAAAACCCCGCTTGGTTTATCGCATAATGGGCAAGGCCCGAGCAGTCAAAAGACGAAGGGCCTTCTTCTCCGAGTACGTACGGCTTACCTGTCTGTGCCAGAGCGATGTCAGCGATTTTACTTGCCGAAACATTTGCTGCGGTACAGGCGCTGTCCGAGAAAAGTTTTATATGCGTAGCCGGCCCGGCAATACCGTCCGCCTGCAAACCGCATGCGTTCTGGAAGCTTATTACAGCCGACATAGTCACGCTGCCGTAATATCCCGTTGCCTGGCCATATGTGTAAAAACCCAGATCCGAGAGCCTTTGCTGAAGCGCGGATACCGCTTCTGTGCTGCTGCCCGTTTTTAATATAAGGCTTTTTGCAGACGAAGAATAAAGCTTAGCTATCGTCTCAGGGCCTGCGATACCGTCTGCAGCAAGGCCGTTGTTTTTCTGGAAACGTACGACCGCCGTTTTAGTAACTTCACCAAAATACCCCGTAGCCCCTTTATAATCGAGGTACCCAAGATTGTGCAGCTTGTTTTGCAGGCTTGTAACATCGCTGCCGGAGCTTCCGAGCCTAAGCAAAGCGTCCGCTGCCGCAGTTTCGAAAAGCTTGGATTGCGTATTCTGTCCGGCGATACCGTCCGCGATAAGCCCATTATCTTTTTGGAAACCTATCACAGCCGCCTCGGTCATCCAGCCGTAATACCCGGTCGGACTGACACTAAGATAACCTTTGTTAAAAAGCTCCTGCTGAATCTTTGTTACTTGATCTTTGCTGTCGCCGTATCTAACCGTATCGTAATCTGCCGCAAGTGCCGCCGCCGCTGTTATAAATAGAAACGCTACGGTTAAAATAATCATAACGCCAATGCACAAAAATTTGTTTTTCATCATATCGCATACCTCCCTTTCAACGCAGCATTATAGCGTCTTATGGCAAAACACTCAAAACGCGCTAATAAGTACTATCAGTGTCTAAATATGAACAGGTGTAATAATTACGATATGATTACGTTTATGTTACAATTTAAAGAGCATAGCTCTGTTTTTCGTGTTTTATACGATTAATTTTTAGCAGGTATGAGCAATAATGCTAAAAAAAAGAAAGTATTACTTCTTTTTTTAATGTATTTGCTTTTTGTGTGACTTAAAACTTAATTAAAACCCGAAGAAACAGCATGCCTTTCATCTGGCTTTGCCAGTGAAAGGTAAATATTAAGTATGAAAATTTACGTTAGCGCCGCGCCGACCGTGCCAAAGGCGTGGGCGCGATCCGATGACAAACGTGAGGTTGTCATCGGTATAAAAAAGAGGCCGTTTAAAGCCTCTTTTTAAAAAGTAAGGTTTAATTGTCTGCTTTTAATAGTTTCTTGCGTAAAGCTCGAAATAGCTTTTAGCGTGAGAACATACCGGGCATTTATCGGGAGCATCTTTTGCCGTTAACCTGTGTCCGCAGTTAGAACATTTCCATTCAACCTCTTCATCTCTCGAGAATACCGAACAACTTTCAATATTGGCTAAAAGTGCGTTATATCTTGCTTCATGCAGTTTTTCTACTCCCGCTACGCCTTCGAAAGTATCAGCAATTTGCTCAAAGCCTTCTTCTCTTGCTTCTTTTGCCATGCGTGCGTACATATCTGTCCATTCGTAGTTTTCTCCGCCCGCTGCTGTTTTAAGGTTTTCTGCAGTAGTGCCTATACCGTGCAGAAATTTATACCAAAGCTCCGCATGTTCTTTTTCGTTTGCGGCTGTCTCTGTGAAAAAATTCGAAATCTGAACATACCCTTCGCTCTTTGCTTTTGACGCAAAGTAAGTATATTTGTTTCTTGCCATAGATTCTCCCGCAAAAGCTTCCTCTAGATTTTTTTGCGTTTTAGTTCCTTGTAAATCTTTCATAATGCAACTCCTCCTTTTGTTTTATTTATATAAATTTATTTAAGCCTTCCAAAGCCCGTGAACGTTACAATATGCGTATACTGTGTCTATATCTTTTGCATTGATATTAAACTTAGCTTTTGGTTCGTCGCCTGCTTTTAGCTTTGCCCTTGTATAAATCCCGTCTTTTGTCAAAACCTCAATAAAGACTATGAAATGCTCTTCAGTCATAGGATGCGGAACGCTTCCGAGTTTTATGGTAGTCGTATCGCCGTCTGCTTCTATAACCGGTACGTGTTTTTCTTTGCCTTCGTCTTTAGTTTTCGCTTCAAGTTTACCCATCATTTGCCCGCAGCATACCAAAGAAGGGTTGCCCGGGTTAAAGATGCTGACAACATGGCCGCATATTTCACAATGGTAATAATCTCCGTAGTTTGTCATTTTTCTTTCCTCCTAATTTTTTTATTTTGATTTTTACATTTGTTACATATTCCGTGAAAGGTTACACTGCATCCTTCAAGCTGATGTTCGCTGTTTTTTGCGCTGTCCAAAACGAATTCTTCGATATTATTGGTCTCTATGTCATATAATTTTTCGCATTTTCTGCAGAAAAAATGTGAATGCATATCGGTATTCGCATCATACCTGTCAAACTCATTGCCGCATGCAAGCCTTTGGACAAGCCCCTGGCTTTCCAGCACGCCCAGATTTCGATAAACGGTACTAAGGCTAAGGTTGGGAAAATCCTGTTTCATTTTTTCAAACAGCCAGAAAGCGTTTGGGTGCGACTTAGTCGACGAAAGCAGAGAAAGCATATGTTTTCTTTGTTTTGTATTTCTCAGCTGTTTTTCTTCACCTGACATATGGATTGCGGACCTCTCTTATTAATAATCGTTATTAATAAGATAACACTATTTTCCGTTGTTGTCAATATTATTTGATTATTTATTTATAACGAACCTTATTAAATAATTTTGTGCTTTTGTAAACCGCGTTTTAGTGGTATCTTTTAAGTAAGGAAAATACAAAGGAGAAGATTATGAATACTCGTTTAAAAGGTTTTTTATTAATTATACTATCGATTATTCTGGTTATATCATTTTTTGGATGCGGCGAGCCGGTTTCAAAAGATGATAGTACTTCTTTTTTCGATTCTGACGATCAAGGTGCAAAATGGGGAGAAGACATACCAACGCCGACAGATGGGCCTGCGCAAAGCACGCCTATACCGACAGAGCCTCCTAACGATTCTGAAAACTGGACGATAATGATATATCTAAACGGAGCGAATCTCGAGAGCGAGGGCGGAGAAGCTACGGCAAACCTTATAAGCCTTTTGAGTGTTCCTTTGCCAAAGAGCATAAATGTACTGGTTTATACAGGCGGCGCGGTATACTGGCAGAACGATACCATTAGCGCCGATTATAATCAGATATGGAGCGTACAGGACCAGCAGCTCGTATTGCTCGAGAGTATTGATGTTAAAAATATGGGAGAAAGCGATACTTTGTCCGAGTTTATAAATTACTCAAACGCCGCATATCCCGCCGATAAAAGAGCCATAATCTTTTGGGACCACGGCGGTGGAAGCATACTGGGGTTTGGCGCGGATGAAAATTACGGAAACGACGGGCTTTTTCTTTACGAAATGGCAGACGCGTTCGCGAATAGTTTCGACGGGCAAAAATATGACTTAGTCGGATTTGACGCATGCCTTATGGCAAGCGTTGAAATGGCGAGCGTACTGGTGCCGTATTCAAAATATATGGTAGCATCTGAAGAAACCGAGCCGGGAGGCGGATGGAACTATGAATATTATTTCGGAGCGCTGGCGCAAAACCCGGGTATGTCGGGTAAAGATTTCGGCATAGCGGTGGCTGATGGTTACTATGAGAAGTACGCGGATACGCAGATGGAAGGGCAAACAACATGCTCTGTTATCGATTTATCAAAAATACCCGTGCTGGAAGATACACTCGGAGCTTTTTCCGATTCTCTTTCGGGCGTTATAATAGAGCCCGATTATATGTCAACTCTCGCAAGGGCAAGGCAGCTAACAGAAAGCTACGGAGAATCGCCGGGCGCTGTGTCATATGATATGGTCGATCTATACGATTTTGTCGATCTCCAGAAAAATGGCGACCAGCAGCTTGCCGATAACCTTAAAAACGCCATAGAAGATGCAATTATATATGAAATCAGCGGTTCTCAAAGAATATATTCTTATGGATTATCCATATATTTTCCGTTTAAGGCGAAAGACTATTTCTATGACAGCTTTGCTATATACCAGTACATAGATTTTTGCCCCGAGTATAAAGAATTCGTGCAGGATTTTGCAAGCGCACTTACAAATGAAGAGTATTTAGACGATATACCGGAATATAAAAACAGCCTGTATGAAGATACAGAATCTGATATGGAAGCAGATTACAGCGAAATCGGCTCATATTACGTCACGTTGACGGATGAAGAGATGGAGTATATGGCTTATGTATACTGTGTGCTCGGTATTTATCAGGAGGACGGCACGCTGCTCGATTTGGGTTACGACAGCGATCTAACCATAGATTACAGTACTAATACAATACACGATGACTTCGGCGGAGACTGGACAGGTCTTAACGGAAAGCCTGTTTGCGTATTCGTTATGGAAGATGTAGCCGATGAGTATGTTACGTATAATATTCCGGTGCTGTACAACGGAGAAAAGGCGGTAGTCACGGGCGCATGGATATGGGATTATTCTTTTGAAGAAAACGGTTACTACATGTACACCGGCATTTATTATTCTAACGACGAGTATTCTCCTCCTAATACCAAGTTTTCTATTGAGATTGAAATAGGCGATGAAATAACGCCGCTTTACCCTGTTGTTTATGCCGAAGACGGTTCTGACGGTTATTACGAAGGTGATCCATTCTATCTTGATGAAGACGGGCTTTATCTGGATCTTATCTGGCTTCCCGACGGTGTTTACCAATACGGATTCTTGTTTATTGACAACTACGGAAACTGGCACTATTCGGATTTCATAGATTTCGAACTTACTGAATAAAGTAAAAAAAGGGCTGTACGGTAAATTTTCATACAGCCCTTTTATCAAATTTTTTACCTTGCGGCTTTACGCGTTAGTATCTCTGAATAAATAACCGCTTTGACAAGCTCATCTTTGTTATCGAACAGCTTTAAATCTAAAAGCTGTCGTCTTTTCCTATTTTCCAAAAAGATTTTTTCATCCTCTTGATCGCTCAAAGTGTATTTATCTATTTTAGCTTTTGCATATATGTTGTCTTTGCCCTGCGGAGCGTCTTCGCCGTAAGTCGCCGCAAGCGTTGAAGAATAAGCCGCGTTCATTTTAGACAACATTTCGTTGCGCCCTCGGCCCTGGCTTGAAGCGATGCCCTCGGTGAGGCCCTGCATACCCTGGCTCGACGCGATGCCTTCTGTGCGACCGCGCATGCCCTGATTTGTAACGACACCTTCGGTGCGTCCGCGCAGGCCTTCGCTCGCGATACCTTCGCTGCGACCGCGCAGCCCTTCGCTTGCGATGCCTTCTCTGAGCGGCTCGCTGGCTTTTGCCTCCGGCTCGGGTTTGTCATCAAACTCGCTCATGAGCCGAAACGCTTTTTGTATATCGCTCATTACCGGGCGCGGCGCCTGCGGCTCACCGTCTGAATTTTTTGCGGGCTTTTTCTTTTTTGCAACAGACCGAATAATATTTATAACTACTATAATAATTATTATCGGCAGTATGCCCGAAAATAAATCTTCCATATATATCGCCTACTCTTGTACGGAATCTTTGTCGTCTTTTTTAGGATTGGTAGCGCTCGATATAGAATCGCGCATGGACGTATCCGCCATAACGTTCTTCATATTATAGTAATCCATTATACCAAGATTACCGTCACGGAACGCCGTTGCCATAGCTTTTGGTATCTCTGCTTCGGCTTCAACAACTTTGGCGCGCATTTCTTGAACGGACGCCTGCATTTCCTGTTCTCTCGCGACAGCCATAGCTCTTCTTTCTTCCGCCTTTGCCTGGGCAATTTTTTTATCCGCCTGTGCCTGATCGATCTGAAGCTGGGCGCCTATGTTTCTTCCGACATCAACGTCCGCTATGTCTATAGAAAGAATTTCGTACGCCGTTCCAGCATCGAGGCCTTTAGACAAAACAGTCTTAGAGATAAGATCCGGGTTTTCGAGAACCTGTTTGTGCGTCGCTGCCGAACCTACGGTTGTGACAATACCTTCGCCGACACGCGCGATGATTGTTTCTTCGCCCGCTCCGCCGACTAGCCTGTCTATGTTTGCCCGAACGGTAACTCTTGCTTTTGCTCTTAGCTCAATACCGTCTTTGGCTATAGCGGCGACTATGGGCGTTTCAATAACTTTTGGGTTAACGCTCATTTTTACAGCGGTAAGAACATCTCTGCCCGCAAGGTCTATCGCAGTCGCGCGCTTAAAGTCGAGCGGAATGTCCGCTTTCTGCGCGGCGATAAGAGCGTCTACCACTCTGTCGACATTACCGCCTGCAAGATAATGCTGCTCTAGCATATCGGTGTTCATGTCGATACCTGCCTTGATTGCTTTAATAAGCGGGTTTGCTATTCTTGCCGGAGGAATCTTTCTTAACCTCATACCAACAAGAGAAATGATTTTCAGTTTTACTCCTGCAGCTCTTGTAGCAATCCAAAGACGGACGGGTACAAAGCTGAAGAATAAAACCAGCACGATAAAAGCTGCTGCTATTATGACAGCAATTAGCCATATTTCCATTACAATAAAACTCCTTTTTATTTATTATACATCATACGCTTTCGCGCGATGCATTATATTGCTCATCAGTTTGCTATAATATAGTATATATAATACAGAAGCATTATAAACACGATAAAGCCTGCCGTATAGGCGCACATCTTAAATAATCTTTTATAATCTGTTTTTATTTTTTTTGTAGATTTCTCTTTCTTTAGAAGCTTTGCCTGGCATTTGCTGCAAAACTCTGCTTTATCCGAGTATTCTATTTTACATACCGGGCAGTATTTCATCTATTCCTCCGTCTGCTTAACCACTATGCGCCTTCCGCTTACCTTAACGACCTCTATTTTTTCGCCCTTCGCGATAAATTCGCCGTCCGTTACGACATCGGCTTTTTCGCCGTCTATCTCTGCCATGCCTGCCGGCCGAAGAGTAGTTAAGCTTACGCCTTTTTTACCGGCAAAGTGAGAATAGTCATCGTTTGATACATATCCTTCGCTTTTATTCTCGAATACTTTTAAAACAAGAGGAGAACGATAAAGCTTTCCCTTTTTAAAACTCCGAAGAAAGATAAGTACGATTATAGCTACGATTGCCGCAAGTATAAGGAAAAGAATCATTCCCTGTGTTACAGTTTGCGCTGTAAATACAATGCAAAGTATTAAAGCAACAAGGCCAAGGCCACCAAAGATTCCGAACCCGGGCATAAAAAGCTCTACCATTATAAGAACCATGCCGACTGCGAACAAAATTATAGATACCGTATTTATTGTTTCAAATAAACCTTCCATTATTATGACCTCCCCTTTGCTTAATAAAACCCCTTAATGTATAACCTTTTTTTTCGTATATTTTACTAGTATAATTATAACACAATAAAGCACAACGTGCCAAAAATAGAGAAGAAAATAAAGAGTAATTATAAAGGCACTAAAAAGCAATTCAAAAAGAATTTTTTATTACGAAAAAAACCCTTGCTTTTGAGTTTTGTTTATAATATAATACACATTGCGCGTTTTAACGATGCGTAAATTAAACAGGTTGATGCGGGAGGTTGCCGAATAAATCGCTTTTCGGGTGTTTCCGCAGACTGTAAGTCCTTAAAAACAGGACGGCGTTTACCTTGGCGGCATGAGAGTGCCGTGGATATAAACTATTGACACACACGGCTATGTGTATAAGGGGCGCTAGCGTAAGGGAGGAAAAAAGATGGCAAGCCAAAAGATAAGAATCAAATTAAAAGCGTATGACTATAACCTCATAGACCAATCGGCTATGAAAATTGTAGATACGGCTAAACGTACGGGAGCAAAGGTCTCGGGGCCGATTCCGCTGCCGACAAAAAAAGAGATCATTACAATACTTCGGGCTCCTCATAAATATAAGGACTCGAGAGAACAGTTTGAAATAAAGACGCACAAGAGGCTTATCGATATTCTGGAAGCAACATCAAAAACGACAGACGCTTTGATGAGGCTTGATTTGCCTTCCGGCGTAGATATAGAGATAAAGCTCTAGGGGGGTATGACGGATGACAAAATCAATTTTAGGTAAAAAACTAGGAATGACGCAGTTGTTTTTAGATGACGGTACGGTAGTTCCCGTTACTGTTGTTCAGGCAGGCCCTTGCGTCGTTACACAAAAAAAGACAGTTGAGACTGATGGATACAACGCTATACAGGTTGGCTTTGGCGACATAAGAGAAAAGCTTGTAACAAAGCCAGTCGCCGGGCATATCAAAAAAGCGGGTGCTCCGCTTTTGCGCCATCTTCGCGAATATCATGTTGAAGATACGGCAGCGTACGAACTTGGACAGCAGATAAAGGTAGACGTATTTGAAAAAGGCGATATCGTAGACGTTCAGGGAACATCCAAGGGCAAAGGTTTCCAGGGCGTTATAGCAAGGCATGGTTTTGCCAGAGGTCCTATGTCGCACGGCTCTCATCACCACAGAAGCCCGGGCAGCATCAGCGCCTGCGCAGATCCCGCAAAAGTTTTTAAAGGAAAGAAAATGCCGGGGCACGGCGGTGCACAGACCGTTACCGTACAAAACATAGAAGTTGTAGATATTGATACAGATAAAAATGTACTGCTCGTAAAAGGCGCCGTTCCGGGAGCCAGAGGCGGGTTGCTTTCTATAACAAAAGCTGTAAAGCAGCACTCATAAAAGCAACGCAATAGAAAAGGAAGTGAAGAAGATGCCAAAAGTATCGGTATATAAAACAGACGGCAGCAGCGCCGGAAATATAAATCTTAAAGACGAAGTATTTGGTGTAAAAGTTAACGAAGCTGTTATGCATCAGGTTATTGTGGCACAGCTCGCCAACAGGCGCCAGGGTACACAAAGCGTGTTATCAAGAAGCGAAGTTAAAGGCGGCGGCGCAAAACCCTGGAGACAAAAAGGAACGGGCAGAGCCCGTCACGGCACAACGCGTTCTCCTATATGGACAAAGGGCGGAGTCACGTTTGCAATGAAACCGAGAGATTACAGCCAGAAGGTTAATAAAAAGGTTAAAAAACTTGCGATTCAAAGCGCGCTTTCAATGAAAGTTGCTGATAAAGATATTATCGTACTTGACGAGCTTGTGCTAAAAGAAGCGAAGACAAAGCTTATGGCAGACATATTAAATAAGTTCGAAGCAAAAAAAGCGCTTATTGTTACAAGCGGCAAAGACGAAAGCGTCGTCCGCGCAGCAGGAAACATAAAAGATGTTAAAACATCAGCGGCCGAAAACGTGAACGTATATGACCTTGTTAATTATGACAAGCTTATAATAACAAAAGAAGCCGTTAAAAAAGCCGAGGAGGTTTTTGCTTAAATGGAATCGAGAGATATAATAATAAAGCCGGTTTTGACCGAAAAAAGCTATGACGATATCGCAGGCAAAAAATATACGTTTATTGTGGACATAAGAGCTAACAAAACGCAGATAAAAAACGCGATAGAAGATGTTTTCGGAGTCAAAGTCAAAAATGTAAATACGCTTCGCCAGATCGGCAAGCTTAAAAGACAGGGTTATCATATAGGCCGAAGGCCCGAAACGAAAAAGGCGTTTGTTACGCTGACGAGCGATTCTAAGACTATAGAGTTCTTTGATTCGTTAGCACAGTAGCTTTAGGAGGGAAGAGCATCATGGCGATTAAGAAATATAAACCGACTTCACCCGGAAGACGAGGCATGACGGTTTCTGCATACGAAGAAATCACGTGTACCGTTCCCGAAAAGTCGCTTTTAGAGCCGGTTAAGAGAACGGCAGGAAGAAACGTAAACGGCAGGATCACCGTTCGCCACAGAGGCGGCGGCGCCAAGAGAAAATACAGGATTATCGATTTTAAAAGAAACAAAGACGGTATTCCCGCAAAAGTTTCTACTATAGAATACGATCCGAACAGAACGGCAAATATAGCGCTTTTATACTATGCCGACGGTGAAAAAAGATATATTTTAGCTCCGTTTGGTTTAAAAGTCGGCGATACAATAATGTCTGGCGAAGGCGCAGATATTAAGCCGGGTAACTCGCTTTGCTTAAAAGATATTCCTATGGGAACGCTCATACACAATATAGAATTAAAGCCGGGACGCGGCGGACAGCTTGTAAGAAGCGCAGGCAACTCTGCTCAGCTAATGGCAAAAGAGGGTAAATACGCACAGGTTAGGCTGCCTTCGGGCGAAGTGCGCATGGTATTGTTAACGGCTAAAGCGACAATCGGCCAGGTCGGCAATATAGACCAAAACAACGTGCAGATAGGTAAAGCGGGAAGAAAGCGCCATATGGGTTTCCGTCCGACGGTCAGAGGCTCGGTCATGAATCCGAACGACCATCCGCACGGCGGCGGCGAAGGTAAATCGCCTATCGGGCGCCCGGGCCCTGTTACACCTTGGGGCAAGCCGACGCTTGGATACAAAACGAGAAGCAAGAAGAATCCTTCGGATAAATATATCGTAAGGCGAAGGAATAAATAGAGCACCGACAATCAAAAGGAGTATTAGAATATGAGTAGATCGGTAAAAAAAGGACCTTATGTCGATTCTAAGCTGCTTGCCAAGATGCAGCAGATGAACGAAAAAAACGAAAAAAACGTTATTAAAACCTGGTCTCGGGCATCGACGATATTTCCGGATATGGTAGGGCATACTCTGGCAGTACACGACGGAAGAAAATTCGTGCCGGTATATATGACAGAGGATATGGTAGGACACAAGCTCGGAGAGTTCGCACCGACAAGAACGTTCCGCGGGCATTCGGGCGACAGAAAGTCTGCCGTTAAATAAGAAATCAAGATTTTCTAGATATATAAAAAATCGCGGCGCTACAAAAGCAGTCATTATGACAGCGGAGGCTAAAGCCGCAAGACGAGAGAGGAGTATATAAATGGCAACTCGTCAAAGAGAAAAAGCTGAAAAAAGAAAAGAGCAAAAAGATAAAAGGCCTACGGCGAAGGTTAAATACGTAAGAATGTCTTCCAGCAAGGTCAAGCTGGTTATAGACCTTATTCGGGGAAAAAGCGCAACAGATGCAATCGCTATTCTCAAAAACACTCCGAGGGGAGCGAGCGCGGTGGTAGAAAAGCTGCTTAATTCCGCGATAGCTAATGCA
Organism: Christensenellaceae bacterium; assembly: GCA_963665005.2. Taxonomy (GTDB): domain Bacteria; phylum Bacillota; class Clostridia; order Christensenellales; family SZUA-584. Next base: position 173,963 of record CAXXTQ010000001.1, on the reverse strand, counting down.
GAGAATAATCAGGGGCTGCTTCGCGACGATTTGATCGTTGCTGAAGTGTTTGCTGACCAGGGGCCTACTCTTAAAAGATTTCGGCCGAGAGCACAGGGGCGCGCCTCGAGAATCCGCAAGAGAACAAGCCATATAACCATTATACTCGACAGTGCTGTTAAGGAGGAATCTTAAATGGGCCAAAAAGTTAACCCCCATGGAATGCGCGTAGGCGTTATAAAGGATTGGAATGCACGCTGGTTCGCGAGAAAAGGCGAATTTGCCGCATACCTTAAGGAAGACAGCGAAATTCGTAAACAGTTAAAAAGCAAGCTTTATGCAGCCGGTATTTCTAAGATAGAAACCGAAAGAGCGGCAAACAAGCTTACTATAAGCATATATACCGGAAAACCGGGTATCGTTATCGGCAAAGGCGGACAGGGCGTCGAGATGCTAAAGCGTCAGCTTTCAAAGCAGACGGGAAGAAACGTAGTGCTGAACATTATAGAGGTAAAACGCCCGGATATAGACGCTCAGCTTGTCGCGGAAAATATAGCGTCACAGCTAGAGAGAAGAATTTCGTTTCGCCGTGCTATGAAACAGTGTATCGGCAGAGCTATGAAAGGCGGAGCGCTAGGTATAAAAGTTTTGTGCAGCGGACGTCTTAACGGCGCAGAGATAGCGAGAAATGAAAAATATCACGACGGTTCTATACCTTGCCAGACAATTAGAGCAGACATCGATTACGGATTTGCTGAGGCGAATACAACGTACGGAAAAATAGGCTGCAAAGTTTGGATATACAAAGGCGAAATACTTGGCAACCCGCTCCGGGACAAGTTTAAGGCGTCGGAAGGAGGCAGCAAAGATGTTAATGCCAAAAAGGGTTAAAAGAAGAAGAGTACACCGTGGAAGAATGAAAGGCAAAGCGACTAAAGGCAATACAGTAAACTACGGTGAATACGGTCTTGTGGCTATGCAGCCGGCATGGATAACGAGCAATCAGATAGAAGCGGCCCGTATCGCCATGACAAGATATACAAAAAGAGGCGGGCACGTCTGGATAAAGATTTTCCCGCACAAACCGGTCACCGAGAAACCGGCAGAGACAAGAATGGGCTCTGGTAAAGGTTCTCCGGAATATTGGGTAGCTGTCGTAAAACCGGGAAGAGTAATGTTCGAAATCGCGGGAGTTTCCGAAGAAATCGCGAAAGAAGCATTAAAGCTCGGGGCTTATAAGCTTCCTATAAAATGTAAGATAGCAAAGAACGAAGATTTCGACTATGAAGCGTTCTCAAAGATAACATTCAAGACGGTAGTAGAAGAAGTTGAAGAACCGGCAGAAGGCGAAGAAGCCGCTGAGGGCGAAGGCGCCGCTGAAGGTGAAGAAGAAACAGGTGGTGAGCAGGATGAAAGCTAGCAAGCTGCATGAGATGACGAATGATGAATTAGTGGGTCAGTTAAAAGATTTAAAGCAGGAGCTTTTTAACCTGCGTTTCCAGAACGCGACGGGATCGCTCGGAAACGTTATGGTTATTAAAAAGAATAAAAAGGACATCGCCAGAGTAAAGACGGTGCTGCGCGAACGTGAGCTAAAAGCCGCGGTTGAAAGTTAGGAGAGTTCTTATGTCAGATAGAGGAGTCCGCAAATCGAGAACGGGTATAGTCGTTAGCGATAAAATGGATAAGACGATTGTAGTTAAAATAGTAAGAAAGTCTAAGCACTCACTTTATGGTAAGACAATCAACTCTACCAAAAAGTATAAAGCGCATGACGAGAAGAATGTTGCGAAAATCGGCGACAAAGTCCTTATAACAGAGACTCGCCCGTTAAGCAAAGACAAAAGATGGAGGCTTGTAGAGGTTGTTGAGGCCGCTAAATAGCCATTAAAATAAAGGGGAGGCGTAAATAATGATACAAGCCGAAACACGCTTGAAAGTGGCAGACAATTCGGGCGCCAAAGAGATACAGTGTATAAAAGTCCTTGGCGGAAGCAAAAGAGTTACTGCCAACATTGGTGACGTTATAGTAGCGTCGGTTAAATCGGCGACTCCGGGCGGAGTTGTTAAGAAAAAGCAAGTTATTAAAGCGGTAATAGTACGCAGCGTTTACGGCGTTAAACGCAGTGACGGTTCTTATATACGGTTTGACGATAACGCAGCGGTTATTATTGACGATCAGAAACAGCCGCAGGGCACGCGTATATTCGGGCCGGTTGCCAGAGAACTAAGGGAAAAAGAATATATGAAGATAATTTCACTCGCTCCCGAGGTATTATAGGAAGGCAGGAAACTGATATGGCAGTAATGCATATTAAAAGAGATGATAAAGTTGTTGTGATCTCTGGAAAAGAAAAAGGCAAAAAAGGCAAAGTTCTTATTACAGAGCCAAAGAATAATAAGGTTATTATCGAAAAGGTAAACATGGTTACCAAGCACGAGAAACCAAAAGGGCAGGGTAAGCCGGGCGGTATAATACATCAGGAAGCTCCGGTTCATGCCAGCAAAGTAATGCTTGTCTGCGGAAAATGCGGCAAAGCGACGCGCCTCGCGTTTAAAATGCTAGAAGATGGAAACAAAGTGCGCGTATGCAAAAAATGCGGCGAGACGTTTGACAAGTAAGGGAGGATATTGACTGATGCCTAGGTTAAAGGATACTTATAAGAGCGAGGTTATACCCGCTTTAATGAAGAAATTTGGCTATAAAAACGTGATGCAGGCGCCAAAGCTTGAAAAGATAGTTATCAACATGGGGCTTGGAGACACTAAAGAAAACGCAAAAGGGTTAGAGTCTGCGGTAGATGATTTAACTATCATAGCCGGGCAGAAACCCGTTGTAACAAAAGCCAAAAAGAGCGTTGCTAACTTTAAAGTCAGAGAAGGAATGAATATCGGCGCAAAAGTTACTCTTCGCGGCAACCGTATGTACGAGTTCGCCGACAGGCTGATGAGTGTAGCGCTGCCTCGCGTGAGAGACTTTCGGGGAATTTCTCCGACTTCGTTCGACGGAAGAGGAAATTTCGCCATGGGCCTTAAAGAACAGCTTGTCTTTCCGGAAATCGTTTATGATAACGTAGACAAGATACGGGGCATGGATATTATTATGGTAACTACTGCGCGGACAGACGAGGAAGCAAGAGAATTACTCTCGCTGCTCGGAATGCCGTTTAAGCGTTAACTTAAAAGTGAACTGGAGGTACGAAATTGGCTAAAAAAGCGATGATAAACAAACAGCAGCGCGGCTCAAAGTTCTCTACAAGAAACTATACAAGATGCAGTATTTGCGGAAGGCCGCACTCTGTTCTTAGAAAATACGGTGTTTGCCGTATATGTTTTAGGGAACTTGCCTATAAAGGCGAGATACCCGGTGTGAGAAAGGCAAGCTGGTAGGCTAATGTCTGCCGGGCACTTGAAAAAGTTTTTACGAGTGCTCTGATTGAGATAAAATAAGGAGGTAATTTTAATGCCTGTAACTGATCCTGTCGCGGATATGCTTACACGTATTCGCAATGCGCTTGTCGCAAAGCATGAGGTAATAGATATGCCCGCTTCTAAGATGAAGAAAGCCGTTGCCGGAATTCTTCTCAAAGAAGGTTTTATAAAGGGATATGAGTATAAAGACGAAGGCCCGCAGGGTGTGATTCGCATTACACTCAAATATACCGGTAAGGAAGAGCCTGTTATAACCGGCCTTAAGAAGATTAGCAAACCGGGGCTTAGGGTTTACGCGAAAAAAGACGACGTTCCAAAAGTATTGGGCGGTCTTGGCGTTGCGATAATATCGACATCGAATGGTATTATGACGGACAGAGATGCAAGAGACAACGAAATAGGCGGAGAAGTTATTGCATACATCTGGTAGCAAAAAAATCTTTTACCGTTTTGTCAAAAGCATCGCCGCTGAAAATGCGCGGCAAAGTAGGCGTAAATAACGCTTTTGTAGTAAGGAGATAAAAATGTCTAGAATAGGTAAAATGCCTGTAGTGATTCCAACCGGCGTAACAGTAACGTTGGAGCAGGGAAACATTGTACGGGTAAAAAGTAATAAGGGTGAGCTTACCGAGAAAATACCTTTTGAGATAAAAGTTGATATCAACGAGTCAGAGGTGCTTGTTAAGCGCAGCTCGGATGCCAAAAGAGACAGAGCGATGCACGGTTTGTCCCGCGCGCTTATTGCTAACATGGTAACCGGATTAACAGAAGGTTTCAGCAAGACGCTTGAGATCGTCGGCGTCGGTTATAAAGTGCAGAAAAGCGGAAATAAAATAGTGCTTAACGTAGGATATTCTCATCCTGTAGAAGTGCCTGAACAAAAAGGCGTCCTGCTCGATGTTGAAGGAACTAACAAAATAAAAGTCTCGGGTGTATCCAAGCAGGCTGTCGGAGAAATCGCGGCTGAAATTCGTGGTATACGTCCTCCCGAGCCGTATAAGGGCAAAGGTATACGATACAAGGACGAAGCTGTTCTGCGCAAAGTCGGCAAAACAGGAATGTAGAGAGGTGGCAAAAAAGTGATTAATAAGAAAGATAAAAACATTATTAGAAAAGGACGCCACATTCGCGTGCGCAATAAGATATCGGGCACTGCCGAAAAGCCGAGGTTGAATGTTTTCCGCAGTACGAGCCACATTTACGCGCAGATTGTTGATGATGTAAAAGGTGTGACGCTGGTAAGCGCTTCTACGCTGGCCGGTTCACTTAAAAAAGATATAGAAGGTAAAACCAAACAGGAAGCGGCAAAGTTAGTCGGCGCTGAGATAGCGCGGCAGGCGCTTGCAAACGGGATAGAGCAGGTCGTATTCGACCGAGGCGGCTATCTGTATACGGGAAGAGTCCAAAAATTGGCAGACGGCGCTAGAGAAGCCGGGCTTAAGTTTTAAAGGAGGTTTATCTGGTGCAAAGAAATGATACATTCGCAAAAAATGATAAAAAGAATGACGGGCAAAGGCCACAGCGCGGCGGCAGAAGGAACTTTAGAAGCGAGGAAGAAAAAGAGTTCAAAGAAAAGCTGGTGTTTGTAAACCGTGTTTCCAAAGTTGTCAAGGGCGGCAGAAACTTCCGCTTTACGGCGCTTGTAGTTGTAGGAGACGAAAAAGGCAAGGTAGGAGCGGGGCTTGGAAAAGCTACCGAGATTCCGGATGCTATTTCTAAAGCGGTACAAAAGGCTAAAAAAAATCTTATAGATGTGCCAATTGTCGGTACGACGATCCCGCATGAGATAATAGGTGTTTTTGGCAGAGGCAAAGTGCTTCTTCTTCCGGCTCCCGAAGGTACCGGCGTTATTGCGGGCGGCCCTGCAAGAGCGGTTTTAGAGCTTGCCGGCATTAAAGATATAAAAACAAAATCGCAAGGGTCAAATACTCCTGCAAATTGTGTCAAGGCAACACTTGAAGGCCTAAAAGCGTTAAAGACAGCAGAGCAGTACGCTAAGCTTCGCGGAATAAGTGTTGACCAGCTGAGATAAAGGAGGCCAATCATGGCAAAAGGCAAAGAGAATACAATAAAGATACAGCTTGTTAAAAGCGGTATCGGCTATGCTAAAGACCAAAAAGCTACGCTTGAGGCTCTTGGGCTTCGAAAGATAAACGCAATCGTAGAAAAGCAGGATAACGAATGTGTTCGCGGCATGGTAAGAAAAGTTACGCACCTGGTAAAGGTGCTGGATGCATAAATTTTAAGGAGGGCAAGTCGTGAGAATTAACGAATTGAAGCCTGCTCCGGGTTCTAAGAAAAAGAGAAAACGTGTTGGCAGAGGCGCCGGTTCGGGTATGGGCAAGACGTCTACTCGCGGACAGGACGGACAAAAGAGCAGAAGCGGCGGCGGAGTGCGCCCCGGTTTTGAAGGCGGGCAGATGCCGCTTTCGAGAAGGCTGCCAAAAAGAGGATTTAAAAATATATTTGCAAAGACATATTCTATAGTTAACGTCGGAGACCTTAATAAGTTTGACGACGGTACGCAAATAACAGCCGAACTTCTTTTAAAGGAAAGGCTTATAAGAAAAGCAAATGATGGTTTAAAGGTACTCGGGAACGGAGAGATCACAAAAAAGCTTAACGTTAAAGCGAGCAAGTTTACCAAGACTGCCGAGCAGAAAATTTCTGCTGCCGGCGGAGCCATTGAGGTGATTAAATAATGTTTAGTACGCTACGTAATGCATGGAAAGTACCGGATATAAGAAAGAAAATACTATATACGTTGATGATGCTCCTTGTATACAGAGTTGGTGCGCATGTACCTGTACCGGGTGTTGATGTAGCGTATATCTCACAAACTATCGGCGGTGATATGGTCGGGCAGTTTGTTGACTTTTTCTCAGGCGGCGCGCTTTCGGCGTTTTCGCTGTTCGCGCTTGGTATTACACCTTATATTACCGCGTCGATTATAATGAACTTATTGACGATGGCTCTTCCGCCTCTAGAAAGGCTTTCTAAGCAAGGCCCCGAAGGCAGAAAGAAGATAGCGTCTATTACACGTTATGCGGCTGTTGTTCTTGGACTTATACAATCGATAGCAATACTTCTTGGGCTTGGCGAGGGCGCAGTTATACAGACCGGAACGCCTATGATATTAAACTATATAACAATAGTTCTGTGTTTGACGGCGGGTACCGCGCTTATCATGTGGATAGGCGAGCATATTACCGAGAACGGCGTGGGCAACGGTATATCGCTTATAATCTTTATCAGCATTATAAGCAGAGTCCCAAGCGAGATTCAAAGGTTGATTGCTTCCGCTTCGGTCGGCGACAGTATTTCTTATTTGATGATAATAATAGTAATTGTTACTTCAGGAATAATTATTACAGGAATTACATTTATAGACCTTGGTGAGAGACGGATTCCCGTACAGTATGCAAAGCGCGTAATAGGGCGTAAAATGTACGGCGGGCAGTCTACTCATATACCTATGAAAGTTAACCAATCGGGCGTGCTGCCGCTCATCTTTGCGATGACGCTTATACAGTTCCCGAATATTATATTAAGCTATACCTCAGCCGAGGCGCAGGCGGGATACGCGGCCGTTATGGGGCCGAGCAAACCGTTATATCTTGTATTGTATGCGCTGCTGATATTCTTCTTTACATTCTTTTATTCACAGGCAACTTTTAATCCTATGGATGTTTCGAAGAACATGCAGCAAAACGGCGGGTTTATACCGGGAATTCGGGCGGGCAAACCGACATCCGATTATTTGCAGAAGATACTCGTTCGAGTTACATTCTTCGGGGCGCTGTTCCTGGCGCTTGTAGCGACTGTGCCGACAGGCATGAGCGCGATGTCGGGATATTCTTCGGCGTTCGGAGCGACAAGCCTGCTTATTATGGTAAGCGTTTCGCTGGAAACTACGAGACAGCTTGAGTCACAGATGATGATGAGGCACTACAAAGGATTTTTAAAGTAAGAGGTATTATATGAAACTTATGTTTGTTGGTCCGCCGGGAGCGGGAAAAGGTACACAGGCATCAAAAGTTGCAGCAAAATACGGCATACCTCATATTTCGACCGGAGATATGCTCAGGGAAGAAATAAAAAACAGTACCGAGCTTGGGCTCAAGGCAAAAGGTTTTATAGATGCAGGAGAGCTTGTGCCCGATGATGTTATAATAGATATGGTGAAAGAGCGTATAGAAAGGCCGGACGCAAAAAACGGATTTTTGCTAGACGGGTTTCCTAGAACAAAAGCGCAGGCCGAGGCTCTCGATTGCTTTACGTCATTAGACAGGGTAATAAATATATATGTGCCGGACAATAAATTAGTTTCCAGAATGTGCGGAAGAAGAGTATGCAGCGACTGCGGTTCTACTTATCACGAATCAATGCTGGCCGATATAAATACTTGTCCGAAATGCGGCAAATCTCTGTTTACCCGCGATGACGATACAGAAGAAATAGTTCTTCAGCGTCTCAGCGTGTATAAAGAGAAGACAAAACCGCTTATAGAATATTATGCCGAGAAGGGTATACTGCATGATGTTGTAGGCTCGGGCGGCATAGATACAATAACTCAGACGATATTGGCTGTATTGGAAGGCCGGGGATGATTATTTATAAGTCTCGCCGAGAAATAGAATCAATGAGAGCAGCCGGCCGAATTGCGGGAGAGGCGCTCAAAATCGCAGGTGAGGCGGTAAAGCCTGGAATAACCACCGGCGAACTTGATTTGATAGCCCGGCGGTATATAGAAAAAAACGGAGCGGTTCCTTCGTTTTTGGGATACAGCGGATTTCCGGCAACCATATGCGCTTCTGTAAATGACGAAGTCGTACACGGTATACCGGGCAGCAGGGTTTTGATTTCAGGCGATATTATAAGCATTGACCTTGGCGCAAAATACAAAGGATATCACGGCGATAACGCAAAGACGTTCGCAGTCGGCGATATAACGAGCGAAGCCGAGGAGCTTATTCGAGTGACAGAGCAATCGTTTTGGGCAGGAGCCGAGCAATTTACGCAAGGCAACAGGTTATGCGATATATCGGCTGCCGTACAGAAAACGGCGGAAGACGCAGGGTTTTCTGTAGTAAGAGAACTGGTGGGCCATGGAATAGGGCAGGATCTTCACGAAGAGCCCAACGTTCCGAATTTTGTTACAAAACACAAAGGACCGAGGCTAATGCCCGGAATGGTGCTGGCGATAGAGCCTATGATAAACTTTGGAGCCAGGCAGACATATACCAAAGCCGATGGGTGGACGGTGTGCACTAAAGACAATAGCTTATCGTCACATTACGAGCATTCGGTGGCATTGACAGACAATGGTATCGTTATACTGACCGAGGCATAGGTAAAGGAGGCAGCGGATATGGAAGAATATCTCATAGAGATAGGAAGAGTTGCCGTATCGACCGCCGGCAGAGACAAAGGCAGATACTTCATGATACTGGACATTATAGATGATCAGTATGTTTATATAGTAAATGGAGAGTTAAGGACGATAGATCGTCCGAAGAAGAAAAAAATCAGGCATTTAAAGCTTTGTCCGCAGGTTCTAAATGGTATTGCACAAAAGCTGAAAACGGGCGCTAAAGTTTTTGATGCGGAGATTAGGAGTGCGATAAGATCGTGCAAGTGCGAAAGCGACGCATGAAGGGGGAAGCAACTTGTCAAAAAGCGACGTTATAGAGATGGAGGGCAGAGTAACGGAAGCATTTCCGAATGCTGTGTTCGAAGTAGAGCTGGAAAACGGCCACAAGATATTGGCGCATATATCGGGCAAACTGCGTATGCATTATATACGTATATTGCCGGGAGACAGAGTAACAGTGGAGATATCTCCTTACGATTTAAAGCGAGGGCGTATAACGTGGCGTGGTAAAGGCTAATATCTAAAGGAGGAAAGAAAAATGAAAGTAAGACCGTCGGTTAAACCGATTTGTGAAAAATGCAAAGTGATAAAACGCCATGGCAAGGTAATGGTGATTTGTAAAAATCCTAAGCATAAACAGACACAAGGATAAGCTTGAATGCTTTTACGGAGCGGCTGTGGGGCGGTGGTCCCCAAATCCGTATAGGCTTTCTATATAACAAACCTGCCGGCCATATGCCGGGCAGAGTAACTTTCGGAGGTGGAAGATAAGTGGCACGTATAGCAGGTGTTGACCTACCAAGAGATAAAAGGGTAGAGATTGGCCTAACTTATATTTTTGGTATCGGGCTAAAGACATCCAAAGACATATTGGCGTCGACAGGAGTCGATGCAGATACGCGGGTTAAAGACTTAACAGAAGCGGATGTCAGCAAGTTAAGAGAATATATAGATAAGAACTTAAAGGTGGAAGGTGATTTAAGGCGTGATGTTACTATGAACGTAAAACGTCTTATTGAGATTGGATGCTACAGAGGCATTCGCCACCGCAGAGGCCTGCCTGTAAGAGGGCAGAGCAGTAAACAAAACGCTCGTACCAGAAAAGGCCCGAAAAGGTCTGCGGGCGGAAAAAGAAAGTGAGGATAGGCAATGGCGACTCCTAAAAAGACAACCAGAAGACGTAAAGAGAAGAAAAATATTGAGCGTGGCCAGGCACATATCCGTGCTTCCTTTAACAATACGCTTGTAACAATGACCGATGTCGCGGGGAACACTTTGTCTTGGGCAAGTGCCGGCGGTATGGGATTTAGAGGCTCAAGGAAAAGCACTCCTTTTGCGGCACAGTCTGCCGCTGAAAAGGCCGCGACCGCTGCCATGGAACATGGACTTAGGTTTGTGGACGTGTTTGTAAAAGGCCCGGGCTCCGGCAGAGAAGCGGCTATTCGCGCGCTTCAGACAGCAGGGCTTGAGGTCAGCCTCATAAGAGACGTTACGCCGATACCGCATAACGGCTGCCGTCCGCCAAAACGCAGGAGAGTATAAGGAGGATATATTAGATATGGCAAGATATACAGGCTCTGTATGCCGTCTTTGTCGCAGGGAAGGCAGCAAGCTTTTTCTAAAAGGTGATAGATGTTATTCGGGAAAGTGCGCGTTTATTAAACGTCCGACTCCTCCCGGGCAGCAGACAAGAAGCAGAAGAGGAAAAGTCAGCGAATACGGATTACAGCTAAGAGAGAAGCAAAAAGTTAAAAGAGCTTACGGTATGCTGGAATCTCAGTTCGAAAAATATTACTATATTGCTGAGCGTATGAAGGGCAAGACGGGCGAAAACCTTTTGCGTCTGCTCGAATCTAGGCTAGATAACGTTGTTTATCGTCTGGGTATGGGAGATTCGCGTGCGCAGGCAAGGCAGTTAGTAACTCACGGACATATACTTGTAAACGGAAAAAAGGTTGATATCCCGTCTTTGTTTGTTAACGAAGGTGATGAAATTACTTTGAGGAAGAAATCAGCCGATTCAGAGAAATTTAAGGAGCTTAGGGAGAGCGAAGCGCGCCCCATGCCTAGCTGGCTTACAATGGACAATGCTAATCTAACGGGAAGAGTTGTATCCGCTCCGTCAAGAGAAGATATTGACCTGACGATTGAAGAGCATTTGATAGTTGAGCATTATTCAAGGTAGCGTTAGGTAATTTGCGGTTGCCCTCAATAATTTTTAGTCTATAACGGGAGGGTTATATATGTTAGAAATAGAAAAGCCAAACATAGAATGTGTAGAGCAGTCAAGCGACAACAAGTATGCTAAGTTCGTGATGGAGCCTTTAGAGCGCGGATTCGGGTCTACGCTTGGTAACTCGCTTAGGCGTGTGCTTTTATCCTGTCTGCCCGGAGCGGCAGTAACAAGAGTAAAGATTGACAGCGTGCTTCACGAGTTTTCTACAATGGAAGGCGTAAGCGAAGATGTCGTAAATATAGTTATGAACCTAAAAGGGCTTGCGGTAAAGCTTTTTACAAATGAGCCAAAGACGCTTATTCTGGACGTTAAAGGGCCAAAGGATGTTGTCGCCGGCGATATCACGCAGGACGCCGACGTAGAAATACTAAACCCTGATATGCATATCGCGACGCTTGATAAAGATTCGAATATATACATGGAAATCACCGTCGAAAAAGGCAGAGGATATATTCTTGCCGAAAGAAATAAAGACGAGGATATGCCCATAGGCGTTATTCCGGTCGATTCTATGTTTACACCTATAAGAAAAGTCAATTTTACGGTTGACAACACTCGTGTTGGGCAGATAACTGACTTTGATAAGCTCTCTTTAGAGCTCTGGACAAACGGAACTATAGCTCCCGAAGAGTCTGTGTCGCTTGCGGCAAAGATAATGAGCGAGCACCTTGCGCAGTTTATAGGGCTGACAGAGCATGTACAGAACGTCGAGATAATGGTAGAACCCGAAGAAGACAAAAAAGAGAAGGTCTTAGAGATAACAATAGAAGAGCTTGATTTGTCTGTCCGTTCATATAACTGCTTAAAGCGTGCAGGTATAAACACAGTAGAAGAGCTCATAAAGAGAAATGAAGAAGAAATGATGAAAGTAAGAAACCTCGGGCGCAAATCTCTCGAAGAGGTAGAGCAAAAGCTCGCTGCCCTTGGGTTATCGCTTCGTCTTGATGACTGATATATAATAATTTTAAAATTTGCTGCCGCGTTTAAAAAAGGTTTTTGCATGGGTATAAAACGCGGTTGGAACTAGGAGGATAAAATGGCTGGGTATAGAAAGCTGAACAAAAGTTCAGATCAACGCAAAGCAATGTTAAGAAGCCTTGTTACGGCTCTTTTGTGGCACGGTAAAATCGAGACTACGCTTGCCCGCGCGAAAGAGGCAAGAAGCATAGCAGAAAAGCTTATTACGCTTGCCGTAAGAGAACACGCAAATACCGTAAAGGTAATAAAAGAGGTTACGCAAGACGGCGAGAAGATAAAAAGAGAATTGGAAAACGATTCTGCAACAAAGCTTGCCGCAAGAAGACGCATGATGCAGTATCTGTATGATGTTCAGGAACAAAAAACTGACGGCGAAAGCAAGTTTGATTATAAGGCGCGTATTAAAGACGCAAAACATCCTTTGATAGAGAAGATGTTCCGCGAATACGGGCCAAAATATTATGAGCGCGCCAAAGATTTAGGAACGGGCGGCGGCTATACAAGAATCATCAAAAAGGGCCCAAGGCGCGGCGATGCTACGGAAATGGTTATATTAGAGCTCGTCTAAAAGCTTTCCTGGTTTATTAATTATGATTAAAAAAGGCTTTGAAAGTATTTTTTCAAAGCCTTTTAGTGTATAATTGGACTAATAAGGAAAACTTACCCTTTTGAAAGGAATCTTTATGGTAATTGTAAAAGCGGAAAATGTACGATATTCATACGTCGGCGAAGAAAATATTTCTCCCGCTCTTATTGATGTATCTATATCGGTAAAAAAAGGTGAATTTGTCGCGATAATTGGCCATAACGGCTCGGGAAAGTCTACTTTTGCCAAACATATCAATGCGCTTTTTCTGCCAGAGGCAGGAAGCGTAACGGTTGAAGGCATGGATACAAAAGACGAAAGCCGCGTTTGGGAGATAAGAAAACTTGCTGGTATGGTTTTTCAGAACCCCGATAACCAGCTTGTTGCGACGATAGTAGAAGAAGACGTGGCATTCGGGCCAGAGAATATAGGCATACCACCCGTCGAAATAAGAGAGCGTGTAGACGACGCGCTTGAAACGGTTAATATGAGCGAGTATAAAATGCGTGCGCCGCATATGCTCTCGGGAGGCCAAAAGCAGCGTGTTGCGATTGCGGGCGTGCTTGCTATGCGCCCCGATATAATCGTTTTTGACGAGCCTACGGCAATGCTTGACCCGGAGGGCAGAGCTGAAGTAATGGAAACGATAACCAAGCTTAATAAACAGGGCAAAACGATTATATTGATTACTCATTATATGGAAGAAGCTCTTTTTGCCGACAGGGTGTTTGTTATGACGCAGGGGCAGGTAGATTACAGCGGAACACCGAGAGAAGTTTTCTCTAATAAAGAAGCGCTCGAGAAAGCGGGGCTAAGCGCTCCGCCGCATATAGAACTTTATCACAGGCTTAAAAAAGAAGGGCACGATCTTAAGAAATGCCCGCTGACAATTGAGGAATTGGTGGATAACTTATGTCAATTGTGCTAGAAAACCTTACATATACGTATATGCCGGGCACGCCGTTTGAGGCAAAGGCGGTAGACGATTTCAGCGTAAGCATTCAAAGAGGCGAGTTTGTCGGAATAATCGGGCATACCGGCTCGGGCAAGACAACGCTTATAGGGCTTATGGCGGGGCTGTTAAAGCCGACATCGGGAACTGTTTATATAAGCGGAAAAGATATAAATAAAAAGGGGTACGACAGAAAAGAGCTAAGGCGGCACGTCGGAGTCGTATTTCAGTACCCCGAGCATCAGCTTTTTGAAGAAAGCGTATATAAAGATATTGCTTTCGGGCCGGGCAAGGCAGGAGTGCCCGAGAATGAGATAGAGCAAAGAGTAAAATCTTCTATGGGACTTATGGAGCTCGATTACGATTCGGTCAGCAAGCTTTCTCCTTTCGAACTTTCGGGAGGGCAAAAGCGCAGGGTTGCCATAGCCGGCGTTCTTGCTATGAATCCTGAAGTGCTGATACTCGATGAACCTGTCGCAGGGCTTGACCCGCAGGGCAGAATACATCTTATGGAGCTTATAACAAAGCTTAACCGGCAGGGCGTGTCTATAATAATGATAACGCATTCCATGGATGACCTTGCGGAGAACGCACAGCGCGTGATTGTTCTTCGCGGCGCAAAGAAGCTTATGGACGGCCTGCCGCACCAAGTATTTTCGAAAGGCGAAGAGCTGATTGAAGCAGGGCTTGATATACCGTACGTTGCAAAGATAGCGGCACTTATGAGAAAAAAGGGCAAGAAAATTCCCGAAGATGTTATAAAGCTTGACGATTTGGAAAAATGCGTTTTAAATATAATAGGTGAGAAATCATGATTAAGAATGTAACGCTCGGGCAATATTTCCCCGGAGATTCTATAGTCCACAGGCTTGACGCCAGAATGAAGCTTATTTTGGTGATTGCAGTCATTGTACTTATTTTCATGGCAGATACTTTTATCGGTTATCTTACCGTTCTTGTTTTTCTCGTATTTACTATAATTCTTTCGAGAGTAAACGTTAAATTTGTGCTAAGAGGCTTAAAACCGCTCTGGTTCATTTTGGTGCTTATGTTTGTACTGAACACTTTTTTCTATTCGGGCGGCAAAGAATTATTCTCGTTTTGGATAATAAGAGTTTCTGAGCAGGGCCTTTTTAACGCCATACGCTTGGCGACCAGGCTGATTTTTCTTATTACCACGACAACTATGCTGACGCTTACGACATCGCCTATAGCGCTTACCGACGGATTAGAGAGGCTTATGAAGCCTTTAAAGATAGTGCGTTTTCCGGTGCATGAGCTTGCTATGATGATGACTATTGCCATGCGAATGATACCGACGCTTTTAGAAGAGACGGACAAAATAATGAAAGCGCAGACGGCAAGGGGTGCAGAGTTTGACAGCGGCAATATATTAAAAAGGGCAAAAGGCATGGTTCCGCTGCTTGTGCCGCTTTTTGTAAGCGCGTTCCGGCGCGCGGATGAGCTTGCCTTTGCCATGGAATCAAGATGTTATAACGGCGGAGAGGGCAGAACGCGCATGAAGGTTTTGCATCTGCACTACAGGGACATCGTTGCGCTTGCCGTTATCTGCGGATTGATTGTGTTTACCGCGTTTGGATATTAGCGCGAAATCGCGGAGGCGGTCTTATGCGGATAAAACTTATTATAGAATATGACGGTACCAATTACGCGGGCTGGCAGAGACAGAAAAACGGAACGGGTATTCAGGAAATGCTTGAGAACGCGTTTAAAAACGCTTCGGGAGAATCAGCCGTTATACACGGCTCGGGAAGAACGGACGCGGGCGTACATGCTCTTGCGCAGACAGCGCATTTTGATACGAACTGCTCCATACCGCCGAACAAAATCAGCTTTGCCATGAACATGCTTTTACCGCCCGATATCAGGGTAAGAAAATCCGAGCTTGTACAGGATGATTTCCACGCAAGATTTTCGGCAAAGGCAAAAGCATACAGGTATACATTTTATAACGACATTCACGCTTCCGCGATTTGCCGCAATACAACTACGCATATAAGGGGCAAGATTGACATACGTGCCATGAAAATAGCTGCGGAGTATATAAGAGGAACTCACGATTTTGCCTGTTTCTGCGCAAGCGGAAGCGATGTAAAAGATACTGTGCGTACTATTTATACGCTTGCTGTTGCTTCAGACGATCCTCTTGTCAGCATAGATGTGACCGGGTCAGGGTTTTTATATAATATGGTGCGCATAATCGCAGGTACGCTTATAGATGTTGGAATGCGCAAAGTTTCTCCCGAACACGTTAAGGACATAATTCACGGCAGAGACAGAAACAAAGCGGGGGCGACTGCGCCTGCGAGAGGGCTTACACTGATAAAGGTTTATTATACGCCGTTTGGTAAAAATACTGACATTGACGCTTGAGAGATAAAACATGTTTAGAAAAATTCTTCACATCATAATTATAATATCAGGGCTTTTGGGAATTGCAGCGACTGTTATCGTGCTGCCTGTTTCATCGTCTTTTTCAATCGGTACTGTGCTGCCTGCGATTGTTGGAGCGGTACTTTTGGCTTACGGGCTTATTCACCTTATACGGCCGGGGTATATTATAAAAAATAAAATTTTTAGAGTAATCGTTATCGTTTGTGTTGTTATGGGAATAGCGCTGTTTGTGATAGTAGAAACTCTTATTATAATAGGCGCGAATTCACAAAGCCGGGAAAAACAATGCAACTTTGCCATAGTTTTAGGCGCGGGCCTCTTCCCCGACGGGCGGCTTACTCTTACGTTAAAAAACCGGCTGGATACTGCTTACGAATATCTGCAGAATCATCAAGACGTAATATGTATTGTCTCAGGGGGAAAAGGCAGCACTGAGCCTGTAACCGAGGCCGAGGCCATGAAAAATTATCTTATAGAACTCGGTATAAGTAAAGACAGAATAATTATGGAGAAAAGCTCAACAAACACAAAAGAAAACATGGTTTTTTCGGCGGAGATAATGAGTGAGAGTTACCCTGATAAACAGATGACAGCCGCTGTTATCACGAGCGATTTTCACGTTTACAGAGCATTGATACTTGCGCAAAACAGCGGCATAGAAGCTTTCGCAATATCGAGCAAAACACCGCTTAGAGTTATGGTGAACTGTTATATGCGTGAGGCTTTGGCGGTTATTAACACACTTTTATTTCAGATGGATTAACATGAACAGAAAGACAAGCTGATAAATGAAGAAATTAATTATTTGTATATTTGTAATATTTTGCGGCATAATGAGCGCCTGTTCCGAGCAAAATCTTGACGTTGCTGCAAAGCCCATGCAGACACAAGCACAGGAACAGAATGTTGAGTCTAATCAAAATGTAAATTATGTTGTGGATCCGTATTCGCAGTACACATACGAAATGATGCTAAAAGACGCAAATGAGCTTGAAGATATGTACAGCGAATACATTGATGTCAGCAGTATAGGCAGCTCTGTTGAAGGGCGGGATATCACTCTTATAAAAATGGGCGTTGGGGAGACAAAGATACTGCTTATCGGTTCGCACCATGCAAGAGAATATATAAGTTCTACATACCTTATGAATATGGCCGATAAATATATGTATGCTTTTGCAACGGATACCCCTTTCGGGGAATACGATTTAAAAAGCCTGCTCAGAAAAGTAACTTTGTATATTGTGCCAATGCTAAATCCCGACGGCGTAAATCTTGTTATTAACGGAAAGCAAAGCGTACAAGACGTTCAAGCCGTTTCGAATATGGCAATGCTTAAAAACACTTACGCAGAATGGAAGGCAAATATAAACGGTGTCGATTTAAACAGGCAGTATCCTTGTTTCTGGGAGGTAAAGGCGAGTAGCACTTATGCTCCCAGTTCGGAAATGTTTAAGGGCAGCGACAGCGCGACAGAGCCGGAAGTAAAAGCTATTATAAAGCTATGCCAAAACAACGATTTTGTATCGGCGGCTTCTTTTCATACCAAGGGAGAGATTATATACTGGGCGGACAGCGGTACAGTAGAAAAAATAAATTTTGCGGAGGAAATGGCAGGCGATTTATCGGCCGTGACGGGGTATGAGATAATTCCGCCGTCTGAAGATCCGGCGGTTTACGGCGCCGGATTTGAAAATTGGTTTCGGCAGGAGTTTGGAAAACCCGGATTTTGTATAGAGCTTACTCCGGCAGACGGTACAAGCCTTCCGCATGATGATAAAAAGTTTGATTCGCTGGTATGGGACAAAGCAAAGTATATCGCAGCCGTTTTAATGAAAGATTCTTTGCTGATTGAAGAATGAGGCGATCTAACGATTCTTTTTTCGGCTGGCGTTGATAATAAGCAGAGTATATGATATATTTTCTTGTAGCATACAAACGAAAGGTGTATTAATGGATTATAAAAAAGAGCTGGCAAAAACGATTGCCCGCGGAGCAGATATGACGGCGGAAGAGATTTCGCCTATGATAGAGATTCCTGTCGATACGAATATGGGAGATTATGCTTTCCCGTGCTTTCGGCTGGCAAAAACTTTTCGCAAAGCGCCGCCGATGATTGCTTCGGAAATAATGGAAAAATTACAGCTTCCCGGGTTTGTGCGCGAGGCAAAGACGCAAGGCGCGTATATCAACTTTTTTCTTGATAAACAGCAGTTTATTAAAAACGCTCTTACGGGCGTAGCAGAAAAAGGCGAGAATTACGGCAGCAGCGATATAGGAAAAGGGCGCGCCGTTTGTATAGATTATTCGTCGGTAAACATAGCGAAACCGTTTCACATAGGGCATCTTTCCACAACTGTAATAGGAAGTTCTCTGTACAAGATATACGGATTTTTAGGATACAAGCCAATAGGCATAAACCATCTTGGAGACTGGGGAACGCAGTTCGGAAAGCTTATTACCGCGTATAAAATGTGGGGCAGCAAGCAGGAGATAGAGAAAAACTCTATATCGGCTATGCTAGAGCTTTATGTAAGGTTCCATGACGAGGCAGAAAAAGACGAGGGCTTAAACGATACCGCCCGCGCGTGGTTTAAAAAGATTGAAAACGCCGATCCCGAGGCGCTCGAGATATTTAACTGGTTTAAAGAGCTTACTCTAAAAGAGGTTGCGGTAATTTACGATATGCTCGGCGTAAAGTTTGACAGCTATGACGGCGAGAGCTTTTATAACGACAAGATGCAGCCGGTTATAGACGAGCTGAAAGAAAAAAATCTTCTCGAACTTTCGGATGGCGCGTATGTTGTTCGCATGGACGATGCAGACCTGCCGCCGTGCATTATACTTAAATCGGACGGAGCGACGCTTTATTCCACGAGGGATTTGGCGGCGGCGTTTTACAGAAAAAAAACTTACGATTTTTACAAATGCCTTTATGTCGTGGCATATCAGCAGGATCTGCATTTTAAGCAGCTGTTCAAGGTCATTGAAATGATGGGGTATGGCTGGGCAAAAGATTTAGAGCATGTTTCTTTCGGCATGGTTTCGCTCGAAGACGGCACGCTTTCTACAAGAAAAGGCAAAGTTGTATTTTTGCAGGACGTGCTCGACAAAGCGGTAGAGAAAACGCTTGCCATAATCCATGAAAAATCTCCCGATTTGGAGAATAAAAATGAGGTAGCCAAAATCGTCGGTGTGGGCGCGGTAGTTTTTGACGCGTTAAGATCGGCTCGTATAAAAGATACCACGTTCTCATTTGACCGAGTGCTTAATTTCGACGGTGAAACGGGTCCGTATGTACAATATACATTCGCGAGATGCTCAAGCCTTTTAAGGCGCGCGGATTTTGATTATGCAGCGCATGAAAAAGATTATGGCGCACTCGATAATAAAGAAGCGTTCGCGATAGCAAAACTGCTGTACTCATTTTCTGATACTGTGCAAAAGGCGTGTGACAAAAACGAGCCGTATTTTATAACCAATCATATAACAGAGCTTGCCAAAGCGATGAACCGTTTTTATTATGAGCATAGAATAATTGACCAGGATAAAGCAAAAACGGCGGCTAGGCTCGAGATAGCCAACTGTGTGGGAACGGTCATAAAAATAGGATTGTCACTTATAGGCGTGGGTGCTCCCGAGAGAATGTAGCGGCAAAATTGCATGCCGCCCGGTTTTATGCGATAATAAAATCTAAGAATTTGTTTAAATAAGAGGTAGATATGCTGGATATTAAAAGAATCCGAAATAATCCCGAAGAGGTAAAGAGCGGCCTTGCTAAAAGAGGGCTTTCGGGAGTAGTTGAAAAAGCGCTTGAAATCGATGAAGAGCGAAGAAGCCTTATATTAAAAACAGAGGCATTAAAAGCCAACCGAAACGAAGTATCAAAACAGATACCCGTAAAAAAAAGAGCGGGCGAAGACGTTACTGAGCAGTTAAAGCAGATGAAACAGGTATCGGACGATATAAAAGTACTCGATGCAAAGCTTTCCGCGCTTGATGAGCAATTAAATGAGCTTATGATGTCTACTCCGAACATACCGTCCGACGATGTACCTGTCGGGCAGAGCGAGGAAGATAACGTCGAAATAAGAACATGGGGTACGCCCAAGCAGTTTGCGTTCTCTCCGCTTGCACACTGGGACATAGGTGTAAACCTCGGTATACTCGATTTCGAGACTGCCGCCAAGGTTACCGGCGCACGCTTCACTTTTTATAAAGGTCTCGGAAGCCGGCTTGAACGGTCGCTTATAAACTTAATGATAGATATACACACGCTTGAAGCAGATTATGAAGAAGTCTTTCCGCCGTTTATGGTCAACCGCAGTTCAATGGAAGGAACGGGACAGCTTCCCAAGTTTGAAGAAGACGCTTTTAGCGTATCTAATACAGATTATTTTCTCGTGCCGACGGCAGAAGTGCCCGTTACAAATATGTACAGGCAAAGCATAATGGAAAAGCTGCCGGTTTATCACACGGCATACAGCGCATGCTTTCGGGCAGAGGCGGGCAGCGCGGGCAGAGACACGCGGGGGCTTATACGCCAGCACCAGTTTAACAAAGTAGAGCTTGTAAAATTCGTGCGCCCCGAGGATTCGGGCAAAGAGCTCGAGAGCCTGACGCAGGACGCAGAAAAAGTCTTGCAGAGGTTAGAGCTTCCTTACCGCGTGGTAGAGCTTTGTACGGGCGATCTTGGGTTCTCTTCGTCAAAGACTTATGATCTGGAAGTTTGGATGCCGAGCTACGGCAGGTATGTAGAGATATCGTCGTGCTCTAATTTCCTCGATTTTCAGGCAAGGCGTGCAAACATAAAATACCGCGAAGAAAAGGGCAAAAAACCCGAGTTTATACATACGCTAAACGGAAGCGGTGTCGCGATCGGCAGGACTGTAGCGGCGATACTCGAGAACTATCAGAAAGAGGACGGCAGCGTGCAGATACCAAAAGCGCTCCGCGATTATATGAAAACTGATGTTATCAAGATTAGTCAATAGCGCGTAAAAAAAGGATTGCTGACAAAGCATTCATTTTTCTTTCATGAGTAACAAAACAGGAGCTGATACGTTTATATCAGCTCCTTTATTTATCAGCAATAGCGAAAAAAATTCGCTAAATGCTGTAACCTATCAAACGGGGCCGTATCTAAAAGTATTTTTCCGGGTCTTGCCATTTACCGTTTACAATATACTCAAAATGAAGATGGTACGATAAATCAAGCTCTTTTGGCATTTCGCCTATTTTACCTATGGCTTGTCCAACGCTTATTTTATCATCTTTTTTTACAAGCATTTCCCCAAGCCCCGCATAGACAGTCTTTGAGTTATCCGAATGGGAGATCGTTATAATCCCGCCGTCCGCTTCATTGGTATAAGCCTCTTCAACGGTGCCCGAAAGAGCGGCTATAACTGCCGTGCCCAGCTCTGCCTTGATATCCACGCCGTTGTGTGTCTGCCACATGTTAAGCGACGCAAAATATACAGGTTCTTCTCCCGAGAAGCCCTGTATTATCTGCCCTTCGACCGGCTTTTTAAGCGCTATAGAACCGCTTCCGTTTTGCGCAGTTACCGGTTTTGAGGTGTCATCTTGTGCTTGCTTCGTCGGTGAGGGTTTAGGCGTTGTGCTCGGCGAAACTAAAGGCGTGCTTGTTGTTGCAGACATTTCTTCTTCGAGCGTCGGCGCCTCAATAACAGCGACATCTGCGTCCGATTCTTTTTCCGTTTGTTTTAGGACGTCATCTCTCGGCCATGCGATGATAGCGGTTATTCCAGCCGCCGCAACGCACAAGAATATCAGTACATAAAGCCCTTGTTTTTGGAAAAACCCTTTTACGCTTTGTTTGTTTATCTTCTTGTTGATTTTGTCTTTAATATTTTTCATATTCATGGTTTAAACCTCCACGTAAATAATGATTCCCCATTTTGTATAAATTAATACAAATCGCAAAAAAAATGAGCGCGAAAGCCGTAATTTTTAAAAAAGGTTATTCTATTGTTACACCTGTGTAATAATGGGCCAGTATCTGCTTGTAGTCTGCACCCTGCTTTGCCATGGCGTTTGCTCCCGTTTGGCTCATGCCGACGCCGTGCCCGTATCCTATAGTAGAAAAAATAATGTTATCTTTTTCGGCATTTATAGTAAAGTTAGCGGAATTAAGCGAAAAAACCTCGCGTATTTCTCTGCCTGTAAAAGTCTGGCTGCCTATTACAATGCTCTGTACGCGCCCGCTGTCAAAACGGGTAATAGAGCCTATACACAAAGAAACATCTTCGGTATCTATTTTAATACCCGGGGAATAATCTCTCATAACATCAGCGAACTCTTTTGAGGTTACGGATACTTCTCCGTAAAAATTATTAGAGTCCTGCTCTCCTTCGCTTTTTACACCGACAAGATATGGCAGCGCCTGCGAGTATACATTTTCGCAGTTCTCCGTCTGCCCGCCCGAGCTGGCATGATAAAAAACCTGTATTTCTTCTCCTTCATAAAAAAGCACCTGCCCTTTTGTCGCTTCGACTGCCGATTGTATTTTGTTTAAATACATCTGCGTGTTATCTTTCCATTGTTCTCGCATTTGCTCTTTTGCGATATAAGCCTGGCAATGCGAACTGTCCGTACAGATATCCGCTCCGCTGTGCGCAGAGCAGCCGCCGTGATTCTTTTTATAAAGCGTATATGTTCTTGCGGCAACGGCCTGAGCTTTTAGGGCTTCGGGCTCAAACGAAGCGGGCATTTCTGCCGCTACTACACAGACGAGGTATTCTTCAAGCTCCATATCGATTATTTCGCCTTCGTTATAAACGTGTATGATTTCCGATTTTTCTATTGTTATTTCAGGCTGGGTTGGTATTTTCTCTGTTTCCGGCAAATTTTTTGTCGTTGAAAATATTACCGTGAGAAGCACAAAGACTATGGCCAGTAAAAAAATAACACCTTGCTTTGATAACCGCTTACGCCTTCTTTTTATCACTTTTGAACACCTCCATATGCCAGTTTATGGCGGGGAGGCGGGTTATATTACTCTCTTGAAATACAGGCGCCGAGCTTTTTTAGTTTGCCTTCGAGGTTTTCGTACCCTCTGTCCAAATGATAAATATCTTTAATTACCGTTTGTTCTTTGGCGATAAGGCCGGCGATACAGAGAGCGGCTCCTGCGCGCAAATCTGTTGCACATACATCTGCGCCGCAAAGGCTTCCTCGGCCTGTAATTACCGCGGTTTTTCCTTCCACTGTTATATCCGCGCCCATTTTTTTGAGCTCCGAAACGTGCAGAAAACGGTTTTCAAATACCGTCTCGTTAATAACGCTAATGCCTTTTGCCGCACAGCAGCCCGCCATAAATTGCGCTTGCATGTCCGTCGGAAACCCCGGATACGGCGAAGATACTATATTCATGGGAAACGCGCCTTTGCCTTTTATTCTCAGGCCTCCAGGATAAGGAAAAATTTCTGCGCCCGCTTCGGCAAGCTTGCATATAACAGGCTTTAAATGGGCGGGCTGGGCCCGGTCTAGGCGGATATCGCCTCCCGAAACGGCGGCGGCGATCATCAGCGTGCCCGCTTCTATTCTGTCGGATATTGGGGTATAATCGGTACCGGTAAGAAAAGGCACTCCCTTTATGATTATACGGCTGCCCAGAGTACGGATATTCGCTCCCATAGACGATAAAAATCCTATAAGGTCAGCAACTTCGGGTTCTGCCGCCGCGTTGACTATAACCGTTGTGCCTTTGGCAAGGCATGCCGCCATAATAATGTTTTCTGTTGCGCCGACCGACGGATAGTCCAGATAAACGGTACTGCCAACAAGGTTTTTGCCCCATGTCAGCACATATCCCGATATTGTTATAACCTTTGCTCCGAGCGCTTTGAAGCCTTTTATATGAAGATCTATCGGTCGAAGGCCAATTGCGCAGCCGCCGGGAAGGGGCATTGTTACAAAGCCTTCTCTTGAAAGAAGCGGCCCCATAAATAAAAAAGAGGCACGGAGCCTGCCCGCGATTTTTTCGTTGGGCAGAGTTGTTTTTAGGTTTTTAGCGCAGACGGTCAGTGTATCTTTCGAAGAAGTAATTTTTGCTCCGAATGTTTTTAGTATGCTGACCATATTATCAACGTCGCTTATTTTGGGTACTTTTCGCAAAGTAACCTTTTCTTTTGTTAAAAGCGCGGCCGCAAGCATAGGGAGCACGGCGTTTTTTGAAGTGCTTATATCACACTGTCCGAAAAGCGGGCCGTTATTTATGATTTTTAATTGGTCTGCTTTTTTACGCTCTTTTTTAGCTGCCAAATTTACACCTCGAAAGTTTATTTTCAATATTTATTTTGTCCGATTTGTTTGTAAAATAAAGCGTTAATAATATGTACACAATGATAAATAAGCAATTAGCGCCAGAAAGTAGCAGTGAAAAAAATTTGTTTTGCAGAACGGATATGTATTATAATAGTAGCTGATGAAACATAATATTAAAACATCAGGCGGCAGCATAGAATATACGCTTGAAAGAAGAAAAATGAAAAATATCCGCATCAGAGTAACCGGCGCTTCTAAAGTGATTGTATCCGCGCCTTTTCATACGCCCGAATCCCGAATACATCAATTTGTTTCCCAAAACGAAGATTTCATACAAAAAAAATTAAAAAACAATGCCGAGAAGAGAAACCTGTATTATCCTGTAAAATATCTTTCGGGAGATACGTTTTGGTATCTCGGGGAAAAAACGCAGCTTTTTGTGATTTGGACAGATCAGACATCTGCCGTATACCGCGACGGGTCGCTTACGCTTTTTGTGCCCGAAGGGTCGGATCTAAGATTTAGAAAAGCGCTTTTTATACTTTGGATGGAGAGAACGGCAAAAAACGTTTTTACAGAAAGCATAAAAGAGATTTTCCCTGAGTTTTCTCATATTATAAAAAACGATGTGCGTGTTACGGTAAAAAATATGCTGACACGCTGGGGAAGCATAAATACAAAGCGGCATTCTGTAAGCCTGTCCGTACATCTTCTGCGTTGTGAGCCCGAGCTTATAGATTATGTTATAATGCACGAACTGTGCCACTTTGTTTACGGTAATCATTCTAAAGCTTTTTATGCCGAGCTTGATAAACATTGTGAAAACAGAAAACAGCTTGACAAAAGATTGGAAAATTACGGCCTGATAGATTTTTAAGAAAAAAATAAATTATAATAAAAAATCTAAATTGCATCTTTATTTTAACATTCTCATGTTAAAAAAGTCTTTATAATGACAAATTGATTATAATTCCGTTATTTGTTTTGAAATTTATTGCGGCATCTGATAATGCTGTGCTATGATTGCCAAAGGCCATGGCGGCCATTATTAAAATTATATTTTTTTACCGTTCTGCATAAATTAAAGTCAAAGCAATAAAAGGAATATTATGAATACTACAAAAATGAAAGAACTTGTTATAGGCAATTTAAAAGCTAAACTTCCAATTGTCCAGGGCGGTATGGGCGTAGGTATTTCGTTATCCGGCCTTTCTTCGTCCGTCGCCAACCAAGGAGGAGTGGGGGTTATTGCTACTGCCGGAATAGGAATGTTTGAATCCGATT
This sequence comes from Christensenellaceae bacterium, assembly GCA_963665005.2. GTDB lineage: Bacteria > Bacillota > Clostridia > Christensenellales > SZUA-584. The sequence continues at coordinate 148,441 of CAXXTQ010000001.1, read as the reverse complement.
TTTATTCTGATTTTTCGCAGGCCAATATGCGCGGTTTGAGAAAACAAATAAGAAAAGCTAGAGAATTGACAGACGGAATACTCGGCGTTAACGTTATGGTCGCGCTATCTAATTTTGCCGATCTTGTAAAAACGGCTATCGAAGAAAAAATAGATATTATATTTGCCGGAGCGGGGCTGCCGCTTTCTCTGCCAGAGTTTTTAGACGGCTCGTCTAAAACAAAGCTTGTGCCAATAGTATCTTCGGGAAAAGCGGCAAGGATAATTTCGCGAAGATGGCAGAGCGAGTACGATTATCTTCCTGACGCTATAGTAGTTGAAGGCCCGAAAGCGGGTGGGCACCTTGGTTTTAAACCGCAGCAGCTTGACAACCCGGATTTTTGTCTGGAAAACTTAGTATCCGACACTATAGAACAAATAGAACCTATAAAGCAGCAGAGCGGAAAAGACATACCGATTATTGCGGGCGGAGGGATTTATACCGGGCAGGATATTTACAATATAATGGAACTGGGGGCATCGGGAGTACAAATGGCGACACGCTTTGTGCCGACAGATGAATGCGATGCGTCTATTGAATTCAAACAATGTTATGTTGACGCGAAAAAAGAAGATATTGGTATAATAAAAAGTCCTGTCGGAATGCCCGGAAGAGCAATAATCAACGATTATATGAGAAGCACAATGAAGGGCGATAAAAAGCCTTACAGCTGTCCTTACCAATGTATAGTTACCTGCGATTATAAAAACAGCCCTTATTGTATAGCTCTTGCGCTGCTGAACGCGCAGAAAGGTAAAATGAAAAATGGTTTTGCTTTTGCAGGTGAAAACGCATACAAAACAACAAAGATAATACCCGTTGAAGAATTGGTTAAAACAATTAAGAAAGAATACAGTGAAGCAAAAAGCAGCCAGCCGCCGAACAATTAAAAGATAAAAGCGCTATATCGTAAGGTATAGTGTTTTTTTATTTCAACTTTGCGATTAATTGTATTGTCTTTATATTGGGAGTATAATAAATAATATCAAATAGCTTATTGAACTTATGAGTCAAGCAAGCTAAAAATATCTTTTTTATATTTCTTATTTACTTTTGCTTAACGTTATAACTTTACTAAAAAGACCTAAATGATAACAAAATTGATAGAGAAAACAGCAGTAATGTCTGATAAAAAGGAGGGAATAATATGCCTGATAAAGTAAAAGCTGCGGTACTCGTAGAACCGGGGAAAATTGAGATAAGAGAGTTCCCTATGCCTGTTGCAAAAAAAGGGGCGGCGGTGGCTAAAATATTATTAGCCGGTATCTGCGGAACGGATAAGCACAGCTTTAAAGGAGAGGTAAAACAGTTCGGAGGCACGGCTAACGAAGCGAATATAAAACTGCCGCTTATTCAGGGACATGAGAATGTCATGGTTATTACCGACATAGACAAAGAGGGGCAGAAAAATCTTGATTTTCACGGCGAAGTTTTAAAACCAGGGGACAGAGTAACGATGTGCCCCGATGTTGTCTGCGGCAAGTGCCATTACTGCAAAACCAACCCTCACTATCCGTGGTGCGAACATTTACAGTTTGGATACGGCAACTCCAGGTCATGCGACGAATTTGAACATCTGTACGGCGGGTTCGCAGAGTATATTTACATAGAGCCGGGAACACGGCTGTATAAAGTACCCGAGAATCTGCCCGACGAAATGGCCGTTTTAGCAGAGCTGATGTGTGTTACGTATTCGCTTGATAAAGCGCGGGAGTTTTATAATTTTAACGGAGAGGGTTTCGGGTTTAACGATACGGTAGTTGTACAGGGCGTCGGCCCGCTTGGTCTGGCGCATATTATAAAAGCGCAAATGTCGGGGGCGGGGAAAATAATAGCGACAGATATATCCGATTATAAGCTTGATTTAGCTAAGCAGTTTGGCGCGGACGTTACCTATAATGTTAACAAAACTACAGAGGATGAACGCATTGAAGGCATTATGCAAAATACGCACGGCCTTGGCGCGGACATAGTTGCCGAATGCGTGGGCTATCCGCACGTGGTACCCGAAGGCCTTAGAATGCTTCGCAAAGCAGGAACGTATATCGAGGTAGGCAACTTTGTAGATTGCGGAGATGTAAACATAAGCATACATAATATCTGCGCAAAGAGCTTGAGGATTTTGGGCATGTATAACCATATGCACTCGGGTTACCGCCAAAGCATGGAAATGATGCTAAGGCATAAAAACTCGTTCCCGTGGGAAAAGTTTATAAGCCACAGAGTCAGCCTTGCGGATACGCAAAAAGGCATAATAGCGGGCATGAGCGACAACAGCATGAAGGTAGTCATAGACCCTTGGAAATAATGGTCTTTATTGTTTTACTAATTCACACAAAATATAAAAATACGGTTAAGAATAGAATCTATCTTGGCCGTCTTTTTTTCTCAGGCGCCCATGAATGTTATTAGAAAAAACACTTTGCCGCTAAAATAGAACTGCCTATCGACAAGAGGGCAATTATGGTATAATATCAAATAATCTGTTTGGGTTTGCCTAAAAATATATTAAGACAAACGGTCTTTTATTTTTCAGGTTTTTTGTAAAACCTATTGCAGATAATTCAAAGAAGATTAAAGGGACAAAGATATGAACAGAACAGAACTTCTTGGCAGATGGAATCATAAAAAATCGGAAGAGTTGTACGGAATTAGAAATTGGGGCGCCGATTATTTTTCTATATCCGAAAAAGGCGAAGTCCACATCAACCCTTTCAAAAAAAACTCTTCGGTATCAATCAGCTTAATGGAAATAATATCAGGCATTGAAGAACGGGGTTTTGATATGCCCGTGCTGCTTCGGTTGGGAAATATACTGGACGCTCAGATTTCGTATCTTAACGATTCTTTTAACAAGGCTATAAAAAAGCTTAATTATAAGGGTACTTACAGAGGCGTTTATCCTATAAAGGTTAACCAGCAGCAGCAGGTAGTAGAAGAGATGGCTAAATTCGGCCAGAAATATCATCATGGTTTTGAGGTGGGCAGCAAAGCAGAACTTGTAGCTGTGCTGTCACAAATCAAAGACAGGCAGGCCAGCCTTATCTGCAACGGTTATAAAGACGAAGAGTTCATAGATTTAGGATTATATGCCGTAAAGATGGGTTTTAATTGCTTTTTTGTAATTGAGATTCCCGGAGAGCTTGACATAATACTAAAAAGGGCAAAGGCGCTTAATGTAAAGCCGAATATAGGTGTGCGGATAAAGCTTTCTTCCAAGGCCGGAGGGCACTGGACGGAATCGGGCGGAGACCGCAGCATTTTCGGTTTAAATATGCCCCAGATAATAGAAATCGTCGACGGATTAAGACAAAACGAAATGCTCGATTGTTTAAAACTGCTTCACTATCATTTGGGTTCTCAAATACCAAACATTCGCGATATACGTTCTGCGGTACAGGAAGCGGCGCAGGTTTATGCGGGGCTTGTAAAAGAGGGCGCGCCTATGGGTTATCTCGATTTGGGCGGCGGCCTTGCGGTAGATTATGATGGTTCGAGTACTAATTATATAAACAGCAGAAACTATTCTATTGAAGAATACTGCACAGATGTCGTAGAAGCGGTTATGACCGTAATGGACAGAAACGGCGTAGAGCATCCCGTGATTATTACTGAATCGGGAAGATCGATTGTAGCCTATTATTCTGTCTTGCTTTTTAATGTACTGGATGTTGCAAAATTTGAGACTTATGAAATTCCTGCAGAGCTTGATGATAATACTCCCGATCAGATAAAGAATCTGTTTGAAGTTAACAAAGTTTTGACTCTCAAGAATATACAGGAATGTTATAATGACGCGCTGTATTACAGGGATTTGATACGTGACATGTTTAAACACGGAAGAATCAGCCTGCGTGAACGGTCGCTGTCCGAAAAAATATTCTGGAACACAATTTTTAACATTATAAAAGAGAAGAAAAAGCTTAAAGTAGTGCCTTCGGATATGGAAAACTTAGAGAATGCTATAGCGGATATATATTATTGCAACTTTTCTGTTTTTCAATCTATTCCGGACAGCTGGGCAATAAATCAGCTTTTTCCTATTATGCCTATGAATCGTCTTGACGAGCTGCCGCAAAGAAATGCGGTAATCGCGGACATTACGTGTGACTGCGACGGCAAGATTGACAGGTTTATTGATTTGCATGATATAAGAAGCACATTGTCGCTGCACGAACTTAAACCGGACGAAAATTATTATATCGGAGTTTTTCTAATAGGGGCGTATCAGGAAACTCTGGGAGATTTGCATAATCTTTTTGGAGATACTAATATTGTCAGTGTGCGTATAAGCGAAGACGGAGATTATGAATTCGTTAACGAGATACACGGCGACAGCGTTTCGGATGTTTTATCATACGTTGAATTTGATCCGAAAGATATGCTTGTTAAGTTCAGAAAAACGGCGGAAGAATCGGTACGCATGGGGTTAATAAGCGCAAGTGAAAGAAAAGAGATTGTCTCTTCTTTCGATAACGGGCTAAGAGGATATACTTACTACGAAAAATAGATTGCGAAAAAGAGGCGGCGGCCTTATAGGTAAGAGGCAAAGATTATGATAAAAACAAATAAACCAAATTTGCATGAAGGTATTTACAGCGGATACGAAAAGAGCAGTATCGTTATTTTCGGTGTGCCGTTTGACGGTACGGTTTCAAACAAACCGGGGGCAAGGTTTGGGCCAAGGGCAATAAGGCAGGAGATAGACAGCATAGAAACATACAGCCCGTATCAAAGCAAAGATATGCAGCAGTTTAAATTCTGCGACCTTGATGACTGCGCAGTTTCTTTCGGAAATACTCAAAGGGTTTTGGATACCGTTAAGGCGGATGTAAGCTCTATTCTAAAAGACGGAAAAAAGATAATTGCCCTTGGCGGAGAGCATCTTATAAGCCTGCCTGTCATTGAAGCGTTTGCAGCAAAATACGCCGATTTGCAGGTGCTGCATTTTGACGCTCATACCGATTTAAGGCATGAGTATTTAGGAGAGAAGCTTTCGCATGCTACCGTGATGAGAAGAGTCTGCGAAAAGATAAAAAGCGATAATTTGTGGCAGTTTGGTATAAGATCGGGCACAAAAGAGGAATTCGAGTTCGCCGAGCAGAATACTCATATCTGCAAATACGATCTCAAAGGATTAGGACAAGCAATAGACTCTATCGGCAAAAAACCCGTTTATGTGTCTGTCGATTTAGATATTTTAGACCCTTCGGTGCTTTGCGGTACGGGAACGCCCGAGCCGGGCGGCATAGATTTTAAACAGCTTTTGGACGGGCTGCTCGGTCTTAATAAGCTGAATATAGTTGGCGCGGATATTGTAGAGCTTGCGCCGCATTATGACCAAAGCGGGGCTTCTACGGCTGCTGCCTGTAAGATTTTGCGCGAGATACTGCTTTTAATGAGCTGAAGGATTTTTATAAACAGGAGGAAAAAAGTTTGGGAAAAGCACTGATAATAGGAGCGGGCGGAGTAGCCGGAGTTGTTGCGCATAAGTGCTGCCAAAACCCGGAAGTTTTCGAGCAGATTTGTATAGCGAGCAGGACTTTGTCTAAATGTAATGCATTAAAAGAAAAACTTGACGGCGGAAGAACAATCGTAAAGACGGCGCAGGTTGACGCTGACGACACAATACAAATGATGGATTTGATAAAAAGCTTTAATCCGGATGTGGTCATAAACGTAGCTTTGCCGTATCAGGATTTATCTATAATGGATGCCTGCCTTGAAACGGGCGTTCACTATGTTGACACGGCGAATTACGAGCCGCCCGATGTACCAAAATTTGAATATAAATGGCAGTGGGCATATAAAGAACGTTTTGAAAAAGCGGGACTGACGGCTATTTTAGGGTGCGGTTTCGACCCGGGCGTAACGGGCGTTTTCTGCGCTTACGGACAGAAACATTATTTTGACGAGATTCATACCGTCGATATAATCGACGCTAATGCCGGAGACCACGGATATCCGTTTGCGACGAATTTTAATCCCGAAATCAATATACGCGAAATAACGGCGAACGGAAGGTATTACGAAAACGGGGAATGGATAAAGACGCCTCCGCTTTCGGTAAAAAAGGTTTACGACCTGCCCGTTATTGGTCCCAAAGATATTTATCTATTGTATCATGAAGAGTTAGAATCGCTTGCCGTCAACATAAAAGGCATTAAGAAAATAAGGTTTTGGATGACATTTTCACAAAACTATTTGAACCATCTAAAAGTGCTGCAAAACGTCGGCATGACGTCTATTGAGCCTGTAATGTTCGAAGGCAGGGAGATTCAGCCGCTGCAGTTTTTAAAGGCGGTGCTGCCAGACCCTGCTTCGCTCGGGCCGCGCACCAAAGGAAAAACTAACATAGGCTGTGTTATGCAGGGCAGGAAAAACGGCGAGGAAAAAACATATTATGTGTATAACGTATGCGACCATGAGCAGGCTTTTGCGGAAGTCGGTTCGCAGGCAATTTCGTACACTACCGGCGTTCCCGCAATGATAGGCGCTATGCTTTTGTTAAAAGGTGTTTGGAAAAAGCCGGGAGTGTATAACGTAGAAGAGTTTGACCCCGACCCGTTTATGGGCGAGCTTAACAAACAAGGCCTGCCGTGGCACGAAGATTTCTCGCCTGTTATTTTAGACTAAAGGAAATTTTATGGATATAGATTTTGAAAGTGTTAATACGCCTTGTTATGTAGTCGACAGGCGTCTGCTCAATAAAAATCTGAAGATTTTGGATTATGTGCAAAATCAGGCAGGGTGCAAAATTCTGCTCGCTCTTAAAGGGTTTGCAATGCATGCTGTTTTCGGGCAGATTGGGCGCGCTTTAAACGGAGTTACGGCAAGCTCTTTATTCGAAGCAAGGCTCGGGGCAGAGAACATGGGCAAAGAGGTTCATATATTTTCGCCCGCTTACAGGGAGCCCGAATTCGATGAAATAATGAGTTACTGCGATCATATTATTTTCAATTCTTTCTCGCAGCTCGATAAATATAAGCCTTCAATAGAAAGCTATAAGAAACAAATTCAATGCGGAATTCGCATAAACCCAGAGCATTCCGAAGGCACAACGCCCATTTACGACCCGTGCGGTGAGTACTCGAGGCTGGGTGTGACCAGGGACAACTTTGACGGAACAAGAACGGGCGAAATAGATGGCCTGCATTTTCATACTCTGTGCGAACAGAATGCAGATGCACTCGAAAGAACGTTGGAATCTGTTGAAGAAAAATTCGGCGAATTTCTTTATGGTATGAAGTGGCTTAATTTCGGCGGAGGGCATCATATAACGCGCGCCGATTATGATGTTGAAAAGCTTATAAGTTTAATTAAATATTTTAAAAAAAAGTATGACGTTGAGATATATCTTGAGCCGGGCGAAGCCGTTGCCTTAAACACCGGGTTTTTAGTGGCGAGCGTACTCGATATTATGAGAAACGACATAGATATAGCTATACTCGACACTTCGGTTGCCGCCCATATGCCGGACGTTATGGAGATGCCGTACCGACCCGAAATAATAGACGCTAAAGCGCCCGGAGAATATAAATATACTTACAGGCTGGGCGGTGTGTCCTGCCTCGCGGGCGATGTCGTGGGCGATTACTCGTTTGACAAGCGTTTGGAAATTGGCGATAAAATCGTCTTTATGGATATGGCGCATTACACAATGGTAAAAAATAATATGTTCAACGGCATAAACCTGCCGTCGATTGCCGTTTCTGATGAAAACGGGATATCGGTAATACGCACATTTGATTATGAAGATTATTATAACAGGCTTTCTTGAAGCGAAATTCTTTTCCTCTGTCATTCTTAATCATCATATAATAAATATTCAGATCTTCGATAACATTTTGATAACCTTTTTATAATATAGTTTGTGTTAATATAATAACGGTAAATACTTGGGGGAGGTTTTTTTATCATGTCACGAAACAGAATACTTGTCGTTGAAGACGATAAGGGAATTTGCGACGGTATAGCGGTTAATCTTCAATACGCGGGCTATGAGCATGTTGTTTTCGGCGATGGAAGCAGTGCCGCCGATTATCTTGAAAAAGACCATTCTTTTGACCTCGCGCTGCTCGATATCATGCTGCCCGGAATAGATGGTTTCGGGCTTTTTGAATATATGGAAAAATACAATATACCCGTTATATATATGACGGCAAAAACAGATTCTGCATCTGAGATAAAAGGGCTGCGCAAAGGCGCAGAAGATTATATCGTCAAGCCTTTCGAGGTGGTTACTTTGCTGGTACGCATCGAAAAGGTATTAGAGCGTACAGGTAAATTAAACAGGGTATTACGCTTTAAAGATATGACAATTGACGCTCAAAACCGTACAGTGGTACGGTGCGGAAAGAAAATTATGTTAAAGCCGCTAGAGTTTGATGTTTTTTTAATGCTGGTAAAATTTAAAAACCGTACAATTCCACGTGAACGGCTTTTAAATGAGATATGGGGGGTCGATTTTTTCGGCGGGCCGCGCACGGTAGATGTTCATATCTCAAATATACGAAAAAAACTAGGCATAACAGACGAAATCGTAACGATACCAAAAACAGGCTATCGTCTGGAGGATTAGAACATGAAGCTTTGGCTAAAGATTTCGGTTGCCTGTATCATAACCCTTCTGGTAATTGTTGTATCATGCAGCACGCTGCTGCTTTTACAGACAAGAAAAAGCATGCTTGAGCTGACGGTAAACCATGCGAAACAAAAGCAATCGTCGCTCGAAAATTCTTTTACTTCTATGGCAGAATATTATATGGCAGACGGCATAGGAGAGGCAGCGCAGTATTCTATGATTATGTACTGCTTTTCGCGTTTTGCCGACGAAACGGGAGTGCTTATACGCGGTAATGAAACGTTAATCTCGCAAGCCGGCATACGCCCCCAAGAGATTCTTCCGCTTGGCGATGAATGGGCTGTAAGAGATAAACAGAAGATGTATTCGGGGCAGATACAAGGGGGCAACATACTCATTATAGGAAGCAATACATATATAAAATCTCAAACGTATGCAGTCTATATTGTGCAGGATATAACGCCTGTGTATAACGAAATAACAAGTATGATGTGGTGGTTCGCTTTAATAAGCTTTTCGGGCATTCTAATAGGAACTGCGTTGATTGTTTTTCTTGTCAGGCGCGCGTCAAAACCATTAGGGCGGCTCGGAATGACGACAAAGCAGATCGCCGAGGGAGACTATTCGAAAAGAGCACAGATACATACCCATGACGAAGTCGGCAGCCTTGCGCAGGATTTTAATCATATGGCGGATGCCGTAGAAAACCATATCGCCGAGCTGACCGAAACGGCGAAGCGGCAGCGGCTTTTTATAGGCGGCGTGACACATGAGTTTAAAACGCCGCTTACAACCATGCTTATTCATTCGGATACGCTGCTAAACACCAAAATGAGCGAGAAAGAAAAAAAGATTTCGCTTACCCACATACACGAGCAATGCGAATGGCTGGAACGAATGACTCAAAAAATGCTCAAACTCATTACCTTAAACGAGGATATCATATTGCGTGATGAATCGGTAAATGAGCTTTTTGGCGCCGTATATGAAAGTATAAAGGAAACCTTGGAAAAGCGCGGCACGCCTCTTGTTATAGAATGTAAAATTGACAGATTGCCGATGGACTTTGATTTAATGCGCTCACTTTGTATAAACCTTGTCGATAACGCATCCAAGGCCTCGGCATTGGGCCAGAGCGTATTGCTTCGTGCTTACGATAACGTAATAGAGGTAAAAGATTCGGGCACCGGTATTGCAAAAAAAGATATCGCGCGGCTTACAGAGCCGTTTTATATGGCCGACAGCTCACGCAGCAAAACAAAAGGCGGAAGCGGGCTCGGGCTTGCAATCGTTCGGCAAATTGCAGACGCACATAATGCGCAGCTGGTAATTAAAAGCGTTGAGGGAAAAGGTACAACTGTAAAGGTTATTTTTCCGATAATAAATCGTTAATGTTTTAATAACCAATTTTGATTACGCTTGTGTAAAAATGTAGTATCAGTATGAACGAGGTAATAAAATGAAAAGAATTATATGCATAATTTTAGCAGCCATATTATTTGCCTGTCTGGCAGGCTGCCAAAAGTCGCCCGAAAGCCCTATAGTTGTAGGTAAAAATGTCGATTTGCTGATTGATAAGGCCACGGAGGCGGATAGTGATGAGGACACACAAACGCCTGCGCCCGAGGCTTCCGATTACAGTGCTCTTCTGGCAGAAAAACTCGGTGTGCCCGAAAGATTTATAACGGACGCAAGCTATTCTGACGAGAGGCTTAAAATATCGGCAGACGCAGAAATCATACTGCCGAACGCCGCAGCGCTGCCCGTTATGCGTGTCGAGCCGGAGAATTTTTCGCAGGAATTGGCAGACAAGCTATACGATGTTCTGATTGGCGATACCCTCATGTACCAGCAGCAGATGAGATATACAAAAAAGCAGATCGAGGAAGACCTTGTAAGATGGAGACGGATATTAGAAGAGCCGGGCAGCGTCGAGAATGGGGATCAAAGCAAGGAGCAGGCAAAAGAGAAGATCGCCGAATTGGAAGCGGCGTATGATTCCGCGCCAGATAATCCAGAGCTCATTCCTGCGGATGCCGCAATCTGTACACAGCAGGAGATCGATTTCACATCAGGTAAAACGATGTGCGAATACAGCGGAGTCGATATTGCCGAAAATCCGGGAATCGGCCTTCAGCAGGGAAAAAGCTTTTCCATCCGCAACAATACAAAAGACGGAGAAATTATAATAGAAGAGAACGTAGGCGGCTGGACGGTAACGGACACCGCATCGCAGGGCGCAAAATTTTACTATTCCGATAACAGCGTAATGAGAGAGGACGCATGTTATATTACGGCAGAAACGGTAACGCCCGACAGCCTGACCGACAGGCCGGAGCAGGTGGGCGGGTTTTCTTACGAAGATGCTATGAATATGGCATATGAGTTTCTGGACGAGGCGGGTATAGAAGATATGAAGGTTAAAAGCCTGACGCTTACGCTTATGCTGCCCGAAGAGTATAATGCAAAGTTTTTCGGTATGGATGTCGGCCCGGCAGAAGAGGAAACTTTAATGGCGGATATCAAGAGCGGCGAATATGACGACGAGGTGCTCGACGTTATGATCGATATGGAATTCGGGCGTACTGTAAACGGCATACCCGTGACAAGCAACGGATCTTCCTGCTATATTGGCGACGCTATGTTCGGCGAACAATGGATTTACGAAAGTTTTTCTGTAAAAGTATCCAAAGAAGGTATCTATACCGTCGCATGGAGGTCGCCAAATCGTATTATTGAAACGGTTACGGAGAATGCAAATTTACGCTCTTTTGATGAAATTGCTGATATTTTCGATAATATGTTTCGTGTGACGTACGACAATGTGATGGAGGGCAGCAATCTTTCGGGGAAAGTCGACCGCGTTACGCTTACGCTGCGGCGCATCATGGAACAGAACAACATCGGATACGGTTTGTACGTGCCCGTGTGGGATTTTTACGGAACCATGGAACTATCAGAGCCCGATTACCCCGAGAACGGCACGCATAACTTTCTTGAAAATGAGCCGATTCTTACGATCAATGCCATAGACGGAAGCGTTATAGACCTTGATATGGGTTATTAATACATAAGTATCTTTTAGAAAGCAGGATCGGACATTCTGCTTTCTTTTTTTTATAAAAAATTTATGCTATAAAAATCGTTCAGATTACCTTCTGTTATATCTAACATCATTTACATTTCCATAACATCTTGATGCAGTTTTGATAACGTAATTTGCAGTATGATATAATTTAATATACGACTTATATAATGAGGTAATTATATGACGAAGATATTGGTCATTGAAGACAATAAAGCGATTTCTAATTTGATATGCATGAACCTTTCAGTCGTCGGATATGAAGTGCTGCCGATATTTGACGGACTTGATGCTTTAACGCTGCTGGAAAGCGAAGAGCATTTTGACCTGGCTGTTGTCGATATAATGCTGCCCGGAATAGACGGTTTTGGTTTATTATCTCCTCTGAATGAGCGAAGCATACCGGTTATTTATCTGACCGCAAAGAACGACATTGAATCCAAACTGCGCGGATTAAAAGGCGGAGCGGAAGATTATATAGTCAAACCTTTCGAAATACTAGAGCTACTTGTTCGTATAGAGAAGGTGCTTGAACGCCGCGGACATACACAAACAGCCATACGTTTAGGGAATCTTGAAATCTTTCTCGAAGAACGCATTGTCAAAGTCAATCGGGAACCGTTAGCTTTAAAACCACAAGAATTTGAACTTCTTGTTCTTTTGGCGAAAAACAGAAATATTGCGATGTCTCGCGAAAAATTGTTGGCAGAGGCATGGGGTATAAATTTTATGGGCGAAACAAGGACGGTCGACGTGCATATAACCCAGCTTCGTAAAAAAACGGGGTTGACCATTACCGCTGTTCCAAAAATAGGCTACCGCCTGGAGTATGAGCAATGAGAATCTCTGTTAGGCTTGCAATCTATTCCGTCGTGCTCACGGCAATTGCAGTTATTTTCTGCTGCGCGGTTCTTCTTATTACAACAGCGAACAACCAAATCAATAGTGCGGTGCTAAGCGGCGTCACAGAGCTGCATATGCTGGACAATTCATTTAACGCAGAGATGGAAATCGTGGGCGATGATCAACTATCCGAAACGGCTAAACGCAGCCTGATACTTTTTGTGTTTCGTAAATATATCGACGCGTCGGTCAGCGGCTCACACTATATACTGACGGATACTGAGCAGACTTTGTACAACGACAGCCCGATTGATCCGCACCCGTTACTACCCAACTTAAAGGAAATCGTCGGACGAATGGACAATGCCGCCGCGCTGTGGCCAAACGACATCGCGGAGCTCGATGGACACAGGTATTTAGTTGCTGGCTATTGGAGAACCAGCTTAGGCGATAAGATGAATTTTGACCATGAGATTTTTCTTGTGCGCGATATTACGGACGTTTATGACGGCATTACAAAACTGGGTATCCGCTTTGCTCTTATCGCGCTGATAACCGTCATTCTCAGCGCAGCCGTAATGATACTTCTTATACGGCGTGTTATGCGTCCGCTTGGAGGGCTGCAAAAAAGCGCAGCCGCGCTTGCAGAAGGCCAATACGATAACCGTATTGAGGTGCGGGGCAAGGACGAAATTGCCGAACTTGGGACGAATTTTAACAAGATGGCAGACGCAATTGCCGGTCATGTTGCGGCTTTAGAGGATACGGCAGAGCGGCGAAAGCTGCTGCTGTCCGCATTGACGCATGAACTCAAAACACCGATGACGGCCGTCATTGGCTATTCGGAAGCGCTGATGCGGGTACATCTGAACAAAGCGCAGCAGGGGGAATCGATTCGCTATATCAACAGCGAGTGCAACCGAATCGAGCGACTGTCGCAAAAGATGATGCAGCTCATTACGCTGCATGGCGGCGAATCGGCCGATATGACGCTTCAACCTGTAAAAAAATTGTTTGAGGCTGTGGATATGACGCTTAAGAGCATAGCCCGGAAAGAAAATATAGAGCTAAACTTAACAGAGAAGAATTCGTCGGTGTTCAAGATGGATATTGATATGATGGCCAGTGTGCTCATCAATCTTTTTGATAACGCCCGCAAAGCCGGCGCAAAGCATATCACAATCGCGGCGAAGGATAACACCATTTATGTCAAGGATGACGGCGCAGGCATACCGCCCGATGAAATTAAGAAAATCACGCAGCCGTTCTATATGGTGGATAAATCGCACAGCCAGTCGGCAGGCGGAAGCGGCTTAGGGCTTGCCTTGTGCGAGCTGATTATAAATGCACATCAGGCAAAGCTTGACATCAAAAGCGAGCTTGGAAAAGGGACAACCGTTATCATATACTTTGAAAAAATTACATTTTGATAATATACCGAAGAATACTTGAAAACAGCGGCGGGATTATGATGGAATCAAAAAGAGAAAGGTGACTAAATATGAAACGAATATTGGCCGCAGTACTCGGCCTAATCACAGCACTGTTATTTTGCGCCTGTCAGCCAACGCCGGAAAAAGCCGTGGTGGTACAAAAGGATTCGGAACGTTTGCTTGAGGACGCCCAAAAGGATACTGCTAACAGCCCGGAGACAAGCGCAGATGTTAGCCTGCAAGAGCAATACGCGATACCCGAAACTTATCAGTTTGAGGCGCAGGGGGCGGACGGCCTGCTGAATATACATGTCGATGCGCAGGTGGTTGTGCCGGGAACAAGCGCCATGCCGATTTACCGCGTCAAAAAGGCGCAGTTTTCTCAAGGTGTGGTTACCGCTCTTTTTGGTACGCTTTGCGGAGACGCGGAAATGTATGTTCGGTCATGGGAGCGGACGAAGGAGCAAATACAGGAGGAGATTCTTCAGATTAAAAAGGGTATTAGCGAAGAAAATCAACAATTTTTAGATAATGGAGGCTTGTCTGGGTCGGAAGAAAATATAGCGATGCTGGAAAAACAGCTGAAAACTGCGCCCGAGACGATCGTTGAAGAACGAGCGGACGGAATACTAAGGGAAATATCCGAAGTCCAGCCTGTCCCCGATCCGGGCATAGAAGCCGGGGCGGAGGAACCAGAGGAAACGCCGCCTCCTGAAACCATCACCTATCTAGGCCTTGACGCTTATGAAAGGTATGAAGAAGGTATAAATGGCACGGGAAGAAGTATAAATGTTCAGAATCGTGATAACTTGGCAGTCATATTTTATACGGATTTTCGCAACCCGGGCGGGGGAGTGAATTTTAGTTCTTCCGGTACCGTTGCGATTCTGGATGACACGGACATTGATGCGGAAATACAGTCCGAAATCGGACTTGCGCCCAGCGAGGCTGAGCAGATGGTACAGGAACTGCTCGACAAGACCGGCTCGGAAATGGTGGTGGACAGTATCTATCTGCAGGACGATGAACAAAAGGGTAGTTATGATGGTATCGTTCGACCGGCGGAGCAGTATGCCTATAAGGTTTACTGCGTGCGAACGGTGGATGGTTTACCCTGCTCATATGTCGCGGGTGGAAGCGAACCGGCGGACGGCGATATGATGGCGCCGTATTGGATGTATGAAAGTTTGCATTGCCAGGTCAACAGCGAAGGCATATTTGATATACTATGGATGTGCCCACTTGAAATTATCGAAACGGTTAATGAGGATGCGCAGCTCAAGCCCTTCTCGGAAATACAAGAGATTTTTGAGAAGATGATGGGAATCAAATATGAACCGCAGGCCGAATATGGCGGAAGCGAATATGATTTTGAAATCAATCGTGTCACGCTTTCCCTGCACCGTGTTGTGGAGCAGGACTCCAACGAGACCGGGTTGCTCGTTCCGGCGTGGAACTTCTATGGGAAACTGCTGATGAACGCATCGGGCGAGGAGTATGAAAAGTTTGAAAAGCTTGGCGAGAGCTTTATGACAATCAATGCCATCGACGGCAGCATCATTGATACGCAAAAAGGTTATTGATTCTTCTTTGTACAACAGAGCAGGCATGAGAAAATAATATTACGATCATGCCTGCTTTTTTTATAAACATAAAAAAACATGTTGACAAAAGCGCTCATTATGTCTACAATAGTAGACATAATGTTGACGAAGCGGTACGCCGTCTTTGAAATGCGATAAGGAGGAAAGGCATGAAAGAATCGCTATCAAGGCAGGAGTGGGTCATGATGGAGGCGCTTTGGCAGAAAAATCCCATGTTTTTATCAGACATCATGGAGACTATGGCGACGTCCGTCGAATGGAACCGCAGCAGCTACCTGACATATTTAAAGAGAATGGCGGACAAAGGTTTTATAGGTTATAAAACGGTACGTGGCAGCCGCAGCTATTTTCCTCTTGTGAGAAGAGAAGATTGTATAGAGAAAGAGAGCAGTTACATACTTTCTAAGCTGACGGAAGACAGCACACGCCTTTTGCTTGCAAGCATGATACAAAAGAGCGGCCTTTCGGACAAAGACAGGGATGAGCTGCAGGAGCTTATTGCAAAGCTTGACGACGATAAGCGAGAGGAGAAATAGTGTGGACATTCTCAATATTCTTATTGAAATAACAATCTATTCGGCTGTCATTCTTGCTGTGACCATGCTCCTTAAAATATGTTTTAAAAATAAAATGTCACCGTTTTTTCATTATGCGGTATGGATAGTACTCATTGTCCGGTTAATGATGCCTTTTACCTTTACAAGCCCCGTTCAATTATTTAAAATTCCTGCAAAAACGCAGGAGATTATAGTGCGCGAGCAGACCAGGCCGCAGGAAGCTAAGCCGGTTGCCGTGCCCGAAATTGATATCACAGGCGCATCTGATACACAATCTCCGGACACCAATCAACAAAGCCAAGAAGCTACAGCGCCCATAACGAATTCGGCAGCGGCGCAGCAGACAATAGCTTTGTCGCCATCGGAAATCATACTGATTATATGGCTTGCGGGAACGAGTATCTGTATATTGTATTTAATCGGGTTATATTCCGCTTTGCGAAGAAAATTCCGCAGGAACGCCGCATGCCCTTCAAAAAGGCTAATGGAGTTATTTCAAGAGGTGAAAACAGAGCTGGGCATAAAAGCAAATGTACGGCTTATCTGCCAGTATGAATACGGAACGCCTTCGCTGATGTTCCCCAAAACGATAATGATGCCTGTCGACGCATTGGTGGCGATGAACGACGAACAGGCAAAATTCGCGCTGCGCCATGAACTGGTGCATTATAAGCGCAAAGATCATACCATGAGCATACTGCTTAGCTTGTTGAATGCCGTTTACTGGTTTAACCCTTTTGTATGGTTTGCATTTCGGCAGATTCGTGCTGATATGGAAACGGCCTGCGACGGAGCGGTGGTTAAAAAACTCGACGCTGCCGGGCGTACCCGGTATGCTTCGCTTATTATAAGATTATTTTCTCAGCCTATGCATAGGCAGCTTGTTCTCGGAATGGCGCAGGCAGATGCAAGAAAAGTTGCGGAACAGAGAATACGCGGTATATATATGAAAGGCAAAAGCAAAAAAAGCGTAAAATTCATATCTGCAATTTTAACGATGATTATCGTTGCCGCTTGCTTTACGACGGCGTGCCAGCCGACGCCCGAAGAGCCAATTGTCGTTAATAAGGCAGACGGTTTGAGTAATCTGATTGAAGCAACGCCGGATACTTCCGGCAGTGTATCTCCAAGCGGTACAGCAACGCAGAACAACGACGCACTTTATACAAAACTGGAAGCGCCCAAGCACTGGACTTTTGAAACAACAGCGCTCGGTGGGAATATCAACATCACGGCGGATGTGGATATAGAGCTGCCCAATGTATCAAAGCTTCCGGCGGCGACAGCGTCGCTCAGTGAGTTTACGCAGGAGGATTTAAATAAAATTGCGGAAGTGCTCGGCATCAAAGGTTCAGAGTGGACAGAGGTTGTTAACGTGCCGTCAAAGGAGAGAATCAAGCAGTGGATAATTGAAGATAAAGAAGAAATTGCGAACTCGGATAATTCCTTTAGGGTTGAAAAAGTAAAAGATAATCTAGAAGCCCATGAGCAAATGTATATAGATGCGCCGTATGAGAGCGAGCTGATAAAAATTCTTACAGAGTTTGAAATGAGTGAGGTAGAGTATATGGAGGGCACTACCGGCGTTAGATTTGAAGGCACAACAATAATAAATGAGCAGCCGTTTTACTTTTTCGCGGGCAACTATTTTGACGATAACGTGCGCACTGTTCGTGCAAATTTTGGCTCAAGGCCGGCTGGGTTTTGGGGGACATACAGTGACGAGCCATATGAAGTCTCCTTAACAAAAGAGCAGGCGGCAGAACAGGCAAATAAGATTGCGAAGCAGCTGACGGACGAACTTACACTCTGCTATGTTGTGCCAACAGCAGGACATAATCAAGAAGTTACAGCTTGTACTTGGGGTTGGGCGTGTGTATTTATGCGTGAGATAAACGGATGCCCGACAGCTTATGAGTCAACGGATGTCGGGTCGAGCATGGAGAGCGAAATAAGAGAGCCGATACGGTATGAAAAAATGGTCATCGTGATGGGTGATATGGGAATGTTGAGTTTTATTTGGGAAAACCCAATGACGATTGAATCGATAGATAACCCCGATGTTACACTGTTATCGTTTGATGAGATTTCGCAGCGTGCAGCGGCGCAAATTGGTCAACACTGGGTATACAGCGCGCGTGATGGCAAAGATAATGAGGGCAATGATACGAGTGACCCGGGCTGCACAGCAATCATCACGAAAGTGGAGCTGGGGCTGATGCGCGTTGCCAAGGCGGACAGCGATGACTATTACTACATACCCGTATGGAACTTTTTCACAGAACTAGAACACAGCGATGAATATTGGGAGAGGATGGGGGAAGAACCCTTTTTTAGGGATGATCGCGCATTGGTAGACGAGGATGGCAACCCTGAAACTATGACAGACAGTTATCCGCAGGCGTGGGGCGCGGTAACGATAAACGCGCTTGACGGCAGCGTTATCGACAGGGATTTGGGGTATTAATGAGGGATAAGAATTTAGAATATTGAACTATAAACACATAAAGCCCGACGTGTATTTAACGCATGTCGAGCTTTTTTATTATAAAGAGCTTGACAAAAAAGTCCATACTCTTATAATGATAAGTGAATGATTTAATAATAAATCCAATGATTGATTTATGGAGAAACGATATGAAAAAGAATCTAACTTATGCTGAATGGATGGTCATGTCTGTATTATGGGGCGAAAAGCCGATGTCATTATCCGAGGTGATCAGAGCCATGGGCGATAAAATGGACTGGAGCTACAAGACCTATTCAACGTATTTGCGTAAGCTATGCGAAAAAGGCGTTGTTGAGTTCGAGGCAAGAGGCCGGGACAAGTATTATTACGCTTTGGCAGACAGGGAACAATGTATTCGTGCCGAAAGCCGCAGCCTTATAGAAAAGGTCAGCAAAAAGGGCGTCAAAGAAATGGTTATCTGCATGATTGAAGAAGGCGATTTGTCGCCCGAGGATCATGCGCAGCTGCAAGAGATGCTTGCCAATTTGGCAAAGGAAAGTGACAAGTCATGAGCATTCTTGGCATTTTACTGGAAATCACAGTATATTCAGCATTGATTTTCTGCTTTATCATGCTGTTTAAAAAACTGTTTGGCAAGAATATCTCTCCATTGCTGCATTATCTTATATGGCTGTTGCTCGTCGTTCGCCTTATAATGCCGGTTACGATAGACAGCGGATTTAATTTATTCACCATTCCGGCGGAAAGCGTACCCGTCAGCGAAAACGCTCAGATACCTATGACCGATACGGTTAATACCGATATATATACACCGGATGAGAGCATTTCGGAAACACCAAACAGCGCTGCTGCGGATTTTTCGAGACAATCAAACGGCATACCGCAGACAAGCGTATCGGCAGAACCGGCAGCAGCGAAGCCTTTCAATTGGAGAACCCTGTTGCTGAATGTATGGATAACCGGCGCGGCTTTGTCGATATTATATTTGGCTTGGAGTTATCTCTATCTGAAAAGCCGCATTCGAAAAAGCGCTGTATCTCCCGATAAAGAACTGGCGGATATATTCCATCAATGTGTCCGAGAGTTGGGAATCAAAAGGAATATCCGAATGGTTCTGCAGAGCGAAATCAGCTCGCCTGCGCTTCTGGTTTTTCCGGTCATGCTGATACCGGCAGATATCATGCGGACGATGGACAAACAGCAGATTGCGTTCGCCATCAAGCACGAGCTGATGCATTACAAGCGCAAAGACCACATTGCTTGCTTGCTGTTATCGTTGCTGCAGGCCGTTTACTGGTTTAACCCGTTTGTATGGCTATCGTACCGCCAGATACGGATGGATATGGAGACGGCATGCGACAGTATGGTGGTCAAAACCATGGATGGCGATGAAAGGCTGAAGTACGCATCAACAATTCTTTCGCTGTTCTCGCGCAAGAAGCAGCTGCCTGTTATGCTGGGCATGGCGGTTGTCAATACGAAAAAAACAGCGGAAAAGCGGCTAAAGGGGATATACATGAAACAAACATCAAACCGAAAAGGAAGGCTTGCAGCCGCTATGCTGGTGTGCGTTATGCTTATAACCTGTTTTACGACGGCGTGCCAACCGACGCCGGACAAACCAATTATTGTGAATAAAAACGAAAGCTATGACGAGATCATAAACGGAATTGTCAATGAAACCGACGAAAGTGTCAGCGAACCGTATATGGTTCCGGAGAGAATTACAGCGCATTTTGAAGAAGGGGATCTGACAATAAATGCCGATACAGAAGTCGAATTGCCGCAGGCAACAAACTTCCCGGTTATCATTGTCAAACAAAGAATTTTATCTCAGGAAGAAGTCAACCATATCGTCGATTATTTTGCTCAGGGCAGAAAGATGTATAAACAGAAGATGTATCAGACGAAAGACGAAATCATGGATATGATTACCGAAGCAAAGCGGGGACAATATACGGATGGTGCATGGGATGCTTCTTATGTAGACGAAGAATGGATCAAGGAGCTTGAAAAGAGATACGAGGATGCTCCGGAAGCATTTGAAAAAGAGTATGTCGATGCATCTCTTGATTTTTGTCTAGACTATAATGATACTCAAGTTAAGAGCGATGAAAAATCAGCGCTTAACGTCAACATTGAAAATGACAATGGAACAGAAGAGCGGCTTTCCATTGAAAATGCAAACGAAATACACAACAATACTTGGGTCAGCTATAGTGATGATACAATTTATTATGATGAGACATTCTATATCGAAAATCTGGACGCGCCTGATATCGACGCTGACTCCGATCCTAATTTCCAGGATTGGGAAAACCAAGTTAAAAACACGACCATGTCGCAGGAGCAAGCCATCGCTGAGGGAAATGCAATATTGGACGCTCTCAATATTGACGGATTGGCATTGGTAGATATTGATCGAGCCGCAATATTGGACAGCAATTATTATCCATGCAAGGGGGGATATGTGCTGTCCTATATGCGCAAGAAAGGTAATTTGACAGGTTTTTTCAGCTACTATTGGGGAATGAGTCACGCCCAAGGAGAGGAATTGCCGGAGTACGCGCCGCCATTTGAGCAGGAGCGGATTGAAATTATGCTAAATGAGGATGGGATACACGCTTTTTATTGGAGGGGGATCGTGACAGAAGATGAAATCATCAATGATAATGCAAAACTGAAAGCGTTTGAGGATATCAAGCAAGCGGCTTTTAATCAGATGAGATACAAAAAATCGTTTATGACGCAGGATAACACGAAAGTTCGCTGTGAATTGGAATCGGCTAAATTGTACCTAGGTTATATCAGTGTAAAAGATGATTTTACCAAAGCCTTGATGGTTCCCATGTGGGTATTTGTTACGGATGATTATGCTACGTTTGCTGATTCCGAGGAGGTGGATTGGGGCTACGAAGCTATCGCGGTCAACGCGCTGGATGGAAGTATAGTCAGTCTTCATCGTATTTCTTCGGAGATGCTTGATTCCTGACATTGAACGCTATTGATGGAAGCATTGTAAACAGAGGACTAGGTATTAACATAGCACAATATTAATATAGCAGGCATAGCTATAAATTGAATATATCATGCCTGTCATAATCATGATGGAACAGGAAGATTGTACGGTTAGTAACAATTATAGTAATTTTGTTACCATTAATGCTATAGACGGAAGTATTATCGACAGAGATTTTGGATATTAGTTATAAGAACTAAAATTTATTATTAGCAGCATCATTCGTGGTGCTGCTTTTTTCTAGGCTATTAATATTAAAATTTTTTAGATAATTCTTGACATTTAAGGGGGAATGATTTAACCTTAGCGTAAGAGGGAATAAATCCACCCTTAATAATGTGCGAGGTATTTAATATGAGTGAGTATCCAAACCTGTCAAAAGCGGAGCGTTTGGTAATGGAAATAGTATGGGAAAAAGGCGAGGTTCTAAGCGCATCTATACTGGCTGAGCTTGAAGGTGTAAGAGAATGGTCGCGACATACCGTTAAGTCATATTTAAAACAGCTGATAGACAAAGGGCTTGTTGGCGTAAAAGAGTTAACGATGCGCAAATATATTTATTTTGCACTGATAAGCAAAGAAGAATTTTTGGCAGATGAAACAAGCTCTTATCTGAAAAATAATTTTGACGGATTGTCGTACATGGTCGCAGGGCTTATGAAAAGAGAGAAAGTCTCGAGTGATGAGATAGAAAAGCTTGAGCAGCTCATCAAGCATTATAAGGAGAAATAATATGGAATTATTTACAAACATATTAGAGATAACGATATTTTCTTCGATAATGATACTCATCGTCTTATCCATAAAAGCAATCTTCGGAAACAAAATCAATGCAAAAACGGTATCGTTTCTTTGGGCATTAGTGCTTATTAGATTGATAATGCCGATAACATTTGAGTCGCCTGTGCACATGGACAGCATTATTCCCGTAAAACCCGTCGAGGTTGTAGAAGAGCAGAGCCCGGAGGCTGCGAAGGCAGAGAAAGGTTTTTCGGCGAACAACACATATAATAATAACTTTGATTATGGGGATGCTCAAATCACACCTAGTGATACAAAAACAGACACTATTGCTAATTCGCAAACCGAACCAACGTCAACGATATTTGCACAGTTTATTGATTATATAAAAAGCATCAGCATATGGACGGTGTTGTTTGCGGCATGGGCTATCGGCGCAGTTGTGACGATGCTGACAAGCACGTTAAAGATGATATTCTTTTGCGGCAAAGCAAAAAGGTGCGCGCTTGCGGACAACAGCTTAAAGCAGATGCTTGAGCAGCATAAAAAAACTATTTGCGTACAAAGACAGGTTAGCATTATAGAGTGCGAATATGTTGATATGCCGGTGACATATGGACTGTTTGTTCCAAAGATACTGCTGCCGGCGGGGCTTGCAAATTCGATCGGACATGAAAAAATGAGCCTGATTATTATGCATGAGCTTTGTCATATAAAACGGCTGGATGTATTAAAAAACTATGCTTGGCTCGTTGCGAAAATAATACATTGGTTTAATCCGTTGGTATATCTTGCTTTTAAGACATACATAGATGATGTAGAACTTGCGTGTGACGAGCTGGTATTAAAGAATATTAGCGAAGCTGGCAAATTCGTTTATTCACAGAGTTTGCTTGATGTGATAAAGATATCTAACAAAGGCAGAAAAGCGCCTGTTGTATTATCTTTTTGCGAGAATAAATCTAAGCTGAGAGAACGAGTGGAAACGATGGTAAAGCCAAAAACAAAATCAAGATCGGCAGGTTTTGCTGCGATGCTGCTCGCAATCATTATGATAATGGCATGCTTTACGACGGCCTGCCAGCCAACACCGGAAGAGCCGGTTGTTTATCAAAAAACTGAGGTGTATCAGGAAAGCGAAGCGGCAGCAAAGACAGAGGAAGATGCGCCGGAAGACGTGAAAACAGCTGCCCCGGTTGATTTTAAGCCAATCGAGGTACCGGAACATATCAGCGAGGTCTATGACGATTATCCATATTTATCGATCACATACGACGCAGATGTCGTCGTGCCGGAAACGACTGCATATCCTGTAACCGAGGTATCAAAAAGAGTTTTTTCGGAAGAGGATTTCCTCTCATATATTGATTTGCTTACGGATGGCAACTACGAGATGTATTCTGAATGGACGCTGACAAAGGACGATTACCTGGTAAAGATGACTAAGGCAAAGGAGTATGAAGGAACGGAAAGGGTCATACAAGATAATTTGAATTATTTACAAGAACGTTTCGACGAGGCAACGAATGCCGTGGTAAACCCTCGGATAACGAATCTGTCCGAGTTGCCATCCGACAGTTGGGTGAATTTATTTATAAAAAATGAAGCGAATACTATATCGCGCTTTGGATTTGAACGGAATGGAAACTATTTCTCCTATACTCGGGATGAAGCTGTAATTCAACGTCCGGCTAGTTTGACAGCGGATAGTCAGTATGTGAAAAACATGGATGGGTCGTTTGAGCATTATCAATGGCAGCAGCCGTGTGAACCGGACATATCGCAGGAGGATGCTTATGCCATTGCGTTGGAATACAAAGATATTTTTGGTAACGATTTGGATTTGTATTATGCAGAAACTTGCAGTTTCATCAAGGATTATGTCGATAAGACGACGGGATGGCAGTTTACGTTTACTCGTAGTATATCCAATCTTCAGACAATACAAGAAACAGGAGGCTATTCTGTGGATCCAAACCATGCTCCGAGCTATGCATCTCCATGGGGCGAGGAGACGCTCACTATTACCGTCGATAAAGATGGCGTGTTTAGCATGGGGTGGCAGGGTGCATCAGAGATTGGTAGTACGGTTATCGAATCTGCGCAGCATATGGACTTTGATTTGATTCAAGAAAGGATTACGAACCAGCTGAATTACATATGCGCAAGCTGGGGAGAAAATCAGAATAAAGTTTTACAGATTAAAATCACGAAAATCCAACTGGGTATTAGCATGATGTCTGTCAAAGATGAGCCGGATATCGGGGAGTATATTCCGACATGGTATGTGAGTTATAGCTGTAAATTTGAAGGTGAGGACGAAGAACTGCAGCAAATTATGTTCAGTGCCATAGACGGCAGCTACATTGAACCACGAATAACCAATGAGAAGCTCATGCAAATGATAGATCCGCAGGGATGACGATGACTCTTGAACAGGTTCAAAAGAACCGTAAGAAAATATAATTCAAATATTGACAAAGTCTCTTCTGTCGCTTATTATAGAGTCAAATGACGCTAAAGTTAGCGACAAAGCTGAGGAGTTGTTAATATGAGAAAGAAAACAGCAAAATTGACGGATACCGATTGGGTACTACTTAAAGTCCTTTGGGACAAACCGCCGCAGATGATGCGGGATATTGTGCAAAGTGTAAAAGGTACAAATGAAAACATTCAATGGAGTTACAAGACATATTATACTTATCTAAATAATCTATGTAACAAAGGATTTGCGGCGTATGAGATACGCAACGCCAAAGCAGATCGCCTATATTATGCGCTCATTTCCCGCGAGGAAGCGATGCAGATGGAGAGCGAAAGCGTGTTGTCGCGTGTCAGCGGCGGCCATCTTTCCAAACTGATTGCGACGATGGCGGAGAGCGACCAGCTATCAATGCAGGAACAGCGAAAGCTCATGGATCTTGTTACAAAGCTTGAGCAAGAGGAGAGTGGTGATTGAGATGGACATCATTACCCTTTTAATAGAAAGCTCTCTTATTTTTGCAACATTGTTCGCCGGTGTGTGGCTGTTAAAGACTATTTTTAAAAAGCATCTTACTGCAAAGCTTCAATATCTGATTTGGAGTATTGTGATTATAAAGCTGCTCATTCCCGTTAGCATTACAACGGAATGGAGCCCTTATACAGTGATGCAAAACATGCAGGACAACGCGCCCTTAGCAGAAGAACAAATCGCGGTATCAAATGAAAATGACATAGTTCCAGGATTTCAAAAGCCTAATGAAAATGCCGCCATTGAAAATCAAACGGACAAAGCGAAAATTACCGGCGGCGGCAATACAAAGGCACCGTTAATCAATACATCGCCGTCTGCTAAGCCAATTCAAATAGACTGGAAGGCGATGATATTATACCTTTGGTTAACAGGTTTCATAGCTTGCACCGCATGGTTTTTGCACAAAACCTGGCGGCTAAAGAAAAAGATCAAAAGGTGCGAAACGCAAAAAGCGCCGGTATGGCTGTGCGCACAAATAGAAACATGCAAACACGAGCTGGATATTTCGCATAAAATTCAAATTGTGGTTCAGGGTGCGCTGACCGTTCCAGCAATCATGGGCATTTTCAAACCGGTATTAATTATACCTGAGCGGCTTATAAGAGAAAGAAACTTACAGAAAGTGCAGCATGTTGTTATGCATGAGCTGATGCATTATAAGCGAAAAGACCTCCTGGCAATATGGGGGCTTAACATACTCAGTGCAGTCTACTGGTTTAATCCGCTTGTATGGTTATGTTTTATGCTGATTCGACGAGATATGGAAGCGGCTTGCGACAGCATGGTGGTAGATGCGCTTGGTAAAAAGCAGCGTAAAGGGTATATTCAGACTATACTGCACTTTTCGGGCAAACAGGAAAACACACGTATACAAGCGGCAATGAGTTTAAACGACGGCTGCATGAAGATTCAGCACAGAATAATGAGCATGTTCATGAGAAAAAAGGCCGACACACGTGTGAAGGTGACGGTACTCGGGCTGGCGCTTATGATGATTTTCGCGGCATTTACCGCTGGATGCCAACCGACTCCCGAAAAACCTTTTGTGCAGTCTAAAGATAACGACAGTGTGCAGCAGGCCATACAAGACAGCGCACAAGAAACAAAAATACACACATATTCTGCGCCTGAAACATGGCAGCTGCAGGCGCATGATGAAGTGAAAAATATCGATTTGTTTGTTGATGCAGATGTAAATGTTCCTGCCGATACGTGGGGGATTTATGAATTAAAACCGTTTGAGCCGACTTTGGAGGATGCCCGGGAAATTCTTGATGCGGTTACAGGCGATGTAGCGATATACGGAGAATATACTCTTCGCAGCAAAGAATATTTAATGGAACAGATCACAAGTCTTGAATCGCGAAAGGCAGAGTTCGAGCGACAGCTAAATGAAGGAGGCCTGTCGGAGGACGAAAAGCTTGCTCAGGAAGCTCAAGAGCAGGGCGGTGAATCTCCACATTCTATATCCAAGCTTACGGAAGAAGACCTGCAAAAGAATATCGACATCTTTGCCAATATGATAAACGAGGAAAAGGCGGCTTTGCCGACAGCGCCCGACGAAGATACAGTGGTGCAAAATGAATTTTTCCTGGAAGATATGTTTAAAAAAGATATGACGGCGGAGCGGGCGCGGCAGAGCGGATTTACATATCAGCAGGAAGGCAATTACGTTACAATGAGCCTGAGAGGGACGGCGGACCTCGGCAGGGATACGCCGGCAGATATTTCTTTATGGCTGGGTATCGGAGATTATAACAGATTTAATATGCGTTTTACCGACTACGATGATTACGAACAGAGCTTTACTTCGGGAGAGTCGTATACCGGACAGGAGCTGTACAAATGCGATATAAGCATGGAAGAAGCAGCCGAGACAGCGCGCGAAAAGGTAAGCGAAATGGGTTTTGGCTATCTTGATATCGAAACTACGCAGGTTTGCGGAATGCTCGACAGGCAGCGCAAAGAAGGCGACAGATTCCCCGAGTGCTTTAAGTTTGTATTTACAAGATCGATGGACGGCGCAACGGCAACATTTGCACATGGCGACGGGGCTATGACTTTAGAAAAAGAACTTGCGCTTGAATACGCGCCGTATTGGGATGCCGGAGAAATAACAGTGCACGTAGATGACAGCGGCGTGATTGGTATTAATGTAAATACAGTCAGATCTGACGCAGTAAGGCAGGCTTACGGCATAGAGCTAAAGGATTTTGAGGAAATCATGGATATATTTGAGACGCAGGTCTTTATAGAAAACGCTTACGGCGGCCCGGGCGATGCTGATAAAGTGGTTAAAAGAGAAATACGTGTTAAGGAAATTCGCCTTGGTTATATGCCCACAGCATGGAAGGACCATAGCGGCAAGATAATATTTACTCCGGTATGGGATTTCTTTGGGGAAGAAATTATTACATTCGAAGATGGAATCAAAGGCGATTTGGGCGAGGCTCTGGATAATAACAGTCAATATTACCGCGATCTTGGTGTTGAATCACTGTTGACTATAAACGCGCTTGACGGAACGATCATGCTTAGGCTATAGATATAAAATGTGAGGAGGTTTTATAAATATAAAAATTTAATAAAAAATATGTTGACACTATAAAACCATAGGTTTATGATAATAGACGAGCAAATAAATGTAAATAATATAAACCTATGGAGGGATAACATGAAAGAGGCACTTTCAAAACAGGAATGGATTATCATGGAGACGCTGTGGAAGAGCAATCCTTTATTCTTGTCGCAAATTATGGAGGAAATGTCCTGCGCGGTCAACTGGCAGAAAAGCACTTTCTCAACATACATGAGAAAGCTTTGCGAGAACGGGTATGTAGATTACAAAACAATAAGCGGCAACCGGGCATATTCTCCTGCCGTAGAGCGCGAAGAATGTATTAGAAATGAAAGCCGTTATATGATGTCCAAGATGACGGACGCCAGCGCGAAAATGTTTTTAACGTGTATGATAAAGCAGACCGGCCTTTCAGAACAGGAAAAGGCCGATTTGCAAAAGCTTATCGCAAGCCTTAGCGATGAACAGAGCAGGAAGGAGAAATAGCATGGATATTCTCAATATTCTGCTTGAAATCTCCATATACTCGGCTGTTATTTATCTGGCGATCATGCTTCTAAAAAAGGTGTTTCATAATAAGCTGTCGCCTGTGCTGCACTATGCGGTCTGGATGCTGCTTATTATACGATTGATGATTCCTTTTACAATAGACAGCAATATAAAGCTGTTCGTGATTCCGCAGGCGCAGGAGCAGCAGGAAACGGCTGCGGACGCCGAATCGGCAGCAAAAAGCGTTTTACAGCAGAGCATAACCGACAGTCCGTCATATTCTGAAGACTACTTGCCAGAGTATGAAGCAAACTTGGCAGCG
This sequence comes from Christensenellaceae bacterium, assembly GCA_963665005.2. Classification (GTDB taxonomy): domain Bacteria; phylum Bacillota; class Clostridia; order Christensenellales; family SZUA-584. The sequence goes on along the minus strand of CAXXTQ010000001.1, from coordinate 119,661 downwards.
CCGCCCGTATCGGACATAACAGCATCGGCAACCAGTGCAACTGCGCTGTCTTGGAGTATTGAAGATATTCTTCTTGCAGTATGGATAGCGGGCGCTGGCATATCGCTTTTGTATATTGCGTTCTCATATTTTATGTTCAGGCGGCGCCTAAAGCGAGATGCCGCTCCCGTTACTAAGCGCGTGCAGGTTATTCTTGAGCAATGCAAGCGGGAAATGCATATTGACAGCAAAATCAAAGTCATAGGCATATATAACCTTGGGTCGCCTGCGCTTTTTATCTCTTCAACAATTCTAATGCCTATGGAGCTTCTTGTTTCGATGAGTGATAAGCAGATAAAATATGCTCTGGGGCATGAACTTACGCGTTACAGGCGCAAAGACCATATCGTATGTATGCTGCTTCTCCTGATGCAGTCTGCGTACTGGTTTAACCCGTTTGTATGGCTGGCATTCAGGCAGATTCGGACAGACGTGGAAATAGCCTGCGACAGCGCGGCCGTTAAATGCCTGGATATAAGCGAAAAGCGCAGTTATGCAAATATGATTGTATCCATGTTTGCACAAAGGAGAAACAAGCAGCTTGTTCTTGGCATGGCACAGGGAGATACAAAGAAGGCGGCAGAGCAAAGAGTTCGCGGTATTTTTATGAACAGCAGGAGCAAAAAAAGCGGCAAGCTCGTTGCAATGCTGTTAGCGGCTGTCTTGTTGGTGACTTGCTTTACAACGGCGTGTCAGCCGACACCCGAAAAGCCAGTGGTTATAAACAAAGCGGAAGGGCAGCTTGAGGAGAAGATTTCACAGACCGAGCTGCCGGAAGAAAAATATGAAGCGCCGGAAAAATGGCAGCAAGATTATGAAGTATACGACGGCAAATTAAAGATTGAAATCGACGCGGATATTTCAATGCCGAATGTAACGGCATATCCTGTATTAGAGGTGATTCCAGAAATGGTATCACAGGAGATGGCCGATAAAATTATCGACAGCCTTTTCGGGGATACTCCGGTGTACGAGATAAAGACACAGAGGACTAAAGCCGAGCTTCAGGATTGGCTGATAGAGTTAAAGGCCGAGTATCGGAAAATGGGAAAAGACAGCGATACACATGTGGTGCATACAGATGAAGGGGAGTCGATGTCTGAGCTCGATCGTATGGCTAAAGCGATAAAAGAGATTGAAGCGCAAATAGAAACAGCGCCCGAGACTGTGGAAAGGCAGCTTCTTGATACGACGTTTAAAGTCGACGAGCGGGGCACGGAATACATTGCCGGGCAGGCAGATATGGGTTACAGCATTCCCGCATATGTGCGTATAGAAAACGGAGGAAGCGATTATCCATATGCATCAGTTAGCTATTACAATGACGTAGAAAATCTGGCTTATTATACCGGCGAAAGCGATAACCCGACTGGGCTGTCATTTACAAAAGAGCAAGCCGTAGAGCAGGCGCAGGATTTCCTTGACAACATAGGCGTGAAGGATATGTACGCGGCTCATATAGAGATGTTGTCAGAATGGGAAAATGATAATCCCGTGAGCGAAGAGCTGTCGGGATATCGTATACATTTTGAGCGTATCGTATCGGGTATACAGGTTCCTTTCCGAATATGGCTGGGAACAATATCGCCCGAGGACGCACCCGATTTCAGCGCGGCCGAGAGTATGGAAGCGGCGTCCAGAAATTCGTACCGCCAGCCTATACCCGCAGAGGAGCTGTCAATAACTATCTGTGAAGACGGGATACGCGAAGTAAGATGGCAGGGGCTTATACAAGTTACACAAGAGATAAACGCAAATGCGGCGCTGATGCCTTTTGATGATATAAAGGATAGGTTTGCCCAGATGATATCGGTTAAAAATGCATATTATGAGGAGGTGGAAGCCCAAGGCAAGGAACTATATCAAGTCTTGTATGTTGACCGAATTGAGTTCGGTTATGCGCGCGTACCCATAAAGGATGAATTTGATACATTTATGTTCGTGCCGTCATGGGCATTCTACGGCGGCACTAAGAGTGCGGAGTATACCGACGAAGACGGCAATTTACAAAAGAGCGAACCGTTTTCACCGGGCGCGGCAAGGAGAAATGTCGAATGCCTGCTCGCGGTCAACGCCATAGACGGCAGTATAATTGAAAGGTATTGACATTAATAAATTACCAGTAGAAACAAGCGGCAGGATGTAGCTTTGCCCTGCCCGACAGAAATATTTAAATCTGTCTGCGTTTATATTTCGGCCTTTGAATTTACAACTTGGTTACAACTTGATGATTACTTATTGTATTTTTGGAAGTTATAGTTGATGCATGTGGAACAGAGGATATAGTTTGAGAAAATTTCTGAATAAATTTCTTGCAATAGTATTAATAACAATATTCCTTGCGGGCTGCCAGCCGACACCTGAGGAAGGGATTGTAGTACAACGAAACGAGCTTGAGAATAAGATTGAGAATACTGCTGCGCCGGCTGATGTATACGAAACGCCGGAGCACTGGACTGATACGGTGACGCGTGGGAATCTTGTTGTCAATATTGATACGGACGTTACGCTGCCTGATGTCAGTCAATATCCTGTGGTCAAGCTTGAGCCGATTACATTCTCGCAGGAGCGCATAGACGAACTCGTGGCGTATTTTGCCGGTGAGCACAAGCTTTACGCTTGGCCGAGCGTATTTACAAAGGAGGACTATGAGGCGCAGCTTGTCGAAGCAAAGCGAGGGCAGGAAATTGATGGCGAATACATCGTCAATGAAAGCACTATAAGGCACGTCGAGGCATTGGAAGAGAAAATCAAGAACGCGCCGGAGGATTCACCGCGTGTCTATACAGATACAAAACTTACATATCAGACCGATCTTGACGGAAACGTGAACTATGACGCCGGGCCAAACAGTTTAAATGTCGGGGTTGAGTTTGGCGATGGCAATGAGGCGACCATATTTGCACAGAATTTTACCGAGGGATTCGGAAATTCCACAAGCTTTTCATTCAGACTCATAAACGGATATACAACAGAATCGTTTTATCAGCAGGGCTTGTTGTACGGCGACGAATCGGAATCGGGCTTTGAAGGCTATGGCGAGATTTTCGATACCATTGATATAGATAAGGAAGATGCGAGGGCACAGGCCGAAAAGCTGATAGCCGATCTTGGCATAAATGATATGGCGCTTGCCCAAGAGGAAAAAGCTATACTTCATTCATTGCACAACCTTTGGGGGGTAGATAACAATCAGCCCGACAGGGTCGGCTATGTGTTTAATTATGTTCGCGAAAGCGGCGGTATATCCGGTTTTCAGTTGTTGTCGTGGGGCTCAAACGGCAATGAGCCGCCGCCGGATTATTCTCCGCCGTTTTTTCAAGAGATGCTGACGATTGCTATTTCAGAGAACGGCATAGACTCTTTTAACTGGAGCGGCCTCGCGCAGGTTATAGAAACGGTGTCAGAAAACGTATCTCTGCTGCCGTTCGAGGATATCCAGCAGTCACTTATTGACCAAATATATTACCAATTAGCGCCCCAGTCAGAAAACGAATACAAGATGGAGGTGTTCGTCAATTCGGCCGAATTGCATGTGGGATATATAAGCGTTCAGAATAATCCTCGCCAGGCGATGCTTGTGCCTATGTGGGTATTTCATACATACGAAACGACTACCGATTCGGACAAAAATACATATATGGGAAATTTCACAACGTACCAGTTTAACGCTATCGACGGCGGCGTGATCATGCCGTCTATGGGCGTGATTGCCGGGGAAGAGTAAGCAATAAACGGATAAGGCTGCAAAAAGAAGATTGATAAAAAATCTATTTCATGAATATTTGGAAGCATATTTACTTGACATGGCTGCAAGCTATGACTATAATTGCAATCATAAGACTATAAGCGAAGTCGTATGATTGGAGGCGTAAACATGAAAGATACTTTGACTTATCCCGAATGGATGGTGATGTCGGCGCTTTGGGGAAAACAGCCGCAAACTTTATCCGGCGTAATCGAGACAATGGGAGACACAATGGATTGGAACTACCGCACGTATGCTTCATATTTGCAGAAGCTTTGCGATAAGGGGCTCGCAGGGTTTGAGGCAAAGGGGCGGGATAAGTTCTATTTTGCGATTGCCGACAGAGCGCAGTGTATGCGGGCCGAGAGCCGGAGCCTGATTAAAAAAGTAAGCGAGAAGAGCGTAAAACAACTTCTTGTATGCATGATAGAAGAAAGCGGATTGAGCGAAAAAGACCATGACGAGTTAAAGAAGCTGCTCGATGAGCTTGCCAAAGGAAGTGATGAGAAGTGACAGTACTTAATACGCTTCTCGAAATCACTATCTATTCTGCGGCGCTCTTTGGCGTGATATGGCTGTTTAGGCTGTTGTTAAAAAAACATCTGTCTGCAGCATTTTTGTATATGGCATGGTTTTTATTGATTGCGCGCCTTATTATGCCGGTGACGATAACAACCGGTTTTTCATTTTTTATAATGCCTTCCGCTCAAACGGCCGTGCAGGCACAAAGCGCAGATTTAACATCGCTTCTTGAAGGGCTGGATAACACTGTTGTGCCAGAGCGAGATGCGCAGGCACAGACAAATAATGTCGTGCAGCAATCTGAAACGTTGGTGAAGCAAGCGGCTGATGCTGAGGCAGAGACATATGCAATACCCGCCGCTAATGTCCCGCTCAAAATCACTTGGAAAACGGCGCTGATATCATTATGGCTGGCCGGCATGGCGGTCATGCTGATACAGATGAGCGTTTCAGCTATTCGGCTGAAAAAGAGGCTGAAAAACGCAAAAAGCATACCGCCCGAATGGCAGCGCATCGCAGATGATCTCAAAAATGAGATGGGGCTGAGGCGCAGCATAAGAGTTGTGATGATAGAAGGTTTTCCTTCTCCTGCGCTTAGCACAGGAATAAAACCTGTAGTGATATTGCCCGAGGAACTGCTTGAAAAAAGCAGTGAATCGGTACGGTTCGCGCTGCTGCATGAGATGACGCATATTCGGCGCGGTGACCATATCATGAGTTTGCTTTTGCTGCTGCTGCGTGCCGTATACTGGTTCAATCCGGTTGTATGGCTAATGGCAAAATATATGCGCCTTGATATGGAAACAGCGTGTGACAGCAGCCTTGTTCGGCCAATGAGCAAGCAGGAAAAGAAAAGATATGCAGGCACAATGCTTTCCATGTACGCCGCCCAGCAGGTGCGCTATGTGCTTGGCATGGCGCTCGGGCAGACAAAAAAGACAGCAGAAAGGCGGCTGCGCGGCGTATTCATGCGCAGCAAATCGAGCAGAAAGGCGCATGCGGCTGCTTTGATTCTTGCTATAGTAATGCTTGTAACTTGCTTTACTACAGCATGTCAACCGACACCCGAAGAGCCGGTAATTGTTGGCAAAAATCAGGAAAAAATGCTCGAAGCTGCGGCGCAAACGCCCGAGAAAGATGAAGTTGTTCCACCGGCAGAACAGGTGAATGCGCTCGACACATATTCAGCGGACATCTCACTGGCTGACGGGAAGCTTACTATTACGGCAAATGCGCCCGTATTCATTCCGGACATGGACGGCATGCCGACGATACGCGTGCAGGCGGCCGATTTTACGCAGGAGCAGGTGGACGGCATGATTACGGCACTGTTCGAGGGGCAGACGATATACGAGACGGAATGGGGCCCCGAAACAAAGGACGAGATTATGGAGCAGATTGTCCGGTGTGAACAAATGAAGACAACGGAAGAATATTCTTCGGAAGGCGACCAAGAGCAGATGGACGAGCGGATCGCCATGCTTAAACGAAATTACGAGAAAGCGCCCGAGAAGAGCGAGGATATCATTACTGAATCGGACGGGCAGCTCAAACAGATGGAGGTAAAAGACCAGGAATATAATCATATGGCTTACTATATGGGGCTTAATGTGACGACAAATACGGAGGATTATGAACAGGGCGAATCGCTCATGGTACAGAACAACGACGATATGACGGAAGCCGTGTTCGAAATCAGAAAAGACGATGACGGTAATGTGACGGGTATGAGCGGACGACCGCTTCGGCGCAACGCGATGATGAGATATAACAATTATGCCATCGGGGGATGGACAAACTGGGGTCAGCATCCGCCCATTGCCGTAAACGAGAACACTGTGATCGACGATCCAGCCGTGATGGAAAAACTCAAGATGACGCCCGCACAAGCGAAAGCGCAGGTGGAAGCACTACTGAATAAAGCGGGAATTGACTACATGCAAGTCTGCGCAATGTACCTGCTGGACGATGAAAACCTTGGAAACTATGACGGTATCGTGTCTCCGGCGGAGAATTACGCATACCGGGTCTGCTGCTGCCGGACATTGGACGGTGTACCTTGTGCGTACCTGCGCGGATACAGTTCTGTCGGCGGAATGGATGAATCCATAAAAGGAAACATGGACGTTTCGAGCTTAAAGTATGTCGGGGACTGGGAATATGAGACTTTCCAGATCATGCTGAACGATCAGGGCATCATATCGCTTAGCTGGTCGTCGCCTCTCAATATTCAGAAGACATTGGTAGAGAATTCGGCATTGCTGCCGTTTGAGCGAATCGTCAAGGCGTTCGAACAGCGGATACGCGACAAATATGAACCACAGGCCAGAGAAGAGCATGTAGCCAGTATAGAGTTCAAGGTGGAGCGTGTATCACTGGAACTGCAGCGCATCGCTGAGCAGGACTCTCTTGAAACCGGGCTGCTGGTGCCCGTTTGGAACTTCTACGGAACCGAAATGGAGGGCTTCGTTGACAGAGAACAGGACGACGTTCATATAAATTATAATGGGTTCAACGAACCCCGCCCGATACTATCCGTCAATGCCATTGATGCGAGCGTTATCGATAATGACATAGGATATTGACACAATAAGGTAAAACATGTAAGAAAATATTTACAATATAGCATTACAAATATTACGGGAGTATGATGTGAAAATTATTAAAAAAAGCACAATTTTATCCGCCTTGATTTTATTAATAATAACCACCTCTGCATGCCAGCCGACGCCCGAAGAACCGCCGGTTATACCCAGAACGGAGGATATCCCCAAAGAAGCAATTCTGGAAACCGCCACTCCGCCGCCGGAAGTGAAGAAAGCCGTTGAGCCGGCAGATTATTCGGTTAGTGAGCATTGGACGCAAATGGTGGAAGAGAACGATTTTATTTCTATCGAGGTCGATGCGGATATACTGATGCCCGAAACGGCAGCCTATCCGGTCGAGCGGCTGGAACGAGTCGTGCTAACGCAGGAAAGAGTGAACGAGCTTGTCGCATATTTCACGGAGCCGGGAACGAAATTTTATACCGGCGAGTATGTGAAATTAAAATCGGAGTATGAAGAAGAGCTCATCAATTTGAAACAGAATCTGCAAAATGTGTTAAACGGCGGTGACGGCGAAACTCCCGAGTCCATCCGCTCATATATTAAAGAGGTGGAGAACAAACTGGCGGAGGCGCCCGAAAGCCATACTTACACCTATGTGGAGCCGGTATTTACTTATAGGACCGATTATGAGACAGGCGAACCGCGCGAAGAGTATGGGGAAAATACTATTTTCGTCTCCATAGAATCGCCGGATGGCAGCAGATATGGATCCGTTTCCGCATCCCGCTATGAAAAAGGGAAAAACACAAGTTCCAGTTTTTCCTACTCCGGTTTCAGCGGCGGTTCAAATATTGAAAGCTATTTTATATGGTATGACGAGGAACTCAGGCGGGAAATGGAGAACCGTCCGCCGGGAGCGGATAAGGACGGCGGCTTGTGGGATAAGGATATGGCAAGGCAGCGTGAATTTGTAGACGCCGGGCTGAAGAGCATGCAGGAGAACAACATGGATCTGCGCGCCGCAGCTGACAGAGCTATTAAACTGCTGGAGGAATTGGGTATAGAAGGAATGCAGCTTAAGAGCTATGAAAAGGCGATGTTTTCCAGGGAGCGAGATGAGCAGGAAGATTATAAAATACCTGGCTGTTACGTGGAATTTGTACGCGAATGCGGCGCCATCCCCTCTCTTTCGCAAAGAGGCGGCAGTTTTTCACCTAAGCAGGATTATTCCGAACTATATTGCGCACCCTTTAATCTGGAGAGTTTGAGCCTGATTATAAGCGAGGAGGGCGTGGAGTATTTCTCATGGAGAGGCATGGCTCAGGTAGTAGAGCGTGTTGCCGAAAATACCACTCTTATGCCGCTCGATGAGATAAAACAGCGTATCCTCGACCACGTTTACTTTTTGAATGCGGCATGGCTGGACGGGGAAAGAGATACAAAACGCGTTAAAATAGAGGAAATGCGCCTGGTTACCACATACATCAACGCCAAGGACGATCCTGAGCGGGTACTGATAGTTCCCGCGTGGCATATTATGGCGCAGGAAGAGTATTTGTTTGACCAAACAGATACTTGGATGCAGGGGAACAAAGATGAATTTATGATTAATGCACTCGACGGCAGCGGTATTCTTATGCCAGGAATGTTGGAACATATGCAAGATGAGCAGAGGCGAAACACCGAATAAAAGAGGATATTACCGATATGACGTTTACAGTCGATTACGTATCGCTTGAGTTTCAGAGTATCGCCGAGCAGGGCTATTAAAAATATTCCTGAATAAATATTTTAATAGATATTGACACAATAAGGTAAAACATGTAATAATAATTACAAATATATTACGAATATTACGGGAGTTTGACGTGACGATTTTCAAGAAAAGCACAATTTTATCCGCCTTAATTTTATTGATAATAACCACCTCGGCATGCCAGCCGACGCCCGAAGAGCCGATTGTTGTAAACAAGAGCAATAATATTGTAAAAGAAGTGCAAAACGCTGCCCAAAAGCAAGAGAGCAGCGAATCAGAGCCGGACATTGGTAATTTGGTAAATTTAGTTTTTCCGGAGCATTATACATATAACAGCGAAAACGAGGCGGCGTCGCTTACCATTAATGTGGACGCAGACGTTTATAAGCCAGAGAGCGACAGAATGCCTTTTGCGCGCGTAACGCCGTGGAACTTCACACAGGAAACGGTGACCGGCATGTTCAATTATCTCTTTCCCGATGAAAAGCCGAATAGTTCCCAGCCGACAAAAGCGATACTTGAAGAAATAATGCTTCACTATGAACAGGCTATTGCTAATGGATACGACGGACAGCCGCTAAGTGATGAGGAAAAGGCAATGCTTGAGCAGGAGCTTGGCAAATTAAGAGAAGATTATAAAACCGCTCCGGAGCAGCCTGTTATCAGCGACGGTACATTGCAGTATATCGAACACACAGGTACAACTATGGTGCAGGACGCAGAAGGCGAAATGAAAGAAAAGCAAGTTACCAAAAAATATTATGAATTAAGCGCCAGCCTTGACAGCGCGTTTTTGAATATAAATGTTTCCGCAGATGAGTCTTCTCCGGGCAGCTCGCTTTGGTACACAAACATTGAAAGAAACTACAGCACGGACGGAATGATTCGCGTCAAGCAGGGCGATACTCTGCCCGAAGCGGTACAGGATAAATTGACGATACCGCTTGAAGATGCTGTTGCCATGGCAGACGGATTTTTCGATGCGGCAGGTATGGACGATGTCGGCTTTTTCGCGGCATATCTTGTAGACGACCACGGAACAGGCCATGTGGACGATAATTGGGACCCCGCTTCGCACTATGCTTATAAGCTTTTTTACACGCACAGAGTTAACGATGTTCCTGTTTCTTGCCATGAATCGCACGGCGCGGGCACCAGGGAATATAAAGAGCCGTGGTACTATGAATCGATTACGTTTCTTATTTCGGATGACGGTATTCTTGAGATAAATTGGCACGAGCCTTGTATCGTTTCAGAAATAGTGGAAGATAACACAGAAATTATTGATTTTGACAATGCAATGCAAAAATTCGAAAGCGCGGTCGGATATACATACGGACAATATCTTGATTACGGAGAAGGAGCACAAGCATCTATTGAAGTCGTTATAGATAATATACAGCTCAACCTTATCCGCTTAAGAGAAATGGATAAGCCGGATGAAAAAGCCGGATTATATGTACCTGCTTATGTGTTTTACGGATATGTAAAGGAAACGTGTGTATATGAAAAAGATGATTACGTTTACGAAGGGTATAAAACTTCGAACGGAGGCGGAAACGATTTTTATCCCGGGCCTTTCATGGTGATGGCGATAAACGCAGTCGATGGCTCAATTATAAATACCATGTCAGACATTAATTAAGCAGGTTAAAAGGAACTGGAATAGAAATAGATAAGCTGCTTTTCTTTTTTTGAAGAGCACGCTCAGATAACAATTCATTAACATATTGTTGAAGTATTGCTGGGGAATAAGTATTGCGATGGTCACGGAGAAAAAAATTTGGACAATCGTATTGCAGCTTGAACGAAAGTTTGCCGTATAGCACTGGTAAATGTTATAGAGGGGAATACATTTAAGAACTATAAGGTATCCGCTTTTGATGGATGGTAGTAGAAATGTGAGGGCTAAAATATGAATCGGCTAGGGGGGAAAGATGCCGCGACGACGTAAATACCGGATGAATAAAAAGAAGTTAGCAATTATGTTGCTTGTACTTGGTTTTATAGCGGTTCTTATTGCAGTCGCAGCCCAGTCACTGGTAAACGCAGTTGATGCCAAGGCTGTGGTAGATGCCGGGGCTTTGGTATTGGAAAGCGAAATTTCATCGTCGCCATTGGAATCGACGCTCGTATCACGAAAACCCATTACGCCCAAGGTTGAAGGCCTGCTGATATTGGTTAATTGGGATAATCCTGTTCCCTATGATCGCCCGGATAACCTTGTGATTCTATCAGAAGTATTCGGTGATGAAGTGATTTGCGTCAATACTGATGGTAGTATTAATGCCGAGGCGGGCGCAATGGCAAAAGAAATGTTTCTGGAGGCTCAGGCAGAAGGAATCGGAAAATATGAGCTGTCGAGCGCATACCGATCAATCGCATACCAAGATAAGTTATGGCAGGCGCGCATCGCGGAAGACACTGACTATGGCAGCAATCCGTATGAAAACCCTGTGAAAGTTATGCCGGGCAAGATGAGCGAACATACCACAGGACTGGCGCTTGATATTCTTGCGGAAAGCTATAAAAACTCAGACGAAGGGTATGCCGATACGCGCGAAGGAATATGGCTGGCTGAAAATGCCTGCAAGTTCGGTTTTATCCTGCGATATCCCAAAGATAAGGAACACATAACCGGCGTAATCTTTGAACCGTGGCATTATCGGTATGTCGGCAAAGAAGCAGCAAAAGAGATATTTGAGCGCGGTATATGTCTTGAAGAATATTTGGGCGTTGCAGAAAGCACATCCTAATAATCGATGAAAAGAATGAGGTTTTGATTAATGGAAGGCACGAAGAAACACACAGCTTCATCGGAAAAGGCTTTTGGATTGGCGTCGCAGGCATGGATTAACATGCCATGCCTGCTTTTTCTTTGTTCAAACAGGCAGGCTGATAACAATAAGTTAACATTTTGATAAAGCAATATAATAGGGCAGGTATTAGTATAGGTCATGAAAGTAATTTGAACGAAAACAAACAGGCAGATAAAGGTAAGCAATGTGAACGTTAATACTGATAAACGGCGGTAAATAAAGGATTATAAAATGAGCTATTCAAAAGCAAAAACGCCGCAGAGGCGCCGGTACCGGCTTAATAAAAAGAAATTTGCAATAACGGTTCTTTGGTTTTTATGCACAGCCGCGATTATTGTGGTTGCCATGATGTCTCTGGCTAATGCTTTTGATGTAAAAACTCTGGCGATCGGAGCGGGTGCATCCGAATCGACGGAATATGTTGTTACAGAAGCTAATGAAATAAAAAAGAAAAATGCGGGGAAAGCGTTAAACGGACGTAAGATAATACTCGATGCGGGGCACGGCGGTTTTGACCCGGGTGCAATAGGAGTAAGAGGTACTCATGAAGATGAGATTAACCTTCAAGTCACTAAGCTTCTTAAAACCGAGCTTGAGAATTACGGAGCGCAGGTGATTATGACGCGTGAGGATGATAATGCGATTGCAGAAACCAAAGAAAATGATATGGCCAAGCGGCGCCTTATTATTGAACAGAGCGGCGCGGATACTGTTATAAGCATACATATGAATTCTTTCAAAAAAGACCCTAAGGTATGCGGCCCGCTCGTGCTGTTTATGCCCGGTTCAGTTGAAGGAAAAAGGTTTGCAGAGGCAGTGCAGAAAACGCTTAATGAACAGCTTTCTTCAAACACATGCGCGCGCTCGGAAAGCCTTTATATATTACAAAGCGGTAATCTTCCGTGCATATTAGTAGAGTGCGGGTATTTAAGCAACGAGCAAGAAGAGCGCAAACTAAATCAGCCGGATTATCAAAAAAAAATTGCCAAGGCAATTTGCGAAGGGGCAGTAGGATACTTTTCAGACTAATACCAAATTGAAAAGTAAAAATCCGCAGTATAAGAACAGCATAATGGGAAATATGAAAGATATGAAAAGATTCACAATTTCATCGGACATCAAAAGGGCGCTTTTAGGCAAAGGCTTTGTTATAGGATTAGCAGCAATGCTGATGGTAATAGGTTTTTCATCTCTAGAAAACATTATTCAAGCTGCCCGAAGCGCCGCCCCTTTGCAAAATGGTTACCACGCACAGTTTATAATAACTGCGCTTTCGTCCGATTGGGTGACGCTGGCGATTCCAATAATATGCGCGCTGCCGTTTACTGCCGCTTTTGTGGACGATATAAAAAGCGGCTTTATAAAACAATATCTTCACCGAACAAGCGTAAAATCATATATTAAAGCTAAGCTTATTGCATGCGGGCTCTCGGGCGGCCTTGTTCTATTTTTCGGTATTATAACGGCTTATGCGCTTTCGGCGTTAATTTTTATACCTATGGAACTGGCGCTCGGCGAAGGAGAATCTGTACAGCCGTATTTGGCGCAGGTGCTTATGACAGCCGCAACGCTTTTTCTTTCAGGAGCATTCTGGTCGCTGGTGGGGTTTACTTTTGCCTCGGCGACACAGAGCCGGTACATAGCGTACGCCTCTCCGTTTATCATCTATTATGTGCTCATCATATTGCATGAACGGTACTTTGAAGATTTGTATGTATTATACCCAAAAGAATGGCTTTTTCCGTCCGACGCATGGGTGATGGGCAGCTTTGGCGTTATACTTCTGCTTGCAGAATTAACAATACTTATTTCAATTGCTTTTGTACTTATAGCAAAAAGGAGGCTTGCGAATGTCTAAGTTAAGACAGATGTTTTCGGTTACCGCTTACAACTTTCGTCAATGGCGGGCGAATCCGCGCGTTGCGATAACATTCGCTCTTGCCTTCATACTTTGTTTTCTTCTTTCGGATAAAGCTGTGCGCTTTGCAAAGGAATACGAAACGACTATGCAGATAGCCGAGGCGTTTGTCTGGACGTTCGGAGACAGCAACTCAATACTGCTGTCATCGCTGCTGCTCGTGCTGCTGTTTGCGGACATGCCTTTTCTTTCTGCCGGAACACCGTATTATCTTATGCGTATAGACCGCAAAACGTGGCTTGGCGGGCAGGCGCTTTACATAATACTTGCCACGGGCATATATATGGCGTTCATACTTCTTTCTACATCAGTGGTGTGCATGAGCCAGTCGTTTATAGGCGATATGTGGAGCGAAACGGCAGCGATACTCGGCTATTCGGGTGCGGGAAAAGCGGTGGCGCTTCCGGCGCTCGTCAAAACTTTAGAGATGAGCACACCTTATGCATGTATGGGGACAATATTTTTACTGATGCTGCTTTATACTCTGCTTATGGCGTTTGTCATGCTGACTTTCAACATAAGAAAAGGACAGTTTGCCGGAGTGATCAGCGTTTTTGTGTTCAGCCTGTTCGGGTTTCTTTTAAATCCGGAGCTGTTCAAAACGATATTTCAGCTTCCTGACGAGCTGATGTATAAAGCAAATGTAGCGGTAGGATGGCTGTCGCCGCTCAACCAGGCCACATATCACATGCACAATTTCGGATACGATCTGCTCCCGCGAATGTGGCAGACTTATGTAATATTCGGCGTGCTGATTGCTCTGTGCTTTGTTTTGGCGCTGCGATCGGTGCGAAGATACAATTTTAACTTTAATGGAACGGAGGGCTAATATGAATGTAGCCATTAGCGTTCAAAACGTTACAAAGAGATTCGGGGACGAAACGGTCTTGACTGATGTGTCCCATGAATTTGAAGAAGGCAAAATACACGGAATAGTCGGCAACAACGGCAGCGGCAAGACGGTGCTCATGAAATGCATCTGCGGATTTTTGCTGCCGACTAAAGGCAAGATATTTGTAGGCTATAAACAGGTGGGCAAGGATATGGATTTTCCCGATGATATGGGCATTATAATCGAAACGCCCGGTTTTTTACCGACAATATCGGGAATGAAAAACCTGCAGATACTTGCATCATTAAAAAGAAAAATAGGCAGCGATACTATTCGAAAAACGATAAAACGCGTCGGGCTTGACCCGGGCATGAAAAAACACGTCGGCAAATATTCGCTCGGTATGCGCCAGCGGCTGGGCATAGCGCAGGCTATCATGGAGAATCCGTCTATTATGATACTTGACGAGCCGCTGAACGGCCTCGATAAAAGCGGCGTCGCTCAGATGCGCGAGCTTATAAAAGGGCTGCGAGAGCAGGGGAAAACGATACTGCTTGCCAGCCATAACCAGATAGATATCGACGAGCTTTGCGATACTGTTTGCGAGATGGACGCAGGAATAATGACGGTGGTCAGATGAATATAGCAGCAATTGCCAAACTAAAATAGTTTTTATGAAAAAGAGAGGTTAGATATGATTGGCAATGAAAAAGAGAAATTAAAAATAAATATGAAAAAAAAGATAAACAAACGTATATTTTTGATAGTATCCGCTGGTGTAATTTTAATTTCATTGGCAGTTTCGGCTGTGCTTATTTTAAGTAATGCAAAGCATATCGAGCGCATCATTGATTACGGAACGATAATGAGAGGAGTTAGCTTAAACGGCATTGATTTATCAGGTAAGACTTTAGAACAGGCAAAGGCAGTGACTGCGGATATACCCGAAAATTTGCTGAGCAAGGCCGAATTTATTCTGGAAGTAAAGGGAGATATATATACATATACGGCGGATGATTTTAATGTAAGCACAGATTATCAGGATATCATTAAAAAGGCTTTTTCTTACGGTCATTTCGGTTCATATGATGAGCGTAAAAAGGCTGTCGATACGGCAAAGAACGAAGGGGCGAATTTCTCCGTTAGTCTTTGTGTAGACGAGAAAGAGCTTAAATCCGCGTTCGCAAAATTAAAGCAAATACTTGATAAGCCGCCGCAGGATGCCGCAGCCGCGTTCATGCCTTGGGGATATACCAAAGACGGCAAGGAATACAAACCGGATGTTAAAGCAATGGCTGATGCACACGCGGACGGCAAAGAATATGACGAGGATATCGAGCTTGTGCGTATAGATGTGGATGACATGCCGAGTTCGTTAAGATATCAATATTGGGAAACCAAAAAATACATTGATGATTTTACTCTCAAGGATGCAAATATTGCACGCTTTTTATACACGCCCGAAGCGGCAGGTTTCAATGTTGACATGGATGCAATATACGACGAAATTATGGCACAGGTTCAAAGCGGCGATTTTTCTAAGATTACGGTGCCGGTAGAACCGGCTGAGGCGGATATCACGCTCGAAGATGTAATAAACGATACGCAGCTGATTGTTTCGTGGACTTCTAGCTACGAAAGCCATGATAAACATGACAGAGTCTGGAATGTGTCGCGGATGTCGAGCTTTATAAACGGTGAAGATATTCAGCCGGGTGAAGAATGGTCGGTAAACGATACCGCCGGCCCGAGAGATGCTAAAACAGCGAAAATAATCGGATGGAAGAAAGCAGCCGGGCTGTATCAGGGCTCAACCACTCAGCAGTACGGCGGCGGCGTGTGCCAGCTTGGAAGCACGACGTACAATGCCGCGCTGCGTGCCGATTTGACGATTGTGGAACACTGGCACCATTCAGATGCGTCGGGCTACATTCCGAAAGGATTAGATGCGACACTGGATTCGGGCGGCAAAGATCTGGTGCTGCGCAACGATGGCACAGCGCCGGTGTATCTTGTCTCATACGTCGATCCCAAGAAGCAAACCGTCACAGTCGAGGTATACGGACGGCTGCCATACAGTGAAAAGTTTAAACAGTATGTTATCTACGACTACACGTCGGATAATAAAGGAAAGCCGTATGGAATGGGGCGAGTGAAGACTATTAAGGCAACCCAAACGCCTACAGGTGATGTGCTTAGCCCCGAGAATCCAATCATTGTGTTTTCTTCTCCAAAGGCGGGACGCAAAGTTGAGGTATTCAAGCTCGTTTATGCACTTGACGGCACAGAGCTGGAAAACAAGCTGTTTCGGGTTTCTGATTATAAGCCGATTAACGGTTACACCTATATTTATCCTCCGAACTTGATGCCGGCATCAACACCGACACCGCCGACACCGACACCGCCGACACCGACACCGCCGGCTCCAACAACGCCGGAATCAACACCGACAACGCCGGCATCAACACCGACAATGCCGGAATCAACACCGACAACGCCGGTGTCATAGGATTTGCAGATTGCATTATGAAGTTGGCATTAGAATGGGAGAGTAATAAATGGAAAAAACGAAAATTAGAATGAGAAAGATAACAAAGATATATAAAACTCAGAATGTCGCGCTTTCTTGTACTGCATCCGTATATCGGCATTTAAGGAGTTAATTATGAAAGAAATTATAAGGCTGGAAAACGTAATAAAGATGATTTCTCCGGGGCGGCGTACCGTTAACGATATAAGTATGTCCGTTCCCGAGAAACAGAGAATCGCTGTCTTTGGTGCGCCCGGAAGCGGCAAGAGTACGCTGATGCGGCTGATTGCGGGTATGGAAAAGCCGAGCGAGGGAAAAATCGTTGTGATGAATAAAAATATTCATGAGATGAATACGGATAATGCGTCTGTTTTCCGCAATGAAAATATCGGTTTTATACAAAAAGACCCGGGGTTTTTAGAAAGCCTTAATATATTTGAGAACGTTACGCTGCCCCTTTTAATACGCGGCATGGCGCTGCCGTTGCGAAAACAGGCGGCAAGGGAGCAGTTTAAGGCGCTGGGAATTTCGCATATTGCGCAGGCGTATCCGTCACAGCTTACCGTCTATGAAGCCGTAATGGCGTCTGTTGCGCGGGCCATGATTACACAGCCGAAAATAATGCTGCTGAATGATATAACTGCGGGGCTTTCGGCAAGAGAGACGATTCAGATAACGGGTATTATACATGCCCTCTGGAAGTTCGGCGATTATACTGTTATAGGTTTCTCGGGGGCAAAAAGCGCTGCGATACGTGCGGACAGATATATTCAATTAGGCTACGGAACAATTTTGGAGGACATATCATGAAAAAATTATATATTATATTTATTGCATTGCTGCTGTTGCTTATACCTGTTTCAGCAATGGCTGTGGGGGAGACTGAAGGAGAGACTGAAGGGGAGACTGAAGGGGAAATAGAAGAGCAGGAGCCTGCCGCCGTGACTACGCTGGAAATTGACGATGCGCATTTATATGAGGGCATGGATAAGGCATATAAGGACGGATATACGCCGACTGTAAAAAATGATCTTGCGACTGTAGTTATACCGCTTATTGCAGACGGCGAAATAAACGGCAATACTATTACCGTTACACCCAACCTCGGCGAAACATCCTCTTCGCCTTTTGTGTATAAGAACTATCAGAAAACTGTGAATTTGGCAGACAATGCTGTAAGCGGAGGAGCCAGCGTATCTTCATATCTAATTCGTTTCGATTTTTCGCTTGCGGCGCAAAGATATATAGGCGTTTTTCCTGTTACTGTTGAAGTACAGGCAGAGGCGACGGACGGCAGCCGTATACAGCAGTCATTTACTTCGTATGTGACAATAAAGGAAGGCATAGACCCGAATGCCGCCGAACCGACGCCAAAGCCCGAAAAGCCGACGTCTCAGCCCAAGGTTATAGTCAGCGGCTATAATGTCAATCCTTCTCCGGTAATGGCGGGAGAGGAATGTACAGTAAACATTACTCTTAAAAATACAAGCGAAAAGCAATCGGTACAGAATATGACTGTTGCAATATCGTGTGAATCCCCGAATTTTGCTCTGCAAAACGACAGTAACAGCATATATATAGGCAAATTAGGCAAAGGGGAAACTACCGATATTAAGGTATCTTATAAGACAGACCTCGAAACTCCGGCAATGCGTTATAATATAATGCTGGCTATTGAATACGACAACAAAGACGCTGCGCCGCTTAGCTCATCGGGATGCGTTTTTATTACTGTTGTCCAGCCTTTGCGGGTAGAAATGGAAACGCCGCAGATACCTGAAGAGGTAAACGCCGGAGATACCGTGCCGCTTTCGTTTCAGGTAATGAATATGGGGCGGAGCCAAGTATATAACGTACGGATTGAGCTGTCTGCGTTCGGGCTTATTCCATCCGAGACTGCTTTTATAGGCAATATGGAAGCGGGCACTGCAATGCCGGGTGAAATGAATGTTTTTATAGGAACAAAGAATATGAGCGAGGGGTATGAAGGCCAGGATAAATACGGCTTTACAAACGGAACAATTACGCTGACATATGAAGACTCCGCGGGCGAGGAATATACAGAAGAAACGCAAATTTCGACAACCATTAACGCGCCCGTGATAATACCGACAGCCACCGAGCCGGAGGAAGAGCCCGAAAAAGCCGGGCAATGGTGGATTTCAATAGTTATAGGCGGCGTAATTATCGCCGGGCTTACGGCATTTTTGATTATCAGGGGAAAGAAAGGGAAAAAGCATGAAGATTTTTGACCTGATTAAAATATCCGCCAAAAATCTTAAAGGAAGATGGGCGGTGCTGCCTGCCGCAGGTATTGCCATATGTGTTTTTTGCCTTTGTTTTTCGGGGGCAATACTGATGTCTGTCCAGAAAGAAAAATCTTTGCCGTATGAACTCAATTGCACGCCTGTATCTGCAAATATTTCGGACAGTGTTATAGCACAGATTTCCCAAATGGCTGAGGTAACAGCGGTAACGCCTGTAATTGACATTCCGGCCGGTATAAAAGCTGACAAATATTCAGTGACGCTTACGGCAACGGGTATATACGCCGAATATTTAAACGGTGAATTTGAGCTAGGCGGTGTTTTTGACAAGAGCAGTAATATGCCGAATATAATTCTTAATGAAGCAGCCTGCAGACAATTTTCTGAAAATGACAGCGAAGAAATTATAAATCTGCAAGAAGATGCGCCAAAAATCGACTGGCTTAATGCCAACGTTGTTATGGCGGCGGGTGAAGGCGTGCGCCCATCAGTTTCCAGGATCATCGGTATTTTGGCAGATGAAGAGGATGAACAGGCGCCTATTGCGTACATTAGTATTTCTTCTGCAAAAGAATTGCTGAGGCAGAGCGGACAGGCCGCCGGTTATACCGGAGCATACGTGCGCATTAAAAATGTAGGATGCGCGGACAGCGTAACAAGACAGATATCTGCGCTCGGGATTAATGTTAATAATCCAAACGAGCTGCAGCCCGTTTGGGATATGCAAATAAAAGAGATGTCCTATCTTATCGCAATCGGAGTTTTTGGTTTATTATGCTCAATAGTTTTGATGGCCGCATGGAAAAAGATATCGCTTATGGAACAAAAATCAGCTTACAATATTCTGCGGTGGATGGGAATGAAGGACAAAGAAATCGGAAGAATATTTATAGTTCAATCTATTATGATTTCATTGATGGGTATCGCGGCAGGTATTCTTGTCAGTACTTCTCTGCCATCATTTTTATCACTCGAAATAAGCGAAACGTCGATATTTAAGTTGCAAATACCATTCGAAGTTGCTGCGCTTATCGGTGCTGCCTGTATTATTGCCGGTATACTTCCTTTATTGAATATTAAAAAAAATATATCTTCTTTTTTATCTTAGGATAAGCACCGCGTAAGAATGACGGTAAAAAGGCCATCCAAAGGGACGGCCTTTTTTTAGTATAGTTTCATAATTTAATCTACAAAAGACATTTCAACTTTTTTAATATCCCATAAAGGCTCAATTTTCTCTTTAACTTCTTCTTTAATGGCGTTCGAAAACTGGTGGTCTTCGGGCATGTTTATTACAAGGCGGACAACGCCGTTTTTTACTTCAATATCTTTAACGAGATTAGTAGAGACCATATCAAGGCCGGATAAAGGATTCATAACTTTTTTTAAACGCTTTAAAACTATTTCTTTTGTGGTATCCTGCCTGTCGGTTGTAAGGCCGTGTTTTTCTTCGTAATTTTTTATTGCCGAGCGAAGGCCTTCGACAGCCAGCACCGAGCAGTGTACCTTAACGGCAGGCAGGCCGCCAAGCGCCTCTGAAGCTTCTTTCCAAGAGATTTTTTTTGCTTCATCCAGCGTTTTTCCTTTAGCCAGTTCTGTTATTATAGACCCTGTCGCTATGTTTGAAGCACAGCCGTAAGATTCAAACTTGATATCGGTAATGACTTTTGTTTTTTCGTCCACGTTAATGTTCACCGACACCATATCGCCGCATGCTGGGCTGCCCTCTGTAGCTTTGCCGTCGGCATCTTCTAACCGGCCGACATTGCGTGGGTTTTTAAAGTGCTCTAAAACCTTGTCAGTATACGGAAATTTCATTATAATAAGCCTCCTAGCTTTTGCCCAAAGGGCTGATTTGTCGTAATTGCTTTACAACATTCGATAAAGTTTCAACTACAAAATCTACTTCGTCCATTGTATTATACCGGCCGAGAGTAAAACGCAGAGAGCCGTGTATTCTTTCGTGGTCGCCGCCTATCGCCGATATAACATGGCTTCCTTCAAGCGACCTGCTAAAGCATGCAGACCCTGTGCTGACAGAAATGCCGTACATATCAAGATGAAGAGTTATCGATTCGCCTTCTACGAGGTGAAACGTGATATTGGCGTTTTGCGGCGTTCTTTTTGTACGGTGGCCGTTAAGCGTAACTTTGGGCACCGTTTTTAAAATAGTGTCTATTATCTTGTCGCGCATTTTTTTTAAACGCGCGTTTTCTTCTTTTGTTACAAGCTCTGCGGCTTTGGCAAACCCGACAGCGCCCGGAATATTCTGCGCGCCCGCACGCTTGTCAAACTCCTGAAAGCCGCCGTCCATTATCTTTGATATTTTAGTGCCTTTGCGTATATAAAGGCCGCCTATGCCTTTTGGCCCGTGAATTGTATGGCCCGAAACTGTTATAAGGTCGGCAGGCGTTTTATTAACATCAAGCGGCATGCGCACAAATGTATGCGTTGCGTCGGTGTGAAAAAGCGCGCCGTTTTCTTTACACAGCCTGCCTATTTCGTCTATATCCTGCACCGTGCCGATTTCCTGATTGGCATGCTGTACCGACACGAGCAGAGTCTCTTCGCTAAGCTCGTGTTTTAGTTGTTCAATATTTATAAAGCCGTCAGCATCGACATCTAGATAGCTTATCTTAAACCCTTGTTTTTCAAGCGACGAAGCGCTGTGAAGCACGGGGAAATCTTCCGTTTTAGATACTATGATATGGCGCTTTTTACCCGCTTTTGCGACGCCTTTTATAGCAAGGTTGCTCGATTCTGCGCTGCCCGATGTAAAGATAAATTCTTCAGGCTCTGCGCCAAGCTGCGCGGCGAGGCGGCTTCGGGCGTCTTCAAGTGCTTCTTTGGCCTCGATACCGAGAGAATAGGCGAAATCAGAAGTCGCCACAGCATAACAGTCGAAAAAGTACGGTTTCATTGCTTGAAGGACCACTTCGTCCATGCGTGTTGCGGCAGCGTTATCCATATAGTAATTTTTTTGTGCCATAGAAATTCTCCTTTAAATAAACAAGGTGATTGCCGATTCGCGCGCTTCTTTTATATATGTGCCCACCGCGCCGTATTCATTGATTACGTTTTCCATTAAATCTTTTTGTTTAACGCCCATAAGGCTCATAGTCATTTCGCAGGCTATAATGACGCCGCCAAGCTCTTTAAAATCGTCAAGCAGGCGCTCCAGCGATGCAACGCGGTTTTTTTTGATGCGCCGCAGTATCATAAGCTTTCCAAGCCCCAGCATGTTTTTCTTTGACAACGGGCCCTTGTAAAGCCCGTTTTTCTTAATGCGCTCAAGGCCCCAAAAAGTAAGATACAAAGAAGCTTCCATGCCCATTGATAAAGCGCCGTTTGCTATTATGAGCGCGCTGTAAAGTTTGTCCATATCTCCGCTGTGAAAAACGATGGTGGCTTTGTCTTTCATTATTTATACCTCGCTTATTTTTCTAACTTTATAGTCCAGACATCTCCCGATTGTTCGTCGCTTAATATTTTTACAGACAGAGCGTCAGCCGCCATGGGTATTTCTTTTCTTGAAGCGGGGTTTGTACCTTTGATTATAATAGTATCGCCCGGCACAGCTTTTTTAAGCGCTTTTCGGGTTTCAACAAGCGGAACGGGACAGCTTTCTCCTACAACGTCGACTTTTATTTCTTTCATAATGTGTATACTCCTTGCTTGACTTTAATTAATTAAATGTGGGCATAGATGTTATGTTTTTGTGAAGTTTGGAATTGAGCCGTTACTTATTATGTTTTATAATTATACCATTTCGCAGATGAATAACGCAATGATTCAGCAAAAAGCGTTACAATTTATACTTAACATAATTATATTTTGCCAACATTGTAAAGCAATAATTATTTAAAATATGGTATAATTACAGCAATGGAAAGGAAGATGGCAATATGATAAAAAATTTTACAGGCCTTATTTTAGCGCTGCTGATAGTTCTTTCAACGTGTTCATGTGCATCAAACGTTTATCAAACAGGATTAGATTACGACGGTTATCCCGAAAGCGAAATACCTGTTTATCCTGATGCAGTTGTGTTTAGCTTTACGCAGGCCGAAAATAGCATTGCCATCAAATTCGGCTCTGATGACGGTATAGAGCAAATCGTGAATTTTTATGAAGAGTTCTTTGAAGCACAAAATATAACAGTAATCAGCGAGCAAGTTTTTTTCGGCGCACATGAGATATCGGGAACGGATATAAACGGAGCAAAATTTTCAATACAATCTTACGCAGCGGCCAAGCAGCTGGCAAAGTATTATGAAACGGTCACAGAAATTTTAATAGAATACAACGGCGAGGGCGAAGCCGCAGACAGTGATATCTCGATTGCCGGTGCATTGTCGTGCGGCATATTACAGAATTATTTTTCAGGCAACGCAGACTATGATGTTGCCAGACAAAACGCATTGAATAAAATCAATGAGCTTACGCTTGCTTTGAATAAAAAAAACACAGAAGCTCTTTCGCATACCGCCGCTTTGGCGCAGCAGCTTTCGGGCGTTTGGGATAAACCGAGAAATGAGACAGAGTGGCCGGTGTTATACGGATTAAATTCCGCGAATTTAAGTTATCTTAAAGCCTTGGGATATATCGACGGATGCGGCAATGATAAGCTTCCGCCAGAGATAGCACAGACAGCCCGGCCGCTTTACGCGCTTGAGGCGGCGTCGGCCATACAAGATTCTATGGCGCACCTGCTAACGGCAAACGCATATTACGATATGTTTGCTGCACAAAAAAATGCTGCTGAAAAAGACAAGCATTGGCAGGGCGTGCTGCAAATCTGGGAGAAAGCTGAAACTGTTTTTGAAGATATGGCGAAGACTGCGCAGCAGCTTAGTTTGCTTATAAACGAAGTGGTCAGTATAGATAAAGAACTTGGCGCAGGCCGGCTGCCCGAGCTGGAACAAAAATATGCGATGCTGAAAGATACGCTAAAAGAATACGCAGAGCCGGAGCAGGCAGAAAAAGCGGACGCCATTTTGAATACGTTTGACGTTCTGCTGAGTTTATTTAACGAAGAACTGGCGGCAGAGCGTTCTTACGGATATATATCTTCTGTGCCTGCCGCTTTAAACGTGCAGACGATAGTATTAGACGGCACATGGCAAAACGGCGCGGCTAACGGCGATGCGCAAAGCGCAGCAGACCGCCTGGATGCTGCCGTTCAAGCGGCAGAACAGCCGCCCGAGGAGATATCGGTAAGATACTCAACATCGTATAACACAGAAGACGCGGAAATTGTGATAGGTATGTTTATAGGCATGGGGCTGATGGACGCTCTGGATTCCCCACCGCCGCAGCCATCAGCGCCGGATCAAACGGCTAAGCCTGTAAAACTTTCGTTTCCTTCTGATACGGATAATAAAGCAGGCGCTTTTAAAGCAGCAGTGAACTCTACGCTTAAGGGAGCGGCAGAGCGCGGATATGACAAGGATTTTGCATTGTCGATAATGGAGCAGGAGAACAATGACGCCGCTCAAAGGCGGGATATCATAGATGGTTTTGTCGGAAATTATGACCTTGATTTACTGGTTATCGGAGCTCTTGAAGCAGCGGAAAAAAGAAACGCGGCGAGCAGCAGTTCTTTTACAGGAGACGAGGGGCTGGATGCGCTGCTGGCTATTATGCTTACGCAGGCTTCGGCAACTGCGAAAACGAGCAGTGATATAAACGCAGGAAACATAAAAGATTTGCCTTTCAAGGTGAAAAATGCGGTTGGCCGGCTAGGCGATAATACGGATATTATGTCTAAGATTTCAAAAGACATTCCCGATTCTATAGAAGCAGAGGAGAATGCGGACAACGCGCTTGCTAATTTAATGGACAACGGCGAAAAAGACAATGCGCAAAGTACGGCTAAAGACAGTCTTGCAAAGAGTATTAAAGCACAGACTAAAACGGTCTCTTCGCTTGCTGGGGCAGAGCAGGGCGACATGCTTTCTCAATTTGAGAACTTAACGGATATCGTAAAAGAGATCGGCAGGGATTTTATCGCCCAATCTATAGGCAATACGCTCGATAAAGTATTAGATAGTTTAAAAAAGAATCCCGAAAAAGCAATTAATGAAGCGTTTGAGACGCTGATAAAACAAACGGCGGAGATTGACGGTTTTGAAAGCTGGAATGAATTTTTGGCGGGGCTGCAAAACGCGATAAATAATACAGAGCTGTTTCAGGCTGTTATGGACGCGTTAGTGTCGGGCGATATCACAGATTTCTTGTCAATCGCCGATTTTGCGTCGAATGAAACGGCAGGCGATTCGGATATCGATGATAATAATACGGGCAATGAAGATTCCGATTCGGAAGAAGCAGTCGACGTGACCGCGGACGATTATACCGGCACTTATACGCTCAGCCTAAAAATGATTGACCATTCTTTTACCGTACATCCCAATGATGAGCAGGTGACAGGATTTACAGACGAAGAATACAGCCGGTATATAAACGAGGCAATAGACGAGCTTGAAACGGCAGATTATAATGAGGACTGGAGAAACCCTGCCGGAAAAATCGAGATACTGCACGATGCGGACAAAGGCACTGTTTTTCTGGCGAGCCTCGGTTCGCAGTTTCAGGACGTTTTCATACTAAATGAGAAAGAGCGGTATTATAAGATAAATACCAAAGCTCATACTATTGAGTTCAGCGGAGAAAACGAAGACGGAGATTATACACAAGGCAAAATGACGTTTGATTTGGGGCTTGACGGCACGTTCTTCATTGAGGGCAGCCTGACTGTGTTCAACTCGGGCGGTATGGCCGATTCTCAAAGAACGTTTGAAATAAGCGGCGCAGAATGCGAATCTGACGGCGGATATGTATGGTAGAGCCGGCGGGTTCTATAGAAAAAAATTGATTATTATTACGGTTATTTGTGGTACAATTATATAATAATTTTAAGGAGATGAAATTATTATGTTTTGTACTAAATGCGGAAGCAAAAATGCGGATACTGCTGTTTTTTGCGTTAACTGCGGAAGCCCTATAAAAACTGCGCCGGAAGCGCAAATGAATGCTTTGCCTCAGTGGCAGCCGGCCCCGCCGGCACAAAGCATGAATGGCGGTAATATTTATCAAAATCCCAAGAAAAGCAGAAAAGGGCTTATCATAGGCCTTATCAGCGGAGGTGTTGTTTTAATCGCCGCAGCCGTTGTTTTGGTGATTTTGCTGACGGGAGCAAACGCATTAGCCGGTTTATGGTATTGCGAAGATAACGCGGAAGTTTTTGAGTTTGAAGACGACGGCAATATAAATATTTATACGAGAGACAACAGATTTGAAGGTGAGTATGAGTATAACGAAAAGAAAAGTAAAGGCGTTATAACTGTAAACAAGTTTGATTTGGAATTTGAACTTTATAAAGACGAAATAGAAACAGAAAGCGGATTTGTTTATATCAAAGTGAAAGACAAAGATTTTGATATAGATGAATTTATAGAGAAAGCCGCAGAAAAATTGACTGCGCAAGTGATTCCTTCACCTACGCCTGAACCTATTGCTGTGCCAACGCCCGAACCAAATCCTGCGCCAACGCCCGAGCCGACGATTGCAATAGAGACGGTCAACGAAAAAGAGATGACATTGCAGTTTGCGTTCGGCGAGCGAACGGGAGTTTATACGGGAGAAGTTTTAAACGGATTGCCAAACGGGCAAGGAAGCTTTACATCTGTTAATGATTACGGAGTCGGATGGACTTACACCGGCGCATGGGAAAATGGGCATTTTAGCGGAGAGGGAAAATCGGATTTTAATGACGGATGGATTAATGAAGGCTTCTATCAAAACGATTATTTGAGCACAGGTAAGCAATATTATAATCAAAGGCTGGTATATGACGGCGAATGGCTAAATGGAGAATATAACGGGCAGGGCACTTTATACGATTACACAGGCAATCTTATTTTTTCGGGAGCTTTTACCAACGGATTAATAAGCGAGACGCCCGAACAGCGCAGCGTAAGAATAAACGCGTTTAAAGAGCAGTGCACAGAGCTTTCTTATTCCGAACTTTATGAAATTGCGCGAAACGAAACAGGGGCAAAAGTTCAGTTTACAGGAACGATTTTTCAAGTACATATATATGAAGAAAACGGACAAAGCTTTTGCGATTTTATGATGTATTATAAAGGTATAGCGAGTATAGATACCATCGTCAATGTTGTATACCGTTTGAGCGAAGGAGAGCCGTCTGTTCAGGAGGGACAGAATGTAACGGTGTGGGGCGCGGCGCAATATTGCTATTCTTACACGTCATATGACGGAGATAATATAAGCTGCCCGTTTATTATAGCGTGGAGCGTTGAGTAAACTTTTTTGGCTTTTAAATCAATTATAACTAACAAAAACTGCCGGCATCTAAAAAAACCGGAAGTTTTTTATATTATATGAGAGCTTACTGTTAATTGCTAAAAACTTATCCATTTGATAGAATAAAAACCAAGGCAAGGAAATAGTGTAAGTGCTTTGTAAAAGCAAAACAGGTTAAGGGGGATTATATATCATGCTGGAATTTTTGACCGCACAGACTCCGGTTGTGCAAGCATTGCTTGGGACATTGTTTACATGGTTTTTAACAGCTTTGGGGGCAAGCGTTGTTTTCTTTTTTAAAAAACTCAATCGAAAAGTATTAGACGCAATGCTCGGGTTTGCGGCGGGAGTTATGATAGCCGCGAGTTTTTTCTCGCTTATCGCTCCGGCGATAGAGATGACACAGCAGGCAGGGCAGCCTTCCTGGCTTATAGCGGGAGCGGGTTTTGCACTCGGATGCGCGTTTTTGTTTTTTGCCGATAAATTTTTGCCGCATATGCATGTGCTGGGCAAAAAAGTACACACAGAAGGTATAAAAACCAACTGGAAAAAAAGTGTGCTTTTAGTCGGCGCTATAACGCTGCACAACATTCCAGAAGGTCTTGCTGTAGGAGTCGCTTTCGGAGCGGTGGCTGCAGGATATCCGGGCGCGTCGGTAGCGGGAGCGATGGCTTTGGCGCTGGGTATAGGAATACAGAATTTTCCCGAAGGCGCGGCTGTATCTATACCGCTGCGCAGAGAAGGGTTTTCACGAAAAAAAAGCTTTTTTTGGGGGCAGCTTTCGGGCGTGGTAGAGCCTGTGGCAGGAGTCCTCGGCGCTCTGGCGGTAACGGCTTTTCGACCGATACTTCCGTACGCGCTTTGTTTTGCAGCGGGTGCTATGATATATGTTGTAGTAGAAGAGCTTGTGCCAGAGGCGCAAACGACGCAAGATTCACATGTCGCTACGATTGGAATTGTGGTCGGTTTTATCATTATGATGATGCTCGATTTAGGGCTTGGCTAAAGGGCATAACTAATAAAATAAAATTGATGGGAGATAGATTATGAAAATTGCGATGATAGGTCTTGGGAAAATGGGTTTTAATCTCGCACTTAATTTAAAAGACAACAATTATGACGTTGTAGTATATAACCGCACAAAAAGCAAGGTTGACGAGGCTGTAAAACAAGGCCTTTTGGGCTCGGGAAGCTTAGAAGAGATGACGAGCATGCTTGGCGAGAGAAAAGTTATATGGCTAATGATAACCGCCGGTAATATTGTTGACGATGTTATAGACAAGCTTGTTCCGCTTCTTAACGAACACGACATTATAATAGACGGCGGCAACTCGCATTATGAGGATTCTGTAAAAAGATTCAGAAGGCTGGAAGAAATCGGTATTGATTTTGTTGACGTGGGAACAAGCGGCGGGATATCGGGCGCGAGATACGGAGCCTGTACAATGATAGGCGCAAAAAAGGAAGTCTTTTCGTACATCGAACCGATATTTAAAGATATCTGTGTAGAGAACGGGTATATGCGTACGGGCGAGAACGGCACGGGGCATTTTGTTAAAATGGTGCATAACGGCATAGAATATGCAATGATGCAGGCGATAGGAGAAGGCTTCGAGATACTCAAAAACAGCGACTTTGCATTAAACTATAAAGATATTGCGCAGGTTTGGTGCAACGGTTCGGTAATACGCGGATGGCTTATGGACCTTACTCGAAGCATGTTTGAAAAAGATAAACAGCTTGACGGCATAAAAGATATAATACATTCTTCGGGAGAAGGCCTCTGGACAGTTCTCGAGGCGCTTAAGCTAAGAGTTCCCGCGCCCGCAATTACGAACTCATTGTATAAAAGGTTTGAATCTGAGCAGGAAGAATCGTTTTCCGCTAAGGTCGTGGCGGCGCTAAGAAATGAGTTCGGCGGGCACAAAGTTGAAAAGAAATGATGCAAAAGGTGAATAGTATGGACGATCAGAATTTATCCTGCGTAATGGCGATTTTCGGAGCGACCGGCGATTTAACATTTAAAAAGCTTATGCCTGCGCTTTATAATTTGGAGAAATCTAAGCTTCTGCCCGAGCAGTTTGCCGTTGTTTGTATTGGAAGGCGCGATAAAACAAACGCCGGTTATCAAAACGATGTATATGAAAATATACAAAAGAATATAAAGCAGAAAATCGACGAAAAGGTATGGGGCAGTTTTTCAAAAAGAGTAAGCTATCAAAGGCAGGATTTTACCGAGGATGACGGCTACCCTTCCCTTAAAAAAGTGCTGGATCAAAAAGGCGGCAATATGCTTTTTTACCTTTCTGTTTCTCCGCATTATTTTGAACCCATTATATACAAACTCAAAAAGTATGATTTAGCGAACAGTGAAAACGGGTGGCGCAGAGTTGTTATTGAAAAACCGTTCGGAAGCGACCTTGAAACGGCGCAGATTTTAAACGACAGGCTTACAAAAGTTTTTCCCGAAAAGGATATTTACCGTATCGACCATTATCTAGGAAAAGAAATGCTGCAGAATCTTTTGGTGTTAAGGTTTGCTAATTCGTTTTTCGAACCAGTCTGGAACGCAAAATATATAGATAGTATACAGATATCGTCGTGCGAAAAAGACGGAGTTGGCACAAGAGGCGCATACTACGAAAAATCGGGTGCACTCAAAGACATGATACAAAACCATCTGTTGCAGCTTCTGACGCTTACTGCTATGGAGCCGCCCGAAAGTTTTGACGAGCGGCATATAAGAAAGAAAAAAACCGCGGTGCTGAAAAAACTGGCAGCGTGCCGCGACGAAATGAAACTGGTACGGGGGCAGTACGGCGCAGGAAAAATTGACGGAGAAAACGTAGCTGGTTATAGGCAGGAAGAGCGCGTGGACGAAAATTCGAATGTTGAAACGTTTGCCGCTTTAAAGCTTTTTATAGACAACGAAAGATGGAAAGGCGTTCCCATTTATATAAGGACGGGCAAGCGTCTGAAAAATACAATGACGGAAGTAGTCATTGAGTTTAAAAATCTTCCGCAGACGAAGTTTTTCAGCGATAGCGAGAATATCAGCCCTAATTTGCTGGTAATAAAAATACAGCCCGAAGAGGGCATGGAGTTCAAATTCAATACCAAAAAACCGGGCTCGGTAAACACTATTGTGCCCGTCAAAATGAATTTTTGCCAGAACTGCCAAACGGGTACAAACTCGCCCGAGGCTTACGAGCGGCTGCTTTATGATGTAATAAGAGGAGATGCGACTTTGTTTACACGATGGGAAGAGGTAAAATATTCTTGGATTTTCGCAGATAATATACAAAAGCTTTGGCAAAAACAGTTTGTGCAGTTTCCAAACTATGAAGCGGGAACTTCGGGGCCGAAAGAAGCAGAGGAGCTGCTTGAAAGTGACAACAGAAAATGGTGGTGCGAGGGAGGCGAATTATGAAGATAATCGATATTTCCATGAGCATTGAGCCGGGAATGGCGGTATATAAAAACCGGTGGGAGAAAGAGCCTATATTTAAAACACTGCAAGATCACAGCAATTCAAGTTCGCGTGAATCGGGAATTGATATGAGCTTGCATACCGGCACGCATATGGACGCTCCTCTTCATATGATAAAAGACGCAGAAACGGCAGACAAAACAGATTTGCAAAGTCTCATTACGCATTGCAAAGTGCTGGATTTTTCGTGCGCGGACGATTGCATTACAAAATCGGATTTGGAAAGTAAAAACATTAAAGAAAATGATTTTGTACTGTTAAAAACAAAAAACTCATTTCGAAAGAATGCGGATTCTGATTTTGTTTTTCTTGAAAAAAGCGGCGCACAATATCTAAGCGGTATCGGCATAAAAGGCGTAGGAATTGATGCACTTGGAATCGAGAGGGACCAGCCGGGGCACGAAACTCACATATCGCTGCTATCTAAAAAAATAGTTATCATAGAAGGATTGCGCCTGGCGCACGCCCAAGAGGGCGAATATTTTTTGGTGGCGCTGCCCATTAAAATAAAGGGAACGGAGGCGGCGCCTTTGCGGGCAGTACTGCTCGATAAAGATACGGTTTTTTAGACGAAAAATATTTTTTACACGGCAAATAGTTTCTAACATATCGTTGCATTATGGTATAATGTATACGGATACGGAGGAAAAGAATTGCCTGTAATAACGATTTCAAGACAAATGAGCAGCAAAGGTGATGAAATAGCCGCAGCGCTTTCAAGCCGGCTTGGCTGGGAGCTTATTACGCGTGAGCGTCTGCTGTCTTATTATTTAAAAGACAAGGCAAGCCCGCGCGAGCTTCATATGCTGACGCAGAGCGCCAAGTTTTACCTTGAGCAAAGCAAGACTGGAATCACATTTATAGAGATTATAAACCAAACGCTTCATGAATTATCGCAACAGCAGCCGCTTGTTCTAGCCGGGTTTGGCTCACAGATGATTTTCGCAGATAATAATGACGCGCTTCATTTTAGAATAATCGCTCCAAAAAATCTTCGCGCGGTGCGTGTGAAAAAGCAATATCATGTTTCGCTCGAAGAGGCAAATAACATACTGACAAAAGCGGACAGAAAACAAAAAAGGTTTGCCACGGCTATATTCGGAATAGATATAACCGACCCTTATTACTATGACATGACGATAAACACAAAGGCGCTCAGTGTCGATGAATGCACCGCCTGCATTATAGCGATGTACAAAGAACGCGAACAGCAGCTTTTGATAGATAAAGAAACTAAAGAATCTTACGCAATTAGCAACACTTCGGACGCACCTGTCTTAAAAAATCAGGCAGAGATAGAATTCGCGAAACTTCTTGACATGTATCAAATAGACTGGAAATATGAGCCCAAGACGTTTCCTATAGAATGGGACGCAGAGGGCAATATCACATCTGCTTTCAGCCCCGATTTTTATCTTACAAAGTTCAATACATATATAGAACTCACGACTATGAATCAAAAATATGTCACAGAGAAGAATAAAAAGGTAAAAAAACTACGCAAATTATATCCCGGTACAAACATAAAGATTGTTTATAAGAAAGATTTTCATTCACTTGTCGAACGTTTTAACATGAACAAAGGAGAATAGCTTGTGGACGATTTGAAATATGAGCGAATAGCGTATAGTGCTGATGCTATTTTAAAACGAATAAATGAGCTTGGGCAGCAGATAAGCCGTGATTACGCGGGAAAAGAGCTTATACTCGTGAGCGTGCTAAACGGCAGCCTTTACTTTTTTGCCGACCTTACAAGGTGTATAGATTTGCCCATAAAACTTGATTTTATCTCTATAGGCGTTTATCCAAAAGTTACTGAGCAAACGGGCGCGGTTCGCATAACAAAAGATTTAGACCTTAATATTTCGGGCAAACATGTGCTTATAATAGAGGACATAATTCGTACGGGTTTAACTATAGGTTATCTTGTGCAAAATCTTGAAGCGCGGCTGCCAAAAAGCGTTAAGGTATGCTCGTTGTTTGTAAACCCTGACCAGCAGCTTATAAATGTGCCCATCGCTTACAGGGGTTTTACCGTTACCGATAAATGGCTTATGGGATATGGCATGGACGTAAATGAAAAGTGGCGCAATCTACCATATGTTGTAGAAGTAAACAAAAATGACTATTAAAAAAGGGTAATAAAAAGCTCCAGCGAACCCTTATCAAAGTATTATTTCTTTGCGGACACTCTTTAATAACAAAATCTTTAATCGTACATCCGAATCATAAATCTTTTGATCCGCCTTTGGTTTGAACTTTCGCTCTTACCCTAAACTTCTCTCAAACCTTTAACTCATCTGACCGATTTTACAACTTGCTTCCACTTTCGTGAAAACTTAGCCGCTCATTTGTTTCCGCACTTTCGTGCGGCGGTTTCCGCTCCGCTCTAACACTTTTTCGGTATTCCCTGGAGCACTTTCTAATATACTCTTTTTGCTCTTAAATATCAAATGCCATATTGTTGCGAATATATTCATATGTACTCGTTTATAGAGTAAATGTATAAGTTTATTCTATCATTCTAACGATATCTAGCTTTTTCAAATTATTTTAAAGTATTGCGTTTTTTGATAAAATTTTTTAAAAAATACGTGTTTATATTGCTTGTTTTTGCAACGATTTGGCGGCGGATTCTAATGGACTTCTTAAAAAAGTTAAGGAAAAAAATCCTTACCAATTTCAAGTCATAAAGATCGTGGCCCGAAATATATAAAAGGACCTTTTTCTATAGTAAGCGTAACTTTGGTAGGAGTAGGCGTTTTGAAGGTTATTGTGTTTGCTTTTTCCAAAAGCGCCATGCATTTTAGGTTGGCCTGCCCTGTTTCCATAACAAGGTTGCATTTGTAACAAGAAATGGAATTTACGATTTGCATTCGGGGCAGTATCCGTAGATATCGAGCTTATGCCCGACGATAGAGAAATCCGTGTGTTTTTCGAGCAATGCCTCATAATCTTGCAGCGGGCAGTGTTCAATGGTCACTATTTTTTTGCACTTTATACAAATTAAATAATGCCTGTGTGTCATCATATTATATTCGTACAATGCTTTGCTGCTTCCTGTTAGGTTTAGCTTTGTGACTATATCGTTTGCCGCGAAGACCTCAAGCGTTCTGTATATAGTAGAAAGATTTATATCTACCTTGCTTTCTTTGAGCATAAAGTAAATCTCTTCGGCGGATATCGGCTGGCTGCTCTGCGCTAAGATTTCTATCACGGCTGTTCGGTGCTTTGTATTTTTCAATCCGCTTTTTTTTAAAGTGTCTTTATAAGTACAGTTTTTCATAATAGTTACCCCTCTTACTTCGCAGCTTGTCTTTTTTTACTGCGCGCCCCTATTATTATATTTACCGCAAATAATACGGCGTAAGATATTACTGATAAAATAACGATTGTAGCGCCCGAAGCTATGTTATAGTTATACGACAAAGCAAGCCCTGCGATACAAAGCACTATACCTGCAATTACAGATAACGCCATTCTGCCTTTAAGGCTTTTTACGAACATTCCCGAGATAGCGGCAGGCGCCGTTAAAAGCGCAAGTACAAGAATGATTCCCACGACACGTATTAAAACCACGACGGTCATCGCTATCAGTATTAAAAGCAAATACTCTAAAAATCCTGTTTTAATACCCATGATACTCGAAAACTCTTCATCGAAAAGATACGCTTTCCAGTTATTGAACAGCGCTGTTATAACAAGCACGACAATAACGGTAAGCGCGGCCATAAGATATATATCGATTTGCGTGACCGTAAGTATGCTGCCGAAAAGGTACGATGTTATATCGGGCGGATATCCGGGCGCCAATGCTATGAAAAATATACCGAGCGCCATACCAAACGACCAGAACAGTGCAATGACTACATTGAAATTAGCGCTTCCGCGGCGTTTTAAAAAACCAATGCCCAGCGCGGCGGAAAGAGAAAAAGCAAATGCGCCCAAGATCGGTTCGAAGCCGAGTAGGTAGCCAAGGCCGATTCCGGCGTAAGATGTATGGGCTATGCCTCCGCTCATCATTACAAGCTTTTTTTCTATGACAATAACGCCTATTATTCCGCAGACTATGCTCGAAAGTATTCCGGCGATTATGGCGTTCTGCAAAAATTGGTATTCCAGTACAGCGCTAAACATTTGATACTCCCTCCTCATGTGTTTTGAGTACCCGGTGCGGTACGCCGTGAGCGATAAGGTCTACCGGGCATCCGTAAAGACTGTTTACCATATCTTCATTGAGCTCGGGCTCGCCGTGATAAAAAAGAGTTTTATTAAGGCATGCAAGAGAGCTTACATGAGAAGAAACGGCAAGCAAATCGTGCGTCACGAGAATAATCGTCATGTCTTTATTAAGTTCGCGTAGAAGTTGGTATATCTGTTCTCTTGAGCTTGCGTCAACATTTGCCGTAGGTTCGTCGAGCAGCAATAGTTTAGGGTGCAGAGTAAGAGCCCTTGCTATGAGCATTTTTTGGAACTCTCCGCCCGAAAGCTCGTGTACGTCACGGCGTGCACAATCTGTTAGCCCTACCTTTGCTATTAGCACGTCGGCCTCTTTATGGTCGACGGTTAAATATCTGTGAAAAAGCGACAGGCCGGCGGGCAGCCGTCCTGTAAGAACAGCCTCTTTAACTGTTATCGGGAAAAGCCTGTCGGCGTTCGAAAACTGTGAAACGTAACCCACAGCCGTTTTGTTTTTTGCGAAATCGTTGCCGTATATATTGATACTGCCCGAAAAGGGCACAAGCCCTAAGATTGAACGCAGCAGAGTAGTTTTGCCTCCGCCGTTTGGGCCTATGATTCCCAAGAAATCGCCTTGCTGTACACTAAGGTTGATGTTCACAAGCGCGGGCGTTTGTTTATAATACACGCTTAAAGATTCTATTTTGACTGCAGTTATATCTCTCATTTGATTGCCTCGGCAATTGCCATAGTTATGTTTTTCATATTTTGTATATAATCTTCGGAAAGCGGATTCAGCATTACCTTTTTTCCTCCCGTTTCCTGCGCAAAAGCGTCGGGCTGCCGACTGTCTATCTGTACCTGAGAAAAAATAACCTTTATCCCTTTGGCTTTTGCAATATCTATTATTTCCTGCAAGTGCAAGGCGGTCGCCTCTTTTCCGTCCTGCTCCAGCGACAGCATTTCCAGGCCGTAATCCGCCGCAATATACCCATAAGAAGGATGGAAAGTAATAAAAGTTTTGCTATCTGCCTCTGAAAAAATTTGTTGTATATAAGCGTCCAGCTCATCAAGTTTCTCAATATAATTCTGCGCGTTAGACGCATAAATATCTGCATTAGCTTCATCTAGTTTACCCATTTGCTCTGCGATTGTTTCTACTATTACCTTCGCTCTTTTTGGAGACAGCCATATATGAGGGTCGCGCCCGCCCGATGAAAACTGTCTGTCGGGGTATACTGCTGATACTTTCTCGGCAAGCGACACTATTTTCATATCCTTGGTATTGGGCAGTATATTTGCGCTCTCTGTAGGTACGCCTATGGTAAAATAAATTTTTGCGTCGCTGAAAGCCTGCATCTCCATGGGGCTGGGCGAATAGTTGCCCGGGCTGTATCCTGCCGGAACCATAGCGATAACTTCAGCAAGATCACCGCACACCGCTTCTGCAAAAGCTTTTTGAGGAAGCACGGTAACGGCTACTATTAATTCATCGCTTTTTTCTTTGTCGTCTATGGCACATCCCGAAAAGAATATTGCTGTTGCCAGTATAATAATTACCATTAATACAAATATTAAGCTTGATTTTTTCATAACAATTCTCCTTTTAAACGCAAATGCAAACTGTTTGCATCTATAGAATAGCAGGAGATTGGCGGCATGTCAACGTAAATGTACACAAAATTATCTGCCTGTTTTTTAATATTTTTTCATAAAAATAAGCCGGAAACTTTACATTCCAGCTTTTAATAAAGGTAACATATTATATTATGAATTTTGCGGCCGGCCTCTTCTGTTGCGATGCTTATTGCAAG
Source organism: Christensenellaceae bacterium (assembly GCA_963665005.2). Taxonomy (GTDB): domain Bacteria; phylum Bacillota; class Clostridia; order Christensenellales; family SZUA-584. The sequence continues at coordinate 82,870 of CAXXTQ010000001.1, read as the reverse complement.
AAGCGCAAAGAGTCTGGTCTGTTTTTTTAATGCACAGAGAATAATCTCCGCCGCTTATCTTTAGAATTTTGCCGTTTATAATACTGTCGGCAAGCTTTTTTCTGGCGTCGGTATAAAGGCGCTGTATAGTAGAGCGCGCAACGCTCATAACAGCAGCGCATTGTACCTGGTTTAAGCCTTCGTGATCTATCAAACGTATAACTTCATACTCCTCTATGCTCATGACGATTATATCCGTATCATCCTTTGAGCAGTCAGCCGGAGCAAAAGTATCAATACGCGGAAGGTCACATATTTTTTTTTGTTTTCGAGGTCTTGGCATGACATCAACTCCAATGTTAAAAATACATTATGTATAAAGCTATGTTGTAAAAACATCGAATACATTTTATCATAGCCGGCCAAATTCCACAAAATAAATATAATTTGATTCTGTAGAATTCTTTTTACTGTTTAATCAGCTCTTTTTCTTTTTTGCGTTTTTTGTTGATGTAAGAGCGTCGATTTTCGAATTTAGAGCTTCGATCTTTGCTTCCAAATCCAGGTTTTGCTGCCTTAAAATCTCGTTTTCATAGGCTGCGCTTTGCGATTGTTCCGCATCGGCCGCAACAACCGGATCGACGACATTGCGATTGGTATACCTTCTAAAACCTCTGCCGCGCCCGCGTGCAAGCCCGCGCCCTGTGCCTGCCTGTGCGTTATTATTTCCGCAGCGGCCGAATCCTCCGCCTGTCATTGGGCCCATTCCTTCGGGGCCTGTTCCATCTAATCCTGGCATTTTTATTACCTCCCATTGTATTTTGGGTATATACCCTTTATAATTATATTATATACAGTTTTGGGTATATGTCAATAACTATTTTTGTGAAAAGCAAAAAGGACAGGTTTCCCCGTCCTATTTTTGTATTGTTTTTAGAGAATTGCCGCCGGGCAATAATCAGATATCCAGTTCTGCGTTCAAATATTTACAGTTTACAGCTATAGCATTCATAGCGGCCGCGTTTATTGGATATGCAATGGGCGACGATGATACCAAAGGATGTGTTGCTGTTTGGAAGGTATAGAGCTCTGTAGCTGTAATATCTTTTTGAATCGCCAGGCTTAAGATATTAATTATTTCAGCAACCGAATTACCGCCAGAAACCTGAGCTCCTAAAATTATGCCGGAGCACCTCGAGAATATCAGCTTTATATTGATTTGCTTTGCGTCGGGCAAAGAACCGGGATGACGGTCCATTGTTTTGAACTCACCGACCATTACACTGAAGCCTTCCTGCTTTATTCTTTCTTCGGTAAGTCCGGTTGCGGCATATGTTTTTCCAAATATTTTTGTTGAAAATGTGCTTATCGTACCTTTATTGGCGCGAATCAATCTTAACTGGAATATATTGCAGCCCGCTATTTTAGCTTCCATTCCCGCGGTAGAAGCTAACAGTACCGGGACATCTTTTCCTGTAAAAAAGCATTTCTTTTCCGCACAGTCGCCAACAGCAAAAATATTAGGATCGCTGGTTCTCATATATTGATCGACCTTAATCGCGTTTTTTTCATTCACAGCCAGTCCGCTATCTTTGGCCAATGTACCGTTTGGTTTCACTCCGAGCCCCAAGAACACCATATCTACAGGAAGCGTATTTCCGTTCTCAAATTCAATTGCTTCTACTGACTTTTCACCTAGAATTCTTTTTACCTTGGTATTTGTCATCACTTGAATACCGTTATCAATTAAAATACCTTCTAAGTCATCGGTAAAATTTTTGTCAAACGCTTGCCATAAACAAGCGCTCGCCATTTCTATAAGGGTTACATTTTTACCAAGAATTTTCATTTGCTCTGCAAATTCAACTCCGATAAATCCGCCTCCAATTACTGCAATATTCTGAGCTGTCTCAAGTTTTTTAAGGATTTCGTTCAAATACTCTTCCTCTTTTTTTACTGGAAACACGTTATCCAAATTATAACCTTGAATAAAAGTAGGTATAATAGGCAGAGAGCCGGTGGCAATGACGAGTTTTTTATAACAGATAATTTCGTCCTCTTTTGTTCTTACTGTCTTTTGTTCTCTGTTTATTTCTATTACGGTGTCAATGATGAGGTGTATATTTGCTTCTTTAAGTATAGAATCCGGAATAATGTTTTTCTCAGAACTGTGCAGTGTTCCATAGATATATGGTATTCCGCACGGAACCATAACAGTCTTCGTTTCACGAATTAAAGTTATATCGATATCTCCATAAGCTTTTCGCGCCATTGTTGCAGTAAGGATCCCTCCTGCGCTTCCACCAATTACCAATACATCCGTTTTAATCATATTGAATCCTCCTTAAATTAATTTCGTTGTACTGTCTTTTTTTTTGACTGTGCTAAGTGGTTTAAGCCAATATGCTTGTTAGCTTAGTTGTTAGCTTAGTTGTTTTCTAAATTATTTGCTATAATAAAGATATACCCGAAAAATCAATATTTCCCTCAGAATCAACGATATCATCATCAGCATGAATATATTCCACAGTACATGCGAACATCTCATGAGATCCGGTAGTGATAGAATCTACAATTTTACATTCTATATTTACAGGGCAATCGCATAAAATAGGGGCATCGACTTTGACGGCTTTTTTAGTCTTTGCCTGAATGACTTTCAGCTTGTTCTCATCACGACGGCTTACACTGCCCAGGTAGTCAAACATCGCCTTGTTTTTTTGGCTTGCAATATTGACAACTAAACACTCTGATTCCTTGATCATGTTATAAGAGTAGCGTGAAGGAACAATACCTACCATTACCATTGGCGGGTCATAGCTGCAGTTACAGCAATAGGCTACGGCCAGTGCGTTTTCCTCGCCGTTTTTACCTTTGCATGATACGAGTATTTTCGGCGTCGGTTCGATGCAAGTCTTCATGTTTGCTTGTTTTTTCCCCATATAAAATCACTTCAACTTTCTTTGTTTTATTAATTCTAATTTTCTGTTATTTTATTTATAAATTAATAGCTTCAACTTTTAGGTTTGTAATTGCTGTTTTCAGCTGCAGTATTAAAATTTATGTTTCGTATCTTGGGCATACTACATATTGTTGACATTTAGGTCATATGCCAATTAGAATTATATTTAATAGTTTATCTTATTTTATGTATATGTCAATAAAATATTTGATTACATGGTTGACATGGATAAAAAACAGTATTAAAATTAAACAGGCATATACCCAAAACGGAAGGAGAGCTACATGGCTGACTGCAAAAACTGCCCGTCAGAGGGCGAATGTGATTCTAAGGAAGATTGCATGATAAAAAATAATCCGTATAACTCTATCAAAAGAGTAATAGGCGTTATGAGCGGCAAGGGAGGAGTCGGAAAATCGACCATATCTGCGCTTGTAGCCAAAGATTTAAAAGAAAAAGGATATAAGGTCGGTATAATGGATGCCGACATCACAGGGCCGAGTATTCCGAGGCTCCTTGGAATAAAAGACAGATCGGTCGGACAAAATGAACTTGGGCTGCTGCCCGTGCAATCGAAAAGCGGTATAAGCGTTATGTCTTTGAATCTGCTCATCGATGATGAACAAAAGCCTGTAATTTGGCGAGGGCCGATAATATCAAACGTAATCAAACAATTTTGGGAAGAAGTTTTCTGGGGAGATTTAGATTACCTTATTATAGATATGCCGCCGGGAACGGGAGACGTTGCGCTTACGGTTATGCAGTCTATTCCTATAAACGGCATTCTTATTGTAAGCGTTCCGCAGGATATGGTATCTATGATTGTGGCAAAAGCAATTAATATGGTAAAAGAATTAAAAATTAAACTTATTGGTATTGTGCAGAATATGAGTTATATCAAATGCCCCGACTGCAGCAAAAAGATAAAAATCTTTAAAAGCGACAGTACCGACGAGTTATATCATAAACTCGGAATAAATTTCTTGGGCGAGCTGCCTATGACGGTCGATATAGCTAATATATCTGACGAAGGAATACAAATAGAAGACAAAGATATTTTAAATATAGTTTCAAATATTACAAACTCAATTATTGAATCAGTAAAAACCAAGAAAAAATAGGAGGTATTAAAACATGAAGATTGGAATTTCTTCCACAGGAAGCAATATGACAAGTACGCTCGACCCGCGCTTTGGAAGGTGCAGCTTTTTTGTTATTCATGATATGCAGACAGGCTCAAACGAATTTATTGATAACGCAGCGAAATCGGCAAGCGGCGGCGCAGGAACGGCGGCGGCGCAGGAAATGATAAACCAGGATGTAGATGCTGTGATAACAGGAAATATGGGGCCGAACGCTTTTAATGTTTTCTCTAATTCGGATATCCGTGTGTACAGATGCGGAAATACAACAATAGAAAACGCTATACAGCTATTTGCTGAATCCAAACTGGAGCTGATTAACGAAGCGGGGCCAGCTCATGCGGGGATGGGCAGATTAAGATGACGAAGGGCAAAGGTTCTAATTTATGTATATTAAGCGGAAAAGGCGGCACGGGCAAGACTACCGTCGCCACGAATCTCTCGCTTATAATGGGGCATAACTATATAGACTGTGATGTTGAAGAACCAAACGGATTTATTTTTTTAAAACCTGATAACGTTACGGGCAGCGAAGTTATGGTAGACTGCCCTGTAATCGATACGGAAAAATGCACGCTGTGTAAAAAATGCTCGGATATCTGCCAGTTTAACGCGCTTGTTACCACAAAAAAGAACGTTATGCTTTTCGATAAGCTGTGCCATGCTTGCGGCGCGTGCGAAATTGTCTGCCCTGAAGGGGCCGTCAGCTATAAAAAAAGAAAGATAGGCAGAATCGAACAGGGGCAAAAAGGCGGTATTGCCGTGCGGCGCGGTTTGCTCGATATCGGTGAACATATGGGAGTGCCTGTCATAAAAGAGCTTCTGCAAAATTTACCGCAAGGCAGTAACATACTTGACTGCCCTCCGGGAACGTCGTGCAATGTTGTAAATACTATAGAATACGCGGACAAAGCTTTGCTAGTTACAGAGCCTTCAGTTTTCGGGCTGCATGACCTAAAGCTTGCCGTTTCGCTCGTAAAGTCAAGAAATATACCGTTCGGCGTGCTTATTAATAAACACAATGAAGAGGATAATCTTATTTTGGATTACTGCATGTCTGAAAATGTGCTTTTGATAGGCGTGATAAAAGATACCAGACAGGCTGCCGAGGCGTATTCCAAGGGCAAAATGCTTATAGATCTGCCCGAATATAAAAGGGCGTTTGAGACGGTCGCCTCTAAAATAACGGAGGTGCTCTAATATGGAACTGACAGTAATAAGCGGAAAAGGCGGCACGGGAAAAACAACTATGGCTATGGCGATCTCGGCGCTTAATGAAGAAGTAAATTTAGCCGACTGCGATGTGGACGCTTCTAACCTATACCTTTATTTTAACGGCAGGGATATAAGAAAATCATATTTTTACGCGCTTAAAAAAGCGGTAATAAACGAAAAATTCTGCACAAACTGTAAAGCCTGCGAAGAGGTATGCAAGTTTGACGCTATAAAGGACGGAAAAGTAAACCCGTTCAAGTGCGAAGGGTGCGCTGCCTGCACTTTGGTGTGCCCCGAAAATGCTATCGACATGCGGGACGAAAAAGCCGCGGATGCATATCTAACGCAGCTTGATAACGGATTTATCTCGAGAGCGCAAATGGAGATAGGTGCGGACGGGTCGGGCAAACTCGTTACGCTTTTAAGAAAAAACGCAAGAAAACTTTGTGATTCGGACTCGCTTATAATAATTGACGGTTCGCCAGGAATCGGATGTCCTGTTATTTCGTCGATTACGGCGAGCGATATGGTGCTTTTAGTAACCGAGCCAACATTATCCGGCTTTGAAGATTTCAAACGTGTCGCAGAGCTTTGCGAACATTTTGGAATGCTTACTATCGCGTGTATAAATAAGCATGATATCAATATTGAAGTGTCAAACGATATAGAAAAATACTGCCGTGAGAAAAACATAGATGTTGTAGGTTTTGTGCCGTATGACATCAGCGTAATGAAATCAGTAAACGAGCTTAGGCCGATTACCAGCTATAATGATAGCCCGGCGAATGAAGCCGTGAGGCAGATGTGGGAAAAAATAAAAAAATATATAGATGAAATCAATCAGAGAAATTCAGAAATCGTGGAGGAATATTAATGAAAGTAGCAGTTGCAGCGCAAAGCAACGTTGTGTGCGATCACTTCGGGCATTGTGAGGGGTTTATCATTTACGATGTTGAAAAAAAGAAAGTGGTGAAAAAAGAGTTTGTTGCGAATCCGGGCCATAAGCCGGGATTTCTGCCGGTTTTTTTAAAGCAGGCGGATGTTGATGTGGTAATCGCAGGGGGCATGGGACAAAGAGCGGTAGACCTTTTTGCCGAGCAGAATATTGAAGTTATAGTCGGCGCGGGCGGAGGATGCGACGAGACTATAGAAAAATATTTAAGCGGCGATTTAGAATCTACGGCGGCGGTATGCTCTGAACACGGGTCATTCTAATGAATGCAGCGGCCATTAAAACTAGAATTTAAAATAAGCAATAAATAAATATTTTTAAGGTATGCCTCTAAAGCAGACGCATGTTCAGCAAAAAACATGTCAAATCATTTGAAAGCTCTGAACATAGCGATAATTTTTTTTGGCATATTTTTTTATTCTGTATATGTTTTAAAAAAACATAAAATTGTTAAAATTTGAAATAATAATAATAATAGTATATAATATTAAAGAATATTGCTGTATATTTACCGCTCATTAAACTAAATCTAAATAATTGTAAATATTTTTAAGATATGTAATGACAAGATTGGTATGGTAAAAATAAATATTTATAACAACATAATTTCTCTGTTGAAGTATCATTTTATATAAGGTTTTTAAAATCTCTGGTTTGATTTTTATTGAAAGGTTTATTAATAATATGATGCATACTTTTACTTTATAAAGTTTTAAAAAATTTAACGTCTGGCTGTTATAACGAGACTTATATTCTTATAAGGGGAGAATGAAATGTCAAAGATTTTGGTCGTTGACGATGAAAACAGCATAAGAAAAACATTTGAAGCTTTTTTAACAAGAGAAGGTTATGACGTTGTTACTGCTGAAAATGTTGATTCGGCGATGAAAAAAATTGAAGAAAACGAACCGGATTTGATAATTACCGATATTATAATGTCGCGTATTACAGGCATTGAATTGCTTAAGATGATAAAAGATAAAAAGCCGGATATTCCGATTATCGTAATGACAGGAGAGCCGACCGTAGATACAGCAACCCAAGCGGTCAAAAGCGGTGCAACCGATTATATCACAAAACCTGTCAGCAAAGATATGCTCATAAAGACTGTTAATTATGCAATAGAACATAAAAAGCTTAAAGATAACAAAAAAAGATTAGAAGAAGAGAACAAAGCTTACCGCGAAAATTTAGAGAGGCTTGTTAAAGCAAGGACGCTGGCTTTGCAAAATGCCATGCAGGCGACGATTTCGACAATTGCTTCTGTTGTAGAGCTGAGAGATCCGTATACTGCCGGACATGAAAGAAAGGTGGGCAATCTGGCTGCCGCCATAGCAGAAAAAATGAATCTTTCTAAGGCACAGATAGAATGCCTTTATGTAACCGGATATCTGCATGATATCGGTAAGATGTCCGTTCCCGCAGAAATACTCGCTAAACCGGGAAAGCTGACCGAGGTAGAATTTGCGGTAATTAAAACGCATGTTGCCTTTGGATACGATATATTAAAAAAGGTAAAACTGCCGTGGCCGATAGAGGATGTTGTTTACCAGCACCATGAAAGAATTAACGGCAGCGGATATCCGCAAGGCCTTACGGGCAGCGAGATGAAAATAGAGTCTAAGATCATGGCTGTTGCAGATGTTATCGAAGCGATGAGTTCTCATCGTCCGTACCGGCCCGGGCTTGGCCTGGATGTAGCGCTGGAAGAAATAGAAAACAACAGCGGTATTCTTTACGATGAACAAGTGGCCGCCGCTGCGCTTGATTTATTTCGAAATGATAAGTATGAATTTTCGGAAGAAGTAAAAGAAATAGAACTGCATCTTTGATAAACTGCCGTTTATGGCATTAAGCCAAAGAAAGTAGGTACAGATGAACGAAAAAGATTTTAGAGAGATAATTGAGAAAAGCCCTATAGGCTATGCTTATCATAAAATAATTTTGAACGAGCAAGGAAAACCATGTGATTATGAATTTATTGATGTAAATTCTTCTTTTGAAAAATATACAGGGCTTAAAGCGGCGGGAATTATAGGAAAAAGAGTTACGGAGGTTATTCCCGGTATTGAAAAAGACAGTTTAAATTGGATCGGAATGTATGGCGGCATCGCGCTGGATAAAAGTTCCCGTGAGTTTGAACAATATTCAGGCCCTTTAAAAAGATATTACAGAATATTGGCATATTCGCCAGAGAAAAATTATTTCATAACATTATTCAGCGATATCACTTTAAAATCAGAAAAAGAAAAGCAGCAGGTAATAAATTTTAAATCTTTATTTGAAAATATGCAAAGCGGAGCTATAATTTATGAAGTTATTAATGACGGCAAAACAAGCCGTGATTACATTGTTAAGGATATTAACAGCGCAAGCTTAAAGATGGAAGCAAAGGCCAAAGAGCAGGTAATAGGAAAAAGCGTATATGAATTAAGGCCTAAAGTTGATGAGTTTGGAATAATCAAAGTTTTCAGAGAAGTTTGGGAAACGGGTGTTTCTAAAAAATTTCCGGCTAAATTATATCCCGGTGAACATAGGTGGTTCGAAAACGATATCTTTAAATTATCAGCAAATGAAATTGTAACCGTATACAATGATGTTACAAAGATTATGCAGACTCAGGAGCAGCTAAAAGAAAGCAGAAACAAATTTAAAAAGTATATTGATAAAGCGCCGCTAGGTATATTTCTCGCGGACGAAAACGGCAAATATCTAGAAGTTAATAAAGAAGCATGCGACATGACGGGTTATACTGAAAAAGAATTGTGCAATTTTGACATAAGGCAAATTTCTGTGATTGAGGACCATGAGAATGCATTGAAGAGTTTTCAATCTGTCAAAGCGAAAGGGTTTTCAGAGATAGATTCAAAATATATAACAAAAACAGGTCAAATAAGAGATTGGAATGTAAGAGCCGTAAAATTAAATGAAAAGCGTTTTTTAGGGTTTGCGAAAGATATAACAGACAGAAAAATGCTTGAAAGAAAAAGAGTAGAGACGGAAAATGAATACAGAGCATTATTTGATAACGCGGGTTTAGAGATAGGGTATTATAAACCGGACGGCACTATAATTTGGTATAACAAAGTTGCGGCGCAAATAATGGGCGGTATTCCTGAAGATTTTGCAGGCAAGAATTTGAAACAGTTTTTTTCTGCAAAAGATTCAAAAGAGTATATGCGGCGTATTAAAAAAGTGATGAAAACTCGCAAGCTCGAAACATATGAGGATGAGGTAAAAGATAAAAATGGAAAATCATGGTATAGAAGTGTATACACTTGCATATACAATTCTGAAGATGAGCTTTTGGGCATAGAGGTTGTTTCACAAAACATAACCGATTTAAGAAAATCGCAAAAATCATTGGCAGAGAGTGAAGAGAGATACCGCTCTATATTTGACCAGGCTGCATTGGGAATAAGCAATATTTCGTTAGACGGCAGAATTATAAATGCCAATAAAAAATATTGTGAGATTTTAGGATACAGCTTAAAAGAAATAAAAAAGCTTACCTTTTTAGATTTTACGCACCCTGATGATATTAAAAAAAGCAAAGACGGATGGGAAAAATTAATCAGCGGGAAAATTGATGATTTAAATTTTGACAAAAAATATATACGAAAAGACGGCAGAGTAATAAACATAATTCTTACAGCAAGTTTGCTGAGAGATTCAAATAGTGAGCCGATGTACTCTATTACAACTATACAAGATATAACAGTGCGAAAAGAGCTGGAAGAAAATAATGCAATGATGGAGGCGCGCCTGCGAGACCAGCAGAAACTAGAGGCGATAGGCACGCTTGCGGGCGGTGTTGCTCACGAGATAAACAACCCTATTAACGGCATAATGAATTACAGCCAGCTTATTTTAGATTTGGTGGATGAGAAAGGTGAAGCTTCCGGATATGCCAAGGAGATATTGCACGAAACAAATCGAGTCGCAGAGATAGTTAAAAATCTGCTGCAATTTTCGAGGCGGGAGAAACAGCAATATTCCAAAGCGAACGTTGAAGATATCATCAATCAAACCTTATCTCTTGTAAACACCATAATCAAGCTTGATCAAATTGATTTTGAGGTAAATATACCCCGTAATTTATCAAAAATAAATTGCCGAAGCCAACAGATACAGCAGGTTTTGATGAACTTATTGACAAACGCGCGAGACGCCCTGAATCAGAAATATGAAGGGTATCATGAAGATAAAAAGCTTATACTCAGCTGTAAAAAAATAGTCAAATACAAAAAGGGCTGGATAAGAATTATAGTCGAGGACCATGGTAACGGTATACCGGAGGACATTCAGCAAAAAATATTTGATCCATTTTATACTACAAAGGAAAGAGATAAAGGAACGGGCCTTGGGCTGGCCATAAGCTACGGTATTATAAAGGATCATCACGGAGAGCTTACTTTTAAAACAAAAGAAGGAGAGTACACAAAATTCTATTTAGATTTGCCGATAGATAACGGCTGGCATATAGAGGGAACAGAAGAATAGAAAACGTCTCCAATTTATTAATAGATGCATGTAATTAGATAGGGGGGAGGGGCATGCCTAAAAAAATTATTTCTATTATTGTAGCAGCTTTGGTTATCTTTATACCATTGAATATATGCTGCGCGGCAGATGACAATGAAAAATATCAAAGCGCTACAGAATATGATTATCCTCCCTTTTCAGTAACAAGCGAGGGCGAGGCGGATGGCTTTTCGGTAGACTTGTTAAAAGCTGTAGCCCAAGAGGTCGGCATTCAGATAGCTTTTAAAATTGACGACTGGAGTACAATTAAATATGAGCTGGAAACCGGAGAGCTTGATGTTTTGCCGCTTGTCGGTTATTCTGAACAAAGAGACGAAGTTTTTGATTTTTCTGTGCCTTATATAGTAATGCATGGAAATATTTTTGTTAATAAAAACAATAAAACTATTTTCTTTGAGGATGACCTTTTTGGCAAAGAGATCATTGTCATGCAAGATGATAACGCGCATGAATATGCGGTAAACATGAATTTTACCGATAAGCTGATTTTGACTGAAACGTATAAGGAAGCATTCGAGCTGCTAAATTCGGGAAAGCATGACGCTGTTTTAGCGCAAAATTTAATAGGCGTTCAGTTAATTGAAGATTTAAATTTAAAAAATGTCGAGGCAGTAACACAGCTTGGAGACGACGGTATTACGCGGGTCAAAACGAATCTGAAAGGTTTCGAACAAAAGTTTTGCTTTGCTGTTAAAGAAGGCAACAGCGAGCTGTTAGCAAAACTAAATGAGGGTTTGGCTATTGTATCGGTAAACGGGAAATATAATGAATTATATGCAAAATGGTTTCCTTTTCTGACAAGCAATAAATTGACGTCGATGGAGATTTTTCAAAACGTAGGGATTATATTATTGCCCGTTATATTTATAATGCTTATAATTTTCACGTTATATACTAAAAAACAACTTAAGAAAAAGAAAATTGAACTAGAAGAGGCGAATCGCAAAAAGCTGCGCTTCGAGGCTCGATTAAGAGACCAGCAGAAATTAGAATCGATAGGAACGCTGGCGGGCGGCGTGGCGCATGAAATCAACAATCCTGTAAACGGGATTATGAACTACGGACAGCTGATATTTGATGAGTCGGATGAAAACAGCACTATAAAAGAATATGCGCAAGAGATAATACATGAGACAGAACGTGTATCAGAAATCGTTACAAATTTACTTCAGTTTTCAAGACAGGAACATCGGGGCTTTTCTATGGTTAAAATTACCGATATTATTGACAAGACTTTATCGCTGGTAAAAACAATTATACGTAACGATCAAATAGATATTCAAGTCGAAATTGAGGAAAACCTTCCGAGAATTGAGTGCCGCAGCCAGCAGATTCAGCAAGTGCTGTTAAATTTGCTGACAAATGCGCGCGACTCTCTAAATTCTAAATACCCAGGAGCGGATGCGGATAAAAAATTGATTTTGATTTGTAAAAAAGTTAAAAGGAAAAATAAAGAGTGGGTACAAATTATCGTAGAAGACCATGGTACCGGAATTGAAAAAAGCATACAGAAAAAAATATTTGATCCGTTTTATACAACAAAAGACAGGGCAAGCGGAACCGGCCTTGGGCTTTATATAAGCTATGGAATTGTAAAAGATCATAAAGGAAGGCTGACTTTTGAGACAATGGAAGACAGCTTTACAAGATTCTACTTATACCTTCCTGTAAAAGAGCAGGAGTTTTAAAAATTCATTGTATAAAATAAAAGCCTTTTTATAATTTAGCTGGAAGCCTTTTTAAAATAATCGTAATGGTTAGAATGAAGAAAATCCTGCTTTTGTTTTTATAAACACCGAGGGGTTTTCGTAAGGTTTTCGATTTACTGTAATTAAAGACACTAGTGTCAACCTGCGGCCTCTTGAACCGGTCAGGCGCGCTGCAAAAAAGCCCTGCAAAATGCAAGACTTTTAAGAGTCGTGGTCGGGATGACAGGATTTGAACCTGCGACCACTTGACCCCCAGTCAAGTGCGCTACCAAACTGCGCTACATCCCGTTATGCAAGATTATTTAATTTTTATTCCTCCGACCATAAATCGGTCAAACGCTGACAAACCGCGCTGTACCAGATATGCAAAATATTAATTTTTTTTAGCCGCAGATTGTATTATATTAGCTATGCGCGGCTTCGTCAATAGCCTGGAGTTTAAATATAAAAAAAGCGGGGAATATTACGAGGTATGCTGGCCGAGTATGCTAATCAGCCAGTTTTGATCTATCGCCAAAAACACCTCTTCTTTAGTATCTTCAAACAAATCAAAGAAATCCGTCTTGGCCTGTTCATACGCCGCCGCCGGAATATCTATCGTAAAATCACTGTTTTCCAGAAACACTGCAAAACAAAGGCTGCCCGCGTCATCCGTTTGTTCAAACACCATATTGTAGATGACTTCGTTTTTGTTCGATTTATATGCCTGCGAGAAAACAGCTTTCATAGTTTCGATTACCCTGTCATCAAGCCCCGCTTCAAAAATTCTTATCTTTTCAACAAAATCAATAAAATTAGCAGTTACTCGAAGTGTGCTGCTGCCTGTATCGTACTTATCATTGTTTTTAATCGAAGTGGGTATTTTTTGCTCTTGCTTATTAAACCCCGGAATAAAATAGACCATGAATTTTTTTTCATCGTCGTTATACAAAAAAACATCTTCTATAAAAAAACGTTTTTTGCATTTTTCGCATTCCCATTCGAAAAATGAGCCGTTTAATATCTTTTCGCGAAGTTCGCGATTTTCTGATAAGCAGATTCTTTTTTGCATATTACTTACCCCTGCTGTTTCACAGTTTGGGCATGGAAATTCTTTGCTGTTTTTTTTATTCATGTAATTCCTTTCTTATTCGGGTGCTGCGACCGTATCGGACAGTATTTTTATCGTGCGCTGTCTTGAGTTTTCCAATGACGACGCTATAGGGCTTTGCTCTATAGATTGTGAATCTGCCGGGCACACTACATATCTTCCGGCGTCCGTGCTTGTGCAAAACGTGGGCGTATAATTAAGGTTTATTAAAGATGTAGTTTGCTTCTCGAATTCTTTCTCAATATATAGATTTACCATGACGCCGTCTTTGTGCATAGATTCGGCCATGCTGGATAGAAAGTTGCCGAGAGAATATATGACGGGTATGCTGCCTCGGTCTGTCTCAATGCTGTCAAAAGGCTGTGTGCAATGAGAATGCGAGCCGAGTATGATGTCTGCGCCTGCGTTTGCTATAAATTCGGCGTGTCTTTCCTGAGAGCTGCTTTGGCGGTGTGTATGTTCTGCGCCCCAATGTATACAGACTATCACAAAATCGGCGCCCGCTTCGTTTACGGCCGCTATATCCTGCGTTACCTTTTCTTCGCTGTACGTATCTACCATAAATGCATTTTCGCTGCGCGGGCGATTGTTAAGTATCTCGGTATACGCAAGAACGACAATGTTTATTCCCTGTACATCTATTATAAGAGGCGTCTTTTCTTCGGGCAATGCGTATGCGCCCGTATGGTAAACACTGTATTGCTCAAGCTTTTGTATTGTCTCGACAATACCTTCTGATTTATAGTCATATATATGATTGTTGGCGGTGGTGAGAACGTCAAACCCACAGCCGGCAACGGCGGAAAGATACTCTTCGGGCGCGTTCATTTTTGTATTGCCCGATTTTGCGACGGGCACCAGCTCTGTAGTGCCGTCTTCTTTGAGCGTTTCTGTATATTCTGTTTCGGGCTTGGGGCCGGTATATGAATATGACGGAGCGACAAGCGTTTCGAGGTTTGCAATCGCTAAGTCTGCGGCAGATACTTTTTGCATTATCTGTGAAAAACAATAATCAAATTGATATTGCCCGTTTTTTCTTGCGGCGCTTAATTGCGAATTAAGGCACAGCAAATCGCCTGCGGCAAGCACATGAATTCTTACAGGCTCGGGAATAGGCTCTGGCGTAGGGTCGGGCGCTGTCGTTTTGACGGGTGTCGCTTCAGGCGGCGTATGGGCAGGCATAGGTGTCTTTGCCGCTAAAGGTATCGCTGTGGGCGAGACAGCCGTTTCGTTTTCTACGGCTGAAGAAATACCACATCCAAAGCAAAACAATAATATAATGCAAAACAATATCAATAAAATATTTTTCATAAAATATAAGGGCCTCTAAAAAAGATATATTTTTTATTTATATTACTATATCATGCAGCCGATAATAGTTAAAGTTTAAAAACGCATTTTCCTGTTTTGCAGCAAAACATGTGAATTGCTTTGTTTGTTTTGACGCAGTTTGGTATAATGATCTATAGTCAGATAGATTATATTGTGGGGGATTAAGTATGGCAAAAAGATATTTGTGTTTATTTTTAGCGGTATTGCTTATCGTGTTGCTGCCATTATCGGGATGCAGGGCATTACATCAATTCGCGCTGGAATCTTACGATAAAGAGCTGCCTTTGCTTCCCGACAGGCAGGATTTAATACCTTTAGATGTAATAATGGGTTATATCGAGTATACTCCTCCGCAGATATCGGATGACGGAGAGATGATACTATATCGGCATATGACACGTCTCGGTGACGATTTTGTCGCAGAAAACTGGCAGACGGGCGAAGAATTTTTGGTTCCATGGCCGACAGAGGCAGCCGGAAACCCTTATTTTTTATGGGCGCCCGATGATGAGACAGTATTGTTTTTTGTCGACAGCATGGGAGACGAGAACTACGGTTTATATATTTCAAATATAGATACGGGAGAAACAAAAACCATTCTTGCAGGAGGAGATAACGACTGCGCTTATATTGCCGACAATCCCGAGAACGAAAAAGAAATCTATCTTGCCGTCTTTAATTTTGCAACAGAGGTGCATGATATATATCTGCTTAATTACCAAACGGGTAATAAAACGCTTGTGTTTGAGAATCCGGGGAATATGGCGGGATTTATATTTGACCATGACGGAATTTTAAGAATAATAACAACAACGGATGAAAAAGCCGGCAACCATGTCTGGTTAAAAGAAAATATTTATTCAAATAGTACAGAATTCATACAAAGCGAGTGGAAAGAGATTTTCTCGTGGGAATACGAAGACGTCGATACAAGCGGAGTTTTGGGTTTTATGCAGGACGATACAAGAATCGTATATTTTGATTCTTCTTTAAGCGATACATCAACCCTTTTAACGTATGATATCAGTACAGAAAAATCGCAAAAGATTTTTAACGATCCGGATTACGAAGTATCGGGTATGTGGACTGATCTTAAAATAGACGAAATAGTAGCGGTAACAACGTACAGCCAGAATCTCGAGTGGGAGATACTCGACGAGACTTTTGAAGATGATTATGAAATAATAAGATCGGCAGGCCAAGGCGATTTTGATATTTACGATTCGAGTGAGAACGACGAGTACTGGCTTGTTGCGTTTTTATCGGATATCAAAGAATCGGATTATTACATATATGATATGGACAGCGGAGAGATGACATTTTTGTTCAATGCCCGGCCCGAGTTAGAGGAATATGACTTGGCGCATATGGAGCCTATCGCGTTTGAATCGCAAGACGGGCTTACCATTGAAGGATACGCAACTTTTCCGCAGGGCGAGAAGAAAGCCGATTTGCCCACGGTTGTGCTTGTTCACGGAGGGCCGTGGGCAAGGGATATATGGCAGTACAATTCAGAAGTCCAGTTTTTAGCGAACAGAGGGTATCTCGTTCTGCAGATAAACTTTCGCGGTTCTACGGGATACGGCAAAGAGTTTATGCTTGCCGCCGATAAAGAATGGGGCGGGCTCATGCATCAGGACATACTCGACGCGGTAGACTATTCTGTCGGTATGGGATGGACGGACGAGAACCGTGTAGGTGTATACGGCGCGTCGTACGGCGGATACGAAGCGCTTATCTGCGCCGCTTTTTCTTCCGATGTGTTTTCGTGCGCGGTAGATGCTTTCGGGCCTTCGAGCCTGCTGACGTTTGTAGATTCTATACCGGCGCAGTGGTCTATAGCATACCAGAACCTTATCAGGTCTGTCGGAGACCCAAAAACTGAAGCGGAGTTTATGAAAGCGCGCTCTCCTTTGTTTTTTGCGGAGGATATGCAAATACCTATGCTTATAGCCCAGGGCGAGAATGATGTGCGGGTAGTACAGCGCGAATCCGACCAGATGGTAGAAGCGCTTGAAGAAGCGGGAGTTCCCGTAACTTATCTTTTGTTTCCTAATACCGGACACGGATTTAACTCGAGCGCCTCAAGGCAGGAGTTTTATTCGAAGATGGAAGAGTTCTTCGCCGAATATTTAGGAGGCGAAAGCGAATAAACAATATATTGCTTTATATCATTCCATCGTTTAGCGAACTAAGAATGGCAATAAAAGCTTTAAACGCAAATATGGTTTTTGTGCGGTATCATCCTTAGCGCAGTGAAGGATCTTGCCGCGCGGCTCTGATATTTCTCTGTGACGTTGTTACAGAGTTTTTAGTTACACATTTTAACAATTTGATGATATAATAAAGCCAATAATGTAAAAAATATGGAGGAAAAAATGGTTGAGCTTATCGATGTATCAAAGACATACGGCGGAAAGGTAAAGGCGCTCGATAATATTTCGCTTAATGTCGACAGCGGCTGTATTTACGGTTTTCTAGGCCCTAACGGCGCGGGGAAAACGACTACAATAAAACTTATCACAGGAATAATAAAACCGGACAGCGGTAGAATTTTGGTAGACGGCGGCGATGTTGAAAAAGATGCGCATAAAACAAAGATGAGTATAGGGTTTGTACCCGATGACCCTAATGTTTTTCTGCGCCTTAAAGGTATAGAATATCTTTCGTTTATGGCGGATATATACGAAGTAGAATCAAAAGACAGAGAGCAGACCATTTCAGATTTATCAAAGCGTTTTGAGATGAGCAACGCGCTTGGAGACAGAATACAGAGCTATTCACACGGTATGCGCCAGAAGATAGTTATAATGGGTGCGCTTATGCACAAACCCAAGGTCTGGATATTAGACGAGCCTATGACCGGGCTTGATCCGAAATCTTCGTTCGAATTAAAGACGATGATGCGCGAGCACGCGGACGCGGGCAACACTGTGTTTTTCTCTACACATGTGCTTGAAGTCGCGGAAAAAGTGTGCGACAAAGTCGCGGTGGTAAGCGATGGGAAAATACTCTTTGCGGGCAATATTGACGACATGAAAAGCAGCGGCGATTCTTCTCTCGAAAAAATGTTTTTGGAGATGACACGTCATGCGTAAAATATTTTTACTGGCAAAAATAATGTTAAAAAGCGGCGGGGGCGCAAGCGGTAAAAAAGCAAACAATAGAAAATGGCTGATACCATTGCTCATAGGGTTTGGGTTTATGAGTTTTGCTGTATCAATCATATCTTTAACATTTGAAATTTATGATGTGCTCGCGGCGGGCAATTTAGAGCAGATGATATTGCCCATGGCGTTTGGGGCGGCGTCTATAGTCGTGTTTTTCTTCGGTATTTTCTACGTAATATCTACAATGTATCACGCCAATGACATAGAGACTTTTATGTATATGCCGCTTCGCCCATACCAGATACTCGGCGCGAAGTTTATAACTTTGGTGGTGTACGAATATATTATGGAAGCATTTATACTTGTGCCTATATTGATAGCTTACGGAATAAAAAGCGCCGGCGGAATACTGTATATTGTTTATTCTGCGCTTTTGTTTTTGATAGTACCTGTAATCGCGCTGTCTATGGCGGCGATAATAGTCATGGTTATAATGCGGTTTACAAGCTTTGGGAAAAACAAGCAGGTGTTTAAATTTGTCGGCGGAATTATCGCAATTGTACTGGCGCTTGGTTTAAATCTTGCTCTGCAAAGCTCGGCCTCGCTTATCGACAGCGAGCAGCTTATGGCAATCGCAGCGGGCGAATCATCCATCGTTTCGACTATGAGCAATATTTTCCCCGGTATTATATTTGCATCAAACGCGCTCGCTTACAGCGCCACTCTTGCCGGATTTTTTAATCTGCTTTTGTTTATACTCTGCTCGGGCGGCGCGGCAGCTGTTTTCCTCGGTGCAGGACAGCTGTTTTATCTTAAAGGCGTAGCGGGTGTTACCGAAACTTCCGCAAAGAGAAGGGAAATATCGGCAGGCGACCTTGGCAGAAAAACGGTAAAAACGCCGATTCTTAGATCATATGTAATGAAAGAAAGCCGGCTGCTTTTGCGGTCTCCCGTAGCTTTTCTAAACTGTGTGCTGGTAAACTTTATCTGGCCGGTAATCATAATTATTATGATAGTAAGCAGAGGCGGTTCTATGTTCACGATAAAAGGGGCTGTATATGGCCTTGACAGCGGGCTTGTTATTGCAGTTCTTGTCGGCGTGGGTGCTTTTGTATCAAGCGCGAATGCAATTACGAGCACGGCTATCTCAAGAGAAGGCAAATCTTTGTATTTTACAAAATATATACCGCTTGGCATGGAAAAACAGTTTGCGGCAAAGGTTATAACGGGCATGATTTTTTCGTTGATGGGCATAGCGGTTATAATTATAGCCGGTATCATAATAGGAATAGATATAGCATCCGGGCTTGCGGCGCTTGTTCTGTGCATTCCTGTAATTGCGGTAAGTTCAATGACGGGGATTTTGATAGATGTTTCACGCCCTAAGCTAAACTGGACAAACGAACAGCAGGCGATAAAACAAAACATGAACGTTTTGCTTCATATGCTGACGGGGCTCGTGTTCGCCGCGCTTATAGTTTTGCCGATTTTGTTTCTGCATATGGCAGCGCTTTTGGCGGCAGTATATATAGCGGCTTTGTTTTTGATTTTGGCGGCGTTTTTTGCAAACCGCATAAAAACCCGTGCCGTTTCAAAGCTTTATGATATGGACGTTTGAGACGTTTTGTTATATTAATTGTATACATACTATTTGTGTAATATAATAAGAATAATAAAGGAGGTTTTTTAAAATGGTATACGGTATAATCGGCGGAATTTTATTAATATTAATCATTTGGGTAATTGCCTCATATAACGGGTTTGTTAAGCTGAAAAACAGTATAGAAGAAGCGTTTTCTACTATGGATGTTTACCTTAAAAAAAGGTACGATCTTATACCCAATCTTGTTGAGACGGTAAAAGGGTACGCCAGCCACGAAAAAGAAACGCTTGAAAAGGTCATACAGGCAAGAAATATGGCGGCGGGCGCAAAAACTCTCGAAGATAAAGTCGCGGGAGAAAATATGCTTTCGGGCACACTCAAAAGCCTTTTCGCAGTTGCGGAGGCTTACCCCGACCTTAAGGCGAACACAAATTTTATGGATCTTCAAAACGAACTAAGGCGGCTAGAAGACGAGATAGCTAACTCGAGAAAATATTATAACGCAGTCGTAAAAACATATAACACTAAAAGAGAAGTTTTTCCGAGCGTTATTATCGCCGGAATATTCAACTTTGCCAAAAAACCGCTTTTCGAAGTTTCTGACGAACAGGAAAGGCAGAACGTTAAGGTTAAGTTTTAGCTCGTTTTATGTGAAAGGGTAGTACCATGAAAAAACTATTATTAATAGCCGTACTGGCTATGGTTTTTGTTTGCTTTCCGGGCGCAGCCGCCGCAGATGACGCATACGATATCGAGAGCTATGACGTATATGTCACGGTGAACGAAAACAACGTATTAGATGTTGTAGAGCGGCTTACGCTCGATTTTTCGCAGGATAGCCACGGCTTTTATTATTATCTGCAAAACCGCGGCATTAAATATAATTTTGTTGACGAGCAGTGGATAGAAACAAAATACAGCTATCAGGTATACGATTTTAATGTATACGAAAAAAACTTCGAGCTTTCTAAAAACGGCAATTTTCTCGAAGCAAAAATCGGCGATGCCGATAAGCTTATCAGCGGACGGCAGGAATATATAATCACGTACAAATGCAACGTAGGCGAAGACGGTTTTAATACCTTCGACGAGTTTTACAGAAATATAATATACTGCGATTACGGAGATACAATAAAAAGCGCAAGCTTTATAATAGAAATGCCCAAAGATTTTGATGAATCGCTCGTCACTGCATATATAGGAGATTACGGTACAGCGAACAATTCTGATGTGTATTGGGAAAAAGAAGGCAATAATATAACAGGGCACATACAAAGGCCGCTTACGGGCGGAGAATTTGTTACGATAAGGGCGCAGCTTGACGAAGGATATTTTGTCGGCGAGCGGGACCCTAACGCCATATGGAACAATGCCGTATACGCCGTAAGCGGTTTTTGCCTGCTGCTCGCGCTTTTGCTGTGGCTGGCTCTCGGTAAAGATAATAAGGTGTATCCCACGGTAGAGTTTTATTCGCCAGACGGCATGACTCCGGCAGAGGCGGGATATATAATAGACGGCTGTGTAGACGATAAAGACGTCGTCGCGCTTATTCTTTACTGGGCTGATAAAGGGTATCTTAATATCATAGAAAAAGAAAAAAAAGAGTTTGAGCTCGAAAAACTAAAAGACCTGCCCGAAAACGCCAAAGCGTATGAGAAAACGATGTTTAATAAGCTGTTTAAAAACGGCAACGCTGTGGCGCTGTCGAGCTTAAAGCAGTCTTTCTATACTACCATGGAGTCAACAAAAACGAGCGTCACAGACTATTTCGAGGGCTCTAAAAAACGGCGCGTTTTTACTAAAAAATCTAAAGCGGCAAGGTCTTGGATGGGCATTATAACTATGCTTCCCATAGCGTTTACTGTGTTTATGTACAGCTATCGCCAATCGGGCGAAATGCTTACCGCGCTTGGTATAAGTATATTTACAGGCTGGCTTATTAGCCTTCCTGTGTTTATACTGGCGGGAGTGTTCGAAAAATGGCGGTCTACCCAAAGCGGCAAAAGAACAGCAAAACTTATATCGTCGCTTATACTGCTTTTTGTGGTTATGGTAATGTACATATTTATAATACCCTTTATTTTCGACACCATGAGCGATTTTGCGAAAGTGCCCATAACGCTTATAACCGCTTTTGTGACGGTGATACTTACTATACTGATTATAATCATGAGAAAGCGCACAGAGCAGGGCGACGAATGGTTCGGCAAGCTTCTCGGCTTTAAAAACTTTATAGAAAAAGCGGAGAAAGACAGAATACTTCTTCTCGTAGAAGAAAACCCTTCGTATTTCTATAACGTGCTGCCGTATGCTTATGTGCTTGGAGTAACGAATAAATGGGCGAAAAACTTTGAGGGAATAGGCACGCAGCCGCCCTCGTGGTATCACGGTTATTCGGGCATGAGTACTTTTAACACGATTATGTTTACCTCGTATATGACGAGAAACCTGTCGAGCTTCCAGTCGACGATGACATCGCGCCCGCCCAGCCGCGGAAGCGGCGGATTCTCCGGCGGCGGCGGGTTCTCGGGCGGCGGGTTCTCCGGCGGAGGCGGCGGAGGCGGCGGCGCAGGCGGAAGCTGGTAAATAATAGCGATAATCTCACGATTGGTATCGATATGAGAGAGCTCTTTAACAAGGGCTCTTTTTTTGCTGTTTATTGTATTAATATGGCAGGAGTGATAGAATGGAAGAAGATTAAAAAGATATTATATCTATAATAAATGAACAGGAGAAAATCAATGGAATGTCCATATTGCGGCAGTAAAAGTATTGAGATAGGTGTTGCTTGGGGAAAAAGTGCGGAAACAGGAAACATAGGGTTAAAATATTCAAAGGGTATTCTGTCAGGCGTGACACAAGTATATTCTGATTTGTGCCTTGATTGCGGTTCGCTTATTCGCTCATATATCAAAGACAAAACTGATAGAAACTGGAGTGGAAAATCTGGTTCGATAGGTTAAAAAATAATCATTTCTGACATTTGTATATTTTGCTATCAGGGATAAGGAATAGAAAAAATTATTAGAGCTCTTTTATAAGGGCTCTTTTTTTGCGGTTTATTGTATTAATTTGGAAGGAGTGATAGAATATAAAATCATTGGGAAAGAGGCAAATTGGATGGATTTAAATGAAATAGCAGTTTATATTGGTATAGCAAGTCCAGTAATTCAAGGGATATTAAATTGTTATACAACCTTTAAAAAGACTAACGTTGAAAGTTTTTTTAAAATATTATTAGAAAGCAAAGAAAACATTTCGAAGATAGGTAAAAGAGATGATTTAGAAAGGTACTTCCTTTCAATCATAGATAAAGTATCATTAGAAGCCAATAAAGAGAAGATAAATAAATGGAAAAATGCTGTAATTCATTTAGCTCAAGATTTCTCTGATTTCGATTATAAAGATAACTTTATAAGAACACTTGATGACTTAACTGTATTTGACTTATCAGTTTTATATAAGATTTATTCAACTAAATTTAAAAAAGAGCATTTTGAAAAGGAACTAATTGAATATTTTATTAATAAGGGGACTGATAAAAATATGGTAATGCAAGCAATAATAAGATTATCGTCTCATAATCTTGTGAGCGAAATGGAATGTAAAGCTCTTGTTTTTGGTGAATTAGAGCCGATTTTAAGAGAAGTATATTATACAAAAAATGAATTGGGCAAACAATTCTTAGAGTTTGCTTCAAGCGATAATATTAAATAAAAGAGGCATATATGCAATCAAAAAAAATGATGAAGAAATTATTAATAACAATTGGAATTGCAACCGTAGCAATATATCTATTTTTTGCTCTTTTGCCTGAAATTACAAGGTGGAGTTTGCCAACTGGTGGGTGGGATTGGCTCGGGTATGTTGGTATAATATTCGGGCTAGTAATAACAGGCTGGGGAATTGCCACAACAATTGAATGGGATAGTATACAACATAAAAAAGCAGCAACAGCAAGCAATCATTCCTTGCTTATATATTAATGCTTATAAAAAATTTGATTCCAATGCTAGAAATAATGTATTTAGAATATGGAAAGAGGATATGAACGGAAATATTATTAATGATGGTTATACTATTTTAATAGACTCTAGTAAAGAAAAACCGATCAACTTTAAAAAACCTAGCATTAATATTAAGGTAACAAATTTAGGCCTATCAACAGCTTTTTTAATCAATACGTATATATATAGACTTGAAAGTATTGAGGGCATAGCTGATTTAGAGGATATTGCAAAGGAAACTATTTTGGATTTCTATGAAAGAATAAACATATGCAATTATAACTATTATGAAGATGAAAAAATGAAAACCGAGGATTGGATTATAACACCAACTTATAATCTTTGTAACAGAGACGACGAATTTAATATCGTATTAGATTTATCTGAAGTTAAGAAAAAATATTATTCGATAATAGAGTTTAGATTTCAAGATATATATGAGAATAAATATAAACAATTATTTTATATTTCTTTTGACTCAAGGTTTGCAGCTTTTTTGCCAGCTTCTCATGTCATTAAATTGTAGAAATCAGTTAATAAAAAGATTACCCATATATTCATATTGGCTTCTCTTTTTTTACGCCCTTTTTCTCCCGTAACAAACTATTAAACGTAAGAATATAGTAAAGGGAAAGCTTACTATTTTTTTGAAAGAAGTGATTTATCATATGAATAACGACCAGAACCAAACTAACATGCAGGCGGCGGATATGGGCATGCCGCCCGGGCTCGGGGATATGGCGCCCGATTTTACGGCGATGACGACTCAAGGCGTAAAAAGTCTCTCCGATTACCAGGGCAAATGGGTGGTATTGTTCAGCCATCCCGGAGATTTTACACCAGTTATAGAAACACTAAATTAGTTATGCCACGCAATATCAATAGTATCAGATGTTATCGATATGGATTTGATAAGGACATTCGCCCATTCGTTCTTTGTTTTTAGATCTGCAGATTCCCACTGTTTTTTTATTTGCTCGACAGTGCTAATTATTTTTTTATTATTGGCATTAAGCTTAGGCATGAGTTTTTTGGATAAATCTTCACGAACAGAATAAAGTTCGTTTATTTTTTTGAGAATGGGGGCCCGGGCATCGCTGGCGTCTAATTCCGACAGGGCATCAATAAGATTATCAATCTGCTGCTTTACCTTTATTAGCTGTTGCTTTGTTTTTATATTAGGAGATGGATTATTATCTATACGCAGTTTTTTAACATCTAGATTGCTAACATGATTAAGCAATTCCTTTTCAACATATTTTTCTAAATTTTTTATAGTATGGTGTTTGGTTTGGGTGCATATGCTATTACCGAGATTGCTATGCCCGCGGCATACAAGATATAAATACTTTTTTCCTCTTTTTGTTGTTTTTTTTGTTGTAACAGAATATCCGCATTCGCCGCATTTAATTAATCCGGTCAACCATGTAACCTTTCCGGTGCCCGATCTCTTAGAAATCTTGTTTTTGGATAAAGTTATTTGTGCTTCGATGAATGTTTCTGAATCGACAATGGGTTGGTGAGCGCTGATAACAAGCATATGATCTGTAATTGGAGTAGGAGTATTTTTACCTATAAATTTTCCGACAATCTGACATCCAGACTTACCATTAAAGTCATCGATTTTATTATAAATATTATAGCCTTGAGAAAAATAATAATCGTAGATCTCCGGCATTGCGGTCGTGTATATTGGATTCATTAATATTCGGCGAATTCCGTTGCCTGTGAACGGTTTGCCAGTAGAGGTTTTAATATTTTTGCCGTTCAATTTTTTTGCGATAGTTACCAAAGACGTTCTGCTTTCAGTATATTCTTTATAAATTTCTTTTACTATCGGCGCGGTTTTTTTATCCGGGTACAACACAGACATTTGCTTTCCATTAAAATCTTTTTTGATTGTGGTATATCCGAAAGGAAGACCTCCGCCAAGATAGGCGCCGATTTTTGCCCGGGCAAAATAACTGTCTTTTATTCTGCCGGCAATCGTTTCTCTCTCTAGCTGCGCAAACACCATAACGATATTTATCATAGCGCGGCCCATTGGAGAAGAAGTATCAAGATTTTCAGACGAAGATATAAAGCTGCAATTATATTTTGAAAAATACTCTTGCAGATTTGCAAAATCTAAAATGTTTCGAGATATACGGTCGAGGCGGTAACAATATACAGCTGATATCATACCGTTTTTTATATCTAATAAAAGCTGTTCAAATTCCGGCCGGTTTATATTAGAGCCCGAGTATCCTTTATCTATATAATCTTTTGTTTCCGCGGACACATCAATAATTTTTTTACAGCTTGCGATTTGAGCGTCTATAGATATACTGTTTTCTTTTTCAATACTTTGCCTGGCGTATATTGCTATCATAAATATCCTTATCCAACAAGTGAAGATTAACTATGAAATATAGTCATTATACCATTTTTGTATCCATTTCTTTTGTTCAGATATATCTTCATGTTCTAATAGGCATGTAAAATATATTCCGTTACCGCCAGTATAGAAATCTTCATCAATCCATCCTTGATAAGCAAAATATACTGTAACGTTATCCCCTTCTTTTAATTGATCCCAGCGTTCAGTATTTCCTATTTTATCTATAGTTTTATCTTGAGCGATCAACATTTGCCCGTGTTCATTTTCTAATATGAAGTAGCTAAGCTCTTCGGGTGTTATTTCAAAATTTAAAATAACACCTGAGGCATACATGCCCGTATCCATTAACCCATTTTCTTTTCCGGTGGTAGTGTAAACAGAACCAGGGGCTTCAATATATTCAAATCCAAAATTATCCGGCAGGGGTGTATATTCTCCTCCATTCATTCCGACTATAGCATTTTTCATAAATGCTTCTAATTCATATGCTGTCATATCATAATCAGGGGCTATTTGTTCAAAAAGTATATCTTCGGGAGTAGAGGGTGATTCGCTTAATTTTTTCATTACTTCATTGTATGTGTCTACAACATCTTGTGGAAGTTTTGCCTGAGCTTCTGTGAATTTCATTGCTGGGAAAATAGAGGCGAGTTCATCTATAGCATTTAATTTAGTCAGTTTTCCTTCGCCGCTACGATAATCAGTTAAAAAGGCGGATTTAAAGTCGCTTGTATCAAATATAAAGGCAGGGTTATCGTCTTGATATACAGATATTGTTAATCTATCAATAAAAACTTCGTTAACTGTAGCATAGTCACTACAAATATTCGTAATTGTCTTAAAGTAATCACCTAAATTAGCATACTTAACATTGCTATAAAGATGAACTGAGATATTTTTACCTTCATCGCCAAAATCATTGAGCATCACAAAATCTACAATGTTTTCATATTCAGCGGTTATAAGTTGCCGGATATCATTTTCAATTATTTCGTTCAATTCACTACTTTCATCATCTTTAGTGCTAAGGGCAGGAGTCGAACATCCGAAAAAAAATAATGAAATTATTAGAATTGTTACACTTAACAATGATTTTTTCATAACAAAAATCTCCTATTTTTACCCGCAGGTAGATTCTATATCAGGCATAAGCAGACCGGCTTTAAAATAGTACTCGATCGCACTATTCATAAACCATTCTGTCACGCCAAAATATTCACTATAATCATAGATACACACCATACCGGACAAACAGGCTTGATAAACCTGATCGGGCGGCGCAAGTTTTTTGTATGCCCATATCCTTGCTGCGCGTTCCTGCTTTTGAGCCACAGGCGTATCATAGCCATAAAGAATAAGGTTGCCGGCGCCGGTATAATAATGTCCTAACTCTTCAGCGAGTATGCATGTTCGTTCTGTATATGTTGGGATATTCTTATTGATAATTATAAATTTATACTTTGTATCTTGATAATAAATACCCTTAATCTCGCTGCTTTTTATATTGCGCTCGACAATGATAATTCCTTGACTATTTATTTCTTGTTCTATAGCTAATTGTTTATTTTGCATAATTGTACCATATAATGGGAGAAAAAAATATATGTATAATTATAAATATTGAGTGTACTAATTTTCGGACTTACTTGTCTTTATATTTTTCTTTAACCCATGCGATGTGAGATTCAATTTCTTTTATTGCCTCTTCGGGCAGATTATCAAAATTTGAGTGCAAGGCGACTTGCTCAGGATAATTGCGTACAATCGTATTGCCAAGGAGATAATCCACGGATACGTTGAAAAAAGCCGCGATTTTTCGGAGCATTTCTGGATCTGGCGTCGATCGTTCAGTTTCCCATTTTGCAACCGCTTGCTGACTTACTAAAAGATGTTTTGCCAGTTCGCTTTGAGACACTTTATTTTCATTTCTAAGCTTTTTTAATGTTTTCACAAACATATATTCACCATAATTCTATATTACTACAAATAGTTGTATTTGTATAAGTAAAAAAAGTAGTAAATTTCTATTGACAACAACGTATAGTAGTAGTATTATGTATCTAGTTAACAACTAAAGGTAGTTATAAGGAGTTAAAAGATGCGCAATTGGTTACGCGAATCACGAGGAGATAGACCACAATCCGAGATAGCTCAGATATGTGGTATATCTCAACAAATGTATAACTTTATTGAGAATGGGCATCGCCGCCCAAGTCCAGAAGTTGCACAGAAACTTGGGGCAGTTTTAGGTTTTAACTGGACGCGTTTTTTTTCCGATGAATCTACCTCTTAGCCTTACGACTTAATTATATCCAATGTCAGGAGATATAACCATGCAGAACAATTACCGAAACATATATAAAGTTGCTAGGCTTTATGCAGGTTTTACACAGGAAAAGGCATCTGAGCTGTTGTGTATATCTGTCGAAAGCCAAAGAGCGTATGAATCCGGACGTACTATACCGCCTAATGATGTTGTGTCTGCGATGATTGGCTTATATGGCACACATCATCTTGCATATCAACATATTATGAATAGTTCGGAAGTAGCGCGGCAATGCCTTCCTTCGATAAAAATCAAAGATTTGCCCGATGCAATATTGCAATTACAAAAAGAGGTTACAGATTTTTTAAACTGCCGTGATGAGCTAATTGCCTTAGGATGTGACGGTGTTATAACCGAAGAAGAGAGAGCGCGGTATGATCAGATAATAGAAGAGCTTGATGAGGTTGTTGCTGCGATTATGACACTAAAGTTTGCACAAGAGAAAGAAGCACAATAAAGCATTTTTAATAGAGTTAATTAGTAATTATAACCGAGGTGATCTTAATGGAAATAATCACAAAGGATGGTCAAAAATATTATAAATCGCCACCAATACAGTATGGCAAATATAAGGTTGTAAATCTGCATCCTGTTTTATCCAAAGAAGAAAAAGAGAAAAGAGAAAAAGAACAGTACAGACGGCTTTCAAGATTGTTGCTTTTATAAAGACATAAAGCACGGCAATTTTTATGAGAAGTTTTTTTTAGGACAAGCCGAAAGTAGGAGGATCAAATGCTGGATTACAGTTTAAAACCATGTCCGGATTGCGGATGTAAAGAGATAGATAGCTTCTCCATTGTAATAACTGACTATGACACGAAAGATAAAACTGGAGAGCATCATATTATGTGTACTAAGTGTTCCAAAAGTGTAAAGGCTTCCACTCTTGCTGAAGCAGAACAACTTTGGGAAGAGTTAAAAAAGGATCCATTAAGACATGCTAGGGAACTTGGCGAGGCTGCCTATGAAGCAGGAATGAAACAGCTTGCTATAGCCGATGAAAAACTATCGCTTTTAATAGCAGAGAATGAAGGGCTTGCTGTTCGCTTAACGGGAGCCTGGCATTGTGGCTTTACCTGGGCGGCGAATAGTGCCGCGGTAAAAAAAGAGTTGGGAGGAAAGAAAAATGAGACTAGTTAAAAAATTTACATCAGTGGTTATGTTATGCATTGTTATAGCATTAATAGGCTTGCTAGTGGCGTTTGCCACAATCGGTATGATGAATACCTTTAACCCGCCGGTTAAGGGCGATGTAAACGGCGATGGCGTTGTCAGTATAGCAGACTACACTTTGATACGCCTTCACCTGCTTGGGCTAAAAGATTTAGAAAGTTAGGAGTGATTGATATGTCATTAGAATTACATGAAAAAGCTAGTTTAGAAGAGGCAAAGCAGAGAGCATATAGGCGCGGACAAGAAGCTTATCTTGAAGGCATGCCGTGCGATGCATTTAAAGATAAAGAAATTTTGAATTACTGCAAATACTTTTCGATTAATGAGGTAGCAGAAATTTCTCTTAAATGGAAAAAAGGGTGGCTATACAGCGCGAAGTATAAAACTGCGTCAGAGGCTTAGCGTAATGGATAAGCTGTTACAAGTAGCTTTATGGATGATGGGCGTATTCGCTATGTTTGGTATGCTCTGCTGCGGAATATGGCTGACAGATCACTATAGGCGAAAAAAGCAAAAAAAACATTATTGATAAGCGTTATCTTGTTTCAGACTAATTGACGCAGGTCTATAAAAATAGCGTCAACCAAGGGAGTATGCGCAAGACCGTAACTGGCGAACCCTTCAAATCGGTACGGTACGGTGACTATCGGTGAGAGGACCGACGAGTCGAGTGAAAAGCTTGGCACACATGGAGAAGTGGCGAAATTAGACGCTAAGAGTATCGGGGTTTGACTCCTCGCTTCTCCTCCAGTCCCCGGATAAAATGGTAGCGCGAGCAACCGGGACATTCGCGACAGTATTCGGATTATACTGATAAGACAATTGGGTCAAATTCGAGCGTACACATATGTGAGATGCAGAGCCGTGGAATTCGGCTCATGCATGGAGAAGTGGCAGAATAGGTAATGCACAGTTAATGACAGGGATCGCAACCTTGGCTGATATGTTGTGTACATCAAACTCTAATTGGATACCGTTGCATTGCGGGTTCGAGTCCCGCCTTCTCCATATATTGTTAGAGATGTCATAGGCAGCTTTCTAAGAAAGCGCTGCATAAACAGGTAAGAATATAAGCTGTCCTGCGGAAAATTTGAAGAGAGGGCGCCCCTGTCGATAGGGAAGGTGTAAAAATAATGTTGAAAAACAAAATGTTTGGACGGACAAAGGGCGGAAGCTATCCTCATGCAATTACGCTAAGCGCTAAGCATGAAGAAGAGGCGTCTATCTTAATGGAATATGAAAATCGTAATTTGTCAAACTTAATTGAAAAAGCAATACACGATAAGTATTCAAAGCTGCCGCAAACGGCTAGAGAAAAGTATTCGAAGTGAGGTGAGTTTAATGTATTTTAACCCATGCCCGTATTGTAATAGCAATTTAGATCCGGGTGAGCAATGCGATTGTCTTAAAAACGTTAACCTGAAAAAAGAAAATAGATTTGACAAAGAGACAAAAGAAAGAAAAAAGAATGAGAGGGGCGCAAATGAAAAAGGGAATAGATTACAGCTTGGAGCGTAGCAAGCTTCTAGCAATATTAAATACTATTATCATTCAGGCTAAAAACATGAAGCAGAAAGTCAAATATGACAGCGACTGCAGATCTATAACGACGTTATGCAGTGAAGCGGTAAAACAGCAAGCGGTGCTGGACAAATTTTTAGTAGAAGAAAATGAGAAGCTGCGAACGCGTATACATGATCATTTAAAAAAATGCGGATATGACGAACATGGTATGAATGAGTTGTTTCTGCGTGATTACGGAGTAAAGCTATATCAAGCAGACAATCCTACTCTTCGTGCTTTTATAACTGATTACAAACAAAGTCATGCACAAGCCGCAAAAGAATTAAATAAGAAAAAATGAGAATTTACGGAGTTATTCAGGGATATACCGAATCATCAATTTTAGTATGCGCGGTTGTTGATATTGAAAAGGTAAAAGGCAGGATAGACCTGGGCGGTAAGCGTTGTGTGATTGAGCTTATTGATAACCGGAGAATACTGGAACAGCAGCGCAAGAAGATATACGCAATGTTTAAAGATATATCTGATTATATGGGCGAATATTACATCGGTGGTAAAGAGAGCGTGAAGCACATGCTAAAGGGCGGCTTTATTGATGCGAACGAAGATAAGGATTATGGATGGTTCTCTTTATCAAATTGCTCAATAAGCCTGGCGAGAGAGTTTATCAATTATCTTATAGAATTTTGTTTCGAGAATGACATACCTACTTGGGAGTCAATGATCGACAGATACGACGATATCAACAGGTACATGTATTTGTGCCTGAAATATAAAAAATGCGCGGTATGCAATGCTCCCGGAGAGATGCATCACGTTGATGTTATCGGCATGGGGCATAACCGGCGCAAGAAAGATGATAGTGATCATCGAAAGATAGAGCTGTGCAGAGTGCACCATCAAGAAGCCGAAACAATTGGATGGACAGAGTTTTCTAAGAGGTATCACGTGAAGGGAATTTTATATTAGGAGGAGTGAAAAATGATTCCTGCTGAGAGGTGGGCTCGAAGATATTTTCCAAGGGGCGCGGTTAATGCTAAGCCCAGGGCAGATATACGCAAAGATATGGCAATGGACGGCTTCATAATAGCTGATAGGACATTTCGTAATAAGATCAAGAAGGCAGTGCGCAAGAAAAAATTATTGGTTTGTTCGACTTCACAAGGCGGTTATTATATTCCTCAAAGCGATGAAGATATGGCAATTAGCCGGAGAGAGGATAACTCACGTATTCACCAGCTTATTGCGGACAGAGAGGCAAAGGATGCAATGTGGAGAGAGAAAAAGAGAAAAAGTACGAGTACGTTTTAGGCGGTGTTCGTAAACCGCCTTCCATATCCCCGGTACTGGATTGCGGCAGAAGCCGGAACAAGGTTATCCGCAGTAGTGTAATTCCCTAGCACTAATAGAGGGCGCATTGAGCCTTTGCGCTAAAAGGCTCACTCCCCGAAAGGGGAAAGAAAAAAGGAGATCAACCGAATGGCTCATGTCGAGACATGGTATCGATGTCCAGCATGCAACGGACTGTATGATACTTATAAAGAGGCTTATAATTGCCGCAATAGTCACGCAATAAGGTCAGAGCAATGGGCGGTCGGTAAAGGCGGTAAAGCTGTGTATATACAGAAAAATAGCGCTCCTAATTCACTCTACGGCAGGGAATGGGCTCTGAAGGAAGCCGATTTAAGCGACAATATTTATGAGAGAGAGAAACAGCTTGAACAAATTGAACAAATGAAAGGAAAGTAAATATGATTACCAATATCAAAGTGGGGAAGTTATATCCCCATCCCAAGAACCCGAGAAAAGACCTCGGGGATCTAAGCGAACTTATTGAAAGCATAAAGGCAAATGGAATATTGCAGAATCTGACTGTTGTACCTCTTGAAGCTAAGGGAGAACAATATCGGGTGGTTATAGGGCACAGGAGATGCGCGGCTGCAGTCAAAGCCGGATTAAAAGAGGTTCCTTGCATAATAGCGGATATGGATGAAAAGACGCAGGTTGCAACTATGCTGCTCGAGAACATCCAGCGCAGCGACTTGACCGTATTTGAACAGGCCCAGGGCTTTCAAATGATGTTTGATTTCGGAGAGACTATAAAAGAAATTGCAAAGAAAACAGGCTTTTCAAAAACGACAATTCAGAGCCGTAAAAAGCTAATGGAATTTGATCAGGATAAGCTAAAGGCCGCTGTCGATAGCGGCGCCACGCTCATGGACTTTGCTGAGATGGACAAGATACATGATCTTGAACTCAGAAACAGCGTTCTCGAGAAGTTCGGAACATCCAATTATAAATGGGATCTAAAAAACGCCATTGATAAAGAGAAAGCGGAGAAAAACGCGGCGGTTATTGTTGAAACATTACAGACGTTCGCCACTAAAATAGATGAAGTTACTTATGAAGAAATGAAATTCGTCGAAAGATATTGGAGCTCAAGTGATATGCAAGTTGTTATACCTGAGGATGCAGACGAAGCGGAATATTATTATTTAGTATCTTCTTACAACTATTTTGATCTATATATTAAGCGTGTACAGACCGAAGAAGAAGCAGCGGAAGACCAAGAAAGGTTAAAACAAAAAGAAAAAAAAGAAGCATTAGATGAGCTAACTAAAAGAGCTTATGAACTAAGAAAAGACTTTGTTAAGAATTACAGTGGAGCAAAGAAAAATATAGACTGTGTAATTGAATATTGTATGAGGTCGCTTATTGATGGTTATGTAAGCGTTAATACAGCTGTGATGGCGGACATGCTTGGCGTAACTGATGAAAATGGGCAATGGGCAGATTTATCTATACTTGAAAAATATTTTGAAAATTCAGCAAACGTTTTTTTTGTAGCTGTATATTGCGGATTGGAAAATGGGCAGAGATATTACGACTGGCGCGGTGAGTATTCGGTCAATGAAGATTTAAATGAAATATATGACTTTTTAATTAGGCTTGGTTATAAGATGTCTGACGATGAAAAGGCTCTGCAGGATGGTACGCATGAACTTTTTATGAAGAGTACGGACTGAGAGATTAATATGGGAAAAAACAGCAACAAGTTAATACTTGATTTGTGCGGTGGCACGGGAGCGTGGAGCAAGCCTTATAAAGACGCAGGATATGACGTGAGGCTGATTACATTGCCGGAGTATGACGTAACAAAGGTTGATTTTGTGCGTATTGGTGGCTTGCTTTTTCGAAATCAAGATGATGGTGATGACATGCTTATATGTGCAAAAGATGTATATGGAATTTTGGCAGCTCCGCCATGCACTGAATTCAGTCTTGCAAAGGGATCAAAGCCGCGTGATCTATCGGGGGCAATTGAAGTTGTTAAGGCTTGCTTTGAAATTATATGGGAATGCAGGACTAAGACCAAACTTAAATTTTGGGCATTAGAGAATCCGAAGGGATTGTTAAGGCAGTTTATAGGCATTCCCGTATTTATGTTTGAGCATTGGGAATTTGGAGATTGGCAGATAAAACCTACTGATTTATGGGGATATTTTAATAAACCGCGAAAACGTGTAACAGAACGGCCTCCGATGATGACGTTAGAATTTCCAAATGGAAGGACAAATGGGAAAGGATGGGCTAAGCCTGAATGCCCTCAAGAATATAAGCATCTTGGACTTACCAGAAAAGACATAAGAGCAATAACGCCGCCGGGGTTTTCTAAAGCGTTCTTTAAAGCAAACAGATAACACAGATAGAGAGGTCAACATGTTAGAACTCAATCAAATATACAACATGGACTGTAAGGATGGTATGAAGCAGATACCGGATAAGTATTTTGAACTGGCCGTTGTTGATCCGCCATATTTTAGCGGCCCTGAAAGGCGTGAATATTTTGGCAGGAAAGTAAGCCCTATTGGAGTGAAACGTTATTATAAGAAATGTTCAAGTTGGCAAGTCCCGAAAAAGGATTATTTTGATGAATTATTGCGCATATCAAAAAATCAGATTATATGGGGAATCAATTATTTTGATATTAATTTAGGAAGTGGCCGGATAGTCTGGGATAAGGTAAACGGGACAAGCTCATTTTCAGACTGTGAGATAGCATATTGCAGTCTGCATGACAGTGTTAGACTTTTTGTTTATATGTGGAATGGCATGATGCAGGGAAAGAGTATAACTGAAGGTCGTGTACAACAAGGCAATAAGTCTCTTAATGAAAAGAGGATCTGCATTACTCAAAAACCGGTATTTCTTTATAAATGGTTGTTTAATAAATACGCTAATGAAGGCGACAAGATATTAGATACTCACATGGGAAGCGGTTCATCAATTATTGCTTGTCATGATATGGGATTCAATTACATGGCATTTGAAATAGATAAGTACATGTACAGTAAGGCTGTTGAGAGAATAGAGAAACATAAAGACCAGATAAGAATGGTATTTTAGTAATTAAAATTTCGCGTGAGGGGAATAGCATGGAGAAAAGCAACGACAAAAACAGCTTTCTTTTACTTAGAAAACATAAAGAAATATTTGAAAAGCTTACTAAGGAGCAAGCGGGAGAGCTTATACTGGCAATATTTCAATATGAAGAGGACAACATAGAGCCGGATCTGCGCGGTGTGTTGGAATTTGCATGGATTCCTATTCGCCAATGGCTTGATGAGAAAAAGCAAGCATATTCTGACAGGTGTAAAAAGAATGCTGAAAACGGGAAAAAAGGCGGGCGCGGTAATAAGCGAACGGATAACGAAGAAAGCGAAAAAAGCGAACGCTTTAAAGGAGATAACGAAGAAAGCGAAAAAAGCGAACGCAAAAAAAAGAAAGCGAAAAAAGCCGAATATGATTCTGACTCTGATTTAGATTCTGATTCTGACTCTGATATAAATAATACTGGTGAGCCTGACGGCACACCGCCACCTGCTGTTGATAAACACAAAGCGCTGTATGACTATTATCTGACGCTTGGGCTTGTTGCTCATAAAAAGTTCACGCCGGAAATGAAAAACGCTATGGACACGGCGCGGCGGCGATGTAAATGCTCATTCGAGGATATGAAACTTTGGCTATACCGTCACGCGGAGATCGTTAAGCTATCAGCAAAGAGCGAATACGAGGTACCGAAACGCGGATTAGTTGAATTTTTTGGACAGAGCGTTTATAAGGGCACTGCACTAATATGCTCGGAATATGCAGATGACGGCGCCAAGTGGCTGAGGTACAAAGACGGTAACCCAAACGTTAGAAAAAATGCAAAAAAACATTTTGAAAATGAAAGACCGACCGGGAACTATGACCACTTAGCGGTGGATTTGTTTTCAGATGAGAAAACTGCAGAAGGGCTGAAAGGATAAGGTGAGACTATAAATATTGTTTCATTCAGCGGCGGAAAAGACAGCATGATGACGCTTGTACTGATGAAAGAACAGGGGATACCAATAGACGTTATTCTATTTGCTGACACAGGGTTAGAATTTCTTGAAATGTATGCTTATCTCGAAAGAGTCGAGCAATATATAGGCATGAAGATAACGAGAGTGAAAGCAGATAAGACATTTGAAGATATCTTCTATCAACAGCGTATACGTGGCAAACACGTTGGGCAGATACACGGATGGCCTATGACCAGGGGATGCTGGTGGAATGACTATGGAAAACTCCGGCCACTTAATAAGTTTAAAAAAACAGTTTGGCGTTTTCCATGAATATATAGGAATATCGGCAGAGGAACACGACAGATACGAAAGACTAATAGAACCGTTCAGCAATCGACATTCGCTGATGTATAAAGCTGGGATTACAGGAGACATGGCAAAATACGAGCTTGAAAGACGATGCATACTCAATCCTCTATATGACAGATTCCATCGGCTTGGTTGCTATCTATGTCCGCAACAGCGTATTAGTGAGTTAAGTAAGGTGAGAAGGTTCTATCCAGATAGATGGGCGTATATGTTGCATCTCGATAAAGATAGCCCTGTACATTACAGGCCGGATGGAACAACTGTACATGATTTGGAACAGCGTTTTTCTCGGGAAGAAAAAGAAAAAAGGGCGATATGAAAGGATAAAGCCGTGAATAAATCAAAAATTGATTGGTGTGATTATACATGGAATCCGGTCACAGGCTGTTTACATGGGTGTGAGTATTGCTATGCGCGGAGAATAGCAGAGCGGTTTTGTATGTATCCAACGGCAGCACAAGAAAAAATCCATACCATTGAATTGCCTGGTTTTTCCGATAATGGACATTCCGGCGATTG
Source organism: Christensenellaceae bacterium (assembly GCA_963665005.2). Classification (GTDB taxonomy): domain Bacteria; phylum Bacillota; class Clostridia; order Christensenellales; family SZUA-584. The sequence goes on along the minus strand of CAXXTQ010000001.1, from coordinate 45,597 downwards.
TAAAGATTCATATCCTTATGTATTTGATCCGACTTTTCATAGATACCGTCTCGACGAACCGCAAAAGATCAAGCAGCCTTCAAATATATTCGTTGTGAGCATGGGAGATCTGTTTGGTGATTGGGTACCGGATGGATGGATACAGAAGGTATTTGAAGCGTGCTTAAAAGCGCCGCAGCATAAGTATTTATTTTTGACGAAGAACCCAAAACGGTATCATAAAACATCATCACGAGGGCGTAATTTTTGGGTAGATCATAATCATGAAAACTTTTGGTTCGGGGCCACTGGTACCGGATGCCAAACATCTAACGAAGCACTGTTTTATCTTCAAACAATATGCGGAAATACTTTTTTAAGCATTGAGCCTTTACTGAATGAAACATGGCTCAATTTAGAAACACCTTGCGGCTGGGTTATCATCGGCGCGGAAACAGGCAACCGTAAAGGCAAGGTTATACCTAAGAAAGAATGGATACAGCGTATTGTTGATGATTGCCGGGCGGCAGGAGTACCTGTATTCATGAAGCATAATCTTGCGGCCGCCTGGGGAGAAGATCTGATCAGAGAATGGCCGGAAGGGCTGAGAGGAGAATAGAGACTATGAGGCTAAGAAAAGACGTTGTTACTTTTGCAAAGGCTATGGAAGGTACTCTAAAACAACATGATGATAGACCAGGATGGGAAAACGAAACAGAAGAATATTTAATAGATAGGCTAGAAGGCGAATTTAAAGAACTGCAAGAAGCAGCAAAACTATGGAGAGAAACAGACGAACCACATATTTGGGATAATCGAGAGGGTATTAAACACGAACTTGTAGATATAGCAAATTTTTGCATGATGGCATATTGCAACATAGAACGATTTGTTAAAAGGCACGGGCTTGAATAAGCCGAGGTAGCAAAGGACGGTGAAAAGAAATGAACGAACCTGTGCTTGGCAAGAAGGAGTATTTACATGGCTGGGGTTATAAAGAAATAACTTGGAGCGCATTTTTAAAATTACTTAAAGCAGCGCAAAAAGCAGCCGATACAATCGGATTTCCTGTGTTTTTAGTAGGGTCTGCGCTACATAAAAGAGTGCCTAGAGATATAGATATTTCAATAATCGTGCCTCTAAAAGAATACGAAAAATTATTTGGCAAGATACCTAACAATAAAAATGATTACGGAAAATATCTCGGCACCGTATTTAATAAATCTTTTACGAGCATAGAGGATTTACATTTCTGTATAGATTACGATTTGGATATAAAAGTTTGCCCTGATATTTGGTGGCCTGAAAAACCAAAGTTACAGTTGGCAGCGCCTTCAAAGGATGGTGAGAGTAATGGAAAAAACATATAAATATATCAAAATCGTTGAAGTCAGCCGTAAGAAAAAAACGAGTATCTATTGCGTGTACAATATTAAGTCCGGTGACTTGATTGGACGCATTGAGTGGTATATACCGTGGAGACAATATTGTGTTATTCCTTTAGCTGACACAATATATTCGGCGGGGTGCTTAAAAGACATCAGCGATTTTATATCAATTGCAAAAGAAGAGTTAAAAGGACGGTGAGTACAAGTGAAAGGATTAAACTTATACAAAATAAAATGTAAAGGCATGATGGGGCAAGAAAGCTATGTGGTGGCGACTGACCCGACTACAGCAATAGAAAAACTCGAAGTAAAAATGCATTTATTACCAGACTATAAGCATATCAATGTTGAAATGGAAAGCATAACACATATAAGCAGCGATAGTAAATTTCGAAGTTTATTAGTTGTTTAAAGGAGAGGCAAAGCAGACAATGTATGAGAAAAGCGAGGGGAGAACAGCATGAACAAAGCAATGATTATCGGGAATTTAACAAAGGATCCTGAGCTTAAAACAACAGCGACTGGAATATCTGTATGTACGTTTACTGTAGCGGTATCAAGAACGCATAACAGGGAGAAGACTGATTTTATTCCTGTTGTTACTTGGCGCGGTCTTGCGGAAAGCTGTTCGAGGTTTCTTAAGAAGGGGCGCAAGGTTGGCGTTAGCGGAAGAATACAGGTGCGGCCATATGATGACGGTTATGGCGATCGGCGGTATATGACAGAGATTATTGCGGATGAAGTTGAGTTTTTGACGCCTAGAGATAAGCCCGAAAAAGACTTTGTGCCTTTGGATGAGAGCGAAGATTTTACAGGTGTGTTTGCGCCCGATGGTTCTGAATATGATGGGCCTTTGGATGAAGAACAAATGCCATTCTAAAAAGGAGGAGAGTTATGAAAACGAAATTAAAGGCATGGGAAGTATGCGAAGGTGAAACAGTCGCAGCAGAAACGCCCGAAGAAGCAATGATGTATTACAAAGAGCTGGCAGGAATAGAGGAAGAAGAACTTTACGATGTAGATGAGATAGAGGAAGTTCCTGAAAGCGTAAAGGTAACATTTGAAGAGGGCGGTTATACAACTGTGGGTGAGATACTAAGACAGCTTGAAAGGGAAGGCAAAAAAAACGGTTATGTTTGTACCGAAAATATTTAATAGCGTAAGCGCGGAAGGGGTAACAAATGCAGTCGACACAAGAACAGATAAACTATTACAAGTATTTATGTGAGCAAGCCTGTATAGAACCGGATGAGGATTGCGAAGATTGGAGCGGTGCGGAGATGTCCGGGAAGATTGCTGAGCTGAAAGAAATTGTTAAGGGGTAAAGGATATGAAAAAATGTGCGATAACAGGTGAAAAAATTGAAAGCGGTGTAGTTGTTGATCCAGCTGAATTAGAGAGGTTAAAGAAGGAAGTCATCAGACTTAGAGACGAAAACAGAAAATTGAATGAATTTGTGAAAAAGTTTAAAAGAGATTTTACAGAGCCGGATAAGTTATATATCCATATTTCTGATTTAGACAATGAAATGCATCATATCAAAGAACAAAAATGCCGGGTGTGCGGATGTACTGAAAATCATGCTTGCCCGGGAGGCTGCTATTGGGTTGAATGGGATTTATGCAGTAAATGTGTTGGAAAGGAAGCAGAAAACTATGAAGGATAAGCGGCAACTCTCAAAGGAGATTATTAGGCGTAAGAAACGTAACAAGATGGCGCGGAAAAGCCGAAAGAGAAATAGAAAGTGAGGAGGAAAATATGAACGTAAAAGGAATGGAGACTCCGGTGAATATCTTTAGTTTTCTATTACAGGATGAAGAGGAACATGCGGGAATTATGGCGGGTGCTGAAGAAAAAGCTAGAATAGCGGCTAATACAAGTTTAAAGAATTCAATTATTGCGCAAAAAGAGCTGCTTAATACCTCGGGAATTTTAGAAATTGGCTTTGCTCATGTAAGCGCGGATATGGCGTTATTGCAGCAGGAGAGTTTATCAATTGATGACAGTGAAGAGATAGAGACTCAAATAAAAGAACTTGCCAAAATTCAAACAGGACTAAAGGCGCATATACGTAGCTTAAAGCAGTTTGAAAGGAAAGAGGGGTTAGTTACAAATGAGTGAATTGGAAAAAAAGGAAAGGAAAATATTAAAAAGCTGTGGAGATCAAACAAAGATACCCTTCTCTATAAAAAATTATATTGCTCCTGCTTTATTAAGAGTCGCAAAGGTAGAACATGAAGGCGCGGAAAAGTATGGCGATGATAATTGGCATTACGTGAGTAAAGAAGATGATATAACGCATGCTATACGACACTTAATTCTTTCAATGACTGGCAGCAATGAGGATGGGAAAGATGATCATTTAGCACATGCGGCTTGCCGTATTATGATGGCAATTGGATTAGAAGAAAAAGAAAAAAGAAAGCATTGCGTAAAGCCGGTGAATGACGATGTTGGTTAAGACAATTATATATTTACTGCTTTTATGTAAGCTATATGAAATTGTTGTTGTGGCTTTTTATGTCATTGGCTTTATTGCCATAATTATTATGATTGTGAAGTGGGCGCGATGAATAGAAGAAAGCGGAAATTAAAAAAAGTGGTGAAGTCTATATTTGTTGAATTGTTTAATTCTGCGTTTAAGACTGTTGATCAGTTTTCAAACATGATGAGCGCAGCAAAAAAGATGAGCGAAGATGTGAGGCAATATTACGACCAGAAAAAATAGAGGGAGTCAAACATGTGTGAGGATTATACAAGTATAGAGCAGCGGTTGCTTGAATATAGTATTTTGACATTGAGAATTAATTCGCTTATAGAAGAAACAACTAAATCTACCCTTCGTAATATTGCGCTTAAGCTTGGGCCCTCAGATATTAAAACCTCGGATATGTCAAAGCAACGTATGCAGACGAGTTCACCGCAAGATTGGATTTATTATTTTGAAAAAGAATGTGCAAAAATGACAGCTCAAACTGAAGGTATGAAACAAGAAATATATGATTGCCTTGAAAAGCAAGAAAATATACGTATGATGGTTGATGCGGCTGATTTAAGCGAAAAGCAAAAGCTTTATGTTCAGCTAAGATATTATCAAGGGAAATTAGTAAAGGTGGTTGCTTCCGAGATGGGGTACAATAATACAGAAAGTCTAAAAAAAATACGGAGAGAAGCATTAAAAAAAATTATCAGGAATATCTAGAAAGTTACAATTAATTTCAATATTATGATATAATATGTGTTATTTATTGGAGAATATATTTATGAAGATTCAAATACCGTGTATGGAGTGTTTAAGGGAGAGGTTAATAAAGGAACGTGTGCCACCAGGAAAAGCACTAGCAATAGATGATATGTCTGAATTTATATATAATAACGTTGAAATTAATGATGCTGGCTTATATGAGGTAGAATGTATTAATGGACATAAAACTATAATTCCTATGCAAAATGAAAAATTTGAGATTTTGTTTGATATAGGATTAAACGCGTTAAGGAATGGTTATAAAATAGAGGCTATTGCTTGTGTTCACGCTTCAATGGAACGATTTCGTGAATGGTGTATTAAAATATTTCTAAAATATAACGGTATCAAGAAAGAAGATTTTAAAGAAACGTGGAGGTATGTCGGTTCTCAATCAGAGAGGCAATTAGGCGCTTTTTATTTTTTATATTTACAAACTTTAAAAAGCAGACCAGAGCGATTTGAAAAAATTGAATTTAGGAATCAAGTTTTTCATAAAGGGAAAATTCCAACACACAGTGAAGCATATGAATATATTGAGTATGTTTTAAATTATATACATACTATTTTAAGGCAATTTAAATCTCAGTTTAAAGATAGTATAAGTGAAGTAGAAGCAGATAGACTGCAAGAAATAAAAAAGGAATTTAGAGGTACTATAGGGGTCCCAAGTAGTTTGGGACGTTTAGTTACAAATTGTGATGAAGATATGTCTTTAGAAGCTGCAATTTCGAAGCTCAAATGGATTATATAGGAGTAATAAAAAAGGAGGTTGCTTGTCTTGACTGTGTGGTATCTTTTGTACCTCCAACTGAAAGTATATCACAGAAGATTGGGATAATTCCGAAGAGTATTAATATTGATTAACCCCAAAAACCTGTATAATCCCCTTGAATTGCCTTAAATTTCTATTGTGTTTAAAATAACCTATGTTATAATATATTGTGTAAAGTTATCTAATGAAGAGCTCGGACAAGTGCCGGCTCTTTTTGTTTGTTGAAAAATAAAAAGTTGCAAAAAAACTTTTCCAGAGATAGAATAGAACAAACGTTCTTATTGTACAAAGGAGATGTTTGTTTTGCAAAAGAGTCCTATATCTTGGGTGGGAGGAAAATCAAAGCTTGTAGAAACTCTTAAAGAATATATACCTGCGCATGCTGGATATATTGAAGTGTTCGGCGGAGCCGCTTGGTTATTGTTTAGTAAGCCACGATCAAAATGGGAAGTGCTGAATGATTTCGATGGGGATTTAATGAATTTTTGGTCTGTCGTAAAAGAGGCGCCGGAACAGTTCATAAATAGTTTTAACTATACGTTAATAAGTAGAAAAACTTTTGAAGAATACAAAGAGATATATAAAAAAGGCGAATATGAGGATTGTATAAAGAGAGCTCATATATTTTATTACTTAGTACGTGCAGGGTTTGCAGCGAAGTTGACACATCCATCATTTGGAACAGCGAAAGGGCCAAGTAATTTACGACTTGATAAAATAGAGGAAGATATATATAGAGCCTATGAACGTTTAAAGAATGTAACTATAGAGAATTTAAGTTATGAGAAAATATTTGAGTTATACGATAGTGCTGAAAGTTTTTTCTTTTTAGATCCACCATATAGAAACGCATGTAAGTATGCTGCAGGAGATTTCACAGATGAGCAATATGCTGAGGTAGCAACGCTTTGTCTAAATATGAAAGGACAAGTATTGATAACAATAAATGACGATGAATTCATTCGAAAACAATTTAAAGAGTTTGAAATCAAAGAACAAGGAGTGCAATATTCATTAAGTAAAAAAAGCAGTGGGAGAAGAAAATACGGAGAGTTGATAATAACGAACTATAAGAAACCAGGCCAAATAAGATTAAATATATAAAGAGCTAGGATTGTGTCCAGCTCTTTTTTATATACAAGGAAGAGCGATAATGAAAATACGCATGACTGAAGAACAATACATAAAATCACCATGCTATAAATGCATATGGTCAAGGCGTATTGACAAATTACATATTCATTGTATGCGTGCGATATGTGACAAGTACAATAAGCGGAAATGAACAAGCGTAGAAGATACGATAAAAAACTAGCATGGATAAGACGCTTCTATAATTCTATGGCATGGCGTAAAAAACGAGCATATATATTGCTGCGCGATAAGTTCATGTGCCAGCATTGTAAAAAAAGGATTGAAGAAAAGATACTACTCGGAGTACCTCTTACAGAGAATGAGAGAAAGATACCGATAGCAAATGAAGTGCATCATATCAAAGAGCTTAAAAACTATCCTCATCTTGCTCTTGTTGACAGCAATCTTATCAGCTTGTGTAGGGATTGCCATGAAGCAACAAAGCCGAGGAAAAAAGAAAAAGCGATACCTGGGGTAAGGATAATCAAGGCGTGATACATAGCCCCCCCTACCTCCAAAGGTGGCGAAGAGCGATTAGGAACCGTGTGTGCTTCTTCCTTTACACCGACGATAAAATTTCATGAAAGGGGGGTAACAGAATGGCAAAGGTAAGGGTAGCTAAAAATGATCCGGTTAAAAAAAGACTGCTTAAGTATTTAGGGAATGCATATCAATCATCAGACGAAGAAATCATTGATTTGTATGTTGAGACATATAGGTTCTATCAAAAGATGCGAGAAGAGATGGAAGCGAGCGAAATGCTGATTGATCACACAAATAAATTCGGAGCAACAAATCAGACAAAGAACCCCCTAATTATTGAGATATCTAAAACGGTACAGACACTGAACAATTTACTAAAAAGCATGGGGATGACTCCTGCGCAAAGAAAGTCCATTGTATCAGAAAATAGCAGTGGTGATGAGTTTGAAAAATACTAGTATCACTGTTTTAGATACTCCGATATTAAACAGTGTATGCTACCAATATGCAGATGCAGTATTGTCAGGCAAAGAAACGGCCTGTGTAAAAGTCAAACAGTCATGTCAACGGTTTATAGATGATCTCGATGCATCCGGTAATTCAAAATACCGCTGGGTGTTTGATATTGAAAAAGCGTACAAACCCATTAATTTTATCGAGAAATTTCTTAAGCCAAGCAAGGGCGATTATGACCGCATGGAGCTTTTGCCGTGGCAGCATTTTGTTGAGGGAAACCTTTACGGATGGGTGGATAAAAGTACAAGCTTTCGGCGATTTCGCGAAGGGCTGATAATAGTTGGATCCGGCAACGGCAAGAGCACGCTTGTAACTGGAAACGCAGCGTTTGCGGCATCGAAAGACGGGGAACGCGGAGCCGAAGTTTACACGTTGGCAAATTCCGAAAAGCAAGCAAAGATTATCGTAGGGGAATGCGGAACGCAAATAAAAAATTCTCCGTTACTGAACAAGCATTTTAGAGTAACGCGAGATGGCATATTCTACGATAAAACCAACTCTTGGATTAAAGCTCTGGCGACGGACAGCGATACCGTAGATGGCCTTAATGTGCACCTTGCAATATTTGATGAGGAACAAGATTATACCGATTATAGCCTGATAAATCGGATCAAGCCAAAAATGAAAAAGCGCCGCCAGCCAATGATAATATTTATCACAACGCTCGGTACGGTTATAGATGGCCCTTTAATGGATCATTACCAACTTGGTACGGACATACTCGCGGGGATGGACGCAATATCAAAGCGGGCCGCTGACCGTGTATTTGTGTACATCGCAGAAATAGACGAAAAAGACGAGCCCACAAATATAAGGTGCTGGAAAAAGGCAAACCCGTCACTTGGCAAGCTGTTATTACTGGATGATTTAATAGACGAGTGGGATAGAGTACAGCCCATTCCGTCTGAACGTTCAAATTTCATTAATAAGCAGCTTAACGTATTTACGATGGTTGACGAGCTTTCTTTTCTGGACGTTCAGACCATAAAGAAAAACAACAAAACAAAACCGCTTGAAGAACTGCGCGGGCAACGCTGCTATGGCGGGTTTGATATGTCAAACACGAAAGACTTTACAAGTGCTGGTCTTGAATTTCCGTTACCGGATAATTGGTTTTTCTATTTGTCTCATTCATGGGTACCGGAAATAAAGAAAAAAACAAATCAAGAGAAGCTTGATTGGATGGGGCTGGAACGAGAAGGTCTTTTAACAATCGTGCAAGGCGAGTATGTGGATCATATGCTCGTTTTTAATTGGTTTGAGGAAATGCGGGAACTGTACCGGCTTGACAGTATAGGCTATGATCCCGCAAAAGCGTTTGATTTGGTACAGCTTATGCAAAGCAAGGGTTTTATATTAGACCCAATACGGCAAGGTGAGATTACGCTAACAGCGCCTCTCGATAATCTTGAAGAAAGATTTTTAGACGGCAAAATAATTCACAATAACAACCGTATGTATAACTGGTATTTAGGGAACGTGAAACTCACAAAGAGAAGCCCAAATGCTACTTATCTGCCAACGAAACAAAACAAATACCGTAAAATTGACGGATTTGCGGCTCATTTAAATGCGCATACAGAATACTTGCGGAAAAATCAGTTTGCTATACCTTCGGACAAAAAGGTAGCAACTGTTATTCAGCTGGAAGGGTGATTTATATTTGAAGTTGATAGATATGTTCCGACGGAACAAGAAAACTACAGAAAAGGCGTCGAAGCCAAGAAGCACGCAAACAATAAGAACAGCACCGTTTCTGCCGAGATTTTTAAGAAGCGATTACACACTGAGAAATAGTGAACTTATATTTTCTGCCGTGACGCGAAGGGCGAATGCTTTATCAACCATGCCGGTACAGCTTTACAAAGGTACAACTCTAGTGAAAAATGACGATCGCAACGACATGGTACGGTTTGAGCCTAATCCGAATATGACAGCCTGTCAGTTTTTTAAAGCACTGGAGGCCTGCTGTTGTACAGAGGGTAACGCATACGCTATAAAGGAATTTAACCCTGGCGGTACATTATTTAGCTTGAATATTCTTGATCCGTTGAGAGTAAAGCCAGTAATTGAAAAAGAGTCTGGCGAATTATGGTACAGAATCACGCCAGAGCAGGGACAAGATTACTATGTTCATGGATACTACATTTTACATATTCCATTTATTTCAACGAATGGAATCATAGGTGTAAATCCTGTGGCGGTATTACTTGATACCTTGAACTATAATGAGAAAATTCAGGAATTTAGCGCGGCACAGCTGGAAAAAGGCGTGAATGCGCAAATTGTTGTTGAGGCGCCTGCAACTTTAGGAGAGACGCAGCGCGAAGATACGATTGAAACCCTCACAAAGACGTATAGAGAAACAGGCGGTAATATACTATTGCTTGAAAGCGGCTTAACGGCTAAAGCTTTAAATTTATCGCCTGTTGACAATAAGTTATTTGAAGTAGAAAAGATATCACGGTCAAAAGTGGCGATGGTATATAATATACCGCCGCATTTGTTGGGTGATTATTCGGACACCTCTTTTTCATCGCAAGAGCAGCAAATGCTTGAGTTTCTTATGCTGACAATGCTGCCTATTGTAACGGCATATGAGCAAGAACTTAATAGAAAATTGCTGACTAAAGAAGATCGCAGGCGTGGTTATCACTTTGAAATTGACATGAATGAAATACTTAGGGCTGATGCTGCAACCAGGGCGGACGTGCACCAAAAAGCAATTAGGGGCGGATGGGAAAAACCGAACGAAGCACGCGCCGATTATAGACGTGATAAAGACCCGAGCGGTAATAAACTGATGGTATCAAGAGACCTTACAACTCTTGAATGGTTAATAAAAAATCCTGATAAAAATACAGGAAATAAAAATGAAGGAGGAACAGCAGTATGAGTTTATATCAAATGTGGCTAAAAGCGCATAACACCAGCGCATTGCCGCCCGAATGGGAGCTTGCGCATAATTTTTTGACATGGGCGACAGCAAATAAGTATAAGGCAGAATACGGCTATGAGGGAGATTTCACGCCTGACAACTTAAAAAATGCAATTATGAAAAATTCAGGGAATGGCAAAAAAGAAAGTGGCGAGCCAGATGCTTCAGATGAATTGCCGAGCGCCGAAGCTCTTAAAAACTCGATGAATAAGGATGCACTTATAGAGCTTGCGAAAGAAAAAGAAGTCCAAATAAGCGACACAGATACAAAACAGCAGATAGCGGAAAAGATTGTCGCAAAGGCAGACGGAGCTTCGTAATGATGTCGAATGATAAAAAAATCATGGAAGAGGCAGCTAAGTACGGTTTAAAAGCCAGTACCTATTATCTCTTGCCGCCTAAAAAGAGAGCTGTGGCATTGCGAAAAGATATAGCTCGGGCAAAGGAAAGAATAAAATTGAAAGGAGCAATATGATGACGGTTAAAAAACAAACACTTGAGGTAGGTGTAGAAACTGCTTTCGAGTTTGATTCATTTTATTGCAGGTCGGTTACAGTAAAAAATATGACTGCAGGAGCGATACAATTTTGTGACGGGCCATTTGATGCCGCTAAAGCAGCGGTTATACCTCCGTATTGCTGGCAGACAATTGAGGTAACAATGCCATACGGGCAGACGCCGATATTTTACGTAAAGGCTATTGTAGCAGGTGATGTTGAAATTAGTTTCGGACATGGGATTACTGGAATTTTAGACGTATATTCATTATTCGACACAGTCGGTTTAATTCCGCATGTATTAACTTTTTCTGATGATATAAACACCACGCTTACAGCATCGATTGTTCGGCTTCATGGAGAAACGCTTAATCTTGATACTCCGGTTGCCTTGAGCTCGGGCGCTACCGTTTTTTCCGGTGATGTGATTGAGTTTGATGTTACAGCAGAAGAAGGATACGATCCTTTATTGAGCATAAACAATGAGGTAGTGGAATTAGATGAAGGCTCTGCAATCATTATCATCAAAGGTGAAACGATAGCTGAAGCAGTGGGTGAAGAGGAGGCACCATAATAATGAATAGAATTGAAAAACTAAAGGCGCTTAAGGCAACGCCAGTAAACCCCGAAAAAGATATTGCTTTAATAAATCAATATGCACATAAAGAGCTGACGCCGGAAGGCGTTTTTTGTTTCCCGATTAACCTTTGTGACAACGACGTAGACCGCGATACCGAGCGATTCACAAAAGCCAGTCTTGATAAGCTTGCTAAGCTCTTCATTGGCAAGAGCGGCATTCTGGATCACCGCTGGTCGGCTGAAAAGCAAGTTGCACGTCTATACCGATGTGAAACAGAGGAATTGAGCGAAAAGAACTCACTTGGGGAACCATTATACATTTTACGCGGCAACGCTTATATGCTTCGAAATGACGCAAACACACCTCTTATTGAGGCGATTGAGGGAGGCATTGTAAAAGAAGTTTCTGTTGGATGTCACATGGGAGAATGTACGTGTTCTATATGCGGCAAAAAACTCGAACTCGATTGGCGCACATGGACGTGGCAATGTGAGACAGGGCATATCAAGGGCGAGGAATATGACGGCAAACTATGCTTCGGAGAACTAAAAAAACCACAAGAAGCCTTTGAATTTTCTTTTGTTGCAGTACCTTCTCAGAGGAGTGCGGGTGTAACAAAGAGTGCGGAAAACCTTACCGATGCGGTCGAACTTTTCAAGACTATGGATATTGGTAATGTTAAGCCTGAGGATCTCAAAGCAATCGGGCAGAAAGTCCAACTGGCGCTATCGACTGATGATGAGCGCAAAGAACGAGCGAAAATACTAAGTGAAAATGAAAAATATATAAAGGAGAATAAAGAAAATGGCTAAAGTAACATTGTTTGATTTAAAAGAAAAAATGGCGACTTTAAATGCGCAGATTACCGCTGATGCTGAATGGATTGCGGAAAAGGCCGCCAACCCTGAAACCGAGATGAAAGACATTAACGCAAAGAAAGATCATCGCGATGATCTTGTTACACGCTTAAACCTACTTAAAGCCCAACATGATGAGATGGAAGAGCAGCAGCGACAGGCTCTGTCCGTGCAGCAGAAAGCTAGCACGGGCAACACCGAAAAAGACGTGATGGTTAAAAACAAAGCTGCATTTTATCGTGGCGTGGCCTTTGGCGACAAAGAGAGTGTCAGGAAAACCTATACCGGACTTGGCGCAATCCCGGCCGGCTCTTCTGATTTTGGCAGCGGCTCAAATTTACTGCCGTCTACCCTGTCCAATGAGCTGATTACGGAGCCGTTTGAAGAAAACAGCCTACGCGGTACTGAGGAGACTTCGCAGATTGCAGGGCTTGAAGAGCCGCGCTTGATGTTTGCGATTGACGATGACGATTTGCTTGAAGACGTTGTTGATGGTGAGACGGCGAAAGAAATCGAAACTTCGGCTGACCTCGTTACTTATGGCCGATTTAAAACCAAAGTCAAGATTCAAGTGGCTGATACCGTTGTTTATGGTACCGACACAAACCTTGTCACGACAATCGAAAACGGGCTGCGTTCCGGTCTGGCCAGAAAAGAAAAGCTCCGCGCTTTTGCAAAGTCTGCTGACGATGCCCACAAGCACATGAGTTTCTACATGAATGGCATCAAGGGCGTGACGGGGACTACCGTAGTTGACGCTATTATAGCGGCGCTTGGCGACCTTCCCGATCTTTTCCGCGCAAATGCCAAAGTCATAATGAGGGCGGCAGACTGGTACACCTACGTCAAAACGATGGCAAACGGCGCAATATCGTTGTTTGGCAAAAAGCCGGAAGATGTTATTGGCGCACCGGTCATATTCAACGACAGAGCTACGATTCCGATCGTTGGTGACTTTCGATACGCAAAGCAGAACTACGAGCCTGCCGCGGTGCTTGATTCGGATAAAGATGTCGATAGCGGCATGTATCTGTATGTACTGACTGCTTGGGGAGATCATCAGATCAAACTCATGAGCGCGTTCAGGCTTGCGGTTGTTACCGTTGCTATTATCGGCGGAATTGCTACGGCCGAAACGGAATCGGCTCTTGCGGGTGAAGATTTGACGGCAGTCGGTATATTCAATACTGACAATGATAATAAACCGACAAGCGGTATTACTTACTTATGGCAGTATAATAACGCCGGAACTTGGACAGACCTGACGAGCGCTTATACAGGTTATAACACTAATACTCTTACAACAGTCGATGAGCAGGATGAAGATGTTGAGTTCCGCTGCGCAGTTACATATAACGCTGTGACAGCATACACAAATAAAATAAAAATGGCTTAAAAAATGGAGGGCGGTATGGTAACAATAAAAACCTTACGGGAATATTTAGGCATGCCGCCTGATGCGCCCGATACCATAGCGGATATGTGCCTTAAAGCGGCAAAATCAAAAGCGCGGACGGCAGGTATACCAGACTTTCAAAACAATAAACAATATGACTTGTTTTTATATGCATTGGCATCGTGCTGGTACGATAATCGAGGAATGACATACAATACCTCATATGATACTGAAGCTGTGCAAAAAATTATAAATGCGTTTGTGCTGGAGCTTCGATATGCAACAGAGGATGAAACACCTGAAACGTTCAAACTGACGATATTGGCGGGAGAGAATACTACTTTAGCCGTTACTGACAGCGATGCGAACGAATACGCAAGCGGCGCGGATATACCAAACGGTACTGTTCTAATAATAACGGCTGAAGCGGAAGAGGGGTATATATTAACTCTCACGGTCAATGACATTGTTAAGACTTCTCCCGATGTGCATACTGTGACGGGAGCAGTTACAATTGTGACTGAGGCGGCAGAAACATAGGGAGGATGAGTAAATGGCTAAAAGAGCAAACGCCGGCGAACTTCGGACATCGATTATCGTTGAAAAATACCCTGAAACACAGGACGATGACGGTTATCCTATAAAAGGGTGGATAAATGTTTTCGGCGAAGGGAAAACACTAAAAGTTAAATGGGTGAACATTCACGGTACGGAAGTTTATGAATCTATGCGAATGGATTTAAAAGACCCGGCAACGCTTACGGCCAGATACAGTCCTCTTATTACTGCGCAATGCCGAATAACCAAAGTCGGAGATTTGAAGCCTTACGAGATAATTAGCCTTGATGACGTGGAAGATCAGCACGAATGGCTCGAAATAAAGGTAAAGAGGATGGTGAATGCCCGTTGAGCATAGAAAAAAAGATCAAAGATGCTATTGAGCCTTTGGGTTATAGCGTTTATCCAAATAACTATGACGGCGATGACGAAACATATTTCGTGTTTAATCACAACACAGTGCCGGGTGACTTCGGGAATAATGTGCCTCAGCATGAACGCGCTTTGATACAGGTGCACCTTTTTTGTCCGCATACTTTTAACAGCGTGACTCTTCGTAAAAATATCAAGAAAAATCTTTCTGATGCGGGCTTTTCGTGGCCATATATGACCAATGCTAGTGAAAAAGATAATCAGCATTATACGTTTGAGTGTGAGGACGCGGAAGGAGTGACAGATGGCTAGTTTAAACATAACGGGGCTAGGTGAGACGTTAACTACAATGGAGAAGATAGCCAATATCCCGGACAACGTTATTGACAGCATGTTAAATGCGGGCGCAGATGTTGTTGTTAAGAAGCAGAAAAAAGTAGGGCTTAGGATGGGCGTACATAAAACCGGAGTAACGCTCGATTCTATTAAAAAATCTCAAAAAACAGGAAAGACTTCGGCAGGACGGTATATTGATATATATCCACAAGGAAAGAATGCTGATGGAAATCGAAATGCGGAAGTAGCTTTTATAAACGAATACGGGAAGGAAGAGCAGCCAGCACGGCCGTTCATGAGGACGGCAAATGAGGAAGCGGAAGCAGAAGTAACGGACGCGGAAGCAGAAGTATTACAAGACTGGCAAGAAAGTCAATAAATAAAAGAATTAAGGAGGTAATTTACAATGGCAGGATTTGGCGGAGAATATGCACGGTTTGCAAAATTTGCGACAGAAGAAACAAGCGAATCAGCACCAACATATGACGCACCCGTAGGCCTCGGGCCTCTTGTGAGCGGAAACCTAACGGTTACGAACGCATCTGGCGAACAGCACGGGGATAATGTTTTACAGGAGAAGGTTGATAAGTTTTCATCGGGGGCAATTCCAATGGAAGTCACCGATTGCCCAAAGGCTTCTGTAGCAGAAGTTTACGGCGCAGCTTACAACGCTGAAAATAAAGAGGTTGAGTATGGATCGGATGATGAAGCGCCTTATGGAGCCCTGACGTATATTAAAAATATTTTACGCAAGGGGGTAGAAATTTTTGAGGCGAACTTTTATCCGAAAGCACAGGCGGCAAGAACGACGGATAACACACAGACCCGTTCCGGCTCGATCACGTTCCAGAATGCGACAATCAACTGGACAATAATGGCACCTTTGAACAAAGCTACAAAATGGCAATCCACAGCCGAGTTTAGCACATTTGAGGAAGCGGTGACTTACCTTGATGGTAAATTAGGCCTGTTTTTCTTAACTGGAGGAACAGCAGCAGCAGAGAGTTCAGGGCTGGCAGGAGAAGATCTTACGGCGGAGCCGACATGGAATATTGCAGAAGGCGCACCTACAAGCGGAATTACTTACCTCTGGCAATATAAGAATGCTGGAGTATGGACAGATCTCACAGATAGCTATACAGGTTATAACACTAATACTCTTACAACAGTCGATGAGCAGGATGAAGATGTTGAGTTCCGCTGCGCGATTACTTACAACGGAAACACGGTTTACACGAACAGCGTACAGATGAGTTAGAGATTAGGCGGGGCTAATACCCCGCCTTTCTCATGGAGAAATGTATGGATAATAAAAAGCGAACAGAACTACTAAAACTTGGATATTTTCCAGTAACGTCTGATTTTTGGGCAGGTGCTGAAATGCCGAGGTTTATAGAATCAGACTTTAAATGGGCGTTCCGGATGCCATTATCAGAAACACAGTTGTTTATGCCATTTACCGAAAATAAATTAGATAGGTTATCGTATGAGGAATTAAAAGAAACAGCAGCGCTTTTACTCACTACGGAGGAATAAAAATATGGAAGAAAAAAGAAAAGTCATTGTGATCGGCCCTGCACGCGCTACAAGAGCGGTCATAAACGAAATAGAATACTTTTTTTTGTACGACGGGAATGCGCTTTTTCGTATACAAGAAGAGTTCGGGCCATGCATTTTACCAGAGCTTTCGCTCAAAAAAAAGGGTGGAGCATCTAATATATTGCGTGTAAGCGAGATATTAACTGAATGCGCAGCGCAGAAATGTAGAAAATACGGCATAACTGACGTATCCATATTTAAAAAAGAAGAGTTTTTACAACTTGATATTGCACCGTACATGTTTCTCGATATGCAAAAAGCTTGCGGTGATGCGGCGGACATAGGCTATGTCCGCGAAATCGAAGAGGAAACCGAGGAAGTGGATTTGATCTTGCTTAAACAGCAAAAAAAAAAGGATATAAGCGAGCAATCTACATCCAAAACGGAATAACGATCGGGATGTCGGCAGAGGAAACGCTTGAGCAGAATCCTGGCGTTATGAACGATCTGATAACTATGTTTGAAAAACAGAACAAAAAAGAGGGAGGATAATATGAACGGGTTTGAGTTTAGAAACCGCATGCTGAAGCTAAACATTGCGGGAGTGGAATTTGAAATTGAAGGGAATATCGGCGAGAAACTTGCCCGGCAAAAGGATGCACTCGTAGGGGCTGCAAAGGCCTACCAGGTCGGGAAAAAAACAGAGGAAGAAACCATAAGTTTTTATGCTGAGCAAATCAATAAAACGCTCGGAGATAAAGAGGCGTTTGCAAAAATATTTAAAAGCCGAATAGCTGATGTGCGTGATTGTATGGACGTTTTAACGTATATCGCAAACGAGGTAGCCGCATTTAATCAAACCAGCGCGCTTATAAAAGGTGCAATTGATATCTCTTCGCCAAACAGATCACAGCGAAGGACATCAAGCCATAACTAAGATGGAGTCACGTAAAAAAATAACGTGTCCGTACTGCGGTTATAAAATGCCAATAGAGCACGAAAAAAAAGCCGTATGTAAAGGCATTTTTGTGAAATGTAAAGGGCGAAGCTGCGGAAAAGTATTTGAAATAATTATAAAAGACAAGTAGTGCCAAGTGCCGATGTCATTAGAAAGGGTGAGGACATTGGCACGACGTACGATATCAACAAGGCTGGCGATTGATGGCGAGGCTCAATATAGACAGGCCATTACATCAATTAATACCGAACTGCGGAAACATGCCTCTGCTCTTGATCTTGTCCAAAGCCAGTATAAGAACAATGCCAATAGTATGGACGCGCTTCAGTCTAAGCAAAAGGCGCTGGCAGATCTCCAGTCTACTCAGGCAAACAAAGTCAAAGAGCTTAATGCTGCGTATAAAAACGCTCAAGCGGCTGTTGACGCTTACAGCGACAAAAAAGAAGAACTAACTCAAAAAATAACAGCCAACGAAGCTGCTCTGGAAAAGCTGAAAAATACAGAGGGCGATACGACCGAAGAACATAAAAGGCTTACTGATGAAACAGAAAAACTCAAGAGGGAACTTGATGAAAACGAGGCAAAACTCTCTGCAGCCGAAAAAGGTACAAATAACTGGCAAACCTCTCTCAATAAAGCACAGGTAGAGCTTAATAAGACTAACGACGAAATTAAGAAGAACGATAAGTATCTTGATGAAGCAAAAAACAGCACTGATAAATGTGCGAAATCAATTGATAAATTCGGGAAAGAAACAAAGACATCAAAAGAATCCGTTGATGCGCTCGGTTCAGCTTTAGCATCGGCCGGCCTTATTGCAGGGTTGAAGAAACTCGCTGATGGGTTAATCGCTTGCTTCGAAGCATCTATTAAGTTTGAAACCGGAATGACGGGGGTCGAAAAAACAACCGACCTGACGGACAAAGAACTTTCTCAGATGTCTGATGCGCTTAAAGATTTATCCGATATTATACCAATGGCAGCAGCTGATCTTGCAAAAATCACAGAGAACGCCGGGCAGCTTGGCATAGCAAAAGAAAACATAGTTGATTTTACAGGGGTAATGGCTGATCTGGGCGTTGCAACCAATCTGTCAGGTGAACAGGCAGCGCAGACGTTTGCGAAATTTGCGAATATAACGCAAATGCCCCAAGAAGACTTTGGTCGTTTAGGTTCCACTATTGTTGATTTAGGCAATAACTTGGCAACTACAGAAGCGAATATTGCAGACATGGCTCTGCGATTGGCCGGCGCGGGGAATGATGCAAGGATGTCACAAGCTGAAATACTTGCCCTGGCCGGCGCACTATCCTCTGTTGGAATGGAAGCTGAAGCGGGAGGCACGGCATTTAGCAGAGTTATTAAAGAAATGAAAGTCGCTGTGGAAACAGGAAGTGAGCGGCTTACCGATTTTGCTGTAGTTGCCGGTATGAGCGCAGATGAATTTGCTGTTGCATTTAAAGAAAATGCCGCTAGTGCGCTTATATCATTTATTGAAGGTTTAAATGATACAGAAACACATGGTAAAAGCACCACGCTTATGCTTGAAGAGATGGGGCTTACAAACGTACGGATCAGCGATGCTCTTACACGGGCGGCTGGCGCTGGAGACTTATTCCGAGAATCTATCGAACGCGGTAATACGGCGTGGGCTGAAAACACGGCACTCAACAAAGAAGCACAGTTATTTTACGGTACAACAGAAAGCCGATTGCAGCTGTTAGATAACGCTTTTGAACGCGTGAAAATGACAGTCGGAGATCAGCTGAATCCAGCTCTGGATATGTTCATTGATGCTGGTACGGGCATGCTCGACTGGATTGACGACTTTATCCAAGAAAATGAGTGGGTCGTACCAGTCTTAACAGGCGTTACCGTTGCGCTGGGTGTACTGACTGTGGCACTTGTTCTTTCGTCAACGGTTGTAAAGGGAACTGTCATACCGGCGATTCAAGCAATGACTGCTTCGTTGATGGCGAACCCAATATTTCTTGTTGTCACTGCTGTTACGGCACTTACAACCGCTTTAATCGCGCTCGCGCCCACATTGTTTCAGGCCGATGAAGAAAGCCATAAGTTAGCGGAAAACACGAAAGCCCTTTCGGATGAAATGAATTCCGCAGCCGAGGCATATGAGAAAAACACTGTGGCCGCAGCGGCGCAAGCGCAGACGACAGAAACGCTGATAAACAGGCTTGATGAACTTACAGGCAAGGCTAAACTAACTAGGTCAGAGCAGATGCTTTTAGAGGGAACTGTCTCAGAGCTTGCCGAGATGTATCCGGATTTGAACAGCTTACTTAGCGACAATACTGCTGAGCTGAAAGAAAGTATTCCTGTCATCAAAAGCCGGGTAGAAGCATTGAACGCTCAACACGAAGCGGAAATGCAACGTGATAGGATTATCGAGTTAGAAGCCGAACAATCCAAAGCTGAACAGCAATTGGCCGAGAATGAAAGAAAGCGGCAAAGAATTCTTGCAGGACTCACGGACGAGCAAAAAGAACATATCGAAGGCCTTAAAGAAGCGGGTGATGTAACATTCGCATATCATTCTGCAGCTGTCCTTTTAGATGATGAGCTAAGAACATCTGCGACAAGCCTTAATGATCTTGCCGAGGCTGATAAAGCTCTAAATGACAGCCTGGGAACCACAACGGAATCGCTGCAAATAAACAAAGAACAATTTGAAGCCAACGCAGAAACGCTTACCAATTACGGTATGACGATTGATGCTTACAACGTCGCGACAGAAGGCATGACCGAAGCACAGCAGGAACAATACAACCAGATGCTGATTCTCGAAGGCGAACTGGCTAATCTTGCGACTGCGCACGAAACGGCTTATTTAGCGGCGTACGATAGCTTAGACGGTCAAATTGGGCTGTTCGAGACATTGAGCGGCGTAGCAGATCAAGAAATAGGCGACCTTATAACCGCTCTAGATTCGCAGATTACCTACATGGACACCTACGCTGATAACATTAACAAGGCGATGGACAAAGGTGTTAACAAGGGGCTTGTGCAAAAACTGTCTGACGGATCGGAAGAATCAGCTAAAATACTTGCTGCAATTGTTCAGGGCGGCGAAGACGATATCAAATTACTCAACGAAAAATTTGGTAAAGTCGAAGAAGGCAAGGAAGCATTTTCCGGAACTGTAGCGGACATGGAAACGGATTTCAAGAACAATATGGACGCTATAGACGAGAAACTTGATGAGCTTGTTGAAGACATGAACAAGGCTGATAAAGCAGCTGCAGCAGCAAGTCAAACAGGAGAAAGTTATGCATCTGGATTGAGAAGTAAAACGGATGCTGTTTATAATGCCAGTGCCGCTCTTGCTAAAGCCTCTAATCAAGGATGGAAGGATTATTACCAGCAGCATTCTCCGTCTAAACTTGCTATCGCGGAAGCGTCGCAGACAGCAGACAGCTATATTATGCCTTTTGAACAGCGCTCAAAGAAAATGGAAGAAACGGTCGGCAAATTTGCAATGGCTGCAAATGATGCGTATGTAGACACTATGAAGGAAGTCACAATAAAAGCAACACCAATTCTATATAATCTGTCAGGTGTAAAACTGCCCGAGCCGCCTAAACCTGTTAAAGGTGGAGATATCAATATTCACATTGATGCCAAGGGAATAATTGTACGTAGCGACAACGACATCAAAAAGATATCACAAGGACTGGCAACGGAAGTGGCACGTAAAATTGCCGCAAAGGGAGGGGCAGCTTAATGTATGTATTAATTGATGGTATTGATACGCAAGAAAATAAATTGCGAGTGATGGAACTGCCGCCTATACAGATACCCCAAAAGCGCACGGAACTAATTATTATACCAGGTCGGTCTGGGTATTTGACGCGTTGGGATGGTTCATACGAAGATATAATCAAACCAGCGCGATTTTTTTATAACGGCCCTTGCCCGGAACGGATAGCACAGATAATTCTAGAGGGCAGATCTATTACGTTTTCAAACGAACCGGAATTCGTGTACGATTATCGATTGGATGTTACAACTGACCTCACCAAGACAATATCAACATGGCATCAGTTTATTGTCCAGTTTATTTGTAATCCAATTAAGCGCAAGATAAACCAGCCATCTATAGTAAGCTCGTCACCTGTTACATTAATAAGCCCTTGCAACCGTCCGTCTTATCCGACTATTAAAGTGACCGGCACAGGTGATGTGACGCTGACAATAGGTGAACAAGAAATAGAGTTACAAGATATATATCCGTCAATAACGATAGACGGCGAACTAATGAATTGCTATCAAAACGATACACTGACAAATAATAAAATGACGGGTGATTTCCCTGTAATAAATTCGGGCGAAACTTTATTAATAAGCTGGGAAGGAAGCGTAACAGAGGTGGAAATCTTACCTAATTGGAGATGGGTATGAGAATATATGAACAGAAATCAACACCTGAAGAACTAGCCGCGAACGGCATTGGAAATCTAACAGCAGAATACGCAGTAGTTCACGAAGAAATTAACGGTGAATACAGCCTTACGTTTAAAGTGGCGCAAGCGTCTGAGCATTTTGCAGATGTGATTATTGGAGCTATTATAAAAGCCGAGACACCGAAGGGAAAACAATACTTCAGGTGTTCAAAACCCATTACTATGCTCGATGGAGGCAAGGAAGTATTTGCTTGGCACATATCCTATGACTTAGCTCAAGATATTATTTTGAATCGCACTTGGACGGGCAAGACAGGCGCGGAAGCATTGTCGGACATATTACAGGCCGGCATCAGCGAAACGCGGTTTACAGGCACATCAGATATTGACCTTGTTACAAATATGCGGATTGTGAGGACTTCTGTTTTAGGGGCAATCATAGGCGAGCAAGACAATAGCTTTGTCAATCGGTGGGGAGGCGAAATAGAACGTGATAATTTTACGGTTAATGTGTTAGCCAGGCTTGGTGCAGACAAAGGCGTAACGGTGCGCTATCGTAAAAATCTAACAGGGCTTACGATTGATGAAGATGATAAGGAGATTGCAAACAGAATTATTCCTACAGGGCTGGATGAGGACGATTCTGTTATCATGCTGCCGGAAGTGTATATAGACAGCGATTTAATAGACGATACACCTGTACCTCATGTGCGGCATGTACATTTCAGCGATATCAAGGTCGGGAAAAAAGACGAAGACGATGAAATCCCTTATCCGGATGCTGCTTCGGTTATAACAGAGCTTAGAGCGCGTGTTGCGGAGATGTATGCACAAGGTATTGATTTGCCTTTAAAAAGCGCGAATGTAGAATTTATCGATTTATCACAAACTGAAGAATACAAAAATTATAAACAGCTTGAAACTGTTAGCATCGGCGATACCATTGAGTGTGTTTACCAAGATATAACCCTTACACAGCGCGTAATATCTTATGATTATGACGCTTTAGCAAAGAAATATATTAGTATCGTGCTTGGTAATATGGTGCCTTTATTGGGTGATTCGCTGTGGGCGCAAGACTTAGATTTGTCTGCGCTGAAAGATGACATGTCTAATACGATTAAACAAAGTGAAACATATAACGGCTGTTATATTAACCACGAAGACGGATTTATGACGGTCGCGAATGTCGGCGGTAAGGAAATAAAGATAAAACATACCTCTACTGAAGGGTTATCCATATATGCTGATGATGCTTATATAGGCGGAGTGGCTGTAATAAATGGAGAAGTTGTTTTTGCAGGGAATATGCTTACTAACGACTTGGACGGAGATTGTTTTGCGGCTATCGGTGAAGTCGAAATTGGAGGAATATTAAATCGTGGTCTGTTTATTTACAATAAAACCGTTTCTGAAAGTGAGCCTACATTAAAAATAACCACCCACAAATCCACATTGTCGGATGAAACGTATGGAGGTTTTATTCGTTTGCTAACTTTTAATGGAGCTGAGATGTGGCTGGGGCGTTCCAACACTTCTATGTTTCGGTTTATAGACCATAATGGCAAAGTACGTATAAATGTAAATTATTTATGGTCTGAGATACAGAGTCCGAACGGAAACAACTCAGTAGGTGTTAATGATACGGGCATCTACAAAAAAATTGGTGGCTCACAAACATGGCTATAAAAGGAGATATTAGATGATAACTCAATACATTACACTCGATTTTATGAAACGGTATTTGGTACCGATAAATATAAACCAGTACGAAGTTGATTCGCGTGACTTTGTTTTTACATGTAAATCGGGCGACATACCAATCGATTTAACGAGCGCATCTGTCACGTTTTATGCTAAAAAGCCGGATGGAAATATACTTTTTAATGCATGTACGATCATCGATGCTGCAGCAGGTAAAATTCAATATACAGTTACGGAACAGACATGCGCGGCAGCAGGAAGCCTGACGTGTTGGATTCTAATAGTTATAAGCGGGGAAGAATTGCGCTGTATGCCATTTACTGTTACCGTAATTGCCGGAGAAGATGACAGTGAGGCAATTGAAAGCACGTCGGAATTTACGGCGTTGGATGCGGCGCTGGCGTTAGTGTCAGGTCATGAAGCGCGGTTAACTGCAGCGGAAAGTGATATTGACGATCTTGAAACAGCGATGTCTGGCGCGGAGAGCGATATTGATAATGCGGAAAATGATATTGGTGATTTGCAAAATATAGTCAACAACCAAAATTTTATCATAAACGGTGGATTTGATGTTTGGCAGAGAGGCATAAGCCAAACGTCGGACGGATATGGAAGTGCTGATAGATGGTTTCACGGAAACAGCGGAACAACGAAAACTCATTCAAGACAGTCTTTTACGCCAGGTCAAACGGATGTTCCAAATAATCCTGACTATTATTCTCGTACGGTAGTATCAAGCGTAGCAGGTGCTTCGTATTATGCGTATCAGCAACAAAGAATTGAAAATGTTGCGCAGTTTTCAGGCGAAACAATGACATTGTCATTTTGGGCGAAAGCAGATTCAAGTAAAAATATTGCTATATCATTCAAGCAAAACTTTGGAAGCGGAGGAAGCGCGGACGTCTCTGGTATAGAGTCACAAAAAATCGCGTTAACATCATCGTGGCAGAAATTTATCATTACGTTAAGCATACCTAGCGTTAGTGGCAAAACGATAGGCGCGGACAACTACTTAGCTGTGTATTTTTGGTTTGATGCAGGTTCTTCTTTTGACGCAAGAACAGATACGTTGGGGCAACAATCAGGGACGTTTGATCTAGCTCAAATTAAATTTGAAAAAGGCAGCATAGCGACGCCGTTTATTCCAAGAACATTTGCGGAAGAACGAGCGTTGTGCCAAGGATACTATTGGCAAGGTGAGGTTGTAAATTCAAGCGGTATTTATTATGGAACGGCGGGAAGTGGACGTATGGCAGGTTCTTTATCTTTCCCTGTTCCAATGCGAACAACGCCAACAATAAATACTTTGTCCGCACCGTCATATCTGAACTGTTCAAGTGTTGCTCCATTAGCAGATAATAATGGAATTCTATTACGAGTTACAGCGACCACTGATGGCGCTTATCGCGCTATCAACGGTGTATATGAAGCGGACGCGGAATTGTAGGGCTATTAGAAAAAAAGGAGAAAAAAATCATGAGTGAATTTAATCCAAACGCAACAATAAGCAGGAAAGCAAACTTAAGAGTTCTGCCAGATCAATCCGCCCGGCAGATTGGAACGCTTCTCAAAGGCGCGGATATTGAAATTTTAGGAGAGGTAAATGCGAAGTATACAAGAGTATCAATGAATGGCTATATATGGAGCGATTTCGGTAAAAACATAACGTTAGAAGGCGATGCGCCGCCTGTATATAAACCGAATGCTATATGCACAGCGAAAAATTATGTGAACATTCGGACAGGGCCGGACAAAAGTTATAAAGATATTGGCAATCTTACGGCCAATGAAAAATGCATGGTGCTTGATGAAGATCTAAATGATGATTATGCACACATTTTAACTGCAAAAGGCGTTGTGGGTTATGCTTACTGCGATGAAGGCAATTACATTAAATTTTTGTCTGTTCTTGAAGAGCCAACTGGCAAGCTTGCTGAATTCTTAGATATAGTTGAGTCGTGCGTCGGCGGCTATTACATATACGGCGCCCAGGGGCATAAGATAACCACTGCTTATGTTAATGCGCGGTATAAGGCACACCCCGAGTATATGAGCGGAGGGCGTTACAAAATGCTTCTTGACGTTGCTAAGAATGCGGAAGCAAAAGGGGTATGGAGATTCCCGGAAGATTATGCGTGGGATTGCAGCGGATTATTTTGGTATGCTGAAAACAAGTTAGATTTATTTCCGGGAGTTTCAGACAGCAAAGCAAAATATGTATTCAGCAAGTACTGTGACGAGATCAGTAAAAGCGAATCGAGGCCCGGAGATTGCGTAGGATATCGCAGCCCAAATACAGGCGAAATAACACATATGGCAATCGTTGGGCGTAATGGCAAGGTGTACGAGGCTATGTCGGGATATGTCGGTGTTGTAGTGGGTGATAACGTTGATGATAGGACAGCGTATAAGCTGCTTGCTCTGACAGACGGAAAGCTAGAGAAATATACGCGCGGCGCATGGAACGTATTTGGACGGCCGAAGGTGTTTGCATAGGAGGCAAGGATGAATTCAACGGTTGATATGATGGTAAACGCATATGCGCAAATTGGATTTATGGCTTTATTCTGCATTGTAGTGCTCGCCTTAATTATTTGGTATTTCACCAAAGGAAGAAAAGATGCGCGGGCTGACCGTGATAAGTTGGTTAAAGAACAGACACGAGGCAACCAGCTTATTGAGAATTGTACTGCGGTAATCAATAACAATTCAAAGGTGATTGAATTAAACACGCGTACAAGATTAGATGAAAAAGAAAGTCTTGATCGTTTGGGTGAACGCATAGAGAATCATGGAAAACAACTCGACACTTTATTGACGAACCAAACTGTCTGTATGGACAGGCAAAATAGAAAGTGAGGTAAAAGGAATGAAAAAAGTAATTACAATTATAATGGTTTTTCTGTTATTGGTGGTGCTTATGCTGCCTTGTGTAGCATTTGCGGCAGACGGATTAGAGGCTGCGGCGCCGGATTTTATATCCTATATCGTTGCTGAAGCTTATGTCTTAATACCGGTGTTGTACATACTAGGAGTATTATTTAAGAAAATCCCTAATATACCGGACTGGGTAATTCCATTTGCGCTATTAATTATAGGAATACCGGCTGCTATGGCATTGGCAGGGTGGACAATCGAAGGTGCAATGCAAGGTGTATTAATAACAGGGGTAACCGTATTAAGTAACCAACTATATAAACAAGCTGTAATAAAAAGAGAATAACAATATTATATAAAGATTAAGAGCCTCGGCTAATGAACTGAACCCAGTTTGTCGGACAGAGATAAAAGGCCCTATCGCAAGATAACTATGAATTACGCGAGCTGACATCGTTTTTCGAACGGTGTCAGCTTTGTTTTTAGCTGAATGCGCTCATTGTTGTAAAAATGGATATATTCATCAATAAGGCGTTTCGCCTCATTGATCGTCTTAATCTTTACCCGATTGATGCATTCGGACTTTAATATGCCAAAGAAGTTTTCTGCCGGAGCATTGTCCAAGCAGTTGCCGCGCCTTGACATCGACGGTGTAATACCATACTCTTTGGTTAGGTTGAAATACTCACGGGATGTGTATTGAAAACCTTGGTCGCTGTGGAGTTGCAGCTCCGCAGTGACCGCTTCATTTTTCTTTGCTTTTCGGATAGTATCTAATACTAAGTTCACCGTTTGCTTGGTTCCCGTTTTGTAGGCAACGATGCTGTTGTCGAACAGATCTTTGATGATTGATAGATACAGCACGCCTTGATTGGTATGGATGTATGATATATCCGTTACCCACTTCTGATTTGGACGATCTGCCTTGAAATCTCGATCCAGGATATTATTATAACGGTGTAACACTTGTGAATACTGTATGTACTTACGCCTACGCCGGATCTTCGATAACAGGCCATATTTATTCATTACGCGTAATATTGCTTTATGATTTATTGCTTCGCCTGTTTCACGTACAATCCACTGCTTTACTCGTCGATAACCGTATGTACTGTTTGTTTGTGTGTGACACGTTTGAATCATTGATGCTAGGTATTCGTCTTTTTCTGTCATATTAATCCGTTGGACATAACTATAGAATCCGCTACGTGACACCTCGAAATACTCGCACATCTTCGATATTGGATAATGATCTCTATGACTATATATAGCTGCATACTTCACCTGTGGTTTCACCTCCTTCCAGCAGCTCGAAGAAAAGATCGCAGCAATGCTACTTCCATTTGCAGTTGTTTGTTTTCACGTTCAAGCTCTTGCCTTGGTGTCAGTGGCGTTTTGCGCGGACGGCCTCGCCGACTCGTCACTGTGGGAATCTCTTCTTGCGTTCTACGCTGCGCCCGGTTGTGACGTTCAACTAGCTTCTTGACTTGAACCTTCGTTAGTCCAAAAAAATCAGCGATTTCCGCGTGTGTTTTCCCTTCAGATTTAAGCTCCAAGACTTCTGCTAATAAGTGTTTTACTTTTGAATAATTTCTGGGCATAAGAAAACCTCCTATTGCTTCTAATCCTACAATAGGAGGCCCTTTTTTCTCAATGTCCGTTTTTAGGGGTTCAGTTCATAATGCTGGGGCTCTTTTTTATTACAAAAATTATCAAAAAACTTTATAAAAACACTTGACACATTGCGCCGTATACGGTATAATGTACACATAAGAAAGGGGGTGGTTAAGTTGAAAGATAAAAAACAAAAGCGGCTTACGCTGATAACTGCAATTGTCAGCATGATAACCGCTTTTGTAAGTCTCTTAATAGCTCTACTGAAACTGTTGAAAGACTAGACACGAGGGGCTCAAAGCCCCTCCCCCTAAGGGGGAAATGTCTTTATATATTATAGCACGAAGAAAGGAGATGATGCAAGATGAAGAAAAATCCCGCGATGATAATTTCAATAGTTGCTATTGTGATATCCATTGCAGCTATATGCGTTACGTTATTTGCTAGATAAAGGAGAGATGCCTATGAAATATATCACTGTGAAAGAAGCGGCCGAAGCTTGGGGCGTAGCGCCCAGGACTGTCAGGTCATGGATAGAGCGCGGCAAGCTTCCGGAAGCGCAGCGGATCGGGCGTGATTGGCTAGTACCTTCTGATGCGGCAAAACCTTCAGATCGCAGATATGTTAAAAAGCCAGTGAGAAATAGAAGGAAGAAAGAGCCTCAATAAAAGAGGCTCTTTATGTTATGTGTTTTTATAACAGGCGATTTTACACCCGTCTGTACAACAGAATTTATCGCTTTTGCACAGCGCGCGCAGGATTTTGCCGACAGAAACGCAGAGCTTCTCGGGCTGTCGATAGACTCTAATGCTTCGCATATAGCGTGGGTAATGAACATATTCCGCAACACGGGCATTGAGATACCGTTCCCCATTATCGAGGACAGGGATATGGCGATAGCAAAGATGTTCGGCATGATACAGCCGGGCGTAAGCTCTACCGAGACTGTAAGAAACGTATTTTTGATTGACCCGACGGGTGTTATACGCGCAAAGCTTATCTATCCCATGACAAACGGCAGAAACATAGGCGAGATACTGCGGCTTCTCGACGCGCTTCAGACATCGGACGCGGATAAGGTGGTTACTCCCGCAAACTGGCGCCCGGGCTATCCGACTGTTATGCCGCCTCCGAAGACGGTGAGCGAGGCTAAGAAGAGGCAGGAAACGGGCGAGAACTGCATGGACTGGTATCTGTGCTATAACAAAGCTAACAGCTAGAGTTTGTTTTTCATAAACCAGCTTGTAAGTTTTTGCAGGCTGGCCTTTTTTGTGCCATTTTTTAGACGGATGTAATATTTTTTATTTGCGTGAGGAATACTAGAAGCTATACAAGCGGTTTTTTTAAGGAGGAACGCGAATGGATAAAAAAGGGACACAGAGTATAAATTGTTCCGTAACTTCCTGCCGGTATTGTGAAAACGGCAATAGCTGCGGACTCATAAGCATACATATAGCGCCAATTTCAAGCGTTGTAGATACACCAGAAGAAAGTATGTGCCAAAGTTTTAAAAAAAGGGGTGATTAAAAAATGGAATCATTGACATGCCAGGCGACAGACTGTATGCACAACCTGCATAACAGGTGCAGCGCAAAAGCTATTCAGATAAACAATACAAGGCAAGAGACTTTTTGTGATACATACACAAAAGACACGGCGTTTGTTGCGGCAGAAAAAGACAGTATCAGAAACGCGTTTTCTGATGTAGACTCAGAATTCGGAGCAGAGTTTATAGGCGCGCCCAAAATATCGTGCAATGTTTCAAAATGCGCATATAACCAATCGTTTCATTGCAAGGCTCCCGGAGTGCAGATAGAAGACCCGCACGGCACAATGATGTGCAGCTGCAAGACTTACAGGCCGAAATAGAGAATAGACAAAAAGAAGCTTTTGACTGTGGTCAGAGGCTTTTTTTGTTTGTCATAATAAGCAGACAAAGAATACAGTTCTGTTACATTTGAATTATTCGTGCCTTTTAGCAATATATATATGAGAGAAAGCAAAAGGGGGGCAAAGGCATGGATAAAGACAATCTGCCAAAGCTTAAGACACAAGGGTTTGTAAATGTAACAGAGCGCAAAGCGGAGGCGGCGTGGAAAAAAAGAGCGGCAGCTATAGCGAAAAAGTTTAGAATAAGCCGCACGAAAAGCCAGCCGGATTCGGCGGAAAAAACACAAAAACATCAAGACCCCGATATCAGGTATAAGCGGCTGCTTATAAAAACGGGCACCTGCGCCGTAATAGCTATTATTATTCTTGCGATAAGCACTATAAACTCGCCCGGCGCAGACAGCGTAACAAAAGCCATTAAAACGGCGGTAAACCATGAGTTTGATATCGAAGAGGATATAGGAAGGTTAAAGTTTGTAAACAACCTCGACGAAGAACTAAAAAATGTTTTCAGCCCGACGCCGGAAGCGGCGGTGGTTTACCCCTCGGGCGGAGAAGTTATCACATGTTACGGCGAAGGCGGGTCTATGGGCGTGCGCATTGCTCCGGCAGAGACGCAGATAGTATCTATCGCCAAAGGCACTGTCACATCGGTCGGAGAGATAGAAGGCAGCGGATATGTTAAAGTAGAGCTCGATGCGGGGCAGACGGCAACATTTTATAATATAACGCCTGTTGTTCGCGTCGATGATATCGTGCTTCCCGCTCAGCCTATAGGCGAGGTGTCGGGTGAATATTTGTATCTCGAGATGAAAGACGGCGAGGAGTTTATTGACCCAATCGATTACATAAAAAAACGCACCGCTATGGTTTTGCAATAAACGCCGCATGAAAGGTTTGCGGCTTTGCGGCGGTAGACTTAAGATAAACCTTTTTATGATACCCGCCGTTATAATATTGATCGCTCTGGGAATGGGAGATGTGGTTTTGTACTATATCCCTGTTCTTTTGCTGCACGAATGGGCGCACATTCTCGCGGCGTCTGCGCTCGGCATGACCATATCCGAGATGGAGCTTTTTCCGTTCGGGTGCGCCGCGAAAATGCAATGCTTCGCTATGCCAAGGCCGAGGGAGATTTTTGTAGCGGCAGCGGGGCCTGCGGTAAATATGGTTTTTGCGTGCGCCGTTTTTGTAATAGACAAGTATGCGTTTAGCATTGCCGCGGCAGACAAGCTTATAGCTGCAAGCGTGACCATTGCTGCTGTAAACATGCTGCCTGCAATGCCGCTAGACGGAGGGCGTATAGCCCGTGCCGCGTTTGCTTCATTTATGGGCAGCCGCCGCGCCACAAAGGTAACGGCATGCGCCGGCATTTTTTTTGCCGCAATTTTGATCGGCATAGGCATTTATATAGCGATAGAATATGCGCCAAACCCGAGTTTTTTTATAATGGGATTTTTTCTTTGCCTCTCTTCGATAAAAGAGCTAAGAAACGTGCCGTACACATTGATACGCGATCTATCAGGCAAGCGCGAGAAGATAGACAAGCGTAAAACGCTTTGCGTAAATCGGTTTGCGGCGAGACAGAGCGACAAGGTAAGCGACATACTGCGCGAATTCGAGTCGGGCAAATATAATGTTGTGACGGTGCTCGATAAAGATATGGGAGTGTTGTGTGAGCTTGACGAAAGGCAG
The DNA here is from genome assembly GCA_963665005.2 of Christensenellaceae bacterium. Lineage (GTDB taxonomy): Bacteria > Bacillota > Clostridia > Christensenellales > SZUA-584. The sequence continues at coordinate 13,846 of CAXXTQ010000001.1, read as the reverse complement.
ATTTTAAGGGGCATAATGCAAAAGGGTACGCACGTAACGCTTAGAAACTTATACTCTAATAATGCTGTGAGCGACAGGCGAAAATAGGCATTCTGTTTTTAACAAGAGAGTTTTTTAGTTGCTAGCCGTACCCGTATGAAATATAATAAATAAAAGGCTATAAAACAAAAAGTTTTTTTGAGGTGTGTATGCGTATCGTAGTGACAGACCGCAATAATAAGGATTTTACGTATTTATCCGGGCTTGTTGATGACGAATATTTTCAGATGTTTGGTGAAGTCGTGCTCGAATACTCAAAACATAACAAACTGGAAAGCCTGGACGATGTTGTGTTAATATACTCTGAAGGCAAGCCGGTTGCGTGCGGCGCTTTCAGGAAATTTGAGAATAATGCCGTTGAAATAAAAAGAGTTTTCGTTTGCAAATCATTTCGAAGGCAGGGGCTTGCGCGAAAAGTGATGAGAAAATTGGAAGAGATTGCAAGGCAAAAAGGATATGCTAGGGCGGTTTTGCAGACGGGCAGTATGATGGGGCCGGCAATTGCGCTTTATGAGGCTATAGGATACAAGGCAATGGAAAACTACAAAGAGTTTGCAGGTGACGAAAACTGCGCTTGCTTTCAAAAGAAACTGTAAGGAAACTATTTATGAAACTGTATTATCTTTATCACAGCGCAGTTTGCGTTTTTTTGAATAAGGCGCTTCTCATATTCGACTATTTTTCGGACAAGCAGGGCAGCATTGAGGAGGGGCTTGTTGGTGAAGAGGAAATTAAAAACGCCGATAATGTCTACGTTTTCGCGTCGCACGCGCACAAAGACCATTTTAACAAGTGCATATTTGAATGGGCGCAATATAACCAAAATATAACTTACATACTCGATTCTACGATAGAAGACAGGCCGCCGCAGGCAAAGACGGTTATACTTTCAAGAGGCGAAGAATATGAAGACGGGATTATTCACGTTCAGGAGTTTGGCTCAACCGATATAGGCGGAAGTTTTTATGTCAAGGCACAAGGCAAAAGCTTTTTTCATGCGGGCGATTTAAATAACTGGCATTGGAAAGACGAGGGGAATGAAAAATATTCCCGGGTGATGGAGATGTTCTTCTCGCGCGAACTGCGCTATATTCGGCATAAAATAAAAAAAATAGATTATGCGTTTTTTCCTGTGGATAAAAGGATGGGCAGCGGTTTTGACGAGGGCGCGGATGTCTTTGTTAAGACCATGAAACCAAAATATTTTATACCAATACACTTTGTGGATTTTGAGGATACTGCGGAGTATAAAAGAAAGATAAAAACGGGCGGCACAAAAGTGCTTGCCATACAAAAAAACGGAGACAGACTAAAATAAAGGAGAAAATTATGTTTAAGCTTGACCATGTTAATATCAATGTTGCGGATATGCAAAAGAGTATTGCATTTTTTAATAAGGCTTTCGGGCTTAAAGAGGTGCGGCGCAAGACTGCGAAAGACAATGAGTATATTATCGTATTTTTATCGGACGGCGAAGACAGGTTTTTTCTTGAGCTGACGTGGCTTAAAAACATGGACAGGCCGTACAACCTCGGCGATAACGAGAGCCATATCGGATTTGCGACGGACGATATAGATGCTGCGTATAAAAAACATAAAAAAATGGACATAGTATGTTATGAGAATAAGAAAATGGGGGTCTATTTCGTATCAGACCCGGACGGATACTGGCACGAGGTAAAGACGGCTAAATAGGCAAAGAATAAAACATTTATGCTATATTGCCGAATTGTGTTATAATATCCGCTTGGAACAAAAAATATATTTGGAATGTAATGTGATAGATATAGAAAAATTAGATGCGATTCTTCCGAAAGTGCAAAAACCGGCGAGGTACACGGGCGGAGAGTTGGGCGAAATAAAAAAGAATATTGACGGCGATATGGTAAATATTGTGCTGTGTTTTCCCGACGTTTACGAGGTCGGCATGTCTCACACAGGCACCAAAATACTCTACCATATAGCAAACAATATGGCGGATGTTTATGCGCAGAGGTGCTTTTCGCCATGGCCGGATATGGAGAGCGAGCTTAAAAAAGCAAACATGCCGCTTTATTCGCTCGAGGAAAAGACGCCTCTTTGCGATTTTGATATTGTCGGTATAAACCTGTCGTATGAGATGTGCTATACAAACGTTTTGGCAATGCTCGAACTCGGGCGTATTCCGATTTACGCAAAAGACAGAACGGACGGTATGCCGATAGTCATAGCGGGCGGAGGGTGCACTTATAACCCAGAGCCGCTTGCCGATTTTATAGACCTTTTTGTTATAGGCGAGGGAGAAGAGGTGCTTCCCGAGATTCTTTCTCTTTATAAAAAATGCAAGCAAGAGGAACTGGGCAGGTATGAGTTTTTGAAAAAGGCAAGCGGCATAAAAGGAGTTTACGTGCCGAGCCTTTATGAAGTTTCGTATAACAGCGATAATACCGTTAAAGAAATTGTGCCGCTTGAGGGCGCGCCCGAAAGCGTGCAAAAAAGAATAACGGCGAATTTTAACGAAAGCTTTTTCCCGACGTTTCCCATAGTGCCGTTTCTTGGCGTAGTGCACGACAGGGTAACGCTCGAGGTCATGCGCGGCTGCACGCGCGGCTGCCGTTTCTGCCAGGCGGGGTTTGTATACCGCCCTGTGCGTGAAAGAAGCGCACAAAGGCTAATACGCGAGGCAAAGGCAAGCATAGAAAACACAGGGTACGAGGAAGTATCATTAACATCTCTTTCTACGGGCGATTACAGCGAGATAGCAAAACTCGTGTGCGAACTTTACGAAGACTTTGAAGGTACGGGAGTGTCGCTTGCTGTGCCGTCGCTTAGAATAGATTCGTATAAGGGAGAATACGCAGACAAACTGCGCAAAGTCAGAAACACGGGGCTGACGTTCGCGCCAGAGGCGGGTACGCAGCGTTTGCGTGATATAATAAATAAGAATTTTACCGATGAAGATATCATGAACGCCGTTACAGATGCTTTTAACAGCGGAACAAACGGAGTTAAGCTGTATTTTATGATAGGCCTGCCGGGCGAGACGAAAGAGGACCTGCAGGGCATTGCCGATATGGCGGCGCGTATACGAAGCATTTATTACGAGGTGCCAAAGCAAAGGCGCGGGCGCGGATTCAAAATGACCGTCAGCGTCGCGTGTTTTGTGCCCAAGACGCACACGCCGTTCCAATGGGACGCGCAGGACAGCCTGGAAACTTTGGAAGCAAAACAAGACTTTTTAAAGCAGGCGTTTCGAAATATTAAGGGCGTAAGGTTAAACTGGCACGACGCACGGCTCAGCATGTTAGAGGCTGTGTTCGCGCGCGGAGACGCAAGGCTTGGCGAGGTGCTGCGTTTTGCTTACGAAAACGGGTGCAGGTTTGACAGCTGGAAAGAAAGCTTTGATTTTTCTTCTTGGCAGGCGGCGTTTGAAAGCTCGGGGTTATCGCCCGAGTTTTATGCAAACAGGCAGCGCGGTTTTGACGAAATGCTGCCTTGGGATATGATAGATTCGGGTGTGAGCAAAGAGTATCTAAAAAACGAGAAGATGCTTTCCAACGAAAAAAAGACGACGCCTGACTGCAGGCAGGGGTGTACGAACTGCGGGCTTAAGACTGCGGGGTTATGCACATGAGAATAGCGGTATCTTTCGAGAAAAAAGGCCCTGCAAAATATATATCTCATTTAGATCTCCAGCGCTCTTTCGGGCGCGCAATAAGAAGATCAAAACTGCCCGTAAAATTTTCTGAAGGGTTTAATCCGCATTATACGGTGTCTTTCGCGTCTGCTCTGGCGCTTGGGCTAGAGAGTGAATGCGAATGCGCAGAGATAGTAACGACAACGGATATCTCACCTGAAGTATTTTTAGACAAGCTTAAAAATGCGCTTGCCCCGGGAATTTATGCAAAAAAAGCGGTAAAGCTAAAAGACGGCGCGCCAAAGCTTATGGCGGCTCTTCGCGAAGCGGAATATAAAGCGGTTATAAAAAATGCGAATATCGATAAGTTAAAAGCAGCTGTTTGTGATATAATAGATAGCAAAGAAATTATCGCAGAGAAAATTTCTAAAGGAAAAAGCAAAAAAATTGACATAAGAAGCATGATCATTATGCTGGGTCTTGAGGGCGAGAATTTGCGTATGCGGCTTGCCGCCGCGCCGTCGGGATCTTTAAAGCCCGAATTAGTAATAGAAGAATTGAAAAAACGCGCAGGCAGCTTTGAGCATTCTATAGTAAGAACGAAGCTCTTGACACATATTGACGAAAAAGCGGTCGATCTTTTAACTGCGCTGTCAGAAAGTTAGCAATAGGCTTTACGGCCTTTATAATATTTTAAAATAAGTTTGGAGCGTTTTAATGAACAAAAAAATAATAGCGGACATTAATCCTTTAGAGGCGAGGATCGCTCTTTTGGAAAACAATAAGCTTGTAGAAATTCATGTTGAGCGCAGGGGCAAAGAAAGGCTCGTGGGCAATATATACAAAGGGCGGGTCGCGAACGTGCTTCCCGGAATGCAGGCGGCGTTTGTTGATATCGGGCTCGAGAGAAACGCTTTTCTTTATGCGGGCGATATACTCGCCGATACTTCCGATTTTGAATTCGAACAAACAGAGGAATATCCCAACCTTAACCAAAAAAGCATAGAAGAGATGGTACAGGAAGACCAGGAAATAATGGTACAGGTGCTAAAACAGCCGGGCGGAACAAAGGGCGCGCGCATAACAACGCACGTAACGTTGCCAGGGCGCATGCTGGTGCTTATGCCGACGGTTAACCATGTAGGTGTCTCGCGGCGTATAGAAAACGAAAAAGAGCGCGACAGGCTAAAGAGCATTGTCGAACGCATCAAACCCGAAGACATGGGTATTATTGTACGCACAGCCGCAGTCGGCAAATCAGAAGAAGATTTTGTGGGAGAGATTGCGTTTTTGGAGCGGCTTTGGAAGAGAATTAACTCCAGAAGCGATGTTCTTCGTGCGCCAAGGCTTATACACGCCGAAGAATCGCTTATTTTCAGAACGGTGCGCGATATGTTTACGACGGACGTTTCCGAGCTTGTTATAAACGACAAAGACTATTTTGAAAGAGTAACGGCAGTTGCCGGAATAATCGCGCCGTATATGAAAGACAGAGTGCGCCTATATGACGCGAAAAACTCAATATTTGACGATTTTGGCATACAATCTAGAATAGACAAAGCGCTTGAAAAAAAGGTATGGATAAAAAACGGCGCTTATATAATTATCGACGAGACAGAGGCGCTTACCGTAATTGACGTAAACACGGGCAAGTTTGTCGGCGACAATAACCTTCAGGAGACTATTCTCAAAGTAAACTGCGAGGCGGCAAAAGAAATAGCGCGCCAGCTCCGGCTTCGGGACATAAGCGGTATCATTGTAATTGATTTTATAGATATGGAAGTTGAGGGCAACAAAACAAAGGTTATAGAAGCGCTTGAGACGGCGCTTGCCAAAGACAGGACAAAGACGAATGTGCTTGGCATAACCAACCTCGGGCTTGTCGAAATGACGCGAAAAAAGGTAAGGCGCAAACTTTCAAGCCTTGTTAAAAGGACGTGCCCTTACTGCGGCGGAAGCGGCCTTGTAGACAGCGAAGAAACAACGGCGATGAACATAAGGCGGCAGGTACAGCGTTATGTTTTAAGCTCTGATGCGAACGAGTTTCTTATAGAAGTAAACCCCATGGTCGCCAAATATATAGAAAGCAAGAACGCGGCGGGTACGCCCATAATCCCTATCAAAGAAGGCGTAAAGTTCTATATATTGTCGGACGAAGCGGTGCATCTTTCCGATTATAAAGTGCGCGAGATTACGTCATCTAAAGAAAGAGACAAGCTTATTGGAAAAGCTAAGGTATTTTGTTGACATAGACAGGTCTTTATGATATTATTTTTAGCTGAGCCGCACGAAAATGGTCGATTAAAATTTCGGTATATACCGAATACCATTACGGCGAGACTGGGAAGAGGAGGTAACATCTATGTATGCAATTTTTGAGACGGGCGGAAAGCAATATAAGGCGCAAAAAGGCGATATCGTTTTTGTAGAAAAGCTATCGGCAGAGCCGGGCAAGACTGTAAGTTTTGATGCTCTTGTTGTGGCAGACGGCAAAGATATAAAAATCGGCACACCCGTTGTTGACGGTGCAAAGGTTAAGGCAAAGGTTATTGAACACGGCAAAGAGAAAAAGGTTATCGTGTTTAAATATAAGCCAAAAAGAAAATATCGCAAAAAGCAAGGGCACAGACAGCCTTTTACTAAGATCGAAGTAACGAGTATTGCTTTAGCGAATTCGAAAGATACTGACGAAACGGCAGCAAAAGCGGCACCAAAGGCAGCAGCGAAAGCGGCACCAAAGGCAGCAGCAAAAGCGGCGCCAAAAGCAGCAGCAAAAGCAGCGCCAAAGGCAGCAGCGAAAGCAGCGCCAAAGGCAGCAGCGAAAGCAGCGCCTAAGACGACCGCAAAAGCAGCGCCTAAGACAACTGCGAAAGCAGCGCCTAAAAAGACGGCTGCAAAAGTAGCGCCAAAGACAACTGCAAAAGCAGCGCCTAAAAAGACAGCTGCAAAAGCAGCGCCAAAGACGGCTGCAAAAGCGGCGCCTAAAAAGACAGCTGCTAAAGCTAAGACAGAAGAGAAGAAATAATCCCCTAAGTGAAAGCGAGGTGCAGATAGATGGCACATAAGAAGGGTGTTGGAAGTTCAAGAAACGGAAGAGACAGCGAGAGCAAACGGCTCGGCGTCAAAACAGGCGACGGACAGTCTGTGCTTGCCGGAAACATACTTGTTCGCCAGAGAGGCACAAAAATATATCCGGGCAACAACGTAGGGCGCGGCGGAGACGATACGTTATTCTCTTTGGTTGACGGAAATGTAAAGTTTGAGCGCAAGGGAAAAGACAAAAAGCAGGTAAGCGTTTATCCTAACTAGCTCAAGAAGTTTTTAAACAAACAAACAGGTTTTGCCATAAGCAGAGCCTGTTTTTTCACTTTTTTTCGGGGGCATTGAATGTTTATAAAACACGAAAACGGCGATTTGGCGATAAGCGGAGTAGAAGATTTTTGCCTCGGGCAGTGCCTATGCTGCGGACAGGCTTTTAGATGGAAACCAAAGGATGACGGTTTTTTTGGCGTCGCGCTTGGCAAAGAGATTTTTGCACAGCAGGAAAACGGCATAGTCAAGCTTTTCGGCACACAGGAAAAGGGCTGCGAGTTTATACGCTATTTCGATTTAGAGCGCGATTACTCTACAATAAAAAAACAGTACGCACACGATCCGTATTTGCAAAAGGGCATGGAATATGCCGGCGGTATAAGAGTTCTTCGCCAGCCGCCTTTCGAGACGCTTATTTCTTTTATAATATCATCTAACAACAACGTTTTAAGAATATCTAAGATAATAGAAACGATTTGCCAAAGATACGGCGAAAAAATAAAAGAACATTACGATTTCCCGACGGCGGACGTTTTAGCTTCGCTAAGCGTGCAAGATCTAGAAAAGTGCGGAACGGGGTATCGCGCGCGGTATATTATCGAGACGGCGAAGATGATATGCGGCGGTTTTGATTTAGACGGGCTCCGCAAAGCGTCTTATTTTGAGGCTAGGCATCGGCTTACGGCATTGCCCGGAGTCGGCCCGAAAGTTGCCGAGTGCGTCGCGCTTTATTCGCTCGGCTTTACACAGGCTTTCCCTGGCGATGTATGGATGAAGAAAGTTCTCTGCAACGTTTACGGTTATACAGGCAAGAACGACGCCGACCTAAGAGCGTTCGTAGACGAAAAGTTCGGCGAATATGCCGGCATAGCCCAGCAGTATCTTTTCCATTACGCACGAAACAACAAGCATGACGTTTAACGAGGGCGCTGCCCTCGCGCTCCCGCTCCTTTTCTTAAAGAAAAGAAGCAAAAGATATATGAAATGCCTTTATAAAGGCATTTCATTCTTAAGGTATAAATCGTAAGCTTGGAGCCAGAGCCTTCAAGAAAAAGGTGTATTGTACGTCTTTTTTTTATGCCTATTTCTGTAGTTTAATTTTCCCGTGAACCGCCTCAAACTCAGCGATACGTTTTTTGATAAGCTGTTCTATCTCTTTGTTTTTGGTGCGCCCTTCATATTCGGCGACAAATTTTAATTTATCCTGCAATTCTCTCTCTATACGTAAAGTATAATGTGGTAGACGATCTTTCATAATTGACACCCCCATGACTTAGTATTGACATTATAATAGCGTCATATTATACTCGAAAGAGAAAAAGAAGTCATAATGACTTCTGTATGACTTGGAGGTTAATTTATGAGAGTTGCGATAATAGGTTCAAGAAGTTTAAATGTGGACATAGAAAAATATATACCCGAAGGCACAACGGAGATCGTCTCGGGCGGAGTAAGGGGAATAGATACTCTTGCCGAAGATTGGGCGGATAGAAACGGCATTCCAAAGCTTATTATACGCCCCGAATACCAAATGTATTGCACCCCCGAACCTTTGCGCAGAAATGAGCTTGTTGTCATCTCGGCGGATATGGTTGTCGCCATATGGGACGGGCGGTCGAGCGGTACTAGACAGGCGGTAGATTATGCGAGGAAAGTGGGCAAGAGGGTAGAGGTGTATGTGGTGTGATAGGAATAGTGATGTTAAAATTTGACTTAATTTGACGATGGTTGTATGATTTAATTGTTATCATAATTAAAACTTTTTTCTATAGGAGAAGCTATGAAAAAGCTAATAAAAATTAAATCAATTGATAACTTTAGATTTTTTGAAAAGTTTCGATGGGATGTAACAATCGATTGTTTTGATAAGTTTAATATTATTTATGGATGGAATGGCTCAGGAAAATCAACATTATGCGATATGTTATTTAATATTGAAAAGGAGAAAGATTTTGAGGATAATCAAAAGTTTCAAATGCTATTTCAACAGGAGGATCAAGCATCTGTAACAATGAACAAAACCAGTATTTCACTAGAAAGACATCGATTAAAAGTGTTTCATCAAAACTATGTAGATGATTTAATTCAACAGGACAAGGTTGCCCATATTTATATAATTGGAGCCGATGAAGGGGAAGCTGTAAATGAGATAAAGGAACTCAAGAAAGATAAAGAAATAATTATTGAAGCCTTAGATAAATACAAAGAATTAAAGAAAGAAAAAGAAGAGTCGTTTACTTCTCTTAAGAGAAACCTTGCGAAGATTATTAGGAGCAGTACAGGTTATGATCAAGGTTATAATGTAAATAAGGTGTATGAAAGATATAAAGAAATTACAAAATTAATTGTTCTTGATAAGGAAGAACTAAAAAAAATAACAAGGTCTGTTTTGACGGAGCAAAAAAAAACAATACCTATTAATGAAAAAAATTTTGTAAAAGGAAATGTGAAAGAATATATTCAGAATATTCTAAAAGAGAAACCAATACATAGGTCGGTTGAACGATTTAGAAAAGATGCGAATCTTAGAGAATGGGCGCAAACGGGGTATGATATACATATACAGAAGAAGACCAAAGTATGTGAATTCTGTCAAAACATTATTTCAGATGAACAATGGATTGAATTAGAAGAATATTTTAATGATTCATTAAACGCATTTAAGGTGAAGATTAGAGAAGCTAAAATTAAACTTGAGAGTTATCGATCAAATATTGAAAAATATAAAAATAGTATTCCAATTGAAGATCAGCTTTATGAAGAATTGGGGGAAATATTCTTAAAAAGAAAAATAGAAGCTGAGTTATTATGCGATAAATACGACCAATTTTTAGCTAAAACGATAAGTATTTTAAAACGAAAAGAAAGTTTGGAAGAGGAACAAGTATTGCTTGAGGAACTTAATAGGGTTGCTAAAAATTTAGATTTTGATTATAGTATATTAGATAATCTTGACAAACTTGTTAAAGAACATAATAAAAAGTCAGAAGATTTTTCAAAAAGCGTTTCAGATGATAAGAAAAGATTAGAAAACCATTATATTGCATGTGAAGCAAAAAAGATTCAAAATTTTGAAAAATCAATAAGAAAATATCAAGAAAAACAAAAAGAAGCAGAAGATAAATTAATTAGAATGAATTCAGAAATTATTGAACTAGAAAACAAGGTAAGAAACTCACGCATTCCTGCTGAAAAGATTAATGAAGACATTAGCTTTATATTAGGGCGTAGTAACATTTCTTTTGAATGGAAAGAAACAGGTTATGAGATAAAAAGAGATGATAAGGTGGCGACAGGGCTAAGCAAGGGCGAAAAAAATGCACTTGCTCTAATATATTTTTTTAATTCCCTAAAGGGAAGCGACACCACGCCGTTAAATGAGAGTATAGTTATTCTCGATGACCCAATATCCAGTTTTGATTCAAATTTCTATTATAGCGCTATAGCGTATATTAGAGATAAGTTAGAAAATGTCGGTCAAGCCTTCATTTTAACACATAAGTTTTCCTTATATAAAGATATGACAAAGATGTTTGGGAATTCAAGAAGATACTTGCTAGAAAGAGAAAATGGGCAACCAGTTTTAAAAAAGGAAAGTCAATTTTTAAAAGATTTTGAAGACGAATATACTTATTTATTCAAAAAAGTTTATGATTTTGTGAGCCATCCGCCTTCTGATTTACGTGAATATATACCATACCCAAATATTGCTCGTAGATTATTAGAAGGCTTTTTGTCATTTAAAATACCAGAGAAATATCAAGGAAAAGATATATTGAAAAGAGCATTAGAAATGGAAAATGGAGAATGTACAGAAAGAGTAAGGGCGATAGCTAGATTGTTAAATAATCAATCTCATCTGAGAAAAGTATGTCCTAATGTTACAGTAGAAAATATTTTAGATACTTCACAACTTCCAGGTACTCTAAAGCATTTACTTGAATTTATTGAAAAACACGATGAAAGACATTATAAATCATTAGAAAAACAAGTACAGCAGACACTGTAAACAAAACACTGTAGCATTCAACACACAAACACATATCCCACCCCACACCAGCCATATACATAACCATGCAGGAAATAAGCGGTTTTGCTTCGTATATGCTCATTTTGCTTGTCGGCACGGGCGTTTTTTTAACGTTCCGTTTAAGGTTTCTGCCGATAAGAAAATTAGGCTATGCAATAAAGCTGGCGTTCTCTAAAAAACATAAAAACAAAAAGCAGGCGGGCGATATCTCCGCTTTTCAGGCGCTTATGACATCGCTTGCCGCGACTATAGGCACGGCGAATATCGCGGGCGTGGCGACGGCTATAGCGATAGGCGGGCCGGGCGCCGTTTTCTGGATGTGGATAACGGCGGTTTTTGGCATGGCGACAAAGTTTTCCGAGTGCGTGCTTGCCGTAAAATATCGTGAGAAAGGCGAGAACGGTAGCATGCGCGGCGGCCCTATGTACGCTCTGGAAAAGGGGCTTGGTGCAAAGCGGCTGGGCAGATTTCTGGCTGTGCTTTTTTGCGTGTTCACTATAACCGCGTCTTTCGGAATAGGCAACATGGCGCAGGCGAATTCGGTATCGGGCGCGGCTAAGGCGGCTTTCGGGCTAGATCCGCTCGCTGTCGGAATAATGCTGTCGGTGATGTGCGGCCTTGTGATTTTGGGCGGCATAAAAACGATAGCAAAGTTCGCGTCAAAAGTAGTGCCGCTTATGGGAGGGCTGTACATACTCGCCGGGCTTATAGTTATCGCGCTAAACGCAGATAAGATAGGCGAAGGGCTCGCGAACATATTTCGTGCGGCGTTCTCGGGGCAGGCCGCGACAGGCGCTTTCGCCGGCGCTTCGACTATCGCCGCAATGCGTTACGGTGTTGCGCGCGGCGTGTTTTCTAACGAAGCGGGCTTAGGGAGTGCGCCCATTGCCGCCGCCGCCGCGAAGACAGACCACCCCGTGCGACAGGGGCTCGTTTCTATGACGGGCACTTTTTTTGATACGCTCATAATATGCACTATAACCGCGCTCGTCATAGCGTGTACGGGAACGTGGGAGCAGGCGGACGCCATGGGAAACGCTCTGACGGGCGCGCCGCTGACTATAGCGGCGTTTTGCGCAGGGCTCTCGGATATCGGCGGATATGTAGTTACGATAGGGCTTATGCTGTTCGCTTTTACAAGCATACTCGGCTGGTCTTATTACGGCGAAAAATCGCTTGAATATCTCGTCCGGTCGGAAAGAGCGGCGATAATTTACAGAGTGCTGTTTTGTATTGTGGTGATTGTCGGCGCCGTTTTTCCGCTTGAGTTCGTGTGGAATTTTGCCGATACCGCAAACGTGCTTATGGCTGTGCCCAATCTTATCTGCCTGCTTGCGCTAAGCGGCGTAGTTGTTCGCGAAACGGACGATTACAGGCGAAATATGTATAAAAATCAAGGAAAAACAACTAAAAAATGAAAATACATGACAAGTGTAAAATTTATCAATAAAGAATAAATATTTATTGAAATTTGTTGACATATCTTTGGGATATAAAATATAATACAAGCGCATAAAATCAAAAATGATTATGAAACGGCGGAGGAAATTAATTGAGCCCGAGTAAAGATAAATTAAAAAAGATGCTTGAAAAAATGTATCTTACAAGAAAATTTGAAGAAACGGCGGCAGAGCTTTTTTCTTTAGGGAAAGTGCACGGAACAACGCACCTGTACATCGGCGAAGAAGCGGTTGCCGGCGGTGTGTGCGCCGCTATGGAGCCCGAAGACCTAATGACGTCAACACACAGAGGGCACGGGCACTGCATATCCAAAGGCATTGATATAAACAGCATGATGGCTGAATTCCTCGGCAAAGCGACAGGCTGCTGCGGGGGAAGGGGCGGTTCTATGCATTTTGCCGATATCGAAAATGGCAACCTCGGCGAAAACGGCATAGTCGGCGGCGGCCAGAGCATGGCTGTGGGCGCGGCTCTGACAACAAAGAAAAAGAACATCGACAGAATAGTCGTATGCTTTTTCGGCGACGGCGCGACGAACGAAGGCAGCTTTCACGAAGCGCAAATCTGGCGTCGATATGGAAACTCCCTGTGCTTTTTGTATGCGAAGATAACCATTACGGTATGTCTATGAGCAAAAAAAAATCAATGAACATAGACGATATCGAGATAAGGGCAGGCTCATACGGTTTCCCGGGCAGTACGGTAGACGGCAACGACGCTGTCGCTGTCTATGAGGAGACCAAAAAAGCAAGAGAATATGTAAAAGAAAACGGCCCTATGCTGCTTGTTTGCAAACGTACCGTATTCGGGGCACTCCAAGAGCGACACGAATGTATACAGAACAGAGCGCGAGATTAAGGAGTGGCAGGAAAAAGACCCTATTCTGCGATTAAGAGAATATATGATTGAACACGGATTCACAGAGCAGCAACTCGGTGATATAGAAAAGCAGGCAGAAACGGATATAGAGAATGCCATAAAGTTTGCTGAGGACAGCCCTTACCCCGATCCAGATACTATACAAGACGGCGTTTACGCATGAGGATTTTACTATGAGAGATCACATACGCGCAGGCGATAAACGAAGCCATGTGCGAAAAGATGAGAACAGACCCGGACGTTTTTTTGTTGGGAGAAGATGTCGGGCAGTATGGCGGTGCTTTTGGCGTAAGCGTAGGAATGTTCGAGGAGTTCGGGCCCGAGCGCGTAATGGATACGCCTATATCCGAAGCCGCGATAGTAGGCACCGCAGTGGGCGCCGCGGTCACGGGAATGCGCCCCATAGCCGAGATAATGTTCTCGGACTTTGTCACTATTTCTATGGACCAGATAGTAAACCAGGCGGCAAAAATGCGATACATGTTCGGCGGCAAGGCAAAAGTGCCCAT